>NZ_CP132483.1:0-3134053 GCF_030770295.1 Lacticaseibacillus styriensis
ATGCCCAATTTAGAGGAGCTTTGGGCTTACCTGAATGATAAATTCCGTGAAGAGTTGACCCCAGTCGGCTACAGCACATGGATTCAAACAGCCAAACCCGTCAAATTAACCAAAGATAAACTCGAAATCGAAGTTCCGGCATCGTTGCATAAGGCTTACTGGGAGAAAAATCTGGTCACCAAAGTCGTGGAAGGGGTCTACGAGTTTGCGCAGCTGGAAGTCGATCCGGTGATCATGACTAAAGACGAGTTACAGCCGGTCACGACGCATCAGCAACAGCCAACTACCGATGACGATGATCAACAACTGACTTTTAAGGCGAAAACGCATCTCAATCCGAAGTACACGTTTGACCGGTTCGTGATCGGCAAAGGCAACCAAATGGCGCATGCCGCGGCGTTAGCGGTTGCCGAAGCTCCCGGCACGACGTATAATCCGCTGTTTATTTATGGTGGCGTCGGTTTGGGCAAGACACACTTGATGCAGGCTATCGGTAACCTGGTGTTGGAAAATAATCCAGCAGCTAACATTAAATATGTCACCAGCGAGAATTTTGCCAACGACTTCATTAACTCGATTCAAACCAAGCAGCAGGAGCAATTTCGTCAGGAGTATCGCAATGTTGACCTGTTGTTGGTTGATGATATTCAGTTTTTTGGCGACAAAGAAGCTACGCAGGAAGAATTCTTCCATACGTTCAATACGCTGTACGAAAATATGAAGCAGATCGTGCTCACCAGCGATCGCCTGCCAAACGAAATTCCTAAGCTGCAGGAACGGCTGGTGTCGCGGTTTAACAAAGGCTTGTCCGTCGACGTGACACCGCCTGATCTTGAAACCCGTATTGCCATCTTGCGTAACAAAGCCGATGCCGAAGATCTCAGCATTCCCGATGACACGCTTTCCTACATTGCCGGCCAAATCGAAAGTAACGTCCGTGATTTGGAAGGGGCTTTGGTGCGTGTCCAGGCTTTTTCTACTATGAAAAATGAAGATATCACGACCAGCCTGGCCGCCGATGCGTTAAAGGCGCTCAAACTCGATGATCGCAGCGGGCAACTGACCATTGCGCAGATATTGGACGCTGTCGCCAAGTATTTTCAGGTCACCGTGCAGGATCTAAAAGGTAAGAAACGGGTCAAGCAAATTGTGATTCCCCGCCAGATCGCGATGTATCTGGCGCGAGAAATGACCGACAATAGTCTGCCGAAGATCGGTCAAGAAATTGGCGGTAAAGATCACACCACGGTCATCCACGCGCACGAAAAAATTATGTCCGCAATGACGACGAATGAAGATCTTAAAGCCCAAGTCGTCGAACTGCGAAATATTCTTAAAAATCGCGGATAAGCCACTTGTGGACAACTGCGAAAACCCGCCAAGTTTGTCCCTTACACTTATCCACAGGTGCATAACTTTTCCGGCTGTTGTTTCTCAAAGTTTTCCACAGTTTGAACACGGCCTATTACTATTACTTAAAAAGCTTTATATTATATATATAAATAAACGTACGGGAGGCTCTTATGAAATTTACGATTACCCGATCCACATTCTTGAAAACCTTGAATGACGTTGCCCGGGCTATTTCAACCAAAACCACGATTCCGATCCTGACTGGTTTAAAAATCGTCCTCACTGATACGGGGCTGGTGCTCACCGGTAGTGATGCCGATATTTCGATCGAATCACGTATCAATATTGCTGATGAGAACAACGATCTTCAAATCGACAGCACCGGAGAAATCGTGTTGCCTGCACGTTTCTTTAGTGAAATCGTCAAACGGTTGCCGGAAGACAAAATGACCTTGGAAGTCAAAGATAATTTCCAAACCGTCATTACCTCTGGTGCTTCCGAATTTACGATTAACGGCTTGGACGCTAATAACTATCCCCGGTTACCGGAAATTACCGCTGATGAAGCGTTGACCGTCCCAGCTGAAGTGCTGCGCCAGTTGATCAATCAAACAGTTATCGCCGTTTCTAATCAAGAAAGTCGACCGATTTTGACGGGTGTGCATTTCACGATTATGGGCGATCAGTTGGTGGCTGTTGCGACTGATTCGCATCGGTTAGCGCAACGAACCCTGACATTGCCGAGTGCAAGTACCACCAATTACGACATCATTATTCCCGGTAAGAGCCTCACCGAATTGAGTCGGATGCTGAGCGAGGATGTCGAAAAAATCGAAATCCGGATTGCCGAAAATCAGGTTTTGTTTGTTTTTGGTCAAACCGCCTTTTATTCCCGGTTGCTTGAAGGCAATTACCCGGATACGAGCCGCCTGATTCCAACGTCGAGCAATACGCAAGTCGAATTCGATGCGCCGGTCCTGTTAGCATCCATTCAGCGTGCCAGCTTGCTGAGTCACGCAAGCAGCAATAATGTGGTTCGGTTAGTACTCAACATTGCAGATCAAAAAGCCACGATTTACGGCAATTCGCCTGATGTCGGGAATGTCGAAGAAGTCCTCACCTTTAACAAGTTGACCGGCGAGGATCTCGAAATCTCCTTCAATCCTGACTACATGAAGGACGCGCTCCAAGGCTTTGGCCAAACCGCCATCGAAGTTGACTTCACCGCCCCGTTGCGCCCATTCACCTTGGTCCCAACGGAAGACAAGGAAAAGTTCATCCAACTCATTACGCCGGTGCGGACGTTCTAAAGCGCGATGGAGCAACTATAAATACCGAGCATAAAGAGGCTGAGTCATAATTCATAGCCACAATAAAGGACGAACATACTCTGTAGTGATTAGAGTGTATGTTCGTTTTTTTATTTTCCTGAGGTAGTCCGGTGGAATTGTTTTAGATATGAGTGCCAAGGCGGAGCAATCGTAGGCCAGAGGGGGCTCAGCTGTGAAATTGGCCTTAAACGGGTGGTTTTCCCGTTTTAGGCCAAGGCCGAGCTTTGAAACCGCGGTTTTTGCGGGTTCAAAGTCGTGCCCACAGCGTTCCAGCTCCCTCTGGCCGGAGATTGCGGAGTTTGGCACGGCAAGAAACTTATTGCCTAAAATTTTTTAATCGTTCGGAATTTACTAATCTGTGAACGTTCGTACAAAATTATGGTTCATCCTCTTTTTTTCAGCAAAGTTCACCGCCATTACGTCATTTATAAACAAGCCCTCCATAACTAAGTATCCTTAAAAACGGCTTTAGGCTAGACTAAAAACGGTAGAATTGAAAATTTGGCTGTTTTTGGGCTTTTTAAGGGTTTTTAGTCTAGGGGGGCGTGCTAGTGTCAAATTGGCTCAGAGCCGCTTAAATGCCCGTTTAGAATTGTTTTTTAATGTACAAAAGGGTATAATTGTTATGTGTTCATCTGCGGCAAAGCGCGATTTGATGCGATTTTCCGGTACTTTTCGGATTGGAGGGCGACGACGATGACAACCATCAAAATCACGACCGCATTTTTGACATTGGGTCAGTTTCTGAAAGAAGCCGGTCTCATTGATAGCGGTGGTGCGGCTAAGTGGTATCTAGGCGAGAATCCGGTAACCGTTAACGGTGAAGCCGAAGACCGTCGTGGCCGGAAATTATATCCGGATGATCAGATTGAAGTTGCCGGTCAGACTTATGTGATCGTGAGCGCATGAAGCTGGATCATTTGACGTTAAAGGATTATCGCAATTATGCCACTGTCGATACGGATTTTTCTCCGGAAATCAATGTCCTGATAGGCGAGAATGCGCAAGGCAAGACCAACTTGCTTGAAGCGATTTACGTCTTGGCATTGGCCCGCAGCCACCGAACCAATAGTGACAAAGATTTAATTCGGTTTGGCAGCGATTTTGCGCGGGTTTCCGGGCGGATTTCGCGGCAGAGCGGCACCCATCAGTTGGAGCTTGTCATCAGTCATCAAGGCAAACGGGCCCGAATTGATCGGATCGAACAATCGAAACTGTCGCAATACTTAGGACATTTCAATGTCATTTTGTTTGCCCCTGAGGACTTGGCGATCGTTAAGGGAAGCCCGGCTGGCCGGCGTCGCTTTATCGACATGGAGTTTGGCCAGATGAGCTCGAAATATCTCTATAACCTGAGCCAATACAAAACGTTCCTCAAGCAGCGCAACGCCTACTTGAAGCAGCTGAAATACCATCAGGCCAAAGATCTTGTGTATCTGGATGTATTGACGGATTCGTTAGCTGCCTTTGGAGCCGAGTTGATCACCGCGCGTGCCAAGTTATTGCAAACCATGTCGGGCTATGCTGCGGCGATTCAGCAGGATATTACCAAAGGACGCGAAACGTTGCGCTTTTCGTATCAGACACAGGTTGATGCGGAGGCGCAACAAAATAGTGAAGCGGCTTATGCGGCGTTGGGTGCGTTGTTTGCAAAACAGCAGGCACGCGAAATCGAACAGGGAACCAGCCTAGTCGGGCCGCACCGCGATGATGTTGCCTTCATTGTGAATGACAAGAATGTTGCCGATTTTGGCAGTCAGGGACAGCAGCGCACCACGGCTTTGGCGGTCAAACTGGCAGAAATCGATTTAATGAAAGATCAGACTGGCGAGTATCCGGTTTTGTTGCTGGACGACGTTTTGTCTGAACTTGATGCGATGCGCCAGACGCACTTGCTTAAAGCCATCCAGAGCAAAGTCCAGACGTTTCTGACGACCACCAGTCTGGATGGCATTCAAAAAGAAATCATCACGGCACCAGCCATTTTCCGGGTGCAGGATGGGGTTTTGTCTAAACAAGCGTAGGTTTGCTGTATCGGGAAACGTGTTTTTAAGGAGGATAACCAGTGACGGACAAGAAAGAATCGGCCGAAGAGAAGAAAGAAGAGCTGGCAGCAGAATATGATGCCAGCCAAATTCAAGTGCTTTCAGGTCTGGAAGCGGTTCGGAAGCGGCCAGGGATGTATATTGGCTCCACAAGCAGCCAAGGCCTGCATCATTTGGTTTGGGAAATTATCGATAACGGGATTGATGAAGCGTTGGCTGGGTTTGCGACTCAAATCGAAGTCGAAGTCAATCCGGATAATAGTGTCA
Organism: Lacticaseibacillus styriensis; assembly: GCF_030770295.1. Lineage (NCBI taxonomy): Bacteria > Bacillati > Bacillota > Bacilli > Lactobacillales > Lactobacillaceae > Lacticaseibacillus > Lacticaseibacillus styriensis. The sequence goes on from NZ_CP132483.1 coordinate 4,997, forward strand.
CCGTGACAGATAATGGTCGCGGGATTCCGGTGGATATCCAGGCGAAAACTGGTCGACCGGCACTGGAGACTGTTTATACGGTGTTGCATGCCGGCGGTAAATTCGGCGGTGGCGGGTATAAGGTGTCCGGCGGGTTGCACGGTGTCGGCGCTTCTGTTGTCAACGCCTTGTCGACGAATCTGGACGTGACGGTTAGTCGCGGCGGCAAGCGGTATTACATTGATTTTGTTCGCGGTAAAGTTAATACCCCGATGAAGGTGATCGGCACTGCGCCGGAACATGAACACGGGACCAAAGTTCATTTCCTGCCAGATCCGGATATTTTCACCGAAACAACGACGTTTGATGATAAAGTGCTGACCACGCGGATTCGCGAGCTCGCGTTCCTGAACAAGGGCCTCAAGCTGACATTTACCGATAAGCGCGCGGCTACCCATGAGAAGCTGGTCTTTCACTATGAAGGCGGACTGAAATCCTACGTCGACTTTTTGACGGAGAAAAAGGAAAACCTGCTGCAAGAACCAATTTATGTGGAAGGTCAGGATAAGGGCATCACGGTAGAAGTGGCGTTGCAATACACCAACGACTATCACAGCACCTTGCTGACGTTTGCCAATAATATTCACACGTATGAAGGCGGGACGCATGAAACCGGGTTTAAAACGGCGCTGACCCGCGTCATCAACGATTATGCCCGACGTTCCGGAGCACTGAAGGACAGCGATGATCCACTTAGCGGCGACGATGTTCGCGAAGGATTAACGGCAGTTGTCTCGGTCAAACACCCTGATCCGCAGTTTGAAGGGCAGACCAAGACTAAGTTGGGCAACTCGGATGCGCGGACGGTCGTGGACCGGACATTTTCCGATCATTTTAACAAGTTTCTGATGGAACACCCGGCTGATGGCAAGTTGATCATTGATAAAGCCATGCTTGCCAGCAAAGCCCGTCTCGCTGCCAAACGCGCCCGTGAAGTCACCCGCAAAAAGAGTGGCTTGGAAATCTCTAACTTGCCCGGCAAACTGGCGGACAATACCAGTAAGGATCCGGAAATCTCGGAATTGTTCATTGTCGAAGGGGATTCCGCCGGTGGCTCGGCTAAATCCGGCCGTAGCCGCTTGACACAGGCGATCTTACCGATTCGCGGGAAGATCCTGAATGTTGAAAAGGCGTCGATGGAACGGATTTTGGCCAATGAAGAAATCCGCACGCTGTTTACTGCGATGGGCACCGGATTCGGTCAGGATTTTGACATCAGCAAAGCGCGGTATCACAAGCTGATTATCATGACCGATGCCGATGTCGATGGGGCGCATATCCGCACCTTGTTGCTGACGTTGATTTATCGCTACATGCGGCCAGTGCTTGATGCCGGCTACGTTTATATCGCGCAGCCACCGTTGTATCGCTTGCGGCAGGGCAAAATGATGCGCTACATCGATTCCGATGAAGAGCTGCAAGATATTCTGGGGCAGCTGCCGCCAAGTCCGAAGCCGGATATTCAACGGTACAAAGGGCTGGGCGAAATGGATGCCAGCCAGCTTTGGGAGACAACCATGGATCCGGATACGCGGCGCCTGTTACGAGTGTCGCCAAAAGACGCGGAAGAAGCCGATGGCATTTTTGAAATGCTGATGGGCGACCATGTTGAACCGCGGCGGAAATTCATTGAAGAAAACGCGGTCTTCGTTGACCCGAACAATATTGATGTGTAATTGACCGATTGACCGATTGACGGATAGCAAACCGGTCGGATATGAGAACTTTTGAGAGGAGACTTTTCGCTTAATGGATGATCGCCAAGAAAGCCGGATTACGAATGTGAATCTCGGCGAAACAATGCGTAAATCATTCCTTGAATACGCGATGAGTGTCATTGTGGCGCGGGCCTTGCCTGACGTCCGCGATGGCCTCAAGCCGGTTCAACGCCGGATTCTGTATGGCATGAATGAACTCGGAGTGACGCCGGATAAGCCGTATAAGAAGAGTGCGCGGATTGTCGGGGATGTCATGGGGAAATACCATCCGCATGGTGACAGCTCGATTTATGAAGGACTCGTGCGGATGGCGCAGGATTTCAGCTACCGATATATGCTGGTTGATGGCCACGGGAATTTTGGGTCGGTCGACGGTGATGGTGCCGCTGCGATGCGGTATACCGAAGCCCGAATGAGTAAAATCGCCGTTGAAATGTTGCGCGATATCAATAAAGACACGATTGATTTTCAGGACAACTATGATGGTACGGAAAAAGAGCCGGTTGTTTTGCCGGCACGGTTCCCAAACTTACTGGTGAACGGCGCTACCGGGATTGCGGTGGGGATGACGACCAATATTCCCCCGCATAATCTGTCCGAAACCATTTCCGCTTTGCACGTGCTGATGGACAATCCGGACGCGACTACGGCGGACTTAATGCAGGCGCTGCCGGGACCTGATTTTCCGACAGGCGGCGTAGTCATGGGCAAGTCGGGCATTCGCCATGCGTATGAAACCGGCCGTGGAACCATCGTGCTGCGCGGGAAAGTTGATGTTCAGACCGAAAAATCCGGCCGCGAACGAATCGTCATCACCGAGATTCCGTATATGGTCAATAAGGCTAAAATGGTGGAACGGATTGCCGATCTGGTTCACGAAAAGAAGATCGATGGTATTGTCACGTTGCGGGATGAATCTGACCGTGACGGGATGCGGATCGTCATTGATGTCCGGCGGGATGCCAGTGCTTCGGTGATCCTGAACAATCTGTACAAGCTGACACCACTGCAGACCGGTTTTTCATTTAACATGGTCGCGATTGTCAATGGTGCGCCGAAGCTGTTGAGCTTAAAACAGATTCTGCAATATTACCTGGATCATCAGGAAAATGTCATTCGGCGGCGGACACAATATGAACTGAAGAAAGCCAAGGCGCGCGAGCATATTCTCGAAGGCTTGCGGATTGCGCTTGATCATATTGACGAAATCATCACGATCATCCGCAGTTCCGAAACCGGAGACAAGGCCAAAGTCATCTTGATGGACAAGTTCAATTTGTCCGATAAACAAAGCCAAGCCATTTTGGACATGCGGCTGGTTCGCCTGACCGGTCTGGAACGCGATAAGGTTGAAAATGAATATAAAGATGTTGAAGCAGCCATTGCGGATTACACCGATATTCTTGCCAAACCTGAACGGGTTCACCAGATCATTTATGATGAATTGCTGGATATTCAAAAGAAATTCGGCGACAAGCGGCGGACCGAGCTGTTAGTCGGCGAAGTGCTGAGCCTTGAAGACGAAGATCTGATTGAACAGGAAGATGTCGTGATCACGTTGAGTCATAACGGTTACGTCAAACGCCTGGCAACCAGCGAGTTTAAGGCGCAAAATCGTGGCGGCCGCGGGATTCAAGGCATGAACGTTCATGATGACGACTTTGTTGAACGTCTGATCTCAACCTCAACTCATGACGTGCTGCTATTCTTCACCAACAAAGGGAAGGTCTATCGTAGTAAAGGCTACGAAATTCCGGAATACAGCCGAACGGCAAAAGGCATTCCGATCATCAACCTGCTTGGTGTCGGCGCTGGCGAAAAGATTCAAACCGTCATCAACGTCCACGAAGGTCAAAAAGATGACCGATACCTGTTCTTCGTCACGCAAAAGGGTGTCGTTAAACGCACGCCGGTCAAAGAGTTTGCCAACATTCGCAGCAATGGCCTGATCGCGTTGAATCTGAAGGATCACGACGAACTCAATAATGTCATTTTGACATCAGGTCAGGATAATATTCTGATCGGCACGCATTTGGGTTACAGTGTGGCCTTCAAGGAACAGGATGTGCGCTCGATGGGTCGATCAGCGACAGGGGTTCGCGGCATTCGCCTGCGTGACCATGATTACGTTGTCGGCTCCGACATTCTCAAACCGGATTCCGAAGTCTTTGTGATTTCCGAAAAGGGTTACGGGAAGCGCACTGCCGCGAAGGAATACCCAATTAAGGGTCGCGGCGGTAAAGGGATCAAGACTGCTAACATTACCGAAAAGAACGGCCCGCTTGCCGGTGTGACAACCGTTGACGGGACTGAGGATATCCTAGTCATGACCGATTCCGGTGTTATGATTCGCTTCAATATCCAAAGCGTCTCGCAGACAGGCCGCGCAACCCTGGGTGTCCGGTTAATTCGAGTAGACGATGATGCTAAGGTCGCAACGATGGCCAAGGTTGAACCGGAAACCGATGATCCGGAAGATGGCAACAAGCCAGACCAGCCAACCGATCCGCAAGCCGGACCGACTGATCCTGATTCAAAGCAACAGCCAGCTGACGGACAGTACGCAGGCAACGCTGATGAGCAGATCAACAAACTGCTGGATCGCGCTGAGACCGATCAGCCTGTATCTGATGCTAATAGCGATGACGAAGACTAAACACGCCTGAGTCATTATGAAGAATACCGTTCAATCCTGCCCAGATGATGGGTGGATTGAGCGGTATTTTTTTGCGTTGCCATTTTTCCACAAAATGAGGACACGTACCATCAAGCGCGAAACTTTTTGCGTAATGTATAGCCGACAGCGAAAATAGCGCGATGAGATGGAGGATGGCATATGCTAAATTGTGTGAGTTTGACGGGTCGGCTGACGAAGGAACCAGAGGTGTTTAAAACAGCAGCTGATTTGGAGCTGGTTCGCTTTACGCTGGCTGTGGATCGGGTTTTTAAGAACAAAACCGGACAACGCGAAACGGATTTTATCGAGTGCGTGATTTTTGGCAAACGGGCGTTGACGTTTGCCAGCTCAACAACGAAAGGGTCGCTCATTGGCGTTGCCGGGCGCATCAGTAACAATCATTTTGAAAATAAACAAGGTGAACAGCGGTGGCGGACGTCGGTGGTGGTTGATAATTTTGCGTGGTTGGAGTCGCGGGCGATGACCGAAAGTCGGCGGACTGGCACATTGCAGGCAACCGGCACTGATGGCATGCCAGTGGGCGATTCGTCCGCCTCACCGGAGCTGGCGACAGATGATTTACCATTTTAGCAGTAGTATTCGGAGCGAATCTATGCTACAATTTTATTTCGTGAGTATCCGGCTATTTTTGTAGCCTTATTACTCCTTGCTCCGGCAAACGACTGGGGCCTAAAGTCCATAAGGAGGTGAATCGTCATGGCTGAAACCAAGTATGAAGTAACTTACATCATTCGTCCTGATTTAGACGATGCTGCAAAGACTGATTTGGTTGAACGTTTTGACAATATTTTGAAGGAAAATGGTGCCAGCATCATTGATTCCAAGGATTGGCAAAAGCGTAAGCTCGCATATGAGATCAACAAGTATAACGAAGGTCTCTATCATATCGTGAACTTGTCCGCAGAAGATGACAAAGCGATCAATGAATTTGACCGTCTTGCCAAGATCAATAATGATATTCTGCGTCACATGATCGTGAAGCGAGAAGACTAATTGTAACTTTTTGAAAGGGGCGCTACGGCATGCTTAACAGTGTTGCATTGACAGGTCGTTTAACCAGAGATGTTGACTTGCGCTATACGCAAAGCGGTACAGCTGTCGGTTCATTCACTTTGGCCGTTGATCGCCAGTTCCGCAGTGCAAACGGTGAACGGGAAACCGACTTTATCAATTGTGTGATCTGGCGTAAGTCAGCGGAGAATTTCGCAAACTTCACCAAGAAAGGCTCACTGGTCGGGATTGAAGGACACATTCAGACGCGTTCTTACGATAATGCGCAAGGGCAGAAAGTCTATGTGACCGAAGTCGTCGTTGAGAACTTTGCATTGCTGGAATCACGGGCAACGACACAACAACGGCCGTCCGAACCTGCGAATCCCGCTGGCCAAGGCAACCAGAATTATGGCGGTGGGCAGCAGTTTGGTAATAACCAGCAGCCGCAAAACCCACCTAGCTTTGGTTCCCAAAGCGCCCCGAACAATGCACCATCATCGAATCCGGGCCAAAACCCGGCGGCAGGTCAAAGCCAAGGCAACAATGGCAATGCTGCTAATCCCGATCCTTTTGCCAATAATGGTAAACCGATCGATATTTCCGATGATGATCTGCCATTCTAATGTGTGACTAAGGTCATGCTTAGCGAAGACATTGGTTCGTAAGGAAGCAATGTCGACTTGGAATCTTTGATAGAGAAGGAGGAATTCTCATGGCACAACAACGCCGTGGTGGCCGTCGTCGTCGTAAAGTCGACTTCATCGCCGCTAACCACATCGAATACATCGATTATAAAGACACGAACTTGTTGGATCGGTTTATCTCAGAACGAGGCAAGATTTTGCCACGTCGGGTAACCGGCACCAGCGCTAAGAACCAACGTAAGCTGACGATCGCAATCAAGCGAGCGCGGATTATGGGTCTTCTGCCGTTTGTTTCGGAAGACTAATATCGGTATTTAAAAAGGATGTTTCTGCTAATCGCGGCAGAAACATCCTTTTTTTGTGCTCGTCAGTCAGCACCGTTAATTACTTTAATTGCGCCAACATTGCCTTATTGAATTCCGGCAAGTCATCAGGTGTCCGGCTTGTCACCAAGTTATGATCAACGACAACCGGTTCATTTTTAACGATGGCCCCTGCATAGTAAAGATCCGGGCGAACGGTTGTGTAGGCGGTCATGGTGCGGCCCTTGGTCAAGCCTGTCTGGATGAAGAATTGCGGCCCGTGGCAGATCGCAAAGACTGGCTTGTCGGCCAACAGGAAGGCTTTGACGAAATTAACAAAGCGATCGTCAGCCCGAAGTTCATCTGGCGAAAAGCCGCCTGGAAGCAGTAAGCCGTCAAAATCATCCGGTTTGACATCGGTAATCGTGGTGTCGATCGTTGCCGTTGCGCCATGTTTACCGGTAATTTGCTTCCCAGCTTGCGTTTCAATCAAAGTGACGTCATGGCCCTGATCCTTTAACGCTTTGACGGGTGAGGTTAATTCCGCATCCTCGAAGTTATCGGTAACCAGAACAGCAATTTTTGCCATTTTAAAAGCCCCTTTCAGCATGTATTACTATTCTAGTTTAACGGTTTAAAAGTGTTGATGCAAAGGATTAAAATCCTAATTTTGTGTGAGCTATCCAGGATTATGGATGAACAACTCTATAAGTTTCAAGAAAATGAGCGGCCGTATCAGAGTCATATTAACAGCAGTCCCTCGTTATTTTGGCAAACAAACGGAGGCGTGCTAACCCGCTGACTAGTAACTTATGTTAACGTTAGCTAATGCGAATAAAATCACAAGCTTATCGTTATATCAAATTTTGATTTTGTTTTACAATGACGATGATCAGAAGAGCAAAACGAACTTATATCAGGGGTTTGATTATCAGAGGTGATCAAAATGGGGCTCACATTAGCCACGATCCCGTTGGCTGTAACGAACTTATCGCGAATGCAGTTTGCGGTGACCGCCATCACGCACTTTCTATTTGTGACAACCACCATCGGGATGTTGCTGACGACCATGATTTTTGAATTTTTATATGCCTATGGTCGGGGCGACACTGAAAAATACGGCCGTTTAACGCTATTCTTTAGCCGTATCTTTTTCTTCAGTTTTGGGACCGGCGTTGTCACCGGGTTGATTATGGAATTTCAATTCGGCATGAACTGGTCGGCCTTTACCCGCTTGATGGGCGATGTTTCTGGTGTACCGTTAGCCATTGAAAGTATGATTTCGTTCTTCATTGAATCAACTATCATCGGTTTGTGGCGGTTTACTTGGGGTAAATTGCCAAAACGCGCCCACGCTTGGCTAGGCGTTGGGATGTTGGGAGCATCACTGTTTTCCGTCGTTTGGATTATTGCGATTAATGCCTTTATGCAAAATCCCTATGGCTTCCACTTGGAAAACGGCCGTGCCCGTTTGGACAGTTTGATTACGTTGTTACAGAATCCACAGTACCGGCCGGAATTTTTACACGTTTTATTTGCAATTCTGATCACCGGCGGCTTTGTGACAGCCGGCATCTCGGCATGGCAGATTCTGCATAAGCGCGATACGGCAGCGTTTAAAATTGCCGTTCAAATCGGTTTACTGATCGCGTTGCCAGCGGCCTTCCTACAGCCTGCACAAGGGGACGATCAAGGTGCCGCAACTGCCGCACTACAGCCGATGAAGTTCACGGCAATTGAAGGACGCTATGATTTGGAAGGGAGTGCCACAACCGGTGCGCCTTGGGCAATGGCGGCGCTGATCAATGAAAAGGATCACACGACCAAAGCCATTTCGATTCCGAACATGGGCACGTATTTTGGTAAAAACACGTTTACCGGTGCGATGCCTGGCATGAATCAAGTGGCCAAAATGTATCATGCGAAGTTTGATAAGACCGTTGCCAAATCCTATGACGGCCAGATGAATTACTATCCACCAGTGACGCTGCTGTTCTGGACCATGCATCTGATGGTTTATGCAGGCTACTTCTTCACCATGTTCGCGCTGTTTGCAACGATTATGCTGCATCGGCGTGAGTCAACGATTGAGGAGCATCCAAAGACGCTGCGGACGTTGGGCTGGACGTTATGGCTTCCGTACTTGACGTTTACTTCAGGCTGGATTGTTGCTGAAGTCGGGCGCTATCCGTTTGTTGTCTATGGTTTATTGACACAGTATGATGCGGTTTCGCCAAGTTTGACGGCGACGGAGGCGGGAACGAGTCTCGCCTTGTTCTTCATTGCCGACGTCTTCTTGGTAAGCACCATGATTTATATCTCGCATCGTACCGTCACCCGTGGCTTGCCACAGATTACCGGCGATTATCCGGAAGACCGGACCATTCCAGATCCGTTTGCAAAGGAGGCGTTCAGCCATGCCTAGTCTTTCCAATTTGCAAGTCATTTTCCTCGGCATCATTTCTACCGAGCTGATGTTGTTCTTCGTCCTTGATGGCGCCGATTTTGGTGCGGGAATGGCAACGTTCTTTGTGGGCGATGATTTGTCACGGCGGCAACAGATTATGAAAGTCACCGGGCCGGTGTGGGGCGGCAATGAAACATGGGCCGTTACCGCATTTGCTGTCATGTTTGCCGCTTATCCTGGCTGGTATTCGGCGTTGACCTCCGGCTATTATCCGTTGATTTTCCTGATGCTGTTCTTCTTGATTTTCCGCGGCGTCGCGTTTGACTATCGCAATCAGTGGCATAGCCGACACTATAATCAGTTCTGGGACTGGGCGTTGTTTATCGGCAGTCTGATGCCACCGTTCCTGCTCGGCATCGTCTTTAGCTCCACGGTCAGCGGCGTGCCAATTCGTAACGGGTTTGTCTATGCCAGCATGGGCGACATCCTGACACCGTTCAGCATCTTAGGCGGTATTTTAGCGGTGTTGCTGAGTCTGAATGTCGGCTTGACCCGAGTGATCAAAAAAGTTAGTGCGAATGTCGCTGAACAATTAACCGTGGCCCTGAAACGCACAACCTGGGCACTTTATGCGGCGGTTGTCCTGTTTGCCGTCCTGTTGCCGTTCTATACCCGGTTTTTCACCAATCGGCCAGTCATCGTATCGTTACTGCTGATCTTGTTGGTTGCGTTCCTTGGGGTTGAGACTTGGTCCATTGCCAACCACCATCCGCGTGTGACGTTCTGGCTCAGTGTTGGCACGATGGCCAGCTTCATTTACACCATTTTCCTTGGCGTCTTTCCAACGCTGATTGTCGGCCGGGCGCGAGGCACCTCAGTCACCGCCTTAACCGCCACAAGCGGCCCGGTTTCACTACTTTGGACCGCATGGCTGTTTGGCTTCACGATCATCTTGATGGTCGGCTTACAGGCAACCGCCTATCACCTGATCAATAAGTATTACAACGCACCGGCATCGCCAATGATTTAGGCTATAGCGCGTTCACCGGCGCAGGAGCCTGCATATAAGGACGCCCGAGGTCACTTATACTCCGGCTCCTAAACGCGCCGGTTCACGCTCGGCATAACGCGTTCGCTGGCGCAGGAGCCTGTGTATAAGAACCTTGGTCGCAATGGTCAAAGCCCGACCATCCCGCCCAAGGCCACTTATACTCCGGCTCCTGAACGCGCCAGCTCACGCTCAGCAAAAGGGAGTGTGTACCATGAAAAAAATCTGGATCAATATTTTCTGGGGCCTGCTAGTCGTTGGCTTCTGGCTCTACCAAGTCTTCTGGCCGGTATTCTGGAACCCGATCAGTAAGTTCTACGGCAATGTCGCTTTGTACACCATTGCACTCATCGCTTTGGGATTTGCGATTCGGGCAACCTTGAAGGGATATGGTCGGCAGAAAGCTTGAGAAAAATTTTGTACGGCGTAAGGACACTTGAAACTTCCACAGTGATTGTGTGGAACTTCGGGTGTCTTTTTTTGGTTTAAAGCGTGGAGACCATCAATTAGCAAGGTTAAACGATTAAATCGACGTTAATTGGCCAAAAGCCAACGTTTATTTTTTCTTCGCCAAAGAATGGCAGTTTATGCATAAACTGGAAAAGCGAAGATGACTTTGTAAGAGACCTTACATCAATGATGTATTTAGTTTCGATGCTGGCATTCATTGCCATTACCAATCACTCAGAGAAAAGGAGAAGCTATATGACACCAAAACCTAAATCTGTTCTGGTCGTCGTCGCAGTGTGTGCCGTTGCGGTCTATTGAACACAAATATCAACACCAATCCTAACAATTGGTTCAATCCCGTTCTAATCTTGATTTGCTTGCTTTTGGGAACTGGCCTCGGTCTTGCCTATTATTTCTATTCGAGGAAATATCGATAATTCTCACCTTGGAGAACATGACTTAAGAATTAAGTGCCAAGAAAGATTTGGCCTATTTCGTTGGAGAACAATCCCTTATGTTTCGAAGGCTGTTTTTTTGGTTGATTTGTGGCCTGCTCAATGTTGTTATTCGAATGTTGCTTGGTGATACATTCGGACAGGCCATGCTGAATATATTAACGATTATTCCGCTTATTTGGTTTGTCGTGTCCGTGGCGGAAATAACGGTCAACCTTTTTGGAAGAAAAGATCATTTGTGACCATGTTTAATCGGAATTAATGTATGCCGGTTTTTTTTAGAATTGGCATCAAGACGACACTTTTTCCAGGGTGTTGTCTTTTTTTTGCCAAAAATATCAGTTGACACCACTAACCAACAAATGATAAGGTAACAGTCGCTTCTTAATCGTAATGGTTACGTTTTAGAAAGCGAGGTAGGTAGTTTCAAAAATAGCAATCACTCACTGACCGCATGTCTATAGGTAGAAGCGATCATTCACAACTGAATAGCAAAAGGTCACTAACGCTTGCTCAGCCTGATTTTCAAGCTGACGAAAGCTCAAAGGGGGTCATTTATGTTTGCACTTGTCTGTTTCCTGATCATGCTGCCGATGATCTTTAGCGTACCGCTGTTATACGTGGGTATGTTACCTCGCTCGCGGCAGCAGCCGGCACTTTTAACCATGAGCGTTGCGTTGATGGTGGCGATCGGCTGCTGGTTGGTGTTTGGGAATTACCTGGCGTTTGGCACCAATCTGTTACAGGTTAATCGTTTTGCGGATTTGCTGGGTGGTTTGGTGCAGATGGATTTTTACTTATATGCGATCGCCATGTTGATCGGGACCGTTGTTGGTTTTAAACATGGCCGTTACTTGGTGATTTTTGTGCCGGTTTGGACGGCGTTGGTTTACTGCCCACTCGCGCATTGGCTATGGTCGGATGGTGGTTGGTTGCAGCGACTGGGTGCACTGGATTTTTCCGGCGGTATTGTCGTGCATCTGACGGCAGGGCTGACCAGTCTTGTCTTGGCAAAGTCGTTGACCCGCAGTCGTGAGGCGGTTGTGGCGAATGATTTTCGTACAGATTATGCCGCAACGATCATGATACTGGTGGGCTGGTTAGGCTTTAATTTAGCGCCGGTGGGTAGTCTGAATGCCGAGGCTTTGCAGGTGCTGATCAAAACGCTCATTGCGGTTTTGGCGGCGATTGCCGGCTGGTGCTGGTTGACGTATCGGCGAACGCAATCGGTGAGCTTAGGTGATTTACTGAATGGCATTTTATGCGGATTGGTGACGAGTACGGCTTTGGTCGGCTATGTCGGCGCAGGCACCATGGCCGTAGTCGCCGTTGTTTCCGGCGGGTTATGTCAGACGGCGGTCGTGCAGATGCAACATGCTAAAAGATTCTACGATGCAGTTGATTCTTTTGCGATTAATGCGGTTGGCGGATTGACTGGCGTTATCGGGCTGATTGTGGCGCGAATGGTGATGCGTCAAGATGGTGTCCGTTTTGCCGGCGTGGAGCTTTTGGCGGTCTTGTTGGCGGTCGGTTTGGCCGTTGTCGGCACCATTTTGGCTCAGGCTACGGCGCATGTGAGTGAAACCGGCCTGAATCGCTTAACGGTGCGTGACAGTAAGCGTCTGGATTGACATAAGGAGATAAAAACATGAATCAAATTACGATTATTGGTGGCGGGGCAGCCGGAATTGGCGTCGGCGTCATTTTGAAACAATTAGGTTGTCAGCAATTTCAGATTTTGGAGCAAGGTGAGATTGGCGAAAGTTTTCGCAACTGGCCAAAAGAAACCCGTTTTATCACGCCATCATTTACCAGCAATGGTTTCGGCATGCCGGACTTAAATGCTGTTACCATGGAGACGTCGCCGGCCTATACGCTGGGAACCGAACATCTTAGCGGGCCTCAGTTTGTCGATTATTTGAAGCTGGTGGCAGAGACTTATACGTTACCGATTGCCGAACATACACGTGTTGGCGCCATTACAGCCAACGCCGACAGCTACACCATTGAGACCGATCACGGTGTCGTTGAAAGTAAATATCTGATTATGGCAGTCGGGCAATTCGCTTTTCCGAAGTTAACCGATCACCCTGAAAATGTCATTCACTATCAGCAGGTGCATTCTTGGCAGGATTTGCCAGGGGAAACCCAAATTGTCATCGGTGGCAATGAAAGCGGCGTGGATGCTGCGATCAATCTGGCCACGCTTGGGCATAAAGTTTTGATGATCACGGAATCGACCGGCTTAAACGCTGCTTCACCTGATCCCAGCATCCGCCTGGCTCCATACACTCGGCGTCGGTTCTTGGATTTGCCGCCAGCAGTTGCGGATCGGATCACCTTACAACAAAATGCAACCTTAAAAACGGTGACCAGCGATTCCCCATCACAGTATCAGTTGTGGTTCACCGACGGCCGCACCATCACGACGCCATACAAACCGATCCTGTGCACGGGATTTAACCCGGGCCCGCTAAAATTATGGCCGGAACTTTTCGAAAGTGCTGATGGCGAAATCAAGTTAAGTGACGTTGATGAATCGACCCGCGCCAAAAACGTGTTTGTTGTCGGTCCGGACGTTCGCCACCAAGAAGCGATCTTTTGCTACATTTACAAGTTTCGCCAACGGTTTGGTGTCATCGTGAATGAAATAGCCGCACGGGAAAAATGGGACATTGGCGATTTTGTAACGGTGAGTCGTGCCAACAGTTTCTATCTTGACGATTGCGACACATGCGATGTGGCGTGCGATTGCTAGGATTCAATGCATCTGCCGCGTCGTTGCATTGCCTGTTGCGCTGAAGACGCGGCAATGCAATGACCACAACAACCATAAAAAGAAGCCTCCGAATCTATGCACTTGCAAAGATTCAGAGGCTTCTTTTGGTTCCCGCGGTATTTTTAGGTTGGTATCCGAAAATAGGATCCCAAGACGTGATTAAGGGTGGGTAAAATTACCGATGGATATAAGTGTAGCTGCTTGCGCCAGAGATGGTCTGGGTGTTCGGGCCGGTTGGTGAGCTGAAGCCCATGCCGCCTTGGGAAATGGTGACGCTGTCGCCGGAAACAGATTGAACGTAAGCAACGTGACCATATTGACCATCAGCAGTCCATTGGCCGCCAACGGATTGGCCAGCAGCGAAGACAATGATTGAGCCGGCTGCCGGTGTGTGGTTAACCGTGAAGCCTGCAGCTGCAGCGGAAGCGCCCCATTCAGCGCCGTTGCCCCAGCCATTGCCTGCCCATGAAGCAACAGACTTAACATACCAGGTGCACTGACCCCAAGGATAAGTGTTGGCTGAACTACTGTAATCAGCATGGCTGCCGCTACCTGAATTGGTGTTGTTGCTGATGACGGATGATGAGGCACCGCTGTTGGAAGAAGTGCTGGTTGTGGAGAGGGTGCTTTGGCTTGAAGCAGCCTTATTTGTTGAACTGCTGCTGTCGGCACTCTTGCTTGATGCAGAACCGGTCGATGCAGCGACTGTCTTCAAAGCAGCTTGAGTTGCCGCAGCGGTCTTTTCCTGTTCTTGGGCGAACTGGCTCTGCAATGCAACCAATTCGTCACGGTGATCATTGATTTGCTTGTTCAAGGCATCCTGCTTGTCGCTAGCTGTCTTTTGCAAGGTAACCAACTGAGACTTCTGGGTTTCAAGCGATGACTTGGTTGAAACCAACGTCTGACGCGCTGTTTCCTGTTGGTTCTTCAGTCCTGCCAGTTTGTCCTTGGCAACGGTCACAGCGTCCAGCGCTTCCTTGCTGGCTTGGCTGAGTTTGCCAACGGTCATGGTGCGGGCGATCAAGTCCGAAAGACTTTGTGAGTTCAACACGAAGTCGATGTAGACATTGCCGCTAACCGAGCTACCAGCCTTCTTTTGAAGGGAAATCAGTTGGTCTTTCAAGTTGTTCTTCCGTGCCGTCACATTCTTTTGGGCAGCCGTGATTTGGCCGCTCAATGATTTGATCTGGGCATCTGTTGCACTGATCTTGGCTGTGGCATCACTGATTTGCGAATTCTTATCATCAATCTGCTTGTTAAGATTGATGACCTCAGTGTTGGCTGCTTCGATTTGTTTTAATAAATCGTTCGTTTCGCTTTTGTTAGAAGCGATGCTGGCACTTGTGTCAGCGAAAACCGGTGTTACGGCGCTGGCAGAACCTGCTAAGGTAACTGCGGCAACCAATGTAATCATAGCTTTATTGAATTTCATTTTGACCTCACCCTTAATTAATTAACTAAAGGCTACTTTACCGTGTCAATGTTACGTCACCATTACAGAACTGTTAGGAGTTGTTCTCAATCTTCATCTGGCGGTCAAATTTACGTGATTTTAGGTTTTTATTCGGCAGTTTTGGTGAATTTTGGATGAAAAAAAGCAGCCGTGCGCTGCGACTGCATGACAAAATTGTAAGTTATTCGTTGGATTTAAGCGCTTCGACCATGTCAACCCGCTGAAGGCGCCGGTGGGTGAGCCAAGTGACAATGGCGGTGAACCCGATCATCAGCAGCGTGGCAGTGAGGTAGCCGGTGAAACTGATGGTCAGTGGGAAAACGACGTCGGCAGTTTCTGCCTGTTGCAAAATATACGCCGTTAAAAGGTTACCTAACCCATAGCCGAATAGAATCCCGACAATGGTCTGCACGATGCTTTCGCGACTGATGTACATGGTGACTTCACGATCGAAGAACCCCAGCACCTTGATCGTGGACAACTCCCGAATGCGTTCGGAAACGTTGATATTGTTCAGGTTGTACAGGACCACGAAGGATAAAACGGCACTCAAGAGAATGAAGATCAGGACAATCGGATCGAGCATGCCGCTCATGTTGCTAAGCGTCTTTTTCGCTGTGGTGGTGAAGCTGATGCCGACAATGGCGTGGTGATTCAAAAGACGCTTGGCTAGCCGGTCGTTTTGCTTAGTAGTTTGCGGTCGTAAGCGGACGAGCAAAGTATTGGGATTAGTGTGCTGACCGGCAAGTTGCCGATAGCTGGTGTTTGAGAGATAGGTAAAATGACCGACATAGTTTTTGGCGATGCCTTTAATCTTAAAGCTATGTTTCTTGCCATCCGTTGTGGTGATTTTTAAGCGATCGCCAGTGCCGACTTTAAGTGATTTGGCCACTTTGCTGGTAATAACGATGCCGGAACGCGGCAACGTCAGCTTTTGGTTGGTTTTGGTTGAGCGGAGGCTAACGTACGGTTCAAGGGAGCTGCCGCTTGATGGGGCAAAGAGGTTAACATCGCTGATTTGGTGGCCATTGGCGCTGAGCTTGGCCACGGCACTGCTGACGGCGCCGGCGCTGCGATAGGCATTGCTTTTCTTCAAGACGGTGCGCGCTGCTGTAGGAGTTTTACCATCCGCCAAGCGAGCTATGGCTTGGTAATGAACCACATCATTGTATTGCAAGGTGCCCGTGGCAGTGATGGAATCCTTGATGCCGAAGCCGGTAAGAATTAAGGCGGTTCCGCCGGCGATGCCAAGAATGGTCATGATGAGCCGTGATTTATACCGGAAAAGGTTGCGGTAACTGACCTTTTGATTAAACGAAAGCCGCGACCATAACGGGGTGATCCGTTCGAGTAAAATGCGTTTAGCGGATTTAGGTGCCCGCGGACGCATCAAGGCTGCCGGTTTTTCGGTTAATTCGTTGCGGACAACGATGATGGCGGCGCCCAACGTGGCAATTAAGGCGAGTACGATCGACAAGGCAATGAGTGGCCATTGCAGTGTCACGACTTGTTTGAGTGGGATGTAGTTTTTATACAAACTCAAGACGATACGCGGAATGCTGAGATTGCCGGCAAAAACGCCGATGACTCCGCCGAATAACCCGGCCAGTGCTGCATACGCAAGGTAATTACGGGCAATGGCCCATTTGCCGTAACCGAGTGCTTTGAACGTGCCGATTTGTGCGCGGGCTTCTTCGACCATGCGACTGACGGTTGTAAAGGTGATGAGGGCAGCCACAAGGAAAAAGAACACCGGAAACACGTTGGCAATTGCGGCAATTCGATCCGCTGAACCGCCGTAGTCCCCAAATCCTGGCAAGTCATCACGGGTTTGCCAAGTGAGACTGGTGGATAGTTGCTTCTGCGCACGGGTAACGGCTTGTTTTTTCAGAGTTGCTTGTTGCTTCTGAATAGCGGCCTGCGCGGTGGTTGCAGCGGCACTGGCTGGCATACCTGCTGCGGTGGCCTGGGCAGTGGCCTTCTTGGTGGCGGCCTGCACAATTTTGGCTTCAATCATGGTTTGCAAATCTTTTTGTGCCTGTGCTTTGACGCGGCGTTTGACTTGTTTCATTTTGGCGGCAACCGCATCTTTGTAAGAAGAACTGAATGTGTCGCGCTTTTGCAGTCCCGGGAAGCGGATGTTCAATTGCGAGACGACGGGCATGTTCATTTGCTGATCAGGAATATAGGCAAAATACCGGACCGTGCCATCACCGATATTGGCGGATCCGCGACTGGTGTCTTCAATGTAGGCCGGGGAGTCCGCGAAGCCGGTGATCGTGTAAGTTCGCCGGTTGAGACCGCTGCTGCGGGCGAAGGTGTAATGCTGCCCGAGTTTGTAGCCGCTTTTTTTGGCGACTGAATCTAGCACGATTTCGTTATGGTGGGTCGGCAAGTGGCCGCTGGTCAGGTGGAGGCGGTTGATCGTGGCTGTTTTCCGATAGCCATACAAGGCGACGACATCGCTGGCCTTGCCACCAATTGCGTATTTGAACTTGACGGCTTCTGCCTGAGTGCCGCTAACCGATTGTGCTGCCTTGACCTGGGCTTTGGTGACGCCGGTAGTTGCCAGGAGCTGACTGTCAGCGAGATGATCGGCTTTAACAGTCGTGTTCAAGGAGTCCTTAAGCGCTGGCCCAGTCGCTTTGACCCCGACAAATAAAAGAACGCCAAGCATAATGATGATAACAATTGCGATGAATCGGCCCAATGAATCGCGAATGTTTCGCCAAAGATTTTTCGTTAATGGTTTCAAACTGATCACCTACCACTCAATGTCTGCGACTGGCGTTGGTGCGGCTTCGTCATGAATGTTGCGGACCTGCGCATCATTGATTTCGATTACCCGATCAGCCATTTTGGCAATCGCAGCGTTGTGGGTGATGATCAAAACGGTTTTATGATCTTTGCGGCTGGCATCCTGCAATAGTTGCAGCACTTGCTTACCGGTCTTGTAGTCAAGCGCGCCAGTGGGTTCGTCACACAGCAACAGCTTCGGATTTTTCGCCAAAGCGCGGGCAATGGCCACCCGCTGTTGCTCGCCGCCGGAAAGCTGCGAAGGAAAATTGTCCAGCCGCGCGCCTAAACCAACTTGCTGCAATACCGTGGTCGGATCCAACGCATCTTTCACAATGGACCCAGCCAGCTCAACGTTTTCCCTAGTCGTCAGGTTCGGGATTAGATTGTAAAACTGAAAAACAAAACCGACATTGTGCCGCCGAAAAGCCGTGAGTTGCTTATCGGAAAACGTCGCAATGTCAGTCCCGTCAATCCAGACCTCCCCTTCTGTGGGCGAATCCATTCCACCCAAAATATTCAGCAGCGTCGACTTGCCCGCACCGCTGGGGCCAAGAATGACCGTCAGCTTGCCTTGATCCGCGGTAAAGTTGATATCCTGATTGGCGGTAATGGTGGTTTCACCCATTTTGTAACGTTTGGATTCATGTTTGACTTCGATATATGCCAATATTAAAAAACCTCCTGCAATCGCATTGAGCTGGGCATGTGCTTCCGCTGTGCTCATAAACTCAACACGTTGTTCATTGAATGACATTATGTTAGATTAAAAGTGTTCGTTCAAGCACAGAAACGGAAAATCTGTTTTGAAATGAACACTTTGTTGAAATCATGTTGGTTTAGAGGTGAATGTTGATGTCAGGGACACGGGACAATCGCCGGGTTCAGTATACGGTGAGTCGGTTTAAGACCGCCTTACTGCAGATTTTGGAAACCAAGGCGCTGGATGACGTCACCGTGACGGAGATTTGTCGCCAGGCGGATCTGAATCGCGGAACCTTTTACTTGCACTTCCAGTCACCCTTGGCTTTATTCGAACAGATTGAAACCGATTTACTCAATGAAATCCAACCGTATCTCAGTGTTAAAATAGACGATATGACCAGGATGTTGGTGCCGATTCTCAAGGTCATCATGCAACATCCGCAAGCCGCAACGATTCTTTTAACCACACCGGATAGTTCGGTTTTACAAAAAATCGTGCGGCCGATTCAGGCACAAACGCAGTCACGTTATCAAACTTGGTACGGCGAGACCGATAAAGATCATCTCGATTATTATTATACGTTCTTCATTAATGGGGCCGTGGGTGTATTAACCATGTGGCTGAAGCATGGCATGCAAGAGCCGCCGGAGCAGATTGCGAAGGTGATCGAGAACGTGGTTACCAAAGGGGCGCCGCACTAACTAATTCGTTTATGGGAGAAAAAGATGCGAAATGTAAAATTAATTGCCAGTGATATGGACCAGACGCTGTTAACCAGCAAAGGCGTCTTACCACCGCACTTTGATCGTTACTTACACCGGCTTCATCAGGCAGGCATCGAATTCGTCGCTGCCAGTGGCCGACCGTTATATACGCTGCAGGAAACTTTTCCACACTTCAGCCAGCACATCTCGCTGGTTTGCGATAATGGCGGTTTAGTGGCAACGCATGGCCATATCATCGGAAAAAGTTTGATTTCCGCGGCCAAGTATCGCGAGATTGTGTCATTCATTCTTGAAAAAACCGATGGCGTTCCGGTGCTATGTGCCTTGGATGCCGCGTATATCAATGCGGTTGATGCCAAATACGCACCGGCGCTGTTGCCGTTTTACCACAAGCTCAAAAAGGTGCCGAATTTGCTGGATATGTCGCTAGAAGTCGATAAGGTCACGATTTATTTTCCCAATGCGGATAGTCGCAAGAATGCTGATCGCTATTTTCGGCCGGTGTTTGGTCAGGATTATACGGTTCAGGTGAGTGGCGAAACTTGGTTGGATATTCAAAATCTTGGCGTGAACAAAGGCCGCGGGATGCGGATTTTGAGTCGGCATTTTGATATTCCGACTGCCCAGATGATGGCGTTTGGTGATTATGATAATGATATTCCGATGCTCGAGACGGTTGGTTACAGTTATATAATGGCGAATGCGACGCAGGGTATGGCACAGCATGCCAAATATCGTACCCGTAGCAATGATGAATATGGCGTTTTACATGTGATGGATCAAGTCTTGCAGGCGCAGGAAGGCTAGGCGAGCGCATGGCGGCAATCGGGATGCGCGTGGTGATCGGCGGTTATGGGTTTGTGATGCTGCTGGTTGCTTGGCAGGCATGGCAAGCCAAACAAGGTAACCCGCTTTTCAATCAGCTAACGGCGCTGGCTGCGGTTTTGGTACTGACAGCGGCGGTGATTCCGGATAAGGTCAACGCGGTCATCGTTTTGCTGATCGGGTTGCTGGGTTTGTCCGCAGTAGCGTGGCTTAATGGGATAGCGATGTACGGCAAGCCGCACGTAAGCCATCATATGGTAAGATTATTGGTACATTTGGTTTTGTTTGGGTTAGCGGTTTGGTTGTTATAACTGAATCATTTGTACGATATGCGTTAGAAAAAACTTCTCAGCAATCATTTGCACATTGCAACATGATCGCTGAGAAGTTTTTTTGTTTGATAGTGTCAAAATTTCATTAAAAATAGGCTTGGGCGAACAGCTTGGCGGCCAACAGGAAAGCCAAAACCGCAATGATGACGCGTAGTAACTGCACTGGCAGACGCCGGGCGATGATGGGTCCAATATAGCCGCCGATGAAAAGGCCGATGCCGAGGGGAATGACCATGAGCCATTCGATTTTGGTCGTGAAAGCGTATATGACGGTGGCGATGCCATTGGCCGCAAAGCCGGTCAGATTTTTCATTGAATTGGACACGATGAAGGGCTGATCCACGGTCAGGGTCAACGTTGCCAACATCACGACGCCGGCAGCAGCACCGAAGTAACCGGCATAGGCTCCGGTCACGAAGATAACGATGGTTTGGGCAGCTTCTTGCCGAAATGTCAGGCGGCGCGCCGGTTCGTCCGGGCGGTGTTCCTGTGTAGGCAGTTTGCCGCTGAACAACAATAACAGGCCCGCAGCAATAATGAAGAACGGGACAATTTTTTCAA
This sequence comes from Lacticaseibacillus styriensis, assembly GCF_030770295.1. Lineage (NCBI taxonomy): Bacteria > Bacillati > Bacillota > Bacilli > Lactobacillales > Lactobacillaceae > Lacticaseibacillus > Lacticaseibacillus styriensis. Next base: position 25,928 of record NZ_CP132483.1, read on the forward strand.
AAGTCGATGCAGGTGCAATCAGCAACAAGGCGCTGCCGAAAATGCTGCCAAGCGAAACTAACAGGATGAGCCGCCACAGAAATTTGCCGCGCCCATGCAGTTCAGGCAGGGATGAAACTGCTGAGCCGACACCGGTGAATACCAAGGCGGCGGTGTTGGTCACGTTGGCAATCACCGGCGGCACCCCAATGGCCAGCAGCGCGGGATAAGAAACCAGCGAAGCCAGCCCAGCCAACGTGGCCGTCAAGCCAGCACCGATGCCGGCAATGAGTAGGAAAATAAAAATTGCGAGAGTCATGAATCCTCCTCAAAAAGAATGAGCGTGAGCCGGCGCGGTTAGAAACCGGAGTGTAAGTGGCCTTGGGCGTGATGGCCCTGGCTTAGGCCATTGCAACCAAGGTCCTTACACGCAGGTTTCTGCGCCGGGGAGCGCGTTAAAGTGAACCTGAGCAAAACCACATAGTTTTATTTTATACGCAAACCAACCACCGTTGTGAGTCATAACCCACAGAACTACCGGAACAGAAGGCTACACCATGTGTGCACGCCACCAACTACTTTGGCGATAAAGCCTTAATCGTTGCGGTAATACTGTGATTCACGGTATCGGCGTCTAGTGGCTGATTGAAGTATAAAAATCCCAGAATCAAACCGCTGGTAGTCGACCAGATAGCTCTTAAAATATCTTCAAACGGCCAGTCGACCAGCACCCCCTGTTGTTTCAGGACGGTTAAATCATGCGTCATCGTCTGCCAATATTGGGCTGTGAAGTTGCCAATGACCTGTTCACGAACTTGCGTGTCATTCAACAATTCCGATAGCACGATTTTGATAATTTGCGCATTCGCCTGCAAAAAAGTAAGGCGATCTTTGATTAAAACGGTTAGAAAAGTTTCCAATGACACATAATCTTGATTCAACCGAGACTTAATGAAGTCATCCAATTCGGCCGGGAACATCTGGTCGAGTACTGGTGTAATAATGGCATTCAACAAGCCACGTTTGTTGGTGAAGCGACTGTAAATATTACCTTCGGCGACCCCGGCCCGCGCGGCGATTTCCTTCGTACTGGTTGCGGCGAACCCCTTCTCGGCAAACACATCAATGGCGGCGATGATAATCAGTTTCTGTTTAGCCGTGAAATCATTAAATAATTGCGCTTGATGCAACATGTCATCAGTTGAATTGGCCATGTACCAGGATCCTTTCTTAAAATGGATTAAGTGAAAACTTAAAGCCGGCAGTGTGGTTTTATTATAGCACGCGATGAGTGCCGTCAGTAGGGGCTTTAGGCAATAAGTTAAGCCAGCCTAACCTTTTTCTTGACCTCACTTGGGGAGGGTGTATATTTATGTCGGACGATGTTGAGTGATAACTCAAGCGAGACCCAAATTTCAAACCAATGGAAAGAGGGCTTTATATCATGGAAAAAGAAAATAAAAACTCAAAACGTGAGCGGATCATTCACTTTGAAGACACGCCGAGTAAAAGTCTAGATGAAGTTAATGGCAGTGTTGAAGTGCCGCACAATGCCGGTTTTTGGCGGACACTAGTCGCTTATACCGGACCGGGCATTCTGGTTGCCGTGGGTTACATGGATCCCGGTAACTGGATTACCAGTATTGCCGGCGGGGCTTCATTCAAGTACTCACTGCTTTCAGTTATTTTGATTTCCAGTTTGATCGCGATGTTGCTGCAGGCAATGGCGGCAAGGCTGGGAATTGTGACCGGTAAGGACCTGGCGCAGATGACGCGCGAGCATACCGGACGTGTCATGGGCGGTTTTCTTTGGGTTGTTACCGAATTAGCAATTATGGCAACAGATGTAGCCGAGATTATCGGGTCGGCCATTGCGCTAAAACTGCTTTTCAAGATGCCGCTAATTGTCGGCATTATCATTACTACGGCAGATGTTTTAATTCTGTTACTACTCATGCGCCTCGGCTTTCGAAAAATCGAAGCGGTGGTTGCTACTTTAGTCCTCGTCATTCTGCTGGTTTTCGCCTATGAAGTCATTTTGGCCCAACCCAACGTGCCGGAAATGTTAAAAGGCTACGTGCCACACGCTGATATTGTTACCAATAAATCCATGTTGTACCTTTCACTAGGGATCGTGGGTGCGACGGTCATGCCGCATGATCTTTTCCTTGGATCATCGATTTCCCAGACGCGTAAAATTGATCGCAGCAAGCCAGACGATGTCAAACGGGCGATTAAGTTTTCAACGATTGATTCCAACTTGCAACTGACGATGGCGTTTATCGTGAACTCATTACTGTTAATTCTTGGAGCGGCGCTTTTCTTCGGCACCAATAGCTCATTAGGCCGCTTTGTAGATCTTTTCAATGCCTTAAGCAATTCACAGATTGTCGGCGCCATTGCCAGCCCGATGCTTTCCATGTTATTTGCGATCGCATTGCTGGCATCCGGACAAAGCTCAACGATCACCGGGACGCTAGCCGGCCAGATTATTATGGAAGGTTTCATTCATCTGAAAATGCCGCTCTGGGCACAGCGCATTCTGACGCGGCTCATGTCCGTCACGCCGGTCTTGATTTTCGCCATTTATTATCACGGCAACGAGGCCAAGATTGAGGGACTGCTGACATTCTCGCAGGTTTTCCTAAGCGTTGCGCTGCCGTTCGCGGTCATCCCGTTGGTGCGCTACACCAGCGACAAAAAGATCATGGGCGAGTTTGCCAACCACGCCTGGGTCAAGTGGCTGGCGTGGCTCATCAGCGCGGTGCTCATTATCTTGAACCTTTACTTGATTGCCCAGACGTTGGGCTTTGTTAAATAAATATGAAAGCATGCAAAAAGGCCACTGGGCGGGATTTTGTCCAGTGGCCTTTTGAGTAAACTAGAAAGCGCATTATGGTGAGTACCGAGACTGTGATACGATTTAGCGAGAGAACGAGTAAAAAAGGAGGATCATCGCATGACAATCCAAGAAAAAATGCACAATGGCGCACTCTACCAGCCGATGGATGCGGATTTGCAAAAAGAACAGCTGGCCGATATTGATGAAGTGGCCGTGTATAACCGCATTCCAGCAACCCATCAGGAAGAACGTTTCGCCCAGCTTAAAAAGATGTTTGCAGAAATCGGTGAAAGAAGTTACGTCGAAGCGCCGTTCTATTCTAACTTTGGTGGCGCCCATGTTCATTTTGGCAGTGGGATTTATGCCAACTTTAATTTAACGTTGGTTGATGATACACATATTTACGTGGGTGATCGAACCATGTTTGGTCCCAACGTAACTTTGGTAACCGCCACCCATCCGATTGATCCGAGCCTGCGTGAACAAGGGTACCAATACAATAAGCCGATTCATGTCGGCCGGAATTGCTGGTTTGGCGCGAATGTCACGGTCATGCCTGGCGTGACGATCGGCGATAACAGTGTCATCGGTGCTGGCAGTTTAGTCACGCATGATATTCCGGCTAATGTCGTGGCATTTGGTTCACCGTGTCGGGTTGTTCGTGAGATTACGGATGACGATCGGAAGACGTATGATCATGGGAAGCCGATTGACATTGAGTCGCTTTGAAATGGACAGCACGAACCTTTAGGGGGCTGAACATGACTTTTACATTTGACGGTTTAGTGAAGGAGTCAGCCGAACACGCTGGGCTTAAAAGAAACCAATTCGACAGACAAGATATTGAAGACTATGTGGTTTATAACATCTCAAATATCCAGTCAAGTTTAGAAAGTTTGCAGGCCTTTAATACGCTCTCGTCACTGAGTATTCTCTTTGAGGAATTCGGTGTTCCGTTGAGAATCTCGGTGATGATGAAAGACAATAAGACTAAAGTTGATTACGTAACAGTCAGGTTGTCGAAAGTTGAATACGATGAGGCTTCGCAGAAAGTTAAATCAATGGTTGAACGTGCTTTGAGGCGAAAAGCGGAGGGAGAAGAGTAGTATTTCTGAAATATCAGTGTTTCGCTGAGTAGACGATCATAATTTTGCTTTCATCAACATACTCTCACTAAGGTTGTTTTTGGTATAACGCATCAGTGCAATCTTCATCAAATTAATGGTCAAATATGACAGATCTAGATCATGAAAACATCTTTCCGCTAGCTCTTTTTGGTAGTAGAAATGAATTTTCATGATCTTTTTTCTAAAGTGCATACGTAAAGCAACTTTTTAAAAATCCGCACCCCAACCAGTGCTATCATAAAAATAATTGAAAGGAAGCGGGTCTATGAATCAGTTTGTGAACCATTCGAGTTGTACCGCGTTGCTGGTTGGCAAGAAGGCGTCGGTTGACGGGTCGACCATGATTGCCCGGAATGAGGATGCGGCTGGCGGGATTAATCCTAAGCGTTTTATTGTCGTGAAGCCGGATGAGCAGCCGCAACGGTATGTGTCGACGTTTAATGGGTTTCAGTTGGATTTGCCGCAGTCACCACTGCAGTATACCTGTACGCCGGTGGCCGACACGAGCGATGGCACATGGGGCGAGGCTGGAATCAATAGCGACAATGTGGCGATGAGTGCCACCGAGACCGAATTTACGAATACCACGATGCTGGGACTGGATCCGCTTGAGCCGGACGGTATTGGCGAAGAAGCCATGCTGACGGTGGTGTTGCCATACATTCACAGCGCACGTGAAGGCGTGCAGCGTCTGGGTGACTTGGTGACCAAGTATGGCACTTGTGAAAGCAACGGCATTGCCTTTTCCGATGCGAACGAGATTTGGTATTTTGAAACGGTTGGCGGCCATCATTGGGCGGCTGAACGCATTCCCGACGACAGTTATGTCCTCGCGCCGAACCAGACTGGGATTCAGGAAATTGATTTTAATGCGCCGGAACATTTTCAATACAGTGCCGATTTGAAAGACTTTGCTGATCGCTATCACTTGAATAAGGCCAAGGAAGGCTTTAATTTTCGCGATATTTTCGGTGAAGATACCCAGGCGGATCACTACTACAACACGCCGCGTGTCTGGTATGCCCAGAAAATGCTGAATCCGGAAGTTGAGCAAGACCCCGAAAGTCGGACGATGCCGTTTAGTCGGGTGCCTAATCACCTGATTTCGGTTGAAGATGTGGCGCTGGTGTTGAGCAGTCACTATCAAGCCACCGAGTTTGATCCGTATGGGCAGACAGGCACGCCGGAAACCCGCAAGCGTTACCGGCCGATCGGGATGAATCGGAATCAGGAGATGCATATTTTGCAGATTCGGCCGAACATACCAAAAGCGCACGCGGCGATTCATTGGCTTGCGGAAGGCGTCAACATCTTCAACACGCCGGTACCGTTCTTCGCCAACTGCACGACCACGCCGGATAACTTCCAGTACACGCCGACCGATAAAAGTTCGACGGCCAGCTTTTATTGGCTGAACAAGCTGATTGCGATGGTTGCCGATCCGTTGTTCGCTGAGCACAATTGGGATGCCGAAGTAGCTGTTTCGGAAAGCCGCAAGTTTGGTTTCGCAGCAGGGCGCGCAGCAGTGGCGAAAGGCGACGAAGGATTTTCTGATGTGAAACCGGAGGACCTGCCAGCTTGGCACGATGAACTGAATGCCGAAACCGCCGCAACGATCACGAACGATTTGCAATACTTACTGCATCGGTTGGTTTGTATTCGGGCAGAGAAAATGACGCCGACGTTTGAAAAAGGTGGCGAGCTATAAAAAACGGCTGACTTTTGCCGTGAATGCGCGTCAAACACAGTCACATAGCTTAACACGTTCACCAAAAAAAGCCCAATCGTACTGATGAGTTCTCATCAATGCGGTTGGGCGTTTATAATGGTCGAGAAGATGTTTCAGAAAAGACAACGGAGCAGAAAGAAGGTCAGCTCATTAAAAATACAAAAACAGAACGCTGGATCGGTTTGATTGTCGGACTTGTGCTGAATGCTGCCGGAAACGGACTTTGCATTGTCGGCGCAATGGGCAGCGGACTGTGGACGGCAGCAGCGATTAACCTCAATGATTGGCAAGGCTGGAATATTGGCGCCGTGCTGTTCACGTTTGGGGTGATTAACGCTTTAACCAACTTAGTGCTCATTCACCATTGGGATTGGCCGCGCTTGATAGGCGAAGTCATTTACACGCTGTTTTTCAGCTCCTTCGTCAATGTCTTTACTTCGGTATTTACGTGGCTGGGCCTTGGCAACTGGTCGGTGCTGGCCCGAATTTTTGTTTCCTGCTTCGGGGTTTTCTGCTTTTGCGTGGCGATTTCACTTTATCAGCGCGCCAACATTATCATGCATCCTAACGATGACACCACCAATATTTTGCGATTTCTGTATTTCAAAGGCAACGCAACCGCCTCACAGATTGCCGATTTCATTCCACCTATCATCGTGGCTATTGTGGCTTGGATCGCGACCGGTAAACTGCTGGGGATTAATGTTGCAACGTTGTTCTCGTTTTTGGGCAATGGTATCATCATTGCATGGGCCGACGAGCATGTTTGGCCGCGGTTGAAACATAACTTTAAGGTAACGCCTGATGGGCAGGCGTGAAAAAAATCTTTGTTTGTTAGGAAGGCGTCCGAAATGAAAAGAAAAGAATCAGTTTTAAGCCAACTGCCAGCGCTCATCGCGGATCCGACTACAACCGGGCCGGAGTTGGAAATTTTGAAACATGCCGAAGAGCGGAGACAAAAAGGCAACAATGAGGAAGGAATTGCCTACGAAATTAGAACCGGCTTGCAACCCTTAGCGATTGGCCAAAAATTGTCGCCTAAGGTTGTCGACTTTCTGACCCAGGTTGCGGCGCAATATCTTGGTATGGGTAATAGAGGTAACATCATTTTTTATTAAGCGGTTCTTCAAGATAGTTCCACTTCTAGCCGTTTGCATCAGTTGCTATTACTTTTCTCATAGGTAAACATCAACACCCGATCATGCTGGTAATAACTTTTCAGCGTGATCGGGCTCAGCATTTTCCATTAGATTTCGGTTGCAACCTTCTTAGTAAATAGTACACTAACATTAATATACTAATGACGGAGGGACCGGAATGAACGATGAGCTGACGATTCGAAGTGGCATCCATGATGTCATGCCAACGGTGTTTGGCTATATTACGGTGGGGATGGCTTATGGGATTGTGGCAAAAACCGGCCACTTGTCGCTGCTGATGATCGGGCTCATGTCGCTGATCGTGTATGCCGGATCGGCGCAATTCGTATTGGTAAGCATGTTGGCTGCCGGCAGCCCGGTTGGCGCCATGGTGATTTCGACTGCCTTGATTAACGCGCGGATGAGTTTGATGTCCATGACCGTGGCACCTTATTTAAAAGATGAATCGATGACTCAGAATGTGCTGATCGGTACCTTGCTGACAGACGAAAGTTTTGCGTTGTCGATGAACAAACTCAATTACACTAACCACCATCTGAATGCGCCATGGTTCCATACGGTCAATGTCGGGGCTTACTTAGTATGGTTTGTTGCGAGTCTTTTAGGTGCCGTCATCGGCGGGATGATTCCCAATCCGGACAATTTCGGCTTGGACTTTGCCGTTGTCGCGATGTTCATCGGGCTGCTTTACCTACAGATGATTACGGATCGGTCAAAACCGTTCCTGCGGCATTTGAGTGTCGCCGGAGTGGTCGCTGTCGCCATGGTGCTGCTGGTGCGTTATTTACCCGGCACAACGGCGATTATTGTCGCAACGGTGATTGGTTGTTTATTTGGAATGGGGGTAGAACGTCATGCAAAATCCTGACACATTGATCGCAATCCTGAGCTGTGGGCTAGCGACCTGGCTCTTGCGCGTGGTGCCAATCGTCTTAGTCAAACGCATGACGATCCCCAAGTGGCTGCTGCACTTCTTGAGTTTTGTTCCGGTAGCCATCCTCTCAGCCATTTTTGTAGAAAATCTCCTCGTCATCCACGTCGGTCACTGGCCTAGCGTCAACTGGCCCAATTTATTCGCGTCCCTGCCAGCCATCGGCGTTGCAATCATCACTAAAAGTTTATTCGCTGTCGTTGTCGCGGGGGTAGCTTCTATGGCTGTTTTGAGGTTGCTTGGTTGGGCTTGAGGAGTAAGGACTATGCGGTGTTGAGTCATAATTCAAAGTTGTTGAACAAAGGCGAATGAATAGTTCGCTTTTTATTTTCGAGAGAATGATTCGTTAAAATTGTTAAGATCCAGTGCCAAGGCGGAGCAATCGTAGGCCAGATGGGGCTCAGCTGTGAAATCATTGTTGGCGGTTTACCGCCTACAATGAGGCCGAGCTTCGAGACCGCGTACTTTGCGGGCTCGAAGTCGTGCCCACCACGTTCCAGCCCCATCTGGCCGGAGATTGCGTAGTTTGGCACGGCGTGGAATATTTTAGTAAAAACAAATTTGTTTCTCCTCTTGAAATTCACAGACACCTCATTAACTCATATATCAGAATTTTAAGACACAAACAAAATAGCCATTGACAAGTTTTACTAAAATAAGTACACTACAAGGTGAAAGCGATTTCAGAAAGCGCACTCGTAAAACTTGAAATGGAGGCTTTTTGCATGGAGACATCGTTGTTGTACCCAGTGACAAATGATCAGCGCACTGATCAGAAACTGGATGGACTATGGCAATTTAAGTTTGATGAAATGAAACAAGGCGTGAAAGATGGCTGGGAGACCGGCTTTCACGATGGTGTTTCGATGCCGGTACCGGCTAGTTTCAATGACTTCTTTACCGATAAAGAGAGTCGCGAATATACCGGGGATTTCTGGTATAGCCGCAAGTTTTTCGTTCCGTCTGCGGCTAAAGGCAAGGCGCTGTTTCTACGGTTTGATGCCGTTACCCACCGCGCAACGATTTTTGTGAACGGCAAAGAAATCCGGTCGCATGAAGGCGGCTTCCTGCCATTTGCCGCGGACATCAGCAGCGCCATCCATTACGGCGCCGAAAATACCGTGGTCGTTAAGGGCAACAACGAATTGTCCCGCGAAGCCTTACCAGCCGGCGACACGATTACGTTGCGGAATGGGAAGAAAATGGTTCGCCCATTCTTTGACTTTTATAATTACTCTGGCTTGAACCGGTCCGTTCATTTGCTGACGTTGCCACAGGAGCGGGTGTTGGATTACACCACCACGTTTGAATTAAATGGCCAAGACGCCACCGTGAACTATACGGTGACAACCAACGGGGATGCCCCTGTAACGGTTAGTTTGGCAGATGCTGACGGTCAGGTTGTCGCGACTGCCCAAGGCAAGGAAGGCGCTTTGCAGGTTAAGAACGCTCATCTTTGGCAGGTCCGCAACGCTTATCTTTATACCCTGACCATTCAAGTTGGCGATGATGCACAGACGCCGGTTGATACTTATACGGATCGCATCGGAATTCGGACGATCAAGATTTCCGGTACCAATATTCTGGTCAACGACAAGCCAATCTACCTGAAGGGCTTCGGCCGTCACGAAGATTCACCATTTGCCGGTCGTGCTTTTGACCTGAATGTTGAAAAGAAGGACTTTGCCTTGATGAAGTGGATCGGCGCGAACTCCTTCCGTACCTCGCACTATCCATATGACGAGCAAGTCTACAAGATTGCTGATGAAGAAGGGTTCTTGCTAACGGATGAAGTGCCGGCGGTTGGTTTCAAAATGGCCGCGGCAGCCTTTCTTGGCGGCTTGAACCAGTCCTTCTTTAAAGGGCCATGGCTCAAGAAGTTGCACGAACGCCATATTGATCAGATCCGTGATTTGATCAAGCGCGATAAGAACCACCCATCCGTTTTGGCATGGAGCCTCTTCAACGAACCCGATACAATTGATGAAAATGCGGTTCCTTACTTCAAACAAATTTTCGACGAGTCCAAGGATCTTGACCCACAAAGTCGGCCGCGGACCTTTACCCTGAGCGAAGACGACACCATCGAAACGTCCAAAGTGCTCGACTTCCCAGACTTTTACATGCTCAATCGGTATCCTGGCTGGTATCATTTTGGCGGCTACCAGATTTCCGATGGGGAAGCCGGTCTGCGCGATGAAATGGACAAGTGGCAAAAGGCCGGCGTCACGAAGCCGGTTGTCTTCACCGAGTTCGGTGCCGACACCGAAGCTGGCTTGCACAAGCTGCCAAGCGTGATGTGGACTGAAGAGTATCAAGTTGAAGTGCTGAAAATGTTCAGCCGCGTCTTTGATGACTATGACTTTATCAAAGGCGAACAAGTCTGGAACCTTGCTGACTTCCAGACCGTTGAGGGTAACATGCGGGTCAATGGTAACAAGAAAGGGATCTTCACCCGCGACCGCCAGCCAAAAGAAGCTGCCTTCTTCTACCACGATCGCTGGAACAAGCTGCCGCTGGATTATAAGGCCAAGTAAGCTGATCTCCGCGTCAAACTAAAGGTTCATTTAGCGATGCTGCACCCATCTGGCGCTATCTGATGGGTGTTGTTTCGCATGACCAATGCCAAACGACTGTTTCTGTGAAAGAAGCAGTTGTTTGGTATTTTTTTACCTTGAAAAACTTCTCATTCAGCTAACAAAAATTTTTGGGTGGTTAAAAACGCTTCATGACAGGCAATACATCGCTTTGAGACAAGCAAATTTGAAATAAATTTATAAAAATTGTTGTCATCAATGCTTCAACATGTATACTAATATATGAGTTCTTTTAGTAAGCGCATTCAGTAAGCGATTTAACACTCGTCCATCCAAGGGGGCTTGCCTACTTTTCTGACAGTGAACCGTAGACGACATCGCAACGCGAAAACCGGCGCCTCATCACGCTGGCTCACGTTCAAAATGGGAGGAAAACGAGCAAATGAAAGCAAAGATAATTGGCTGGCGGCCCAAAGGCTTTAGCAAAAAATGGCTTTGGGCCAGCATTGCAACGGCTGTCGCGGCAGCATCCATGGTTTTGTTTTTGATGATACCATCGGCGACCCGGGCGGCAACACAGAATCCGGAAGATCCCGTCACCGTTAAGCTGGACGGGAACGATATTGCCAGCAACAACACCAATGGGCTCACGTTTAAAGGCTTCGGGGTTCTCAGCGGCAATGGCACCAGCGCCTTGCTGATGGATTACAAGTCCGAGCATCCAGATGTTTATGCCAAAATGATGAAAACCTTGTTTGGCGGCAGTCAGCCCCTTATGACCAACGTCAAACTGGAAATGGGGAACGATCGCAACAACTCCACCGGTTCGGAGCCTGCGACGCAACGAACTGAATCGGAAAGCGCCAACGTGACCCGCGATCAAGGTTTTCAGCTGGCCGCTGACGCTAAGAAACTCAATCCGAATCTCAAGGTAACGATTCTGCGGTGGAACGCACCGGGTTGGGCCAAAACCAACGACCAGATTTACACCTGGTACAAAAATTCGATTTTGGCGGCTTACCGTAAATACGGCTACATGGTCGATTACGTCAACCCTGGATTAAACGAACACGCACCGGATCTGACTTGGGCAAAGGAATACGCCAATCGGGTCAAAACCGACACGACTGGCTTCAAGAACGATACCGAACGCAAACTTTATAACAACATCAAAGTCGTGATTTCAGATGAAGTCGGCGTTGGAAGCTTCGGTAAAAAGATGGTGTCGGATTCATCGCTGCGCAACGCTATCACAGCGGCCGGCTATCACTATTCAACTGAAGACGACAGTGCCAAAAGCTTTACAACCCTAGCAGACAAGTACAACAAAGAAGTCTGGAATAGTGAAGCTCAGGCAACTTTTGGCAATTCCGATTATCGGCCTAACTCAGGCACCGGCATCGGCGGTAATGGGAGTTCGCTAGAAATGGCCAACACCATTGTCAAAGGCTTTACCGATTCGCGGCGGACGAACTTCATTTATCAGCCGGCCATTGCAGCCTTTTATGAAGGCGGGCAGTATTCCTCCAAGAGTGTGCTGCAGGCAACCGATCCGTGGTCAGGTTGGACGAACAACGATGTCGCGCTTGACGTACTGGCACAGTTCAGCAAGTTTGCCAAACTCGGCTGGGAAAATAGCGACAATACTTCCGGCGTTTGGCGGGCAGTTTCCCAAGCCAGTGCTTCGACAGCCACCGGATCTAATCCTGTCAACGGCCGTAATGGCTTAGCCAATTACTTAACCCTTGCTTCACCGGACAAGAAGAACTTTTCGACGGTCATTGTTAACGACAGCAAGTACACGAAGCATTACCAGATTTCAGCGACCAATATGGGCTATAAAGGCAACCCGTCGCTGGAAGAATGGGAAACCCGTGCGGCTGATTCGAGTGCCACCGATGCATATAACAGCAATTACCTCAAGCACGTGGGCGATGTCAGCGCCGATAGCAAAGGGGTTTACACGGTCACCGTGAAGCCGTGGTCAATGATGACCGTCACCACGCTGGATAAAGCAAAAGATAATGATCTGAAGCAAGACGCTGCTACCCCATCGGATAAAGAGCGTACCGTGCTGGATACCGATACAAACGGCAAAGGCCATGACACTTCAGATAACACCCTTTATGCCGACAACTACGAATATGCCGGGAAAAAGGTGGCAACTTTGAACGCGGATGGAACCAGCAATACGACGCAAACTGAAGATTTCATCAGTTCGCGTGGTGGCAACTCCGGCTTTTACCCGCTCTATACGTTCAACCGCAACGGCACACTTGAAGGTTATCAGTCGAGCCATGCCAAGTCCGGCAACTATGTTCTCCGCCAGCAACTGGATTCAACCGTTGTGGCGCCTGGTGGGGCGTGGAATGACGGAGATGCGCTTGCCTGGATCGGCGACAATCGCTGGATGAACTACAAAGCCAGCACCGATGTTTCGTTTGAAGATAAAGGTACTTATGGCAGCGCCAATTACGCTTCAATCGGTGTCCGCCAGCAAGCTGATTCCGGGCCGGCAGCTTATCTGAAGTTCTGGCAGGACGGCGGTTGGTCGCTGCACATCGGTAGTCAAACTATCAGCGGAAATGTTGCGACCGGCCAAGGCGGCACCAAGATCTCCGATTTTGATACCGCCAATACCGCATGGCACAACATTGCGGTTCAAGCAGCCGGCGATACGATCACGGCTTCTATCGATGGTCATGAAGTCGCATCCGGCAAGGTTACGACGCAACTTTCCGGGCGGGTTACACTCGGAAGTGGCTATTACCACACCGACTTTGATAATCTGAAAGTCGAAAAGGTTAAAGGCTACACGCCGTATTATTCACAACAACTCGACGACCTGGAAATGTATGACACGTCAGCTAAACCGCAAAAAGAATTGGTTTATAACAATCAATGGACCCACGAAAACGGTCAAGGCATGTACGTGCGTGATCGGACAATTTCTAAGAGCACCGGCGCTGGCGCAACGCTAACGTATACGTTCAATGGTACCGGCTTGGACATCTGCGGTAGCAACGATGGCTCGGCTAAGTTGGATGTGACCGTGGACGGCAAACAGGTGGCCACCAATGCGTCTACTAATAAAACCGGCAACCTTGAGCAGACGTACACGCTGCGTAATCTAAAGGATGGCCAACACACCGTAACGTTTACCGTCAAAAGCGGTACGTTAGCCGTGGACTATGTCGGCGTGGTGCCAGGCGAAAACAGTGTTGATTTTAGCGCCTTGCAGACCGCTTATGACAAGGATAAAGACACGACCAACGCCAACAACAAGTACACGACAGCCAGCTGGAACGCTTTCCAGACAGCCTTATCCGCTGCCAAGAACGTTTTGGCCAACAGCAATGCTTCACAGACAGATGTTGACACCGCTTTGAAGAATCTGAACACGGCATACGACGGGTTGGCACTCAGCCCAGACAAGTCCGCGTTACAGAAGGCCTATGACAAGGCAAAAGACGTCACCAATCCGAACAACAAGTACACGGATGCCAGTTGGACGGCACTCCAGACTGCATTGACAGCTGCCCAGAAAGTCTTGTCGAACACCGATGCAACATCGGCAGACATCGACACCGCGCTGAAAAACCTGAATACGGCTTATGCCGGCTTGACCCCAAGTCCGACAACCAAGCCAGGCAAGTCGAAGTTACAAGCAGCCTATGACAAGGACAAAGCGGTCGCCAACACCGACAACAAGTACACCGCTGACAGCTGGAAGACCTTCCAGACAGCTGTGGCAAGCGCACAAACGGTTTTGGCCAACAACGATGCACCCCAGACAGACGTTGACGCCGCTTTGCAAAAACTGAACGACGCCTATAACGGTTTGACGCCAACTAATGGCGAAAAAACCGATAAGTCGGCACTTCAGACAGCCTACGACAAAGACAAAACCGTCACCAACACGGACAATAAGTACACTGACGATAGCTGGGAAACGTTCCAGTCCGCATTGGAAAATGCCCAGAAAGTGTTAGCTGACAACAAAGCAGTCCAAACCGATGTCGATGCTGCTTTGCAGAAGCTAAATGATGCCTATGATGGCTTAACGGTCAATCCAGACACCAAGCCGGACAAATCGGCCTTGCAAGAATCAGTTAATGCGGCCCAAGCCCTTAGCGATGCAGCCGTCACCGGCGAGCATGAAGGCAACTATCCGGCTGCTGCCGTGACAACCTTGAAGGACGCCATCACCGCAGCCAAAAAGGTTCTCACCGACGCATCTGCTTCCAAAGCTGATGTGACCAACGCGGTTTCAACCCTCAACCAAGCTGTTGCGACCTTTAAAAAGGCAGCCATCACCGTTAACCGCGATCCGTTGACGCAACTGGTCAAGGCAACGCAAGCGCTCAAAGAAGCCGACTACACGAGTGATAGTTGGACCACGTTCCAGCAAGCTTTCACCGCTGCCCAGAAACTGTTGGCAGGTAAGCCGAGTCAGCAAGAATTAGATGCCGCAGTGACCGCACTTCAGGCCGCGAAAAACAACCTCGTGGCAGCAGGTGGTCAACTCCCATCAACAGGCGGCAGCGAGTCGTCAAGCACCAGCCAGGCACCTTCCTCATCATCAAGCAGCGCAACATCAAGTTCCACCACAACTGATCAAACCAAGCCAGCAAGTGAATCTTCGTCTAGCTCGAACAAGAACAAATATCCAAACACAGGCGAATCACAACTGTCGCTGGCAGTAACGCTAGCAGCACTTGCCTTGCTTGCTGGCATTGGTGGTCTTGCTCGGTTTCTGCATGAAAAAGGTAAGGCGAAACAGGAGTAGAATGAAGCATTAAGAACGTAGCTGGAGTTGTAACAGTAATTTCATAGTATTTTAAAATGCCCCGCAGTCTGGATGCTTTCTGACTGTGGGGCATTTTTGGTATGTCACTTTCAAGGAGATTTGTAATTCGCAATTTCCATTTTGATCTTCTTGGCTTGATGTGTTGCTATAATACCTTGTATATTCACGTAAGGAAGTATATAGCAACACCGCGGTGCCGGACGGAAACTACTATGATTCACAGCCATCCTGTATAGTAAAAGATGAAAGCAGCATTTCCCTTAACAGCAGTCCTACCCTTAGGATAAGGAGCAGCGTATGAACAATGAAGATAATGATTTCATACTTCGGCAGATAAAAAGCTTTGCGCAAGGGTTGGGGTATATTCTTTCAAAGAAAGATAACTCGAATGAAACAGTGCTTCTGTTTCAGGATGGCGAAACGAGTCTCAAAGGGTATAAAGAAGAGCTAGCTCATTGTATTGAAGAAAAAGGCTTTTCGGAAGCCATGCAAATGTTGGAATCATGGCGTTCCACGCGCATTAGCAAAGCTCAATATGAAAAGCTGTTCTCCTGGCTGCAAGAAAAGCGTTTTGAGAAATGAATTGGAAAGCTGCTCGTATCTTTTGGATGTGGTGATCTGAACAAAAATCGTTACCTCAAAGCCATGCCAGTTATCACCTTTTTTAAAATAGAAAAAACATGCTTGTCCAAGAGCAATCGCTTCTTGGCAAGCATGTTTCATTTTCAGGACTTATTCATTTGTTGCACTTAAAGCGGATGACTCACAGACTACTTACCAGCCTTAATTTCATCCAACTTTGCCCGATACTTCTTGGCGGTTGCGGTGACACCTGCGTAGTCGCCGGTTTTGGCGGCTGCGGTGAGGTTGCTGCCGGCACCGACTAAGGTAACGCCGGCGTCGAACCAGGTTTCGAGGTTGTCGAGTGAAACGCCGCCGGTTGGCATGATGGCCAGTTGCGGGAATGGACCGTGGAGTGCTTTGACCATGGCTGGGCCGGCAACGCTGCCAGGGAAGACCTTGACCAAGTCGACACCGGCTTCGAGCGCGGTTTGGATCTCGGTTGGGGTGAAGCAGCCTGGGGTGTACGGAATTGAGTAGAGGTTGCAGATTTTGGCAACGTCAGCGTTGAAGCTTGGGCTGACGATGAATTTGGCACCGGCAATGATGGCCAGACGTGCCGTAGCCGGATCAAGAACGGTTCCGGCACCGATCAGGACATCGTCACGGTCGGCGTACTTTTCGCTGAGTTCGTCCAGTGCCTTGTCTGCGTGGGGCACCGTGAAGGTCAATTCAATTCCGGTCACGCCACCAGCAATTACGGCGTCAACGGTTTTAACAGCTTCATCGGCATCGTTGCCGCGAACAACCGCGACACAGCCGGTGTTCACTAACCGATTCAGGTAGTCATATTTTTGCATGTTTGTTTGCTCCTTAAACGTGTTTGGTAACGAAGAAAATCTTGTGCGTGTTGAAGCATGGAAAAAGTTAAAGCGCTTTTATTCGTGCCCTGTTTCATTAAGACTTGTTTTCATAAACTTGTCAAGTTGTGATCGCGTCGGGTAGCCGGTGTTGTCGCCGGCGGACTGGATGGCCAAGGCACCGATGGCATTGCCACGGCTGGCTGCTTCGGCAGGGGAGCGGCCTTCGAGCAAGGCACTGATGACGCCAAGGGCAAAGCCGTCGCCAGCCCCGACCGTATCGACAATGTGCGCCGCCGGGAAACTCGGCAGTAACTGCCCCGGCACGTCGCGGCCTAACAGGTAAGCGCCTTGTTTACCGACTTTAACGATAACCAGCTGCGTCTGCGGGCTTTGATCGAGGTAGAAGTGGGCGATGGTCTCAGGATCATCGCTACCGACCAGGATTTTACCTTCCGCCGCACCTGGCAGCACGATGGTGGCACTTTTGGCTAACTCATTGATGGTGGTCGCCATGGTTTGCTGATCAGGCCACAATGCCGGACGCAGATTGGGGTCGAAAGTGATCATGATGTGGTTGGTGATGAGCCGCTTCATCAAGCGTTTCGTTGCCGCCAACGTCGAAGCCGAAGCCGCCGGGAAAATACCGGTAATGTGCGCCAGCTTGACGCCTGCCAAATCAACGCGGTCAATGGCGTCCGGGTCAAAATGGGCGGCTGCCGATCCGGCTCGCAGATAATAAGTGTTCGGATCACCGTGCGTGACGCGCGCTTTGAACTCAATACCGGTCGGATAGCGCGAGGTCGTGGTGACATTGTCTGACCCGATCCCGGCCGCCGTGAGTTGCTGGCGAATGAAAATACCATTCGGATCTTCGCCAAGATGCGTGATATATTCAACTGAATGGCCCAGTCGGCTTAAGCCAACCGCCACATTCAATTCGGCGCCGGCCAGATACTTGGTAAAATGTTTGGCCGCTGCCAACGGAACATCGGCTTCTTCAGCGGCGAAAACGACGAGCGGTTCCCCGATTGTCAGGCATTCATTCACGTGTGATCGTACTCCTTTAGACGTTCAGTCTTTGTTGTCGTAGAAACCAAAGTAGTTGCGGGCGTTACCGTAGCTGATATTCTTGACGATGCGGCCAAGGGCTTCCAGGTCGTAAGGAACGCGGCCTTGTTCAACCAACTCACCGTAGAAGTTGCACAGTACCCGCCGGAAGTATTCATGCCGTGGATAGGACAGGAAGCTGCGGGAATCCGTCAGCATCCCGACAAAGTTTGGCAACAGACTTTGTTGGGCAAAGGTTTGCAACTGCTTGTGCATGCCTTCAGCCGTGTCATTGAACCACCAAGCAGCGCCCAGTTGCAGGTGCTGTTTGTCACCTTGGCCAACGAAGCTTTGCAGCATGGTGATCAATGGTAACCAGTCATTTGGATTGAGTGAATAGAAGATGACCTTTGGTAACGGACCGCGTGCATCCATTGCCTGGAAAAGATCCCGAATTTCACCGACCAGATCCGGCTGGCTGCCCATCGCGTCAAACCCGGTATCCGGGCCGATCTTTTTGAGATTTGGCAGACTCAAGCTGCGGGCAACATTTGCGTGAAATTGCATGGTCCAATTGAATTCGCGGTTTAAGTCCATCAGCATTTCGACTAAGCCGGTGATGTATTGATCATTTTCTTCATCACTGACAGGGCGATTTTCGATACCCTTTTTGATGATGGCATCGAGGGCTTCCTGACTTGCCGGACGGTAGTGGAAGCTGTTGAGGCCGTGGTCGGAAAGGTGGCCGCCGTGTTGGGCGAAGAAGGTGAAGCGTTGTTTCATGGCTTTCTTCAAGGAAGCAAAGTCAGTGATTTCAACGCCGGCTGCCTTGCCGAGGGTCTGCAAGTATTCGCCATAGGAGTTTGCGCAGATGGCCATGAGTTTATCTGGGCGCATTGCTGGCAAGACTTTAAAGCCATTGGTATCTTCGTCTTTCGCGATGAGTTCATGATAGTGGAGGTCACTTGCCGGATCATCGGTGGTGCAGACAACTTCGACGTGACTGCGGCGAATCAACGCGCGCGGCGTGAATTCCGGGGTTGCCAGTTTGGCATTGGCGAGATCCCAGACTTGTTTGGCCGTGTCGCGGCTCAAAACCAGATCACTGCCAAAGAAGCGGCGTAATTCAAGGTGGGTCCATTCAAACACTGGGTTGCCCCAAGCATTTTCCATGGTTTCGCACCACGCGACGAACTTCTCGTAATCATCGCCATCGCCGGTGATCAGTTCTTCCGGAACCCCGTTGGCCCGTTCAAGCCGCCACTTGTAGTGATCACCGTAAGTACCTTCGTTTAACCAAATACGGGTAATGTTCTTGAAGTTACGGTTTTCGTAGATTTCTTCCGGGTTGAGGTGACAGTGAAAATCGATAATGGGCAAGTCAGCAGCATATTGATGAAACAACTGCTTCGCCGGCTCGTTGGTTAACAGAAAATCATCGTCTAAAAAGGCCATTATTTTGCACTCCCTTTTTCCAGTGCTTCCCAGAGGCCGTGCAGATACATGATACCTAAGGCGCGGTCATACAAGCCGTAACCCGGGCGACCATTTTCACCCCAGATGTTGCGACCGTGGTCTGGCCGGATGTAGCCATCGTAGTCTAAGTCGTGCAAGGCCTTCATGATTTCGTACATATCCAGTGAACCGTCTTTGGACAGGTGATCGGATTCGTGGAAGTCACCTTCCTTGTTCATGAACTTGATGTTACGAGCATGGATGAACGGTGCCCGATCTTTCTTGACGAATTCGCGGATGATTGCCGGTACATCGTTGTCAGGATTTTCGCCTAATGAACCGGTGCAGATAGTGAAGCCATTGTAACGGGATTCGTGCATGCCTTCAATGACGCGCATGTCTTCGGCGTTCTTGTAGACGCGTGGCAGACCGAACAGTTCGCGCGGCGGATCGTCGGGGTGCATCGCCATACGTACATCATACTTCTCGCAGGTTGGGATGATGGCGTCGAGGAAGTACTTCATGTTTTCGCGCAATTTAGCAGCGTCAACATCGGCGTAAGCTTTGAACAGGCGCTCGATTTCTGCCAGACGTTCCGGTTCCCAGCCAGGAAGGACATAGCCTTCAGAGTTGTTGCGAACGGAGTCGATGATATCATGCGGATCGTCTTTCAGATATTGATGCTGGAAGGCCATGACATTGCTGCCGTCTTTCAGCTGATAGTGAAGGTTGGTTCGCAACCAGTCGAAGATCGGCATGAAGTTGTAGCAAATGACTTTGATGCCGTATTCGGATAGGTTTTTAATGGTTTCTTTGTAGTTTTCGATGTACTTGTCGCGCGATGGCAGGCCGATCTTGATGTCATCGTGAATGTTAACGGATTCGATGACTTCCAGCTTTAAGCCGGCATCCTCGACCTGTTTCTTCAAAGCGGCAATTTTTTCCTTAGGCCAGACGTCGCCGACCGGAACATCGAATAAAGCGCCAACGACTTGGTCAGTGCCAGGGATTTGGCGGATTTGTTGCAAGGTGATTGGGTCATCTTTTTCGCCGAACCAGCGAAAACCCATTTTTAAATCAGACATAAAATCAAAGCTCCTTTTCGTGATCTTGACGGAATTGTTCAAGTGTCTTGGCAACGGCGCCAGAGCCGGCGATCAGTTTCTTGAAGTCGGCTTCGACTTGGTCAGCCAAACCGATTTGATACAGGTCATGGCCGAAGATCTGGGCGTTGCTCAAAATTGGCTTGAGGGCGGCGTGAACGTCGGCATCGCTGCCAAGTTTGATGTCAGCAACATATGGCTGCAATTGATCCAGCAGCGGGTCGCGGCTTGGCGTGAAGGCATTACCTTTGTCGTCCAGTGCCATCAGGTAACGGCACCAGCCGGCGAGGATCAATGGAATGGCTTTAAGTTGCTTGACGCTGTCAGGACCCTTGTCTAAATAGTGTTGAATGGTGACGCCATAACGGATTGGCAACTTCTGTGACGTGTCGCTGGCAATACGTTGCGGCGTATCCGGAATGTTCTTGTTAGGCAAGCGCTTGGTGATCAGCTGATCCAGGAATTTCTTCGGATTGATAATCTTTGGATCCTTAACCACCGGAAGATCTTCTTTGTAGCCAAGATACTTGATCAATGTAAGTAGATCAGGATTTTCGACTTCAGAGGCAATGGAGGTGTAGCCCAGCAGATTGCCATAGATAGCCAGTGCCGTGTGCAGTGGGTTCAGGCAGGCGGTGACTTTCATCTGATCGGCATCGTTAACCGTGTCGCGATCCGTGAGAATGACACCAGCGTTTTCCAATGCCGGGCGACCATTCGGGAAGCTGTCTTCGATGACCAGATAGTGAGTTTCTTCAGTGTTACCGAATGGCGCAATGTTGGTGTGCTTCGGGGTATGGACGATGGTGGTGTCCTCAAAACCTTCTGCCTTCAGCTTGTCAGCGACATTTTGGGCAGGGTTCGGAGTGATCCGGTCAATCATGGACCAAGGGAAGCTGACGCGTTTTGGATCGGTCAGATAGTCGATGAAGCCTTGGGTGACCGTACCGTTCTTAGCCCAGCCCTTAGCGATGGTCAAAATACCGTCTTCATAACGTTTGCCGTTTTCGGAGAAGTTGTCGGTGCTGACCATGGCAATTGGCTTGGCGCCTGCTTCATAACGGGCTAACAGCAAGCGAGCGATAGCGCCCATGTTGGTAACGGTATCATCTGGCTTGCCGGCGATATCGGCTTCGGCTGCTGGGGTCAGCTTGCCGTTGATATCGGTGAGTTGATAGCCTTTTTCAGTAATGGACATCGTCACCAGTTGCAGCGATGGTTGGGTGAAAATGTCTTTCAACCGTTCCCAGCCGTCTGGATTGCTCTTGTTGTAGTAGATGGCCTCGGCAACACTGGCAATCAGCGTCTTATCAAGGGTGCCATCTGGCTGCATGACAACCTGCAAAACCCGATCGTTGTAAGGCTTGTAGATGTCAGCCGGAACGTCGCCATCATAGGTTTCAGCAACAATAACCCCGGACTTAAGCTTGCCGGTGTTCAGTAAATCTTGCGCAATTTTCGCATGGAAGCAGCGGAAGAGGTTCCCGCCACCGAAGTGTACCCAGACCGGATTGGCTTGGGTCGCTTGTTTCATTTGTTCTTGATCAAATTGCGGAACAGCGATGCCGGCTGCCTTGAATTCATCAGCCTTTGCTTGATAATCGTCGGTTAACTTAACCACAATAATGAACCTCCTCATATACTAATATATCAGAACTACACCCTCAATATAGCACGACTTGGGTAAAATGGAAAGCGCTATCAGTCATCTTTTGACATTTCGTAAAAATAAAATCTAGCCAGGGAATTTGGGTGCTTTGAAAAATGCTCTCACCTACGCAGAGGGTGGGATCGCGCTATAAAAAGGTCGGAATCGAATTAAGATTCCGACCTTTTGGCCTATTTCTTGTTTGCGTTGACGCCTTTGCCCGGAGCCCAGTCGTCCATGAGGTTGGCTGGGTATGGGTTGAGCTTGAAGGCTTCGTCTTCGCGCGGCTTGCTTTCGTTGACCGGTCCGAAGGCTTTGTGCAGGGTTACGGTACCCCATGCCGGGACGGTGACGTGTTGCCAAGCGTAGGCGCCGTCACGGTTAATGGTGACTTCGGCGTCTAGTGGCTTGCCAGATGGATTGTAGATATGTGCGGCAATGGAGCCATCCGGTGCCAGGAACGCAACGGAGCCGAGGCCGCCGGTGTAACCGTCTTGGGTGTAGTTGGTGGAACCGATGACGATGGAGCCTGGTGCGACATCCTGGTTAAAGTTACGCAGCATGTAATATTCGAGGTTACGCTGTACTTTACCGGTTTTATGATCAATGGTGACAACACCGCGACGACCGGTTGCGCCAACCTGATTAGGTAGGCCGCGTTCGTCCAAAGCGATGTTCCAAAGGTCAATCATGTTGAGGCCTTGACGCACGAGCCAGTTGCCGATGAGTCCCATCATAATATGGGAAGCATCTTCCGGCGTTTCTTCGATCATGCAGCGCCGTTCGGTCATCGCTAAGTGCCAGTTAGGATTCAAGCGGCTGCCCTTGAACAGATTCGTGTAAGGGCCGTCATAGGTATGGAAGGCAAAACCGTCAAATGCTGCGGCTTCATCAGGGGTGATGAGTTCGCTAAGCGGCTTGTCGATGACATCCAACACATTCAGACTGCCATCCCAGAAGTACATCTTGGTATCCGGGAACGTTTTATCCAACGCTGGCCGCAAGTACTTGTAACCGAATTGGGCCAACTGCGGAATGGTCCAGATCATGGCTGGCCAAGCCGGTGCGTTGGATGGTTCGTTTTGAATACTCAAAGCATAAATCGGAATACCATACTTGCGATATTCTTCGAGGTAACGAACGAAGTACTGCGCGTAAACACCTTCAAAAGTATCCTTAACCGCATAACCGTTGTTGGTGTATTCACCGAACCGTAAGTGACCGCCCATGTTGAGCTGGCCGGTACTCTTCATCCATGCCGGTGCTGACCACGGGGAAGCCATGATTTTAACGGCCGGATTGATGGCAAGAATTTCCTGAAGAACCGGAATCAGGTACTTTAAGTCTTTGGTTGCATCAGGGGCCCCCGGTTCGCCTTCACCAACCGAGAACTTGGCTAAGGAAGCATCGTGTTCACCGAATGGCACATCGTCATAGGTGTAAAAAGGCTGGCTGGCAGGTTCGCAGGAACCAAGTGGCACACGAATCGTGGAAAAGTGACCTTCTTCAGGATCAAACAGTTCATGTAACAAGGCACTGCGCTGTTCCTTGCTTTGATTCCAAATTAAAGAGGCAGCAGCATCGGTGATCGCAGCACCGGCACCAATCCATTCCTGATGTTGGTCAGCCGGATCAATGACGATTTTAGCACCGTTGCCAGGTTGGGCAGTCGGTTGCGGCGTTGGCAAATGGTCACGTTTTTGGCTTAAATCACCTGCAGTAGCAGTCCAGAATTCGGTTGGGTATAAGCCAGAATCTTTTGTGGTCATGTTAATAAACATCCTTTCTTGCGTCTATCGCTAACAATAACTTCTATTCATTACCGAACACGTTTGATGGCGGCAATCAGAATCCCACCGAGGATTTCCATAGCAACCGCGAACATGAAGACGGCCTGATAACCGAATCCTTCAACAATCGCTGAAGCAACCATGGCACCAAGCATCTGGCCTAAAGTGTTAGCCAGGTTGATTAAGCCAAGGTCCTTACCGGCAGTATCGGAAGATGGCAGAACATCCATGTTCAACGCACCATCGACTGAGTTGTACAAGCCATTACCAAATGCAGCGATAACAGCGTAAGCAAACATTGCCCAAGCTTCTTTGACAAACAGTGGGAACAAAGCAGCAATTGCCAACGCGAACGTCGCGATTACAACTGGGCCTTTAACCCGCTTCATTTTATCAGCAAGTGGTCCGCCGACTAAAGCGAAGAAGACACCGATGAACAGCATGATGGACGAGAAGATTGAAATGGAACCGCCGGCCTGTTTGGTGCTTTGACCAATGTAGTCGGTAAAGATGAATAGCAGGAAAGTGGTAACGATCGTTGAACCAACAACCATCAGGAATTTACCAGATAATGCCAGGTAAAAATCACGCGCATCATGCGTTGGGAAGAAGAAGTACTTCTTGAGCGAATCTTTGTCAAGTTTGATCTTTGGTTCGTCAAGGTTGCTCTTTTCGTTAATGAGCAGAACGTGGATAATCGCCAGAATAACGGTGGTTGCTGCCATGACGTAAATACCGAATTTAACATTGCCAAGGAATTGGGCAGCTAACAGTGCGAAGCCTTGTTGCGCAATGGTAAAACCGACACCGTAGAAGGTCGACACGGTACCACGCCATTTAGGTGCCACACGATCCGATATTTGCGGATAAATCGCCGCCGCAATGGCATTTTCGGCCGCCGCCGCAATGATCCAGATGAAGATGATTGCGGTGATCGACGTTAGATTAGCAATAACGACTAACGAAATCGCGATGACCAAGGTACCAAGAACAATGTAGGGCTTCCGTTTCCCGAAACGCGTCCGGGTGACATCGGAGAAGGCCCCGAAAAGCAAGTTGGCAATCGCACCAGTAATCGATGCGACCGTTGCCAAAATGCCGACCGCCCAAACCTTATGTGCGGCATCAATCTGACTGAACAGCTGTGGAATTAAAACGCTTCGGGTCGAGCCAATTGGCCCATACCAGCAAAGCGGTGCTAGGAACATCGCAGTCGCAACACCGAATGGTAATTTTGGCTGCTGCGAATCTTGAACCTTCGCATTGGTGACAACCCCAACCGTCGTCTTAACGGCTTTAGGGTCTTTATCAAGTTTGTCTGCCATTTTTTTCACTCCCATGAAATTGAATAGTTGGCTTAAATCGTTGAATGATATGAATCAAAAACATAATGGCGTAAAGCCCACGCACCTGCCGAGCATCCCTTCTTTCTTTATATGTAGTGTGATCGTTAGTCGCCTCAAGGCTTTTGTAAAATGAAGGAGCTTGTGAGGAAACTTGCAACCTGTGGTGGACATACCTGCCAGCATATCAACTTGGTAATGGTGGTGACCTTCGCAAGTCATGACAAGTGAACGTAAGTGCCGTATTGAAGGTAGTCTTTGAAGTTGATATATTAGTATATCCTTACAAATGCCATGTTAGCGCTTACTAAAAGCGCTGTCAAGGTTTTACTAAAATATTAATATGCAAGAGCTCGAAAAGACCGGTGTGACAAGGAAAAAAGACTCTAAAATCGCAAGTCGATGCTTGGCGTTTTTAGAGTCTTTCCGTTTTTTGCGTTGCCTGAGGAATGAATTTGTGCAAAAAGCGACAAGAATTTTTGAGCCTTTTGCAAAAGAATCGACGTCAGACAACTGGAGAATCTTGGGTTAATCCTCGCGGTCGTGAGAAAGTCTGAAATTATAGAAGCTTTCTTTGACCGGGGCGATCTTAATGTCCTGACCGGCAGTCCAGTTTGAGAAGTATTTGGGATATTTGCGATGGATGGCTGACATATCTTCGGCAAACTTGGAGATATGGAGGTAAACATTGTGCGCCGCAGCGTCAGCATCGCCGGACTCAATCGAATTCAGAATTTTAAAGTGTTCCTCCAATGTTGAGTCAATCCGCAATTCCGATAACACCTTTAAGTGGCGAATGCGGTCTTGGTCGGCGGCAATGTATGCCAGCGCCTGCTCGATATAAGTCATCGAAGCTGCATCGTAAATCAGATGATGAAACTGATTATCCAGATCAAAAGCACGGATGTAGTTCTTATGATCCAGCTGTTGCCGCTGATTATAAATCGTTTGGTTTAGCGAAAAGACAAGTTCGGAGCGATCCGGCAAACTGCAAACTTTTCGTACCGCTGCTTGTTCTAAAAGATTACGCAAATAAAACGACTCGTAGACCTTATCGAAGTTGATCAGTGAGACGTACGACCCGCGTTGGGGAAAGACATTCACCAACCCGTTTTCGGCAAGGCGGGAGCAGGCTCTTTGGATCGGCGTACGACTGATACCAAGTTCTTTTGATAACTCGATTGGGCTGATACTCGCTCCTGGCGGCAATTCGATAGCAACGATTTTACTAAAAAGGGTCTGATACGCGTAGTCGTTTGCAAAAATGCGATGTTCATTTGAGTTGTTTGGTAAATCCATTTTAATCACGTCCTGAAGGTTGAAAGTTGAGAGAGGTTAAAATTCTGCAAAATGCTTTTGGCACCGGAGCTAGCCTGAGCGCACCTATTTAAAACTGTACAACTTAGTCTGATTTTGTAAGGCTATTTTGATTCGATCTCGTCGAGAAAATTTTACGAATGTTCGGAAAATTTTGTTGAATATAAACGGACTCGTCCAGCTAAAACACAAGGAATATTTTAACAGGGCGAAAGTCGCCACAATGCCCTTTATGCCATGTTACAACAAAATAATCAGCAAATGGGAAAACGGAGAACACAAGTAAAGGTATCGTTAAAATAATTATTTCACAATATTAACTGTATCCTTTATGCCTAGTGCGTTGGTTCATTAATCGACTCAAGAATACCACACAAAAGTTGCTGTGTAGGCGTTTAGTTTAGTAAAAATACATAGCGAACGGTTATCGAAATTGAAAGTTAATTATATTTGACAGCGCTTACTCTTGGTGCTATGTTTTCATTGTCACAATACTGGCATGCTAGTTCATTAGTATTCCAGAAGTCGGAGATGTGTTGAATCTGAAAAGGGAGGTGCTATGAATAGCAGGAAATCGAAGGGTTTTATCAACAAAAAACGATGAAGACATCAAAACTATTGGTGCAAAAAAATTTTGAAAGAATGGAGTCTTTAACATGTTAGCAGCACGAGTTTACGGTAAAGAAGATATTCGCGTCGAAGAGGTTCCTAAGCCGTCAATCAAGTCTTCGAAGGATGTTTTGATTAAGGTAAAGGCAGTTGGTATTTGTGGCAGTGACAATCACATTTACCATGGGGAAAATCCATTTGCGACGTTGCCGCGCGTAATGGGACACGAATTTGTCGGCGAGGTTGTTGAAACTGGGGAGGCTGTGTCCAGCGTTGCGGTAGGCGATCACGCGGTCATCGAACCGATCAATTATCCTGAAGGCGGCAAAGATTACGCTGTTCGTCAGGGAATGCCCAATGTTTCAGCACAGTTGAAGGTTTTGGGTGTTCACGTTGATGGCGGCATGCAGGAATACATTAGCGTGCCAGAGCGACAGGTATACAAAATTGACAAGAACATTCCTTGGACAACTGCTGTGCTCGCCGAACCTTACACCATCGCCGGCAACTCAACAACGCGAGGACAGGTTGGCTTAGGAAAGATGCTGGTTGTTCAAGGAGCAGGTACGATCGGCCAGCTAATCTTGCGGGTGGCCAAGGCAAAAGGCGCAACAGTGTTAATCAGTGATGTCATTGATTCGAAGCTTGAATTTGCCAAGCAAAATGGTGCTGACAGAATTGTGAATGCCAACAAAGAAGATTTAGTGGACGCCGTTCGTGACTGGACGAACGGTGAAATGGCCAATGTCGTCATCGATGCAGTTGGCGCGCCTAAGACCTTTGAAACCTGCTTTGATTTAGTTTCGGTTGCCGGAGCAATTGTGCCATTGGGTATGTCCCCGGAACCTGCGCATATTGCTCAAAAGCCGATCATGCAAAAACAACTGACCATTTACGGTTCAAGATTACAGGCCTATCAGTTTGCGCCAATTATCAAAGCCATTGAGAATGGGCAAATTGGCAATGATGGCGTTGTGACCCAAGAATTCAACATCAAGGACGTCCAAAAAGCTTTTGACCTCATGAATCAACATCCAGAGAAAGCGCGAAAAATCATTTTGACCTTTGATTGAGTAGATAACTTTTTGACCTTATGAAAGTGGGTTTTAACAATGGAAAAAAAGCGTGATTTCGAAGTCGATACAAAGGAATTAGTCAAAGTGACGGCAAGCGGCTGGATGGGAACGGCCATGGAGTTCATGGATTTTCAGCTTTATTCACTAGCTGCGGCCATTGTCTTTAGCGATATCTTTTTCCCCGAGATGACGCCTGCTATGGGTTTGGTCATGGCGATGGGAACTTATGGCGCGGGGTATGTTGCGCGGTTGTTAGGCGCGTATGTTTTTGGCCGAATGGGTGACAAAATCGGTCGGCGAACGGTTCTTTTCGTGACAATTATGCTCATGGGGCTGGCTTCTACCGCAATTGGGTTTTTACCAACGTATCAACAAGTGGGGATTTTAGCGCCTATTGGGTTGGTTATTTTACGAATCGTGCAAGGCTTTGGCGCGGGTGCTGAAATTTCCGGGGCCGGCGTGATGGTCGCCGAATTTGCCAAGAAAAGCAATCGCGGTTTAGTCGGTAGTTTTGTTTGCCTGGGTACATCGACTGGTACCTTGTTGGCCAACCTGATCTGGACCATCATCTTAACGAAATTAGATCAGAAGAGCTTAATGGCATGGGGCTGGCGAATTCCGTTTTATGCTTCGTTCGTCATCATGATCGTGGCAGTTCTGATCCGAATCTTCATTAAGGAAAGTCCGGTTATGGCGGAGAAAAAGAAGCTATTAACCGAACAACGGCAAAAAGAATTAGAGAATCAGAAGGCAAATGGTGATGTCCCGACAGTCCAGAAGAAACATTTCAAACTTAGTAAGAGTTTGTTGGTTGCGCTAGGATTGCGGTTTGGTCAGGCTGGGAACAGTGGTATTATGCAGACATACTTGGCTGGGTTTATGGTCACTTTTCTCAGTATTCAAAAAACAGTTACGACAAATGCCAATATTATTGCTTCCTTAGTTTCCTTTGTGACCATTCCCATTGTGGGCTGGCTGGGTGACAAAATTGGTCGCCGGCGGATGTATTTGATCTTGTCCGGCGCGATGGCCCTCTATGCAATTCCGATGCTTTTAATGATTGAAACGAAGAATACGGTGCTTCTGACACTTGCCATGGTGATTGGCTTGAATGTCGGGGTTCAGGGGATTTTTGCTTTGGAAAATGTCATGTTACCAGAATTGTTTGGTTCCAAAAATCGGATGACTTTGATGGCTTTAGCAAAAGAAATTGCCGGAGTCATTGCAACTGGCTTTGGTCCCCTCATTGCCGCAAGTTTAGTTTCTGCAGCCATTGGCAGTTGGTGGCCGGTTGCCATTATGATCGTTGTTTTTTCCTTGTTCACTTTTGTAAGCGCTTATCTTTCTGTTGATACTAACGGGCGCGACTTGAACGACTTAGACGATGCGATGGACGATATTTCGCTTAAGTCTGAGAATTTGCACAACCGGGCAACCTCGGAACTTGTCGATGCCCACACAGGGGTTAAGAAACATTGATTCATAAATAAACATGACAAACCCTAAAAAATTAGGTTAAATGAAGTTAAGCCATTGACATTAACGTAACTGATATATTAGTATGGCCTCATAGGGCATGACAGCGCTTACGCATTTTTTAAAAGTTAAAGTACTTAGTTTCTGAAGCAACATCTTTTTAGAATGGCTGGGGATGTTATACAATCAAGTAACAAAGTGAAAAAGAAGGAAGGGTGACGCCCATGCAAATTTCGAATTATCAAGATGAGGCGTACAATGCCATCAAACAGATGATTCTCAGCATGCAGCTGACCCCCGGGGAAAAAGTCGACAAGAATGACTTGAGCGCACAACTCAAAATCGGTGCGACCCCGATCCGGGAGGCCATTATCCGCTTGCGACGTGAAGGGCTATTTGATGTCATTCCGCAGAGCGGTACTTATGTATCAAAGATTAATCTGGAAGAAATGTACCAAGGCCGATTCGCCCGGGTCAATTTGGAAAGAACGATTGTGGCAGATGCCGTCAATATTATGACGCCAGAGCAGGTTGCTAAGTTAGAGCAACAGGTTGCGCTTCAAGGTGTTTATGAAAACTCACGAGACTATGAGCATTTCTTTGATCTCGACCATGATTTTCACGAGATCTTCTATATGGCAGATCATAAACAATATGTCTGGACGTGGGTGCAGCAGATGAACCTGCAATTTAACCGCTATCGGTATTTGCGGTTGGAGGCGAGCGGCTTGCAGTGGCACAACATCGTGACGGAACATCAGGCGATTGTCGATGCCGTCAAAGCCAAGAATGCCGAACTCGCGAGTCATTTAGTTGCTGATCATTTGTTGGCGATTGATGACGATGTCAAAACCGTTCTGAACGCTTATCCGGATTATTTTGAAGGACAAGCGACCCCGAATCACCAGCCTAACTAATGCTATCTCATAACGAACATTGCCTTCTGTAAGCGCAATCGTGCCCTCACGAAAGGAAGGCTTACAGATGACAAAAGTATTAACATTCGGCGAGATGATGCTGCGACTAAAACCGTACGATCATCAACGCATTCTTCAAGCGTCCGGTTTCGAGGCCAATTATGGTGGCTCCGAGGCTAATGTGGCGGTTTCTTTGGCATTGCTTGGCGATCAGGCACAGTATGTCACCAAGTTACCGGATAACGCATTAGGCGACACGGCGCGCAACACCATTCGCGGGCTTGGTGTCGATACGCACAAAATTCTACGTGGCGGACCGCGCTTGGGAATCTATTTCTTTGAAAAAGGGGCCAGTGTGCGCAATACGAATGTCGTGTACGATCGTGCCGGCAGTTCCTTTGCGACCGCTGAAGCCGACGAATTTGATTGGGCCAGTCTGCTTAAAGACGTGGCCTATTTTTATTTCTCCGGAATCACGCCGGCTATCAGTCCAGCCATGAAAACGGCGATTGAATCAGCGGTGAAGTATTGCGCTGCCCACGATATTACCGTTGTTTGTGACATGAATTATCGGGGCAAAATGTGGACGCCAGCTGAAGCTCAAGATTTCTTTGGCAAGGTGATGCCATATATCACGATTGTTTTGGCGAATGACGAAGACTTTGAAGCGACGCTGGGAATCAAGGCATTTGATGGCAATATGGAAACCGGGATTGATCAGATTGATAGTTTCAAAGCCGGCATGTTGCAAGTCATGAAGCAATGGCCGAATGTCAAAACCGTTGCCAGTGTTGTCCGGAATATTCATTCGGTTGAAGATAGCTGGTGGACCGGCTTGCTGGCCGAAAATGGCAAAACCTATCAAGGCCCGACTTTCCATATGCATGTCATGGAAGGGGTTGCGTCCGGCGATGCTTTTGGTGCGGGCCTGATGCATGCCACACTGCATGACTTCGATCCGCAAGCCAAAATCAACTATGCGATTTCTGCCAGTGTTCTCAAACTGACTATCAGCGGTGATCTGAACTTGATTACCGATGCCGATGTGCGCGCCGTCATGGCGACCGGCAGCGGCGTTGATCGTTAGGCCAGGGAACAGGAAGCGAGGAAGCGCGAATGCATACTTTAACAATTGATGGTGACCAGCTGCAGTTGGATCAAAATGAAGCGAATACAATCAAAGGATTCGGTCTCTTAAGCTGCAACAATACCTCACGTTTGTTGATGGATTATAAATGGGAACAGCCAAAAGTTTATCAACAGGTTTTACAACATTTATTTGGCGGCGAGCACCCACTGATGCGCATGTTGAAGGTGGAGCTTGGCAGTGATTCGAATACCTCATGCGGGACGGAACCGGCACCGCAACGCGCAGCTGACGAACCGGCCAACGTCGCCCGCGGTATGGGGTTCCAGTTGATTGCCGATGCCAAAAAGATTCAGCCGGATTTGAAGACCTGCATGTTGCGGTGGGCAGAGCCCGGATTTTTGCGGCCAACCTGGCAACAAGTGAAGTCCGATGATCCTGATCAGAAGGTGCCAAGCGCGTCTTTTGAAGGGATGTATCAATATTACAAGCAAACCGTGATCGCGGCGTGGCAGGCTTATGGGTATGTGTTTGATTACATCGATCCGGATCGTAACGAGACCAAACACCCGATGTATCGGTATCTCAAGTGGTTTGCACACCGCCTGCAAAATGACCAGGATGATTTTCCTGAAGGCTTTCCATTGGCGGACTACCATGCAATTAAGTTGATTACTTCTGACCAGAATTACGGCACCGACATGGGGACAGAGCTGCTTAAAGATCCCGAGTTACAGGCCGTGATTCCGGCGGTTGGCTACCATTACAATACCGATGACGGGCCAGATCATCCCTTCACCCAAATCGCCGATCAGCTCCACAAGGAAGTTTGGTACAGCGAAGGCGTGGCTCCGGTCACATTCGGAACATTGCGGGTGCAAGACACGACCGGCATCGGCATTGGCGGTTTTATCAGTGCTTTGGATGTTGCGAATCGGCTAGTCAAAAGCTACGCGCGGTCCCGGCGCAGTCTGTATATTTTCCAACCAGCGATTGGCGGCCTGTATCCAGGCGCGAAGTATCCAGGTAAGCAGTTGCTGGAAATGGATACGCCGTGGTCCGGGTATTTCCAGCAGGATACGGTTGGATTGGCAGTGATGCATCATTTTACCGATTTTGCCTTGACTGGCTGGCGTGATCAGACTGCCGACAAGAACTGGCGGTATGTGCCGAGTGCGACTGTGAGTGAGGTGGCTGGGACCGAGAACCTGAGTCAAGCTTTTGGTGCGGCCAGCGCCATGACGCTCGTGGCACCTGATCGCGCGGACTACACGGTTATTTTGGTCAACGATACGAATGCTCCTCAGCACTATCAGGTGAGTGTGAAGGATCTGCCGGCCGCTGACAAGCCAGTTCATGTTTGGCAGACTTGGGCTGATGAAAATGGCAAGATCCACAACCGCGAACAGGTGGCAACCCTGACGCCAAAAGACGGGGCTGTAACGGTCACGATCGCACCTCGGGCCATTGTTAGTGCAACTACGGCGGACTTTCAGCCGCAAGCGCAGTTGACGAGTCCGGCTGTGAGTCAGGATCAGCCATTACAACAGGATCCTGAAAAACATGTGTTGTTCCATGATGACTATACCTATGCGGACATGCC
This sequence comes from Lacticaseibacillus styriensis, assembly GCF_030770295.1. Taxonomy (NCBI): domain Bacteria; kingdom Bacillati; phylum Bacillota; class Bacilli; order Lactobacillales; family Lactobacillaceae; genus Lacticaseibacillus; species Lacticaseibacillus styriensis. The sequence continues at coordinate 58,938 of NZ_CP132483.1, forward strand.
GGAAGATTATCTCAAACGGCGTGGCGGCACACCGCGGTATACAACTGACATGGACGGTGCTTTTGAAGTGGTGGAACATGCTGGGAAGCCGGTGCTCCAGCAACAGATCACGGAGCAGTCACGGGCCTTGGCTTGGGAAACGCAAACTGACCCGAACTTTACGGTTGGCGATATTCGTTGGCTGAATTATGCGGCGGCGTTGACGTTCACATTTGATACCACGACCCAGCAAAATACGGTAAGTGCCAATTATGTCGGCTTAGGCGTCCGCAGTGTGGATGACTTTGAAGGTAGCTTATTCTCCGCACCGTATGCCGCCACGATCACCGTGGGCGGTAAGCTGCGGTTCTACGTGCGCGGTGCCTTGCAGAACACATTGGACGTACCGGTTTTTGATGCTGCTGTCAATCACGAATTGGTGGTGCAGGCAACGGATCGGCACATTACCGTGCAAGTCGATGGCGAAACGTATGTGACTTATGATGATCCAAGCAACCAGCCGGGATTAGCCGGGCAGGTGAAAGTCGGCACCGGTTATTTCAAGACCGTGATTCACAGTCTGACAGTGACGAGTACGTCGGCGACCGCGGTTTTGGGACATCGACGCGATGATCTGGATGCCAGTTTAGCGTTTAGTGACGAGCATTGGGCACGCATTGCAGCCCGGTTCCCGCACGCCTGGGAACGGTCGCAATCGACTGGCGAACAAGGCGCCACGCTTGATTTTGATATTGACGGGACCGGTTTTGTCCTCTTTGGCACTCAAGATCAACCGAGTCGTCTGCGGATTACGGTAGACGGCCGCGCTCAGGAAGTCGTACCGCTGACAGCATTGGCTAAACAGCCTAATGCGATGGTGACGGATTTGGCAGCGGGACAACATCACGTTACCGTGACAGTTGTTGATGGCAGCTATACCTTTGACGGCGTGGCCCCGATCTTGTAAGCGGCAGGAGTTGCGACTTCTGGCAGTATGTTTCAAAGGGAGGTGAATCAGGTGGCTCAGCCAGCTTATGGGTATTTAATGAGCTATTTTACAGGTGAGCAGTACCAAAATGGCGAGCAAATTTACTTTGCGCTGAGTCGGGATGGTCTGCATTTTACGACGTTGCATGACAGTACGCCGGTCGTCACCAACCAGCGTGGGACACATGGCGCCCGCGATCCGTTTCTGTTTCGGACGCAGAACGGCGATTACGTTTTACTGGCAACGGATCTGCGGATGTATGGGCACACAGAACCCGGTGCCTGGACCCGCGCCGAGGTTGCCGGCAGTGATCAATTGCTCGTCTGGCATTCCAAGGATTTAGTCACTTGGGAGCAAGGGGAGAGTGTTACGTTAGGGCCCCATTTTGGCTGTGTCTGGGCGCCGGAGGCCATCTTTGATCCTGATCACGGGGATGACCGGCTGTTCTGGTCGGCGACGGATATCACAGAGAATCCGAAAAGATTGCGCATCTATTCAGCCCACACCAAAGATTTTCAGCATTTTACAGCGCCGGAAGTTTATCTTAGCGATGCGACTTATGATGTGATTGATCTGGATGTAGTTACGGCGGATGGCGGTTTCTATCGATTCTGGAAACTGAATCAGCGCGGGCAAGTCGTGATGGATCGCGTGCAGCATTTGGATGATGTTGCTGGTCATCCGATTGCGTCGACTTATCTGGCCAATATGCAGCGTGTGGAAGGACCGCAAGCCTACCAGTTGCCGGATGGTCAGTGGTGTTTGTTGTTGGATCAAGTTAACCATGACGTCCGGGCGTATGTGCCAGCCCTGACCGAAGATCTTGCCAGCGGTCAATTCACGCAGCCATCTGCGGGAACCTATCAGTTGCCAGACCGGCCGCGCCACGGGTCGGTGCTGCCGATTGATCAGGCGGACTATGCGCGGTTGATTAAACGTTGGCAGTGAAAATGATTTAGTGAGTAAGAAAAACGATCTAGGGTCATGTGCGAGTCACCATGACAATGAAATAGCCGTATCCCGGTTTTGGGGTATGGCTATTTTTTAGATGGACTGTTCATTTCAGAGATAAATTGGATTTGTTGATCGACACTGTACTTTGACTGTTCGTGCTTCTGTTGCCTGATTTCATCTTACTGGTTTAAGATGCTCTAATGGTATTTTCTACGACTAATCATTCTCGTGCATCCAGTCATGGAAGGCGGGGGATTTTTCTGGGTCATAATGGCCACGTTTATCGAGGTTGACGACTTCAGTGGGTGTATTCTTGAACAAATCTGTCCACTCATCAGCAGTCGGTAATGCGCGGATAACAATTTTATCATCAACGATTGTAGCGACAAGCTCACTATTTTCGTCAAGATGTAACTGGTTACGCATTTCAATCGGAATGACAATCTGACCCTCAGACGACATTTTGACTTTGGCTGTCATTGACACGGCCTCCTTAATAAAAGGTAAATGTTTTTTCTTCATACAGCTTATGTCATTATTCTGACATGCTTACTTCTTAATTGCTAGTATGTGACTGACTCGGAAAAGATTTTTAGGCCAGTATCATTGCCTGCGTGCACAACAGGGATTAAAATGAGGCCGTAAAAATAACGATATAGGACATGCCGTCAGCTTTCATTCCAAGACACAAAGGCAGCGAGGTGAAGATCATGAAAGTTTTATATAAAGGCCAGCCAGCCGAAGTTTGGGAAATCAGCAGAACTAACGAACAACCTGATTGGGTGAAGTTAGCATTTGAAGAGAATTATCTTTATTGGATGGACAATCACCTACGTGTTTTGATGAGCGGCCTGAACCCGTCTATGGGAACCAACTTAAAGTTCGGGGCAGTTGGCACGGTTGGCGGCGGCTTTGCCGGTTATGACATGTATGTGCTGGGTTATCCGGGTGACTATTTGGACGTGACCAATCATCGGGTTGTTTCTAAGAAAAAGTTCCTGAAGCAATATCAGATGCTGGAAGATGTGTGAAGGTAACCGTTGAAACTTTTGGGCATTGAAAAGAACGCAGATAGTTACTAAATTTGGTAAATCTACGTCTTTTCTTTTTGGTATGGGACGACGTTTTTACAGCACACGATTAAATGACTTGTTGATATTTATCACCCGCCGCCTCCGCGAACGACTTTACGACATTTGAACGAGATGATGTCGAGCTGATTCTGTTCTGAGGGTCACTATAATTTAGCTAATTATATTTATTTGGAATCGTACAAGTTGCAATCTTTTTTTGAGGAGTAAAAAGTGCAAGCTCTAATATTTGGATACAAAAGACCTTATATTTGCCCATGCCCGTTGTCCCTCTGGAATTTGAGGTGTTGAAATATAAAAAATATGATACATGCCGCTGAACTCGAGAAATTTAACATGAACTTTGGCAGCCCTTGCTTTTTTAACGATTGTTTTGCTGTCACTCAACAGCAGTTCGTTACTACCAGTTTGAATTAACATTGGTGGGAAATCTTTAAAATTGCCAAACACAGGGGAGATGTATGGGTTTTTTAGATTGTGTTTGCCAGCATATGTGATCGGTATTGGATGTCTTGGGGACTTCTTGGATGAGGCCGAGCCGAAAAGCGGATCCTTGGTTATGTTGGTACGGTATGATTTGCCAGATGCCGTAAGATCTGCCCACGGAGAAGCGAGAACAAGTGCTGCGGGAAGTGGATCTTTATGATCTCGGAGATATAATGTGAGCGCGAGTGATAGACCGGCACCTGAAGAGTCACCGGCTATGATAATGTTCTTTGCCTGGTAGCCATGTTTCAGAAGATATTGATAACCAGTAAGAGCATCGTTTAACGCTGCTGGAAATGGATGTTTTGGTGCAGTTCGGTAGTCTAGAGAAAAAACATTGGCTTGATTATCTGCGTTTGAATAGTTAACTGCAGCTTTGTTATACGTGTTGCTGAATTGAGCTAAATAACCGCCACCGTGAATTTGGTAAATAACTTTCGTATGTTTGCCTTTATTAGCTGATAGCATATAACCACGAGCCTTGCCCAAATTAATCGTTTTATTGGTGTAGCCTGCTGGCGACTGCCAATCCTTGGCACGATATGGCTTTGATTCAGTTTCTATTTTCTTAACGAACAGCGAAATACCGTGCTTTGCTTCGTACATATGATTAGCCATTTTTAAGGAATTATTGACGAGGTTACCATATAGAGAGACAGTTAAGTTTGGCCGAGTGAGAGTGATAGTGATTAAGGAGACGCCAAAGAATAGCAGTGTAGCTGTCAGTTGCAGCCAAAATGGTTTGAGTTTTTTAAATCGTTTCAAATAAATGATTCCCGCAAAAAGAACGATGGTGACCGAATAAGCTAGCCAATTAGAATCGAGAAAAAGAGCCGATAAGATTGCTAGGATGAACAAGATACCGGTTAATAAGTAAAAGCAAATAGATGTTAATTTTATCATCGTGAAAATCTCCTAACTATGAACGTGCGGTTGACGGTTTTTAGGTCAACCGGCTGTTTCTTAATACTTACGGCTTTAGTCTAATGAAGGAGCTTCAAAGATATAAGTATCAAAAGGTGAACAATTGTAACTTTAATTAATAGCGTAGTAATGCCCATTTTGGAGATGATACGATGATTAAATATAAGGACACGGAAAAGAGAATCTGGCAAGCTTTCTTTCAGCTTCTGGAAGTGGAAAAGTTCGAGAAAATAACCATTAACGAAATTTGCAAGCAATCTAAAATCAGCAGAACAACTTTCTATCGTCATTATGTTGATAAATATAGATTGCTTAGCACAATAAATCATTACTTTTCTACGTCGCTAGGTTACTTTTTAAAGCATCGAGTACATCAAGAAAACATCACGGCATCTTTAGTCGATATTGCAAAATTTTTGTCAGTAAATTCCGAGGTGATTTTAGTTTTATTGACAATTCATACACCAGAAAGCGATTTACAAGAGCTATTTAAAAAAGTCTTGCATATTGAGTTCGCTGATTATGTTACGCGACAACATAAGAGTTCAGTTTTTCCCTCAAATTACTTGATTGAAATTTATGTTGCTATTTCGATGGTCTTCTTGTCATATTCATTACGGAATGGGTTAGACGTTGACGTCATTAGGTCTATTGATGACATCCAGAAACATATTTTTGCAACACTCTGAAAAGACCAGCTGTTGGAGAAGAGTTGTGAAGACCGAACTTTGAACCCAAAAAATATGTGACGACATATACTGCTTGAGAAAAGAGATATAGTTGTGGCATGTACGCAGAAAAGAGACTCACCGCACTTTGTAATTCTCAGACAAAGTGCAGTGAGTCTCTGATTTGATAGGAAATGACATCTTTATCGCGTGCGGTTATGCGGCTTGTTGACGCCTGTCGCCCAGCCGCCACTGGATAACGAAGGTTAATGCCGCCAGTCCAGCCAGCAGGAAGAAGTCAATCTGGCTGCCGGTCGCCTCGGCACCAGTGGGGGCGAGGCGTTGTTGCAGCGTGATAATGGCTGACAGACTGGCTGTGCCTAGTGAGCCGGCGTATTGCTGTAAGGTGTTGAACAGAGAGTTGATGTCGGCTTTTGCTGGGCCGTCTACCATAGTGCTGGCATCGGACATGGTGTTGCCGAAGCCGAGGTTGAAGCCCACCCGAAAAACCAGATAGAACCCGACAATCAGCGCCATGTTTAATTGATGTGTGAACAGACCAAGCAACATGGCGCCGACCACCATTGCTGCGTCACTGATCAACAATAATCGATGGGCACCAAAGCGATCGTACAAGGCGCCGCCAATTGGTGAAACTGCTGCGCCGAGCAGGGAGCCGGGCAATAATAGTAGCCCGGCGACAGAGGCATTGGTGTGCAGGACATTTTCGGCAAAAATCGGAATGACAAAAGCAATGCCGATGTTGCCAAATTGCAGAATGAAGAAATTGATGGCGCGGGCGCGAATACCGGCGTGTTTGAGTAATGAAAAATTGAGTAATGGCGTCGATGTACGGCGTAAATGCGTGCCCATGCCAATGATGGCTACAGCTAATGCGGCGGCGTAGATCCAGAAAGCAACGGTGATACCAGCTGCCGTGAATTGATCGAGCAGTTCAATGAGTGAAAACAAGCCTACCGCCAACAGCAAGAAGCCAATGAAGTCGAAGTGCTCGTCCGTGGCGCGCGCTTTGACGCGAATAGTGGCTTCACCCATGGACCAGACTAATAAAATGACAGGCAATACCAGCCAAAAAATCATCCGCCATGATGCGTAGTAGGTCAACAAACCGCCATATGTTGGCCCTAACGCTGGTGCCAGTGACGTGACAACGCTGGCCATGCCGACGTAAAGGCCAAGATGTGCCTGTGGGATTAAGGTCAGGATCAGATGGAACATCAACGGCGTCGAAACCCCAGTTGCCAGTGCCTGTAGGAGTCGCCCAGCAAAAAGGATCGGAAAATTCGGTGCCCAGATACACAGCACTGTTCCGGCCAGTGCGCACAAAGCGGCGCCACGAAACAGGGACCGCGTGTTAAAGCGGCGTAATAAAAAAGCGGTAGTGCTCATGACTAACGTGACCATCAACAGGTAGCCAGAGGTGAGCCATTGCACTGTGGATAAAGACACATGTAACGTTTTAATCAATGTCGGAAAAGTGACATTCATTGACGTTTCAACCAAAATACCGACAAATGTCAGTAGTCCAGCTGACAAAATAGCGAGCTGCGTGCGATGCGAAACCGGTGAAGTCGTCATGTGCGTGCCTTCATTTCTATAATTTAGTCTGAACCAGATTCAGGCCACTGCTGACGATAGCAGATTCCTCAGCGACACGCAAACGCAAGCGCTTTCACGTGGAAAAGATTACACACTGTTAGCAGCGTGTTAGTCGCTAAAGGCCACGAATACAATTAAGGCCGGTACACGCTATAAAAAGCCCCATCATCATTAGCAGATGTTTCGCTAATAACAATGGGACTCATGTTGATTTTAAATTGCGTTGTCGATGGTCAAGGACTGACCAACACTATCTATACCGAAGATAAACCCGGCATTGCTCATCGCGGTGACGAAACTTATCGATGAGTCACGACTCTGGATTGTTCGTATCTGACGGCTTGCTTTTTGAGGAGGCCGATGCTGATACTTACTTTGACCGCTGCCGTGAAGTTTTAGACATCGAGGCTTGTGAGTCTGCTTTTGGCATCGCCGCTAAATGGACACGCGGTGCAGCATGCGACGATGGTTGCGGATGCTTAGGCGTCGAATTCGCGGCTGCAGTGGTCACAACCGGCGCTTTAGGTGTTGGCTTGGTTGGGCCATCTGGATCGGGTGCATCTGGATCAGGAGCCGGTCCGGGGCCTTGCGGGTGGTTGTTTTTGTGCATCTGTTTGTCGGTCAGACTGATAACACTGGACATGACCAGTGGCAGCAGGAAGACCAATAAGATCAGTCCGATGATGACGGCCAGCGCTACCTGAATCAAGGTGGTAATGCCGGACGGGATCATGGCCGCAAAAGTGCCGCTTAAGATAACCGCAGCTGAGATGACAACGGCGCCGATAACGGTGGCGGCTTTGGCAATGCGTTGGGTCATGGTGCCGCCTTCCAGCGCGTTGTCACGGTAACGAACCATCAGGAAGATACTGTAGTCAACGCCGAGGGCAACGAGCATGATGAAGGAGAAGAATGGGGTGTTCCACGTTAGCATGGCGCGCCCAAGTACATAGGTTGAAAACAATCTAGTCAATCCCAATGATGTGATATAGGCCATCAACAGGGTGGTAATGATGCTGATTGGCTGAATCACGGAGCGCGTGACGACGATCAACGCGATACCGATCCCGATAATCATGATGGCAGCGGTTCGTTCGAAGTCGCCGTTTGCCAAGTCCTGGAGGTCAGCGGTTTGCGACGTTTGGCCGCCAATTGCCACAGTCGCATCATCAAGCGGCGTGTGTTTCAACTTGGCGGTGAGATCCGCTTTGATCGCTTTAATTTGTTGGGCGGCCGCATCGGTACTTGGATCGCCTTTTAACACCACGGTAAACTTCGTGATTTTATTGTTATCAGCCATGTAAGTCGCTAATGCTGGCTTAAAGGTCTTACTTTTCAGCGTGGCGTTTGGAATATAGAACTTTTTACCTAAATACGATCGCTGTAACTCAGTCAGATATTGCTTCATGCTAGTGCTGCCGTCCGCAATCGTGCCGAGGGCTTGATTGGCGGAAGTGAGGCCGCTTTGCATGGAACTGACCTGTTGGGAAATCGCCTTGATTTTCGTATTCAGCGTCTGAACGCCGGTGTTGACCTGATCCGCGCCGCTCGCAATTTGCGACGCGCCATTATTCAGCGTGCCATTTTGGCTGGCGAGTTGAGAAGAACCCGAGCTGAGTTGGTTGACACCGGAAACCAGCGTCGGGACTTGGCTGTTCAGCGAATTGATGCCGCTGTTCAGCTGATTGGTACCGCTAGTGAGTGTTCCGATGCCGTTGTTCATGGCGGTGGTGCCGGCGTTTAAGGTCTTAATGCCATCACCTAAGGCACTTGTGCCATCGGTCAATTGCTGCACTCCACTGGAAAAGGCGTTGATTTTGTCCAGAATTGGCTGGGTGAGCTGACTGGCATCCGGCAATTGATTGATGAGTGTGATGATTTGTTGGGCAGTTCCGGTTAACGTCTGAATCTGATTATTCAACGTGTCCATGCCGCTGGTGAGTTCGCCTGACTTGCTGCTGAGCTGATTCATCCCGCTGGCAAGCACGGTGCTGTTGCTATTGAGCTCGTTCATACCTTTGGCTAGCTGGGTGGAACCGGTGCTCAAGGTGTTGACGCCAGAAGTTAGCGTTGGTAGCTGGCTACTTAACTGGCCGAGGCCATTATTCAGCGAGGTGACACCGGATGTGTACTGACTAATGCCGCTGCTGAGGCTGGTGGCGCCAGAGGACAATGTCGTGGTGCCGTCTGCCAAGGTTTGCACCTGTTGGGTACTGCCTGCGACATTGGCGTTTTTGATTTGGGTGTTCGCATCATTCAGCCCGGCCTGAACCTGTTTCAGGCCCTTGACACTTTGCGTTAAGCCGCTGTTGATCGTCTTGAGCTGGTCGTTGAGATACAGCGACTTGATTTTACTGCCACCTGGCTGGGTGACCGACGCCACGGTTTTGACACCTTTTTCCTTCTGCAGGTAGGTGGTGACGTCATCGATCGTGCCCAAAACGGTCTGGCTATTCAGCGGGTGCTTACTTTGAATATAAATCGTGGTCGGCGAGGCCATGCCTTTTGAATAATGATCCTGAATCAGGCGATAACCGACTTTGGATTGCAACGTTTCCGGCAGTTCATCGGCGTTGTTGAAGTTAAGCGTCTGGTTGGCATTCAGTAAAAATGGCACGGCGATGATGCCGATAACACCAAGCGTGATGAGCGGCCGGGCAATGCCAATTTTGGAAAGGCCATGCCACAGGCGGCTGGTGCTATGCCCATCCAGATTCTTGCTCGGCCAGAAGAGTTTCTCGCCCATAGTTGCCATGAAGAACATGTTCAGGGTTAACAGCACCGTCAAAAGAATGAACACCCCAATGGCGACACCAACCGCGGAACGATAGAACTTGAAGTTGGCTAGACCGAGAACGGAAAAGCCGATCAAAACCGACAGTCCGGAATAAAGAATCGTGCGGCCGCCGAAACGTCTGGCAATGTCGGCTGCCTTGGTCCTTGGGATGCCTTGGGACAATGCGGCTTTAAAGTCGTCATATAGCAAAATGTTGTAATCTGTCCCGATCCCAAATAAGACAACCACAAGGAAGACTTGCGTGAAATTGGAAATCGGGAAATTGGCCTTATCGGCGAGCGTCATGATGATGTTCAATGACGTCAGGAAGGAAATCGCAACGGTTAACAGCGAGACCAACGGCACAATCGGTGAACGGAAAACAATGATCAGCACAATAAAGATGAAAATAGCGGCAATGATTTCCGTTTTCTGGATGCCTTTTTCGGTTACTGTGGCAAAGTCATCGTTGAGCACATCGCTGCCGGTGACGTACGTTTTGACGTTCGCAGTTTTGATTTGCTGCTCGAGGTTCTTGGTTTGGGGCCGTACCTGACCCTTGGCTTTCACGTCAACCAACGCCATCTGAGTGGTGCCATCTTTGGCATCAAGCTGCTTTTTGGTTTCGGCGTTGTCAGATGACTGAGTGACGTTGACAATTTTAACGGCTTTGGAATCTTTGAGACCCTTGAGCGTTTTGGTGATCGCTTTTTTCTGGGTTGCCGTCAGCTTCTTGTCACCATTGCTGAAGACGAGGGCGAAGGAGCGGATCTTTTGATTGTGGTTGGCTTTTTTCTCAATGGTGGCCGCGATCTGGCTTTCTTCGTTTTTGGGCAGTGACAGCGCGCCCTTATCGCGGACAATTCCCGAGACGTCAGGCATGGTCACGAGGGTCACCAAAATAACGACAAGCCAGAAAATCAGGGCAGGGATGTGACGATTGCGAAGATTTTTCAATTAAAGATCCTTCTTTCACTGGTGAGACCGTTCCAGACCTGATTTTTCAAATCGGCGGCCAATGCTTTTTGGTTCGAAACGTGGCCTTCGATTTGCTGCTGCGCCCAGACGATATCAATCATACTGACGATGCTGCCGTATAGAATGGCGAGTTGGGTGCGGACATCGGCTTTGACAATCACCCCGCGGTCCTGGCCATCCATGAGCATGTTGTTAATGAGTGTAATCACGCGCCCGCGGGCGGCCCGGCTTTCGGCATTGAGTGCTTCATTGAAGACGTTTTGCTGAATAAAATGCAACTCTGTCGGGTACTGCTCCATGGATGCGGTTGCTGCGTCAAACAAGCGGCCGAACATGGTCTCTGGGTCATCGGGATCACAGTCAGCGGCTTCGGCTAGCGAGTTGTGGAAGAAATTCATAATATCCGTAAAGGCGGTGTTGAGAATATCTTCTTTGCTTTTAAAATGCCGATAAATTGTGCCAACCGCGACTTTTGCCGCTTTGGCGATCGACGGCAGGTTGGTTTCGGCGTAACCGCGTTCGGCGAATAACTTCACAGCCTGCTCGATAATCGGACTTGGTACAGGAATAGATGCCATGATAACCTCCTTGTGGAATGAACGTTCATTCGCATATGTTAGTGTTTATGAATATTCTTGTCAAGGAGGTATGAAAATATTTTTCTTTCGGCGATTCTTTGCCGTGCCAAACTGCGCAATCTCCGGCCAGATGGGGTGGCGACGCGAAGCTAGAGCGGAGGGCACGACTTTGAACCCGCAAAAACCGCGGTTTCAAAGATCGGCCTTGTTGTAGGCGGGGCAAAGACCGCACCACCAACAACAATTCCACGGCTGATCCCCATCTGGCCTCCGATTGCTCCGCTTTGGCACTGGTGATTAAAAAAACTTAATAGCTTATTCTTGAGAAACAAAAAACGAATGAATTCCTTAAATGGAGTCCATTCGCTTCTGACATTTGGTTTGTGACCGGCTTTCTTTTTCTATCATCACTATTCAAGGCCAAAGCTTAATGCAACCAAGGATAATCGAAAAAATTGCAGTGCCGTTTTTCAATAAACGTCCATCGATTTTGGGGCCGAGGCGGCTGCCGACGATGACGCCGAGGCCGTGGGTGACGAGGATGATGGCGAGTAGTGGCAGGGTGTTCATGAGCTGGATCTGACTGAGGTAGCCGACCGCGGCGGGTAAGCTGATGAAGACTGAGTTGAGTAGGGCAATGCCGACTGCCGCGTGTGGTTCACAGCCAAGCAGTACGAGCAGCGGCATGACCAGCACTGGGCCGCCTGCTCCGGAAAGTGCGCAGATTAAGCCGGTGACGATGCCTAAAATGACAAGTAAAATCGGGTGATTCAGGTGATCGACACCGGGTTTTGGCGGATAGCGTTGTTGAATCAGAATGGCGATGCCGGATAGCAAAACGACCAGGTAGAGTAACAGCTGAACCCAGCTGGTCGGCAATAGCAGGTTTAGTCGGACACCAAGAATAGCGCCGACAAAACTGCCGCCGCTGAGCAGATAGGCGATGCGCCGATCCATCAATCCCTGTCGTTGATAATGGCGCGATCCGAGCCAGCCGGAGATAATGAACGCAAGAAAACTAAACGCCAGACCCTCCGTAGTGCTGTAGCCGAGTCCTGCCGTGTATAAGATTGGAAGTAAAAAACCAGCCACGCCGGTCATGCCGACGAGGCCGCCGATTATGATGTTGCCAATTGTGATGATGAAGATTGCCATAATGTTGGGTAGCGCCGTGCACACACGGCTTTGATCCTTTCTACATCTAATGTTAACACTTTTCGTTTTCGCATCAGCCACTTGCCGGCCACCATGGAATCAGCCACATCATTGGCGTTAACACTTTCTAATAACGTGTTGTTCCAATTACCGGTTGGCCATAAGTGCGGACTGTCGATGTCCAGACCAATGATGTCTGCTTGATACCCCGGAGCGATGCGCCCAAGCTGCCCGGACATATTTAAAGCAGCCGCGCCACCATCTAAGACCAGCGACATGATGGTGGTTGCCGGCATGATATTGGCGATGTGCTGCGGCACACCATAATGCAGCGTCATGATCGCCCGGAAAATTTTCATTTCCTGCCACAGACTCAAGCCGCCATGGGCTGCGCCATCGGTTCCCAGACCAATGGAAACGCCGGCCTTCAACAGTTCAGGCGTTGGCGGCACCCCTTTTCCAGAGTTACTGAACGGGCTGTGGTTCAGCTTAACGTGATACTTTTCGATCAAGGCTTTTTCGGCGTCGTCTAGAAAAAGGCTATGCGCACCTAGAAAATGATCACTCAAGGCACCGCGTTTGGCAAGGTAAACATAAGGTCGTTCACCGCAACGGGTCAGAATGCCAGCCACTTCTTGAGGGTATTCGTTCATATGAGCTTCGAGAAAAGTATGGCGATCGGCGGCGCGTTGGGCGGCCAGATCCACGAGTTCGTCGGAACAATTATTCAACGCCCGCAGCGAATAATAAACCTGTAAATGATGGCGGCCGTGAAACTGGTCATAAAGTGCATCAGTGTGGGCAATGGCGGTTTTGGCATCCATGTTAATCGAAGCCGGCAGCCTCGGATCGTCCATGGTTGAATAGGCAAGGGCGCCGCGTAATCCGCTTTGCGCATAAACAGTTCCGGCGGCGGCCATGTGGTAACCGCCAGCGTCCACAAATCCGGTCGTGCCGCTGGTGATCATTTCCAGTGCCGCTAGCTGCGCGTTAAGCGTCATGGTTTCGGCCGATGTATTGGCTTCAAACGGCAGCATGATCTTTTTCCAAATAATGCCTTTGGTGTCCAGCACGCGGCCGCGGAGTAATTGCTGGCCGGTATGTAAATGACTGTCGATCAAGCCGGGCATGAATAAACGATGGGTGCCGTCAATGACATCATCAGCTTCGGCTGGAAAACTGCCATGGTCGCCTACCTGCGTAATTTTATCGTCGTTGATGAAAATATCCTGATGCGGCTTGATCTCACCGGGCGCGGTCATGGTCAACGTATCCTGAATCAGTGTGCTGGCCAATTAAATCACCCCTGTCAGTTTCAATGTGAGGGTGTCCCACAAAAGCGAGCCGACAAACGTTCCGGTCATCACGGCAACTCCGACGATGATGTACTTCCAGCCTTGATGAATGAAGGTACCCAGCTTATCGGAAATCGCAATCCCGGCAAAAGAGCCGACTACGGTGAACGGTGCGGCGAAGGCGATGACTTTAGTCGAACTGATGACGACCGCGGCAATCGGTGAAAATGGCGCGGCTGCCAGTAGTCCTAAAACCGAACAATAAGCGATGATGGGTAACTTGAACGGCATGATTTTGGCTAAGACAACGGCGACGAGGGTGATGGCGATGAGAATGACCACGCCGGGGAGACTTTTGGCGATGCTGACGCCGGAACCGATCCAGTTAGCTAGCAAGGTACCGACACCGCAGACACTGAGGAGAAACAACCATTCACGTAATCGCATTACTTAATCCGTCCTTTCACTGCAGCAGGCGTTTTGGCACGGCGGCCAGCAAACATTTTATCCAAAATCGTGTAAAGCTTATCTGTCAGCGGAATTGCCAGGAACATGGTGATGTAAATGCCGGTGATGCCGGCGATGGTATTGGCGGCTGACGCCATGGCGGTGATGGTGTTGGCATCGTGGGGGAACAGCTGGGCGAGACTGGCGCTGGCCGAGGCCATGAAAATGCCGGCACCGACGCCGGTGGACATGCCCAGCGCCTTGGGATCAAACCAGCCGGTCATGCCGAGCACCGTGGCCATGATGCCAAAATAAATCGTGCCGAGAATGCCACCGACGATATAAATCGCCATACTGCCGCTGGCTTCGTCAGAATCCGAACCATAAGCCGAATTGATCAAGGCGAGGTGATACTCGCGATTAAGCGAACTCGTAGCGCCGATCGACTCGCGCCGCAACCCGAGCAGCATGGCCAAAGGGAGGCCGAAGAAAATACCGAGCAGATTGCCGAAACCATGTACTAACAAGGCAGGGCCGGCGTGCAGAATCATATCCATATTCGCACCAGCCGTAATGCCGAGATTCACAACAAACGGGCAGATCCCAACGATGACCAGTTTCGATGCGGCTTTGACGTGTTTGTTGTCAAACCAGTGCATCACTTGCGGGCCACTTAACATGCCGAGAATAATGGCGTAGAAAACCGGAAATAAAATGATCATCCCTGGACCGACTTTGAGTTTCACGGTTCCGATGTATTCAGCGATCGCGGTGAATAAAGCAGCGACAAGATAACTTTTCCATTCGACTTTAATACGTGCGCGTAAGCTAGGGTAAGTCATGGGGTCCTCCTTGTGAAATGAATAGACCTAGTTTAGCGCAATTATTTGGGTAAATAAAGGACGATTAGATTAAAATACGGTTTAATGTTCGTGTTTACCTTTTGTGAACTGATATATCTGCGGTTAAAATAAAATAAATGACACTATCGACGAACTTGTAAATTGTGATAAGTGTAGTTACCTTAGATGTTCTTTGCCGTGCCAAACTCCGCAATCTCCGGCCAGATGAAGGCTGGCGACCGCGAAGCTAGAGGGGTGGGCACGACTTTGAGCCTCTGCAAAAACCGCAGAGTCTCAAAGCTCGGCCTTGTACTACGCCGGGAAGATCGCCCGGCTAGTACAATCTCACCACTGAGCCCCATCTGGCCTACGATTGCTCCGCCTTGGCACTTACATTTTTAACTTAAGCTTACCCAACTAATTTCCGATACAGAAAAACGCGACCGAATTTTCTACTGGTGAAAATTCGGTCGCGCATTCTTTTTTGATCATCACTCAGTCACTAACTAATCCAAACTCATCACTCATACGACGTGCTTTTATCAGCCTGTTTGATGATCTGCAAATACTTATAGATGCTGACGGTGGACATGTTGAGGTATGCCGCGGTTTTGGCGACGGCGTCTTTGAGTTCGAAGAAGTGCTGCTCGTAAAGGCGGCGCACGATGGCGATTTTTTCCTTGCGGGTCAGGTCGGCGATTGGCGGGTTGGGGGTACCCGTTTGTTCGATGACGACTTGCCGAATGGCGCCTTCTGGTTGAATGAACAGGTTTTCCGTTGGGGGAGTCGATTCAAGCAGGTCCGCGGCAGGGGCTAGTTCCGGTTGGAAGGCCTGAAGGAGTTCTTCGCTTAATTTTTCGAGCGTCGCCAGTTGTTGGAAGCGGCTGACGTCGGTGTTGATGCAGATCATACCGATCAGCTCACCGGCTTGGTTCTTGATGAAAAAACTGGCGGAGTTGACTTTTTTGCCATTCATCAACGTGCTTTGATAGTGCACGACGTAATCCTGATGCTGATACAGTTTATCGTGTAAGACTTTTGCGATGAAGTCGGTCGCCGGTGAATCCATGGTGCGTCCGGAGATGCTATTTGCCAAGAAAACAATCGAAGAATCATAGCCATCGGTCGCGGGATTAATGGCGTGCATCACGATTTCTGTCGTGGGACCGAGCACATGCGCAAGAAATTTTAAAAATGGACGGTAAGAATCGGGGGTGATCGAAATCCTTCCTTTCTTGATAACCGCAGCAGTCCCAGGATTCGTCGGAGTTAGATTTTGGCTAATGCCTGGGTCAGGTCAGCGATTAGGTCTTCAGTATCTTCAATGCCGCAAGATAGGCGCAGCAAGCTGTCGGTCACGCCTTGAGCAGCGCGTTCTTCGGCGGTTAAACAGGCGTGTGACATGGTGGCCGGGTGGGACAAAATGGATTCCACCCCGCCCAGACTGACAGCAAAAATCGGCAATTGCAGCGCCTCGATAAACGTGTTCAACCGCGCTTTGTCGGCACCGGCAATTTCAAATGACAACACCGCGCCGCCGTTTTCTGCTTGCCGCATGTGGACGGCATGCCCGGGATGCTCCGGCAGGCCCGGAAAGTAAACTTGCTTGATTTTGGGATGCTTTTGTAAAAATGCTGCGATACTTTGGGCATTTTGCGTTGATTGCTGCATGCGCAAGCCCATGGTTTTCATGCCGCGCAAAACCAGCCATGCGTCTTCAACGCCGAGGATGCTGCCGAACTCTTTTTGGAACAGTGACAGTTCTTCGGCAATGGCCTGATCGTTTGTCAAAACGGCGCCGGCGACCACGTCACTGTGACCATTGATGAACTTGGTCAGACTTTCGATGACGATATCGCAGCCCAGTGCCAGTGGCTTCTGGTAAAGCGGCGTCATGAACGTGTTATCGGCCACTGTCAGGATACCATGTGCCTTGGCCAGCGTCACGATGGGCTGAATGTCAGTGACTTTCAGCAGCGGGTTCGACGGCGTTTCCACGTAGATCATTTTGGTTTTGGGCGTCAGTGCCTGCTCAATATTAGCAAGTTGATCGTAGGCTGTAAACACGACATCAATGCCATACTTAGGCAGGATTTTGGTCGCAAACGCACCGGTGCCGCCGTAAACTTCGACCGGGAAAATAATCTGATCGCCGGCATTGAGCAACATGATGGTGTTGGCAATAGCAGCCATACCCGAGCTGAAGACAAAGCTGAATTGTGCCCCGGTCATTTTGGCTAAGCCTTCCTGCAAGGCGTCAATGGTCGGGTTGCCAAACCGCGTGTACATGTAGTCGCGGTTGGTTCCCAATGCCGGGCTGTTGAACGTGGATGCTTGGTACTTAGGAATCGAAGACGCACCGGTATGGCTGTCGATGACCGGGTAGCCATGTAAAAGATCCGTATTGATACCCACTTTTTAATCCTCCGGGACTTCTGCCACCATGTCGACTTCCAGTAATGCCTGCGCCGGTAATTCGCTAACCAAAACCGCGGTGCGCGCTGGGTAGCCGTCATGGAAGTAAGTCCGATAAACCTGATCAAAACTCGCCAGTAATTTGAGATCGTTGATGTACACGGTGGTTTTGGCCACGTGATCAAAAGACGTTCCGTTATCAACCAGTACGTGATTCAAATTGGTCATCACTTGTTTGGTTTGGGCAATGATTCCTTCCGGAACGGCCTTGGATTCCGGACTGAGCGGCAGTTGGCCAGAGGTGAAAAGGACCGAACCGATCTGGGTCGCGGCGGCGTAACTGCCAAGGGGAGCGGGGATGTGGGTGCTGGTCAAACGCTTAATCATATTCATACCTCTTTTTCTTAGTTTGATAGTTGAAGAGCATCATCCCAAACGGAATCACGACATAACCGAGGATCATGGCGACAATCGCAAAATAATTCGGGGCATGCTGGTTGTTGGCATCGAGGATGGTAAATTGACCGATCCAATCGAATTTGATGAGTAATAAAACGGTCAGGATCAGTGACACCGCTGGGCAAACCATGTCAGTGAGCACATTTGGGCGAGCCGGATTGATAAGTCGGCGATCACCGCGGCCACGGAAGAATTTCATGACGCACAGCGGAATAATCAGAAACTGAACGAAGCGGGAGATGGAGCTGAGAATGATGATGCTCGTCATGTCATAACGGAAAGCCATCGGTAGCAACACCGCCAAAGCAATCGTCAAGAGAAACGCCGGCAGCGGGAAGTTTTTCGCGGTCCGCCCGGCTAGCCAGCTTGGCAGTTGCCCTTGTTTGGCAATGGCTTCCAACACCCGCGGGCTGTGAAAAGAAGCCGCAACGTTGATGCCTAACATCGAAATCAGTGCCCCATATAACACGATATTTTGAATCAGCGGGTTATTGAAAACCGCCACTAAGGCCACGACTTCTTTGGTGGCCATCATCGCCTGCGGATTCACCATCATGGCAATCCAAACGACACCGATATAGACAACCGCGATCACCGAAATGGCAAGGGGAATGGCAATCGGCAGGTTCTTTTCCGGCTTGTCCATATCATCCGCCCCACTGGCAACGCTTTCAAAACCAGTGAAAGCATAAAACGCGGCGATGACGCCCATGACCAGGGTGCTCAGGGTTGCGCTGCTGCCCGCGCTGGTCAACCGGTCAATCTGGGCAAAATGATTCACGCCGGTGGTGGCAATAACGCCGATGCCGAAAATGATGAAAACCAGCAAGGCGGCTAACTTACCGATCGTTGACAGATTGTTGACAAGCTCGAAGAATTTTGGCCCGAAACAGTTAATCACTAGCAGTGACAGCATTAGCAAAATCAAGCTAATTGTGACCAGCATCAAGTCGTTTTGGTCAAAACCGAAAATGCGCAAGACGGTTTTGACAACCGCGGTGGCCATGACGCCCCAGGCAATGCAGGTGGCGATGTAGCGCGTAATGCCGACGTAGAAGCCGACGTGTTCGCCAAACGCTGCCTTGGCATAAATATAAGCCGCGCCGCTGTGTGCGACATACTTAGCTGCTGCGGCAAAGGTCACTGCCAGGATCGCCGCAAAGAAAGCCGCGATGCCATAGAGAATTAACGCTTTGGAGCCAGAAGACTGCACCACGGCGCCTGGTGAAAGAAAAATACCGGAGCCGATAATGGAATTGATGGCCAATAAAACGATTGACCAGAAACCGATTTTCTTTTTCATAGGCTCGTGCTACTTGCCGCGGTAGCTTGCGTTTGTTGAATGAAGTGGCTGAATAGGGCGTTCATGAGCGGTTGGCTGTGCGTGAGCATTTCCGGATGCCACTGCACGCCCATCATGATGTGATCGCCATCTGCTTCGATCGCTTCCGGCACATTGTCCGAAGCGGTCGCGACGACATGAAAACCTTCGCCGATGGTGGCCATGATCTGATGATGAAACGAGTTCACCCGCACCGTTGCCTGCTTTAAAATCGTAAATAGGCGACTGTGTTGGTCGATGCGCACGGCATGCGTGACCTGTGCCGAATTCGTTGCCTGCCAGTGCCTGATCGTCGGCGCATCGCGATAACTGAGATCCTGATAAAGTGTGCCGCCGTGATAGACATTCAGAATCTGGGTGCCGCGACAAATCCCTAAAATCGGTAGCTGGCGTTGTTTCGCCGACCGAATCAGATTTAAATCAAACGCATCCCGTCTTAGTGACGTGTCACCTAACTTGTCCAGGGGATCATGATTGTAGCTGCTCGGGTCAACATCATGGCCGCCGGATAAGATCAGCCCATCCAAGGCCGCGACTTGTCGGTCAATGTCAGCAGGATCATCGAGTAACGGTAAAATGACGGGAATCCCGCCATTTTCGGAAACTGCGGTGATGTAGTCCTCGTTCACATAATCACGTTTGTAGCCGGGGAACATGCCTCCTTGGTCGACAAGGACGCCTGCTGAAATGCCGATAAGTGGTTTCTTCATATTATTCACCTCCGATTTTGAGTATAACATAACTTCTAATAAGTACAATATTTTATAAAAATAACTAAAGGTATTTTATATCAGCAAGTGGAATCGCTTTAATTAAGCAATCTTATAATAACGTTGATTTTGTGTTGAAAACGAGTGTGGACGCGGGATTTTTATAAATAACATTAGTGTTGTTCTGAACATTGTGAATTTTGGCAATGAGTCCCGTGCCGTGCCAAACTCCGCAATCTCCGGCGGGAACTGGGCTGGAACGTGGTGGGCACGACTTAGAGCCTCTGCAAACCTGGCAGAGTCTCTAAGCTCGGCCTTGTACTACGCCGGGAAAATCGCCCGGCTAGTACAATCTCACCACTGAGCCCGTTCCCGCCTCCGATTGCTTCGCCTTGGCACTAAGATCGCACAACTTTTGACAAATTATTCATGACGAAACAAAAGACGGGCACAATCGAAACGTCGAATTGTGTCCGTCTATCTATGGTGACATTGAGTTATAACCCAGCCACCATGAATTGTATTGAGTTTTGCTAAATGAAGAGCAATAGTGTCAGACCTACTTTTATGAAGCAGCCTTTCCCTTCGGCTCAAGTCGGCGTTCCAAGAAGCCGAGGACGAGGTCGGAGATGATGGCCATTAGCGCTGTCGGCAACGCGCCGGCGAGGATGATGGCTCCGCCGTTGGTGGCGTTGGTGCCGCGGATGATGATGTCGCCCAGGCCGCCAGCTCCGACGAAGGCGCCGATTGCGGTGATCCCGATGGCGACGACCAAAGCGTTACGAATCCCGGCCATGATGACCGACATGCTTAAGGGGATTTCGACCATATACAGTGACTGCCAGCGGGTCATGCCCATGCCTTTAGCTGCGTCCATCAGGTTCTTATCGACATTTTGCATGCCGGTGTAAGTGTTCTTGATGATTGGCAGCAGCGAGTATAAGAAGACCGTGACAATGACGGTGTTTACGCCAAGTCCGAGTCCCAGCATGATGATCGAAAGCATCGCTAGGCTGGGGATGGTCTGAATGACGTTGGCGATGCCGATGACTGTGTTACTCAAGGTGCGATGGCGCGCAATTGCCAGCCCAACCGGAATGCCGATCACCGCTGCGATGAGCACCCCATAGATCGAAATCAGAAAATGGCGGGCGAACTGACTCAGCACGTAGGAACCATTGTTGGCAAGGTAATACCAGAATTGCTGCCAAGTATCCATGTTAGCCATTAGTCGTCACTTCCTTTGAAATAGTTGTGTTTGGCAAGAAACTTTTGCGCGACCACATTTGGTTCAAGTAACTGGTCGTCGACTTGATAGTTGAGTTCCTGCATGGTTTTCAGGTTGATCTTGCCGTCTAAGCGATGCAGTAACGGTTTTAGTTTAGGGTATTTCTTCAAAAGGCTATTATTAACGACCAATGAGCACTGATAAGGCGGGAAGAAGTTTTTGTCGTCCTTCAGTACTTTCAGATTATAACTGCGAATCCGTCCATCAGTGGAATAGCCAAGAACTGTCTGCATTCGGTTTGCTTCAACGGCATCGTAAACCAGACCAATCTGCATCGGATAAACCCGCTTAAAGTCAAAGCCATATGCTTTAGTAAAATCGCTATAGCCATCGCCTTTCCGGTTCATCCAGCTGGAGTCAACGCCGGCATTATATTGCGGTGCGACTTTCTTCAAATCGGAAACGGTGTTGAGATTGTCTTCTTTGGCTTCTTTTTGTGTCACCATAAAGGCATAGGTGTCGGAAAAGCCATAAGATGGATACCAAGTCTGATCGTAGCGCTTTTTGAACTCGCGCTTGACGATGGCGGTGGCCTTAGCTGAGTTCTTGACCGGGTTCATGCCTAATGTGCCGGTAATCTCGGTGCCGGTGTAACGCGTAGCACTAATATCGGCATCGTTGCGGACCATGGCTTGATGCACCACGGTTCCGGAGCCGAGGTTATTGACCAACGTGGTTTTGTAACCTAGCTCGTGATTGATCAGTTCGGCAATGATATTGGCCATGATCTGCGACTCGGTACTGGTTTGCGAGGCGATCCGCACCGTCCCGTCATTACCGGAGCCGCCTAAGCCAGGAAAGCCGCAGCCGCTCAACAAGAGAACCGGAATCAGCAAAAGTGACAGGAATAATTTTTTGAACTGTTTCATCTTGCCACCTCCTAAGCGCGTTCACTGACAGGTGTCAGGTGGTATTCCAACCGCCCAAGCAACCAGTCAACGACCAGTGCCAAAATGGTAACAGGAATCGTGCCGCCGATAATCAGATCCGGCTGGAAGAGATTCAAACCGTTGAAGATCAGATCCCCAAGGCCACCAGCCCCGATGTACGAAGCCAAGGTTGCCCAGGCAATGACATAAATAGCTGACAAGCGAATGCCCGCCATGATCACCGGCATCGCCAAAGGCACTTCGACTTGCCGAATCGATTGCATCGCCGTCATGCCCATACCTTTAGCCGCGTCTATTAACACCGGATCGACATCTTCCATACCGATATACGTATTCCGCAGAATCGGTAACAACGAGTAAATGAACAGTGCAACGATAGCTGGCACTTTCCCGATCCCGAATAAAGGAATCATCAAGGCCAACAACGCCAATGATGGCACCGTCTGCAGCATGCTGGCAATACCGATCACGACTTTAGCGGTCTTAGGAAAACGTGTCAGTAAAATACCCAGCGGAACGGCGGCGATCACCCCAAGACCTAACGCAATTGCCGAGATGTAAAGCTGTTCCCAGGTTTTGGTGATCAGTTCACTGCCATGTGCGTTTAAAAAAGCAAACATGGTCACACCTCCTTAGGTGCGTCTCGGTCATCTGCCGCTGCCGAATCGGTTGCCGGTTCCTGATCGGTAGGCGTTGCCGACTCTTTGGCGCTATCGCTGGCTTGATCGTCTTCATTTTCGCCCCAGATGGTGTCGTAAACGACATCAACTAATGAAGCACGGGTGACAATACCGACCAATTTCTGATCGTTATCAACCACCGGCACATACTTGAAACCGCGCTTTAAAATGCGATCAGCGGTATCGCGCAGCAGAGCATTCTTATTCACATAGAAAATACTCGACTTGGTAATATCGCCAACGCTAGTAGCACTTTGATACCGGGTTTCCAGCGATTCCAAATCAATGAAACCTTTCAGATGGTTTTCATCATCCGTCACCAACAGTGTATCAACCCGACGTTTACGCATCAGGGAAATCGCTTCGGCCAGTGACTTGCCTGGCGTGATGGCGGCAGGATTTTTCAGCATGATCTGCTCAACGGTGGTCACATCAGCCCTCGCTTGAACCAATCGATCCTGGCCGACCAGGTTCTCAACGAATTTGTTCGCTGGATGCGTCAACAGTTCGGTTGGCGTCGCATTTTGAATGATATGCCCGTGGTCCATCACCACAATTTTGGTTGCGAGCTTGAGCGCTTCATCCATATCATGCGTGACAAAAACCACGGTCTTACCAAGCTTCTCCTGCAGATTCTTAATCAGTTCCTGCAAAGCCTCACGGGTAATCGGATCCAAAGCGCCATAAGGTTCATCCATTAAAATCAGATCCTGATTCGCAGCAAGCGCCCGGATAACGCCGATTCGCTGTTGCTGGCCACCGGAAAGCTCGGATGGATAGCGATCCAGATAATCTTCCGGTAATTCAACAAGGTCCACCAGCTCCTTAGCTTTCTCGCGTCGCTTTTCTTCCGGCCACTTCAATAACTTCGGGACAATGGTGATGTTTTCATAAATGGTCATATGCGGCATGAGGCCAATGTTTTGGATAACATAGCCGATTTGACGCCGCAATTTGACGGCATCGATTTTGTGAATGTCCTTGCCGTTAAACAGGATTTGGCCGCCGCTGGGTTCCAGCATGCGGTTAATCATGCGCATCGTAGTTGTCTTTCCGGAACCCGACGTCCCGATAAGACAAACAAATTCACCCTTATGAATCTCAAGGTTGATATGTTCGACCGCGACATTCCCGCCTCGATAAACTTTTTCAACGTCCTTGAATTGGACCATTGGTTGTTCTTCTGGCATCTGACGCGCCCTCCTTTATTTGATGATTCCATAATAACACATGAAGTTAATTGTATTTTAATCGAAGACCGGTTGTGGGGAGTGAATTTTGCGCGGGTTGGGTGGGAGGGATGCAGGTTAACTAGGTGTACTAGGTGATGATCGTGAGATGAGGTTTTTGAAGAGAGAGTTGATAAAAGGACTAAAATCCTGGTTGTTTATTAGGAAATAGAAGTCTATGATAAAAGAAATATTTTATAGTTATATTAAAGATTTGATATATGTAAATGGAGCTTAAGATAAGCAAAGGATGACCGTATAAAGTTTTACCATGTTCGGTTCAAAACATAGAAGTGGGAGACGTTGTTATGGTGAAAATACAAAGCGTTAAGCTGTTCAAGTTGGTCATGCCACTATCAAAGCCGTTTATTACTAATATTCGGGCCTCTACCAGCTTACGTAGTCTTATCTATCAAGTCGTTCTTGAAGATGGATCGAATGGTTATGGCGAATCTGCAGAAAATTATAAGCTGACGGGCGAGTCTTTAACGGATATGATCGATTATTCGGAAAATGCCATTTCAACGATCAAAGGAATGGATGCGGATTCTGCCTTGACCTCGATTGTCGATGCAGAGCACTACCACTCGGCTAAGTATGGCATTGAAATGGCGCTTGTCGATGCCATTGCGCGATCTAACGGCGAATCTGTCAACAGTTATTTGAATATTGATGCGGCGACGCGATCACTTCATAACGATACAACGATCAGTATTATGGATGAAATTAGCACAAGAAACGCAACGTCTGCCACGATTCAAGCTGGTTATAAATGTATCAAGTACAAAGTCAAAAGTGGAACTGACGAGTTAAATCGGATCTTGAGCGTTGCCGATTTATTAAGCGATGACGTATCGATTCGAATTGATCCCAATCAGGCCTGGTCGCGCCAAGAAGCAATTAGTAATATTGGTAAACTACAAGACTCTGGCATTAAAGTTGACTTTATTGAACAGCCAGTTAAAGTCGACGACCTAGAGGGTATGAAAGAAATCACCCGCTTCAGCCGTATCCCAATTGTTGCTGATGAGTCCGTGTTTGGGTTGAACGATGCCAAAAAGGTCATTGACGAGAGATGTGCCGACATCATTAACATTAAGCTTATTAAGTGCGGTGGCCCTATTGAAGCAATACGCATCGCTAATTTTGCAAAGGAAAAAGGAATCGGATGTCTTTTTGGCTGCACATCCGAAGTGAACATTGCCTTAAGCATGGCTGCTTGCTTGAGCGCCGGTCTTTCGAATGTTCATTTTATCGATCTTGATGGGCTTGATTATGTTGACAACACACCATTTAGCGGGGGGGATTCACACTGACAATGGGTTAACTTATATTCCTCAGGCAATGGGCTTGGGGATAGATGTTGAAACGAGTTCTGAATACCTTAACCCCATTACCTGATGACAGTACATATGCGTAAGACAACAATTACCAAGTTTGATTTAATCACGATAACTCAACTAAAAGAATGCGAGATGTTTGAACACTTGAAAAAAACTTCTAGAATCAGAGTGGCTATCATGCTCATAATTTTGGTGGCAGCTTTATCAACGCATGACAGCCCAGTCCTATTCAAAATCTTCGTGCTTATTTTTTTCGTCGTTATGACCTTCAACATTGTTTCCTTGTTGAGAATGAGAAAATCGTTGCGTAAATGAACTAGGTTATTTTCAGGTGCTGATAGATCAATAGATGATTTGAAAACCAAAACAGATGCTGACCGCTTTGCCAAAAACTTAATGATGGTGAGGCGGCTTTTTCGTGCACCACAAAACATTGACACGACGATTTAACATAGTTACTATTAACAATGTTAATAGTAACTATGTTAGGAGACGCTTATGAAAAAAACCGTATCAGTCGTCATTGCAACTTGCATTGGAATTTTCCTGTGCATGCTAGATACGACAATAATGAATATCGCTCTGCCGGCTATTCAAATAGGACTAAATGTCAACTTGTCGGATCTTTCCTGGGCATTGAACATTTATACAATTTTGTTTGCCACACTGACCATACCGTTAAGCAAGCTGGCTGAAAGAGTTGGTATTAACCGGTTCTACTTAATAGGACTGGTAACATTTGCCCTGGGTTCACTTGTATCGGCGTTCGCAACCAATATTGTTTTACTTGATGTTGGCAGAGCCATTCAAAGTGTCGGCGCCGCTACGGTATTTCCATTGTCAATGACAATCGGCATTTCGACAGTTGACACGTCAAATAGGCCAAAGGTGATTGCTGCTTTGGGTGTCACTCAAGGACTAGCGGCAGCTCTGGGCCCAGTTATCGGCGGAATCGTGACACAGTTTCTATCATGGAGATGGATATTCTTAATCAACATTCCCTTAATGATCCTTGTGTTGCTGCTAGTGACTTTTAATCTGTCAATGAATCAGGAAAGAAATGCAAAGCCGATTGATTTACAGGGATGCATATTGAGCATGATCACGCTCTTCTCCCTTACACTTTTATTGGTAAAAGGCCGTGAATGGGGCTGGACATCTTTTTCGGTTATTTGTTTGGCAATTTCATTTTTAGCGGGATGTATCGCATTTGTTTTCACTGAACACTTTTCCAAGAATCCAATGGTTCCGCTAGATCTGTTTAAAAATCGGCAATTTGTCGGTGCGTCGGTAGCGATTGTCTTAAGCAATTTGTTTTTAGTTGGTGTGACAGTGATCTTGCCGACTTACTTTACAAATATTCAGCAAAAAACTGAGCTGACTGCGGCACTGATTATTACTCCGATAACAGTTATGATATTCATATTCTCCCCTGTTGCTGCGCTAATCATTGACAAAGTGGGTGCGAGAATCGTCGTCCTTTTGGGGTTTGTATTAATGGCAGTCGGATATGCCATGTTCTTTACTGTCAATTTATATAACTCCTTAGAGATCTTTGTTGCCTGCACGATCCTAGGAACGGGCTATGGGATCATTGCCGGACCTATTACAGTTTTGGCAGCCGCAGATTTCACTGGCGAAAAGCTGAATTCTTCGCAAAGTGTTGCCGGAGTTCTAAGACAAGTGGGGGTGGTGCTGGCTGTGGCCATCTTTGTAACCAATTTATACGCTGGGCTGGCTTCGGCGAAAGTTAGCTCTGTGCAATTTGCCAGTGGCCGAATTCAACGCTTAACAATTCCGCAAAAGCAGAAAAGCACAATGCTTAAAACGACTAAAGATGCCATTAGCACAGGTAAAACACATCAGAGATTTCCAGTCGATCACTTTTCAAAAATAGAACGAAGAGCGATGATTCATACAAACTACGTCGCCGCGGTTTCTCGAATAATCAGCCCATCAAATTCCGAAAAAGTTCAAATAATGAGACAGGTCAAGAAAAAGGTGGATTTAGCGCTCATAAAACAAAATCACAATATCAATGCAGCCATCGGTGATATTCAAACAAAATCGGAAAGCTACTTCACTAATGCATTTAAGCTTCTGTACAGAAACACGCTCCCGTTTGTATTTTTTGCAATCCTAGCATCGTTTATTTTCCCTGCTTTTAAACGGGAAAAGGTTAGAAATGTGTGCCACTGACGATCAGTCGTTAATGAGCATTTTTGGATGTTGCCGTGTGGTTGTCTTGACAAATAGCATTGGTAACTTTTAAATTGAAACTTCATTATGTTACTATTGTCAATAATTACATAAACAATATCAACATAAAGGAGCAAAACAGGTTGCAAGGAAAAGACGTTGTTTTAGGCTTATTGAATCAACGCGATATGTCTGGGTACGAGATAAAGGAAGTATTTGAAACACAGCTGAAGTTCTTCTTCGATGGCACTTTTGGCATGATTTATCCCATCCTTAGAAAACTGGAAAAGGACGAATTGATTCAAAAAAAGCATGTGGTTCAAGATCTTAAGCCGAATAAAAATATTTACAGTATTACAGAGCTAGGGAAGAAAGAGTTTATGACCTACCTCAACTCAAAAACGGTTGAGGAAACCTTCAAATCAGACTTTTTAATGCGTATGTACTTTGGGCAGGATCTTGATCGAGATAAAGTCATTTCATTTGTTGAGCAAGAAATCACGCGAAAAAAGACGAATCTCTCGGAACTGACGGATAACTATGAGCGCTGGACGGATAATGGCATGAACTCTTTCCAAGAAATCACCTTTATGTACGGGATAGCTTATTATAAAAGTGAAATCGAAGTGCTCGATAAAGCGTTAGAGCAGTTGAAAAATCAGAATTAAACGTCGGAAGCAGCATGAGATCAGTTACTTAGTATTTAACTTGAGGCGGTGTCAGCCTTTCCTAAATGATTAGGAAGCTGGTACCGGCTTTTTTCAATCGCATAAAAAATCCCGCCGCCTTTCCCCGAAAATTGATCACGGTCAAGGCGGCTTTTTGAATGCCTCGGTACACTGAACTCGACACTAAGGTTCACGTTCAGGAGGGAAAAAGACGATGCATTTTATTCAGACACATAAACAAGAAGCGATGATTAGCGGCGGGGTGCTGACGGCGCTGGGGCTGGTTTTCAGTCAGGCGTGGTTGTTGGTGCTGGCGAGTTTGGTGGCTGGGCTGCCGATTGCGGTGAATGCCTGGGAAGCGTTGCGGTATAAGCAAATTAGCATTGAGCTGCTGGTGACGATTGCATTGGTGGGCGCGGTGCTGATTGGCGAGCCGGTTGAAAGTGCCGTGGTCAGTTTTCTGTTTCTTTTTGGTGACTGGCTGGAGCAGCGCAGTTTGGCGAAGACGCGATCGGCGATTCAGGGTTTGGCGGCGGCGGCACCTAAAACAGCACGCCGGGTGGATGGCTCAACCGTTTCGGTGGATCAGTTAGCGGTTGGCGATCAGGTGCGCGTGTTGGCAGGTGAGACCGTGCCGGCAGACGGAAAAGTAATCGGTGGGCATGCGAACATTGTTGAGGCGGCGATTACCGGTGAACCGGATGCGAAAAGAAAACAGGCCGGCGCGACCGTGTATTCCGGCACGCAGATTAGCGATGGAACCGTTGATATTGAAGTCGAGAAAACCGGCTACAATACGGTTTATCAACAGATTATCGATTTGATTGAAGATGCCCAGGATGCTCAGTCGCCGGTCGCAACCTTCATCCAGAAGTTTGCGCGCTGGTACACGCCGCTGGTATTGGTGATCGCACTGATAGTCGGTTTGGTGAGCCAGAATGTGCGGCTGGCCATCACGATTCTTGTGCTTGGCTGCCCCGGCGCGTTGGTGATCGGGGCACCCGTCAGCAATGTTGTCGGACTAGGTTTTGGCGCCAAGCATGGCATTTTGATCAAAGGCGGCGATGTTGCGACCAAGTTGGATCAGATCGATACGGTAATGTTTGATAAAACCGGCACGTTGACCCAAGGAAAAATCAGCGTCGCAACCGCGCAGTACTGGGCGGCTGATACGGCGAATGTGGCGGAGATGGTTGCGGCGGTTGAAGCAGCAACCGCGCATCCGTTGGGACAAGCCTTAGTGGCCTATCTTCAGCCGCAGACAACTCAGACAGTTGAAGACGTCAGGGTGACTCGCGGCGTTGGTGTGCAAGCACAAGTAGCTGGGCATACTGTCAGTGTCGGCAATCAAAAGATTTTGAAACAGCCGCAAACACCGGAACAACAGGCCGCAATCCAGGCGATTGTGAGCGGCGGCGCTTCACTGGTTTTGGCAACGATTGATGACAAGCTGGTTGCCGCGTATGGCTTGCGGGATCAACTGCGTTCGGATACCGCAACGATGCTGGCGGACTTAACCGCAAGTGGCAAAAAGACGATCGTTCTGTCAGGCGACTCGCAGGCAGCCGTTGAACACATGATGACGGATTTACCGCTGAGTCAGACACACGGCGGGTTACTTCCGGCCGATAAAGTCAGCGCCATCAAAGCCGCACAGGCCCATGGTGAAAAAGTGATGTTTGTCGGTGACGGGATCAATGATGGTCCGGCGTTGGCACAGGCGGACGTGGGCGTCGCGATGGGTTCCGGGATGGATGTGGCGATCGATACCGCGGATGTCATTTTGACCAGCAGTCGGCTCACTAATCTTGGCGTTCTTTTCGATTTAGCCAAGCGGATGAATCACAACATCAAACAAAATTTGGTGATTGCGATCGGAACAGTGGCGCTGCTACTGAGTGGTTTGCTGGTCGGCTTAGTCGACATGGCGAGTGGCATGCTGTTTCACGAGATCTCGATTCTCCTCGTCATTGCGAATGCTTTGAGGTTGCGGCACACGCCAAGAAAATGGCAAAACTTGACGGCGATCAAGGCGCATCAGCCGCAAACTGTGAATAATGAAGGTAAATAAACAAGAAAGGATTTTTAAAATGACAAAATTAGTTTATCAATTAGACGGCTTGACCTGCCCGAGTTGCTTACAGAAGATTGAAGGGGCGGTTGGCCAACAAGCTGGCGTTAAGAGTGTTAAGGCACTTTTTAATAGTAGTAAAGTTAAGGCGCAGATTGATCCGGCGGTTACGAACGCCGATACCCTGAAGAAGACGATCACGGATTTAGGGTACACCGTTGTCAATGTGCGTAGTCAGGAAGCGTAGGAGGTTGGATGATGAGTGTCACAACAGGGATGCAGACAGTTAGTGCCGAGCAAGTCAAGGCTCGTCAAGCAGCAGCGGCAAAGCAAGCCGATCATGATCACCATGTCCCGACAGCCGGAGCGATGAGCGGGCATGTTTTAGCAAATTTACAGGTTCTGGCACGGAAGCTGGAACAATTTCGCTTGACGCTGAATGGCTCGAGAAGCGAGTCTGATAGACAGCTGTTAACCGAATTGCTAGGGCAAGCCCGGCAGCATTTTGCGGTCCTGGCCGCTGACCTAGCAGCACAGGACGAAGATTTTCCGACCACAACAGCAGAGTTCGATGAATATACCATGTTGAAGGAAGATCCGGCGTTGCGTTTTTGGACCAACGACATGAAGCTGGATGCGGTTGTGAATGATCTTGATACTTGTCAGCTATTCGTCAGTCGCGCGATTCCACTTGCCAATAAGGAGAACAAACTCGTATTGGCGGCGGATATGTTACAATTGCAGCGCTGGCATGAACAGAGTATCCTTCGCCTGCAGATGCGCCTTGGTCGGGCAGTGACAGCCGGCCGGGAGCTGCTTGACGAGGATGAAGATGATTAATCGGTGATTTAGAAACGGTGCTTGCGTTAACGCGTTCACCAGCCCAGAAACCTGCGTGTAAGGACCTCGGTCGCAATGGCCTAAGCCCGCGCCATCACGCCCAAGGCCACTTACACTCCGGTTTCTAACCGGGCTGGTTCACGCTCAGCTTATTAACGCGTTCACCGGCGCAGGAGGTGACAACACATTGCATAGTTGTACGGCAGTTGTGCCGTTGTTTAAAAAACTCGATGACAAGGCGCGTGCAGCCATTGACGCCTTAACCCATGAGCGGCAGGTTGAAAAAGGAACGGTTTTGATCAGTCCGGATACAGACGCCCGTTTATTGGTGGTCGCTCAGGGCAAGCTCAAAACCTACCAGTTGGCGACCAACGGCAAAGAGCAATTGTTGCGCGTTGATGGCCCCGGTGATTATGAAGGCGAGGCTGGCTTACTCAACATCGCTAGTCCAAACGTTTACACCGAGGCGCTAACGACCGCCACAGTCTGCACCATTAGCGCGGCGGATTTTCAACAACTCCTCATGAAACAACCACAGATTAGTTTACAGCTGCTCACAGAAAACACCCGCAAAATGCAGGCGTTAGAAAAGCAGGCGGGCTATCTCGGCAATGATTCCATCAATGTGCGCCTCACCCATTACCTGCTCGACCTGCGCACCGCGGCTGGAAAAGACACCGTAACCGTGCCAATGGCGTGGACGCAATTAGCCGATTACCTAGGAACGACGCCAGAAACGGTTTCCCGTACTTTGAAACGGTTGGCAAATGAAAAGTTGATTCGGCGTACGGGTAAACAGGTGACGATTTTGAATGCTGAGGACATGGAAGATTTTGTTTGGTAAATGCGTCAAGTTGAGCGTGAATTCATATAAAAAGCCAGTGAGAGATTCGCTGGCTTTTTTGCGGTCTAAGTTTTGAGTTAGAAGCTGTTGAGCTTTTCCAAATCGAATTAACGAGCAGAGATTATCGGGCGCGTGCGCCGTTTTTTCCAAATAATGGTGGCTAGCAAGATAACCAGCAACAAATGAACGATATTCGAAACTGAGCTGGCTTCGAGGCCAAAAGTGCCACCAGTCAGTGGCTGGAATGTTGTCGTAGGCAGTGACTTCAGGATGAAGCTTTCACTGGACGTGCCCGACACAGCGACGCCGAAGATAGGGCCTTCCGCGAAGTTCCAGATGGCGTGAAAAGCGCCGCAAAGCCAGATACTGCCAGTCAACAACCGAAACTGTGACATTGCTATGGCAAATAAGAACAAGCCAATGGCCGCAGGAAGGTTGAAGCCGGGATTGGCCATATGTAGAAGCGTAAAAAGAATCGCGTTGAGTAAAACAGCCATTATGACCTTATTTTGCTTAAGCCAATAACCCATGACGTAGCCGCGACAAAGCAGTTCTTCAAACATGGACTGGATTGCGTAACCAAAAAAGAAAAGAACCAGCCAAAGCAGGTTTGATCCTTGGAAGATAACAAGGACTTGATACCCGCCAAATAAGGTGATGATGCCCCAAATGAGACTGAACATCATGAATCCAAAAAGTAAGCCCAGTGAATAGTTTCTGGCAACGTGGTCTTTTGCAAACGGTAAGATGTTGTGATCACCGCGGTAATAAATGACCATGCCAATAATACCGATGGCCTCACCGAATAAGAAAAGCAGGTCAAAGGATTGCGGAATATTGGCCTCGTCCTTTAAGGTGCCGAATAAGCCCATTAGAAAAGGAATAATGTCAGATAAGAGTGACCAAGCAAAGGCAATGACAAAAACAAGGGCAATCGTCATGAGTGACTTAGGTAGTTTTTTGAGCTGATTAATCGTGCTCGCCTCCGAATAAAGTTTGGCTTAAAGTTGCCAAAATCGGCAAAATAAGCTTCTTTTAGGATAGCCTTAGTTTTCTTATAGGGCAAATGGGCAAATGTTTCTCTCCTCCTAACTGTTTTCAACTATCGCGCATGAAATGACTTGGAAGCAAGGCGCGATACATTCAAATTTCTCACCCACTTTTCGTAAATATATGAGCCCAAAGTTTGTGAATGGTAATAAGATTGTTACAATAAGGTTGTGGCCAATTGACCGTACGTTGAAATAATTTTGTAGATGAGGATGTGGTGAATCAATGGCAGATGTTGTCATTTTAGGTGCCGGATATGCGGGCATTCGGGCCGTTAAAACGTTGAGTAAGCTCGCACCAAAGGGAACGACGATCACAGTGGTTGACCAAAACGCCGAACACGAAGAGCGCACGCAGCTTCATGAAGTGGCGGCAGGTACTGTGCCTGCATCGAAAATCACGTTTAATATTCAACAGGTTCTTCCAAAGGATGTTCAGTTTCTTCAGGCGAAAGTCAGCAAGGTTGATGTGTCGACCAAGATGGTGATTTTGGCTAACCATGCGCCGTTACGCTACGATTATCTCATCATCGCGCTTGGCTTCCGGTCTGAGGACTTTGGGTTGCCGGGTGCCGCGGAAAACGCCTTGCCGCTGGACAATGTAACCTCCGCGGAAACGATCACCAAGACGATTGAGCAGCACGTCGCCAATTACAAGCAGTCACAAGATCCTAAAGACTTGACGGTTATTGTTGCCGGCGCAGGGTTCACCGGCGTTGAATTACTGGGCGAATTGACGCACAGTATGCCAGCGCTGGCTAAAAAGTACAATACGCCGCCAATTAAAATCATCTCCATGGAAATGGCAACACGAATTTTGCCGATGTTCGATGAAAAATTAGCCAATTATGCAATGGATTACCTCAAGAGTCATGGGGTAACGATGATGACTGGCTCCAAGATTACGAAGATCGAGCCGAATGCCGTGGTTTATGCTGATGGCGACCAGGAAAAGAAAGTCGAAGGGAACACAATTATCTGGACGGTCGGTGTTTCCGGCAGCGATGTGATTGCGGATTCCGGCTTCAAGCAGCGCCGTAACCGCGTGGTGGTTTCCAATCACCTGAACTTGGACGATCATCCTGAAGTCTTCATTATCGGGGATGTCTCGGCGGTAATGGCAGGCGATTCCGGCCGGCCTTATCCAACCACTGCACAAATCTCCACACAGGAAGGCGATCAAGCCGGTAAGAATGTTGCCGCAGCGTTAAACGGTCAGCCGTTAACGGACTTTGTTTACAAGCCTAAGGGCACTGTGGCATCACTTGGCAGCCAAGATGGTATCGCCCAAATTGGCAAGGGTCACAAGTACACTGGCTTCATTGCTAAAATGCTCAAGCGCGTCATCACGGACAAGTCCTTACTTGAAGACGCCAACTTGGCAACGATGTTGAAACAAGGGCGCTGGCCGCTTTAATGATTTAGGCAAAAGTGACAAGCGTTATGATCGTAAAAGAGGCAGCGAAAGACGCTGCCTCTTTTGATACTTAGAAATATGATGGCGTACACTCGGATAGCAGTTCGATATCATGATCACAACTAGGAGGCAAAAATGAATTTAAAGAAACAAAATGAAGACATCGTTTTAACCCAGGCGACGCTTCGTGATCTTAAGACTCTCATCGCAATTAGTAGAAGCACCTTTTCAGATACCTTTGGAGAACAGAATTCTAAGAGCAATTTAGACGCCTACTTGAATGAAGCCTATAGTCGCGAACGTCTCACAACAGAAATTAATAACCCAGAGACCTCATTTATATTCGCTTATTACGGAAAAGAACTGGCAGGCTATCAAAAAATCAATGTGGGGCAGGCTCAGTCCGAACTACGAGAAAATAACGGACTCGAAGTTGAGCGGATTTACATTAAATCAGCATTTAAGCGCTTAGGAATCGGGCGAACACTCATTAACGATGCTATTGAGCAGGCGAGAGCATTGGGAAAAGAATACATTTGGCTCGGCGTGTGGGAGCATAATCCCGCAGCCATTGCATTTTATAAAAAATTAGGCTTCGTAGCTTTTAGTGACCATCGCTTTAACTTAGGCGGAGACTTGCAGAGGGATATCTTAATGAAGAAGGAATTGGTTAAGAAAGCTTGACTATGTGATCTTTTCAAAAAGGTCAATTCATTTCAGTAGCGCAACCCAAAACCGAGTGTTCGATCACCCAAAATGTGCGCGGACCAGATCAACGCTGCAGCCAGTAAGCCATACCAAGCACCAATGAGCGCCAGTCCGCCGAGAATAATCGGCCCAATTAACGTATGGCCAATATCGTAGCAGACATTGCCAGTCTTTTCGTTGGCGAGAAAGCCTAAAGCACCGATGTCGGGAATTAGGAAGCCGACAATAAATAATAGCCAGCTGAAATTGAATTGGACAAAGTAAAAATAAATGATGAGTGCAAATCCTAGTGCTGATTCTGTTCTTGGAAGCCACTTCATGAAGGTCACTCCTTGAAATTATTCATGTGAGCGCCACGATCAAGCAGAGATAGAGAACGAGGCATGACTCGTATGTGACACATGTGTGACTTAAACGCACTTTGAGTATACTGGGAACAACGACAAGCAACAAGCGTTTGGCGACAAGTGCTACAAATTGGTGGTATTTGTATCAGTTAGGGGATTGCGAAAATGAATGGGAAGCAACGGATGGCGCTGCAATCGAAACAGTGGTTGGTGGACGCCTTGGTCACTTTAATGCAACGTGGTGAGGCGGTGACAGATATTTCAATCACGGAAATTGTTCAGACTGCGGATCTTTCGCGCAAAACCTTTTATCGGGCGTTTAAAACCAAGGATGATTTAATTGATTATTTATGCCGCCAATTGACAGACAATTATTTTGAAAGTCTGAAACAGGCCACCCGCGGACAAACGCCGATTAGTTTTGAAACAACCATGCAGCACTTTTTCACATTTTGGTGGCAACAAAAAGACCTTGTCCGCTTATTGATTCGGCAAGGTCTGTTCGATCATTTGAATGGTGTTTGGCAACGTGATGCCGTTGACAAGTATCGCCAGTTTCCGGCGCCGTGGCATGCGGCAGGGACTGATCGAGAGGTGAATTATATCATGGCATTTGCACTCGGCGGGTTTACCAATGTCTTACGCTTATGGTTGGCACAAGATCAGCCTGAACCGCCGGAACAAGTGCAAAGGGTGGCACTGGCGGGTTTTGGCCAGTTGGCGCAGAGCATTGGTCATTCAAACTAATACGCTAAGTTAGCGATCTTTTTAGATAGGTACAGCTCTTTCAAAAAGATTACAAGTAAAAGTTGATGGGCGCTGTCAAATTGACCTGATCAAGCGCGAGGGTACCATTAATGCCTTTTCCTTGCGGGACATCAATCAGCAGGCGAATCGTTTTCGTTTCGTTTGGTTTGATAACGGGTGGGGTGGAAAGCATTTTGACCGCGACTTGGTGCTGATCATTGGACGCCGAGAAATGTTTTTCGGAAAAGCTCAAAGGAACAGCATAGTGGGCGTTATGAATGGTCAAGGCGATTCCGGTTTGGTTCTTAGGGACATTTGGCAGGTACTTCGTTTGGATGGTGAATAGGCGTAGACGTTTAGCGCCAACATAGGTAACTTTGCTGCCGACTATCACCGGTTTTCGATAAATGGCCGGGTGAGCAATTGGATATGATTCGGGAACGTTGATCACCTGTTTGGATGTGTGGCGATTGCGCGATGTTTTCAAAATAAGCTTTGTTGAACTCGACTGTAATCGTTTGAGGCTAACCACCCCACTGGCAGATTTTTTCTCGGCCAATGTCTGATTGTTGAGGTCCTTTAAGCTGTAATCAGTGCGAGCCGGTAAGTGGAATTTTAGGTTCAGGGACTGATGGACGTTGCTAATTTTGATCTGTTTAGCCACTGGTGCTTTTTTCGCGGCGGTCGTGCTTTGCGCAGATGCTGTCTGTGCAGGGATCAATGTGTAGATCAATGAGAGCGTCAATAATGAAAACCATCCGAGTCTTTTCATCGTTCATCTTTCCTTTTTATTAGTTTGGCAATGCTATTGGGGCTTCGCGGCAAATGCTATCTATACAATAGCATAGGCATAGACTTGTGAGGGACAAAAAACTAAGCACAGGCTTTTGTGCCTTTGTGTGGGAATGAAAACAGTTAAAATCAATATTGAGATGCCATTATACTGGTGTATTGAGGTTAATCGAAATTCTGAGGAAGTACACTGCAGTTCATGATATCGTTAAGAAGTCGACTTGCTTGTATAGGGAGCAGCTTTAACGCTGAAAGGATGGCTGAAATGGAACTGACGTACTTGATTCCCCACATTTTTGCAATGGTGGTACTTACATTGACGCTCAGGTTTAAAAATTCTGCTTTAAAAAAAGAGCGGCAACACAGAGAAATCAGTTTTGAAAATTCAAATCTCGATCAGGAATTACAAGCCAAAGTTCTGAAACAAGAGGCAGTTCTAAATCAGCGACACTTCATCACTGAAATACTAATAAACGCGCAATTCGCAGGTGTTTACCTCGCGGCCTTTTGTTTCTCGGCTGGAGTTCTTTATGCAGAGGAGAGCACTGGCGTTTATCTTTTTCCGAGCATTGGTGTTTTCTGCTTGTTTGCTAATATCCTGTTTGTTGTAGAAGAGCAAGCTTTTCGGCTTTATAAAAAACGACAACTTAAAAAGTATCTCGCAGTTGATCGAGGTGTACATATCATAGAAAATCACGGGGCAAGACGGTACTATGTTTACCTTGCTTTATTGATTTTAGAAGGATTCATCAACCTTGGATTGTTCTACGCAGTGGCCGTGTGGTTATATTAAAAAATGTACACGGTAATTTGAACCGAGTACATGGGGAGAAGAAAACGATGGATATTTACATGCCATATATCTTAACCGCGGTTCTTTGGGTGGCAACGATCGTTTACAGCCGAATAATTAAAGAGAGGTTTCGAAAAAACTTAGAGAAGCGTTTGAACATGAGCCGTTCTGAGATTATGCGCAGAGAAGCGATAGATCGAAAGTTTATCGATAATGCAATCGGGAAAATTTTCAACCGTATTCTAGCTGGTGTGACAATCAGCTATATCTTCATTCTTTCTTTTTCGCTGGGGTCTATTACGGTCTTACCGGCAAGCGCCAAGAATGCTTATTTAATAGTCTCGATTTTTCTACTGTTCTTCGCTATTTATACATCCGCAACATCATTTTTTCTCCAACGCGTTGGCAAGACGAACAAGAATAAGTTGCCAGAGGCTTCATTTGTGAAGAGGCTGGCAGGTGTTGTGATTCGAGACTTCGGGAGTTTCCTGATCTTTTTTATTTTTGAAATGAGTTCATTTTAAAAATTAAGTTTAAATGTACAAATAAGCAGCATGGATATCAGGTTTCCGTCCGGATCCAGCTTAAAATCGCTGTTTCTAAAGAGAATTTACTTTTAAAATTTAATTTGCGATGAGACAAACTCTTTGGGATCGGGACTTCCATTGATGTATTCAGTATCTGGCTCAGTGACCGACAATCGATGTTTAAGCACGATATTCTTGAAAATCCATAAGTAACTTTGCTTTGGAATTTTATTGGTCGATTCTATAAAGCAGAAAGTCGGATTAACGCGATGAAAGAAGAATGGTCGCCGCTCGTATAAATTGAAAAAGTAGGTCTTTGTATGACCAGCCATATTATCTGCCTCTGTCAGCATGAATTTTCCGTGGCCAATCGTGATGGCCGTACTATGCGAATAAGACATTTGTAGTGCCGATACCTCACCGCCAGTTGAAAATCCGGTTTCATGAACGCTTAAAGAAATCATGAACAGGCAGAGGACAGCGCCGATTCGGAGCGTTTTGAGAAGCCAACGGATTGATGGTAATTTGCGACCGTCCAGAAAAGCAATGAGAAGCAACAGTAAGATTGTTGTCGCAATCCAAAAAAATGCCAGTGCGGTTTGGATCATGACGAAATTTGCTGAGACCAGAAGGATGATAAGCAAGATCAACAACAATATGGTGTTTTTTTTAAAGCAAATGTTCCTCTTCACTTTACTTCTCCAAGTTGTTAAGTTTGTGCTGAATGATTGAGGCTCATTCAAACGAATACAACGCTATCTTGGCGTATTATCAATAAATAGAACGAAGAATGCTTTGGACGAAAATTTAACTTAATGCCATTCTCCTACAATTTTTTGAAAATTAATCTGTTCCGATGAGAAAGTTTTAACGTCTGGACTGTCATTGATATATTCAGTATCTGGCCCGAATACCACGTGATGGTTCCTGAGGACCACATTCTTGAATACCCATAAAGGACTTCTTTCAGGCGTTTTATTAGTAGACTGCACAAAACAAAAAGTCGGATTAACGCGATGAAAGAAGAATGGTTGCCGCTCGTATAAATTGAAAAAGTAGGTCTTTGTATGGCCGGCCATATTATCCGCCTCTGTTAGCATGAATTTTCTGTGGCCAATCGTGATGGCTGTACTGTGAGAATAAGACATTTGTAGCGCCGACACCTCACCGCCAGTTGAAAATCCGGTTTCATGAACGCTTAAAGAAACCATGAGCAGGCAGAGAGCAGCACCGATTCGGAGTGTTTTGAGAAACCAACGGATTGATGTCAATTTCCGACCGTCCAGAAAAGCAATGAGAAGCAACAGCAAGATTGTTATGGCGATCAAAAAAAATGACAGTTCTGTTTGAATCATGGCAAAGTTCGCGCTTACCAGTAGGACGCTCAGTAAGATTAAGAACACTATGGTGCTTTTCTTGAAATACAGCTTGCTCTTCATTCTTATTTCTCCAACATTAAAAGTATGACAATACATCATTATCACCTGATATATTGTCATACTTAAAAAGTCTTATCTTCTTGAGCTGAAGATTTTTAACTAAAGATTAAAGATGACTGTCAATTACATTTTTATAAACTTTTGCGGCGTCTACTGCTTCTGAACTGGAGTAATCATATGGAGCCTTAAATTTTTTAAAAGCGGCTAATGCAACACTGTATGCTTGTCCCCAAGAACCCGTACCTCCAGTGAGTAAAGTATTTGTGTCCGATGACAATCTGTCTAAAGAACCGTCGAATCGATTATTCAGATAGGAGTTAGCCCTTTGTTCATTTCCATGCTCAGAATAGTACTCGGTAATGATTGCGGATGGTGTGGCACCGTCTGGCAAATCATTTTCTGTTCGAATAGAACTATATAAGTTAATGGCGTCCATGTCATCAATTAAGTCTTCTGGTCCGAATGATTGTCCTTTTCCCACGACATCGGTCAAGGAATCGTAAAATGAATTATACTTAGCAATTTGACGGTGCGCATCGTTGATAGCCGTCAACAGATCTCCACACCAACCACCTAAATCTTGGATGCCTGACGCAGACTGAGGTTCACCCCAAAACAATAGTGAATTTAAGGCTGCCATCAAATGATCCGTGCCGATCCGAATACCAGTTGCACTGTCATAGAGGGGTTCAATCTGATTTGCCCCCGAAACTCCTAAAGAAGCATTTACTTTAGCCAACCAGCCTGTGTTAGTGCCACCAGCAACAGGTATCCAGTCTGCACCAACATATTTAAATTGTCGATAAAACTGCGCAATTAGTTCTGCAGGTGTTGTATTGACACCCGTTTGTTGAATATAGGCAAAGGCGTAATCTTCTACAGATTTTAGCTGGTCAAAGAATGGGGTATTGCGATCTTTAGTTGGCGAGTTGACTTTTGCAACACCCATATCTCGGTTAGAGCTTGCGTCCTGATCAATGTCGATGCCGTAAATTGGATATTCGACAAACTGATCAAACGCCCAGTTATCGGGCATCTTAAAGCCTAAGTTGCCACTCCAACCGTAAGACATATTAGCAACAAAACTGTAACTGATACCGGCTTTTTCAGCATGAAGACAAACATTTCGAGTCCCATAGATCCCGGTTTTGTATATAGAGCCAATCAAAACGTTCTGCACAGCATTGATATACGGAATAACCGTCCCATCAATGTCGCCTTCCTGAAAATCAACGTCCACCGCAAAGTAGATGACAGTGTCGGCAGGTAAACCTAAGCTGAGCGCTGTACTGATTGCCGTTTGTCCGTCTTTTTGACCTTGGGCGGCAGTGAAGTAACTCTCAACGTAGCCGCCATCTTCGTAGATCGGGAAGAACTTTAAGCCACCATCCAGAATTGTTTTAACTTCTGTTGACGTAAGATTCTTTGGTTTGAAATCGGCACCGACTGTTCCTGTGAGATACCGGCCAACGATGCTGAATCCATAGTCGCGGAAATGTTGCACATCAGTTGCCGTCAGTTGGGTTGCTGTATCGAGCGCGATTGAATCGCGGCCTGTGTCACCGTTACTTGTAACGAGCCCCTTGATGACTGTGTAGTCTGCAACACCGGAGTCTTCGTTTGGATACTTCATGAATTTCCGAAATTTGATAATGCTTGTTGCTACATCGGATCCAAAGTTTTCACCAAAATCGCCATCATACATGCTGTTCAGATAAAGGCCGTATTTGACAATTTTAACGAGTAAACCGGTAGCTCCGACAGAAAGGCTCACTGCTTTCAAAGCTGCATTGGTAGCATCGCCGAAGTTCCCGTTTGCAACATCAGCAGAGATGCCAAGTGCGCGTTGCAACGCATAAATGAGACCGACATTGGTATCGCGCTGGTAAATACCATCACAAGGCATGATCCCAATGTATTGGCTATAGTCAGCATTGAGCCATTGTTGCAATTGACGAACATTTTTATCGCCACCAGTGACCAGAACAAAGGCGCTCATGTCGAAAAGTGCTGCCATTAAATTAACGGTTACAATACCGTCTGCATTAAGTCCTGCATCGGTTTGTAAGGTTTTGAAGGCTTGCTGTGTTGCAGTTGAAAACTCTTGATTCAAGTTGCTTCCTGGATCGATACCCTTGCACCAAAAGGCACCTTGGATTAGCTGTGCAATGTTACCTGTATAACCTGGTTTCAGATTGCCAACAACGCTAGCCAGCGCTGACCGCGTTGCCGGACCAAATCCTTCGCCAATATCCGTGATACCAAGTTCGTGTTGCAATGCTTCACGTAATGCGTAAATCGTTGGCCACCCGGTATGACCATCTGGATTTACTTTCTCAAAACCTGACACATTGCCATAAGTCGCGTTGAGCCAATTTTGAACTTCTAATACTGCTTGATCTGCCATGTTAAAACCCCCTCGTATAATTGCCAAAGGGAACGTACGTTCGGTTCAACAAAATCAGTATGCACTCATTTTTTTAAATTGACAACTGATTTTTTCTAAAAATAAAGTCAAACAGACGCTGAAATGGCGGGAATCGTTGTGGGAACAGGTGTTCGTAACACGCAAATATTTTTAAAAATTTCTAGAAATAAAAAATCGCCGCATCAGCAAAATAGCTGGTGAGACGATTCTTATCTTCTGCCAAGCGACCAGTTAGTGGTTACTTGTTCGCTTGGCAAAAATGCTCGCTGTTCACGCAATCTCATCAAGCTTGCGATGCCGCGCCTGCAGATAGAGACCGCCTAGCAAGATGATTGCGGAAGCGGCGACTGATAGGAAAAACATGTTTTGGTAGGCTTGTTGGGCGATAGCATAGAAGTTTTGCAGCAGTTGATTTTTATGCGTGCTGGCGGCAAGTCCCTGTAGGCCGCGGTAGAAGCTTTCGATTGAAGCGGTGCCGCCTTTTACCGCTAGCTTGCTGAAGCCTGTCTGAATGAGTGTAGCGTAAATGGTTGGGGCGATTGTCAGGCCGATTTGGCGGCTGACGGAAAGGGTGCCGAGTGCGACGCCGTTGTCTTTTTGGCTGGCGATTTCAGACATGAGGACGGAGAATGGCGCGCCCATCAGCATGCCGAAGCCGATACCGGCGACTGTTGAGGCGATGATGAACCATAGCGTTGTGGGGCTGAGGAAGGCTACCATTGCAAAGCCGATTGTGGAAAGCGTCCCGGATACAATGATGGATTTGATCGCGCCGAGTTTGCCGACTAACATCCCACCGACCCCAGCGCCGACGATCGAACCTAGACCAATACCACTCATCCAGACACCACTGTTGTTGGCTGAAATGCCGTATCGCTGCTCAACAAAGCTGGGGATGAAGACAAAAACGGCAATTAAGGCGCCGGATAAGAGGCCCATGAATAGCGTCAGCAGGAATCCCGGGCTTTTGATGAGTTTGTATGGCAGGAAAGGATCGACGTTGCCGCGAATGCCTTTTTCAATCCGCGTGAAGCCGAAGAAAAAGGCGAGACTTAGTAGGAACAGGCCCCAGACTTGTGGCGTTAGGACGCTGGCTAGCAGCTGATCACTGTTCAAATTGGTAATGGCCAGCATCGTGCTGAAAATGCCTAATGTCAAGAATACGAGCCCCTTCAAATCTAGACCATTGATGGCTGCGGCTTTGGTTTCGGGAATGGCGATGAACCCGCTGATCAGGATGAAGACGGCGATCGGCAGGTTGATGAGAAATAGCCAGTGCCATTGACCGGTGATGTTTAAGATCAGGCTGCCGAGATTGGGTCCGACCACTGAGGCGATCCCATTGACGGCACCCAGCGCACCGAGTAAGGCGCCTTGTTGCGGTTTGGGGTAAGTTGCCAGAATATGGCTAGACGCAATGATGAAAATTCCGCCACCGCCAATGGACTGCACGAGCCGCGCGACCAGGAAGAAGATAAAGCTCGGGCTTAACGCAACGAGCAATGACCCGATGGCAAAAATCAGAATTTCAATCAAAAATAATTTGCGGCGGCCGAATTTGTCAGCTAGTTTACCGATAATCGGCGTTGCAATGGCCATGCCCAAGGTATACAGGGTAATCGCCCATGTTCCTTGAACTTCATTGACGTGAAAAGAATAATTGATCGTTGACAGCGTGCTGGAGATGATGCCGTTGTCTAGCGCTGACATGAAAACGCCAATGATGAAGATGCTTAGAGCAAAGATACTGTTCTTTTTGGTCATTGGTGTGTGACCTCCCATAATGTTGATAACTTGACGGCTCGTTTTGAGCAATGGTGACACTGTGTCACTTTCGAAAATGAGCTTAACGCTAAAGTGACACGGTGTCAACTTTTTGTTCTCGATTATGGGATGGAGGCAAATTAAAAGCAGCACAGCCAATGTGATGGTGTGCTGCTTGGGAGCGTAGGTGTGCCTTTAAAATCAGTTGGAAGTTCCGAAAGCAGGTTATTCCAATTGTTAGATTATATTTCTTTCCCTCGTGATGACTCTTCGGAAGCAATTCCAATGTTTTTCTTCATGGCAGCAAAATCAATTTTTCGAATGGTTTCTGTGTGCCATGGGTTCATTCGCTGAGGCTCATATCTCAATGTACCGTCTTCGGTAACGGATAAAAGATATTCCTGACCTTCAGTAACGCCTGCCTCAGCGGGTATCGGCAAACTAAGCGCGTTACCGGTGCGTTTAACAGTGAATGAACCGAGTATTTGATTTTGATGCTGTTTTGTACTCATTGGCCTGTCCTCCTGTAAGTATGAGTATATCGATTCGATTTGGTAAAGGCACGCAAAAAGAATGGACAGACAAAGTAGTTTTACTTACAGTC
This sequence comes from Lacticaseibacillus styriensis, assembly GCF_030770295.1. Taxonomy (NCBI): domain Bacteria; kingdom Bacillati; phylum Bacillota; class Bacilli; order Lactobacillales; family Lactobacillaceae; genus Lacticaseibacillus; species Lacticaseibacillus styriensis. The sequence continues at coordinate 103,312 of NZ_CP132483.1, forward strand.
AAAAACGCGTTGATCGATTCTTTTTCATAAAATCGATCAACGCGTTTTCTATTTTTCTATAAAAAGTTTTCCAACCCAACCACCAACTGATCCGCTTCCTGCACCTTGCTAATGGCGACGGCAACGCCTTGCATGAAGCTTTGGCGGTCGAAGGAGTCTTGGCGAATGGTGAGGGCTTCACCCGGGCCACCGAAGAGAACTTCTTCGTGGGCGATGTAGCCGGGTAGGCGGACGGCGTGGACAGGGACGTCATCGATGCGCTGGCCGCGGGTGTCGTTGTCGATGGTGGACAATGGCTTTTGGGTACGTCCGGCGGCGATTTTGTGCGCGGTGGCGATGGCGGTGCCTGAAGGGGCGTCGGCTTTGTCTTGGTGGTGCATTTCAATGATTTCGGCATCAGGAAAATAGGCGGCGGCTTCTTGGGCAAATTTCATCAATAAAACGGCGGAGAGGCCAAAGTTTGGTGCGATCAGGCCGCCGAGGTGTTTCGCTTTGGCTAGCTTGATGAGGCGCGCTTGATCAGCCGGCGCCATCCCGCTTGTGCCAATGACCGGATGGATGCCGGCATTAATCGCGGCTTCGGTGTTAGCGGCGACCGCGCCGGGATTGGTGAAGTCGACCCAGACATCGGCAACGCTAGCGTTGAGTTGATCGTAACGGTTGAGGACTTTGACCTCAGCCGGTAATCCGTAATTTTGCGGGTTATTGATGGTTATTTTAGGGTCAAAAACGGCACTTAATGCGAAATCTGAATGTGACTGGATCATTTTGACGGTTTTTTGACCCATGGCACCGCGAAAACCGGCGACAAGAACGTGAATCATGCGAGCACCTCCGCTTCAATGGCTGATAGGTCCGGAACGCCTAAGAGATGGGCGAGTTCCTGTTGTTGTTTGGCAGTTAATGGCAGTATTGGCAGACGCGGGCTGCCGACATTGAAGCCTAATGCGTTGAGTGCAGCTTTGGTCGGGGCAGGCGATGGAAAATGGAATAAAGCAGCCATTTTCGGCAATAGTTGCCGTTGCAGCGCAGCCACCGTCGTGATGTCGCCGCGATCCAATGCCGCATACATTTCCCGAATGCTGTGTGCGTAAAGATGGGAAGCAACCGAGATCACGCCCATACCGCCGAGTGTTTTAATCGTCAGCGCCTGAGCATCTTCGCCGGTCCAGACACTAAAAGCATCGTGTTTGGTTCGATCAATGATGTCGCTCAGGGCGGCGAGGCTGCCGCATTGCTTGATGCCTTGAATCATGGGGTTTTGCGCTAACGTTGCCACGGTTTCCGGCAGCATCTTCACGCCGGTTCGACCGGGGATGTTGTAAATGATGATCGGCTTTTGGGCGTTGGCCGCGACCGCCGTGTAGTGAGCGATCATGCCGTTTTGATCAGGCTTGTTGTAGTAAGGCACGACCACCAGCGTTGCGTCAATCCCGGCAATCCCGCCGACTTCATGGGTAAAATCAACGGTCTCCCGAGTATTATTCGACCCTGAATTGGCAATGACCAGTGCTCGGCCGTGAACCATGTCGACAAACCGCGTGTACAAGGTAATTTTCTCGTCATGGCTGAGCGTCGGCCCTTCACCCGTAGTAGCGCCGACGACAAAGCCATCGGTGCCTTCTGCAATCAGATGATCAACCAACCGTTGCATGACTGCGTAGTCAATTTCATCGCGATCATTAAACGGTGTCACAATCGCGGTGATCAATTCTGCTTTTTGCATTCAAAAACCTCCAATTAAAATGAGCGTGAGCCAACGCGGGTAGAAGCCGGAGTGTAAGTGGCCTTGGGCGTGATGGCGGCCTTTGCCATTGCGACCAAGGTCCTTACATGCAGGCTTCTGCGCTGGCGAGCGCGTTATGGTTAAGCGCGAGCTGGTGCTTTTTACGGGTAAGCTTTTGCGCCAGTGAGTGCATGATGATTGCTCCGGAGCGCGTATGGTGAAAGCCGTCTCGGCGCATCAAGCATGAGTCAATATCGATAGCTACTGATTCAATTATTTTCCGCCATCCGATGTTCCAGAAAATGCACAACTGCTGTGACACCTGGTGCTAACGCAGCTTCGTCTGGTGAAAAGTCGGCGGCATGTAGTTGGGAATCTGGATCGTTAACGCCTAGCCAGAACATGGTGCCGGGAATTTTATTCAATAGATAGCCGAAATCTTCCCCGGTCATCACGGAGCCTGTGGGTGCAAACGTGACGGCTGGATCGGATTGCATGTATTGAATGAAATCTTTGGTCAGCTGCGGGTTATTTTCGACCGGATAATAGCCGCCTTGATTCAAATCAACGTTGACGTCGCAGTTGAAGCTGGCGGCGATTCCCCGACCGATATCGCGGATACGTTGCTGTAAGAAATCGATTTGTTTCTGGGTGAACCCGCGTAAAGTACCTTCCAGGTGGGCGCGTCCAGCAATCACATTGCGAATGGTTCCGGCGCGCATCAGGCCAAACGTGATGACCGCGCTGTCGGTGGGGCTGACGTTACGGGCAACAACGGTTTGAATCTGGTTGATAAAACTGGCGGCCGCCACGATCATATCGTTGGCATTTTGCGGCAAGGCTGCGTGGCCGCTTTTCCCGATGAGATCGACATTGATTTCAGTTGTCCCGGCAAAAAGAGTGCCAAGCCGCGTGCTGATGGTACCAGCCGGTAAGTCAGGGCGATCGTGCAAGCCGTAAAACTCATCGATGTGCCAATCACCGGTGAAAGTGCCCATGTCGTAGGCCAATTTGCCGCCGTTTTTGCTTTCTTCGGCCGGTTGGAAGAAGAAAATCAAATTATCTTTTGGCTGGTGGTGGGCAAAATAATCCAGAATTCCTAGCGCAACTGTCATGTGGATGTCATGGCCGCAAGCATGGGCGATGCCGGAATGCTGCGAGCTAAACGGTAAGCCGGTTTGTTCCGTCACCGGCAAGGCGTCAATGTCAGTTCGATAGCCGATGGTTCGTTGCGGGTTTTGTCCGTGAACTTTGACCAGTAAGGCAGTTGGCAATTTAGGCAGTGTCCGAATGGTGAGGTGGGTTTGCGGAAAACTTTGCACCGTTTTAAGTAGGAAGGCATGCGTTTCTTTTTCCTGCAAGGCTAGCTCGGGGATTTGATGGAGCTGGCGGCGAATGGCAATCAATTCAGCTTCCTTCATTAAAAATCACAGCTTTCTGAGTTCGTCGAGCAGGACGGTTTTGGCTTCCGTTTGATCGTTAACCTGCTTGATGACTTTGGCGGGAACGCCGGCAACCACCGTGTGTGCCGGCACATCGTTAATGACGACAGCTCCGGCGGCAATAACCGCCCCTTCGCCGACCGACACGCCTTCAAGAACCACCGCATTGGCGCCGATCATGACGTGATCACCGATTGTGACGGGTTTCGCTGACGGCGGTTCTACCACGCCGGCCAAAACGGTACCGGCACCAATATGGCAATGCTTGCCGACAATCGCTCGACCGCCCAGCACCGCACCCATGTCGATCATGGTGCCATCACCGATTTCAGCGCCGATATTGATAATGGCGCCCATCATGATCACTGCATTGTTGCCGATCAGAACCTGGTCGCGGATGATCGCGCCGGGCTCAATCCGGGCATTTTCCGCTTTGATATCCAACAAAGGAACGCCGGTATTACGACCCGTGGTTTCGACATAGTAGTCGTCAAGCTTGGCCTTTTTCAAAATTGGCTGAATAACCGCCCAGTCGCCGATGACCGTTCCGGTGTGTTCCCCAACGAATGCGTGAACACTTTTTGGAAAATGCAAATCAGCTAACTCGCCTTTGAGATAGACCTTAACGGGTGTTGTTTTCTGACTGTTGGCAATGGTTGAAATGATCTTTTGGGTGTCTAATTGTGCCATGATGGCCTCCTATTTGGTTGCGGTAGTAGCGTTGTTGGCGGTGGTTGCGGGTGTTGACGAGCTCGGTGCGGCGTAGTGGTGATCGTGCTGAATCAAGTCGGCGTAAGTTTCGCGCGTGACGACCAGCTGGGCCTGGCCATTTTCAACGAAAACGACGGCCGGCCGCGGGTTGCGGTTGTAGTTGGATGCCATGGAGTAGCCATAAGCGCCGGTGTCGAAAACGGCAACCACATCACCTGGCTGGGTGGCGGGCAATGGGGCATCGTCGATTAAAATATCCCCGGATTCGCAGTACTTGCCGACGAGATGGACATGCTCGGTTGGCTTGGCGGTCGGGTAATCGGCAACCACCGCAGTGTATTGCGCCTGATAAAGGGCGGGGCGAATGTTGTCGCCCATGCCGCCGTCAACTGCAACATATGGCCGCAGCCCAGGCACGTCTTTACGGCTGCCGACCGTGTAAAGGCTGTAGCCGGCGGGGCCGACAATCGACCGCCCCGGTTCAATCCAGACTGCCGGAAGCGGCCAATCGAGCTGACTACTTTGCGTCTTGAGGGTGCTCAGAATGGCTTTGACAAACGCTTCTGGCGGCAACGGATCATCCTGGCTGGTGTAAGCAATCCCGAACCCACCGCCGACATTGAGCACTTGCGGGGTGAAACCGAATTGCCGGTGCCAGTTATCGAGGACTGTCAGCAGCTTTTGGGTGACGGCTTCAAATCCGGCTACTTCAAAAATCTGCGAGCCGATATGGGCGTGGATGCCGAGCAGGTTCAGATGTTCGTCGGCTAAAATCCGCTTGGCTGCTTCATCTGCCTGCCCGCTTTCAAGATCAAAGCCGAATTTACTGTCAGTTTGGCCGGTTTGATCATAAGCATGGGTGTGGGCGCTAATCCCGGGAGCGACCCGAATCAAAACATCTTGTTGGCCAACTGCTGCTTTCAAGAGCTCATCAAGCAGATCCAATTCATGAAAATTGTCCACGATGATCGTGCCGACGCCGGCATCCAGTGCTTGTTGCAATTCAGCTTTGCTTTTGTTATTGCCATGAAAGCTGACCTTTGCCATGGGAAAATCGGCGGCTTGAGCCGTGTATAATTCGCCGCCGGAAACCACATCGACATGAATGTTTTCAGCCTTGGCGACATCGTACATTGCAATGGTCGCAAACGCCTTGGAAGCATAACTGACAGCATAACGGACGTTGGCAGCCTCAAAAACTTGTTTAAACGCGCGAATCTGGTGGCGAATCGCTCCGACATCATACACGTAAAGCGGTGTTTGAAACGTGTGCGCCAGTTGACTGGCCGCAACGCCGCCAATGGTTAATTGACCTTCTTGATTTGTAGCAAAATTCATATCAGGCATCCTCCTTGAGCGTTCACTGGGCCGGTTTCTGGCCCAGTGAACGCGTTACGGCAGGGCGATGGCAAACGAAAAGGGATCCTTTTGTTTGGCCACGCGTCAAACAAAAAGATCCCAACTTGCAATCTACTTGAATGATAGCGCCCCGCTTAGGTTTCTAAGCGACAGTACAGGATTTATTCAACCCTGGCCCAACAGGCTTGCCGATCCCGGCGCCCCCATTTCGGCAACCGCCCCTTTCACCAAATGTCAATGCGAAGGATCTCGCTCGATTCGGATACTCATGTTGGTTGCAACCTCTATCTGTTTATCACCAGACTATAATAAAAAAACGAAGGCGTCAAGAGCGTGAACTGGGCCGGTTAGAAACCGGAGTGTAAGTGGCCTCAGGCGTGATGGCCCGAACTTGGCCATTGCGCCTGAGGTCCTTACACGCAGGTTTCTGGCCCAGTGAACGCGTTTACGAGAGCAGCAGAGATTAGCCATTGAATCAAGCTCCTTACATGCAGACTCGTTCCTGCGCCAGCCCATTGTTCGCCACCCACTACCCCAAACGCCCCGTCACCCATTTGAGCAAAAAAATTAGAAACAAATTTCAACACTTTGTTTCTATGCAATGCCGACAAAACGTGCTGATTTTCCGCCGTCGCTGGGGGTTGTGTTTCTGGGAGAGTCTGCTAAAGTACAAAATAAAATGACAGAGTTCTCATTTGCAGAAACGAGCTGACAAAACGCGATGTCTGTGAGCGAATAGCTGCGAGTTGCTTGCGATAGAGAACCCATTAGGGAGGCAGTTTATCGTGCGGGTCGTAAAGTTTGGCGGGTCATCATTAGCAAATGGGTCGCAGTTTGCCAAAGTTGTGGCAATCATGAAAGCAAATCCTGCGCGGCAGGTGATGGTGACTAGCGCGCCTGGTAAACGGCATCCCGGTGACGTTAAAGTGACAGACTTGTTGATTCAGTATGCCCAAGCGGTCTTGCGCCATGAATCAGCAACTGCAGTCGTTACCGAAATTGTTGCGCGTTATCACGCAATCGCCGATGATTTCGGACTTGATCCCCAAGTCATGCAGCAAATCAGAAAAGAACTATACCAATTACCGAAAAAGGCATTTGCCAATCGCGATTATCTTCTGGCCGGATTCAAGGCTCGCGGCGAAAAGTTGAATGCGTTTCTGATGACCGCCGTTTTGAATCATGAAGGTATTGAAGCTACTTATGGCGAGCCGAAAGACTTGGGCATCGTGGTGACCGATGATCCGAATGATGCGGAAGTTTCACGTGAAACTTACACGCATTTGGAAACTTTTAGTCGACCGCTGGGTGTGCTGGTGGTGCCTGGGTTCTATGGGTATACCAGTAAAGGTGCCATTGCCACTTTTTCGCGCGGCGGTTCCGATATCACCGGAGCCATTCTCGCCAACGGTTTTCACGCCGACTTATATGAAAACTTTACCGATGTGGATGGGGTTGCCGCAGCTGATCCGCGTGTGGTGGCAAATCCCCAGATGATTCAGGAAATGACTTATCGGGAAATGCGGGAGCTTTCATATGGTGGGTTTGGCGTTTTTCATGATGAAGCAATTTTGCCAGCCATTGCGGGACAGATTCCCATTAATTTGAAGAACACTAATCATCCTGATGCTCCTGGGACCATGATTGTTCCCGAACAGCATTTTGTTCCGAAGCACGCCATTACCGGCATCGTGAGTTCGCAACACTTCGGCGCCATTTACCTGCATCGTTATCTATTGAATAAGGAAGTCGGTTTTACACTGAAGTTGCTGCAGGTTTTGGAGCGACACGGCATCAGCTACGAGCATATGCCAAGCGGGATTGACGATCTGACGATTATTCTGGATGATCGGCAGCTGAACGAGGCCAAGCGGAAGGCTGTGTGCGATGAGATCCAAGCGGCGGTCCATCCCGATGTTTTGAAGTGGATCGATGATTACGCGATTATCATGGTTGTCGGCGAAGGAATGGCGCAGCGGACTGGCTTGATTCAGACGATTTTGCAGCCGTTAGCGAGTGCCGGTGTTCACGTGTCGATGATCAACGAAGGCGCCTCGCAGATTTCACTGATGCTAGGCACCTCGCGGGAGTCAGCCAATCGCGCGGTCAAGGCAATTTACAACGCCTTTTTCATTCCGATTAATCAGCGTCTGGAGGTACACTAACATGGTGACATTGCAAAAAGTTCACGGTTCCGAAAATAGTTTCTTTTTATTGGATGAAACGCAACTGACCCAGCCGTTGACGAAGACGCAGCTGGCGACATTGACGCAACGGCTAACCGACAGTCAGACTGGTTTGCTAGGCGGTGCGGACGGTGTTTTGGCGATTACGGATGCACCTGGAACAGCGGGAAAAATGACCGTCGTTAATACGGACGGTAGCTTTGCCAAGCTTTGTGGCAACGGGTTGCGGACGGTGGCACGATATTTAAGTGAAAAAACCGGCCAAACATCATTCCGCGTCCACACTGACTTTGCGGATTTGGCGGTCGCCAAGCAGAAGCCATTAGCTGCCGGCGTACCGGCATATTCGGTTGAAATTTCCCCGGTTAGTTTTGCGCCACAGGCTTTGCCGTTTGCTAATTTAGGCACGGATCGCATTGTTGATACGGTTTTGCCGGCTATTCATCCGCATCTGAAGTTCACCGCAGTTGCCGTGCCCAATCCGCACTTGATTGCGTTTGTGTCCAAGGACGAGTTGGCTGGTCCTGATCTTGAACGGATTGGCAAGCAATTGAACGGGGAAAATCCTTATTTTCCGGAAGGGGTTAACGTCACATTTGCCGAAATCTTAGGGCAGGATACGCTGTTTGCCCGGACCTATGAGCGCGGCGTCGGGTTTACCAATGCTTGCGGCACCGGCATGTCAGCAACGACCCTGGCGTTTATTTTGACCCATCCCCACCAAGCGGCGTTGGATCGCGTCAATACCGTGTATAATCCAGGAGGAATGGTCAAAACGGTGGTTCATCGCGATCACGACCATTATTGGATTGAATTAATCGGCAATGCGACGGTTACCGCCACGATTACGTTGCCAGAAGCAACATTGATCGGCGGCGATTTGCAGCAGGCGGTTATCAAGCAGACGAGCGAGCAGGCGGCTTATGAACGATTCGTTGCCGCATTACCGCATCGCGCATTGGTTGACACATTGACAGAAGGAGTTTAAATCATGAGTGGTTATCACGTAGCAGTTGTGGGTGCAACCGGAGCCGTTGGAACCCGGATGTTGAAAATGGTCGCAGAAAGCAAACTACCGATTGCATCGGTTTTGGCACTTGCCAGCAAGCATTCAGAAGGCAAAAAGGTACCGTTTCGCGATGGAACATTAACCGTTCACGAAACAACCGATGATTCATTTAAAGGTATTGACATTGCGCTGTTTTCCGCTGGCGGGTCGGTTTCCAAACGGTTTGCCCCGGCAGCCATTAAAGCCGGCGCCGTGGTGGTCGATAACACCAGCGCATTTCGGATGGAACCGGATATTCCGTTGGTTGTGCCAGAAGTAAATCCTGAGGCACTGCGCCATCATCAAGGTATCATCGCCAACCCTAATTGTTCAACAATTCAGATGGTCACAGCGCTGGAGCCAATTCGTAAGGCATTTGGCTTGAAACAGGTTGTTGTCTCGACCTATCAGGCAGTTTCCGGTGCCGGACAGTCGGCCATGAATGAATTGTTTGATGAAACCCGGGCAGCACTGGATGACCAGCCGCTGAAGCCGAAAATTTTACCGACTGCCGGCGATAAGAAGCACTATCCGATCGCCTTCAACGCCTTGCCGCAGATTGATGTTTTCGAACCAGACGGCTACAGTCATGAAGAATGGAAAATGATTCATGAAACCAAGAAAATCATGGCCGGCGATATGAACAGCGATGCGATTAAAGTCACCGCCACCTGTGTCCGCATTCCGGTTCCCATTGCCCACTCAGAAGAAGTTTACTTCGAAGTGGAAGATAGCAATGCTACCGCTGACGCCATTCGCGCAACGTTAGCAGAGGCGCCCGGCGTGGTTGTTCAAGATGATCCGAGCCAGCAACTTTACCCGCAAGCCAGAAACGCCGTTGGCAGTAAAGAGGTCTTTGTCGGGCGTATTCGCGCCGATGCAGAAAATCCACGCTTCTTCCACATGTGGGATGTTTCCGATAATCTTCTCAAGGGTGCCGCATGGAATTCCATGCAAATTGCGGAGACGATGGATGCGATGGGCTTGATTCAGCCGAAGTAAAAAATATGTTAGGACCGATACCATGTATGGTCGCTGTTTGGCGGCGGGGTGGTGTCGGTTTTTTTAACGTATAAAGAATTATAAACTTTTGAAGAACCATGGACGAAGAATTCGGCCAGTGGTAAAAAAAGAGGTTGCCAAATTTGAATCTTGCGGAGATATTCAAAAAGGTTATCGTTTATTTGTTTGTGAAGGCTGTCGTAACACTAAATGGGTCGCTTTTGCAAAGTAAAAGCGACCCAAAAGCGCTCTGTGCTTCTGAACTTAAAATGATAATCAAATTAGCATAAGGCCGTAATTAAACGTTATTTTTTAAAATTTGGGTTGCATTTTGTTTAGGCTTGCCTTAACTTTGACTTATCAAAAGTAAAGGAAGTGATTTTATGGTCAATGTTAAACTTCGTGGTATTGCAGAAGGCCGCCTTGGGAAGGGATCCATCTTGTCCTCTGGCTCTACTGTGAGCGAGATCGTTAAAGATGTTGCATTCAAAGATGACGACCTGAAACATAACTTGTTTGATGAGAGAACCAATAAGCCACGGCTTCTTTGCCGCGTCTTGATTAACGGAAAATTGGCAACCGTTGATCAACCAGTCAATCCTAATGACGAGGTTATGCTTGCCTCTGTTATGACCTGCGATGGCTAAACGGAAATAAGAATGGCCACCTACAATCAGGTGGCCATTTTTATTTTATAAATATCACATATTTTAAACTTTAGGAGAATAATATGGAATTTAACAATTCACGGTACAATAGACAATTACTCATGCCTCAGGTTGGGGAGCATGGCCAACAATTAATAAACAACTTTAGCGTTGTTAGCGTTGGCGCTGGTGGTGTGAAGTCGCCGCTTCTGTATTATCTAGCAGCTGCTGGCATCGGCAAAATTAAAATTATTGATTTTGATAGGGTAGAGTTAAGCAACCTGAATAGACAGATTCTATATACAACTGAGGACATTGGTGAATATAAAGCCGTAGCCGCTGCCAAGAAGTTAAGATTGCTCAACCCGGACATTGAAATAGAATACTCAGTCGAAAAGGTAACTCCCGACAACATAGATGATCTGTTGGGTGGATTTGATGTGATCCTAGAAGGCGGAGATGGTCCTGAGCAACGATTGATGGTGAATCAGTATGCTGTTGATTATAAAGTTCCAATGGTTCATGTCTCCGCTCAATATGGATATGGTTATGCGTTTACAAGACTAACTGACGATGATCCATGCTTACAATGTGCATTCCCAGATTTGCCTGAAAGCAGAAAAGGTCCTGTAGCTGTTTGGGGCATTGGAACAGGGATTGCCGGGATTATGGGTGCTAATGAAGTCTTAAAGATTGCTTTGAAGGAAGGAGAGCTAGCGCGAGGCTATTTAATGTCCTGCTCAAACTTTCAAAATGATTATTATAAACTTCCTATACCAAAAAATCCGAGGTGTCCAGCCTGTGGTAAGAAAACAAAAGCCTAGAAACAATATACAGTTTGCTGCTTTGCTTTCTTCAGGAATTGATTCCTTTGGGACTGGATCATTCGTTAGTGTCTCAACGGTTTTTTTCTCTACGTACAGTCACGTATCTCCGAGTATTATTGGGATAGGGCTAACCTTATCTGCGATATCAGGGATGATATCATCGCTGCCAGTGGGTTATTTAGCAGATAAATATGGAAGGCTTAAATTGTTTTCAATTTCATATTTTTTAAGAGGCGTGGGTGCACTATGCTGGCTGTTTATAAGTGGCAATCTTCAATTCTTAATATATATGTCCTTATTTGGAATTATAGATAGATCTGCTGCTTCTTTAACTAGAAGTCTAATAATTTCGCCTTTATCCAAAAGAGACGCGACAGTTTTAATGGGTAAAATGATGTTGCCAACAAACATTGGATATGGTCTAGGAGCTGGATTTAGTTTTTTATTGCTCGCTATAAATTGGGGATTAATGCCAACTGTGATTACAAATTCCCTGTCTTTTTTGCTGGTGATTTTTTTATACAGAACGGCATTGAAAGGTGTAGCTGTAACGTCTGGTAAGGTTTTAAAAAAGCCAATATCTATAAAGGTGATAAAGTCTGCATTGGCAAATAAGTTTAGAAGATTGCTTATCATGGAGAATTTCCTGTTTTCTTTTCATAGGACTTTATTGAGTGTGTATGTTCCATTAATAGTTGTCATGTACTTTAAAAACTATAGTTGGCTATCACCGATGGCCTTTATTATTAATACAGTGGTTATTTCCTTATTTCAAGGGAAGGTAAACACCTGGGCCGCTGAGAATAGAAGGTATGATAGGCTATGGGTTATATCAGGCGCAATAATAGCAGCTTCATTCCTTGTCACGTCCGTAATAACCGTAATGCATATTGATACTCTCATCTTTATGGCTTTGTTAATGTTAATAGTCAGTCAAGTCTTAGCCGAGTTATTTAGCAGTGCTGCCTTAGCGATGTACATGGTGATTTATAGTCGTTCTGAATCCTTAACCACTGACTTGAGTGCTATAAATTTGGGGGGACAGTTGCAGAACATTTTAGGCCCAACAATGTTTGGTAGCGCAGCAGTGTCATCTAACGGCCTCATATCCTTTCTTATGTTTACTCTAACCGCAGCGGTATCAGCACATGCGTATATGTATCGAGGGTTAAATAAAGAGGAGCTAAAAGATGAACTTTGATGGTGAAGATAAGAGATGGGACGAATACTACAAAAGAGAATGGAATGATAAACGTAAGCCATTGCCTATAGAGAAGATCATAAAGAAGGCTGTTCCTAAACAAAATGCAGGGCTTTATGTTGGACTTGGTACGGGCAGAAATGTTTTTCCTTTATTGAAAGAAGGCTGGAATGTGTATGCCTGTGATATTGCTCACACCAGTATAAAGAATGCCAAAGAAAATTATCCACAATATGCTACTCATTTTGACTATGGAAGCTACACTGAAGCCTTTCCCCATATAAAAGCATTTGATTATACGATTTGTAGTGAGGTCCTGGTCAATGGGAACTTTCCAAATGTCGTAGAAAGATTTCGACTTTTAAAAGACAGGCTCACCAAAGAGGGTTTCTTGATTTTTGAGCTTCCTGCGATAGGCACGGATATATGGCCTAATTGGAAAAGTTTGTCTATGTCAAAAAATGGCAGCTTAAAATTAAAATATAGGGCAGACGTACCTAATAAGCTATATTTGTCCTTTCAAGACATATGCCATTTATTGGAGAATGCCGGTTTTAAAATAGTATACGGGCCTAAACCCGTTAACTCTGAGAGGTCGAGGTACCCTGGCGGACTTATAAGAGACTGGTTAGGCATAGCTCAAAATGTTTCTTTAACATAGCAGTTGCTCAACAACATGCCAGTTTGTTGAAATGATCTTCATTAATTTCAACTATCAATTTATTCGCACTTTTTTGCTAGCCAATATTTTCATCGATGCCTGTCTCATTGGTGGTGTGATGATTTTACGCGGGAAGTGGCAATTCGCATTCGCATTGACGCCTTATCTTTTCATCGAGGCAGTAATTATTCTACTCGTGGCATGGCGGGGGCAACGTCGAGTCTTAGCAACACTGAATCGTGGACTTTAAGAGCTGACGTACATTTAGTGACTGACAAGAGAGGAAAAAAGCACATGATTGAAGTGAAAGGACTCACGAAAAAATTTGCTCAGCGAATGATTTTTGAAAATGTCAATTGTCAACTAGCAGAAGGTAAAAGCTATGCCATTATCGGTAAAAGCGGCACCGGTAAAACGACCTTTCTGAATATTCTCGGTGGTTTGGAAACCGCCACGGCAGGCACTGTCATGGTGGATGATCAGCCGGTTTCAACCAAAAATCTACCGCAACTGCGGCGGGATAAATTCGGCTTCATTTTTCAGAATTTTGGATTAGTCGATAAGGAGATTGTTGCCTATAATCTGAAAATCGGCTTAGCCAATCAGCGGCTTTCACGTCAAGAACAAACCGTCGCTATGAAAGAAGTTTTGCAGCAGTTGGGGTTGGCAAACGTTGACCTGAAGCAACGCATCTTTACACTTAGCGGCGGCGAGCAGCAGCGACTGGCCTTGGCGCGCTTATTGCTGAAGAAACCGACGATTATTTTCGCCGACGAACCCACCGGCTCACTGGATGCAGCCAATGCCGATGAAGTGACACAGCATCTACTTCATGACTTCGGCGATCAAGCAACGATCATCGTCGCCACGCATACAGCTGAGGTCTGGCGGCACTGCGATTACTTGATTCGAGTCGAAAATTATCGCGTCACCATTACTGAAAATATCGCTAAGGGAGAGAAGCTTGCATGAAAAAGGCCAAAATTTTGAGTGTTACAGTGGCAGCACTGGTCATGGTTGCGGTTGCCGGCATATTGCTGATTCACAACCGGTGGACGGATCGTGTCAATCCATTCGTACCTGAACAAACAAGTTACGCAAAAGTCCCACAAGGAAAACAGCGTTATCGCAATGTCGAGTTGTATACCGCAACGCAGACAAAGCCGACGCTGGTACTGAAAGAAATGACCGGCTATGATCCAGATGGGAAGTATGTAACGGTGAGGCACAAGGGACAGTATGTGAAGCGTGTGACTTATGTGTCAAAAGAGACTTTTGCTAAGAGGACGCAACAGTAATTAGTGACTTAAATACAGAGGAAGCTTTAAGGTCTAAACAAATGATTGACGTAGATTGAGTTGTTATGGAATAATATGGCTACTATTGGCAGACGCACAGCTTTACAAGAAAGAAGGTAGCAGCCATGGCAGTGATTGGGACGATTCTGATAGTGCTGTTGGCAGTTCTGGCGTTGGTTATTGTTTTAGCGTTGATCGTTGCTGGGATACAAACGTTACTGTCTTTGTGGCCGTCCACTAAGATGAAGCGACTGCCGTATCACGTGCGTGCTGGTACAATGTTGGCTTCGCTTTTCAACGCTCTTTATAAGGTAGTCACACTTGGATCCGTTATTTGATCTAAGCAAAGTGGAGCTGAGGATGACACCGAAGACGTTAAAGATTGAAGATCTGATAGCTAAATATACGGTTCACCCTGAGGCAAAAGCGCAGTTTGATCAGGGTAAGGTTCGTTTAATGACCGCTTATCAATTTATGAAAGCACGCGAGGCCGGACTGTCGCAAAGAGATCTTGCAACGGCAGCTGGTGTACCCGAAAGAGAGATTGCCCGAGTTGAGCTAGGCGAGCGGACAAGTCTTGACATTTTGAGCAAAATTGCAGTGGCGCTGGGTAAAACACTTGATGTGACTTTGGTAGATGACTAGACTACAAATTGGTCCATGCAGCGCGCATGGGCTTTTTTGCCGCATTTTTACGATTTATTTTTGGCTTTTATCTAATAATGATGCGTCAAACTCACGGAAAGTGATTGTCAGAGAAACATCAAGATAAATGCCCAAATGGTGATCGGAGCCGGACAGCTCGCCGATCAAATTGTATTGTGCGGGAAACGAAACTTCGCAGCAGTAAAAAATATGATTGACACCCCCACAATGCCCGTTATACAATCAACCTCCGCGCTTTTAACCAAATAAATGAAGAGGTGATTCGATATGGTCGAGGTTCATTTTGAAACGGTTCCGCAAAGGCCGGATTCGGTGCTGGTTGTTCAATTTTTTAATGGCGGCATTATCTGGGTACATAATTCCAAACGCCAGTGGGAGCTGACCGGTGGCAAGTTGGAAGCCGGTGAAACCCTTGCCCAAGCGGCGGTGCGTGAGTCGTTTGAAGAATCCGGCGCTGTGATTAAGCCGGATTCAATCGTGCCGTTGGGTTATTATGTGTTACCGACCGGACACGTCACAGCGGTTGTCCGCGCCGAGGTTGATCGGCTGGAGACGATTCCGGCATCTTCCGAAACCGACGATCGAAAGTTGTCACTTGAACCGTTGCCGGATGCTGACAGATCGTTTCATGACGATGTTTACTGCCAGATTTTTCGTCATATCGGGTGGCCAAATGAGTAGCCGCCGCTATGGCTTACTGCTGAATGGCTTGTCGGTGGCGGTGATGGCGCTGACGCCGGTGATGAACAAATGGTCGATGATCACGTTATCGCCACTGGCTGCGAGTTTTTATAATGCACTTATTTCATTGGTGTTGACGCTGATCACGATTGCGATGACCAAAACAAAAATGGTGTGGATTAAGCAGCCGGTTGTCTGGATTTTAGGACTGACGAATTGCTTGGGCATCTTTTTGCAATACCTAAGCCTCTTTTTCCTTGATCCGGTGAGTGTCGGGTTGATCGGAAGGTTTTACATTGTCTTCGCCATTCTGCTGTCGGTGATCATGCTGCATGAAAAATTCGACCGCCGCGAACTGGTGCCGATTCTGCTTTGCATTGCCGGTACCGCACTGGTCTCTGATTTCTCGGGAAATGTGAACAACATCATCGGACTTGCCTGTGCATTTGGGTACACCTTCAGCTTCGCTTTAACGAATACGTTGGCCAAAAAGGCACTGACCCAGGTTGATGAGAAAATATTACTCTTATACAACCAAGGCACTGCCGTCGTTATTCTCGGACTGATACTCGCCGGAAGCGGCAAGCTCTCTTTTTCACCCAACATGGGCATGGGTGCCGTTGCCATCTCAGCGTTTTGTTCAGGCTTTCTCGGGTTATTACTGTTTTATCGCGGGCTAAAGTTTATCTCGTTTCGCGACGCCAATTTAATCCGGGCCCTTAACCCGATTTTTGTTCTGATCTACTCGTTGCCATTTTTCACGATTCAAATAACTCCAGCGTTTCTGCTCGGCGGTGCCCTAATTGTGCTTTCGATTGTTTGGATGTCGCTGCCGGTTAAGAAGTCGCAAATTGATTAAAATGTTCATTCATAGTGAGCATAATCTGTTCAGTCCTAAATCCAAGATCATTAAACGGCCAAAACGTTTGTACGCATCTTGCGTTTATTTTATCAGGATCGCAGTGAGGTTCATCGAACTAAATGTAGCAAATGGAAATCTTTGCCTTATATAAAAGACCTGCAATTCCCGGAAAGTTCGGCAACTGCAGGTCATTTTATGTAGGCTGGAATCCGTATATCGGATTCCAGTAAAGTTATCAAGCGATCTTAACATAGACCTTTTTACCCATAGCATGAGCAATTTCTGCTAATTTATTAAATGAGACGTTATCGCCCCGTTCAATTCGAGCAATCGTTGTCTGTGGTACACCGGCACGTTAGGTCAGCTTGTGTGAGGCCTGCCGCTTCCCGTGCGTGATAAAGTGCCAAGGCTGCCGCCGAGCGTTCCTTGTTTAGTGTATAAGCACTGGTAAATTCTGGGTTCTGCATTTCTTTTTTCAATAATTCATCAATTTTCATGGGTTGAATGCCGTTCCTTTCAGAGATCTATGGATTCTTTATATCATACTCGTGCATATGATATGTATGTATACCGATAGACTTTGACATCTCTTAACTATTCAAATAGGTCTGTTTTGAAGATTGGTGATTTGCATATATTCAAGTTACTTTTTTGTGGAGGTGACATGCATTCAAGGTCAGTAGTGGATTCAGACAGAGAAAAGGCTAATAATAAGAAATTATAAAATAATTATAAAATTAAACAGCGATTGCATTCTCATTGACAAAAACTTTTGCGAGCGTAAAACCATAACTAACCTTAGTTCATCCGTGCCAACTCACGCTCAGGAGGAGTTTCAATGGACTCAGTCGTATGGCAAACACTAAAGAAGCATCGCACAGCCTTTATCATCTTGGTGATCTTTACGATGATGAGTACAAGCCTGATCACCGGTAATACATATCTCGAAGGCAAGTTGCTTGATAGTTTGGTGTATAGTCGCGACCCGCGCTTGTTTGCGCTGTTTTTTTGCTTAATGCTGGGCTTTAGCATACTAAGGCTTGTTATTTCCTTTTTCACAAGTCATATTCAGATACTGACCAAACAAAAAACGGTACTTGAGTTAAATCGAAAAATTATTTTTCGACTGTTCACAAAAAATACGCTCAGCATCTTAAAGTGGAGCCCGACAACCTTAAGCGCGCGGATCAATGATGATGTGACTGAAATTGTTTCATTTTTCTCCGACACAGTTGTCAGGTTGTGCAGTGTCATCGTGTCGACACTCACCATTACTGCTTATGTTCTTAGTGCGAATGCTGAAATTTTCACCATTATGGTTGTCTTTTTACCGGTTTATTTCCTTATTTATGTTGTCTTTCATCGAAAAATTTACCGTGTGAGTCTAGAAATAAAAGGCAAACAGAATGACTATTATTCGGCCAGAAACGATTTTATTGGCAGATATGTCGAGATTAAGGGCGCGGAAAATCTGCCTAGTGAGGTAGCGCTGCTCGATCAGGTGGGACACAGCCTATTCAAAACTTTCACCAAAAGTTTTTGGATTCATTATTGGATGTCAACCTGGCAAATCGTCATGCAGTTGGCGTTTCAAACCCTTTTCTTTGTGATCGGCGGCTTGGCAGTCTTAAGAGGCAGTATCACCATCGGCTTTTTGCGATTATTCTCCAGTACTTCGGGCAGTTACTCAATTCAGTCGATCAGATTTTTAGCATTGCTATTGGCGCTGAAGCATATCGGGCCTCACTTGCGCGGATGGAGCAAATTCTGAACATGGCGGACGATCAAACCGGAATGCAAGATGTTGCGCGGATTCACCGGATTGATGTTGATGCCCTTAATATCAAACGATTTGAGAAAAAATCCGATGCACAGGAACTTTTTTATTCGCGTGATCTATCTTGCTCGTTTAAGACACCGGGGTTATACGTCATTTCTGGGGACAATGGCGTTGGTAAGAGTACGTTTGTCCGAACGATGACAGGGATTTACCAGCCAGAGCTGAAGGGCAACATTTCAATTAATGGCATCAAGATGAAGCAAATCGATATGCGGACGTTGCGGAAAAAGGAGATCGGCTTTTCCTTTCAAGATGTCCCGTCTCCGCATATGACGGTTCGCGAATACTTAGCCGGCATGACGCAAAACGACCCTTTATCAATGGTCAAAAGGTTACCGCTTTTTGCAAAAGTTTATGATTCGGACGTGTTTAATCTCCGGAATATTTATGATGAGAAGGTCGATGTGCTGTCGAGCGGCGAGTTGCAGTTAGTGCGTCTTTTAGCGGCATTTGGCAAAGAAAATGCGTCCATGTATATTTTGGATGAACCGACTGCCAATATTTATCCGGAGATCCGAGCGGCGGTTATTGGGTTACTCAAAGAACTGGCAAAAAGCAAATTAGTCATTGCGATTACCCATGATGATCATTTGCTTCATGTTGGTACGCCGATTGTGATGCAGTGAGGGTTATGTGAGCTGCATTTGCGGCTAAACTTTCAGCTGATGAATTCCGACGAAGCCCGGCATCGGCATTAAGGCGGCATCTTTTAGCGAGGGTGTCGTTTTTTTGAGTACAAAAAAACCCGCGCAGCTTACGGTCTACGCGGATTGGTGATGATTCATGAGCAATTTCGACAAGATTATTCTAACATGGGTTCATCTAAAAAGCATATTTGTATAGAAACTCGTGACAAACCTCGGCTGACCGACGCACTCGAAAACGCGTTCGCAGTCGCAGAAATCTACGTGTAAGGACCTTGGTCGCAATGGCCTAAGACCGGGCCATCACGCCCAAGGCCACTTACACTCCGGTTCCTAACCGCGCCAGTTCACGCTCTGACCCTCTTTCCAGAATCCGCTTGCACAGTATGGTAGAATAGCTAAAGAAATCCTTAAGTATCTGCGCCAAGTGAAAGCGAGTTTTTCTATATGAAGAAATTGTTTGAACGGATTCGTATGCCGGAGTTTTTGGAAGACATGCGGATGCGGTATGCAGCAATTGCGATGGTGGTTCTTGCGGTCATCGGCATTTTGATCGGAGCCTTGATCCGCCCGTGGCTGGCTTTGTTGATGCTGTTGATTTTAATCAGTCTTGTGGCGACGATTTTTTATGCCCTTGAGACCATTGCCAAGAATACGAATCAGTATATTTCGGATCTGAGTTATCGGATTAAGCGCGGGGAACAAGAAGCGCTGATTAAAATGCCGATCGGGATCATGATTTATGATGAGGATCTGAATATTGAGTGGACGAATCCGTTTCTCCAGAAGTATTTTGGCGATACGGATGTGCTGGGGCAGCCTCTGGAAAAAGTGGATGCCGAGCTGGCCGAGCTGATTCGCAGTCACGAGGACACTAATGAAACCAAAATGGTGACCTGGGGCCAGCATCAATTTGAGATTATCGTGCAAAAGAGCATCGGCGTTGTCTATCTGATGGATGTCACGCGTTATGCTGAAATTGAAGAGCGCGCGGAAGATGAAAAGATTGCTATCGGGCAGATTTTCATTGATAACTATGACGAAATTACCCAGACAATGGATGACCAGGTCGTCACGAATTTGAATAGTTATGTCACCAACCAGTTGACAGATTGGGCCAACCAATTTGGCATGTTTTTGAAGCGGATCGACAACGATCGCTTTTTCTTACTGGCTTACGCTAAGTCGCTAAAGGATGTTGAACGGGATAAGTTCAAGATTCTGGACGCGATTCGGGAAGAAACCTCTAAGCAGAACTATCCATTAACCCTGTCTGTCGGGATTGCTTATGGTGATGAAGATTTAGCTCAGCTCGCGGTCACCTCGCAGAGTAACCTGGATCTGGCGCTGGGTCGTGGCGGCGATCAGGTTGTGGTTCGGGCGAAGGGTCATGAAGCCCGATTCTATGGCGGTAAAACCAATCCCATGGAGAAGCGGACTCGGGTACGAGCACGCATGGTCGCGCAAGCCTTGCAAGAGTTGTTTAAGCAAACCGATAAAGTCTTTGTTGTTGGTCACAAGCGGCCGGATATGGATGCCGTCGGGGCAGCGATGGGGATTCGGCGTATTGCTCAGATGAATGGTAAGGAATGTTACATTGTTATTGATCCTGATCATTTGCATTCCGATGTTGAGCGGCTGATGGGGCAGGTTGGCCAGGATCCGGAAGTGGCCAATGCCATTGTGACCCCGGAAGCGGCGTTGTCACAGGCGACGGATCAAAGTCTGTTGATTTTGGTTGACCACAGCAAGCCATCGATTTCAGCCGCGCCTGAGTTGTACAAGCGGTTGGCGGCACGAACCGTGATTATCGATCACCATCGGCGCGGGGAAGAGTTCCCGGACAATCCGATGCTGGTTTACATCGAACCATATGCCAGCTCGACGTGTGAGCTGATTGCCGAAATGTTTGAGTATCAGCCGACGAATGTTCCGAGTCTGGATAAGCTTGAAGCAACGGCGATGTTAGCAGGGATTACCGTGGATACGAAGTCGTTCAGCTTGCGGACCGGCACGCGGACGTTTGACGCAGCCAGTTATCTGCGTTCCATGGGTGCTGATGGGATGTTGGCGCAGAATCTGCTGAAAGAAAATATCGACAGCTTCATCCAACGCAACCATTTGATTGACACAATTGAAATGATTGCCCCAAATATGGCACTATGTACTGGGGAAGAAGATAAGCGCTATGATCCGGTGATTGCTGCCCAAGCGGCTGACACCATGCTGTCGCTGAATGGTGTCGATGCCAGTTTTGTTATTACCAAACGGCCCAGTGGTGATATCGGCATTTCCGCTCGTTCGACTGGGGATGTAAATGTGCAGGTCATCATGGAAGCCATGGGGGGCGGCGGTCATTTAAGCAATGCAGCTACCCAGATCAAGGGCAAAACAATCGCCGAAGTTCGCACCGACTTACTTGCTCAGATCAAAAAAGCAGACGAAGACGCGTGACGCAATCGTCATAACGCGTTCACCAGCCCAGAAACCTGCGTGTAAGGACCTCAGTCGCAATGGCCAAGGTTGGGCCATCATGCCTGAGGCCACTTACACTCCGGTTTCTAACCGGACTGGCTCACGCTCAACCATAACGCGTTCGCCGGCGCAGGGGTCTGCGTGTAAGGACCTTGGTCGCAATGGCCTAAGACGGGGCCATCACGCCCAAGGCCGCTTACACTCCGACTCCTAAGCGCGCCGGCTCACGCTCAACCATAGAAAGCAGGGATTTTAAATGAAAGTCATCTTTACACAAGACGTTCGTGGTAAGGGTAATCGTGGACAGGTGAAGGAAGTACCTGACGGCTATGCCGAGAACTTTTTGATTCGCAAGGGTTTGGCTAAAGCGGCCACTCCGCAAGCCATGAGTGCTTTGCGTGGGCAACAACGGCTTGAAGAGAAAAAAGAAGCCGAGAAGAAGGCTGAGGCTGAAGCGCTTAAAGCCAAGATTGAAGACGACAAGACAGTTGTGCAAATTCAAGCCAAGGCCGGTGAAGATTCCCGGTTGTTTGGTTCGATTCCTAGCAAGCAGATCGCCACGGCGTTGGATCGGCAATATCAGATTAAAGTCGATAAGCGTAAGATCGATTTGAAGCAGCCGATTCGTTCGCTAGGCTTTACCAACGTTCCGGTCAACCTGTTCCCTGGCATCGATGCGCGGATTCGGGTTCACGTGCTTGAGCAGAAGTAGCACAGGGCCTGTAGATCAGGGTCTAATTAAATAAGTGACAATCAATATGAAAATCGTGCGTTGAAAGTTTAGAGAGCCTGTCTCCCGACTTTTAGCGCGCGTTTTTGAATGCTTCGGAGGTTATGCCTTACAATGGCGGCGGAAAGCGCATAAGGTCGGGCTTTTCCAGCTTAAAATCAGCAATGTTACGTTAAGCGGGAACGCTTGTTTTGGTCAGCGGTTTAACGTAGACTGTTAAGGATAAGTGCTATCACTTTGCAATAACGAACGTCGAAGTGTTGCATAAGTTCCATGATCGAACAGAAGGAGGACGCGCATGGATAATCAGTTAATTGAACAGCAACCGCCGCATAGTGATGAAGCGGAACGTGCCGTCCTTGGCGGAATTTTTCTGAATGCCGACACATTGCCGGATGCCCAGGAATACGTGACGGCAGATGACTTCTATAAAAAGGCGCATCGGCTTTTGTTCCAGGCGATGACGGATTTACAGGACAACGGGACTGCCATTGATACGGTCACGGTAACGGACTATCTGGACAATCACAACCAGTTGGACGACATCGGGGGATCCGGTTATATTACCGACTTGGTGGCATCGACGCCGATCGCCAGTAACGTGGTTTATTACGCCAAAATTGTGCAGCAAAAGAGCACCTTACGTAAGCTGATTAACACGGCACAAAACATTGCCAGCCGTAGCTATACTGAGCAGGATGATGTTGAAGGTCTGGTTGAAGATGCCGAACGCCAGATCATGGATGTTTCCGAGAATCGTAACCAAGCCGGATTTAAGCAAATTAAAGATGTTTTGAATCAAGCGATGGCGCAAATCGATCAGCTGTATCAAAATGATCAGACGATTACCGGTTTGCCGACCGGATTCCGCGACCTCGATAAAATCACGACCGGGCTGCATGAAGATGAAATGATTATTTTAGCTGCGCGCCCGGCTGTCGGGAAGACGGCGTTTGCACTGAATATTGCGCAAAATGTCGGCACGAAGACTGATAAAAGTGTCGCGATTTTCAGTTTGGAAATGGGCGCGGAACAGCTGGTTAACCGGATGTTGTGTTCGGAAGGCAGTATTGATGCCAATCATCTGCGCACCGGCCAATTGAATGAAGAAGAATGGCAGAATCTGATTATTGCCATGGGCAGTTTGAGTAAAGCAAAAATTTATATGGATGATACACCCGGTATCCGGATGGCCGAGATTCGGGCTAAATGCCGGCGACTGGCGCGTGAACAAGGCGACCTGGGGCTTATCATCATTGATTATCTCCAGCTAATTGAAGGTTCTGGCCAGGAAAACCGGCAACAGGAAGTCAGCGCCGTGTCGCGGCAACTCAAGAAGCTGGCAAAAGAATTACACGTGCCGGTCATCGCTTTGTCACAGTTGAGTCGTGGCGTGGAACAGCGGCAAGACAAGCGCCCGGTTTTGAGTGATATTCGTGAATCCGGCTCAATTGAACAGGATGCCGATATTGTTGCTTTCTTGTATCGAGACGATTATTATCGCGATGCGGAAGGCGATGACGATGATGACCAAGGCGGCAGTGACGACGGGGATGATAATGTCGGTGAAGTCGAAGTCATCATTGAGAAGAACCGTTCCGGCCCCCGTGGCACCGTGAAGTTGTTATTCGTCAAATCGTACAATAAATTCACAAATATTGCCTATAATGGACCAGATCAGTAAGCTTTTTGAAAAATGACGTACCAAAATGAGTGACGCAAAATAATGTGTTCGTCAGTCTAGAAACCGGGCTGGCTCATGCTCAACTATAACGCGTTCGCCGGCGCAGGAGTCTGCGTGTAAGGACTTTGGTCGCAATGGCCTAAGACCGGGCCATCACGCCCAAGGCCGCTTACACTCCGACTCCTAAGCGCGCCGGTTCACGCTCAACCAAAACGCGTTCGCCAGCCCAGAAACCTGCGTGTAAGGACCTTGGTCGCAATGGCCAAAGACCGGCCATCACGCCCAAGGCCGCTTACACTCCGGTTTCTAACCGGGCTGGCTCACGCTCAAATTAAGAAAGTGAGGGATGCCGCATGGATGCCATTTTAATGAGTTTGATGACAGCGCTCAATGAACACCTGCTGATCAATGTTTACCAGCGTGATACCGATGATTTTTACACTGGGTATGTGCAGGTTTTGGGTCATGATGCGGTTGTTCTGGGAACCTATAATGATTCGGGGATTGCTGATGGCTGCGCTTTGATTGCCTTTTCGGCGATTGACCAAGTGGAATTTGCCGGCGATGATCTGGATAATATGAATTTTCGAATCGGGTTGGCGCAGTCGGAGCATTTTTTGACGCTTCAAGGTAAAGAAAAGCCGTTTCAATTTGATGCGACTGAGAGCCTGATTTGGCAATTAGCCAAGCAGGCGCAGGCTAGCGAGCAAATGATCATGGTCGTGGTGGCGGATGACGATGCCTATCTCGAAGGTCGGGTCACGGCGGTCGCCGAGGATCGCTTCAGTATGGCCATTTTCAATAAGTTCAATTACACAGATGTTCGGGCGTTGCAAGTCGACTTCTCGGACATTCTGGTGATGGAGTTTCATGGCTTGGATCTCAAACTGGAAACCGAGCTAGTGCGGCACCGCGATCAACTACAGCATGTGCCAACGAAGCTGTTTCAAAATGACGGGCAGCTTGAGGGCGTCTTTCAGAATGCACTGGCGGAGAATCGATTGATTTCGGTTGTGCCAAAAGGGCCGGAAGACCAGTTCTTTGTTGGCCGGGTTAAAGCAGTCAATGATCGGGTCGTGGTGCTGAGTCTGAAGGACATGGCCGGGCAGTTTGGCGGCTATATTCTCATGACGCTGCCAAGTATTCAAAATGTGGCGACTGCTTCGGATTACCTGCAGACGATCAGTTTTTACGAGCAGTGGGATCAAACGCACCATTTCAGTCAGCAACCGGTCCTAAATGCCGATCGGGAGTTTGATCCGAACGATAATCTGGTTAAGGCGATTATTTCCGAAGCGGCCGGTTTTGAACGGGTTGTCCGAATCAAGGTTGCGGATAGCGACGAGCATTTCCTCGGCTATCCGGAACATGTTGATGAAACTGATTTTGACTTGAAATTGGTGGGTCAAGACAGCGGAGAAACGGTGCGCATTCGCTATGGCCAGATTCGTGAAATTGCGTTTGGCCACATTTTCGCGTACTTGCAAGAAGCTCAGTTGAAAAACGCGGATCGCTAATGGTTGATTTTTGAAAAGTTACCGCTTGTGGTTGGTAAAATCTAAAAAAGCATGATTCTCACGATGATGAAAGTGAAAATCATGCTTTTTATTTTGGCGCTGGGGGAGCCGAGATTACTTGCTGGTAACTGTAAAGACCTCATCCCCCGCCGCAACATCCTGATCCGTGAAGGCTGTCAGGGAGGCGACGTGATCCATGTTGGTGATGATGGTCATCACGGTGGTTCCTTTGCCGGCTGCTTTGACTGCCGCTAAGTCCATGGTGGCAATTGGCTGACCGGCCTTGACGGTATCCTGGTCGTTGACCTCAATTGAGAACGGTGCGCCGTTAAGCTCGACGGTGTCTAAGCCCATGTGTACCAGAATTTCCAGACCGGTAGCTGTGGTCATCGTCCAGGCATGTTTGGTTGGCATGACACTGACAATGGTGCCATCCACTGGGGCAACAATTGTCCCACTGGTAGGTTCGACGGCAAAACCGTCGCCCACCATTTTTTGAGAGAAAACGTCATCTGCAACTTCGGATAAATCCTTCAGCTGCCCTGTAGCTGGGGCGACAAAGTTGATGGCGCCGGTTTGAACGGTTGCTGTTTCGGCTTTAGGGTCAGTAGTTGGTTGTTCTGGGCTAGGAGCCTCTTCTTGCGGGGCCGCTTCGTCAATGACCGTGCCGTCAGCTGCCGTTGCGACCATAGCACTTTTTGGAACCCCAAAGAAGTAGGTGGCCACAAATCCGCCAGCGTAAGAAGCGAGTAAACCAAAGACATACGCCATCCATTGGTGGTTAGCAATCAGCGGGATGAGCGCTGCACCGGAAGGACCGATGGTGATGGCGCCGACGTGGCCAAAAGCACCGACAACTGCGCCGCCAATGCCGCCACCGATACAAGCGGTGATGAACGGCCGGCCAAGTGGCAAGCTCACGCCGTAAATCAACGGTTCGCCAACACCGAGAATACCGACCGGTAACGCGCCTTTGATGAGGCGAGTCAATTGCTTGTTCTTGCGGCACTTAATCCACAAGGCCAAAGCGGCACCGACCTGGCCGCCGCCAGCCATGGCAAGGATCGGTAGCAACGCCGTAAAGCCGGTATTTTTGATCATTTCCAAATGAATCGGTGTGAGAATCTGATGCAATCCCAACATGACCATTGGCAGGAATGCCAGTCCCAAAACAAAGCCAGAGAAGGCACCGCCGACTTGGAGAATCCAGTTGATGGAGCCGACGAGTGAATTAGACACCCATCCGGCAAGCGGCATGATGAAGAAGATCGTTAGCACACCGATGGATAGTAAGCTCAACATTGGTGTGAAAATGATATCGATAGAGTCGGGAATCACGCGGTGCAGTTGGTTTTCAACGAGCGCAAGCAGCCAAACAGCGAAGATGACGCCGATGATCCCGCCTTGCCCGGCCAATAACGGTTGATGGGTGAAAATATTGGTAATCGTCACCGGTGCGACAACGCCTGGCAGGTAGATCAAACCACCGATAATGCCGCCAAGACCAGGAGTTGCCCGGAATTCAGTCGCAGCATTAATGCCGA
This sequence comes from Lacticaseibacillus styriensis, assembly GCF_030770295.1. Lineage (NCBI taxonomy): Bacteria > Bacillati > Bacillota > Bacilli > Lactobacillales > Lactobacillaceae > Lacticaseibacillus > Lacticaseibacillus styriensis. The sequence goes on from NZ_CP132483.1 coordinate 130,063, forward strand.
CATAGATGTTCAGGAAGGTGAACAGACCGCCGTTGATAACTTTTAACACGGTAATGAATTGGGTCCAGTCTTTTGGCAGTTGTCCGGCAGCTAACATGTTTGCTAAAATGCCGGCAATCCCGGAAATCAACCCAGCGCCGACAAACGCCGGGATTAATGGGATGAAAATTGCCGAAATGTGTTTCAAAGCGGTGCGCCACCAGGTTTGTTTCAATGACGCTTTGTGGGCAGCGTGAACCTCGGCTGCCTTGGCCTCGACAGCGGATTTGTTGTCTAGATGAGCATTTCCGGTAGCAGTGCTGTCCGGGAACGGATCACCTAAGCCGACACCGACTTTATTGACCATCGCTTGGGCGACTTTGTTGACGGTTCCGGGACCAACGATGACTTGCAGTGTTTCTTCTTCAACGACGCCGAGAACGCCGGGCACCTTTTTCAGGCCAGCTACGTTGACTTTGGCATTATCTTTGATGGTCATCCGCACGCGCGTCATACAGTGAATCAGTTTCGCAACGTTTTGTGGGCCGCCGACTTGTGCGTAGATGCCGTCCCCCATGATTTGATATTTATCTTGCCCCATTTTATACTTCCTCCTCCTGACTTAGTGCAACGGCTTTGCTGATGAAGCCGTTTGCACGATTGAGTAACGTTTGCGCGATGGTGCTAGGTTGGTCGGTCAAAATCATAACAATTGCTAATTTAACGTGCCGATTGGCTGCCTCAAAGGCCTTTGCTGCAGTTGCCGCATCACAACCGGTCGCTTGTTGAATGATGCGCTGGCTGCGGACAACCAACTTTTCGTTCGTTGGCTGGACATCGACCATGAGATTCTTGTAAACTTTGCCAATTCCGACCATGGCACCGGTTGAGAGCATATTTAAAACGAGTTTTTGCGCGGTGCCGGCCTTGAGTCGGGTCGAACCGGTGAGTACTTCCGGACCGGCGGGGACTTCAATGGCGATCTGCGCATGGCGACTGATCTCGGCGCCGGCATTGCAAGCCAGACTAATCGTTGCGGCGCCGACAGTTCGGGCATAGTCGAGTCCGCCGATCACGTATGGCGTCCGCCCGCTTGCCGCGATGCCGACAACGACATCGTTGGCGGTCAACTTGCGGTCTTCCAGATCCGTTTTGCCAAGCGCCGGTGAGTCTTCGGCTCCTTCAACAGCAACGGTCATGGCTTTCATCCCGCCGGCAATCAGCCCTTGCACCATTTCCGGTGATACGCCAAAGGTTGGTACACATTCGGCAGCATCCAAAACGCCTAGTCGGCCACTGGTGCCGGCGCCGATGTAAAATAAGCGGCCATTTTGTTTGAAAGCGGCGGTGATCGTTTGAATCGCCGCTTCAATAGCTGGCAACGCCTGATGAACGCTTGGCGCAACGGTTTGGTCTTCGGCGTTCATGACAGTTGCGAATTCATGGACGCTCATGGTGTCCAGGTGCATGGTGCGTTGATTACGGGTTTCGGTGGTCATCTGGTCTAAATTGATTGATAAAGTCATCGTTTTTCCTCTTTCATTTTTCGTTTTGTCAGTTACTGCTTGAAGCGGAGCGCCTGGTGCGGACCGATATGATCAAGCAAGGGCAGCGCTGCCGGTGCGACGTGACCGATCACATTGACTTTCGGATCGGCCGGTAAATCGCAGCGGGTTATTTGGAGTTCGCCAGCGTATCTGCCATAGCGGGTGTTATCAAGGGTAATGCTGCCGCGCGGGCGTTCAACGGTGTGATGCGGCTCCGGGGCGGCGAAAATATGCTCGAGACGGGCTTCTGCCAGCCGGACGACTTGCTGGGCGACATCCGGGCGATTATGCCAGGTTAAATGATATAAGCGCTCATCAGCGGCTTCGGTTTGAATCAAAAGTACCTGGTCGCTCGTATAGGCCTGAAAAGCAGCGATGCTACGTGGGCTGAGTTGCGGGTCGCCGATGTAAACATGGTCAGTTGCCAATTGCTTGAGGTCCAGATAAGCGGCTAGTGGTAGTAAACCGCGATGAGGCTCAAGTGTTGGCAAGCCGGCAAAAAGGGGACCTCGTTGCTGTGCATCGCCTGGAATAAAGGCCATGGTTTTAAAACCGAGTGTGTGCAGCCAGTGATTTTTTTGCTGGAACCAACATGGATCTAAGCCGGTTTCCGGTCGGGGATAGAAATTGTGCCACGCCTCGATGTGCCTGAGGTTGGCTTTGGCATTGGCCAACTGATCAATGGTTTCGGACGAAAGGGTGCTGGCATTGAGCGCAACCCCCATCGTGTGCGACAGTGCTGCGACCGTGGTCATGTCAATGCCGTCGTCAATGCGCACGCCGTCTAGTTGTAAGGCTTCGATGCCAGAACAGTCCCGCGGCGCAATCCCCAGTCGCTTCAAACTAGCCAGGGAAATGTCGGCCACAACTGCCAAACCTAATTGGTGACAGCTCGTGATTAAGTGGTTTAAACGTTGTCGTAAAGTTTTTGGATCATCTTCCGGTAACTGCAAAGATGTGAATACCCCGGTGAAGCCTGCTTGCTGCATCTGTTTGAGATAAGCTGTTTGTTGTTCATCAGCCGGTTCACTGAGATAGCATGAAAACCCGATCATCCTTATTCCTCCATAAGTTGTGTCATCGCCTGATACTGGTGATGAAGTGACAACCAACAACGAAAGGTGAAAGCCCTTTCGAGATTAAAGATAACCGATTTATCTGAAAATTTCAACATATTTCGTATTTTTTTGAAATAAAGTTTCAAAGATGACTAAAAAATAACGCATCGCTGGCCGATGCGTTCAGGGTGAAACTCGCTTGTTATTTGAAGCCATGGCGCATAAATTCTTTGTAAGTTGTTACCAGCGCCTTTGAATCATCGGTTTGTTTTTTGGAAGTGTCGTAAAAGCGGCTGACGTAGGCGTAATATAAAATATCAATTAACATAAACTGTGCGTGTAACGACTGCGTTGCCGCAAATCGATTAGGCGCCTCCATCGGTTGTGACGTTTGAATCACGATATCGGCATAATGCGCGAGTGAGTTGTTGCCGAGTTTGGTCGTGGCAATCACCGGCAGTCCGGCTTTTTTAGCCAGTTTAGCGCCTAAGACCGCTTCCGGTGATTCACCGGAGTTTGAAATAAACCAGGTAAGGGTACGCTTAGGATCGGCTGTGGCAGCGACCGGTAGAAACAGGTTCAAGTCATCGCTGAAATGGCAGGCGTAACCGAGGCGTCCCCATTTTTGCGCAATATTTTGCGCGGAAAGATACGAAGCCCCAACGCCGAATAGCAACATCTGCCGACTATGGTGAATCAGATCGGTGATCGTTTGCACTGTAGCTTCGTCAACTTGATCAACCGTTTCGCTTAAAGAGCGCTCGGCATTGGTGCGCAATTTGGTTTTAATGGTAGTCAGACTTTCATCCTTTTGAATTTCCTGATAATCCAGCTCATTAGCCTCACCATTTAAATCAGCGGCCAGCTGCATTTTTAATTCGTTATAACCGGTAAATTGCAATCGTTGGGCAGCTCGGCTGACTGTGGCGGGACTGGCACCGGCAGCTTTGGCAAGTTCATAAACACTCATCGTCAGGACGTCTTGCGCGTGGGTTAACACGTAGTCCACGATTTTCTTTTCGGCTTCTGAAAGTTCACCGCGCGTACTTTGGTAATTACCTTCAACACTCATAATCTGGTCCTCCTTCTGAGCACGGTGCAATGCAGTCTAAAAAGGAAATACCGATACATATAATCGATAGACTACAAAGGTTGAGAGCCATGCTCATGTTCGTGCGAGACGAAAAAACGTACAGGTTCGTACAGATTTTGCTATCCTCAAGTCATCATGCCATGAATGACCAAGATTGCCAATGTTTTGATCAGAAATACAGGATGGCAGATTTTTGCCGGGTGTCAAGTCTGACGAAATTTTATTTTCGGATTCAGCTGAATAAATGCTGCCATTTGATATAATTGTTCGTATTTTTAAAGATAAGAAAGGAAATAAAAGGATAAAGTTCGTATTTTCCTTGTCTTCCCTTGCCGATCCTGTTAGACTACGAAATGGCGGGCGAATCCCGCACTAATCCGTGAGGAGCGATCGATAAATGGGAACTGTAGTTATTGTCGGCACACAGTGGGGCGACGAAGGTAAGGGGAAGATTACCGATTTCCTGAGCCAAGGCGCCAAGGTGGTAAGCCGTTACCAAGGTGGCGACAACGCTGGCCACACGATTCATGCTAACGGCCAGGTTTACAAACTGCGCTTGATTCCGTCTGGGGTTCTTTATCCGCATCAACTATCTGTGATCGGTAACGGTGTTGTCGTCAACCCTAAGAGTCTGGTCGGCGAACTGGCCCGTCTTGCTGAGCAAGGGGTGACAGGTGAGAACTTACGGATCTCGGATCGCGCCCATGTTATTTTGCCTTACCATATCAAACTTGATAAATTACAAGAAGCTGCCAAGGGTGCCGACAAAATTGGCACCACCAATCGCGGCATCGGACCGGCCTATATGGACAAAGCGGCCCGTGTCGGGATTCGGATGGCGGATCTGCTTGATAAAGAAATTTTTGAAGAACGATTGAAGGCTAACCTGAAGGCCAAAAATGAAGAATTCGTCAAAGTCTATGACAGCACACCAATGGCATTTGATGATATTTTTGAGGAATATTACAACTACGGCCAGCAACTCAAGCAATATGTTTGCGACACGTCAATTGTCTTGAACGATGCGATTGACAAGGGTGAGCATGTTCTTTTTGAAGGTGCACAAGGCATCATGCTGGACATTGACCAAGGGACGTATCCGTTTGTGACGTCATCGAACCCTGCTGGCGGCGTGACCGTGGGTGCCGGTGTCGGGGCCTCCAAGATCGATCGGGTGGTCGGCGTTGCCAAGGCGTACACATCACGGGTTGGCGATGGGCCATTCCCGACTGAATTACTTGATGACACTGGCGACTTTATTCGCAATGCCGGTCATGAGTTCGGTACGGTTACCGGCCGGCCGCGGCGGATTGGCTGGTTTGACGCTGTTGTGGTGCGCCACTCACGCCGGGTTGCGGGCATTACTGATTTGTGCCTGAATTCGATTGATGTTCTGACGGGTTTGGACACGGTCAAAATTTGTGTGGCTTACGAACGCGATGGTGAACGGATCGAGAACTATCCGGCGTCGCTGAAGTTCCTGAGTGAATGCAAGCCGGTTTATGAAGAGTTGCCTGGCTGGAAGGAAGACATTACCCACGCCAAAACGTTAGCGGATCTGCCGGAAAATGCGCGGCATTACGTTGAGCGGATTACCGAATTGCTTGGCGTTGATCTGTTGACTTTCTCCGTTGGCCCGGATCGTGATCAGACAAATGTGATTGCGAATGTTTGGGATAAGGTTGAGTAAACGAAGTACTTCGGAATGTTGGTAGGCTAAGAGTTGCTTGCTGTGCCAAACTGCGCAATCTCCGGCGGTTTGGGGCTGGCGACGCGAAGCTAGAGCGGAGGGCACAGCTGAGCCCCCTCTGGCCTCCGATTGCTCCGCCTTGGCACTAGGGTTTCAACGCGATGACAAATTACCTATACGAAAACGAAGGGCGAATGAATGCCATCTGTCGTGCAGATGAAAGTTCATTCGCCTTTTTTATATACTCCTGCGTAATCTTTCAAATCCCCTAAAAATTCCAATTGACATCAATGCCAGAAGCCGGTATATTCAAAGTAACATATGAACGAATGCTCATATGAACATAAAATATAAAGGTGGTTATGGTTCGATATGACGAAAGCGATTGGCTTGTATTTATTTGGTGTTATTGCTTTTATCGGCGGTTTATGGATCAGTCAGCCGCTGCCGCGGGCAACGTTGCTTATTTTGGCGGCTGTGGTTGCCGGTTATCACGTCATTGCGGAAGGCGTGGTTGAAACGATTCAGGCGTCAAAAGCGCAGCATCGCTTTTCGCCGAATATCCATATTCTCATGGCATTGGCTGCGATCGGGGCGATTGCGATTGGCAGTTTTGAGGAAGCGGCGATGCTGATTTTGATTTTTGCCGGCGCCCATTTTCTTGAGGAATATGTGGAGAATAAAAGCCGTAAAGAGATTACCGCACTTTTGGCAATGGCACCACTTGAGGCCCGACGCTATGGACATGATGGCGAGTTTGAGGTTGTGCCAGTTGCTGAACTTGAAATTGGCGATCGCCTGCAGATCCTTAACGGGGCCCAGGTGCCGACAGATGGCGTGATTGTTGCCGGAACGGCGAGTCTGGATGAATCGGCGATTAGCGGCGAAAGTATTCCGCGCGAGAAACAGGTCGGCGATGAGGTGTTTGGTGGGACGATTAACGGCCAATCAACGTTTGACATGCGCGTGACGAAGAAAAGCGACGAAACAGTCTTCGCCAAAATTATCCAGATGGTTCAGGCGGCGCAACAGTCGCCGACCAAAATGGCGAGTGTCATTCAGCGGTTCGAGCCGATTTACGTCAAAGCAGTCTTGGTGGCGCTGCCGATTGTTTTCTTAGCAGGGCCATTCTTGCTGCATTGGTCGTGGATGACCAGTGTTTATCGAACCATCGTCTTCTTGGTGGCGGTGTCGCCTTGTGCTTTGGCAGCTAGTGCCGTCCCGGCAACGCTATCGGGCATCTCGAACTTGGCTCGTCATGGGGTACTTTTCAAAGGTGGCAGTTATCTGGCGAATTTAACCCAGCTTAAAGCAATTGCGTTTGATAAAACCGGGACGTTAACAGAAGGCCGGCCGGTGGTGACTAACAGTGAGTTTGCGCCTCATGTGGATCAGACAGCGTTGACGGCGATTATCACCGCGATGGAGAAACAAAGCAACCACCCGCTGGCGACGGCGATTGTAACGCATTTTCCGGCAAGTAGTTTGGTGCTTGAATCCGTGCACAATGAAGTCGGCAAAGGGCTGACCGCCGAGTATCAAGGGCACACTTACACGATCGGCAAGCCGCAGCGGTTCACGCATGTCGATCCGATTTTTCGACAGCGTGCCAAGGTGCTAGGACAGCAAGGAAAAACCGTGGTATTGGTGGCCATTGATCAGCAAGTCGTTGGCTTAATCGCTTTAATGGATCAAGCTAAAAGCAGCGCTAAAGCTGCAATTGCTTACTTGAAACACCATGATATTCAGCCAGTGATGATTACCGGGGATGGCAAGCAAACCGGCGAGGCAGTGGCAGCCGATTTGGGCATCGAACAAGTTGTGACCGATGTGATGCCAGCGCAAAAAGTCTCCATCGTCAAACAGTTGCAGGAAAAGATGCGGCCAGTTGCGATGGTCGGCGATGGCGTGAATGATGCCCCGGCGTTGGCCAATGCCGAAGTGGGCATCGCCATGGGCTCCGGTACGGACGTGGCCATTGACGTAGCCGATGTGGTGTTGGTAAAAAATGATCTGTCCCGCTTGGCCTTTGCCCACCGCTTGTCCGCCAAAATGAACCGGATTGTGATTGAAAACCTGCTATTCTCAATGGCAGTCGTGGTGATGTTGGTCACTTTGAACGTGTTGCAACTCACTAACATTGCCTGGGGCGTTGTTTTCCATGAAGGCAGTACCTTGGTTGTGATTTTAAACGGGTTGCGTTTATTGTTGCCGCAGAAACCTTAAGGCAAAAACCGCCTTCGATGCAAAAGTCTGCTAAAATGGCCTTAAGTATCGTAAGGAGCCATGCAGATGACAACCAATGATGTTCATACAACTGCCGCCAGCAACAGTGACATTCCCGACGATGAGGGCTTACGTGATATCCTCGAAGTCTTTAAAACTATGAGTGACCCTACCCGGATGCGGATTATTTTGGCCATTGCCAAAGGTCCCATCACGGTCAACGAGCTTGCGGCTATGTTAGATCTTGGCCAATCCACCGTGTCGCACCAGCTGCGAATTTTGAAACAGACGCGCCTCGTTGTGGGCGATCGCTCGGGCAAGCAGATTTATTACCATCTGGTCGATGACCATGTTTTGGAGATTTATGAGCTGACTAAGGCACATATAGAAGAGAAGCAGCATGGGCAGTAGAATTGTCATGCCGGAAAATCGGCGTATATTATTGCTGAAAAGGAATGACCAAGCAGACTCGATTGTGACGAGCTTGCTTGGGCTTTTTTATACTCGGAACTCGTTGAGAGAAATAAAAAGTTCTTTACACTTTATTTATTTAATGATAATGTCATTAAATTAACGTGAGCGTCTACTGAAAGTGTGCAGGCCAAAATTCTTGTGAGAAACCCGGATAAGGTCTGTATATTTGTAGAATTTAAGAAGCGCTTAACAGGAGTGTGGGATGAATCGTCAACCGTCGCAGAGCATACAAAAATACTACCTGTACACCCTGTTCACACAGCTGAGATTTACGAGAATTGTCAACGTCATCTTTCTGGTTCATTTTTTGAAATTCAGTTTGGTGCAGTTTGCTGCGTTGCAATCGCTGTTTTTATTCTCTCAATTTGCATTCGAAATCCCGAGCGGTGTTTTAAGTGACCTTTTCAAGAAGAAATCGGTTATTGCGATTGGACTGTTTTTGCTGATTCTCTCGCCATTACTCATGACCAGCGTGAATCTGACGAATCATTCTCTGGGATTTGCCGTTATTGTGTTTGCGTTTATTTTGGAAGGTGTAGGTAATGCACTTCTTAGTGGCGCAGATGATGCTCTGTTTTTTGAAGCACTCCGGCGCGATGGGTTGGAGAAAGTATATGCAAAAATTCGTGGCAGAATTCAGCTGATTAGTGCCATTGTGACCGGTATCGCAACTTTTATTGGCGGATATTTATATTCGTTAAATGAGATGTTGCCCTATTTTTTTCAGGCTTTTATGTTGCTGGGAGCCGGTGGGATTATTGTATCGATGAAGGAAGAAAAGTCTACCGTTGAATCGGTTCGGGTTTCTTCACAGTATGAAAAGGTTAAGAACGTCCTGCTGGTCTTTGATGAGGTGAGGAAGTCGGCGAACGTTCTTTTTCTTGTTGTTTTCACAACACTCGTCGTTGCGATGGTTAATGCCATTTTTTCCTTGCTGCCGTCTTATGTTTCAGACCTCGGGTTCACTTCTTCTGCAAATGGGACGATTTTTATGATTTTCAGTTTTGTCGGGGGATTTGTCGCCACGCAAGCTTATCGACTCACAAAAGTAAGCTATCGGACGCTATCGCTGATCATCATTGGTTTGCTTAGTATGGGGATGATCCTTCAAGTCCAACCTAATGCCTACGTTTTTTTAATTGGTGCCTGTTTATTGTATGTCACCGTCGACATTTTGGATCCGATTGTTATGGAGATGCTGAATTTATGGGTTAAGGATTCAGCACGAGCTACTTTGATATCAGGGCTTTCATTTGCCGTTAGCTTGGTCACCATGATCGTCAATCCTCTTATTGGCATTGCCATCCAACAATGGGGTACGGTTTTAATGTTGACGCTATTTTCGGCCTTCACGGTAGTCATGATCGCAATTTCTTATTTTCTGATTTTTAGGACAAGTAAGGGAAAACGAGATTAAAAGAATTGACGTTGATAAGTGAAGTGTATTCAGTGCAGCAACTGTGTCATGATGCTTGTTTAAATAGCTTAGCTTGGGTGTTGCGTGACTGGCCTCAGACAAATGACTTCAAATGAAGGTCGTTTGTCTGGGGCTATTTCGTTTCCCAAAAGTATCCTAATAGTTGATTTTAATATGCCTAAGTTTACAGAGTCTCGATATACATCGGTGATGTGCGCCCTTACAATGAGGATAGAAACAGAAAAGAGGAAGCCGAATGGAAATCAATGTGGGTACTGTGATCAGCATTTATCGTAAACAGAAGGGCATTACGCAACAGGCCTTGGCAGATTTTGTTGGTGTCTCGAAGGCGTCGGTTTCAAAGTGGGAGACTGGGCAAAGTTATCCCGATATTACGTTGTTGCCGATTTTAGCAGCTTATTTTGATGTCAGTATTGATAAATTGATGGCTTACAACGCGCAGTTGAGTGCGGCGGAAATTCGGCGACTTTATACATCAATGAAGCGTGCGTTTGAGACCCAGCCCGCGGAAACGGTATTGACGTCGATTCGGAATTTGATTCGCCGATATTATGCGTGTTATCCATTTCTGCTACAGATGGGGTTGCTGTTACTGAATCATTATGATCTTTTACCCGGCGACTCGCTGGAAGACAAAAAGAAAACCTACGTGACCGAGGCACTGCAACTGTTCGTTCGGGTACGGCAAAGTGGCGGTGATTTATCATTGACGGCCAAAGCGGTTGATCTGGAAGGCTATAGCCTGCTGATACTTAACCGACCGGATGACGTGTTGGCGTTGTTAGGCGAGTATGTGCCAGAACAGTTACCGGCTGACAGTTTAATTGCCGGGGCGTTTCAGCAAAAAGGCGATCTGCAGCGGGCGATTGCTACCAGCCAAAGTGGGCTGATGCAGGATCTGAGCATTATCATGAGTCAATTAACGAACTACATGACGTTGCTAGGGGATGACCCTGAGCGACTAAAAGCTACCTATCAGCGGGGACAGGCGATTGCCGAAGCCTTTGAGCTTGTGACCCTGAATCCAGCAGTGTGGGCCAACTTTCAATTGGCAGCGTTAAATGGCTTTGCCCAGCAGCACCAAATCGAGGCCGTCGCGATAACATTGCGGCTGTTTGTGCGGGCGATGGCGACAACGAAAATGACCTGGCAACTGCACGGCGATCAATACTTTGATGCGATTGATCCGTGGCTGAATCAATTGGATCTAGGCCCGCAAACGCCACGCGTATCGGGTCAGGCAAAACAGGTTTTGATCAATGCCGTTTTGAATAACCCTGCGCTGAAGCCTTTACGGCAGCAGCCTGCTATTGAGCCATTGCTAAAGGAATTGGAACAGATCAAAGCGCGGAAATAGGCAGCTGGCTGAGTCTGAGTGAGTTTTGGGAATGCAAAAAGAGTGAAGGCTAAAACTAACGGCCATCACGAATTTTTTGAGGGGTTGAACAACATGAATGCTAATTGGGAAGTTTTCACGACATACTGGCCATTTTTAGTGCCATTGATCATTTTAGAGTTTGGGTTAATGATTGCTGCGGTGATTCAGGTATTACGCCACCCGCACTATCGCATAGGCAACCGTGCGTTTTGGTTGGTGATTGTCATTTTCATCCAAATTATCGGCCCCATTGCGTACTTTGTCTTTGGACGGGAGGATCAGCAGTGAGTATTTTGACATTGCAACACGTCAGCAAGCATTTTGGCGATAAGCAGGTGCTTCAAGATCTTAATTTAACGGTGCCGACCGGATCGATTTACGGCTTTGTCGGAGAAAATGGTGCCGGCAAGACCACCACCATGAAACTGATTCTGGGTTTGGATCGGGCGGATGGTGGCGACATTGACGTTGCCGGGGAACGGGTACATTTTGGGCAAACTTCCACGAATCGTCAGACTGGCTACTTGCCAGATGTGCCTGCATTTTACGGATACATGACTGCCACCGAATATTTACGGATGTGTGGGCAATTGACGGGTTTGCGGGGGATAGCGTTGGATTCACGGGTTACTGCGATGCTGAAACGCGTTGGGTTGGCAAAAGCTTCGCATCGCATCGGCGGCTTTTCCCGGGGGATGCGGCAGCGGCTTGGGATCGCGCAGGCGCTGTTAACGATGCCCAAGCTGTTGATCTGTGACGAACCGACTAGTGCTCTTGATCCCCAAGGGCGAACCGATTTTTTAGAGTTGCTGGCGAGTTTGCGTGGACAGACCACCATCTTGTTTTCGACGCATATATTGAGTGATGTGGAACGCATTTGCGATCATGTCGGGATTCTGCATCATGGTCGCTTGCAAGTCACTGCCTCGCTGGCTGACTTGAAACAGCAGTATGCAAAGCCCAGAGTGCAGCTGACTTTTGAGACTTCGGCACAAGCACAAGAGGCGGCCGCCATACTAGCGCCGCAACAACATCGTGACCATGTGCAGCAGGTGACGCAAAGTGCCAGTGAAGTGACCGTTGCCTACACAGGTGCCTATGCCGCTGCTGCTGACCAGATTTTGACCAAATTGCTGGCAGCGCGGCTGATCCCGCTAACTTTCAGCCAACAGGAAGCCAATCTTGAACAGATTTTCATGGAGGTGGTTCAATGACAGCCGCAGCGATTTTTACCAAAAAGGAATTGCTTGAAAGTTGGCGCACCCACCGCTTCCTGATTTTGACCGTCGTATTTTTGATTTTCGGCATTTTAAGCCCGCTGATGGCAAAATTGTTGCCCGAGCTATTAAAAGGCGGCCTCGGCGGTGTGAAGATTGCCATGCCGACGCCGACTTCATTAGATTCGTGGACGCAATACTATAAAAACATGACCCAAATCGGCATTTACGTCTTTGCGCTCATGCTTGGCGGTTGTGTGAGTCAGGAAATTCAACAAGGTACCTTAGTCAACCTTGTCACCAAAGGCTTGCCGCGCTGGTCAGTGATCATCGGCAAGGCATTCGTGGGTTTGCTGCTGTGGCTCTGGTGCGTTGGTAGTGCGTTTTTGGTCACTTGGGCATACACGGCTTATTATTTTCATGATACTCACAGTCCGCATGTGGTGTTAGCGTTCGTGCCATTGGCAATTTTTGGCATCTTCTTCTTGAGTCTGCTTGTGTTTGGCTCAACTCTCGCATCGAATAACTATGGCGGGTTGCTTTTTACGGTTGTCATCGTGGCGTTGTTGTATCTGGCGCAGATGGTCAAGGGATGGCAGCATTTTAATCCGATCAGTCTCATAAGTGAGAATATGAAAATTCTGGTGAATGCTGATGCCTTGACCAAACTGTGGCCGGCAATGGTGATAGCAGTTGTCATTGCGCTCGGGTTGTTCGGGGCGTCAATTAAGGTATTGGATCAAAAGAAACTTTAATAAGAGATGCGACCGATTTGCAGGATGGTGGACAATCGTCTTGCGGAACGGCCGCTTTTTTTGCTGACACGTTAACGACGCAACTATGCAAGCTTGTTATGTTCTGAGGTGACAGGTCAGTTATTTTTAAAATCAATCGTCAACAATCAAATGATGCAAAACCACTATATCATGTATAGTATTATGTCATTACCTACCAAATTTAGTAGTTTAGTGCTTTCTTTTGAAGAAAAATCCTGTATACTATATATATTGGTGCAAACGGAACAAGTCAGTGTACTGGGGGATTAGCCATGATTGAATTTTATACACAAATCAAGAAACGAGACGGGCGCATCGTTGATTTTGATGCGAGCAAGATCAGCACCGCGATTACAAAGGCGGCGGAGAGCGTGGCAGAGCTGTCACCCAGTGATGTGCTGACGATTGATCACTTGACGGATACGGTGACGGCCAAAATTCGCGATCGCTATCATGATGACGTTGAAATCGCCGAGGTTCAGACGGTGGTTGAGCAGACGCTGATTGCGGCCGAGAAGTATGACTGGGCCGAGGCGTATACGCAATATCGGCTGAAGCGGGATTTGGCGCGTAAGCAGAAGCAAGATGTCAATTACAATGTGGCGAAGCTTGTCAATCGCGACAAGAGCGTGGTGAACGAGAATGCCAATAAGGATAGCCGCGTGTTCTCGACCCAGCGCGATCTCACTGCCGGTGCTGTGGCTAAGGCGGTCGGGCTGAAAATGTTGCCGCCAGCTGTGGCCAATGCCCATCTGCGTGGCGATATTCATTGGCATGACCTTGATTACACCCCGTTTATGGCAGAAACCAACTGCTGCTTAATTGATTTTGACTACATGTTGAATCATGGCTTTTGCATCGGTAACGCCGAAGTGGAGCCGGCCCACTCGATTCAGGTGGCTGTGACCCAGATGACCCAGATTATCGCGAATGTGGCTTCCAGCCAATATGGCGGCTGCTCCAGTGATCGCACGGATCAGGTGCTGGCCCCGTTTGCCGAGAAAAATTATCAGAAACATCTAAAGGAATTCGGCGATGTGATTGATGATCCGGCCCAATTGAAAGCGTTGGCTGTGAAGCAGACCAAGAAGGATATTTATGATGCCTTGCAAACACTGGAATATCAGGTCAACACCCTTTATTCGACGCAGGGGCAGACGCCTTTTGTCACCGTTGGCTTTGGTTTGGGCACCAGCTGGATCGAACGGGAAATTCAAAAGGATATTCTGAAGATTCGGATTCTTGGCTTAGGCAAAGAGCGCCGTACCGCGATTTTCCCGAAGCTGGTCTTCACGTTGAAGCGCGGACTGAACCTCAACCCGGAAGACCCCAACTATGACATCAAGCAGCTGGCCATCGAATGTGCCACCAAACGGATGTACCCGGATGTCGTGTCATACGATACCATCAAGCGGCTGACCGGCTCATTCAAAGCGCCCATGGGTTGCCGCAGCTTCTTGCAAGGCTGGACCGATCCTAAGACCGGCAAGGAAGTCAACGCCGGCCGGATGAACCTTGGGGTGATCACGGTTAATCTGCCAAGGATTGCCATGGAGTCCAAAGGCGACAAGGACAAGTTCTGGAAGATTTTTGAAGAACGGATGCGCATCTGTAAGGAAGGCCTGCTGTATAAGATCGAGCGCACCAAACAGGCGACGCCGGAAAGTGCCCCGATTCTTTACAAGTACGGCGCATTTGGCAAGCGTTTGGCTGACACAGACAGCGTCGATGACCTATTCAAAAACGGCCGCGCCACGGTATCGCTTGGTTACATCGGCTTATACGAAGTCGGCACGGTTTTCTATGGTTCAGCATGGGAAAAGAATCCCGAAGCCAAGGCGTTTTCCGTTTCAATCGTCAAGGCGTTGGACGATCATTGCAAAGCCTGGGAAAAGCAGTACGGCTATCATTTTTCGGTTTACGGCACACCGAGTGAGTCGCTCACCGATACCTTCTGCCGCGACGATACCAAGAAATTCGGGATCGTCAAAGACATTACGGACAAGGAATATTACACCAACAGCTTCCATTATGATGTCCGCAAATCACCGACCCCGTTTGAGAAACTCGATTTTGAAAAGGATTATCCGCAGTATAGTGCCGGTGGCTTCATCCACTACTGTGAGTATCCGAACCTGAAACAGAATCCGAAAGCACTTGAGGCAGTTTGGGACTATGCCTACGATAAGATTGGTTATCTCGGCACGAACACGCCGATTGATCAATGCTTCAAGTGCGGCTTCAAGGGTGAATTCACGGCGACAGCGAAAGGTTATGAATGCCCGGAATGCGGCAACCACGACCCGGCAACCTGCGATGTGGTCAAGCGCCTCTGCGGCTACCTCGGCAATCCAAACAAGCGGCCGATGGTTCACGGTCGTCAGGAAGAAATTATCCACCGAAAGAAACATATCACGTTCAGCCTGAATCAGGTGGCTAACCGGCGTGACAAGTAAGATGAAATAGTAACAGCATAGTAAAACGGCGATCGCGAGAAGTTTCCTGCGATCGCCGTTTTGTGTTGGCTGAAATGAGACCTGCGACTTTTTATTTTATTTGACTGCGTGTAAAATGCAAAGCAATTAATTGTTAGATTGAAGCGCTGTTTTGAAGAAGACAAACGATTCGGGGGGTGCAGCATGGTTGCCAATGCATTTACCGCCAGTCAGTGGCAGTCAGCCGAGCAATGGAACAATGGTTGGCTATTTTTCGCTATCGTTGTCATTTTGCTCATTGTGAATATTATTGTAATCATTGGCGTTTATGTCCCGAATCGGTTGAAATGGAAATGGGCAGTTATTGTACCGTTTATTTTCATCTGTCTTGGGTTGGCCAGGTACAGCTGGGTTCGGACAACCAGCGCCGCGAATGTCCAGTTCAATCAGTGGGCCAAGCAGATTACGCCCCAAATACGAGTCAAAAAAGCCTCTTTTTTCCGACTTGTGCCAGTTCCTGATAGCGCCATTGAAGCGTACCAAGGACTAAATGAGTATCCGGCTTTTAAAACATTGCCCATGTATGCACACCGGCAAGTCACCGCCCCTGTGACTTATTTGGGGCGGAATGCCAACAGCGTTTATTTTAAATGGCAGGGTATGATTTATCGCTACACAGGGACAACGCGCTCGGGTGATCACGCTGCTTTAATCGGTTATCGTTTTTGGTTAAAAGACCGGAACTACACGCGACTGGGCTTTGTCAATCCATCTAAAACGTTCACTGCGGCTTTAATGATTCCTAAGGGGCAGGCCAAGCGCATCTATCATCCGGTCAAGCAGATTGTGGTCACGCTTGAGAGTATGGATGGCGATTGGACGACTGAGAAGGTATATCGGGGATCCTGATTTACTTGGCAGGCTGATGTTGCGGCCAAATTGGCTTTGTCAGGATCAGCATGAACAGGCTCCCGACAATAACCAAAATGATGTCAAGGCTAATACCGCGATACCAGACAATGGCCAATCCCGTGATTAAAAGTGTGAGACCAAGTAAGCTGAAGCCAAGTGCAGTGAGCCGGCGGGATAAAGCTGACCAGTCGGCGAAGATGTCGACTGTTTTTGGGGCGATAAAATGTCCCCAAACTAAAGTGGTGCCAGTAAGTAGCCACCAGATGGCTTGCGTTAGCCAGTGTGGATAGAATCCAAAAAGCGTCGTTGTTGCCATGCCAATCAGAATGGCAACAACTGTGGTTAAAACGGCCATCACAGTCTGCCAATGATTGACCGTACTATCTTTGATTAATTTCTTCTTCAACTGTGGATTATCCAGAATAAGATGATCAAGGGAGACGTCAAATATCCGGGCAATGCGGGTGACCATCTCTAAGTCAGGCAAATTGCGCTCGTTTTCCCAGTTAGAGATAGTGTGACGTGAGACATTAAGATCATGTGCCAGTTCGGCTTGAGTCATATGATGGGCAGTGCGGATTTGTTGAAGCTGCTTTGAAAAATTCAAATTGTTCACCTCGCTTGGTCTGATTGTGGCAGACGCCATCGGAAATCACAAGGAAGATAAGCATCCGCACGAGCTCGTCATTCGAGACAAGTAATTATTGCCCGGGAAATGCTGGCTTAACCAACACAAAAACGGCTCACAAGATTATAGATGCCACAATCTTGTGAGCCGATCAGCCGTA
This sequence comes from Lacticaseibacillus styriensis, assembly GCF_030770295.1. Lineage (NCBI taxonomy): Bacteria > Bacillati > Bacillota > Bacilli > Lactobacillales > Lactobacillaceae > Lacticaseibacillus > Lacticaseibacillus styriensis. Next base: position 147,074 of record NZ_CP132483.1, read on the forward strand.
TGACAAGTTTCTGTTTAAAGATGCGCGCCCCAGAGGTTATTGCCAAGTTGTTTGAAAGAAAAGACTTTGTCCCACAGTTCCCTTTCTGTTTTGCTAAATGCAAAGCTGTCGGACACTTTGACGCTAGGTGCCATGTTGAAAAATGTTTGAAGTGTACCGGTAAAAGCAACGCCTTCGCTTTTCTTCAAATCATTCAACGCTTGTCGCACATACCGCGCCGTTTCGGAATTGGGATGAGATTCTGCCAACGCGTTGTTGAGACGTTCCATTGCTTGAACTACTTCGTCCTTTGATCCATGATTGCCACCATCTACTTTTCTAATGACCATGACGTTACCTAAAAGATTTTTCCTTTTAAAGACACGGATATTGTAAAAGCGCTCTTAATCAACTGTCAACAAATTGAGACTTCAGTCGGGGAAGCCTTATGCATTGATCGGCAGTTTGGATTCCGAAAACATAGGGATTCTGGTAGAATTACGTGATAACGCAAAAACTAATCGAATAAGATCTGTTTTAGATGGCAAAGTACAAGGAGACTGGACCTTATTCACAGTTATTGACGACAAAATGTAGATTCAAAATATTTGTAAAATTCCACTTATAAAGGAGACAGGGTATGAAAATTCTAAAATCAACAGATGAGCAAGAGACTTATATTGAGGACAGATTGGAAGCGTATAACGAAAAAAGGCACCCGTTAACCCAAGAAAGGCCTGCAGTGGTCTTTAGTTATACAGCGCTGGAGGGACAGGATGTAATCGGTGGCATCATAGGTTACGCTTCCTTGTATAAGATTGGTTACATTGATACTTTGTGGGTAAATGAAAAGTATCGTCACAAATCCATAGGAACGCAGCTTCTAAAAAAAGTTGAGGAAGATTTGCGAACCTTTGGGTGTGAGATCGTCCATTTGGAAACATTTGATTTCCAAGGGCCTGAATTTTATAAAGCTAATCATTATACTGAATTTGGCCGATTGGAGTATCCAACTGCTCAAGTAACGGAAATGTTTTTAAAAAAAGATTTGCGAATTACTGAGTAGAACTATGATGAATAGCGTATCGGTCCGCAGCACCTCTTGTTTTTACAACCAAAACCGTGCTATACTCCAACACGGTGCCAAACCAAGGTGAGTTCGTAACGATCGGCGCGTCAGCGTTCAGAAGGTCGAAGCGACTCGCCATTTTTTTTGAGCGCGAGCAGGAGCGCTTAGAAATCGGAGTGTAAGTGGCCTTGAAGCCTAAATGGCTGGGCTTTGGCCATTTAGGCTTCAAGGTCCTTACACGTAGATTTCTGCGACTGCGAGCGCGTTATAGAACGCGAAAGCTCACTGAGTATTTGCCCCCAATAGAAAACCTTCCCAGTCACGCGGATCTGCCATTGCGCCCAAGGTCCTTACACGCAGGTTTCTGGGCTGGCGAGCGCGTTATAGAACGCGAAAGACGATCCCCACAATTGCCCTAAATAGAACCAACCCCCAATGTGCCCCGTCTCCATCAACCACCCCAAAACAAAAACCGCAGCCCACACTATCGGCTGCGGCCAAACAAACAATTCAACTGAGCAAGACGTCGCTGATACCCCAAGTTTCAGGATGCCGTCTCAGTGTCTAACTTTTTGGACTTAGCGTGTGCCGTTAATGCTTCCCAATTAACCAGCGGCAGTTGGGCCACGGCACCCAGGATTAAGATCAGTGACCAAGTGAGGATCAGACTCATGGTGACGTCGCCGGTAAAGTGGGCAAGAATCCGGACGCGGGTGTAGGCCATGATGGCGCCGTAAGCAAAGGTGAGCCAGAAAACCAGACGTTGGCGCTTAGGCTTGTCGCGGTCTACGAACCAAGTCAGGGTGAGGATCGTTGCGGCGGTTTGCGTATGACCAGATGGGAAACTCATGTGGCCGTTTGCCCCGTTTGGATGGAACCAACTGGTGAAGTGCGCCGGGTTGCCATTTAATTCGTACGGACGGAAGCGGCCCCAGAAGGTTTTCATCGCGTTTACAATCTGATCGGACATGATGCAGACTAAGGTGGCCACAAGTGCGACCTTCAATAAGTAACGCAGCTGTTCGTCGCTTTTGTGCGAGAGCCAATATTGACTGCCGGCAAAAACCGCAACGTAAAGCACAATGAACAGAATGAGACTGGTCGCACCAGGCAAGGCAAGCTTGCTGCCATCGGAATTGGCCATTCCCATCGGCTTGCCTGCGTTGATGTCGTTGAGCGATGTGATTACCATCGTCATCGCATATTTCAGATAACCGGCCCATAATTCCCAACCGGCGTAAATAACACTACCAATAACCATCAGCGTGCGAATGTACCACGCAAGTTGCGAGGAGCGCAGCGCATAGTGACAAACAATACTGCAGCTGATCATAATAATCAGCGGTGCCGTCCACAGACCGACATCTTGAAAAAGCGTGGCGAACGGATCGTTCATATCGCCAAGGGTTTGTGAAATCTGCCAGTCAAAACCGGCCGCTGCAGCTAACAATAAAAGTAAAATACCAGCAACAATCAGAAAAATATGTTGACGGATCGGAGCGTTTAACTTTTGCGTTTGGTCCATTTTTATACCTCCCTTGTACTTTGAAAATAGCACAGAGTTTGCAGAAAATGGGGGGATTTACGCGACCTGTACGCAACATTTAAGTCACCGATACGAAATTTACAGAGGCTCAGGCAAAGTAGGGTTCGTCAATCGTTAATTGCCGTTGGTCGAAGTCGACGGTTGCCTGTAAGCCGTAAGGTAAAATGGTGCGCGGGTAAGCGTGACCGAAGTTGAGGTTGTATAGAATCGGCGTTTGATAAGAAGCCGTTACGTCCAAAAGCACTTGTTGGTACTCGGTAAAATAAGTTTCATTTTGTGGCTTGCCAGCCAAAATGGCGCGTACTTGCTGCAGGACACCGTGATCATCGAGATGCCGTAGAAATTGACGATACGTCGTTGGATCGATTTTTTCCTCAGAGGTTTCGATGAAGAGAATTTTGTCTGCCCAGGATTGCGGGAAAAGGTGATACTTCTCGGCAACTTGCGGCTCATCGGAGTAGCGGACAGGATATAGCAAATCGTGAAGGCTATCAAGACACCCGCCGAGCAAGGTACCGGTGATGCGGCCCTGACCGCGTAAGGTTAAGTAGCCGTGCTGCTCCGGATGGGCCTTGCGCGGCACCCCTAGCTGATCGGCAGAAAAATCGGTGCGCTCTTCATACCATGTCGGACTGGATGTGATCGCCGTGGTCGCCGGGTTTTCAAAGAAATGGTGAAAACTGGCTGCTGTGTAAGGCAATAACTGCTTATCCAATTCGGCCAGATCGTTCAGGAAGTTTGGCCCATAAAAGGTGGTCATCCCCAGTTGGTAGAACATGAGATGATCGATGGTTGTGTCAGAAAATCCCGTGAAAATTTTCGGGTGATTTTTGACCGCTTCAATAAATTCCGGGTCATCAAGTAGATACGGCACGATTCGATAAGTATCATCGCCGCCGATCGCACAAATAATGCCCTTGATATCCGGATCGGTCATGGCCGTTTTTAAATCCGCGGCCCGAGCTTCGGGATGGGCTTTTAAATACGCCTGTCCGCGTAAAGCGTTGGGCATAAAACGCGGCACCAGCCCCATTGCTTCAAGGCGTTTGGTTCCCAGTTCCCGTTGGTGCGCGGCAAAGGCCTCCCCTAGTGTCCCCGCGCTCAGACTGACAATGGCAACTTGATCATGTTGATGCAACTTCGGTGGTTTGATCATTTAACATGCCTCCTTTGGCAATGATTGAGTCTATTATTCATGATAGGTTAGGCACATGCAAGCAGGATTGATTTTCGCGATTCGTTAAAGTTGTGTTTCTACCCGGCATGCTGGTAAGATCGAAGGGTAGCTAGTGAATGCGTGAACGAGGGGATAAATCATGTATACCATTCAAACTGCCGCAACGGTTGGGGCAAGGGGCACGGTGATCACGATTGCACCGCCGATTGAACGGATTCGACCAGGTGATCCGATTCGGCTTAATGGCAAAAGGATTGGCAGAGTGCGCGCGATTGAGAAAGCCAATCATCCGCACCATGTTAACGACAAGCCGTGCACCGGATTAGTGATCACGATTCCGGTCAAACCCGGTGACACCATTGAGTTTCCGCAATCACCACGCAAGTCATGACGCCAGCAGATTGGCGGGCGGCGCGATTATTTGATGAATGTGAACAGGCATCCACATTCATTTAAAGTAATCGCAACGCAAAAAATCGGTCTTAACCCACAAGGACTCGTTAGGCGAGTTGTTGTGGTTAAGACCGATTTTTTAATGCAGATGAACTAGTCAGCTGACGCGGCCGTCATAATGCCAGCCTCAGTCATCCCGTCTGCGTATAGTTTCAGCTTGCCATTAATAATGTCCATGACAAGATCGCCATATTCAACACCGTCTGCTTCGGCTTCTTGTGGCAAAAGCGATAGCGGCGTCATGCCAGGCAGGTTATTGGCTTCGATGACCCATACGCCTTTATCGTTAGCAAAGAAATCGATGCGGCCATAGTTTTGTAAGCCTAAAACATCCATGGTTTGCAGCGACACATCTTTCATCGCCTGATGGACGTCTTCATCTAAATCCTTTGGCGGGGTGATGAAGTCGGTGTAACCGGCTTGGAACTTGTGCTTGAAGTCATACCAGCCAGAATGGACTTTAATCTCGATGGCCGAGAAGGCGCGCCCGTTGACAACGCCTAACGAGAATTCGCGACCAGGCGTGAATTCTTCAACAATCGCACTGTTATCGAAGCGGAAAACGTCGGCGATGCCACTTTCCAATTCTTCCTGATTGTGGGCGATGTGCGTGCCAACGCTGGAACCGCCAGACGTTGGCTTAACAACGACCGGAAAATCAAACGGCACCTTATGTTCGCCAGGTTGATTCCGTTTGAATTCCTTAAATGCAGCGGTCTGGATACCGTGGTACAACATGATCTCCTTACTGAAGACCTTGTTCATGGTCATCCCTGAAGCCAGCGGACCGGAGCCGGTATATTTGACATTGTTCAGATCCAGCGTTGCCTGAACCTTTCCGTTCTCACCGTCCCCGCCGTGCAAGGCCAAAAAGACAATGTCTGCGGCTTTGCAGATCGCCAAAACATTCGGCCCAAACAGCTGCGTGCTGCCATCGGTCCGTAACTTATTGATGTCAGCGTCAGTCAGGATGGCATCCGAAATCTTCAGATCCTTACTGGTGTTGGCGTCGTCAAAAACCTGGTCGACCGTCTTCCCTTCGAGGTCGTAGCCTAGAAACAGGTCAATAAAGGTGGCCTGCTGCCCTTTTTGTCGCAAGGCGTTTGTGATCCGGTAGCCGCTTGAAATCGACACATTGCGTTCCGTGCTCCGGCCGCCTGCTAAAACGACAATTTTCATTTGATAGTACCTCCACGTATTATCCGAGTTTGATAGAAACTACAGTTTAGCACAATCCGGTCTAACCGGCGAGAACGGCGCTTGGATTTGCGGTAAAATTAACCGAAATGAAAGGGATTACTAAAATTCGAATCGCCTTAAATTTGAGCAAAAGACTGCAGCAATGTTAACGAGCGCAGTCTAAGGAGGTCGCCATGCAATATTCGTGGTTAACAATGCCCCATCATCGTTACTTATTGGTAGCTGATCAAGAAAAACTTGTTTTTGTCGGGTCGCCTGATGCTGACTTGCAAGAAGCAAAGCACTATGTAGACGGGCCGTTTGAGTTTAATGACGAGGCGATGAAGCCATTTCAAACCGCCCTGACTGCTTACCTCACAGGAAAAACGAAGACAGTGACGGTGCCGGTAACCTTTCATGGCACCGCTTTGCAGACAGCGGTTTGGCAGTACTTGCTAACGATTCCTTATGGCGCGACCAGAACCTATGCGCAGGTCGCAGCAGCAGTCGGGCACGACCGCGCATTTCAGGCAGTCGGGCATGCGGTTGGCCAGAATCCGCTTATGATGGCGATTCCTTGTCATCGAATTTTGCGCAAAGACGGCGGGTTAGGCGGTTTTCGCGGGGGCTTAGCGTTGAAACGCAAGCTGCTGACGCTGGAACAAGGGGAACGGCCACTCTTTTGACCATAGCGGGAATTTCCATAATTTTTTAAAGGCGATGCGAAAGGTTCTATTTTTATCTCAGGATCTTGTATACTGGTGGTTAGACAAACTAAAAACAAGGGGATAGTGAGACATGAAGATTATCGCTTACGGTGCGCGGGTGGACGAGATCCAATATTTCAAGCAGTGGGCCAAGGAAACCGGCAACACGCTTGAGTATCATACCGAGTTCTTAGATGAGAACACCGTCGAATGGGCAAAAGGCTTTGACGGGATCAACTCGCTGCAAACGACACCTTATGCAGCCGGTGTTTTTGAAAAAATGCATGAATACGGCATCAAGTTTCTGACGATCCGTAACGTCGGCACCGATAACATTGACATGGCGGCCATGAAGCAATATGGTATCCGGTTAAGTAACGTTCCGGCCTATTCACCAGCGGCCATTGCCGAGTTTGCCTTGACCGATACGTTGTACCTGTTGCGTAACATGGGCAAGGTCCAGGCACAGCTGCACGCAGGCGATTATGAAAAGGCCGGCACCTTTATCGGTAAGGAACTTGGCCAGCAAACGGTCGGCGTGATGGGCACCGGACACATTGGCCGGGTTGCGATCAAACTCTTTAAAGGTTTTGGCGCCAAAGTCATTGCCTACGACCCATACCCGATGAAAGGCGAACATCCGGACTTCGAGTATGTCAGCTTGGAAGAGCTCTTCAAACAAAGCGATATCATCGATCTTCACGTTCCCGGAATCGAGCAAAATACCCACATCATCGATGAAGCGGCGTTTGATCTGATGAAACCGGGCGCCATCGTGATCAACACGGCTCGGCCAAACCTGATCGACACGCAGGCTATGCTCAGTAACCTTAAATCCGGCAAGCTAGCCGGTGTTGGCATTGATACTTATGAATATGAAACCGAAGATCTGCTGAACCTAGCCAAGCACGGCAGCTTCGAGGATCCGTTGTGGGATGAACTGCTCGGCATGCCAAACGTTGTCCTCAGCCCACATATCGCGTACTACACGGAAACCGCGGTGCACAACATGGTTTACTTCTCACTGCAGAATCTGGTTGACTTTTTGACCAAGGGTGAGACGAATACGGAAGTAACGGCGCCGGCGAAGTAAGGATCAAAGTTAAAACGTGCACGACTCATTGGCGGATTTGCCAGTCAGTCGTGCACGTTTTTTGATTTTTAAGGCTCTTCAATATTCATTTCGAGTGTTGTATTAAAGGCGGTTCGCCACTTTTGACCGATTGCCGGACTGATTTTTGACGTTGCTTTTAACAACGAATTCACATCTTCCTCGGCAAATTTAGAACCCATTATCTTGAACTGACAAAGCTTCTTCAGAAGATTTGATTGTAGACGAATCAGGAAGTAGGCTTCTGGCAAATGTTGTTCATTTAACCGGTCAAGCGCGGTTACCGCATCGGCATACTTGTGTCGGTGGTAGAGCGACGAGGCTGTTTTATAAAGAGCCTCGGAAAAAAGATTTTGTTTGTTCTGATGTTTTTAGTCGAAAAGTGCATTAAAAGTAGTCGGGGATAAAGTTGCTCGAAAATGGTTGTCTGGATAAATGGCACACAGTGATTGTAGACCATGTATTCTAATCGATACCAGGTATCCTGCTGGAGAAGGTAAGCTTTGACGAATTCTGCATCCGGTTTTGAAAGAAATGAATGGGGATGCTGAATTCTAATAATTGTTGCGGTCACAACGATTGCTCTTAATTTATAGAAAGGTGCGTCCGTTTTTGCATACTGTCTTTCAAGCTGAAGCTGATATGAGCGCAATGTCTCAACATCTTGCTCTAACGATAATCGGGAAATTCGGTCTTCAAAAGAATCATTTGAAATGTCAGTCATCGGCAATTGCTTTTCCCGTAAATCACTTAGGAGTTCGCAAAATTCTGCCGGGTCTACTTTCAGGTTTTTAAGCAATTGGGAAAAGTTCTCTAAGGAAATGTCAGATTGACCATTTTCAAACTTTGAGATTGTACTGATGCTTAAATTGTCAGCAACGTCTGAGATTCGCAAGCCTCTAGAAACACGAATGCTTTTGATAAGCTGTCCTTTGGTGTATTCGGTCATGGCGCAAGCGCCTCCAATTTCATATATGCAAATATTCCAGTAATCTTATATATACTTTTATAATACGAAAATATATAAAAACTGTGAACTTTTTGTGATAACTTGGTTCTTGTCAAGAGGGTATGCGACTTTTCGTTAATGAATGAGGACTAGAACAAGAGTACTCGAATGAAAACGTATTAATGCTTTGAAATGCAAATAGAAAAGAAACATCGAAAGCGGCATATACCTTTTGTACACCATGTTAATGTCGGGCAAATATAGGAGGATATTATGACAAAACCAAAATAATTAATAGCAGCTGTCGTTGCTCTTACATCAATCGCAGGCTTTTCTTTCAGTCAGATTGAGGTGAATCACGTTGCAGCGGCGACAACGCCGGGCAAGTCAAGCGTGGCGTCTAACTCAACAAGTGATTCCGGAATTGATCCGAATAATCCGGTACTGCCAGATTAGTCTAAGACGGTGTATATTGACAACGATCAATTTCTTCAGGCTTTGAAAAAGACTAATCCTGCGGCATATAACAAGCTTCCTCAGTCGACTATTCAAAGTATGCAAAATGATGATTTACTTCGACAGGGAGGGACATACGCTAAAACAACGAGCGATGGTATTACCATCTATCTCAATTCTGCAATTGTAAAAGCGGCAAAAATTCTTGGAACAGCAGCGATTGCGGGAGCAGCTGCCTCTGCCCTCGCGACTGCTGGCCTTAGTGCGGGTCCTGCTGCAACAATTTCAACAGCAATATTAGGTATAGTGGCGTTACTTCCAAATGATCATGGTGTATGGTTCCATTTTACTAACTATGACTCTGGCTCAGGGGCAGGGAATCTTTTGTTGAGCAGCTGGGGACAGCAATAAATTAAATACCTGATCAAATAAAAGCAGGAAAAGTGGGTAGGGTATAACTTTTTGTTGAGTTATTTGGTGGATGGCCAAAGCGTGTATAAATTTAAGAAATTTTGTGAGCATGCTCCCTCTAAGTTAAGAGAACACTAAACATCAATTTTTTAAAGATACTTTTAACGGGCATTGCCGTCATGCATACATGTAAGGGGGCTTTAAGTTGAAAAAAGCTCATCGTGTGGGATGGATAGCGGGCATCACGAGTGGCATAATCGTAGCTATAAATATGATTATAAGGGAGATTATCTCTAATCACACAATGATGATTAGTTTATCAATTGTGACCATTATTATCGGCTCAGTGTTTGCGGGTCTAACAGCCAAACATTTTGACGAAGGATGAGATGAATACGAAAGTAACGGTTTCGGCGAAGTAAGGATCAAAAGGTCATACTAGCCAAACGAAAAGAGTGGTTAAGATAAGATGTAAGATGACAACAACAAAACTTATTTGGATTTGTGTGATCATTGGCTCTCTTATTGGTTGGCTCGCGGAACAGTTAGCCAACTTGGTTGATAATTCTGCATTAGCATGGATGATCAAAATCAGTGCCATTGCCGTTGCAGCATTGATCGCCTCTATACTCGGTCACCACTTTGACAAAAAGAAGAATTCCAACTCTCAAGTATGACAAAACGCGCTGCCTCCTGTGTATTAAGAAGCGGCGCGTTTTAATGTACCGACGTCATGAGACTCGAAAGCTGACACGATCGAATGATGGATAAAGGCCGAGCAGCCATTACTTCGGGAAAAACAGTGTCAGACACGTGATTGCCCCGGGAATGGCCTGGATAAAGTAGATTCTCTTGCTGACCGTCGCGCCACCGTATAAACCGACAACTGTCACGAAACCGGTTAATAGTCGCAGCGTGATGAGCTGGTTCGAGCCAGTCAAAACGACCAAGCTTAATAACATCACAATGGCCAACGCCCCGTTATAGATGCCTTGGTTTTTCAAGGCAATCTGAGCATTTGATTGCTTAACAAATTCAAGTGGCATCTCAAAATTCCTTGCTTGACTCTCTGGACTGCCGAACATCTCTAATGCCATGATGGTCAGATGTAATAGCCCGAGTAATCCGACTAATAGAACACTGATAAGTGACACTGTGTCACTCCTTTCTTAGGTATCGCAGCAACCATTAGATCAGACAAATGGGCGGAACTGCGCCAACACAAAGCCCGTAACGGTCACCAGTGCGAATGCAGCAAGCGCGCTCCACAGGATGGCTTTACTTAGGTGCTGTTGCTTTTTACCTGCAAAAGCAACTTCGATTAACCCGATTAAACCAATAGCCAACAAAATCTTAACGACTGTCAGCAAAGGGTTGCGAGCGAATGCGAAACGCATCAACACCACACCACTTACGATCGAAACTAGGTAACAAACGCGCGCGATCATCGTCCACATGACAAACTGCCGCGTGTGACTGAAAATAGCGATTCCGGCTGCGACTGCCAGCACTGCCCACGAAATAAGATGTAGCCAAAGCCACATAACGAAAACCCCCCTTAAACCAGCAAAAGTATTAGTTACACTATACCGCTTTTTCTGAAAAAACGGACGATATTTGGGCGTTACCAGTAAAACGCGAACATTAACGGTAACTTTTTGAAAAATAAACGTATTTTCTATTGCAAGTTGCAGTGTTCTTCGGTAAACTTTTCATATTCAAAGTTTAGGGGAGCGTGTCATGGAAAACTTTTTTCATTTGAAGCAAAATAAAACCACGCCGATGACCGAGGTCATGGCGGGGTTGACTACATTTTTTGCAATGTCATATATTTTATTCGTTAACCCTCAAGTGCTGTCGCAAACCGGTATGCCAGCGCAGGCAGTTTTCCTAGCGACGATCATCGCGAGTGCGGTTGGTACGTTGGTTATGGGGCTGTTCGCTAATGTGCCTTATGCTTTGGCACCGGGCATGGGCCTGAACGCTTTCTTCACTTACACCGTTGTCTTTGCCCTTGGTTTCAGCTGGCAGGAAGGCTTAGCACTTGTTTTCATCTGCGGCGTGATTAATATTTTGATCACCGTCACCAAGATTCGAAAATTGATTATTGTGGCGATTCCCGAATCCATTCAGCATGCGATTGGTGGTGGTATCGGGGTCTTCGTTGCCTATATCGGGATTAAAAATGCCGGCTTCTTGCAGTTCACTTCTGAAGCATCAAGCATTAATACGATTAACGGCCAGCCGCTGAAGGCCGGTGCATTGACCCTCAAACACGGGGTTGAATCGGTTGTTTCGAATGGCGGGATTGTGCCGGCGCTGGTTAACTTCACTCAGGCTGGTGCTGTGCTGGCTTTGATCGGGTTGGTCATCATGGTCATCCTGAATGTCAAAAAGGTGCCAGGCGCTATTTTAATCGGGATTCTGTTAACAACGATTATTGGGATTCCAATGGGCGTGACCGATTTGCATCTCAGCACCGCAAATTCTTTTGGTAGTACCTTTGCATCGCTTCAAACAACCTTTGGCGCTGCGTTCTCGGCTAAGGGCATGGGGTCACTGTTTACAAGTCCGGATAAAATTGTGCTATCCATTATGACGATTTTTGCGTTTAGTTTCTCGGATATTTTCGACACATTAGGTACCTTCATCGGAACCGGCCGGCGTACCGGGATTTTCTCCGATGCAGACGAACAAGCTCTGGAAGAAGGTTCGGGCTTTTCATCGAAAATGGATCGGGCATTGTTCGCCGATTCAATTGCGACGGGTGTGGGCTCCATTTTCGGAACCAGCAACGTGACCACTTATGTCGAAAGTGCGGCTGGTATCGGTGCCGGTGGTCGAACCGGTTTGACCTCGGTCGTTGTTGCAGGGATGTTCCTGATTAGCTCGATTTTTGCGCCATTTATCGCCATTGTGCCGACACAGGCGTTGGCACCGGCTTTGATTCTGGTCGGGATTATGATGATGAGTACCTTCAAGGAAATCGAATGGGAAGACCTGTCCCAAGCCATTCCGGCATTCATGGCATCAATTGTCATGGGCTTTGTTTATAACATTTCATACGGCATTGCGGCTGGCTTTATCTTCTACTGCCTGATCAAACTGATCACCGGTAAAGCCAAGGAAATCCATCCGGTTCTGGCCGTAGTCACCGTCGGCTTTATCTTGAACTTTGTCATTCTCGCAGCATTATAAAAGTATGCAAAAACCACTGTCAGGCGGCAGTGGTTTTTGCGTGAATGCGTTCCAAAGCGTGGGCTATTTTGAACGCTCGGCGAAATGCCGAATCTATGCTATGCTCATCTCGAGGTGATTGACAATGGCTCTAAAAGCAATTTTTCATTTAGATACAACTGAGCGCTGGCCCCATCTGGCTTCGAATCTGACTAATTTTCTGATGGCTGAGCCGGATGCCGATTTGGAAGTACTGGTCAACGGCGATGGCATTACCGTTTATTTTGATCAGGAGGTTGTCGATTTCATTGCTGCCCATCCGCAGGTGAAGTTTTTTGCCTGCCACAACTCGCTGGCGCAACGCCACTTGGATGAAAAGCAGTTGCCGGCGACCGTAGCAATCGTCCCGGTTGGCGTGGTTAAGCTGGCGCAAGCGGAAGCAGCCGGCTATGCATATATTAAGCCGTAAAAGTAGCCTAAAGTTTCTCCATTGATTGTGGTTCCGTGTTGAATGGGACTAGATTGCGTTCGATGGCGGCGCGCTGATCTTCCAAAAACGGCGGCAATTCAAGGTGAACGCCAGCTTGTTCGTAGGTTTCATCAAGCAAGAAGCCTGGGCCATCGGTGGCAATTTCAAAAAGCAGCTCAGGAATCGGGCGGAAATATTCAGACGCAAAGTAGAATCGATCGACGAAGCCGGAAGCATCCAAGCCGGCTCCGCCGATTTTTTTGATCCAGTATTGCAAGCTGTCGCGATCATCCGTCCGAAATGCAAGGTGGTGAACACCGCCAAAGCCTTGGTAGGCAGCGGGGATCAGACGCTGATAATCAATAATCACCTGTGCGCCATGACCGCCATGATTTAGCTCAAGTAAGGTATATTGGCCATCTGTGGCAACTTTTTCAAAGCCGAGCAGATTGGTCATGATGCCGACAAGTTCGTCATAGTGATCGGTGGTGATGTACTCCGGACCGAGGCCGCCGATCGCAAACTCCGGCGGCACGGGTGAATGCCGCCACGGGGTACCTGCCGGGATGCCGTGGTGATGTTCATCGCTAATCAGCTGATATTGTTGGCCATCAAAATCGTGAAACGGCAATATTTTGGCACCGAATAGTTCGGTGATCGCGTCATGGCGCACACGTTGCTCGTCAAACCGTTTGACCCAATAATTGAGGGCATCATCGGATGGCACGCGAAAACTGGTGCGGGCAATTTCGTTGTTGCCATGCTGGGCTTTTTGGATGCCGGGGAAGTCGAAGAACGTGATGTCCGTTCCCGGGGTGCCCATGTCATCCGTGAAATACAGGTGGTAGGTGCGCACATCGTCTTGATTAACGGTTTTCTTAATGAGATGGAGACCTAGAATACCACTCATAAAGTGAAAAATCCGTGGTGCGCTTGACGTAATAGCGGTTAGATGATGTAAACCGGTTAATTGATTAGGCATGATGGGCACTTCCTTTTACTTATATTTAGTAAGTGAAAGGTACCATGCTGCCCAACATATTGCAAGGGCTTGCGTTTTCCTTAAGTTGATTAAGCTCTTTTCAAAATGTTGTACTCGGTCGCGATCTGGCCCTAACGACATGATATGCTCACCTCATTAACGTAAATCCAGGTAAAGGAGCCCGAGGCGAACATGTTTAACTTTTTAGATAATCCAGATGAATATAAACGGTTGATGAAAATGGAAATATTGATCACGGTCGTTGCCGTGGCTGCCAGTGTCGTGCTCTTCAACTTTGGCGTGCTGACTGGGGCCTTGTTTGCGACCATCGCCGCCGCATTCTTCTTGATGGATGCGATTGTCGAAGGGTTGCGGCTGTTAGGGGCATCGCGCGGATTCAGCCGCTTCATCGGTACAGCCGTCGCGATCCCGGCATTGGCAGGCTACTTGGCGGTGATGATCGCCCGCTTCCCAATTGGCATAGCGTAACGGGATTGAAAGTATCAACGACTTGCAACTGATCAAGCACAAGACTACTCAAAAAGCGATCTCCGCCATGGGGGATCGCTTTTTGAGTGTTCTTTGTATGATCTAACCCCTACTGCGCCACTTAAAAATGGAAGGCCTCTTTATCCGCCACCGCTTCGGCAGTGAGTTCATAACGAACCAGTGGCACCTTACTGCCATCGGGTAAGGTTCGTTCATGGCGATAATCGCCAACCTGCGTGAAGAAGTTTTCGGTTAACAACTTCGCAGCGCGGTCATTACTTGCTGGCAAAATGACATACACCCGCTTAAGGCCAAGTTCGAAAAAGGCAAACCCAATCATGCGCTTAAGTACTTCACTCATAATGCCTTGCCCTTGATAAGCAGCTAAAGTTTCAAAACGAATCTGCGCAACGGTCTTCTTCTCGCTAAAGTTCCAGATGCAGAAGCTGCCAAGAAAATCATTCGTGCTCCGGTCTTTAATGCCATAAAGCAAGGCATTATTACTCATCACCAGCCGCATCGAGCGGTTAACATAGCGCGCGGTGTCGGTAATTTTCTGGTCAAACTGCCGCCCGGACTCTGCAGCAATCTGCTGATCAGCTCGCAACTGAAAAACATCTTTAATCTTAAAGGTCGTCAGCCAGTCCATCGTGTAATGAACCGACATAATCGGATGGTACTTTTCAAAACTCTGCATAGCTTTCCTCCATGATCATGGTGATGACGTAAGCTTACCATAAAAGAGGGTGAGCGTGAGCCAGCGCGTTTAGGGATCGGAGTGTAAGCGGCCTCAGGGACAATGGCCCGGGCTTAGGCCATTGTCCCTGAGGTCCTTACACGCAGATCCCTGCGCTGGCGAACGCGTTATGGAGAGAGGCAAGACACGCTTAGTTAGAAACCGGAGTGTAAGTGTCCTCAGGCGCAATGGCCCGGTTTTGACCATTGCGCCCAAGGTCCTTACACGCAGACTCCTGCGCCGGCGAACGCGTTATGGAGAAAGAACTCCCCGGCACCTTGCCGTCACTCCCAACACGGGCTTATTGTAAATGGCATGAACCATTACCAACCGATTTACGAACCGCACCTATCTACCGTTATAAAAGAAATGGTTTGCGGTTTGTTTTTAACGATTATGAGTAATTTGTGAAAATGTTCTTTAGCAACCATTAAAGAACAATTTCACAAATTGATCGCAGCTGACCGGACTAACCGAATTAAATTGACGCCGTTTTCAAGCTGATTTTTAAAATCTTGTATACCAAGGAAATTAACGGGATTAGCCGTTATTTTTTTATTTTTTAAGCCTATAAATAAAAACTGAAAATGACAAACGTCAGAATCGCCTTATATAATCAATAACATTGAGAAAGGGGTGAAACAAATGAAACAGTTTTTTTTTGGCTTTTGTCAGGTGTCATGCTGTTGCAACCACTTACATTAAATGTCGGTTCACAGGCAGCTTCATCAGCACCTAGCCCAGTCTTAAATGAAGCGTCGGTTTCACAACCGGATCAACAGGCACCATCTACTAGCGCCGAAAGCAAGCTTGAGACAAGTAGCGAAGCATCGACGAGTTCGAATCAAGCGATCGCGAGCAGCACCAGCGCGGCGTCTGCCAGTCAGCCGATCGCGAGCGATACAACTCACGAAGCGCTAACTGATCAAGCCGACGACGCAGCGACCTCGAAGCGGCGGCAAAAAAGAGCAGCGCCCGCGACAAGCTCCAGCCAATCCTCACCTTTTCTAGTAGGAACTGCTCAAGAATTGGCAGCCGCCATTAAACGTGGTGAAACGCATATCCGCTTAACGGCTGATATCAATATTGGCGCCGCCGCTATCCCGGTTCGCCAGTCGGTCACCATTGATGGCGATCACAAATACACCTATATGTACAATGGCGGCCTAAACTGGCACCGCGGCATTTATTTCGCGGCCAGTGGCATCCAGATTACGTTTAAAAATATTAAAATCGGCAAGGCGTCCGTTAAACATTCTGCCAATAACTACTACGGGATTGCACCAGCAGACAATAGTATCAGAAACAGTCAGATCATCATTGAAAATGTCGACTATTACTCAGATTATGGGGCGCAACCGATTCATATTCGCGATAAAAGTAACCAGATTATTTTCAAAGGCAAAAACAATTTTTATACGACGAAGAACCCGGGGTCAATCCTCATCCAGGAATTCGCCGAAGCCACTAATTTTTTATTTGAAGAAGATTCGGACACCACTATCACCTTAGCCAAAGGCGAGGTTCTGGGAACCTTTTGGCCGTCAACCGGGCCGTTGAATCTGGAACTAAAGAAGCGAGCGCGGTTGAAAGTCGATACCACCAATGCGCTTGTCTACACTGGCATCGGCGCAATCCACAACAACCGTATCGTCATTGGCGAAGAGGCGGTTCTGGATGTCAAGACGAATAGAACGGACGCTGGCAATTTAATGTTCTATAACCATGATCTGACCATTGATGTTCAAAAAAATGGCCAGTTGTTGGCTGAAACGGTTAGTGCAACTAACTTCAATAGTAACTCCAGTATCAATCTAGGGCCTGGGGCGAAAGCAAATTTAAAAAACGTCAATGGTGATTTCTTCAAGAAAGGGAAAGGCACCATTACGCTTGATAACGCCGATGAATTAACACTTGAAACCGGAAAATGCGGGGGAACGAGTCCCACCGGTTTGGTTTCCAGTAAGGCCAATGTGCGGCTTGAACCTTTTAACCAAGAAACAAAAGGGTACGGGGTGCATGCTGACGGTCAATTACTGACAACGCAAACCGGTGACGATGATTGGATTTTTAACGGTAAGTATGTAAGTCGGCAACCAACAGCACTTCCCAATGACGTTGCAAACCGGGTGGGCAATGCGTCGGTTTTTAAATTAAAGCGGCAAGTGGTTCCGAAACCAGCGGGCAAGCTAGCCGTCATCAGTGTGCCGGATTTGGATTTTGGGAATCAAACGGTTACCGGATTGACACAAATCTTACGACCACGCGTTCAAGGCAGCTTGAAAATTGAAGATTCGCGCACGAATGGCTCCCAAAAGTCGCGGCTCTATCTTAGGATGGCGCGCCCGTTTAAAAACGGCAATGTGGATGCGACCCGGTGCCTAACCTATACGAATCAGGCCGGGCAGGAACAAACTCTGTCCAGTCAGGCGATTCTTGCTGAAGTCAATGTGGGTATCACCGAACGCGATGTTAGCAGTGAATGGAATACTGCCATCGACAGCTCAGCTCGCGGGTTCAAATTAACCCTGCCGATTGAAAAACAAAAAATCGGCAGCTTTTCGGGAGAACTGGACTGGTCACTGCAAGACGTGCCGGGAAATTAAGAAAGGATAGGCCAAATGAAAAAATGGTTGCCACTGGCTGTTCTTTTGCTGGGACTCGCCTGCCACCCACGACTCGTTGCCATTGCAGATAGTCAGTACACGTCGACAGGTGAGGTTGTTTTTGTTGAGCCGGCCTCATCTACTGCCGAAGAAACATCGACAGCCTCATCAACTCACGAGTCGAATAACCAGCAACAACAGCCCTCAGCGACGTCACAAGCCCCGCCGTCCAGGTCCGGACTCGTTCCGCGACTTGGGGAGCGGCCGGAACTACTATACGGCTTAATCGGCAGCTTGTTGATCGTCACCATGCTCCTGTTTTTCATCATCAAACAACCTAAAGAAGATAAGGAAGAAGGAAAATAAAAATGAAGAAGAGTATCTGGACAGCACCGTTATTGGGATTAACTTTGGTAGGACTTGTAGCACCGGCAGCAGTCAATGCAGCCTCAGCAAACGACATGATTTCAAACGGTGAGGTGACGTTTAAAGCCGACAACTCAAGTACCGGTCCGAAAGATCCGCTTGATCCTACCAATCCTAATCCAATCAAGCCGATCGATCCAAGTAATCCAGGCGGCAACCCGACACCGGGGACAAGCGGCCCGCTGTCACTGGACTTTGCTTCTAGCTTTACGTTCGGCGAAGCAGCGATCAGTAGCGATGATGCCAAATACTATGCGAAGCCACAAGTATTCACCCAACAAGATGGCACGACGGTTGACCGGCCTAATTATGTGCAGGTTTCCGATAAGCGTGGAACTTTTGAAGGTTGGACCTTGAAAGTGAAACAAGACAAACAGTTCGCCGTGAAAGATGATGCTACCCGCGAATTGATCGGCGCGCAACTGAAGTTCAAGAATGCGAGTCTGGTTTCAGCCACCGATTCGAAGTACGCCCCAACCGGTTTGGCATCATTTGAATTGATTCCGGGCACCGCCCAAATTGCCCCGGTTGAAGCGGTCAAGGACCAAGGGATGGGCACATGGATCTACCGCTTTGGTGACGACAAGCAAATGGGCCGTTCCGTTGAATTGTCAGTTCCGGGTAAGACACCGAAGATGGCCAAGGCTTACGTTACCGCGTTAACTTGGACCTTAGAATCAACCCCAGCCAACGTAACGCCTAAGCCTTAGTCAAAAATAACCGGATTTTAGCCAGCGTTAGGATGATTTTGCCGATAGCCTCGAGACACCATTTTTAAAAAGGAGATTTCCGTGAAGAAAATACTTTTCTGTTTAGCAGCGTTTGTTGCCATGTTGTTGACCCCTGCCGTGCATGTTTTTGGTTCAGAATTGAATTTTGCCGCAAAGGCTCAGCTGCCAGACAATCAGGTTCATACAGATGTTAGCTATTTTGACATCAAAATGGACCGCGGCGCTAAGCAAACCCTTCACGTTGATCTACGTAATGATACCGAAAATGAGGTCGAAGTCGATGTCGGCATTGCCAGCGCGACAACCAACATTAATGGCGTGGTCGAATATAGCCCTAACGACATTAAACCGGCCAAAAGCCTTGCGTTTAATCTCAAGGATCATGTCAAAGCGCCTAGTCAAATCAAGATTCCGGCTAAAGGTAGTACGGTTTTGAATTTAGATGTCACCATGCCTGATGCCGCCTTGAAAGGGCAGATGGCCGGTGGGATCACGCTCAAAGAGCATCAAACGGAGGATCAGGCCAACAAAGAAAAAGGCAAGGGATTGTCGATCAACAACCGGTTTTCCTACGTCATTGGCCTTGTGCTTCAACAGACGA
Organism: Lacticaseibacillus styriensis; assembly: GCF_030770295.1. Lineage (NCBI taxonomy): Bacteria > Bacillati > Bacillota > Bacilli > Lactobacillales > Lactobacillaceae > Lacticaseibacillus > Lacticaseibacillus styriensis. Next base: position 166,328 of record NZ_CP132483.1, read on the forward strand.
CCCAGCCGGTTACGCCCGACCTGAAATTGAATACTGTTAAACCGAGCCAGGTGAACTATCGCAACGTCATTTCCGCGTCTTTGGAAAACATCACGCCGACGTTCATCAACAAAGTTGCCATTGACGCGAATGTGCATGCCAAAGGGGCCAAAAAGGTGCTTTATCGTGTTAAAAAAGAAGGCATGCAGTTAGCCCCTAACACGACTTTCGATTTTCCGATCGCCTTGGCAGGGAAAGCCTTGGAACCAGGCACTTACATTGCCCAACTAGAGGTCTATGGTAACCAAAGTTCGGATGGCAAGGTGACGCGGCAAACCAACAGTGCCAAACAACGCTATCAAAATCACTGGACATTGACCAAAGAATTTACCATTACCGACCATACTGCCAAGAATCTGAATCAAAAAGATGTGACCTTGAAGTCAACTAATCATTGGTGGGTCTATGCATTGCTGGCGGTGGTCGCGATCTTGCTCATCGTCATTGTGCTATTGTTGATTGTGCTGCTAAAACGCAAGCACAAAAAAGCGCGGAACGTGAATGAGTAGATTAAACATGTTACAATTTAGGGTAAACATTGATACTTCTTTTGACTTCGGATCACGCGGCGCTCAACGGGCAGTACCTAAGGATATGAATGAATTGGCTTAGGTTAAAAGTAGTTGCAACCCAACTATCTATTTGTTTCATGATGAACGCGCTTATTAAAAAATGAGCATTTTCAAGCGGCGCCCAACTTGAACAACAGATTTAAAATCCGCACATTAGGCTGCCAACGTCTGAGGACGCTGACAGCCTAATTGTGCGAATTTTTAGTCATGTATGTGATTTGAATTGTGTAAAAGCAAAATTGAAGGCTTGATTTCATTGATGATGTGGGTATTTGATCATTAGGTGAAGGCACGGCATCAGGTAAGCGGGTTGGTTTTAGTCTTAAGGTGAGGGTGGTATTCATGAGATTATCTGAATTAATGGAAAAAAATGATCAAAAGAAACTCCAGCTGCTGCATTATCTTGATCAACATCCAAACCAGAGACTGAGGAATAGTGAATTACAACACAAACTGGATATTTCGTATTATCTCTTTAAACGGCGGACTAAAGAGATTGCCGATGACATTGATACGTTTCAACTGTCCGGTTTATTTGATATTGAAGTGACCGACACGACGACAACTTTGCATAAAAATCACAACACCAACATTTTCGTCTTTTTGAATCATTATCTTGAGCGTTCCTACCAAATCAAAATCCTGATGTTACTGGTGACGCAACGACAGAATTTTGATCTCTATGATTTTGCGGAAGCACATTATGTCAGTTATACATTTATGTATAAACGTTTCACGGCGCTGCGCCAAACGCTGAAAAAATGGGGGATTAACCTTAACAATAACAGCGAGTTGACCGGTGATGAGTTAGCCATTCGCTTATTATTGGCGGAACTTATCATCATTACCCATGTTGGTGAAGAAACGTTTGATGACGAGATTCGGACAGCCTTGCATGAACTACTTGAGCTGATTGACACCCCGGTCATTGCGCCATCAATGAGTCAGCTGATTGAAACCAAAGCCTATTTGCTCGCTAGCCTATTGCGATTTCAACAAGGCTATTTCGTTGCGACTTCACCGGAAGTTGCCAAACTGATCAGCAAAATCCGGCAGCAGGCGCTTGAAGAACGGAGCAAAGTGATTGCGATTTTTCAGACTCATTTTCCCGCGGATGAGCAAGCTATCAGCAATGAGTGCGATTATTTAGGTACGTTTCTTGCCATTGTGGGAATCATTTCCGCTCCGGCAGTAATTTTTCCGGATGAAGTGACGCAAAGAAGCAGCGACTTTATTCGTGGATTTGAAGAACAGTTTGGTGTTACATTAACGTTGGAAGCGAAGCAAAATATCACTTACGAAGTTGATAAATGTTGGATCGATGTTGTTGCCTTTCCGCTTAGAAGTGGTTTCTTTGAATATCATACCGAAATTGCTTATTTTGCCAGAACGTTTCCGGAGTTTTTTGAATATTGTCAGACCTATGTGCGGCAACAAGAGGCTGCGTTAGATGATCAGCAGGCCCAATTCATTTTTTATCGTTGCTTACTGACACTGGTGGCGAATGTGCCGCTGAGTAGTGTGCTTGAACCACTGTATGTTTGCGTTGATTTCACTTTGGGGGAAGCTTACAACACCATTATTGAACGGGGGATCAAGCGATTCTCGATGTTAAATGTCAAAGTCACTAATGAGGTGCAGCCGAAGACGCGCCTGATCATTACTGATTTGGTTAACGCGTACCGGCATACCGATATTCCTAAAGTGATCTGGCTTTCGCCACCGCGAGCGGAAGATTGGGAGCATTTGATAAGCGAGCTTTTGGCGTTTCGCTTAGTGCCGAATGGTGTTTGAACGACTACTGTAGCAGTCTGCACCTAGAGTGATTAAACGTGAGTGTTTCACACAACTATTTTTTTATCCAAGCGTATCTTTTTTTGATCTATAGATTTCTTATGTTATACTCACGATATTCACAACAGGAGGCGAGGCACTATGAAACAAGAAAATGGTTTTTGGCCAGCGATTAAGGACTTCTTCTTTCGTGCTGGCGACTTCAAAGGTGTTAGTTCACGGGCACAGTATTGGTGGGTGTTCTTAGTCGAATTTTTGCTGGGCGTCGTGATTGTCGGTTTGTTCCGGGTTACTGATCCGGCAATTGGCCAAGCAACGAAATCATTTGGCGGTAGCCTTATATCAACAATTATGACATCATTACCGCTTATTTTTGTATATTTAAGTTATCCGCAATTAAGTTTAACGATTCGGCGGTTTCGCGATGCCAAGGTTAGCCCGTGGTGGTACCTGGTCTTAGTGATTGTTGCTTTAGCGGGACCAGTACTGACGGTTAGCGGCATGGGAATTTGGCCTATAATTGTTTTACCGCTTGTTGCAGGATTGGCCGATCTTATTGTCTTAGTGTTACCTAGCCGAGAGCAGGAAGTAAAGCCTTTTCCGGTTCAGCCGCACTCACCCAGCACAATCGGTGTGAGTTTCGGGGCAGCTGTTAAAGATCTCTTCCTTCGGGGTGGCGATTTTACCGGGACATCTAGTCGGAGTCAGTACTGGTGGAGCGTTTTGTTTGACGGTTTGATTATCGTGCCGACATTTTTATTTGTTATTTTTTCGCTAGTCGCTGCGTTTATTGGTGCAGCCACTTTAGGAAAATTTGAGCCACAAGATGCCGTACGCATTTTTAATTCGTTAGGTTCCGGTGCGATCATTTTGGTGATGCTTATTATGGCGATTGTTTATGCATGGTCCATGCTAGCTTTGCCAATGTTGACGGTGATCTGGCGCCGGTTCAGAGATGCAGGCGTTAGTCCATGGTGGTTTATTGCGTTTTATGTCGTTTCAAATTTCGTTTCGGCACTTCAAGCAAGCAATCCAAACTTTGTCTTAACCTTGATTCCATTGATTCTCGCCATTGTGCAGATCGTCATCCTTGCTTTACCACCTAAAAACTTAGGAGACCAACAGTAACGTATTTTGCACCAAAAAAGTGCTCACCTTCATTTGAGATGGCGGCACTTTTTTAATTTGTTTCACAACAGATTGACTGGCTCAATAAATACCCTTTGAATCCTCATCAACCAATGGATCGTTGAAGTTCTTGTGGAAGTAGGTGCTGTCGATGACTTTGAACTTGCCGTTGGTGAAACGGGCGATGATTTCGCCATATTGAACGATGAGCGGTTCCGTATTCGGAATTTCGATTTTGAGCCGACCGATTGGTGTTTTGGTGAGGTACTGGAAGTTGGTGCCGAAGAATCCCTTTAGATCTTTCGTAGTTGTGTCCTGCGAGTAAGGTAGGAAGTGGGTCATTTTAGCGGTTGAAAAAGCCGCAAATTCGCCTTTTGGAAATCCTTCTAGCGATGAAGGTGATTGTGCCATTGTAACCCTCCTGAGGCCTGCGTACGTTGTTGTGACAACGTCGGGTGGTTATGAATTTACTTATCATTATGTTAACACAATAATAGAACAATGGAATGATTGCGTCGCAGCTTGAAAACGCTTAAAATTAGGGCTGGACGTTGATCGGGGGTGAGCATATGGATCAAAGTCTGTTTCAAAATGGTAACTTTCAGCCGTTGGCGAGTCGGATGCGGCCACAAACGCTCGATGAGTTTGTCGGCCAGACCCACCTGTTAGGCAAGAATAAGGTATTGAGCAATCTCATTGAACATGATGAGATTAGTTCGATGATCTTCTGGGGTCCGCCGGGGGTTGGTAAAACAACCTTGGCGCGGATTATTGCCAGGAGAACCAAAGCACAGTTTGTGACATTTTCTGCCGTCACCAGCGGGATCAAGGAGATTAAGCAGGTGATGAAAGAGGCTGAGCAGAATCGCGAACTGGGTCAAAAAACGATTGTGTTCGTTGACGAAATTCACCGGTTTAATAAAGCCCAACAGGACGCCTTTTTACCGTATGTCGAACGAGGCAGCATTATCCTGATTGGTGCCACCACCGAGAATCCGTCGTTTGAAGTGAACGCTGCGTTACTGTCGCGGACGCGCGTGTTCGTTTTGCATGGCCTGACCAGTGCAGAACTGGTTGACTTGTTGCAACGGGCGCTGAAGGATCCACGCGGTTATGGCTTGCAGAAGGTGAAGATCAGCAAAAAGCTGTTGGGGCAAATTGCCGATTTTGCCAATGGCGATGCGAGGATCGCGTTGAATACGCTGGAAATGGCGGTCACGAACGCCGAGACCAAAGGGGATGTTGTCTCGGTTACGCAAGCCGATGTCGCACAATTATTGACCAAAAAGGCCTTATTGTATGACAAGAACGGGGAAGAGCACTATAATCTGATATCGGCATTACACAAGTCGATGCGCAATTCTGATGTGGATGCGGCTATTTATTGGTTGGCCCGCATGCTAGAGGCAGGCGAAGATCCATTGTACATTGCCCGCCGCCTAGTTCGGTTTGCCAGTGAAGACATTGGCATGGCCGATTCCCGAGCTTTGGAAATCGCCGTCACCGTGTATCAGGCATGTCAGTTTATCGGTATGCCGGAGTGCACGGTGCACCTAACCCATGCCGTTACTTATTTGTCACTGGCACCCAAATCCAATGCGCTTTATACGGCTTATGGTGCCGCCAAAAAAGATGCAACCGAAACATTGGCTGAACCGGTCCCGCTTCAAATTCGTAATGGGGTAACTGACTTGATGCAGGATCTCGGTTATGGGAAAGATTACCAATATGCCCACAATGCCAAAGACAAGCTGACAACGATGCAAACCATGCCGGATAATCTGGTGGGGCGAACTTACTATCATCCTACTGATCAAGGTAGCGAAGAGAAAGTCAAAGAACGACTCGAACAGATTAAGGCATGGCACGCGCAACACCCTACCCCTACACCACCGGATACCAAGAAAAAGTCGTGATTGGGACGACACTGGCGCGCTCTGGTTCGCGCTCATCATAACGCGCTCACTGGCTTCTAATCGCGCCAGTTCGCGCTCACTATAACGCGTTCGCCAGCCCAGAAACCTACGTGTAAGGACCTTGGTCGCAATGGCCTAAGTCCGGGCCATCACGCCCAAGGCCGCTTACACTCCGGTTTCTAACCGGGCTGGCTCACGCTCACTTACCTATAGGAGGAATACAAAATGGCGAAGATTCTCGCAGTCAACGCAGGCAGTTCTACCCTGAAGTGGAAACTTTTTGATATGCCGGCTGAGGTTCAATTGGCCGAGGGCTTGGTTGATCGTTTGGGCCAGCCGCAATCGAAAGTTAAAATTAAATATGGTGACGGTCAAAAATACGAAAGTGATACGCCGATTGCCAACTACCAAGAAGCGGTTGCCAGTTTGATGGGCAATATCAAGTCTTTGGGCTTAGTCGAGCATTTGCATGAAATTATCGGTGTTGGTCACCGCGTTGTTGCCGGTGGCGAAGTTTTTGCTGAATCCGTTGTCGTTGACGATGAGACGTTGCTGCAGATTCAAAACCTGCGTGACTATGCGCCATTGCATAATCCAGTTGAAGCTGATTATATCGCGGTTTTCATGAAAATGATGCCATGGGCGACTGAAGTGGCGGTTTTTGATACGGCTTTTCATCAAACGATGCAGCCTGAGAACTTCCTGTACAGCATTCCTTACGACTATTACAAAAAGTATGGCGCGCGTAAGTATGGTGCGCACGGAACCAGTGTGCGTTACGTGAGCGCGCGCGCTGCCGAAATGCTGAACAAACCATTGGAAGATTTACGGATGATTGTCATGCACTTGGGTTCTGGTTCCAGTATCACCGCGGTTAAAGATGGCCAGTCCATTGATACCTCCATGGGCTTTACGCCTCTGGCTGGGGTAACCATGGGCACGCGTTCTGGGGACATTGATCCATCACTGGTCGCTTACCTGATGAAGAAACTGGATATTCCGGATGTTGGCCAGATGATCCATATTCTCAATAACGATTCCGGGTTACTGGGCATCTCCGGTTTAAGCAACGATATGCGGGACTTGGAAGCGGCCGAAGATACGAATCCGCGGGCGAAACTCGCCTTGGATATTTTTGTCAATCGGGTTGTGAAGTATGTTGGCTCTTATGCAGCCTTGATGAACGGCGTAGACGCACTTATTTTCACTGCCGGTATCGGCGAAAATGGGGATGAAATCCGCGACAAGATTATGCGCTCACTGGGCTACCTCGGCGCCAAGATTGACAATGATCTCAATTACAAGTCACATGGTGTCGAAACCGATCTCAGTACGCCGGATTCAACGGTCAAGACGTTACTGGTACCAACGAACGAAGAGTTAATGATCGTGCGCGACGTGATGGCCTTAAGCTAAGGATCCAGAACAGATTGCAACGATCACGAAAAGGGGTTTGTAACAACACAAACCCAAAATAGACGCTAGAAACAAGCTTTATCGCTTGTCATCTAGCGTCTATTTTTTTGCCTTCACTTAAGCTTCATAGCTTCAGTCAAAAATCTGCACATGGTTCGCCCGCGCGGTGCTGACGATATCTTCAGGCATGGCCTTGTCAGTGGCAATGTAATCCAGCGTATTCATGGGTGCACTCATATAGAGTTGATGTTTGCCAACTTTGGTGTGATCTACCAGCAACATGACCTGGTCTGCGTGCGCCGCAAACGCCCGCTTGATGTTGGCTTCCTGGTCGTTAGCATCAGTTGCACCGGCAGCAATCAGTCCGCGACACGAGAAGATTGCCAGATCGGCTTGGTAATTTTCAATGTCACGCGTCGCTCGGTCGCCACTAATGTTTTCCAGCATTTTATTGACCGCACCACCAACAAGATTGACGTGCCAGCCGTTATGTTTGGAAGCTTCAAGTGCAACCAGAATCCCGTTTGTGACGATGTATAGCTCATCAATAGCACTTAATTCGCGAATTAACACCAAAGCGGTGGTACTCGAATCAATAAAAAGACTCATGCCGCTTTTGATCAACCGATCTGCCCTTGATGCGACCGTTCGCTTAGCATCCAAATTTAAAGTCACCGAATAATCATAAGGGACGTCTTCAGGTTCCTCACTTAGCGTTACGCCATTTAGAACCCGTTTGATCAAACCGCGGTTTTCCATATCCAGTGTGTCACGCCTGACGGTAGCGGGACTGACGAAAAGTTGCTTAGCCAAGTCACTATACCGAGCGAATTGTTGTGTGTTTAAAATTTTCAGAATTTGCTCTTGCCGTTGAAAAGAAACCATTAAAGCGCCTTCTTTCCTAATTTGAATGATTTTATGCAAAATTATAGCATACATTTGAAAAAATATGAAAAATTATCGAGTTACTCGTCACACGTTGTCATTATTTTCCACAACTCATATACTACTCTATGAAAGCGGTTTACGAAAGCAAAGGAGGTTCTCACATTGGCACTTATGGGATTGGATCTCGGGACGACCGGGGTAAAGAGCACGATCACAGACAACCAAGGCAACATTCTCTCTGCTGCCTACCGGGAATATGAGACGTCGGTTCCCAGGGAAGGTGAATACGAGCTGGATCCAAGTATCGTCTGGTCGGCAACCAAAGAGGTCATTCAGGAATCAAAGAAATTCGTTAAAGAGGATGTACTAGCCGTCAGTGTTTCATCGTTCGGCGAAGCATTTGTTGCGGTTGATGATCAAGGGCAGCCGCTGATGAACACGATGTTGCAGACAGATAGCCGCGGCAAGGATGAATTAAAGGACCTGCTGACGCGGATTTCGGCTGAGGACATCAGGAATAAAACCGGGTTGAATCCGGCGGTGACATTCGCGGTACCTAAGATCATGTGGATCAAAAAACACCGTCCGGAACTTTATGGAAAGATTCATCGTATCCTGCTTTACGGCGCTTATATCCTATACAAACTTGGTAATGTTGATGCAATTGATTACACCCTGGCTGATCGGTCGCTGGCATTTAACGTTTCGACCAATGACTGGGATCCGGACATCTTGGCAGCAGCCGGCATTGATCGCAAGCTTTTGCCGAAGTGTTACCGCCTAGGCACCGTGGTTGGGACGATCAAGCCGGAGTTGGCATCTGAGTTAGGTATTAACGCCGACATGAAACTTGTTACCGGCGCCCATGACCAAATTTGTGTGTCGATTGGTGCTGGCACCATCGATGTTGGCGATGCTACTGACGGGATGGGTTCGGTCGATAATATTTCACCGATTTTTACGGATACCAGTCACCTCAAGGAAAATGCCAAAAAGAATTATCCAACGGTGCCATATCTGGATAACAAATATACTACCATCGCTTACATGTATGATGGCGGCACATCGCTCAAATGGTATCGTGACACGTTTGGTTTTGAAGAAGTTCAGGCGGCCGAGTTATCAGGGGTCAGCGTCTACAACATCTTTGATAAATATGTACCGAAAAAGCCAACGAATCTGTTGGTTCTGCCACATTTTTCCGGTGCAGCGGTTCCTTACTTTGACGAAGATGCGCGCGGCATGATCCTCGGACTCTCCGGCGCAACGCGGAAACCTGATATTTACCGGGCGTTGATGGAAGGCGTGGCTTTTGAGATGCGCATGAATCTGGACAACATGGAAGCCGGCGGGATGCATGTCAATCATTTGCGGGCGACTGGCGGCGGATCACGGTCGGATACCTGGCTGCAAATCAAAGCGGATGTCTTTAACCGCGAAGTCGGCCGGGTTCATATGAAGGAATCAGGAACCATGGGCGTCATCATCATGGCTGGTGTTGCGGTTGGCCTGTTTGATTCTTTTGAAACCGCCATGAAGAAATTGGTTTCGATCGATAAGGTCTTCAAGCCGATTCCGGAGAATGTTGCCTTTTACAATCACCAGTATAAAAAGTATCAGCAACTGTATGCATTTGGTAAGAAGTTACGGAGCTTATAGGGGGAAATCATTATGGTTTTAGTTAACACAAAAGAAATGATTAAAAAGGCTAAGGAAGGTCATTATGCGGTTGGTTCATTTAACGTGACCGACATCGAAATGATTCGTGGGATTGTTGGCGCTGCCGAGAAAGAAAACTCACCGGTCATTATTCAGTTTGCGGAGTTGCATGATAAGTATGTGCCACTAGACGTGATTGCGCCGGTGATGCTGAATATTGCCCGCAAAGCAAGCGTTCCGGTTGCGGTTCATTTTGACCATGGTGAAACCTTTGACAACATCATGCGGGCGATTCGGCTTGGATTTACCTCGGTGATGGTCGATGCTTCGCAGGAGAATTTTGCCGATAATCTGGCGCAGACCAAAGAAATCGTGAAGATCTGCAAGCCACTGGATATCTCCGTTGAAGCCGAACTCGGGCCAATGAATCGTGAAGGCAGCGGCGATAAGAAAGTGGATTATGCGGATCTGGATAAGACTTACACCAACCCGCAAGAAGCTAAGCAGTTCATTGAAGAGTCCGGGATCGATATGCTGGCGGTTGCGTACGGGACGGTTCATGGTGTTTATACGCAAAAGCCACACCTGAGCTTCAGTCGTTTGAAGGAAATTTCCGATTTGGTTAACTTCCCATTAGTGGTTCACGGTGCTTCCGGGTTGACTGATGAAGAATATCGCAAGTCCGTTGAAAATGGCATTTGCAAGATCAATTACTATTCTGAAATGGTTCACCGCGTTGCTCTAGGTGTCCAGAAGAAGTTGGAACAGGATGATAGCGACAAACAGCTATTCATCTCAGATGCCAGCATCTGGGAAACCGAAATGGTTGAAAAAGAAATTCGCGGCCGTCTGCGCGTCTTCGGTTCAGCAGGGAAGGCTTAACTGATTCCAGAAGTGGACGGATAGCGATGTTGCTATCCGCCTACTTTCAGGAAAATAATGTGAGCGCTTTAGTTCAGCGTTCACACTCACCACAAGGAGGTTTTTTTCATGAAATTTCTGGTCGATATGCTTAGCCAGCCTTCCATCATTGCCGGAATAGTTGTTTGCGTAGGGCTGATTGCGCTGCGTAAGCCTTTTACCGAAGTAATTGGCGGCACGGTGCGGGCATTTATCGGGTTCGTCGTCATGTTGGCTGGCACCAACATCATCGTTGGCGCTTTGAATAACTTCGCTAAGCTGTTCACCAAGGCCTTTAACATGCACGGCATGATTCCAAGTAACGAAGCTGCTATCGGTGTGACCGTCGCAAAATATGGCACGGTTGCCACCTTTATCTTCGTCTTCGGACTTGTGTTGAATATTGTGCTGGCCCGCATCACCAAGTTCAAATATATTTTTCTATCAAGCGACCATGCTTTTTACATGGCATGTTGCTTGACACCGGTGATGCTTTTAGGCGGCTTGAATACGCTTGAAGCGATTGTCTTTGGTTCCATGACCCTCGGCGTCATCCTCTGCGTCTTCCCGGCGATTGCCCATCCAACGATGAAAATCATCACCGGCCGCGACGACATGAGTTTTGCCCATTTTGGCACACTGGAATACTGGATGTCTGCTAAAATCGGTTCACTGGTCAATAAAAATAAAAAGTCGAAGTCCATTGAAGACATTAATTTCCCGAAATCATTAGCTTTCTTACAAGATAGCAATGTTTCGGTGACCATCGTTATGACCATTCTGTTCTTTGTTGTGACCGCAGTTGCCGGTCCAGCTTATGTCGGTAAGCTGACCGACCTTAATCCATATGTTTGGGCACTGTTGCAAGCCGCCCAATTCACAGCCGGGATTATCGTGCTGGTCCAAGGGGTTAACATGTTGCTGGCAGAAATCACCCCCGCCTTCAAAGGATTCAGCGAAAAAATCGTGCCAAGTGCTGTACCGGGTTATCCGTTTGCGATTCTGTTTAAGGGAACTTCCAATGCATTACTGGCAGGCTTCTTGGTCAGCTTACTTGGTGGATTGCTTTCCATGGGTGTTCAGATTTTGATTGGCACCACCATTGTCATCCCAGGGATCGTCATGCACTTCTTCTGCGGCGGCATTGCAGCCATCTTTGGCAATGCCACTGGCGGTCGAAAAGGCGCTTTGATTGGTCCATTTCTCGGTGGCATCATCTTGAGCTTCCTGCCACTGATTGCCACCAGTCTTTACGGTGGTTTGGGCTACACCACAACATATTGGTCTGATAGTGATTTCAATACCATCGGCGTTATCTTGGGACTCATTGCCAAAGTCGGCAAGTGGCCGATTATGATCGCAGCACTAATCATCTTTGCCTTCCCATTTGTCTTCAGTGCTTTGCACAAGAAGAAGTTGGTTGATTAATTTACTGGGTCTGATGGGTGGAGTCAGACAAAAAAAGATGCAGGCGGCTGATTTGCTGCTTGCATCTTTTTTATACTCTTGGGGTTAGCAAGACTTCTGTGGCGTTTGCTAGCTAACAAGTTCATTCAGCATTAATCCCTTGATCCGAGTCAATCATGACGCCCTTTGTTTCGTCAAAAACGCAGATATTACCGTAATTGGCTTTGAAGCCCATGTGATTACCGCCATCAATAAAGTAACGCGGCGATTCGCCTGGATATTGGATAACCTTGACAGGACACTTTGGATAACCCCCGGTAAAAGTGGTTTCGGCGATCGGCGGCTTAACCTGATCCTCATATTCGCCATAAATCAGCGCGGTCGGCGTGTGACCCGTAATCATGGTTTTATTAAGCAGGTTATGCGCAAAAATCGGGTGTTTACGACTTTGGGTTTGCTTCATATCATAGATATAAGGTTCACGTACCCACATCCGGTTAAACGGCGTTGTTTCCTTTAACGGGTCTGCCAGCGAAAAGTCTAGGCCAGCGTGAATGAGCAAAAGCTTATCAAAAGCAATGGCGGTTGGCATCTCCGCGATAAATGAGATTAACGGTGCCATATGTGTGCGCACCGCTTCACGAAGACTCATTCCTTTGACAGTCGGCGCAAAATCCTTGACCATTTGGCGCAACGTTGCTTTACCGCCATTGATAAACCAAGGATTATCTTTATCAGCCAGGTAGTCTAAGAGCATCTGATCATGGTTGCCCCGCACTGCGATCGCCTGACTATCCTGAACCTGTTCATGAATCTGAGCCAAGACGCGGCCGCCATAAGGATAGCCATCTATGTAGTCACCAAGATAGACCGTCAGTACATGCGGGTACTTTTCCTGCATCAAACGGACTCGATCCATTGTCTTTAAGTTGCCATGAATATCCGAAACAACAATCATGGTCATCGCAATCGCCTCCTCAACGTCTTCCTGCGTGAGCGATTATGGTCTGATTAAAATAACCGTTACGTACAGTTTACTTTATTTTTTGCCGATTGTGCGATATTAATAAATGGTTAGGGGTGAAAAGATGGATAAACGGCTGATTGTCATGCATAACTTGAGCCAACATTATGGCAAACAGTACTGGTGGCAACAAAATTCGTTGGAAGATTGGCTGATGATGATTCTGATTCAACGAACGAGCTCCAAGAATGTCGCACAGGCTGTTCATAACTTGCGGCCATATATGAGTGTTGAGCGACTTTTGGCATTGTCGCAGGCCGAACTTGAAGAACTCGTCCGGCCAGCGGGCTTTTATCGGCAAAAGGCGCAACGCATTCATGATTTGTTAGTGTGGTTCGTGGCCCAAGGCGGCAGTTTTACCGAAATTGCCAAAAAACCGACCGATCAGCTGCGAAAAACCTTGCTGGCGTTAAACGGCATCGGTAATGAAACGGCTGACGTGATGCTAATGTACACGTTTGGCAAGAAGACATTTGTTGCGGACACTTATGCAATGCGGCTATTTAATCGGCTGGGGTTTGGCCCGTACACGAATTACGCTAAAATGCAGGCCGATTTCGCACCGTTGCTGGCGGATATCAATCTGGATGACGCGCGCGAATGGCATGCGCTGATCGACGAGCACGGGAAGACGCAAGTGCGGCATGCCTATGACGACCACTTTTTACTCCAACCGAATCTAACCGAAGATCAGTGGCCACCGGAAGCGACTCAGGTTGAACCGCCGCACGATGACCCTGGCAGTGGTAAGTGGCGTCATGCTGAATAATCGTCAAACGAGTGAATAGGAGGACGAAGGTCATGAATGCAAGTATTGCGGTACAGGTTTTGCCAATGTATCCGGATCAAAAGAAAGTGCTGGAGGTTGTTGACGCGGTGATTGCCTATATTCAATCAACCGGTGTCAATTACGAGGTCAGCGCGTTTGAAACGACCATGGAAGGCGATTACGATCAGCTAATGGCTATTTTGAAGCAGATCCCCGTGGTCACGGCTAAAGCTGGCGGCACGTCCCAAATGGTGTATGCCAAGATCAATTATTTTCCCGAGGATACCGGCTTAACGATTGCCGATAAGGTTGATAAATTCAAACATTAAGCATGTCATGCAGTCAGCACTCCTGCCTGACAAAAGCGCTAACGGATTTCAGCCAATTGCTGGGATCCGTTAGCGCATTTTCGTTAGCTACTGAATAATGTCGCGATTAGGATCACGCCAATTAATGATCAAGACGAGTACCATCATCACGACGACCATCATGAAAACACCATGCAGACCCGTGAGAATCGCGGCGGCTGCTTGCGGATTGTGAACTGAGGTGGTTGATTTGGCGCTGATTGCCGCATTGACGGTTTTGAAAGAAAGCCCATGCAGGTTCGCCCGAATCACCAAAGTCAGCACGGCTCCATATACGCCAGTCATCACCGTCTGTCCCAGCGAGCGCCCTAGCGTCAAAATACTGGTAGCCGACCCGACGTAACGATCTGGCACAAGATGTTGGCTAAGGACAGTGTTCATGCTGATGATAATCCCCATCACCGTTCCATTAACCATGGCAATCACGTAAAAAGCCCATACCGGAAAATTCGGCGAAGCAACCGTGAGCAGTAAATAGGCGCATGTCAGAATGAAGACGAGCATTAACGACAAGGTTCGCGGTACAAATCTTTTAATCAAGGGACCGACTAGAAAAGATGATGCCAGCCATAAAACGGAACTAGATGTCACCACCAGCCCGGCTGCAGTTGCGCCTAAATGGTACAACGATTGCAACCAAATCGGGAAGTAAACCTGATAACCGATTAAGACACCACTAAGCAATAATGCTGTCAAAATCTGTACGGTGAAGGTAAAGCTCTGAAACATTTGCGGTGCAATTAACGGATCGGTTGCCCGTTGTTCTTGCCGGAACAGAAGATACCCACCCACACATGCCAGGACTAACAAAAGTGCTGCTAGCCAGGGCTGTTGATCAAGTGCCTGAATACCTAACAGCAGGGCGATTAACGTAACCGCTAGCCAAGCAATGCCTAGCCAGTCAATCGTTAATGACACTTGCTTGCGGCTGGGTTCGCGGTACCCGACCTGAATGAGGAAGAAGACCAGCATACCTAATGGCACGTTCACGAAGAAAACCCAGTGCCATGACAACTGATCGACCAAAAAGCCCCCAATAAGCGGTCCAACCAAAGCAGACAGACCCCATGCTGTATTATTAAGCGCCATCACGTTCGCACGGTGAGCGAAATCATAGTAGTCGGCAATGATGGTAAACGTCAGCGGCATCACCGCCCCAGCGCCAATCCCCTGCAAAGCACGGGCTAAAATAAGCAATAAAATATGCGGTGCCAAGCCGCTCAGCAAGGTGCCGACTGTGAACAGCACAACGCCCCACTGGAAAATCCCCCGGCGGCCGATCGCATCTGCCAATTTTCCGTAAATCGGCGTGGTAATGGCTGTCGTCAGCAGGTAAGCGCTCATGATCCAGCTTTGATAAGCCAGCCCATGCAAGTCACTAATAATTGCAGGTAAAGCAGTTGTCACAATCGTCACTTCAACCGAAGTCATAAACGTTGCAATAAAAACCGCTGCCATCACCAGGCCGCGGCCTTGAGGTTTCGTTGTTGTCGCCATGTTTGCATCCCCTTAGTACTTACATTGTACCAATTGGGGTCAAGACTTTTAGTATTAGATAACGGAGGAAGGGGGATGTCGTGCACATTGCTTCAATTGAGCAACTACTATAAAAAGACCGCCCACCATTTTCTAGCGGACGGTCGTCTTAACTTTTTACAATGCAGGCCGTCGTGGATGACGTGGCATGTGACGATCCACCACAATCGCACCTGCCATTAAAATGATAATCACGGCGGCTGCCAGAACCTGATCAAATAGGATCAAACTAAGCGCACCAACCAACGCGAAGAACAGCAGCAGCCAATCAATTTGTGATAGTGACAAAACAATCGCCCCCTAGGCATTAGCCTTAAAAGTCTGTCCAATCATCCTTGTCACCGGCGTCTTTGTCGGGTGAGACGTAGACAACAAGCTCGTCACTGAAACGCTTCAAGCAGTAAGCTGCCACACCGACTGCCGCGATGGCCACAAAAGTTTTCAAAAAATGGTTTTTCATAGGCTTCCTCCTTCGCGTGCCTCCAGATCGTCAAACCTTGAATCCAACTTTATTTTACCATCACTTTGCCTTGAAACGCGTCATTATCGAGAAGCAGCTTGCCAGATTGGCGTTCATAAAAATTAACCAAATTAAGATTAAGGCAATTTAAGCGAATTTAAGTCAAAATAAGTGCTTTTTCGTCAATCTGTGTTATACTGAACTCATTAAAACCGAAAGTAGGTATGAGCATGGATACAAAAGTTAAGACTGTTGATTACTCATCCAAGGAATACTTCGACCGAATGACAGAATACTGGCAAGCTGCTAATTACGTGTCGGTTGGCCAGCTCTATTTGAAGGACAATCCGTTGCTGGAACGGCCACTCAAAAGTGAAGATGTGAAGCCGCATCCGATCGGTCACTGGGGCACGATTGCCGGTCAAAACTTCATTTACACCCATTTGAACCGGGTCATTAATAAGTACGACCTCAACATGTTCTACATTGAGGGTCCGGGTCATGGTGGTCAGGTCATGGTTTCCAATTCTTATCTGGACGGGTCATATTCGGAAATTTATCCGCGGATTTCACAGGATAAAGAAGGCATGAAGCGCCTGTTTACGCAATTCTCATGGCCAGGTGGCGTGGCGTCACACGCCAGTGCCCAGACGCCGGGTTCGATTCATGAAGGCGGGGAGTTAGGCTATGCGTTGAGTCACGCAACCGGTGCGGTTCTAGATAATCCTGATGTCATTGCGGCGGTTGTGACCGGCGATGGCGAAACGGAAACCGGCCCATTGGCAGCTTCATGGTTTAGCAATACCTTCATCAATCCGATTAGCGATGGCGCGATTTTGCCAATCGTTCATATGAACGGGTTCAAAATTTCTAACCCGACGATCCTCTCCCGGAAGTCGGATGAAGATCTGACCAAGTACTTTGAGGGCATGGGCTGGAAGCCATACTTTGTTGAAGGCGACGATCCAACCAAGCTGAATCCGGAAATGGCCAAGGTCATGGATGATGCGATTGAAACAATTAAGGCAATTCAAAAGCACGCCCGTGAAACCGGCGACACCACCATGCCACATTGGCCAGTGATTATTTTCCGCTCACCAAAAGGCTGGACCGGTCCTAAGAGTTGGAATGGCGAACCGATTGAAGGCTCCTTCCGTGCGCACCAGATTCCGATCCCGGTTGATGCCGAAGACATGGAGCATGCGGATTCTTTGGCAGGCTGGCTGAAGTCCTATCATCCGGACAAACTGTTTGACGAAAATGGCAAGTTGATTCCGGAATTGGCTGCCTTGCCGCCAAAGGGTGACCAACGGATGGCCGCCAACCCGATTACCAATGGCGGCATTGATCCAAAGCCATTGGTTCTGCCAGATTATCGCAAGTATGCGCTGGACAACAAAGAGCATGGCAAGCAGATCAAGCAGGACATGATTGTCTGGTCCGATTATCTGCGTGATTTGATTAAATTGAATCCGCATAACTTCCGCATTTTTGGCCCTGATGAAACCATGAGTAACCGGCTTTATAGCTTGTTTGAAGTGACCAACCGGCAATGGCTGGAACCAATCAAGGAACCGGCTGACCAATACCTGGCACCAGCTGGTCGGATCATTGATTCACAGCTGTCCGAACATCAGTCAGAAGGCTTCAATGAAGGCTACACGCTGACCGGCCGTCATGGCTTGTTCACCAGTTACGAAGCCTTCTTGCGGGTTGTCGATTCCATGCTCACCCAGCACTTCAAGTGGATTCGCAAGGCTCATGAAGAACCATGGCACAAGGCTTACCCGAGTCTGAATGTGGTCTCAACTTCGACCTCATTCCAGCAAGATCACAACGGTTACACCCATCAGGATCCAGGCATTTTGACCCACATGGCGGAAAAGAAGCCTGAATATATCCGCGAATATCTGCCAGCGGATGCGAATAGCTTGTTGGCGATCTCACCAAAACTGTTTGGCTCACAAAACACGGTCAATGTGCTGATTACTTCCAAGCAGCCACGGCCACAGTTCTACAGTATTGATGAAGCAACCGTTTTGGCCAATGCCGGGCTTAAACGCATCGATTGGGCTTCCAATGACGACGGCGTTGAACCGGATGTTGTGATGGCTGCAGCGGGTACCGAGCCGAACATGGAAAGCTTGGCAGCGATCAACTTGTTGCATGATGCCTTCCCGGATTTGAAGATTCGCTTCATTAATGTTTTGGATCTTCTGAAGTTGCGTAGTCCGGAAATCGATCCACGTGGTTTAAGTGATGCCGAATTCAACAGCTACTTCACCACCGACAAGCCGATTCTCTTTGCTTATCATGGCTTTGAAGGCTTGATTCGCGATATCTTCTTCACCCGCCAGAATCGCAATGTGCTGATTCATGGTTATCGTGAAGAAGGCGACATCACGACACCATTTGACATGCGGGTTCTGAACGAACTTGACCGCTTCCACTTGGCCAAGGATGTTATTCAGCATGTGCCGGCATATGCTGAAAAGGCTGCAGCCTTCATTCAGAAGATGGATGACACGTTGCAATACCACCATGACTTCATCCGTGCAAACGGGGAAGATATCCCTGAAGTGCAGGAATGGACTTGGAAGCCGATTAAGTAATCAGGTCTAAGCGTTGTTTGACATTAACAGATGAACATGACGAAAATCGATCTCCGCAACTGGAGGTCGATTTTTTTGGTTGGGATATACGTGAAAATTCCGCCATTTTGAAAACCAAGACGTTGGCGTTAATCCAACAAAAATGTGTAACCGCATACATTTCCGCTGCATCAGCATTTATGCGACTATGCCAGCTACGAATTGACGCGATAAGTGACAAAACCGTGAAACAAATGGCAAGAAGTTGTGTAATATCTGTAAAAAATCACTTTACTTTCCCTGAAATCTAATATACTCTTAATGCAATATCATTTTGAGGGTGAGTAAATGAAAGTTAAACGATTAGTTGCAGGAGCCATGATCTTTGCTTCAACCGTTCTTTTGGCTGCGTGTGGCAGCAAGAGCAGCAGCTCAGACACTTTTAATCGAATGGAGAAAGATGTCATCTCCACGATGGACAATGCCCATATTACGGACGTTGTCAGTGGGCAGGCGGCAGTCGATACCGGTGATGGTTTATACCGGTACAAGGGTAAGAAACTTCAGGCCGCGGTCGCAACCAAAGTGGTGAAGCCGACTAACAATGGTTTGACGTATACATTTAATTTACGTAAAACCAAGTGGAGTAACGGCGATCCCGTGACAGCCAAGGATTTCGTGTTTGCTTGGCGGCGCGCGACCGATCCTAAGACCAAGTCAGAATATGCTTATCTGTTCTCTGGCATTAAGAATGCTGACGACATCACGGCGGGCAAAAAGGCACCTTCAACACTGGGTGTCAAAGCTGAAGGCAATTACAAACTTGTCGTGACCCTGGATCATCCAATACCTTACTTTGGCACGATGATGGTCAATCCGGTCTTCTTCCCGCTGAACCAAAAGACAGTTGAAAAGTATGGCAAGAAGTTCGGGACGCAAAGTAAGTACCTTGTCTTTAATGGACCATTTAAGTTGACTAACTGGAATGGTACCGGTAACTCATGGGATGAAGTGAAGAACGATTCTTACTGGAACGCGAAGGAAGTTAAGTTAAAGAAGATCCACGTTCAGGTGGTCAAGGATTCTAACACAGCCGCGAATCTGTACTCAACCAAGAAACTTGACGATGCTGTTCTAACCGGTGAAATTGCCAAGCAGCATAAAAATGACAAGGATTATGTCGGTGACAAACAGGGCCGTACCACTTACCTTGATATGAACGAAGACAAGGTTCCTGATTTCAAGAACACGAAATTGCGTCAGGCAGTTTCCATGGCGATTAACCGGAAAGAGCTTGCTGATAAGGTTATCGGCGATGGCTCATTCGGTATCCCAACCATCACACCGGAAAACTCAGGCAGCAACCCTAAGACTGGCGAAGACTTTGCCAAGGATGCGGCCAAAGAATCCGAAACCGTTCAGAAGTATGACCTCAAACAGGCCAAGAAGCTATGGGCTGAAGGCTTGAAAGAAGTCGGTAAAACCGGCGAACAAGTTACGCTGACAACAGACGACACGGATGTTGCCAAGAAGACCGGCGAATATCTGCAATCAGCTTTGGAACAATTGCCAGGTATGAAGGTATCGATTTCTTCCGTACCATTTAAGACCCGGATCCAACGGTCATTGGATGGCAGCGCACAGTTCATCCTTTCCGGCTGGCAAGGTGACTTCCCGGATCCAATTTCCTTCCTGGATCTCTATTCAACAGGCAACACCTATAACTTCAGCCACTGGTCAAACAAGGAATACGATGATCTGCTCAAGGCTTCCAAGAACGCCGATGCCAACAATGAGACCAAGCGCTATGATGATCTCCTGAAGGCACAGGTTCTGCTCTCCAAGGAAGCACCAGTCGCAACCCTGTATCAAACCGTTCAAGGACATTTACGCAATCCGAAACTGAAAGGCGAAACCTTCAGTCCGGCCAACATGTATAACTTTGTTGGGGCGTATATGGCGAAGTAGTTTCAACATTTTTGATCAAAACGTTCCCGTTTGTGGTTAATA
The DNA here is from genome assembly GCF_030770295.1 of Lacticaseibacillus styriensis. NCBI lineage: Bacteria > Bacillati > Bacillota > Bacilli > Lactobacillales > Lactobacillaceae > Lacticaseibacillus > Lacticaseibacillus styriensis. The sequence continues at coordinate 186,805 of NZ_CP132483.1, forward strand.
GCCGTGAACAGGAACGTTTTGTTTGTGTTTGTTGCGTTGATGGTCATAGAGGAGGGCGATGTTTTGGTTCAAGAAAAGGATGATCTTCGGTTTCAACTAAACCCCCATGCCAAGTTTGATGTCCGGGCTGCGGTTTTATTAATTCACGACGATCAGGTTTTGGTGACGCTTGAAGCGACGAGCGGTTTTGCGATTGTCCCCGGTGGTGCCGTGAAATTTGGCGAGACAGCTGCAGAGGCTGCTGGTCGCGAAGTTTATGAGGAGCTGCGGCTGAAAGATGTGCAGCCGTTTCTGGTGGGCGTACTTGAATCATTTTGGGAACAACCGGAGCAAACTTATCAGCAGTTAATACTGGTGCATCGACTTGAATTGTCGTCAGCGCAGGCTGAAGCCATCGTTTGGCAAGAAGGCTTGAAGGGTCAATGGCTGTCATTTTCAGAGGCGTCTCGGCGAATGCGGCCGCATGCTTTGGCTGAATTTATGCGGCCTAGTGAGATGTTTTTGCATCTTGTTGATCATCACAAAGGGTGACACAGTGTCACTTTTCTTATGGCACAAGCTTCACCGGCCAGCTTTACAAGCAGCATCAATTATAAAATGTCTAATTAGAGGTGCTTACTTTGCCTTTACCTGCTAACCTTGATACGCTAAAGGTAGGCTACAGGCCGGAAGGGAGTTGCATTTTTATGGATATGACGACTAGACCGACGTTGCAGCAGTTTTTAGCAGACACGAAGCAAGGCCCTTATGTATCACTGTATCTATCTTGGCCGGACAACACACCGGTTGAGGAATTACGGATTCGGTTCAAGAATATGATGAAACATGTCAAAGCGGTGATGGGCGAAACCTATCCGAAGACGGATTTCGCGCCATACGCTGCTGAGCTTGAACCGTATGAACAGGATCCGATGTTTTGGCAGACGTGCGAGACGAATGGTATAGGGGTGTTGACGAACGGCGCGCAAACGTATGTTACCCCAATGTATGAAACCGTTGATGATGTGGCGATGGTCACCGAGTTGCCACAGATTCTGCCGTTGATGCTGGATGAGGCGACCGCGACAGATTTCGATATTCTGGCGCTTAATGCCGACAGCATCAAGCTTTATCATAACCACGGCCATCAGGTGCGGCCGGTGTCCTTGCCAGATGATGCGCCCCAGACGTTGACAGGGACGCTGGGCACCGAAATTCGTGGCGGCGAGTTAAACAGTGTGCCTCAAGGTGGCGGCCATGTGACGTACCACGGCCACAATGACAAGTCCGCCGAAAAGGCCAGTGATCAACGCCGCTTTTATCAGGCAGTCGATCAATATTTGCTCGCGCATTATAGCAATCCGAACAAAATGCCGCTTGTCCTGATGGGCTTAGCCGAAAATGTGGCGGTTTTTCGGGAGATTTCCAAGAACCATCATTTGTTGCCAAAGCTTGCGGTGATGAAAAGTCCGGCAACGCTTGATTTTGTCGAATTGGATGATCTACTGGCCCCGATCCGCGAAACATTACGCGATCGGCGACGTCAGCGCTTTGCAGCGATCATCGAAAAAGCCCGCAGCAATGACAGCTACACTGAGGAGCTGACAACCATTGTCACGGCAGCATTGCGCGGACAACTTGCCATGCTGTTTGTTCAAGCGGGCGCTCGAATTCATGCCCGACTTGATGGTGAACGAATCGAGCGTGACTCAAAAGTTGCTCAGCATGCCAACTTGTTAAACACATTGGCCGATATCGTGTTAGGCCATGGCGGGCAGGTCGTGGTATTGCCAGAGGAACAACTGCCGGCTAAGGTCGGAGCAATAATGCGTTACGCTTGAGTTTGTTTCGGGAAAGACGCGGAACATTATCGTGATTTATTAAAAAGGCAAGTGAGTCCCCAAGTGCGGGAATTCACTTGCCTTTCGGTTGTTTGTGGATGGCTATTTAAAGTTGCCTTTCGAACTGGTGACAGTCGTTTTCGCCTATAGTCACGAACCCGCACCAGCAAAAATCGCCTTCACAATCTGCTCCGCGGTTTTCAAACTCACATCGTTGACGAGCGGGCGTGGGCTGGCGGTGGTGAGCCAATGGACGCCTTCCGTTGGGACACCCCAGAAGAAGAGGCCGGCTTGGGGCTGTTCATTGGCGTCGAGCAATTGCTGGGTCCGCCTGTCGATGGCGATCGCGCCTGACTGGAAACGTTTGTCGGCATTGAGTTGCAACTCATAAGGATGCGCATAGCCGTCATGCAGCAGTTGTTTAACGAGTGGATCTTGTGCGGTTGGAGCATTGACGGCTGGAACCCGTGCTTCGAGCAAGGCTTTGGCTTGCAAGGAGAATTTTGGATCACTTGGTGTTTTCAAAAGGAATTGACCGTCGATGCCTTTAATTTGCATGCCGGGCGGTAAGATTGTGACGATACCTGCGCCGATTAAGGCCTGCAGTTGATCAATGCGCAGAGCCGGTGGTCCGATCGACAGAAAATCGTTCAGTGAGTTGAACCAGCGCAAGAAGAAGTCGAGATACTGGTCCTGACTAAAGAGGCCGCGTTCGACAAATTGGCGAATGGGATCGCGCATGTCGCGTAAGACCTCCAGTGCACTGGTCAACGGGCCGGTTTTCGTGCCGCGCATCGCCTCGCGGGCATCTTGCCGGAGATAATGCCGCATGAAGTCTTGATAAGGCTGGCCACTGGGATGGGCTTTGGTCGGATCAGCGAGCACATCCCAATCGAGGCGATCTTTGGCGGCGATCGGTAAGGCGCCTAAAGTCGCAACCGGATCCGCGAGAAAATCACGTTCAAACGCGGTCTCGTCAATGTCAGGGTAGCGTTGCGGCAAAAGGAGACGATAGTAAATCAACTCAGCTTCATGCTTTAACCCTTCCCAGAAAGTCTGGCCGCTCACTTCACCGCGGGCCTGCCAGGCATTGATTTGCTCAGGCGTCAGAAATTGCGGCTGCCATTCTTCGCCTGGACCTTTTTGATTGTGGCCTTTAGCACGATATGGAAAACCGCGCCGCGAGCCAGCGAAGATGTGCGGCTCGCGACCACTTGGATGATAGGCGAGCAAGCCGTCTGCGGTTTTCTGAAACCGCCCGCCGCGGCCTTCTGTTAATCGACTCATTAAATCAAAAAAGCTCAAACCGAGACCCCGAACGATGACTGGAGCTTGTGGTTCGATGTTGCTGAGGTCGCCTTCTTCCGGAAAGCCCGGTTCCAGATAAAATAGTTTGTGCGTTTTGGCGTAGTCGTGTAAAGCCTTTTGATCACGCGTCAATGAGTTTTTTAAATTTCCCAGTGCCATGACAACTTGGTCGGTTTGCCAGCTTTCCTGGTTGGTTGTGATGGTGAATCCGGGATCTTTTTGATCTAAGCGGGTTACTGTTTGTTGTTTGTAGGTGATCGTATTTTGGCCGGCTTGGGTGCGTAGCAAGTCGAAGAACCACTGCTGATACACGCCGTAAAGCGCGCGGGACGCGTAGCTGTTGGGTCCAAGACTGGCAGCTTGGCGTAACAAAATTGCCCGATTATCCAATTCAGGGTGGGCATCCAGATAGCCAGCTGCGACTGTCAGTGCCCAAGTGCTTAGATCGGGTCCGGTGATAAATGGTCCAACGTCAGTGACGCTCTGATCCGTAAATAAGGTAATTTGCGAAGCAGCGGTGTTCATAATTAAATCAGGATCCTGATTGATTTTCCATACCCGGCCGCCAATTGGATAAGGGTCGACCAGTACGATATTAAGCCGGCGCTTGGGATAGCGGGTCGGTTGCCAACTAAGCAGCCGACTTAAAAGCAGTAAGCCACGCGGTCCGGCACCGATAAGTGTGATATGCATATTAGACTCCTTTTATGAATTGACCAATTAAGAAGCAACACAGCTATTATACTTGGAAGCGTCTCAAAGCCGTTAGCGACTTGCTTTAGGTTTCGGCCTTTTCGTGTCATAATGTTTGTATTGATAATCTAGAAGGGAAGGCAGATGCTGATGAAAGTTGTCGTTGTGGGCTGTACGCATGCAGGAACTGCGGCAGTGCGCGAACTTTTAACGAGACACCCGGAAACGGAAGTGGATGTTTTTGAACGTCGCGAAGACATCTCCTTTCTTTCTTGTGGCATTGCTTTGTACCTTGAAGGAACAGTTGGACGACTGGAAGATATGTTTTATGCCACTCCGGCTTCGCTTGAAGCACTTGGTCCCAAGGTGCACGTTCATTTAAAGCATGACGTTTTATCGATCGATGCAGTTGATCATCAGGTCGTGGCTGAGGATCTGGCGACCGGCCAGCAGCAACATTATCAGTATGACAAGCTCATTATGACCACGGGCAGTTACCCGGTGATCCCACCGATTTCCGGTGTCAGTATTCCGCGCGTCTTGATGTGCAAAAGTTATGATGATGCGCGCAAGATTAAAGAGAGCGCCAAAGATGCCGATAAAATTGCCATTGTTGGCGGTGGGTATATCGGCGTTGAATTGGCCGAGGCCTATAGCCGCAACCACAAACAGGTCATTTTGATAAATGGCGTGTCGCCGTTGTTGAGCCACTATGTTGACTTGCCACTCAGTAAGGAAATTGCTTCGGTGTTGACGAAACGCGGCGTTGAACTCAAGACCAACACGATTGCCAGACATTTTGACAGTGATGAAAAGCATGTCTTCATTCAGACGGATCAAGGAGAGATTCAGGCCGATTTGGCGGTGGTCTGCGTCGGTTTTCGTCCGATGACCGAATTGCTGGTCGGACAAGTTGAGATGAATCCGGATGGTGCGATTCATGTGAATGATTATATGCAAACCAGCAATCCGGATATTTATGCTGCTGGTGATGCTGTTGCCGTTCATTTTAACCCGACCGGTAAAGACGCTTATGCGCCGTTGGCAACGAATGCCGTTCGCCAAGGGAAAATGGCCGGTGCCAATATTTTTGGCCAGAATATCAAATATATGGGAACACAGGCGACCAGTGCGTTAAAATTGTATGATCATAGTCTGGCGGTTACCGGACTCACACTTGCCCACGCCAAGCGCAATCATCTGCCGGCAGTCAGTGTGACCATGACGGATGATTTTCGACCGCCATTCATGCCGCATACGGTCAAGATTACGATGGTGCTGGTTTACGATACTCGTGACCGCCGGATTCTAGGGGCGCAGTTTTATAGTCAATATGACATTGCCAATGCGGCGAATCTGATTTCGGTCATGATTCAAAATCGCAATACGATTGATCAGCTGGCCTATGTCGATATGTTGTTTAATCCGAATTATGATAAACCATGGCATTATCTCAATTTATTAGGCCAGTTAGCAGTGATGCAGGCAGATAACGCAAAGTTGTAGGGGGAAAATTATGAACGCGTGGAATCTTATCGGACTGTCAGCGTGGGTGATCTTAATTGCCTACTTCATCTTCATCGTCTGGCACATTCGCCGGCGACATATTAAAGCGATCGTCAAATCCGGTCGCCAAGTGCCGGCTTCGGTGGTGCTGGTTGATCTTGCGGAAGTAGCCGTGCTATTCCTGGCGACGGCCGGGTTGGTATGGGCAAGCTGGTTGCGGCCTATCGATTACCGCGACAGTCACGCCGTCACCATCAGCCATAGCGCGCAACCGCTGATCTTACAAACAGGCGACGAGCATTCCTTCTACGTTCGTGTCCACACTGGTAACGGTAAAAACCCGATCCTCTACTACACTTACTGGACGGAAGGCGCGAAGTATGAAAACAATAGTCATAACGCGGAAGTCAGCTCAGGCGCTCAACCCTTAACGCCGCGAGCTGCCGCTTATCCGTGGTCGAAAAAGTATCTAAAGCGACTTGATCAAACTGCAGATCAGGCCTATGTGGCGACGGTGACGGCACGCTACCAACCGGGCTTTCTGAACGGCTTGGGCATGCACGTGGGCCATATTGCTGATCGGTTCTCGATTCTGCGGGTTCCCAATGATACGTTTGTCGAGATTGATCCGGTCGAGGATTAAGGCGGACACATTACCATATCGTACTTAAAATCGTTTAGTGCACAGTGATGTATTAAGCGATTTTTTTGTCTCTTTATTGGCTGATTAAAAGTCGTCTAAAATGTGCAGTTTAAATAAAGGTTCGGCATTCAGCACATGGTATGATGAAACCATTCACAACCCGATTAAATGAAGGAGGCGAGGGGATGCATCGGCACAGCTGGTGGTTGGTACCTCTATTGTTATTGCTGGGACTCTGCGCTGGTACACTGCAACCGGTTCAGGCGAGTTCAGGTAAATGGTATCGCGATCAAGGGGCGATGATGGGGCCTGAGAGTCGCCGGGTTTTAAACCAGCTAAATGACCAAACGTTTGCCAAGGTTAAAGGGCATCCGCAAATAGCGGTCATAACAGTGGCATCGCTGGATGATGATGACATCGAAGATTATGCCAATGACCAGTTTGCGAAGGCCGGCGTTGGCAAAAAAGACTGGGAAAATGGGCTATTGTTGGTGCTGTCCCGCAATGATCACAAGTATTGGCTGGAAGTCGGATATGGTCTAGAAGACGTCGTACCAGATGGCAGCGCCGACGAGATTGTGACAGACAGCGTTAAAAACCAGCTCAAGGCCGAAAATTACGATCGCGCCATTGCGATGTTTTTGACGAATATCGGGAAGCGAGTCGTTGCTCATCAAAGTGCGATTACAACGCCAACTCAAATTAAGGCCAAACGCGCGCGTGCTGCGGCAATCAAGCAGGCACTGATGATTGCCGCACTGATTTTGGGCGGATTAATGGTTCTTTTCTTTTTGGTGCATGCTGCCATGAATGCGCGGTTGCATGACGCGATGAGCGACCCCGGGGCGATGGCAGCTTTGCCGATTTATGCCGCGGTGACAGCTGCTGGCATTAAGTTGCGGGTAGATTCAGCTTCCTTGCCGTTATTTCGCTTTGCTTGGGCGCATGACCAATTACGCGTGATCGGAATGGCTGGGCTAACGCGCCGACGGTTTGAATCCTGGGCGCAGGAGATTCGGTTCACGACGCCGCATCCATATTGGTACTACCACAATCTTCAAGGGGCACTCCGGGAATTGTCAGATCAAGAAATCGTCAACGCGCCCACGATAACGGCACTGGCTGATTTGCTGAATCCGGCCTTAACGGATCGGTTGGTAACAGGCAAGCCATACGAAACGGCATATGCAACATGGCTCAGCGGGCAAAAAAGCATCTCCAGTCAGGAAGCCGCCACAACATGGACGAAGTTTCTTGAAAACGTGAAAGCAACGGATCATTTTTCGGATAAAACTTTGGCAGCAACGTTTTCGGCCATACTTTTCCATATCCGTCATCCAGACAAGGATCAGCACTTAGATCAAGATGACTTACCGCTGTGGGTGATGTCTGATTTTGGCTCTGGATCCAGCAGTAGTGGCGGAAGTGGCGGATCCGACAGTTTCGGCAGCGGTTTTGGTGGCGGATCCAGTGGCGGCGGTGGTTTTGGCGGCAGCTGGTGACTGATGAATCGGTGAAGTGTGGCGACCCGCTTTTTGAAAATAGCTTGAAAATCACATATCACGTGGGCTAACATTAGAAAATACAAACAAAATGGTGTGTGGTTTTAACTGCCATTGGTTAACGCATGAAAACGGGGCTAGATAAATGGAGCAACTACTATTGTTAATGGGCACCGGTTTGCTTGGCGGCATTCTTGGTGCAGTGCTTGGTATTGGCGGTGGGATGATTATCACGCCGATTCTGACGATGTTAATGGGGTTACCGATTCAGTATGCGATCGGTGCCAGTATCGTCTCCGTCATTGCCACGAGTTCAGGTGCGACGATTGCGTATCTTAAAGATGAAATGCTGAACTTGCGCGTGGCGATGTTTTTGGAAATTGCCACGACGGTCGGCGCGGTTTTGGGCGCGATTGTTACCGGACTTGTGGACGGCAAAGTGCTGTACATTTTATTCGGCGCGTTATTGATTTTTTCAGCGTTCAATATGATTCGCAAAATGCGCATGAAAGAAGACGAAGCGCGCCAGACGACACCGGATGAGATTGCGACCAAGTTGCGCTTGAACGGGGCTTATTTTGACAAGGCCACCGGTAAAGAAGTCAATTATACGGTGACCAACGTGCCAGGCGGCTTTGCAATGATGTTTGGCGCCGGAATTGCCTCCGGTCTGTTAGGGATCGGCAGTGGCGCGTTTAAGGTGATCGCGATGGATACGATTATGCACATGCCGTTGAAGCCTTCCAGTGCGACTAGCAACCTCATGATGGGGGTCACCGCGGCGGCCAGTGCGACGGTTTATTATTTTGGCGGGCAACTGCAGCCGCAAATTGCTGCACCACTGGCCATCGGGATTCTCATTGGCGCGACGGTCGGTTCCCGCGTGATGCAGATTCTGCCGACCAAGGTTTTGCGCATGATCTTCATTCCGGTTATTGGCTATATGGGCATTCAAATGGCGCTTAAAGGATTTGGGGTGTCGATTTGATGGATAAGAAACTTAAAACCGAAATTGATGATGTCGAAATTATGATCGGCAAGGTCATGCAAGTTGGCGTCATTTTGTCGGCGGTGGTCATTGTTTTGGGGCTGATTTTGCTTATTGTGACCGGGTCGACCGGGTATCCGGCAGGCGTTCACCCGACGCGGGTTGGCGCTATTTTGGGCGGAACCTTCGCCTTAAAGCCTTACGCCGTGTTGATGACAGGCATTTTCTTGCTTATTTTGACCCCGGTTTTGCGGGTCGTGGTATCGATTTATGCGTTTGCTGTGGAGCATGACCACCTGTATGTATGGATTACGACTGCCGTGCTGATTATCTTAATCGGTGCGATGACGATTGGGTATTTGGGCAATCGTTAAGTAGGTTGCGATATAACGCGTTCACCATAACACGTTCGCCAGCCCAGAAACCTGCGTGTAAGGACCTCAGACGCAATGGCCAAGACCGTGCCATCACGCCTGAGGCCGCTTATACTCCGGTTTCTAACCGGGCTGGCTCACGCTCACATAAAAAAGAGGAATTCCCGATCACAGATAGTTTTCTGTGATTCGGAGTTCCTCTTTTTGCGTTACCAAACTGCCATGGCGCCGTCTGTTCGCGATTCGGACCCGCCAACATAAGTTTGGGTTTCAGGATTGCGCCAGATGACCTGCCCGCGGCCAAAAACGTTGGGTTCAGACTGAACGACAATATGATGTCCGGCGGCAACAAGTCGATTTACCGTCACAGCTGGTACTTCACGTTCGACTTGGACAGTTTGATCGTGCATCCATTGCCAGCGCGGGGCATCTAACGCGGCTTGCGGGTCAAGGCCAAAGTCGATAGTGTTCATTAAAACCTGCAGGTGCCCTTGTGGCTGCATGAAACCACCCATCACGCCAAAAGGTCCGATCGGGGTCCCGTTTTTGGTTAAAAAGCCCGGGATGATGGTGTTGATCGGGCGTTTACCACCTTCAAGGACATTGGGTGACGCGGGATCGAAGGAAAAGTTGTTACCACGGTTGTTCAAGGCGATGCCTGTGCCGGGAACCACGACACCTGAGCCGAAGCCCATGTAGTTGCTTTGAATCATGGACACCATATTACCATCCCGATCGGCAGTTGCCAGATAAACGGTCCCGCCACTTTGCGGGTCACCAGCTTCAGGCGGTCGGGCCGATTCACCAATCAGTGCGCTGCGACTAGCGAGATAGTCCGATGCAAGCAACTGATTCGGATTAAGCTGCATGGCTTGCGGGTCGCCAGCAAACTTAAAGAAGTCGGCAAAGGCTAACTTAATCGCTTCAATCTGGTGGTGGACGGTGTCAAATGAATCCCGGTTGGTAAAATGCCAACCCTGCAATAATCCTAATGCTTCTAACGCCACCACACCTTGACTGTTAGGGGGCAGTTCCAACACGTCATAGCCATGATAGTGGAGCTTTAGCGGCGTCACCCAAGCCGGCTGATACGCCGCTAAATCTTCGGCCGTTAAATAGCCACCATTCTGTGCCGCAGCCGCAACGATTTTTTTGGCCAGCGTTCCTTCATAGAAATCACGTGCCTGTGTTTGGCCAATGCGTGTCAGGGTATCGGCCTGTTCCGCAGATTGCCAAACTTCCCCGGTTCGCGGCGCATGACCATTTGGACAAAAGGTTTTGAACCATTCGTCGAAAATCGCCGGATTAGTTGCCTCTTTTTGTGCTTGCCGATAATTTTGCGCGGCACGTTCCCAGAAATAAGCGATGGTTTGTGACACAGGATAGCCATCGCATGCATAAGTGATGGCTGGCGCTAAGTCCTCAGCCAGGGAAAGCTGGCCAAACCGTTCAACCATCGCTGCCCAAGCTGCGGGTGCACCGGGAACATCAATAGAGGTCCAGCCAAATTTAGGCATTTCAGTTAAACCAGCAGCTTGAAGATCTGCAACTTTGAGACTTTGCGGCGCCGGTCCGCTGCCATTGATCCCATATTGCTGGCCATTGATACTGATAATCGCAAACGCATCACTGCCAATGCCATTGGTGGTGGGCTCGACAACGGTCAGACAGGCAGCGGTCGCTATGGCTGCATCAACCGCATTGCCGCCTTGTTGCAGAACTCGCAAACCGGCTTGAGCAGCTAACGGCTGGCTAGTACCCACTATGCCGTACTTAGCATAGACTGACTTGCGCGAACGCGGGTAAGGATTGTTAGGGTTCGTGAAAAAGGACATCGAATCGCCTCGTTTGTGTCGAATATGTAATGTGAAATATAGGTCACAGAATATCACAATCTAAATCTAATGTTAAATGCTTGTTGTACCAGTGATGAAGGTGTGTCAAGTCACGGGTCACTTTTTAACATTTTTTGTTTTGGTTATTGACATTAAGACAATCTAATTCTAACATTCAATTTTAATAAAGCTATTATTATTTTTATACGAGGAGGCAAGCGCATGGGTCACTTCATTTTGAAACGGATGCTGCAACTTGTACTGTTATTAATCGGTGTATCGTTCATTGTTTTCTTCAGCATGCACCTAGCGCCCGGCGATCCGGCGCGAATCATGGCCGGACCGGCGGCAACTAAAAGCGATATCGCTGCGTTACATAGGAGTTTGGGGTTAGACAAGCCGATTGTGGTGCAATATCTTGACTGGATTGGCAAAGTCTTGCACGGCAATCTCGGCACGTCATATCAAACATCCCAGCCGGTAACCCAAGCTATTCTTAGTCGCCTCCCAACAACGATTAAATTAGCAACAGCCAGCATGGTGCTGGCATTGATAATCGGCATTCCACTGGGGATTGTTGCCGCCATTAAACACAATACATGGATTGATTTTACAAGCACGACATTATCGCTGCTCGGTGTGTCCATTCCTAATTTTTGGTTAGGAACAATGCTGATTTTGATTTTCGCCGTGATGTTGCACGCGTTGCCGATTGGCGGCATGTCGATGCATTGGTATACGGTCGCTGGTCTAAAAGAATTAATATTACCAGCGATTGCGCTGAGTGCAGGCTCGGCTGCCTTAATCGCACGCACGACACGAGCTACCATGCTTGAAGTGCTGCAGCAAGATTATGTGCGGACAGCAAAAGCAGCAGGTTTGCGGCCTTGGAAAATCATCTTAACCCACGAATTTCGTAACGCCTTGATTCCGATTATTACCGTTATCGGTATCAACTTTGGCACATTATTAGGTGGAACGATTGTGACTGAACAAGTCTTTACCATCAACGGTGTCGGTCGATTGATGATCAATGCCATCTCAGCTCGCGATTTCCCGGTCGTACAAGGGACCGTATTGTTCATTGCTACAATATTCGTTCTGGTCAATCTAGTCGTCGATATTATCTACGCCAAGGTTGATCCGAGAATTAACTATTGAACTAGAACATAGGGCGACGCGTTCAGAAGCTGGGGAGTCAATGCTTTAGGCCATTTTAACAGCGACCTTATTGCAAACTTCCGGCTTTAAATGCAACGAACTAGCAAACAGGCAAGGGAGGTAGAACATGGAACGAAATATCTCAGCTGCATCAAGTGAATCAGTCGCTACAACAAGTGAAAGTAAAGCCCATGCGACTAGAGAATCCGAGACACGGTTTTTGCGCGTTAAAAGATTACTGCACAACAAACTTGCTGTATTCGGGCTAATTGTCATTACGTTAATGATTTTAGTAGCAATCTTTGCTCCTGTGCTGGCGCCAGACAGTCCTTACAAACAAGATCTGATTACCGGAAAGAATCTTGGTATCGGGGCGCCGGGTCATTTGCTAGGGACAGATAACTATGGGCGCGATCTTTTATCCCGCGTGATTTATGGAGCACGTATTTCCTTGGGAGTTGGTTTTTCGGCTGTAGCGATTGGTCTCAGTATTGGTGTTGTGCTTGGTTTGATCGCCGGTTATTTTCAGTGGCTGGATGGTCTCATTATGCGGTGCATGGATGTTCTTTTCGCATTCCCCGGAATTTTGTTGGCATTATTGATCATCGCCATTTTAGGGACTGGTATTGGGAACATCGTTATCGCTATCAGCATCTGGGCCATCCCCACTTTTGCTCGTATTGTCCGTGGCAGTGTCCTAGCTGTTAAAAACGAAGAATATATCACCGCACTAAAATCGGAAGGTGCCCGCGCGCCACGCATTATCTTTAAACATATTCTGCCTAATTGCATGGCACCAATCATTGTGAATGCAACGATGCGCCTAGGCTCAGCGATTCTATCAACAGCAGCACTCAGTTTCATTGGTTTGGGAGCTCAGCCACCGTCACCTGAATGGGGTGCCATGATTGCTGAGGGCCAGTCGATTATGTGGGATGCGCCGCAAGTGGCAGTGGTTCCCGGGATTGCGATTATGCTAGTGATCTTTTCGTTTAATGTTTTTGGTGACGGCTTGAGAGATGCCTTAGATCCAAACGCTAAAATTCGCTAAGTCGAGATGATGAGCGTTAAGTTGGAGGGAATGTGCATGACGAAAAAAACAAGCAAATGGCTTTTAGTTTCTGTATTGACCGCTTTATTGACGACATTGATTGCATTTGGGACTGGTCCAACCAACGTGACGGCAGCAGCTGGGCGCACGTTGGTGTATGGATCAACGGCTGATCCTAAGGGGTTATCACCGTTGTCCACGGCAGATACAGTTTCATCAAACGTCATTCAGCAAGTCTATGAAACACTTTTTCGACAAGATGCCAAGACGTTAAAAGCTAAACCGTGGTTAGCGAAGTCTTATGAGCGTAAAAGTGCCACTGACTGGATTATTCATTTACGCACAGGGATTAAATTTCAAGATGGTACGCCATTTAATGCTGCCGCAGTGAAGTACACGTTTGACCAAATGAAAGATCCTAAACGTGCCGCCCCGCGCGCCTCGTTACTCGAGCCGATTGCGTCGACAACTGTCGTTAATGACAGCACTGTTGAAATTAAGACCAAATATCCGTATGGTCCATTTTTGGCGATGCTAAGCCATCCCAATGCTTCGATTGTCAGTCCAACTGCTGATAAAAAAGGAAAGCTGAATACACATCCGGTTGGCACTGGACCATTCAAGTTTAAGAGCTGGACAACCGGCGATAGTGTTAAGTTAGTACGCAATACAGATTATTGGGGCAAAAAGCCGAAGTTGGCTGGCGTAACGTTTAAAACCGTTCCAGATTATGCCACTGCAGTTTCGATGTTACAAACTGGCAAAATTCAGTTACTGGACAATGTGACATCAGATTACTTATCGCGAATCAAGTCACTGACAAATGTAAAGCTGACAAACAAAGTCGGAACGCCAATGCGATATTTTGGCTTTAATATGCAGTCTAATCCAGGTAAGAATAAGAAGTTCCGACAAGCTGCCGCTTATGCAATTAACGCCAAAACATATGTCGCCCAGTTAAACGGTTTAGGAACCTATAATCCTAGCCTGATTGGGCCTGAGCTATTTGGCTATAACAAGAACGACAAGAAAGTTGCGACAACCTATAACCTGAAAAAGGCGAAGGAACTGGTTAAGGCAAACGGCTTTAACAAGAAAACTTATACCATTCTAGTTGGTAACCAACCTGCATATGTGCAAATGGCGCAAGTCGTTCAACAGCAACTGGCAAAAGCCGGCATCAAAGTCAAAATTGAAAAACAAGAGTGGGCAACCTATCTGACAACGCTAGCATCAGGAAAGTTTGAGATGACCTTCTCCGGATGGGCGAACAGCACAGGCGATGCAAGCGAACTGTTTTATCCTAACCTTGATTCAAAGAATATCGGCAGTTCTAATTACATGAAGTACAGCAACAAACAATTTGACGCCGAAGTTGAGAAATCACGAGAGACTTTAAATACTTCTGAACGTAAAAAGGCTTTGAGCGCTGCGAATAAGATCGCCATGAAAGACTTACCGTGGATCGTAATGGATCACAATTCCGTTGCAGTTGCGCAAGCTAAGGATCTCAAAGGCGTGACTGTCTTACCAACAGGCATGTGGTACTTGGGCGGAGCTTACTTCAATTAGTCTAAAGTCCGTTAAGCTGAATATGTCTATCTTAGAGAAACCAGTTGGAGGGTGACAGTCATGGTGGAACCAGTCTTAGCAGTTCAAAACCTGAATGTTGATTTTGAAACAGACCAAGGTACTAAACAAATTTTACACGACATCAGTTTAGCCGTTCATCCACATGAGACGGTTTGCCTCGTTGGTGAATCCGGTTCTGGGAAGAGTGTTACCTCGTTTTCGGTGATGGGTCTTCTGCCACAAAACGGACATGTTGCCAGTGGCTCGATTCGTTTTGAAAAGCAGGATCTGCTGAAGCTAGGCGACAAGGCCATGCGACGACTTCGCGGAGATCAACTATCGATGATTTTTCAAGAACCAATGACGGCGTTAAATCCGGTGTTACGCATTGGCAAACAGCTGACGGATGTCATTAAAGCCCACCAAGCAGTAGATCGTAAAACTGCTTTTGATCAGGCGTTGGCATTGTTGAAGCAAGTTGAGATGCCTGAGCCTGCCAAAAAATTGCAGATGTATCCGCATGAGTTAAGCGGCGGACAACGACAACGAGTGATGATTGCCATGGCCATTGCTTGCAAGCCGCAGTTGTTGATTGCTGATGAGCCGACAACTGCCTTAGATGTTACGATTCAGGCGCAAATTCTTGAGCTGATTAATAAATTAAAAGATCAAGAAGAGATGGGTGTTCTTTTCATTACCCATGACATGGGCGTGGTGGCACAAATCGCCGATTATGTGGTTGTCATGAAGCAAGGGCGAATTGTTGAGCGAGGCACTGCACAAACAATTTTTGAACATCCGCAAAATGCCTATACTAAAAAATTGCTTGCCGCGGTTCCTGATGTTGACGCTCCCCACATCGCGCAACATTCACAGGTAACCGACAAACAGCCATTGTTGGCCGTTCAACATCTGACGAAAGTGTATCAGGATAAGAAACAGCTATTTCGAAAACGTGCTGCCGGACTAAAAGCGGTTAATGACGTCAGCTTTCATATTTACCCCGGTGAAACATTAGGATTAGTAGGCGAGTCTGGCTCAGGAAAGTCGACGTTGGGCAGAACAATTTTAGGATTGGAGCAGAAGACTGCTGGCAAGATGGTTTATGCAGGCAAGGAATTGCCACCATTCAATCATCGTCAAGCCGCATTAATCGCCAAGATGCAAATGATTTTTCAGGATCCGTTTGGCTCACTGGATCCACGTCAAAAAATTGGGGATGCGATTGAAGAAGTGATGGCTATCCATCACCAAATGAATGCGCAAGCACGCCACCATCGGATGTTGCAACTTTTACAAGCGGTTGACCTTGATGAGGCCAGTGCGAATCGGTATCCATCCGAATTTTCCGGTGGTCAGCGGCAACGGATCGGCATTGCCCGGGCATTGGCGCTTGATCCGAGTTTGGTTGTCTGTGACGAAGCGGTATCAGCATTAGATGTTTCAATTCAGGCGCAGGTGCTAGACTTACTAAAGCAGTTACAAGAGAAGCTGAAGCTAACCTATCTTTTCATTACGCACGACTTGGGTGTTGTTCGGGAAATTAGTGATCGCATTTTGGTTATGTACTTAGGCACCATTGTCGAAACTGGAACAACTGAGCAGATTTTTACGAACCCAGTGCATCCTTACACAAAACGTTTACTAGCAGCAATCCCCCGGCCAAATCCGGAATCAGCGGTTGCAGCCCGTCAACGAAATGAGCGGATCTTGGCAGAACATATTCCGCGGCCCACAAGCACAGAGTTGCATGAGGTTGAACCACAGCATTTGGTAGTTAATTTTTGAGTTATATGAATATACAAAAGCCCCGTCATCAAATGCTGAATTTGATGACGGGGCTTTTCATGCGACCAACTTAAACTTACTTACCGTTCGGTTTGTGTTCCATGTAATCCTTCAGCGTGGCGACGACGGAAGAATCCGGCATCTCACGCATAGATTTGATGTTGTGAATATGTTCCACTGATACATGGCTGTTAAGCGCCATCTCCGTGTCCGTTAGATGATTTTTGCGCTGGAAGTCGATGATTTCCCGTGAAAATGCACTGATTTGATCTTTTTCAGCCAAAACGATTCCTCCTCGTGAGCCTTTACTAACAGTATAACGATTTTTGTCAAGGTGCGCACGTATGACATTCAATCGTAACTTTGTCATGATTCATTAGCGAAAATGTCAGGTTACAAAGACGGAGTGCAGGATGATATTCGAAAAATAGTCAGGGGGTGAACTTAAAGATTGCAAGAGCGAACAAATGTTTGTATAATGAAGATGTACTAAAAGAAAGTGTCAGAACCGCCAACATCCCGATGGTAAAACAGTTGATTTGGCGGCGTTTGGACAAGACTGCCAGTCGCCCGATGTTGTAAGTATTGCCTTGATTTGAAAGGTAAGGTGAGCTTATGGAACACTATGCTTACTTGCAAGACCTAGCCGCTAGTCAAAGTGACCGTGATTTGCGGGTGCGGATTTGGGACAATAAGAATATCATCATTCGGCGAAACCAAAGCCAGCATCAAGGCTTGGCAACCCAAGTCTGGGATGCCTGGTTGCGTCAAGAATTGCGGCGCTTCAACGGATTTGAGCCGATTATCGAAGTGGATGATTTTTCGGGTCATCAAGAAATCAAGTTTTTTAAAGAAAACGAACTTGCCGATGCTGTTCATTTCATCCTTCAAGGTGAAGGCACCGTTGAAACGGCCAGTTGAATGAGTTGCGGAGTCGCAGTGTGAGTGATACTGCGACTTTTTGAGTGGTCACAGCCAAACATCGCATCTCATCAGTCATGTAAGCTTTTACAACCTCGAAGTTATCAGTATACTGAACTTAATGAGGTGAGGACGATGAAGGCGATCATTTTATACGCATCAATCACAGGCAATGCCAAAGGAATGGCGCGGGTTGAGCAACAGTTTTTTGAACATTACGGTTGGGATGTCACGCTTGGCGAAATGATTCAGACGGATCCAAGTAAGATTAAAGACTATGATGTGTTGGTTTTGGCGACATATACCTGGACCGGCGGCGTGATTCCGGAAGAGACACAGGATTTCTATGAGGATTTGAGCAAGCTGGACTTTTCTGCGAAGCCGCTGGTTTTTGGCGTGCTTGGCACCGGCGATCCTTATTACGGCAAGGATTACAATACAGCTCCGGAGTTATTTGAAGCGGTTTTGAGAGCGAGCGGAGCGGTTCAGGGCGCGGAGCCGGTCAAAATTGCGTTGAACGTTAAACAGGAAGAAATGCCTCAGTTTGCGGCGTTTACGCAGAGTCTGATCAAGCAAGCAGAAGCGCTTCAAAGTGAGAAGTAACCTGAGGTAGCGTGGTATACTGAAGTCACAAAGAGTTTGCCGGCGCAGAAGTCTGCATGTAAGGACCTTAGGCGCAATGGCCAAGATCGGGCCATCACGCCTAAGGCCACTTACACTCCGACTTCTAAACGCGCCAGTTCACGCTCACATTAACGCGCTCACTGGCGCAGAAGCTTGCGTGTAAGGACCTTGGTCGCGATGGCCTAAGCCCGTGCCATCACGCCCAAGGCCACTTACACTCCAGCTTCTAACCGCGCCAGTTCACGCTCACCAGAAAGTGAGGGGATCTTGATGAGTGAGGAAATTGTTTTCTTCAATCCCGGCGATGCAGTTGCCAATGATTATGACTTTGCTGCTGCCCGGCGTAGTGCGCAAATTTACAAGGCCCAACACGTCGTTGACGAGGGATTGGTTGTTGCAAAAGATAAAGATGGCAAGTACTCGGTTTTCTATGAAGCCGCTGGCACACCTGATTCAAAGGCCAAAGGTGATTATAAGAATGTCGGAAAGTACACGATCTTGGCTCACCTATGACTAAGAACACTTGGTATCGTGTTGCATTGGTGGCGATTGCCATTGTTCTCATTGGCGTTATCTATTTTTTCATGCAGCAGCATCAAATTGCGAATCCTTTTTTAGTTGGCGGCCTTGGCTTAACCTTGGGCGTTGTTCTCGCGCTGCTTTTAGCCAGCTTTTGGCAGCCACATGATTCGCAGAAACACTAGCTTATTGAAACCATGATTTTTGTACAAAACAAAACGCCAAATGACCTGAAGCCGGTATTGCGGCAGAGAAGGTAGTTTGGCGTTTTTGATTGGGTTATAGTAGCTGCTTAGCCATTTACAACGTATTGCGGCTGTTTACCGTTTAAAACAGCTAGCGTATTGTCGGTGACAATTTTGGCCATGGCGTCACGTGCCTCAACGGTTGCATTGCCGATATGCGGCGTGAGCACAACGTTGTCCAGTGCCTTGAGTCCTGAGCTGACATGCGGTTCAGCCTCGTAAACATCTAGGGCAGCGCCGGCCAGACGATGGTCGGTTAGCTGCTTGAGTAGGGCGGATTCATCAATTAAGGGACCGCGTGCTGCGTTAATGAGGTAGGCAGTCGGCTTCATCGTCGCCAGCGCGTGGGCGTCGAGCAAATGGTGTGTGGCCGGCACCAGTGGCAAATGAAGGGTGACGATGTCGCTTTGCTGCAATAAAGTTGCCCGATCGGTAAACGTTGCTCCCAGTGCCTGTTCGGCTTCAGGTGTCAGTTGATGATGTTGCGTGTAGAGAATTTTGGCATTAAATGCATGCACGCGCTTGGCAACGGCTTGCCCGATCTGCCCCATGCCGATGATGCCGACGGTTTTGCCGGCAAGTTCATGGCCTAAGAAGAACGTCGGCGCCCAGCCGGAAAAGCCGGGACCGCGCATTAACCGATCGCCTTCTGTGACCCGATGCAAAACTGCCAGTATCAAGGCTAGTGTCACCTCGGCTGTTGATGTGGTTGAAACTTTTGGCGTGTTTGTCACGAGTACACCCTGCGCTTTGGCGGCGGTGACGTCGATGTTATTGAAGCCGGCGCCGTAGTTTGCGATGAGCTTCAAATGGGGCGCCTTCGCTAGTGTTGCTGCTGTGACTGGCGTTGAAAGTGCTGTAATGAGAACTTCGGTGTTAGCTAAATGACTTTGGAGCTCATCTTCAGTAATGAGTCCTTTACCGTTGTACGCGTCAAAATCCACTCCGGCTTTTTGCAGTGCCGCGTTGGCGGATTTAGGCAAAGCTGCTGAAACATAAACCTGTGGCATTAATATTTGCCTCCCTTAGGTCAAACCGAACCTACGACAAAATCCATTCATTACTTACCCTTAGTGTAATACAGGTTCCGCCAAATGAATAAAATCGCGCCCATCTTTTCCAACCGTCGCTGGCGGGTTGGAATACCTGAAAGGTTAAAAAAGAAGCAAGAACTGACGTGCACGATCAATTTGTGTTACACTGACGTTGGTAACAAAAAGTAAGCAAAGGGGATTGATCGTTGATGGCAACTTTGACGCAAGATATGAAAGACATGATCGGTGCACAGCTTAACTACTTGGCAACCGCCGATGAGAACGGAAATCCGCAAGTCGGCCCAAAAGGCACCATGCGAGTTTTGGATGATCATCACTTGATTTACAACGAAGAAACCGGTAAACAAGCGTGGCACAATTTGCAGTACTCCAAAAAGGCTGCCGTTGCCTCAGTTGATTACAAGGCTTTGAAGGGCTTTCGGTTTGAAGGCACCGTTGAATTTCATAATGATGACAAGATCTTTGAAGATGCGCAGGCGTTTGCCAAGGAACGTCACTTGCCAGCAGCCATCAGTGCTGTTGTTATCAATGTTGATCGAATTTACAAGCTGGATGCCGGTCCGAATGCCGGCGATTTGATCGAAGGCTAATCGCGAACCGAATCCGTAAATGGCATTTGGATAAGTTGATGGTTTTTCGATTAATCCGTTAATCTTTTTAATTAACGGATTCATAAACCCGTCGTTGTGTAAACCGCATAACGGCGGGTTTTCTTGTGCCTTCAATTAAATACTAATTGTTATTATTAGCATATTTATTGCGAATGATAAGTTCGGTTCGTTAAGCTTAAGATAGTCAGAAAGTTGTTAGTCATAACGCGTTCGCCGGCGCAGGAGTCTGCATGTAAGGACCTTGGTCGCAATGGCCTAAGCCCGGGCCATCACGCCCAAGGCCACTTACACTCCGACTCCTAACCGCGCCGGCTCGCGCTCAAAAAGAAAGGATGATTACCATGATGCATTTAATCTGGACACTGATTATCGGTGCTGTGATCGGTTGCATTGGGCAGCTCATCGTTGGTCGGGACATGCCGCTTGGTTGGCTCGGGAATATTATCGGCGGGCTGATCGGTGCGTGGCTCGGCACGGCTTTACTCGGTAACTGGGGGCCGTCACTGGCTGGCATGGCGTTGATTCCGGCAATTATCGGCGCAGTCATTGTTGTTTTCCTCGTTTCCTTGCTGTTGGGATCGACCCGGCGCAAGGCGTAGGAGGCCGTAAAAGATGAAACCGATAACGAAAGGACTATTCGGCCTCGTTGCCGTTTGCGGATTGCTACAGAGTGTGGGCTTTGGGTTGTTGCTTTGGCCCAATCGCGAATTTACCCGGTTCTATCTGCAGCAAGCCGTGTGGTTACGGCCGCTCATGATCGGTTTAACGGGATTGGTGCTGTTGGTCTTTCTGATCATGCTGCTAGTTGCTATTTTCCGGCGGTCAACGGCTAATGCATTGATTTTGGCAGGGGATGATGGTGATTTGACCCTTGATAAAAGTGCCATTGAAAACACGGTGGCAAAAGCGATCGTGGCCCGGCATTTTACCAAATCAGTGGACGTGGACGTCAGTATTCGGAAGAAGCAAGTGGCCCGCATGCGGATCGCAGCCTTTTCCGGAAACGGCAAGGAGCTGAAACAGGAAGCCAAGCAGATTGAAGAAACTGCGCGCCAGAAGTTGCAGGAATGTCTCGGCATTCCTGTCAAGCATGTGCGGGTGCAACTGCTTCCAGCAACGAAAGTGAAGGCCAAAACTGCTCGGGTCATTTGATGTCGCGGATGGATGAAGGCTGATTGCCAGTCAAACCGGGTGCGTCCCAGAGCACCGTTGGCAGCAGTGTTCATCAGCTACGAAAGGGTGATAACAGCATGCAGCAAGGAACAATTGGAGCTGTGATTGGCGTCATTCTTGCCTTTGCCTGGATGCGCTTCGGGTTTATGGGCATGATGCTTGTCGTGATTTTTGGCGGATTAGGCTGGCTCATTGAGCGCTATCTCGTCCCTAACTGGGGCAACCTCATGAGCTGGCTAACGTCTGGCAAAGATGCATTTAGTAAAGGAAAGTAGGTGAGTCGATGGATGCAGTAGCATCACCAAAAACCGCACCGGCACCAAAAGCGAATCAGCACGAAACACTGATAGCCAATAGTCGGGTGACTTTTGAAGATAAGGTCATCGAGAAAATTGCCGCCATTTGTGCCCAGAATGTCGATGGCATTCTGGGGATGGACGGCTCCATGATGGACAATCTGACGGAGACTTTTTCCAGCGGTGAAAACCTAACCAAGGGGATCTCGGCGGAAGTCGGTGAAAAGCAGGTTGCGATCGATATGGATGTTTTCCTGGAATTCGATAGCAATGCCCAGGCCATTTTCAAGCAACTGTGCGACAAGATCAGCGCGCAAATCGAGCGCATGACCGGTCTGCAGCTAGTTGAATTGAATATGCACGTTAAAGATGTATTGACGAAACGCGAATGGCAAAAACGTTAAGTTACGAAAAGACCTCAAAAAAAGGAGCGATTAAAATGGACAACAAGAAACAAAGCGGCATCAATAAGGAATTGAAATTCGACGACGCGGTGATTGCTAAAATCGTGGGGATCACCTGCAATGAAGTCGAAGGCGTTTACTCGCTTGAAGGCGGCATGATGGCGAACATCACCGACATGTTCAGCAAAGATGAAGATCCGACCAAAGGCGTTAACGTTGATTTGAGTGATGATCAGGATGTTTCCGTCTCACTTGACGCCACGGTTCGCTACGGTGAAAACGTACCGGAAATTTTCAACAAAGTCACCATGGCGATTGCCAAAAACGTCCGCCAAATGACCGGTTTGAACGTGACTGAAGTTAAAATGACGGTCAAGGATATGCTGACAAGAGAAGAAATTGCCCGCAATGAGGCAAAGGATAAAGACAAGGACAAAGATAAGGAAATGCAACCGGCCTAAGAGCGTGAACTGGCGCGTTTCAATACAAAAGGGATAACCCCAGCCAACGGGGCTATCCCTTTTTAGATACTCTCATTGCGTCCGTTCAACGGTGCAACAGTCAGAAGATTGTCTTCCATAAAATAGTATCCGTTATAAATAGTTGCACACTTTAATTAATTGACCTTCCTGCCAATAACCTTTAAACTTTTCACCATTATCAATAAGGGGGAACAGCATTTGGAATATTTGAAATTACTCGGCATTGTTATCATCGTTGTCGGCTTTGCTTTGAAGTGGGATACGACAGCGGTTGTGGTGCTGGCGGCTATTGTCACGGCTGTCTTCTCCGGCATGAGTATCCCGGACTTATTGACGACATTGGGCCAGAGTTTCGTTGATAATCGCATGGTGTCGCTTTTCTTCTTGACGCTGCCGATGATCGGCCTGGTTGAAAGCCATGGCTTAAAAGAGGTAGCAGTGACTGGCATTCAGAAACTAAAGAAGCTCACACCCAGTCGTATTTTGAATCTTTACTTAGTGATCCGTGAATTAGGCGGTGTTTTTGGGATTTCATTGTCCGGCCAGGTGCAGTTTGTTCGGCCATTGATTACGCCAATGGTCACCGCGGCGGCTGAATCCAAACGCAAATTGACGGATAAGGAAATTGATCTCATCAAAGCGCGGTCGGCCGCGACAGATAATTTCGGTAACTTTTTTGCCCAAAATCTGTTTGTGGCAACAGCCGGGGTTTTATTGATCGCCAGTACGATGAAGGGCCTCAAGCATCCGGTTGAACCGATGCAGGTCGTGTTGGCATCCATTCCGGTTGCGATCATCACATTAGTCGTTGTGGCTATTTATAATCGCTGGTTTGATCGGCAGTTTGAGACTGACCCACGGGCCGATAAAGGAGGCAAACGCTGATGGTGAACACGTTGCTTCTAGTGCTTTATGCCTTGATTGGCGTCGTGATGGCACTAGCCGGAATTGAATCTTTTCGTGCAAAAGATAATCCGGCCCGTATCGGTACCGGCCTGTTTTGGCTCATTCTGGCGGTTATTTTCGCCTTTGGCACGTTATTGCCGGCGATGGTTGTGGGTATTTTGGTTGTGGTGATCGGCGTACTTGCGCTGTTCAAGCAGATTCAAATCGGAAAAATCAAACCGGTTGACGGTGCACATGCAGCCCAGGCAGCTAAGCGGCTCGGCGGTTGGGTCTTTGTCCCGAGTGTCGTGCTGGCAGTCGTTTCGATCGCCGTTGCCCAGTTCACCAAGCTCGGCGGTCAGGTCGGCATCGGGATTGGCGCAGCAGCTTCCCTAGTTGTCGCGATCATCATGACCAAAGCTTCCGGGAAAATGGTTTATAATGATACGCAGCGGATGGTTCGCTCAGTTGGTGCTGCCGGCATTTTACCGCAATTATTGGCCACTTTAGGCGCGGTTTTCACTGCAGCCGGGGTTGGCTCGCTGACGGCTAAGTTGATTGCCGGTCTATTTCCGGCTGGTAGCCATCTGGGTGGGGTCATCTTATACTGTGTGGCGATGGCGCTGTTCACGATTATTATGGGTAACGCGTTTGCAGCCTTCGCGGTGATTACCGCCGCGATCGGAATTCCATTTGTCATTGCTCAAGGTGCCAATCCGGCGATTGTTGCGGCGATTGGCATGACGTCGGGGTATTGTGGGACCTTGCTGACACCGATGGCGGCCAACTTTAATAGTCTGCCGGTTGCGTTGCTGGAAATGGACGATCCATTGGGCGTCATCAAGCAACAGGCACCGATTGCCGTGTTGTTATTGGTCATTCAAATCGGTTTGATGTACTTCTTGGCATTTTAGAAAGGATATTAATATGAAGATTCTTGTAACGGGTTTTGACCCTTTTGGCGATGATAAAATTAATCCGGCGATTGAGGCGGTTAAACGCTTGCCGGACGAAATCAGCGGCGCAACGATTGTGAAGCTGGAAATTCCGACTAAGTTTAACGTGTCTGCGGATGTGGTGCATGATGCGATTGTTAAAGAAAAGCCGGATTATGTGCTCAGTATTGGCCAGGCTGGCGGTCGCTTTGAATTGACGCCGGAACGGGTGGCCATTAACCTGGATGACGGCCGGATTAAAGACAACGCTGGTTATCAGCCGTTGAACCATACGATTCACGAAGATGGCCAGACTGCTTATTTTACCCAGTTACCGATTAAGGCGATGGCAAAGGCCATTCGTGAAGATGGCGTTCCTGCTTCAGTGTCTAACACTGCGGGAACTTATGTTTGCAACCACATTTTTTATCAGGTTCAATACATGCGCGACAAGGAGTTCCCGACCATCAAAGCCGGCTTTATGCACATTCCATTTTTACCGGAGCAAGTCGTGGCGCGGCCAGAAACGCCAGCGTTGTCGCTTGATGACGATGTGAAGGGCATTACAGCTGCGATTCAAGCCATTGTTGAACGCGATGGTAAGGGTGATTTGGAAACGGTTGAGGGCAAGACTCACTGAGGGTGAAGCGTCTTCCACGCTGGTGAGTGAGTTATCAAAGATGCAAGATAGGTGCTCATGCGAAAGTGTCAAATTTTTTCTGTCTGCTTTTTATCCTGTACCATGGGGATCTTACCGGTGATTAAGAATCATTTTGACAATCTCTGACGACAGTTCGATAATGAAGTGGTAACTAAACTCAGAGGCGAAAAAAATGGAATTAGACGGCAAAGAAATCAAGGAAAACGAACAACTGACCGATGCACAGTTGACTGACTTGCACCAGCAATATCAGGATTTGTGGGACAAATTAAAAAAAGATAACTATCGAACCGAGCATCAGTTCATGGAAGTCTTATATGAAGAACCCGATAACGTTCAGAACTATGAAGCGGCGTTTTTCACGTATCAAATCCGCAAAGATACCGGTGACAATCAGTTCGATCAGTTGAATATCATTTTAAACAATAAACCGACTTTTCATGATCAGCCTGATGAATTCGTATTTGAGATTAGTGATTATCCGGATATGGATGCGATTTATAAGGCGATCGAAGAAAAGGCCCAGCCTTGGATTAAGGCTCACAAGCGCTAGCATTTTGGCTAACCTTGTGGCTTAAACGGCAATGCGGTTAAAGAACCGATCAGGATTTACAATGACCGATCTTTAACCGCATTCTTTTTGATGCCGAAGTGTCTGATGATCCAAGCACTTCTCTTTTGTCCCAGTTTTGTGATAAGCTGTTGCCAATCAAACCAAACGGAGGCACTTGATTCATGGCGGATACAATCAAAATCGCTTACTTGTACGAAGATCTCATGAATACCTATGGCGACAGCGGCGATGTCAAAATTTTGCGCTATTTGTTGAATCAACAAGGCTACCAGGTGCAGGTCGATAACATCAGCCTCGGCGACGACTTCAATGCCGACGACTATGACTTCATCTTCTTCGGCGGCGGTCAGGATTATGAACAAACCGTGGTCGCTAAGGATCTGCTTCGGTACGCCCAAACTTTAGGCCGGTATATCGAAAACGGCAAACCCATGCTGGCGATCTGTGGCGGCTATCAATTGCTCGGTGATTATTATAAAACCAGCGAAGGTACCGTCATCAAAGGCCTCGGCATTTTGCCGCTGCATACGGTGTTCAAACCGGACAGTCGCATGATTGGTGACACCAAGTACCAAACTGAATTCGGAACCGTCAAAGCGTTTGAAAACCATAGCGGCCGAACCTATTTTGATGACAAGAAAAAGCTTAAGCCTCTTGGAAAGATGATTGAAGGGTATGGCAACAATCCTGAAGACGGGGTTGAAGGCATGCGCTACAAGAATACCATCGGCAGCTATTCCCATGGTCCCATTCTCAAAAACCAGAACATCGCCAAAGCCATTGCCAAAATGATCGTGCAAAATCACAAAGACCGCATCGGACAGCCTGCGCACTAACACTGCGACTGACGCTGAGCGATTCGGCCTTGATCGCTTTTAAATTTTAGCCGTATCAATAAAACGGAAAGCTGCCTCACGCCCGAGCCCGAAATGACGCGTGCCTGAACAGCAGCTTTCCGTTATTTGTTTGCCTGCGCCCGCACCTGATCGGCATCACCCGTAAACAGGAACAACGGGCCATCTGCCTGTGCCGGATAACTATCCGCCAAGTCACCAAGATCCACGACATCAAAGCCGATTTTTTCAATCAAATTCGTTACGGTTTGCTTGGCAGCGGCGTCATCCCCGGCAATCGGAATCGCAATCCGGTCGCTTGACTGATTCGGCTTAGCCAGACTGCGGATCTTCGTCATGGCGATGGTATTGAATGCTTTCACCACTTTCTTGGTACCGAAGTGCTGTGCTACCAGCTCCGATGAAGTGGTGTGATGCTCGGTCAATGCCGGGCGCTCGCCATCACGGCTGGGAAAATAGTTAGTCGCATCAATCACAACCGCATCGGCTTTTACCTTTGTCGGCAACTCGTCTAAGGCGTTGAACGGCACTGCCAACACGACAATATCCTGACCAGCCGCCTCAGCGACCGTGCCTGCCTCGACCGTTGACCGCATCTCGGCAATAATCGGCGCCAACGAAGCCACACCATGGCGATGGGACAAAATCACCTTTTCACCAACATGACTGAAAAGCTGGCCAAGCGCGCGGCCTACATTACCTGATCCAATAATCCCGATACTCACGCAACCACCCTCCTTGTATAGGTTCATTGAGTGAAAACTGACTTCCACTATTATTATATCGCCTATGGGGAAGAAACGGAAAAGACAGGGTTATTCTGGTATGTTTTAATCATGCTTGGTGCACGTTTTCTTTGTCGCAAAGTGAGTAGATTCAGGTGCGCATGAGAACCGAACATTTTGGCTTGATAAAATAATTTTGAAATATAAACCGCAACCAATATAGCGTAAAGGATTGTGGTCGCATGTTGCGATTACCTGTTTGGTAACTACTATCAGATATATCAGACGCAAAAAACCACTTCATTTCGAGAAGCGGTTTAAAAAGACTTTCCTTTGTAAAATGTTATTTTTGCTGTTTGCTAGTTCCAACTAAAATGACATTAATACAAAGAAAAGCCAGTGGAATTAACCATACCGAGTTGTTCAATGAGCCAAGAATAACAAAGACTAAGCACGCAACAATAATTATTGTTACTTCAAAAAGGCGGATAGAGTTTTGGACTATGCGTCTGTTAAAGTGATTTTCAAAGCTGGAATTCCCATAAATGAGCAGAAAAGAACTGATTAGAAAAAAAGAGGGTACTGATAATAGGCTTCCAGCAAAGAAGAGGATATATCCCATATTTATTGCTAATGCGATTTTAGTCATATCATATGGTTCGGATTTTATAAGCCAGATTCCTATGCCTAATATTGAAAAATACATGTATTTTTTCACAGCTTTTTTATTAAGCAAGGATACGCATCCCCCTTAAAAATGAACTTGTTCTTAGAATTTTTTCTGATCAAAAACAGAGTATGCTTGTGTGTATTTATTTATGTCAACAACAACGCCAGCGCCAGTATTGTTGTAGGTAATTGAACTGGCCAGCCCCCCAGCATACCATGAAGTGAAAGCGGAACTTCCTGCAAAAGCAGCGCCCATAGCTGCACCGACAGGCCCAGCAGCAAGAGCAAGTGCGCCTCCAATGCCAGGCCCAAAGTAGCCAAAATCTCTTGCAGCATTGTTAAGTTGTTGTGCCACTGCCTTACTTTTCCATGTATCGTAGAAACTTCTACGGTAGTTCCAACCTTCAGCAGTTCCATTGTAATTGTAATATCTGCCGCGTTTTGTGCGTCTTGGGAGTCGTGTTGAATTGATGTCGTTAATAGCAACAGTCAAGAAGTTTTTTGCAGAGAAATTAGAGCCAGTTTCTTTGTTTAACGTTGCAAAGTCGAATTTCTCTACAATTTTCTCAATAGTGTTGAAATCATATACATACTTTCCGTTTAAAACATCCAGCTGATTTGTAATCTCATCCTGCATAGCCAAGAAATCACGCTGGATTTCTGTTCTTGCAACGATTGTCTTTCCAGCTTCTGGCGTGTTTTGAACAGTGGTTGATTCAACTACTTCAGCTGCTTGGACAGGTACCACTGATTCAATTAGTGGCGTAGTAACTAGAGCTGAAACGATTGCTAAGGTTGTCAGACGTATAGCATTGGACATTAACGTTCCTCCTTCAAAATGAGCTCGACTAGTGACAATATAGAAAGCGGTTTCTATATCGATAAAGATATCGTAAATTAATCATTGTGTCAATAAAAACTTGTAATAATGATAACGAACGTTTTTTACATGTATTATTAACGACTAGTTATAAGCAAAATGATGTTTAAAATTAAAAGTATAAATCGGATTAATAAAAACTTTGAGGGCCGTTAAATAGGTGGAGCAATGTCAGTCACTGCTTGCAAATAAGGAACAAAAGTATCAACAAACACCAATGCTGCGGGTATTGACTGGAAATGTATGGGCAAAACATTGCCACCAAAAAGACGATGATTGGCACTGTAGCTATGAAATCAAAAATGATGGGATTCTGATCACAAAAAATTCTTTTACCGACTACGATAGCAAATGGTCGCAAAAAGCGCTTATTGAAATGATCTTCTGACACGTCATCATCGCCGTGTCAAAAGTGAAAGAGAACGCATAGAATATGAAAAAGGCCAACGTCCTAAATTGACGTTGGCCAGAATGGGAATGCTTATTCTCAATGATTCATAGAATTAAAGTTTCCTCGAATCTTCCCTTTTTAAATTTTCGCCTTTTTAGCAGGTTGGGCACATAAATGCGACAACCTTTGTTTGATCCTTTCAAGTGATGCGCATTACGATATGCAACAAGCTGAATCGTAACGCGCTAATCGTGAGAATGTTCGAAACTAAGACCTTTTTACGATTCCCGACCATGATGCTAATTGATAATAAAGATCATGTTAGGTGACCTGATCCTTTACATCATCAATCGGAATTTTAGCAACGTCAAGGCCATCAAGTACCTTGAGGCAGTTGGAGGTCTTTAAATGCATGATAAAAAGTCTAGCATTACCGCTACCAAACCAGCCATATCAAAGGTGATGCGTGACGGTCAAGACATGCTGGGTATGCGCCCAGGCTTTTTGATTAGGAAAAGTGAGCAAGCCGCCGATTTGAACAATTAAATAAGTGAGCGAGAACCAGAAAAAGGCGAGGACGGCTTTTGGCGTGATCAGCCACTTCGAGCCTTCCCAATTAGCGTCATATAAGAATCCGGCAATCATGGGGATGAATCCCTCTAGCAAAATCAGCCAGTTGATCATCGTTATCGGTACGAAATAACTGTGATCGACATCAATGAGCCAGATTGGATGCAGACCAAGACTTGGCATCAAAAGACTGATGACCCACGCGATTCCAAAAAAAGACGCGAGCAGATATTGAAAGTTTTGGCGCATGGAAAAGAGATAGCTAAGTTGATCCAAGTCACGCAAGTCGCCGGTTTTCAAAAAGTGATGCAATAACGGCACCAAATTGTGAAAGGCAGTATACCAATGCCCGCGGCTCCAACGGAAACGTTGGGTCATACTGGCGCGCAAATGATCCGGCTTTTCATCATAAATGCGGGCAAAATGGTTCCAGCCCACCGTGCCGCCGCTTTCTACAATGCGAATTTCCATTTCAAGATCTTCGGTTAAGCTGTGCGATTGAAAACCATGGTTGGCTTCCAGCCACTGACGCTCAACAACAAAGCCGGTTCCACCGATGCTGTTGTCCAAACCCAGCCGATATTTACTGAGCTGAAAGAAGCGATTCATGGTCCAGTAACTCATCGCGTAACCCAATGTCAGCAGCGTATTGTCATTTTTGCTATCAAGATAGGCTTGAATGGCAGTAAAGTGCTTTGCCTGATATTGGCTGTCCAATTCCCGTAAAAGGTTAGGATCGGTGAAGTTGTCGGCATCCAGCACCATTACCAAGTCGTATTGTTGCAGGGTGCCCGAATCGGTCAGTTCATCGCGTGCGTATTGGAGGCCAGCCGGTTTGCCGACGCCGACCCGCTGATAGCGCTGGCGCGACGTGTCGACCACCTGAACGCCTTGAGCCGCAGCAAGCGCCGTTGTTTGGTCAGTGGACTGATCGCTGACAACCACAATGTGATACGCCGCTTTCGGATAGTCGAGTTGATGAAGGTGCTCCAAAGTGGCCGTGATAACGGCCGCTTCATTGTGTGCCGGAATGAGAATCAGAAATCGGCTCTTAGGCGCTACCAATGGATAATCCCGCCGTGCCTTGCCCCAGCCAAATAGCATCATAAACACATAATACATCGTCAGCAAAAGAACCCAGGTGCTGCTACTAATCACAATCAAGAAAATCACGAAGCCGAAGTGATGAATAAACGGTAAAAAAGAATGACTGATACTGAACAGAATGAGGATAGGGCCACCAATGACAATCAATAGGAACAAAACGAGGGCCCACGAATCCAACTTAGAAAAATGCTTAAACATACTGACTACCCCCTTCGCGCTTTTCGGATGAGCGTGAACTGGCGCGGTTAGGAGTCGGAGTATAAGCGGCCTTGGTCGCGATGGTCGGGTTTTGCCCATTGCGACCGACCAAGGTCCTTGTACGCAGACTCCTGCGCCGGTGAACGCGTTATGGTGAGCGCATTTTTCGGTGCCCCTTTTTGTACCGATCACGCGCGGCTCCAATCCATTCGTACACTTAGAAAATCTCGCGTAGCATCGCCCTATTCAGGCAGACTTAGAGCGGACAATTTTCTCCCCCTTGTGTTGACGAACTTACCGAAAAAAGTGAAACGACTAAACCAAAAAGACAGACTGATGACGCAAAGCCCCTCTTTTTGGATGGTCTTAGATTAGCACGAAAACCTGATTGTAGAATTAGTTATGCTTGTGAACTAGTACACCATATCGACAAGTTGATTTGTGGTAAAATGAAGCGCTTGAAAATTGCGGCGACCGTGCGTACTTCATGGCTAAGCACAAGGCGACTCAACGAGATTTTTGACCCGTTTTTACGCCAAGAATACGGTTGAGCACACGGCACTTTTACGTTACACTTGACGAGTACGTGAAACCTTGTTTGTTCCACAAAATCAATTAAAAAAACGGAGGCAGACATGGATCCAACAGCTTTTGTCCACGCTCTGGCTGATCACGGCATCGTCTTGGATGACCGCCAGCAGGATCAGTTCGCGGCTTATTACCAATATCTGATCAGCGAGAATGAGAAAATGAATCTGACGGGCATCACAGCTGAAGGGGACGTCTACCTCAAGCACTTCTATGACTCATTGACCTTAGGCTTGGTGCTGCCTGAATTACAGAGCCAGCCGTTATCGCTTTGTGATGTCGGTGCCGGTGCGGGATTTCCGTCAATTCCGCTTAAAATTGCGTTCCCGCAGTTAAAAATCACGATTGTCGACTCCTTGCAAAAACGGATTGGCTTCTTAGAACGGTTAACGACGCGCCTGGAGCTGACAGATGTTCAGTTATTCCATGATCGCGCCGAGACTTTTGGTGCTAAAAAATCATCGCATCGCGGCCAGTTTGACCTGGTGACGGCGCGGGCAGTTGCGGCGCTCAATGTTTTAGCTGAACTGTGCCTGCCACTGGTGAAGCCACAAGGGCGATTTGTGGCCATGAAGGCTGCCGCAACCGCAGAGGAACTCATCGCCGCCAAGCCGGCAATCGGTTTGCTGGGCGGCAAGTTAGTTCAGGATGCGGCGCTAACCTTACCGGAAACCGGGGACACTCGGCATTTGCTGGTGATCGAAAAAGTGAAGGCAACACCAAATAAATACCCTCGTAAGCCGGGAGTGCCAAATAAACAACCATTGGGAGGTGCATAACGCGTGGCATTATCATTTTTTGGCCATAAAAAGCCAAACGACGAGACCGTTGTGCAACAGTTGCCGCTAAACGCCATTACGCCGAATCAATTTCAGCCGCGGAAGGTTTTTTCCGCTGATTCGATTCAGGAACTGGCGGCCACGATTAAAGAACACGGCTTGTTGCAGCCGATTATCGTGCGTGAATATGCGCCTGACCAATATGAAATCATTGCCGGCGAGCGGCGTTATCGCGCAATGCAGTTGTTGGGATGGGAAAAAGCCCCGGCGATTGTCCAGAAGATGGACGATGATGAAAGTGCGTCCATGGCACTGGTTGAAAACCTGCAGCGTGAAGGCTTGAGTGCGATTGAAGAAGGCCAGGCGTATGTGGCTTTAATGAAGCTCAATCAGTTAACCCAAGGCGCGTTGGCACAGCAGCTGGGAAAGAGTCAGGCGTTTGTCGCCAATAAGATCCGGTTGCTGAAATTGGATGCACCGGTGCAAGAAGCCATTATGAAGGGCCTCATCAGCGAGCGGCATGGGCGGGAATTGCTGAAGCTTGGTGATGATCAACAGGCACAGGCATTGCACCAAATCGTGGCCGACAAATTGACGGTGAAGGAAACATCGGCTTTGGTTAATGAATGGCTAAGACCTAAGAAGCCGGAAAAAAAGCCGAAGCCAAAAGTACGCCGGTCAGCGGTTAGCCACGATACCCGCGTTGCCTGGAATACACTGAAACGTTCAGTCAAAATGATTCGCGATACCGGAATGACCGTCACGGCCAAAGAAGAAGATACCGATGACGCTTACCGCATGATTATCGAGATTCCAAAAGAGAAGAGATAGGGGGAGCTCATGACACATATCATCGCTGTCGCCAATCAAAAAGGCGGGGTTGGCAAGACCACAACGACCATTAATTTGGGGGCCTGTCTGGCAAACCTTGGGAAGAAAGTCCTCATTGTCGACGTTGATGCCCAAGGCAATGCCACAAGTGGGGTGGGCGTTCAAAAAGCCCAAGTTGAAAAGGATATTTACGATGTTTTGGTTAACGAAGATCCGATTACCGAAGCCATTTTGCCAACCAAACATAAAAATTTAGCCATTGTTCCTGCGACCATCCAGTTGGCCGGTGCTGAAATCGAGTTAACCAGTCAGATGGCCCGGGAAATGCGCTTGAAACTGGGGCTTCATCCGATCGAGGATCAGTACGACTACATTTTGATTGATTGCCCGCCTTCATTGGGGCAGCTTTCAATTAATGCGTTTACGGCGAGTGATTCGATTCTGATTCCGGTTCAAAGTGAGTATTATGCATTGGAAGGCCTGAGCCAGTTGCTTAACACGGTTCGGCTTGTTCAAAAACATTTCAATCCGAATCTGGCGATTGAAGGGGTTCTGCTGACCATGTATGATGCCCGCACGAACCTTGGCGCGCAGGTGATCGATGAAGTGCGCAAGTATTTTGGCGATAAAGTATATGCAACCGTGATTCCGCGGATTACCCGATTGGCTGAGGCGCCGAGTTACGGTTTGCCAATCGTGGATTTTGATCCAAAATCGCGCGGATCCGAAGTTTACGAGGCTTTAGCCAAGGAGGTGCTGGCTGCTCATGGCGAATAAGAATAGTAAGGGATTAGGCCGCGGCATTGACGCCATTTTCAAAGATTTTGAAAGTCCTGATCTGAGTGCTAACAATACCGTTGAGGAACTGCCACTGGTCGATATCCGGCCGAACCCGTATCAACCGCGAAAAACCTTTGATCAAGAAGGCTTAAAAGAACTGGCGGATTCCATCAAGCAAACCGGCGTTTTCCAGCCGATTATTGTGCGCAAAAGTGTTTCCGGTTATGAAATCATCACCGGTGAGCGGCGTTTTCGTGCGTCTAAGCTGGCTGGTAAGGAAACCATTCCGGCGATTGTCCGCGATTTCAACGATCCGGAAATGATGGAAATCGCAGTGCTGGAAAACCTGCAGCGCGAGGATTTGACTCCGTTGGACGAAGCGCAGGCTTATGAGACGTTGATCAAACGCTTAAACCTAACGCAAGCGGAAGTTTCCGCACGGCTAGGCAAAAGTCGGCCATATATTGCCAACTATTTGCGCTTGTTAACATTGCCGCAGCAAGTCAAGCAAATGCTCAGTGCCAATCAGCTATCAATGGGGCAGGCGCGAACTTTGTTGAGTCTCAAAGATAAGACCAAGATGGTCAGTGTTGCCAAGAAGACCATTAGTGAGAATTTAACGGTTCGCCAACTTGAACGGCTAATCAATCAGATGAACGCCGGGACAAGTCGCTCGACATCGAAGGAAAAGCCTAAATCACCGTATGTTCGAGCAACCGAAAATCAGTTGGGCGAACGCTTCGGCACGAAAGTCAATATTAATGAAGGCAGTAAAGGCAAAGGCAAGATCGAAATTGATTTTACATCCGAGCAAGATCTCAATCGGATCTTAGCGATGCTTGACGTCAATATCGATTAGCCAGCCAACACGCTGGAGGTAGACGAATGTACCAATTACATGATCTGGTTCAAATGAAGAAGCCGCATGCATGTGGAACGAATAAATGGGAAGTCATTCGCCTAGGCGCCGACATTAAAATTCGTTGCACCGGTTGCGGCCATATTGTTATGATGTCGCGCCGTGATTTTGAGAAGCGGCTCAAGAAAGTTTTAGGTCAAGCAGAACAGACAGATTAATCATAGAAAGTGTGAAATAAGCAAATGGCTTTAACAGCAGGTATTGTCGGACTACCCAATGTCGGTAAGTCCACGCTTTTTAACGCAATCACAAAAGCAGGCGCCGAGATGGCCAATTATCCGTTTGCGACCATCGATCCCAATGTGGGGATGGTCGAGGTGCCGGATAAACGGTTGGCGCGGATTGATGAATTAATTCCGGCTAAAAAAATCATTCATACGACTTTTGAGTTCACGGATATTGCCGGAATTGTGAAAGGCGCTTCCAAAGGCGAGGGGCTTGGCAACAAGTTTCTGGAAAACATTCGCCAGGTAGATGCGATCGTGCACGTTGTTCGGGCATTCGATGACGACAACATTACCAGTGTGACCGGCAAAGTCGATCCGCTGGAAGACATGGCTACGATTAACATGGAACTGGCGATCGCCGATTTGGATTCGGTCAATAAACGCTATGCCAAAGTTGAAAAGGTTGCCCGTACCCAAACCAAAGACAAGGAAGCCCAGGCAGAGTTTAAAGTACTGCAAAAGATCAAACCGGTTCTTGAAGACGGCGGGATGGTGCGCAGCATTGACTTTGATAAAGATGAACAGAAGATCGTCAAGGGCTTGTTCTTATTAACGAGTAAACCGGTGCTTTATGTTGCCAATATTGCGGAAGAAGCCATGGCCGATCCGGATTCCGTCGATTATGTCAAACAAATCAAAGCCGAAGCAGCCAAAGAAGGCGCCGAGGTGATTGCTATTTCGGCCAAAACCGAAGAGGAAATTGCCGAATTGGATGATGACGAGAAAGCCGACTTTCTGGCAGCAGAAGGTGTCGATGAATCCGGTTTGGATAAACTCATCAAGGCTAGCTACCATTTGTTGGGCTTAGCAACCTTCTTTACGGCGGGCGGCAAGGAAACCCGCGCGTGGACGTTTAAACGGGGCATGAAGGCGCCTCAGGTTGCTGGTATCATTCATTCAGACTTTGAGCGCGGCTTTATTCGGGCCGAGACGATGTCCTTTACGGATCTGGATAAGTATGGCTCCGTGCAGGCAGTCAAAGAAGCCGGACGTTACCGCTCTGAAGGTAAGGAATATCAAGTGCAAGATGGGGATATCATTGAATTCCGGTTCAATGTTTGACGTGCAAGCCAAAAGCGCGCACGCGACGACGATAACTTTAAGATAGGAGTTACACATGGCAAAGAAGCAAGAAACGGACACGAGTCAAACAGCAGACAGCGCTGCAGTTGATCAACAGCAGACTGCGGCATCGTCAGCGGCTGATACGCAGCAGTCGGCAGCAACGGTGGCAAGCAAGAATGCTCATGTTAAGCAGGAGCGGCCAGCTACAACCGTTCCGGAAATGATTGCAAGACTGACCAATAAGAACAACGAGTATGTCTTCAAGCTGCGGCGTGAATTAAAAGACGGCGGTATGAGTGAGGCAGATGAGGAAGCCCTGCTCAAAACGATGCTGCCGGAAATGATTACCGCCCAACGACAAGGCAAACCGGCCACGCAACTTTATGGGCCGGTCACGGTGAAGGCTAATGAAATTCTGCATACCCCGAAACCGGAACCTAAAAAGCCACTGTGGTTATTGGTCGCCGATCAAGGTCTGTTTTTCATGGCCATTCTTGCGGCTGTCTTCGCCGTGATGACTTACATCAATCCGAAATCACAGAACAACGCCAGCAATAGCTTTGCTTATCTTGTCATGCTAAGCCTCATGGCCGGTCTTTTCTTTGTGTATTACGCCGACTGGATGGAACGGGACAAGAAGAATCGCCGCAGTGCCTGGTTAGTGCTTGGTGGCGGGATTGTGTTGGTTCTTGCGGTCACCTTTATCGGCGGCGCCCTCATGATGCTTGACACACCATTCACCCGGGCAATGCCGTGGTATGTGGACGTAATCATCGCCGTTGTCGCGTATGGTTCCCACTGGCTTTTGCAACGGCGGTATCATCTCAAGAGCTTTTTCCGGCGGTAGTGGGTTGAGGTTTAAAATATTAAAATAAGTTGCTTTGTTGATGATGGTCACCTCGATAGTGGGGTGGCTTTTTTGTGCAAATGCGCTGGCTCGCGTTCAACCATAACGCGCTCGCCAGCCCAGAAACCTGCACATAAGGACCTCAAGCCAAAATGGCCAAAGACCAGCCATTTTAACTTGAGGCCACTTATGCTCCGGTTTCTAACCGGGCTGGCTCGCGCTCAAAAAAAATAAGTTGACGCCCTGTTTTTCATCCGGTAAACTTCATGTGAGCTTAATCGTAATGATTACGCTTTAGAAAATTTGGGAGGTTTTTTGGATGAATAAGGGGCATCAACAGCAGTACGGACGCGGATTTATTCTGGCGGCGGTGGCATTGGCAGGCTTTGGCTTGGTGAATGCCCAACCGACTCAGGCGGCAACGACTGCTAACGGTTCCGCTAGTCAGGCAGTTGAGCAGGCATCTGCTGTCAAGCAAGTTGCGGCTAAGGATCAAACGCTGGTTTTCGCATTACTTAATGGGATTGCGGCGAATTATCACCAGGCGATCACGGTGCAGATTGTTGCGGCCGATAACGGCCAGGTGGTCGCAACCAAAACGTTAGCGTCAACTGATGAAGATGAACCATCAGCATCCGTCAGCGGGTTAAAGATCGGTGCCGCTGACGGACTACAGACAGGACACACATACCGACTCCAGGTTGTAGCTTCCGGTAACCAAGGCTGGAAGGCCGTGCCAGACAGCTTTGTTTACACACCGGGGCAGACAACCAAAATTGAAATGGACAAGTATACTTATCAAAAAGGCGAGCGGGCGTTCCAACTCGTTGACCAGCAGACCAAGCAGCCATTGGCAAACGTGAAAGTGGCCGCTATTCCTAACCTCGTTGATGGCGCTAAGTCGGCAATTGTCAAAACAACGGATGCTCAAGGCCGCGTCACTTTTTCAACGGATGATCCGCAATTCAAGCGCAATGTGTTCTATCATTTTGAATTACCGGACAAGCACGTGACGGTGGGCTATAACTGGAACTTAATCGGTGGCGAAAAGGCGGACGATAAGGCAGCGGTCGTTTCAGTGAAAATGCCTGCGGTTGCTTCCTCAAGTTCGCAGGCGTCTCAGGCAAGTTCGCAAGCGTCGCAAAAGCCATCGCAAGCACCATCACAAAAGCCAAGTACCGACCAGTCCGCCCAGTCGAGCCAGCCATCGCTGCGTGCATCCTCATCAGCGAGTGCTTCCCAAAAAGCCTCGGTTGAGTCGGTAGCAGCACAAACGTCGCAGGCGGCTTCGTCCGCGGAAAGTGGATCAACTCACGGATTGCCAAAAACCGGTGAAGCACTTGGTCAATCAGGACTTTTGGCCGGGCTTGCAACCCTGCTTTCGGCGTTAGGCGCTTGGTTGTGGCGTCGCCAAGGCTAAGAGCGGCCGCTGAAGCGTTAATCGGTTCCCGTTTAAAAATGACAGCAGCTATTAATCCGAACGATAGCTATGACGGCACAAACCCAATGACTAAAATACGAACATTAAATTCTCATATCAAGCGTCGCTAATTTTTTGTTCGGACTAGACTGAACAATTATGAGACTTTCTTTCATTTTTAGGCCTATGATACCGGTCTTTTCAAAAAAATTACCAGACACGTTTGACGTGTTCACATTCCGGTAGTACATTAGTCAACAACTAAAAATTGAAAGAGGGATTTACGCTATGAGTCATTGGGATACAAAGTTTGCCCGGCGTGGTTTTACATTTGATGATGTGTTGTTGATACCTGCAGAAAGTCATGTTTTGCCTCACGATGTCGATCTGTCTGTACAACTTGCGGACAACTTGAAGTTGAATATCCCAATCATCTCGGCGGGGATGGATACGGTGACCGAAAGTGCGATGGCAATTGCCATGGCACGCCAAGGCGGTCTGGGTGTTATTCATAAGAATATGAGCATTGCCGCGCAGGCTGACGAAGTGCTCAAAGTTAAACGCAGTGAAAATGGCGTCATTGTGGATCCCTTCTATCTTACAGCCGATAAACCGGTTAGCGATGCAGAAGCATTGATGAAGAAATATCGCATCAGTGGTGTGCCGATTGTGAACAACACAACCGACCGCAAGCTGACCGGTATTATTACCAACCGTGATTTACGGTATGTCGATGACAAGAGTGTGCTGATTGACACTGTCATGACTAAAGAAGGTTTAGTGACGGCTCCGGCAGGCACTTCGATCAAGGATGCAGAAGCGATCTTGCAGGCTCGCAAGATTGAAAAACTGCCATTGATTGATAAGAATGGCCGGCTCAGCGGATTGATTACCATTAAAGATATTGAAAAGGTGGTTGAATTCCCGCATGCGGCTAAGGATGCACATGGCCGCTTGTTGGTCGCTGCTGCTGTCGGTGTGACCTCCGATACGTTTGATCGGGCGCAGGCTTTGTTAGATGCCGGTGCTGACGCAATTGTCATTGATACCGCCCATGGTCACAGTGCCGGGGTTATTCGCAAGATCAAGGAAATTCGCGAGCATTTTCCACTGGCAACCTTGATTGCCGGTAATGTTGCGACGGCGGAAGCCACGGAAGCGCTGTATGATGCCGGCGTTGATGTTGTTAAAGTCGGGATCGGTCCTGGATCGATTTGTACCACCCGGATTGTTGCCGGTGTCGGGGTTCCTCAACTGACGGCGGTTTATGATGCTGCTAGTGTGGCACGTAAACGTGGCAAAACGATCATTGCCGATGGTGGGATCAAGTACTCTGGCGATATCGTGAAGGCTTTGGCGGCTGGCGGGAACGCGGTCATGTTAGGTTCACTTTTGGCCGGAACCGACGAAGCACCAGGCCAGTTTGAAATTTATCAAGGCCGGCGCTTCAAGACTTATCGCGGCATGGGTTCATTGGGCGCGATGGCGCAGGCACACGGTTCAAGCGATCGCTACTTCCAAAGTGGCGTGAACGAAGCCAACAAGCTGGTTCCTGAAGGCATTGAAGGCCGGGTTGCTTACAAAGGTAGCCTCGGCGATGTGATCTTCCAGATGCTTGGTGGCATTGAATCCGGCATGGGCTATGTCGGCGCACCGAACTTGAAAGAGCTGCAAGACAACGCCCAGTTCATTCAGATTACCGGAGCCGGCCTACGCGAAAGCCATCCGCATGACGTTCAGATCACGCGTGAAGCACCGAACTATTCTGTTCAATAATTTAAGTTTCCATATAAAAGAGCTTACAGAAGTCCTCAATATAGGGGGTGTCTGTAAGCTCCTTTTGTATTTACCGTTTAAAGATGCTGCAATCGCGCCTGGTGGAAGACCTCAAGCACCTGCGTTCCAAAAGTTGTTGCCATTGCTAATGGCCAGGCACGTGTCGGCGGCATGATCGCCAACATCGTCTGCAACCATTGCGCGGTTGGTAACAGCTTAATCAGGTGGTGACCGGAAAATTGCGTAAATAGCAGGTTTCGACTATAAAACCGAATCAAGTGTTGCTTCAGCCGCTGATCAGCGACCGGTAACAACAAATCGTTGCTGTTATTCCGATCGCCCAGGAAAAGCGGCAACGGTTCAAGATCCTGATGCAAATCGAATTGGCGGTGCTTGTGGGCACTGGCCATTGCCGGTGTCAGACGCAGCATGAATACCAGTTTGCGGTTTGCCGCCCACAACAGCATATTAGCAATGGCGATATCAATTGACCTGAATTCAAATGCAGCTTGGTGCGCTGCCGGACTCAACAATGCTCGGGTCAAAACTGGTTTGAGTCCAGTAGCATCGGGCATATCAGGCCAAATAACCTGTAGTTGCTGCACGCCATTTAACCAATGGACGTGCGTGGCAAGCCGCAACGTTAACCAGTCTGACTGTTGGTACAAAAGCCAATAGGTACTGCCGCTGGTATGCGCGATATTGATACCGGCGATTCGCATGTCTTGAGGCAGACTGGCGGCCACAACATTGGTTAAATTTTCCAAAAAATGTCGCCTCCTTTTTAGAATGGATAACGCTGCAACCCGCATTTTCTTAGGTTTTTCGTAAAGAATTCCCGCTTCAATTTTGGTACAATGGACATTGATGTGACAGTCCTTACCGATCGTTCTATAAAT
The DNA here is from genome assembly GCF_030770295.1 of Lacticaseibacillus styriensis. Lineage (NCBI taxonomy): Bacteria > Bacillati > Bacillota > Bacilli > Lactobacillales > Lactobacillaceae > Lacticaseibacillus > Lacticaseibacillus styriensis. Next base: position 227,956 of record NZ_CP132483.1, read on the forward strand.
GGAGTTAAAAACATGAAGATATTAATTGTTGACGATGATAAAGAAATCGTTGAATTACTAAGCATTTACGTTAAAAACGAAGGCTATGAACCGATTCAAGCATACTCGGGAAAAGAAGCGATTACCAAACTCGTGACCAATCCGGATATTGCTTTGATGATTTTGGATATTATGATGCCGAATATGTCGGGCATGGACGTGGTGAAAGAAGTCCGCAAAGACTCGCAGATTCCGATCATCATTGTGTCAGCCAAAACGGCGGATATGGACAAGATTCAGGGTCTGATCACCGGCGCTGACGATTACGTAACCAAACCGTTTAACCCGCTAGAAGTGATGGCGCGCGTCAAGAGTCTGTTGCGTCGGAGTCAAAACGAAGTCACCAATCCGGAACCGGATGTGCTTGAGGTTGGCCCGTTAACCATCAAAAAGGACAGCCATGAAGTGACGACTTTGACCGGCAAACAAATTCAGCTGACCGCGTTGGAATTCGGTATTTTGTATTTACTTGCAAGCCACCCCAACCGAGTTTTTTCGGCTGACGAAATTTTTGAGCGGGTTTGGCAACAGGAATCCATTGTTTCGGCGAAAACCGTCATGGTCCACGTGTCGCACCTCCGCGATAAAATTGAAGAGGCAACCGATGGTGAGAAGGTCATTGAAACCGTCTGGGGCGTTGGTTACAAGGTCGAGGCCTAATTCATGAGTGAAAAAGTCAAACTCACCGCAAAGGAAAAATCCGAGCTGTGGATTGAAGGCATTGTGACGGTGATTTTGCTACTGATGCTGAACTTCGCGTTGCTGGTGCTGATTAATCAGATGATCGCGCATAATCCTGGATTGGAAAATGCCATTTGGGGCGTGAAAACGAATTTGACTTTTGGCCGCGGCGGTTTTCACCTCTGGAGCTGGTCGAATCTGTTTCTTACCATGATGGCGATTGCTGACGTGATTGTGGTGTATTGGCGGTTGGCACGGCGGTATCGGCAAATGCAGATGCGCCACGTCATCGCCGAGTTGCATTATATTGCAGACGGGCATCTTGATCATCGGATTAAGTTTGAAGTGAACACCGAGTTGCAAAAGGTCGTCAGCAGCATCAATGCACTGGTTGATTCGACGGTCAATTCGATGGCGGAAGAGCGGCGTATCGAGCAAAGCAAGGATGAACTGATCACCAACGTTAGCCACGATATTCGGACGCCGTTAACGTCCATTATCGGCTATCTGGGATTGATTGAAGACCATCAGTACCGCAGTGACGAAGAGTTGCTTAAATATACGCACACCGCTTATTTGAAGGCCAAACAAATGAAGGTGCTGGTTGAAGACTTATTTGAATATACGAAAGTCAAATCCACCACCACCAAGCTTAATCCGGTTCGCTTCAACATGATTGCCATGCTGGAACAGCTCGCCGCCAGTTTTGAGCTCGAGGCGCATAAGAAACATATGCGGATTCTCGTCAGCGGTGAGCCGAACCCGTTAATGATGGAGGCCGACACCGAAAAACTGGGCCGGGTATTCAACAACCTGATTGTCAATGCGTTGAAGTATGGTCAAGGCGGACGGCACATTTTTCTGGACGCACAGCGCGTTGGCAGTGAAGTGGTTGTGAAAGTTTCCAATGATGGCGCCCAGATTCCTAACGACTCGTTGAATCAGCTGTTCGACCGGTTCTATCGAGTTGAAGAAAGTCGTTCGCAGGAAACCGGCGGAACCGGATTGGGACTTGCGATTGCCCAAAGCATTATTGCGTTGCATGGCGGTTATATTTATGCCGATTCCAGTCCGGAGTTGACGAGTTTTGTGATTCATTTACCACTAAAAGTCGGTGCTTCATTGACCGATAAACCAAAACATTCTAATGAGGAAGCAGGAAAGTCAAAATGAAGAAGTTGTTGCGTGGGTTGATTGCCGCGATGGTCGCGGTGTTAATGATTGGTGGTGCTGCTCCGGCGGTCTCGGTTGCTGCTGCGGAAAGTAGCGATACGAATGTGGTTGATGCCAAGGCAGCGGTTGCTATTGAACCCACAACCGGGAAAGTTTTGTACGCCAAGAATGCCGATAGCGTGTTGCCGATTGCATCGATGACTAAGATGCTGAGTATCGAATTGGTACTCGACGCCATTAAGTCAGGAAAAATCAAATGGGACGACAAGGTGACCTTGGATAAGACAATCTGGTCACTTAGTCAGGATCGCGACCTTAGCAATGTGCCATTGCGGCGGGATGGTTCCTACTCGGTACGTGAGTTGTACGATGCCTCGCTGATTTATTCGGCGAATGCTGCCATGATGTTGCTCGCCAAAACGGTAGCCGGCAGTCAGGAAAAGTTCGTCAATCAAATGACTGCCAAGCTTAAGAGCTGGGGCATTACAGATGCCAAAATCGTCAACGTAACTGGCCTCAACAACAGCCAATTAAAAGACGCTAAAGTACCCGGCACCGGCGATCAGGCGGAAAACGAAATGTCCGCCAAAGATATGGCCCAAGTCGCGCAACACTTACTTAAAGATCATCCGGAAGTCCTGAAAACTACCAGCATCGCCAAACAGACTTTCCGTAAAGGAACCGATGACGCGATTAATATGGAAAACTGGGACTGGATGTTGAAGGGCCTGGTTTCATACGACAAAAATCTGCCGGTTGACGGATTGAAAACCGGCACATCTGACGCTGCCGGTGACTGCTTCACAGGTACAGTCGAGAAAAATGGCATGCGGATTATCACGGTGGTCTTGCACGCTAATGGGGATGCTAAGACTCGGCGTTTTGACCAAACCAAGAAACTGATGAATCATGTTCTGGAAAACTGGAAGACCGTGAAGTTGGCTGATGCTGGACAAGGCATCAAAGGTTATCGCAGTGTCACGGTTAACCGCGGCAAATCCCGGACAACGCCGATTGCGCCAGTATCCAAGGCGGTGGCAGTTGTTCCGTCCGATACCAGTAAACAGGATCTAAAGTATACTTATACACCTGCAAAAGGGGTTAAGAAGAACACGATTGAAGCACCAGTCAAGAAAGGGGCCACGATCGGCCATCTGGAAGTGACAGCAAAGGGTGATTCGCTCGGGTTTGTCGGCGGTGCGAAACGTGAAGGCATCACGCTTAAGACCACCAAGGCAGATCCAAAGGCTAACTTCTTTGTCTTGATCTTCCGCGGAATTGGTGATTTCTTCGGCAATATTTTTTAAGCGATAACAATGATGTTAAGCGGTGAATGTTTTGGACTCCGAAACGGAGATCAACACGTTCACCTTTTTGTTAGGGAGGCGGTCATCATGGTAACTTATCACGAAATTACCCCGGCCGGATTGGCGAATCTGAAGCAAGAGGTTGAGGATCTGAAAGCGATTCGTCCGGCGAAGATCAAGAATCTTGCCGAAGCCGCAGCGTTAGGCGATCGGTCGGAAAATGCCGAATACAGTGCGGCCAAACGTGAACTGCGGCAGTTGGAAGGGCGACTGCGTTATCTTGATAAGTTGATTCGTTATGCTAAAGTCACGGCGCCGGCTGCAAGCGACATAGCTGATATTGGCAATATGGTGAAACTTAAGTTTGATGATGACGATGATCAGGCCACCTATGAGTTGGTTGGTCCGGCAGAAGCTGGCATGGGTGCTGACAAGCTTGCTGTCAACTCGCCATTGGGAGCCGCGATTCGGCGCCATCATGCAGGTGATACGGTCACTGTCACTGCCCCAAGCGGCACTTATCAGGTGACGATTCTTGCGATTCAGACAGGAAAAGCGAACGCGTAACGCGTCCCCCCATTTGAAGTAGTCTGTCAGTTGATTACATGAACAATCAACCTCAAAGCCACGTCAATGCTTATGCTATAATGAAGCTTGAAATAACGGCATATAAAAAGGAGCAGCCCAATGGCACTATCACTTAGAGCTTGTATTTTATTGTTGAAGGAACACCATTTACTCAAAAGCGCGGCCATCCAAACCACCGAAGATGTGGACATGACCGGCATTGCTTATGATTCACGGAAAGTGTCTGGCCCGACGCTGTTTTTCTGCAAGGGTGATAAGTTTCGGCCGATTTATTTGTCGATGGCCAAAGACAATGGCGCCAAAACCTATGTCGCGGAAAAACCGTATGTGGAAGGTAATGGGCTCAATGCCTTAATTGTCCGGAATATTACCAAAGCCATGGCGATTCTCAGCGCTGCCTTTTTCGACTATCCGCAAGATGACCTGTTTGTGATTGCCTATACGGGTACCAAAGGCAAAACCACGGCATCGTACTTCACTGAAGCCATTTTGAACGAAGCGCGTCCGCGGCATATCGCCTTATTCTCAACGATTGACACGGTTGTCGGCCCGGAACCGAATCAACGCTTCAAATCAAACCTGACTACGCCGGAAAGCCTGGATTTATTCCGTGATATGCGGGAAGCAGTTGAAAACGGCATGACCCATCTGGTGATGGAGGTGTCAAGTCAAGCTTATCTGCGCAATCGCGTTTTCGGGCTGACTTATGATGTCGGGTTCTTCTTGAACATCACGCCGGATCATATCGGACCGAACGAGCATCCGACATTTGCCAACTATCTGCACAACAAGCTGCAATTGCTGGTTAACGCCCGTAAAGTCGTGATTAATGCCGAAACCGAGCATTTTGACCAGGTTTATGCCGCCGCGACAACGACGACTTATCCGGAAAGTATTTATTTATTTGCCAGTGCCGGCTTCAAGCCTAAGCGCGACGATATTGACATCGACTTTCGGTTTGACAGTCAGGAAGCGGACGTTGCCGAAAGTCGCTTTACATTAGTGCCGGTAACGGAAAAAGCGGCCGCACTCAATATCGGCGGCCATTATTCGCTTGCGTTAATCGGCGATTTTAATGAAAGTAACGCGACCGCAGCGATCATCGGCGCCGGATTGGCAGGGGTTGATGCATCGGCGGCAGTTCCGGGGATTGCTAAGGTTAAAATTCCTGGCCGCATGGAACATGTTCAGATTGCTGGTCATGGCACGGTTTATGTTGATTATGCCCATAACTATGCCAGCATGAAGGCACTTTTATCATTTTTGAAGCGTTCATACAAAGATCCGCGGATGCTGGTTGTGGTCGGGTCGCCTGGTGATAAAGGCGTTTCCCGGCGGCCGGGGTTTGCCAAAGTGCTTACTGAACTGGCTACGGAAGCTTATCTGACAACAGACGATCCCGGTTACGAAGATCCTGCCAATATTGTCAACGAAATCGACAGCAAAATCGACCACAGTAAGGTCAAAGTTCATAAGGTGCTTGATCGGAAAGAAGCCATCACCGAAGCGATTAAAGCCAGTGGCCCGCAAGATGTGGTGGTCGTAGCCGGTAAAGGCGCGGATCCTTATCAGAAGATTCGCGGCGTCAATACGCCGTGGCCAACCGACATGGCAGTTGTAAAAGAAGTTGGCAAGTCGTTACAGGAAGGCTGATATTAATGCGTCAATTTTTCACGGTAATCGGAGGCATGGGCACACCCGCAACAGAAAGTTACGTGCGGCTGCTCAATCAACGAACGCATGCCCACAGTGATCAGGAATATCTCAATTACATTCTGGTTAATGACGCCACCGTACCGGATCGGACCGATTACATTTTGGATCACAGCAAACCAAGCTTTTATCCTGATTTACTTGAGGATATCCAAGCACAAAGCTTGCTGAATCCCGAGTTTATTGTGATTGTTTGCAATACGGCTCATTATTTTTACGATCAGCTGGCGGCCGCAACCCCGATTCCGCTGTTACACATGCCGCGACTGGCGATCCGCGACATGTGCGAACGTTTTCCCGGTGAAAAACGCATCGGACTCATTGCCACGCAAGGTACCATTAAAGATGGCATCTATAGTCAGGAAATCGAAAACACGGGACGCGAAGTTGTTCTAGGGGATCAGGCACTTCAGGACATGGTCACGGAACTGATTTACAAGTACGTTAAGGAAAAAGGCGAAGTTAACGCTGAATTGTATCACCGCATCTTAAAGCGGATGCATGATGATTTTCATGTCAACGTCATCGTGCTCGGCTGCACGGAGCTGTCATTTGCGCAGGAAAAAGCGGGCGATCATCCGTATCACGTTATCGATGCCCAGAGCATTATTGTCGACAAAACGCTGGCATTAGGCAAAGCCTTCCGCAAGAGCGAAGCGGACGGTAAGGCGCTTTTGAATCAACTAATGGTGTGAGCCGAGCGTGAACAGGAGATTTCTGCGACTGCGAACGCGTTATCATTCATTTTTGAGTGGTAGACGGCCATACAAAACGCTGCTTACTTGTGGTAAGCTTAAATCAGTTCTCAAGTAAAGGAGATGCAGAATTTGGCACATTTAACCAAATTGACAGACACGTATACTTTAAACAATGGCGTTGAGATTCCGATTGTTGGCTTTGGCACTTGGCAGACACCTGATGGAGAAGTTGCCAAGCACAGTGTGGAAACCGCATTGGCTGCCGGCTACCGGCATATCGACACAGCTGCTGCCTATGGTAACGAAGATAGTGTCGGTGCAGGCATCAAGGCATCCGGTGTTCCGCGCGATCGGATCTTTTTGACCACCAAACTGTGGAATGCCGATCATGGCTATGAAGCAACCAAAGCCGCCATCGATCGCTCATTGCAAAAGCTTGGTGTTGATTACGTCGATCTTTATTTGATTCACTGGCCAAATCCGATTCAATTCCGGAACAATTGGGAAGAGGCTAATGCCGGCTCGTGGAAAGCCATGGAAGAAGCCTATCAAGCAGGTAAGTTACGGGCGATTGGTGTGTCGAACTTCCGCGCCAAGCATTTGGACGCGTTACTCAAGACCGCTAACGTCAAGCCAATGGTCAATCAGATCTTCCTGAATCCAAGTGATTTGCAGCCGGAAGTCGTGGACTATAACAAGGCGCATGATATTTTGAGCGAAGCATATAGTCCACTGGGCACAGGCAAAATCTTCAAAGTCGAATCCCTTAAGAAGATTGCGGAACGTTACAACAAGAGCGTGGCGCAAGTGGTGCTTCGCTGGTCACTGCAACATGGCTTCCTACCGCTGCCAAAATCGGTGCACGACGACCGTATTAAAGAAAACGCCCAGCTGTTCGACTTTGAGCTGAGCCATCACGACATGACGCTGATTGATGCATTACATGGCGAAGCGGGTCTGGCAACGGATCCGGATACTACTGATTTCTAGGAGCAAAATGACGATGCAGTCATCATTGTATGACTGAACAAAACCCCCGCGGGAGACCGCGGGGGTTTTTGTGTGCCGTGACGAAATTTATGAAGGTGAGACGGCCTGCTGCGTTTTGGCATTGATGAGCTGAACATTGTTTTCAGTCAAAAAATCGCGATATTTTGCGTCAACATTGCCATAGGTGACAATCGCATCGATGTCTTGCAAAGCACCATAAGTGAGAAGCGAGACGCGGCCAAACTTGGACTGATCGATGAGCAGGATCTTGCGGTGCGCCTTTTTAAAGATCTCGGCTTTGATGAGATATTCGTTGTACTCCGAATTGGATAAGCCGCGTGTCAGCGAAATCCCGGTTGCGGCCATGAACGCCTTGCCAATATTAAAGCGGCTAAAGATGTTCATATCATCAATACCGGTAAACGACTGGGTACGCCGATCAAAATTCATGCCAATGATGACGAGTTTGATGTTCGCAAGCGGTGCGGCTTGATTGATAATCTGCAGATTGTTAGTGACTAAAGTGAACGGAAAATCTGTCGGTAAAAAACCGCCCATCTCGGCAGTCGTGGTTCCGGAGTCAATAAAAATCAAGTCTTCAGGTTCGATGAGTTGGGCCGCAGCGCGTCCGATCTGGTGTTTTTCGGTCGGTGCCGCTAATTGACGCTCACTGTAAACGGTGAGGGCGTTGCCTTTCGTGCTGGGAGTCGTGGTGTTATCCGTCACGCCACCATACACTTTTTTAACGGTGCCGGCAGCGATGAGGCTGGCCAGATCGCGACGAAGCGTGCTGGGAGCGATGTCAAACTTATCTTCGAGTTCTTTCATGGAAGCCGTCTTGACGTCGCTGATATAGGCTTGCATGGCATCAATTCGTTCTTTTCTAAGCATGGATGTCACCTTCTTCATTTCTATAAGCATTTTGATTATAGCATTTAATGACAAACTTTTGAACAACTTTTGATCAACTTACCAGCCGAATCATGATTAATTTCCGGATGAGCAATTGGTCAGCTCCGGCTCCCGAAAAAATGTACCGATTTTCTCAAGAAAAAATAGCAACATTCAAACATAAAATCTGCTTTGATCTATGCGCAAAGCGGCGAACATAACATTGGCTTTCTTTGGCAAAGCCGCTAGTTGTTTGCCTTTATCATACCATCATGGTATAGGAAGATTCATCTTTTTGGCTGGTTTTGTGAATAGCTGGTCATTTTATGAGCAAATGTTGAATACTTTTTAGTTGACTTTGATCTAGTCTGCTTATATGATGGCAATGTGATCATAAAGTAAGCGCTTAACTTTGTACTAAAAAACTTCAGAAAAGTTTGGAGGCTATGGGAAATGCGCAAAGCAGGAATTGTTAACGACAAAGGCGAGGCTGCGCTTGCTCCGCAGACGTCTGGCGGGATCAAGTCAGAGAAGTTGCCTAAGTCGGCACGGCGCCGGTTACGGATTATCTCCGTGATTGCGACATTTGGCGGCATGCTCTTCGGGTATGACACCGGGGTGATCAACGGTGCGTTACCGTTCATGACCAAGGCCGGAGAATTAAATATGTCACCTTCGATGGAAGGCTTGGTAGCAAGTTCATTAACGTTGGGAGCGGCTTTCGGTGCGGTTTTGACCGGCCGGATTTCCGATCGTAAAGGTCGGCACAAGGTGATTACCGCACTTGCGATGTTGTTTGTTGTCTCGACAATTGCATCGGCATTGTCACCAACGGCACCAATATTGGCGTCAGTTCGATTCGTTTTGGGTCTGGCTGTTGGGGGCGCTTCGGTCATTGTTCCGACCTTCCTCGCCGAGGTTGCACCGTCAAATCTTCGTGGGCGGATTGTGACCCAGAATGAATTCATGATTGTTTCCGGACAACTGCTGGCCTTTGTGTTTAATGCCATTTTAGGAACCACACTGGGTCATATTCCCGGCATCTGGCGGTGGATGTTAGTCCTGGCCACGATTCCGGCGATTATTCTTTGGATCGGGATGAATTTTGTTCCTGAATCACCGCGGTGGTTGGCGGCCAATGGCAAACTGGATCAGGCTTTAACCGTTTTGCGAGAAATTCGGACAGAGGATCAGGCACGCGATGAAATGGAAAAGATCCAGATTTCCTTAAAATCCGCGCAGGAAGTTAAGAGCGCTTCGATTGCCGACTTGAAGATTGGCTGGATCAGACGGCTGGTTTTGATCGGTATTGGCTTAGGCATCATGCAACAGATTGTCGGGATTAACGTCATGATGTACTACGGAACGACAATTCTGCAGACCACCGGCTTTGGTCAAAACGCGGCCTTGATTGCCAATATTCTGAACGGTGTTACATCGGTGGTCGCAACCATTGTGACGATGCATTTGATGAGTAAATTCAAACGGCGTCAAATGTTATTAACCGGGATTTCCGGTACCTTGTTTTCACTTGTCGGTATTACACTGACCAGCCACTTTCTGGCAGGCAGTCCAATGTTGCCTTATTTCACGATCTTGTTGACGATTATCTATCTGGCGTTCTTCCAAGGCGCATTAGGACCGCTGACATGGTTGCTGCTATCGGAAATTTATCCGGCGCGGATCCGTGGTTTGGGGATGGGATTTGCCACCTTCTTCCTCTGGATCAGCAACTTCTTCGTCGGTTATTTCTTCCCGGTTATGTTGGCAGGCATCGGTATGTCGAATACCTTCCTTGTCTTCGTGGGAGCCAACATCATTTCATTGATTTTCGCATGGCGGTTTGCACCAGAAACAGCCGGTCGTTCGCTCGAAGAAATCGAATTGGACAACAAGTTTGACGACAAGTTCCCAGAAAAGAGCAAGATCAACAAAAATTAAGTTTCCAAAGTCAATTTATTTGAAAATGTAAGCGCTTCATATCATCTTTGAAAAAGAAGCACGAAAGGAGTCAGTTTCAATGACAACGCAACAAGCAGTGAAGACACTCAAGAATTTTATCAATGGTAAGTGGGTAGACGCCAAAACCGAAACCTTCGAAGATGTTTACAATCCCGCAACCGGTGAAGTTTTAGCTCGGGTACCGCATTCAAGTAGCGAAGATGTTGCCGATGCGGTTGCCGCAGCAAGCGCCGCGTTTAAGACCTGGCAGCGGGTATCGATTCCTAAGCGGGCCAAAATTCTATTCAAATACCAGCAGTTATTAGTCGAACACCAGGAAGAATTAGGGCGGATCGTGACTGAAGAAAACGGCAAGAGCCTCAGTGAAGCAGTTGCCGAGGTCGGCCGTGGTATTGAAAATGTCGAATTTGCAGCTGGCGTTCCAACCTTGATGATGGGGGATTCGCTAACAACGGTGGCTACCGATGTTGAGGCGACCAATTACCGTTATCCGGTTGGCGTTGTTGGTGGCATTACCCCCTTTAACTTTCCGATGATGGTGCCATGTTGGATGTTTCCGATGGCAGTGGCAACCGGCAATACGTTTGTGCTGAAGCCATCCGAGAAAACGCCGCTGACAAGCCAGCGACTGGTGGAACTGTTCCAGGAAGCAGGTTTGCCTGATGGGGTGCTGAATATCGTTAATGGGTCAGTGGATGTTGTGAATGGTCTTTTGGATCATCCGGATGTTAAAGCGATTAGTTTTGTGGGTTCCGAGCGGGTCGGCGAATATGTGTACAAACGCGGCAGTGAACACTTGAAGCGGGTTCAGGCCTTGACCGGAGCAAAGAATCACACCATCGTTTTGGCGGATGCAGACCTTGATGCAGCTGTGAAAGGCATTATTAGTTCGTCATTCGGATCAGCCGGTGAACGCTGCATGGCAACTTCTGTTTTGGTATTGCAAGAAAGCATTGCCGACAAATTCATGGCGAAATTTACGCAGGCAGCTAAGGATATCAAGATTGGCAACGGACTGGACAAAGGAGTCTTCTTGGGACCGGTTATCCGCAAAGAAAATCAGGAACGGACCCTGAACTATATCAAGACTGGGGTCAAAGAAGGCGCCAAACTGGTTTTGGATGGTTCGGAAGAAGCCAAGGAACGCGATGGTTACTTCGTTGGGCCGACCATTTTTGAAGACGTCAAAACCGATATGACCATTTGGCACGATGAAATGTTCGCGCCGGTGCTTTCGGTGATGCGAGCAAAGGACTTGCCAGAAGCCGTTGCCATTGCCAATAGTTCCGAGTTAGCCAATGGGGCTTGCCTCTTTACGGACTCAGCCGCATCCATTCGTTACTTCAGGGAAAACATCGACGCCGGCATGTTAGGCATTAACCTCGGCGTTCCGGCACCGATCGCGGTCTTCCCGTTTTCTGGGTGGAAGCATTCGTTCTTCGGCACACTGCATGCCAATGGCAAAGACAGCGTGGACTTCTATACGCACAAGAAAGTTGTGACGGCACGATATGATCAAAGCCGGTTCAAGTAAAGTTCTGCAGCTTTGAAAAGAGGAGGGTCACGATGAGCTTACTGTATCAAAAGCAAAATCAGGAAATTCGGCCAGGCGTGCATTTGATTCAGGATGTCAATGCAAGTAATTCGCCAATGAAATATACGGCAGTCAAGGTTTTGGCGCTTGATGCGAACGCTTCGTATGATGAAACCTTGGGAGCGTTTGAGGCTGGCATTGTTGTTTTGACCGGAAAAGTAACCGTAAGTGCTGACCAACAGCGATTTGAAGGTATTGGTCAGCGGCAGTCGGTTTTTGATAAGATCCCGACTGACAGTGTTTATGTCGGCACCGGGTTGCCGTTCAGTGTCACCGCACAAACGGCAGCCAAGATTTTGATCGCCTTTTCGCCAACCACAACGTCCTTCCCGGTTCGTTTGCTTAAAGGCGATATTCATCAAATCGAGCATCGCGGTAAATATCAGAATAAACGACTGGTGCAAAACATTTTGCCAGACGACCTGCCATTTGCGGACAAATTGTTGCTGGTGGAGGTTTATACGGATTCGGGAAACTGGTCAAGTTATCCGCCGCATCGCCATGACCATGACAACCTGCCGACGGAATCGTTACTGGAAGAAATCTATTATCACGAAATGCAACCAAAGCAGGGATTTGTTTTTCAGCGTGTCTATACAGACGATCACTCGCTCGATGAAACCATGACCGTTCAAAACCAAGACGTTGTGATTGTTCCGAAAGGCTATCATCCCGTTGGCGTTCCAGACGGGTATGACAGCTACTACCTCAACATTATGGCAGGACCGACCCGGGTTTGGCATTTTCACAATGCCCCAGAGCATGCGTGGATTATTGATCGAAAGTAGAAAAGGTTGATGCGCAAGGGAGGAAGCATTTTTGATGTCTAAAAAATTTGATTTGATTGCCATTGGCCGAGCAGCCGTTGATTTAAATGCGGTTGAATATAATCGACCATTAGAAGAAACCAAGACCTTCGCGAAGTTTGTTGGCGGCTCGCCAGCCAATATTGCGATCGGTTCCGCCAAACTAGGCCAAAAAGTCGGCTTCATTGGCAAGGTGTCAGATGATCAACTGGGACATTATGTGACCCAGTACATGGCCGAAGTTGGCATTGATACCTCGCAAATGGTTAAGGATGATGCCGGCCATAAAATCGGACTGACTTTTACCGAAATTATTAGTCCTGAAGAAAGCGACATTTTGATGTACCGCAATGAAGCCGCTGACTTATATTTAGCGGCCGATGAGGTTTCAAAAGACTACTTGGCCCAAGCACAGATGCTCGTCATCTCAGGAACCGGATTAGCGCAGAGCCCGTCACGCGAGGCGATTCTAAAAGCACTTTTGCTGGCGAAGGAACTTGGCGTCGAGGTCATCTTCGAACTGGATTACCGGCCGTACACTTGGCAAAATGCCGAAGAAACCAGCCTGTATTACCAACTTGTTGCTCAAAAAGCTGACGTCATCATCGGCACCCGCGATGAATTTGATGTTTTGGAAAATCATCAGGGCAATACTGATGAGCAAACAATCGCAACCTTATTCCAATACGACGCCAATCTGATCATCATCAAGAGTGGCGTTCAGGGGTCAAATGCCTACACCAAAGCGGGCGACAAGTATCATTTTGGCGTTTTCAAAACGAAGGTGCTAAAGAGCTTTGGCGCCGGTGATTCGTTTGCGGCCGGGTTCCTGTATGCTTACAGCCATCATCTGGGGATTGAAACGGCCTTGAAGTATGGGAGTGCTGCGGCATCGATCGTCATTAGCCAGTTAAGTTCTTCGGAAGCGATGCCGAACTTGGCGCAGCTGACCGAGTTTATTCAAAAGGCTGAGACGCAGGGGGTGCATTAAGATGAGCGCAATGGAGTTGGAGCCGCAAACAAAAGCGTCGCAACGGTCCGCACCTGACACTGTCCGGCTGACGACCGCACAGGCGTTGGTTCGTTTTTTAAATCAACAATATATTGACGTGGATGGAGAAGTGACACCTTTTGTCGAAGGCATTTTCGCCATTTTCGGACACGGCAATGTGCTGGGGCTAGGAGAAGCCTTACAGGAAGATCCTGGTCATTTGAAGGTCTATCAAGGACACAACGAACAAGGTATGGCCAGCACGGCGATTGCGTATAGCCGTCAGTTGTATCGCCATAAGATTTTTGCAGTGACGGCTTCGGCAGGCCCGGGCTCGGCAAACTTTGTCACCGCAGCCGGTAATGCTTACGTTAACAACATTCCGATTCTCTTTTTGCCAGCCGACACGTTTGCGACCCGCCAGCCGGATCCGGTTTTACAACAGATTGAAGTGGATGGCAGCGCAACGACGACCACTAATGATACGTTGAAGCCGGTATCCAAGTACTGGGATCGGGTTGAGCGGCCGGAGCAATTGATGAGTGCGCTGCTTAAGGCATTTGAAGTCTTGACGAATCCGGCGACAGCAGGGCCGGTGACGGTTGCACTGCCTCAGGATACCGAAGGCGAGGCTTTTGATTATCCGCTCAGTTTTTTCAAGAAGCGCGTTCATGTCGTGAAAAGGATTCAACCAAGCGCGACGGAATTGGCAGAAGCGACGCAGATGATCAAGGCGAGCCACTATCCGGTTTTGATTGTTGGCGGTGGCGCGAAGTTTAGCGAGGCTGGCCCGGCAATCGAGGCGTTTTCGAATAAATTGAAAATTCCGATTGTTGAAACGCCGACAGGGAAGTCCACCGTTTCATCCGCTTTTGCGAACAACATGGGTGGCACCGGCGTTCTGGGGACCGCCGCTGCCAACGATGTGATTGCCAAAGCCGATCTGATTATTGGGGCGGGTACGCGGTATACGGACTTTACGACGGCATCCAAGACCGCCATTGATCCGGAGAAAACCCACATTATCAATATTAATCTGAATCGCATGCAGTCCTATAAGTTTGATGGGTTCCCGGTGGTTGCCGATGTGCGCGATACCATAACGCAACTGACAAACGCGCTGTCTGGATACGAAAGCGGATTTACCGACTTAGCTGACACCAAGGCGGCTTGGCAAAAAGAACGGAACCGCTTGGCACACACGAATTATGATGCGCCGGACTTTACGCCTGAAGTTAAAAACCAGTTTAGCCCCGAAACCTTGGCAGAGTACGCGGCAAAACTGAAAACCCACTTTACGCAAACCGAGGCAGTCATTGCAGTCAACGACACGATTGCTCCAGACAGCATCATGGTCGCAGCAGCCGGTTCACTGCCGGGGGATGTTCAACGTATCTGGGATCCGGTCGAACCAAACACTTATCACATGGAATATGGGTATTCCATGATGGGGTATGAGGTTCCAGCAGCCTTGGGCGTCAAGTTGGCGGAGCCGGATAAAGAAAGTTATGCCTTGGTTGGGGATGGCAGCTTTATCATGTTGCATTCGGAACTCGTCACAGCCCTACAGTATCACAAGAAAATCAATATTTTGGTCTTTGATAATTCCGGATTTGCGTCGATCAATAATTTACAAATGGCGCAAGGCAGCAATAGTTACCTGACTGAATTCCGAACAGCCGATCACGATATTTTGACCATTGATTTTGCCAAAATCGCTGAAGGATACGGCGCGAAAACCTACCACGCTAATGATCGGGAAAGCCTGATCGCCGCTTTGGAAGACGCTAAAAAGCAAACCGTTTCAACGTTAATTGACATCAAGGTACTGCCGAAAACAATGACGCAAGGCTACGGTCAAAGCTGGTGGCGCGTCGGGGTGTCTGAAGTTTCCGACAATCCGAAAGTCCAAAAAGCATATCGGGCCATTCAAGAAGGTATTGATCAGGCGTTTAAATACTAGGAGAAAACAGCAAAAGGAGCGATCAACATGGTTGTCAAAGTTGGTGTTATCGGAACAGGCGCAATGGGTCGAGCGCATATTGATCGGCTGACGAATGTCTTAACCGGCGCAAAAGTGGTGGCAGTTACCGACATTAATCAAGAAGCGGCTAAAGCTGCGGTGCGCGATTTTAAACTGGATGCAAAAGTTTATCCTGACGACACGAGTCTGTTACAAGATCCGGATATTGATGCGGTCTTTGTTGTCAGTTTTGGTGGGGCACACGAGGCGACGGTTCTTAAAGCCTTGGATACGGATAAATTTATTTTCACGGAAAAGCCGTTGGCGACAACCTTGGAAGGGGCCAAGCGCATTGTCGACAAAGAAATGGGTAAACCGCGAAAGGTCATTCAAGTCGGGTTCATGCGGCGCTACGACGAAGGCATTCATGCGTTGAAGACCCAGTTGGATTCAGGCATCATTGGAGCGCCGCTGGTTGTTCGGGCCAGTCACATCAATCCGGACGTGGCGGCGAACTATTCCAATGAAATGGCGATTACCGATACTTTGATTCATGAAATCGATGAGATGCACTGGTTGCTTGATGATGATTATGCATCAATTCAGATCACCTATCCGCGGCAGTCAAGCAAAGTGAACAATGAAGGGCTACGGGACCCGCAACTGGCAACGTTGACGACTAAAAAAGGCGTGGTTATTCAAGTGCTGGTTCATGTGACGGCGCAATATGGCTATGAGGTCAAACTTGAAGTGGTTGGGGAAACAGGCGAGTTGAAACTGCCGGATTATGGATTTGCGCCAATTGTGCGAACCCAGGCAACGCAACAAACTGCAATGGAAACAAGTTGGGTCAAGCGATTCTTGCAGGCGTATAACACCGAAGTACAGGAATTTATTAATCAAGTGGCCAAGAATCAGTCGCCAATTGGCCCTAGTGCGTGGGACGGCTATATTGCCGCTGTGACCGCAGAAGCCGGCATCCGCTCGCAAAAGGATCAGGAACCGGTTCTCATTAACGTAGCCACAACACCGGCATTTTATCAAAAGAAACAGGCAGTAAAAGCTTAAGTGAACCAAATAAATGACTTGAGGAGGATATTGATGATGGCTCAACGGACAGTAAAAATCGGCATTGTGGGTTTAGGCCGACTGGGGAAAATCCATGCGACTAATCTGGCAACCAGCATTCAGCACGCTAAGCTGCAGGCAGCCACAAGTGTTGTTCCAGAGGAGTTGGCATGGGCGCGCGAAGAACTTGGGGTTGAAGAAACCTATGAAGATTTCGACGATATGGTTCAAAACGCAGATATTGATGCGGTGTTTATTGTGTCGCCTTCAGGGTTTCATTTGCCGCAAATTGAAAGCGCTATGAATGCCGGCAAACACGTTTTCAGTGAAAAACCGATCGGCTTGGATCTTGCGGCGATCAAACACACGCAGGCCGTGATCAACCAGCATCCTGATTTGAAATTCCAGCTTGGCTTCATGCGGCGCTTCGATGATTCGTACGTTTATGCAAAGCAGCTAGTTGATGAAGGCAAAATTGGCGACATTACGCTCATCCGCAGTTACAGCATTGATCCGGCGTCCGGAATGGAAAGCTTCGTTAAGTTTGCGACCTCGGCTAATAGCGGTGGCTTGTTCTTAGACATGTCGATTCATGATATTGATGTGATTCGCTGGTTCACCGGTAAAGAGATTGACAAGGTTTGGGCGATCGGGTTGAATCGCGCCTATCCGGTTCTGGATCAGGCTGGCGAGCTGGAGACTGGCGCTGCGCTGATGCAACTTGAAGATAAGACCATGGCGATCCTGGTAGCCGGGCGCAATGCGGCACATGGCTATCATGTCGAAACCGAAGTCATCGGAACCAAAGGCATGTTGCGGGTCGCCCAGGTTCCAGAGAAGAATCTGGTGACGGTGATGAACGAAGAAGGCATCATCCGGCCAACCTCCCAGAACTTCCCTGAGCGGTTTGCCCAAGCATTTCTGAGTGAAGAAAAAGCGTTTGTTGACAGCATTTTGAAAGACACTTCAGTCGGGATCACGGCAGAAGATGGCTTACAAGGTACGAAAGCAGCGCTGGCATTACAACAGGCATTTGAAAAGAACGATATTGTCAAAGTCGATGACGTAGATAAAAAGGTGGGTGCTTAAATTGACGATTGAGCTAGGAATTGCGCCAATTGGTTGGACAAATGATGATATGCCGGAACTGGGCAAAGAAGTGACATTTGAACAAGCAATTGATGAGATGGCGTTGGCAGGGTACCAAGGAACCGAAGTAGGCAATAAATACCCAAAGGATCCGGCAGTGCTAAAGCATTATCTGGAATTACGCCATCTGAAGATTGCCAGCGCATGGTTCAGTGCCTTTTTGACGACCAAGCCGTATGAGGAAACCGAAGCGGCTTTCATTAAACATCGGGACTTTCTTCACGCGATGGGCGCCAAAGTGATCGTCGTTGCGGAACAAGGACATAGCGTTCAAGGAATGCTGGACAAAGCCGTTTTTGATGACAAACCATATTTTACCGATGAAGAGTGGCAGCGGTTGGCGACCGGATTGGAACGGTTGGGCGATCGGGCACATGAGGTAGGAATGCAAATTGTGTATCACCATCACATGGGGACTGGTGTTCAAACAACGGCTGAAATCGATAAATTGATGGCGATGACGGATCCAGACAAGGTTTCACTTTTGTTCGACACCGGGCATCTGGTCCTATCCGGTGAAGATCCGCTAGACATTTTCAATCGCTACAAAGATCGGATTAAGCATATTCACTTCAAAGACGTTCGCCCGGAGCAAGCTAAGCAAGAACGGGCAGAACACATGAGTTTCTTGGCTGGGGTCAAAAACGGGATGTTTACGGTACCTGGCGATGGCATGATTGATTTCAAGCCAATTTGGCAAGCCATTCAAAAGAGCAACTATAGCGGGTGGATTGTGGTTGAAGCCGAACAGGATCCCGCCAAGGCAAATCCGCTTGAATATGCATTGAAAGCAAAACAGTACTTGGATACCATCATGGCAATCCCACAAGCGGTTTAAAGGATTAGATTTAGAAGGGGTATGGTCCTTATGGCGTTGATACCAGCAACAACATTGATGCAAGCCGCACTGGCTCACCACGCTGCAATTGGTCATTTTAATATTAATGGTCCCGACTGGCTGGAGACGTATCTTAGCGTTGCTGAAGAAACCAAAACGCCGATTATTGTGGCAACTTCCGATCGGATTATGGATTTTCTTGGGGGATTCGACTTCATGTCTCGCTACGTGAGTTTCATGATCCAAGCGTTGGAAATTACCGTGCCGGTTGTGCTTCATCTGGATCACGGGTTATCCGTCGAGCACGTTTATCAGGCGATTGATGCTGGCTATACATCGGTCATGTTTGATGGCTCAAAGTTGCCCATTGATGAAAATGTCGCCTTAACCAAAAAGGTCGTCGCCTATGCGCATCAACGTCATGTGTCGGTTGAAGCAGAAGTTGGCAGCGTCGGTGGGAATGAGAATGGCCTGATCAGCGGTATTCAGTATGCCAGCGTGTCGGATGCGGCCAAAATGGCGGCCACTGGTATTGATTCGTTGGCTGCAGCATTGGGTTCGGTTCATGGCGATTATGTTGGGCGGCCCAAGCTTAACTTTGAGCGGATGGCCGAGATTGCCGACGCAACCAAACTACCGCTGGTTTTGCACGGTGCATCAGGAATTCCTGACGACCAGATTCAGCAAGCAATTCGAACCGGAACAGCCAAAATCAACATCAATACGGAAGTGAACACCGTGTGGACAGAAGCAGTTGCCAAAGCGCTCCAACAAAAACGCTCCGGTCACGATCCGCAGCCAATTCTCACAGCAGGCAAGCAAGCGATGGCGCGCCTGGTTGAAAGTAAAATGAACGACTTTCATATTTTGGGGAAAAGTGCCCGGCTGACTGCGATGGAGTGAAAGCGTTACTGATATTGTGTTCAGTAAATCATGAAGTTGATTAACTGAATAGTACGAATTATGAAAGCAGGGATGATATGCCACTGGTTCGGTTTGACATGTTAAAGGGCCGATCACCCGAAACGATTCAACAGATTTTGCAAATCACGCATGAGGTCATGGTAGCGGCTTTTGATGTACCGGCACGTGATCGTTATCAAATTGTCCACCAACATGAGCCTTATGAAATGGTTGTTGAAGATACTGGGTTAGGGATACCGCGCACGGATAAGGTTGTGGTCATTTCATTAGTCAGCCGCGTGCGTACCGTTCACCAATTAAAGCAGTTCTATGCAACACTGGCAGAGCGGTTATCGGCAGCAGGGCTGGTCGATAAAAACGATCTCATGATCAATGTTTCGTTCAACGATGACCAAGGATGGAGTTTCGGCCAAGGGAAAGCGCAATTTCTGGATGGCAGTTTGTAGGTGAATCATAAGATAGATTGAAAATGCCTTGGCCGTTTCTGGAAGTCTGCAACGGTCAAGGCATTTTCTGTGCAGCCGCAAGATGTGTTAGAAAAGCTGACAACTAGCAGTATCAAAACAGTGTGCGTAAGAAAGTAGAGGCGTTAAATATGACGATTCAAATAGAAAAAATGGCGCTCAATCGAAAAGTGGCGCAGAAACGTTCACTCGAAAGTTTTTTCCAGTTGGCGACAGAAGTTGGTATTCATCAGGTGGAGTTGCGCAACGATATGGCGGCGTCCGATCGTCCCGAAACCGTCATTGATCAAATGCCGGTCGCGGATTTTAATGCGTTAAAAGCCAAATATGGCATGAAAATTCTGACCATTAATGCGCTCCAACAATTTAATCAGCCAGCAAAGTTAGTCGCGAATCGTCAACTTTTGACCGGATTGGCCGAGTTAGCGGTTCAAATTGGCAGCCCAGCCATTATTTTCGTGCCGGAAGTTAATCCGCAAGATACCCGAACGCCGCAACAACGACTTGAGGATGCGGCCCACAATCTGCAAGTGTTTGGCGAGATCTTAGCGACTTATCACCTGACCGGTTTAGTTGAGCCGCTGGGTTTTATGGCTAGCACGTTGCGGTATCCGTGGACGGCGCAACAGGCGATTGAATTGTCTGGTCGCACGGAATTCAAATTAACCATTGATACCTTCCACTTCTTCTTGGCGCATATAACGGCAGCGCAGTTTAAGGCAAATGTTGACGTGAAGCGAATCGGACTCATCCATTTGTCCGGCATCGAACCGATTCACGAGTTGCGCGAAGTTTTGGATGAGGACCGCATGTTCATCACAGACCGCGACATCATGCAAAACGTTGAACAGGTGCAACTTTTTGAATCAATGGGTTATAAAGGCAACTATTCCCTTGAAGCCTTCTCGACACGATTAGCGGCCGAAAGCAACAAGCAGCTGGCGGATCAAATCACTGCCAGTATCAATCGGCTAAATCAACCAACAGCGGTTTCAAACTTGGAGGTGTGAAGACCATGAAATTAGCTTACGATCCTTCCATGTTTCGCGACACCATGACGTTGAAGCAGATGTTTGATGAGGTGGCTCGTCTCGGCTATGAATATGTTGAACTGTCGCCACGTAGAGATTTCATTTGGTTCTATGAACATCCGGTAGCGGACACGGCACTGATCAAGCAGGTAAAACGGTATGCCCAGGATGCCGGCGTTAAAATTTCCTCAGTGCTTCCGGTGCAACAATGGTCGTCACCCGATGAACAGGAGCGTGAATTTGCTGTCCGCAACCTGAAACGCACAATCGAAATCACGGCGGCATTGGGCGTCAAAGTGTTGAATACCGAATTTTCAGGTGATAAGTTCCAACCACTGGTTTCACAGGGGCAATGGTACAAGTCCATGGAAGAGCTGGCGCCGGAGTTTGAAAAGAACGGCATCACATTGGAAATTCAACCGCATCCCAATGACTTTATTGAATCGAACCTGGCTGCCAGTCGCTTAATCCGTTCGCTGGATGTGGACTGGGTACATCAGGTTTGGTGTAGCTCCCACGCCTTTTATATGGACGATGGGCACGGCGATATTCGCCAACAGTTTGCCGAGTCCGGTGATCTTATTACCCATGTTCTGATTGCAGATACGTTTAATCACAAAGGCAACCAAGGCTTGCGTTACATCATCAATCCGCCGGGCGCACCGGTGACGATCCACCAGCACTTAAATCCGGGCGAAGGTGAAGTCGATTTTGCCACACTTTACGCTGTGCTGCGGGAACGACATTTTAACGGTATCATCACCAATAACGTGTTTGCCTGGCCTGACAAGGTTGACTGGTCAAATAAAATCACGCTGCAATCGATTAAGAATGGTTTGCAGCTTTGACAGATGCGACTAACGACGGTCAATGCCACGCAATTAAAAATATTTCCGATCCAAAACGACACCTGATAAATGAATTCTCAGATGTCGTTTTTGTATACTTAAAGTGACATAAGCTGTTGATGATTGATTATCGGCGGGTCGCATCAATGGTGGCGCGCACCCGACGAAAGAGTGGGGCCGTCTGACTGTTGGTTTGAATAGCACTGATCATAAACAGCGTATCCATGAGGCTAAGCTCCGCGATTAACGCATGGAGCGCTTCGGTTCGGTAGCGCGATTCTTCGGCAACCGCGACAAACGCGGCATCGGCCATTTTTGCCAGGCGGGAAGCCGGCGAACCGGTGATCACGATAAGTGGCACCTGTTGTTGCTTGGCCAAGTCAGCTAACGCAATGGCGTCTTTATCTTCACCGGAATGTGACGTCAAAATCATGGCGTCATTGGCGCCCAGATGCGTCGCTGCCATGAGTTGCATATGATAATCCGCGGCATAGGCAACAGGGATGGCCGTCCGCAGAAACTTGTGATAGCCATCTAACGCAACGAGATTGCTGGCACCTAATCCAAAAAGGCCGAGATGATCCGCGTGGGTAATCCATTCAATCGCTTTGGCCAAAGCGGTAGTGTCTAAGTTGGCCAAAGTGGTCCGGAGCGCATCGATATTGGAGGTGAAGATTTTTTGCGCCAAGGTCTCGACCGAATCGTCCGGGCTCAGTTCCGCAAATAGCGTTTGATCCGGTTCCGGTGATGATTGAACTAGTGCCATCCGTAGCGCCTGGAAGTTAGGATAACCCAACGCCTTGGCAAATCGTGAAATTGTGGCCGTACTGACGCCCGTTATTGCGCTCAGTTCCGCAATATTTGCCTGACTAGCGCGATCCGGATGCGTTTGAAGAAAATCCGCTAATTTCTTTTCTTGCCGACTCAAGTTTGGTTTATAAATTTGTAGTTGTACCAGAAAATCGTGCATATGCCCCTCCTCCATTTCCTCAAGATGAGTATAGCATTAAATGTATGAATTGAAAATTAATTACGGATACTTTGCTTGATTTTTGTAATTTTTTTACATACAATGGCACCATGATCACGGAGGAGCGCTTTTGATCCCCGGAAAAGTGGTCTTGGCGTTCACATTAACGCGTTCGCCAGCGCAGAAGCCTACGTGTAAGGACCTTGGTCGCAATGGCCAAACCCGGGCCATCACGCCCAAGGCCGCTTACACTCCGGCTTCTAAGCGCGCTGGCTCACGCTCAGGAGGGGATAGCATATGCAAGTAGGTATGGTAGGTTTAGGCAAGATGGGTATGAATCTGGTCGCGAATATGCGCGATCATGATATTGAGGTTGTTGCGTTTGACTTGAATGATCAGGCGCGGACGGAAGTGGGGCAATATCAAGCGAGAGCTGTTGCCAGTCTCGATGCACTGGTGATGAGTCTGGCATCACCGCGGATTATTTGGAGTATGGTACCGGCAGGAAAACCAACCGATGCAACGATTAATCAGCTGGCCAAGTTACTGCGGCCTGGTGACATCGTGATTGATGGTGGCAATTCTTATTATCAGGATTCCATCAAGCGAAGTCAGTTGTTGGCAGAAGAGGGCATTCACTTTTTTGATGTCGGGACGTCCGGTGGCATGGCAGGCGCGCGGGCCAATGGCAACTTCATGATCGGCGGCGACCAAACGCAATTTGCCAAAATTGAACCGCTGTTTAAAGCCATTGCCGCGCCTGGTGGCTATCTGTATACTGGCCCAGCCGGCTCAGGGCATTATCTGAAAATGGTTCACAACGGTATTGAATACGGCATGATGCAGGCAATCGGTGAAGGCTTCGATGTTTTGGCGCATAGTCCCTATGATTACGACAATGAAGCAGTGGCCAAAATGTGGAACAACGGCTCCGTGATTCGCAGTTGGTTGATGGAACTGGCTGGTAATGCCTTCAGCAACGATGCCGATCTCGAAAAGATTCAGGGGATCATGCATAGTTCCGGTGAAGGCGCATGGACAGTCGAAGAAGCGCTGCGTTTACACGTGGCAACGCCGGTGATTGCCAGTGCTTTGATGATGCGTTACCGATCAGAAGCGGCCGACACCATGACCGGTAAAGTAGTGGCTGCTTTACGCAATCAGTTCGGGGGACATGCAGTTGATCCCACGACCGGAAAACAAGGCGGCAAGTGAAGCAAAGGAGAAGAACGTGATGTCTATCAAATATATGATCGGGGTTGATTTAGGTACAACGAGTACCAAGGTCGTTTTGTTTGATCTAAAAGGTCAAGCGATTGCGACGGCGAATAACCCTTACCCGTTATATCAAGATACGCCGGATATGGCTGAAGAGGATCCGGAAGAAATTTTTGCGGCGACGGTTGGCGGATTAACCGAAGTCATGCATCGCGGGAATGTTCAGCCCGGTGAATTAGGCGGCGTTTCGTTTTCAGCCGCCATGCATAGTCTGATTTTGATGGATGAGCATGACAAACCGATCACACGGGTTATTACCTGGGCAGACAATCGGGCGGCGGCTTACGCGACGAAGCTGAAGCAAAGTGACCTGGGGATGACGCTGTTTAAGGCGACCGGGGTTCCAACGCACCCGATGTCGCCGCTGGTGAAATTACTGTGGCTCAGTGCCGAGCATCCCGAGCTTGTCGCCCGCACGCGTCATTTTATCGGGATTAAAGATTATATCTTGTTCCGCTTTTTCGGGCGGTATGTTCAAGACTATTCACTGGCAAACGCGACGGGCTTGTTCAATATTCACACGATGGATTGGGATGATCGTGCGTTAGATGTCGCCAATGTCCGGCGCGATCAACTGCCGGAGTTGGTGGATACGAGTTATCAGCTGACCGGGTTGAATGCTAATTACGCCGCCGTGACCGGCATTGACGACAAAACACCGTTCATTCTCGGGGCTAGTGATGGCACGCTAAGTAACCTTGGCGTTGGCGCGATTGATCCTGGCGTTTTGGCGGTCACGATTGGCACTTCAGGCGCCGTTCGCGTGGTGACGGATAAGCCGGTTGTTGATCCGCAAGGGCGGTTATTCACTTACTACTTGGCACCTAATAAGTGGGTCGTCGGCGGTCCGGTGAATAATGGCGGCATCGTGTTCCGCTGGGTGCGCGATCAATTGTTTGCGCCGGAAAAAATCACCGCCGAGCAACTACAGGTTGATTCATATGAAGTTTTGACCGACATTGCCAGCAAAATTCCTGCCGGTGCCGATGGGCTATTATTCCATCCGTATCTTGGCGGGGAACGGGCCCCGATTTGGGACGCGAATGCGCGCGGCAGTTTCTTCGGCTTAACCCGCCAGCATACACGAGCACACATGGTTCGCGCGGCACTTGAGGGGATCGTTTATAACCTGTATATGGTGATGTTGATGATCGAAGGCATTACTGGCAAACCCGGCGCCATTCAGGCCACAGGTGGATTTGCCCGCAGCGCATTATGGCGGCAAATGCTGGCCGATGTGTTTGAACAGGAAGTCAACATTCCTGAAAGTTTTGAAAGCTCGGCATTGGGAGCCGTGGTGATCGGGATGAAATCGTTAGGGTTGATTGATGATCTCAGTGTCGTCAAGGATATGATTGGCGTCACCAACACGCATGAACCGAATGAAGCTAATTTCCAAGCTTATCGGGAATTGTTGCCAATCTGGATTCGGCTAACGCGCAAGCTAGGCAGCGAGTATCAGGCGATTGCCGATTATCAACGCGCGCATCCGGATCCGAGGGCACGTAGCAAAGAACAGGATTAATCAGGTATATAAAAATTAGGCGACAGACGCAAACGATCACAAAAGCGACTGCCACTTTTTATCGATAGTTTTGTAAGCGGTTTCTAGAAGCGCGGGCATATGCTCAAATTAACGCGTTCGGCGACTTCTAACCGCGCCGATTCATGTCAAGGAGGACTGAACATGGATTTACTTGTCTTGGTTCTAGGCATTCTATTACTGTTGGTGTTGATTATTAAGTTTAAGTTCAACACTTATGTTTCTCTGATAATAACAGCTGTTGTTGTGGCGCTGGGGCTGGGGATGGCGCCGGCTAAGATCGCCACGAGTATTCAAACCGGTATTGGCTCGCAATTAGGTGAACTTGCGCTGGTCTTTGGTTTTGGTGCGATGCTGGGACGGCTGGTTGCCGACGCCGGTGGTGCTTATCGTATCGCCCACACGCTGATTAACGCGTTCGGACGCCGGGGCTTACAATTAGCGGTGGTTTTGGCTTCTTTCATCATCGGCATTGCTTTGTTTTTTGAAGTCGGGATCGTTTTGCTGGTTCCGATCGTCTTTGCCATTGCTGCCGAAGCCGGTGTCCCGATTTTGACACTTGGCATTCCGATGGCAGCCGCCTTGTCGGTTACGCACGGCTTCTTACCGCCACATCCGGCACCGACAGCCATTTCGACAGCGCTGGGTGCTTCAGCTGGACTGGTGCTGGCATATGGGGTCATCATTGCAGTCCCAACGGTCTACATTGCCGGCCCGCTATTTTCCAAACTTGCCCATCGGCTGGTTCCGGATGCTTTTGAACGGCGTGGCAATTTGAAAGCGTTGGGGCCGCAAAAAACCTTCAAGCTTGATGAAACTCCTGGCTTCGGTATCTCGGTTTTGACATCGCTGTTTCCGGTTATTCTGATGGCCATTGCAACGGTCTATGAACTGGTTCTGCATGGTGGCAAAACGCCAAAAACACCGACAGGCATGGACAATCTGATCGCCTTTATCGGATCGCCGAGTATTGCCATGCTAATCTCACTTCTGTTCGCGATGTGGGCCATGGGTTATGCCCGCAAGCTACCAGCCAAGGATATCATGGCTACGCTGGAAGAGGCAGTGAAGTCCATTGCGATGCTGCTGTTGGTTATCGGTGGGGGCGGTGCGTTTAAGCAAGTCTTAATTGATGGCGGCGTTGGCGACTCCGTGAAAAACCTATTCGTCTCATCGTCCATTTCGCCACTGATTCTAGGTTGGTTAATTGCCGTGGTTTTACGAATCGCCCTCGGTTCGGCAACCGTTGCTGCCATGACCGCCTCTGGACTGGTGCTGCCCTTGATGCAAAGCGCCGGCATCCAACCGGCTTTGATGGTGCTGGCAATTGGCGCAGGATCATTGGCAGCCAGCCACGTCAACGACGCCGGATTCTGGATGTTCCGTGAATATTTTGACCTCACCATTAAGCAAACCCTGCTGACATGGACCTTGTTGGAAACAATTATCTCGGTTGTCGGACTGGGTGGCGTGCTTTTGTTGAGTTTGTTTGTTTAAAGGCGAAAAGATAAAAAGTCGACGATAGGTCGGCTTTTTTGCGTTTACAAGCTGAAGCCGACCGTCGCAGTCAGCCGCTCAATATGATAAACTTACGCCATTCACAAATACAGAAATGGAGATCTTTAACTTATGTACGAACCAACCAAAAAACGCCGCGTTGCCGAAGATGTTGCCAAGGTTTTTCCCGAAGAAGTAACGAATCAGCTTTTTGATGTCATTGCCGTGATGCAAAAGGCGAAGCAACTGGTGACGGCGCCGGTGGCGATTGCCTTTTCGGATGATTATACCGATGACGAAATGTATGCCATGATTATTCAAGGTAACCTGGCGCCTGCGCAGGAATTTCCGTTGACCTATAAGGGGGACAAGCCTTTTTTGGGGCATGGCTATATTCTTGTGGTGAAGGATAAGCCGAAGACGATTCGAATTGACTTTAGTGCCGCAAATCCGTTCAAAGCAGATAAAACCAAATAAAACTGGCCTTTTCATGAAAACTTAGGTAAAATAGTAGATCGTAATCGTTACCGTCTACGATTGGGAGGCAGCTATGAGCGAACCAATTTTGTCTGTGAAGCATCTTAGTTTTGGATTTCGCGATCAACAGCTTTATCGCGACCTGAGTTTTCATTTGGATGTCGGCTCGATAACTAGCTTGGTTGGACCGAATGGGGTGGGGAAGACCACCCTGATTCGCCTGTTGATGGCACAGTTAAAGCCGCAAGCCGGCACGATTCAGTTTCGCAAGCAGCCACCGGTTCGACTGGGCTATGTACCACAATTTCGCAATGTCGACGAAGAATTCCCGCTGTCAATCCGCAGCTTTATTCAGTTGCGGCAGCTGGACCATCTTTTCTTTTGGCATACGCCTAAGGAAAAAGCGGCGCTGAATCGGGTTATCAAAGCGACCCACTTGACGCATATTGCTGACACGCGGCTGGGGATGGCGAGCGGCGGTGAAAAGCAGAAGGCTTATTTAGCCCAGGCGCTGTTGGATGATCCTAACTTTTTGATTCTCGATGAATCGACGGCGAGCTTGGATGTGAATACCAAGCATGAGTTAATGGATCTGGTTCAGGAGCTGAACCAGACCCAGAAGCTAACGGTGTTGTTCGTGACGCATGACTTGAGCTTGGCGAAGCAATATACCAAACAATATTTGCTGTTGACTGGCGATCGTTACGAAATGAAGCCAACTGCCGAGATGGATCTGGCTTCAATGCCGGAAGAATTGCGTAATGATGCCGAGAATCGCGGGGTGATCGCATGAATTTATTTGCTTATGCCTTCATGCAAAATGCTTTTATGGCTAGCACGTTTATTGCTATCACGACCGGTATTGTCGGCGTCTTTGTGGTTGCCCGTAACATGTCCTTCCTGGCGCACACCTTGTCTGAGGTGGGCTTTGCCGGTGCCGCATTTGCAGTGTTTGCCGGCATTAGACCGCTTGACGGGATGTTGATGTTTACGGCCATTAGCAGTATCAGCGTTGGCCGCATGTCGGTTCAGGCCTCACGCCGGGAAGCGTCGATTAGCGCGGTTTCGAGCTTGTTCATCGGCTTGGGCATTTTGTTTTTATCGCTTTCGAGTGCCAATGCTAGCTATGCGACGACGATTCTGTTCGGCAGCATTATCGGCATTTCGCGCAGTGACGTTTGGCAGCTGGTGGCACTAGCGGCTGGCGTTCTGTTTACGCTATATTTTGGGTATCGCCGTTTAGCCTTTGATTCATTTGATCCGGTGGGTTCGGCTGCGCAAGGGTTGAAAAGTAAATACATTTCCATTTACTTTCTACTCATTCTCGCGGTGTCGGTTTCGATCGGCGCGCAGATTGTCGGTAGTTTGCTAGTGTTCATTTTGCTCACGTTGCCACCTAATGTTGCCAAGTACCTGGGAAGAACCCTGCCGCAGATGATTGTGATTTCCGTCATCACGGCGTTAATCGGCGTCTGGAGTGGCCTTTACCTGGGGTTTCTGACGAACTGGCCAGTAACCTTCTTCATCGCCGCCATTGAGTTTATCTTTTATTTCCTGGCGCTCTGGTATCATCACCAGACAAATTGATTGAATCGTATTAAAAAATGGCTTTAGAGAGCAGATGCATGCCTCTCTAAAGCCATTTTTTCGTGTTAGTCTAAATCCCACTAGTGCCGCTCGCGCTGCTGACGCAAAAAGTCAGCGACTTCTGCTTGATAGTGGTGGGATTGATCAAACTGGGCAAGGTAGGCGGCGTCGTGGGTGCTTGTCGCGCCAGTGTGCCGCAGCTTGGTGTAAACCTCTAGATAAGGCAGTTGGGCTTCCTTGGCCACCGCCAATTCGGCCGAGACGTCATAGGAAACCTGTCGTAAGTTCAGATTGGTGATGGCGCCGTTGCTGAGTTCCAATAATGCGTAATCTGCATAGCTGGTGGTTTGCAACTTCGCGCGCGGCGAATAGGCTTGGCCAATCGAACCGGGATTGAGAATAACCTGACCGCTGCTGGTATAGCGCAGCAATTGCTGATGGGTGTGCCCATAAATCGCAATGTCGATATCTTGACTCGGAGCAATCTGGTCAAAGTTTGCCTGTGGTTGGTCGGGATATAAGCGATGACCGTGATTAGAGTCTGGCAGATTGTGGGCCAGGCTGATCACGAGGCCATCTTGTTCAAAAACGTCATGCAACGGCCAATGACGGATGGTCGTCAACATGTCGGCCGTCAGCTGCGGCCACAGATACGCCACTAAGCGACTGAAGTAGACATCGGTGGGTTGCGCCAAGTCGACCGGACCATCTAAAACCCAGAATAAATCGTCATCCCAGTTTCCTTTGACAAGATGGGTCAGCGGCAAGGCGTGCAGGCCCTGCCAGAGATTGGCTGCTGCCGGACCTGGAAGAAATAAGTCGCCAAGAAACCAATATTCATCTGCATGATGTGCTTGGGCGTCTTTGATGACCGCTGAAAAGGCAGTCATATTGCCGTGAATATCTGATAAAATGGCGATTTTGGTCATGCTTCATCCCACCGTTCGTTCATCGTGACTAATCCTTGCGTTCCTAAATCACCTTTGCCCGCTGCCACCATTTTGGCATACAGATCTTCGGCCAATTCGGTTGCCGGCAACTGCAAGTGCATTTTCTTGGCTTCGTCTAACGCAATGCGCAGGTCTTTGAGAAAATGCTTGGCGAAAAAGCCAGGCGTGTAATCGGCTTGCAGCATGCGCGGACCGTAATTACTGAGACTCCAGTTCGCCGCGGCGCCACTGCCGACGACTTTCAGGATTTCATTCAGATCCAGTCCGGCAGCTTTCCCATAGACGAGCATTTCGCTCAATCCAGTCATCGTGCCGGCAATCATAATTTGATTGGCCATTTTGGCATGCTGCCCGGAACCAGCCGGGCCAAAATAATTGACGGATGAGGCGATCGGGGCAAACAGCTCTTTAAGTTTCGACAGCAAGTCTTTTTGGCCGCCGATCATGATGGTGAGGGTGCCTTTTTTAGCGCCAATGTCCCCACCGGAAACAGGCGCATCAATGGCAATGACGCCTTTTTCTTTGGCTTTTTCGGCAATTTGCTTGGCCAGTGTCGGGGTGCTGGTAGTCATGTCAATCACTAGGTCACCGGCCTGGGTACCGGCCAGAATGCCATCACAGCCAAAATAGACTGCTTCGACATCTTGTGGGAAGCCGACCATCGACATGACAACATGGCATTGTGCGGCAACGGCATGGGGCGACTCTGCCCAGACCGCGCCGGCATCCAAGACCGCTTGTGCATGGGCTTTGGTGCGATTGTAAACGATGACTTCCTGACCGGCTTTAAGAAAATTCTTGATGATCCCGGTGCCCATCACACCGGTGCCAATAAATCCAAGTTTCAAAGGACTCATCCTTTCTGTAAAAGTTCTTCCAATTCCGTTAACCGTTTTTCAAACATTGAAAATGCCGCTTCCAGATAGTCCGGTTTGGTCATGTCGACACCAGCGGTTTTCATGGTATCGATGGCGTATTGCGAGCTACCTGACTTTAAATAGTCCAAGTAGCGGGACGCGGCGTTGGGTTCGCCACTGCTAATGCCGGCAGCTAGCGTTGATGCTGCGGCAAAACCGGTTGCATACTGATAGACATAATAATTGTAATAGAAATGCGGGATTCGTGCCCATTCGAAGGCAATTTCGGGATCGCGGGTAACATCCGGTCCATAATACCGGGCATTGAGATCGGCGTAGTATGTTGACATACTGGTTGCCGTGAGTGGCTCGCCTTGTTGGTCCTGCTGATGAATCCAGTGTTCAAATTCGGCAAATTGCGTTTGGCGGAAGACGGTACCTTTAAAGCCATCGAGATAGTAATTCAGGATGTAGGCGCGTACCTTGGGGTCATCCGTGTGGGTCAGGAAGTAATCGGTGAGCAGATTTTCGTTGGTCGTTGACGCAATTTCGGCAACAAAAATCGGGTAATCGCCATACACATAAGGCTGGTTGTGACGCGTGTACCAGCTGTGAACGCTGTGGCCGGTTTCGTGAATCAAAGTATAAAGTTCGTCCACCGCGTCATGCCAGTTCAGCAAAATAAACGGATTCGTATCGTAAGACCCACCTGAATAAGCGCCGGAACGTTTGCCTTTATTTTCGACGACATCAATGTAGCGGTTGTCAAAGATTTCCCGGACATGGCTGAGATAATCATCACCAAGCGGCGCCAAAGCTTTCAATGCTTCAGTTTTTGCTTGGTCAAGCGTGAAGGTCAATGGCGGCTTGCCGGTCAACGGGGTGTAGATGTCATACATGTGCAATTGATCGACGCCCAGGACTTTTTTCCGCAATGCGACATAGCGATGCAGAAGGGGCAAATGGGTGTTGACCTGGTCGATAAGGGTCGTATAAACACTTTCCGGAATGTGGTTGCTTGCCATTGCCGCCGCACGGGCATTAACGTAATGATGGGCTTTGGCATTGAAATTGTGCGCCTTGACCTGGCCGCTCAGGGTTTGGGCAAACGTGTTCTTCATGCTTTCATAAGCACGCAGTAAGGTTTCAAAGGCTTCTTTGCGCAATTTTCGCTGGGTTGAGCGGATCAACTGGCCGTACAAGCCGTTACTGAGCTGCACTGTTTCACCGTCTTCATTTTCGACAAAACCGAATTGCAGGTCGGAGTTGTCTAGGACGTTGAAAGTGGCATGACTGGCGTTCAGCGCGTCACCGGCACTGGCAATCAGAGCCTCGGCTGCGGTTGTCAGCACATGTTGGCGATTGACGGTGATCGCGTCAATAAAATGCCCAAACGGTTTGAGACTTTCAGTGTCCCGCCATGCTGTCAGTTTGTCCGCGGGAATTGCCAGAATCTCCGGATCCAAAAAGGCTAACTGACTGGCCAGCTCGGCGCCGAGACTTTCGGCCTTAGCATTCATCGCCTGATAAGTGGCGTTGCCAGTATCCTGGTCGCTTTTCAGACTTGAATAAACATAGACTTTCTCAAACCGTCGAAAGACCGCTAAAACCGCCTTGATGCCGTTGATGAGCGCAGCGGCTGAATTGCCTAACGTTCCCTTGAGCGCGGCCGCCTCTTTGGCCTGTTCGCGGACAGCTTCAAAGTCGGCTGTCCACGCCGCATCATTTGGATAAATGGTGGTTAGATCCCATGTCAGCTTGGTTGGGACATCTTCACGTACCGGTAAATGTTGCATCTGATCAGCTCCAATTTCTAATATTTCTTTAATGTTACCATATCACGCTGATTTTTGAGCTAAATCCCTTCTTTCTTCATAATTATCTGCTACACTACCGTAGAAACTAAAACTGGAGTGAAGAAGTAATGTCTAAGCAACAAGATTCAAATCTGCGAACGACACATGATAAGCCCAAACGACGTCATCCGATTCTTCGGGCTGTGGTCGTCATCGCGCTCGTGGCGTTATTCCTTGTAGGCGGCTATGCAGCCAGATTCTACTCTCAAGCGAAGAAAGCCGTGGCGAAAACTTACGATCCCGTCAGCACCAAGGCCGTTGACTCTGACCTTGATGGCAAAAAGCCCATCAGTATTCTCTTGATGGGAACCGATACTGGCGCTTTTGGCCGTAAAGATACCGGTCGATCCGATACCCTCATGTTAGTGACCATTAATCCTAAAGAAAAGAAAACAACGATGGTCAGCATTCCGCGTGATACCCTGGCAGAAATGGTGGGGACTGGCAACGACTCTTCAACCTATGAAAAGATCAATGCAGCGTACTCTTATGGCAAATCAAGCGCAGCTATCAAAACCGTTGAAAAGTTGTTGAATGTTCCAATTAATTATTACGTGACGGTTAATATGGAAGGCCTGCAAAAGATTGTCGATGCTGTCGGCGGTGTGGACGTCAACGTACCATTTACCTGGACAGACGCCAACACCGGTGGTCAGACGTTCAAGAAAGGCAAAGCCCATCTCAATGGCGAACTGGCACTTGCTTACGCGCGGATGCGTGACGAAGATCCGGAAGGTGACTATGGCCGGCAGAAGCGGCAACAGGAAGTCATCAATCAAATTGTCAAGCATCTGTTGTCAGTTAAGTCGTTGACCAATTATCAGAAGGTCATGGATTCCTTATCTTCCAGCATGCGGACGAATCTGACGTTTGATGACATGATGGCGATTGCCCAAAATTACCGGGCTTCAGCGGGCACTATCGAACGTAAGCAACTTCGCGGTATCGGTGTTTACATTGATAATGCTGCCTATCAGGTTATGAAGACCGATACGCTTCAGAAAACGTCAGACGAACTGCGTGAACAACTAGGTTTACAAAGCGAAAAGCTAAGTAACTTCAATACCCGGCAAAATGAAATTAACAATGCGGCCGGTTTTGACTGGACCGCCAACAATCCGGTTTATACGGTTTCGCTTGACGGTGCCACTACTGGGCCGTGATGTTCTGAGATATTTAGTGTCTCAAACCTAGGCATAACCGAAAAAAGACGAAAGAATTCTCAAATCGCAGTTTGCGATGGCGAGAATTCTTTCGCCTTTTTGTTTCTGCATCGAGGCGGGCAAGCCAGCGCGGCAAGCATCGTCCCTTTTACACTCCTTTGGTTCATATACAGCAAGGTTAGTCTGGATCAGGCAGGTCAGGTGCCAATTTTGCCCCGCTAAACTTGGCAGCAATGAAGCCGCAGATAAACCCGATGAGGAGGAATGGTACAAAGTCCATGCCAATGCCAAACAAGGGGATGAAGGTTGAAGCAAAATGTTGAATGGCGGCAAAGAAAGGCAATTGCGCCAAACCGGCAGGCAGCGCGTGAATGGCATCGAGTAAGGCCGGAATCATGGTAAAGGCGATGGTGGTCTTATAGATGCGGGTATTCTTGCCGATCCACGGATGAAGCAGCCCTAACATGATCAAGGCAATGGCTAACGGATAAAGCAGCATCAAGATTGGCGTGGAGTAGGCGATAATCTGATCCAGTCCGAAATTAGCGATGAAAAACGCCCCGATTGTCGTGATCGGTAAGAAGAAATGGTAACCCAGTTTCGGGAAGCGATGACCAAGATCCTGGGAGAAGGAAGTGACCAAACCGATCGCGGTTGTCAGGCAGGCCAGTAACGTCATGGCACCAAGCAAGGCGGTTCCGATGAGTCCCGTATAATGGGTCATGATCTGATTAAAGGCGGTCCCGCCATTTGCGGTTAATTTAGCAAAACCTAGGCTGATGGCACCTAACATGATGAGCAGCAGATAGATGATCGCCTCAAGTCCCATCGCTAAGGAGCCAACTTTCGCAACTGCTTTGGCGCGACTGGAAGCCCGATGCAATCCCATGAGCTTAAGGGCGGTAATAATCGTCACCCCAAAGCCTAAGCCTGCTAATGCGTCCATTGTGTTGTAACCCTGCAAGAAGCCATTAACAAGATTGCCACTGATTAAGTTGGCGTTACTGGTAAAGCTAATGGTCCGAATGTCACCTTTGATCAAAAGTGCCCAGAAGAAAATGAAGGCTAATAAAATCAAGAAAAGTGGATTTAGCAGTTTGCCAATATAGGTGGTAATTTTGCTTTCATTCCGGGCAAGAAGAAAGGTTGTCAGGAAGAAAATGAACGAAAAGATCAGTAAGCCGATTTGTTGCTGGCCTTTTCCCAAAAAAGGCGAAATTCCAATCGCGTAAGTAACCGTGGCCGTCCGTGGCGAAGCAATGAGCAAACCGAGACTGGCGTGGGTTGCAAGCAGGAAGAACAAGGCGAATCCATGGCCTGCCGGGCGGGCTAGATCGTACATACTACTCGCACGGGTGAGACTGATAGCCATGATAGACAGCAGTGGCAGTAACACCGCTGATAACAAAAAGCCAATGGCGGCAGGTAGCCAGGCACTTCCGGCTAGCTGGCCCATGTGAATCGGGAAAATCAGATTTCCGGCTCCAAAGAACATCCCGAACAACAGGGAGCCAAGGGTAAGGTACTGGCGTTTGGTAAGTTTGGGTTGTGTTGACATAGAAAATCCCTCCATTTTATAAACGATTGCAATCGCGACATTGACTGCAAGAAGCTTATTGAGGCGGGCATGTGGCGCATTGCCCATAACGCGCTCCCCGGAGCAGAAGCTGGCTCGCACTCACATTAACGCGTTTGCAGTCGCAGAAACCTGCGTGTAAGGACCTTGGTCACAATGGCCTAAGCCCGGGCCATTGCGCCCAAGGCCGCTTACACTCCGGCTTCTAAACACGCCGGCTCACGCTCACATCAAAAAAACGCCCTTAACAGTCAGAACTGTTAAGGGCGCGGATCACGCTGTACCACCTTACTTTACCGCCAACGTCACCGTCAGCGGCCTCGCCGCGTACGGCCGGATTCCCGGCGATACGCGATTGCTGTAATGGGCGCAATCCCAGCCACTACTCCCGAAGTCGCAATGGCAACTCGTAGACTACTTTCCACCAGGCAATCAGAGGTCTCTTTCCACCAACTGAGACTCGCTGACACTGACAACCTAGGTACTCTTCTACTCATCGTTTTTGAACATTTGTTGAATTGAAACTTATTTTACAAAGAAATCGGTGAATGTCAAGAATTTTAAATTTAAAATCGTGAGAAATGTATGGGAGTGCCTTTTTGAAAGGCATAGAAAAAACCTCCTCAGGCTTGTGAGGAGGTTTACCGAACTGATGAATTAGCCAACAACTTCAACGGTTGCTGACATCACACCTGCTGAAGGAATCTGGGAGTTAGGCATCGCAACGTCCAGTTGGTTAGGGTTGCCTGCCGCAAAACTACCGGTGTCATTAACGGTCCGATACCAAACTGTACCATCAGACAAGGTGATCTTCAGACGTGTGCCTTTAGGGAAGACCGAAAGATTGGCAGCAACGCCATCGTATCCCATGTTTGAGCCGAGGACAGCAGGATCGTAGAAGCTCAACTTGAAGGTTCCCTTGTTGGTTGTTGTCTGGGTTGTTTGTGCAGTGCTCGTTGGTGCTGCACTTGCCGCCGCAGCGTTAGCAGCATTTTGCGCTGCCTGTGCCTGAGCTTGTTGCTCTTGCGCTGCTTTTTCGGCAGCTGCCTGATCTGCAGCCGCTTTTTCAGCTGCTGCTTTTTCGGCAGCGGCTTGTTCTTCGGCAGCCTTGGCAGCAGCCGCTTTTTGATCAGCAATTTGATGTGCTGCTTCGGCAATATCATTTGTGCCGACTGTGATGGTATTTTCATTCTTAGGATTGACCAGTGAATATGCATTCGCCTGTTCAACCTTAGCCTCATTGCTTAACACAATTGACTTGGCACTGACTTTACTGTTGTCACTATCAGATGTGGCATGATCGGCAATCGCTTCAACCTTTTGCGAATGATTGCTTGCCATTCCTAACAAAGGTGCCACGCTGAGTAACGTAATGATCGATAATTTAATTTGCTTAGTAAAGATAAAAATTCACTCCTATATTTTGAATAGCCGTCGTTTTGTTCCCCCGAGAACACAAACGAAGTATATAGGTGTGGTGTGTCAATAAAATACCAGCATCATTACAAAAATAGCTAAATTGGTAATATTGTTACGCTGACGTAACAAACGGAATGTTAAATTTTTTCGTAACAATCACTGAACATTTTTCGAAAAAGTGGGTTCAACCCTTGAAGATTCTATGATTTGCGGCCACTTTCTACCACAATTTGTGAATTTTTCCAAAATTTATGGGAGCCTAAACTTTTAGCGATCGGGAAATGATATGCTAAATTCACGGCTAAAAAGTCAAAATCGTGACCGTTTATCGAGGGTGGTCAAGACCAAATTGCGGGTTATTCACTTGTGGAAATCGAAAATTGGACAATAAATGTTCTTCCATAAACGCGGTTTTCAAGAATCAGGTATAATAAGGCGAGACAGGCAGGGAGGTTTGTTCGGTGGCAATGTATCGGGAAAAGCGTTTTGAGGAGATCAAAAGACTGCTGGCAGTCCGCAATGAACTGAGTATTGACGACATTATGAAAGCAGTTGGCGTTTCTCGCGACACAGCGCGCCGGGACATTGTGGCCTTGGATGCTCAAGGAATTGCCCGCCGAACCCGCGGTGGCTTGGTATCGTTAAACTTCGGCCACAGTATTCCCAGCTACTCGGCTCGTTTGAAACGGTTTTCGACCCAGAAGACGAAAATGGCTAAGGCAGCATTATCGCTGATCAAACCGGGCGGCGTTTATTTCATTGATGACTCGACCACGCTGTTGAAATTGTCACAGTCCATTCGTCATCCGGTGACCGTCTATACGCACAGCCTCGACAATGCCATTGCCCTTTCAGTAGAAGAACAAGTCAACCTGCATCTTTTTGGCGGCAAGCTTGATCACCACGCGCGATTCTTCTTTGAGCCGACCATGTTAGAAACTTTGCGCCGGATTGCTTTTGATGCCGCGTTTATCGGCGCAACAGCCATTGCCGAAGACGGCGTGTATTTTTCCTATATGGAAGATGCACAGGTTAAACAAGCAGCAGCGTTATCGGCGCGTCAGGTGGTCGTAGTGTCTGAAACCGAAAAGTTCCAGATTGAAGCGCCTTACCGCGGATTGGAACTTGGACAGATTAGCACGCTGATTACGGACAAGAAATTATCAGCGCCGCAAAAACGCTGGTTTGCTCCACAAACAAATTTTATCGTTGGCAGCTGAGCAGTACTTAGCAAAAAAGGATTTGATACGTATTCAACTTAAGCAAATAGCCTATCAGCAACGGATTCACGAGGAGGTGGCGTCATGACAACGCCGCTTGTGACGATTATTGTACCGGTTTATAACCTTGAGGCA
Source organism: Lacticaseibacillus styriensis (assembly GCF_030770295.1). NCBI lineage: Bacteria > Bacillati > Bacillota > Bacilli > Lactobacillales > Lactobacillaceae > Lacticaseibacillus > Lacticaseibacillus styriensis. Next base: position 266,202 of record NZ_CP132483.1, read on the forward strand.
TATGTGGCGCATGGCTTGCAAAGCCTCTTGGCCCAAACTTATTCCCATTTACAGATCATTGTGATTGATGATGCTTCCGACGATCGGTCCCCACAGATCGTGAGCCATTTTGCCCAGCTGGACAACCGAATTCATGCCATTTTAAAATCGGTTAACCAAGGTGTTTCTGCAGCGCGTAACAGCGGATTGGCGCAGGCCCGGGGTGAGTTGATCGCATTCATGGATGGCGATGACTGGTATGAGCCGGACTTCATTGCCCATGCCGTTAAAATGATGAATCAAGGATGGGATCTCATTGCGATGCCGTTTTTCCGGGATGATCCTGACCCAAAACCGGTACGATCGGGGTTACGCAAGGCAAAACAACTGACGCGCGAAGGCCTGATTCGGCAGATGCTGCATCCAGTGGGTTATATTCGTGGTTATCTATGGAACAAAGTTTTTCGCCGTGACGTTATTGAACGATTGCAGTTGCGCTTCGACGAGCAAATGTCCATTATGGAAGACGAACTATTTACAGCAACTTACGTGATGGCAACGCACCACTTCCTGTATACGGGTCATCCGACTTATCACCATGTGGTCCGGCGCGATTCGGCCACCCAGTCCTTGGGTATTTTTGGTGCGATTCCGCAGCAACTGTATGCTTTATGGCGCATTCATCGGGTTTTGCGCCACGCACGCCGCCGCGCCAAAGCAACTAAGAAAGAAATCGTTAAAATCGATCATTGATCAGGAGGATCACGGACTTTGGCAGAAAATTTAATGACTTTCCCGCAATTGAAACAGGCAGCCAAGAAACAACTGAAAACGGGAACGAATCGTCGGGATCTCATGCTGGCGTACTTGTTACCGAGCTTATTACAGGCCGCGGCGATGATCACCGTTTATTTGATGATTCAGGCGGTGGTGCAAGGCTTCGGTGCCGAAAAAGTACTCACCGATCCGACCGGTTTTCAGGCCTACTACGCCCAAAGCAGTAATGACAGCGGCATGGTGAATACCATTCAAAGCCTTGTTGTGACGATGTTGGTCCAAGGCGTTAACTTTGCGGTGCTGGACCTCGTCCGCAACCATGAACGTGTACGGCCGCTTCAAGCTGTGTTAGGTCTATTTAACGGTAAATGGTTTTGGGGATCCATTTCATTGTGGATCTTTATGTATTTTCTGACACTCATCGGGTTTTCTTTCCTGATCTTTCCCGGAATCATGTTGGCGCTAGGATGGCGACAGGCGTTTTGGGTCTTTAAAGATGGGCACGAAGCCGATCAACGATTTTCGTCCATCACGGCCTTAATCGGATCGTGGCGCCTCATGAAAGGTTTTAAGTCAGATTTACTGGGCTTGTATCTTTCGATGATTGGCTGGTATTTGTTGGAAAATGCCACGTTCCATCTCTTCGACTGGGCCATCAATCCTTATCTGCAGCTGGTTCACGCGAATTACTACGAAAACCGCCGTGCATACAAAATGGCGGCCTTGCATCGCAATGGTTCTGACGTGCACTTTTAGCACAGGCAGGGTATACTGACAGCGATTGAAGACGGAGTCAGGAATTGTGTGGTGCTAAAAGAAGAAGGTTGGCGCTGTTATTATGGAAACCGAAGCATATATGACCTTGGCAGAAGTCAAAAAGCGGCAGGCCAGTTTAAAAGACAAAATGCCGCTTGATCAGGCGATTGCCGAAAATATTCAAAACTGGGCACAGTGGCTGCTAGACGAAGGATTTGAAGGCAGCTACTTCACGGCCAAGCTAAACGGGAATGCGATTATGATTAGCGATCTCGATGGCCGGCAAGTCGCAACCATCACCACCGATGCGTCTAGTTATGTCGATGCGTTCAAGCAGTCAGATAGAATGACGATGCTGACAGTTCAAAGCAAGTTGCGCCGGCTGATTGACCAGCACGGTATTAAAACGCAGTGACCGGCACAAATCACTTGGAAGTATGCCAAAATAAAAACACCGCAATGCAGCGGTGTTTTTTCGTGTTATCAAGTTGTGGCTCATCAGAAAATCTTCATCCGATTTAACGGCCAATACCGCCAAACAACGACTGATTGAATCTTGGACTTATCGACAAAGCCAAAATCACGACTGTCGTGGGAAACCAAACGATTGTCGCCCATCACGAAATATTTTCCAGCGGGGACTTTGGCTGATTTGGTTGACGAAAGCGTCTTGATATTGAAATCGTTGGTGAACTTAATACTGGACGGATCCAGTCCCTGTTGACTGGCCCATTTATTAATTTCATCACGTGAAAACTTATGATTCAAATAGGGTTCGGCAATTGCCTTGCCATTAACATACAGTTTGTCATTTTTGGAACTCACCGTATCGCCTGGCATCCCGATAACCCGCTTGATGTAAAGCGACTTTGGCCGATCAGGCGCATTGATCACGACAATATCGTTGCGTTTAGGTTTCTTGATCCGAACTGAATATAACCGTTCATTATTCTCCAATGTCGGTTGCATCGATGTCCCCTGCACCACATCTTTGCTTAGGACGTAGCGCATCAGCAGCTGGGACGCGAAGAAAATGACGACGAAAAGAAGCAGAAACTCAAGGATCGTTCTTAAGGCGGATTGATTGTTGTTTTTCAAAATGACACCTTCCGGTACAGATTAACCTTAGTCTACCACAAGCGTTCTATCCACGACTAGAAAGTTCGTCTTTCAATCATACTTCGGGAAAAAGCCGCTTTTTTCTGCTTGCCGACATAGGTCAACAATCTGGGCGTATTCAGCCAGCATCAAGCACCAGCGATGCGGCAAACTCGTGTAACCATAGGCCAAGCCTGCTAAGCCGCCGGTCAACGCGGCTGCGGTATCGGTCGCGCCGCCGAGCATAAGCGCATTTAAAACCGCATCATGATAATCCGGCCAGGTTTGGAGTGCGTGTAAGACCCGAGCCAATAAACTTAGAGGATCGGTGGCAGTGCCATCTGATGCCTGCGCTTCGAGTTTGGTTTGGAATGCAGCAAAAGCAGGTTGATAAGTTGGCTGATCCGCAAAGTATGCGGCGGTTTTGCTGATGCCGGTGGTGATTGCCGTGGGTAAGTCAGGGGCATCGGCAAGCAGTTCAATCGCAATTTGGGTATAAATGGCAGAAGCGACCATATTTTCAGGATCCAGATTGGTGAGCGTGACAAAATTTTGAAAGAGCCGGCTGCCTTCCGCTTTTTGGAACAGGTTGGTTTCAAATGTCTGGTAAGCAAAAAAGGCAAATGGCAACGTGCGAATCAAGGCTCCTGGTTCGTTAGGCGCCGCTGTGGCTTTTCCCGTGGTCAAGGTCGTTTCGACACTTGACCAAATATCAGGATTCCTTTTCCCATAGGGTGCGTACTCGCCGTTTTTGAACCAAGCTTGGTAGGCATTGACCAGTGCGTTTTGGTCGAACCCATGCTGCAACGCATCCAGACCGGCCAGGGTAAGGCCTGTTTCATCTGAGTAAGTGCCGGCCGGCTGATTGAACGTGCCATAGCCCTTCATCCCAGTCACCGGCGAAGCGGCTAACTCAGCCTGCGTTTGGCCCTTGACCGGCAGTCCCAAAGCATCACCGATGGCAAAGCCAACCGTGGCGTGAATCAAACGTGATTCCATGATGCCCATTATTTGTCTCCTCCTTATATAAGAAAGCGCCCATTATGCATGTCGCAGGCACAGCATCAGCGGACGCTATGTTTGCCAGCGAGATGCGTCATGGGCAGCACCGATTAATCATAGACATGAAGTTATTATTTCCCTAGAAAAGAAGAAATTGCAAAAGATTTGCCTCGTTGTAAAACAACAGTGGCTGTGATAGCCTAGCAAGCAGTAGCTATTTTCAGAAAGCCAGCCTGCCAATTGTTTGATAAAAGCTTTGGTGTACGGCTAGCAAGGCAGCCAAGCACGTCGCGGTAAGCACGATTGAGCGTGACCGTGATGCTTGGATTTCAGGAAAAAGTTGATCCATTTGGCAAGATGCCCAGCAATGAGCAAAAGGTGCTGCCGGTATTTTAGTTGGATCAATGACGGTTTATAGATTAAGGAGTTCTCATGAGTGTTTTAACCGTAACCGGGTTGTCACAACGGTTTTTAGATAAAGTGTTATATCAAGATGCCAGTTTTCAGGTGAATATTGAGGACCATCTTGGCGTGATTGGCCAAAATGGGGTTGGCAAAAGTACGTTAATCAAGATTTTAACGGGAGCCTTGACGCCGGATGCCGGGAAAATCGTCTGGCAAAAACACCTGCAGGTTGGGTACTTAGACCAGTACGCTAACTTGGTGCCTGGCCAGACCGTGATCGAATTTTTGCGTACAGCCTTTGAGGGACTTTATCGCAAAGAGGCCAAAATGAATCAAATTTACGCAGATTATGCGACAAACCCGGACGATGCGCTGTTGGCAAAAGCTGGCGAGCTTCAGCAGGAATTGGAAGCCGGCGATTTTTATGAACTCGAAACCACGATTCAAACTGTGGCGGAAGGTTTAGGCATCACGGCCATGGGGATGGATCATCCGGTTGACGCGCTTTCGGGTGGTCAGCGTTCAAAACTGATTTTGGCAAAATTACTGCTTGAAAAACCGGATATGCTCCTACTCGATGAACCGACCAATTACCTGGATGTGTCGCACATTGAATGGTTGACCGACTGGCTCCAGAACTTCGAAGGAGCCTTTATTGTTATTTCTCACGATTTTGATTTCCTCGAAAATGTGACCAACGCGGTTTTGGATATTGAGTTCGGCCAGATCACGAAATACACCGGCACTTTGAAACAGGCCATGCGCCAAAAGGAAGCTGACCACGAAACGTACCTGAAGGCGTTCGCCAAGCAGCAGGAAACCATCAAGAAAACCGAAGCTTTTATCCGCAAGTTTAAGGCCGGAACGCGCGCCACAATGGCTAAAAGCCGGGAAAAGCAGCTGGCCCGCATGGACAAATTGACACCACCGGGAACTCGTTCTAAAGCCCACTTGGCGTTTCCTTATCTGCCAGTGAATCGGCAGATTTTGGTCGATGTGAATAACCTGGTTGTTGGCTATGATCAACCATTGTTGCAGCCAATCAACTTTTCGGTCGCAAAAGATCAGATCATTGCGTTTGAAGGGTTTAATGGGGTCGGTAAATCGACGTTATTAAAAACGATCCTCGGGTTAATTCCGGCCATTAGTGGCAGTGTTGAGATCGCCGACAACGTGGTCTTTGGGTATTACGAGCAGGAACTACATTGGGATCAGCCTAAGCAAAGTCCGGTTCAGTATTTGCAGCAACGTTTCCCGGCGTTAACCCAGAAAGTTGTACGCCAAGTGCTGTCGCGAACTGCTTTGACAAGTGAAGAGGCCAATAATCCGTTAACCATGCTGTCCGGGGGCGAACAAGCCAAAGTCAAATTGGCAGAACTCATGTTGCAGACCACCAATATTCTGATTATGGATGAGCCAACCAACCATTTGGACGATGACACCAAGAACGCATTGCGCACCGGACTACAACAATATCCCGGCGCCGTCTTACTCGTCTCACATGAGGCAGGCTTTTATGATCGATCCTGGGTGGATACGGTTGTTAACGTGGAACAGTTACAAGTTAAGGCGTGATTCAATTTCCGTCTGAAGCAAATAAACTAGACTAATTTTCGCGAAAAAAGAGGCGCTACCGACAAAATGGTTGTTGGTGGCGCCTCTTTTTGGGTGTTTAGTTCGTATTGGAACGCGCAGTGGCATGTTGAATTGCTAATGATCCGAATGCCAAACCAGTTGCGTATAGGTATAAGTGAGATGATCAGTGACTGGCATGTGGGCATTTTCGTTTCCAGTCAGCGCCTTGGCAAGTTGGCTGGCCGCCTTTACACCCAGAGGCACGGTTAGCTCAGGCAAAAGATCGCTAATCGTTGTCTGTTCCACAAGATGATAAGTCAGCGTATGTGATTTGAACGGAATGTAGTGGTCACGTAACCACCGCTCATAGCTGGCAACGCGACTAGGGTCTGCCTGATAAGTGACCGGCACGGGTTGGCCTAAATAAGTTAGCGCGCGATCCATCAAAGCGTCAGACTGTTCGCTTTGAAAGTTCAACACAACGCTTTGATTAGCCCAGTCGGTTAATAATGACAGTTCATTGGCTTCCAGCGTGGGTAACTGGCTAACAAAAATAAGATCGGCAGTAGGCCTCGCTTCGAGCTGATGCCAATCGGCGGTTATGAAGTTGACCGATGTAGTCGAATTGGCTGTTAGCTGTTGCCTTGCATAAGCCAGCATGGCAGAAGACCAGTCGATTAACGTCAGTTGTTGGACATGCGCGGCGAAGCGAGCGGCGTAACGGCCGGTCCCGGCAGCAAGGTCAACGAGTGATTTAGTCGGCAGCAGCCCTTCAGCGAGCAGCCATGCGGTGACATCTCGAGCAATTGGCAAACGTGACGCTTTCTCGGCCGCGGCGTAGTCCTCGGCGAATTGATTCCAAAAGGCGCGATCTTCTTTCATGAAAAGATATTTCCCCTCTGAAAATTTTTTTGAAAAAGTAGTTGACTTAAACGGAGAACCTGCGTAGTATATTACGAGTTGTCAGTCATCAAAACAGTTTAAACCGCACAGCGATTTAAAAAAAGATGTTGACAAAGGGTTGCCAATTTGATATTCTAATTGAGTTGTCGCTTGGCAACAAAGTCGTCCTTTGAAAACTGAACAAAGTTTCGTTTAAATGTGCAGGGTCCTTGATACTCCGGTATCGAGGCAAAAAGTAACATTTGCGAAGTCAATTCGCTAGAACAACAAATCGAGCTATTCGAACAGCTCATATTTATATGAGAGTTTGATCCTGGCTCAGGATGAACGCTGGCGGCGTGCCTAATACATGCAAGTCGAACGAGTTTTGGTCGATGAACGGTGCTTGCACTGTGATTCGACTTAAAACGAGTGGCGGACGGGTGAGTAACACGTGGGTAACCTGCCCTTAAGTGGGGGATAACATTTGGAAACAGATGCTAATACCGCATAAATCCAAGAACCGCATGGTTCTTGGCTGAAAGATGGCGCAAGCTATCGCTTTTGGATGGACCCGCGGCGTATTAGCTAGTTGGTGAGGTAACGGCTCACCAAGGCGATGATACGTAGCCGAACTGAGAGGTTGATCGGCCACATTGGGACTGAGACACGGCCCAAACTCCTACGGGAGGCAGCAGTAGGGAATCTTCCACAATGGACGCAAGTCTGATGGAGCAACGCCGCGTGAGTGAAGAAGGCTTTCGGGTCGTAAAACTCTGTTGTTGGAGAAGAATGGTCGGCAGAGTAACTGTTGTCGGCGTGACGGTATCCAACCAGAAAGCCACGGCTAACTACGTGCCAGCAGCCGCGGTAATACGTAGGTGGCAAGCGTTATCCGGATTTATTGGGCGTAAAGCGAGCGCAGGCGGTTTTTTAAGTCTGATGTGAAAGCCCTCGGCTTAACCGAGGAAGCGCATCGGAAACTGGGAAACTTGAGTGCAGAAGAGGACAGTGGAACTCCATGTGTAGCGGTGAAATGCGTAGATATATGGAAGAACACCAGTGGCGAAGGCGGCTGTCTGGTCTGTAACTGACGCTGAGGCTCGAAAGCATGGGTAGCGAACAGGATTAGATACCCTGGTAGTCCATGCCGTAAACGATGAATGCTAGGTGTTGGAGGGTTTCCGCCCTTCAGTGCCGCAGCTAACGCATTAAGCATTCCGCCTGGGGAGTACGACCGCAAGGTTGAAACTCAAAGGAATTGACGGGGGCCCGCACAAGCGGTGGAGCATGTGGTTTAATTCGAAGCAACGCGAAGAACCTTACCAGGTCTTGACATCTTTTGATCACCTGAGAGATCAGGTTTCCCCTTCGGGGGCAAAATGACAGGTGGTGCATGGTTGTCGTCAGCTCGTGTCGTGAGATGTTGGGTTAAGTCCCGCAACGAGCGCAACCCTTATGACTAGTTGCCAGCATTCAGTTGGGCACTCTAGTAAGACTGCCGGTGACAAACCGGAGGAAGGTGGGGATGACGTCAAATCATCATGCCCCTTATGACCTGGGCTACACACGTGCTACAATGGATGGTACAACGAGTTGCGAGACCGCGAGGTCAAGCTAATCTCTTAAAGCCATTCTCAGTTCGGACTGTAGGCTGCAACTCGCCTACACGAAGTCGGAATCGCTAGTAATCGCGGATCAGCACGCCGCGGTGAATACGTTCCCGGGCCTTGTACACACCGCCCGTCACACCATGAGAGTTTGTAACACCCGAAGCCGGTGGCGTAACCCTTTTAGGGAGCGAGCCGTCTAAGGTGGGACAAATGATTAGGGTGAAGTCGTAACAAGGTAGCCGTAGGAGAACCTGCGGCTGGATCACCTCCTTTCTAAGGAAACAGACTTTAAGTCTGACGGAAACCTGCACACACGAAACTTTGTTTAGTTTTGAGGGGACGACCCTCAAGCACCCTAGCAGGTGCGACTTTGTTCTTTGAAAACTGGATATCATTGTTGTAAATGTTTTAAATTGCCGAGAACACAGCGTATTTGTATGAGTTTCTAATTTAGAAATTCGCATCGCATAACCGCTGACGCAAGTCAGTACAGGTTAAGTTACAAAGGGCGCACGGTGGATGCCTTGGCACTAGGAGCCGATGAAGGACGGAACTAATACCGATATGCTTCGGGGAGCTATAAGTAAGCTTTGATCCGGAGATTTCCGAATGGGGGAACCCAGTACACATCAGTGTATTGCCTGCAAGTGAATTCATAGCTTGTTGGCGGCAGACGCGGGGAACTGAAACATCTCAGTACCCGCAGGAAGAGAAAGAAAACTCGATTCCCATAGTAGCGGCGAGCGAAGTGGGAAGAGCCCAAACCGAGAAGCTTGCTTCTCGGGGTTGTAGGACTGGACATTGGAGTTACCAAAGTTCGACGTAGTCGAAGTCAGCTGGAAAGCTGCGCCATAGAAGGTGAAAGCCCTGTAAGCGAAACGGCGAACCCTCCGTCCAGGATCCTGAGTACGGCGGAACACGTGAAATTCCGTCGGAATCCGGGAGGACCATCTCCCAAGGCTAAATACTCCCTAGTGACCGATAGCGAACCAGTACCGTGAGGGAAAGGTGAAAAGCACCCCGGAAGGGGAGTGAAACAGTTCCTGAAACCGTGTGCCTACAATTAGTCAAAGCCCGTTAAGGGGTAATGGCGTGCCTTTTGTAGAATGAACCGGCGAGTTACGTTTGCCTGCGAGGTTAAGATGAAAAGTCGGAGCCGGAGCGAAAGCGAGTCTGAACAGGGCGAATGAGTAGGCAGATGTAGACCCGAAACCAAGTGACCTACCCATGACCAGGTTGAAGGTGTGGTGAAACACACTGGAGGACCGAACCCATGTATGTTGAAAAATGCTGGGATGAGTTGTGGGTAGCGGTGAAATTCCAAACGAACTTGGAGATAGCTGGTTCTCTCCGAAATAGCTTTAGGGTTAGCCTCGGAGGATGGATCATGGAGGTAGAGCACTGTTTGAACTAGGGGCCCATCAAGGGTTACTGAATTCAGATAAACTCCGAATACCATCGATCTTACTCCGGGAGTCAGACAGTGAGCGATAAGGTCCATTGTCGAAAGGGGAACAGCCCAGATCACCAGTTAAGGTCCCTAAATTTATGCTAAGTGGAAAAGGATGTGGCGTTGCACAGACAACTAGGATGTTGGCTCAGAAGCAGCCACCATTTAAAGAGTGCGTAATAGCTCACTAGTCGAGTGGCACTGCGCCGAAAATATACCGGGGCTAAGCATAATACCGAAACTGTGGGTGCACCCGTCAGGGTGCGCGGTAGGAGAGCGTTCTAAGGGCGTTGAAGGTCGATCGTGAGGACGGCTGGAGCGCTTAGAAGTGAGAATGCCGGCATGAGTAGCGAAAGATCAGTGAGAATCTGATCCACCGTATGACTAAGGTTTCCTGGGGAAGGCTCGTCCTCCCAGGGTTAGTCGGGATCTAAGGCGAGGCCGCAAGGCGTAGTCGATGACAAGCAGGTTGAGATTCCTGCACTAGTTTATTTTGTTTAAGCGATGGAGGGACGCAGGAGGCTAAGGAAAGCGCACGGCTGGAAAAGTGCGTCCAAGCCGCAAGTCTGGTGGCGAGTGAAATGCTTGCGACCATAAGGACAAGCGGTGATGGGGAGCGAAATTAAAGTAGCGAAGTTCCTGATGTCACACTGCCAAGAAAAGCTTCTAGTGAGAAATAAACTACCCGTACCGCAAACCGACACAGGTAGTCGAGGAGAGTATCCTCAGGTGAGCGAGCGAACTCTCGTTAAGGAACTCGGCAAAATGACCCCGTAACTTCGGAAGAAGGGGTGCTGACCGCAAGGTCAGCCGCAGTGAATAGGCCCAAACAACTGTTTATCAAAAACACAGGTCTCTGCTAAATCGAAAGATGATGTATAGGGGCTGACGCCTGCCCGGTGCTGGAAGGTTAAGAGGATGAGTTAGCGCAAGCGAAGCCCAGAATTGAAGCCCCAGTAAACGGCGGCCGTAACTATAACGGTCCTAAGGTAGCGAAATTCCTTGTCGGGTAAGTTCCGACCCGCACGAAAGGCGTAATGATTTGGGCACTGTCTCAACGAGAGACTCGGTGAAATTATAGTACCCGTGAAGATGCGGGTTACCCGCGACAGGACGGAAAGACCCCATGGAGCTTTACTGTAGCTTGATATTGAGTGTTGGTACCGCTTGTACAGGATAGGTAGGAGCCGTAGAGATCGGAACGCTAGTTTCGATGGAGGCGTTGGTGGGATACTACCCTAGCTGTATGAACACTCTAACCCGCGCCACTAATCGTGGCGGGAGACAGTGTCAGGTAGGCAGTTTGACTGGGGCGGTCGCCTCCTAAAATGTAACGGAGGCGCCCAAAGGTTCCCTCAGAATGGTTGGAAATCATTCGCAGAGTGTAAAGGTAGAAGGGAGCTTGACTGCGAGACTGACAAGTCGAGCAGGGACGAAAGTCGGGCTTAGTGATCCGGTGGTTCCGTATGGAAGGGCCATCGCTCAACGGATAAAAGCTACCCTGGGGATAACAGGCTTATCTCCCCCAAGAGTCCACATCGACGGGGAGGTTTGGCACCTCGATGTCGGCTCATCGCATCCTGGGGCTGTAGTCGGTCCCAAGGGTTGGGCTGTTCGCCCATTAAAGCGGTACGCGAGCTGGGTTCAGAACGTCGTGAGACAGTTCGGTCCCTATCCGTCGCGGGCGCAGGAAATTTGAGAGGAGCTGTCCTTAGTACGAGAGGACCGGGATGGACGTTCCGCTGGTGTACCAGTTGTGCCGCCAGGCGCATCGCTGGGTAGCTATGAACGGAAGGGATAAACGCTGAAAGCATCTAAGTGTGAAGCCCCCCTCGAGATGAGATTTCCCATTCCTATATGGAAGTAAGACCCCTGAGAGATGATCAGGTAGATAGGCTGGAAGTGGAAGTGCAGCGATGCATGGAGCGGACCAGTACTAATCGGTCGAGGACTTAACCAAGTAGAGCGTGAGCAGGAGCGCTTAGAAACCGGAGCATAAGCGGGCCTGAGTTCGTTGGCCGGGTTTTGGCCAATGGACTCAGGGTCCTTATGTGGAGGTTTCTGCGACTGCGAACGCGTTTCGATGAAATACGCCGATTCTCAGCAAAGCAAACAACCAACAATGATAGCCAGTTTTGAGAGCGCAAAGTTCTCATAAGTGTGGTGGCGATAGCAAGAAGGATACACCTGTTCCCATGCCGAACACAGAAGTTAAGCTTCTTCACGCCGAGAGTAGTTGGTGGGAAACTGCCTGCGAGGGTAGGAAGCTGCCACGCTAAGATAAGATCCGGTCATATTGACTGGGTCTTTTTTTGATGAGCGTGAGCCAGCCCGGTTAGAAACCGGAGCATAAGTGGGCCTGAAGTTCGTTGGCCGGGTTTTGGTCAATGGACTCAGGGTCCTTATGTGCAGGTTTCTGGGCTGGCGAGCGCGTTATAGAACGCGGAAATCTGAACTCACACTTGCCAACCATAGAACAGGTCTTCCATTGAGACTCTTTGCCATTGCGACCGAGGTCCTTACACGCAGACTCCTGTGCCGGGGAGCGCGTTATAGAAAGCGAAAGTCAGATTTCACGTTTGCCAATAATAGAACAAACTCCCAATTGATATTTGTTTAAAGCCACTTACACGCAGACTTCTGCGCCAGTGAGCGCGTTAAGAAAGCAGAAGTAGGAATTTCAAACCTGCCTTAAACAGAACAAAATTCATAACTCTCCACAAACGGAAAATCAAAAAATAATCTTGAAACAACAGTACCATGCGTGCTACATTGCAGAAGCAAGCGGAAAAGGGGACCATAAAATGCCAGTGAATGCGACGAAAGAGACACTAAAGGAGTTGACCGCTACCGGAACGGTGGTTGTCGACTTTTGGGCGCCGTGGTGTGGGCCTTGTAAGGTGCTTGATCCGATTTTAAGTGCGCTTGAAAAAGAACTGTCAGGGCTAAAAGTAGTGCGCTATAACGTGGAGGCGGATGCTTCGGTGCCGCAAACATTGGGAATCATGACAGTGCCGACAATAGTAGTCTATCAGCAGGGACAACCAAAAGAAAAAGTGAGCGGCGTTTATGCCAAAGAAAAATTGAAGCGTTACTTTGAAAAGAAGTTAGAGGCAGCGCGATGACACATTCAATTGAACAAGAAAAAACCCAAACTCCAAATCGTGTCTTAGCTACCTGCCTTTTAGCCGGGCGAATTATGATCGAAGGCGGTTCGGAAATGTATCGGGTGGAAGACACGATGCGCCGAATCGCTTTTAACGCTGGTCAACCGCAAACTTTGGTGTTTACGACGCCAACTGGGATTTTTGCCAGCATCGAAAATCAACCGTATATTCAGGAACGGCCGATTAGCAAACGCTCGATTGATATGGAAAAAGTCTCCCGGGTGAATCAGCTTTCCCGATCGTTTGCTGCTAAGGAAATTGATCTGGATACTTTATATGCGGCACTGCTTAAATTAGATCAGAATACGCCGTTTTTCCCAATTTGGTGGCAGGTTATCGGTGCTGCAGTTGTCAGTTTGACCTTAATGGTTTTATTTGCGCAAAAATACAACTGGTTTGATATGCCTTTGGCGGCGTTGGTTGGCGCACTTGGTTTTTGGGTGAATATCAAGGTGAATGCCTTAACGAATATTCGCTTTATCAGTGAATTACTCGGCGCTTTGGTTGTCGGATTAACGGCATGGATCGGTGTTAAATTAGGGTTAGGTCATGATCTGGATGACATTATCATCGGTGCGATTATGCCGCTCGTGCCGGGTGTGGCGATTACCAATTCGATCCGGGATATGTTGGCCGGGCATCTGTTGTCCGGCATGGCGCGGGGCATGGAAGCAATCTTAAGCGCCTGTGCCATTGGTGTTGGGATTGCCATTATTTTCCGGTTCTTTTAGTGAAGGAGGCAGTGCTTTTGCCGTGGTTTGTTGCGTTATTGATCCAGCTATCTTTTAGTTATTTAGCAACCGTTGCGTTTGCGGTGATTATCAATGTTCCGCGCAAGGCACTGAATCTTGCTGGTTGGGCTGGCATGATGGGATGGCTGGCATACTGGCTATTGATGGAGGCAGGTATTGGCCGGATGATGGCTAACTTGACCGGTGCCTTTGTCATTGGGGTATGCGGCATCTTTTTTGCGCGTTATAAAAAAATGCCTGTCATTATCTTCAACATTCCGGGATTTGTTCCATTGGTGCCAGGAGCCGTTGCCTATCAGGCGGTTCGCGCCGTGGTGATGGGGCAGCTGGATAGTGCTTTGCAATATGTCAGTCGCGTGATCATGATTGCCGGGGCGATTGCAGTCGGTTTCATGTTGGCGCAACTATTGTCAGAATTGTTGTATAAACAGGCAGTCTTGAAGCCGAAAAAGTGATATACTGTTTCTATGCGATGAGTCGAGTAAGCACGGTTCTTGTGCTGAAAGTTGCAGCTGACTGGTTAAAAGCCACCCGCCGGATTGTGGGGTCAGCGATCTCAAGGTTGTGGAGCCAGCGAGATCCTATCCAAGTTAAATTGGGTACTGTAAAAATTGGCAGTCAAGCTTAATGCTTGGCTGCTTTTTTTTCGTTTCACGCCGTTTTGGCTGTTTTCACTCTGTTTTTTAAAAATCAAAAAGAGTTCCGAAATCATTCGCTCATTAACAAAATTATGAGAATGATGTCCTTAATTTTAGTGACATTTCACATTAAGACAGCGTCTGGAAAACGCTCAGATCGCGACACATCAGCCGCTTTGGTTAAAACACGCAAAAAATTAAAAATTTAAGTTGACTTTTTACGTGAATCCAATTAGTATTCTAACCAATCATTAATTTTAACGGGAGAAGGCGAGTCAATGTCATCTATGTGTATGTCATTTAAAAAGAGCAATATTCGTCAAAGCATATGCTTAGTCTTGTTGTTGATGCCAGGGACCCGACAGTTTGATCGTTAATGATCAGCGTATCGAGCCCCGTTTTCGTATTGACAATGGGGCTGATACTTGGCACCCATTCGTCGGAATGGGTGCCTTTTTGTTAAAGATTAATGAAAATTACTAGGGATGTTAAAAGGGGGAACCAAAATGAAAAAGAGCGTTGTGAAAGCCTTGATTGGCGCGGGAGTTGTCGCTGCGTCCATGTTGGTGCTGACCGGTTGTGCGACTAAGAGTGCGGCGAATAAAGGCAACACCGCGGGCAATACCATTAAGATCGGCGTGAATATGGAATTGTCCGGTGCCGTGGCTGGTTATGGCGAGCAGGAAAAGCAAGGGGTCGAGCTGGCAGTTAAGCAGATTAATGCTGCTGGCGGCGTGAAAGTTGGTAACAGCAAGAAAAAGCTGACGGCAGTTTATCGCGACAACAAGTCGTCAACCAGCGGGGCGGCGTCGGTTGCGGCGCAGTTGGCAAATAACGAGAAGGTCGTTGCTATCGTTGGGCCGGCGACGACTAATAACGGGACGGCTTCGATTCCAAATATCACCAAAGCGGCAGTGCCGATGGTGGGGCCAAGCGCAACGGATCCTAATTTCACCTTGCAGAAAAACGGTCAGGTGCAGCCTTACGTTTTCCGCGCCTGTTTTACAGACACTTTCCAGGGACAAAAAGCCGCGGTTTTTGCCGATGACACGTTGAAAGCGAAAAATGTGGCAATTATTGCCGACAACTCAACAGATTATGGTACCGGCTTGGCCAAGGCGTTTAAGAAGGAGTTTACCGGCAAGGTCGTAACCACGGAATATTATCAATCAGGCGATAAAGACTTCAATGCCATGTTGACGAATATTAAAAACAAAAAAATCGATGCGATTTATGCGCCGGGTTACTATTCTGAACTGGGCCTGTTGATTAAACAAGCGCGTCAGTCCGGGATCAAGGTACCGATCATTGGGGCAGATGGCATGGCCGATCCTAAACTGGCGCAGATTGCCGGCAACGAAAATGCGACCGATGTTTATTACACCACGCCATTTTCAACGTTGGCTGCCAATCGTAGTTCGCTAGTTAAGACATTCATGAATAACTATCAAAAACAGTACAACGCAAGCGCGCCGACATTTTCTGCGCTGGCCTATGATTCGGTTTACATGATCAAGCAGGCCATCGAAGACCAGAAGTCAGCGGATTCGGCAAGCATCGCTAAAGGGTTGGCGAAAATCAAAAATATGCCCGGCGTGACCGGAACAACCAGCATTGATAGCAAGCATAATCCAGAAAAGCCAATTGCAGTTGAAGAACTGACGCAAGGCAAGATTACGAAGGCCTATACCGTTAAATAGGCGTTTTCCACAATTCTGGGAAGGGGGCACCAACTTTGCAGACCATGATGCAACAAATGATCAATGGACTTTCACTCGGCAGTATTTATGCCTTGCTTGCGCTGGGCTACACCATGGTCTATGGGATCATCAAGTTGATCAACTTCGCTCATGGCGATATTTATATGCTCGGCGCGTTTTGGGGTTATTACGCGATTAATTTTTTACACTTAGGGTTTGTTGGGGCTTTATTATCGGCGATGGTGATGGCCAGTCTTTCAGGAGTTTTAATCGAGTATCTGGCGTATCGGCCATTGCGTAATTCACCACGGATCGCTGCTTTGATTACCGCGATCGGCGTATCGTTTTTCCTTGAAAATGGCATGTCGTTCCTTTTTGGCGCTAATGCCCGGAATTTTCCGCAAGTAATCACCACCAAAACTTATTATGTGTTCGGCGTGGGAATTTCTAATGTGCAACTGCTGATTTTGTCCACATCGTTGCTGCTGATGGTGCTGTTACAATTCATCATTAAGCAAACGACGATGGGGAAGGCGATGCGCGCGGTCGCGGTGGATCCGCAGGCGGCGCAACTGGTCGGGATTAATCCGGATCACGTTATCTCGTTCACCTTTGCTTTGGGCTCGGCCTTGGCAGGGGCAGCGGGCGTTATGATCGGACTTTATTACAACTCGATCGATCCTTTGATGGGGATGGTGCCCGGGATCAAGGCGTTTGTCGCGGCGGTTGTCGGCGGTATCGGCTCGGTGCCGGGTGCGGCAGTCGGCGGCTTCCTGATCGGTCTGCTGGAAACCGGTGTGCAGGCCATTGGATTGTCGGCTTACAAGGATGCGGCGGTTTATCTGGTTCTGATTTTGGTGCTGGTTGTTTTGCCGGCGGGCTTGTTCGGCAAACGTCAACGGGAGAAGGTGTGAGCGCATGCTAAAAAACTTACGCAGCAAATTAATCTGGTTGGCGATCATGGTCAGCGGCTTTGTTCTGATCAATGTCGGGGAATTAACCGGCGTGATCAACACCTTTATCGAAAATGCCTTGGTGACAGTTGGCATTAATATTATTTTGGCAGTCGGGTTAAACCTGATTATCGGGTTTTCGGGTCAATTTTCACTGGGGCATGCTGGCTTCATGGCCATCGGTGCCTACACAACGGCGATTGTGACGCAGAATATGGCGACACCGCTTGGCTTTTATCTGGCGATGGCGTTGGGGATGGTGATTGCGATCGTGGCGGCGCTGATTGTCGGCATTCCGACCTTGCGACTGCGCGGCGATTATCTGGCCATTGCGACCATGGGGGCGGCGGAAATTATTCGCGTGGTGATTAATAATCTGAAAATCACCAACGGCCCTGCCGGTATGTTTAACATTCCCCCGCTGGCATCATGGCCAACGGTTTATGTCTTGATGTGCGTGACAACGGTGGTCATCGTCAACTTTATTCATAGTCGGGCTGGACGCGCGGTGATGGCAATTCGCGATGATGACATTGCGGCCGAATCGATCGGGATTAACCCGACCAAATGGAAACTGGCTGCGTTTGTGTTAGGCGCCGCGACTGCCGCAATTGGCGGATCGTTGCATGCCAGCTATCTGCAGACCATTGCGCCAGGAGATTTTGGTATTATGAATTCGATCTCACTGCTCATCATTGTGGTGTTGGGCGGCGTCGGCAGTATGACCGGAACCTTTGTGGCGGCGATTGTCTTGGGGATCATCGACACGGCGTTACAGAACTTTGGCACGCTACGTATGGTGATTTATGCACTCGCCTTGATTTTGCTGATGGTCTTCAAGCCATCCGGACTACTAGGACATTACGAACTTTCTTTTGGGCGTAAACGGCGCGCGCGAAAGGAGGCAGCATCCTCATGACGAACCAACTTGTAATCGATCATGTCAGCAAAGTGTTTGGTGGGCTGAAGGCAGTCGCCGATGTGAGTTTGACCATTGAGCAAGGTGCGTTAATCGCGTTAATCGGGCCAAATGGGGCTGGCAAAACCACCTTGTTCAACATGTTGACCGGCGAATCCGGGCCAACGACCGGAACAATAACCTTAACGACTGCTAACGGCGATGTCGACATTACCAAAAAGAAAGCGTACCAAGTTGCCAAGTTGGGCGTTGCGCGAACTTTTCAGAACATTCGGTTGTTCGGCGCCATGTCAGTGAAGGAAAATGTGCTGGTGGCCAGAACCCATCTGTACCACGAAGATTTTCTCGGAACGGTTTTACGCTTGCCTCAATTTTATCAACGGGAACATGACGTCGGCGCCGCGGCTGATGAGTTACTGGACTTTTTTGACCTAGCTGATGTCGCAGATGAACCCACGGCGAGTTTGCCTTATGGGACCCAGCGGCGCGTTGAAATTGTTCGCGCTGTCGCTACGAAGCCACAGTTATTATTTTTGGACGAGCCAGCAGCGGGGATGAATCCGGAAGAAACGGCTGATTTGAGTCGGCTGATCGCCCGGGTGCGGGAACATTTTGGCATTACCGTGGTGTTGATTGAACATGATATGTCGTTGGTGATGAATCTGGCCGAATATATTTATGTGTTGGACCACGGCGCAATGATTGCCGAGGGAACACCTCAAGTGATTCAACGCGATCCGCAAGTTATTCGAGCTTACTTGGGAGGTGACGTGCATGCTTGAGGTCAAAGATCTGGTGGTTAATTATGGCGGGATCCAAGCGGTAAAAGACGTCAGCTTCCGCGTTCACACCGGCGAAATTGTGGCGCTGATCGGAGCAAACGGTGCGGGTAAAAGTACCATCTTGAAAACTATCTCAGGCTTGTTGCGGCCGCGCTCCGGTACCATCCTATATGAAGATAAAAACATCGTGGGCATGGCGGCCGCTAAAATCGTAAAAATGGGGATCTCGCAAGTGCCAGAAGGCCGGCATATCTTTGCTGGGCTGACAGTCAGTGAAAACCTGCAGATGGGCGCGTTTGGTCTCAAAGACAAGCAGGCTGCGAGTGATCAGTTGGCGGTGGTTTACGATCGTTTTCCGGTTCTAAAGGAACGACTCAATCAAGACGCTGCAACGCTGTCCGGTGGCGAGCAGCAGATGCTGGCAATGGGACGCGCACTCATGGCACGGCCGAAGCTTCTTTTGTTAGACGAGCCATCGATGGGCTTATCCCCGATTTTCATTCAGGAGATCTTCGACATCATTACCAAAATCAACGAACAAGGCACCACGGTTTTGTTAATCGAACAAAATGCCAAGCAGGCGCTGGCAATTGCAAATCGCGGGTATGTTTTGGCCAGTGGGACAGTGAAGTTGACCGGTACAGGAGCGGAATTGCTGGCGGATCCAGCGGTTCAGGCAACTTACCTAGGCGCACAGCCGGCGACTTGAGTAGGGGCAGAAAATTAAAAGTTTAATTGTTTTGGATAGGTGGCCACGAGTCACTTATTTTTTTGCCAAAAAGCATGGCTTCAGCAACCAGGCTGGCGTAGTATGGAAAACGAATGTAATTTTTAAATGAAGTCGTCAGGATATCTGTGTGAACGATATTAGGAGGATGAAAATTGACATTAACCGAACACCAGCAGTGGCTAGTTCACTTTTACCAGAAGCACAATTGGTACGCTTATAGTCCCTTCATTCGGCTTAATTTTCTGACTGAGGAAACCGGTGAATTGTCGCGGGCGATTCGGGCGCTGGAAATTGGCCGCGATCATCCGGGTGAGCCGGTTAAAAGTCAGCATGCCTTGGATGCCAATTTGAAAGAAGAATTGGCTGATGTTCTCGATCAGGTTCTGATTCTAAGCGACAAGTTTGGTATTGATCCGGAAAGTTTGCTTGAACAAAGCGAACGAAAGCTGACGCAGCGGTTTAAGCGCCATGCGTGAAGCCTGAGTCTTGCCAGCTAGTTTAGATCTTTTGTGAATCGGATCGGGTAACTAGCAAAAAACAGGCCACCGCATGAATGCGATTGACCTGCTTTTTTTATGCTTCAATTATCGCGGCTTGTTCATCAAGGATTCTGACTGCCGTCACGTGGCGCTGGACCGACACCACGGCCGCTACCGCCTTGACCCGGACGAACCCCTTGTTGATTTGGTGTTGCGACCATGTATTGACTGATCAAATTAACGATTTGTCGGTTTTGCGGCAAGTCACTGTGGCCGGCCTCGTCACCCGAAACAGTGATCTGGGTGTAATGGGCGACCTGATTTTGGAAAATATACTTACCTGCTTCGACACTTTCGATCGGCACGGTGCCGTCACCATCGAGGTTTTCGGTTCCGGCAATCGAGTAAACAGTTAAGGTGCTTGGCAGCTTGTCCCGACTGGTAATGAAGTCGTTCAACATCTGGGTGCGGTTGTTAGGGTTACTTTCTTCGAGATTATATGGCGTCCCGATCGTCATGAGGCGGGTCATCTGCACGTCGGACTCGTTGTAATATTTTTCGAGAAAAAGGGTGAAAATGAGGCCGCCGTTACTGTGGCCAATGCCGCGGAAACGATTGAAGTTATAGGTTTTGGCCAGCTGCTTGAAGGCAATATTAAACCACGCTGCCTGCTTTTTGATGTTGTTGTAGCCGTCCTTGTTATTTTCAAATGCAACGACGATGTAAGGCTCGGTGTCACGCGCAGCGATTTTGCCGCTGTAAGTCAGTGTGCCATCTGTTTTCACCGTGATCTTCAGGAGACTGTGACCATTCGTCTGGTTGTTGAGCTGGGTGATTAAGGTGTTGAAGCGGTCTTCAGTCGCCGAGCTCCCTGGGATTAAGATGATGGGCTGCATCCGCGAATTATGAACGACCCGCGCCGATTTGACGTTTTGGGCCATCCATTTGGTTGCTGGAAACACGACTGCCCCGATGGCAAGAATGCTGAAAAGAATAAGCAGCCATCTGCGCCAGTGTTTAATCATGATGATCACCGACTTTCGCTGATTCAAGACTGACAGTTTCGGCCAACCGGACAAACGGCGCGTAAATCAACACCGAGACGATTAAGCAGATCACGGCCACCACTAAGGCAACCAGATTGCCGTTCGTGCCAAGAAACGCTGCCAGCGGTCCCGGCGTAGTCGTCGGGACTGTGTAAACCGAAGGCGGCATGAGACGCAGACGGATGGCGGCCCAGGCAATTACCATGTTGACCAAAGGGGTGATCAGAAACGGTACTAACAAAATCGGATTCAGCGTCACCGGCCACCCGATCATCACAGGGGAACTAACATTGACCAAACCCGGCAGAAGCGATAGCCCGGCAATCCGCCGTAATGGTTTGGATCTTCCTACCCAAAGTGTCGCAATAATCAGCGCTAATGTCATGCCGACGCCGCCAAAGCTGGCAAACGGATGGTAGATGGTATTCATGGTGATCGGGTTCGGCACGTTGAACAAATTAGCGTGCTCCAGCGCATAGTTTAAGTTCGCCGTGCCAGTCGTACTTCCTGACTGCACCATTAACGGATTAATGGGACCTTCAATTCCGCCCCACCACATAAGCGCATTGATCGTTGTGACCAACGCAAGGCGAAGCGATACATGCGGTATGTTCGTGGCCGGCACCTGGAAAACGACATAGAAAAGACCGATAAAACCTTCTGTTGACACAAAAGTAAGACCGTAAGTGATCGCAACACAACTAATAAGGATCAGTACAGTCAACCAAGTGCCCCGCAAACCGCGACTGATTAGGCCGGCGATGGTGTAATGTTGTGAGGGTTCCTCAAAATCGGCGTGGGTGAAGCGAAATAACCAGCCGATCAGCAAGCCGAAAACAATGGCGATGAATAAGCCGCGATAGCCGAAGTTGTTCATCTGGAACGGCGATTGAGCATTGCGCTGTGCATTAAAATTCAAAATTAAAAAAGCACCGACACTGGTGAGTGCCGCCAGTGAATCATCCTTTTTATAAGAACGGGCAATGTATTTTGCAACGAAGAAGGCAGCCATGACGGACATCAGATCAACGGTCACGGTTTCAATGATCAACAAAAGCGTGCGAATTTGGTTGTAGTGAGGGATGACATTGTCAAGATTGTAGATGACCGCAAAAAAACCATTGCGTGAAAAGACGCTTAGTTCCAGCATCTGGGCCCACGCGCCGACCATGACAAACGGGAAAATGACAGCAAAAGTTTGCTGAAGTGCACGATAAATCCGGTTATGCCGCAATCGAACACTGTTTGCCACGAGCATGGGAAGCAATCTTTGCATGAGATTGCTCATTACTGCCATCTCCCTTAATTTTTATTTGATGAAGTTCTATTAAGGTTATTCTAACAAATATTAATGTGAGCGAGTAGCTTTAAGACGGAATCTTGACGAGTTTAACGATTTGCTGAAAAAGTAGGAATGAGAACTTATTTTCCAGCATGCAAGGGCTTCCGTACCATGGTATTCTTAAGTCAAGACAGTAAACGGAAATGCGTTCGCTGGCGCAGGAGTCTGCGTGTAAGTGCCTTAGTCGCAATGGCCAAGATCGGGCATCGGGCCATCACACCTGACCACTTACACTCCGGTTTCTAAGCGCGCCAGCTCACGCTCTTAATTCTTGGAGGCGTAAAAATGAATAAGAACGAAAAACCATTGGCAAAATATATTGATCACACCTTATTGAAACCGGATGCAACGCAGGACGAGATTGATGTCGTTTTGGATCAGGCAAAGCAGTATGATTTTGCC
The DNA here is from genome assembly GCF_030770295.1 of Lacticaseibacillus styriensis. NCBI lineage: Bacteria > Bacillati > Bacillota > Bacilli > Lactobacillales > Lactobacillaceae > Lacticaseibacillus > Lacticaseibacillus styriensis. Next base: position 288,649 of record NZ_CP132483.1, read on the forward strand.
TCGGTTTGCATCAATCCTTATTGGGTTGCGCGGGCTGCGGCCAGCTTACACGATACGGACGTCAACGTTTGTACCGTGATTGGATTCCCGCTTGGCGCCAACACAACGCAGACCAAGGTTTTTGAAGCCGGTCAGGCGCTTGATGAAGGCGCCAAGGAAGTCGACATGGTCTTGAACATCGGCGAGCTAAAAGCAGGCCATGATGACCATGTTCGTGCCGACATTCAAGCCGTTGCGGATATGACCCATGCAAAAAGCGGTTTGTTGAAAGTCATCATTGAAGCGGTTTTGTTGACTGATGAGGAAAAGGTGACGGCTTGCAAGTTGGCGGCTGCTGCCGGCGCTGATTTTGTCAAGACATCAACCGGCTTTGCTGCTGGCGGGGCAACGGTTCATGATGTTGCGCTTATGCGGCAAACAGTCGGTGATAAGCTGGGCGTTAAAGCCGCTGGCGGTATTCACTCCTATGCCGAAGCCAAGGCGTTGATTGAAGCCGGCGCTGATCGGCTAGGGGCAAGCGCCGGTGTTCAGATTTTGAAGGAAGCGGGGGAGGCATAGTATGGCATTTGAGCGAATTATTACCATCGTTCTAGACTCGATTGGCATTGGCGAAGCGCCGGATGCAGCCAAGTTTCATGATACAGGCGCCGATACGCTTGGTCACATTGGCGATTATTTTGGCGGGAAACTAGCGCTGCCGAACTTGCAGGCGATCGGGCTGGGCAATATCGATCGGAAAACGCCAATTGCTGGGGTTGGACCATTGGGAAGTCCCAGCGGCTATTTTGGCAAGATGGCGGAGATTTCTGCTGGTAAAGATAGTATGGATGGCCATTGGGAGATGATGGGTCTGCCGGTCACTGAACCGCTTGGCTATTTTCCTAAGGGCTTCCCGGCTGACCTGATTAAGCAAATCGAAGACTTTTCCGGGCGCAAAGTCATTCTCAATAAGCCGTATTCCGGCACCGAAGCCATTAAGGATTATGGTGAGCAGCAATTGAAAACCGGCGATCTCATTGTTTATACTTCCGGTGATTCAGTGTTACAGATTGCCGCTCAGACCGATGTGATTCCGCTTGAAGAGTTGTATCGGATTTGCCGCTATGTCCGCAGCATTACGATTGATGCGCCATATCGGATCGGCCGGGTCATCGCTCGCCCATATGTTGGCACCGATCCGACAACCTTCACCCGGACCAGTGACCGTCACGATTACACGTTGCAGCCGGACAAGCCGACCGATCTTGATCGTTTACAAGGAGCTGGCGTGCCGACTTATGGTATCGGGAAAATCAATGATATTTTCTCGGGACAGGGCTTAGACGATGGCGTGCACACCGTCAGCAACACAGACGGCATGGACAAAACGATTGAGGCGGCGAAATCTGACCGTAAAGGCTTTATTTTTACGAATCTGGTCGACTTTGATGCCATGTATGGTCACCGCCGCAATGCCCAAGGTGATGGCGAGGCGTTAATGACGTTTGACCACCAGCTGGGTGATTTACTGACGGCTTTGCGGCGCGACGATTTACTCATGATCACGGCGGACCACGGGAACGACCCGACTTTCCGCGGGACGGATCATACGCGCGAATATGTACCATTGTTGGCTTACAGTAAGCAATTCGTTGGCAATGGTGATTTGGGTGTCCGATCGCCGTTTGCTGATTTAGGCGCCACGATTCTCGACAATTTCGGCGTCAGCGGCAATCAGGTCGGCCAATCATTTCTGAACTTGTTAAAATAACACAACCCAGCGAAAGGGGATCAACAATGAGTACACATATTGCAGCTCCAAAAGGCGCCATCGCGGATGTGGTGTTGTTGCCAGGCGATCCATTGCGCGCCCAATACATTGCCGAGAACTTTTTGGAAAATGCGACGCGCTACAACACCGTTCGCAATGCGTTTGGCTTCACCGGAACGTTTGAAGGCCGGCGTGTGTCGGTTCAGGCAACAGGGATGGGCATTCCGTCGATTTCGATTTATGTCAACGAGTTGATTCAGGATTATGGCGTCAAAACGCTGATTCGCGTGGGTACGGCCGGCGGAATGGGCAAGGACGTCAAGGTTCGCGATGTGGTGTTGGCGCAAGGTTCATCGACAGATAGCAGCATCATTTTGAATACCTTTGGCGCTGGCATGTACTTTGCGCCTTTGGCAGACTTTCAGCTATTACGCGAAGCAGCAAATTTGGCAGATGACAGTTCGATCCGCTACCATGTTGGTAATGTACTAGGCGAAGACCGTTTCTACAACGACGAGATGGATCGCCAAAAGCTGATTGACTACGAAGTCTTGGCAACAGAAATGGAGACGCCGGCGCTATATTTGCTTGCAGCTAAGTTCCATGCACAGGCGTTATCAATCTTGACCGTCTCGAATCACTTGATTACAGGCGAAGAAACCACCGCTCAAGAGCGACAGACCAGCTTCAATGACATGATCGGATTAGCACTCGGCGTGGCTAAAAAGGTTCCTGTACGTTAAATAACATATAAATTTTATGCATACCAGCAATGTTGTTTCGATTGATTTTCAGCTGTAACAGCAATTTAATATGCGAACAAGTGGGAAACGTGTTATTCTGTATATGGTTTCTTAAGAAAAGGTAAATGACAATTGAATTGTAAAACTCAGTCTCATGCAATTATTCAGTCGAAGAATGGAGGAGTACATACATGGTAAAATCTAAAAAAGTATGGTCAGTAACGGCAGGCTTTGTTGGTGCTGCCGGTCTGGCGGCTTTAGCAACCGGTGCTAATACTGTTTCTGCATCTACAACGGGAACGGTCAACTACAAGACCGGTGCAACCACCGTATGGAATAGTCCATCATGGAACCACGTAAAACGCTATGTAACGTTTGGCGACACGGTGCAGCTATTAGGTAAGACAGTTGACCACAATGGTGCAACCTGGTACAAAGTTGGCGACAACCAGTGGATCCCTGAGCTCTATTTGAACGTTGACGGGAAGACTGCCCAGGTTGAAGCACCAGCATCAACTGCCAGTCAGACTCCTGCTAGCCAAGCGCCAGCAAGTCAAGCACCGGCGAGTCAAGCGCCTGCTAGCCAGGCGGCACCTGCAGCGACTCCAGCAGCCACCCAAAGTGCTAACATCCAGCTCTATGTTAAGAATGTTGGTTCGGCTGTGACCGTTTGGGCAACGCCTGCATACGGTCGTGCAACGGGTCAGTACCTTGAAGGCCAGCAGTCCGTCACAGCTGTGGCCCAACAGCAAGCAAATGGTGAAACATGGTACCAGCTTTCTAACGGTGGCTATGTACCTGCACGCTTTGTCAGCACGACACCTGTAGCAGCGGCACCGCAATCCACAGCACCACAGTCGACTGCTTCAAGCGCAGCTGCCCAACCTGCACAATCTGCTGCGTCACAGGCACCTGCTTCAAGCTCAGCAGCACAACCAAGCCAAGCGCCAGCATCACAGGCACCGGCTTCTAGTGCAGCATCGTCAGAAGCAAGCCAAGCTCCGGTATCACAAGCGCCTGCTTCAAGCTCAGCTGCTGAAAGTCAGGCTCCAGCAGCATCACAGGCACCAGCCTCAAGTTCTGCTGCGCCTGAGTCAGCGGCAAGCACTACCACAACTGAAGCAGATACGTCAGCTACTACACGGCCTCAGTTATCACAAGTAAATACGCAATCAAATAATAATAGCAACAACAATACAGCGACTGTATCGACAACTCAGACTCAAACGTCTACCGATACCTCTCGTCAAGCTAAGGTCCAAGCAGTTATCGCCGTTGCTGAACAGCAAATTGGTGTTCCGTATGTTTGGGGTGGTAAAACACCTGCAGGTTTCGATTGCTCCGGCTTGATGTACTATGCATTTCTGCATGGTGCAGGTGTTAACATTGGTGGTTATACCGTTCCTCAAGAAAAATCCGGTCCAGAGGTTTCATTGAGTTCGCTTCAGCCAGGAGACTTACTCTTCTGGGGAACACGTGGAAATACGTATCACGTTGCACTATATATTGGTGGCGGCACAATGATCCAGGCACCGCAACCAGGTGAAAATGTTAAGTACACTGCAGTACAGTACTTCACACCTGACTTTGCGGTTCGTCCGAATCTGTAAACTTAAATTGAATCATTGTTTGACTGGAAAGAGCGCTTTTAAAAGAGGCGTTCTTTTTTAATGCACAGCTCTCCACCGTGAATCCGTTTACATTCTATAAATATTATGATAAGCTCGTTTTTAAGTGCTGGAGCGGATTGTAACTATTCAATTAGGCATAACCGCGTCAAGGACAACGTTGTTTACGTTGCGCTTGATGCGGCTTTTTTTGTGAGCGTGAGCCAGCGCGGTTAGAAGTCGGAGTGTAAGTGGCCTTTGGACGTGATGGCCGGGCTTTGGTCATTGCGACCGATGCCTTTACCTGCAAACTTCTGCGCCAGCGAACGCGTTATGGAAAGTTGAGTGCCTGTGCACACGTTGGAGTGGCGCTCCGATTGGAAACAGTCTAATCCAGCCTAATCATGATTGGAGGGAACTAACTTGCAACACAGACATAAGGGAAAGGTTTATTTTACCGGGTTCATACTTATGAGTTTGATGTTGGCACTGCCATTGGTCTATTTTTTGAGTCGAGATAGCCATAAAGTTGTTGCCACTGACAGCAAAACAGGGACGGATCAAGCAACAATTAACGTTGGGACTTCTTGGACGGATACTGATGGCAATACGATTCAAGCACATGGCGGCGGTTTTTTACAACAAACCGATACGGATGGCTCACCGATTTACTATTGGGTCGGCGAGGACAAATCGACGAATAGCGCGAATTTTAATGGCGTGCGGCTTTATTCATCTAAAGATTTGATTCATTGGCAAAACCGCGGCCAGATTCTTAAATCTGACGCTGTTGAAGGCTTGAAGGATTGTAAAATTGAGCGGCCGAAATTACTTTACAATGCGAAATCGGGTAAATATGTTCTGTGGGCGCATTGGGAAGATGCATCTGGTTATAGCTCTAGTCAAATCATGGTAGCAACCAGTGATACTGTTGATGGTCAGTATCAGTTCCTTGGTCACTGGCGCCCTGGTGCAGATGCGAGTCATCGTAACTGGCGGGACCTAGGTAACGGCGACATTCATTTTGAAGATGGCACCAAAATCGACAATGTGGACGATACATCTGTCTGGGGGTACGGTTCGCGTGATTTAACAGTCTTCCAAGATGGTGATAAGGCCTATCTTGTTTCTGCTGAGAATGGCTTGACCATGAGATTTTATGAATTAAACGATACGTACACGGATGTCGATCAGAGCGCAATGCCTTCCTATGAGTTGTTTACAGGCGGCCGGCGTGAAGCACCTGCATTAGTCAAATCCGGTCAGTACTACTTCATGATTACATCGGCACAATCAGGATGGTATCCGAATCAGACGAGATATGCGTATACCAAGAATTTAGCGGATCCAAATGGTTGGTCGACAACTAAAGGTACTGATGGTGGCGTCTTGCCAAGCGGGCTGCTGGGCAATAATACGACCTTCTATTCGCAGCCAACGAATATTATGACCATCACCGGCAGTGCGACAACGAGTTATATCTATATGGGCGATCGGTGGAATCCCAATGCACTCGGCGATTCGCAATACATTTGGTTGCCAATTTCAATCAGTGGCCAAAATACAGATAAGCCATCAATGAATCTCAATTATACGTCGCAATGGTCTTTTGATGCGGCCACTGGCAGCGTGAGTGATCCAAATGCCGATCAACTGCTTTCTCAAGGAAAACCGGCAACAACTGATACTGCTTTTGCGACGACCGGCTCCTATGCGCTCAGTGCGGCAAATGACGGTTCATATACATCCAGCACGACGACCGGTGATAATTCGGATTATTTTAAGCCGTTGCCGCAGGGGACTGATGTGACAAACAGCGAAACCGTCGCTAAAACGAATGCAACTGCACCTTTTACGTATACGGTTGATTTAACGAAAAAGGCAGATCTTTCGCGAATCGATTTGAGTTTCCGTAGCTATAACGGCTCGGAATGTTATTATCAGTACACGGTTGAAACCAGTCTGGACAATGAACATTGGACAACTGTGGCCGACGAATCCGATAATACAACGGTTGGGTTCAAGAGCGATCAATTAAAGGGAACCGGTCGTTATGTCCGGGTTAACGTTAAGAATGTCATCAATGATCACAACAAAAAGGCCGCAAGTTGGGCTGCTGGTTTAGTCGAAGTTCAAGTTTATGGCAAAACCAACGATTCCGGATCAGGATCATCCTCTTCAGAAAACACAAGTTCCGGGACTTCTTCGTCATCAAGCAGCTCGTCGAGTGCATCAAATGAGGCAAGCGTATCATCGGACACAACGGTAGCCTCTGGCTCTGAGAGCAGTCTGTCTGAGTCTTCGTCTAAGGCATCAGACGCTTCGACCGGAAAATTGCCTGCAACTGGTGAAACAGTCACGGTATTGGCAGTGCTTAGTGGTTTGACCGTACTTGCCGGCGCAGGTGCTTGGTTCTTAACGAAACGTCATTAATGCTTACGAAGACCAATCAACAAGATGCTAAGCACCCTCTGGGATGTCAACTTGCTAACGTTGCTTATGGCGCCAATCGCGAATTAAATTTGTTCTTTTTTGTTTATTTGAACAGACTACAAGTCCCTACACATAGGCGTTTACAGCTTAAAAAAATCAAAAAATGTAAAAAGTTGTTTATTAAGCGTTTACATTAAAACGGTTACATGTTATAGTCAATTTGTTGAATACATGAACACATGTGGATCGTTACTATTCAATTAGGCGTAACCACGGCAGTCGAAGATAGCTGGATATCTTCGACCGACCGTGGTTTTTCTTTTGCCATTTTTGTTTAGCAGTTTATAGCCATGAGCCGGATCGCGACCGGCGAAGGCATATCAATTTTTCACCTAGAAAGAAGGCTAACTCATGCAAGTCATTGTGAAACGACTTGAGAAGCATCAGGCTTTATTTGAAAAGATCTCGCGAAACATTTACTTGATGGCCATTAAAGATGGCTTCCTGGCAGCAATGCCGATCATTCTGTTTTCCAGTATTTTTATTCTTTTGTCGAATATCCCGCCATTAATTGGGATCAAGATCCCCACTGATTTGAACGCATGGTTTAATAAGATTTACAACTACACCATGGGCTTTGTTGGATTTTACGTTGCCGGAACGACGGCGAAGGCGTTGACCGGCTCCATGAACCAGCGCATCAAAGGTGGACGGTTCATCAACAATACATCAACGATGATGGCCGCAATGGTCGGGTTCATGTTACTGGCGATCGGAACAACTGGTAAAGGCAACTTCTTGCCGACATTCTTTGGCACTCAAGGCATTTTGTCAGCGTTTGTTGCGGCGTTTGTGACCGTATGGGTTTACAAGTTCTGTGTTGAACGCGATTTAACCATCAAGATGCCAAAAGAAGTTCCGGGTGCCATTTCCCAAAATTTCCGCGATATTATCCCATTCGGTGCAGCAACGATTGTCTTCTCACTGATTGATGTCGCAGCCCGAGCAGCTTTCAAAGTACCGTTCAGCGCCATTCTGGCCACCGTTTTAGCACCTGTCTTTAAAGGAGCAGAAACTTATCCCGGCATGATGCTAATTTGGTTCCTGATTCCCATGTTCTGGTTCCTTGGTGTTCATGGGCCATCGGTTGTTAAACCAGCGCTTGAATCTGCATTGTTTGGGAATACCACGGCAAACTTAGCACTTTTCAAAGCTGGTCATTTTCCATACCATGCCTTGACCGAAAACTTCGGTAACTTTGTCGGCGAACTCGGTGGTACCGGTGCAACATTTATCGTGCCATTTTTGTTCATGTTCTTTATGAAGTCAAAACAGCTAAAAGCTATTGGCAAAGCTTCCTTCATCCCAGTTATGTTTGCGGTTAACGAACCGCTGCTGTTTGGGGCCCCGATTATTTTGAATCCATACTTCCTGGTGCCATTTGTGTTGGCACCGGTTGTCAACGTTGTGATCGGTAAAGCATTTATTGACCTGCACATCATGCATGGGTTCATGTACTTCATGTCTTGGGCATTGCCGGGGCCGATTGGTGCACTGATTGATACCGGCTTCCAGTGGACCTCGCTAGTGCTCATGGCGATTTTGCTAGTCGTGGACGCGCTTATCTACATGCCGTTCATCAGAGCATATGATGCGGAACTTCTTCAACAAGAAGCTGCAGTTGATGCCGCTGATGCTGGCGCCGTCGCAACTGCAACAGCTGCTGGGACAGGAGCAGTTGCTGCTGAAGCCGATGCTGCAACTGCTCAGGAATTTCCGGAACCAGCGGATGTCAAAGCAGCCAAAGCCGAAAACGCCTCGACTGATGATGGGCAAACTGCGAAAGGTCCCCACAAGCTTGATCACGAATTGAAAGTTTTGGTTTTGTGCGCTGGCGGTGGTACAAGTGAGCAGCTAGCCAACGCGCTGACTGATGGCGCCAAAACGTATCATGAACCAATCGTTGCCAGTGCTGGCGCCTACGGATCACATCATGATATTTTACCGAACTATGATATGGTGGTTTTGGCACCGCAAGTCCGGACTTACTATAGCGATTTGAAGCATGATACAGATCGATTAGGCATCAAGCTTGTGGCAACCAAAGGCCAGCAATATATTGCTTTGACCCGCGATCCTGAGAAGGCATTGGACTTTGTTGTCAATCACTACAAAGAAAGCGATACGAAAGAGGTTCCTGCGACAGAATAACGTTGTGTCGAATCAAACTAAATACTGATAAAAAGAAAGATAAGGCGGTGTACCAATGTTGCTAAGGGTCAAGCAAGTGTATAACAACAATGCTGTACTTGTAGACGTTGGCAACGGTAAGGAGGCAATTCTTCAAGGCAGAGGTATTGGTTTTAGTAAACGCAAAGGCGATCAGATCGATCCCAAAAAGAGTTCAGAGATACTGTATCTCAATGATGCACAAGTGAAGAACCACTTTACATCATTGCTCAAGGATGTGCCAATTGACATCGTTGTCGCCACGTTCGGTGTGATTGGCATGGCGAAGAAGACGTATCATTACCCAGTTTTGAATTATATTTATGTCACGCTGACCGATCACGTTTTCCAAATGTATAAACGTCTGACCGCTGGCAAATACCAAGCGAGCCCGGCTCCGGATATTCGCGATCGTTATCCGTTGGCTTATCAGATTGCGACAGAGGCAGTCAAACGCCTTAACCATGATCTGGGCGTCCATTTTCCCGATGCCGAAGTGAAAAATATCGCGTTGCATTTTATTAATGCTAAAGGTGTGGACGGTGACTTGGATCCGACCGTGACGCTCACGGCGCGCGTTAATACAATCGTGACGCAGGTTTTTGCTAAATATGGTCTGAAACGGAGCTTGACGAATCAAAACTATTTTGATCGATTGATGATCCATCTCCAGTATCTGGTCGAGCGATTAAACACTGATGAACAAGATGAAGCTGATCTTGATCCAAAAATCGGGCAAGACTTTAAGCGGCTTTATCCGAAATCATTTGCCATTGCCATGGAGATTTGCACGGAGCTTGAGAAGGCTTTGCAGATTAAGCTTAACGAAAATGAACATGTCTATTTCATCATCCATATTCAGCGGCTCATTCAAGAACCGCAAACACCTGCACCTCAAGATTCATAACCAAGGAGGAAATTTTGATGGCAACTAAAGAAGAAATTTCAATGACCGGTTTTGCAATCGTTGCATACGCTGGCGATGCGAAAACTGATTTGATTGAAGCGCTGAATGAAGCGCGCAAAGGGAACTTTAAACATGCGCGGTCATTGGTTGAAGAGGCGCGCCAAAGCATTAACGAAGCCCATAATGAACAAACCAAGCTGCTTAGCAAAGAAGCAGGCGGCGATAATATGGATGTCACCTTTATCATGGTGCATGGGCAGGATACCTTGATGACCACCATGATGTTGTTGGACACGATTAGCTTCACGATCGACGAGTATGAACGGCTGGCTGCGATTGAAAAACAGCTGGGCATCGCGCTGCCAACAAACGACATCCATTAGTAAGACCAAAGGAAGGAGCATCATCGTGACGAGCTTATTAAAACGCGTCCAATCATTACCCAAAGGCTTTGTCTGGGGCGGTGCAACCGCTGCGTATCAGGTAGAAGGTGCCACAAAAGTAGATGGCAAAGGCAAAACGATGTGGGATGACTATCTCAAAGCACAAGGCCGCTTTTCCCCTGATCCTGCCAGCGACTTTTACCATCTATATCCGGAAGACATTGAGCTTGCCAAACTATATGGTTTAAATGCGATTCGGGTATCGATTGCGTGGACACGGATTTTTCCCAAAGGATATGGCGAACCCAATCCTGCCGGCGTAGCGTACTATCATCGCTTGTTTAAGTGTTGCTTGGACAACGGCATTACCCCATATGTTTCCTTGCATCACTTCGATTCACCAAAGACCTTATTTGATGATGGGGACTGGTTGAATCGCAAGAACATTGATTATTTTGTCGACTATGCTGACTTCTGTTTCAAAGAGTTTTCCGAAGTCAAAAATTGGTTCACGATCAATGAGCTGATTTCGTTGGCCTTTTCCCAATATATTCAGGGTAATTTCCCGCCGAATCATCATTTTGATGTGACAAGTGGGATCCAGGCACAGCATAACGAGTTGTTGGCGCATGCACGGGCGGTCAATCTGTTCAAAGAGAAAGGTTATCAAGGGCGCATTGGATTGATTCATGTGTTGCAGCCGGTCTATCCGTATCCGGACACGCCGGCAAATGAGCATGCGGCAGCACTTGAAGATGCTTTCATGAACCGCTTCTTGCTGGATGGCACGTTTAAGGGTGAATATACACCGAAAACGATGGCGCTGATTAATGAACTGTTGGAAGCCAATGATGCCAAGCTGAAGATCGAACCGGGCGATATGGACATTCTGAAAAAGGCTTCCACGCAAAATGATTATTTTGGTATGAATTATTACCAGCCATCTTTTGTCGCTGCCTATGAAGGTGAAAGTACCAATTCGTTCAATGGCACAGGCGAAAAGGGAACCAGTTCCTTCAAGTTCCAGGGTGTCGGCCAACATGTTAAGAAGCCAGGCGTGCCAACGACTGACTGGGATTGGAACATTTATCCCGCGGGCATGTACGATATGCTCAAACGCGTCGCGAGGGAATACCCGAATAGCAAAACGATTTATATCACCGAAAACGGTCTTGGCTATAAAGACAAGTATGAAGGCATTGGTCAGCTTATTGACGATGAAAAGCGCATCGACTTTATTGACCAGCACGTTGAGGCACTGCTGAAGGCGCGCAGTGAAGGCGTTGACGTACAAGGTTACTTTGTCTGGTCATTGCAGGATCAGTTTTCCTGGGCCAATGGTTACAATAAACGCTATGGTTTGTTTTACGTGAATTTTGAAACACAGGCACGGGAAATCAAAAAAAGTGCGCTGTGGTTCAAGGAGCTAGGGCAGACACTAAAGGATTAATGGGATCACAAAAAGCAGACAGGTCATCAGCAAGTATCGGCTGATGACTGTCTGCTTTTTTGAATATAATACAATTTTGGTTCATTAGGAACGCGCTACAGGTAAACAGGTTGAGATGATTTAAGCCACCGGTTCTTTATCCGCCGCGTTAGCTTTTTCAACCGCTGCCATTGCCACAGCGTTGACCCAGTTGATCGGCTGATCGAAGTTTGGCTGGAACAGCATATCGACCATAGCGAGGGTTTCGATGGTCATGTGAGTTTGGATGGCCAAGGAGATGACATTGGCGCTTTGGCTAATGTCGTGTTTGGAGAAGAATGCGCCGCCTTTGACTTCGTGCGTTTGCGGATCCCAGGTCAGGCTGCACAGGACCGGTGTGGTGGTGAGCATGAAGTCCGGGCGATAGTCTTGCTCAATGGTGACACTATCAAGTTCAAGCCCGCGAGCCTTGGCGCCTTCGGTTGTGAGCCCAGATGCGGCAATGGCGTGATCGAAAAGTTCAACCGCCGAACTTGCCTGTGTGCCGAGGTACTTCTCGGTCGGTGCCACAATGTTTTTGCCGACCAGAATGCCTTGGCGAACAGCATTGGTTGCCAAGGGAATATAGTCGTGCTTGCCAGTTGGATTATAATGTACGGCCGCAGTGTCACCGGCGGCAAAAATAGCTGGATCGCTGGTTTGCATGTAGGCATCGGTGATGATGGCGCCATTTTGCATGGTATCGAGATGATCCTTAAGCAAGTCGGTGTTTGGCCGGAAGCCGGTGCACAAAATCGCAATGTCGGCAGTATAGGTACCCTTGTCGGTTGTGACGACAGTCTCACCTTGATCATTTTTCGTGAAGCTGGTGACCATTTCGCCGAGTGCTAAGTGAACGCCATGATCGGTGTAAAGTTTTTCAACGCGATCAGTGATGGTAGCGTCAAAGTTCTTTGCCAACACCCGCGGCAGACCGTCGATTAATGTGACCTGCTTATCGGTGACGGCATATTGTTCGGCGAGTTCGGCACCGATATAGCCGGCGCCGATGACAATTGCACTCTTAATGGTTGGCGCCAGATCTTTTAGGGTTTTGGCATCTTGCCAGTTCTTGCACAGGTGAACGTCCGTATCATGAATGCCCGGGATATTTGGAACGATTGGAGTAGAACCGGTGGTGTAAACCAGTTTGTCGTAAGTATCAGTGGTGACCTCGCCAGTGTTTAAGTCCTTGACTTCAACGGTTTTGGCGTCGGGGTCAACGCTGAGGACGTCATGTTCCATTTGCATATTGGCGCCAAGCTTGGCAAGTGCCTCAGGGCTGGAATAGAACATTTTGTTAGGATCGCTGACATGATCACCGACCCACAAGGCGATGCCACAGGAGAGAAACGACAGGTTGTTGTTGCGCTCGTAAACGGTGACGTCTGCATCTGGGTGGTCGGTTAGAATCTGTTGGGTCGCAAACGTACCAGCATGGGTGGCACCGATAACAATAATTTTCATAAGTAGATCGCTCCTTTGTATTTTTGATAATGATTTCACAAAGAAAGTGTAACACAATTAATTGTGTACGGCTAGATTGTTCGGGACCTTTTTTGTGAAAAAATAGTTAAGAAGCGTTTTCAATATTTGCTGTTAATCTTGCAGCCAGCGGCCGATCATCTCTAAATGGTGCATCAGTTGAAACTTTCGGACGACGCCTAGGCCGGGGAAATGGTGATCGGCAGCGGCCTTCATGAGTGCCGCTACTCCAGCTGTTTGTGCTTGGGGATGATAGGGCAGCCAGGCGGCGAGTTGCGTGAGTATTTCGAAAAATTTGGCTTGTGGGTTGGTGAAATTTTCATTATTGACGGAGACAAAATGGTGCAGTCGTAGGGAGCCATCAGTTGCGGGGTAGACTAAGTGGATCGCCAAGGCGCGTTGAGGGAAGCCGTGCTCAAAGTAGTCTGAGGTAGCGAGCGGATAGTCGGCAAAGCCAACGCCGGGCAACATCTTTGGCGGGTACTGATAAAACTCATCTTGCAGCAAGCCGTACGCCGACGTATGCGAATAGACGGTGAAATGGTCATTGAGATACACGGCACGCCGCAGAGCTAACCGCCGAACCCGTGCTTCATCCGGTACTAAGGCGAGTTGGCGGCGTGCCAGCAGTTTGGCTTGGGCAGCGGTGGTGGCAATGATCAATGGTGCTGGCTGGGCATCAAAAATCCGCGCGACTTGCACTGATGGACTAAGCATCGGCAGGTGGCGCGGTGTTGCCAACAGTCGGTAACTGCCGACTTGCGGATTCTGAATCACGTAGGCCGCGTGGGCAGTTTTCGTTAGTGCCTGCGTGGTCTTGGTCAAGCCGGGGATGTCTTTGACAGGTTCAAGCACCGGAATAACGGTCGCGGGCAGTCGCTGGCTGTTTGCCAAAGCGGTGATTGCGGCCAAATCGTATAATTTTCCGCGAATGATAGGGAAGTAGTTCATGATAAGCGATCCATTTTCAACGTTGCCACTTCCGCATTGAGGGCGTCGATTTCTTCCTGAAGCGCGGTGATGGTCGTGTTGTTGAGGTCATCGACAAACTGGTCATAAAGATTTTTAGCGGGATGATAAATGTCATAGTCCGCGGTGCGTTTCCGCAGTTCGGTAAACAGTTCCGCGGTGGAAAATTGTCCGATTCCTTTGGCGACTTGCTTGGCTTTGACAACTTCACGATTCAAGCTGGCGATGAAGTGATCGGTTAACTGCGCTTCCGGAACCTGTAAGCTCTGGCGTCGCGCCGGTTTCGCGATTGTCAGCGTGCCGGGTGTGCTCACCGGAACGGCGCTGGCAGCAATGGCAGCCTTGGAGAATGGATGATACACGAAGACGCCAATGCCAGCTGGAATCTCAGCGGCGACTGCTTGATAAAGCCGCTGTGGTAACACGAAATAATTATAATGACCAATAAAACTCAAGCGGGCCTGACTGTGGAAGTCCGCCTTCGTGACTTTTAGCTCAAAACAGCGCCAAATCGTTTCATTTTCCTGCTTTTGCCGCACCAAAGTATCCACAATGCCGAAATCATCGGGCATCGTGACTTCTTCAACGGCAGTGGCTCCTTGTTCCTCCCAATAGGCATACAACGTCTTTTCTAGATCACGCGTGAGCTGGGTCTTCATGATGTGCCTCCCAAAAGTGAGTGAGTAATTGAGCGAGTTGCGCCGGATTACGGCTAACCTGGGCATGTGTCCAGTGGTCCGGAAACAGGCGCGCATAGCGAGGGGTCACAAATCGTTCATCGATGAGCAAAATAACCCCGACATCCTTAGCGCCGCGAATCACCCGACCTCCCGCCTGCAAAACATTGTTAAAGCCAGGCAGTTGATACGCGTAGGCAAATCCCTGGCCTGCATTTTGATCAAAATAATCCCGCAACTGATCGGTTTCCGCATTGAGTCCCGGTAAGCCAACCGAAACAATGGCAACGCCGATTAGTTGGGTACCGCGCAGATCAATGCCTTCCGCAAAAATACCGCCGAGAACGGCAAAGCCGATCACTGGCTCCTGGCCCGCTTTGAAATGGTCCAGAAAATCCTGGCGCTCCGTCTCGGTCATGGCATTTTCCTGCACGCAGGTTTTAAGCGTGGGGTTGGCAGCGGTAAATGCGGCATAGGCGGTTTTTAAATAAGCATACGACGGGAAGAAGAAAAGATAATGGCCTTTTTTTGCGCTAACTAAGGTTGTGAGACTCGCAATCAGCTGCGGCAGGTCTTGCTCGCGCCGGCGATACGTGGTGTTGACGCTGGTGTCAACGATGACGGCCTGATTCTGCGGGTCAAACGGCGACGGTAAGGCGTAGGTCAGACTGTTGTCAACGCCGCCGAGTAACTTTTGAAAATAAGGCATCGGCGATAAGGTGGCGGAAAACAACACGGCACCGCGGCCTTTTTTCAATGATTCATCGACAAAATGTGATGGATCCAGGCACAATTCCTTGACTGTGACAACGCCATGATCCTTAGCAATCTCGGTTTTGTAGGTCTCATCGTAAAAATCGCCAATGCGTAAATATTGATTCGCCAGGAAGAAAACCGGTAACACGAGATCAACGGCGGGCTGCAAGGCGGGCGTTGGCGGTTCGGCTAACCAATCGTGGACCGTTTCCGTGAACTTGGCGAGGACATTGGTAAGGTCATCAAGCGGGGCTTCTTCAAAGACGGGTGATTGTTTCATTAACCGCTGATCGGCGATGGCTGACAGGGTATTCACGATCCGGGTGATGGCGCGCCGCAGCTTGGTGAGTGCCGCACCTTTATAGGGAACGAGCGCCTGCTTGAGATTGGTAAAGTCCTGATCGGTGATGCTGGCAGTATACATGTCCCGTGCCCGACTCACGAGATTATGGGCTTCATCTACTAAGAAAAACTGACTGTCATCGTCATCGCTGAAGAACCGCTGTAAAAAGACCAATGGATCAAACAAATAATTGTAATCGCAAATAATGACATCACAAAACAGGCTGGAGTCTAACGAAAATTCAAATGGATCGACCGTGTGTTTTCGCGCGTAGGCTTCGATGACAGACCGGGTAATTTGGTCCTCGTGTGCCAGCAGGTCATGCAGTGCCGGTTTTAAGCGGTCGTAATAGCCCAGCATGTAAGGATTTTGACTGGGATCGTCCGGCTCATCGGCAAAAGTGATCGTGTCTTTGGCCGTCAGCGTGATGCTTTTCGCCTTAAGCCCCGAGCCTGCCATCAACGCCATCGCCTGCTCAGCCACACGCCGGGTACTTTGTTTGGCAGTTAAATAGAACGCTCGTTGAATCAAGCCGCTGCCCATAGCTTTGACGGTCGGGAAAAGCGTCGAAATCGTTTTGCCGGTACCGGTGGGTGCTTGGACGAAAAGGCGCGCGCTGCTGTAAATGGCTTTGTAAACGGCGGCGGCGAATTCATGCTGACCGGCACGATACTCGGGAAAAGGAAAATCAAGCGCATCAATCGACTCATTGCGGCGCTTGATGATGTCGCTGCGTAGCTTGAGCCAATCGGTGAATTCTGTCAGTAAATCCGTGAAATCATCAGCCAGTTCGGCAGCCGTTTTGGTTTCAGTGAAGCGAGTGACGGTGTCAGTGCTGGTTTGCACATACACTAAGGTAATGGTCGCGTGATCAAGGTGACGTTGTTGACAAAGTAAGTGACCATAAATGCGTGCTTGGGCCCAGTAGCGATCCTTGGTATTTTGGGTGCAATCTTCCCATGGCCGGGCGCTGGTTTTGATTTCTTCGACGGTCAGTGTCTTATCGCCATCGGTCCAGACCCCATCGGCGCGGCCTTCAAGTTGGTAATCTTCATCTTCAACAGTAACCGTGGTTTTTAAATAGACTTCTTTTTCATAATCAGCCTCATGGTGAGCCGCCTGCAACTTGCGATGAATTTGGCTGCCGATGATGGCGGTATTATTTGAATTGCTGGTAATCGGGTTGAGATCGCCGGTACGAACGGTTAATTCAACAAATTCCCGAATGCCAATACGATTATGCGCCATCACCGGGTCCCCCTTTAATGTAGTTGAAAATATAACTAGCCTTCAGTATAGAACATACATTCTGTTTGGGAAAATGGCTCACCCATGATTTTTAAGGAATTCCGGGTGTTCCTTGGTTTTTATTTTAAATAGAGGCATAATAAGGGGTGTCAAGACATATGACAAATACGGCGGCTTGCAAACACTGTCGATCGGTAAGCCGCGACATCAAATGAGGGACATAAGATGAAGAAGACTAGTTTCTGGCGTTTGTTAGGTTTTTTGGGTGCGATTTTGGTCTTGTTGACCGCTTGCGGTAAGCAGAGCTCAGCAGCAAAATCGTCGTCATCCAGTGCACCAGTAAAAATTACATACTGGCACCGGATGACAGGTTCGTATGACAAGGCATTGAACAAGCTCATTACGAAGTTCAATCAAAGTCAAAAGAAGTACAAAGTGGTCGCAACGTCACAGGGATCTTACAACGCGCTACAGCAAAAGATCATGGCTGCAGGCAAATCCAAGACCCTGCCGACGATGGCCCAGTCACCTTATACCAATATTGGTGACTATGTGAAGAACCAACTGTTGTTACCGTTTGACTCCGAAATGTTGAACGGCTCGGATAAGTTGAGCAGTAGCCAACTTAAGGATATTTACCCAAGCTTTTTGGCCGCCGGGAAGTATAAAGGTAAATACTACGGTCTGCCATTCTCGGTTTCGACTTCGGTGCTTTTTTATAACAAGCGCTTGATGTCACAATATAATATCAGCATGCCAAAGACATGGGCTGATTTTGCGGCTGATCAGGACAAGTTAAAGGGTACTGATATTAACGCCGTCGAGCTGGATCAAAGTTACGATGTTCCGTTAGAAGGGATGGCTTACGGTGCAGGTAGTCAACTGATTACCCCAAAGCTAAAAGCCAACCTGAATGCACCTAAGACTTTGGCTGCCGTTAACCAGATTCTTGATCTGCGCAAGAGCGGCGCATTGAAGACTGCGGGTGAAGATCAGTACTTCAGCGTCCCGTTTGCAAATGGTAAAGCCGTCTTTGGGATTGGCTCATCAGCCACTGTGCCGGTCTTATTGCAACAGGCACCAAAGAATCTCGAATGGGGAACCGCGGTGATTCCTGAATATGAAGGCAAGCGCAGCAATCCATTAAACGGAAACTACAATGTCTTGTTCAAAGGCGCATCTAAGGCGCAACAAGCCGGCGCATGGGCATTCCAGAAATTCCTGTTGAAGTCGGAAAATGCTTCACAGTGGGCGATGGATTCCGGTTATGTACCAGTAACCAAGAGCGCATCCAACAGTACGACCTTTAAGAATTACCTGAAGAAACACGAGCAATACAAAGCAGCGATTTCTGCCGTGCCGCAAAGCTTTGCCTCAACAGTCTTTGCCGGCTACACGGATTACCGGAACGACCTTATGAGCACAGTTGACAGTACCTTGACGAAAAACGTCAGCGGCGAAACCGCATTTGATCAGCTGCAGAAGCAGACTGAGAAGATTTTGAAAGAAAATCAGTAATGGTGTCTCAATGAGTTAGTGATACCTTTCGTTTTCAAAAATGACCGAACTGCCAGATTTTTTTGGTAAGTTCGGTCATTTGCTTACAGATTCAAATTTTATTTACGCTCATACGTAAGCACGAACCAGCCATACATAAGAAATATGATGCCGAGTGTTGCGATTCCTAATGAGTTGATTAAAGTATCTATCGTCAGTCCGTCTTTCGAGGTGAACCAAATCAGAGCGCTGACAAACATGATCGCCCAACTGATTGAGTAAATCAAATATGCCTTTTTATGCGATTTCATAGCATCTTAAAACCTCCATGCTTAGTAAATGGGTGACATGATATTTGGAAATAATGTCATTGTACCGTTAACCGAAACTAATAATCAAATAATGTTATGATTACAAAAAGGACTATCTAATTATTAGCTAAGAACTTTATTTATATACCAATGCTTATAACCCCAAAACTTTATAAAATTACTTAACGACAAGGGAATATGAAACTCATTTTGCCGATTTTTTTTGCTGGTTCAATTGGCGAAATACCGTAACTGTGGCGTATTCAACGCAGACACAATTCCTTTATGGCGTTTGCGTCACCCAACCTCGGTGGGCTATGATGGTCGGAGGATTGTTAAGTATTAAAGGAGACCATTATGGAAATCAATGTACACAAGTTTCAGGAGGCAGTTTTAGCAGGCACTTTCGAGCATACAGAAGTACATCTCACCGCAGCCGCTTTTAAGAAAGACGGTGTTGATGCCGCGATGGCGAAGGTGTTCGCAGATGTTCGCAGCGCCATTGAAAAGAACCAGTTGATTCAGGCTGATTTGGTCATCGACTTTCCTGAGCCGACCACAATCACAGTTGAAACCGGCGTGATTAACTTGCCGTTTGCCAACGTCAACAAAATTACAAACTTCCTTGAACCAGATGAAATCGTCCCGGTCCGCGTTTATTTAATCGTGACTTCGCCGTTTGTCAACGTTTCTGGCTTACGGATTGACGAAACTGCAACGGCCGCTGATTATCTGCAGGACTTCGCAACGATCAATGACCAGATGATTGCCTCCGTTCAGGAAAAACTGGATCACATTCAAACCGAGATGGCTAAGCCTAAGGAAATCGCCAAGGAAGTTCCGGCCAATAAACAAAAGCCAGCGGCCAAAAAAACAACCAGACGGACTGCCACGAAGAAACGCACCACGACGCGAAAAACCACCAAGAAAACGGCAACTGCAAGTAAAGCAACGGCGAAAACCACCACTGCCAAAAAGACAACGACACGAAAAACCGCTAAAAAGTAAACGAGAAAATGATGTTCCGAATAGCTAGCGAGACTTAGTCGGATCGCTGGCTATTTTCATACGCGCAGAAATGGGCGTCTCAATTTTCAAAAACGTAAACAACGATGTGGTAACAATTCATCTGAGGAAAACGTGAGAATGATATGTGAAAACCGCCGAATGATTTGAAATGAAAACGATTGCATATTATTCTTGTGATGTTGGCGGAATAGGCCAATTTCGTTTTAGACACCAACCATAGGGGAGGTCGAATTTTTGAAAAAGCAGGGGATACACCTTTGGCTCTTGGCACTTGCGGTACTACTGGGTATTGCCGTGGGTTTGAAGCAGCCGCCAAAGCAGGTCGCGGCTGCCGATAATCGGTTGCAAAGTGTCTTTTCAATTGATGCCGGGCGGAAATACTTTTCGGTTGATCAGTTGGAAACGATCATTGATCGGGCGCACACGGATGGATACACCGATGTGCAGATTCTATTGGGTAATGATGCGTTACGCTTCATGCTGGATGATATGAGTCTGACCGTTGACGGGAAAACATATGCCAGCGATGCGGTTAAGCAAGCCGTACTTGCCGGGAATCAGACTTACTACAACGATCCAAACGGCAATGCTTTGACGCAAACCGACATGGACGCGGTTTTAAAGTATGCCGCAGCGCGCGACATTAACATTATTCCGGTGATCAATAGTCCCGGCCATATGGATGCGATTTTGACCGCGATGACGAAGCTTGGGATCAAAAATCCGGCGTTTAATGGCTCCAAACGAACAGTTGATTTGAATAACGACACAGCCATTGCGTTCACCAAGGCTTTGTTGCAAAAGTACGTTAGCTATTTTAAAGACCACGCCACGATTTTTAATTTTGGCAGCGACGAATATGCCAACGATGTCGATACCGGCGGCTGGGCCAAGTTGCAACAAACCGGCACTTATCGCAAATTTGTGGCGTATGTGAATGACTTGGCCCAGATGGCGGAAAATGCCGGGTTGAAGCCTATGGTGTTTAACGATGGCATTTATTACAACGATCGCACGGATTTTGGCACGTTTGACCAGAATCTCATTGTGTCTTATTGGACGGCAGGGTGGTTTGGCTATGACGTTGCCAAGCCGGAATTCCTGGCGAATAAAGGCTTAAAGATCATGAATACCAACGATGGCTGGTACTGGGTGTTAGGGCGTATGACCGGCAATCTGTATAGTTATGAGACTGCGGTTGCCAGCTTAAAGAGCAAAAAATTTACGGATGTGCCGGGCGCTAGCAGCACGGTTCCGATTATCGGCAGTGTTCAGGCAGTTTGGGCCGATAACCCGAGCGCAAAGCTGGATATGCCTGCACTCCTGAAACTGATGGATCAATTTTCCACCACGTATACTGCCTACATGCCACGGCCGGCGGATTACAGCAAAGTTGACGCCGCGATTGCCACCGTGCCGCGGCAATTGAGCCAGTACACGGATGCCTCGTTAGCCAAATTAGAAGCAGCGCTTAATGCGGTGATTCGCGGTAAAAAGGCCAACGAACAGACAACTGTTGATGGCTATGCCCAAGCGATTACCGCTGCCGTTAAAGGTCTGCAGCTGCGGGGCGCTGATTATAGTCAAGTCGATGCCGCGATTGCAACGGCCAAAAAGTTAGACCGGCAGCATTACCAAGACTTTGCTGCAGTTGATGCTGCGATTGCGGCCGTGAAACGCGGTTTGGACATCACCCAGCAAAGTAAGGTCGACGCAATGGCGAATGCGATTCAGACGGCGATCAAAGGACTGGCACTTAAACCGACACCACCAAAAGCGCCAACGCCGTCAACACCGGAACCCGCACCAAAACCGACAGCGGCCGCGCCAGCAAAAGAGACAAACAAGCAACCGCCGCTACCAGGTACGGCAGAAGCAACAACACCAGCACTAATGCTCGCAGGCGCTTCGTTGCTCGCAAGCATGGGCCTGTTATACTGGCGCCGTCGTATGACAGATTAGTTATTTTTAAACTGAATGGACATGACTGTGGCCCATATTTACGGTCGGAATATAAAAGCAAACTTACTTCGTTTTTCTAGTAAGTTTGCTTTTTGTTTTCTCACACACATTCGTTAGGATTATTGAAATTCTAGTGCCAAAGCGGAGCAATCGTCGGCGAGGCGGGCTCAGTGGTGAGATTGTACTAGCCGGGTGATCTTCCCGGCGTAGTACAAGGCCGATCTTTGAGACTCTGCCGGTTTTGCAGAGGCTCAAAGTCGTGCCCACCACTCTAGATTCGCGGTCGCCAGCCCTTGGACCCGCCGGAGATTGCGTAGTTTGGCACGGCATGGAACTTATTGCCTAAATTTCCAGTTGCAAAAGAATTGATTAAATGCTGCTACGACACGTCCAGCAACGAAAGGAATCAACATGAATGACAGTTTTTGGAATCACGACGCAATAACAGTGCAAAAATTGCGCTTTCATAAATGCAAAAGCAAGCGTTTGCAACAGTTTACAGGTGGTCTAGACTTTTTAATTGGAAAGGGGGAACGGCAATTTGAAAGATAAAAAGCTGTTGATTCTGGACTTTTTACTGAAGCACGGCACGGTTCATTACGATCAAATTGCCGAAGCGACCGGGCTTTCCGAGCGCACAGTTGGCAATTACTTAAATCGGCTGGACGCGGACTTATCGCCCTATGCCGTCAAATTGGTGCGAAAGCGCAATGTCGGCGTCTCTTTAGACGGGCCGGCCGACCAAAAAGCCCATTTGTTGCGCAGCATTCATGGTCAGGAAGGGTTCACCTCGCAAACAGCGCGTGAGCATTATCTAATGATCAAGTTGCTGTTGACCAATCGGCCATATACCCTCAGCAAGCTTGCTGACGACCTATTTGTTAGTCGCCGAACCATCGACAACGACTTTAAGTCCGTCAAGCGAGTCTTCCGAGAAAATCACGTAACCGTGCAAACCAGTCGAACCGGTATTCAGGTGACCGCCTCCGAATCACGGCGGCGCCATATGTTGGCAAAATTGCTTCGCGGTTACTGGGGTGAAAGCCTGTCTGTCGCTAAGCAAAAAGACGGTGAGGTAGTCCAGCAGATCCAGTTGCCGGCGTATCTGAATCATTTAGTCAATCCAGCGACCACCAAGGCGGTTATGCAGAGCTTGGCTGAATTTCTGAAACAGTCAGACTTGATCTTTTCAGATTATGTACTGCAATCGTTGGCCATTCATCTCATTATCGCTTGCGAGCGCCCCAAAAAAGCCGCACCGGCACCGGTTCACCCAGCGCCACTGCTGCCGGAAACCAAGCAATTATTAACCCTTGTGACGAAGCATGTGCACCGGACGCTGGACAATGCCGACGCGCAACAAATCAATGCTCACATCGCGGCGATTCTGGATCGGCAGGTCAGTGATGCCCCGGCCGCAAGCATTGAGGAGCAGGCAGCACCGGTACTTAGACAGCAGATTGCCGGGTGGCTAACCGGGATATCGCCGGACACGCGGTTACTGGAAGATTTAAGCGTTCATCTCAGCGGCGCACTGGCCCGGATTTCCCGGGGGATGACGATTCCCAATCCCTATACGGAAGAGATCAAACGCAACTTTCCAATGGCGTTTGATGCGGCTGCTCAGCTAAGTATGGCCGTTGCTAAACGCTATCATGTCACTCTCAACGATGACGAGTCTGGCTTTCTAGCGCTACATTTTGAATCCTTCTTCGAACGGCAACATGCCGCAGACCGCATTTCCACGGTGGTGGTTTGTTCCAGCGGTGTCGGGACCAGCCGTCTGCTCGCCCAACGCCTGGAAGAACGCTTCCGCGAAAAGTTAGTCATCACCCGGACAATCGGCTTGGCAGACCTGATGCGGCAAACGATTCCCGAGACGCTGATTATCAGCACGGTGCCGATCCAAGGGATGCGCCAACCGGTGGTGATCGTGAATCCGTTACTGTTGCAACATGACATCGAAAAAGTCGCGCAGCAAGCCGATCGCCTGCGCTTTGGAACAGATGGCGATGCTTTCCTCAGCCTGTTAGATCCAAAGCTAGTGTTACCGAACCTGCCGCAGACTGATCAACATGCGGCCATGCAGGTAATGATTCGGCAATTGACAAAAAACGGTGTGTTTGAAGACGAAACGTTGCCGCTGAAACTGGCCGAAGATCGCGAAAAGCTCGCGACAACGGCGATGCGCCTTGTCGCGATTCCCCATATTTCGCCGGAAATGGTTCAACGGCCGGCAATTGCCCTTGGACTGGCACCCGAAGGCATCGAGTGGTCCGGGCAGAAGGTCAAAGTGGTCTTTTTCCTCGCACTCAATGCGGCTGCACCCGACGATCAGCGCCGCATTTACCAAGTCATGAATCGAATGATTGATGATCGCCTATTTTGCGAAAAGCTGGCACAAAGTCCGACCCCAGCCAGCGCATTAAGAATCTTATCTGAATATGTTCATAAAGGAGAGAATGAAGTTGAATGAAGTCAATGTCACCACCGATGTTCACACAGATGTTGCCGTCCCTGCCGATAAACATGCAGCACTTGGGACCATTGCAACGATTTTAAGCACGAACCGCCCAATTTCAGCTGATGAGTTGCGCGATAACCTCATCGCGCGCGAAGACGAAAGCAGCACAGGATTTGGGAACGGCGTAGCTATCCCACACGCCAAGGTCAACGGATTAACCGAACCATTCGTTGGCGTTGTGACGTTTAAACAGCCTGTTGCGTGGGATTCTTTGGACGGTCAGCCTGTCTCGATCGCCATTGTCCTGGTAATGCCAGATCAAAACGGTGCGGATAAGCTGCATTTGAAAATGTTGTCGAAACTGGCGCGTAAGTTAATGGATGATGATTTTATCAAAGCCTTGAAGGACGCGCAGCACGATGGTTCACAAATGACCAAAGTACTGGATCAAGTTTTGTAAAAGGGGGAATTTTTGATGGCAAGTTTTGTTGGTGTTACCAAATGTCCGGTTGGCATTGCCCACACCTATATGGCAGCCGAAAAGCTGCAAAAAACCGGGCAGGCTGACGGCTATAAAGTTAAAGTTGAAACGCAAGGTGCGTCAGGCACTGAAGATAACTTAACCGCTGATGAGATTAAAGCTGCTGATTTTGTTGTTTTGGCCATTGATGTAGCCATTGATGGCATGGAACGGTTTGTCGGCAAGCGCGTTGTCTTTTCAACGACGGCGGAGGCGATTAAGGATCCGCAAAAGATGGTTGATGAAGGTAAGCATGCCGATGTTTATACTGGTGAAAAACAGCACACTGCTGAAAATGAAGCCGATGCTGAATCCGAGGACACGGCCCATGAGCAGAGTCCCGTAATTAAACAGTTATTAAACGGGGTTTCCCACATGATTCCGTTTGTCGTAATTGGCGGGTTATTCATTGCCTTGTCCATCGCATTGGGTGGCCATGCGACCGCTAAAGGGATGGTGGTTGCCCCGAATACAATTTGGTCAACGATGAATCAAATCGGCAACATTGGCTTTAGCTTGATGATTCCGATTCTGGCAGGCTTTATTGCGTACGCGATTGCTGGACGCGCAGCCTTAGCACCAGCGATGGTTGGCGCGATGGTCTCTAACACCCCAGCCATCTTAGGCACCAAAGCAGGAACCGGTTTTCTAGGCGCTATTCTGGTTGGTTATGCTGCTGGTTATTTAACCAAGTGGATGAACTCCTGGCCGATTCCCAAGAGTCTGCGGGCCGTGATGCCGATTTTCGTCATCCCGCTGCTCGGCACTGCAATTATCAGTGCGGCCTTTGTCTATCTGCTGGGTAGTCCGATTTCCTGGTTGATGACGGCACTGCAAAACCTGTTGACGTTCTTGTCCAAGAGTCCGTCCACGAGCGTTGTCTTAGGGCTTGTTTTAGGTGCGATGGTTTCGATTGATATGGGCGGTCCGATCAACAAGGTTGCCTTCCTTTTCGGGGTCGCGTCCATTACTGCGGGCACGCCTGAGATTATGGGTGCCGTTGCCTGTGCCATTGCTGTACCGCCGTTGTCATCCGGGATTGCGACGTTGTTCAAGTCGGAATTAACCAGTGACGAAGAAAAGACGGCTGGTGTATCGGCCATTTTGATGGGTCTGATCGGCATTACTGAAGGCGCGATTCCGTTAGCAACCGCGCATCCTAAGCAAGTCTTCCCGGGCATTATTATCGGTTCCGGGGTGGCTAGTGCTGTGGGGATGGTCTTCCACATTACCGATGCCGTGCCGCATGGCGGACCGATTGTCGGCGTACTGGGTGCGACGAACAACTTAGGCTTATTCTTCCTGTCAATTTTAATCGGGGTCATCGTCTCGACCGCCATTATCGTGTTCCTCAAGCAGCGCGCCGTTGCCCATCAAAAGAGCATGGCATCTGCTGAATAACGCAAATCAGCCCGCTGCGCATCTCTTGCGTAGCGGGCTGTCAGTGTTTTCCAACACCAAGGATCATCATAGTGGTTAATTGTGATGAAACGTTGAATCAATTAACGAGTTTGGTTAACTTTAAAAATTCATAATGCGGTATTTTGATGAAGGGGAGCATCCGATATCGGGTGATTGGCCTAGAGCAATCGTGTATAATGGGAGTCGATAGCAGGAAAAAGCAGTCATGACACAGCCAACTGCTGGTCAACGCGACTAAAAGGAAGTGGATCTTTTGACAGAACCATTATTTTTGAAACCATACTTCAATCCCAAAATTTGGGGTGGGCGTAAACTTAAAACAGAATACGGTTTTGATATTCCGGACGGCAAAATCGGTGAAGCTTGGATTATCTCAGGGCATCCGCATGGACCGGCGACGATCGAAAATGGACCGCTCAAAGGCAAAACCTTGCGTGAAGCCTGGCATGAAGACCCGGCTTATTTCGGACCGCAGCATAGCCAGGAATTTCCACTGTTGGTGAAAATTCTGGATGCCGAAGCGAGCCTGAGTGTGCAGGTGCACCCAGACGACGCATACGCCGCTGCCCATGAGGCCAAGGGCGAGCTGGGTAAAACCGAATGCTGGTATATTTTGCAAGCTGATCCGGGATCTTACTTGATTTACGGTCATCATGCCAAGACGCGCGAACAACTGAAGGACATGATCGAGGCCGGCGACTGGGAGCATCTGTTGCGCAAATATCCGGTGAAAACCGGTGACTTTGTTTATGTGCCAAGCGGGACAATCCATGCACTTAACAAGGGGATTGTCGCTTTGGAAACTCAGCAGAGTTCGGATACGACATATCGGCTGTATGATTACGACCGGACCGATGATCAAGGCCATAAACGTGAGCTGCACATCAAGCAAAGCCTTGACGTGACCACCGTGCCGTTCCACGATCCGAAACTGGACATTACCAAACAGCAAGTACCAGGCGGCCAAATCACGACTTTTGTCAAACCACCATTGTCACCACATTTTGCCGTTTATCGCTTGGATATTGACGGTACAATGCCGTTTACTCAGCAAGCACCTTATACCAATGTCACTGTTCTCGAAGGCGAAGGCACCTTCACGGCAGATGGCCAGGATTATCCGATCAAAACCGGTGACAGCTTCCTGATTCCTAACCAAATCAAGGCATGGCAGTTCACTGGCAAACTGGCCATTGTCACATCGACACCGGGTGCGGATGCATAATGGCTAGCGTTGACGGTACTGACCTGCCAAATAAACTCGGTCAAACGCAAGCAGTTCTGGAAAATCTCTGGAGCTGTTTTTTTGATGACTTTAAAACTTTAACACCCAAAAAATTAGCCAAAAATGAGAACGCTTTCGTATTGATTTTTTTATATCAAACAGTTGGTTAAGCCAGTGAAAATCTGAATATTTGCGTCTGTGGTATCTTTTCGTGACAAGAACGTGTGACTGGTATGGACCACGACAAATCAAAAAGGCAGATTCGCCAGATTAGAATTAGATCGTTTCCGTTGACAATCAGAAGTGCAAGCGCATACACTACTAAGTGGTTGGTACCACGTGGAGGTGAGGATATGGAAAAGGTTCCGTTGACTAAACAGCTGGTAGATCAGCTGGAGACATTTATCAAAGAAAAACTTCAGCCCAATGACAAGTTGCCGTCCGAGCGGGATCTTAGCGAACTGTACCATGTCAGCCGAAACACCGTTCGGTCAGCGTTGAACGAATTGTTCCTGCGCGGCTTCATTTATCGCAGTACCGGTAAAGGGACGTTTGTGGCGGAACGGTTTGACGAACGAACGGATGTCAGTGGCTCATACAGTTTTACCAAACAGATGCTAGCCATGAATCGTCAACCCGTGACCAAGATTCAGCGGCTAGAAAAAATCGCGGTACCGGCAAATATTGCCAAGCGGATGCGCATCGATCCCGGGACGCCGGTTTATGTATTGGATCGGCTCCGGATTGCGGACAAACTACCGATGATGATCGAACGCAGTTACTTACCGGCGTTAACCGTGCCGGATCTTGAAAAAGACGCCTTGGAAAGGTCACCGTTGTATGACTGGCTGGAAGAGCACTACGGCATCCATATTGCCTCGGTTGACGAAGCGTTCTTTGCCGGCTTGGTTTCACCGGAAGACGCCAAGTTGCTCCGGGTTGCGCCGGCATCGGCGTGCTTGAACATTCGGCGGACGACTTTTGCAGACACTGGCGAGATCGTTGAGTATACCTTGAGCGTGGCGCGGGCTGATCAATTTGTTTATCACGTTCATCATGTTAATCACTAGGAGGATGGATAATTTGTTTGAAAAGACAACTGAAGAATTAACCAAATTAGGGGCACAGATTACGACCGCTGAGATCAAACAGCAGCCGGAGCTGTGGCAAGAAGCGTTTGATAATTACACCCGTGACAAAGAAAAGATTACTGCTTTTTTGAAACAAGTAACGGATGCCGCTAATGGCAAGCAGGTTCGGGTTATTTTCACCGGTGCCGGGAGCTCCCAGTATGTCGGCGACACGGTAACCCCGTACTTGCGGGCACATGGCGATCGCAGCAAGTTTGTGTTTGAATCAATCGGTTCGACCGACATCGTGTCAGCACCTTACGATTTTCTAGAAGCTGACACACCAACGATTCTGGTTTCCTTTGCTCGTAGCGGCAACTCGCCTGAAAGCCTGAAGACAGTCGAATTAGCGGAACAAGTGGTGCATAACCTCTATCAAATCAGCATTACCTGTGCGCCTGAAGGTCAGTTGGCTAAGAAATCCGCCAGCGAAGACAAGACGCTGCTGCTGTTGCAACCGGCTGGCTCTAACGACAAAGGCTTTGCGATGACCGGCAGCTTCTCCTGCATGACATTGAGCGCATTACTGGTATTCGATACCGCTAGTGATGCGGACAAACAACAGTGGGTCAAGGCGATTGCTACGATGGGCCAGGAAGTCGTTGATCGCGAAGCTGAAGTTCAAAACGTCATCAATCGCGATTTCGAACGCATCGTTTATCTGGGCTCCGGCAGTCTCGGTGGATTAACTCGGGAAACGCGCCTGAAGGTTTTGGAACTGACGGCTGGTCAATACGCCACGATGTTTGACACGTCAATGGGCTTCCGTCACGGTCCTAAGAGCTTTGTGAACGACAAGACCTTGCTGTTCGATTTCGTCAGCAACAATGCCTATACCCGGCAATATGACATTGATGTGCTTGAAGAAGTCAAAGGCGACAATATTGCTCCTTCAGTGATGGCAGTTGGCACCAAGCAAGACCAGAACTTCTCAGGCGACGGCTTCTATTTTGAAAATGGCCTAAAAGATCTTCCTGAAGGTTACCAGGCTTTGCCGGACGTGATGTTTGCCCAGACCTTGGCACTTTTGGCTTCCATTAAGGTTGGCAACTTACCTGACACCCCATCACCGACCGGAACCGTTAATCGGGTGGTCAAAGGGGTTATCCTCCACGACTATTCAGGTCAGGAATAAGGTTGGCGTTGTCATGGTGCAAGCCAGCAAGAAAATCGTGTCGGTTGGCACTGCTTAAACTGGGAGGCAAATGTTCATGAGTTATTACATTCACGCCGCAAAGTTTTTCCTTAAACATGCGACTGAAATTGGCGGCTATCTGGAAATTACCGATGACGGAGAATTCGGCGAGTATCTGCCGGAAAATGCCAAGCCGGATGGCGACATCGTGGAACAACCCGGTAAGCTGATCGCGCCGGGGCTGGTCGATACGCACATTCACGGCCTTTTGGGTCATGATGTGATGGACAATGACTGGGACGGCATTGAGACAATGAGCCAGAACTTGGTGAAAGCCGGCGTCACCAGCTGGCTGCCGACGACTTTAACCGGTTCGTTCGATCAACTGAACGACGTCTGCAAAACCATCGCCGCACATGCTGGAGAAGAAACCGGCGCCAAGATCCAAGGCATCTATTTTGAAGGCCCGTACTTCACCACCAAACACAAGGGTGCGCAGAATCCTAAGTATTTTAAGAACCCAAGCGAAAAAGAATACGATGCTTGGCAAACGTCTGCCAATGGCCTCTTGAAAAAGATTGCCATTGCACCGGAACGTGACGGTGCCGCTGCCTTTACGCGGTACGCGACTGCTGATGGCACTGTGGTCGCGCTTGGCCACAGCGATGCCACGTTTGAACAGGCAAAGGCATGCGTTGATGCTGGTGCGACGGTCTTCACCCACACATTCAATGGCATGAGCCCGCTGAATCATCGGGAACCCGGCATGGTCGGTGCCGCGATGTACCTGCAAGGCGTTGACGACGAGTTGATCTGTGACGGCCACCATGTGCGACCGGAAGTAGCCACTACGTTAATCCGCCTAAAAGGTGCGGAACACATCGCACTGATCACCGATTGTATGCGGGCTGGCATGATGCCGGATGGCGATTATGTCTTAGGCGAATTCCCGGTTTATGTCAAAGACGGCATGGCGCGGTTGAAAGATGGCGATAGTTTAGCCGGTTCCGTGTTGGAATTAAAAGATGCATTGACAAATTTGCTGACATGGAATGCGGCGACACCGGAAGCGATCATTCGGATGGCGACCCAAACGCCGGCTGCTTCATGCAACATTGACGGTCAGTGCGGCAGCATTTTACCAGGCCGAGCTGCTGATTATCTGGTGATGGATACCGATTTAACGTTACAGGCAACGTATTTAGACGGTAAACTGGCTTATCAGGCCGAAGCATGAGAGCTTATGTGACACAAAACCTGTGAAAATCGGGATTAATGTGTGAAACTGAAGAGTGTTAGCAGGACAGCTGTTATGAGTGAAAGGGGGCCAGGCCTTCATGACGACTTTTTCGATCGAGCATGATTTTATGTTGGATGGCAAGCCGTTCAAGATCTTATCTGGCGCAATTCATTATTTTCGGGTTCATCCAGACGATTGGTATCACAGTTTGTATAACCTGAAAGCACTGGGCTTTAACACGGTTGAAACGTATGTGCCGTGGAACTTGCATGAGTATCGCGAAGGCGAGTTTGATTTCAGCGGCATCCTCGATATTGAACATTTCCTGGATGTGGCTGAAGATCTTGGCCTGTACGCGATTGTGCGTCCGTCACCGTATATTTGTGCCGAATGGGAATTTGGTGGGTTCCCGGCATGGCTGTTGACCAAGTCCATGCGGTTGCGCACCGATGATCCAAATTATCTGCAAGCGATTGATCGTTATTATGCAGCGTTAATGCCGCATCTGGTTAATCATCAAGTCACCCATGGCGGCAACGTCCTGATGATGCAGGTGGAAAATGAGTATGGTTCATACGGTGAAGACCACGATTACCTGGCGGTGCTTGCCGAATTGATGAAGAAACATGGTGTCGATGTGCCGCTGTTCACCTCAGATGGACCGTGGCCAGCAACGTTAAATGCCGGCAGTATGATCAACGATGGTATTCTGGCAACCGGCAACTTTGGCTCGGCAGCCGACAAGAACTTTGATCGATTGGCTGCGTTTCATCAGGCGCATGGTCAGGATTGGCCGCTCATGTGTATGGAATTTTGGGATGGCTGGTTCAACCGCTGGGGCGAACCGATCATTCGCCGCGATCCTGACGAAACGGCCGAGAATTTACGAGCGGTTATTGAGCGCGGCAGTGTCAATCTCTACATGTTTCATGGTGGTACCAATTTCGGGTTCATGAATGGCACGTCTGCACGTAAGGATCACGATTTGCCTCAGGTGACCTCCTACGATTATGACGCGCCACTCAATGAACAAGGCAATCCCACGCCGAAGTATTTTGCCATTCAAAAAATGCTTCATGAGGTCTTACCGGACGTTCAGCAAGCCGAGCCACTGGTCAAGCAGACTATGGCACCGGCTGAGCATCCGCTGATGGCCAAGGTTTCGTTGTTTGCGGTGCTTGATCAGCTTGCTAAGCCGGTCGCAGCCGCCTATCCGCAAACCCAAGAGTTCTTGGGTCAGTATACCGGCTATACCTTGTATCGCGCGCAGCCGTTGATTAGTGGCACCGATAAAGGGACGCCGGCCAAATTGCGGGTGATTGATGCCCGCGATCGGGTTCAAGCTTATTTGGATCAGCACTGGTTGGCGACCCAATATCAGGAAGCCATTGGCGATGACATTTTGTTGCCACAGGTTGAGGGCCATCACCAGCTTGATTTGCTGGTCGAAAACATGAGCCGGGTTAACTACGGTGCCAAAATCGAGGCCATTACCCAGCTCAAAGGCATTCGCACCGGTGTCATGGTTGACCTGCATTTCATCAAGGGTTATCAGCAGTACCCGCTGGACTTGAATCAGGCGCCAAAACTGGACTTTTCAAAAGACTGGCAGCCTGAAACGCCGGCGTTTTACAAATACACGTTTGATCTGACAGAGCCGCACGATACTTATCTGGATTGTCGCGGATTCGGTAAAGGAGTGATGCTGGTTAATGGTGTCAATGTCGGCAGGTTCTGGGAGAAGGGACCCACGTTGTCACTGTATGTGCCAGCGGGACTCCTGCATGCCGGGCAAAATGAGGTCATCGTGTTTGAAACCGAAGGCCGCTACGCCGAAAGCTTGAAAATGGCTGACCACCCGATATTTGAAGAACCGGATGAAGAGGAGGAGTAAAAAAATGGCTATTATTGCAGCACGTATTGATGGTCGCTTGGTCCATGGCCAGGTTGCCAACCTTTGGACCACCAAACTAGGTGCGACCCGAATTATCGTTGTCGATGAGGCAGCATCCAAGAGTGACATCGATAAAAGTGGGTTGCGGATGGCAACCCCGGAAACAGTTCGGTTGTCAGTTCTGGATGTTAAGACAGCAGCTAACCACATTTTGAATCACAAATATGATTCTCAGCGGGTTTTCATTGTCGCAAAGCGGCCGGAAACATTTTTGGCCTTAGTCGAAGCTGGCGTGCCGATTAAAGAATTGAACGTCGGCAATATGTCTCAGACGGATCAGACTCGGTCCATTACCAAGTCAATCAATGTGGTTGATGATGACGTTGAGACCTTCAAGAAGCTGGATGCCGCTGGTGTTCACTTGATTGCACAAATGGTTCCGGGGGATCCCGCAGCAGATTTCATGACGCTGCTCAAAAAAGGATAGGGGGAGTCAACAATGATTGCATGGTGGCAAATAGCACTTTTAACATTATATGCAGGTTATCAAATCCTTGATGAACTGCAAATTTATTCAGCCATGAGTTCACCGGTTTTTGCCGGGTTAGTATCAGGTTTAGTCATGGGCGACATGAAAGCCGGTTTGATGATCGGTGCGTCCGTTCAGTTGATGGTTTTAGGGGTCGGCACATTTGGTGGTGCATCTAAAATCGATGCCAACTCCGGGACGATCCTGGCAACGGCTTTCTCCGTTAGTTCAGGGATGAAGCCGGCTGCAGCGGTTGCTGCGATTGCAGTTCCGGTTGCAAGTATCATGATTCAGACCGATATCTTAGCTCGTTTTGCCAACACCTTCTTTGCACATCGGATTGATAAGATGGTTGACGAATATAACTACAAGGGTATCGAACGTTACTTCCTTGCCGGTGCACTTCCATGGGCACTGTCACGGATGATTCCGGTTGGTTTGGCGCTTTCCTTTGGTGGCGGCTTTGTTACCAACGTGGCACATGTCTTGAACACAAGTTGGAAATGGTTAGGCGACGGGCTCACGACTGCCGGCGCGGTTCTACCAGCTGTCGGGTTTGCGATCCTGCTTCACTACCTGCCAGTTAAGAAGCACTTTGCTTATCTGTTCCTTGGGTTTACCTTCACGATGCTTTTCACAACGCTGTTTGGCAGTGTCCAGATGCTGGGTACGGCGATGACTGAAGTTACCAAGAAATTCACGGCAAACTTCAATGGCCTGTCCATGTTAGCGATGGCGTTCATTGCCTTTGCCTTTGCTGCGATTGCTTACCAGCAGTCAACAGCACTGCACGATAGCACTGGCGGCGGTAGCGGTGAAAGCGGTTCTGCACCGAAGAAGAATACCAATGAAGAGGGGGAAATCACCGATGATGAACTCTAATAAACCCACTTACAAATTAACGGATAAAGATTTCCGGCAAATTAATCGGCGTAGCTTGTTCGGCTTCCAGTTGGGTTGGAACTACGAACGAATGCAGGCATCAGGTTACTTGTACACGATCCTGCCACAACTGCGGAAGATTTATGGTGATGGCACACCTGAACTGAAGAAAATGATGAAGACGCACACGCAGTTCTTCAACACGTCTAACTTCTTCAACACCATCATCACCGGGATTGACTTGTCAGTCGAAGAAAAAGAAGGTATCGCCGGCGAAGAAACTGTCGTTGGTATGAAAACCGGGTTAATGGGTTCCTTCGCTTCCATTGGGGATTCAATCTTTGCTGCTTTGATTCCTGCCATTTTCGGGGCCATTGCGGCTAACATGGCGCAAGAAGGTAACCCAGTTGGGGTGTTCATCTGGATCGCAGCCCAAGTTGCCATTATGGTCTTCCGGTGGAAACAGTTGCGGATTGCGTATAACGAAGGGGTTTCCTTAGTTACCACCATGTCGCATCGTCTGGCGGCTTTGACCAACGCCGCAACGATCATGGGGGTCTTCATGGTTGGCGCGTTGGTTGCAACCATGATTAACGTTAAGTTCGCCTTTGCACCAAAGATTGGTAATGTGCCATTGGATTTCCAGAAGTATTCGGATATGATTATTCCTAAGCTGTTACCAGCCTTGATCGTGGGTGCCATCTACTGGCTGCTTGGTCGTAAGCACATGACCTCAACCCGGGCAATCTTCATCGTATTGTTCGTATCCATTGCACTATCCGCCTTGGGTGTCATTGCAAAAGGCTAATCAAGTACGCTAAAGTTTTAGTTGTAAGCATGAGCTGCTCCAGCCATATCTGATTGCAGGTATCATTAAACAGTCATGCGATTTTAAATCATCATGAACCGCGGTCGGTTGGACCGGCGCATGTTAAAGGAGTTTTACGAGATGAGCAAATTAGTTTTAATCAGTCATGGTCAGTTATGTGAGGAACTCAAAAAGAGTGCCGAAATGATCATGGGACCACAAAATGATATCGCGACAGTTGCATTGCTGCCGAACGAAGGACCTGAAGATTTTCAAGCCAAGTTCAAGGCCGCAATCGAAGGCGCCGATGATGTTACCGTGCTAGCCGATCTCAAAGGCGGCACCCCCAACAATGTCGCTGCCCGGGTGTTGGCAGAAGGCGGCAACTTCGACCTTTATGCCGGCATGAACCTGCCAATGGTCATCAGCTACTTGAATGCCCAGATGCTGGACATGAAGCCTGATCTGCTAGGTGACGGTAAAGCTGGCGTGGTTTATATCAACGATATCGTGAAGCACTAGTCAGTTTTGAATGACTGAGGAGAGCCTGTGTCCGATTGGATGCGGGCTTTTTTCATGTCTCGTTTATCAAAAATGAAGTTCACGATGCTATGGGCAGCTATGAGCTATTCGAATATGATCTTGCCCGCGAGTTGAATATTCATCCCCGAAAAGACGATAAAAAGTGACCACGAGCAGCACCCGCATGCCGCGATGCAGAATTGGCGGTATGCGGGTGTTGTTTTTGCGAGTATGATGGACGAAATGACACGATTGAGTTGACCTTATTGAAGGCATCACATTTTTTTGAAAAATTTAAGGTAGAATGCTTTTGTAATCTTTTCAATAACAGTACAATGGAGAAAGTCACTTTTAAAATGAAAGCAGGTATCTGAATGGATGACAAACTAAAGATCATTGAATTGCTCAAGCGCCAGGTGACAGCTAAAACAGCTGAATTAACGACCGAGAATATTCAGAAAACAACTCAAGACATTCAAGATTTGCTCAAAATCCTCAATGATGTCGCTGCAATCGATTTCGTTGCAACGCCGTCTGAGACACCTACTAAGCAAGAACTGGCAACAACTTCTGAAGAAGCAACCATTGAATCACCCGCTCCAAAGCCGAGCGTCACCACGCAAGTAGAAAAACACGAGCAGGTGCTGCAACAGCCTAAAGTCAGCAGCGAGCCTGAAGTGCCGTTGTTGTCAGAACACTGGCTGAATAATCACAAGTCGTATATTGGCCGGTTCCATTTGGATTTGAATGGTGGCCATGTCGGGTCCATTAAAGTCTCTGAAAGTAAGCTACATAAAATGTCGAACCCACCGGAAAACGGCGACTGGGTGCGAGCAGATGAATATAAAGATGGTGATTCAGTGAATTATAAAATGACGACACTGAAGCGCGATCCGTTGCCGACCGATATTGTGCGGCTGAAGTTTCTACCTGCCGTCTTCCGCCAAGATGTGAAGCGCTGGTACATTGAATTTAAGTCACCGGAGCATGAAACCACACAACAATTGCTTTTGGGCGATTATGATGTGATGCTATTTAAGCTGAAGCCGGGCGACTACATCGACTATGCCTATCGCCGCGGTCAGGAAATTGATGGCAAAATCATTTGGCGTTACACGAATTCAGCCGCAGTTGCGACGCGCATGAAGCAAAGGTTTGCCAAAGCAACCGATACGGAGTCCAATCATGAGACGGCTGCGAGTCGCCAAACGCAATACAAAGCTACGGTCAATAAACCGGCCAAACGGAAGCAACGCGCACTACAACAGGTATTTGCCAACAAGCAGCTGTTGTTAGTCTGCATCGAAAACTCTGGCATGCCGCGTAAAGTTAAGCGCAACGTGGAAGAACGCGGCGGCAAGCTGATTTTATCACCGCGCTCGGATTCCAACGCCATGTTAAAGAAAAAAGTGCAAAAAGCCGATGTGGTTATTGTGCCGACTGATTTTGTCGACCATGGCCAGATGTTTGCGGCCAAAGATGAGGCAAAACGCATCGGCAAGCCGATCTGGATGGCTAAGAACACCAATGAGCGTAACATGCTTCAATGGTACAAGCGCCATTTTCCTAATGAAGCTAAGGCGCCAGCGATGGATTATGAAGCATAGTTAGCTTTGTTTTCTGAATGATGGCGAGTGCTCAGCATCATTAATCAAAAGTGTAAAAAATGGATCCTAGCGAGACGTAATTTAGTCTGCTAGGATCCATTTTTTGTCATTATTCTGGGTTTCGGACAATTTTACAGGAGCCTTCTTCCATTGCTGGCCATTCAGCATAGGTAGCGATGATGCGATCCAGTGCCTCCTTGAGCAATGGGCGCGGCATGCCGATGTTGAGGCGGACAAAGCCTTCGCCATCAGCGACAAAATAGCTGCCGACAACGCAGGATAAGTCAGCTGCGGTGAAGAACTGTTTCATGCTGGTCTCGTCAGGGAAAAGTCGATGCGTGTCGATCCAAGCTAGAAAACCAGATTCGGCTGGCATCACCTTCATCTCGGAAATCGCGGCGAGGCGCGTTTTTAAATAGTCAAAGTTGGCGGCGACATATGCGACCATCTCATCTAACCAATTATCGCAGTCTGTGTACGCGGCGATGAGCGCCGGAACGGCAAAACTGTTGGGTGAGGTGATCGAGTTGGCGCTGAATTGTTGACTGAGCCGATCACGGATCGCCGCATCGGGGATGACCACGTAGGATGTCTTCAGGCCGCCTAAATTAAAGGCTTTATTGGGTGATAAGCAGAGAATGCTTTGCGACTGAATAGCCGGATCTGCCTGCCAAATGCTGGTAAAGTTGACGCCGGGATAAACAATATCGCGGTGAATTTCATCGCTGACTAGTAAGACGTGATATTGCCGGCACAGCTCAGCGACTTTTGCCAATTCCGCTGCTGTCCAGACGCGTCCGGAGGGATTTTGGGGGCTGCAGAGAATGAACAGCTTGACGTCAGGGCGTTGCATTTTGGCCGCAATATCGGCGAAGTCAAAAAAGTAGCGGCCTTCCTTAATCACCAACGGACTGGTCACGAGCTGGCGGTGGTTGTTTTGAACGGCTTCGGCGAAAGGATCGTAGGCAGGGGTGTTGATTAAAACTGCCTCACCGGGGGTCGTAAAGGCTTGGACAAGATAGTGCAGTGTCGGAACGGTGCCATAGCTCAGCTTGATCCAGTCTTTTTCAAGCTTCAGCCCGAATCGACGGGCATTCCAAGCGATGACGGCCGCGTAAAAAGCTTCAGGAACATAGGTATAGCTATAATCTGGCACTGCTGCCCGCACCATCATAGCCTGATGAATCGGCGGAGCGACCGGAAAGTCTAAATCAGCCAGATCCATGGGAATCGCATCAGGCGTTAGGCCGAACTTTTCAGCGAGCACTTGATCGGCCCACTTGCGCGCGTTGCCGGCTTTGCGGTCGAAAAGGGTGTCAAGCTGGCTCATTTTCCACCACCTCCAGTTGAGTTAAATGGCGCGGTGTTTGGTTCAAAACGCGGGCACCGGTTGCGGTGATCATCACATCGTCTTCGATTCGTACGCCGCCAATGCCAGGCAGATAGGCGCCTGGTTCGACCGTCACGATCATGCCAGGCTGCAGGATCGTCTGGCTGCGCGGGTTGAGAATCGGCTGATCGCCGCCAAGACCCAGCCCGTGGCCGAGGCCATGGGTGAAGCAGTCGCCATAACCGGCAGCGGTCAAAACGCCGCGCGCGATTGCGTCAACTTCGCGTCCCTGCATCCCCGGCTTGATGGCGGCAATCGCGGTTTGCTGAGCGGTGAGAACGGCTTCGTGCACCGCAGCCAGTTCAGGAGCAGGCGAGCCGATGGCAAGTGTCCGCGTCATATCTGATTGGTAGTCATCGAAAACCACTCCGAAGTCAACCGTGACCAGTTCGTTTTCCTGTAGACGCCGAGCAGTCGGACGACCATGCGGAAACGCTCCCCGCGGGCCGCTGGCGACGATCGGGTCAAACGCCATCGCAGACGCCCCTGCTTCCAACGTGTAAAAATGTAGCCAAGCACTGAGGATTTGTTCACTGACCCCCGGCCGAATATGCGGGAGAAGTTGCGCGAAAATGGTGTCCGTGACCGAACAAGCAGCCGTTACCGCAGCGATTTCCGCTTCATCTTTGACCGCCCGTTGCCGCGCCACGAGATCATCGGCAAGGGTGGTGGCCAATTTCTGGGACGCTAATGCTTGATACTCCGCGATTGAAAAGCCGCTGCTGACCAGACCGATGCGCTGGCTACCTTGCGTTTTTAAACAGTCAATCAACTGGGGCAAATAACTGCCTTGAGGGACTTCGACATTCGTAAATCCTTGGGTATCGGCGGCTTCAGTACGGTAACGGCCGTCGTGAAGCTGCAGTGCCTGCGTTGGTGTGACGATCACATACACGCCACTGCCCGGTAATGCACCGACATAGCGTTTGCTCGGCCGATCATGCAGCAGCAAAGCGTCTAATGCTTCGGCTTCCAAAGCTTCTTGTAACTTGGTTAAGTGGTTCATTCTTTTCCTCTCATTCCATACATGCCTTTGGAAAAAGGGTGCACATCAATCAAGCGGCACCCTTAGCAACATCTATTTTCCGCAAACTCGGCTGATTAAAAGTCGAGATCCAATCCAGCCAAGGTATCTTCGTCTTCTTTTGAAAAGATTGACTTTTGGGCGGCTTTTTTGGCTTCATCGCGTAGTTCAACGCGTTCCATCACCTTAAAGAATGGCCAGTAGAGTGCAACCGCCAAAACCAGTTGCAAGGCGTTGGCTAAAATCGTGCGGTAGTCGCCGTTGGTTAAGAAACCTTCCAGGAAAACGCCGACATACGGTGGGTTGAAGATCGGTTTGGCAATCCAGCCCCAATGCATGAAGAACATCGGCAACGTCCCAATGATGGCGCCACCGAAAACGTGCGGAATGAACATAATCGGGTTCAGAATGATCGGCGCGCCGAAAAGAATGGGTTCGTTGATTCCGAACAAAGCCGGGAATAGGGAAATTTTACCGATTTTCCGATACCGTTTACTCTTGGACAACATGCAGGCAACCACGCAGCCGATCGAGATGCCGCAGCCGGTAAAACCGAAGAAGCTGGAAACCGCGCCGGCTGTGTAAAAATGGGGAATGGCTTCGCCGGCGTTCATCGCGGCAATATTTTCGGCGATGAAGGTCACCATAATCGGACTGGTGATTGGCGAGAAAACCGATGAGTGGATACCGAAGAAAAAGACGGTACAGATCGCAAAGTTCAGGGCTAAGACGGCCCACGGATTATCCATACTGCCGACCAGTGGCGCCAAGAAGCGGGTCAAAATGCTTGGCGGCAACTCGCCAGCGATGTTTAAGAATGCAAACCGACCGGCAATGAACGCGCCACCGGTAATGAGCGTGACCGGAATCAGCTCAAATGAACGAGATACGAAATCCGGCACTCCTTCAGGCATTTTGATTGTCAGATGGTGCGTTTTGCACCAGTGATACAGTTCCACCGTCAGCAAAGCGACCAACATCCCGGTGAACAGTCCGCGAGCGCCAAGGTTGGCGACATCTAATTGGCCGGCTTTGTTGAAGGTAGCGACCATCATCAAAAAGGCAAAGCCAGACAAGGTGACGCATCCAGGAATATAGAGCTTGTAATGATTACCGAGGTTGTAGGCAATGGACAAACAGGCATATAGCCCGATCATGCCAATGGACAGCTTGACCGGTAAATCAAACAGTGCGGCGTTGCTAGTAATGAACTGCGAAACAGCATTCTTAGGTCCGAGCATATTTGGCAATGCCGGAATGATGGTGAAAATACTGCCGAGAATGGTAAAAGGCGTCATCGCCACCATCCCGGCCTTAATTGCACTTAGGTGGCGTTGATTATCCACCTTGTGCGCAATCGGCATGAAAAAACGATTCATAAACGCTTCAAACTTGTTAAACATCGCGGGTTTTACTCCTCTCCTTCGCCAGGGGCGCGTTATCGTAAGTCTTAACCAGCGTGCTTCTTCTGGTATTTGGCATGCGTTACCAGCGCCAGTTTCATCACAGTCGCACCATCCATCTGACCGTAAACATCCTTGTCGATCACAGCATACGGGATGTGCCGCGGTTCGCAGATTTCGCTAATGTAGCCGGTTTTGTGACCGATTTGCGGTCCAACCAAAACGAGGTCATAGTTATCGATTTCGTCCTCCAGGCCATCAACGGGGATGGCGTTGAAGTGAAAATCAGCTTCATTCAGCTTGCGGCTGTCTTTCACAACCTTGGCCATATTTTGCATCAACATATTGGTGGAAAAGCCACCGGCACAGCATAAAAGAATTCGCATTTGGAAGTTCCTCCTATTTTTGAGTGTTGGGAATTGGCATAACAATTTTGTTGTTTTGAAATATGTTTATTGAGCTGGTTTACGTTCTGCTCTCGAAGATTTCTATTAATGTCTCAATCAAGTCCCGGGCCAACTGACTGGTCATGTAGTGGTCTTGGGCGTGGACCATGAGTAAATTGACGGGTTCGGGTGTCTGATCGGGGTCAAATTCTCGACTGATCATGGCGGTTTGGGCGTTGTGAGCGGCGACATCAATT
This sequence comes from Lacticaseibacillus styriensis, assembly GCF_030770295.1. NCBI lineage: Bacteria > Bacillati > Bacillota > Bacilli > Lactobacillales > Lactobacillaceae > Lacticaseibacillus > Lacticaseibacillus styriensis. The sequence goes on from NZ_CP132483.1 coordinate 330,284, forward strand.
TCTTTAGACTCCGCCAGCAAATTGCGCGCGCGGTCAAAGTCGCGTGTTTTCACCGCTGCCAACGCTTCGAATGCTTTGGTTTTACTTTCGCCGGCGTTCGCAATGAGTTGCATGATTTCAAGTTCTTGGGTGGTTGCCATAAAACGCTCCTTTAAAATGCCAGCAGTGGTAAGGCGGCTGGCAGGATTTTTTCATCAGGGATTAGGACGACTGGAAGCCGCCATCAATGGTGCTAAAAAGTGTGGGCAGCTTCGACCAGTTGCAATGACATTTGCCGGCACATGGCAGCATACAAGGCCACCATGTGATCAACATCGGCTGCTTGGGCGAGCGATTGGGCACAGTGGCCATAGCGGCATGGCAAAATAGTCACGACTGTCGGAATGCCAGCGCCGACTTTATGCGCCTCACCGCCATCGGTACCACCGCCATTAAACATGTCCAGTTGCAGTGGCAGGGAAGCCGCAGCTGCGGTCTCCTTGACGAATTGTTGCAGTTGCCGATTCGGCGCTAAGGTGCGGTCAAAGTGCGTGAGGATCGGCCCCTTACCGACTTGACGCTGATTCACTTCGCTGCGCTCGCGGGGATGCTGAAAAGTCGCGACATCCACAATGAAAGCCAGATCCGGTTGAATCAGTTGGGTGGCGGTTTTGGCACCGCGAATGCCGACTTCTTCACTGCTGGTCGCGGCAAAATGCAGCGTGAACGGCAGCTCTTCATCGGCAAGCTCTGTCAAAAGCCGCGCACCGACATAACAACCGAGACGATCGTCCAATGCCTTACCGCCAAAAACACCTTTCGTAGCATATTCGCTGAATTCAGTCGCAAAGGTGACCATGTCGCCGATGTTAATGCCCAACGCGGATACTTCATCAGCCGAATTGGCGCCGACATCGCACAACACTTGATCAAAGGCGGGCAGCGATTCATCGCGAATGACCATTCCCGGCAGCTTTTCTCCGGAAGCCGTCGTGACCCGAACGCTTTGCCAGTGGCTGGCGGCGGGTTTAACCCCGCCGACAACCATCAAGCGTAAGAGGCCTTCAGGTGTGATTGTCCGGACCATATAGCCGACCTCATCCATGTGGCCATAAATCATGATTGAAAACTGCGGCTTGGCAGCTCTTTTGGTAAAAATCAAGCTGCCAAGGCCATCCGTCTGGGTAGCAAAGCCATGCGGTGCTAAATAATGGCGTAAAACGTTGCGCACTTCGCCTTCGTTGGCAGCGATAGCGTCGGCATTGCTTAACGCAGCCATTAGTTGTAAATCCATGTTGATTCCGCTCCTTCCAGCGCTGTGCGCAAGATTTGGTGAAATGAGGAAAATTCGGTTTGGTGAACTAGTTTGTTAATGACGTCCGGCTTTTGCATTAAGGCCGCCAGTTGCATGGTTAACGTACGATGCAATGGGAGTTGATCCTGCTTCAAGGCGATTAGCCAGACAAGATGCACCGGCCGGGCCGTGTTCGTAGCGCTATTTGGCAAAAGAATAACGGCCACTGCATTTTTCTTGGCATTGAATGACAAAGGATGCGGAATCGCGATGCCATTGTCATAGATGGTCGGCAGAAAATCCTCCCGCTGAAGTACCGAAGCCGCATAGTTCGCCTGTTCGCAATACTCGGCCATCGTTGCGGTGACGGTGGTCAGTAAGCTGCGATAGTCAGTTGGCGTTGACTGTTGGAAAAATAGCGATGGGACCAGCAAGTCAGCTAGTGACGCTGTCGCATTGTGGCGAGAGGCGACCGATAATTCGTGACGCAAATGCGCAAAGTCCAGATCCGAAGCGACTTCGTCAATCCGGATCACCGGACAGTCAAACGATTCGTTTAAGGCAGTTACCGTAAACAACAAGTCCGGTGATAGCTCGTGAATCGCAGTTAACTCGTTAAGTCCGAATGTCTGAATCATGGCTTCGGGGAAAATCCGCCGTAAGCGTAAGCACAAAAGCGTCGCAATCCCGCCGCCGGTACCGCACACGACCGCAATTCGGTAGCCGCCGCGGCTCCATTTTTCATGCGCCTGCTCTAGCGGTACCAACAGGTGGGTTGTGAGGTAGCCGATTTCGGTTTTGGGCACATCAATTTGATATTCCTGACTTAACCATTGCGCGAATTGGACTGCCCAGTTAAACGCGATCGGGTAATCCCGCGCCAATGGTTCCAGATTCAGGCCCGCCAGACTTTGGTGCTCCTGCAGCCGGCCAATCAAGGCCAAGACGTGGAAGTACATGAGTGACAGGAATTCCGGATGCGTGGCGAAGTTTGTCTCATGGCGCTCGTCTAATGCCGTGAAGTAAGCCTGAAGTTTAGCTTTCAGTCGATCATGATCCAGCTGGGTCGTCAGTTGTTTGCGTTTTGCCGCAAAACTGACGATTAAAAATTCCCAGGCTTCTGTCCCCAAACGGATGTCGGTCACCACGTCTGCAAATGGTGCATCGTCAGGCGCAGGTTGTGGTTGCGGGCCGGTGACAGCCAACGACCAGCCGATTTCACTGGCAAACTGGGCGGCTACCGGCGGATCCAGTCCTAGTGGTTGCACTTGTTGCGTGAGTGCCGAGTGGCGAGGCGGCAACCCATATTGTTGCAAGGCCAGAATCCGACTTTGCCAGTGGCAGCACAACCGCACCCCATAATGTGCTTTGCGTTCTAAGGTCAGCGGCGTGCCGACAAGTAACTTATCCAGCTCCCGTAAATCACGTTGCAACTGCTTAGGACTGATTTCCTGGGTTTCTGCCAGCGTGGCGACCGTGAGATATTGCGTCGTTGTCAGTAAAAGACGCAACAGCTCCGGGATCCTTTTGGCGGGCATCTGCGGTTGCGCTTGCTGCTTCATGGCGGCTAAATAATTCGCCAGAAGTTGCGAATCTGTCACCTGGAGTTGATAACCGCGACCACGTTGAAAGCAAATCTGAAAACCGGTCGCATCACGATTCAATAACCGTAAATCATTTTGCAATGTTCGCCGCGAAACCCCAATCGTCTCGGCCAAAGCCGCTGCGGACATCGCACCGTTTGCTTGTAGTGCCTGAATAATCATGTGTTCACGCAAGTAAGTTCCCCCAATCCGTAAGCGCTTTCAACGATAATGCTATTATGCAGGAAATGAGCGACTGCCAAAAGCCCCACTTTTGCAAATTGGCATGGCAAAAATGGCGGGGTTGTGGCAGTCGCTTAGAAAGTGAGCGAAAGGTTTGCTCAGTTATAGACACTCAGTGCTTTTTAGTTGATTTGTCCTTATATACGTCATATAATAATTTTGACGTATATAAGGACAAAAAAGGCGGACGAACATGAACGACATTAAAGGGCTTGACGCGCTGTTGAAAAAGTATCACACCTTTGTCAGTGGTACGGCACGCCGTTATGGCATTTCCTCATCGATGCTTAAAAATGCTGTCAATATCGGTCGTATCTCGCGTGAAGAGCGTGGCGTTTACGTCGAAGATGGTTATACGTGGGATGACTTTGCGGTTCTGTCTCAACGATATACTAAAGGCATCTTCGCGTTGGATACGGCCTTATTTTTGCATGGCCTAACCGATCAGCTCCCTGACCGATTTATCATGGCTTTTCCGCATGGATACCGGAATCCTCGTTTAGCGGAACATGGGGTTGTGCCAATTTATTATGTCTCTGACCGGTATTTTCCAGGGATTACAACTGTCGAAACTCCAAACATGGGAATCGTACCAGTTTACTCGGTAGAAAGAACAATTCTTGAATTTTGGGAGCGCGCAGATGTAGCGCCATATATGCGCAAAGAAGCCATTAACAATTATATGTATGAATATGGCAACAGTGTTGAGTCGTATCGTAAACTCAAGGAACTCAAGGAACAACTATATCCCAGGAGTGATATTTTTAAGTTGATGGAGGTTCTTAACTGATGGACCCTTACGCAAATCTGTCCCCTCAGAAGATTGCCAATACATTGGTGAGCATGTTAAATCAAGCTTAATCTGATGAAACTGTGCTAGATTAGTGGACTTTATTGAAAATTAGATTAGATTGAATCAAAAACGTTATTTCCAAAGTAAAGACGACCAGCTTCTCACAGAACTGCATATACTTGCAATCCGAGAAAAGTTGGTCGTCTTCGTTTCGATTAAAACATGTGATTTTAGGACAGAAACCAGCGTCGCCAGCCGCAAAATCATCGCGAGGGTCATGCTGCATGGCTCTTTAAGCCACCGTCCCATCAGCGTTTAACTGTGCCATATGAATCAACGTTTTGGCAATTTTACCCATGGCTTCTGTGGAAACAACCTCATAAGGACCGTGGAAATTGATGCCACCATTGAACAGGTTAGGTGTCGGGATACCTTGATAAGTAATTTTTGAACCGTCTGTCCCACCGCGGAACGGAACGGTTTTAGGTGTGAGTCCGGCCGCCTTGATCCCAGCTTCAGCTAAGCGGAGCGGGTAAGGATCCTTGTTGATGATGTCGGCCATGTTGTAGTACTGGTCGTACATGGACACTTTCAAACGTGGGTGGTCAAATTGCGCATTGAGTTCGTCAATAACTTTTTTAAAGTAGGCTTTGCGGGCCTCGAATTGTTGGTGATCGAAGTCGCGAATAATGTAAGTTAGTTGGGCTTCGCTGATTTCGCCATGAAACTTCAAGAGCAAGAAGTAGCCTTCATGACCGGCACTGAATTCCGGACGGTCAAAAGCGGGCAAGGCAGCGTCGAGCTGGCGCCCAAGCGTGTTGGCATTCACCATCAGTCCCTTGGCTTCCCCCGGATGAACTGAGGTGCCTTCAATTGTCACCGTGGCTTGCGCAGCGTTGAAGGTTTCATATTCAATTTGCCCCGGATCGCCGTTATCCAGTGTGTAGGCAAAATCAGTCGCAAAACCCTTGGCGTCAAATTTATCAGCACCGACACCGATCTCCTCGTCCGGTCCAAAACCAAACTTGATGAGGCCATGTTTAATTTCCGGATGAGCCAGCAAATACCGCGCCGTCGCAACCGCACCGGCGATGCCAGCTTTGTCATCAACGCCTAACAAAGTTGTGCCATCGCTGGTAATAAGCGTTTGACCAAAATACTGTTTCAACGCTGGAAACTGCTCAACGGTCAACCGCAACCCATTAGCAAATTCAATCGGGCTGCCATCGTAGTGCGGATGGACTTGAGGCTGCACGTTTTCGGCATTGTAATCCGCCGTGTCCAAATGAGCGATGATGCCAAAACTTTTGACCGGCTTGTCGGTGTTAGCCGGCAATGTGGCCGTTACGAAACCGTTTTTTGCATTTAAGCCGACATCCTGTAGCCCTAAGTCTTGCAACTGCTGGACCAGTAACTTGGCCAATTCTGTTTGGCCCGGCGTCGAGGGGGTCGTGTCGCGTCCCGGATAAGAGCGGGTGTTAATTTTTGCATAACGGATAAAGTCTGCCTGTATTTGCGCTAAATCAAGGTCAATCGTCAATGAGAATCCCTGCCTTTTCGATGAGAAAAATATTAACATTGCATTGCAATCAGTTTGAATCTGGCTTAGTATTTTGTCAATAGCGCAATTTGAGAATTACTTGGAGGGATACATATGTTTAGGTCAAAAAAATGGCTTTTGGCGTTGCCATCTGCCGCACTCGTCCTTTTGGCCGCCGGTTGCTCATCAAGCAGCAGTGGTCAAAGTGGGCAATCAAGTACCAATCAAACGCTCAATTGGTCAGAAACATCTGCAATTGTGACGAATGATCCTTCACAATCAACGGATACCGTTTCTTTTCAGGTCCTGAACAACACGCAGGAAGGAATTTACCGGTTAACCGACAAAGGGCAAAAGCCACAGTTGGCACTGGCTAAAAAGGTCACGACCAGTAAAGATGGCATGACTTACCACGTCACCTTGCGCAATGCCAAATGGAGCAATGGCGATCCAATTAGGGCGCAGGACTTCGTGTATAGTTGGCAACGCACCGTGGATCCTAAGACCAAAGCCACCGACGCATTCTACTTTGCGCCAGTGAAAAATGCCACGGCCATCACCAAAGGCACTAAGCCGGCATCCGATCTTGGCATCAAAGCCACCGATAGCCACCATTTGACCATCACGTTGGAAAATCCGACCGCTTACTTCAAGAAGCTGTTGGCGTTCCCGCTGTATTATCCGCAGAATCAAAAAGTGGTTGAAAAATATGGAAAAAAGTATGGCACTTCGGCAACCACACAGGTTTACAGTGGTCCGTTCAAGTTGACGAAGTGGAATGGTACCGGTGATAGCTGGACACTTGCCAAAAATCCGCAGTACTGGGATAAGAAGCACGTTAAACTGGCTAAGGTTAACGAAACGGTCATCAAGGATGTCCAAACCGGGATGAACCTTTATCAAACCAAGAAGTTGGATTCAATCGTGTTGACCGGCGAGCAGGCCGCCGCCCATCTTAATGACAAAGATGCGATTAAGCGATTGTCTTCCAATATGACCCGGGTCGATCTGAATCAAAAGCAAGTTCCGGCATTTAAGAATCTCAAAGTGCGTCAAGCCTTTTCCATGATGATTAACCGCACTGCGCTGACCAAGAATGTTTTGAAAGATGGCTCCAAGCCGGCGCTGGGCTTCATTCCAGTCGGGCTGCACACCAATCAAAAAACCAGCGCAGATTTTGCCAAGACAACGCAGGTGAAAAGTGCGGTGGCGTATGACAAAACCAAGGCCAAGAAGTTGTTTGAAGAAGGCATGAAAGAATCGGGCCAGAGTCAGCTGAACTTAACGCTGCTGGCCGATGATACGGATGTTTCCAAGCAAGTTGCCGAATACCTGCAAGGTGCGTTTGAAAATCTGCCGCATGTCAAAGTGACGATCAAGAGCATTCCGAAGGCACAACGGCTGCAAGCCATGAACGCCGGCAACTATGACATGGTGGTGACGGGGTGGCAGTCGATTTTCGCTGACGCCTACAACTTCCTGGACGTCTGGATCAGCGACTCCAGTTACAATTCATCCGGCTACAAAGATGCCAAGTTGGATCAGTTGCTAAGCGAAACCGAAACCAAGTACGGCAACGATCCGCAAAAGCGCTGGACCATGTTGCAAGACGCTGAAAAGATCTTGATGAAGGATCAAGGCACTTTGCCGCTTTATCAAGCTGATAACCTGCAGTTGTTGCGGTCAAACGTAAAGGGATTGTCATTCAATCCTAACGGGACACCGTATGACTTCAAGACGGCTTATCTGAAGTGATCATTAAGTGAAAATAAACAGCCCATCATGCTGTGCACGTAGAAACGGTGCGGCATGATGGGCTGTTTGGCATGCTATGAGACCAGCAGCTACATTCTTCGAAAGAAGGTAATGACTTTGGTTTTAGAACCTTAGTACGTCACAATCCTAAAGAAAGGAGTAGCATTTTTGTCCGTAAAGGATGCACTTGAGCTGATGCTCCAGTTTGGCAGTTTCATTCTTGCCCTACTGGCATTAGTCATCGTGCTAACCGAACGGGACCGCAAAAAATAGCCGTCACGCCTGGCAAGCGAATTGCCGACTATTTTTTGCTAGTCTAATATGAGCTGCCGTTAAATGGCATTCCAAGGGGCTTGGTGTTTACGCACCGAGCCCTTTATACGTTTTCATTATATCATGCAGATTCCAAATGTGCTACAGCAGCGCTTTAAGCTTTTAAAAATATTCGAGAAGAATCAAATAATAACAATTAGTATTTTAAAAAGCATTAACAACGTCAACTAAGCACATGTTACAATAAATTCAGAATGCTACGCGACGGCAGCTACACCATCTGAAAGAGGGTGATCGCTATGGTTTTAGAACTGTAGTACCTCACAATCCTGAAGAAAGGAGTAGCCTTGTGCCAGTCAAAGACGCACTTGACTTGATGCTTCAGTTCGGCAGTTTCATTCTTGCCCTACTGGCGGTAGTCATTGTGCTAATTGACAGGAATAACACAAAATAGCCGTCTCGCCCAGGTAGCGAGTTGACGGCTATTTTGTAGTCTTAAACGAGCTGCTGTTAAATAGCATTCCAAAGGGCTTGGTGCTAGCACACCAGGCCCTTTGCACGTTTTTATTATATCATGCAGATTTCGAATCTGCTACACTAACGTTTTGAAATGAACTTGAATTGTCAAATGAGGTGCAACAATGAAGACCAAGATAAAGAAGTAGTTTCTTTCTTGCTTTATTAGCGTTAGTCATTGTGCTAATTGACAGGAATAACACAAAATAGCCGCCCTGCACAGCTAGCGAGTTGACGGCTATTTTTAGCTTTAAATGAGCTGCTGTTAAATAGCATTCCAGAGAGCTTGGTGTTCCCGCACCAGGCTCTTTGTACGTTTTTATTATATCATGCGAATTTCGAATCCACTATGGCAACGTTTTAAAAGTAATATTTGAGCCGCCTAAAATCAGTTTGTCCGTTTGGCAATCTGCGGACATCAAAGACTTTGGTAATTAGCTAATAGGACCGGCGTATAGGCGATCACTGTATCTGAGCAAACTTTAGTCGTTGCACCGTTAAGGCGATTCGATTCCTTTGGTGTGAGTTTAAGCGCTTTGAGCAAGCAGGAAGGCGCCGATTGCACCGGCATTATCCGCCAGATCGATCGGTACGATGTAGCTGTCAAGCGGCGGGACGGTCACATAATCGTTCAACAACCGGTTAAACTGGTTACGGATTTTAGGGAAAAGCTGTTGCTGGTGCATGACGCCGCCACCGAAGACAATCTTCTCTGGGGCAACGGTCAGGGTCAGGTCGACACATGCCTGGGCGAGGTAGTAAGCCTCTAAATCCCAGGCAGGATGATCGGCCGGCAGATCCTTGGCGGGTTTGCCCCAATGTTTCTGGAGCGCCGGTCCGCTGGTCATACCTTCCAGACAGTCGCCGTGAAATGGGCAATTACCAGCAAATGTGTCGTCTGGGTGGCGGCGCAGTATGATGTGTCCCGCCTCAGGATGACTGTAGCCCTGCAGTAGCTGACCGTTCTGCACAATGCCCGCACCGACGCCAGTGCCAACAGTCCAGTAGACGAGGTCATCCAAGCCTTTGCCGGCGCCGGCCTTGAGTTCGCCGTATGCTGCGGCATTGACATCGGTGGTGAAAGCAAACTTGGTGTCAGGAAAATGTTTCTGTAAGGTACCGAGAATGTCAAAAAATTGCCATCCGGCTTTAGGGGTCTTGGTAATGTAACCGTATTGATCCGACTTACGATTGACGTCAATTGGGCCAAATGAAGCAAGACCGATCCGGTCCGCGGGGTGCGCCTTGAAATAACCGATCACTTGGGCGATGGTCTCGTCCGGCGTTGTCGTCGGAAAAGTTTCCTGGTCGATGATGTCGATACCGTTTTCTGAGATGGCACACACAAACTTTGTGCCGCCAGCTTCGATTGCTCCGAGCATGAGAGTGAACTCCTTTCAACGATGGTACAGAGATGGTTTTTTTGGTGCCGAGTCTTTGAGGCGTTCTTGAACGGTGAATGGTTAAACTTCAAAGAATGGGTGAAAAATGAAGTGACTGGGCGGTCGGCGTTACAGGTCAGTTGCCACGGCGTTGTCACTGCTGCGTGCGGTCAGCGCGACGAGGTGGTCGCCGGGCTTGACCGTTGGCGTCGTGACTGGTTCGACACTGGCATAGGCATTCGTGTTGGTGATAACGATCATGACGGTGGGGTCATAGCCGGCATTGGCAATGGCTTGGTAATCGAAGGTTCCCAGCAGGTCACCAGTGTTCACATGGTCGCCTTGGCTGACCTTGCTGGTGAAATACTGGCCTTTGAGGTCGACGGTATCGATGCCAAGGTGGATGAGCACCTCAGCACCGTCATCAGCCTTAATGCCATAAGCGTGGTGAGTTGGATAGGCGACGGTTACCGTGCCGGTGACTGGTGAATGAACCTCATCGCTAGCGGGTTTGATGGCGATTCCTTTGCCCATGATCTCAGCTGAAAAGACCTTGTCGTTAACCTGCGTGATTGGTTCGGTGGTGCCGGCGACTGGGGCGGCAATGACGGTATCTGCTTGTGTTTCTTCACCGGTGGTCGGATCCACGGGTGTTTCTTCGGGTTCATTTTTCAAAACGCGTTTGGCAACGATGAAAGTCATGACGAAGGAGGTCACCAAACTAATGACTGCGGCCAGCAGAAAGGCCACAATGGATTTCGGCGCGATCGAGATGAAGCCAAGAACGCCGGCGCTGCCCATCGCCCAGGCAAGAACGTGGAAGAGGCCGAGAATGGCGCTGGCAATACCAGAAGCGATCGCGGCACAATAGAATGGGAAGCGCAGTTTCAAGTTGACCCCGAATATCGCCGGTTCGGTGATTCCGAGTAAGGCGGAGATGCTGGAGCTCGAAGCCAGAGCACGCTGCTTGCTGTCCTTTGAAGCGAAGAACACAGCCGCCGCCGCGCCACCTTGAGCAATATTAGCCATTGATGCGACTGGGAAAATGAAGGAACCGCCAGTCGTTGCCTTGGCAGCAATGAGCGTGGTCTCAATCGCTGGGAAGGTCTGATGCAGCCCGGTGACGACAATTGCAGAGTAGAAGACCCCGAATATTGCCATGCCAAACCAACCAGTCGCATTATACAAGCCAACCAGACCATTCGTCAGAAAATCAGAAACGGCTCGCAGTACGGGACCGACGACCACAAAGGTCAGAAAACCGGTGACGATGATCGACAGCAGCGGTGTAAAGGTGAAGTCGACCGCACCCTTGAGGTGTTTGTGCAGGAACTTCTCGATCGTCGCCAGCAAAAATGCGACCCCGAGAACGGGCAGAACCTGACCTTGATAGCCAGCTTGAGCCACATGTAACCCGAAGATGTTCCAATAGGTCATTTTCCCAGCGGCAGTGACGGCGGCCACTTGGTAACCGTTAACCAAGGTCGGCAGAACCATGATCATCCCAATGGTGGCGCCAAGGTACTGGTTGCCGCCAAAGCGCTTGGTTGCTGAGAAGCCCAGTAGGATTGGCAGGAAGGTGAATGGGGCGCTGGCCATAGTGTTAACCATGTCAGCCAGTCCCTTCAGATTCGGCACCGCCTGTACGACTGACCGGCTCATGAACAAACCCGGTGAGCTCAAAACGTTGTACAACGCCATCAGCAACCCGCCGGCGACCAACGCCGGCACGATCGGAATAAAGATGTCCGATAGCATCTTCAGGAAACTGGTGAAGGGATTCGGTTTGCCGGCGGTGGCTGCGATCTTCTTGATGTCGTCTGTGGTGGCTTCCTTTAGGCCGGTAATGCCAATCAAGGCGTCATAAACCTTATCGACATCGCCGGGACCGATGATGATCTGAAACTGGCCGCCAGTTTCGAACGTGCCTTTCACATCGGGATCATCGTCCAGCGCCTTCTGGTTGATCGCCTTGCTGTCTTTAAGAACAAGGCGCAGCCGGGTCGCACAATGGGCAGCGGCCTGGATGTTATCTTTGCCAATATCTTGCAAGATCCGTTTGGCAACGTCAGCATGTTTCATAAAAGGTCCTCCTCAGGGAAGCGGTTAATGGGTAAAAAAACAATATCAGTTTTGCGACGGTTAAAATATAAAGCGCTTTCGACAAATTGTCAAGCGTTTGACAATTTAATTCTTTATTGTTGAGAGACTTCATTAGGATTAGCGTTTTAAAAATGTTTTTCGATTGACAATCAACCGCTTTCAGTTATGATAAAGCTAATCGTGACAAACAGATTAGGGCGCAATGACACCGCACAAGGATGGCAGAAAAATGCACCGACCAGATGGAACACAGCGATGCGTTATCGCCTCAGCCCAAGCTGCGATCACCAACGCCGATGCCGTCAGTATGTGTCAAGCGTGGAATCTAAAAAGGGGTAATACCAAACTATGACCGTTAAACTTGAAGATGTCGCCAAATTGGCTGGAGTGTCGCCGACCACGGTTTCCCGCGTGATCAATAATTACGGTGCCATCAGTGATAAAACGAAAAAGGCGGTTCATGCCGCCATGAATCAACTGAATTATCGGCCGAATACTTTGGCTCGCTCGCTACAGGGCAAGTCACCGCATCTCATTGGATTGATCTTCTACGACGTCAGTCACCCATTCTTCGGTGAGCTGGTCTCCCGACTCGAGAATCTGCTGTTCGAGCGCGGGTATAAGGCAATCTTATGCAACAGCGCCAATGATCCGGAAAAGGAGCGCGAGTACCTGCGCCTGCTGGCAGCCAATCAGGTCGACGGTATCATTGCCGGAGCGCACAATGAAAATATTCCGGAATATAAAGCGTACCGGCTACCGATCGTCAGCTTTGATCGCAATCTGGCTCCGACCATTCCGATCGTCAGTTCCGACAATGCCCAGGGTGGGCGCTTGGCCGCATCGGTCTTGTCAGCCAATGGCGTGCAAGCCCCGCTAATCATCACCGGTAAGGAATTGCCGAATTCACCGACAAATGCTCGGTCACAAGGTTTTCACGATTACTTTGCTGCCCATGGAATCGAACCCGCGACCGTGGCGATCCCGTTTGAGACTGCCGCGGCCATTCGCCGCACGGAGATTCAGCACTTATTGGCCGGTGGGCAGTATGACGGAATTTTCTGCACCGATGATCTGACCGCCATGCAGATCCATCAGCTGGCCTTGGCTATGGGCATCCGCGTTCCGGATGACCTAAAACTGATCGGCTATGACGGCACTCGCTTCATTCAAAATTATTACCCAGCGCTGACAACGATTGTTCAACCGTTGGACGACATCTCAAAACTGCTAGTCGACCTGTTACTGACAAGGATCAACGATCACAAGGCTGACCTAGACCCGAATTATTTGCTGCCAGTGAGCCTGCATCAAGGCATCACGGCGTAAAGTGCACCATCACTGGGTTCGGTATTTTTTGTTACCAAGCAGGCTTGACCAAGAAGTTGGCGCTATTCATCAGTTCTTTCCTGTAGCGCTTCCAAATAAAAAGTGATATACTGCCGTTACAATCGAATAGAAACATTTGGGGTGCTGTAAAAGCTGAGATGATACCCATGGAACCTGATGCAGTTAGTACTGTCGCAGGGAAATGTCGTTAAGATCAATCGTTTTTTGATGATTATTTGTGATTTCATGGACCCCGCCGATGATTTGGTGACGGGTCCTTTTTGGTTGAGCGCGAACAGGAGCGCTTAGAAATCGGAGTGTAAGTGGCCTTGAAGTCCAAATGGCTGGGCTTTGGCCATTTGGGCTTCAAGGTCCTTACACGTAGATTTCTGCGACTGCGAACGCGTTATAGAGCGCGGACGCCGGTCTGAGCCATTGCGGTCTGAGGTCCTTACACGCAGGCTTCTGCGCCAGGGAGCGCGTTATGGTGAGCCACCGCGCTTTTTAACTTGGCAGGTGAGCCAACATGAGACACAAGTAAGCTTCGAAATGATGGATTGATCGTGCTTGGCCCCCGTTTGTCTTTATTTGAAGAAATGGGGGTTATTTTTATGGACAAATGGTCGTTGCGCGATGTTGTCTTGTTGGCATTTTTGGCCTTTCTGTTTGGCGGCGTCTTTATGGGTGCCGATGCGATTTACGCGTTGTTAGCAGCGGCATTGACGCCAATTGGTTATGCGCCGTTTGCTAATGAGATTTTGTTTGGCATGTGGGTAATGGCAGCACCGATGACCGCCATGTTGCTGAAAAAGAAAGGCAGCTCGATTTTAGGTGAATGTTTGGCGGCGCTGGCGGAGATGCTTTATGGTTCCTACTTTGGCCCCGCTGTGTTGCTGTCCGGTTTTGTTCAAGGCTTGGGTAGTGAGGCAGGTTTCATCGTGACCCGTTATCGGCGCTATGACACAGTGAGTCTGCTTTTGGCCGCGGTTGGTACGACGGTTTTTAGTTTTACCTATGAGTACTTCAAGCTGGGTTATGGCGCTTACAGTCTTGGCATGATTCTGGCATTGGTGACGGTGCGGTTGCTGTCGGTTATTTTCTTCGGCGTTGTTTTGGTTCAACTGGTGATGAAACTTTATGAACAGGCCGCTGGTGCCAAGCGACTGGCTGGCAGGTCGTAAATGATGGGAATTGAACTACGAAAATTGCGATTTCAGCGGGATGGCCCATTGTTTGACGGTCTCGATTTCGAATTTACGACGGGCGCAATGACCGTTCTGACCGGCGACAGTGGCAGTGGTAAGTCGACCTTGCTCAACTTGATTGCCGGATTTGCACCACTGACTTATGAAGGCACGATCTTGGTGGATGGGCAGGATAATCGCAACGCGTCTATGCAAACGAAAGCAAGCCGAGTGGGAATGCTGTTTCAGAATCCTGATCAGCAATTTACCATGCGAACCTTACGCGGTGAACTCAACTTTGCTCTGGAAAATCTCGACTTGCCGGCTGATGTGATGGCGAAACAAATCCGGCAGGCGGTGGCGCTAGGTGAAACCGATGACTTTTTGGATCGGGACTTACAGACACTTTCCGGTGGTGAAAAGCAGCGCGCGGCGTTAACGGTTTTGCTAGCCATGGATGCGCCGGTTTTGTTGCTAGATGAGCCGTTTGCCAGCATCGATCCGGCTAGTCGGCAGCAACTCATTACCAAGTTGGGTAAATTACGCGATGCGGGGAAAACCATTATCATTGCCGATCACGACTTGAGCGATTACGCCGGCGTTGCCGATGAGCTTGTGTCGTTGGAAAAGGGACAGCTGACCCGCTTGCCGCTGACGACACTCACCACAATCCCGACTCATTTTCATTTAACGCAAACCGATGCAGGCACGACACCCTTGCTTCACCTTGATCAGGTAGTTTGTGCCCAGAATCGCCGGGTATTGATCCGCGCGGCTGACTGGCATTTTAATACCGGCATCACGACCCTGACTGGCGCTAATGGCAGCGGGAAATCGACGTTGTTGCGCGCCATGGTGCAACTGCATCCTTACCGAGGGCGCATGTTTCTCGGTGAACGGCGCTTGCGGCGCAGACAGCGATTGTTCCAGACGATGACGCTGGCGGTGCAAGATGCCACGAAGCAATTTGTAACGCTGACGCCGGCGGATGAATTAAAGTTCGGCGCTCCGTTCACGGCGGAAGTTCGCGAACGCCAACAAGCGGCCCTCGACTATCTGGGATTGACGGATAAGCAAACCGGCAGCCTGTATCACTTGAGCGACGGGCAAAAGAAAATGATTCAATTGATTGCCATGTTGAGCTTGGACCGGGCCTTTTTACTGCTAGACGAGCCGTTCAGCGGGTTGGATGAGCGCGCGTGTGCCTTTTTCACCGCGTGGATTAAGGAAAAAGCAGCTGAGGAAGCCTTCTTGATTGTGACGCATCGGCTTGCTCCGTTGGCGGGTGTGAGTCAACAGCATGTTCAACTGGCCGATCAACACTTGGCGGTGCTTGGGGAGTGAAACGATGTTGCCAAAAAAGACGAATGCGCTGAATCTGAGTTTGCTGATACTGCTTTTGACGCTTGAAATATCGTTCAGTCATTCGGTGAAACTTGACTTGGCGTTGATAGGCTTAGCTACTGGCTTTCTGCTGTGGCGACGTGCATTTAAAAGCCTAGTTGTTTTAGCGTTGCTTCCGCTGATACCCGCGGCGAGCACTTACTGGGCAATCACCTTACACGGTACGGATACGTCCTACGCGTTGTTACTGTTTGTGCGAACTTATGCTTTCACCGCGCTGGGCTTGGTGTTTCTGATCGGCGTTGATCTCGAGGCATTGCTCCTGTGGCTGGAACAACACAAGCTATCGCCTAATTTTGTCTACGGTCTGCTGGTTGTCATCCACGCCTTGCCGCAAATCATGCATGAGGTCGCGGCGATTCGCGAAGCCAGTCTATTGCGCGGGCAAAAGCTGCATCCGTGGTCACCCATGATTTACGTCAAAGTGATTTTTGTCGCCATGTCGTGGCAAGACCAGTACGTCAAAGCCATGTACGCCCATGGTTATACCGAAGGCGCCAAACGAAACGTGCGCCGCGCGATCATTAGCTCACGCCGCGGCTTGGTGGCGGCAGCGGCACTGTTTCTGTTGTTGAATATCTTGGTTCGATAGCTTTTGTCATGATCATGAAGCGAAAATCCCGCGATGCTGACGAAAACATTGATTAATGAGAGGATGAAAAATGAAATTTTCAGAACTTGCACGGCAACAGGTCGTGCCTTATTGGGAAGGGAGTCTGTCGCATCCGTTTCTGACTGAGTTACAGGATGGGACGCTTGATCCGACGATTTTCCGATTTTACCTGATTCAGGATGCGTATTATTTGAAACACTTTAGCCATTTGTACGAATTAATTGCGGAGCAGGCTCAAGAACCTGAATTAAAAGCCTATGCTGAGCAATCTGCGGCTGGCTTGGCAGCAGGTGAATTGGCAGTGCGGCAGGATTTTTTTGAAACCTTGGCGATTACTGATGACGAAGTAGCGGCGACGGCGATTGCCCCGACAGCGTACCATTACGTTTCGCACATGTACCGCCAGTTAGTCGAAGGCACGACGCATGTTGCGATTGCGGGGATGCTGCCGTGTCCATGGCTTTATCAGGAAGTCGGGCAATATTTGGCCCAGCGCCAGTCACCGGTGCCGATTTACCAGCGCTGGATCGAAACCTATAGCGGCGATGAAAATGCTGACGACCAGAAGGCAGCAGTCGCACTGGTTGATCGGCTTTACGAGCATAGTACGCCAGCCGAACAGCAACAGATGATCGCCGCTTTTAAGATTAGTTCACAAATGGAATACAGTTTTTGGGAGATGGCCTATCGCTTGGAAGCATGGCCGAAGGGGAGGATCGCCGATGGGGCAAAACCGCGTTAAACGGCTGGCTATGTTAGCCATGATGATTGCACTGGATGTTGTGTTGTCGCCGTTGTTTCGGATTGAAGGGATGGCACCGATGTCGAGCGTGGTCAACGTGGTCGCGGCCGTTGTGATGGGACCGCTATACGCCACGGTGATGGCCTTTGCCTGCGCCATTTTACGGATGACGCTGCTAGGCATTCCGCCACTGGCCTTAACCGGGGCGGTTTTCGGGGCATTTTTAGCCGGCGTTGGTTATCGCTTTGGCCGGAAAAATTGGTGGGCCGCTGCTGGCGAGATTTTGGGCACCGGGTTGATCGGTTCACTGTTGTCGTATCCGGTGATGGTTTGGTTCACCGGCAGCAGTCAGTCCCTTTACTGGTTTGTATACACGCCACGGTTCTTCGGCGGATCCATTTCTGGCTCGCTCATTGCGTTAATTGTCTTATATGAACTAGACCGCAACGGCTTTATGAACCGGTTGCAAAAAATCTTTTGAGCGTGAGCCGGCGCCAGCGAGCGCATTATCGTCAACCAAAATAGGAGGAGCAAAACCCATGACACAATCAATTACCGAAGTATTCGCAGATGCATTTAAAACTACTTTTCCCTTGAAGTCGTCGCCACTGGTAGACTGCATCACCAATCCCGTGACGATCGAATCGATGGCCAATGCGCTGTTGTATATCGATGCCAAGCCGGTGATGGCTGATCTCCCGGAAGAGTTTCCGGAACTTTTTACCCAAATTGACGCGCTATTGCTGAATTTGGGCCACATTTCGCCTGAACGCAAAGATAGTCTGTTGGCGGCGGGACGTTATGCCGCAGAAACGCATAAGCCGGCTGTGGTGGATCTTGTCGGGGTGGCAGCGACACAATTGCGCTACGACATCGGCCAGCAGTTACTGCAAAATCACCCGAATGTGGTCAAAGGCAATATTTCCGAAGTGCGCCGTTTTGCTGGGTTGAAAAGTACCGGCCGCGGCGTTGATGGTAGTCAGCTGGATCAGAGTGTGACGGCGCTTGCCGAATTAACGAAGGCCTTGCAGGAACTGACCGAGCGATTCCCGAACACGACATTTTTGGCAACGGGGGAGACGGATTTAGTTGTCAGTGAGAAAGGTCAATGGCGCTTGGAAAATGGGGTGCCGCAACTGGATCGGTTTACCGGTACCGGCGATATTGTCGGTGCCTTGACTGCGGCGTTGCTGGGCATCGGCCTGTCAAACGATGAAGCGGTCGTTTTAACCGTGAGCTATTTCAACTGCTGCGCTGAGGTGGCCGCGGCCCAAAATACGGCAGGCGGCATCGCTTCGTTCAGGGAAAAGACGTTGGATCAATTGTCGTTGTTGGCTGATCAAGCAGATTGGGTGCAAATGGTGAAAGGAGAAGCTCTATGAAACCAGAAGACCTCAAACTTTATTTAGTGACACATCGCTATGACGAGTCGCAGGCAGCGTTTTTAGCCAAGATTACCGCGGCGTGTGAAAATGGCGTCACCATGGTGCAGTTGCGTGAGAAGCAGCTGAAAACCCGCGATTATTATGCGTTGGCCGAGAAAGTTAAGGCGATCACTGACCACCATCACATTCCGCTGATGATTGATGATCGCGTGGACATTGCCTTGGCGGTTGATGCAGCAGGTGTGCACATTGGCGATGACGAATTGCCGGTAGCGGTGACGCGCAAGTTGATTGGACCGGATAAAATTCTGGGGGTTTCGACCAAGACGCTGGCCACGGCAACGGCTGCTGCTGCGGACGGCGCGGATTATCTCGGTGTCGGGGCGATTTTCCCAACGCCAACCAAGCCGGACTCGCCGGTACTTAGCATCGAAACGCTCAAGACCATCGCGGCATCCGTGCCGATTCCGGTAGTGGCAATTGGCGGCATTAAAGAAAGTAACCTCGACACCTTCAAAAATACAGGCATTGCCGGCGTGGCGATTGTCAGTGAAATCATGCAGGCGCCCGACACGGCCCAGAAAGTTCGCGCAATCAACCAGAAATTGAAAGAGGTGTTGTGACATGGGTAGCGTCAATCGCACCCCTCAAGTCGTGACCATTGCCGGATCGGATTCCGGCGGCGGTGCCGGCATGCAGGCCGATCTGAAGACGTTTCAGGCCCGCCATGTTTTTGGAATGAACATTGTGGTGGCACTCACGGCGCAGAACACGTACGGCGTTCAGGCTAGCTTGCCGATTCCCACCTACTTTATTGATGCGCAGTTTCAGTCACTAGATGCGGATTTTGCTATTAAAGCCGCCAAAACCGGGATGCTTGCTGACAGTGAACATGTTGAAGCGGTCGTCCACAATCTGCAGCAAGTCGACTTCGGACCGCTAATCGTCGATCCCGTCATGGTTGCCAAGGGTGGGGCGACGCTGCTTGAACCAGAGGCCGTTGCAACGATCAAAAGTAAGCTACTACCACTAGCCGATGTGGTGACGCCTAACTTGCCGGAAGCTGAGATCATCGTGGGACGGCCGATAAAAACGAATGCCGACACGATCACAGCGGCGCAGACCATTCAGCAGCTCGGCGTCAAAAATGTCATCATCAAAGGTGGCCATCGCAGCGAAGATGAGCAGGCGGCCGACTATATTTTGCTTGAGGATGGCAGCAGTTTTTGGCTCAGCGCGCCACGAATCGCCACGGCCAATACCCACGGCACCGGCGACACGTTCTCGGCATGCATTGCCGCGGAATTAGCCAAGGGTCAGCCATTAAAAAGTGCCATCGTAACGGCTAAAGCCTTCCTTCAAGGTGCCATCAGCCAAGGTATTTTCGTTGGTCATGGCCACGGACCGACCAATCACTGGGCGAAGTTAAGCGATAAAGTGCGCATGAGTGAGACTAGGTAATTTTTAGTATCAACGATGAACCATCATCTAGGAAGTTAAGGGTGATGGTTCATTTTTTATGTCGTCAAAATTTTTGGTATGGGAAAAAAGTTTCACACACATGACTTAAAAAATCACGAACTTTGGACGTTGGCTGTTGTGCAACAGTTCGAATTTGCTAACGAGACACTGGGTTAATTAAGATGATTAAACTAGCTATTTTGCACCGCTAACGATATGGGTACACTTTTAACTTTCAGGTGTAGCAGAAGAACACGTCAATAAAGTTAACCATGCTCACATTCTCCTATTTTGTTTCATAAAAATCGGATTCTTTTAATTGACAGCGCTTCCAGAATCGCGTTAAGCTTGACTCGCAAAGTTAAGTAAAACGTTTTACCTAAAGATGCAGGCAGGGTCGTGGATGTTATGAAGAAAAAGGTCTCAATTACTGATGTCGCCAAAGAAACTGGGCTTTCGGTGACAACTGTTTCGCAAATTTTGAATGGCAAAGGTGCACGGTTCAGCGAAGCGTCACGAAAACGGGTACTGGCCGCTAAGGAGGCACTGGGCTATGAACCGGATTTATTTGCTCGTGGTTTAGTCGGCAAGCGCGGCAACTCAATCGGCGTGGTAATCCCGGACATGATGAACCCCTTCTTCGCCAGCTTTGTGGTCAGTGTCGAAAAGGCGGCGATCCCCCGTGGCTTGTTTCCGCAGATCTTTTCCATCAACGGGTTCCATGAAAATGTTGATTATTTTATTCGTCAGTTTCTTGGCGGGACGCAGCGGGGATTGATTTTGGCCGCACCAGAGGCTTCGCAGGAAATTGTTCAAAAAGTGGGGCATCAACTTAGTCTGCCAATGGTGTTTACGGATCAGGCGACCACGTTGATGACTGGCGATAGCATTCGGATTGACGAGCGCCATGCAGGTTTTTTGGTTGCGGATCATTTGCTGCAGCTGGGGCATCGGCGAATTGCACTGGTGTTGCCGGAACGGCTAACCATCAACTTGCAGGATCGCCTTGCCGGGTATCAGCAAGCCTTTGCGACCCATGGCGTTACTTTTGATCAAGCGTTGGTTTTTCGTAGCAGCTTCGATCCGGAAGGTGGACGGCAGGCAGTCGCGCAAATTGTCAAAACCGACGCCACGGCGATTATCGCGATTAATGATGATGTTGCCAGCGGCGTATACCGCGGTTTGTACGAGCAGCACAAACGGATTCCGGAAGATTACGCGGTTGTCGGCTTCGATGATGTCACGCAAGCCCGGTTCATGACCCCAGGCTTAACCACGTTGGCGCAACCGATTGACCAACTGGGCCAGCAAGCCGTTGAGCTGCTGGTGGCGCAGATGAGTGGTGAACATAATACGCGCAATGCCGTTGAACTGCCGGTGAAGCTGATTAAGCGTGGATCGACGCGGCCAGTGTAACCGCACCAGTTTGAGTTCATAAACTTTTAGGAGGCGTTTATCTTGAAAAAAGGACCTGTCATTAACACAGAACTGTCACAGGTTATCGCGGACATGGGGCATTTTGACTTGCTCGGCATTGGCGACGCTGGGATGCCAGTGCCAGAGGATGTCTGGAAAATCGACCTCGCCGTTAGTAAAAATCTACCAAGTTTCATTGCTGTTTTAGAGAATGTCCTCGCCGAATTGCAAATTCAAAAAGTGTATCTGGCCGAGGAAATCAAAGAACAAAATCCAACCCAACTGGCGCAAATTCAAGCGCGTATTCAGGTTCCGATTGTTTTCATGCCACATGAGCAGATGAAAAAAGATCTCAGCAAGACCAAGGCTTTTGTTCGCACAGGGGAAATGACGCCTTATTCGAATATTTTGCTAGAGAGCGGCGTCACATTTTAGAGAGCGTGAGCAGGAGCACGTAGATTCCTGCGACTGTGAACGCGTTTTGAAGCGATATCATCGCCACACATTCAGCACTTGGGGGAAAGCACAATGAAGATCGAAATGAAGAAGATCACCAAGAGCTTTGGTGCCAATCAGGTTTTGAAAGGGGTGAATTTTACTGTCGAGTCCGGGGAGGTCCATGCATTGATGGGCGAAAATGGCGCCGGCAAGTCGACGTTAATGAATATTTTGACGGGACTTTATCCGGCGAACAGCGGCGAGATTCTCGTGGATAGTCAGCCCACAACTTACTCTGGACCGATGGAAGCCGAGCAGCATGGCATCAGCTTTATTCATCAGGAAATGAACAATTTTCTTGAGATGTCAGTGGTCGACAACATGTTTTTAAACAAAGAGCTGCGTAATAAGTTTGGCTTGATGGATAGCAAAGCGATGCACGATCAGGCGGTTCATTATCTAAGTCAACTTGGTGCCAAATTTGATGTCGATCAGCCAATTGGCAACTTAAGCGTTGGTCGCCAGCAAATGGTGGAAATAGCCAAATCACTTATGACCGACGCCAAGATTATCATCATGGACGAACCGACTGCCGCGCTGACCGAGGCAGAAATAGACCAACTTTTCAGTGTCGTGCGGCGACTCAAAGCTGACGGGGTGGGATTCATTTACATTTCCCACCGCATGGAAGAAATTTTTGAGATTGCCGATAAGGTGACGGTCATGCGGGACGGGCTGTCTATTACTGAATACGCGACCAAGGAAGTGACCATGAAGCAGCTGGTAAAAGACATGGTGGGCCGCGAGATTGACGACTTTTATCCGGATCGTACGCCCAACTTTGGTCCGGTGGCAATGGAAGTCAAGCACCTGACCGAAAAAGGTGTGTTCAACGATGTGAGTTTCAGTGTACGGCAAGGCGAAATATTGGGGTTCTCTGGTTTGATGGGCGCAGGGCGAACCGAGATTATGCGTGCCATTTTCGGGATCGATAAGTATCAATCCGGGGAGATTCTGTTGGATGGGCAACCGGTCAAAATTCGCGATCCGCAAGATGCCATTCGCCATAACCTTGGCTTCTTGACGGAAAATCGCAAGGATGAAGGACTCATTCTGGATGATTCACTACACGACAATATCGTGTTGCCTTCAATTGACGGCTTCGTTAAACACGGCTTGGTGGATGAAAAGGCCACCGATGATTTTGTTCGGATGTTAATGAAAAGGCTTACAGTCAAAGCAATGGGTCCTGAAGTCACTGCTGGCAGTTTGAGTGGCGGGAATCAGCAAAAAGTGGTTTTGGCAAAATGGATCGGTTCCGGATCCAAAGTCCTGATCCTCGACGAACCGACCCGCGGCGTGGATGTCGGGGCTAAACGCGAAATCTATGACTTGATGAATGAGCTGACGGATCGGCATGTCGCCATCGTCATGATCTCCAGCGACTTACCGGAAATTTTAGGAATGAGCGATCGAATTGCAGTGGTCTATGAAGGACGTATCACCGGTATTTTGGATGGTAAAACGGCAACGCAGGAGTCGATTATGACTCTGGCAACAGGAGGAGTGGAAGAACATGCAGGCGCAATCTAAAACCAAAGCTGCTGGCAAATTAGACGTTAAAAAGATTTTTAGTCGCTTAGGGCCGCTGCTGGCATTGGTCGTGCTGGTGATTCTTGTTACCATCATGAGTCCGACTTTTGTGTCACCGGCAAACCTGTTGAATTTATTGCGGCAGGTGTCGATTAATGCTGTCATTGCCTTTGGGATGACCTTCGTGATTCTGACTGGCGGCATTGACTTGTCGGTTGGCTCGATTCTGGCGTTGTCAGGCGCCGTTACGGCATCCATGTTGACCAGTGGCTTTGCTGCACCGTTAGCACTGGCAGTCGGATTGATCCTAGGTGCAATTTTCGGCTTATTTAATGGCATTCTTATCGCATACGGTAAAGCCGCACCGTTTATCGCCACCTTGGCGACCATGACGATTTTCCGCGGCGCCACGTATGTCTTTACGAATGGGAACCCGATCACTGGCGCCAAAATGAACAATAGCTTTCTGTTTCAGTTCATGGGTCGCGGGTACTTGTTCGGTATTCCGTTCCCGATCATTATCATGATCGTGGTCTATGGCATTTTGTTCGTACTGTTGCACAAAACCGCTTTTGGTCGGAAAACCTATGCACTGGGCGGTAACGAAACAGCTGCACGGATTGCCGGTGTGCGGACAAAAGTAGTCACCATGCTTATCTACACGATTTCCGGGTTAATGGCCGCGATTGCCGGGATTATTCTCACATCGCGGCTGAGTTCGGCGCAACCTGATGCTGGCACGACTTATGAAATGGATGCTATTGCGGCCGTCGTGCTTGGCGGCACCTCGCTAGCCGGAGGGAAAGGTCGGATTTTTGGCACGCTGATTGGTGCGTTGATCATCGGTACGTTGAATAATGGGATGAACCTGCTGGGTATCTCTAGTTTTTATCAGCAGATTGTCAAAGGGATTGTGATTCTGATTGCGGTGCTGCTGGATCGGCGTTCTTCTAACAATGGGTAACAAATGTGGATGCAAGGTCCTTGGGGAAAAACAAAATTTAGGAGGATACAAGAAAATGAAACACTCGTTCAAGCGCTTTTTGATGGTAGCAGTTGTGGCTGCCGCAGCTATTTTCACATTAACGGCATGCGGCAACACCGGTCTTGGCTCAAGTTCTGATAGTGGCAGTAAAGTAACCAAAAAAGCACCAAAAGATTTGAAAGTCGGTGTGTCACTCTCAACATTGTCCAATCCATTCTTTGTTTCTGTCCAGAACGGCATTCAGGATCTGGCCAAAAAGAACAAAACCAATGTGCAGATTTCGGATGCTCAAAACGATACGGCTAAGCAGAATAACAACGTTGAGGATATGATCCAAAAGAAAGTTGATGTCCTGATTATTAACCCGGTCGATTCAAGTGCGATTACCCCAGCCGTTAAAGATGCCAATGATGCTGGTATTCCGGTGATCACCGTTGACCGGTCCAGTGATGGCGGGAAAGTTTTGACACTGGTCGCTTCTAACTCTGTCAAAGGCGGGCAGATGGCGGCGAAGTATTTGATCGATAAGCTAGGTAAAAACGCTAAGATTGCTGAATTACAAGGGATTCCAGGAGCTTCAGCAACCCGTGAACGTGGTAAAGGGTTTGACGCTGCAGCAAAAGGCCAGCTGGATATTGTTTCCAAGCAAACAGCCGGTTTTGATCGTGCTAAAGGTCTGACCGTAACAGAAAATATTTTGCAAGGTAATGGCGATATCGTCGGTATTTTCTCGCAGAATGATGAAATGGCATTAGGCGCTGTGCAAGCAGTCAAGGCCGCTGGCAAGAAGATTACCATTGTCGGGTTTGATGGCGAAGCGGATGGCATTAAGGCAGTTAAAGTCGGTGACATGGCGGCAACTGTTGCCCAGAAGCCGGAAGAAATGGGTCGGTTGGCGTTACAAGCCGCTTATGACCACTTCAATGGCAAGACAGTGAAGAAGAACATTGAATCACCACTCTCACTTGTCACGACAGAAGATGCGAATAAGTAAGCGTCATGTTACGCTTGAAGCTAATCGTGAGCTAGCAGTCGAAAAAAGGGCCGGTGCACGGTCCTTTTTACTTATTGGATATTGGAGGAAATATGATGCCTAATCATGTTGTTGTTATCGGTAGTATCAATGTCGATGCTATTTTGCACATTCAGCGGCTGCCAAAGCCTGGCGAAACCATGGAAATGGACGCCTTTTCGCAAGCGGCTGGCGGCAAAGGGGCTAACCAAGCCGTTGCGGCGGCGCGATCTGGTGCCAAAACCAGCTTCATCGGTCGGGTCGGTGACGATGCCAATGCGGCCTTTATGCGTGGTGAATTAGTTAAAAATAAAATCGATACGCAATACGTAACCACAACTAGCGGCGAGCAAACCGGACAAGCTTATATTTTGCTGCAAGCGTCCGGACAAAATTCCATTATCATTCAGCATGGGGCTAATTTCGATCTGACCCCAAACGATGTGCAAAAAGCGGCAACCTTTATTCAAACCGCCGATTTTGTGGTGGCCGAGTTGGAGACCCCGGTAGACGCAACGACGGAAGCCTTTAAGATCGCTAAAGCAGCCGGGAAGGTGACCATTTTAAATCCGGCGCCGGCGCAAAAAGACTTACCGCTAACGTTGTTGAAAAATGTGGATCTCATCACACCGAATGAAACCGAAAGTGAATTGATCACAGGCATCCCGGTGACAGACGAAGCCAGCATGCGGGCCTCGGCGGCGTATTATCATGAACTGGGTATTCGCGGCGTGATCATCACATTGGGCTCGAAAGGGTCGTTCATTTCGCTTGATGGGCAAGCAACCATTGTGCCAGCCTTTAAGGTGAAGGCTGTTGACACCACGGCGGCAGGTGACACGTTTATCGGCGCTTTGGCCAGCGTCCTGCAGATCGATCTCAAAAATATTGTCGAAGCCGCCACCTATGCCAGCATGGCCAGTTCGTTTACGGTTCAGAAGTTGGGGGCGTTCCCGTCGATTCCGCTCGGGGATGATGTTAAGGCGGCGTTAGATAAACTTAAATAATTTATTCGTGGTAAATTATCAAATGAAAAAATCGCGTTGATCTCTCATAGCTTTGAGAAATCAGCGCGATTTTTAAATGGATGGAACTTCCATTAAATTAATACAGACTGGCAACATATGGTTTCATGGCAGTCACAACTTCGCCGCTGCCGGTACCTTCAATCAGCGCGACGGTCAGATAGCTGTTCTTGTCAGCATCCATAGCAACTAGGAAGCCATTTTCTTTGCCATCGGTGTCTTGCTTTTGCTTGAGTTCGGCGGTGCCGGTCTTGGCGGCGATGGTGTGGCCGTCGATGGCAAGATCATGCGCCGTGCCGGTTGGATCGGAAACGACATGGGTTAATGCTGTTTTTACGGTATTAGCCGCGTTGGCCTGCAAGACGCTGGTACGTTTGCCTTTGGTGTCTTGGATGAGGGTCGGTTGCTGCATGGTGCCGCCGTTTGCGATCGCACTGTACATGGCTGCCTGTTCGATCGGTGATAGGAGTAGTTGTCCTTGACCGTAAGCCGTATCGGCTAAAAGTGTCTCGGAAGCGAGCTTGCCGGAGTTGGAGATCTGGGCTTTTTTCATCGTCAGTGGTAAGTCGGCCTGGGTCTTGAAAAGTGGTTCGAGTCCTTTGAGGTAAGCTGAAGCGCCCATTTTCAAAGCGACTTGGGCGAACCAGATGTTGTCGGAGTTGACCAAGGCTTGGGTCATATTCTCCGGCGAAGCATCGACGGTCCGCGTCACCTTGTAGTCACCCCAAGAGGCGTCCTTCTGCCACTTGAGGCCGGAAATCGATTTGGTTGTGTCTGGCGTAATCGTCTTGTTTTGTAAGGCAATGGCCGCTGTCAGCATCTTGAACGTTGAACCGGGAGCGTAACGCTGAGAGAAGCGGCTGAGGAATGGTAAGGATTGATTGTTGGCGTACTTATCGTAATCCGTCTGACTGATCCCGTTGACGAATGCGTTCGGGTCGTAACTAGGCGCACTGGCCAGCGTCAGCAGTTCGCCATTTTTCGGGTTCATGGTCACCACACTGCCGGATTTGCCGGCGAGTTGGTTATAAGCCGTTTTCTGCTGGTCAGCATCAATCGTCAACTTCAGATTCTTGCCGTTCACCGCCTTTTTGCTTAAAAGTGGGTGAACGTTGCTGCCGTTTTGAATCGAAATGGTGCCGCCATCGGTTCCGCGCAGTTGTTTGTCGTAAAGTTGTTCCAAACCGGTTTTGCCGATTTTGCTGTTGGCAGTCAAGGTCGGATCTTTGCGGATATCTTCCGCAGTTGCCGTGCCGACGTAGCCGATCAACTGCGCGGCGGCTTCGCCCAATGGATAAGTGCGGGAACCGATTGTCTGGTAGGCGGCACCGGTTAATGTCGGTGAGTCGGTGACGATTTTAACTGGGACAAACGTGTCATTGGTGACCCAGGATTGCTTGAGTAACGTTTCGAGGCTGGTAACTTTCACGTTCCACGCCGCGGCAATTTTCTCGAGATTGGTCGTGCGTTCGTCGCCACTGCCCAACTTACCCGGAACAAGTCCAGCCTGCGTCACATCGCCATTCTTAGCGAGCGGTTGGTCGTTGCGGTCGAGAATCTGGCCACGCGTGGCTGCGGTGACATCAAGTTGCACCGTGTCCTTGCCATCCATTGAAGGAAAGAGCAGTCTTGGCGCCCAGCGGATCAGCCATTTGTTGCCGGTTTTAGCGATGTATGCGTCATAATGCTGGGTATTCAATTTGCCAACTTTGGTATTCATGGTGGCATCAAATGTCATTTCGTAGAGCTTATTGTTCTGCTTTTTGGTGGTCACCTTGCTGATTATAATGTTGCTGGCACCAACCCGATCGAAAACGGCCTGATTGCGGGCAACCAATGTTTTAGGCGTATAATCCCAGCCCGGTCCGGAAAGGTGCTTGGTATCCACTTGCTTGACGGCCTTGGTATATTGGCGCTTGGCAAATGCTTGCGTATACGCTTGGGCCGTGGCCTGAACCGCATCAGCTTCGGACTTGGCTTGATACCAGTGATAAAAGCCAAAGCCGCCGCCGATAATGACCACGGCGGCAATGACACCGCCAATCACGGTGAGGGTCGTTTTTTTCATTTCTAATTCTCCATTCTGAGCGTTCGCCGACTCTTGCGTCGGTGAACGCATTGTGCATGTCCTAAAATCCCAACAAGGTCATTCTACGCTTCGAACTGAGCAGAGGAAACTTTGGAAAACTAAAAAATGCCTTAGAGAAAACGAATGTTATCTCTAAGACTTGTCTATTGACGGGCATTGACGGCAATAGAAATTCTCACAATTAATGATGATCGGCATGTAAGTCCTTTCGAAAAATTTTCAATGAGTTGAATGTTTTCATCTACCCAGCTTGAATCTCCAGCTTCACCAGTTGCTCAATTTTTATAAAACTATCTTCAAAATAAAGTATTGACGAATTTATAAACTTAGGTTAGCCTAACTTTAGTACGTAACCATTACGAATAAGGAGGGATCGCCATATTAAAAGTCAACCACATCACCGTCAGCTATCAGCGGAATCTCAATGTTGTCGAAGATGTTAGTTTTGAGGTGAAGGAAGGTGAAATCGTTGGCATTATTGGGCCAAACGGTGCGGGTAAGTCCACATTAATCAAAGCGATGATGGATCTTATTCCGCATCAAGGCAATGCGGCGATGGACGGACAGTCGTTAGCGAAACATGCCCGGAAGATCGCGTACGTCCAGCAAAAAAGTAACATTGATCTGACGTTTCCCATCACTGTGCGCGAATGTGTGGCACTGGGTCTGCAGGCGCATGCCAATATGTTCGGCTACACTGGAAAAAACGAAGGTAAAGCGATCGCGCAGGCACTGGAAATGGTGGGCATGACGGATTTTGCCAAACGTCAAATCGGGCGGTTATCGGGTGGTCAATTGCAGCGCGTTTTGATTGCCAGGTGTCTGGTTCAGGAAGCCGACCTGATTATTTTGGATGAACCGTTTGCCGGCATTGATAACCGCAGCGAGTCGGCCATCATGATTGTTCTGCGAAAGTTACGGGCGGAAGGAAAGACCATTTTAATGGTGCATCATGATTTAAAAACCGTTCGCTCATACTTTGACAGTGTCGTGATGATGAATGTCCACATGATCGGGGCAGGTCCGGTTGCGACAACCTTTACGGACACGAATCTTGAGCAGGCGTATGGATTACCGATGCATGTCAATCGGGGAGGGCAGTGATGACACTTACTTTTTGGCACGATCTAGCTGAGTTTCACTTTTTGCAGAATGCCCTGCTGACGTCCATCACGGTTGGCATTGTTGCCGGAGTGATCGGAAGCTTTGTGATCTTACGCGGGATGTCCTTGATGGGCGATGCCATTTCACATGCAGTTCTTCCTGGCGTCGCGGTTTCTTTCTTGGTCGGTGTGCCGACAGTAGTAGGCGCCGCAACTTTTGGCATTGCGGCTGCGATATTAATTACCTTGATTCGCCAACACAGCTTGATCAAAAGCGACACCGCGATTGGCATTATTTTCAGCTCATTTTTAGCACTAGGGGTCATTCTGATCGCACTGGTTCACACAACCACCAATCTGTTTCATATTTTGTTTGGGAACGTTTTGGCCGTTCAAGACAAAGACATGTATTTGACAATCGGGATTGCGATCGTCGTCATCACTTTGGTTGTGCTATTCTTTCGCCGACTTCGATTGACATCCTTTGATCCGGTGATGGCGCAGGCGATGGGAATTCATACCAATGCCTACCATTATCTGTTGATGGTGATGCTGACGCTGGTTGCCGTTGTATCGATGCAAAGTGTCGGCACGATTTTGATTGTGGCTTTATTGATCACCCCGGCAGCAACGATTTATCTTTTTGCCAATCGGTTACGCACCATGGTCATCGCTTCCGGTGCGCTGGGCGGCCTGATTTCTTTTGTCGGGTTGGTGATTGGTTACTCGTTTAACATCGCAGTCGGTTCCTGCATCGTGCTTCTCGGTACATTTGTTTTCATCGTATGTTTTCCATTTTCCAAAAAGCAGAACTTAATCAAACTACCTATTGGAGGAAGATCATGAAAAATAAGAACCGTAAAAGAGTCCTCGTACAAGCAGCGATCGTTGTGACGGCACTTATCGGGCTGACGGCTTGCGGCTCCAAAAGTAAAAGTTCGGACAAAGCGGCTCCGGCAGGGTCAAAAATTTCGATCGTTGCCACGGATACGATTATTGGCGACATTGCTAAAAACGTGGCCAAGGATAAAGCCAAGATTCACGTGATCGTTCCGGTGGGCCAGGATCCCCATGAGTATGATCCGTTGCCTGCGGATGTGTCGGCGACCGGGAAGGCGGATGCGATTTTTTACAATGGGATCAATCTCGAAAATGCTCCCGGCGCGTGGTTTACCAAAATGATGAACAACGAAGGCAGCAAAGCAAAGGCTAAGGCAGTGGCGGTGAGTGATGGCGTGGATGTGATTCACTTGCAAGGTAAAGGCGAGTCTTCGAAACAGGATCCGCACGCTTGGCTGAGTCTTGCCAACGGGATGATTTATACCCGTAACATTGCGAAGAAACTTGAAAAAGTCGATCCGAAAAACGCGGCTTTTTATAAGCGGAATGCGGCCACCTATGAAGCCAAGCTGAACAAGCTGCACCAATCGGCTAAAAACAAGTTTGACAAAATTCCGGCTGAGAAGAAGTTGATCGTCACCAGTGAAGGCTGTTTCAAATATTTCAGCAAGGCCTATCAGATTCCATCCGCTTATATCTGGGAAATTAACACTGAAGAAGAAGGCACGCCGGAACAGATTTCGACGTTGGTTCGCAAATTAAAGGAGACGAAAACGCCGTCGCTGTTCGTTGAAAGTAGTGTCAATCCGAAACCGATGCAAACCGTCTCGAAGGATACCGGGATTCCGATTTACGCCACGCTGTTCACTGACTCCATTGCGTCCCCAGGTAAGACCGGTGACAGTTACTATGGGATGATGAAATGGAATTTGGAAAAGATTGCGGCTGGACTGGAAAAATAAGTTTAAGAAAGCCCAATGAGACAACGATCTCGTTGGGCTTTCTTGCGTTAAGAGCCAGAGTTTTTATAGTGGGGGTTCAAAAAAATATGGTTATATTTTTAAATTTGCTTGCGCAAGCAAATAAATGTCTCTATAATAACAACAGGAGGTGAGGCCGTGATTAAACGCTGGCTGATTCTCATCACCCTTGGTTTGTTCTTCTTTATGGTCATCATTGACGGGACGATTGTTGTCGTTGCCGTGCCGACCATTGCCAAAGATTTGGCGGTAAGTCCGAGCCAAGTGAACTTATTGTTGACGGTTTATCTCACAACGATCAGTGTTTGTCTGCTGTTCTTCGGGCAACTGGCTGATCAATATGGACGATCGCGCCTGTTCATTTGGGGCACGTATCTCTTTCTGATTGGTTCCGGTCTAGCCGGATTTGGTAGTCACTTTCAGCTGGTTTTGGCAGCTCGGGTTGTGCAGGCGGTCGGAGCCAGTATGACGATGGCGACGAGTTATGCGATTGTTGCCGACGTTTTCCCGCCTGCGCTTTTGGGGCGTGCGTTAGGGATCGAGTCGATTTTTATTTCGGCAGGGGCACTGGCCGGGCCGGGTCTTGGCGGCTTAATCTTAAGTAGGTTGCCCTGGGGCTACATTTTCTGGGTGAACTTACCCATCGGTTTGCTGTGTTTGTTAATTGAATGGGCCGTTTTCCCGAGAGTGACGGCAGCTTCAGGGAAAAGGAAGGCTGATCACCGTGGATTTCTGCAACTCATTGTCATTGGTGGGTTGTTATTGCTGCTTCAAATAAATCGTGTTCCACTACTGACAGTTGGGTTACTAGTGCTGATCGGCGGTGGCACCTACCTGTTTTGGCGGCATGAGCGGCAAGCGTCGGAAGCGATGCTGGATACGCGGCTGTTCAGGAACCAGCGCTTTTCACGGAATCTGGCGGCTTCGTTTTTGAATTATGTTGCGGCGTATTTTTTCACCTTGCTTGCGCCGATTTACCTGCAACTGATCCTGCGCGTGCCGGTTGCCGTGTCAGGGTATCTGCTGATGCTGACGCCGTTGACCGCATTGGTGGCCAATCCACTTGCTGGCTTCCTCACTGATCGCTGCGATCGACGGCGGCTCATGGTGGTCGGCTTGCTGCTGCTCGTTATCACGAACGCCGCCTTTGCACTGGTTCCCAACCAAAAAGTGCTCTGGCCGTTTGTCATCGTGTCCGTTGTCTTTGCATTAGGGACGGCCTTGTTCACGAATCCGAATAGCGTTGTGTTGATCCAAAGCGTCGATGCAAGCATGCGGGGACAGGTCGGTGCTGCCACCTCGTTAGCCCGTCAGCTGGGGATGAGTATTGGCAGTGCAGTTGCCGGCTTGGTCTTTTACCAAACGCTCGGTCTGATCCGTCCCAACGTCACTGCGGCTAATGCGGGAGCACCGGCGTTACTCACAGCACAATGCGTCAGTTTCTTGCTTGCGGCTGGGCTATTTTTAATTGCAGCCATGATTTTGGGAAAGAAGGTTAAAGATGCAAAAAGAACCGGATGAATTAATCGCAAGGGTCAATATTTTATCCCGGACCATCCAGCATGATCTGGATGCAGCGCTGGCTCCCACCACGCTCAATGCCAGTAACTACTATTTTATTTTGAAACTGGGAACCGTAGATGAAATGAGCCAGGAGACCCTTTTCAAAATGATTCACCTCAATCCCAGCAACGTCACGCGCAGACTGGCGCAACTGATCGCGTTGGGGTTCGTGGTCAAACGCCGCTCCGATGAGGACAAGCGGGCATGGGTCATCAGCCTGACGCCAAGAGGTCGCCGGCTAGTGCCCATGGTCAGACGTATTGTGACTGACTATGAAGCAACGCTGACAACGGGATTGAATGCTGCCGAGAAGGTCGCCTTTAAACAGATGCTTGATGTGCTGAACAAAACGGAAAAGGGGTCGGAACTTTGAGAAACGAATTCATGAACTTACTGCCTATTCCCAAAGATTTTTACGTGGTTGAAACCGATGTCCGCAAACGCAATAAGGCGCACGTCACGGTGGAACGGTACCAAAACACCGAGGACATCACACCTAACAACAAACATCTGACAGTGGTCACTGACCAAAAAGGCCACTTGATCAGCTTCAACTCAAGTGCCTTCAAAAACGGTGGGCATTTACCAGCCGCCGATAAGGCCTTGGAGCAGGCCATCACATTGTTCAATCAACTCGATCCCGACTACGCGGCCGGCTTGAGTTACATGCGCACCGAGCGGCAAGAACGGCATTATGAAGACAATGGCGTGCATGTCTCGGCACCGGTCTATTGGATCAAGTTTGCCCACCGGAACGGATCCTACAACTGGGTTACCATCGGACCAGACAACCAAGTGATCGAAGTCGAACGCGAGTCGTTGTGGGATTATTTTCGCAATCGGCGCGCGACGGAGATGTGGAACAACGATAGCTGGGTCTTGGCTAGAGAAGGCAAGGCGCCACAGTTGTCAGCACCGGATGCGTTGGCGTAACGAGGTGAGCGGATGGCTAAACCGGATTTTGACACACTGATCAGGCGATTGGGCGATTTGCAAGAAGAGGCTCGCCGTCTGGAAGAAGAGGACTATATCAGTGCACGTTACAAAGGGTATAGTTCGGAGGGCCTCACTTTGGAAGAGGTGATGGCGCGGTTGAAAAAGGTTGAACGCGAAATTGCCAAGTTGGAAGAGCGATTGACGCGTTTGGATGATGAGGTGTAGCGCGTTGTGACGATGGCTTAAGATGATCAAGTTAGCTTGATGCCTTGGGAAATGTTAGTCAACAGAAACGCGAGAAGATCGGGTTTAACGGCATGACTTGTCGTTGAACCCGATCTTTTTGATACGGTTTTAACTGGTCAGCGATGACTGCCAAAAGTTGTTTTGGGTCGGTCCAGCCAGCAATAGAATGACCCGTTTGCATATACATCGTTGTACCAAACGTTTACAAGGTTGCCGTGATCGTTTCGATGTCAGTAAAGTACAACGTTGCGTCTGGGATAGGTGAATTGACAAACGTGCTGATGGTGTCCTGGATGCTGTTGAGTTCTGTCTGCGACATTGGTTTTGCCTTTCTGTTGTGATGGCTGCGTTTCACGACCGCTGCGATTGGGTTCGTATGTCGTTATCATAAGCGAGTTGGGGTAGTGAAACAAGGTTTATAGATTAAGCGTCAAATATTGCGGAGTGCCTTAGTGGTATGTATTCAATGTACATATTTCCCCAAAATAAATATTCGTATGGATTGACGAAAACGAAATATACGCTATAATTTAAATACGATGAATAATCCAAAATTCGAATCTTATAAACGACCCAATGGACACGATGAATTCAAGGAATGGCTTTACGCACTTCCAGAGAAAGATGCTGCAAAACTTCTGCGAGTGATTGAAGAAACCGAAAAAAACGGAATGCTTGTCGCACAGCGTTTAAAATGGGTTAAGAAAATTAGCTCAAACTTGTATGAAATTAGAAGCAACGTAGCATCCAACATTCAACGGGCCCTTTATTTTCACGTCACAGATAATCGCTACATTATTACGCATGGCTTCACTAAGAAGACAAACCAGACTCCTGCAGCAGAAAAGAAACATGCTGAAGAGCTGAGGAAGGAATGGTACGCTCATGAAAATTGATGACATGATTAAGGAAAAACGTAAAAACCCAGAGTTCAACAAGGCATACGAAGCGGAGGGAGAAAAGCTTGCCACTGCGGTCGCACTTTATCATGCAAGAGAGGCTGCTGGTTTGACTCAAGCCGAGTTAGCTGAGAGAGCCGACACGACACAAGCGACTATTGCAAAAATTGAGCGGGGAGATAACGTCTCATTTGAGAAGCTTCAGTCTCTTGCCCATGCTCTGGGTAAAAAGCTTATCGTCAAATTTGGCTAACAGAATCAAGATCCTACCAAATGCTAGCACTCGACAGATCACCCACCCTATCAACACACTGGATGGGTGATTTTTGTCAAAAGCAGAAACGAATCCATCATGATCATTGCTAGAACCGTGTATGGTTACCGAACGCATCGTACAATATTGTCTGTTAGAGCTTTAACCATATTAAAATAGTTTTGACAAGGAAGGAGATGGACATTGTGCTCGAAGCACGTACTGTTCAGCTTGATAATTCGTTAGCATTAATTCTACCAAAAGGCAAAGGGTT
Organism: Lacticaseibacillus styriensis; assembly: GCF_030770295.1. Taxonomy (NCBI): domain Bacteria; kingdom Bacillati; phylum Bacillota; class Bacilli; order Lactobacillales; family Lactobacillaceae; genus Lacticaseibacillus; species Lacticaseibacillus styriensis. Next base: position 365,515 of record NZ_CP132483.1, read on the forward strand.
CGCTGAGAAACAAATTTGGCTTCTTGTACCATTAGATAATGGTGAGCCTGGCTATACACTGATCCCTAAGCTTAAGGATCCATATGTAGGTAAAAAGAAGGGATCAATGTATGTTCCCGAAGAATGGCCAGACTTTGGCTATCGCAACGTGGAGTAGTATGACGAAATCAAAAATTTTTTCGAAAAAATTACGTTTGCTTTAGTTGACCAAAACTAGGTCTAACGATATTGTTTAATCAGGGTAGAGTACTGAATGTCATTCGAAGATCACCGCGGCTTAGTCAACCGCATATTGATAGATCGTTCGAATGCGTAGACGCCTTACAGCGTATTTGTAAGCATACTTGGCTACCGCTATAACTACTGCGGCAGTAACGGTGGCGGCTTCCTGACAATGGAAGCCGTTTTTTTGCAAAAAAGGTCCAATGTAGTCAGCACTAAACCTCTGCATGACTTACCGCATCGACCACAATCTGCAATATCTAACCCAACTTTTCCAAAAGTTGAGAAAAGCCCACAGCTTTGTTAACCTATTCACGTACATTAGTAAGCGCATTCAAAGAGGAGGACTTCTTTTGAAAAAGTGGGTTAAGATTACGGGGATATTGGTGCTGTTGAGCGTTATTTTGGTTGGCTGTAGCAGTTCGGCGAGTTCAAAATCCAGTTCATCAAGCTCGAAATCGAGCAAGACGACTAGCACTAAGGTGACAAGCGGTGCTTCGCAACAGACTTATACAGATCCCAAGATGATGAAGGGAAAGTATGACATTGTGATCGTCGGTGCCGGTGGTGCGGGGATGACGGCTGCGATTGAAGCCAAGCAGCAAGGCATGAATCCGGTCATTTTTGAAAAGATGCCGGTAGCTGGCGGCAACACGCTGAAGGCTTCGAGCGGCATGAACGCTAGCCAGACAAAAGTTGAAGCTGCCCAAGGCGTTAAGGATAGCAACGATCTCTTTTATGAAGAAACGTTGAAAGGCGGGGGTGGCACTAACGATAAGGCGCTGCTACGCTATTTTGTCGATAACTCTGCTAGTGCCATTGATTGGCTCGATTCTATTGGCATCAAGCTAGACAAGCTGACGATTTCCGGTGGGATGTCCGTCAAACGCACCCATCGGCCGCATGATGGTTCGGCGGTGGGTGGTTATCTGGTTGATGGACTTGTCAAAGAAGTCAAGAAAGAGAAGATTCCACTGTTCGTTAATACCGACGTCACCAAGCTAAATGAAACGAACGGGAAAATCAGCGGCGTGACCGTGAAGATCAACCAGGATAAAACCAAGAAAATTGCGGCTAAGGCTGTGATCGTCACGACTGGCGGTTTTGGCGCAAGCAAGCAAATGATCAAGAAATACCGTCCGGATCTCGCCAATTACGTCACAACCAATCAAGCCGGCGCAACCGGCGACGGCATTAAAATGATCGAAAAAGTCGGTGGTTACGCGATTGATATGAACAAGATCCAGATTCACCCAACCGTTAACCAAAGCAAACATATCCTGATTGGCGAAGCAACCCGTGGTGAAGGTGGCATTTTGGTCAACCAAAACGGGAAACGTTTCTATAACGAAATGAGCACGCGCGACAAGGTCTCCGCTGCCATTAACAAGCAAAAAGGTAAATATGCATGGGTTGTGATCGACTCAGGTGTGCGGCAGCGGTCAAGTGCCATTGACTTCTATATTAAGGATAAGCTTGATGTAGAAGGCAAAACGCTGGCGGAACTTGCCAAGAAAATGAAGGTTCCAGCCGCAACATTATCCAAGACTGTTGCTACCTGGAACAAGGCCGTCACCACTAAGAACGATGCTGAATTTGGGCGCACGACCGGGATGGATCACGGCCTCACCACTGGCCCGTACTACGCCTTCAAAATCGCGCCAGGTATTCACTACACCATGGGCGGCGTGAAAATCAACACCAAAACCGAGGTACTGACCAAGCAACAACAACCGATTCCAGCGTTATACGCAGCCGGCGAAGTCACCGGCGGCCTGCACGGCAATAACCGAATCGGCGGTAATTCCGTCGCTGACATCGTGATCTTTGGTCGGCAAGCAGGGACACAGGCGGCGGCTTATGTGAAGGCGCAGGAGTGATTTGAATGGATTAAGGGCGCTTCTCTTGATGAGAGGCGTTTTTTTGATGGGAAAATGCCAGCACCTGGCAAGGTTGTTCGCTAAGGCTGGCATTTTAAGCTTCTGTCTTTGGAATCTTGCTCAACGGTGTTTACGTGCCACGGCCTGGTGCACCAAAGAAATAGTTTTGTCGCTCTTCTTGCCCAAACGCCGGACAAGTTCAGTGAATAACACGTCAAAAATGGCAAACTGAGAGGTCATTGAAATCAGGGCATCCGAGCGATAACGCGTGTCTTCAGAAATGGAGAAAAAGACATTCTTCACACGTTTGGCTAGTGGGGAAGTGGCGTAACTGGTAATTGCAATCGTTGGAATGTGGTGAGCAGTCAGTAGATCTACTAGAGCCAAAATGTCCGTGTCATTTCCTGTGTGAGATATGACGATGGCAACATCAGATTTAGTGAGTTTATTGGCATCCATTAATTGCATATGGTAGTCGGCGTCTACAATGAGATTCAACGGCAATCTCAAAAAGGTATGGTAAGCGGCCTGCGCCAAAACATTGGAACTTCCAAGCCCGAAAATGGCCACCTTGTTAGCTTTTAGCAAGAGGTCAACGCTTCGATCAATCTGTTCCTGCGTCAGAAAAGACATCGTGCCTTCAAGAGCGGAAATGTTAGCGTTGATGGTCTTGCGTGCACTTGCAAGCGAATTGTCATCAGAGGTGACATCACCTTCAGTTTGGGCGTCGATTTCTTTGAGAAGAGCAAGCTTCAGCTGATCAAACGAAGCAAACCCGAGTTGGCGGCCAAATCGTGAGATGGTTGCGGTTGACACACCGATTTTTTTTGAGAGATCTCTCAGTGAAAAACCCGCAACTGCAGCATAGTTATGTCTGAAGTAGTCTGCTACATGTTGGCTGGCTTCCCCTAATGTTGGGTATATTTGTGAAATTCGATTGTCAAATGTGTCCATCAGAATCTCCTTGAAGTTTATTGCTTGATTTTTGCTGATGTAAGAGGTTACAATCACCATGAAAAATCGTTACGCGTAAAATTTGTTATATGTGTAACACTATATCATGCGTGAGGGGGTAAATAAAGTGGCTGAATTTAAGCTTAGTGCCGAAGACATTCAAATTAAGATTCATGCAGATTCTTGGCAGACTGCGCTGCGAAAAGCCGCTAAACCGTTAATAGATCAAGGCAATATTACCACGGACTACGTGGAAAACATGATTAAAGCGGTTATTAAGTACGGGCCTTATATTGTGATCGCTCCGGGACTGGCACTCGGACATGCTGAACCAGACGCGAGTGTTATCAAGACGGGATACGCAATTACAACATTGGCAGAACCAGTCACCTTTGGCAGTAAGGAAAACGATCCAGTTGATATTGTGGTTGTGTTGGCTTCTATCAATAGTACCGATCATTTGAAATTATTACAAAAACTCGTTGGCTTTTTGGGGAATGCGGACAATATCAAAGCGCTGCGTAAGATGAGCACGGAAAAAGATGCACTAGATGTTGTTCAAGCAATATCGAAAGGGTAAGTGGGCGACATGAAAGCTCTGAACTTCATCGTTTTTGAAATTTTAAGCAATCAGACCATTTTTCTTGGTTTGATCGCATTACTGGGGTTATTGTTACAACGCAAGAAGTTACCTCAGGTGATTGATGGGGTTGTCAAGACGGTCATTGGAATCACCGTTTTAGGCGCAGGGGCGGGTTTATTAATCAATTCCTTATCCCCAGTCGTGCAGGAGCTGAACAGTTCACTACACGTAAAAGGTGTATTGCCAACGAACGATGCGGTTTTCGGCGTCGTGCTCAAATTTGATGTTATTGCACGTAACGCAGTCATTATCTTCTTGTTGGCGTTCTTCCTGCACTTGCTTCTTGTTCGAATGACGCCGGGTAAGGATTTCAAAAATGTTTATCTAACCGCGCATCTGATGCTTTATCATGCGGCATTCATGGCTGTCACTTTGCCAGTTGTATTACATGCCAATGCATTGTGGACCATCATTGTTGGAACATTCTTGAATGCAGTGTACTACACTTATTCGCCTGCGATTACGCGTAAATTGGCACGCAGTTGGACGCATGATCAAATTACGTTGGGTTTCATGGACCAAGTCGGATCAATTCTTGCTCATTTTATTGGGAAGTGGGTTGGTAAACCGAATCAAGATGCTGATAAGTTGAAGTTACCTAAGTGGGCATCCATGTTTAGAGATTCAACAATCGTGTTGTTCTTTTTAATGCCGATCATCTTCGTAGGTATTGGTCTTGCAGTTGGACCCACAGGCATTACTAAGTTATCTGGTGGATCTAATTGGATTATCTGGTTAATTTTGCAAGGCTTCCAGTTTACCGCGGGCATTGTTATCTTGCTTTCAGGGGTTCGGATGTTCATCGGTTCGATTGTACCAGCCTTCAAGGGTATTTCAGATAAATTCTTGCCGGGATCGGTGCCGGCCTTAGACGCACCAACATTCTTTCCGTATTCCCCAATGGGCGGTATGCTTGGTTTCTTAGGTTCGACAATTGGAGCTATTTTAGTCACAATTTTGACAATCGTGCTACATGCACCGATTATTGTGTTTCCGTCGCCAATCATTATGTACTTTGACGGCAATGTGATGGGTGTCTTTGGTAACAAAGCAGGCGGTTGGCGCGGAGCGATCGCAGCTGGTTTCGTGACTGGTATGATTTCTTCGGCAGCCGTTATCCTGTTCTATCCATTGACCGGTGCAGTGTATGGCAGTGGCTTAACTTGGTCGAACATTGATTATGCCTTGGTATGGACGCCGGTCATGTATTTGCTTAAAGCGATTCGAATGCTATTTGGTTTTTAAAAATCAGGAGGTTTCATCATGAAAATTATTGCAGTTTGCGGCTTTGGTGTTGGTTCTAGCGTCATTGCGAAGATGAATATTGAAAGCATTCTCGATGAAGAAAACAAATCCGATGATGCAACAGTAGAAACTGTTGACTTAGGTAGCGTCAGCGGAACAGACGGGGATTTGTACGTCACGACAAACGAACTATTTGATCAAATTCCCGAAGACATTCAGAAAAAAACACTGGTGCTTTCAAACTTTGTTGACAAGGATGCAATCAAGAAGAGTTTGGATCCAAAGCTGGAAAATCTGGGCAAATTGTCATGAGAAGTTGATTTAAATGAAAACTACGGACGAGCGATTAACCGATATAACAGAAGATTCATGGATTAGAGAAACTTTTCCTGAATGGGGTAACTGGCTTAATGAAAGCATTGACCGATTTCAAGTAGCATCTAACCACATGCGTCTTTGGTGGTTAGGCAATATGGGTATCTGGATAAAGGATGCTCATCAGAATAACTTGGCAATTGATCTGTGGGCTGGAACAGGAAAACAGACGCATGATCTTTCCAAAAATGGTGAGCGTCATCAATGGCAGCGAATGTTAGGGGCTCAAAAGGCTCAGCCTAATTTACGACGCACACCTCAAGTGTTTAATCCATTTGCGATAACTGCATTGGATGCGCTCTTGGTCACACACTATCATCATGACCACTTGGATCGTAATGTTGCAGCCGCGATTATCAACAATACGCAAATCAAACCACCGTTTATTGGTCCGCAAGCAGTTGTTAATCAGTGGTTGGCATGGGGCGTTCCTGAAAGTCGTGTTAAAGTTGTCCATCCTGGCGATGTGTTCAACATTAAGAACATCCGGATCCAAGTCTTACCATCATACGACCGGACGATTTTAATTACTGATCCAGTGGGAATGGAGATTCCTGGCGATCGGCAAATACCAGATATCAATGAACGGGCGGTTGCCTATCTGATCACCACGTCTGCTGGCACCATCTACCATGCTGGAGATTCACATTACTCGGTTAATTTTGCTGATATAGGTAGACGATATTCCATTGACCTTGCGTTACTGGCTTTTGCTGAGAATCCAATTGGTGTGCAAGACAAGATGACTTCTGTTGATATTTTACGGGCAGCGGAGGCTTTGGGTACAAAGATTGTCATTCCGCTACACTGGGATGTTTGGACCAACACATTAGGGGATCCACGTGAAATACAGATGCTGTATCAATATAGAAAAGACCGGTTCCAATATCAGTTTCATCCCTTTATCTGGCAAATTGGCGGTTCATATGACTGGCCGAGCGACCGTGACTTGTCGGCTTATAATTATCCAAGAGGTTTTGATGACCGATTTCAGGGACCGGCAAATTTGCCGTTTGGTTCGTTTCTATGAATGTTGGAGGGTGATAATAACAGATGCAATCGATATTTGGTATCTGTTTTATGAATGAATTCTGTTGCATTATCCGAACGGTATGTTTGTTGATGTCCATATTAATTTCATTTACCACTGAGAAGAATCTTGTTTAAAAGTTAGCAATATCTAGTTTGTTAGTTCTGTGTTGGGAAGAGATAAATGGGATCATCTAGATGCCTAAACCGTGATTTAGGAAAAAGCCTCCTGTTATGGTTGGCTTTTTTATCTATAACTGGATTAGTAGTTTGCCAAAAATGATGTATCAGAGATGCTATACTGGAGCCACAGAAGGGTAGCTGGAAAAATATAAGTTTGGAGAGATTGAAGATGAGTTTGTTTAGTGAACGAGTACTAAATATGCGTGGCCTGCTGAATGACACCGAGGAAGAAATTGTACGCTATATTCAAGCGAATAGTAATGAGGTTGCCCATATGCCTATTGGTAAGCTGTCTAAAGCGGTTTTTGTTGCACCGAATTCCATTTCACGCTTGTGTAGGAAGCTAGGATTCAGCGGGTATGTTGAACTTAAGTTGTCGTTGGTAGACAAAGGCATAAGAGTTGACCGCCAGACAGCATTCGGTCATAACCAATTAGAGATATTGAATAGAAGTTTTTCCTTGATCAATGTAGCAAAAAATAATAAAGCAATTTCATTACTGAAAAAATCAGATAAAACTGTGTTTTTCGCTGTTGGCGAAACAGCCTATGTTGCCCATGGTTTTGCCTATATGATGAATGCAATTGATCAAAAATCTTATTTTTTTACATATGAAAATCAAGTTATTAGTGAAGTTGAAAAGTCACCAGGAGTTCTCCTCTTTATTGTTAGTCTTTCAGGAGTAACAAATGGAGTTTTGCGCGTGGCTAAAGCTGCCCAAAAGCAGAGGCAGAATTTGATTTCGCTAACTAATCTGGCGCATAATCCCTTGGCTGATATGGCAGATGTATCTTTATTTTGTTATGATCCTCCTCGTCGTTGGAACGGTTATAACATTACAGATAAAGCGCCATTGTACATACCCTTTGAAGCACTATTTGAACAATATCTGCAAGAACCCGTGTAAAAATACACACGAAAAAGGACAATAATGTGTATTTACGTGGCTAAATATCGATCTTTGAAAGCCCTTACAGAATACGTGATATGCTCTTTCCTGAAGAGGGAGGGAATTAAAAATGGACTTATCAAAGGCCACATCGACAGCGCTAATTTCTGTCAATGTTGATTTGAAGACCAAGGACAAGGTTTTCGATTACTTGATCAATAAGCTTTTTGATGCGGGAAAGATTTCATCAAAGGAAAAATTTCGACAGGCAGTTGACCAAAGGGAGCAAGAGTCAGTAACGGGGTTAGAGAATGGAATTGCGATTCCACATGGGAAATCTGATTCTGTTAATGAAGCTTCTTTCGCAGTAGTAAAGACGAAGCACCCTGTGACAGATTATGTTAGTTTGAATCCTGATAATCAGGTGAGGTTGATCTTTCTGTTAGCTATTCCTAGCAGTGAAGCTGGGACAACACACTTAGGTATTTTGTCTAGTTTAGCTACTCGTTTGGCTGATGAGAAATATCGTAAGGAGTTGATGGATGCAAAGACTCCAGAAGACATCATGAAATTATTGGCAACTGCGCCAAATAATCAGTCCAATGCGTCATCCAGTGAGTCGACCGACCGAAAGCGAAGTGCCAAAACATTCGTTGCCATCACTGCTTGTGCTGCAGGGATTGCCCACACCTATATGGCGGCGGAAGCCCTAAGGAAGGCAGCTCAAAAACGTGGAGTAACGATGCATGTAGAGGAACAGGGAGCAAAAGGAATAGAGGACCGGTTAACTAACCGTCAAATTAATGACGCCGATGCAGTGATCTTGGCGCATGATGTTGCGTTGAAAAACTTGAATCGTTTTTCGGGCATACCCATTGTTGACGTGCCAGTTGCCGATCCTATTAAAGATGCAGATGCCGTTTTAGACAAGGCAGAGATCGCCTCGCACGAGAGTGACCGAAGTGAACGCATTGAGTTGAATTCTGATGAACCCTCTGCAGATAACAAGACACTTTGGACTGAGATTAAAGATTCTGTGATGACGGGAATTTCATATATTATACCGATCATCATTGCTGGTGGTATGATTTCCGCAATTGCAGTGATGGTCACCCAGATCTTTGGCCTTCAAACAGTACTGGCAGATACCCATAGTGGGCTAGCTATGATTAAAACACTTGGTGGCAATATGCTCAGCATTCTTATGGTGCCGGTTCTGTCAGCATACATGTCATATGCTATTGCGGATAAACCCGGTCTCGGTCCCGGATTCGCTGGTGGTTTAGCGGCAAATACGATTAACAGTGGTTTTCTCGGCGGCATGCTTGCTGGGTTAATGGCCGGATTCCTTATGAAATGGATGAAAAAGCACATTCATTCCAAAGGTGCTTTCTCCGGGGTTATTACTTTTTGGGTTTACCCAGTTATCGGTTCTTTAATTATTGCGGTATTGATGTTGTTCTTGGTAGGACAACCTGTAGCATTCATCAACACGGGATTGATAAAATGGTTGAATGGCCTAGCTGGAACAAACGCCATTCTATTGGGAGCAATTCTTGGAGCCATGGTATCTTTTGATCTAGGTGGGCCTGTTAACAAAGCTGCTTATGCGTTTTGTCTTGGTTCAATGGCTAATGGTAATTTTGTGCCATATTGTGCTTTTGCATCTGTAAAAATGGTATCCGCATTTTCTGTATCAGCAGCTTGTATATTGCGAAGAGATCTTTTCACCAAAGAAGAGCGTGAAATCGGAAATCAAACATGGGTATTAGGCCTAGCAGGTATTACTGAAGGTGCAATCCCGTTTGCCATGTCTGATCCAATCCGTGTCATTGGCTCATTCATTACTGGGTCAGTTGTGACTGGGGCTATTGTCGCTTTTTTCGCTGTTGGTTTAGATGTGCCTGGAGCAGGTATCTTCTCAATGTTTCTTCTTCATGGCGGTGTTAGTGGTGTTATGAATGCTGTGATTTGGTTAGGTGCGGCTTTGCTGGGAGCTGCTATTTCAACGTTTCTTTTGATAGTTCTTCGTCAACAGAAGCTTAGAAAAGTTCGAGAGAATTAGAAGGGATGGCTAAAATGGTAAAAAAAAATGTACACATAGTACCTCATATGCATTGGGATCGTGAATGGTATTTTACAGCAGAGGAATCTCAGATTTTGTTGATCAACAATATGGAAGAGATTATGGATTTTTTAGAGACACACTCAGACTATCCCGCTTATGTGTTAGACGGTCAAACTGCAGTGCTAGATGACTATCTTGCCGCAAAACCAGAAAATCAAGAGCGGATAGCTCAACTGGTTCGAGAGGGAAGGCTTAAAGTCGGGCCGTGGTATACGCAAACTGATGAAATGGTTGTCGGCGCAGAATCAATAACTCGTAACCTGCTTTATGGACTGAAAGACAGTAGAGCCTTCGGGAGGCCAATGATGATCGGGTATGTTCCTGATTCGTTTGGTCAAAGTGCTCAAATGCCACAGATTTTAAATCAGTTTAATATCCATCGTTCATTATTCTGGCGTGGTTGCTCGGAAAGAAAGGGAACCAATCAATCTGAATTCATTTGGAAATCGAGCGAAGGTTCAAGCGTGATGGCTCAAAACTTTCCTCTCGGTTACGCAATTGGCAAATATTTGCCTACCGATAAAAAAATGCTAAAGCAGAGAATGGAGGGGCTGTTTTCGGTTTTGGATGTTCGCGCCTCGGGTATGAATGAACTCATTCCGAATGGCCACGATCAAATGCCAATTCAGAAGGATATATTCGAAGTGATTTCTACCCTCAGAAAGCTTTATCCAGATCGTCATTTTGAACTAACTTCTTATGAAGATTTATTTGATGATTTAGATAAACAGGACGGGTTTGATACCATTGAAGGTGAATTTATTGATGGAAAGTATGAACGAGTCCATAGAAGTATATACAGTACAAGGATGGATTTAAAAGCTACTAATGCAAGAATTGAGAATAAGATTACCAATGAACTGGAACCGTTGGCGTCATTAGCTAGCAGTATCGGGTTGAGTTATGAACATGGTTTAATTGAACTAATTTGGAAGGAGCTCATGAAAAACCACGCACATGATAGTATTGGGGCCTGTTGTTCCGACAAAGTCCAACGTGAGATTATGGCTCGATATCGCATTACCGAAGAACGTGTTGATCGTCTCATCGGGTTTTATCAACGTCGCGTCAGTGAGTCTGTTCAACTAAAAGGTAACGAAGACAGGCTGACCCTCTTTAACGTGTTGCCAGGACGTTCTGATGATTTGATCACCGCGACGGTCACAATGAGGGAGCCTAGTTTTAGCTTAGTGGATAGATCAAATAATCCGGTAAACTTTGATGTGATTAATGTTGACAAAATAGATCCTGGGCTAATTGATCGTCAAATTGTTGCCAAGGGTGATTATCGGAAGTTTAATCGATTCACAATTCAATTTCGCTATCGATTGCCCGAGTTTGGCTTTGAAACCTTGAAAGTTATTAAAAAAAGCACTGGACAAGAAAAAATAATGCAGACAACTGCTAGCGACCAGATTGAAACGCAGGATTACCGAGTTACATTTAATTCCAATGGCACACTAACGTTGACGGATAAGGCATCTGGTCAGCGCTATGAGAATATTTTAGGATTAGAAAATCAAGGCGACGCTGGAGATGAATATGATTTTTCACCGTTGAAGTACGATAAACCGATATATTCGGCGAAGACGGTTTCAAATGCTGATATCAGCATTAAAGAGGCCCAAGAAACTTTTGACGTCATCATTAAGTACGACTTTTTAGTTCCAGCAGATTTGTCTAACCGTTTGGCTGAGAATCCAAAAATGGGTAAAATAGGCGTGACTCTTCATCTGATTTTCAGCAAAACTAGTAGGACAATTCATTTTAGTTTTGATTTATGTAATCATGTCAAGGATCAGAGAACTCGTGTTTTGGTACCAACGAACATAATCACCAAAGCGGCGATTTCTGATAATCAGTTTGGAAAAATCATTCGCCCTATTAAGGATACGGCAATCGAAGTTTGGAAAAAAGAGAAGTGGGCCGAGCGCCCGGATCCTATTTTTCCTTTTTTGAGTTACGTCAGTGTTACTGATAAACAAACAGTATCCGTGTTTACTAACAGCTCCCGAGAATATGAAGTGTTAAATGATGGAGAGACTATTGCCGTTACGCTATTCCGTAGCGTTGGAACGCTCGGGAAGCCAAACTTAATTCGCCGACCGGGACGCCCCTCAGGGATTAATGCGGCAACGCCCGATTCGCAAATGCTTAAAAACTTACGTTTGAATTTTGCCATTCGAATAGATCCCGTGAATTTTAACGATGCATCAGTTGCTTGTGACGCGAAGGAGTACTTAACACCGATCATGAGCTACAATCAAATACCTTATCAAGCGATGCATCTCAATGAATCACCAGTGACTGTTCCAGCTAGGCTGGAGAAATCAATACCGTTACCTGAGGGAGCTGTGTTATCAGTGGTTAAACAATCTGAGGATGGAGAACGGTATTTGGCGCGAATTTTTAACCCAACAAGTCATGCTATCAAGTTGCCGAGTACACTTGAACAAGTTAATCTTGCGGAGAAACTTATCAAATCCGTGAACAACCTGCTCCCTAATCAAGTTGTGACTTTGGTTTTAAGAGGTTGGTAATGAAAGCACTAGTGGCAATTGATTCGTTTAAAGGCTCTTTCACAAGCTCTGAGGCAGCTAAAGTAGTGGCAAAAGCGTTTGAAGAACAGAAGATACTCTGTGATCGGGTTGTTGTTGCTGATGGAGGTGAAGGAACAACAGAAGCACTTCTAAAAGCATATCCTAGCGGGGTGCTGAAAAAAACATATGTACATTCGCCCAGTGGTAATGAAATAAGGGCACAATATGGTTGGATCAATACATCAAAGACCGCCATTATTGAGGCGGCAGAAGCTTCTGGATTAAAATTTGTCGAACATAATGGCCAATATTTAAATCCCTTAAAGACATCTTCATTTGGAACTGGTGAATTAATTCGGCAGGCAATCTGTCACGGAGCGCGCCATGTAATTGTTGGGTTAGGTGGTTCAGGTACCAATGACGCTGGCATGGGGTGTCTGGAAGCTCTGGGGTTTCAGTTTTTTGATCGTCGAGGTGTTACTCTGCAGGGAAATGCCGAAAATTTAGCCAAAATCGTTAGAATCGATAGCAAGCAAACAATTTTACAAAGAGTCGAGGTAACGGCTTGTACGGATGTCAGATGTCCTCTAACAGGATCAAATGGCGCAACCTACATTTTTGGCATGCAAAAAGGGGTTAGACGAGACCAACTAGCATCACTAGATCAAAGCATTGCGCATTTTGCAAGATTAATGGATCCCAAAGAAAAGGGAATGATTGCTGGAGACGGTGCAGCTGGTGGGTTAGGATTTGCTTTAAGAGTTGCTGGAGCTACACTCACCAGCGGTTTGGCTTTCGTGGCGAAACAGGTCCAATTAGAAAAAAGAATCGCCAACGTTGATATTGTTATTACCGGAGAGGGAAGTCTAGACCAGCAAAGTTTGAAAGGGAAAGCACCGATTCAAATTGCTCAAATTGCCAAGACATATCGTAAACCGTGTATTGCCTTCGTGGGTCAACAGAAGATACCATTAAAGATTGCACAAGTAGCTGGACTTTCATCAGTGTTTCCAATAGTGGATCACACTATGGATTTACACTCAGCTATGATTGATGGATTGGCAAATTTACAACACACTGGTGAAAGAGTGGCTGCATTGATTCATGCACTGGATAGTGACTAAAAGTTTTGCTTTTTTTGAAAGATCTCTTGTGTACGCTTTATAGCTATCAAAATGCTTTCACAACGTTTTGGCATATATTGTAAGATGGTTTTGTTGACGAACTTGCAAAGTCTATCGTAAAATTTGGAGGTTGTGAAGAGATCATCGAGATAAACCGCCGATGACCTCAACCGCGAGTTAGGGAGAAGCTAGCCTTTCATGGCTGGCTTTTTTCTGTTAGTGACAAGGATTACATTCTGCAAGGACAAATGTGACTCCCCGAACTAGTTGACGGGTCTATCACTTCTAACGTATAATTTAGAGGTTGAGAAAAGGCCACCGGGAGGCACCCCGATGACCTCAAACACGGTTCAGATGACTAGGGGTAAGCTAACTTTGACGGTTAGCTTTTTTTATTATCGCATACGCTTTAGCGCTACTGGTAATCAGTAAGCTTAGCGCGATAATAATCGACGCCACATCCAAGTGGCAACCCCCTTCGTCTCCTGAGTCTGGCATGGCCATCACCTCCACGATTCAAAAAAATGTTGAGTGGTGTGTGCCATCCAAGCCGCTAGACTAAGAAGTGAGGGTAATTACTTCTCTTTCTTTGTCGTGATTTTAGTCTATAGGTTGTTACGTATGCAGTCAATAAGAACACGTTGCAAGCTTTAAACACTTTATGTACCTTATGTTGAGATATTGCTTGCTGTCGCATTTTTGATTTTCAACTAATTAGTAAGTTGACGAATCAGCTATTTCTAACGTATAATCCAGATATTGAAAAGAGGCCACCGGGGTGCCACCCGATGACCTCAAGCACGGTTTAGATGACGAGTTGAGTGAAAAAGCTAGCCCTTACGGTTAGCTTTTTTGATTATCGCATAGGCGTTGGCCATGCTCCGGATCAGCATGGCCGTTGCCACGATAATTGACGCCACTTCCAGCGTCGCTACTCCTCTCGTCTTCCAAATTTGGCATGACTTCACCTCCACGGTTTAGAAATGTTGAGAGGTGTGTGTCATCTCCAATCCGCTAGACAAAGAAGTGAGGGTAATTAGTCCTCTTTCTTTGTCGTGATCTTAGTCTATAGATTATTACGTATGCGGTCAATAAGTATGAACTGTTATTTTGGACAGCTTTTCGTAGAGAAATATTATGAATGATATGGTGTTGTCGCTCAATGATACAACAATTTTTAAATTGGCTTCACGAGAAAGGGCGGGGTACTGTGGAAGAGGTACGAATTGTTCAATTGGGGAATTCGTTGGTGTTGACATTGCCGGAAAACAAAGGATTCAAGAAGGGGCAAACGTGGCTTCTTATAGCAGAAGATGATGTCAAACCTAGTTATACACTGATTCCTAAACTTGAGGATCCATACACAGGTAAAAGAAGGGGATCAATGTATGTTCCTGAAGAATGATCTGAAATCTAACATCTCATAGTAGCCTCGTCCGACGAACTTTTGGGCAGGGCTATTTTGTTGCATTCATAATTGTAGCGGCATAGACAGGGGCATTGAACCACTATTTTTGAATCAAAACATTGATCTGGTTAACTTTATTGGGGAACAGCCTTGACTAGTGAATTAATTCACTTACAGTAGTTATTAAGAGGCGAAAGTGACGCCATCGTTTGCACGCGAAACCATGCGTTTGGTTTCATTGCGCAAGAACACGTCATTCAAGACACTTATAATCTGAGAACGCTTGAAACTTTGGACACGGCTGCCAAGAAAGCATTCGGTCCGGATCTTGAAGGTGTCAGGGACATTTACATGTTGGATCGGAAGGGAAAGAACGCGCATGACTAAGATCTTACTGGGTTTAATTGTATTTATTAATTTAGGTTTTCTTTTTTACTTTGTCCGTGACTTGCTGGATCATCGCTCGGAGGTCATGACGGAACCGGCTGCGACTTGGGCCTTGCCATTCAGCTCATTCCTGATTTTTCTGCTTTCGACGTTTGGCATTTCCGATTTCGCCATTAGCACCGCACTGTATCCTAAGGTCAAATGGGTGTCGATCAAAAAACTTCCCGGCACCTTGAATACGCAATGTGTTATTCCGGTGGCTGCCATGGCGCTTTCGTACATTACTGCCATTACGGTTGACATTAAAACGTTGGCGATTTGCATCATTGCGGCGGTAATCGGTGCCTATATCGGGCCACGGTTTGTGGTTAAGTTGCCCACTGACACCATTAAGAAGTTTGTCACGGCTGGCTTGCTGATTGCGGCATTGATGATTTTGGCGGGTAAGTTTAATTGGATTCCTGCAAACGGAACGGCGACCAGTTTATCTGGTTGGAAGCTTGTACTGACGGCCGTTTTATTGTTCGTGTATGGCGCGCTGAATAACATCGGCATTGGCTCGTATGCCTTGACGATGGCGACTGTGTATGCGATGGGGCTCAATCCGTCCGCGGCTTTTCCGATCATGATGGGTGCTGCAACTTTTTCTGTTTCGACGAGTTCCATTCAGTTCGTCAAGTTGGCAGATTACAGTAGGAAGATCACCTTGTTTACATCGACTTTTGGCGTTTTGGGTGTCTTGGTTGCCGTTTTCTTTGTGAAAAGTCTGGATACCAGCATGCTGCAATGGCTGGTGATCGTGGTGCTGCTATATTCCGCCATCAGCATGGCATTGTCGCTGCGGCAAAAAGAAGAAGCATAACTTGTTGACTAAATTTTGGATGATGGAGGTTATATGATGCGGATTTTGACGAAAAAAGATGTGCAAGCAGTTTATACGATGAAAGATGCGATCGCTGACGATAAAGTTGCTTTGGCGGCTTATTCTAACGGTGATGCGACTGTGCCGTTGCGGACCAACATTGATGTTCAGGCGGAACACGGTCAGAGCCTCTACATGCCGGGCTATGCTGCAGGTGAGCAACCCGCGCTCGGCGTTAAAATCGTCTCCGTTTATCCTGATAACATCGACAAGGGCTTGCCGAGTGTCCCGGCGACTATGGTCAGCCTGGATCCCAAGACCGGCATTGTGTCAGCGATCATTGACGGAACCTACCTGACGCAGCTGCGAACCGGTGCGCTTCAAGGGGCGGCGACCGATCTACTGGCTAACCCTGACGCTAAAGTGGCCACGTTGATCGGGACGGGTGGTCAGGCACCAACACAGCTGGAAGCGATGCTCAATGTTCGTCAGTTAACGCGCGTCTATGTTTCCGATATCGACCACGAGCGCGCAGCAAAGTTTGCCCAAGACATGACCGATCGTTTCGGTAAGCAGTTCAATGTAGACATTTTGCCCGCCAACGATCTTTCCAAGGCGATTCGGGCATCGGATATCATCACGTCAGTTACGACTTCAAAGCAGGCAACGTTTGATGCGGCTGATGTTCAACCCGGCACCCACGTTAACGGCATTGGCGCCTATACGCCAGAAATGCACGAGATTCCGGCCGAGCTTGTTCAACGGGCGGACAGAGTCATTTTTGATACCATGGACGGCGTTTTGGCTGAAGCTGGCGATATGATCACGCCGCTGAAAGAAGGGCTGGTCACCAAAGCGCATTATGACGGCGAACTCGGGCAGTTGATTAATGGCGAGATCAAGGGCCGGCAGCATCATGATCAGGTGACATTGTTTAAAGCCGTTGGTACGGCAGTGTTGGATGTGGTTGTGGCTGAGAAGATTTTGCAGGCGGCGGATAAGCAGCATGTGGGGATGAGTGTGGATCTTTAGTGCTGAATTGTTGAAAGGTGGCAGTTGTGACGTGAAGATGTCGCAACTGCCACTTTTGCTTACCAAAAATTCGGAAGTGGAAGCATGATCAAAAAAACGAGTAATACAACGTTGTATTTTTAGATACAACGTTGTATAATTTGAATCGAAATGAAAGCGCATTCAATTCACGAGGAGGAAAGACTATGTCAACAACCAGTCCTGCACCAACGATCATCAGCACCGATCCTGGCATTGATGACGCAGTAGCGATTGCCATTGCGTTAGGCAGTCCAATGCTAGATGTACAACTCATTTGTCCCATTGCAGGGAATGTAAGCGTGGAGAAGACAACACTTAATACCCGGCGTTTGCTTACTTTTTTGAATCAAGCACCGCGAGTTGTTCAGGGCAGTAGTAAACCACTTTTGCGGCCGCTTAAAGATGCAAGTGGTGTTCATGGCAAGACGGGGATGGATGGGTATCCTTTCCCAGAGCCTGCTGTGGCAGTTGATACGTTGCTTCCTGCGGCGGTTGCCATGCATGAAACCGTGATGGCTAATTCCAGACCAGTGACGCTTATCGGTATCGGGCCGTTAACGGATATTGCTCTCTTTATTCATCAATATCCCGACGATCTAAAGAAGATCAAGGAACTTGTCTTAATGGGCGGGGCACTTGGTCGTGGCAACCTTGGCGTTTTATCCGAGTTTAACTTTGGAACTGATCCTGAAGCCGCAAAGATTGTGTTCAATAGTGGTCTGCCAATTCGAGTTGCACCGATGGAAATTGGGCGACAAGCAAAAATTCTACCTGAAACATCGGAAAAGATTAAGCAGTTAGGCAAGGTTGGCGACATGTTTTATGCGCTGTTTTCCAAATATCGCGGTGGAAGTTTCAAAACTGGTTTGAACATGTATGATGCGCTTGCTGTAGCGATGATTCTTGAGCCGTCTTACTTCAATGAAGTAACAACCCACGTGGAGATTGAAACGCGTGGCGAATTTACAGCGGGGGCTTCACTAATTGATCTAAAAGGGTACTTAGAAAGACCTGATAATGCAAGTGTTTCTACTAACGTTGATTCAGAAAAATTTGAAAGTTGGTTTGTTGATGCGATTGCTGCAACTGCCAGTTTGTAGGTGACTGACAGTAACTAATGATCGTGTGAGGTAAAAAGAAAGACAGTAGGTGCCATTCTCTTATGAAAACACGAGGGTGGCGATGTTTTTCATGAGGGGGATGACATAATGAATGCAATTCTTGTCTCGGTTATCGGTATTCTAGCCGTTGCCATCTTAGTTTACATGCTGTTGAAGAAGAACGACATCAAGATGACATTATTGGTTCTTGGTATTACGTTAATGTATCTTGCTATCTTTCTAGGGAATAAAATCAAAGTCTCTGCATCGACTGGGACCGTGTGGCTTGATCCTTTTCAGGCAGTGGTAGATCAGTTTACTAATACGCTTGTCGGTCCTGGCTTTGTCATTCTGATTTTAGGCGGATACAGCGCCTATATGAGTCACATCGGCGCTAATCACGTCACAATTCAGGCGTTAACCAAGCCAATTGCCAAGATTCGATCGGTTTATATCCTAATACCGATTGTCTTCTTGATCGGCAACTTGCTATCACTCGTCATTCCCAGTGCGTCTAACTTGGCCATCATTTTGTTGGCGACTTTATACCCGGTTTTGCGGGCAGCAGGCATGAGTCGATTGTCAGCAGCAGCTATTATTGGCACATCGGCGACCATTGTTCCAACGCCCTTAGGTTCAGATAATGTTGCGGTTGCGGCCCAATTGCATATGGCCGTGACAGACTATGTTTTTAAAAGCCATGCGCTGGTTTCAATTCCGACATTGTTAGCGATTGCAGTGGTTCATTATTTCTGGCAAAAGCATGAAGATAAGGTTGATCCAGAGACACTGACCTACGATAAAGAGGTTGCAGAGAACCACGATGACGGCGTTGACTCAAAGGAAGATGTTAATTCCTACCACGGTTTAACTGCGTTTGTTTATGGTTTATTACCATTGCTACCCATTGTTTTGCTATTGGCGATTTTCTTTACAAACATAGTGGCTGGCACAAAGTTAAATATTAACGTTCAATTGGTAACGTTGATCAGTTTTGTTGTGGTAGTGATCGTTGAATTGCTTGCCAAACGAAAAGTTCAAAACGTGCTTAAAGGCACTAATTCCTTTTTCACTGGAATGGGCGATGTAATGAGCATTGTTGCCTTGCTGGTGGCCGCCCAAACTTTTGTGCAAGGGTTGACTTCCTTGGGCATCATTGAGCTAATTCAGAATTCGATGACGCATATGAGTGGGTCGGGCATCGTTCTGCCAATTGTTATGGTTCTGTTCACCGCGGTCATTGTTCTATTAAGTGGCAGTGGCACAGCGTTGGTTTTTGCGATGATTCCACTGATCATTCCACTATCCAAGGCTGCGGGGATTGATCCAGTCGCGTTGTCAATTCCGCTTCAACTTGCCGGCAACTTGCTACGCGCGGTTTCACCAGTTGCTGCGGTAGTGTTGATTGTGGCAGGAACAACCAAATTATCACCTATTCAAATCGTTAAAAGAACGTCGGTGCCGATGGTCTTCGGTGTCGTGATGATGCTTGTTATGTCCCTGATACTTTTCTAGGCCTGACAATTAAGTTCAATTATTCCGGTTTGGTAGATGGTAAAATGGTGATGCTGCTTTCATGGTAGAATGAATTAAGTCATAATTCAGCCTGAAAGTGGAGAAAGACAATGCATCGTTCACCGAAGTATGTTCAAATTTACAACCAGATTTTGAAGATGATCAAACAAGGCCAACTAGCGCCAGGTTCTAAACTCCCTTCTGAGGAGGTACTCACCAATGAGTTTGAGGTTAGTCGCGTGACGTTACGTACAGCCTTGTCGTTGCTTAAAGAAGACGGTTTGATTCGCAGCATTCACGGACAAGGACATTTTGTCGAGGCCGGAGAAAAAAAGACGAGTGGTATCGAAACGCTAGGCAATCCGATACTAAAAGGGCTTGTGCCGACAATTGAGCGGCGGGAGGCTTACTATCACGAAAACCAACCGAGTGAGTTCACAGACCAGCTGTTTGACAGTCACGACGAGCCGTATGACACATTTAATATCTGGTATCAGAATAATGGCGAGAATATTGGGAACACGTTGGCTATTCTGTTGCCAGAAACAGTGACCATGTTTCGCATTAACTTGAACCAGCCAGATAGTATCGTTAACTTTTTGGAGAAATCCGTTTATCAAAAAGCTTCAAGCTCATCGGTATCGATTACGTTGTCTGATCGCCAGCAGAAATCGTTTCGCCGCACCTTTAGTGACACAAGCCCGTTAATTTTGATGACAGAAGACATCTTTGGCCTGAATGGCGAAAGGCTCTTGCAAAACAAACACTATATTCCTGCTAATTTATTTAGAGTGAACGTTGTTAGAATTCAGCATGATTTACAAAGTCAAATTAGTCCGGTGGATTGACGCAATCAATTCTAATTAGCCAACTACCACTTGAAAAAGTTCCATACCACAAAAAAGCCGCCCTGATTTTCCTTTTCGAAAATCAGGGCGGCTTTCTCATGCACTAAAGGAGGAAAATAATGAACCGTTAATGTTAATCAACAACCACCGACTAACTAGAACCCGCCTTCACTATTATCGGCATCACGTACAGACAATCCCGATTCCTTCAAGAAATCAGCGAATGGCCGCAGCTCTTGCGCTTCGTAACGTTTGACGAATGCATCGATTTCTTCTTGGGAGAATTTAGCTGGGTCGAGTTGCAGCTTTTCAACTGGCATCGGCCGATCACCGGAGATCACTGCGTCAATTAAAACTGGTTCTGTTTTGGCGATCTCTTTTGCCTTGGCGAAGGTTGGAGCCAGGTCTTCGATTTTGGTGACCCGGAAGCCTTTCATATTGACAGCTTTGGCAACTAGGCTGAAGTCAATGTCATCAAATTCGACACCAATGAAGTCGTTTTTGTTGGTGTCTTCTTGTTCGTCTTTAATGAAGGCATATTGTTTATTGGTGAAGATCACGTTGATGGCTGGCAGGTGGTATTGGACCTGCGTGACCAGATCCTGCATGGTCATCGCTGCGCCGCCGTCTCCGGATAGGTTGAAAATTTGACGATCCGGGAAGTCCAGCTTGGCTGCGATGGCACCGGGGATGCCGACGCCCATCGTTGCGAATAAGTTTGATGTGAAGTGACGATTTTTCGGCGTTAAATTCAGATTCCGGTTGGCATTTAAGTTGATGTCGCCAACGTCAATCGAGAAAATCGCATCTTCATCCGCAATATCATTAACTGCCTTCAGAACCTGATAGGCTTGCAGCTCACCAAACTGTTTGTTTTCCAGTTTGCTTAGATAGTCACGCCAATTTTGTCGGTTGGCAAGATTGGCTTTCCACCATGGCGTTTCCTCGCGTTCGCTGACTTGCTCAAGCACTTGCTGCAAGGTCGCTTTGGCATCAGCTAAAATGGCAACTTCTGCTTGGTGACGCTTGCCTAATTTAGCCGGATCCACGTCAATCTGTAAGAAATGCTGGGTGTTCTTGAAAGCATTCGAGACTTCAGCAAAAGGATAGTTGTTACCGATAAATAGCACCGTGTCTGCTTGGGCTAAGGCTTCATTCGCTGGCTTTTGGGCGACGCGGTTGGCGGAGCCTAAGTATGCTGGGTAACTGTCAGGAACAATGCCTTTAGCAGGATAAGTACTCATAAGTGGAATCTTCAGCAATTCGCTAAGTTGTTGCAGCTCCTTGCCGGCGGTGTATGCGCCGATGCCGTAGTAGATGACTGGACGTTTGGAGTCGACTAATTGTTGCGTCAGCTTCTTCACCAAGTCAGGGTCAGGAACCGGCAAAAGTGGCTTTTGGTGATTGATGGCTGAAGCATACCAGCTATCTTGGGGAATCTCCTGCCATGGCAGATCAACCGGAATCTGAACCACCGACACACCTTGGTTAGCATAAGCACGGCGGATAGCTTCATCAATCACGTGCGGCAGAGTTCTGGCACTAACGGCGGTCACGTTATAAGCGGCAACGTCAGCATAAATCGGATTTTCATTCATTTCCTGAAAAGTATCCATATTCATGCCGGTCGTGCCGAACTGGCCAATCAATGCCAGCACCGGCACATGGTCTTCGCGCGCATCGTACAACCCGTTCATTAAGTGCGTGCCACCCGGTCCAGCTGAGCCAAAGCAGACGCCAATTTTCCCCGTCAGCTTCGCATCAGCCGCCGCGGCCATCGCCCCGACTTCTTCATGCCGAACCTGAATATAATGGATGTTCTCCTTTTCGGCAGATAAAGCATCCATGATTGAATTAAACGAGCCACCCGGAATCCCGTATAAATGATCCACCTGCCATGCTTCCAAAACCTTCACGACAGCAAGACCAGCGGCAATGGTTGAACGATCATTGGTCATTTTCAACATCTCTCCTCGTTGTTGTTGAAATACTTTGCGCCATTAAATTTTGCACAATCTAACGGTTTTAATATAGCATGCCTTCAAATTAAGGGCAAGCGCTTACACGTTGAGAGGCGGTGTGGCGCTGTTTTTTTAGTGTTTTTTGGAAAACGGGAGTCTTGTTTATCGTTGATGAGATCTTTTGAGTTGGCTTGGATGCAGAGGCAAAACATCGTCTTAGTATTTTGAAAGTTTGAATGCTTCCAATGATAGGGTTGGCCACCGTATAGTTGACATGTTGGATTTGGTTTAGAAAGGTAACTTTTGTGTCCCCTCCAAAGGACAGAATTCTGTAAGCGCTTTCTAATCAACTTGCGATAATGATGATGGAAGGAGATGAGACCAGATGACCACCGATCTTGCGCAGTCAGTGATTCATCTACTTCAAGACCAACAAGGTTTCATGACTTCTAATGAGCTGGCCGGAAAGCTTCAGGTTTCTTACAAGACGATTCAGCGGGTTGTGAGCCGCATCAATCGTGCTTATGGCAATAACGTGATTACATCTGAGAAGGGTCGTGGTTACAAACTAGACTATGAACGTTTTTTGTTAAGTAGACTGAGTGGCAAATCGCCGCGAGATCTCTCGCTGCCAGCAGAAAGGCAAAAGGAACTGTTGAAGCGATTATTGTTAGCAACACCTTCCAAATTAAAAGTTGCCGACTTAGCAGCGGATTTCTTTGTTAGTGAATCTGTCATTCAAAGCGATGTCAGCTCTTTAGAACCTTGGTTGAAAAAGTATGATTTGACCGTTACGCGCGTTAACCGAACACTCAGCATTCGAGGTGAGGAAAAAGACATTCGCGATGCTTTGATGGAGGTGATTCTTGGCTTGAGCAAAGACACAACCGTGAACTTTGAAGCGGTGAAACAAGGATTGGCGGAACATGATGCAACCTTTGCACTTAAACAAGTGGATGTTGTCGAGCAATTTTTAAAAGCGGATCTGCCATACCCTTACGATGTGAACTTATTCTCGCATATCTATGTGTTGATCAGTAGAATTCGTAAATTTGTCAAGCTTCCGATTGAGGATCGCGATATTACCCGATTAAAAGATAAGGTGCATAACTATCCAGATCTCTTCAGCGTCAGCGAGATTGTCAAACACAACTTGGAGAACTATCTTGGCGCACCGATATCGGAGAATGAAGTTTATTACTTGTTTCAGTATTTAATTTCGGCGCGATTTACCGGAACGGACTTCAAAACAAAAGCGGGGACATCAGCTTATACGTTTTCCGACGCTCTGATAACGTTGGTTTCTCAAGATGTTCAATTGCCCGATGACGCGCCGGCGATGATCGATGAACTCGTTTCACATGTCGCACCGATGTTGAATCGTTTGGAGAATAATATCCGCCTTCCCAATGCCTTACTGAAGGAAATTCAAGACGAATATCCTAAAGTCTATCAATCAGTGCTTCATGCCGCGGGAAAGCTAACCAAGAAGTTTGATTTACCTGAAATTTCTGCCGATGAAGTCGGTTTTCTTTCGCTTTACATTGCCAAATACGTGGAAAGTTCAAAGAAACCAAAGAAGGCAATCGTGATTTGTACGACTGGTCTTGGATCGTCTGAACTCATTAGCGCCAAAATTCGTAAAGATTTGCCCGAACTGGAAATCCTGGATGTGATCTCGAATCTGAATCTAGGAAAGTCGTTAGCTAAACATCCAGACGTAGATATCCTTATCAGCACGATTAATCTTCCCGAACAAAAACACATTCCGCAAGTTTTAGTAAGCGCTATGTTTACAGCGAAAGATAAAGAAAAGGTTGAAGAAGCATTGAGGGGGCGGCGAGATGGTTAAACCAGTGATACTTCGCTTTGAACCTATTTCGGAGGGAGAGATAAAAAGGCCTGTCGATAAACAAGCTGTCCTAAGGGCGATTTCTGCTGCATTGGCAAAAGTTTCTGGACAAGAGGTTGCCCAGATCCAATCGGCTTTTTTAGAACGAGAACGTATCGGCAACACTTCTTTAACGTCAGGAATCGTCATCCCCCACGCCGTCTTAAATGGCCGCCAATCGCCTATCCTTGGCATTTTCAACTATCCCCAAGGTATTCAGGGCTGGGAAGATTTAGACGGCCATCCTATCACGCATGTTTTGGCCATTTTAATGGGTAAGGCGGGCATTACCGAACAAGAAGCAGATGATATCAAGCATTTCTTTATGGCATTAGCTTTACCGAACTTTTTACAAAAAATATCAGACACGAAGCAATCGCAAGCCACGATTGCCGTCATTAAACAACAATTGGAGGAAAAATAACATGTTAGTATCTGGAGATCGTTTATTGCAAGTCGCTAAGGAACATCACTTTGCCATTCCGGCATTCAATGCAGGTTCAGGACAATTATTTACGGCAACTTTGGAGAAGGCCGAGGAATTGCAAGCACCGTTTATTATGGCGATTCACCCAACCGAGCTTGATTTTCTACGAGACAGTTTTGTCGCTCAGGTCATTGATGCCGCTAACCATACAGATTTGCCGATTGCGTTGCATCTTGATCACGGGGCTTCGTATGAACAGGTGATTCACGCTATCCACCTTGGATTCACCAGCGTGATGATTGACGCTTCGTTGACGGATTATGAACACAATGTTGCGTTGACCCAAAAAGTTGTTGAAGCAGCGCATGCAACCGGCGTATCAGTGGAAGCTGAATTAGGTACCATCGCTGACACAGGGAATGATGTTGAAGGTCATTTAACCGACAATGTGCAATACACCGATCCGGAAACTGCCAAGGAATTTGTTGAAGCAACTGGCGTAGATTCGTTGGCGATTGCGATTGGCACAGCCCATGGTCTGTATCCAAAAGATGTGAAACCGAAGCTGAAGCCGGAAATTGTTAAGGCCGTCGCAGCAGCCGTTGATGTCCCGCTCGTTTTACACGGTGCTTCAGACAATCCGGATGACAAGATTGCGGAAGCGATTGAGTACGGCATTAATAAGATTAATATCTCTAGTGACATTAAGATTGCCTTTGCCAAAGACTTACGGACGGTGCTTAACGAAAACGACCCAGACGAAATTCGGGAACCTAAAGTCCTGTTCCCATCACCAATGATTGCGACCCAAAAAGTTGTCGCACAGAAGATCAAATTATTCGGCGATGTCGATCGGACCAAGCTGTATTACCAAAATGAGCCGGTTAACGAAATTCCTTATGACGTTAAGAACTTCCAAGTTGAACATTTCAGCGCCTGATGTATCTGAAAGGGAGTCTGATTTTATGGAACAAATTGAAGACGTGCTTGATCCAAGGTTGATCAAGCTTAATTTAGAGGCACCGTCAAAGCGGGATGCCATCACCCAACTGTCAGAAACACTGAAAGCGGCTGATTATATCAATGATGTTCCTTCTTTTGTTCAAGACATTTATCTAAGAGAACAGGAAGGCATGACAGGCATTGGGGACGGAATTGCGATTCCACATGGGAAAAGTGATTATGTGACCAAAGTTGGGGTGGCTATTGGCATTTTCAACCACGCGATCGAATGGGAAACCTTAGACGGAAAAGGCGTGTCGATTGTCATTTTGTTCGCCGTCAGCAATGACACGGCGTCTGCTCGTAATCAGTTAAAGTTACTTTCGTTATTTGCCGCGAGACTGGGACATGAAGAGGTCATTGCGAAGCTTAAAAAAGCTACCAGTCCGGCAGAAGTCATAGCGGCTTTCACTGAGAAAGAAGGTCTGGAACAATGAAAATTGTTGGTATTTCCGCATGTGCAGCGGGAATTGCGCACACTTATATTGCTAAGGAAAAGATTCTTCAGGCTGCCAAAGATGCCGGGGACACCGCACACGTTGAAACACAGGGCACCATTGGCACAGAAGACGCATTAACCCCTGAAGAAATTAGCCAGGCTGATATTGTCTTGCTGGCTATTGACGTCAAAATTTCAGGCAGAGAACGTTTCGCTGGCAAGAAGGTTGTTGAGGTGCCAACTGATGTTGCGATTAAAAGTCCCAAGAAGCTCATTGCCAAACTTCATGAGCTAACTGGGCAGCCCAGTTAAACGAGGTGAGGACTGATGAAAAAGATTCAGATTAAACAACCTGCGCTTACTGCGATTTCATATTTAATTCCGGTCGTAGTTGCTGGTGGTTTCTTACTTGCGGTTGGGAACATTATGGGTGGTAAGAACTTAGAAGCCGTCAAAGGAATGGCCAATATTTGGGATGCCTTCTCGACTATGGGCGGTTTAATTCTTGGTATGTTGCCGATCGTCGTTTCAACAGGCGTGGCCTTTGCAATTGCCGATAAACCGGGGATTGCGCCAGGACTTCTGGTGGGACTCATTTCCAGAGTGATCGGGGCAGGATTCCTTGGTGGTTTAATCGGTGGCTATGTAGCCGGTTGGGCAGCGCTTATCGTGATCGCTTATGTTAAGGTGCCGAAGTGGGCAGCAGGCTTAATGCCAACGTTAATCATTCCCTTTTTGGCATCACTCATCGCCGGACTATTCATATTTTATGTTCTGGGTGGGCCGATTGCAGCCGGAACGGTATGGCTCACAGGTTATATGAAGACACTGGATACAAGTCAGAAGTTCCTTTATGGGATGATCATCGGCGTCTTGGCCTCGATTGATTACGGTGGCGCGATCAATAAAACCGTGTTTGCCTTTGTCTTGGCACTACAGGCTGAAGGTATTAATCAGCCGATTACCGTTTTGATTCTAGCTTCGATGGTGACGCCGATGGGCTATACCTTGGCTTACTTCTTAGGCAAGGCGGTTCACAAAAATATCTATACGCCACTCGAAGTCGAAACCTTGAAAACTGCTTTTCCGATGGGATTGGTCGAAATCACGGAAGGTAGTTTGCCGATTGTCTTAAATGATTTATGGCGAAGTATTGTGGCGACCGGTATTGGTGGGGCTGTCGGCGGAGGGTTCTCCATGTTATGGGGAGCCGACTCAAAGATTCCCGCCAGTGGGCTGTTCGCGGTGCCGACCATGTCCCGGCCATGGGCATTTATCATTGCATTGATCATCGGCAGTGTTGTCACGGCACTTGTCTATCTCATTTTAAAGAAGCCGGTTTCTACTGAAGATATACAGGAAGAAAAAGAAGAAGAGGACTTGAATCTCAAAGATCTTAAAATTTCGGATTAAGCCAATCTAAGGAGCTGCCACATGACAAGTGAGGCATTTATAGGTAATGAAGCGCAAACTTCTGGTGCCCAGTTAGTCCAGTTTCTTGAGGGTAAGGCGACTGGTTTGAAAGCTATTCGGATGTACAACCAGGCTGGCTTGAGTTTACTGGTGACGCCAGACAGAGGGATGGATATTCCGGAGCTAAAGGTCCATGGCATCAATATTTCGTTTATGTCGTCGACTGGTTTAGTGAATAGCACCTATTTTGTTGAAAATGGCAGTCAGGGATTTATGCGGAATTTCAATGTCGGCTTTTTGACAACCGGTGGCTTGAGTTATATGGGTGCTTCTGACGAACCGCAACTGGGCTTGCACGGAACGATTAGTAATGCACCAGCTGAAAATTTCGAACATCAGACAACCTCATCAGTCGTAAAAGTATCCGGTGCTGTGCGTGAAACATCAATGTTCGGCGTGAATTTATTGTTGAAGCGCGAAGTCGTCATACCCAAGACGGAGACAAAAATAAAAATTCATGATGTTGTGACGAATGAAGGCGTGCAGACGTCACCGTTAATGATGCTGTATCACATGAACTTTGGGTATCCTTTCTTCAGCCCTGATACGCGATTAATAATGAATACAGTCAACCCAACCGATCGCGACGGGAAGTTGGCGATTGACTGGAACCAGTTCGATCAGCCCCAGCCTGGCACGACAGAAAAAGTTTACTTTCATGATTTCGCGGATCAAAGTGATAAAGATTTTCAATACCGACTTTTGAGTCCAACAACCGAGTTGCAAGCAACGGTGACGATTTCACCTTCAATGCTGTCGGTCTTGAATGAATGGAAACTGACTCAAACCAAAAACTATGTACTTGGGTTAGAACCTGCCACCAATAATGTTAATGGACTCGAAGCGGCAAAACGCGATGGAACATTAAAAACGATTGAACCTAATGAGGCAGTCACGTTTGACTTAGAGGTTGAGTTTTCAAAAATGGAGGTGTCGGACTAAATGAAACGCTCTGCAATCAATCATATTTTGAAGGATTCAGAAACTTTTCTCAAAGAACATCAGGTGTTTTTACCGCCTTTTGGGCGCTGGTCGCCAGAACAATGGCAAAATGTCGATGAGTCTTATCAAGAGATCACGGATAACATGCTTGGATGGGACGTGACTGACTTTGGCTCAGGAAATTTTCAGGAATATGGATTAGTGGCGTTTACGTTTCGGAATGGCAATTACAAGGAACCGAAGAAGTACCCCAAGCCCTATTGTGAGAAGGTGCTACTTTTAAAAGAAGGACAAGAGTTGCCTTATCATTTCCACCGGTTAAAAGAAGAAGATACCATTAACCGCGGTGGCGGGAATCTTCAAATCACGGTTTGGAATGCTACGAAAGATGAAGAGTTGGATAAAGAAAGCCAAGTGCATATTGTCAAAGATGGGCATCAATTGGTGCTGGATCCTGGAACAGTGGTCACGCTTCAGCCAGGAGAAAGTCTCACGACGACGACCCGGATTTACCATAAATGGAACGTTGAGCCTAACTCTGGCGACGTCATGGTTTGGGAAGTTTCATCGACAAACGATGACAATATTGATAATCGTTTTCTGAAAGATATACCACGTGTGCCGGATATTGATGAAGACGAGGCACCATATCGTCTGTTGTTCGGTGATTACAAGAAGTTGGTATAAAGGTATGCCTGAAGACGTTGGTGCTTCAGGCTTTTTTAAAACAGCATAAATGATCAGTTAGTACGTGTGTGCACTGGGGATGTGATATCGTTGAACAATGTTATCCGTGATCGAGGAGGTAGAAAATGACAAATGATGTTGTCCTGGGGATTGATTTAGGAACAAGCTCAGTGAAGGTGATGGCGTTACAACGAAGCGGAAAATTTTATACGCATGCTGAACCGCTAACTTTGATTCACCCCCAAAACGGCTATAACGAACAACGCCCCGAGGAGTGGGTCACGCAAACATTTAAAGCCATTCGCGGCGTTTTGTCTGCTAACCAGATTTCAAGGGAAGCCGTTAAAGCGATTGGCTTTTCGGGGCAGATGCATGGTTTAGTTGCTTTAAGCGCTGATCAGCAACCGCTAAGGAATGCCATTTTGTGGAACGATACGCGCTCTTCGTTGGAAGTTGAAGCAATTCAAGCGCAGATGGGGCAACGTTATGTTGATGTTACCGGAAATCGTGCCGTTGAAGGGTATGTGTTGCCCAAACTATTGTGGATGCAAAAACACGAATCAGCTATTTGGCAGCAAATCGAAAAAGTGCTGCTGCCGAAAGATTATTTGCGGCTAAGCATGACGGGTAGACTGGAGACTGACTATTCAGATGCGACAGGGACGGGTTATCTCGACATTGCCAAGGGTACATGGAGTCAGACTGTTCTTGATCATTTCGGGATACCGCTTAGCTGGATGCCAGAATTAATGGATTCAGGAACAGTTGTCGGTGGTTTGACGAAAGCCGCTGCCGAAGCTAGTGGACTTTTGGCAGGAACGCCGGTGACCGTTGGCGGTGCTGATAATGCCATGGGCGCGATTGGTGCTGGCGTTGTCAAAGAGGACCAGTTAATGTCCAGCATTGGCACTTCCGGAGTGGTGTTGCATCCAGAAAAGAGCCTGAATTTAAAATATCAAGGAAGGCTTCAACTGGAAAGACACGCCCTTAAGTCACATTTTTATTCGATGGGCGTTACATTGGCTGCTGGTAATTCGCTTAGCTGGTTTCGCGATACTTTTGGTGGCGACAAGCCGTTTGAAACCATTGTTCACGATGCCACATCCTCACCAATTGGCGCTAATGGTGTCCTATTTGCGCCATATCTGTCAGGAGAACGCACGCCTTATTTTGACCCCCACGTTCGCGGTGGTTTTATTGGTATTTCAAATGGAACAACTTTTAATGATTTTGCTCGGGCCGTTTTAGAAGGCATCGTTTTCTCGCTTAATGATGTCCTCAATTTATATCGCCAGTTCGGCGTTTTGCCGACTGAAGTGATTGCGATCGGCGGCGGTGCCAAAAACAAGTTTTGGGCACAAATGCAGGCAGACATTTTCGATTTGCCGCTTAAGGTACCAGTTGTTGATGAAGGCCCGGGGTATGGCGCAGCTCTCGTCGCATCCGTGGCGGCTGGATGGTATCCAGATGCCAGCTCGGCCATTAACGCGTTGGTGCGGTATGGCGATACCTATACGCCGATTGCCAGTAACCGTGGTGCTTATGAGCTGATCTATAAGGAGTATCAAAAGTTGTATCAGCGACTTGTATAGGATTTAGGAACTCTTGAATGACGTCCGAGCGAATCGGGCGTTTTTTTGGTGTGGAAGTATTTTTGCATCTTCATAACAGAAGAAATTTTTGATGTCACACCTGTGTGACAAAAAGGTGATTAAGTTTGTAAGCGGAATCATTTAGTATTAGGACTGTAAGATAGAAAAGAGGGACAGACAAAATGGCAATGTTCACAAAAGATAATATGATCATGGATCTTCAAGGTACAACTCAAAAAGAAATTCTGGAAGATTTGGCGAAAAAAGCTTATGCAATGGGTGCTGTTAAAGATGCTGCTGCTTTGTTTTCGGATTATTTAGCTCGAGAGGAAGAGTCAACAACCGGATTTGGCAACGGGGTGGCCATTCCTCATTCGAAATCGGACAACAACCTCAAAGCAACGATTATTTTTGGGAGAAGCCAGCAGCCGATTGAATGGCAATCACTTGATGGCCAACCCGCTAACACATTCATCAGTCTGATTGTCCCGACAGCTGAAGCAGGTGTTCATCTGCAATTATTAGCAAAACTCAGTCGTCAGCTGGTTCACCCAGAGTTTGTTGATGTTTTGAAGAACGGTAGTCAAGGCGAAGTCTACGAACTGATTAATAAGACGATTCAGTAATCGTAATGTGAAAGCTATCTGGTAACGAGGAGGAGAGTATCATGGCAAACTTGAAAATTGTTGGTGTCACTAACTGTCCTGCTGGGATTGCACACACGTACATGGTGGCCGAGGCAATTGAACAAAAAGCTAAGTCTTTGGGATATGAAGTACACGTCGAAACTCAAGGAGCTAACGGAATTGAAAATAAGCTAACCCCTGCAGAAATTGCCGCAGCTGACTACGTGATTTTGGCACTTGGCAAGGGCATGAGTTCCGAAGACAAAGCACGTTTCAATGGCAAACAAGTCATTGAGCTACCGGTTTCCGAAGCATTGAAAAAGATTAATGTCATTTTTGATAATTTGCACGACGAAGCCCATTTATACACGGCTTCAAAAGTTCAATTAGGTGACCGTGAACAAACTGATGGGATTATGAGTCACTTGATGGCCGGCGTCTCGGCCGCACTGCCATTTGTTATTGGCGGTGGCTTGTTGATGGCCTTAGGTAGTCTGATGGTCCAATTTGGTGCGGCCAATGTTGCACCAAAGGCCGGGCAGATGGCGTCGCTTGCTTGGGTGCTGAACACTGTCGGTGGATTGGGCTTTACGATGATGATCCCGATCATGGGTGCTTACATTGCGTATTCAATCGGTGACAAGCCTGCCTTGGCACCGGCTTTCTTGGTAACGTATCTTGCCAATACGCCAGCTATCTTGGGCACACAAGGCGGGGCTGGCTTCCTTGGCGCGATTGTCATTGGTTTAAGTGTTGGTTATTTTGTTAAAGCGTTCCGGAAGGTGAAGTTAGGCAAGACCTTCCAGTCAACGTTAGGGTTCCTGATTATTCCGTTTGTCACACTGTTGCTCTTTGGGTTGGTGACCTATTACTTGTTAGGACCAGCGATGGCTTGGCTGATGGCAGCATTGCTGAGCTTCCTACGAAGCATCCCACCAGAGATGAAAATTGCTGGCGGATTCTTGGTTGGGGCCATGTTAGCCTTTGATATGGGTGGCCCAATCAACAAGACAGCTTGGTTCTTCGGATTCTCACTGCTTAGTTCGCATGTTTACACTTGGTACGGGATTGCCGGAGTAGTCACCGTCTTACCGCCAATGGCTGCAGCAATTGCGACATGGCTTAAGCCAGGATTATTTACCAAGCAAGAGCGTGAATCAAGTTGGCCCGCCATGTTAGTCGGGATGACCGTGGCGACCGAGCCAGCGATTCCGTATGCATTAGCAGCACCTGTACCGATGATTACCGCTAATACCTTAGCAGGGGGCATTGCTGGTGCTGTCTCGATGGGACTTGGGGTTGAACGATTGGCACCAGGACTGGGTGTGTTTGATCCATTGATCGGCTTGTCTCGTCCGGCATGGGCCTATTATATTGCTTTGGCAGTTGGGCTTGTCTTGAACGTTTTATTCGTAATTGTGTTCAAGTCAGCATGGCTCAAACGCCAAGAGCGTAAAAATGGCATCTTACCTTTGGATGATCAATCACAAAGTACGATCATCGATAGTGGTGCGACTGTTTCTGCAAGTTCGTCGCAACATGCTCAGACAGCCAAAACCGTGTCCCCAGAGGCTGCAAAGAAATAGTTGGTG
Source organism: Lacticaseibacillus styriensis (assembly GCF_030770295.1). Classification (NCBI taxonomy): domain Bacteria; kingdom Bacillati; phylum Bacillota; class Bacilli; order Lactobacillales; family Lactobacillaceae; genus Lacticaseibacillus; species Lacticaseibacillus styriensis. The sequence continues at coordinate 398,532 of NZ_CP132483.1, forward strand.
AGTGTGATGGTGCAGGGGCTAAGGTCTCTGCACTTTTTTAGAAGAGCGTGAACTGGCGCGGTTAGAAGCTGGAGTGTAAGTGGCCTCGGGCGTGATGTCCGGGCTTAGGCCATCGCGACCAAGGTCCTTACACGCAAGTTTCTGCGCCAGTGAACGTGTTTAGAAAGAGATGATGCATTTTGACGAAATATGATTTTGATCACGTGATTGATCGACACGGCACTTTTAGCACACAGTGGGACTACATTGCAGATAGATTTGGCCGTAATGACATTTTACCTTTTTCCATCTCTGATACGGACTTCCCAGTGCCAGCTGAAGTGCAGGAGGCATTAGAGGCCCGATTTGCGCACCCTATCTATGGTTATACTCGTTGGAATCATGAGGCATACAAGAATAGCATCGTGCACTGGTTTGAGAAAGACGGCAACACTAAGGTTGATCCTGACTGGATTGTTTATAGTCCGAGTGTTGTTTTCACGATTGCCACGCTGATTCGGATGAATTCACAGCCGGGTGATGCTGTAGCAGTCTTCACACCAATGTACGATGCCTTCTATGGTACGATTGAAAAGAATGATCGCATGCTGGTGCCGGTTCGACTGAGAGCCGCAGATGAAGGATATCAGATTGATTGGGACAGTCTGGAAACAGTCTTAGCCGAAGATCAAACAAAAATATTCCTACTGACAAATCCGCATAATCCGACTGGTCGCATTTTTTCTAAAGCCGAGCTAAGAAGACTGTACGAGCTTTGCCAAGCTAATCATGTCTTCCTGATTTCTGATGATATTCATCGCGACATGGTTTATCTGCCACATGTTTATGAACCGATAACAAACATTGATTTAAAAGATGTTGCTTTGTGTTGTTCAGGTTCAAAAACATTTAATACGCCAGGGTTGATTGGGTCGTACGTTTTCTTGCCAGATCCAGATTTGCGCGCGCAGTTTCTGATTGAACTGAAACAAAAGAATGCATTGTCTTCAGTCAGCATTTTTGGCATGTTAGCACAAATCGCTGCTTATAACGGGTCGGCAGACTATGTTGAACAGCTGGTTGCTTACACTAAGAAAAATCTGGCAACAGTGGTTGCTTACTTGCATGAAAACTTGCCAGAATTGAAGTTTTCACTGCCAGATGCTACCTATTTAGCTTGGATTAATGTCAGTGGTCTGGGGCTGAGTTCGGATGCGTTACAACATCGGTTAGTTGATATTGGACACGTGGGGATTATGTCGGGGAAGACATACGGTGATGCGCGTTATTTGAGAATGAACATCGCGTGCCCTCAAGAAAAACTATTGGATGGACTGGCACGCTTAAAGAAAGGAATCAAAGGATAGTATGCTACCCCTCAGAGAAGTTAAAATCTTACGCCTTTTGTCCCAGCAAGATTTCTCTGGGGACGAACTGGCGAAGCAATTAAAAGCATCGAGACGTACGATTGTTCGTGATATAGCTGCCATCAATGATGAAATTCAGAAAAATCGCATTGGTAGTATTACAGCGCAGAATAAATACCATTTGACCACACTGAATCCTGGTAAATTAACCACGCTATTAAATACGAGTCGTGATGAGGCCAACGAAATTCTGCTGCGCTTGTGCATGCAAAAGACCATTGCAATGGGTGATCTGACGTCTGATATGTTTTTATCTCGTGCCCAGGTGACAGATTATCTCACCGACTTAAATAGTGATTATCAGGATCTTTTGCATATCTCCACTCGGCCAGGCACCGGTGTAACGATCAACATGAAACGATTAACGCGAATCGATCTTGCCGCAGACTGTCTTTTTGAATTTCCGCAACTACTCGCCAAAGTTGCTCCGGGAATTGAAAATACGCAGCGGATTAACACTTATTTAGCCCAGAACGCTTGTCCTTATATGACATGGGTCATCGACAGTCAGTGGCGAGTCCAGGTTATCAGTGCTTTTATTTGTCGGGCTTCGGCAAAAGCGTATGACTCCGAAACAGCGGTAACAGCTGGGGTGAATCAATTTGTTCAAAGTCGTGAGAAGCTCTTGGTTGGTCTGATTGCTAAGCACACAAGTCTTATGAAAAGTTTTTCCGACATGGCGGACAAGTTTCAACTAGAAGCAATCGGGCAAAAAACGTTAGAATCCTTGTTCACGCATTTTGGTCGCGAATGTGCATTTCCGCGGCCACTAAGTACTTTAAGCAACTATGATATTACACGACTTGCCGCGCAAAATCCGGTTGCATTTGATTTTGCCCAAGCAGTCACTGATGAACTGTTGAAGGCTGACAAGCAAATATGGATGGATGCAAACTTCTTGGCTCTCTATATTGTCCAAGCAATTAATCAACGAGAGGTCAAACCAGTTAAGATTCTCTTTTTGGCACCGCGCATGTCACTAGCGCAGATTAATGCCACCATTATCCAGCAAAAGCTACACAATATTGTGCTTGATACAGTTCACAGCTTGACCGAAGCAGAATCAGCATATGCAAAAGGGCACTTTGATTTGGCCATCGCCAATGTCAGAAATGATGTGATCGAGCGATCCTCAATTAAGTTTGCCTTGACCTTTTCCGCCGTTGCGTCTGAGGATGACATGACAACGCTTGAACAGTTAGTTAATGGGCAATATTATCACGACAATATTGCCGCTATGCTAGCGCCAAATCACTTTACGAATGTCGCTGTAACAGACAAATTTTTGCCAGCGCTAAAAAAGGGACTACAAATCTTTTCTGACGCGGGGCTACTGGCTGAAGAGGATTTGGTCAGAATCGTTGAACGTGAAGAAGCCGGCAATCAATTAGTCCTAAATCATATTTCGATACCACACATCGTAACAGCGAGTGTCTCAGATTACCGGTTATTTGCAATTAAGCCGGAAGAAAAAGTGACGGTCGAGAATCAAGAAGTCTATTTAATGGTCATTGTGCTAGTGGGTACATCGCAGGCAGAGAAGAACACGATTTTTAGCTACCTGTATCAAACGCTAAGACAGTATTCGACTGCTAACATTCGGCAGGTTCAAAGTTATCAGCAGGTTATTGCGCTGCTTAGAGGGATGGGGGAATTTGAGGGTTAGAGACGTATTTAAAATAAAACAAGGCCTTTTAAAGCGTCATGAGGTAAACATGGCTATAAGTTTTATACGAACGGCAAGAGATTTGATAATGCAGTCTAAACCTGGCTTTTAGCAGATTTGATCGCAAAAACGCTAAAGCAAAAACTAGGAATCCTTGGTAATTGCTATATCAAAGCTTTGTCGAGAAAATATCCGCCACTCATCTTTAATCGATGAATGACGGATATTTTAGTATTGGGTTGTGAAATCTATAACAAGAATGGGAGGGAGGCGATCCCCGTTCACCAAAAAATGGCCAGTGCAATGGCCAAAAGTTTGGTAAGCGCTTTCAATAAAACCGGCTATTCTTAAATTACAGGAGAGGCTGACTATGAACAGAAAAGGTAATCGTGAATATAGGCTTCAACTTTTGTTGGCACAAACGACTAATTTTTTAACTGCTGACGAACTGGCTGCACGTTTAGGCATTTCAAAGAAGACAGTTTACCGCTTAATCAAGCAAGTAAATGAATCCACAAACGATGGAACAGTCATTGAATCAGCTAAAGGGAGAGGATATAGGCTAAATCAAGAAAGGTATATTTTGCAAAAAGGACCGTCTCGCGATGACATTGAGGATATATCACCAGCTGATCGCCAAGAGAGGGTTATGGAGGCGTTACTACTGGCCTCGCCAAAAGCGTTGAAAATTCGAAGGCTATACAGCGACTTTTATGTTGGGGACTCAACGATTACAAATGATGAGAAGGTCATATCGAAGCGTTTAAAAAAATATGGACTAAATTTAACGCGAAAAAATAGAACCCTGCAAATAACAGGGAGCGAGCCGAATATTCGTAAGGCGATTGTTGAAATAACGCAAGCTTTAAACTTTGTTGATATTGATGACCTTAAAGGAACAATGAAGGCTGGATTTAATCATTACGACATGTCGCTTGTCTTAGAACAGATATCTACAATTGAAAAAATTCTTGGAGAGAAAGTCCCTTATCCGTATAATGTCAATCTTTTTTCACATTTGTACATTCTCATATCAAGAGTTAAGCAGGGGATGATCGGTTGTCAAAACTCGGGGTTGACGCTTGAAGAGAAGGAAACAATGGCAACTGAACCAAGAATTGCGAAAATTGCCAGGCAGACTATTGACAACATCGGGCGTTATCTCCATCGACATCTACCAGATGTTGAACAGTATTATTTGTTTCAATATTTGGTCTCGTCCCGGCTGCCAGATTTATCCGACAGGCCGTCAAGCTTTTCAAAAGTTGTCATGGATGTGGCGAATTATTATTTGCACGAGGTTGGTCATCGACTAAATTTGGAGACTAGCGGTACCGCGAATTTTCGGGATTTAGCAAGTCACGTTAAGCCAATGTTGAATCGCTTGAAGAACGACATTCGAGTTAAGAATGTCTTGCTCGATCAAATAAAGCTTTCTTACCAAACAATCTTTGATGTAGTAACTGAGGTTTCAGTAGAGCTGAGCGAAAAGTACCATTTGCCACAGATTAACGCTGATGAAAATGGCTTTATCACACTATACTTCGCACGTATGAGTGAAGTTCATCAGCTGCCGATACAAACGTTAGTCATGTGTACAACGGGTATAGGCACATCGGAGCTTTTAAGAGCAAAAATTCAGAAGCATTTTCCTGAACTAGATATCGTTGATGTTGTTAACACTCGTGAGTATCAGCAGTATTTAAGAAAATACCCACAGACAAAACTGATCATCACGACCGTCGCACTAAGAAATAAGCTGCCTGTAAGGTCATTATTAGTCAGCGCGATGCTGAATTCAGACGATCAGGCAAGAATTCAAAAAGTAATCGAGGAAATTCGAAATGAAAAATGATCTTATCTCTATATTTTCGAATTTAGCTTTAAAAGACCGAGCTGATGCTTATCAGTTTGCTGCTAATCAGATTTTCCCAGACGATGTTTTGAAAGCACACAGGCTAGTAATCGACTTACTGGATAGGGAGAACTTGGGGAGTATTCAAGTGGCAGATCATGTCATTCTTCCGCATGTAGAAGGAGATTTTATTCCTAAAACAAAACTTCTAATTATTAAGCCGCAAACTAACCTGAGAAAATGGAGCCCCAGTATTCATGATGTACAGGTTATGGTGTTTATATTTTTAAAAACAGATGAAAGTAAACGCACCAAATTACAAATCATTGACATCATGAGGAAGTTAGGCAAGGAGGAATTTATTCAGCTGTTGTTAAGAGAAACCGACGCGGGCACCTTATCTGAACTATTTTGGGGCTCGGCTCAATCGTAAAGGCTTAGAAGAAAGCCAAGAACAAAAAGACACTTAGTAGGTGGTAATGAAGATGAATGTAGTTGATATTATTGATCCCCGAATTGTAGATCCAAATGTAAAAGCAAGAAACAAATCTGAGATTGTTAATAAACTTGCCGAGGATTTGTTCAATTACGGTTATATCGATGATGTGCATGCCTTTGTTGATGATGTTTACCTTCGTGAATCTGAAGGGCAAACAGGCATTGGTGATTATGTTGCTATTCCCCATAGCAAGAGCAAACACGTTCAGAAGATAGGTGTTGCTATCGGAATTAGCAGAAACGAAATCCCATGGGAAACACTTGATGGTAAAGGCGTCAAGGTGGTTATTCTCTTCGCCGTTGGTGATGATCAGAAGGCGGCCAAGACTCATTTGAAGCTTTTATCGCTTTTTGCCAAGAAGTTGGGGAACGAAAAGGTTGTTCATAACCTATTGCGAGCCAGAGATAAAGATGATGTTGTGAATGCATTTAAATGAATGGGAGGAAGCAAAATGAAAATTGTCGGCGTTGCCGCATGCACTGTTGGCATTGCGCATACCTATATCGCACAGGAAAAGTTAGAGAATGCAGGGAAAAAGGCTGGAGCCGAAATTCACATTGAAACTCAGGGAACAATCGGCGTTGAAAATGAACTCACGGCTAAACAGATACAAGACGCGGATTTAGTCATTTTAGCAATAGACGTCAAAATATCTGGGGAAGAACGTTTTAAAGGCAAAAGGGTCATTCAGGTTCCAACAGAGATTGCCATTAAGTCTCCTAACAAATTAATCGCTAAAGCCAAAGAAATCATCGCTACAGCGTCTCAAGCTCAGGCATAACAACATGAAGATTTGGAGGGGTAAAAATGAAGGCACTTAAATCGCTCAACATCAAGAGTAACTTATTGACGGCCATCTCTTACTTGATACCGATTGTGTGTGGGGCCGGTTTTATGATCGCAATAGGCATGGCATTTGGCGGTCATGCTCAGGATGCGCTTATTCAGGGAAAATTTAACTTCTGGGATGCTTTGGCAACGATTGGTGGCAAAGGACTAGGCATGTTGCCTGTTGTCATTTCGACCGGTATCGCATTTGCTATTGCGGCAAAGCCGGGTATTGCTCCGGGTTTCATCATTGGGTTAACTGCTAACGCCATTAGCGCGGGCTTTATCGGTGGTATCTTAGGCGGGTTTCTTGCAGGGTATCTCGTTTTAGGAGTTCTCAAGTTCATTAAAGTCCCAGCTTGGGCAAAAGGCTTAATGCCGACACTGTTAATACCATTCATTGCTTCCATAATCGGTGGCCTAGTCATGGTATACATCATCGGGGCACCGATAGCTGCACTTACGGCAATGCTGACAGGATTCTTAAAGAGCCTTAACTCATCATCACTACTCGTTTTTGGTGCAGTGATTGGATTGTTAAGTGGTGTGGATTATGGTGGACCGATTAATAAAACTGTTTTTGCTTTTGTGCTTACTTTGCAGGCAGAAGGGTTGAATGGTCCCATTACGGCCTTGCAGCTTGTTAATACAGCTACTCCGATTGGATTCGGCTTGGCTTTCTTTGTTGCCAAACTATTTGGTAAAAACATTTACACGAAAGTAGAAGTAGAAACATTGAAGTCAGCAGTGCCAATGGGAGTCATCAATATCGTCGAAGGCGTTATTCCGCTAGTTATGAATGATATCGTTCGCGGCGTGATTGCGACAGCTATTGGTGGTGCAGCAGGTGGTGCAGTGTCAATGGTCATGGGAGCTGACGCCACGGTACCTTTTGGTGGATTCTTGATGATTCCAACAATGTCACATCCATGGGCTGGGGTAGCCGGATTATTAGTGAATATTCTGGTGACAGCCGTCACTTTGGCGCTTATTAAGAAGGATGTTAGCGAAGAGGATCTTGAGAAGATTAATGAAGCTGAAGAAGAAGATATTGACTTGAATGATATCAAAGTGATTTAAAGTGTGAGCTTTGGGAGGAAATTGAAAATATGAAGTTCTTTCTTGATACGGCAGATGTAAAAGCAATTAAACAAATCGAAAAGTTAGGCTTAGTTGACGGCGTTACCACTAATCCGACCATTATTTCTCGTGAAGGTCGAGACTTTGAAGAAGTTATTCGAGAGATCAGTCAAATTGTCAATGGTCCCATTTCTGCTGAAGTTACTGCTTTAGATCCAAAAAATATGGTTGAGGAAGCAGAAAAAATGGCTAAGTGGTCCGATAACGTGGTGATTAAACTCCCTATGACAGAGTCAGGACTTCTGGCGACACATTATCTAAGTCAGGAAGGCATTAAGACAAATGTGACACTTGTTTTTTCGGTGACGCAAGGTCTTATGGCAGCAAAGTCAGGAGCAACATTTGTATCGCCATTTGTTGGCAGGCTAGACGATATTGCTGTTAATGGAATGGAACTGGTAAGCAAGCTGCGGCAAATATTTGACCGATATGAATTTACAACTGAAATTATTGCAGCAAGTATTCGGAACCGTGAGCACGTTGAACAAGCCGCCCTGAGTCGCGCCCACATTGCAACGATTCCACCGCAGTTGTTTAAGAGCCTGTGGTATCACCCATTGACCGACCAAGGTGTTGCACAGTTTACGAAGGACTGGGAAAAGTTTAAACAGAATAGAGGTTGAAAAGATGAATCAAATTCAGTTCTCACCATCTCTAATGACGATGAATCTTGATAAATTCAAAGAAGAGATTTCTTATTTGAATTCGAAGGTTGATTCCTTCCATATAGATATTATGGATGGGCACTACGTCAAAAACCTCAGCTTATCTCCGTGGTTTATTCAAGAGGTCAGAAAGATCAGTGATTTGCCTCTTTCAGCTCACTTAATGGTCGATGAACCAGACTATTGGGTTGATCAATTAATCAAAATTAAATGCGATTGGATTTGCATGCATATTGAGGTGTTGAACGGTATTGCGTTTAGACTTATTGATCAAATACATGAGGCTGGGTTAAAAGCAGGAGTTGTGTTAAACCCTGAAACGCCTGTCGATGCTATTTATCCGGTTATTGACAAGGTTGATAAGGTAACGATCATGACGGTTGATCCAGGATTTGCCGGTCAGAAATTCATTGGCGAAGCACTGAAGAAGATTGTGGAACTACGAAGGCTACGTGGCGAAAATGGTTTTCAGTACCTTATCGAGATGGATGGATCTTCTAATCGTCAGAACTTTAAGAAAATTGCGGAAGCAGGACCAGATATTTATATCATTGGTCGCAGTGGGCTGTTTGGTCTATCGGAAAGCATCGAAACTTCCTGGGAATTGATGCAAAAGGACTTCCAAGAAATGACTGGTATAAAGCTGCTTTAGTTTTACCGAAATTTGATGCAGTTTGAAACTTTTTCAAAAAAGAAGAGAGGAGGTTCTTTATGCTCGGGGAGTTGGTAACACCCGAAATGGTTCAATTAACCGATCGAAAAATGAACTGGAAGGAAGCTATTAGATTCGCGGCACAGCCATTAAAAAACTTTGGCTTCATCGAATCACGTTACATTGATGCAATGATCCAAAAGGTTGAACAGTATGGTGCTTTTATTCATATTGGTAAGGGTATTGCAATGCCTCATGCCCGGCCTGAAGACGGCGCACTAAAAGTTGGAATCTCGATTCTGAAAGTGGCGAATCCGGTACTCCTTTTGGACCAAAAAGAACATGCAGTGACATTCTTTATATGTCTTTCTGCCATTGATGATACGACCCATTTAAAAGCTTTAGCTGAGTTAGCAACGTTTCTGTCGGATGAGCCCAGCTTGAATCGACTGTTAGCTGCTAAAAGTAAAGACGAAATCATTTCACTATTAAGTGGAGGAGGAGATTGAAATGAAAATTGCTGCTGTGTGCGGATCGGGACTCGGTTCAAGTTTCATGGTTGAAATGAATATTCAGAGTGTTTTGAAGGATCTCGGTGTCACCGGAATTGAAACCGCACATTTTGATGTTGGGAGCGCAACAGAAGGCAGCGCAGATTACTTCTTCGTCGGGAAGGATTTGGCTGATAGTCTCAGCACCTTAAAAAACGTGATTGTCTTAGACAGTATTATCGATAAGAAAGAATTAAAGACCAAAGTGGAGGCAGTGCTTAAAAGTCAAAACTAAAATTTGAAACACTAGCATAGGAGGAGTACCAAAATGAATGGGATTTTAAAAATATTAATTGATATTGCTAGTACGCCAGCCATTTTAGTTGCTCTAATTGCGATTCTTGGCTTGGTTTTACAGCGAAAGCACATTAGTGAGGTTCTTAAGGGTGGCATTAAAACATTTGTCGGTTTCCTAGTGTTAACTGCTGGTGCAAATGTTGTCACAGGATCTTTGACGCCTTTCGGTAAGATGTTTCAACAAGCCTTTCACGTCACCGGCGTAGTTCCGAATAATGAAGCAATCATTGCTATTGCTATCAAGAACTTTGGAACGGCGACAGCTTTAATCATGCTTTTCGGAATGGCTGCAAATATTCTTTTTGCCAGAATCACCAGGTTTAAATATATCTATTTAACGGGGCATGCATTTTTTTATCAGGCGTGTATCATAGCTGTTATTTTGACAACAACCCGCATGAATAACGTTCTGATGATCATTGTCGGCGGAATATTTCTTGGAATGTGTGGGGCTATTTTTCCGGCGATTATCCAACCATTTACGAAGAAAATTACCGGCACGAATGATGTCGCCCTTGCCCATACCGGAAATTTTGGCTATATGATTGCTGGATACATTGGCAAGTGGTTTGGAAATAAGAAGAAATCAACGGAAGATATTAACTTTCCTAAAGGCTTGTCATTTTTACGCGATTCAACTGTCAGCATTGCTTTGACAATGATGGTTGTTTATCTGATTGTCGCTATTTTCACAGGATCGACCTATATCGAAACCAAGCTAAGTGCGGGGACTAACTTTATTGTTTTCTCACTTCAACAAGCTGGTACTTTTGCAGCTGGGGTGTATGTGATTCTTGCAGGGGTACGAATGATTTTGGCAGAAATCATTCCCGCCTTCAAAGGAATTTCTGAACGACTGGTTCCCAATTCAAAGCCCGGTCTTGACTGCCCTATTGTTTTCCCTTATGCACCTAATGCAGTGCTTATTGGCTTCTTTTCAAGCTTTATTGGTGGCATCGTCAGTCTCATTATCATGGCTATGGCTGGCACGACAATCGTCATTCCTGGGGTTGTCCCACATTTCTTCTGCGGAGCAACATCAGCTGTTTATGGGAATGCAACAGGCGGGATCCGCGGAGCTGTTTTGGGGTCATTTGTTCAAGGAGTTGTGATTAGTTTTATGCCACTTTTCCTGATGCCATTGGTAAGCAACTTAGGATTTACAGGATCCACTTTCTCTGACACAGATTATGGCATCATTGGGTTACTTCTCGGACAGTCATCCCGCATGGGTGGGCAGATTGCCGTCATCGGCGCGGTCATCATGATTGGTATTGTGATGTTTGCACTGACAGCCATTGGTAAAAGGAAAATAAGTAAGGATGAAGAGACAGCATAGTGTTTATCGAAAGGGTGGACTAGTTTGAATTCGAATGAATTATCTAAACTGACAAGACTTGCTGCGAAAATTAGATATGGTGCCATTAAATCAATTCAAGAAGCAGGACAAGGTCATATCGGCGGATCATTGTCGATCGCAGACACTTTAGCAGTTCTTTACGGAAAACAGATGCACATTAACCCGCAAGAACCACATTGGTCAAATCGTGATTGGTTGGTTCTTTCAAAAGGCCATGCGGGGCCAGCGCTATATAGTGCTTTAGCAGCATCAGGGTTCATTAGCGATAGTGTCCTGGCTACCTTAAACCAAGGTGGGACAATTTTACCATCACATCCTGACCGCAATAAGACCCCTGGAGTTGATGCAACAACGGGATCGCTTGGGCAAGGGACATCACAAGCAGCGGGAATTGCAACCGGACTAAAGCAGAAACATTTATCATCATATGTTTATCTGATTGTCGGAGATGGTGAGCTAAACGAAGGACAATGTTGGGAAGCGTTCCAGTATATTGCTAGCAATAAGCTGAACAACTGTATCGTGTTCATAGATAACAACAAGAAGCAACTTGATGGTTGGACGGACGATATTATTCGACAATTCAGTATTGCCGACAAAATGCGAGCATTTGGCTTCTCGACTGTGACCGTTGATGGTCGTGATATTAAGCAAATTGACGCTGCCATTGATTATTTAAAGACCATCGAAGATTCTGCAGTTTGCATTGTTCTCGATACGATAAAAGGAGCAGGAGTTAAGCTTTTTGAAGACATGGAGGATAACCATTCTGTTAAGTTTGGTAATGAAAAAATCAATAAGGAAACCGACGAAGCATTGATGAATTTGGAGCAAATTTTTGAGGGGGAGAAAAATGTTTAAGTTGACTGAACAAAGAACGAAGGGAAAAGAGCTTAGGCAAACGGTTGTTGATACCCTCAATGGATTGATGGAGAAAGACGATCGGATTATCGCGCTTGATGCTGATCTTGGTGGAGCCAGTAATTTTCTTCAATTCAAGCAAACACACCCTGATAAATTCATTGACGTTGGCATCTCGGAAGCAAATATGGTGGGGGTCGCTGCTGGACTAAGCTTAACTGGTTTTACACCTTTTATTCACACTTTTGCGCCCTTTGTAGCGCGTCGGGCTCTTGATCAGTTGTTTGTATCTGGTGCTTACTCGAAAAACACGATCAATATATTTGGCTCTGATCCTGGTTTCGCCGCCGGGTTTAATGGGGGTACTCATACAAGCTATGAGGACGTCGGAACCCTTCGGACAATTCCTAATATTGTTATCTGTGACGCAGCAGATGAAGTACAAATGAGCTGGGTCATTAAAGCCTTTAGTCAGATGAAAGGCATTCATTACGTTCGCGGAAATCGGAAAAGTGTACGATCGATTTATGAGGCAGGTTCTGATTTCAAGCTAGGTAAAGGGAATCTTATTCGGAATGGCTCGGACTATCTGATTGTTGCTGCCGGACAGTTAGTCTCGGAGGCATTAGATGTTGCAGATATTCTAGAAGAGCAAGGATTAACAGCAGATGTAATCGATATGTTTACCATCAAGCCGTTAGACCGTGACTTGCTGTTGAAACGGATGGCATACAAGAAAGCCGTTATTACCATCGAGAATCATAACATCATTGGTGGTTTGGGAAGTGCCGTTGCAGAAGTGATGGCCGAGAATCGAATTTCTATTCCACTCAAGAGGATTGGATGCAATGACAGGTTCGGACAAGTGGGCACTCCGGAATTTCTTCAGGAAGAATACGGGCTTACAACACCGAAGATATATGCTCAATTGAAGCCCTTTTTAGAGAAAAGTAGCGGTGGACGTCGCGAATCAGATTTGATTGCTGTTAAACACATTAAGAACTAAATTGAATATTTGTGGTGTAACTGCATGAAAATGCAAAACCGGCTCTGTATCGCACGCAGGATATTGAGTCGGTTTTAGTTTTGATAAAATAGTTCATAATTATGTTCCACTTTGCTGATTTAATGCATAATTTAAATGAATGTCTTTGTTTGATAAGCGTTTGAAAACAAGAGCTTCCTCCAAAGCTCATTGAAACCCCCTTTCACTTTGACATAAAATAGTATTCAAAGTTGGACCACAAGGGGGAATGTAAGTGGAGATTAATAAAATTCTTAATAACAATGTCATTGTAGTTAAAGATGACCATGGTTTCGAGAAAGTTGCGATGGGGAAGGGAATTGGCTTCAAACGTAGCGCTGGGGAACAACTAGATCCGGCCGTAGTCGATAAGCTTTTCTCTTTACAGAATGATGATATGCAATCGCACTTTTCGGCTTTGATTGCGGAAGTGCCTTATGAAATACTACGCGTCACGGAACAGTTCATTGATCAAGCAGCAAAGCAGTTGGGCCAAAAGTTGAACGCTAGCTTGCATGTATCACTGGTAGATCATATTTATCACGCACTTAAACGTTATGAAGAAGGACAATTAATTACAAATTCGTTAGTATACGAAATTCGAAATCTCTATGCAAAGGAATTCATGTTGTCCAAACATTTTTTGGAAATAGTTGCTACGGAGACAAACGTTCACTTGCCACTTGATGAGGCTGGGTTTGTAGCGATGCATCTCATTAATGCGGAAATGAACGAGGAGATGGGGACGACAATCGAGATTATGAAGGAAGTTTATGCCATGCTCAATATTATCAAGTATGCTTTTCACGGTACTTATGATGAGCATTCATTAAACGATTATCGCTTATTGACGCACCTCAAGTTCTTTGTTCAGCGGATCATACAGGATGCCATGCTTCAGGGCAATGACTTGGAACTGTACTTGTTGATGAAGCAGAAGCATCCAGATGCCTATCAAGTTTGTTGCAAAATTGCGAATTATGTTGCCAATACGTTTGGAATGACGTTGACAACTGAAGAAATGCTATATCTGATGATTCACCTTAATCGACTGCAAGTGCGCGCAAGTGAGCGGGAAGATGCTTCACCGTGAGTTGTGTGATAACGAAACGGTTTATTGTGGAAAAAACATTTGGGAGCTTACTAAAAAGCTGGATAAAAAAAGCTTGACACATGTAAATGTAACCGTTACCATAAAGCCATCTTAATAATTCAGTTGAAGACGAGTGGATTGTGACTGTTCGGCAGGCGAAACCTGGGCTTTGACAAAGAAGTATACAGCAACCTTGTATGCGTTCTTTGTCAGTGCTCAGGTTTTTATTTTGCCCTACAGCCACTTAATCAAACGAAACTCGTATATCAAGCTGTATTACTAAGCAACAAACTGCAATGATTTTAAGGAGGAGATGTTCAATGAATGATCAACAACTAGCCGAGCAAATCTTGGCACAGGTTGGCGGGGAGCATAACGTAAAGTCACTGGTGCATTGCGCAACACGATTGCGCTTCAAGCTAAAGGATCGGGCATTAGCGAACAAAGAACAGATTGAGGCCTTGGAACGGGTTGTGACCGTGATGGAAAGCGCCGGTCAGTTTCAGGTGGTCATTGGGAACACTGTGAGCGACGTGTATCAAGCGTTTGGAAAAATTTCTGGTTTGATTGATGAGGATCGCCAGGAAGATACGCAAGATAACGCAAATGAAACGATTTTTGGCCGATTTGTTGATCTAATCTCAGGCTTGTTTACGCCACTTTTAGGTGTCATGGCAGGTGCGGGGATCTTAAAAGGGCTTTTGGCAATCGCAACCCAGTTGAAGTGGGTGATGCCGAATACTTCGACTTATATCATCTTGAATGCAATCGGAGATAGTTTGTTCTACTTCTTGCCAATTTTGCTGGCAATCACGGCAGCACGCAAGTTTAAGGGCAATCCGTTTGTGGCGGTCACGATTGCCGGAACACTGGTATATCCTACGATCATCACTTTGGCAGATCCGGGAAAGTCTGTTGACTTTTTAGGCATTCCATTGGTGATGGTGAAATATACCTCGACAGTGATTCCGATTATTTTGGCGATTTACATTGCTAGCATCTTTGAAAGATATCTAAATCGGTATTTACCCACGAGCATCAAGAACTTCGTGACACCAGCCATTGTGCTTGTGACTGTGGTACCTCTGACACTAATGCTATTTGGTCCCTTTGGTGTTTATGTCGGCAATGCCTTAGCAGCTGGTTTGACAGCGGTTTTCAATATCAATCCCATCATAGCAGGCGCACTGATGGGAGCGTCGTGGCAGATTCTGGTTATCTTCGGATTGCACTGGGGAATCGTGCCGGTGATGTTGAATAATATTGCTACCTTGGGACGCGATCCGATTAAACCGGCGAACGCCATTTCTGTTTTTTCGCAGGCAGGGGCTACTCTAGGTGTCATGCTAAGAACGAAGAACAAACAATTTAAAGCTTTGTCAGCATCGGCGGTCATCTCGGCACTGTTTGGCATCACTGAACCGGCTGTTTACGGGGTGACCTTGCGATTGAAACGGCCCTTCATTATCGGCGTCGTCTCGGCTGCTATTGGTGGCGGGATTGTTGGCTTTTCAGGAAGTGCCGGTTATGCAGCGGGTCCTTCCAGTATTCTGATGATACCTGCCTTTTATGGGAAAAACGGTGAAGGGTTTATCGGCTTCCTCGTTGCGATTGCCGTTACATTCATCACCTCGACAGTGCTGACCTATTTGATTGGTTTTGAGGATGTTCCGGAAAAATCGGGTACAAGCAAAAAGGATACTGAGCCATTAAATGCAAAGACGCAACCATCGAAGGCAGTTACCATTTCTAGTCCGGTAACAGGGAAGCTTTGCCCGTTAGAAACAATTGCCGACAAAGCATTTTCGTCAGGTGCTTTAGGTCAAGGCGTGGCTGTGGTACCGGCTAAAGGTGAGATTTTGTCGCCAGTTGAAGGTACAGTGACAGTTGCTTTTGAGACTGGTCATGCTATCGGGTTAATGGCGGATGATGGTCCCGAAATCCTAATCCATATTGGGTTGGATACAGTGAAATTAAACGGTCAATACTTTGAGCTGAAAGTGAAGCAAGGCCAACGGGTGCAAGTTGGCGATCCACTGGTTTATTTTGACTTAGATGCCATTAAAGCTGCGGGATTTGATCTGACTACACCGATCATCTTTACCAGCATTGCACCTTATCAAAGCATGGAGTTAAGCAAGCAAGAACACATTGGCGTTGGCGAACATTTAGCAACACTTGTGTAGAGAGGAAGATAAAAATGCAAAAGACAAATGTATTTCCAAAAGATTTTCTATGGGGTGGCGCCATCGCTGCCTGCCAAACCGAAGGGGCGTATTTAGAAGACAATAGTGGCCTTGCTGTTTCGGATGTTTCCTTTTTTGATCCGAAACTAGATCGTCAAGATTTGGCAAAGCACCGTCGAATAACATCGGAAATTATTGAAACTGCAATGGCTGATACCGGTACTGCACGTTATCCTAAACGACATGGCGTTGACTTTTACCATCGCTATAAAGAAGATATCGCGCTTTGTGCAGAAATGGGGTTTAAGGTGTTTCGTTTCTCTATCAAGTGGAGCCGGGTTTTCCCGACTGGCGAAGAGTTAACCCCGAATCAGGCAGCGTTAGATTTTTACGATCGTGTTCTAACGGAAATTGAAAAGCATCACATGATACCGCTAGTGACGATTTCACATTTCGAGATGCCCTTGGCGTTGGTTAATCGCTACAATGGATGGGCAGATCGGCGCGTGGTCGACATGTTTTATCGGTATGCTGACAGTTTGTTCGCACGTTTCGGTCAGCGTGTGCCATATTGGATTTCTTTTAATGAAATTAACGCTGGACGGTTCTCAACGTTTAAGTCAACGGGTGTGGTGGAAGATAAGAGTGCGAACTACCTTCAAGATTGTTATCAAGCGGTTCATCATCAGTTTGTTGCCGCGGCTAAGATCACGAAGCGGTTACGTGAAATCAATCCTAATGCCAAGATGGGCTGCATGATCGCGCGGTTTACCACCTATGCCGCGACTAGTAATCCGGATGATGTTTTGCAAATGATGCTGGATGAACAACACGACAATTTCTTCTACACAGATGTGATGGTGCGAGGTGCCTATCCGCACTACATGAAGCGTTTCTTTGCCGATAACAATGTGAAGATTGTTTGGGCAGCGGAAGATGAAGCGTTGTTGAAAAACTATACAGCTGATTATTTGGCATTTAGCTACTATGTATCGAACGTGACAAGTGCGGCTCCGGAGGCTTCGGCGACAACGGAAGGAAACTTAAGAAGTTCTCTGAAGAATCCTTATCTCGAAAGTTCTGCGTGGGGATGGCAGATTGACCCCAAAGGCCTGCGTTATACGTTAAACACCTTTTACGATCGCTACCAAGTACCGCTATTTATTGTCGAAAATGGCCTCGGTGCAGAGGACGTTCCAGATGAAAAGGGGCAGGTAGTTGATACGTATCGGATTGACTACTTACAAAAACACTTAGAACAAGTTAGAGAAGCGCTGATAGATGGGGTGGATCTCCTTGGTTATACAGCATGGTCGTCTATTGATCTGGTTTCCTCAGGTACGTCGGAAATGTCTAAGCGTTATGGTTTTGTCTACGTCGATCAGGATGATGAGGGCCATGGAAGTCTCATGCGAACGCGTAAAGCATCTTTCTACTGGTACCAGCAGGTGATTGCCTCGAATGGCGAGGATCTGAGTTATTCGAAGCAAACTCATGTCGCATTAACCGAATTGTGAGCCTTCTGGAGAGCTGGATGTAGTAGTAGCTAGTTACCGTAAGAATGCGGAAAGTTAAAATCAAAAGACCATTCCAAAAATATCCTCGAACCGGGCAATTAGGTTTGGGGATATTTTTGCTGTGTACGAGAATTTATTAACCGGCTTGAGGGTGCAAATGCGGTCACACTGGGATTCGGGGAATTATTTTGGACAGCTCAGGAAGAAACCGTTTACAAAATGGGCGTTACCTGCTAATATAAAGTCATTCGAACGAATATTCATTCGAATGACTTTTAGAACGCAACGCGCGCGTTACTTTCCCAAGAAGATTTTCATTACAAAAAATAAAGTGAGGGAGATTGCTATGACCAAAAAGACAATCATGCTTGTATGTGCTGCTGGTATGTCCACCAGCATGCTCGTTAAAAAGATGGAGGATGCTGCAGCAAAAGAAGGTGTCAATGCAAAGATCTTTGCAACTTCTACGGCCGATGCTCATGACAAACTGGATTCCGAAAATCCTGACGTATTGATGTTAGGACCTCAAGTCCGCTATCTGGAAAATGATTTCAAGAAAGACTTAGGCATCCCTGTTGAGGTTATCAACATGCAAGATTATGGGCTGATGAAGGGTGACAAAGTTCTCAAAGCGGCACTTGATTTGATTGACAAAAAGTAGGGGGCTCTTATGGACGAGAAACAGCAACTTGTAGTGATGCAGCTGATCATGGCGGGAGGCAATGCGAAAGGATCTGCCTTTGAAGCGATCAAGGCTGCAAAAACCGGGGATTTTGATACTGCAGAGGCAAAGCTTAAAGAAGCCGATAAGTTTTTGGCAGATGCGCACAATGCCCAAACCGGGATGTTAACAGATGAGGCTCAAGGTCATCATCAACCGGTCTCATTATTAATGGTTCATGGTCAAGATCACGTTATGAATGCTATTACTTTTCGGGATTTAGCAGGGGAAATCGTTGATCTTTACCGAAAGATTTTGGAAAAGTCAAATAACTGAGGAGGATGTCAACGCAATGCCGTCACCGACTAAATCAAAGTATGACAAAGGTCGCCGAGAGCTGAGCCTAACCAGTATGTATTTTAATCGCTATCTATTGATCCGGTACACGACCGCTGCTTTTTTCTTTGCTAATTTATACTGGTTTGTTTTGAGCTTTAGTGCTGTGGGATTTATCAAGTGGTGGCCATTAGCGTTATTAATCATCACTACGGCAGTAGCAGGTGAACAAGCCAGCAAATATTGGCGACGAGACAATAAGTTGCCAGTTACCAAAATAGGTTACCTTGTGCAACTGCTCAGTAATTTTGCCGCGTTGGTATTAGTTGCGACTGGCTTTGGGCCAAAAGTATTTCCATTTTTCGGGCCAAAAGGGATATCACTTGTCACGACCATATTACTAATCGGCATGGGGTTAAGCTTCTATATTTTGGCGCGGGTTCATTTGATTGAAACAAACAAAGATCGGTATCTGAAGCAGATTCACAGATTCGCTCAAAGCCTTGAGTAAACCGAAATGGGGAGAAAAATATGGATTCAAGCAACAACAAGTTATTTAAGTTTATGAATGATCATCTAATGGGGCCAATGGGAAAGCTTGCCTCATTTAGAATTGTGCGTGGTGTCATGGCTGCAGGGATGGCTTCTATTCCATTCACAATTGTCGGATCAATGTTCCTGATTATTAGTGTGTTGCCACAAAGTTTTCCGGCTTTGGCTGGGATTTGGAAAGTCTCGTTTGATAAAATTGCTAATCTTTACATGTTGGCAAATGGTGCCACGATGGGAATCTTAGCGCTATACTTTTGCCTTGTTTTCGGATATGAGTACACGCGAATTCAGGCGCAAGAAGAGAAAATTGATATTAATCCTTTAAACGGTGCCTTGCTTTCCATGATGGCTTTCTTCATGTGTATACCAGAATTAGTTTTTAAAGGTGGGACAGCAACATTAGTCACAGAAATTACAAAGAATAGCAAGATTATTGATGGTTATGCGATTGCAGGCGGGGTCACCCGTCTTGGAACAACAGGTATTTTTACAGCCATCATCATGTCTATTATCGCCGTGAAGTTATACGCATGGTTTGTTAAAAAGAATATTGTCGTTAAGATGCCAGACACAGTTCCGGCGGGCGTTTCACGTTCATTTACAGCATTAATTCCGACAGCAGCTATCGCGTTAACGGTAATTGTCATTAATGGCGTGTTAATGGCCTTTAATACCGACATTTATAAGATTGTGGCGATCCCGTTTGGCTTTGTGACGAATCTGACAAGTACGTGGGTCGGTTTGCTGGTTGTGTACTTCATTATGCATGCCCTCTGGATTGTTGGTATCCACGGAGCAACAATCGTAACGTCATTTTTAACGCCAATTGTTCTGTCCAATATGCAGTTAAATCAAAAAGGTGCCAATATTCCATTTGCAGGTGAGTTTAATAATTGCTTTGTCACAATTGGCGGATCTGGTGCAACGCTCGGTATGGTTGTTTTCATTGCGTTTTTTGCAAAATCAGCTCAGCTGGGTGCTTTGGGTAAAGCATCGATTGTACCTGCTTTCTTCAATATTAATGAACCCATTTTGTTTGGGATGCCGGTTGTTTATAACCCGTATACTGCGATTCCATTTTTCTTAGCGCCAATGGCTTCAATGACGATCGCTTACTTTGCAATTGACTTACATCTTGTTAAGCCGATGATTGCTCAACCTGCATGGCCGACACCACTTGGGTTATCTGGATTTATCGGAACTGCAGGGGATTGGCGAGCCATTGTGCTTGCGTTCGTTTGCGCCTTTGTTGCTTTCCTAATCTGGGTCCCGTTCATTAAGTTTTATGATGGCAAGTTATACAAAGACGAGCAAGCTAAGGGAGCAGAAGAAGCAGCTGCTTAATTAAAAAGATTTGTAGTCATATCGATTACGTTGAAGAGGAGGAAAAGATTTGTCAGCATTTCCTAAAGGTTTTCTATGGGGTGGCGCAGTTGCCGCTCATCAATTCGAAGGTGGATGGGATTCAGACGGTAAAGGCGTTAGCATTGCCGATGTTATGACGGCGGGTGATCATCAAACTAGTCGGCGCATCACGGATGGCGTTAAACCAGGTGAGAATTATCCGAATCATGAAGCCATCGATTTCTATCATCGCTATAAAGGTGACGTTGAACTTTTTTCGGAACTAGGCTTGAATTGTTTTCGGACAAGTATTGCATGGAGCCGCATTTTTCCAAACGGGGACGAGGATCAACCTAACGAGAAGGGCTTGAAGTTTTATGATGATCTGTTTGATGATCTTTTAGCACACCATATCGAACCCGTTATTACGCTATCACACTTTGAAATGCCATATCACTTAGTACAGGCTTATGGTGGATGGCGCAATCGTAAGCTCATTGATTTTTTTGTTAGATTTGCGAAAGTCGTTTTCGATCGTTATAAAGATAAGGTCAAGTATTGGATGACCTTTAACGAAATTAATAATCAGGTTGGCATGTTGAACGAGTGGTCTTTGTTCACGAATTCAGGTTTAGTTATCCAACCTGGTGAAGATAAAGAAAAGGTCATGTTTCAAGCAGCTCACTACGAAGCGGTAGCTAGTGCATTGGCAGTTCAAGTCGGTCATAAAATTAATCCGGACTTCCAGATTGGCTGTATGGTGGCGATGGGGCCTGTGTACCCAGCAACGCCGAATCCAAACGATGTATTTAAAGCAGAGCGGCTCATGCAGATGAATTACTATTTGGCTGACGTGCAGGTAAAGGGACGTTACCCAAGTTTCCTAGAACGTTACTTTGATCGGCGAAAGTTTGATCTCGACATAACGCTGGAGGACCGTGATGTTTTATTAGCTGGGAAAGTCGACTATATTGGGTTCTCTTACTATGCATCACATGTCATTAAAGCCGGAGCCGATGAACCAAAAGATTTTATCACGCTGGGTAACAACCGAGAAGTTAAAAATGAAACGCTCCAGCGCTCAGACTGGGGTTGGGAGATTGATCCTGTAGGTCTTCGGTATGCGCTTAACTGGTTCAGTGATCGCTATGACGTGCCACTATTCATTGTTGAGAATGGTCTGGGCGCTTTTGATAAGGTTGAAAAAGATGGCAGTATCCACGACGATTATCGCATTGATTACCTCCGTCAGCATATCGAGCAAATGAAATTAGCAGTTGAAGTCGATGGGGTTAACCTTATGGGCTACACGCCATGGGGAATCATTGATCTCGTGTCTGCAGGTACCGGGCAGATGGACAAACGTTACGGTGTTATTTATGTTGACAAGGATGATCAGGGAAAGGGATCGCTTGCCAGAAGCAAGAAAGATTCTTTTGACTGGTTCCGCAAAGTGATTCAAAGTAATGGAGAAGACTTAGCCTGATCAGAAGGTTAGCGTTTTCACCGAAGCGTCTTTGCCTTGTAAGCAAAGGCGCTTTTTGTGTGGCATCAAGAAAAGCTTAAGCGCTAGTTCACAAGGTTAAATGGCGTTATAATTCAACCTAAGACTTTGATTGAGTAAACACTAACTGGCGAACATTAGGGGAGAGAAAAAAGTTGTCACAGCGAGAAAAAAACTACGACACAAAGGAGCTTGTGAATCAGCTTCTAAAAGATATTCAGCAAGGTGTGATTCAGGATGCAGAAGGCCAGCTTCCAACTGAACCCGAGTTAATGAATCAATATCATGTGACACGATACACACTACGACAGGCTTTAAAGAATCTGGCTAATCTTGGCTATATTTATCAGGCCCATGGGAGTGGTACCTTTGCACGTCCGCATCACGTAGAAGGCGCAATTTCTCTTCAAAATAACGTTGGATTGACCGAAGAGATGGCGAGGCAAGGAAAAATCATCAAGACGACACATATTAGTCAAGAGGTCGTCCCGCTGGCAAAAGCAGACTTTATTCCCGAGAACCAGACGTTGGATAAAGCAACCGAACTGATTTCGGTGATTCGGCAGCGAAAGTTAGATGATGAACCTTTTTTGGTGGAGCATTCCTACTACTTAAAATCCATTGTAGGAGAAATTCCTGATCGGGCGCTTAAGGGATCTCTATTTGCGTTTATCAATCAAAAGCCTGGGTTAAAAGTGGGGTTTATTGATTCTGTCATTGAGTGCGAGATGATATCTGGGCTGCCAGCGCGATTTTTTAATGTCCCAGATGGCAGTCCCAGTCTTGTTGTCCGCGATGACTCATATTTAAGTTCGGGAAAATTATTTGCGTTTTCCAAAATCTTTTACGACTTTCGCAAGACAAAATTCTTTATGCTTAAGAAAATGCACTGAGTCTGGATTGAAGTAAACGCGCGTCAAAGCTTCAAAAAGGCTGGGGAGGTTAACGACCGACATTCAAAACGAAGGTTAAAATGGGTTTTGCATTTATGTACAACAAGCGGATGTTCAATTTCTCCCCATTCCACCTTTACACCCGAACGTTTCTCCGATAAACTCAGATTACATTCAGCTAATACAGATTCAGCCTTTGTGTGTAACAGTGGCACGATAACGCACTCACAGGACTGGATCATCTAGAAAAAGCTGAACAAATAGACGCGCGTCGGTATGCTCGCAACTTATCTGCGGGCATACCGGTGCATAGGGGGACAGAAAATGGCGAAGTTAGTGTTACAGACGGATTTTGGCTTGGTTGATGGTGCCGTTGCGGCGATGTATGGTGTCGCTTATGGGGTGGATGGTGACTTGTCGATTCATGATTTGACGCATGAGATTCCACCGTATGATATTTTTGCGGCGTCTTATCGGCTGTATCAGACGACGAAGTATTGGCCTGAAGGAACGGTTTTTGTGTCGGTGGTTGATCCGGGTGTTGGCAGTGATCGGCGGAGTATTATCGCGGAGACGGCTGATCATCATTTTATTATCACACCGGATAACGGGACGTTGACGCATCTGGCGAAGTTTGTGGGTTTGAAGCGTGTGAGCGTGATTGATGAAGCATCGCATGCGTTGCCTGGGAGTCAGGAGAGTCATACGTTCCACGGCCGGGACGTTTACGCTTATAATGGCGCTAAGTTGGCGAGTGGCCAGATTTCTTTTGAGGATCTTGGTCAGCCGATTTCGCCTGATGATGTGGTGATGTTGCCGCTGGGCGAAGTGACGGAAGGTGATAACCAGATTGCCGGAACAATTGACATTTTGGATATTCGTTTTGGCTCGTTGTGGACGAACATTCCGCTGGATACGTTTAAGAAGCTTGGGGTTGAGCCGGGCGAGCTGGTGCAGGTGTCGATTTATTATCGGGATCAGATGCGTTACCAAAACCAGATGCCGTTTACGCGGACATTTGCCGCTGTGCGGGTTGGTGAGCCGCTGGTGTATGTGAACTCCTTGCTGAATCTGGGTGTGGCGATTAACCAGGATTCATTCTCGAAGCTGTATCACATAGGCACCGGTGTCGATTGGCATATCACTGTGAAGCGGCTTTCGGTATAATTGACACGTCGTATGGGTCATGTGAAAAGTGGCCTGATGCGTCGATGGACAGGTCATGATGGTTCATCCGTGAAAAGATAACGTTCATTCTTATAGGGGGATTCGGTATGCGAGATCACAAAGCTTTGAGTGTTCGGACAGTTGTCGCAATTGGTATTGGTACGGCTATTTTATTTATTTTAAAAAGATTTGCAGTTATTCCAACAGGCATTGCGAACACGAACATTGACATTTCCTATGGTTTTCTTGGCTTCATTGCCACGCTTTTTGGACCGGTCGCAGGCTTCTTTATCGGCTTTTTGGGGCATGCCTTAAATGACTTTACCCAGTACGGCCAGCCTTGGTGGACTTGGGTGTTTACGACCGGATTGGTTGGTATGGTGATCGGTCTGTTCTGGAAACGATTCAACATTGAAGCAGGCAATTTTGGCATGAAAAAGATTGTTGCGTTTAATGTTCTGCAAGTGATTACCAATGTGGTTAGTTGGAGTCTGATTGCGCCGACGCTGGATATCATCATTTACAGTGAGCCGGCGAATAAGGTTTATGTTCAGGGGATTGTTTCGGCGATTTCGAACAGTATTGCGACCGGTGTGATTGGCACGATTTTGTTGGTGGCTTATGCTGCAACCCGGACACGTTCTGGCAGTCTGAAGAAAGAGTCCTGATATGACGGTACCAGCAATTCAACTTGAACATGTGACGTTTCAGTACGACAGTCAAGCTGAGCCGACCTTGCACGATGTCAACTTGACCATCCAGCCCGGCGAAAAGGTGTTGATTGTCGGGCCCTCGGGATCAGGAAAATCGACCCTAGGCAACTTGATTAATGGCCTGATCCCGCATGCATTTCCCGGGAAATTGAGCGGTACCGTCAAAGTCAACGGTGTGGTGGTGCAGGATCAAAGCCTGGCCGCCTTGTCGGTGAATGTCGGAACCGTTTTGCAGGATCCTGACGCTCAGTTTGTCGCATTAACGGCAGGCGAGGACATTGCGTTTGCGTTGGAAAATAGCGCGGTTGCTCCCAGCGAGATGCATACCCGCGTCAAAAAATGGGCCGATCGTTTGAAAATTGGCGATTTACTGGCGCAGGCGCCGCAATCGCTTTCTGGTGGCCAAAAGCAGCGGGTGGCGATGGCTGGCGTTTTAATTGATGAAGGCGACGTGTTGCTGTTTGACGAACCTTTGGCGAGTCTTGATCCAGCAACAGGCGAAGCATCGGTGGCGTTGATTGACGAGTTGCATCAGGCCTATCATGTCACGGAGGTTATCATTGAACACCGGCTGGAAGACGTTTTGCGCCGGCCGGTTGATCGGTTGGTGGTGATGGCAGATGGCCGCATTCTGGCGGATGATACGCCGGAGAATTTGTTGCGCGGACAGTTGCTGCAGAAAATCGGCTTGCGGGAACCGTTGTATCTGGAAGCGGCTGAATTTGCGGGCATCGATTTGAAGCAGGCGTCCCATCTAGCGGATCTCGAAACGTTCGATGCGCCGGAACTCGGCGCGAAGCTTGCAACTTTCACCGAAGACGCGCCAACTGTGGTCGCAGAGAAGCCGCAAGCACCACTTTTAACAGTTGATGCACTACAGTTTGCGTATCCAAGAGGCCGTCAGATTTTCACCGATCTTAACCTGACCCTGCATCACGGTGAAATGGTGGCGCTGGTTGGGCGAAATGGCGTTGGCAAGTCAACGCTGAGTCATTTGATTGCGGGATTTTTGACTCCTAATGCTGGACAGATCACGTTGGACGGCGAAGATCTGGCCGATTGGTCGGTGAAGGAACGGGCAGATAAAATCGGCTATATTCTGCAGGATCCGAATCAGATGATCAGTAAACACCTGATTTTTGATGAAGTTGCCCTTGGACCGCGGTTGCGTGGCTGGGATGAGGCCCGCGTCAAAGATGCCGTGTTGACGGCGCTCAAGGTTTGCGGGCTGTACCCGTTCCGTTCGTGGCCGATTAATGCACTGAGTTACGGCCAGAAAAAACGAGTCACCATTGCGGCGATTCTGGTGCTTGAACCGGCCTTGATGATTCTTGATGAGCCGACTGCCGGTCAGGATTGGCGGCATTTTACCGACATGATGCGCTTTTTGACCAAGCTGAACGCCCAAGGCATTACGATGATGTTGATTACCCATGACATGCATCTGATGCTGGAATATGCACAGCGGGCGATTGTCCTTGGGGATGGCGGCGTCTTGATGGATGCCACACCGGCCACCGTTTTGACGAATCCGGCTGTCATTGAACATGCGTCACTGGCACAGCCAAGCCTATACCGCTTAGCCAAACGCCTGGACCTCGATCCACTGGCATTTACCCAGGCAGTCATTGATCAAGAACGGAGGGTCCGCCAATGAATTCACTTTTTGGATACGACCCTCAAGATACTTGGCTGCATCGCCTGACCGGTGCTACCAAAATGTTGGCGTTTCTTGGCATCTCGGTGATTGTCATGGCCAGCTATGATACGCGTTTCGTGTGTACCGTGATGCTGGCGTCGATTATTTTGTTTGCCCAAGCCAAAATTCGCTGGCATCAAATTAGCTTGGTCGTGAAGATCATTACGATTTTTGCCGTGGTGAATCTGTTGCTGGTGTTCGTCTTCTCGCCGCAGTATGGCGTCGGTCTGTATGGCAGCAAGCATGTTTTGCTCCACGCCGGCTACTTCACGATCACACAAGAGCAATTATTCTACGAACTCAACCTCGCGTTGAAATACATCGTGACCGTGCCGCTTGCCTTGATCTTCTTGATCACGACCAATCCCAGCGAATTCGCGGCCAGCCTCAACAAGTTGCACGTTTCGTATCGCATCAGTTATTCCGTCGCGCTGGCCTTGCGCTATATTCCCGACGTGCAAGCCAACTTCCGGCAAATCAGCTTAGCCCAACAGGCCCGCGGCTACGAGCTGTCACGCAAAGCCAAGCTGTTCCAACGCTTAAAAGGCATGGGCCAGATCCTGATGCCGCTCATCTTCACCAGTCTCGATCGGATTGATCAAATCAGCCAAGCCATGGAACTCCGCCGCTTCGGCACTGGTAAACGGCGGACGTGGTATATGGATCAACCGTTGCGGACGCCTGACTGGCTAGTGCTGGTGGGTGTTGTGGTGATTATTTTGGTTGGCTTGGTGCTGTTTCATGTTAATGGCGGGCGGTTTTATAATCCGTTTCGGGGATGAATTAGGAAGTAGCAGCTTATTTTCATAGTTCAAGAAAGTTCGGCGGTCATTTTTTGATGAGCACTGAACTTTTTTATTTTTATGCAGCTCCGTGCTAAAAGGAAGCGGCAATCTGGATCAGATGGGGTATACAAAAGGCACTCAACATCCTGTATGTGGAGGAATTGAGCGCCTATTGATTTCTGAGTTAGATGTTTGTTAACTTCATAGAATTAAACGGCAGCAGAAGTTATTCTAATTAATCGCCACTGACAGCCGCTTTTGCCCGGTTGTAAATTGGTTTGCCTTCTTCCATGTCTTCAAGCGTGCCAATTTTGGTACCCTTTGAGTAATAACCGTCCAGTAAACCAAGTTTTTGCATAAGGGTTTGCTTGAAAGCAATATCAGCATTCCACTCAACGGTATCTACAATTGCTAATGCAGAGTGCAATGCCGTCAAGCCATCGACTCCTTTGCCTCCAGTCGTGATAAGAACACCGTGACTGTTCAGAAGATACATGTGGGGGATGGCCTTGTCGCCAATTTTTGCAATGTTTTGTGCGACAAGCTCTGCTAGAGGTTCTGAGCAATTTGGCTCGAACGGCAGAGTTTCGATAAAGCCAACCTTCTGAGTTGCTTCGGTGATGTTAGGCATATTTAAACCACTTGTCGCCCAAAACATAGCATTTTTTGCGTGTGAGTGAAAGACACAGCGGATGTCAGGGTTAGCATCATAAACTGCCTCGTGCATATTGATTTCACGAGTCAAATTTCCTTCACCTGCAATGATTTTTCGTGTGTGTGGTTCAACAACTAAAATTTGTTCTGGTGTTAGGTGTCCAAGATATGCTTCAGACATCATCGTTGGCGTCATGATAATGTATTCTTTGCCAGTATTGTTGTCAGTCACTTTAAAAGAGATGTTGCCACCTGCAATATTGGTATCATCACGTTCCATTACGACCTGTACTACTTTAGCCAAATCTTCACGCTCATGTTCAAATACAATTCGTCCCTTCGGTGTATTAAAATTATTCATTATAAATTAATCTCCTTTTTTGTATGATTCGCTTGTTTAATGACATGTGATTTGATTAAATCAGCCTTAATATCTGCTCTTCTTTTCTCGTTCTCTGAAAAAAGAGTTGTGTATCCTTTATTCTTGATTAAGAGCCCGAGGATGATGACGAAAACATTTAACCAGTAGATCTTTGTTGTAATAGCTATAACAAAGATTCCAAATGCAACAAAGCTTGCAAGCGTCCAAAACATTTTCATGACTTTTCTTTTTTTCTCAAGCATGTTATCAGACCTTTATTCTTTTGCGGTGATGGGGGCAGCGGCTTTACTTGCACTATCAGTATATTTTTTTGCTGGATTAGGATTCTTTTTAAACGAACGGTAGACGATCCAGAAGAGGGCCATCAACAATGCTAGTCCCAATAGCGCTAACCAATTGCCTTTGAATCCCTGTGCCATTAAGAACCGAAGATCAGGTGCTTCAATCGAGCTCCATGAGACTGTTGAACCCTTTGGAACGTTAATTGCTTGAGTCGATTTTGCCAATGCGGTGAACTCATTAGCAAAGAACGTACCTCCGTAGAGGAATAATGGCTCATAAATAATCCCAAGGACAACCATACGCAGTAGGTTTCCTCCAGTTAACAACAAGCCACCAACGCCTAAACAATAATTGATGACGCCCGCAAATGGTAGGATTGTATTGCCTGGTAAAACGGCAGCATATAGAATACTGATGGGGATTAGGATAACCATTGTGACCCAGAGCTCCGTACTTTGACCTAAAATAGGCCAGTCAAGTCCGATAACGAATTCACGATTTTTAAATCGTTTTTTCATAAAGTTACTCATAGTCGTGCCAAATGGGGTTAATGAATCCATGAAGAATTTGGCCATGACTGGGAAGATTGCCATGATTGCTCCAGTTGTAACTGCAAGATTCAAAGCTTTACCTATCGAGTAACGTCCTGCTAATGCAAGGATTAAACCGATAATGAAACCCATAACAACTGGTTCCGAAATAATCCCAATCTTTTTCTTCAGAGCCTTCGCGTCCCAGCGACGATTAAAGACAGGAAT
This sequence comes from Lacticaseibacillus styriensis, assembly GCF_030770295.1. Classification (NCBI taxonomy): domain Bacteria; kingdom Bacillati; phylum Bacillota; class Bacilli; order Lactobacillales; family Lactobacillaceae; genus Lacticaseibacillus; species Lacticaseibacillus styriensis. Next base: position 427,862 of record NZ_CP132483.1, read on the forward strand.
GTAATCCATTAACTTGTTGACTGGCGCCATGAGAACTGCCGTGAAAGCTTCAATGTGGGTTGTAGTAACACCTGGGTATCCAAGCATGTCATGGATTTCTTCGGACCACATGTCACCAAGCTTCAGCATGACAACAACTTGAATGGCACCAGCAATAAACGCCCAAACATAATTTGAAGTAGTTGAGTACACCATATAGCCAGTTAGTGCAACACCCCAGATATTCCACATATCTGCATTGATAACATCTGTTGTTTTTGTCAGTAACATGACTAAGTTGACACCAATCTCGACCGCGAAAAAGATGAATGCTAACGGCCAAGCCCAGGTGATCGCTGCTGCACCTGTCCAACCAAAGTCAACAGTTGGCAGGTTAATGCCAGTATTTGTAGCTAAAGCTTTAGCAGCAGGGCTAACTGCAGCAACCAGTGCGTTAATTGCCATTGTCATGCCAACAAAGCCAACACCAAGATATAATCCGGAAAGTATGGCTTTTGAGGCTTTCATGCCAAATGCAAATCCTAAGACCATGATCAGAGCCGAAACGACAACTTGAGGACCAGGAGATAGGATTGCTTGAACAATATTATTCCAATTCATAACTTTTCCTCCAAATTTCGAAAACTAATTATGCTGAGTTGATCCTAGGACTGCTTGCTTTATTTTTTCATTGGCTTCATCCTCACCCATACCTGTCAACCACGGAACTCCAACTACTTCTGTCACATGATTTGCTTCGATTGTTTCTCGAAGATCATCATCGGCAGGCGCAATGCCAACATAAGCAATGATATCCGGATTGGAGTCGATTCTGGATTTCGCGGTTTCTACCGGATGGGGCTCAGCATGTGCTAACCCATCTAAACCTTGCTCTTCCAAGAAATCGTTAATTTTGTTTGCTACTTGTGGACTAGTCGCTACGCCAGAGCCACAACATACGAGAATGGTTTTCATAATTATTTCCTCCTAGTTGACACTTATTTTTGTGAATTGTTCTGACAGTAAATGGTACATCTTGGTTTCATCAGTGGTTTTCAAGAATTCCTTGACGAATTCTTGGTCTTTAAAAGCAGACATTATTTGGGCAAGTAAACCAACCTGCTTAGAAGGTTCCTTAATTCCCAAAAACAGAAAATTATTTGTGGACATGGGTTTCATATCGCCCATCTGTTTCCAGCCAATTGGGGTATTGGTTTTTACAACATAGATAAATGGCTTCAAAACAAATTCAGGATCTACGTGGGGTAATGCAATTTTTAAACTTGGAAACATAAGGCCTGTTGGAAATTTAGCCTCACGGTCTATTAACCCCTTCCCGTAGTCCTTGCGTGCATATCCCTTATCATGTGCGACTGAAGCAACCGAGTCGAACAATTCACGTGAGGAAGTTGATGGGTTGTTAAGATCAATCAGTTCCTTTGAAAACATTGATTCGTACAATTTGTATGCTCCTTTCAAAATGTTCGATCTTGTAAAAAATGATCAACTTTGTTTCACTTCGTATAGTAAGCGGTTTCTGTTTTGTTGTCAACAAATTTAAACTAATTTTTTAAGAACAGAAATTTGGCCTTATAACATAAACAAGACGCAGATCTTCAAATTCTTAAGGTAATCTTGGCATTACACCAGTCGAACATACTTGAACATTTCCGGAATACAAGTTATGATGTGAACATCGATTAACTTGGACAGGAGATGCATTAACATCATGATGAAGGCGCAACGCCAAAGTGCCATATTGGCATTACTGAATTCCGCTGAAGGTAAATCACTAACGACCACCGAGATAGCCAAGAGCATGAACGTGGCTTCGATGACAATTCGAAGAGACTTAAATGAAATGGCTCAAGAAAAGCTTATTAATCGGGTTTATGGAGGAGCTTCGTTAATTAATGAAAAATCAACTAAGGAAAAGACGCAGGTTCAGCGTGAGTCCAAGATTGAAATTGGAAGAGTAATAGGTTCGTTGATTCATCCCAAAGCAACAATTTTTCTGGGAGCGGGCACGACAATTTATGCCGCCGCTGACTTTCTACCAAAAAAGGATGATGTTAAGTATATTACGAACTCAGACTTAATTTTTCGGTACTTGGTTAATAAAGATATCAATGTGTTTCTTACCGGTGGCTTCTATCACAAAATAACAAATGAATTTGTAGGAAGCATTGCTGAACAAACGCTCAGCAACTTTATTTTTGACTTAGCATTTATTAGTACAAATGGGGTCTTTGACGATCAGGTTACTACGGCCAACTTTGATGAAGGAAACATACAAAAAGCGGCCATGAAACGGAGCAAAAAAATGTACGTTGTTGCTGATCACACTAAGTTCGGACGAGGCGATTCCTTTAGCTTTGCCCAATTAGAAGAGTTTACAGGTCTTATCACTGATTCAAGGATTTCACAATCTGATTTAAAACACTACCGAGAAATAACTGGTGTGCTTGTAGGAAAGGCGGATAGCAATGCTATTGACAATAACAACTAATCCATCAATTGATGTTGTTTATCAGACTAATTTCTTTAAGCTTGGTCAGACTAACCGAGAAGTTAGTCACTACCAAGTTATAGGTGGTAAGGGTATTAATGCTGGGAGAGTAGCTTCAATCTTAACTGGGAATAAAGAGAATGTTGCTGCTATGGGCTTCGTCGGCAGAGATAATTCAGCTGGTATTATCCAAGATTTACAGGAATACGGCGTTGCTAATAAGATGATCCAGGTTCCTGGGAAGACTCGCTTTTGCTATACCATCATTGATGGTAAGGGACAGAAGACAGAACTCAACGAAGTTGGACAACAGATTTCGACTGAAGAAGCCAATCAGCTTCTTGAACAAATATCGTCTTTAACGAACCTAAATGGTGTGTCAATTAATGGTTCCCTGGCTCCCAATCTTCCAGGAAATTTTTATTCTCAAGTGATACGTGCTGTGCGGGAAAAAAATCCTCGGGCAAAGATTGTTCTGGATACCTCCGGTGCAGCTTTGAAATCAGTCCTTATGGGAAAAGATTTGCCAGACTATATTAAGCCCAATAATGAAGAACTTAGTGAGTTACTGGCTACTGACGTTGTGGAAGAAAAAAATGCCGTACTTTCCGCACTAATGAACCCTATTTTTAAAAACATTCCAAACGTGCTGGTTTCAATGGGTGCGCATGGAGGTGTGGCAAAAGTAGGCATAGAAACTCCTAGGTATTATAAAATTAAAATTTCATCGCAACTGGCTGTCAATCCTGAAGGCTCTGGAGATGCGATGATTGGCGGAATTTTATCAGCCTTGGCATATGGGAAAAGTAATATAGATGTTATTAGGGCCGCAATGGCAGCTGGGATGGCAAATGCTGTAGAGGCGAAAACAGGTTTCGTTCAAAAGTCTACTTTTAATCGCTTTTTGAGAAGTGATAAAGATATCCATGTTCAAATAATTAAGGCAGTGCCAACACCCATAAAATAGTAAAAATGAAGCCGATGCTTTTACGACATTCAGTCTATGCTCATTGAGATTTAGTTTGTAGTTTGCCTAGCAATGAATGGGTTGAGATTTTTCGAATCTAACACTTTTTTTCAATCGTAACGTGTATGTGAGAAATGGATATTACACAAACGCGTATAAATATTTCCGCAATCTGGTTTACTCGATTGTTAGATAGTTGACAGGCGGAACGACTGTATTGCAAATTCGTTTAATTGAAACAAAGTACATTAAAATAGCGGCGATTAATTCCAGCAAGGTTCTGTCGGCAATGGGAATTAATCGCCGCTTTCATTAAATATGTTGTTGATATATTGCACCCAAAATATGTTCTAATGTTGCGCGAATTAACATCGTCCAAAAAGTATATCAAATGTCACTATTATGCGTTTTCGAAAATAGAAAAATACAATTGGACCAAACTTTTTTGTGAATTCAAAGTTCGAAAAAACAACATAATGACATTTTTTAGCAACAAACATAGCTCTTTACCAGATGATTTGCTCGTATTATGAAAGCGCAAACAAAGCCAGCATGCTTAAAAAATACGCGTATAAGACCGGTTTTATTGCTAGGCAGCACATTGATGAGGAGGAGCACGATGACAACAGCAAAACTATGGGAGCAACCTGAATTAACCGACATTAATCGAATGGCGCCACGAAGCCATTTCGAAACTTTCTTTCCAGGTGAGTACAAACAACCGCGGCATTACCAATTACTAAATGGCACATGGCAGTTTAAATTCTTAGACGCGCCGGAATATGCGCCTGCAGATTTTATGGCGAGCGACTTTGATGATCATGACTGGGATCAGATTCCTGTGCCAAGTAACTGGCAGTTGCAAGGTTATGGGAAAATGCATTATTCCGATCTCTGGTATAACTTTCCGATTGACCCGCCTTTTGTGCCACGGGAAAATCCGACGGGACTGTATCGGCGAACCTTTACGGTAGATGAAGTGGCAGCAAATGAACAATATATCATTGGCTTTAATGGCGTCGATTCTGCTTTTAAGCTATATCTCAATGGCAAGTTTATTGGATATAGCAAAGGCGCCCGGTTGCCAAGCGAGTTTGACGTTACGCAAGCGTTGAAACAAGGAACCAACACGATCACGGTTGAAGTCGTTCAATGGTCGGATGGTACGTATCTTGAAGACCAGGATATGTGGTGGTTAAGTGGGCTATTTCGCGACGTGAGCCTTTATTCGCGCCCACAAAATGGACTTTATGATGTTCGTATTCGCACCTACCTATCAAATGCGTGTCGTACTGGCGAACTGGTGGTCACACCGACTTTGACGGGTAGTGTCTCGTCAGAAATTCACTATGAGTTAACTAAAGACGGTGCAACGTTGGTAGATCAAACGCTACCCGCTGATGTTTCTTTGGATGCGACTATTGACAACATTCAAGCGTGGTCCGCTGAAGCACCGCATCTATACGATTTAACCATGACGGTTTTGCAGGACGATCAGCCGCTTGAGGTAGTACGACAACGGGTTGGTTTTCGCCAGATTGAGTTGAATGGCAAAACTTTTTTAGTCAATGGGCAAGCAATTAAGTTTAAGGGCGTCAACATGCATGATTACAGCGCTACTAAGGGGCGGGTCATGTCTGAAGCTGATTTCAAAAAGAATATTATTTTGATGAAGCGTCACAATATCAACGCGATCCGTACGTCACATTATCCAAAAGCACCGTACTTTTATGACCTGTGTGACGAATTAGGCATGTATGTCATTGATGAGACTGATCTTGAATGCCACGGATTTGAATTGACCGAGCGCTATGACTGGATTACTGATGATCCGCGCTGGAAGACGGCATACGTGGATCGGATGAGCCGTACGCTACAGCGCGATAAGAATCATACATCGATCATCATGTGGTCACTTGGCAACGAGTCTGCTTTTGGGGATAACTTCCGGGCAATGGCAGCTTACTGTAAAGCCGAAGATCCAACGCGTCTAGTTCATTACGAAGGCGATTTCGAGGTTGAGGTCAGTGATGTTTATTCGACTATGTACACTTGGCTTGAACATGATACCAAGATGACGATGGCGGATGTTCTTCAGAAAACTCAAAAGCCGCACATCTTATGCGAATATGCCCATTCAATGGGTAACGGGCCTGGTAATCTGAAGGAATATCAAGATCTTTTCTACGGTCATAAGCAGTTGCAAGGTGGTTTTATCTGGGAATGGTTTGATCAAGGCGTTGCGACTAAGGAAGGTGATCAGACCTATTACCGATATGGTGGTGATTTTGGTGATCAACCTAACAACGGCAACTTCTGTATTGACGGCTTGATTCGCCCGGATGGGAACCCATCGACAGCATTGACTGAAGTTAAAAAGACGTTTGAACCTTTCCAGATAGCGGTGCGTGACTTAGCAACGCAGACCATAACGATTACGAACCGGCTTGATTTTCTGAGTTCGGATCAATTCAGCTTTGCTTATGAGCTGGAAGCTGACGGTCAGACGGTCGCAAAAGGCAAACTTGATTTACCGACTATTCAGCCGGGAACTGCTAAAACGGTTAAATTAGGTATTCAATTGCCAAAGTTTAACGCTGAAACCATTTATAACCTGCATTTACTCACTGAACTCAAGGAAGCAACCGCTTGGGCTGATGCCGGCACGGTATTGTCACAATCAGTCATCAATCTGCAACGGCCAAAATTTCAAGTGGCTCATCAACAGACGACCGCGTTACAGGCAACCGAAGATAACACCACGATCACGGTGACGGGCGGGGATTACGAATACCGGTTCGATAAAATCAAGGGAACTTTCAGTCTGAGTCATGCTGGAAGCGACCTAATTCGCGACGGGATTAAGATGAACTTCTGGCGTGCGCCAATCGACAACGACATGTATTTGCTGGATGACTATTACAACAAATATTTCCTGAATCTTTGGCATGAGAGTACCCGCGAAGTTCATTTGCAGCCCCAAACAAATGGCAATTATGTTGTTAGCTTAACCAAGCAAGTGGGTACGACCAATAGCGGTTGGTATTACATGATCCAGCAACAATATACCATTCATCAAGATGGCAGTTTTGACCTTGATGTCGTAGGCAAGGCGAGTGGCAAACGCGATATGGCTCCGGAGATGCTGCCACGAATCGGGGTCAAAATGACCTTGCCGAAAGCTTATCAACAAGTCTCCTATGATGGCCTGGGTCCTACGGAAAACTATCGCGACTCACACCAAGCAGCATATTATAGTCACTTCACGAGTAGCGTTGACGATTTGTTTGTGAACTATGTGAAGCCGCAGGAAAATGGCAATCATATGGATACAGATCGACTTGCACTCACAGATGGCCAACATCATCTGACGTTGACGATGACAAAACCACTGAACTTCAGTGTGTCTAACTATGCTGATGAAACGCTGGAGGCTGCGAAGCACACGATTGATCTTAAACAGTCAGATAGGCTGAACCTGTATTTGGATTTCCGGCAAAACGGTTTAGGGACGAATTCTTGTGGCCAGGATCAACTTAAGCGTTATCGCTGCAAGTTTGATGATTTTGAGCTTGGTTTTAACTTCAAGGCGAATTAGTGAAAACGTCATAAAGAAAGGAAGTGTTTTCCAATGTCAGAAGATAAATCACGGCAGCGTTTAGGTTCGGCTGCTTTAATGTTGATGACTTTCTCGGCGGTGTTTGCTTTTCCGAGCATCGTCAACAACAGCATTCAAATTGGCCTTGCAACAATTCCCGGTTATATTTTTGGCAGCCTTTTCTACTTCTTGCCGTTCATTTTGATGATTGCTGAATTTGCTTCGGCTAACTCTGATAAAGAGTCAGGGGTGCATAGTTGGCTGGAAAGCGTACTGGGTAGTAAGTTCGCTTTCCTGGGAGCATGGTCGTATTTCTTCGTCAATTTGTTTTTCTTTGTTTCATTGTTGCCTAACACCCTGATTTATGGCTCATATGCGTTGCTAGGCCATAACGTTTTTGGCGGGGCTATGGGGACGAAAATTATCTCAATTCTGTCAATTGTTTTGTTCTGGTTAGCCACGTGGGTTTGTATTAAGGGGGTCTCGTGGATTTCGACTGTCACCAATTTTGCCGGAACTGCGCGATTACTGATGGGCGTGATCTTTGTTGTCCTTGCCTTTGTGGTCGTCATGGGGATGGGCGAAAAGCCTGCTCAAGACTTCAGTATGAAGGCAATCACCCCGACGTTTAACTGGACATTCTTCATGACCATGGCGTGGATTTTGCAGGCCGTTGGTGGTGGCGAAAGTATCGGTGTTTATATCAAGGATACGAAAGGCGGCAACAAGACCTTTGTACGCACCATGATTATTTCGACCCTTATTGTGGGCTTAATGTATGTTCTCGGTGCTATCGCGGTTGGTTTCGTTGTTCCAAAGTCGGTTTTGGCCGGCAACTTCTCCAATGGGATCTTTGATATTTTCAAGATTTTAGGCACGCATTTTAACATTCCTGGTAATGTGATGGTCCGGCTCGTTGGATTAATTCTCTTTATTGGGAGTTTGGGATCTCTAGCCCTATGGACAGCAGCGCCGGTTAAAGTCTTCTTCTCCGAAATTCCTGAAGGTGTCTTCGGTAAATGGATGGTCAAAACCAATCAGGAAGGTAATCCAACGAATGCGCTGATCGTGCAAGGCTTTGTTGTAACGCTGCTGATGATCGTGCCAGCGCTTGGCATTGGTAATCTGGATAGCTTCTTGGAAACCCTGATCAACATGACCGCCGCAACTTCCTTACTGCCAGTCTTGTTCCTGTTGATTGCTTATATCATGTTGCGATGGAAGAAAGACGATATGCCGCGCGACTTTCGCTTTGGTAATCGAACAGTCGGGTTGATTGCAGGGATTTTCCTGCTATGCGTTTTCCTGTTCGTCTTCTTTATGTCCACTGTGCCTGACCCGCATCTGATTGCTGAGGAACTGGCAGGTCATTTACCAAAAGGAACTGCTAGCCCGATCGGCACGTTACTATACAACGTACTTGGTGTGGTCATTTTCATGGGTGTCGCATGGATATATTGGGATCGCTATGAAAAACGCGAACGGCTGGCAAAGGCTGAACCAGTATCCCATTAAGTTGATTTTCAATTTAAAAAAATGGACATGGTCGCGGTAATTACCGAGGGCATGTTGGTGCGTTGAGCTGCTTTTGAGGAAGATAAAAGGGGTCGAACATTGGCACAGATGATCGCATCGACACAGGTTAAACGCGTGTTAAAGACACGCCATCTTTCTATGATTGCGTTAGGCGGCAGCATTGGCACCGGTCTGTTTGTTGCTAGCGGGAGTGCAATCGCTACTGCTGGGCCGGGCGGAGCAATCGTTGCGTATATTGCGATTGGCTTGATGGTCTTTTTCTTGATGACCAGTCTTGGTGAGATGGCCACTTATTCGCCGGTTTCGGGATCGTTTTCCGAATATGCCAGTCGGTTTGTTGATCCGGCTTTGGGGTTTGCGCTGGGATGGAATTATTGGCTCAATTGGGCGATTACCTTAGCAGTGGACGTTTCCACAACGGCAATAGTGATGCATTTTTGGTTGCCTGATTTACCGGGGTGGGTCATCTCGGTTGGCTTCCTTGCGCTGATTTTTGTCATCAATTTTGTTTCTGCAAAGTCGTTTGCGGAGACCGAGTACTGGCTATCTTTGGTCAAAGTTGTAACCGTGATTGTTTTCTTGGGTGTTGGTGTTTTGACCATTGTTGGTATTATGGGCAGTGATGGTGCGGTTGGTTTGGGGAATTATACAACCGGCGCAGCACCCTTTGTCGGAGGCTTGCCCGCAACGCTCTCGGTATTTGTGGTAGCAGGCTTTTCCTTTCAAGGTACGGAACTGATTGGTATTACAGCGGGAGAAAGTGAGACTCCGGAAACCAGTATTCCCAAGGCAATCAAACAGGTTTTCTGGCGTATCCTATTGTTCTACATTTTGTCGATTGCCATCATCGCAGCGATCATCCCATATACCAGTCCCAATTTGCTTGGTTCCTCGGTCAACGACGTGGCCATTTCCCCATTCACATTGGTTTTTAACCGAATTGGGATGGCGGGAGCAGCCAGTATTATGAACGCTGTGATTCTAACGTCGGTGTTGTCTTCGGCCAACTCGGGGATGTATGCTTCGACTCGCATGCTATGGGCGATGGCAGGCTCAGGGTTTGCACCGCGCATTTTTCAAAAGACGAATCGTCGTGGCGTACCAATTGCTGCGTTGCTTTTGACCACACTGGTTGGCGGTATGACTTTTTTGACAAGCATCATGGGCCCGGGTGTGTATCAATTATTAGTGGCAGCATCAGGATTGACTGGATTTCTGGCGTGGCTGGGGATTGCGATCTCGCATCTTCGTTTCCGTAGGGCATTCATCAAGCAGGGTCATTCACTGGATGAGTTGGCCTATCACGCTAAATGGTTCCCGGTCGGTCCAGTGCTTGCGCTGGTGATGAGCTTGATTGTGATCGTTGGTCAGGATATTGGCTCGCTGACTAGTTTTGCTTGGCGGCGGCTCTTGATTTCCTATATGTCGCTTCCACTATTTATCGGTTTGTTTGTTTATTACAAAGTTAAAAATAAGACAAAACTGATTCCACTTGACCAGATTGATTTAACACGCCGCCGGGAACAGCGCTAGTATTTTGAAGCTATTTTGGAATATGTCACTTAAATAAACGCAATTTCAAAAGGTTCCGAGTTTTACGAGGGTAAGGTTAAAGAGATTTATCAGAATAACCACTGGAGGAAAAAATGAAGAAGCTGATTAAGTACGTGGTTGTTGGCTGTGCGAGTCTCATTTTATGTTTCTGCGGCATCATGTTAACTCATGGAAAAGCCGTACATGCAGATACCATCAACGATTATCCGAATCTGCTAAATGTTGGAGGGAATCCAACTAAACATATTTATTCCGCAAATAAAGACGTTTCGACTAACAAGTATTCACATTTTTCAGACTTAGGAGCTTGGCATGGCTATTATCAGCCAATCAAGCGGGTTGCCTCGACCTTGGGAGGTTTTCCTGGCCCAATGATTATTGCCGAAGAATATCCGGTGAATCTGTCGCATCAGCTTTCGCAGCTCAACTTGGTTAACCGCAAGACTGGTAAAAAATACAGTTTTAAAAATGCCAAGGCAACATTCACATCGTATCCCGGACGGTTAAATCAGATTTACACGTTTAAGGATCTTGAAGTGACTTTAAATTTGATTTTTACTTCAAATCGGACGGCGCTCATCCAAACAACGTTGAAGAATAGAACCGAGCAACCGTTAGATCTCAAATGCGCTTGGACGGGGGACATCATCAATAAATTACGTGCTGGGGAAAAGGATATCTCCTTAAAACAGCATTTGGTAGCGACGAATGACGGCGTACAAGTTGCTTTCCAGAAAGTTCGTAATGACAATTATTACATGACGACCGATCAAAACAAGGTGACTGTGGCATACAGTCGACCAGTCACAACGACAATTACTGGCAATCAGTACAAAAGTAGTATGAAAGACTCGATCAGTTTAGCTGCAAAAGGGACAACTGATTTATATACGGTAGAGTCCTATGTCTTTAATACAGCAGAACAAGCAAAGGAAACAGCGAACTATCAAGATTACTTCACCAATGCAAAACAGTATTTTGAAAAAAATGCAGCCCGTTGGAACAATTACATCAACAAAGCTGTTTCTTCTGACCAAAAGAATGTGAAGAAGAAAGAGAAACGCGATCGGGTCGCCATTAAAAGCGTCGAGACGTTGATCAATAACTGGATGAGTCCTGCAGGAGCCTTAAAGCATGACGGAATTGTTCCATCGATGTCCGATCAGTGGTTTGTGGGCTTATGGGCTTGGGACTCTTGGAAAGAAGCTTCTGCCGTGGCTGAAATTGATCCAACCTTGGCGGAAAATACGATTCGCGCTTTGTTTGATTATCAGATTCAAACCAGTGATAAAGTGCGTCCTCAAGATAGCGGGATGATTCCTGACGCCATTTTCTACAACAAGAACAAAGAGCGTGGCGGTGACGGCATTAATTGGAACGAACGCAATTCTAAGCCGCCATTAGCTGCATGGGCAGTGTGGCAGGTATATCAACAGAACCATGACAAGCAATTTCTTGCAGAGATGTATCCGAAGCTCGTTGCTTATCATAATTGGTGGTACACAAATCGTGATTTCAACAAGAATGGTTTGGCTGAATACGGCGCAACAGTTGATCCACTACATTTTAAGAAAGTTAAAGGCAAGAAGAAGCCAGATACTAAGGCGATTATTCTGGCTTCGGCGTGGGAATCCGGAATGGATAATGCCGTTCGTTTTGATGCCAAGGGTATTGGCAAGGCGGACAAAGGCGTTAAAATTCGGGAAAATAAGAATAGCGATGGCAAGGTGGTCGGATATTCCATTAATCAGGAATCGGTCGATCTTAACGCATACTTATATGCAGAGAAAGGCTACCTAACCTTGATGGCAAAAGTCTTGGAGAAACAAGATGATGTGACCAAATATACGACTGAGGCAACAAACCTCAAAAAGGTCATCAACCAAGATTTTTATGATCAAAAGACCGGATTCTATTACGATCGCCAGGTGAATGGGAAGCAGTCTATGTTGCTGAGCAATCGCGGCAAGGGAACTGAAGGCTGGATTCCACTTTGGGCTAACTTAGCCACAACAAGTCATGCAAAAGGTGTTGAAAAGGTCATGATGAACAAAAAGATGTTCAATACTTACATGCCTTTGCCAACTACCTCGCGCGATAACAAGAAATTTACCGCGACGAAATATTGGCGTGGACCGGTTTGGCTGGACCAGGCGATGTTTGGTGTTGAAGGACTGCAAAATTATGGTTATACCAAGGATGCTTTGACGCTGACTGACAAACTTTTCGATCATGCACAGGGATTGAATGGCACCGGCCCTATTCGTGAAAATTACAATCCGTTAAACGGAAATGGACTCAATTCCATGAATTTTAGCTGGTCTTCAAGTGTCTATTACATGCTCCACCACAACATTTACGGCACCGGAAAAACCTCATCCCAAACAGCTTTCAATCACCGCCCTTAACAACAAATAACCATTGCGATCCGTAAAAGGTTCACACTGGTTATTTTTTTGCCTTAAAAATATAACGGAACAGAGCGCTAAATCTGGTTCTAAGTGTTAAGCTATGGTCATGTAAGCGCTATAGAAAGAAATGGGTTCGAATTATGTTTAAGGAAAACAAGTGGCTGCGAACGGATCAGTTTGTGTGTCCGGAACTGTCGGTTTTTGAAGTGGGGTATGAGGACGTTCATCCGCGGGCGCCTTATCAGTATGAACAGCTGGATTACTACTTGCTGCATTTTATTCTTCAAGGCGAAGGGCTGTTCTTTATTAACAACGAAATTCACCAGTTGTCACGCGGGCAGGGCTTTTTGATCCCGCCTTTTACGGATAACAACTATTATCCCTTGATTGGCAACCCGTGGAGTTATCGGTGGATCGGCGTTCGCGGGTCAGGCGCTGAGGCCGTTTTTAAAGCTGCAGGTTTGGGAAAGAGCAATTTTGTTTATAGGCATCAAGATGTTCATCAAATGGATCGCTTATTTGGCGAGGCTTACGACTATTTTAGTGGTGACCATTTGTATGGCGCTTTAGGGAAATTCTATGAAATTGTGAGTGCCTTGGTTGAGGATTATCAGCAGGAAACGCGCTTGGGCGTGCTTCCTACTCAGCAGTATGTATTGCAAGCCGTCGAGATTCTTAAGAATGAGTATGCGGACAACACACTGAGAATTGATGACGTGGCAGCGCGTGTTAAAGTCGAGCGTACTTATCTTTATCGCATTTTCATGAGCAATCTCGGCGTTTCGCCGAAAAGTTATTTGATGCAGCTGCGGATTAATCAGGCAATCGAGTTGTTGCGCAATACCAACGATGCGATCGGCGATATTGCGATTAAAGTCGGGTTTACCAGCTATCCGCAATTCGCAAAGGCGTTTATGAAGGCGCGAAGCATGTCGCCCTCGGCTTTTCGGAAGGCAATTTCGAGCGGTGAGTTGAGTCCGCGGAAGATTGATTGAACAAGGCTCATCATTTTGATCTGGCAAATATTAGTACAGATGAGCTCAAAACAGATCGCCGCGTACTGGCCGATTTTCTGCGGGTAAAGACGGAATGTAGCCATATTAAAATAAGCCAAGTTGGCTGCATGTTTTACGAGAACAGGCGTGTCTGGGGCAACTCCCTAGATGCGTTTTTTCTTGTCTAAAATTTCAACGTAGCTGTTCCCACAAACAATTGAACAAAAATTTTCTGCGCAATACATTCCAGCAAAATGCCGTCGCAACAATCTTTTTCAAATAACCAACTCCAACTATCAGTGCCAAGCCTTATTAAACCAACCTTAACGCCACTTCATTGCGATCAGACAACCCCCTTCATCATCCGTTAAACTACGCCTATCGATATCGAAAGACATGAGGCGCCGGATTGGATGAAGGATGGCAGTAGCACAGAAAGGATTTTCGTTGTTTCTTGAGCACCAAGCCGTGGTTTACGGGGCATTAGCGAAGTTGGGCATTCGCCCGCATCATAGTGATTTTCAGGATTGGCGCGATGAGGGAATGTTGGTGTATCTCAACTATTTCAACCGGTATCGCGATCCGTTGACGGATGAGGCCGCGATTACCAAGTTTAACAAGCTGGCGTGGCGGTTCGTTTTCCTCACGTTGATGCAACGGCTGCAAAAAGTTCGACATCGCCGGGAGCTGGAAGAAGCACCAACGAATGCGGCGGTGTTGCAGACGACCACCGTGGCAACGGCACCCGTTAGCTTGGAGCAGTCCGTGGAATTGAAGCTGCAGTTGCGGCAACTTGAAGCCACTTTGACACCGGTCGAACGCAAGGTTTTGCAACTGCGGCTAGCTGGGCTGGCTGATACCGGCATTGCGAGACAGTTACAGATCAGTCGGCAACGGGTTTTAAAAGTGCGCAAGCAAATACAGGCGAAATATCGGCAACTCGAATTGGAGGAATTTTTAAATGGATAAAGAATTATTAACGTATGTTTTGGACCAAGCAGTTGGTGTTGTCATTGCCGTGATTTTACTCACGCGAATTGAACGGCGACTCGATACGCTGATCACGAATATGGGCACTTTTATGGTCAAGCTTGAAGGCAAGCACGAGAGATAGGAGGGAAAAGATGGCGATTTTAATGGCAGATGTCAGCAGTTGGCAGCCGGATTCGGAGAGTTGGTTTCGTAAGTTGGCCGATTTTGGCGTCAAGGCGGTGGTGGTGAAGCTGACAGAAGGCACGACTTACCAGAATCCGAAGGCGGCCGCCCAATTAGCGGCGGGGCGCAAGGTGGGGATGCAGGTGCATGCGTATCATTATGCGCATTATCGCAATAGTGCCGAGGCGGTTGCGGAAGGCCGGTTTTTCGGCTTGGCGGCGCGGACACTTGGTTTATCAACGCAAAGTGTGATGGCAGCCGATGTGGAAGCACCGGAATTAACCGGTGACCTGACCGGCTTGACGAATGTGTTCATTCGAACGGTCAAGTCGCTGGGGTATCCTCACACAGATCTCTATACGATGGCCAACTGGATGAAAACCGGCCGTTTTGATCGGGTGGCGTTGATTCCCAAGAATTTATGGATCGCGAGTTATGGCGTTGATCAGCCGGGGATCGACAATGTGGGCACGTGGCAGTTCACCAACAATTTTCATGGGCTAGGCGTCGACATGAGTTATGATTTCTTCGGCCACTACACGACCCGACTTTCAGGTGAGCTCAACGGTGGCGTGGTTCGAGCGCCCACCGTCCGGTATCATAGCGTTCAGGCAGGCGAAAGCTGGTGGGCGATCGCGCATCGATACGGCATGAATATGGACAACCTGGCCGCCTTGAATGGCAAAACTATCTACAGTGTGATTCATCCTGGCGATCAGTTGCGGTTGAATTAGTTACGGGCGAAAAGAACAATCGTTGATTTGGCGTACATAGCTAAACAATGATTGTTTTTGTTTGGGCGTAAACTAGCGTGAACAGAATGCCTTAACTGCAAGTTTTTGTAGACTGAATCGGGTTGCTGAAAACATTCATGAAAAAATCTTTTCTCAAGGTGTTGACACGGTGTCACCTTCCGTGTAGACTACAGGATGTTAAGAAGTGACACGGCGTCACCAAGGAGGATAACGATGGTTTTATCAACGTTTGAACATTTAGATGAAAATAAACAACAACGCATTTTAGCTGCGCTGGTAACTGAATTTTCCAAGTATCCATTGGCGCAGGCGCAGGTCGCGCGGATCGTCAAGCAGGCCGACATCGCTCGCGGCGCGTTTTATAAGTACTTCAGCGATTTGAAGGATGCGTATCAATACGCTTTTAAAGAAGTGATCGGCCGCTTACACACGGGGATCGCCGGGCCGGAAATGCGGCGTGATCCTTATGCCGCTACGGTTGCTTTTCTGCAGGAAGCTGATGAAAGCCAGGATCGCGATTTTATCCGGCTGCATTTTACCAAGAATAGCGGCATGGTGTCGGTTGGCGAACCGCCGATTGCTGCCAATGCGACGGAGTGGGCGGTCACAACATTGTGCCACAGCGCGATTTCGCAAGCGCTAGCCAATCCGGAGCAGGCGGATTTAATTTTGAAAAACTTGAAAGCAGCTCTTTTACAGCTGCACGTGAAGGAGTCGTGAGTCAATGTATCTATCATTAAAAGAAATCTGGCATGAAAAATTACGCTACGGCTTGATCGTCGCGATGATGCTGTTGGTCACCTACCTAGTGTTCATTCTCAGCGCACTGGCCAACGGGTTATCGCAACAGAACACCCAGGCGATTAACTCATGGGACACGTCGCGGGTGGTGTTGGCAAAAGATTCGGACATCAATTTAAGCCAGTCACTCCTGACGTCGCAGCAAACCAAGGATCTCAACTTGGGCAAGTCGCAGGCTTACGTCGGAACAATCGGCGTAGTCGCGACCAGCAGCAAGCATGACGAAATTCGCTCGACCATGATCGGGCTCGACTGGGATCAGTACATTGGCAAGGACATGAAGTTGGTCAGCGGCCATCGAGCTAAGAGCGACCATCAGATTGTGGTGGATATGGAGTTCAAAGATAAAGGCTATGCGCTTGGCGACAAGGTTAAGCTGAGCACGAAAGGCAAGCGTTATACGATTGTCGGCTTTACCGAGAATGCCAAAATGAGCGTTGCACCGGTTGTATACGGCACGATGAATGCTTGGCGCACCTTGCATAATCTGCCAAACACCTTCACGGCTAGCGGCATTGTTTCCAAGTCGAATAACTTCAAAGTCAACACCAGCGACCTGAAGACCTACTCAGCAAATACTTTTATCCAGAAACTGCCTGGCTACTCGGCCCAAAATAGCACCTTTACCTTTATGATCGGCTTCCTGTTTGTGATTTCGCTGATTGTCATCGCCGTGTTCCTCTACATTTTGACGATGCAAAAACTGCCAAACTACGCAGCGCTGCGGGCGCAGGGTGTGCCATCCCGGACGCTGGTCATCACGACAATTGCCCAAGCCTTGATTTTGGTCACATTAGGTCTGGCTTTAGGTGGCGCGTTGACGGCCATCACGGCGCAGTTCATGCCAATGGGGGTCCCGATGATCTTCTCGCCTCAACTTAATGCCGCCATCGTCATCGGTATTCTGCTCACCGGTTTTCTCGGCTCGATCATTCCCATTCGCACCATCTTAAAAGTCGATCCTGTTACCGCCATTGGAGGTTGATGTTATGTCAGCAATCGAATTAAAACACATTATCAAAAATTTCAAGACTCCGACAAGCAACGTCGAGGTACTCAAGGATGTCAACTTTAGCGCTGATTCTGGCAGCCTATCATTGGTATTAGGTCCGTCCGGTTCAGGTAAAAGTACATTTTTGACCATCGCCGGCGGTATTCAAACACCGACTGAAGGGGCGGTCACGACTGCCGGGAAGAATCTTGAACAATTGTCCGGCAAGGCGCGCGATGCCTTACGTCTGGACAACATCGGCTTTGTGCTTCAGTCTTACAATTTAGTACCCTATTTGACAGTCGGCGAACAGTTTAAGCTGGTCGATAAGATCAAGCCAAAAGGCAACCTCAGTCATGAGGCCTTGGAAGCATTATTAGAAGATTTAGGAATCGCCAACTTGGTGAACCAATATCCGGCATCATTATCAGGCGGCCAGACCCAACGCGTTGCTATTGCTCGGGCGCTTTACCCGGACCCAGCGATCGTGCTCGCCGATGAACCGACCGCGGCTTTGGATAGCCCACGGGTCGCCATCGTCGGCCAGCTGTTAGCCGACCTCGCCCACAAACACAACAAAGCTATCGTCGTTGTCACCCACGATGTCCGGCTGGAACAGTTTGCGGATCGAAAATTCACACTGCTCGATGGCCAATTAAAAGAAGGTGCGCCGAAATATGCTGCGTAAGTTTGTGGCGGCACACTGAGTCATACGAAAAAGGGCCAAGCACAATTTGGAAAGTGCTTGGTCCTTTTTGCATGGCTGATGAAAGGCATTAGCCCAAATGCCTTTTGTCAAATAAACAATAGTCGATTAAAAGCGTGGTTCGCCTAATGCATGTTGCGCAGCTAGGTTCAGCAGGCTCCATTGCCGATCAAAACCTGGTTGGAAGAAGAAGTCGGCTTCGGCTAGATCTTCTAGGCTCAAGCCATGTTGAACGGCGAGCGCCAAGACATTGCCTTGCGCAGTGACGTCATACGTTGACAAAACAGCGCCGCCGAGCAGTCGATGGGTTTGCGGATCAAAGACAAGATTGACGCAAACCGGGGGATTACCATTACCTTCCGGTACATAGGCCGGGCGCAAAGTATCCGTATAGAACGAAGTGTCAATTTTAACCCCGGAGCGGCCGGCTGTGAACGTGTTCAGACCGGTAGCCGCAAAATGATAATCGAAAACGCTCAATGCGCTGGAGCCAACCACGCCGCCAAATGGACGCGCCGGATGTTCTGCAAAAATGTTAGCCGCAAGATAGCGTGCTTCACGCCGGGCAACGGTTGCCAGTGCAATCGGCACCTTTTGCTGAGCGGCAACCCCGTAAACCAGCGTTGCGTCGCCGATAGCGTAAACATCAGGCAGGTTGGTGCGCAGATATGGATCCGTGTTAATGAAGCCGCGGTCGTCAAGGTCAACAGTACCTTTCAGCCATTCCGTTGCCGGCTTAACCCCAGCAGCTTGAATGACCAGATCCGTTGCAACATCGCCCGCATCGGTCTTCACGGCGCTGACGGCACCGTCACCGGCAAAGCTTTCGATTTTGACGCCGAGTTTAAGCTCAACACCTTTATCGGTAAGTTCCTTGGCGATAATGTCGGTCATATCCGGATCGAGATAAGTGCCCAATGGCCGATCAATGATATCCAGTAGTGTGACTTCTTTGCCCGCTTTCCGGCTGGCTTCGGCCGCTTCGATACCGATGTAACCGGCACCGATAATCGTAATATGTTTAACTGCCGGATCTTCCAGCTTTGCTTTAATTTTGGTTGCCCAGTCGTAACCGCGCATCAGGAAAATATTTTTCAAGTCGTTACCAGGAACTGGCAATGAATTCGGCCGCACGCCGGAACTCAGAATTAATTTATCGTAAGGGTAGTCCTGTGCCGTGCCATTCTTCGTGTCGCGGACGGTCACCGTTTTGACATCAGCGTTGATCGCCGTGACCTCATGATTGTTAAGGACATGGGCGCCCCGCTTGATCAAATCATCCGGGCGGAAGTTCCGCACGTCATTAACGTCCGTCACTTGGTCTTCCAGGAAAAGTTCCATCCCGCATGACATAAAGGAAACAAAGTCACCTGCTTCAAACATGGTAATATCAGCATCCGGATACCGATGCAGTAACTCCAAAACGCTTTGGTGACCACCATGTGATGCTCCAACAACAATAATCTTTGGTTTGTCCACAATAAATTCCTCCTCGTATGTAGTAACCGCATTCAACCTCGCGATTCCACCTCTATATTAGAATAGTTACAATCTGACGTCAATGGCTGACTGCAATTAATTATCGCACAATTTTATTTCAGCTTTTCCTAAACCGAGTGTACCAAAAAAGCGCTGCAAAGGGCAGTTATCTGCCTTGTCTACAGCACTTTTCCACGATGATTTAGTTAACCAAGTAAACTCAAATGATTTTAAAGTGCTTCAATGCCTGGACCACGCCATCTTCGTCATTGCTGGCGGTGACGTAATCAGCTTGGTCTTTGACAACATCCTGACCATTCGCGACTGCAACGCTAGTACCGGAAAAATCAAACATGTCTAAATCATTATGTTCGTCGCCAAAAGCGATCACGTCTGCTGGTTGCAAGCCCAGATACTGGGTCAGCTGTGCCAATCCCCAGCCCTTATTGACGCCGCGGGGCATGATTTCCAACATGAACGGCATGCTGCGAATGACGGTAAATCGATTGCCAAACTCAGCCTCAGCTTGCGGTTGAATTTTGGCGAGGTTTTCCGGTTCACCCAGCAATAAGCCCTTAGCGATCACAAAATCAGTCGGCATTTCCTGAGGTTCGCGCACTTTAATGCCTGCATGGTTCTCCCACGCCTGCAAAACTGTATATTTGCTGATATTACGATCAGCCGTATACACATCGCCAGCAGGAGTGATCACGTTGCTGTCGATCCCGGCCGCCGAAACATGCGTCGCAAAAGTCGAAAAGTCTTGATAATCCTGATGATTCAGAAACTTCTGGGCAATAATTTTGCCGTTGGTGCTCTGTACCACCCCGCCGCCTTGAACAATGACATACTGATCGTCTCCATGCAGCCCCAAAGCATCCAACGTGGTTCGAACGCCCGGCAACGGCCGCCCGGTGCACGGAACGATTTTAATCCCCTTAGCCTGCGCCGCCTTCAAACCACGGATGGTGGCAGACGACAACTGCTTGTGCGAGTCGAGTAGTGTGTCATCCAAATCGACTGCGATCAAGCGAAACATGGCAGTCACATCCCTTCTTGAAGTCAGCTTAGCATGGAAAGTGGGCGGCAACAATGTGGAAAAGGGAGGACAACACCCAAATTGCATGATGTCGAGCGATAAGGCTTTCGCTAAGCTAGAGTTCTAAACCTCGCCATGCCGACCAACGTCCAGCAGACGGATGGTGTCATCCTCAAGCCGATAGATTAACAACCAGTTACCCTTAATAAACAACGCACGATCGGTTTTGCGTTTCTTAATAACATGATCGTCATACTTTTCCGGTAATGGTTGGCCAGCACGTAAGTAGTCCAATACTTGTTGATAATCCGTTTGCGTAAATCGACCGGCCTTGAGTAGGTGCTTGAGATGTTTTTTGAAGCGCGATTGTTCGATGATCTGGCGTGTGGGCATTTGTGAGAAGGCTCCTTCGTTTTCTTAAGCGTAACGCTAAAAAGATAGGCTGAACATTCTTTAATTCAATGCCTTATTTTTACGCTAGTTTTCAAACTAGTTTTGAATTAGAGACAGAATTTCAAATTTAGTTCTTTGGTGATTAAATTGCCTTTTTTGAAATCGATACCAAAAATTATTGACATTTATATTGAAAGCGCTATATTAGTTGTGTAAATAAGGATCGAATGGGGCGGTGACAAATGGCAACGATTTCAGAGGTTGCAAAATTAGCAGGTGTCTCAGTATCAACAGTTTCACGGATTATTAATCATCGGCCTCATGTTTCACCACGAAAAGCCGCGCTTGTAGCAGATGCGATGAAAAAACTAGGATATCAACCTCTACAGGCCGCGCGACAAATGCGCGGCTCTGGATCGCAGACGATTGCGGTGACGGTACCTTATATTACAAACCCGTTTTTTTCTGAATTGGTGGCGGCAATTGAACGAACAGCAGATGAGCGTTCATACAAAACCGTTATCGTGCAAACTTTTGGTCAAAAAAGTCATGAACGGAATGCCTTGGATTTCCTGAAAACAAACCAAGTCGACGCCGTGATCATGTGCGCAATTGAAAATGACTGGGATTTGATTAAGCAGTATCGGCAATATGGCATCATTGCTGTTTGCAATGAGTATGTTGCTGATGATGACACATTGATGGTGCACGCTGACCAAGAAAGTGGCATGTATGCTGGCACCAAATATTTGCTTAATCAAGGTTACCGCAACCTAGCTTTCTGCACAGGGCAAAAAGCTATTCGCTATGAAGCGAAGGCTGAGGATCTCAACAGTGATCGTTATCGCGGTTATTTGCGAGCTTTGCGTGAGTTTGATTTGGAGCCTTCTGTTGAATGGCAATTCACTGATATCAACACGATTGCAGATGGGCAAAATGTTTTGCAGCGATTGATGGTTATGAAGCAGCAGCCTGATGCGGTGATTGCCGGTTCTGATCAAGTAGCAGCCGGTATCATTGCCGAGGCGCAGGTTATGGGCTTAAAGGTGCCGGAAGACCTTGCCGTCATGGGCTTTGATGATCAACCGCTGAGTCAAGTTGTGGCCCGCCCACTAACAACCATTCATCAGCCGGTTCATGAGATTGGCGATCAAATTGCAAATATGGTGGCAAACGAGCTAGAGGGTAAATCGATTTCGAATAAGCGAGTTGTTTTGCCGCTTTCTGTTGTGGTTAGACAGTCAGCCTAAAAATTTTAGTCAAAGTTGGTATCAATACCAAAAAAGTGGAGGTAGTTTCTTATGACAGTTGTATTAGCCAGAGTAGATCAGCGTTTAGTTCATGGTATCGTTGTCAATCAATGGGCAGCAGAGGTTCAACCAAAACGATATATGGTCATTGACGATGTTGTCAGTCAAGATGAAAACGTTAAGGCCAGCATGCGATTAAGCAAGCCGGCGGGCACAGGCATGTCTATAATCAATACTGAAAAAGCTTTGACCAACTTTAAAGCGGGTAAGTATGATGCGCAGCGTGTATTTGTCATTGCAAAGGAGCCTAGCACGATGCTGAAGTTGCTGGATGCGGGCATTGAGATTCCACGCGTCGATATTGGTATTATCTTTGCGGAAGATGGGCGAACGCAAATCAGCAAATTCGTTTCAGTCAACCAACAAGAAGTGGCTGATTTTAAGGAGTTGGAGAAACGTGGTGTCCCAGTGAACATTCGTTATGTCCCGGCAGATGCCCCGGTGCCATTTGATAGAGCGCTTGAAGGGAAAACCATTCAGTAGTCCTTGATCAAGCGGACAAATAATTTGCGGAGAACCCACAGAATAATGCGTTTTTGAGATCAGAAATTAAAGTAGCTTGGGTCAGGCATCATCGTCCTAGCTAGCCGAGTTGGTTTCTATCTAAACGTGTTTATGTTCATCATAACGCGCTCACCAGCGCAGAAGCCTGCATGTAAGGACCTTGGTCGCAATGGCAAAGACCGCCATCACGCCCCAGGCCACTTACACTCCGGCTTCTACCCGCGCTGGCTCGCGCTCAGGAGGAAATATCATGCCTCATATTTTGCAAGATATCTTAATTATTTTATTGGCATCATATGCTACGTTGGACAACCAAGGCATTACCATTATGAACTATTGGCCGGTCACGGTCGGACTATTCGCTGGACTGATCATGGGCGACCTACCAACAGCAATGACGATTGCCGGCACATTTCAACTCATGAGTCTAGGTGTGGCGGGCTTAGGCGGTGCTTCGGTTCCCGATTACGGGTTGGCGACAATTGTCGGGATTTATCTTTCTGCCCGAACTGGAGCCGGATTGGGCACCGCTGTGGCAGTCGGCTTACCTGTAGGACTGCTAACGATTCAATTGGACGTTGTGATTAAAATTATCAACAACTTTATTGCACACAAGGCTCAAGCTTATGCACATGCAAAAGAGTTCAGCAAAATGCGAATGATCAACTGGCTTGGACCGTTGTTCTTTGGCCTTAAGAACTTTATTCCCATGATTCTTATTGTCACAGTCGGCCCATCTGCCATCAGTGCTTTGCTAAAGATCATTCCTAAGTGGCTCACCAATGGCCTGACGATCGCCGGCAGTATGTTACCGGTCGTAGGTATTGGCATGTTAATGCACTATATGCCGCTGAAGAAATACATTTGGGTACTCATGATTGGGTTTGTTATGTCAGCTTACTTGAAAGTGCCGATTCTTGGTGTTGCCATTATTGGTCTGGCGCTTGGCATTTACACCTATCAGAATCTGATTAACGCTTCTAAGAAAAAAGAGGTTGCTGCTGTAAACGGTGCCGATGCCGCGGATGACGATGAAGGAGACGACTACGATGAGTGATGTACAACCGAAATTGACGAAGAAAGAACGTCATAGTGCGATCCTTCGTTACATGGCGATGGGCGTTAATAATTTTAACTACGAGACGCAACAAGGGCCATCAGTTGTCTGGGCTTTTTCCAAAGTCTTGCGGAAAATTTACCCTAATGACGATGATTATGTAGCTGCATTAGATAATCATTTTAAATATTTCAATACCACCACTGCCATGGCGGGGATGATTTTAGGCGCGACACTAGCCATGGAGGAAAGGGACGGCATTAAGTCAAAAGACGCCGTTCAAGCATTAAAGACTTCTTTGATGGGCCCGTTTGCCGGTGTTGGCGATACGATCATCTGGATTCTGTTGCCAACTATTATGGGATCTATTGCCGGTTACATGGCACTTCAAGGGAATCCACTAGGGGCTATTATTTGGATTTTGGTTGATATCCTGTTGTTCTGGGCCCGAATTAAATTGTTTGATATTGGCTATGATTCCGGTGTTAAGTTGGTCACAACAATGGCTAATCAGCTCAGTGCCTTTACCGAAGCAGCTTCGGTTATGGGAATTACTGTTGTCGGGACTTTGATCGCAACGGTTGTAAAGGTCTATACGCCACTTCAATTCCAGTTTGGTAAAGTAAAGCTAGCCATGCAGACCGGGATTCTCGATAAGATCATGCCTGCACTTTTGCCGGCGTTAGTTGCATGGATGGTTTATAAATTGCTTGGATCAAAAAAATGGACGCCAAATCGCGTGATTATTTTGATTTTGGCAATAGCTTTGGTAGGCTCATTCTTCGGCATCTTAGGGGTGCAGCCAACCAAATAGATGAGATACGACAATTAAAAGAAGGGCTGATATTTTGAGTCAAAAGAATCAAATCAAAGGTGATCATTTTCGTTTTACGGTTCTGACTAACAAAATGATTCGCATGGAGTATCAACCTGAAGGTAAGTTCGAAGATGCAACAACGCAGACTGTCACGAATCGTGATCTAGGTCAGCCGGAGTTTCGGGTCGAACATAATAAGGATGGTTTTGTGGTTCAAATTGAAACGGACTCCTTCCATCTTTATTATCGAGGCGGCGAATTCAATGGCGAGAACTTATTCATTGACACAAAATATAATTACCAGACACATTATCCCCGCTGGCATTACGGAGATGACGATCCTAAGAATTTACTTGGAACTGCCCGGACGTTAGACGGTGCTGATGGTGCCATTCCACTTAAGCCGGGAATCATGTCGCGGAGTGGCTTTGCGATTTTAGATGACTCCCAAAGTATGTTGCAGTCTGGGGATACAGTTAGCCAACGTTCAGTCTCAGAGATTGATCTCTATGGGTTTGCTTATGGCCATGAGTATCGCGCAGCATTACGTGATTACTACCGATTGACTGGCTTTCCACCTTTAGTACCACGTTTTGCACTAGGCAACTGGTGGAGTCGGTTTTATCCGTATACCCAAAAAAGTTACCTTGATTTGATGGCGCATTTCAAAAAAGCCGGTGTGCCGATTTCCGTTGCAGTCTTGGATATGAATTGGCATGTCACCGATATACCGGCTCAGTATGGAAGCGGTTGGACTGGCTATACTTGGAATAAAAAGCTGTTTCCAGAACCTGCCAAATTTTTGCAAACTCTGCATGAACAAGGCAAGCACGTGACTCTAAACGTTCATCCGGCGGCGGGGATTCGCCCATCTGAAGCGAAATATGGGCAGGTCGCCAAAGCAGTTGGAATCGATCCGGCCTCAAAGCAACCAGTGCTGTTTGATTTAAATAATCAGAATTTTGTGCGAGCTTACTTTGATTTAGTGCATCATCCGCTTGAACGGGAAGGTGTTGATTTTTGGTGGCTGGATTGGCAGCAAGGAGCGGCGCGGTCACAAAAACAAATTGACCCATTGTGGGCGCTGAATGTATTGCACTTTGAGGATCAGCAACGGGAAAAAGGCGATCAAGCACTAATCCTCTCCAGATATGCCGGCCCCGGAAGTCATCGTTATCCGATCGGGTTCTCAGGGGATACCGTAGCTAGTTGGCAATCTTTGAAATTTCAACCTTATTTCACTGCAACAGCTACGAATATTGGGTATGCATGGTGGAGCCATGATATTGGCGGACATATGCACGGACACTATGATCCGGAACTTTCATTAAGATGGCTGCAGTTTGGTGTTTTTAGTCCAATCATGCGACTCCATAGTTCGGACAATCCTTTTATGGGCAAAGAGCCATGGAATTATGACGAGGTTACTGCCGAAATCATGACTCAATTTATGCGATTACGTGCACAATTGGTTCCTTATCTATTCACGGCCGATATTTTAACGCATCAACAGGGACAAGCCTTGATCGAACCGATTTACTATCGCGATTCAGAAGTTAAAGAGGCATACCAGTTTAAGAATGAGTACTTTTTTGGCTCCGAGATGCTTGTTGTGCCGATTACATCGCCTAGTGATCAAGAGACTGGATTAGCAAGTGCAACTGGTTATGTGCCTGCAGGAGACTGGACAGATTTCTTTACGCACCAGATGTATCATGGCCCGGCAATCGTGAAGTTTCATCGTGAGGCTTCACATTATCCGGTTTTGGTGCGTTCAGGTGGGATTATTCCGTTGGCCCTCGATCCCATGGCATCGACAGATACTTTGCCAAATGCGATGACGATCAAACTTTTCCCGGGGGAGCGCCATGCTTATGTGTTACGAGAACAAACGTCATCGGGAGAAGCACAAACCAAGTTTACATGGGATCCGCAGGCCAAAATATTTGCGATTAAAGTGGCTGATCCAGATGGTGTGATTCCGGCTAAGCGGACGTATCGACTCGACGTTGTTGGATCTGCTGAAAAGATTAAGCCAGTTAATGGACATCATAACCAAGAGATGAGTCTTGCTATGAAGTCGCAAAATCACGAGACAGAAAAAATGGCGCAGATTTTTACGGTTCTTCAGCAAGCCAAAGTGGATTTCGACTTAAAGAAGCAGTTATGGCAAAGCATTCAGAATATGCCAACTATTAAGACGGCCCTAACCGTGACGAGTCTTGCTCCCAAGAACCTGAGTGATGCGCTCCTAGAGATACTTTTAAATGATCACGCTTGAATTCAAAAATACGCTGGTTTAGTTGATCAGAGGGTGTCTTTCAAGCATTAAAAACGACTGATTGAAGAGACAACAAGGAGGAAAAGACAAATGGAACGCACAATTGTGTTAGCATCGCACCATCGACTTGCAGAAGGTTTGAAAGATACGCTTAATTTTATTAGCGGCGGCGGTCAAGATATCGTGTCGATGGCAGCATATTTAGACAATCAACCGGTTGAAAATCAAGTCGATGCTTTGATGGCATCTTTTCCCGCTGATCGCGATGTGATTGTATTAACTGACATGATGGCTGGCAGCGTTAATCAAAAATTTTTTAAATATCGAACGCGCCCGCATACACATATTATTAGCGGTATGAACTTGCCATTAGCACTTGGCATTGCAATGGCGCCGACAAATGAGTACGTGAGTGACGACCAAATTAATGACCTGATTCAGGAGGCAAAGAATGCGATCGTGAATGTCAATACGCTCCAAGTCGAGGCAGATGACGATGATGAATAAGGTGCCTTGGTGGAAAAAGAGCGTTGTGTATCAAGTCTATCCAAAAAGTTTTAATGACAGTAATGGTGATGGCATTGGCGACCTGAATGGCATCACTGCTAAGTTGGATTACTTGGCAGATCTTGGTGTGGATGTGCTTTGGCTGAATCCAATCTATCAGTCGCCCCAAATTGATAATGGCTATGATATTTCAAATTATCGAGCTATTGAACCGCAGTTGGGAACCATGGGTGATTTTGAACGACTTTTGAAGGCAGCTCATACACGCCATCTGAAAATCATTTTAGATTTGGTTGTCAATCACACTTCTGACTTACATCCGTGGTTCCAGGCTGCCAAATCGTCAAAAAATGATTCGCATCATGACTTTTATATTTGGAAAAAGCCTGTGGACGGACATGAACCTAATAATTGGGGTTCAAGCTTTGGCGGTTCTGCTTGGACATATGAAAAGGATCTGGGCGAATATTACTTGCATCTTTTTGCCAAACAGCAACCAGATCTTAACTGGGAAAATCCGCGTGTTCGTCAAGAAGTCTATGACTTGATGCAATTTTGGCTGGACAAGGGTGTAGACGGTTTCCGAATGGATGTCATTTCACTTATCTCCAAAGATCCAGCGTATCTTGATGGTCCTTTGATTCAAGGCAAAGCATATGGGAGCTACTATGCCGGAGCGGCAAATGGGCCCAAAGTGCACGAGTATTTACAGGAAATGCACAAGCGAGTGCTTTCATCAAAAGATATTATGACAGTAGGCGAAACACCGCATACAACCGCCAAGCAGGCGCAACTATACACCGCAGCAGATCGACACGAATTGGATATGGTTTTTCACTTTGATCACATGCATCTTGATTATGGTCAGTATGGCAAGTTTTCAACTAATCGATTTAGATTAACTGATTTGAAGGAAGTTCTTGCACGTTGGCAAACAACATTGGCGCAGGTTAACGGATGGAACAGTCTTTATTGGAGTAACCATGATCAGCCCAGACCGGTTACACGATTTGGCGATGAGGGCCAGTATCGGGTTCGGTCAGCCAAGATGCTAGGAACGGTTTTGCACATGCTTCAGGGAACGCCCTATATCTTTGAAGGCGAAGAACTCGGTTTAAAGAATGTTCATTTTAAACAGTTGAGTGATTACAACGATCTTGAAACCAAGAATATATTTAAAGAGCTCACACAACTGCATCATGAGAGTGAGCAGGAGGCAATGCAGGCGATTTATTTACATTCGCGAGATAATGCGCGGACGCCAATGCCATGGGATGCAAGTGAGCAAGGTGGCTTCACGACCGGTAAGCCATGGCTGAAATTGAATCCTGATCATCAGGAAATTAATGCAGCCAAGGATCTTGCTGACAGCGATGGCGTTTATCATTATTATCAACGGCTGATCGAACTGCGTCACGGGGAGCCCTTGGTCACAAGCGGAGTTTTTGAGCTTTTAGATCCGGAAGATCCGAATCTTTTCGTTTATTTACGTAAAGGTGAAAAGGAAACCTTATTAGTTGCTGGTAATTTCTCCGCAAAAACTCAGAAGTGGCAAACTCCAGAGTCGCTCCAACAGCAAGCAGCAACTATTTTAATCTGTAATGCAAATTTTTCGAAACAACTTGGTAGCACTTTAACGTTGCCTCCCTTTGGAACTGTGGTTTATAAATTAAAGCAATCGTGATAGTGGTAACACTCATTTGAAGAAGCCGGTACTTAAGTGAAAGTTGAGAAGGGGTATTTGATGAATCGTCTGACCTTATATCGGGTGCATCTTTCAATATGATTCACAAGATAATCTGTTTGCAAAATACGTTGACCGCCACTAAGATAAAGCCATCAAAGCAGCGATGTAACCGCTAGCAAAATTGCTGCCCTGATTTCAAAATTTTAAGTTAAAAGCAATGTCTACGAGGTGTAGATGAAGGGTGATGCTCAATGGCAGTTGACGAAAAACAAGCGCTCATCGCTAAGATGCTGAAGCTTCAACACCTTTTTGAGCCGCAAACGGACGAGATATCCCAAGAAGTTGTTGTTAAAATCAAGCAGGTTGTTGATCGGTTGGCCAAGAAAAGGGTACAAGGAGCCAACATTGAACCCGAAGTGCATCCGGTCAGCATTTTTATTAGGGACCAAATGTTAGATCATCATTATCAGATCACGGCTGAGCAACGCGATGCGCTTTTTGATATGGAGGAGGCGGCGCAGGAGATTGCTAAGAAGTTCTTCATTAGCTTTCCAGGCATCAGTGGGCCCCTGTAGTTGCAAGGTATCCGGAAACATTTATACAAACAAAAAACAAGCGGCACCACCTCATGTCGATTCATGAAGTGGTGCCGCTTGCGTAGTTTAAGAAATAGTATGGTATCAGTCTGCTTAAACAAAAACGCGTTTTCGTTTCAAATATGATACAGACCAAGCTTCGCCAGATCTTTTTTTAACGAGTTAACAAATTCCACGCAGTCACCCGCTTTTAAAGCCTGTAGAGAACTATCAATCAATTGATCACCTTCTGCTCGTCGGCCCGTTTGAGTCAGTAATATTCCCTTGTAGTAGTTTAGCAACACCCGTTCTAGTAGAAAGGATTCTGGCAGCTTCTTTTGTTCAAGAATTGCCAACGTTTTTAGAGCATGCTGGATTTTCCCATGGCGGATGAGTAACGCAACGGTATTTAGCAACACATTGATGCAGGTCTCGTAAACGTTGGTGAGGCCAATGTAGATTGAACATTTATCTAACAGGGTTTGCGAAAAGACGGTGATGGTTTCGATTGGCAGTTGAGTCATGGTGTTGCCGTACAGAACCAATTCAAAGTTGCCCCAGTCTTCGCATTGAAATAAATAGTTAGTGAGCACGCTTAGATGGACTTTATCAGACAACGGTTTCTTTTCGGTCTCCGCACGAATGCATTCGGCCATGATCCAGTTCAGTTGGTCAAAGATCGAATGCGAGTTTTTCCACCGCGCATACTCACTATTCGCCAAGCGCTTAAGGCCCGCAAAGTCATTGTTTAGCGCAGATTGCGTTAAATTTGTCGCGAACTTGTTGTCGTATAAAGGCTCAAAGTGATTCATGACGACCGTGAATTCGAATGGCGTGACATAAAGCTTTTTAAGCAAATGGAAAAATCGTGTTGTTGATAGATCGGATGTCCCGTTTTCGAATTTTGAGATCATGCCTTTGGACACAACGTCATCGGCCAAAGAGCTAAGGGTGATACCGCGCGATTCTCGTAAGTATTTAAATGTTGCCCCAAAATTTTCGATGATGAACCGCTCCTTGTTTCATATTTTAAACGTATCGGTTATCAGTCATTTTAGCGGCTATCGTGTGAAGTATCAATAAACGATAGAAGATGCAGATGCGTTGAAGCATATGAAAAGAGGAACTAACATGAAAACTTGTTTAAAACACGAACGTGGACGCACAGTTATCAACGTTGTTTGGATTGTGGTGAACGTTCTTTTATACACGGGTACTTCGGTTCTTTTAACTTTCACAACGAATGCGATCTTTTCTAGAGATATGCGCGCTTTGTTGGTGTGGTCGGCGATTAATTTCTCGGTTTGGGGAGCCTTTCTGATCAGCAATTATTTTCAGGTGGTTTTTCAAGAGAAGCTGACTCAACGGATTATGGTGGACATCCGGGACACCATCTCGCGAAAAATTGTTGGCAGTTCATACGCGCAGTACCACAACAAAACGACCGGTGAGTATCTTTCCGAATATGTCAATGATGTGGGCAACATTGAGAATAATGCGATTAAGAAGTTCTTCACGTTGCTTTCCGATGGGACAACCGTTGTCTTCTCAACCATTGCACTTGCTGCATATCACCTGCTGTTTATTCCGGCGATCCTTCTTTTGTCGGTGTTGATGCTTAGAGTGCCTTCGCGGTTAAGCCGACCTATGACCTCAGCAACGAAAACGATGTCGAAGGGTAACGCAGCTTTTTCAAATCAAGTCACCAACGTGCTTAATGGCTTCGATGTTTTGTTTAACGCTAATAAACTAGGCAAGCTTCATGATTTAATTAAGTCTGCCGCAAAAAAGTACGCCGCAGTCAAGGTGACTTATACGAAAACCAATGCGCGTGTTTCGAATTTGATCGCAGCGTTGAGTATTTTCTGTCAGGTGATGGTCGATATCATGACCAGCATACTTGCGATTCTTGGCGCCATTCCGCTTGGGGCTATTAGTTCAACCGGCAGTATTGCCGCCAGCATTTTTAACTCACTGTCGAGCCTAAGCAATGACACCGTGCAAATTAAGGCGACTTATCCCTTGTTTGATAAGGTTAGTGCCGGCGTTTCAAAGAAGTTGCCATCTGCCGAAAAAACGCCAGCACCTGTCTTTCATCATGCTTTGAGAGTGGTTGATCTTAGCTATGCGATTGACGGCAAACAGATTCTCAGTCATTTGAATCTCACGTTTGCTCGCGGTGGCAAGTATGCGATTATTGGCCGCAGTGGTGTGGGCAAAAGTACCTTGTTGAAAATTCTGGACGGACAGATTACCGATTATACGGGACATGTTTATATCGACAACAAGGACTTACGAACGATGAGCATGGCGGAGCTAACCAAGGTTTCGCAGTACGTTGATCAAAACGTTTATTTATTTAATGATTCAGTGGCAAACAATACATCACTGTGGGAAAGCCAGTCGCGGTCTAAGCATCGCCTACAAGAAGCTTTTTCAAAGGCAAAAGTCGATTTTGTTGAATTCCCGGATCAAATCATCCAGGAAAATGGTCAGAATTTATCAGGCGGCCAGAAGCAACGCCTGGCTTTGGCAAGATTCTTCTATGCCCCAAAACCTATTGCCTTTATTGATGAAGGGACGTCGGCATTAGATGCCAAAACGGCTAGACTTGTCACTGAGGAATTCTTGAAGGATCCTGATATGACGCTGATTGAAGTGAGTCACCATCTCGATCATGAGCTAAGGGGTGCGTATGATCAGGTGATTGATTTAGGCGCATAGGAGTGGATACTGAGAGGCTTTTATATTTTAGGACGCAGTAAGCAAAATAAAAGGAGGCTAAGGAAATCCCTAGTCCTCCCAAGATCAAAAAGCCACTTTGAGTGGAATGAAACTAACTTCTCACCGCTTCAACTTATCCATATCCGCCAGCGGACTGTTGTACAGTTTCGCGTAAAAGCCACCAGCGGCCAGTAACTGCTCATGCGTGCCAGATTCAATAAGCCGGCCTTGGTCGATGACGAGGATTTTGCTGGCGTGGCGAATGGTGGAGAGGCGGTGGGCGATGACGAAGCTGGTGCGCTGTTGCATGAGGCGGTTCATGGCGCGCTGGACGTCGGTTTCGGTGTTGGAGTCAATGGAGGCGGTGGCTTCATCGAGAACCAGAACCGGCGCTTGGGCCACAAAGGCGCGAGCGATGCTGAGGAGTTGGCGCTGGCCTTGTGACAGGCGGCTGGCGTTTTCGCTGAGCATGGTGTTGTAGCCGTCTGGTAGTTGCCGAATAAAGGTATCGGCATTGGCGGCTTGTGCAGCGGTTTCGACTTCCGCGTCGGTGGCTTCAGGCCGGCCCATCCGAATGTTTTCGCGGATGGTGGCGGTGAAAAGAAACGATTCCTGCTGTACAACGGTCACCAGGCGGCGCAGGCTCGCGCGGGTGAGGTCGGTGACGTTGTGGCCGTCGAGGGTGATGCTGCCGCTGGTGAGTGGATAGAGATTCGTGAGCAGGTTCATGATCGTGGTTTTGCCAGCCCCGGTTGGCCCGACGATAGCGACCACTTCGCCTTGATGTGCAGTGAAACTGATGTCGTGGAGGACCTCGGTTTTACCGTCATAGGCAAACGAAACGTGATCGAACTGCACATTGCCAGCTGTGCGGGTGAGTGACAGTGCATTTGGCACATCTTTTTCCGGCTCGGCGTCCACGACTTGGAAAACCCGTTCAGCGGAGGCCAGCGACAGTTGCAGGGTGTTGATCAGGTTGAGGATGTTGTTGATGGGGCCGGTGAAATTGCGCAGATAAATGAGAAAAGTGAAGATGACGCCGACCGTGATACTCGTGCCGCCGTGCAGAATCGCAAGTGCGCCGGCAAACGTGATCAGCAGGTAGGCGAAGTTATTGGTCATGTTGTTGAATGGGCCGATGACGCCGGAGAAAAGCTGCGCCCGATACGCCGCGGCCGTGTAACGGGCATTGGTTTCATTGAAGCGATCAAGTGTGTCCTGCTGGTGATCGAAAAGTTGCACTAGCTGCTTACCGGCCACATTTTCTTCGATTTGCGTGTTGAGACTGCCGAGCGCTTCCTGTTGCACGGTAAACGCCCGCTGGGTAATTCGCGCAGCTGCCCGCGAATAAAAGAAGGTCGCAAACGAGGCCA
Source organism: Lacticaseibacillus styriensis (assembly GCF_030770295.1). Taxonomy (NCBI): domain Bacteria; kingdom Bacillati; phylum Bacillota; class Bacilli; order Lactobacillales; family Lactobacillaceae; genus Lacticaseibacillus; species Lacticaseibacillus styriensis. The sequence continues at coordinate 461,565 of NZ_CP132483.1, forward strand.
GAACGACAATGCCCGTCAACAAAGGACTCAGCAGCAGCATCGCAATGCCCATTCCGACGACACTGATAATCCCGGTGTAAAGCTGCACGAACGTCTGCATCAGTGCCGTGTTGATATTATCGACATCGTTGGTCAATCGACTCATAATATCGCCATTGTCATGGGTGTCAAAATAGCGCATCGGGAGGCGTTGCATTTTAGCAAATAAATCATGGCGAATGGCGGCACTGGTGCGTTGTGCGACTTTGGTGGTGATACTAGTCTGAAAATACGTGAAAACACTGCTAAGAAAATACATGCCCGCCAACAAGCCGCTGACGATCAACAGTTCGCGTAGTCGGCCCTTGGTGATAAATTGGTCGACCACAATACCGTTGACGCGGTTGCCGATGATGGTGGCTAAGGTTGTGAAGAGTGTTAAGCCAAAAACAATGAGTAATTTACTGCGATCCGCATTGAGGTAGCCCCAAATCCGCCGTACGGTTTGTTTCCAGTTCACTAAGGTTACTTTTTCCGGATGCAGGTTGCGCGGGCCGCGCCGTCCACCGATATTAATCAAGGTACTCACCACCTAACTGGGTTTGAACAAGTTGCGCGTAAAATGGCGAACTTTTGACGAGCTCGTCGTGGGTGCCACGGGCGGTGATGCGACCATTTTGCATGACGATGATCTGGTCGCAGTCCATGATGTTCGGCACGCGTTGGGAAATGATAATGGTCGAGCGGTTGCGGCGATTTTTGACTAGCGCGTCTTGAATGGCGGTGTTGGTTTCCTGATCGACCGCACTGGTGGCATCGTCCATGACCAGAATATCCGGGTCGGGGATGATTGCGCGGGCCAAATTCAGGCGCTGGCGTTGGCCGCCGGAAAAATTCTTGCCGGCTTCTTCGACTGGTGCAGTGTAATCCGTCCCGATGAATTCCGTGGCACTGGCGATGGCGACACCCGAGGCTAGTTGTGCAGGTGTGGCTTGCGGGGCGCCATAGTCCAGATTGCGCTCGACAGTGCCGGAGAAAAGCAACGAATTTTGCAAGGCAACGGTGATCTTTTTATGCAACGATGCCAAGCTGATTTGCTGAATATCGGTGCCGCCGATGGTAATGCTGCCTTGATAGTGCTCGTAAAGCCGCGTCAACAATTCGATGAGCGTGGTTTTGCCGGAACCGGTCGAGCCGATAATGCCAAGCCACTGACCGCTGGGAACAGTGAGGTTGATGTCATCGAGAATCGGCCGACTTTTGGAAAAGCCAAAGGTGACGTGGTTAAATGCAATCGTGCTGTCGGCCGGGGCAGCCAGCGTCCCAGTTGCTTTGGTGCCGGCTTCTTCGGCCAAAACGGCACTGACCCGCGCACTGGAGGTGACGGCCCGCGAGAAGGTGGTGATAAGGTTGACGGTGTTGGTCATGGCGGTGGTGATTTGAATCATGTAATTAACAAATGCCATGATTTCACCAGTTGTCATACTGCCACTGATTGCAAGATTGCCACCATAGGCCAAGGCGGCGACCACAGCGAGGTTCAGAACCAACATAATCAGCGGTGCCAAGGTAACCGTCGCGAGCACGGCGCGTTGGCTGATTTGCTGCAGGTTGTGATTTTCGGTGTTGAACTGAGTGCGTTGGTGGTCTTCCAGAACATAGGCTTTGATTGTTTTGGCTCCGGTCAGATTTTCACTCATGATGCGGTTCATCACGTCCACTTGGCCTTGCATCGCGGTATAAAGTGGCAAGGAGCGGCGGACGACAACGTAGATATAAATTGCCAGAATCGGCAAGGCGATCAGGACAATCCATGAAAGTCGCGGCGACACGATCATGGACATGACAATCCCGCCGAACAGTAACATCGGCGAGCGGATCAAGCCACGGGTGAGCATGCTGACCATGGTTTGCATCTGCGTCACGTCGTTGGTAATTCGGGTGATTAAGGTTTCCGGCTTCAGCGCTTGCGGATCGCGATCGGCCAACGCAATGGTCAGCATGTGGCTGCGCAGATTCTGCCCCATTTTCAGTGCCGCGTAAGATGAAAAGGCATTACAAATAGCGCCGAGCGCAAACGCCGCTACGGCAATAACTGCCATGAGGATCGCGGTCTGCCAGACATAGGTCATATCCTTGCGCGCCAAGCCGACATCCACGATCCTGGCCATCAAAGTCGGCTGCTGCAGATCCAGCAAGGCTTCACCCATAATGGCGATCGGCGCCAGAAAAAAGCTAACCCGCGCCCAGCCATGCATGTGGTCGAACAAGATTTTCAGCATGTTAATTGCCTCCGTTTTACTTATGAAGCCATTCTACGGCGGGAATGGAAAAGTTGCATGTGATTGGCTTGTTAAGTGGGTTGATGAGGGGCTGGGGCGTGTTGTGGATGGGCGTTGGATGTGTTTTTGGGCGGTATTGAGGAAGATCGCGTTGAACGGCTTGGAAGCAAATAAGGACCCTAAGATTTCAGATGATCCGAAAATCTTAGGGTCCTTAATTCAGATGCTCAATGGCATAGTTATAAACATCGGCTCGTTCAGCGTTTTGATGAAACTGTGTCATGCAGTTTACAAGCCGAAGAAAGCGCTCGGAAAATTCCGAGAAAAGTAGGCAGACTAAAAGCCGCGTTAACTTTGACGAGGAACCGCGGCTTTTAGTTGCGTTATAGTCACCGTACTTTGAACGGTTCTGCTGTTCTACAAAGGGCGTCTTGTGACAGCAAGGCGCTCTTTGCTTAAACCCTATTGTAACTGGTATGAATTCATAGCCGCAAGACATTAGCGTTCATACTTGGTAATTGGCAAAGGAAAATTGTCTAGCATGATATACTTAGCGAATAAGAGAAATAGGTCTGATACAGTTAACGACTGCATGCAAGTGGTTTTTGCACAAGCAACCAAGTTACGTAAAAAAGGGGGAGCAGTCAATGTTCGAAGATAAATATCACTTGTCTCCTAGAGACGAAAAGTTGCTGTTTGAAAAGAATTTGGTGTCAATGATTTATCTTGCCGGAAAGTACGAAAACCTCAGTACGACTTTATTACAAACCAAAGCAATCGTAGAAAATCTGACCGTTGACGGTGTGAAGCCAGAGGATGTTCAGACGGTCCTTAATTTAAAAGCCGCCTATCAATTTGTCATGCGCTTACACAATGTGGCAGAAATTGATACTGAAACAATCAAACAGATTAATTTAATCGTTCAAGGCGCTGGCGAACCTGATGCTGGTCAAATCAGGACAAAATCAGTGGTCGTCGGCTTGACCAATGAGGACTATGTGCCGCCGATTCCATTTGAAAATAACGTTGTTCAGACAGTCAATGCCATTTTACATTCGGAAACGAGCGCGACGGACAAAGCCATCACGTTAATGCTGACACTTTCACGGTTACAGGTTTTCACCGATGGCAACAAGCGCACTGCTATTGTTGTGGCCAATGCATTGATGTATCAAGCAAATGTCGGATTACTGGCAGTGCCGGAAAAAAAGATGCATTGGTATCTTTCACAGTTGGCTAAATATTATAAGACTGGCCGCATTCGAGTTATAAAGCAATGGCTGTATGATCACGCTGTATTCGGTATAAACGAGCCATGAACATAGCTTGGATTTTAAATGACAATGCAGTATGCTAATTCTGATTGTTGCATAAAGACTTGTTCGCTTGATGGTAAATAAAAAACGTCTGTAACCTTTGCGGCTCTAGTGTTTGACGTTCAATTGTGGTATAAAAATATAGCAGGGAAGTTTAATGACAGTTGGCAAATCCAATTACAGGGGAAGTGGTCGCCTATGGGGGATACACAAGCTCTAAGTGAAAGGAGGATGTTAACAGCACTTAAATATGACGAACAGTATGGAATTAAGCGGTACAACATGGACAGAATAATTAAGTGGAAGCTGTCCGTGTGTTCAAACCAAGTTAACTAGCGAAATGTATTGACAAGAGCCTGAATCGGTACTGTATGATGGTTCTTACCAAAGTTTCGCTAGCTAGCCTTGGTTTGAACGCTTACTCTGAGCTTCCTCTCAAGTGGCGTTTAACCAGCTAATCGAGAGGAGGTGACAACTTTTGATTAAAACGCATAAGATTAAACTCTATCCCAACGCAACCATGCGGCGTGAACTGGAACGATTGTTTAACTATCGCCGGTTTTGCTGGAATCAAGCCCTCGAAACTTGGAATGCCATGTACGACGCATCTCTGGTGATGGCAGACAAAACGCTGCGGCCTAATGAGCGCAAGGTGCGGGACGAATTGGTTTGGACTAAAGCCGACTGGCAGTACGAACAATCAGCCCGAGTTTTACAGCTCGCGGTAAACGATTTAGGTAAGGCATGGAAGAACTACTTCAATCCGAAGATGCCAGATCACGATAAGCCCAACTGGAAATCTAAGAAACGGTCTCGCAAAACGTTCAAAACGGATCGCGCGCAACTTGTGAATGGTAAGTTGCGTTTAGATAAGCCCCGTGGAGCTGGCGCTTGGTACGACATCAAACTAGCCGAACAACTGCGCTGGCAAGGCGAATTAAAGCAAGTTTGCGTCGTTCAAGACGCTGATGGTTACTATGCTTCCTTTTCAATTGAGGTTCAGACTTCTGTTGAAAAGCGGCCGGCTCTAACTGTCACTGGGGTTGACGCCAACATCGGCAAGTTTGACTATCAAACGTCAACTGGCTATGCCACTCAACCCACCTTACCTGAACGTCTGCCACCACTCTACGCCCGCATTGCTCATTATCAGCGCCAATTAGCCCGCAAACGGTAAATCCCAAGCATTTTAACTCCGCGGCTTATCGCACAACGAGAACCAAGTTGAAGCGTCAGTACCAACGAGTTGAACGGATTCAAACGGATTTGCTGCAAAAGTTTACGACTATGCTCATCACTGATTATGACCTAATTGGGATTGAGGATCTGGATAATCACCATATGCGCATGAATAAACGGCTCGCGAAGAACCTGCATCGATCACTGTTTGGCAAGTTCAAAGTGATCATGCAGTACAAGGCTGACTGGTATGGCAATACGTTGGTGCTGGCGGATCGTTTTTACCCCAGCACCCAGCGTTGCTCCCGCTGTGGTTATGTGAAAACCGCTGATGAACGCATCACGCTGAGAGGCAACTTGAAACATCGTACCGGTCACGATGACTATCATTGTTACCGGTGCGGGGTGAAGCTGCGGCGAGACGAAAATGCGGTTGAAAATCTAACTGCTTATGCGAAATCGAAGGTTACGGGGTAGGCTATACCCTTAAAGTTCAGGAGACGGTCACTGTCGGGCTGATTTATTTCAGTGTGGGAATACCGTTGTTGACGGGACTAAATGAAATGTAGGATTGTCAATCAAGAAAGGAAATATATAAAACCTTTACTGGTGTCAAAGAGACATTCTTCCACGTTTTATATAGCAGACGCCTGTTTGTCTGATGTAGACGCGATCAACCTCATGCTAACGTTTGGCAGCTTTGTGCTGCTGCTCATTGGCACTGTGGTTGGCATCGTTGTAGCAATCATCGGCAATCAAAAAGACCGTCACTAGATTTCTGGCGAGGAATCTGACGGTCTTTTTTTGATTGTCAACCCAATGCCAGCCGTCTTAATCGGCTCTGCTGCAGGGAGAGCATCAGGTGGAACTGGTGCTCTCTTTGTATTTGTATTGTAACATGGAGGAGTTTCGGCTAGCAACACTAACTAATGGGATATAACATTTTAAGATCATACTGACATTCAAATGGAGGTAGGACACTTGAAACAAAAAACGCTTAGGGTGATCACAGGCATTTTTTCAACCGGATTACTGTTTTTAATTCTTGTCTTTTTGACGTATCGAGTTCATCGTAATGGCAGCCGTATCGGAACATTGCAATCATATCTGGCACTAATGGTCGTCATGGGGGTGACGATAATACTGATGATGGTAGCAGACCGCACTTATTTGCTTATCACCGGACGTCATTTGATCAAGTCTTTCGTAGAATTGCGGGATGCCATTGACGAGTTGAAGGAAGCACTCAGAAGACTCCGGGAATAGCAGACACAATAAAAAATGTACCGACACCAGCAGAAATTGCCATTTCTAGTTGTGCCTTGTTTCTTGAACTCAGGTACGCTTGATGTTGTTAACGATAAATCCGATATTCCTGTCCTGTTTGTTTTCCCTGAACACTTTTCAAATAACCTGTCGCTGCGAGTTTTGCCGGGATGGGGATAAAACCAGCATACGAATCCTTGAGTTGGTCGTAAGATTCTTCTACGATCGTCGGGCTCACACAATTGATTCGTAAACCGCGCTTCAAATCGATCGCGGCTGATTTGACGAATGCTGCTACGCCACCATTTGCCATCGCGCCTGATGCACCACCTGCAATCGGATCGTCTTTGGTAACGCCGGTGGTTAAGGTGATGCTGCCGTTGTCATTGAGATGGTGTTGGCCGACCAATACAAGATTGATTTGACCGAGAAGTTTGCTAGTCACCGCAACCATATTATCCGCCGGTGTCATCGTGTCCAATGGCATCACCTTGACCGCGCCCGCCACATTGACGATTGCATCAATGCTGCCAATCTTGGCAAACATAGCCTCAATACTTGACAGATCGGCAATATCAACTCTTACATCACCTTGATGCCGACTAGCAGTGATGACGTCATACCCATACTTTCGCAATAATTGCGCTACTTGTGACCCGATTGTCCCGAACGCACCAATCACAACGACTTTCTTCATGAAAACGACCCGCTTTCTAATAAAATTTTGCCCGCGCTTTTGCCTGATTCAAGCAACTCATGGGCTTTTCGGCCATCAGCTAACGTTAAGATAGTTGGCGGCTGTACTTTAATCGCACCGTTTAAAACATAGTGAAACAGCCTGGTGCTACGAATCTGGCGGGCTTTGAAGCTTGTGAGATAATCCCACAAATCGCCAGTAAGCAGACTTTTTGATTGATTCAACAAGTTAACAGCGTCAATTTTGGGTGGGAGTCCGCCTGCCATGCCGTAAAAAACAACGCTACCACGGTGCCGGATCAGGTCGAAACTTAGCGGAAGCGTAACGCCGACCCCGTCGAACACCGTGTCAAAATGGCCGCGTTCATGTTCAGCCCAATCTGAGTGTCGAAGGAAAACCGCTGATGCGCCTAACTTCAAGGCAATTTCTTTCTTCGCCAAAGTAGAGGTCACGCCTGCTACTTGGACGCCATCGGCAATCAACATTTGGGCCAACAATTGGCCGACACCACCGCTAATACCGTGAATCAATACGCGATCACCCGCATGATTTCGGGCTAGGTCGTGCGCCAAAAAGTCGGCGGTCAAGCCTTGCAATCCGATGCTTGCTGCGGTTTTATCGTCAATCGCTGAAGGAACACGAATGGCGTGATCGCGCGGAACGCGGACCAAGGAGGCATTCGCGAATGGGACGTCAACAAATAAAATCCGCTCGCCCAGTGTAAAAGTCGTGACGTCGGATCCAATGGCAACAATTTGACCGAGCCCTTCATATCCATCGATAAATGGTGTGTGTGGTTCGAGGTGATAGGTTCCGCGCCGCCGATAAATATCAGCAAAGTTTAGACCGATATAGTGGGTTTGAACCAAAAGATCCTCTGGACCAACTTGCGGGTCTGGCAGTGTCCCATATTGCAGCACATTCGCGTCACCAAACGTTTTGAAGAACAATGCTTTCATTTGAGTTTAGCCTCTCAATCCATGGCGTTCGGAGATCAGTGAATCTTGATGATGTGCCTTCAACAGGCGCGCACAAGTGGGTCTTGGTGCCATGGGTTGGTAAATGGCGTTGCAGACATATATCAGCTAGATCGGATTTATTCATAAGCATTACCTCCGTACAGTCTTGTGACTAGTGTACGTCTCGAGATAGACGGGAACAAGTTAAGCTTCTTCACAGAAGATCCTTAAACATATCGACCTTGATATTTTGTTTTGGCCAGCTTGGTGTATTTCTGGATAAAATCCCCTTTGGCACTGGTGTAAGCATCGCGATTATGCTCGAATTGATGCCACAATTTAATTTTTAAGGTCTCGTACTTTTTGGCTACTTCTGGATGATCGTTCAGGTAATCTCTGAAATACAATTCATCGTTATCGCCGGCAAACCTTAAATGTAAATGGTAAACAGATTTAGCGAATCTGTTAACTGTATAACCTTTATTCAGAGAAATTCTTTGTTTTTCTTCAGACATGATGATGTAGCCATTTCTGGATAGCTGTTCAGCAACATCGATCAAATTAGTTTTTGGTGATACCTCGACCAAAATATCCACGATCGACTTAGCCCAGATGCTTTTAATGGCTGTGCTGCCAATATGACTGATTCTGACGACAGCGACATTCTGCAATATTTTGCGAATTCTGTTTGACTCTTGTTCATAGTCAGTGGCCCATTGTTTCTGCGGTTCAGTCAGCGAAATTGGAAATAGTTGCCATAGCTCTTCTAAAGTCATTTCAGACAGTGGCTTGGTCATTTTGTTTTCCTCTCTTTTTCAAGATTTGCATGTCACTAATGAAACTATAATACTTATTCAGGATTCGTGAGAAGCTCTGCTTTCGATATCCTATGTGATTGTGGCCGTTCAGGACAAACTGGAATATATGTTGACCCTTATAATGTCACGAGTAAAATGAGAATAAAATGAAAGTAGATGCTGTGAATGAAAATTGAGACGATCCAGATATTTCGCCGTCCGATCACTTTGCATGAGCCGTTCAAAGTTGCATTTACCACACTCTATAAACTCGAGACACTGATTATCAAAATCACCACCGACACTGGCTTGATCGGCTATGGGGAAACGAACCCACTTGAGCATGTGACCGGCGAGAGCATTGATACGGAAGAGGTTGCCCTCAAGACTTTGTCCCAAGCGTTAAGTGCGAGTGATCCGCGCAGCTTAGAAGCCATTCACGCCAAAATGGATGCCTGTTTTGCTGGACATACTGCGGCAAAAGCGGGGATTGATATGGCTTGCTGGGATTTGCTGGGAAAAGATGCCGGGTTGCCGGTTTATCAATTGCTGGGTGGTACCGGGAACGTTTTAACCAGTGATTATACCATCGGGATTAATTCGCCGGAAAAAATGGCGCAAGAAGCGAAACAGCTGGTCGATCAAGGATACAGAGAACTTAAGGTAAAAGTCGGCATTCAAGACGCTGATGATCTTGCGGCTGTTCAGGCGATTCGTAAGGCAGTTGGCTCAACGGTAGATTTGCGTTTGGATGCCAACCAAGGATGGGCCCCTAAACAGGCTATTCGGATGATGCGGGCCATTGGCGGTGCCGCTTCGGCAGTTGAACAGCCGTTACCGGCTAACCGCCTGGATCAGATGCCGGCAGTGTGTCAGCAAATTGACCAGTTGGTGATGTTAGATGAAAGCGTCCATAATGCCAGCGATGCCTTTGCGGCGGTGCGGTCGAGTGCGTGCGATATCATTAATATCAAATTGCAAAAGTCGTCTGGTTTGTCTGGTGCCGGGCAGATTAACGCGGTGGCTGAGGCGGCTGGGATTCCGTGCATGGTGGGCTGTATGGCGGAAACGCGCATCGGCATTGCTGCGGCAGCGCATTTTGTTGCTGCCCACCAAAATGTCCAGTACGCTGACTTGGATTCTTTTCTGCTGTTTGATGAACCAGCGTGGTTGCGCGGTGGGTTTACGGCGAATGCAGGAAAATATCAGCTAAGCGACAAACCGGGACTGGGCATCGAATGCGATTTGTAAAAGCTGTTTGAGTTGTTGACAGTGGTTACTATAACGCGTTCACCGGCGCAGAAACCTGCATGTAAGGGCCTTGGTCGCAATGGCCTAAGCCCGGGCCATTGCCGACCAAGGCCGCTTACACTCCGGTTTCTAAGCGCGCCGGTTCACGCTCACGCTAGGCTAGGGGGTCTTTATGACAACTTTTAAATTTTATCAATCAGGTTTGCATTTCGGTACGTTCGAATTGACTGATCAAACCATTACATATTCTTGGTTAGGTAGTCGGGAAAAAACGTTAAACGATGACGATAATGCTACTTTTAAGACATATGGCGAGCTTGATATTCAGGCAACGTTAAAACGGTGGCAAGATGGCGGCTACGCGGACTTTTCAAAGGCGGATCATTTTAAAACCGCTTGGGGCGCTGAATACCAACGGACTGATGAACATCATTGGATGAATCGTGGGCCAAAGTATGCGGTTGACTTGATTGAGGCTGATGATCAGATTGTCGGGTTTCAGGTTTGTGCGCGTAATCTGACCAGTGTGCTGATTCAACCGGGATACGAGGGTTATAGTGTTTTGGCTAAGTGGCAGGAAGCGGGGTACACCGCGACGCCAGGTCACGCGCATCAACCATTCACGGCTTGGGCACCCATGCGTGATGGCGTCGGGTTGGCAGCAACGGTGATTTTGCCTGCCGGATCAGGACCTTTTCCAACCGTGATGGAACGAACGCCTTATGGTCGCGAGGTTTATGTGGCTAGTTACATGCGTTATATTTTGCGGGGCTATGCGGTGGTATTACAGGATGTGCGCGGCCGCGGCGATTCGGAAGGCGAATGGTTGCCGATGATCCACGAGCAGGATGATGGCGATGACACGCTTGATTGGATTGCTGCCCAGCCTTGGAGTAATGGCAAAGTGGGGATGTCTGGCGGCTCATATGGTGGGTATGTTCAGTGGGCTGCGGCTGCCAGTGGTAATGCGCATCTTCAGGCCATTGTTTCGATGGTTACGGCAGGTGGGCCGTTCACTGATACTTACTACCGCCGCGGCGCCCCATTTATGGCGCAGGTGGCATGGTCGATCGCGACGGACGGCCGTCACTTCAATTCGGCATTAACCGACCGCGATGATTGGGACCAACTCATGAAGGTTCGGCCGATCGAAAAGATTCCCGAGATTGTTCTGGGGCATCCCCAATACGGCATGACCCAATTTATGCGCCATAATCATTATGATAGTTTTCTCAACCGAGGGGACTGGTTCGCCAGACGCGCCAAAATTGAAGTGCCGGCGCTCATTCAAAGTGGTTGGTATGACGATGACGGTATCGGCTCGACGGAGGCCATTGCGGCGACGGCTGACTATCCGTCCGATAAACGCCGGATCATTCTTGGCCCTTGGCTGCATGGCGGGAATGCCCAGTATGATTTAGGACCGGTTCGCTTAGGCGCCGAAGCACTGCGGCCAGATATTGATCTGATTCACCAGCAATGGTTTGATCATTTTCTAAAGGGCGTTGAAAATGGCGTCGCTGCGGGCCCATTGGTTGAATACTATACCGTTGGCGAAGAACGCTGGCATACAGCAGCATCTTTTCCCCCAGCAGGCTTCGTCAAGGTCCTACATCTGGGCGCAGATGGCAGTTTGGCGGCGTCCGCGCCAGCAGCGGGCACTGTCAGCTATGTACATGATCCAAACAATCCCGTGCCTAAGTTAATTTCGGTAACGCAAAATGAATTCGAATTTCCGGCTGATTATCAGGAAGTTGAAAAGCGTCCGGATGTGGTTAGTTTTACCACGAAGGAACTGCAAAACCCGCTGCGTGTCGTTGGCCAGGTGAAGCTTGATCTGTGGGCGTCATCCAGCGCCGTCGATTGTGACTGGGACTTCCGGGTCTTGGACGTCACGCCAGATGGGCAGTCAATTCAAATGGCTGAAGGCACGATGAATGCCAAGTTCCGCGACAGTTTGTCAGAGCCAAGATATCTCAAGCCTGGCGAGATGACCCATTTTACCGTACTTTCTCAGAAAACATCCTATGAATTGCCAGCCGGCCATCGCCTGCGCGTCGACATTCAAAGTTCGGCTGGCGGATTTGTTTTTCCGAATCCCGGAACCGAGGAAGGCTTCGCCAGTGACCGCTTCGTGAAGGCGACGCAGACGATTAGCTGTGGTGGCGAACATGCCAGTGCGATTCGTTTTGTTAGTGATCAGCCAGAGAACTGACGAACCGCGCCAGCTCACGCTCTTGGTAAGAAATTTGACATTTGCGAGTAAAGGCCGTATATTCCTAACAACTAATCAACACTTTGAGAAGAAGAGTAACCTTGGCGCAAATGATGCAGCGAACCCGGTTGGTGGAAAAGGGGCATTGGCAAGAAGGCGAAGATGAGCTTCGAATAGTGATTCGTGTGGTTAACGCCCATGGATCGGCTGCAGCCGTTATCCTGCCAGGTATCAACAGGTACTGGAGGCGGTGTGATAACATCGCGAATAAGGGTGGTAACACGGCATGGTCGTCCCTTGACTACGAAAAAGTAGTCAGGGGGCGACTTTTTGTTTGCAGCAGGAGCAAGTTTGAAGGTCACTCAAAACAAGGTGTTGAGACGGTGATCGTGAAAATAATTTTTGTCGAGGTTTCTATCGGCCATGTTCACGGTGGCTGATCATTTGAGGGGGCTGTGTTTATGAATCGTTGGAAGAAAATAATCGTCACAGGAATTGCCTTGGTGTCACTTTTGACGCTGGTCGCTTGCGGTAAGGCTGCGAATGATAGCAGTGCTGCCAGCTCAAACAGCAAGCCCATCGTGCTCGGCAGTAGTGGCTCGGACTATCAAATCTGGCAACATATCGCTAAATCGCCGCAAGCCAAAAAGGCGGGACTGACGATTAGAGTGAAACAGGTTACGGACGGCAACGTCATTAATGCTTCGACTGCTGAAGGGCAACTTGATGTGAACGCGTTCCAGTCGTATGCCTATTTTCAGCAATACAATAAAATCAATCCAAGTCAAAAATTGGCCGCACTTGGGACAACCTATCTTGAGCCGATGGGATTGTATTCAAAGAAGTACAAACATTTAAGCGAAATTCCCAATGGCGCGACGATTGGTATTTCAAATGATCCAGCCAATGCGACCCGCGGGCTATTACTACTTGCGGCCGCTAAATTGATCACGCTGAAGCCGAATTTTAATGCGCTGAGTACGGTGAAAGACATTCAGACGAATCCCAAACAGCTGAAATTTAAAGAGGTGGAAACCACGGTGCAGACGTTGCCGGACGTTGATGCAGAGCTGATTTCCAATACACGGGCCTTGGATGGCGGGCTCAACGTTTTGAAAGATTCACTTTTCCATGAAAAATTAACCCAGAAGACGCGGGCAAATGTCAATATTCTTGCAACTGCAGCCAAGAACAAGAACAATAAGCAGTTCAAAAAACTCGTGAAACTTTACCACGATCCAACCCTTCAAGCTTGGATCAAGAAGACTTTTTCCGGGACGAAGCTTGAGGTTGATAAGCCGATTAGCTACCTGCAAAAAAGTAACTAAGTGAGTTTACCTGGCTGAAACGCGTTCACTGACGCAGAAGTCTGCGTGTAAGAACCTCAGGCGCAATGGCCAAAATCGGGTCATCACGCCTGAGGCCACTTACACTCCGATTTCTAACCGCGCCAGTTCACGCTCTTGTCAATTTCCGAGGTTCCTATGTCATTCTGGATCTGTTATAATGGACACGTAAAAGAGACGCCTTGCCTCAACAAAGCGTCCCTTGTTACAGCAGAACCGTATTAAGAACGGTGGCTTACATCGCAAACTAAAAGCCGCGATTGGTGTCCAAAGTCAACGCGGCTTTTAGTATGTTTATTTTTTTCGGAATAATCCGAGCGCCTGCTTTAGCTCGTAAACTGCAAAGCACAGTTTTATCAAAGCCTTGATCAAACGAGTGAACGCGTTGACCAAAACAGTGAACGAGCTGATGCAAACCGTGATTGTCGCAAGTGCGGCAATCATAAACACACCGGCACCTCCTTTCGTCGGAATGTGGTTCGATAGTTTTTACACCATCGGCATCACCTTCTTTCGATTGCGAGGCGCCACCGCCTATTAACTTTTCTGCTCATTCATAGCTTATCAGATGTCACACCCGCGACCAATCATATCGCGGGTTTTTTAATAACCAAAAGCCTGAAAAGATGTCAGAGGTTAAATGAACCTAAAGTGCTGACTGAACAAGCGTATAATAACAATTGTACTGTTAGATCACGTGATTCAATTTTCTTGAAGGAGGTTTTTCTATATGTGTTCATCTATGAAGATCAAATCGCTTCAAGGTGATATTTTCTGGGGCCGAACGATGGACTATAACACGAGTTTCTTTCACGAGACACCGGCTGGCGGCGTTCCGGGGAAAATCGTGAGTCTACCGGCCGATCATCAATTGCCGGCGCAAAGTGGGACTTGGACGACCAAGTATGCTGCGGTCGGCGTTGGTGTTGATCAGAGTGTCGCTTTATTTGATGGCGTCAACAGTGAAGGACTTGCTGGCGATTTGCAGGTGCTGGTTGAGTGCAGCTGGGCGAGTGCCGATTCACTGGCAAAACGCAACTTGAAACCGATCAAAGGTGAAGAGTTTGTCAGCCTAGCCTTGACGACTTGTAAAAATGTTGCTGAGGTCCGTGAACTGGCCGGTCAATATGGCTTGATTGATGAACCACTCCAGTTTGGCGGTCAAGGCGTTAAAATTCCGCTGCATTATACGTTTGTCGATCCGTCTGGCGCTGGGTTAGTCATCGAGCCAACCGATCACGGGGCCTTCAAGCTTTATGACAGCATTGGCGCCATGACAAATAGCCCGGAATATCATTGGCACACCACTAATTTACGCAACTATGTCAGCCTGAACGATCGCAATTATCCTGAAGGTGCCAATCTCGGTGATCACCATCTTGACCCGATTGAACTGGGCACCGGCTACGGCATGTTTGGCTTGCCAGGTGATTACACCTCCCCGTCGCGGTTTGTCAGAGCCATGTTTGTGTCCCGCAATCTTGATCCGTTTGAAAGCAAAGATGGCATCCGCGTGCTTTACAATGCCTTCAAGACGGTCCTGATTCCGCAAGGCTTGGGTCGCGATCCCAAACACGACATTTTGACGGATTACACCCAGTATTGGTCAGGCTATGACTTGAGCAAGCGCGCAATTTACGTTCAGGATTCAAACACGCTAACCATGACCACCAAGACGCTTGATCCGACCGTTACGGAAGTCACCTATGACGATTTGGTAAAAACGGAACAGTTTAATCAACTATAAAAAATCTCCAAAAACTCATCACAAAAACGCCGCCAAATAGGGAGCTCCCCTTTGACGGCGTTTTTGCACAATACTATAAATTTTATCGTTGCCGTTTTTGCCGTTTGTTCTTCTGCCACTCGGCCATGGGAATAATCTGATCCGAGTCGGCGTGACCGGCTGTTTTGGCGTGGCCTTTTCGCGGGACCGGCTTTTTGGTCAAGGCTTCCTTAATCTGATTTTGCGCCGTGTCAGCTAGGGATTTCATTTGGGTTGCCGTCCACAAGTGGGTGCTGGCGGTGGACTTGATAAAGATGGCTAAGGATTGGCCCAAGCCTTCCTGCTTATCCGGCGGCACGAGCTTGGTGTCGCGCAGCAATAGCAACAGCGCAGCGCCAATGTCCTGGCTGGTCCATTCTTTCGGCTCGTGGCCAAACATGGCTTGAATCGTGTGAATCAGGAAAAAGATCACTGCACCAAAGAATTCTTCGTCCTGAGTGGCTTCTGGCAGGTGATGCCAGGCCTTTGAGTCGAAAAAGACCATCAGCTGGTCGACTAGGATTGACATGCTTTCGGAATCAACATCAAGATCGTCAGCAGGATCAAAGCCAATATCACGCCCGTCAGAATCATCAGCCATCGGAGACGCAAGCTCACCATCTTCGACTAACCCGAGGACATAGGTTGTTGTGAGCAATGCGCCCATTAACGCATCAATGAAGTCGACAATCGTCAACTTGACGCGTTTGGTGCGAATCAACCAAATCATCATGGCTTTAATGAGCTCTGAAGCAACGGCGATGGCTTCGCTGCGGCGGCGATCGTCATTGTTGACCTGTTGCAGTGTCGTTTCGAGTGCAATCGAAACCGATTCAGCAGAAAGCGTCTGAATGGTGGACCGTAGATTCTTGAATGACGCAGCAAAGAAGGTGACAAGGATCACGCGAATTTCTTTTGGCGGTATTTTTCTAAAATCCGGATCCTGCATCAAGGCTGCATAGTCATCGCTTTTTTGAAAATCAGACCAATAAAGATCGATTTCCTTGCTGGCGTGTCGTTGCAGTTTTTCTTGGTAATCCATGTTGCCCTCCACTTCTTATTGTTACGGGTTTGCTTACCTTCAGTTTACCAGTTGTCGCCCCTTGCTCACATGAAAACTTGCTTTGTTTTCCAAAAGAAATTCACAGCAGCAAAAGTCCTGCGATATGGGTGTTTTTGCGAGTTTATAATGGTTAAAATCTAGCCAAATAAAATCGGCACCAAAGACAGAATACGCGTCTTTGGTGCCGATTGACTGTAAGTGTGGTGGATAAATGATTTTTACCTGCACAGATTGCTTCAGTGGCGGTTTATTCGAACATTTTCTTTGTTGCCCGCATCAGCGTCTTAATATCCTTGTCGTATCTTGGCGTTTGGACAAGGTGACTCATCGGGATGCCGGTGAAGTGATAGGCAGCAATTTCGCCTGAGCGGACAGCGCTTTGTTCCGTGAAGACCATCTGAAATGGCTGTTCGACGAATTCACCGGTGAAGGCGAGGTTCGTTGAATGGGCCGGAATGACTTCGGGACGATCGACTTTGGCGCGATTGTTGAAAAGCGCCGAAGCATATGGCATGTAGACTGGAATATTGTTGATGATGCTGGCCATAATCGCATCTTGGTGATCGCGGATATTGCCGGGACCCGGATCGACTTTTGCCAATTGGCCGATTAATTCCAACGCCATTTCCTTACCGGTCATTTTGATATACGGCTTGTTGACGAACTCACCGTAACGCCGTGGATAGAGGAAATAGCCCCAAAGAACGGTCTCGTTTGGCTTTTGGGTCGTGAAGTGTGGTTGATGATGCACGACAATCGACATCATCACATCCTTTTGCCCAAGCGCCGTGATCGGTTGGGTGGATAAGAAGGAATTCAAAGCATTCCCCGGAAGTTGCGTCGTGATGCGTTCGATTTCATTGAGCAGCAGGTGATCCTTGGTGGTCAAAGTAAAACTGACCCATTCGCTGGCGGCGCGATCAGCAAAGAACTTATCAGGATTGCCAAGGTTATAAAAATGTTCAGTAGCTTGTTTCCATAAGCCAGCAGCAGCACCTTGATCCATGTTTTCAACGGCCGGGTGGTCAAAGTCGCCTTGCGTGGCTGAATCGGTGATGGAGCCGTTGGTAAAGAAGACGGCAGTGTCATCATCCACAGCAACATGCTCGGTTTTGCCGGTTTCGGTGTTCAGCATGTTGAGGCCGGTGACGGTGATCTCGTCGGTCATAGTCGTGTCTTTAAACTCAAAATCCGTGACCCGGCGATTGAGAATAATCCGGCAGCCTTGATCCTTCAGGTAGTTGATCAGCGGCAACATGATGCTTTCGAATTGGTTGTAACGGGTGCGGTTAACGCCCACCAGATGCTCGATTTGCGTAAACTCATAAATCATCATGTGCATGTAACGCCGCAACTCTTGCGCTGAACTTTCAATCCGGAACGCGAAGGTCGTTTCCCACATGTACCAGAAATTCGTCTGGAACATATGCGGATCATCTTTGAAGTAATCAGCAATGCTGACATTGTCGAGTTTTTCTTCTTCTGAGTCTGGCATCATAATCAGCTTGGTTAGCAAAAGACGATCCGTGTTGTTCAGCCCTAGATGGCCAGCCTGAATGATGCCGATGCCGCCTTCCATCAGCCGCGCCTTGTCAAAAGTGCGATGCTGGGCATCAAACTGCCGGGTATCTTCTTCAGCCGTCAGTCCCGGTTCAGTTGCCGATGGAATCCGACTCAACAGGTCCATCAAATCAACATAGGTTCGATAGTTCAGCATGCGACCACCGCGTGCCACATAGCCTTTGGTGTTTTCCATGGGATGAACCTTATTCCAGTACTCATCTGCCGTATCAGCAGCCGGAGCACCGTCATTTGACCCATGATCGTCCAGTGAATAAAACGTGATTTGATTTCCCTGCCAATGACCTTCCTGAATCAGATAAACGGCGGCCGCCATATTTGCCAGCCCAGCGCCGATCATGATCGCCTTATGCTTGATCATCTTTTAGTCCCCCTAACGACTTTCAAACTTCTTGTATGCATCCGCGTCATCTTTGAACAGTTCCATTTTGTTAGCGAAGTACCAGGCTGTTCCCCCGGTCACCAAGGCCAGGCCGAGTGCCGTCCATAAAAGTTTTTTCATATAAAAACGCTTCCTTTCCGTCTATAGCTATAGTATAGCCATCCGAAAAAGAAGCGTCTTTAGTCAAAATGTGGCGTTTGTTCGAAAATTAAGTTCTTTTATTGTGCGCTTGCTTGTGCACAATGAACGCAATCGAACCGTTAAGCATCAGATCAGCGCGCTTGATCAGGTCCTCTTCGGGTTCCTGTAACGACTGTGATAACCACAACAAAACCTGGCCGACAATCGCGGCGCCATAAAAATTACAGATGTCCGCAACCATTTTGGCAGGCGTGGTTGGATCAATGTCCAGGACCACTGGCTTGACCATGTCAGTCGCGGACTGGAAAAGGAACTCTTCCAGCATGTCGCGACCAACGGAATTGAAGGCGTTCAGACAAAATGCCTGATTGGTCAGAATGTAATCGAGCACCAGCCGATACTTGGCTTCCCAGGTGGCTGCTCCAAGATTCTTCATGACTTTACGGCCGATGTCAGCTTCAAACGTCCACTTCAGGAGGCCGTAAATATCTTCAAAATGATAATAAAACGTGTTGCGATTCACGTGGGTTGCGGCACTCAATTCCGCAATGGTAATGCGATCCAGCGGCTTATGCTGCATGAGCTGCTTTAAGGTGGTCGCGAGTTGCATTTTGGTCTGATCGGATGTGGCCATCAACATCATTGCTCCTGTAGTTATGCTAGAAATATCGAGTAGATTGGGGGTAAAAGTCTGTCAAATTGCTGCTAGGCAGCGACAGGTGGGGAGGTTACTTGACTTTCAACGGCTTCAACTGTGCCTCGATTTTATCCAGTGTCACGTTGGCTTCAAGTAACGCAGCCGCGGCATAAGCGCCTTCGACAAACGCCACGTCATAGACATGCATTTGTTTGTCGCTGACTTCTTCGGCGATGTCGAGATTCATTTTGGCGCTACCCAGATCATAGAAAACGAGCAACTCGGAGGCCGGGTTGTTGTTAATGGCTTTTTGAATGTGGTCAAGATCGGTGCCGATTTGACCGTCGCTGGTACCGCCGGCTGTGGTGATTGGCACATCTTTGGCGACTTGTTTAATCAAAGTTTCAAGGCCGCTGGCGATGGCCGGTACGTGGGAAACGAGCAACATGCCCATTGCCATAGAATCACGCTCCTTTGAGGTTTGACAGTTCACGCTTTTGCATCGAGGTATGCTTTTAGTAGCTCACCAGTCGAAGCAGCACCTGGGTCAACGTGGCCGATACTCTTTTCACCGAGGTAAGAGGCGCGGCCGCGTTTGGCGGTCATTGGCTTGGTGGCTTCGACCAGTTTGTCAATGGCGTCGGCGGTCAACTTGTTTTGCTTGATCAAATCAGCGGCAGGTGCCCAGACATCCAACATGGTTTTGTCACCAGGCTTGGTTTGGCCGCGTTTGGCAATACCCTTGGCAGCTGCTTCGACAAGGTCGCCAAAGTCAGTGTCGGTTTTGGCGAGTTTAGCCATTTCCAGAAAAGCCGTTCCATACAACGGACCACTGGCACCGCCGACTTTACTGAGCATCGCCATGGCAATTGTTTTGAAATCCTGAGCCAGATCGTCGGTTGGCGGTGTCTTTTCGAACGCTGCTTTGATCGCATTGACGCCGCGTTCCATGTTGTTACCATGGTCGGAGTCGCCGATCACGCGGTCAAGTTCGGTGAGATGATCTTTTTGATCGGCAATCCGGTTTTCAAAATTCGTCATCCATTTGGTTAATGTCTCAACGTTTAACATCAGTATCCCCCCAGCCTACAGTATGTGCAGATGCATTCAGATAAGTCAGCCATTGCGGATCGTCCAGCGCCAGCATCGTCAGCGAAACGCCAGCCATGTCGAGCGATGTGACATAATTGCCTGCCTTGGTGAAGCTGGCTTCGAGGCCTTGGGCATGCAACTCGTTCAAAACATCGCCCATGAAAATATACTGCTCGGACAGTGGGGTCGCACCCATGCCGTTGACCAGCACCGCGTATTTATGAGCTTTAGGATCTTTGAATTCAACCGTTAGCTTGCCAATGAGCTGCTTGGCTAACACTTTGGAAGTCGGTAGCTTTTCTTGACCGGTGCCGGGTTCGTTGTGAATGCCGACACCAAACTCGATTTCATCTGGCTTCAGATCAAAACCGGGTTTGCCGACTTCCGGCACAGTCGCAGCATGCAAGGCAACCGCGAACGACTTGGTATTTTTAACGACCGCATCGCCTAGCTTTTTGAGGTCATCAAGGCCTAATCCAGCCTCAGAAGCCGCGCCGAGAATCTTTTCGACAAAAATTGTGCCGGCAACGCCGCGACGACCCTGGGTGTAGAGTGAATCTTTGACCGCCACATCGTCATCCACGACGACTGACTCGACTTTGATGTCATCAACGCTTGCCAAGTCCTTGGCCATGTCAAAGTTCATAACGTCACCGGAGTAATTCTTGACGATCATGAGAACCCCTTCGCCCTGGTTAACTGCCTTGATCGCGGCGTAAATTTGGTCGGGCGTCGGTGAGGTAAAGACTTGGCCGGCCACTGCGGCATCAAGCATGCCTTGGCCGACATAACCGGCATGCAGCGGCTCATGACCTGAACCGCCACCGGAAATAACGCCAACTTTTGCATGTTGCTTAAATGCGGCGTCATTGCGGACGACCGCCGTTGTTTCAGGAATCTGTTTCAAATATTGCGGATAACTGGCAGTGAGACCAGCAATCATTTCCGGGACAATATCGCCCGGGTCATTGATAATCTTCTTCATATTTGTCTGCAACTCCCTTCTAGTTATCAGTGTACCGCTTTCAGTGCTAAAAAGTCAGGTCGGCAGCTAAGAATAACAAGGGGAATCTTAACGGTGGCGGCGTTTGTGGCAATCGGTTTTAGATCGTGAGCCAGAAAATAAAAACGCCTCGTTAGGCACATTTTGGCTTAACGAGACGAATAGGTGATGCAGCGATTAGTCATCGAAATCGGTGACGGTTTCGATGGTATAGTTGCCGCTATTTTTAAGTAATTTTGAAACCGGGCAGCGATTTTCAATTTCTTCAGTGAAGGATTTGGCGGTATCCAGATCGACGCCTTTCACCATAACCTGGGCATGAACCAGAAATTGATACTCAGCACGGGCGCCGATGAACGCCACCTTCACGCGAACTGCGCCGGTATGTGGCAGTCCATGTTCCTTTTCAACGGCTTCCAACGTGGCTTCAAGACAGGTGCTCAACGACAAGCCCAAAAGCTGTTCGGGGTTGGTCCCCGGATGGTCATTCATCGGGCTGCTCGTCTGAACCTTTAGGCCGCCTGGCACATAAGCGTGACCTTCCAGTCCTTCGTCGTTAATGGCTTCAGTTGTGTACAGTGGGTGATTCCAACGTTCGTCTTGCATGAAAATTCCTCCTTGGATTGTCGATAGAGCTGGATTCATGGAGCCGGCACTTAACGGTTAGGTTAATGCATGGTGTCCTTAAATCAGTTGTAGCATACTAGGTAACCGTATTAAGTATAAACGCTTACATATGTTCAGTAAACTGATGTTGTTATCTGCTAAGTCAGGATTGTATTACGATTTAAGAGTCCTGGAAATTGATTTATAAAGAATCATAATCAGAATAATTGCGTTTCCCAAGCCAAAAGCTAAAGATGCAAGCAGAAAAATGCCCCCGCCAATTTGCTTATAAAGAAGACCAAGAACTAAAGAGATAAAGAAAGTTGCAATGACTGAAATCCATAATTTTCGCATTTTGATTGACCCCTCAAAATTAAAATAGCCATCTTTGAATCTGTGTAGACGCACAAATTCATTGGCTTTATTTCTAACTATTTATCGCTCAAATCCGGCTTCTGATAAGGCTCCGGATCATTGGCGTGTTCAGGCGGGCGTTGTTCAAAGCCAAGCTCCTTGGTGATGAGTGGGCTGCCTTCCCAAATGAGGTGTTCGAGCAAGGCCATCGTGGTTTGGGCATCACTCAAGGCTGTGTGAGAAGGTAAATCAATGCCGAGCGCCTCTTTGTAGTATTGCAGTGAAGGGGTATGCTTTTTGCCGATTCCGAAAGTTTTACGGGCTAATGCGGCGACATCGAAGGTTTGAACAGGTGGCACATCGATCGCGAGGCCGGCGCGAAGGGCACGTAGGTCATTGCTGAGTGCGAAGCCGACAACGAGTTCATGCTTCAACAATTGTTCGACAGCTGTTTTCGCCAGCGGCAACGGTTGTCCGTATTGGTTCAACAAGTCATCGGTAATCCCGGTGATTTTGACCGAGAATGGCATCACGTGATGGCCTTCGGGTAGTTGGGTGAAAATGTCAAACGCACCTGCGACTTGATGACCACGCACCCGTAACAAGCTGATTTCGGTGAGGTCAAGTTGGTTGCGATCGGCCACAAACTCTGTATCGATCACGATGTAGTCGCCCCGAGCCAGTCGATCGATGACGTCTTTTTGCGTTTTTAACGGTGCCTGGTCTGAGGCAAGCTGGGCCATAGTTGGCGGGTCTAACTGCAGCGACTTGGCCGCGCGCTGGTTGGCAGATTGCACTAACGGCGCTTTTTCCTGCGCAAATTTGGCTGCTAGTTTGGTGGTCAAGCGATCTGCCTGCTTTTGCCGTTGGTGGCGCAAATCGGTCAGGGTCTGATCGGCTTGGCCCAAGGAAATGCCAAAAAGCCTAGCCAGCCAAGTAGCAGGGGCAGTCGGCATTGTGGTCAAGACGTAGGCGCCCTTGAGATCAAGCAAAGAAAAGACTACCTGACCGGTTTCAAGCCAATTTTGCAATCCGAGGGCGAGGAGATGGACCCAGTCACTAAAAGGCTGCATGATGATTGGCAATTTATCGGCGGCTCTCATTTGATCCATTTGTCGAGCAGCTCTAGAAACAGCTAGCGTGAGGCCGCGGGCGAGGCTTTTTCGGTGATTCCCAAAATCCTGAACCGAAAACATGATGGGAAGCAGTGGGCCGCGTGGGCGTAACATGTCACGCAACCTGCCACCTTCAGGATACCAACGAGCCAGATCGAATTGCACGTTTCCCTGAATGTTGACCCGATTAACGGTTGCAGACTGGTGTGGCCGGTATTCACGATGCTGAAAGAGCGCCGTGAGTTCATCAAGGCGAATGCGCACCGCTGCAGCATTATGCGGTTTGGCAATTGGGTCGCGCAATAATTTATTTAACTGACGCCGTGCTTGCCGCGGCGAGCGCATTTTTCTTTTTCGATTAGTGGACCGCGCCATGCTGCAGCCTCCCTTACTTGGTGTTTGACATATACGAACAGTATACCAAGAGTGAAGAAAATTTGCTTTTGGGGAATCAATTAAAGCCGATACTGCGAGCGGTTAGACGCTAAAAATAGTGCGAACGTCCACTTATTTTTGAGAAGTTCCTTGTTTTCACCGTTCATCTGTGGCATAACTGTTGTATGGATATCAAACAATCAACAGACGCAACAGCTTTCAAGCAGCGAATTTTCTTTGCCTTGTCCGAGCCGGGACGTTACACGATTGTGCGCATGCTTTACCACGTGGGCCACGAAATGGGGTGCAACGAGCTTAACCAGCACGTGGAGATTGACAAATCAACGATGTCATATCATTTGCGCACGTTACGTGAAATCGGCATGATTACGACGCGTGTCCAGGGACGGCAGAAATTCGTCACGTTAAATACCGATAAAATTGAATCCGTCTTCCCGGGATTACTTGCTGAGCTGTAAATAAGCACATGGTTGCTTATTTTTTAGCGACAATTGTTTGACAAATTTAAAACTATAAAACAGATTGGAGACTTTTTGCATGAAAGAACGTAGACTCTCGCTTTTATTTTTCCTCGTTATGTTCGTGATTGGCACAGATACATTTCTGGTTTCACCTTTATTACCGACTTTAACTCGGTATTACGGCATTTCAACGAGTCTTTCCGGTCTCATTGTCAGTGCGTACGCGGTGGGTTACATGCTGTCGGCGTTGCTGATTGGCCCGGTTTCCGATCGTCATGATCGTAAACGCATTTTAGTTATCGGTTTAATTGTCTTTACCCTCGCAACTGCCGGGTGCGGACTGGCGAACACTTTTCCGCTGATGCTCGTCACCCGATTCATTGCCGGCATTGCCGCTGCGACAGCCGGCCCGCAGATCTGGGCGACGATTCCTGTACTTTTTCCCAAGGGTCAGGTGGTCAAAATCATGGGTTACGCCACAGCGGGTTTGGCGGTTGCCCAGATTGTCGGCGTTCCGCTCGGTAGTTATTTGGCCGTTATTTCGTGGCGTTTTCCCTTCTTCTTCGTCGGCACAATTGCACTGATACTGACATTGTTGGTCGTGCGGTTCATGCCCAGTCTTAATGAAGTTAGAACCGCCCAGCCAAAATCCAGCATCTACGGTCAGCTTTTCCAGAACAAACCGGTACTCAAGTTATTAGGCGCGTACTTATTGTTTCAGACGGCAAATTTTACCGGCTTTGCGTTCATCGGTACCTGGTTCGCGAAAAGTTTTGGGCTTTCAGTGGGCACGATTGGCAGTTTTATCCTGGTGATCGGGGTCGGACAGTTTGTCGGCAGTTTGATCGGCGCTCGACTGGTGACGTGGTTAGGTCAGCCGCACGCATTCCTGCTTGAATTCCTGCTGTTCATCAGTGGCTATGTCGTTTTGCCATTGGCTTCGTCGGCGTTAGTCGCAACGATCATTCTGGCATTGATTTACACAATTGGCGGCGCGCTGTTGCCGTTGTTCATGAGCACTTTGCAAGATCAGGCACAATCAGCTCGCGGCACCATTTCCTCTTTGGCTAACGCGGTGATGTATCTTGGCGAAGCGATTGGCGGCGTTGTCGGTGGTATCTTGATTAAACAGTTCACCGGTTTTTCCGGTATTGCGGTGTTTACTGCTATTGGGGTAACCCTGGCAATGTTGTTGTACGCACGGCAAGGCTATTTTAAGCAGCTGCAAACAAGTCGCTGATGATTTGCAATTTTTGGCATAGAGGTATTGTCCCGAAAAGTCGCAAACGATATAATTGACGCAAGAACATATGTTTGCTGTTCGGAAAGAAGATGCGATTTTGCAGGAGAATTTAGTACAGGAAATCTTACTGTTGTTAGGTAGTGGGCGGTTTTTGACGATCAAGGAGATAGCTACTTTATTAAGTCAGCCAGAAGCAACTGTCAAAAGTGAGTTATTTAGATTAATGCAGGCGGGGAAACTCAACCGCCGTCATTTTGCCGGTCGCGATTATTTTCAAACCGTTCAACCACAGACGGTTCCAAATGCCTTCAGCATGGCAGCTGAACAATACTTGGATCGACGACATGCAGCGCAAAAATTGGGCAACGCCCGGACTTGTTACCACCATTTGGCAGGAAAAGCTGGCATAGCCCTGTTTGACCAACTTTTAACGCAAAAACTCATTACCTTGACGACCGCCAACGCCTATCGATTGACGGAAAAAGGTCAGCACGTTTTGGCGCGGTACCTCGGTCACCCAGTGCGCCAGAGAAAGGTTCAGACTTGCATCGACTTTTCAGAGCGCCGGGTTCATTTAGCCGGTAAATTAGGGGATGAGTTGCTGGCAAAGCTGGTGGCTAATCATCAAATGACCTTGAGCGGGAACAGACTTGTCCGAGTTTTACACCCAATTGGTCAGAAATCTTTGGCGGTGTCCCATGTCAGTTGAACGACAACGGTGTGCATGGGGTGAAACCGGCAATACCTTGATGCGGCAATACCACGATGAAGAGTGGGGCAGACCCAGTCATGACAGCCGCCACTTGTTTGAACTGTTGTCGCTGGAAATCATGCAGGCAGGCTTGAGTTGGCAGACGGTTTTGAACAAGCGAGCAGCGTTCAAGACAGCCTTTGCCAACTTTGATTATCGCCGGGTACAGCAGATGACCCCCGAAGTTCCTGTACTTCTGCAAAATCCACAAATCATCCGGAATCGTCTGAAAGTGACAGCGATTATCAACAACGCGAATGCCATTGCAAAGCTGGCTGATAAAGGCGAGAGTTTTGATCACTACGTCTGGGCATTCGTCAAAAATCATCCGATTCAACACCACATCACCAGTCATGCGGAAGTTCCCAACACAACCGATTTGGCCAAGCGCATGGGCAAGCAAATGAAGAAGGACGGGTTTAGTTTTACCGGTCCCGTCGTCATCTACTCGTTTATGCAGGCAGCAGGGTTGGTCAACGATCATGAAACCAGGTGTTTTGTTTATCGGTTGCTGGAAAAATGAAAGTGTTAACCGGTATTCGTCGATTGGAATGCTGACAACACTTATCAGAGCGCTAGGAGGATTACACCCATGGAAACAACCATTCGCAAATTTGGAAATTTGATTGGGATCATTATTCCAAAAGAGTTTCATGCAAAAGTTGGCGAAAAGTATCAGATTCACAAGATCGCTGATACATTTGTTTTGACGCCAGTTCACAAAGATTTGTTTGCGGACGAAACGGAATGGCAGGGGTTCAGAGATAGTGTTACGGACAGAGATCGTGAGTGGGATGAGAGCGCACTTTTATAACAAATGATATTCCATAAGGGATGCAGAATACTGAACGTTTCTGAAACATCAAAAAGCACGCCACCTCTCGTTGAAGTGACGTGCTTTTTGGTCGGCAGCCATGCGGATTCGCTGAAGATGCAATAGAAGTCTGCCGTTAAAAACAACTTATCTTGAGTGATTAGTCGTCAACATCATTGTGCAAATCCTTCAGTAAAGCATCGATCGTCTTAAAACTTTTGGTCCGTCCAGCTTCGACATCCGCTTCTGCAGTTTGCAGCTGGCCTTCGACAATTATCTCAGGGGTAAATGGCAATTCACCACTGTCGCTAATATGCTTCAAATACATATTAATGGCAGAGGACATGTCTAATCCCATACTATTGATGACACGGAGCGCGCGATCTTTTGTTTCTGTATCAACTTCAACGTTAATGCGTGATCGAGATGCCATTGCTGTCAACCTCCTTAGGCCATTGTTGCTTTATTATGACGCAAAACCGGCGATATTGTCACCCGTTATAAATGCCATGAAGAGTTCGAGAAATCCTCAATGAAAACTGAATTAAAAAAAGCCCACCCGCACCAAACGCGAATGGACTGATGAAACCTTAAAATCGGTGAAATTAAAGTGCTTCAGGAACCATCTTGACAGGCTTGTTGCCAATCCAGCCGGTGATTTCCTTGAAGGTGTCTGTGATGGCATCGGTGCCTGGCTTGAGCATCTTACGAGGGTCAAAGCCCTTGCCTTGTTGATCCTTACCAGCTTCGATGTATTCACGGGTTGCTTTAGCAAAGGCAAGTTGGCATTCGGTGTTGATGTTCAACTTGGAAATACCCATGGTGATCGCCTTTTGAACTTGTTCTTGAGGGATACCGGAACCACCGTGAAGAACGAGTGGCATCTTAACGGCGTCATTCAATTCTTGTAAGCGGTCGAAGTGCAGGCCTTTCCAGTTGTCTGGATATTGGCCGTGGATGTTACCAATGCCGGCTGCCAGGAAGTCGATCCCAGTAGCTGCCAAAGTTTTGGCTTCTTCAACGTCAGCTAATTCACCTTCGCCGACAACACCGTCTTCTTCACCGCCGATGGAACCAACTTCGGCTTCAACGGAAATGCCCTTGGCGTGGGCCAGCTTAACGATTTCCTTGGTCTTTTCCAAGTTATCTTCAAAGTCGAGGTCGTGGCCGTCGAACATAACGGAGTTATAGCCGGCAGCAATAGCTTCCTTAGCAGCTTCGTAATTACCATGGTCCAAATGGATAACAACCGGAACGGTGATGCCCATGGCTTTAACCGTTGCTTCGATCATGGTTTGGCAAAATTCATAGCCGCCCATGTACTTAGCAGCACCCATGGAAGTCTGGATGATAACCGGAACATTCAATTCTTGAGCACCGGCGAGAATGGCACGGGTCCATTCCAAGTTGTTGGTGTTGAAGGCACCGATACAGTAGTGACTTTTATGTGCAGCTTTTACAAGCTCTGCAGCGTTAACTAATGGCATGTAGATATCCTCCTACGAAATATACAATTCACAACCGTTGTATTCTACCATAGATTGCAAGAGAAAAGGGCGAGAAAATGATGAGATCCTGACGGTTTAAGTGACGGGTTTTACATGAACCGGTCAAAGTGCCCTCACCAAATAATGAGAACGCTCTCATTATTCGAATGATCGATCCATACACTACGTAGTAAATTTCACAAGCTGCTTTAATAATAATAAAAGCAAAACAGCTTTATCACGCTAGTTCTAGGCGCTATTTGATTACTAACCTCCAAAAAAAGATTATATTTTCACAAGCAAATTATACCAGTATAAATGAAACCTTGCTAAGAATGATTGACCATAGAAATCAAAGAACTAAGGTGAAGATAGTAACAGATTGAGAACAATTGAGTTGTTCACACGAAAAAATGGTCAAAAGAGGAGATCTTGATATGGCAACAAAAGCAGCAGATCAGTTAGTCAGCGTTTTGATGGATTGGCAAGTGAAGCACGTTTTTGGGCTGCCAGGCGATTCGATTGATACGACCGTCGATGCGTTGCGCCGCCATCAAGACAAGATTAAGTTCGTTCAGGTTCGGCATGAAGAGGTTGCGGCACTGGCTGCCTCAGCAACGGCCAAGCTGACTGGCGGCCTTGGCGTTTGCCTGTCAATTGGTGGCCCGGGTGCCATCCATCTGTTGAACGGGTTGTATGACGCCAAAATGGATCACGCCCCGGTTTTGGCATTGTTGGGACAGGTCACGACCAGTAATCTGAATGAAGGCTTTTTCCAGGAAGTCAATACGCCTAAGCTGTTTGATGACGTGGCGGTTTACAATAAAACGGTCATGGCCTCGGATAATTTAGGCCAGATTGTCGACACGGCGATTCGAACCGCGTTTACGGAAAAAGGCGTAGCGGTTTTGACGATTCCGGATGATTTGCCAGATCAAAAGGAAACGACGAGTTATCGCGACAGTGCTGCGGCCTTTGCGTTGAACGTACCGGAAGTTGATCCTAAGCAGCTAGATGATGTGGCTTCGCTGTTGCAGAAGTCGCAAAAACCATTAGCTTTGATCGGCCGTGGGGCGGAACATGCCGGGGAACAGGTTCAAAAGTTTGTTGAGGCTAACCACATCCCGTTTATTCAAACGATGCCGGCCAAAGGAACGGTTGCTGATGATCACCCTAATAGCCTTGGCAATGTCGGTAAGCTTGGCACCAAGCCAGCTTATGAAGCGATGAAGGCAACGGATTTGCTGTTCATGATCGGCACCAATTATCCATACACACCTTACTTACCCGATGAAGGACAGGCAAAATGTGTCCAGATCGATACGCAGCCGGAAAATCTGGGCAAGCGCTACTCGGTTGATGTGGCGGTCGACGGTGATGTCGAAAACTTTTTGACCGAGCTGAATGCCAAGGGATCGTTACGGGATGACGATCGCTTCCTGAAAGCTTGCCAGAAGAATATGGAAAGTTGGGACAAGTGGATGGCTGAGAAGCGTCTGTTGACCACGAACCCAGCCTCGCCAGAAGCAGTCTTTGCCACGATTGATCAGACCGCGCCAAAAGATGCGATTTACTCAGTTGATGTTGGGACGTCGACGTCATGGGGTGCCCGTTTTCTAAACGTTCAACCAACGCAGAAATACACCATTTCGGCTTGGTTAGGCACGATGGGCTGCGGTCTGCCAGGCGCGATTGCCGGGGCCGAAGCCTTCCCGAAGCGGCAAAATATCAGTGTAGCCGGTGATGGTGCGTTTGCCATGGTCATGCAGGATTTCGTTACCGCGGTTAAATACAAGCTGCCCATTATCATGGTTGTTTTGAACAACCAGAAATTAGCGTTCATCGAATACGAACAGCAAAGTGCCGGTCAGTTGAATTATGAAATCGATTTGGCGGACATGGATTATGCCAAGATTGCTGAAGCTGCTGGTGGCGTTGGTTACACAGCCCACAGTAACGATGAGTTCAAAGAAGCGTTGACCAAGGCCTATCAGGAAACGGAGAAGCCGGTTTTGATCAACACCTACGTTCAAGACGACGCCCCACTACCCGGCAAAATTGTCGGCGAGGAAGCGAAGGGTTACATGAAGTATGGGTCCCAGTATCTTGAAAATTACTGGAAGATTCCATCCATGCCACCGTTGAAGGACATTATGCGGCAGTTCTTCTAACAGAAGTTCAATTATTAATGGCGGTGCAAGGGATGTACTCATTAGAAAAAGCGCGAATTTTCTAAATGGAAACTCGCGCTTTTTCTATTGCTCATAAATCATTTGGTATGAAGACGTGCGCTTTTGTTAAAGAGTTGACAGCCACACAGCCATTTCCTTATGCCATGCTTTACGCGCCTCAGTGCCTGGCGACATGTTGTTTAACGTGATGTGAGCCAATTGCTTGTCGAATGAAACGTCAAAGTAGGCCCAGTATCCAAAGACGTGACCGTTGTGCGCCAGCCATCCCGGCGTTTTGGACTTCATCCAGCCCATCCCATAAAAATCGTGCGTCAACGTTAATGCCTCATGCCAAGCTGACGCAGGCAAAATCTGCTGATGCAAGGTAGCTTGCGCCCATTTAGCCAAATCGGTGACCGAACTGACCACGGCGCCATCGCCACCAGTGTAATCGCCGCGACCTAAAGCCACTGGTTGGCCGTTGGTAAAATCTAGATCGTCGTAGCTATTTGCCTCGGCGGCCTGGGTTCCGAAACGGGTTTGGGTCATTCCCAACGGCTGGAAAAATTGCTGTTCGATGAAATCCCCCAGCGGCATATTCGCGACTTGGGCAATGATGTGCCCAAGTAGGAAATAATTACTATTTGAGTAAGCGCCTTTTTCATCCGGCGCAAAATCTAGCGGATGGCGGTTCAATAAGTCAAGGACTTGCTGAAGAGCATCGCCGTGATTCAGATCTTCCAGTATCGGGTAACTTAAATGGGATTCACTAGCGTTTGGCATCTTTTTGGTATATTCGACTAACAACAATTCCGTGTAATCGGGAATACCGCTCGCCATGTGCAACATTTGGCGCAAAGTGATTTGCTTGGCGTACCGATATTCCGGCAAATAGTCCGACAACGGCGCGTCAATGTTCAGCGCCCCAGCCGTATCCAACAGCAACATGCTGTCGGCGGTAAACTGCTTGCTTAATGATCCCAGTCCGCTCGTCGTGTTGAGCGTAAACGGTTCTTGTTTGTCAAAATCCGCCATGCCGTTTTGCCAGTGGGACATTTGATGATTGGCATCCACTAACATGGTGGCACCATTGAGATGATATTTTTCATTGATAGCTTGATAGCCGTTCCAATCTGTCACGAAAAGGCCTCCCTTTAGCCGAAAAAACGTTGAGGCAACGATAGCATGCATTGCACTGCTTTTCAAACTAAAATATCATCATTGGCCAATGAGAATCTAATTGGGGGGCTTTACTTCCCATACCGGTTGCATCATCTTGCCTTGACTGCGATGATGGCCTTAATCACTGAAGGAGGAAACACAGATGGCTGCGATTTATGATAATCCGGATTTTTTCAAGGCATATAGCCAAATGGATCGCTCGAAAAAAGGGTTAGCCGGGGCGGGGGAGTGGCATGAGTTGAAGACAGTCTTACCGGACTTCACTGGTAAACGGGTGCTTGATCTCGGATGCGGTTATGGTTGGCACTGCCGTTATGCCGCTGATCATGGCGCTAAAAGTGTGCTTGGCATTGACACATCTGCCAAAATGCTTGCCAAGGCCGCTGAGCTGACGGACGACAAACGCATCGCGTATCGCCAGCTGGACATGCAGGCAATCGATCAATTGCCGGGGCAGTTTGAAGTCATTTTAAGCTCGCTAGCCATTCATTACATTGCCGATTACGCTGAACTTGTCGGCAAGATCAGCGACAAACTGCCAATTGGCGGGCAATTTGTCATGTCCGTGGAACATCCGATTTTTACGGCCCAAGGCAATGAGGAGTGGGTCACGGACGAGCAGGGCCACAACCTGTACTGGCCGGTTGATCGTTATTTTGACGAGAGCAAACGGGAAACCGACTTTTTAGGCCATCGAATCAAAAAATACCACCGGACGTTGACGACCTATTTGAATACCTTGCTCGACAACCATCTGCGACTGGATCGCGTGATTGAGCCGACCCCGACTGCTGAAATGGTCAAAACCATTCCCGGTATGGCAGATGAGTTGCGCCGCCCGATGATGCTGATTGTGGCAACGACCAAAACGGCGTGAGCAGTCGTGCCTGTCTATTGTCGCCAATCCTTTCACGGCGTATACTCATGAAATCAAAACTAAAATGAATAGAAGGAAATCGCTCGTGAAACTAAGAATTGGTATTCCCACAGACGAACTGATCGAAGTCAATCCCGTGATGCCGAATAATCATCCTGCCTATGTGCCCCATGATGTCAAAGAGGCGTTTATTCACCTTGGTGCGCTCCCGCTCGTTTTGCCGTTTCCTGATGATGTCAGTCAGACCGAACAGCTGGCGCAAGATGATATGGCCTTGGTCGACGGCCTGATGCTGCCAGGCGGCCCGGATGTGGATCCGACGCTCTATGGCGAGGAACCGCATCCCAAGATCGGCATGACGTTGTACCAAAAGGATTTGTTTGAAATCGCTTTGATTAAGGCAGCCTTATCGGCGAACAAGCCGATTTTTGGCATTTGCCGCGGGATCCAAATCATGAACGTTGCCATGGGCGGCACGTTGTATCAGGATCTTGAACAGCAATATCCTGATTTGAAAATTCAACATCCCCAAGCCACATTGGGTCAGTTTGCGACCCACCATGCCGAATTAACGCCTGGTAGTCGCTTGGCTGATTTGTACGGCAAGCAGACCATTAAAGTCAACTCCCGCCACCACCAGGCAGTTAAAACTGTCGGCAAGGGACTGAAGGTGACAGCCGTTGCGCCGGATGGTGTGGTCGAAGGAATGGAGTCCACGGACAACGATTTGTTCCTAGGTGTTCAGTGGCATCCTGAAAACATGTGGCAGCAGGAAGATCCTCAGCAGCTCGTTGTTTTCCAGGACTTTTTGAAGCGTGTTGCGGGTCATCAGAAGTGATTTCTGTGGTTCGATGAATCGTAAAAAGTGCCCCGTTAAACGTATCCGTTGAAAACCGTCTCGTTCATGAGGTGGTTTTTCTGTGTGGTGCGCTACAGACAAATCGTAATTAGTAGTGACAAGACCCAAAAACAATTTTCAGAAAATCTTTTCTTTTAGCTAGAATCATGTAAGATTGAAGCCGAGTAGCATTGACGAAACGGTTGTTGTTTAATGAAGCTGTCTGGCACGAGGTAAGGGCACCATAACGCGTTCACCGGCGCAGAAACCTACATGTAAGGGCCTTGGGCGCAATGGCCTAAGCCCGGGCCATCACGCCCAAGGCCGCTTACACTCCGGTTTCTAACCGCGCCGGTTCACGCTCAAACAAGGAGGAACCGGAATGGACGATGAAGCCGTTATTGAGCAGCTCACGGAGAAGCAGACCGAGCTGATTGAGTTTTTGTATGTGGACTATAACGGACTGACGCGGGGAAAAGTGATTCCGTTGGCCAGCCTGAAAGCCAAGCTGGCTGACGGGATCGGCTTGACCAAAGCAACGCTGAATGTCAGTGAGCGCGACACCATTTTGCCGGTTGCCGACATGACGCCGATTGGGGAATTACGGTTGATCGGGGACGCTGCTTCGGCGCATGTGCTGCCTTACATGCCGCAGGTGGCAACCTTGATGGGCGATATTTATAATCTCGATAAAACGCCTTATGCCTCCGATCCGCGTACCATTTTGAAACGGGTGGTCAAGCAGTTGGCCGATGCCGGCTTCAGCGTGAAAATGGCTTATGAAAACGAGTTCGAATTGTTCACCGGGGATAAGGATCATCGCGAACCGGCCATGCCGCGGGTTGCCTTTTCAACGGAGTCGATGGACTTTGCTTATCCGTTCATTCTTAAAACGATCAATCAACTGCAGCAGGTCGGGATTATGCCGAATGCCTACTATCCGGAAGGCGGCATTGGCCAGCATGAATTGAGCATGTTGCCGCAGGATCCGGTGACAGCGGCAGACAATGAAGTGATTTACAAACGGATCATTAAAAACACCGCCAAAGATTTTGACTTGTATGCCTCATTTGCGCCGAAACCCCTTGTCGATTCGGCTGGCTCCGGCGCCCATATTCATTTATCGTTGTGGCGCGGACAAGAAGATGCCTTTTTCGATGCAGACGCGCCGATGCAGCTATCCAAGACTGGTCAGTATTTTGTCGGTGGCGTGTTGAAACATATTCAAGGCTTGCTGGCGCTGACCTGTCCATCGGCGAATTCCTATCAGCGGCTGGCTCCGGGACATTGGAGCAGCGCTTATGCGACCTATGGCAAGGACAATCGCGAGGCGGCGGTGCGGATTCCGTCGACGGCGTGGGGCGATCCGGCTAGTTCGATGAACATTGAGCTGAAGGCGAGCGATGCGACCGCGAATCCGTATTTGGCGTTTGCCGGCTTGCTGGCGGCGGGGCTGGATGGTATTCAGCACCAGACGCAACCGGGTGATTATTGCGATGTCGATCCGGCAACGTTAAGCGAAACCCAACGCAATGAGATGGGGATTCACCGTCTGCCGCAGTCATTGAGCCAGGCGGTCGACGCGTTCGTGACTGATTCGCTTTTCCACGACGTGTTCGGGCCGCAACTGATCGATGCTTACGCCAAAATCAAGCGTGAAGACGATCAATATTATTCGAAGTTAGCATTAGAGAAAATTGCGGCATTGCACCGCGAGCTATATTGAATTGCAAGTTGAAGAACTAATTTCGGCCATCATCATGAATGGTGACCGCTGTGCATGAGGAGGAAACATTTTGGACGACCTAACGGAGTTTGTCGACCAAGTCCCATTGTTGGACCATCACTGTCATTTCTTAATTAACGGGAAAGTGCCGAATCGCGACGAACGGTTGGCGCAGGTGTCGACAGAGGCGGACAATGATTATCCGCTCGCCGATACCAAAAACCGCTTGGCCTATCACGGCTTTTTAGCTGTAGCCAAGCAATTTGCCCTTGATGCCAAGCACCCGCTGGCAGCGATGAATGATCCGGGTTATGCCACTTATAATCAGCGCATTTTCGGCCACTATCACTTTAAAGAATTACTGATCGACACCGGTTTTGTGCCGGATGATGCGATTCTTAACTTAGATGAGACTGCCAAGTTGACCGGTGTGCCGGTGAAGGCGATTTATCGTCTGGAGACGCACGCTGAAACGTTCATGCTGAAATCAGACAATTTTGCGGCTTGGTGGCAGGCTTTTAGTCAGGACATTCAACAGGCGAAGGCACATGGCTATGTCGGCTTCAAATCGATTGCAGCTTACCGCGTGGGGTTGCACATTGAACCGGTTAATCTCATGGAAGCCGCGGCTGGGTTTGATACCTGGAAGAACTCCGGCGTCAAACGGTTAACGTCCAAGCCGCTCATCGATTACATCCTGTACCATGCAGCGCCGTTGATCATGGCGCAGGATCTGCCGCTGCAATTTCACGTTGGCTATGGCGACGCGGACACGGATATGTATCTGGGTAATCCGTTACTGATGCGCGATTTTCTGAATGCCTTTGCCAAAAAGGGACTCAAAGTGGTTTTACTGCATTGCTATCCATATCATCGCGAAGCCGGCTATTTAGCCAGCGTCTTTCCGAATGTCTATTTTGACATTTCGTTGCTGGACAATCTCGGCCCCAGCGGCGTGCAGCGGGTTTTTGATGAAGCAGTCGAACTGGCGCCGTACACACGGTTGCTGTTTGCCTCCGATGCCAGCACGTATCCAGAAATGTATGGGTTAGCGGCGCAACAATTCAAACAGGCACTGATCGGGCATTTTGCCTCCCTGCCATTTGTTGATCTGGCGCAGAAAAAAGCTTGGATCAACGTGATTTGCTGGCAGACAGCGGCCAAGCTTTACCACCAAGAAGAGGAGTTTGTGAGTTAGTTATGGAAAAACGCAAAAAATTAACCTTGCTTGAGGTCTTCGGACTCTCGATTGCAATGGTGGCGCCAACTGGGGCGATGTCGTTTAATACGGCAAGTGCCGCCGCCAATGCCGGCATCAACATGCCAATCGCTTTTTTGCTTGGCGGCATTGGCGTCTTGTTTGTGGCGATTTCGTTTGTGGAACTGGGCAAGCGGATTCCTGGCGATGGCTCGGCTTATGCGTATAATGCCAAAGCACTTGGCGAAAAGGCCGGCTTCATTTCCGGCTGGTTATTGGTGTTGACGTACGTGACGTTTGTTTTTAGTTCCGGCGCCATTGTCGGCAACTTTGCCAATGTCTTTCTCAGTCATTTAGGCGTACATCTACCGGTGAATCTCTACAACATTTTGGTTTTGTTGCTTGGCGGCTGGCTGAGTCATAAAGGCATTGAATTTTCGACGCGCTTGACGCTGGTCCTTGAATTGCTGGCGGTATTGGTTTTGAGTGTGCTGACGGTTGTGATTATTTTTTCCGGCGGCCGCAGTGGTAATTCGGTGCAACCGTTGATTCCCCAGCCGCATATGGCGACCGGCTTGGGGATGGGCATGGTGTTTGCGCTGATGTCCTTTGCTGGCTTTGAAGGCTCGGCAACGATTGCCCCGCGCGCCACGAATCCGCGTAAAGCGATTAGTATTGCCTTGCTGGGCGCCGTGAGTTTTGCGGCGATTTTCTATTTTCTTGTCAGTTACGCCGAAGTGATTGGCTTTGGCTCCGCGCACATTGGCGATCTTGCGAAAAGTACGGCACCCATGAATTTCCTGGCGACCCATTATTTGGGAACCAATGCTGCGATTTTCATGGACTTCGCGGCGATGGTCAGCTATTTTGCCTGCTATTTCGGAGCGCTTAATGCCGGCGCGTTCATGCTGGAGGCGCTAGGTAAAAGCGGTTATCTGCATCCGTGGCTGGCGGTAGAAAGCGGAGACAAGCAGACGCCGACGCATGCGCTTGACAGCATTACCGGACTCGCGTTGATTGTGTATGTTATTTTCGCGATCAGTTTGGGTGTGAGTGCCAGCGATATGTATAACTGGTTTGGCACGATCGGGATGCTAGGGCTGCTGACGGTTTACGTGCTGGTGAATATTGGCGCGATCGTTTACTTCCGCAAAGACAAAGGCCGGTCGATGTTCAAACATGTGTTGGCGCCGGTGATCGGGATTCTCGTACTCATTTATCCGATTTACACGAGTCTCTGGCCGATTCCGGCATTTCCAATGAACACGTTTCCTTACATCGCCATTGTCTGGTTCCTGATTGGGCTATGGGTCGCGACTAAGCGGCGAAAAGTTGAAACGCGGTTGGAAGATTTTTGATTGGTTTGGAATTTTGACGAAAAAAGTGCGCTTGACATGTTGAGATGTCAGCGCATTTTTTAATCTCGCTGTTCTTGCCTAGTAGCCGCGGCTCTGGCATGGGTAGTGCCGGTTTTGACGTACTTTTCAGTGCCGTCTGCAACAGCTTGGCGATAATAGTGTTGCTTGTATTCAATCGTGTTGAGCGTTTGTTCCAGTTGCTTCATCTGGTTTTCGACCGCGTCGTGGAGCTGATTAAAGAAGTCCAGCCGCTTGGTGAGGGTAGCGTCGCCTTCAAGATTCCACTGCATAAACGTTCGGATATCCTTAATCGACATACCCGCCGTTTTAAGGCAATTGATCATTTCCAGTGCGCCAAGATTCTGGTCGGTAAAACACCGCACACCTGCTTGATCTTTTTGCAGGTCAGGGATGAGTCCTTCCTTATCATAGTAACGAATGGTCGGGACGGATAGATGGGTGATTGCGGCAACTTCGCCGATGGTGTATGAAACTGACATGAAAGCCTCCATGTTTCCTTACGAGATGACAAGACATATTGCAAAAAGAAACGACTTGCCCTAAAGTCGACTTTAGGGGATAAAGTGAGTGTAGCACGTAAGCCGATTGATGCAAAATTGCGTTCATCGGTCTTTTTTATGCCCTTGTCGGCGAAAAAATGCTGTTATGGCTACATCGCACGTGATGAGCAATGTGCAGCAATTTTTTAAAAGGAGTGAGGCTATCTTGTTGGAAGAGACATATACGTTAACGAATGGGGTCAGGATTCCCAAAATCGGCTTTGGCACCTGGATGATTGATTCAGATGCTGCAGCGGCAAAGGCCGTTCATGAAGCGATCGATGTCGGGTACCGCCATATTGATACGGCGGAGGCTTATGGTAATGAGGCCGGAGTTGGCGAAGGTGTACGGGCATCCGGAGTGCCGCGTGAAAATATTTTCGTCAACACCAAGCTCGCGGCCGAGATCAAGGACCACGACACGGCCGTCAAAGCTATCGACGGCTCGCTTGAGAAGCTTGATCTGGAATATGCGGACATGATGATCATCCATGCGCCGAAACCATGGGCCAAATACGATGAACCGGAGCGGTACTTCGAAGGGAATCTGGAAGCCTGGCGCGCATTGGAAGAAGCCTATAAAGCCGGCAAATTGCGCGCCATCGGAGTTTCTAATTTTGATCCCACCGATCTCAAGAACCTGCTGGATCATGCTGAAATTGCCCCAATGGTTGATCAAGTTTTAGCGCACATTACCCAGACACCGTTCAAAACGATCGACTTTGCGCAAGAGCATCAGATATTGGTCGAAGCCTATTCGCCGTTCGGCCATGGCGAGATGTTCAAGAATAAGGACATCCAGAAAATGGCGGCTAAGTATCAAGTCTCCGTTGCGCAGTTGGGCATGCGCTATTTGTTGCAGCTGGGCCTACTGCCATTGCCAAAAACCGTAAACCCTGACCACATGAAGGCTAATGCAGAGGTCGATTTTACCATCAGCGACGATGATATGACGACGCTGAAGCAGATGAAGCCGCTAACCAACTATGGCAAATATCAGTCATTCCCGGTTTACAGTGATCGATTGAGCTAAGCCCACGGACCGGCAACAACGACCTTGCCAATCATGTGACCGGATTCGACCAGTGCATGCGCCTTCCTCAAGTTGGCAGCATTCAACGGCTGTAGTGTCTTGGCTAAGGTGCATTGAATCGTGCCGTCATTGAGTAAGCTGGCAACTTTGTCGAGAATGATCCCTTGGGAAGCGAGATCATAACCATACCAAGACTTCGAAAACATCCACTCCCAGGCAAACGTGGCCCGCTTTTTGGTCAACTTTTGTAAGTCAATACCGCGCCGATTTTCCGTAATGGCGGCAACCCACCCGTCAGGACGAATCATGGTGGCGATTTCGTTCCAATGTTCGTCTAGATGCGAGAGGTTAAGGATGTAGTCAACATTTTTGAAGCCGGCTGCTTTTAACTGTGGCGGTAATGGCTGACGGTGATTCAAAACGTGATCGGCGCCATGTTCTAGTACCCATTTTTGTGACTCCGGGCGCGAGGCAGTGGCGAGTACCTGCAGGCCAGCGAGGTGGGCAAGTTGCGTCGCCATTGAGCCAACCCCGCCTGAGCCGTTAATGATCAAAATGCTACGCTTCCGATTTGCCTCTTTGTGGTCAAATGGGATGTGTAGTTTTTCGAACAACGCTTCCCATGCGGTGAGACTGGTCAATGGCATGGCGGCAGCTTGGGCATCGGTGAGCTTAGCCGGAGCGTGACCGACAATCCGCTCGTCAATCAATTGATATTCGGCGTCACTGCCGGAACGTTTGTAACTGCCGGCGTAGAATACCCGATCGCCTACGTGGAACCGGGTAACGTCATGGCCCACAGCGGTCACAATCCCCACGGCATCCCAACCAATGATCTTCGGCTGGGCAAGGCGTGCATGACCTGCGCCACGCGTTCCGGTATCGACCGGATTCACCGAAACTGCCCGGACATTCACTAATAAGTCGTGGCCTTCAGGTGTTGGTGTCGGTAACGTCAAATCTTCTAAACTATTTTTCTGTTCAATCGGTAAATGCTGCGTAAATCCAATGGCCTTCATCAAAAAGACTTCCTTTCGTTTGCTTTCTTAACCTTTCACCTTGTATGTTAGCCAGCATGCACTAACATAGTAAGTGAGCAAATTGTAAGTAACTTGTAGGAAAGCAACGAGGGGGCCTTGTGATGGATCGTGAACTTTATAATTGTGCTGCAGGATGCCCGGTTCAAAATACAGTTGATCTGATTTCGGGAAAATGGAAAAGCGTCATTCTCTATCATCTCTTTAAAGGGGATGCCACCCGCTTCAGCACGCTGAACAAGGCCATTCCTTCAGTGACCCAGCGCATGTTGGCGTTACAATTGGCGCAACTTGAAGCCGACGGGATTATCTACAAGAAAGTCGGCGATGAAGATGGTCGCGCCACGGAATATGGCTTAACCAAGTTAGGCCAAACATTGGCGCCGGTGATCGACGCCATGGCAGCCTGGGGTAAGTTTTATCAGACGCAGCAGGCTGCGCTGGCATGAACGGTGACGATATATTTTCTTTTATTTATCAACCAGTTAAGCAAAAAGGCATCGTCGAAAATTCGGCGATGCCTTTTTGGATCTTTTGCATTAAAGATAAGCCTGATAAAACAAGACAACCGCAAGCCCGATCGCGAAGATCCCAACCGCCGTTTTGATCACGTGCGATGGAATCAAGCGGACAATCATTGGACCGAGAAAGCCGCCTGCGAACAAGCCGATGCAGACCGGAATTAAAACCCACCAGGCAATCGGCATCGAGAAGATGAACATGATTGACGTGACCGTGTTGTTCACAAGCGATGCGAGGTTACGCATGGCGTTGTAAGTTGCATACGGGCCGGCGACGATGCGCGAGAGCACCGCGATCATCAACAGTCCGGCACCGGCGCCAAAATAACCGATATATAACCCAACAAGCATAATCAGCGCATAACCGAATCCTTGTGCAAGTTTGCGATGGGTAGCCTGATCGGGATCTTTTTTCGGCGTTAGAATCATGACGCCAGCTAGAAAAATGATAAACGGAACGACTCTTTTGAAGCTGGCATTGGAACTGTGAATTAAGATAAGCGCCCCCAAGACGCCACCAAGGGCATTAAGTAACGTGATGAGTAGCGCTTGGTGCCAGTGGCCCTTTAATTCCCGTCGTGATGAAAGCACTGATGAAGATCCGCTGAACAAAAGGCCGATCGTGTTGGTTGCATTGGCCGTGATCGGCGGAATGCCGACCGATAGCAGCATCGGGTAAAGCGTGAGCGCCGCCATCCCTACCGTACCATTGAGGATACCGGCAATTAGGCTCATACTGAGTAAATACAAGATTGTTTCGAGCGTCATAAGCTCGCCTCATTTGATTTGTTTTTCGGGGTAAATCTGTTTTCTTTTAGTATTTTACACCCAATATCATCTTATCAAGCTTAGCATTTGCGGATACTGTTGTCGCTTTTAAGCGTTTCCAGCTTATGGACCGATCGGGTTGCTTTTGGGAGTGAAAACAGTTATTTATCGGCAAGTGCCATGAGTCTTGTCAATGGTATGGCTGAAAATAATTTGCTATACTCAAGAAAAAATTCAGGTGGCACTGGAGGTGGCGGGATGAAAAAGCTTGAAATTGCCCATTTGGATAAGGCCTTTGATCAGCAGGTTTTATTCAAAGACGCCAATTATACGTTTCAACAAGGTAAGATCTATGGCTTGCTGGGACGCAATGGTTCTGGTAAGTCGACGTTGTTTAACATGATTGTCCGAAACCTGCCGATCGATAGCGGCACGATTGCGGTTGATTCGGATGATGGTCAAGGGCTGATCACAAATTACTCGGATACGGCAGTCGGTATGGTTTACACTCAGCCACATTTGCCGGCATTCATGACCGGCGTTGAATTCGTTGACTATTTTATCGCGATTAACCGCGAACGGCTGGACCGGATGCATACAACGGTCAAAGCAGCGGACTTTTTTGATATGGCTGGGCTGGGTAAGGCAGATGCCAATAAGTTGTTGCGCGACTATTCGGAGGGGATGCGCAATAAGCTGCAGATTGTGGTGTCGTTGATGCTGAAGCCGCCGGTGCTGCTGCTCGACGAACCGCTGACAACTGTCGATGTGGTGGCGGCGCATGAGATGCAGCAGATGATCGTTGCGATGAAGGCAGACTCGGTGGTTGTCTTTTCCACGCACATTATGCAGCTGGCGCAGGCCATCTGTGACGCGGTGGTGCTGTTGCATCAGCAGCAATTAACTGAATTGACGGGGCTGGATATTCACAGTCAGGCATTTGAAGACGCCGTGATTGCGCGGTTAAGTGACGAGGTGCAGGCAGATGCGTGAGGCATGGCGATATTACTGGTTTCAAGCGCAAACCGATGCGACTACCGGGGTGAATGGGATCATTTACTTTCTACGGCGGATCCCGTTTGTAGGAAAAAAGATTCCAACCAGATGGTATCGCACGGGGA
The DNA here is from genome assembly GCF_030770295.1 of Lacticaseibacillus styriensis. Lineage (NCBI taxonomy): Bacteria > Bacillati > Bacillota > Bacilli > Lactobacillales > Lactobacillaceae > Lacticaseibacillus > Lacticaseibacillus styriensis. The sequence goes on from NZ_CP132483.1 coordinate 504,133, forward strand.
CGTTGAAAAGTCTTTTGGCCATTTTGTTAAATTTCATGATGCTGCTGACCAAGCCGGTGATAACCCTCTTGATGATGGGCTTGGCGTTCCTGGTCGGCAATGCTTACAACGATTTCATTCATCCGCTCCCAACTGCTTTCACCTTGCGAATCATGGTTGCCGTGGTGGTTTATTCGCTGGGATGCCTCATGCTTCGCGGACTGATTTTTCGGTATGCAGCGATTAATATCAAAACGATTAAGCTTGGCGAGTACTTTTCGCTGGATCGGGTTGCGTTGGTTCGGGGAACTTTGTTGATCAATCAGATCATTGCGGTTGTGATTGGCCCGTTTCTGCCGCTTTTTATTCTGGCACTCATCACCCGTAATCTATGGTTGTTGCTGGTTGGGCTGGAAATGGCCATCTTTAGTTGGCGTTGGCAGGCTTTTCTGCCGCGCTTGGCGTGGTCACACCGGCAACTGGGCTTAATGGCGCTGATCATTTACTGGGTGAGCTTGTGGGGTGTGGTTGCCGGCGTAATGATAACCGGCCAACTCGCGGCATTTGTTAACGGCGTTTTTTCACCTTTAGGATTCATGATCGGCTTGTTGGCTTTGCTGGCGATGGCATGGTATATTCACCGATTCGCTGATGATATTCCTTTCCTGATGGCATCTATCCAGCAGGCAACCATGGCTTTGGATAAGGTCGCAGCATCTCGTGATCAGCAGTTTTTGGCCGCTGGCAAGGCGATGCAGAAAAAATTAACGCTGGACACCAACACAACGATCAAGCCAACCAGCCGATCCGGCAGTAACTATCTGAACGCCTTATTATTTGCCCGTTATCGGCAGCAACTATGGAAAAAGTTGCGGACGCGGCTGTTATGGATTGGCGGCATTGGCGTTGCATTTTTAGTACTCATCAAACTTTTCGCTGGGCATTCGGTCGGCGATTTGACATCGATTTATGGGGCCTTGTTCTTTCCAATGTACTTGTCATCACTCGGCGCACCGATCGTTCAGCTCTTATTTGTTAACTGCGACTCGGCCATGTTGTACTACCCGTTTTATCGGCAGCCGAAAACCATTTTGGCCGGGTTCTTCTACCGATTCTGGCGGATTGTCCAGTACAACGCAGTCACAGGCGGGCTGATTTTTCTGTTTATTTTTGCGCTGCAATTTGTTTCATCTGTACCGGATGCGGTGAACTTTTATTTGGTGTTACTGCTGGAAGTTTGCGGTATGGTGTTGTTCTTTTCCTTTCATGACTTGTTTATCTACTATTTAATCCAGCCGTTTACGGACGACATGTCGGTCGTTTCCCCGCTGTATCGGTTCTTGTACTGGGGGATGTACTGGGTGGCGTGGGTTTTCACCCAAGTGCAATTTTCCGGCTACGCATATGCCATTTTGATTGGTGTGGTAACGCTGGTTTATGTGGCAATCGGTACCGCGGTGATTTATCGGGTGGCGCCGAAGACTTTCCGGATTCGTTATTGAGGCTCGCTTTGAGGTGGCAAGTGGTGTCGTGTTGCGAGCGAGTATGAATTTTCTGACAAAATCCATTGAAAAATAAAAAAGGCCAACCACTTGATTCGAATAGGTGGTTGGCCTTAGTAGTAGACAGTGTTAATCGTTCATGCAATTCCAGATTCCTGTTATCATTGCACATTGGAATTTAAAAGAGCACTACGATCTTGAGAAATAGAAGGATTGCAAAGATGAACGCTGCTATCATCACGACTAAAAAAATGAGTGAGGCCGGTCTTTTGACTTTTAGTTTGAAATAATCATAAACCAAATAGCTCAAAAAGCTGATCGGCACAACTGTAGAAGAAAACACGGTGAGGGGCAGAGGCAAACCAGAAAACAATGAATCCAGCGTAAAGTATCCGGCGATCCAAAAGCCTAAGAAAGTAAGGATGTGCTTGTAACGGTTTTTAAAGACGTCCCTGTTATTCATTTGAATCACCTCGCTTTTTTAAATCCTACACGTACCGATTAATCATTTTGATACACTCGATCAAATGTCGTTTGAGTGATGTAACTTGTATGGCTAGCGTTCTTGTAGAATTTAATATTGACGCTCACATGGAAGCCATCACTCGCACTCCAGCTTGTTTGAGTGTAATGAAAGTAGACGGTGCCTGCGCCTACTGCACGTACGATAGTTGAAGCAATTCCAATTACTGTGCTAGCACTACCGCTAGCTAACCCGGCAATAAATCCAGCTGTGTCCAGAATATTTCCAAGTTTAAAAGAGCCGTTGTAAGTGGAAGTATATGATGCTGAAGCTACACTCATCGTACCGAAGGCTGATTTTGAGGAATTCAAACGGCTCGGCACCGAGTAGGCCTTCTTAATAGCAGCCAGCTGTTCAGCAGTCACATGGTAGGTCAAAGTGATATGGGTTCCGTCTGCAGAAGTTGTTTGACTAACCAAATTGTTCTCTGGATCTACGACAACATTTGATGGGGTTACTGTCGGCAGTGTTGAACTAACTGATTGGTTGGCACTATCAGCAGCGGAAACGGTTGTTCCTGCCAGAATAACAGGGGACAGCCCAAAGGTCAAAGCTGCAAGGGCACCAGCAAATTTAATAAACTTTGACATTTCTTTTCCTCCTGGAAAGTAAACACTTAACAAAAGTTGTTAGCAATAATGTTGGATACAGCGCGCTCTGTATTCGGTTACATTATAAAACTGCAAATGTCATTTTGTCAACGATTGGTTTATGACTTCAGACCCTGATATAGAGCTGGATTTCGCCGATTTTATACGAAAGGTATATTTTATATAAAAGTTATCCATTTAGTTATTTTAAGCCGCGTTTTCACCAATGTTGACAAGGAGTACACATCACGTTCAATTAAAAAATTGCGATGAATCAATGACAAGCTCTAAGTTAAAAAATGGCCGTCCGCTAAATACCGTAAGAGTGCTAATCAAGAAACGCTGGCGAACCACTCTCTATTCAGCGTAACCGTTTATTAGTGGGGCTTTTCCCTGCCCAGAAAGCGCACTTGGCGTATAATGAGCGTAATCTAACAATTTGAGGAGGCACTTCATGAGCAAATCAGCACATTTCTATGAGACTTTTCAGCCGTCACATTATGATCTTTATTTGGATATTAACCGGGAGACCAAGACCATTAGCGGCAAGACTTCGATTATCGGTGAGGCGAAGCAACCAAACATTGCGGTTCATCAAAAGTATTTGAAGGTTGAATCCGTTGAGGCGAACAACCAAGCGGTCCCGTTTACAACCGATGATCCAGCCGAGGCCGTGCGGATCACGTTGCCGCAAGCAGGCGACGTGAAGTTGACGATTACCTATACGGCGCCGTTGACGGATACCATGATGGGCATTTACCCGTCTTACTACGAAGTGGACGGCGTCAAGAAGCAAATCATCGGGACCCAGTTTGAAACCACGGCGGCGCGGCAGGCTTTTCCGAGTGTTGATGAACCTGAAGCCAAAGCAACATTTGATTTGGCGATTAAGTTTGATGAACGTCCGGGCGAGACGGTGATTAGTAATATGCCGGAAGTGCGTGAAATCAATGGCGTTCATTATTTTGATACCACGGTGCGGATGTCGACCTATCTGATTGCGTTTGCGTTTGGCGAGTTGCAAAGTAAGCAGACCACGACGAAGAGCGGCGTTAAAATCGGCGTTTTTGCCACGAAAGCGCACAAGCCTAACGAACTGGACTTTGCGTTAGATATTGCCAAGCGTTCGATTGAATTTTACGAAGACTTTTACCAGACGCCTTATCCGTTACCGCACTCTTGGCAGCTGGCATTGCCGGACTTTTCTGCCGGTGCCATGGAGAACTGGGGCCTGGTGACGTATCGGGAAGCGCTGCTGACGATCGATCCGGACAACACGTCGCTGGAGACCAAAGAGCGCGTTGCCACGGTCATTGCTCATGAGTTAGCGCATCAATGGTTCGGTGACCTTGTAACCATGAAGTGGTGGGACGATCTCTGGTTGAACGAAAGCTTCGCCAACATGATGGAATATGTTGCAGTGGACGCGTTGCAACCGGATTGGCACATCTGGGAAGCTTTCCAAACGCTGGAAGTCCCGATGGCGTTGCAGCGTGATGCCACGGATGGTGTGCAGTCGGTTCATGTGCAGGTTGAAGATCCGGCTGAAATCGATTCGCTTTTCGACAGCGCGATTGTTTACGCAAAAGGGGCACGGATGCTGGTGATGGTTCGTGCGTTAATTGGCGACGATGCCTTGCGCGCCGGTTTGAAGGCTTACTTTGAAGCCCACAAGTTTGGTAATGCCGCGGGCGCCGATTTGTGGGCAGCATTGGGTCAGGCTTCCCATCTTGACGTTGGTAAAATCATGCAGTCGTGGCTGGAACAGCCGGGTTATCCGGTTGTAACTGCCGCGGTGGTGGATGGCAAGCTGACCCTGTCGCAACAACAGTTCTTCATCGGTGCAGGCAAAGACGTCGGCCGTCAATGGCAGATTCCGTTGAACAGTAACTATGCAGTCGCACCACAGATTTTTGCTGATAAGCAAGCGACATTGGGCGACTATGCACAGTTGCGTCAAGATAGCGGCGAGCCATTCCGGGTTAACGTAGGCAACAACTCCCATTTCATCGTGCAATATGATCAAACGCTGTTAACTGATATTCTGGATCACCTTGACCAGCTGAATGCGATTGATCAGCGTCAGATCCTGCAAGATTTGCGGCTGTTGGCAGAAGGACGGCAAAATTCATACGCTAATATTGTGCCGTTGTTACCGCGTTTTGCCGAAAGTCACAGCGCGATTGTCATCAATGCCTTGTATCGGGTTGCCAATGATTTGAAGCAATTTGTGACACCTGATTCCTCAGATGAAGCCCAGCTGAAAGCATTCTTCGATCAGCTCAGCGCAGGCCAATTTAAGCGTCTCGGCTGGTTGCCTAAGCCAAACGAAACCAATGATGATCAGTTGACGCGGCCATATGTGCTAAGCATGGCACTTTATGCTAAAAACGCTACGGCTATTGCGCAAGGTCACGACCTTTTCACGGCTAACAAGGATAAATTGCTGCAGTTGCCAGCAGACGTGCGGATGTTTGTGCTCCAAAATGAAGTGAAAAACTTTGGCAGCGCCGCCTTGTTCGATCAGTTGTTGACAGCCTACAAGCAGACCACGGATTCAAGTTATAAGGCAGACATTCTCGCTGCCTTAACCAGCACCCCGGATAAGGCCTTGATCGGGAAAATTGTTGATCAGTTCGAAAATGCCGATACAATCAAGCCTCAGGATTTACGCTCATGGTTCCGCGGCGTATTGAACAACCATGTCGGCGAACAAGCTGCATGGGACTGGATTCGCAAAGAATGGTCATGGCTGGAAAAGACGGTCGGCGGCGACATGGAATTTACCACCTATATCACCGTAATTGCCGGCATCTTCCGAACCGCAAACCGGCTTGACGAATTCAAAGCATTCTTCGAGCCTAAACTACCGACGCCAGGGTTAACTCGTGAAATCACGATGGATACCATCGTCATCGCCAGCCGGGTTGATTTGATTCAGGACGAGCAACAGGCAGTTAATGGGGCTGTTGCTAAGGCGGTTAAGTAATTGCTAATGGAAAATTAATTAAATAATTTACTAGAGAGACAGATTCATTTTCGGGAATTTTGAAAAGTGAGTCTGTTTTTTGTTTCGACATAATAAGTTGTCAGAAGCTTTATGCTTGTAGTGCCAAAGCGGAGCAATCGTAGGCGTTTTGGGGCTCAGCCGTCACAGCGTTCCAGCCCCAAAACGCCGGAGATTGCGGAGTTTGGCACGGCAAGAAATTATTGCGTTCAGAAACATGTCCATGGCGAAAAAGCAACTGCCTTTTTAGAAAAATCTAATCCATATCTATACATTTTCACGGGAAATAGGGGCTGCTAAACCGGTACACTGGAGAACAAATTCCTGTTTTTCCAAAGGCGGGATTTGTTTGGAGGGATATTCGTGGCAGACACTAAGAAACAACTGCGCTGGTATAACGTGGCTTTGATTGCGTTCGTCTCGGTCTGGGGCCTGGGCAATGTGTTTAACAACTATGCACAACAAGGCCTGTCCGTTGTGACCAGCTGGATTCTGATTATGCTGATTTACTTCGTGCCATATGCCTTGATCGTCGGCCAGCTTGGTTCAACCTTTAAGGATCAGGCGGGCGGCGTTAGTTCCTGGATTAAGGAAACCGGCAGTGTGCGGCTGGCTTATTACGCTGCATGGACCTACTGGGTGGTGCATATTCCGTACCTGGCCCAGAAGCCGCAAGCGATTTTGATTGCGCTCAGCTGGCTTTTCAAAGGCAACGGTAACTTTGTCAACACCGTATCGTCGATGACCGTGTCGTTGATCTGTCTTGCGCTGTTCTTACTTTTCTTATGGCTGTCATCACGCGGCCTGACGACCCTGAATCGTATCGGTAGCATGGCCGGCACCGCGATGTTCTTGATGTCGATCCTGTTCATCATCTTGGCGGTCACAGCACCTTTGATGGTCAAAGGCGTTCATGTGGCCACGCCGGACATGGGCGATTTGCACACTTACTTACCGAAATTTGATTTGAATTACTTCACCACGATTTCCATGCTGGTCTTTGCCGTTGGCGGGGCGGAAAAAATTTCGCCATACGTCAACAACACCAAACATGCGTCCAAAGAATTTCCGTTGGGCATGCTGGTCCTTGCCGGCATGGTTGCGTTCTGTGCCTTGCTAGGATCTTTTGGCATGGGCATGTTGTTTGACAGTCACCATATTCCGACTGATCTCATGTCTAATGGCCCATACACTGCGTTTGCGATGCTTGGCAACTATTACCATCTGGGGAATATCTTTGTCATTCTCTACGCCATCGCCAATGCGCTTGCTTCGATTTCAGCTTTGGCCTTCTCAATTGATGCCCCACTGAAAATCCTGCTGAGTGACGCCGATCCGCATTTTATTCCTAAAAAACTACGGCGGATCAACAAAAAAGGCACGCCGATTAACGGTTACTGGATGACCGGGATTCTGGTCAGCATTCTGATTATTGTGCCGGCGTTGGGTATCGGCAACATGAATGAGTTATACAAATGGCTGCTGAACCTGAACTCGGTCGTGATGCCACTACGTTATCTCTGGGTCTTCTTAGCGTATTACCTGCTTAATCGCCATCTTGAGAAGTTCCAAGCGGACTACATGTTAGTGAAAAACAAACACGCGGGCATGCTCATTGGCGGCTGGTGTTTCTTCTTCACCGCATTCGCCTGCTTACTGGGGATGCTGCCGAAAATCAGCTATCTGAGCGATCCCGGCACATGGTGGTTCCAAATGGGCCTCAATGTGATTACGCCGGTGGTGCTCTTGGCATTGGGGCTCGTTTTGCCAATGTTGGCCCGGCGCAACGAGTTAACCACGGAATAAACTGCGATATGAAAAAGGATCTGCCACCCTCTTCGGTAGCAGATCCTTTTTTGACCTAAAGATGATGTTCGCGAATCGCGGTCAACATTTTCTTTTCAGGGTAAAAGTGAATGAGCAGCAGCAAGATGCCGTAAAGCAACAGTGGCAACCAGACATAATTCAGGTCAATCATGCCAAGGGTTGCGGCATTTTGGTTGGTGTTCGGAACATAACCGGTGAGGTCGAACAATCCGGCGGTGACGAGGCCACCGATACCCAGCCCGAGGTTGACACCAAAGTCGTTGCTTGAGGCGAAGAAGCCTTCAGCTTGGGCGCCGAGGGTGATACCGTAGCGAATGGTGTCGGCTAACATGATGGAAACCAAGCCGACGATCATGCCTTGACCGATGCTGTTGACCAGAATGCCGAAAAATAGCAGCCACAGCTGGCGCAGGTACACGCCCCCGGCAATCACCAATTGTCCGGCCAAGCCAATCAGCATCCCCAGGCGCATAGTGTGCTTGTTTCCATAATGACCGGCGATGCTGATGATCAGTAAGACGCCGATCAATGATGAGAACGTAAAGCTATTGGCCCAGGAAACCAGATTCTGATTGTGCAACGTGTATTTGAAATAGTAAACCGTCGTCTGGTTTTTGATCGCCGTCAGTAGCCAATACGTGAAAATAACGCCTGACAGAATCAGCCAAGGTTTGTTGCGAACCGCGATTTTAGCAACTACACGAAACGGCTGATGGGCGATTTTTTTCTGGGTAAAGCGCTCACGAATATGCACAAAGGTGTTGAGAATTAATAGTAATGAAATGCCGGCAAACAACGCCATGGTTAAAAGAAAGCCGTGCTGATCATTGCCGCGGCCGAAAAACGCCACTAGCGGTAAGGTGAACACAGCTACAATAATCTGAACGGAACTGCCGAAGAACTGGCGAATGACCCCGAGCAAAGTTAGCTCCTGCTGATTTTGCGTTAGCGTCGGCAGAACCGAGGTGATTGGCAGGTTAACTGCGGTGTAGAGGAACCCCAAGATGAGGTACGTCGCGTAAGCCCACAGCAGTTTACCATTAGCCGACCAGTCTGGCGTGACGAAGGTAAGCACCGCAAAAATGGCATAAGGCAACGCGTACCAAAGGAAGAAGGGCCGGCTTTTACCAAAGCGCGAGTGCGTATGGTCGATCATCAAACCGACCACCGGACTTTCGAAAACATCGGCAACGCGGGCGATCAGGAACAGCAAGGCGACCGCGCCGGCACTCAATCCGTAAATGTCCGTGTAGAAATACAGTAGATAGGTTGTCATCACCTGAAAGACCAGATTATCAGCCGCGTCGCTCAGGCCGTAACTGATGCGTTCAGGCCACTTTGTTTGTTGTGCAGTCGGCTTTTTTTGCATCCGCAAACCTTCTTTCGTGGATAACTGACACGAAACATGTACGACTGCAATCTTCGGGTGTTAGCAGTCGATTTTAATCATGCTTTTCCCGCAACATGTCACTGATCACGATTTGGTTAACCGTATTCCAAACCATGTGCCCAACGGCTTCGGACAAATGTTCTTCGGCCGGTTGATCTTTGGCAGGCGGTACGATTTTTAATGCAGGCATGGCCCAAAGATGAGCGCCAGCCCACACGCCAAGTCCCCACATGCTGCCGTAACCCAATTTAAACAACGGGACATAATGGCCGGCAACAGCATAAAGCGCACCGAGGCTTGACGAAAAACCAAAGTGAACCAAAAGACTGACCCAAGGAATCTGATGGCCGGAATACGTGTAAGTGGCATGAGTTTCCGCCGGGGTGAGGCCGTGCTGCTGCAAAAATTGTTGCGGCGGATTGGTGGCATCACGTTCCGGTGTTCGCGGCGGTAAAATATTTTCCCAACCCAACTTGACAAGCCCTGATACTAAGCCCGCAACGGCCCCAACCGCCGCCAGCTTTAAGACAGATGACTGAGTTTGTGTACGCATAAAAGCGACCTCCCTAGATGAATGCGTTAAAAACTTTAACACTTCTATTTTAAAACAGCAGTACGGTTTTGGCATGTGTAGATAACAAATTGTAAGTGTTTTTTGCCAGATGGCTAAGGAACCCATTGCTATTGGGCAATGGCAGCTTGACCAGCAGCTATTATTGATGAATGTCGCCATGATGTGCGTGAACAAAATCAATAAAGTCAGTCGCAGCTGGGGATTGATAGTGGTCTTTTAAAGTAGCCATGTAAAAGATGCGCTGCCAGGTGGGGAAGCTAAGTGGAATGATTTTGACTGGCAGGGTTTTAAGGATTGGCATATTAGGCACCACCGCAATGCCAAACCCGTTGGCGACCAGACCAGCCACTGCTTCGTCTTCTTCAATCGCATACACGCTGTGAGGCTGGCCGCCGCATTCCGCAAAAAGCTGGCGAATAATCGGTGCCAGACCGCTTCTTTTCGAGAAAGTGACCTGATCGAAGCCTAGGGTCTCACTGAGTTCGATGCGATGGCGAGTTGCTAAGGGATGATCCAGAGGCGTGATGACAACGAGTTCTTGCGATGCGATCGGAAAATAAGCAATATCCTCTTGTTCGTCAACCTTTGAGCAAAAGCAAATGTCATAATTTTTAGAGCGTAATCCTTGAATAATTTGTGGTGATAAGCCGTTTTCGTTCGTGAATTCGAAGCGGACGTCATCGGGACTTTGTTGCAGAAAACTGCGAACAATGCCGGGAACCCAGCGTGTGCTTAGGGTGCGTAAGGCAGCTAACTTAATGACCGTTTGCTCTATGTTTTGATGCTGCAGCTGTTCAATGCCGCTATCAAGAATGGTAAGCGAATGCTCGACGATTCGGCTGAACTCACGGCCTTCAGGGGTTAAGACAATATTGCGCCCTTGCCGGACAAACAAAGCAAGGCCAAGCCCATCTTCGAGCCTGTGAATGGCGTTGCTAAGACTGGGCTGGGTAATGTTTAGTTGGCGCGCTGCCTGGGTGTAATTCTGTAACTTAGCCAATGTGACGAAATAGCGCAAGTGAAAAAGGTTCATGATTGACCTCCAGAGTGTTTACAAAGCGAACAATAGCTTCCAGCTATAGACGCCCCCATTATAATGAATTAGAAGTCGCTTGTGCAACCGCATACAATTTAATTTGTAAACAATATTAAAAAAATAATCACAAACGATTTTGGGAGGCATTATCATGACACTTGCACATCCGATTACAGTCAGTTCATGGACATTAGGCGACCAATGCACTTTTGAAGATCGCGTCAAAGCTGCCGCAAATGCAGGCTACGACGGGATCGGCTTACGGGCTGAGACTTACGTTGACGCGTTGAATGAAGGCTTAACCGATCGGGATATTCTCGACATTTTAGACCGCTATCACATCAAGTGCACAGAGGTGGAATACATCGTTCAATGGTGTGAAGAACCGCGGTCTTATGAACAAAAATATAAAGAACAAACGTGTTTCCACATGTGCCACTTGTTTGGCGTTGAACATATCAATACCGGTTTGATGGAAAGTTATCCGGTTGATTTTACAGCGAAGAAACTTCAACAGTTGGCGCATCGCGCGGCACTCGCTGGCAACCTCATCATTGCGCTGGAGCCGATGCCATACAGCGGCATGCCTGATTTAAAAAAGACTTGGGCCATCCTTCAAGGTGCCGGGGCGCCAAATGTCATGATGCTTCTGGACATGTGGCACTGGGTACGGGCCGATCAGCCATTTGATCTGCTAACCAAGGAACAGGCCAAACGCGTCATTTCGATCCAGCTAGATGATGCGTATAAGCGCCCGTATGCCAAGAGCATTTTACGCGACGAGTCAATGCATGGTCGGCTCGCACCGGGGACTGGGTTTGAAGACCGCACCGAAAAGTTCATCAAAATGATCAAAGATGCTGGCGTTGATCCAAAGGTGATCGGCGTTGAAGTTATCTCTGATCAGTACATGGCCAAAGGGATCGACTGGGTTGCTAAATATACGTACGACAATACCGTTAAGACTTTGCAAGCAGTTTGGCCGGAGATTTTAAAACCAGCTGTGGCGGCTCATTAGAACTAGTAGGTTAACTACTCGGAATGAAAGATCGTAAGTTTTAAAGCCCAATGCAGAGGCGTTTCGGTTCTGGTTGGTTTCACAGCGTTAAGGAGGAAATTTTTCATGGCAGATTGGCTAGGTTTAAAAGATAAAGTTGTGGTCGTGACCGGTGCAGTTGGCGGCATGGGCACCCGTTTTTGCGAGGCATTTGCCGAACACGGTGCCAATGTTGTTTTGGTGGATATTAAGAAAGAAGCCATTGAGACTGCTGCTAAAACTTTAAGTCAAAAATACGGTGTCCAGACATTGCCGCTGGCGACGGATACCACGAACGAAGATGAAGTTGATGACGCAGTAAAAGCCGTTGTTGCAAAGCTTGGACAGGTCGACATTCTTGTGAATACGGCGGCAATTTTACGATTTGCCCCATTTGAAGACTTACGTTTAGACGAATGGAAGACGGCATTGAACATTAACTTGACGGGCTATTTTCTGATGTCGCAACGATTCGGTCGCCAGATGATTGCCCAACATCATGGAACGATGGTGCATATTTCGACTGTCGCGGCGGTATTTCCTGAGACATACAGTGGTGCATACAGTACCACCAAGGCTGCGGTTAACATGCTATCCAAGCAAATGGCGGCAGAGTGGGGCCAGTTCGGCATTCGCAGCAATTGCGTCATGCCATGTCTGGTGAAGACGCCGATGTCCGCTGACTTTTACAAGGATCCGAAAGTGTTGGATGGCCGCGAACGGCTGGTTGCCAGTCGGCGAATCGGCGATCTGGACGATATCACAAACGCCGTACTGTATCTGAGCAGTGAACGCTCAGATTACACAAATGGCGGCGAACTGCGGGTCGATGGCGGCCTTAGTATCATGATGCAGGATATGATCCCCAAGCCAGGCGGTCGCCGGGAATATGCTATTAAAGCCCATCAAGCTAAAAAGTAAGCGTGATGGCACGGAAGTAACTTGATCGCACAGCCGATCAGGTTCTTCTTTTGAAAACATTCGTGAAATTATGAACTTAGTGGAGGCATTGATAATGGAAACTTGGATTTCAGGAACGACTGGTTTGTTGTGTTTGCTTGGCAGTCCGGTTGGCCATTCTGGCTCACCGGCGATGTATAACTTTAGTTTTCAAAAACAAAAAATCGATGCGGCTTATCTTGCGTTTGATGTCAAAAAAGACCAAATGCCCCAAGCACTGGATGCGATGCGTCTGTTCAAAATGCGCGGCGGCAATATCACCATGCCATGTAAGAATGTCGCGGCAACCTTAATGGACGAACTTTCGCCGGCCGCCAAGATTATCGGTGCGGTCAATGTCGTGGTGAATGATCATGGCAAATTGATCGGCCACATCACGGACGGCATTGGGTTTGTACGTAACTTAAAAGAACATGGCGTGGCAATTAAAGATAAGCGCTTGGTTGTTTTGGGCGCAGGTGGTGCCGCGACGGCAATTCAAGTACAAGCGGCTTTAGACGGTGCACGTCAGGTGACCATTTTTAACCGGCAAGATGAGTTTTATCCGCGCGCGGAAGCAACTGCCAAAAAGTTAGCCAAGGCCGCGCCGGATGTGGAGGTGGTGATTGAGCATTTGGAAGCTGCCGATAAGCTCAAAGCAGCCATTGCCGCCGCGGATATCCTCGTCAATGCAACCACAGTCGGCATGAAACCTAACGACGGCGAGTCCCTGGTTAATCCCGATTTTATCCGTCAAGATTTGGTTGTTGCCGACACGGTTTACAATCCATTGAAAACCAAATTGATCGAGGACGCAGAAAAAATCGGTGCCAAAGTTGCGCCGGGTAAAGGCATGTTGCTCTGGCAAGGTGCGGCCGGATACAAATTATGGACGGGGCAGGATATGCCAGTGAAAGCTTATCAAGCGTTTGAAGCTGGGCAATAAGGCAGCGTAACGGAGGCAAGTTGAACGATGAAAACCAAACATAATCATTTTTTGCCAGGTGCATTGGCACTCTACTTTTCCTACGCGATGTTAGGCATTGCCTCGTCTATCCTGAGTCAGTATAAGGCGCAGTTCGCGGCTAACTGGGGTGCCCAGCAATTGAGCAATGGCACGATTGATGTCAGTATGGTGGTCTCCGTAATTGCGGCGTTTGGATTAGGCCGCCTGATTGCCTATCCATTTGCCGGGCCGGTGTCAGATCATTTTGGCCGGAAAGTTTCCGGAACGATTGGCATTGCGTTGTATGTCGTTTTCTTTGTGGGCATCATCATGGTGCACCAGTTCTGGGCAGCTTATCTCATCGGCATTCTTAATGGGATGGCAAACTCGTTTCTGGACACTTGTGTTTCGCCGAGTCTCATGGAGATGTTTCCCGAGTCCGCTTCGATTGCGAATTTGTTGACTAAGTTTGCAGTCGTGGTTGCCCAGTTTGTTTTGCCGTTCTTTATTGGCGGAGTGGCTGCGGCAGGGCTTTCTTTTCGAACGATCTTCATCATCTGCGGGGTGGCATTAGCGGCAGATGCGCTCGCCATCATGGTCTTCCCGTTTCCTAAGCGCGAGAAGCCACAGCTTAATGGCACCGGTTCGCCTGAAAAAATGCATTTCTCACTAGGCTCGGTAGCGGCTATTTTAATCGGCTTCACCAGCTCGACCACGTTCATGGTTTGGTTAAACTGCAATCAGGAACTGGGTCTGGCGTATGGCGTCAAAAATCCGGCAACGCTGCAATCGTTATATGCAGTTGGCGCTGGCATCGCCGTGTTGTTGACCGCCCGCTTAATTAAATCCGGCCTGAAGGAAAGCACGGTTTTGATCCTCTATCCGGCAATTGCCGTGGTGATGCTTGTCTTATGCTATTTTGTCCAAACGCCAACGATTCTGTACATTGGCAGTTTCGTGATCGGCTACGCTGCAGCTGGCGGCGTCTTGCAACTTGCGACTTCAACCACCATCAATTTCTTTCCTAGCCACAAGGGAACCGCAACGTCACTGGTCATGATTGCCTCAAGCATTGCCAATTACGCCGTGCTTTCCGCAGCAGCTGGTTTGACCAAGGCCTTCGGGGATGCGGCGCCGCGGATGATTATTCTTTTGAACATTGGGATTACGATCATCGGCATTGGTTTAGCGTTGATTGTGAAAACGCAGGAAAAAAGAGTGCTAGAAGTTGCACGGGCACATTAAAATGGAGGTTTCAGGATGTCATTAAAAGATGAAATCGATGGTCATACAGCTTTGGCAGGACTATTCGCCCATCCTGCCGGGCACTCGTTATCACCAGCGATGTACAATGCAACATTTGAAAAATTAGGGCTCAACGACGCGTATCTGTCTTTCGACGTTGATGTTCCAGAGCTTGCCCACGCCTTGCAAGCCATGCGCAGTCTGCATTTTTTAGGCGGTAATCTGTCGATGCCCAATAAGCAAAAGGCGATACCACTATTGGACAAACTTTCACCTGCTGCGAAGTTGATCGGGGCAGTGAATACCATCGTCAATGACCATGGCGTGTTGATCGGCCATATCACTGATGGGACGGGTTTTATGGAAGCTTTGCGCCATGACGGGTTGGATATTCGCGGTGAAAAAATGACGCTAGCCGGTGCTGGTGGTGCGGGAACAGCGATTGCGATTCAGGCAGCCTTAGATGGTGTCAGTCAAATCAACATTTTCAATCGCCGCGATGAATCCTGGCAAAATGCTCAGCGCAACGTTGCGATTATCAATGACCAGACACAAGGACACGCGGCGTTATTTGCACTTGATGATCAGGCAACGTTAAAGGCCAGCATCGCCGATTCAGCGATTTACGTTGATGCAACGCCAGCCGGAATGAAGCCGCTGGAGCACGTTAGCAATGTTCCTGATGGCGAATGGTTCATGCCAGAGACGATCGTGTTTGATACGGTTTATGCACCACGTGAGACCAAACTCATGCAAATCGCTAAGCAGGCAGGCGTCAAGCATGTCTACAACGGCATCAATATGTTAATCAATCAGGGGGCGGCCGCATTCCACCTATGGACCGGACTGCAGATGCCGGTTGATGATATTCGCGAAACGGTGTTTGGCGAGCCGGCGGTTGTCACGCACGCGTAAATGGACTGGTATTTCAATCGCTATAGCAGAAAATCAATATATTAATAGAAAGCTTGATGCATCAAAGCCGATGCTATCAGGCTTTTTTGCTTAAGATCGTCAACTAATCGAATAAAAAGAATTTACGAATATGTTAGCGCAAAAGGTTGTTATTAGCCTTACATTTAGTTAGTATATAAGTACTGAAAGGGAGGATACTATGAAAAACCTCATTGCATTTAATCGATGTTGGCACTGTGTGACTGATCAGGGTATCCCCCTGATGTGTCCGGGCAAGTGACGACGCGCGACAGTTTAGTCCGCGGTCATGCGCAAAGCTTCTTTTAAGGTTGAGTCGTTACTATCATGAGATAGGAGGTGAATCTTGACAAAATCGCCACTCAAGATCGGTATTTTAAACGTCATGCATGATAAGGCCGATACCAAAACTCGGCTGCAACACGTCTTGACCCGCACTGAGATTCCGGTTGAATTGCATTTTTATTACCCCATGACCCATTACGCAGGACGTGATGTGCCAGAAACGGTCAGTTCGATTTTAGACCCACTGGATATTCACGAAGCGGCGACAATGGATGGGTTCATCATCACGGGTTCGCCGATTGAAACCCTAGAGTTCGATCAAGTACACTATATTTCAGAGGTGCGGACGCTTTTGAAAACGCTGGGGCAGCATGTACCGAATCAACTCTATCTTTGCTGGGGCGGCATGGTAGCACTGAATTATTTTTTTGGTGTCAGTAAGCTCATTCTTCCTCACAAACTGTTTGGGGTTTACCCGCAAACGATTCTGGAACCGCATCCGCTTCTGCAAGGCTTAAAAGATGGATTCAAGGCACCACATGCGCGTTATGCCGAGATGGATGTCCGCGATATTCGCAATGACCCGCGATTAACGATCAACGCGACCACGACAAAAGGTAAATTGTTCATGGTGACGGAACCGACCGGCACCCAAACATTTGTCTTTTCGCATATCGAGTACGATCGGTGGGGATTGGATGCGGAATATCACCGCGAAATCGCCGCGCACCCCGAGATCGACTATGCGCGTGCCAAACACTATTACCATCACAAAAACGATTATGATCATCCAAAGTTTAATTGGAAGAAAACGCAGCGAACGATTTTTGACAATTGGGTTCGGCATGTTGCCGGCCATCGTAACGAAGATCGTTCAATGCCGACACGATAACGAGTTCACCAGCCCAGAAACCTGCGTGTAAGGACCTCAGGCGCAATGGCCTAAGTTCGGGCCATCACGCCTGAGCCCGCTTACACTCCGGTTTCTAACCGGGCTGACTCACGCTCACAATAACGCGTTCACCGGCGCAGGAGCCTGCATGTAAGGACCTTGGTCGCAATGGCCTAAGCTCGGGCCATCACGCCCAAGGCCACTTACACTCCGGCTCCTAACCGCACCGGTTCACGCTCACGAATATGGAGGCTTTAATATGGTCACAGCAGCAGATAATATTACAGGTTTGATTGGCAACACCCCGTTACTCAAGTTGAATCGCGTTGTACCTGAAGGCGCAGCTGATGTTTATGTAAAACTTGAATTCTTCAATCCCGGCGGTTCTGTAAAGGATCGGATTGCGCTGGCAATGATTGAAGATGCTGAATACAAAGGCGTTTTGAAGCCCGGCGGCACGATTGTCGAACCGACTTCCGGTAACACTGGCATTGGCCTTGCTCTGGTTGCGGCAGCTAAGGGGTATCATCTGATCATCACGATGCCAGAAACCATGAGTGTCGAGCGCCGAGCGTTGATGCGCGGCTATGGGGCAGAATTGATTTTGACCCCAGGCGCAGATGGCATGCCGGGTGCAATCAAAAAAGCCGAAGCACTCAGCAAAGAAAATGGCTACTTCCTGCCGATGCAATTTCAGAATCCCGCTAACCCAGATGTACACGAACGCACCACCGGCCAGGAAATCATCCGGTCATTTGACGGCGGCACACCGGACGCGTTTGTTGCAGGCGTTGGGACAGGCGGCACGTTAACCGGTGTCGGCCGTGCTTTGCGGAAAATCAATCCAAACGTCCAGATTTACGCTTTGGAAGCAGCCGAGTCCCCAATGCTCAAAGAAGGCCATGGCGGCAAGCACAAAATCCAAGGCATTTCAGCCGGCTTCATTCCAGATGTCTTGGATACGAACCTCTATCAAGACATCGTCGAAGTGACAAGCGATCAGGCCATCGACATGGCGCGCCACGTCAGCCATGAAGAAGGCTTCCTGCCAGGTATTTCAGCCGGTGCCAATATTTTCGGCGCCATTGAAATTGCCAAGAAACTCGGCAAAGGCAAGAGCGTCGCAACCGTTGCACCAGATAACGGCGAGCGGTATCTGTCGACAGATTTGTTTAAGTTTGATGATTAAGGTCAATGAATGCCTTGCCTAGCTAAACGATGCGTAGGTAGTGGCATTGTGGGTGCCAATCTTTGACACTTAGAAGAGGTCAAAAACGTTCAATCCCTTGATGTTAAAGGGATTGGGCGTTTTTTGTTTTGGACTGATTTATCGTAAACTTTTGAGGCTCTGGACCGTTTTCATTCAAACTGTCTTCTGACCATTGTCTGGCTAAATTGTCCGTTGTCGGAAGAAATAAGTTTCGCAATACCTTTTTAACACAGTCTTTGATTTTCTACACAAATAAACGTACGGTTAACTTACCAAATATTAAACAACCATATGGAGTTTGTAATAATGATTAAGAGAACCGTTACCAGTCCCGTGCTTCCAATTCTTCTCATTTCATGGGCCATTTTCGGACTGACTTCGCACTATGACAGTATTAACCAGTTAAGTATTGAGGATTTTACAAACATTCCAAGTATTACAGTATCTTCGTTATCTCAATGGTACCGCGCATTCACCAGCATTTTCCTAAGCAATTACGGATTCTCGGAACTATTTTCAAATAGCATTATGCTTATAGTGCTTAGTCTGGTTACTTGCAAAGTAACTAGCTACTTTGAGTTTCTTTTTACATTCATCCTCACCGGTACAGTTGGTAACTTATTAGCCGATTTGTTTATTATTCGACTAAGTAACAGTCAGATCACATTGCCCGGCTACTTAAGTACTGAAGGACAGAATGGATATATAGTCGGCATGTCTACAGCACTATTTGGACTTTTGTTTTATACGGTGATCATATATGCTAAATCAACTCATGGAAAAGCCAAGAGCAAAATAGACCTCTTTATTCTAACTTTTTGGTTATTTGTCTGCTTAGTTCCTTGGTCTTATCCATTTTTTGAGGGAGAAGCCTTTAATGCGAGTGACTATGTCCATATGGGCGGAGGCTTAGTTGGGGTGCTGTTAGGAATCACAGTTACATTCTTTAAAAAATTCGATCAGTCTACCCCAAGCTATACAAATAATTAGTGTCCGCTGTCAGAAGAAATAAGTTGACGCAGCAGTTTAAGAGATGGTAATTTAAAAGTAGCAAACGGAGTGCTGGCTCCTATATTAATCTGAAATTCTTCCACGGTGAAAATACGTGCGGTTGGCAGGCAACGGAAAAACCTGAAATTAGTCCCTGACATAAGTGCAGGTGGTTGGCAGACAACAGAAAAACCAGTAGCGCCTGGTGGGTTAACCATCGGGCTTTTTTAATTCAAAGCGCAATTAAAAAGGTTTGACGGATTTAAGCTTGAAAAGCCGATGATTCTCTGCCGGATTCTCTCACCAGCAGAGCCGATTAAAGTCAACACTACTACATTAAACGCGCTATAATAAAACTTGTAAGTCCTCATGGTGCAACGGATAGCATAATGGTCCTCGAAACCACAGATCCGGGTTCGAATCCCGGTGAGGGCAGCTTTGATCAATGTTTTATTTTCTGTAGGAGGTAGAAGTCTTGGCATATTAGGCTTCTATTTTTTTGCTTGCTGCAGATTTTAGTAACTGCGAAAACTTTTAGATGACTATCAAGACTTCTATGTTAAGATTTGGATCAGCAGTAA
This sequence comes from Lacticaseibacillus styriensis, assembly GCF_030770295.1. Taxonomy (NCBI): domain Bacteria; kingdom Bacillati; phylum Bacillota; class Bacilli; order Lactobacillales; family Lactobacillaceae; genus Lacticaseibacillus; species Lacticaseibacillus styriensis. The sequence continues at coordinate 523,618 of NZ_CP132483.1, forward strand.
GATCGCCGTTAAAGCACAGAGTATGTGTCGTGGGAGCTTTTACCGTTTTTAAGAAACCACGAGTAAAAAGATTTGAGGTGGTAGTAGTGGCTAAATACAACAAGAGCATGAGTGACGCTTCTAAGATATTTAGCAATTTGTTGCGTGATGCAGATCTGGTTAAACTTGTAGAAACCATTATGGGTGTCAATCAGTCAAGCGTGATTAAAAGTAGTCCGACAAGCAACAAGTATCAAAGTCCTCATAATGAGTTGAAGTAGGCCGATAACGTTGATAGGTGGAGACTTCATTAGGGACTTGCGTAGGCTTAATTTCTATTATTTGATTTGGTAAAAAGAAAAACGTTGCTTATGCACATAAGGAAGTACAGGGTTTTGTTTGGTATTCAAGGATTTTATTTTTAAAATGCCCAAGAAACAAAATTATGGATCTCATGCTGCACTTAAGGCAAAAGTAATCTGATGCTATACGCGACCAATTAGTTTTAGGATTACCGGAGATTATTGAAAGAGGAGATGGACAAAAATGAGCTTTAGGATCCCTGACGATGCTGCGCTGGAACTCATGTTGCGTGAAATTAGCCCTTGTGTCATTGCTAAGATTTCAGCAGACTTTGATGCGGATGTCACTCGGGCGAGGATCAGTCATTCTTTATCGAAAAAGCCCTCGGGTACATTCAATATTCCAACGTCAACCGATCTGACCGAGAGTCGAAGTAGCACTGATTCTTCGGACTTTGCTTTGGCGTCAAATAATGGTGTGCAAAAAAACATCCCTTGAGTTTTACGCTCAAAGGATGTTTTTTCATACCACCTATTTCTTTTCCGCCGCTGCCAATGCCTGCGCTAGATCATCAATCAAATCCTGCTGATCTTCCAGGCCAATCGCGACGCGGACATGCTGCGGCGTTAAACCGGAACCTGCCCGTTTTTCCTCCGGTAGTTTGAACCATGGCAGTTTGACTAAGCTGGAGACGGTGCCTAGTGAATCGGCGAAGTCAAAGACTTTGGTGCTGTTGACGAATTTCAGCGGATCAATGTTGTCGGCAAGTTTAATGGACAACAGGCCGCTGGCGCCGGTGGTTTCCTGTTGGGCCAGCGCGTAACCTGGGTCGCTTGGCAGCCCGGGATAGTAGACGTGGGAAACATCAGGGTGTTGGTTTAAAAATTCAGCTACTGCCTGGGCGTTGGCTGTTTCCCGATCGAGGCGAACAGCGAGGGTTGCGATGCCGCGTGACACTAGGCTACAGTCCAGTGGGCTTAGGATGGCGCCGATCGTGTTTTGTAAGAAGGCCAACTTTTCACTGAGGTCAGGGCGTGCAGAAACGACCAGTCCGGCAATTAGGTCGCCGTGGCCGCCAAGGTACTTGGTCGCGCTGTGTAACACAATGTCAGCACCAAGATCGAGCGGCCGCTGGTAATAAGGTGTCAGGAAGGTGTTATCTACAATCGTGATGAGGTGATGAGCCTTCGCAAGTGCGCTAATGGCCTTCACGCTGCTGACTTTCAGTAGCGGATTGGAGAAGGTCTCAAAGAAGATAGCCTTGGTTTCAGGACGGATCGCCGCTTCTACTGCCGCCAAGTCGCGCGTGTCGACCGCAGTAAAGGTCAGGCCGTGCCGGGAAAAGTATTGGTTAATCAGGCGATCGGTCCCGCTGTACAGTGAGTCGCCGATGATGAAGTGACTGCCGTTGGGAAAGATGGCCAAGACGGTGGTAATGGCAGCGACCCCACTAGAAAAGGCAAAGCCGGCGTCGCCATTTTCCAATGTTGCAATCTGTCGTTCTAAATATTCGCGGGTCGGGTTACCACTGCGCGCATAGTCCCAGTGGGTTTCCTGTCCATCAGGGGCAAACCGAAACATGGCGCTTTGATAAAGCGGCGGCACGATAGCACCAGCCTGATCAGTCTGTAGTTGCGGTCCATGAACTAATTTCGTATTGAATTGAGTCATAAAAACCCGACCTCCCTTTGATGAACATGTTGACTATGTATTGCCGCGAATTTCGAGTATTCGCGGCTTGAAAGTTTAAAAGCAATGCGACAAGTTATTTTGTCGTCAAGTCGGCGCCGAAGTATTTTTGCGATAGCTTCTTCAGTGTGCCGTCTTTGCGAAGCTCTTTGATACCTTTAGAAAGAGCAGCTTGGAGCTTCGGTGATTTCTTGCTGACCATTCCAGCAATTTCATCAGGCTTGACCGCGCTGTCCTTAAGCGTTTGGCTCTTTAAGCCGGCAGTTGAATTGCTTTTGGCATATGCATACCAGGCAGCGGTAGCGTTAATCGTGCCATCAGCACGGTTCTCTTTGACAAGGTTTAGTGAAACCGTGAAGTCACCGGATGGGGTGATGGTCGCGCCGTACTTTTTGGCTAAGGCAGCGTTAGGCGTGCCGGTACCTTCAACGAATTTCTTGCCTTTAATGTCACTTAACTGCTTAATCGAACTATCGTCGCTACGAGTGATCAACGCATAACGCGAATACATATACGGTGTCGTGAAGTCATAAACCTTCTTGCGTTGTGGCGTTTCGCTGATGTTGTTGAGCACCAGATCGAACTTTTGACTGCCAAGACCGGCGATCAGAGAATCCCATTGAGTAGGGACGAACTTGGCCTTAACGCCGACTTTTTTGGCTAACGCCTTGCCGAGTTCAACTTCGAACCCTTGTAGCTTACCGTCTTTGCGGTAGGAAAACGGGGCATAGGTTCCTTCAAGACCGATCGTGAGCTCGTTCTTATTAATCAATTCGGTTTTGACGTCGCTGCTTTTAGACGTGCTGGACGATCCGCTGCTGCAGGCCGTCAGGGTGAAGACAACGAGCGCCATGATTGGCAACATGAACCACAACTTTTTCTTCAACATCATATTTCTTCCTTCCATAGATAAGGTTGTGCATTCACCGGCTTCTGCGCCAGTGAACGCGCGATGGTAAACACCTTACAACTGAGTCGACTGCGTGTTTGCCGTATAGCGCGAGGTGACTTTTTCGAGGTAGCGCTGACCCCAGGATAAAACGGTGCAGACAATCGCATAGAGCAACGCAACCAGTGAGTACATCAACAATGGCTGGTAATTTTCCGCCGCGATCTGCTGACTGACCTGAAACATTTCGACGATGGTGATTGATGCCGCCAAAGAGGTATCCTTGACGAGGCTAATGAAACTATTTGACAGCGGCGGGACCGCGGTTCGCAGCGCCTGAGGGATGATGATTTCTCGCAAAACCAGACGTCGCGGCAACCCCACAGCATACGCGGCTTCCCACTGACCGGAATCGATGGATAAAAGCGCCGCCCGAATCGTTTCGGCACAGTAAGCGCCAGTATTCAGCGAAAAGGTAATGATCCCCGCCACAACCGGATCGAGCTTAATGCCATGCGGGAAAATACCCGGAATGACCAGGCTGGGCAAGCCAAAGAAAACGATAAACAATTGAACCAACAAAGGGGTTGACCGGAAAAGCCAGACGTAAAACGATGCAACGCCTTTAGCGATGCTGATTAACACCCCTTTACGTGCCGAGATCCGTGTCAAGGCGGTGATTAAAGCGATGATGAGGCCAATGGCAAATGAAACAATTGCGATCGGAATGGTGTATTTAATTCCGGCGGCTACCATTTGCGGCACGGCGTCAACGATGATTTTCCACATAATGTTCCTCCTCTTAAGATACATGCCGGTACTTTCCGCTAAATGTCAAGCAGACTGCATGCTCTCAAGCTACTTTTCTTAGCGGCACGCTCTAAACGAACGGGCAAATAAAAAAGCATTTCCGCCTCTGTCCATTTTTCATAGACAAGGACGAAAATGTTCCGCGTTACCACCTTGATTAACCGAACTGATCCGGCTCCCTTTAAGTACAGCACACCTCATGTGCGAATACCCTGACTCAATAACGGGAGCACCCGTCAGCTGCTTGCGGTGAACGTTCACAACTGAATGCATGAAAAGACCATCTTCGCCAGAACCCGATCATTGTCTTCCACCAAATGACAACTCGCTGCGGATCTTCGCCTGGCTACTCATCTCTCTGCCGCTAAGATATTGACATTACATTAGGCTAAAAAACAGGTGTTGTCAATAGCGGAGAGCGAACTGACGAGACAATTAGATAACGCTTTCGCTACCCCCCCAACATAAAGACAAACGCAATTTGAATTTTGAAATTACGTTCGTTTTTTACTTTTGCATGAATAATCTTCTCAGCTTATTTTTTTATGAACGTAAGCACGTTCTTCTTATTTGGTTTCATGCTTCCCGCCAAAAACGCAATTATGATTGCAATAGCAGAAAGCACAAACTCCAATACTGACCACTTAAAAACCAATGTTAAAACCAACAGTATGACCGCTGCAATTAACAAGACGCCATCTCTGGGGCCTAAGTTAATATAAGGATACATCATCATTGAGTGTCACTTCTTTCGTTGCCTAAGCGTCTTAGGTAATACTAAATCGGCTATAGCTGTAATTACATTGCGTCCATCACTAACAATCCGTTTATACAAAAGAGGAAGTACAAAGCGCTGGAGAGCACTGATGGTATGTATCGTAATCGCTTACTCAGTTATCCAAATACGTCATACGCCCTTATCTTTTCTCTGTCAAGGAAAGCTGCATGTGTGTGACACGGTCCAAAAGAGACTCGTAGCAGTACGCGTCAAGCTAGAAAAGTGACGCTTGTTTATTTTTATCGGTCGACATAAAAAAAGTAATTGAATAATTCGAAAAGTGTTGACATGCATGTACGGCGCGACTAAAGTGAGATTCAACAATTGATGATCATGAAGACGGGATAAGTAACTACGTGCTTACTGCTCAGAGAGCCGCTAACTTGGTGCAAGGCGGACAGGCGGCATCAGCGAAAATGGTCCCCAGAGTGATTTGTGGATGAGCATTGTAAATCCGCAACGGTGGGCAGTCGTTATGGTGCCGGGGTATCATCAACTTGATTGTACCTGTCGAGGCAGATCGTGTGAACGATTCTCGCAAATCCAAGGTGGTAACGCGCAACGTCGCCCTTGGCCAATTTTGAAATTGGCTAAGGGCGGCGTTTTTTTTGTCTCCGAGTTCATCAAAGAAAGGGAAGTGATCTTTTGCAAGAGACGACGAATATTTCGGCAGTTTCTGTGGCGCAACCAGACACCATTGCACCTCTACGTGCGTTCTTTGCGCCATTGGCAATTTTTATCACGTTGATTTTGCAGCTTTTATTACCTAAAGCTAGCACCATTACAGCAAAATCAGAACCATGGTTCACGGATCTATTATTAATCGCGTTGGGGTTAACGGTGGGATTGGCTTTGTATCACCTGATTACGTCCAAAGCGCAGCGTTATGTGTACAAGAGCTATTTTATTGGCGGCGTTTTTCTGATGTTGGGGTTGTACAATCTGGTAACGCTGAAGTACGCATTGATTAATCCGCTGTTTTTTCCCAGCCCTGAATCGATTCTGGATGTTCTGGTCAAGGACTGGGCATTCTTACTGAAGTGCCTTGCTTATTCAACGCGATTATTGTTTCTCGGTTTGTTGTTTGGCATCGTCACTGGTCTTATTACCGGTATTTTGATTGGTTGGTATACCAAGTGGAATTACTGGCTATCACCAGTCGTCAAACTCTTTGGCCCGATTCCTTCAACAGCATTTATTCCCGTAGCGCTTTCGGCATTTGCGACAAGTTTTCAAGCTTCGGTTTTCCTGATTGCCTTGTCAACATGGTTTCCAATCACCATTCTGACCAATTCGGGAATTGCGAATGTCAAAAAGCAGTTTTTCGAAGTTGCCGACACGATGGGCGCAAGCAACGTCCAGAAAATTTTCAAGGTGGCGATTCCGGGAGCACTGCCAGATATCTTTGTTGGCATTTTTAACGGTATCTGCTCAAGTTTTATTACCTTGATGACGGCCGAAATGATTGGGGTTAAATATGGCATTGGTTGGTATATTAACTGGCAACGACAAATCATGGGTTACGCCAATGTTTACGCTGGCTTGCTGGTGATCGCCATTAGCTTTTCGTTGATTATCACGATCTTTTTCAAAATCCGCGATCACTTCTTGCGTTGGCAGAAAGGAATTATCCAATGGTAGAGACGACAAGTGGGGCAATTACAATTGATCATGTTCGCAAAATATACACGGATAATGGACCGGGTGCCAAAAATACGGAGGCTCTGCATCAAGTGGACGCGCAAATCCGTCCAGGGGAATTCATTGCTTTGATTGGGCCTTCGGGATGCGGCAAGTCAACGCTTTTACGTCTGCTAGCCGGTCTAGATACGCCGACAGAAGGAACCTTAAAAGTCGATTCCAAGCTGATTACGGGGCCAAGTCGCGAGCGGGGGTTGGTTTTCCAGGATGCTACCTTGTATCCTTGGCTGACGGTTGCGGAAAATGTCAGATTTGGCCTGAAAATTGCGCATCAAAAGAATACGGACGACGCAGTTCATGAGTTGATTGAGCTTGTGGGGTTAACCGGATTCGAGCATGAATATCCCAGCCAACTTTCCGGTGGGATGCAACAACGGGTGGCGCTTGCCCGAGCACTGATTAATTATCCGAAAATTATGCTGTTTGACGAACCTTTTGGGGCACTGGACGCGTTTACGCGGATGCGGCTTCATGATGAGCTCATTCATATCTGGCAGAAACGAAAGATCACGATGATCATTGTGACGCATGACGTTGAAGAAGCCGTTTATCTGGCTGACCGGGTTTTCACTATGACGCCGCGGCCGGCGGTACTCAAAAAAATTGTCCCGGTTACCTTGCCACATCCCAGGGATCGTAACAGTCCTGAGTTCATTGCGTTAAAAGAAAAAGTGTTGGATATTTTGAACTTTAAAGCTTAATGCATCATTTCATTGTTGCAGATTAGCAGCAAAAGAGGAGCGTGTCATTATGAAAAAGCAGACCAAAACTATTTGGGTGGCAGTCGCAACGATTGCCGTTTTGGCAGTTGTGTTGGTTTTTGCATTTGTTCATCAAAATAAGCAAACAACCAGTACTGCGCCACAAAACACAGCCACCGTGGCGAAGAAAGACGATAACTATGTTTTGCGCTTGGGTGATCCGGGTGGTGTCTGCGGTGCGCCGCAACAGATTGCGCAAGTGAAGGGGTTCTTCAAGAAAGTCGGATTGAAATATAAAGTCGTCAAAGTTGATGCAAATACGACCGGCATTGAGGCAGTCACCTCAAACAAAATCGATGCCTCTAATTCGCTATTGGGGTCAATCGTTCAGCCGATTGCTAATGGGGCACAGTTGAAAATTACAACGGGCTTGCACACCGGTTGTATCAGCGTTTTAACCGCAAAAGGTTCAACGCTTAAGGCACCGAAAGATTTTGTCGGCAAGAAAATCGGGGTTGCCGCTGTTGCCGGATCCGAAGCGACGTTTACCAAACGTTGGTTGGGGGATCATGGGGTTGAGGTTGGAACCAACAACGCCCAGGTGCAATTTTTTCAATATGATGCTTCTGAATTACCAATTGCGTTAGCCAAGGGGCAAGTTGATGCGATTGCCATCGAAGACCCCACCGTTCAGATTGCGGTCAAACAGTATGGCTTCAACATCGTCGCTTCTTCAGCAGAAACGGCGCCATTTAACACTGAATATTGCTGTGTGGCATATGTTTCCGCAAAAGTTGCAAAAGAGCATCCTGAAGCAGCACGGAAGTATACGTTGGCAATGCAAGAAGCCACTAACTGGGTTAAAACACATCAGTCACAGACAGCAGCCATTCAAATCTCAAACAAATTTGCGGCTGGCAAGGCAAGTGTGAACGAAAAAGCACTCAAGACGTATGACTGGAAAGCTTCATATTATGGTGGACAAAAAGCGTTCATTCAGGTTGGTAAGGATTTGCAGAAGATCGGCATCGTTAATAAGAATACGGATCTTAATTCCCTGGCCAACAATGCATTTCTCAAAGTGAAAGATGTTCAGTAAGCTTTTTAGAGACATAAGATAACAAGCGGAAACGCCCCGGTACTTAAGAAATATTTCTGTCTAGAACGGGAGCAGCGATCCACTTAGCACAGCCCAAAACAGGTCTATTTCGTTCATGTTGTAGCATCAAACATCGACGGAACAGACCTGTTTTTTGATTGATGTGTATTCTGCAGCTGGAAGCAATTTTGCTCGTGTTGTGTTGTTTGCTAGTCTGTTCTGCGACTCACAATTGGTCATTTCAAGAGCAATCCTGGCACGTTCAACTCGCCACTTTTTCTGTTGCACTTCCAACCGCGTCAAGCTCGCGTTCTCTAGTCCTAAAGTCCAGTGACTTTATTTCATAAATGAGGTATATTAAATGCGGAGAAGTTATGTAAGATGTTAATGTTTTAGTGGAGGATAAGATGAAAAAGGCATGGGTTTACGGCTTAGCTGCCATGCTTGGCTTGGGTGTATCAACGGTGATTGGTAATCAGGCGTTGACGTTTGCAGCTTCAGCGCCACCAGTTGCGGTACAGGCATCAGCACCAAGTTGCAGTAGCACACAACCAAAAGAAGACAGCGTGAAGACAACGCAAGACGCCACCGAAAAGACGACCGATGATCAGCCACCGGTCATCACAGTAGCTGACACGGATGAACCGACTGACAGCAAGGAAGCTTCAAAAAGTTCCGTGGTGACTTCTGACAGTCAGGACGACAAAAAGTCATCCACAAGTACCGAAGCAATCAGCGGGGTCTCAGTACCAAGCAGCAAAGTATCGGAAACATCGGCAGACAAGCCAAGCAAGGTTTCCGAAAAAACAGTCAGTTCAACACCGACGATTAAAACCGAGCAGGAAGTCAATTCGCTGGCCAGTCAGTCAGTGACAAAGCCGACAGCAGAAGAGCAAAAGGAACAGGCCGTGGTTGCGGCAGCACAGGCAGCAACTCACGATCATGACAAAGGTGGCCAGTCGTTACCGGTTGTTTCAAGTGGCATTAATCACTTTGCAACGCCAACATCAAAGCAGAAGCATCCGCGTAATGCTGTCGAACTCATCTGGCAGGCGTTAATCGACACGTTTTCCCAGCGGCAGCAATGTCCAAGTGATGTCAGTGACCGGCTGGTTGTCCATGAACCGACCGACGATCAGGGTATTGTCAAAACATCATTGGCGCTCATGACCAAAGAGCTCCACAAGGCGTTTTCTGTCAAGTCACTAGCGCAGAGTTTTCAAAAGGATATTCTGACACTGGCCAATCGAACAATTAAAGATGTCATCGGCTTACTTAATCAGGTTTTACTGAAGGACCTGATTAATACCGATTATCGGTGAATCTTTGCTAGGCTATTATAGAAGAAAACGTATAAAAATAAAGGTACCGATCGCAAAAACGTGATCGGTACCTTTTCATTTGGCGGGGAAATGTCTGATCAAGCAGCTTTTGATTAGCTGGCTTTTGGGATGATCAGCAAGAACGATGCCGTTTAATTTTGTTCAGCTTGAACCTTGGCTAAAGCCGTTGCCCGCCGTGTTTTAACGGTGTGGGCGACCAAGCCGATAACCAGACCGACAGCAGCCGGAACCAACCAGCCCAGACCCATTGCGGCGAATGGCAGGTAATGTAATTGGAAACTGTGTAAAGCCAAGCCAACTGCGCTTTGACTCACAACTGCCGGGAATGCAGCGAACATGTCCAAAACAGCCGGTACTGCGGTGAAGGCAACGACGACGCGGTAAACGACCGGATCGTGATGGAAGGCTTTGCCGAAAACAGACATGAGGATGAGGACCATTGAGAATGGATATAGGAACATCAACATTGGCACGGACCAAGCGATGATTTGTTCAAGCCCGAAGTTAGCGGTCAAGAAGGACAGAAAACTCGTCAGTGCCAGCCATGCCCGATAACTAACCTTAGGAAAATGCCGGTGGAAGTCTTGCGCGAATGCGGCAACTAAGCCCACAGCGGTTGTCAGGCAGGTCAGCGTTAGCAAGGTAGCTAAAACTGCGTGGCCAGCGGTACCAAAGTAATAAGTGACCACTTGATTGAAGGCAGTGCCACCTTCAGGGCTCAGTTTGAAATGTGCCAATGACATACTGCCAAGCACGATCAATGCAACGTAGATCAATCCGATAAAACTGGTTGCCATGACGCCGGCCTTGGCGGTTGCTTTGGCGACATGGTCATCATTTTTCAACCCCAAGCCGCGAACCGCTGTGACAACGGTGACCCCGAATGCCAACGCAGCAAGTGCATCCATCGTGTTGTAGCCTTGCAGGAAGCCATTCATGAAGCTGCCATTTTTGTATGCAGCGGTAACGGTTTGCGCAGCCGGATTGCCCATTGGATGCAGGTAGCCGACGAAGAATACGAAGAATAAGAGCACTAGAAAAATCGGGTTCAAAACCTTACCGACAGCCGTGGTGATCTTCCGTTCCTTATAGGACAGGAAGAACGCTGCGCCGAAGAACAAGGCGGAGAAAACAAGGAGGCCACCTTGCTGCCAATCTTTTGGCAACATTGGTAAAACGCCGGTGGTGAATGAGACGGTTGCAGTCCGCGGGGTGCCGAACATAGGACCGATCGTTGCGTGGATCAACACCATGAAGACGAGGGCAAAGACGCCACCAAGCGGCCGGCCAATATCATAAACGCCTTCCGCATGCGTGGCGGCGATGGCTAAAACACCTAGTAGCGGCAATGCAACCGCGGTGACCAAAAAGCCAAGCATGGCCGGGAACCAGTTAGCCCCAGCGAGCTGACCGAGGTGCAATGGGAAAATTAGATTGCCGGCACCAAAGAAGAGGCCGAATAAAAGTGATGCAATGACGACATAATCACGGGTTGAAAGTTTCTTTTCAGGTAATTCCATTTGAGTTCCTCCAATAAGTTTAAGTTAGACGTTATTTCATTCATGAGGCGACTAATGTGGGTAATGTCAGATTCCAATTGCATCACATCCTTAATTGGTTTGTTGATCTAGTTGCTACGCGAAAATACGAACAGGTTACGGAGATACAAAAAGTCGCCCTTAGATTTAATCTAAGGGCGACTTTGCGCGGTACCACCTTAATTCACCAATGCATAGAGCCTTGGCCTTCATCGCATACGGTCCGTGGACGATATGCTAGCACTATAATGGGTGCTCCCATGACACGTTACTGAAGGTTCGGTGTCCTGCTTGAAAGGGATCTTCATCATGTCCTGAATGCTTCCTCACACCAACCGAAGCTCGCTGAATCCATGAACATCACTACTTGTCTTTCGCGTTGCATTTGTATTTGATTATGAGTTTAACACGCTTTGCTTCCTTGTCAACAACTAATCTAAATTTAATGTTGCTAGCTGGGTCAAAGAAAAACTTGGTGGCATTCAAAATAGTGCTCGGTAAATCTCGTGCGAAACAAAAATTATAATTTTTATATAATGCAACCAATAGATAACTTTGACTAAAGTTCATTAGTGCACAACTTATATTGGTTAACCGACGTTCAAAATGACAATCACAAAAAATATTTTTTAATGGGTTCAATAACGCTGATTTGATGAACTGGTTAAAAATAAATTGCTAATGTTGCTTATAAACTTACATTAATGTAAATGGCCTAATTTTATAAAAAACAAAATTTCAAAAATTCCGTAATATTGCCCGTCTGACGGGGCTGATTGGCTGATCGTATTGTTTGATTACCGATTCGGCAAGGTGCTATATTGATATTAGTAACACAGGTAAAGAAACTTTTCACAACACCCATGGAGGTAAAATCGATGAGGAAAATTAATTATATTGTAACTGGTATTTCGGCTTTGACGTTGGCAGGTTGTCTGGTACCAACAGGAAGTGTGTTTGCTGCAAATGACACAAAGACTTCTGTGGCAGAAGTTAATATCCTTCCTGGTGATATTAACTTGGACAAGGTGCCTGATCTTCACTTTGGCACAATCAACATCGGTCAGATCACAGCAGGCAACGTTGATCTAAAGCTTGATAACAATACGATTGACGCAACAGGTCCGGTTAAAGACGGTACCAATGCCATGGACGGTAATGCTGACGGCGAACTAACTGTGTCTGATAATCGTGGTACCAGTGCAGGTTGGGCTCTGACCGCCCAATTAGGCGATATGAAAGACTCTGCCGGTAGAACGTTGAATGGGTCACTGACACTCAAAACTGCTGACGTCACGACAGATAACCCGACCCTCAATGCCGTTAACCCAACAGCTGGAACGACCCTTGATTTCGGTGGCGGTTCACTTCCGATCTGGAAGGCTGATGCTTTGGCAACAGGCACAAATGGGCAAGGGCAAGGTAAGAATACTGCCTTATTAAAGAAGGGCAGTGAAACGGTTCTTCACCTTCTCAAAGATCCAACAGCAAGCGCCGGCCGATACCAAGCAGCAATTACTTGGACGCTGGCTGATGCACCTTTGTAATTTAGTGTTCAAGCTAAAGGGCGGCGGGGCATCCGCTGTCCTTTTTTGGCAAATTAACGCGTTCACCGGCGCAGGAGCTTGCGTGTAAGGACCTTGGCCGCAATGACCAAGTTCGGGTCATCACGCCCAAGGCCGCTTACACTCCAGCTCCTAAGCGCGCCAGCTCACGCTCAGCTTATTAACGCGTTCACCGGCGCAGGAGCTTGCGTGTAAGGACCTTGGCCGCAATGACCAAGTTCGGGTCATCACGCCCAAGGCCGCTTACACTCCAGCTCCTAAGCGCGCCGGTTCACGCTCAGCTTATTAACGCGTTCACCAGTCCAGAAACCTGCGTGTAAGGACCTTGGTCGCAATGGCCTAAGCCCGGGCCATCACGGCCAAGGCCGCTTACACTCCGGTTTCTAACCGGACTGGTTCACGCTCACATTAACGCGTTCACCGGCGCAAGAGCCTACGTATAAGGACCTTGGTCGCAATGGCCTAAGTTCGGGCCATCACGGCCAAGGCCGCTTATACTCCGGCTCCTAAGCACGCCGGTTCACGCTCGGAGAGGGGTAAGCATGAAACGAAAAATTCTATTTGGCCTTATTGCGTTGCTGGGCATGTTTTGGCTTGGCAATCTGCATCAGGTTCAGGCGGCTGAAGGCGCAGGTTTCACGATTAGCCCCGCTCTGCCGCAAAATCAGATTGACAAATCCACGTACTTCAATTTGCTGGTCAAGCCAGGCGAAACGCAGCGATTGCTCATTTACGTGAAGAATACGAGCGATCAGGCTAAGAAGCTAAAGGTCAGTCCAGTCAGTGCGTTCACGCAAAATAACGGAACGTTAGGCTATTATCCTAATAACAAAAAGGACAACTCGGCCGAATACACATTTGCCCAATTGGCAAGTGAGCCGCAGACCATCGACGTTCCAGCCAATGGCCAAGTGCCGGTGACTTTTGATGTCAAAATTCCGGAACAAGGCTTCACCGGCCAGATTCTCGGGAGTCTGTATGTTGAAGACCCGAACGTGCATAAAAGCGGCGGTGGCGGCATGGCGATTAATAACAAATTTGCCATGCTGATCGGGGTGGTTTTGCAAACTTCAGAAACCGAAGTGGCTCCTGATCTTAAGCTGATGCAGGTCAAGCCAGGATTACAGGACAACCAAGCAGGCGTATTAGCGACCATTCAAAACTTTAAGCCGCGACTGTTTGGTGACATGACGTTAGACGGTAAGGTGTACCGGCAGGGATCGAATGAACCTTATTTAACCCGACATGAAAAAGGCTGGTCGTTTGCCCCTAACTCACATTTTGACTATGCCATTTTTACCAAAGAGGCGCTCGCTCCCGGTACCTACACCTTGGATCTGACTGCCAAGGCTGTCGGGAAAACCTGGCATTGGCGCCGTAACTTCACGATTACCCGACAACAGTCGAACGCCATCGAAGAAAAACTAGGCCGGACACCGCAAAAAACGCCTTGGGTATGGATCATCATTGCGATCATCCTTGCCGTGGTGATTCTGATCCTGCTTTGGCTTATTTGGCGGCAACGACAAAAGAGAGGAAGGGAGACTGATGGCGAAAAGAAAGCGTAACTTTTGGTTCATGATGCTCATGATGGTCGGTCTCACGGCAGGCGGATCCGCAGCCCATAAGGTGCACGCCGAAACATCAGTGGCGCAAGTTGAACTCGTCGGCGAGTTGCCGTCAACGGGACCGGATCCGACGCCACCACCGACCCCGAAACCTGATCCAAAACCCGATCCAGAAACCGATCCGAGTGGAAACCCGAGTGGTGGCGATCCGAGTGATCCGACCGACCCAACCGATCCGGCTGACGCAACCGATCCATCCAATGCAGGCGATCCGCATGGTGATCAATATGGAAAAGGACAGTCAATTCTGGACTACAGCCGCTTTCCACAAACAGGGGACGCGGTTCAACCATGGCTGATCGTAATCGGCGTCGAAGTTCTGTTGATTGTTATCTTAAGTGCTGTGCTTGTGCATGGACGTTCGCGGCAAGGAGGTAAAAAATGAAGAAAAAGACTTTAATCATGATTTGCCTTGCTGCGGTGTTCAGCATGATGCTTGGTCCGATACAATCCGTGGCGGCGGCAGCTACTTGGCCGGTTCCGAGCACTTATCCGTCACCGGGCGAAGGAAATTTTACGAGTTTGAATGGTGTTTTTTCACCAGTCAGCACACAATCTCATATGATTTCAAATGGTCCAGATGAAGTCGGCCTTGAGTTGAATGCAAATGTGGCAGGTCAGACAGGGAGCATTTGGAGTAACCAACCCTTTGTCGATTTAGATAAAAGCAGTTTTAAGTTGGACATGCGAATCTATTTGGGCAACACCACGAGTGGTGCGGATGGACTTGCTTTTGCGCTGGCAGGGGATAGACCAACCAAAGTGTTGTCAGGTGGTGCGTCACTCGGCATCTGGGGGATTACTGGTAAGAACGGTGGAAAGCCGATCGACATTGCCACAACCGGTTTGCCAAACAGTTTTGCAATCGTGGTTGATACCAAGAGAAGTCGTGATGGTATAATTGCCACAACTGGTATGGATCAAAGGGTTGGCTACCCCTTACTTGGCTCATCAAATCAGTATATTGGCTCTGGGTATCCTGGCCAAGCAAGTATGTATGCAATCGGTTTTCCCAATTATAAAACTGAGCTTGAATTCAATAACCCGGAATTTCCAAATGAAGCCAAAGTTTTAAGCGGTAAAATTACTAACGGCTCGTGGCAAGATTTGAGTGTGGAGTGGCACAAGACTGCTACGGGTGGGAATTTGATTTATAGATTAAGCGGGACAGGTTTTAATACTGTCACGCGCTCACTCACATGGACCAATCAACAAATCAATGACATTTTTGGCTATAAGCGCCAGTTGTACCTGGGCTTCACAAGCGCCACAGGTGACGCCTTTGAACCGCACGTGGTCGCAATTAAGAGTTTGGCCGATTTTATCACCGTCAAGCCTGAGGTCACGTTAAAGCGTGAAGGTCAGGTCGTCGGAGAAACCACGATCCTGCAACCTGGCGATCAGTTAACCTATGATTACAATCTTAATGTCGATAATCTTGATGGTAGCCCTTGGCCAATGCCGACAATCACCTTACCAAAAGGCGAGTACTTTGATTATCTGAAAGCTGACGGAAAGCCGGCCCAACCTGGCGACGAGTTGGAAGTGACATTAACTGTTGACGGTGTCGCGGGTCCGAAAGCTAAAGCGATCGTTCAGGCTGACCAGAAGTCGGCCGTCATCACGAACATGCCAGAGTTACCAAAAAATAAAAACACGACGGTAACGTTTAGCTTACCCGCCCAGGTAAAGCTGTATAATCTCTCCGCTAATCAAGCTTTTAGTGATGATGCCGGAACCATCAATGGTGGTTCGCCAGCTAAGGATTACAAGTTAGTCAACACGGCTGATAGCTCAAATACGATTAAGTATGTGCTCGGCGCCCACACAGGCGATCTGTTTTTAACACATGTACCGGGATTCGTTTTCAAGAAGTATACGGGCGGGTTTAGCGATCCGAGTGTCGCTGATATCATTCGCGGCATCCCCGGCGACAATTCGCTGCCGTCAAGTCCCGAAGACTTCAAAAAGTGGCTGAATACGCTTGAAGGTGGCGGCACCGAGGACTATCTCGAAGTGCTTGATACCCGTCCCGATCAACCAGGGTGGCACCTGCAAATGAAGCTTTCACCGTTTAAACTGGACGGTGGCGATTATGTTCTAGGCGACAACGGCAGTCAAACCGGTGGTAAGGCCGAAATCGTGCTGATAGATTCAAACGGCACCAGTGAAGTTGCACGGGTGAAGGATAACAACGATACAGTGACCGTCAAAAACATGCCAAGTGGGGGCGGTACGTGGCAAATTGGCGATGGTGCGCAACATGCACAAGCTCTAATGACCGTTAAAGGGACACCATCCGTCCGCGCTGGAAAATATCATGCAACCGCCACATGGACCCTTGCAGACGCACCAGAATGAGGCGTTAACGGACAAGCAATTTCCTAAAACCGCAAAAATGAGTTGAACTATTCTGAAAATGAGAATATGATATGGACAATTCTTATTTTTAAATGTTGAGTTGTTAGGATTGCGGTTATAGAGGGGTCTGCTAATGAAAAAACATGTTACACGTTCTCATTTACTGCCGGTCGTAGTTTTGGGCACACTGGCCTTCTTGCTAGAGTTGCCCATTCACGTTTTGATTGCCAGTTTCACCGGCTTCCTTTAGTCGATACTGGTTCTGGTCAATCAACGAACAAAAAAGAGATGCTGAAAGTTTCGGGATTTTCCCTAGACTTTTAGCATCTCTTTTTGATGTTCAGGACTTAGATTTTTGCCAAAGCTGGTGAATCAGCCGTTTTTGAATACCTTGAATTTTTTTGAACGGCAGTGCCTGCAACAAGGTGTTCAAGACAATGAGGATGCCGCCGAGCCATTCTGCCGGACCAAAGGCGATGTGTAGGCGGGTGACGGCAAGCGTGGTGGCGGTTAACGGTTCGAACGCGCTTAACATGCCGGTTGCTGCAGGTGAAATGTAGTTGAGGCTGCCGAGTACCAGCAGATAAGCGAGCATGGTGCCGAAGATGACGACAAACCCAATTGCGCCTAGATCCGGCAGCGTAAGCATCGGGTTAGGATGGAGAACGTACTGAGGTAAGAATGGCAGGCTGCCGAGCAACATGGACCAGCCCGTGACGGCGCGCGCATCATATTTGGCCAGCAAGGTTCGCGGCAGCAACGTATAAAGCGCCTGACTCACGCCGGCCATAATTCCCCAGAAGACAGCGGCAGGGGCGAGCTGTAAACTGGTGAGATGGCCGCGCGTGACGAGTAAATAGGTGCCGATCAGGGCTAAGGTGATGCTGATAAAATCGATCCGCCGCGGCATTTGCCGGGTTGTCAGCGCCATGTAAAGCAAAATAAACACCGGCCCTAAAAACTGCAAAATCGTCGCAGTCGCCGCATTGCCCGCGTTAATGGCAAGAAAGTAAGTCAACTGCGATGGCACCATGCCGAAGAAAGCAAACAAAATCATGAGGCCGGCATCGCGCCGATTTTTCCAAAGGGCCAAAAACGATTGCGGATCGCGCAGAGCACTCCACAATACTAGTAACATCCCGGCAAAAAAGAGGCGAATACCCACAAGCCAAAGCGGCTTAACGCCGGCATTGGTAAAAAGCGTTTGCGTAAAAATACCGCTGGCACCCCAAAAAATGGCGCCAACAACGGCAAATGTAACGCCTTTTATTTTTCGATTCGAATCGTTCGTAAGATGAGCTTCAGTGCGCGGCATAGCAGTATTCCTTTCAAATTAAGACATCCAGACTACTATACGCAAAAAGAACCTGGTTGGCTAGTTCGTGTTATTTTGATCAAACTTGACGCACGTGCATGGAAGCTTGCCGGCATTTTGCTCGATCAATCAAAATCGCCCCTAAAGACAAATTTCGTCTCAAGGGGCGATTCCAGAGTGATGTTCATTTTTGGAATGTTAAGAGGTTATTCTGGCTCGGTGTTGATTCTTAATTCATAATGCAGATTGGTGCGATAAAAATGGCCTAGTAGCAAACCGAACGTCAAACCTAAGAGTGTCAAAGCCAGTGGGAAAATCCAGCCGGAAAGAAAGCCGCCAACGAAAATAACTATGGCCCCGATGATCATGCCGCCGATGATGCTGATCATACCGATCGAACCACCGTGCACGTTGGCGTTAGCTGAATAAACGCTGGCAAATGGAAACTGTCCGCCAACCAGTGGCCAGCCCATAATTAACGTGATGCCATAGATGAGAACGATGATGGCAACGCCAGCCAGAAATGCATCCAAGCCGCCAATAGCGGTCGTGACGATCGTAATCAACACCAGTGGCAACAGGAATAAGCGGGCAAACATGGCCTTTACGACACCACGCAGTAATAATCCGTGTGTGGTAAATGGCACATATTGAAAAATCGCCATGGCTTGTGGCTGGCTTGAAAACCGCAGATTAACCAGCGCCGGTGCCAACGCGACAACGATTCCAATACCGGCATAAGCAACATAATGGCTCGCGTTTGTAAAACTCATCTGGCGCAACTCATTGCTGACGATGACCAATGGCAAAATCAACCCATAAGCCAGTTGTGGATAAACGCGCAGCTTGTAGTCGCGTTCATTACCTAAAACGCGCCAACCTAAAGTGAAATAAGTCCGCTCTTCGCCTGGTCGCGTCATTAAGGCGCTGATGCCACGGAACCACCAACCGAGTTTACGAGTTCGATCGTTGCCTTGATTTAATTTTTCCAAATAGGTTTCAAACGAACCGGAGAAATGGAGGAAGACTAGGGTCAAGACGATTGGCATCACAATACTTAAGCCAGCCAATGTCATACTTAAGGCGGTCACTTGTCCAGCAAACAACATTGGCAAGCCAGCAAACCATGAAGGAAATGCCGGTATGAAAATCCAGTTAAACGAATCGCTAAGAGATAAACCAAAAAATGACATCGAGCGCGGTAGTATATTAGGTAATTGGCTGCCAACATAGATCCCGATCATTAGCAAAATCTGTACCAGGTTTAACATGTTTCGCAAACGCTCGCCATCAAAGAATCGCAAAACCAGCAAGTAAACAAACAACGCCATCATCAGACTTAACACGCCGCTAAACACCAGCGCAATTAAGCCGCCAAGCGCAACCACTGGCCCATAATGCAAGGCGCTGATGATGATTCCCGGACCACCCACGGCGAGCAGTGTCATCCCCAGATAGTAGCAAATGTTTAGAAGACGGGCAAAACTAAGCGTACGGTCATTGACGCCGCGTGCAGCAAAGACCGTGCGATCACGCGGATCCAGGATCAGGCTGGAGTAAGTGGTTAAAATGACTAGGAAACTGTTTAGAAGCTGGATCGTCATGAACATAGTAAAAGTTGTCAGGATGGAGGTAGGGATAAGCAGCACCAAACCTAAAATGGCGCCAACCAAAGCGTTCCACAAGAAAGCAGTTTTGAGGCGTGTTTCCTTCCGGCGTCTGTTGCTCCTAAACATGCTGCCTAAGCCGTTTGTTTCACGGGCGGCTAGCAAGCCTTTACTAGCAAGAATCAGCCGTAGTTGGTCAAACTGAATGCCGCGTTTTTCCAACGTTGGGCGGAGACGCGTCAACCAGCCAAACGCTTTTGGTAACGGCAGGGCGGCTGAATCAGTTGTTTCAGAAACATCAGGAGTCGGTTTTTTAAGCATCTTCATGCGAGTCACCGCCTGTCACAATATCCACGAAGCTTTGGGCTTTTTGATCATGTTCCGCAAAACCGGTCAGATCATTGAAGAGCTGCTGCAAATTGGTGTCGGCTTCCTTGGCAATGGCTTTGAATGGCCCATCTGCCACCACTGTTCCGGCGTTCAAAACGATAATCCGGTCCGATAGTTTTTGGACGACATCAAGAATATGGCTGGAGTAGAAGATCGTTTTGCCTTGATCGCGCAAGTCCTGAAGCACTTCTTCAATGACCAACACGGTGTTGGCGTCAAGTCCGTTCAACGGTTCATCCCAGAATAAAATGTCCGGATTGTGCAGCAAACTGGCAATGATCAGGATCAGTTGCCGCATCCCTTTTGAATAGGATGAAATTCGGCGATCAAAAGCGTCGCGCAAGTTGACCAGTTCCGCCAGCGCGAAGGCTTTTTGCTCGGCATCGGCGGCGCTCAAGCCGTAAAGCTGGCCAATGAGGCTCAGATATTCCCGAGCTGTTAACGCATCGAAAACATCGGCACTTTCCGGCACATAGCCGATTCGCCGTTTGTAACTGGGATCTTTAGGGCTAATCGGTTGGCCAAATAATTCGAGTGTGCCGTCATCTGGCTCAAGCAGGCCGAGCATCATTTTAACCGTCGTACTTTTACCAGCGCCGTTGGGACCGATGTAACCAACGATGCTGCCAGGGGTGATTGAGAAGTTGAGATCTTTCAATACTTCTTTGGGTCCGAAACTTTTCCGAATGTGACTGAGGGTCACGATGGGTTCTGTCATAAAAATGGCCTCCTCTTGACCGAGTTATCAACATACTGCGTTGGGCCGATTATGACAGAAAATATTATTGTTGTATAGGGAAATGCTTGTTGTATAACGCCGCTAAAAAAGCCCATAAAAAAACACCAAGCGTTCTGCTTAGTGTTAAACTAGTCTGCTGTTCGCCGGACTAGTCCAAAAGAAATCGTAATAAAAAACGAAAGAAATTGTTCAATCCGTAAACCGTTTGAAGAGCGGACGAAGGATAAAATACAATATCGGCACGATAAAGGCAGTTGCAATTGAGTTGATGACAGTTGCCGGAAGACTTAAAAAGGCGCCGACAATCGCGGTTTTAAAGATCGTCCCAACCATGAGTGCTTCAACGATGCCAGTGAGATAAGAGGTAACGATTTTCGTTAATCCGGCAACGATGCCAATGATAATGATGTTGCGCGGCTGGTCATCATGCTTAAACGCTTTGACAAGCGCACTGACGACGATCGCCATCACGATTGCTTCCAAGACCGTTAGCCACGAGGTCGCAGCATAGCCGTTCAGCAAGTCGAACCCACCCAAGCCAATCGCAGCTGCTAAACCGCCTAGCCGTCCGCCTAAGAAGAGAATGGCCAGCACCATCAAGGGATTGCCAAAGTGAATAAACGGCCGACCAACCATGGCCGGAATCGGAATGCGCAATAGTGAAATCCCAATATAAATAATTGCGGCGAATAGTCCGGTGAAGATGATATTTTTTAAAGTGTTATGCGATGTTTGCATGTTTTACCCTCCAAAGATGAGCGTGAGCCCGCGCGGTTAGAAGCCGGCAGCACGCTAGCGTATTTGTTTGATCTAAGGCAGTTGTTTACTCAGTGCCGGGATAACCCCAGCGAGATTTAACCCATATTTTGGATCAGCATCAGCGGCCAACGTGGCTTTAATTGCTAAGCGCGCGGCTACCATGGCAGTTGCCGTCGCTTGCCGCAAGCGCTGGCCTTTCAGCAAGCCAGTTGCCAAGGCCGCAGCGAAAAGATCGCCAGTGCCAAAATAATGCCCGGGTTCTTTTGGCTGAGCCAGTGCCAGCGTTTCTCCAGACGCATCTATCCCGACAACGGCAATCTGCTTATGGAACGGGACCCCAGTGATTAAAACCGCATTGTGGAACTGGGCATGCAGCCGCTTGGCCAAGGCCATGACGGCTGATGGTTCCGTCAGTGCTACCAATGGTTCGTCTAAAAGCAGTTGTGCTTCGGTGACGTTCGGCGTCAAGACCGTTGCGCGGTAGGCTAACTGCTGCAACGTTTCGACGTAGGCGGCATCAAAACCTTTATAAAGCTTGCCGTCATCTGCCATAACCGGATCGATCAGGACCAGCGGCGCAGAAAATTTTGGCATCCAGCGTTTCCATTGAAGCGCGGCATTTTGGCCAAGATAGCCGAGATAAATGCCGTCGGGTTGCAGTTGCAGTTGTTGCCAATGGGTTAGAATTCCCGGCATCTCGGAACTCAGGTCAAGATAAGTATTAGCGCCCAGACCGCCAGTGTGGCTTGACAGTAAGGCGGTCGGCAACACATACGGCGTCAACCCCAGACCGGCCGCTAACGGCAAAGCCACGCCCATGGAAACCTGGCCGACACCGCACAAATCCTGACTAATGATCAGACTTTTCGTGTTCAAAGTATGAATCCTTTCTAAAAGTATAGGTGCTTAACAAAGAGCATGCGCAATTTTTAACGAACTGTCAATGAGCTTTTTTATATATTGGCACAAACTGCCTTCTGTGCAAACTAAAATGGCCCTGGCACCGCGCCGGGACCATTCATATTGAAGGTATCAAAATCAGTTAAGTATTCCGAATTGTCTTTGTCGCTGTGGCAATGCGCTTGACGACCGTGGGATTGTCCATGGTGTAAATGTGGATGCCATCGACACCATGCACTAATAAATCAATAATTTGATCAATGGCATAAGCAATCCCCGCATCGCGCATGGCTTCTTTGTTGCCGGAAAAATGCTGCATCATGGCGACAAATTTTGGCGGTAAATTGACGCCAGCCATGGTGGCCATGCGTTCGATTTGATGCTCGTTGATCACCGGCATGATCCCGGCTTCGATGGGCACATGAATCCCTGCAAGCTCGGTCCGTTCGCGGAAGCGGTAGAAAACCTGATTGTCAAAGAAAAGTTGGCTAATCAATTGACTGGCTCCGGCATCGACTTTTTCCTTAAGGTGGCGAATGTCGCTGACCACATCTGGTGATTCGGGATGCTTTTCCGGGTAACAGGCTGCCACAACGTTGAAATCGCCGCGTTGGTGAATGTGCTCGATTAAATCGCAGGCATACGGGAAGTCGTTGCTGACGCGGCCGCTTTTGGGAATATCACCGCGCAAGGCGAGAATGTTATCAATGCCGGCTTCTTGAAAACCGTGTAACTCTACGTCGACCTGCGCACGGGTGAGCTGGGCAGCCGGTAAGTGGGCGACCGGTTCTAGATCAAACTCGTCTTTGATCAACTTAGCGACCTCCAGCGTGCCCATGTGTGGCTTATTGCCATTCGCGCCGAATGTGACGGAGACAAAATCGGGATCGGCTTCTTTTACCGCATCAAGTGTGTTCAAAATTGGCGTCAGCGCAACGTTGCTGGCATTTTTGCGCGGAGGAAAGACTTCAAATGAGATGACTTGATGATCTTTAAAGCACTGGTTGATTTTCATGAGTGAGTTCCTTACGTACTTGTTTAGCCGCTGCGACCATGTTGATCAAGCTGGCCTTGGTTTCCGGGACGTCGCGGGTTTTAAGTCCGCAATCAGGGTTAATCCAGACATGATCAGCCGGCAACCGTTTCAGAATTTCGTGGATGATGTGGACGATTTCGTCTTTGGAAGGGATGCGCGGCGAGTGAATATCGTAAACGCCAGGGCCAACGTGGGTCTGAAAATGGGTGGCTTTGAGAATGTCCAAGAGGCTGAAATCAGAGCGCGCAGCTTCAAACGAAATCACATCGGCATCAAGATTATCAATCGCCTTAATGATGTCGCCGAACTGCGAATAACACATATGCGTGTGAATCTGGGTCTCCGGTTTTACTTTGCTGGCAACGAGGCGGAAGGCTGGGACTGCCCAGTCCAGATACTTGGGATACCAGTCTTTTTTGCGTAGTGGCAGATTTTCCCGTAACGCCGGCTCGTCGATTTGAATGATTTTGATGCCATGCTTTTCAAGATCCAGCACTTCATCTTCTAGGGCCAATGCAATTTGCTCGACACTGGTTTTTTGACTCAAATCCTCACGCGGGAAGGACCAGTTGTAAATGGTGACCGGTCCGGTGAGCATGCCTTTGACGAGATGGTCGGTTTGACTTTGGGCAAAAACCGTTTCCGCCACTGTAATCGGCTTGGTGCGCACCACATCACCCCAAATAATCGGAGGTTTTACACCGCGGGTCCCGTAACTTTGTACCCAGCCGTTGTCGGTGAAGCGGAAGCCGCCGAAGTTTTCGCCAAAATATTCAACCATGTCGTTGCGTTCAAACTCGCCGTGAACCAGAACGTCCAAGCCGATTTTTTCCTGGAATCTGATCCAATCGACTTCTTCTTGATGATTAAATGCCGTATATTCGGCTTCCGTGATTTCATGGCGGCGGAACTTAGCCCGATTGCGCCGAACTTCTGCGGTTTGCGGGAACGAGCCGATGGTGGTTGTCGGCAGTAACGGCAAGTTGAATTCCTTAGCCTGAATCGCCAGCCGGGTTTTGCGATCCGGTGTCCGCTTATAGTCCTCGGGCGTTAAGGCCGCAATTTTGGCGTTTAAGGCTTTATTTTCCTCGTAACGTGGCTTGCTGAATAAGGCGACGTTAGCCTGATAAGCTTCGTGATCGGCGCCGGTGTGGAAAATAGCGTCAAGTTCGTGCAACTCATTTAGTTTTTCTTCAGCAAACGCCAGATATTGCTTTTCTTCGGGTTTGAGATGCGTCTCGTTGCGTAGTGTATAAGGGACATGCAATAGCGATGTGGAGGTGCTCAACACAAGCTTGTCCGTGATGGCTGCCAGCTGCTTAATTGTCGCCAAAGCATCGGCATAGTGCGTCCGCCAGATATTCTTGCCGTTGACGATGCCGGCGAACAAGGTGGCATGCGCCGGGAAGCCGTGCTTTTTCAGCAGATCGAGGTTCGCATAGCCTTCCAAAAAATCCAGGCCGAAGCCATCAAATGGCAGTTCGGAAATTTGTTCAAACGAATCGGTTAAGTCACCGAAATAAGTCTGCACCAGAATTTTGGCGGTGTTCTTTTGCGCGAGAATCGGCGTATAAAGCCGTTCAAACAACGCTAAGTCAGCATCGGTCTGGTCATAAACCAGCGCTGGTTCATCAAGCTGGATCCACTCGGCACCGACTGCGTGTAATCGCTGGATGATCGTGCTATAAGCGGTGATTAAGTCGGCTACGAAATCATCCGGGGCGACATCAATGAAGCGCGACAGTTTCAACAACGTGTAAGGACCGATTAAAGTCGGGCGCGCCGCGATGCCCAAATCCTTGGCTTCTTGATATTGTTCAAAAAGTTGCCAGTCCGTCACTTGAATGTGCGTGTCGTGGTCAAATTCGGGCACCAGATAGTGGTAGTTGGTGTTGAACCATTTCTTCATGGCAAGTGCCTTAACATCACCGGCATCGCCTTGATAACCCCGCGCCTGGGCAAAATAGGTATCGAGAGGCGACAGGTTCAAGTCCAAATACCGCTTGGGCACAATATTCAAAAGGTTGGCAACATCCAAGGTGTTATCGAAGAAAGAAAAATCGCCGGTAGGAATTTGATCAATGCCCGCCGCCTGAATGGTTTCCCAGTGCTGCTGACGCAATGCTTTGGCTTTTTCCTGCAGCTCCTGTGCCGTAATCTGGTGCTTGAAATACTTCTGAGTGGCAAACTTCAATTCACGATGTTCACCAATTCGTGGATAGCCGATGATGGTTGTTGTCATAATAAAACCTCCTGTTTTAGGCATAATGTCAATCAGTCCAATGATGAATTGAAGAACACTTGCTAATGATCGAAATGAACTGTCGAAAGACGTGGCTTGTATTTGCACGCGGAGATGGAAACCAAAAAGCCGTCCTTGACCCAGACAAAAAATGTCTAGGCCAAGGACGGCTTACCGTGGTACCACCTTGGTTTAAAAGTCGCTCACACGACTTTCCTCAATCAGTCCGACAGCCATGCTGTGAGACCTAACGCAATAATGGGCGTCCCCATGTGTGCTTTGCTCGCGCTCGACACACCTGCATCACCAAGACCATATTCGTCGTCGTTTCCAGATGTCCTTGCACCAAAATGGACACTCTCTAGGCAGGAAATCGCCAACTACTCATCTTTCCGCATTTCAATGTTGCGACTAGCATACTGACAATTATGGCAGCTGTCAAGATATTTATTAAATTAAGATGAAGCCTTCCGCGGCTGTTAAATACTAGGTTGTTACGAAAACACCTGTTTCATTCTCATTATTTCGTAAATAATGACGCGGGTTTGTTAAGATGACAATACCAGTGTCATGCTTGCCCTTGAGATTGCGCAGCCGCGACATGAACAAGAAAAGTCAAAGAGCGTTAACACTGACTTGTTTCAAATTTTAGGGTAAGCTATTAGCACAAGTCATCGGAGGAAGAATGCTATGAAAGTTTTGGTTCCATACGTTAAGAAATATCGCTGGGACGTGATCTGGTCAATCCTGGCTATTTTTGTGGTAGCGTTCGCGACACTTTGGCAGCCGCATCTGCTTCAGGTGATCATGAATGCCATTATGAAAAATGACAAGCAGACCGTCTGGACCAATGGCCTGTATTTGATTGGCCTGGCGATAATCGGGATTGTTGGCGGGATTATCAATACCATCTATTCGGCGCGGGTCGCATTAGGCGTGGCCACTGATTTGCGAGCTGATGAATATGCCAAAATTCAAAGTCTGGCTTATGCCGACATCGAAAAATTCTCGCCATCAAATCTGGTTGTGCGCATGACCAATGATATTAATCAGGTGCAACAGATTGTCATGGGCTTTTTCCAGCAAGTCACGCGCATCCCGATTCTGTTTGTCGGCGCCGTGATTCTTGCGATCGTGACCTTGCCTGAGTTGTGGTGGGTGATTGCGGTCATGATGGTACTGCTGATGGGGGTCAGTCTTTTTTCGTTTAGTCGCATGGGCAAATATTTTGGCCGGATGCAACAGCTGATTGAAAAAGTGAACACCTTAGCGCGCGAAAATTTAATGGGCATGCGGGTGGTAAAGTCGTTTGTTCAAGGCGCCAATCAGACAAAAAACTTTGCGGAATCAAGCGACGAGATGCGGGATGTCAGTGTCAAAATCGGTAATTTGTTTGCCTTGTTGATGCCGGCATTTTTCCTGATTGCCAATTTAGCGATTGCCTTAAGTATCTGGCTGATCGGCCAGAACATTACGAGCCATCCAAGTAACTTGGCGGCGATTACCAGTTTTATCAACTACTTGATGCAGATTCTGTTCGCGATTATTAACGGAAGCTTTATGCTGACATTCGCGTCGCGGGCGCTGGTTTCTTTACGGCGGATCCATGAAGTCATGGACACTAAGCCGAGCATGACCTTTGTGAGTGGCCCGCATCGGGATCTGAATGGCGCCGTTGAATTCAACGACGTGACATTCACCTATCCTGGGGATGAAAAACCAACGATTCGCGATATCAGTTTTGCGGTTAAGCCAGGTGAAATGATTGGCATTGTCGGGGCGACCGGCAGTGGCAAGACTACCTTGGCGCAACTGATTCCGCGGCTGTTTGACCCAGACACCGGGATCGTCAAGGTTGGTGGGCATGATGTCCGCGCTGTCACCGAAGCTGACTTGCGCCAGACAGTTGGCTTTGTCCTGCAGCGTTCAACGCTTTTTTCCGGTACTATTGCGGAAAACTTGCAGCAAGGCAATCCGGATGCTGATTTAGCTTCTATGAAGTGGGCGGCACGAATTGCTCAGTCAGCTGAGTTTATTGAACGTCTGCCGCACACCTACCACGCAGAAGTAGAAGAACGATCGTCAAACTTTTCAGGCGGCCAAAAGCAGCGGCTGTCGATTACACGCGGGGTCATCGGGCAGCCGAAGATCTTGATTCTCGATGATGCTACTTCGGCGCTGGATGCCCGTTCGGAAAAATTGGTTCAAGAAGCTTTGGCGCATGAACTGAAAAACACGACGACCATTATCATCGCCGAAAAAATCAGTTCGATTATCAAGGCCGATCGCATTCTAGTACTTGATGAAGGTCGGTTGGTCGGTAGCGGCACACATCATGAATTGGCTCAGCATAATGATGTTTATCGCGAAATTTATGCAACCCAAAAGGCATTGGAAGAGGGGGTGTAACTCATGAAAGACTTGAAAAATGCGGGTAAATTTTACGCCCATTATTTACGGCCTTATTGGCTAGAGTTTTTGATCACGACCATTTTGATCGCGATTTCCACATGGGCGATTGTTGTTGCACCGACGTATATGGGCCGCGCCATTGAGGAACTCACCGTTTACGTTCAGCAATGGGCGAACCCGGCAACGCGTGCGCAAGCCTCCTTTAAGGCGTTTAACCACACCCTAGCCATTTTTGTCCTGCTGTATTTGATCGATGCCTCCAGTATTTTGATCTCGAGCCTGCTGCTGTCAAAAGTCAGCGGTTATTCGACTGGCACCATGCGAGTGGGCCTGTTCCGAAAAATGCAGCGCATGAAAGTGCAGTATTTTGACAGCCACAGTGACGGCGATATTCTGTCGCGGTTTACCAGCGATTTGGATAACATTTTTAATGCCATGAACCAGGCGCTGATCGAAATATTCTTAAGCGGTGCCCAGTTTATTGGGATTATCTGGATGATGTTCACCCAGAATGCCACGTTGGCGTGGATCACCATGGCCTCGACCCCGGTGGCGATTGGCTTGGCCGCGTTTGTGATGCACCAGGCAAGTGTGTCAGTTGATCGCCAGCAGGACGACATCGGCCGACTTAATGGTTACATCAACGAGCAAATTACCGGTCAGAAGATGTTGATTACCAATGGTTTGCAGCAGGAAAGTGTTGCCGGCTTCCAACCTTACAATGCCGCGGTGCGCAAGTCTAACCTGCGCGGGCAGATTTGGAGCGGGATCTTAAACCCGTTGCTTTTGGGGTTGTCGTTGCTGAATACGGCGATTGTAATCTTTGCCGGTTCCTGGCTGGCGCTAAACGGCTCACTGAGTCAAGGCGCGGCTTTGGCCTTGGTGGTTGTGTTCGTTAACTATGCGCAGCAGTACTATCAGCCAATTGTGCAGCTGACCAGTTTGTTTAACATGATTCAATTAGCCATTACCGGGGCACGTCGGATTACCGAAGTGCGGGAACAGCCGGATGAAGTCGATCCGAAAAATGGTCGCACCCTCGATGGTTTGAAACACGAGCTCGTGATTGATAACGTGCATTTTAGCTATATTCCGGGTAAGGAGATTCTACACGGCGTTACGATCCATGTTGAAAAAGGCGAAATGGTGGCGCTGGTTGGCCCGACTGGCAGTGGGAAAACCACGGTTATGAACCTGATGAATCGTTTCTACGATGTTGATTCCGGCTCGATTACCTTTGACGGTGTTGATGTGCGTGAATTTAAACTTGCATCGCTACGGCAAAATGTCGGCATCGTTTTACAGGATCCGCAACTGTTTTCCGGCACAATTCGCGATAACATTCGCTTCGGTGATCCGGAGGCCGATCAAGCGCGGGTTGAAGCCGCCGCCAAACAGGCCAACATTCATGACTTTATTGTGAGTCTGCCGGATGGCTATGATACGTTGGTTTCGGATGAACAAAGCGTCTTTTCAGCCGGCCAAAAGCAACTCATGTCGATTGCCCGGACCATTTTGACCGATCCGCGGTTGCTGATTCTTGATGAGGCGACCAGTAACGTGGATACGGTCACTGAAGCCAAGATTCAAGCAGCAATGGATAACGTCATTCAAGGGCGGACGAGTTTTGTCATTGCCCACCGGTTGAAGACGATTTTGAATGCCGATAAAATTGTCGTCCTCCGTGATGGCAGGATTATTGAAGAAGGCGATCATGAACAACTGCTGGCGCAAAATGGCTTTTATGCCGAGCTATACCATAACCAGATGGTCTTTGAATAGCGGTCTGAAAAATTCCGAACTATTTAGGAATCTTTTTTAGTATAATTCGTATATAAAGCGATTTAGAGACCTTTCTAAAGCTTAAAACTTATGATAGTCTTTCTATATCAGAACAATGCTGTTCGCTGTTTTGATCAATAAAGACTTCGTGGAGGTAGCAATGAGCAAACGTAGGTATTTGGTCGCTTTAGGCGGTATTTTGCTGCATTTGATGATTGGTTCTGTTTATGCATGGAGCGTGTTTACCGGTCCGATTGCCAAACAGACAGGGTGGGCGTTGTCCTCAGTCACAGTGGCGTTTAGTATTGCCATTTTCTTTCTGGGCATGAGCGCTGCCTTCATGGGCCGTGTGGTTGAGCGCTTTGGCCCGCGGTTGACCGGGACAGTTGCCGCAATTTTATACGGATCAGGGATTTTGTTAACCGGCTTGGCGGTTCAAATCAATTCGTTGCCGTTGCTATATCTGGGTTACGGCGTGATCGGCGGGTTAGGTTTGGGCGCCGGCTATGTGACGCCGGTTTCAACGATTATTGCGTGGTTCCCGGATAATCGCGGACTCGCGACCGGAATGGCGATTATGGGCTTTGGATTTGCCGCCATGTTGACTGGCCCGGTTGCCCAGCAATTGATCGCAACTATCGGCTTGGTAGCCACCATGTATGTGTTGGGTGCGGTTTATATGGTGATCATGTTGGGAGCAGCTCAAGTAATCCGTAAGCCGCGACCGGATGAAGTGCCGGCAGCCGATCTTGCTAAAAGCGTGAGTTTGACCGGTAAGGCGATGACCGCCAATGAAGCAGTCAAAACGCCAGCATTCCGCTACTTATGGCTGATGTTCTTTATCAACATCACCTGTGGTATCGGGCTTGTGGCGGTTGCATCGCCGATGGCCCAGCAGCAAACCGGTATGTCCGCTGCGACCGCCGCTATGATGGTCGGGGTCGTGGGCTTATTTAACGGTTTTGGCCGCTTGGCATGGGCAACGTTGTCTGATTTGATTGGTCGGCCGCTCACCTATACGTTGATTTTTGTGGTAGATGTCATCATGCTGGTCGGTATTTTGACCGTGGGCTCCCCGTTGCTCTTTGGGATTGCGTTATGCCTGATTATGTCTTGCTATGGCGCCGGGTTCTCGGTCATTCCTGCTTATCTTGGGGATGTCTTTGGCACCAAACAGCTTGGGGCGATTCATGGTTATGTGCTGACGGCTTGGGCCGCTGCGGGAATCGTTGGCCCGACGCTGCTGAGTTTTAGCGAAGAATATTTTCACAATTATACCGTTAGCTTGATCCTCTTTGTTCTTCTCGAATTACTGGCTCTAGGGCTGTCAATTCGCATTCGGCGGGAATTCAAAGCAACTGCGCAAGATGCGAAGCATGTGACCGACTAACGGTTTTGTCTGCGAAAAGATCGACAGAGAGAGACTTTAGGCTGAATGAAAAACATTTTGCCGTTGATGTTTTGCTGGTGATATAAACATCGTCTAATGTGGATATTAATATATCAAAATCCCGTATTTAGGTACGGGATTTTTTTATGTCCCAAAATGCTGATATGACAACATTTTTAGTTTATGTCACATATTATTGACCAAATCCAAGCGTCTTTTGTTGACAAACCTGTACGTACAGGTAAAATAAGCTCTGTAAGTGAAATCGCTTTCTGGAGGGGGAAGAAATGCGTAAGTACGATGTCATTTATCAGGATCTGAAGGACAAGATCGAAGCAGAGATTTATGTAACGGGATCGTTGCTACCAAGTGAACGGACGTTGCAGGAAATGTACCGGGCATCGCGCGACACGGTACGAAAAGCATTGCAGCTGCTCAAAGACGACGGGTTTATCCAGTCGCAAAAAGGTAAAGGTTCAACGGTGATTAATCGGCAGGAATACGTTTTTCCCGTTTCAGGAGTTGTGAGTTATGCCGAACTGGCCAAACAATTTCACTTACAGACGCGAACCGTCATTTTGGCCAATCATTTTGCAACGTTACCAGCCAAGTCGTTTAAGGACGTGGATCCACATGTGACGACTAAACAGATGCGGTTTTTGAAGCGGGTGCGGTATTTGAAAGGTGAGCCGGACATCATCGATATCGATTACCTTGATCCTAAGGTGGTGCCGCCGATTCCGGAGTCGGCAGCCAAAGATTCGTTGTATGCCTATCTTGAAGGTCAGGTGGGGTTGACCATTGCCTATGCGACCAAGGAAATCACGGTGGAAACAGCTACCGAAGAAGATCGGCGTTACCTGAAGTTGCCCCAGGCCGCAGTGGTCGTCGTAGTTCGCAGTTGCAGCAGTCTGGTCGATACAACAAAGTTTCAGTACACGGAGTCGCGGCACCGGGCGGATCGGTTTAAGTTTCATGATTTTGCGCGGCGAATGCGGCCGTGAATGGTGGCAGGTCGAGCTTCAGTTAAAGGTGAAGATTAAGGAGGTGCATGATGGGATTTCATAAGAAAGTCATTTATCAGCTGTATCCCAAGTCATTTTATGACAGCAATGGCGACGGGGTCGGCGATTTGCGTGGCATTATTGACAAGATTGATTATCTTAAGTCATTGCACGTCGACATGATCTGGTTCAATCCATTTTTCGTGTCACCACAATACGATAACGGTTATGATGTTGCCGATTATCGCAACGTTGATCCGCGGTTCGGTACGATGGCGGATTTTGACGAATTGGCTAAGAAACTCAAAGAAGCTGGTATCGATATCATGTTGGACATGGTGTTGAATCATACCAGCACGGAACATGAATGGTTCCAGAAGGCGTTGGCTGGCGACAAGCATTATCAAGCCTATTATTATATTCGCCCGCCAAAGCCGGATGGCAGCTTGCCGACTAACTGGGAAAGCAAATTCGGCGGACCAGCGTGGGCACCGTTTGGCGACACCGGCAATTATTATCTGCATTTATATGAACGCCGCCAAGCTGATTTGGATTGGCACAATCCAGCAGTTCGGCAAGAAGCTGCAGCGATTATTAACTTTTGGCGTGCCAAGGGTGTCCACGGATTCCGGTTCGATGTGTTGAACGTGATCGGCAAGGCAGAAAAACTGGTCGATGCACCGCCAAAGGTTGCCAGCAAAACGCTGTACACGGATACGCCGATCGTTCAGGATTATTTGAAGGAATTGGCTGCTAACAGCTTCGGCCAAGACCCTAACAGCGTCACGGTGGGCGAAATGAGTTCCACAACTGTTAAGAACTCAATCGCCTACACGAAACCGGAAAATCATGAATTATCCATGGTCTTTCAATTTCACCATTTGAAGACGGATTATAAGAACGGTGAAAAGTGGACGAAAGAACCGTATAACTTCAATGCGTTGCGGGACATTTTGCACACTTGGGGTCAACAGTTAGATCAAGGCGGTGGCTGGCAGGCGCTGTTCTGGAATAACCACGATCAGCCGCGGGCACTCAATCGTTTTGGCAACGTTGACAAGTATCGGGTTAAAAGTGCCGAAATGCTTGCTGCGGCGATTCATCTCAGTCGCGGCACCCCGTATATCTATATGGGTGAGGAAATCGGCATGACCGATCCGCACTACCATTCAATGGCTGATTACGTGGATATCGAAGCCAAGAATGCTTACAAGGCTTTGCTCAAGGAAGGTAAGTCGGAAAAAGCGGCGTTTGCCATCATTTTGGCGAAGGCCCGTGATAACAGTCGGACGCCGATGCAGTGGGATGATTCGGCGAATGCCGGTTTTACCACTGGCACGCCTTGGTTGCGGCCGACGAATCAAAAAGAAATCAACGTCAAAGATGAGTTAGCGCATGGCGAAATTTTCCAATTTTATCAAAAGCTGATTGCGTTGCGAAAACAATATGACGTGATCAGTGACGGCAGTTATGAACCGTTTGGAATCGATATCGACCGCTTGTATGCGTACGAACGGGTTGCTGGTGAGGATCATTTGTTGGTCCTGAATAACTTCAGTGACAAGACGATCACAGTACCGCTGCCAAATCGATTCCAATCCGCAAAAGTGCTCATTACCAACGAATCAGGATTAATACCAACTGCAACGATGACATTGCCGCCGTATGCGACGATCGCATTGTTGACATCGGAAGAGAATTAAGGAGGAACCAAAAATGGCTGATGAAAAGAAGCTACACATTTTGGCGCCTGTTTCAGGGCTTGCCATGGCGATTACAGACGTCTCCGATCCGGTCTTTTCACAGAAAATGATGGGTGATGGCTTTGGCATTGAACCATCAGATGGTCAGATTGCTGCGCCGGTTGACGGACGCATCATGATGATTGCCGATACCAAGCATGCAATCGGGATTAAAGCCGATGACGGCGCCGAGTTGTTGATTCACTTGGGCATTGATACGGTTGAGTTGAAAGGCGCACCGTTTGAAATCGATACGGCAATGGATGCCAAAGTCAAAGCCGGCGACGTGATTGGCTCCATGGATTTGGATGCAATCAAGAAAGCCGGCAAAAAGACCACTGTCATTGTTGCGATTACCAATACCAATGACGTGGTTGATCATCTTGATGTCACCCCGGGCGAAGTTAAGGTTGGTGAAGAAGTTGCCGTGATGACACCTAAGGCAGCGGCGGCTACATCAACAACCGCGGCCACGCCAAATAAGAAGGAAAGCAAGTATGCGGCGACTGCCCGCCAGATTATTGCCGATGTCGGCGGGGCGCAGAACGTCAATAGTTTGATTCACTGTATCACCCGGTTGCGGTTTTATCTGAAAGATGAACAAAAGCCGGACGATGACACAGTGCGCAACATTCCGGGCGTCATTGATGTTGCCCGAGCAAACGGCCAGTATCAAGTGGTCATTGGGCAAGCCGTCACTGACGTTTATGATGAAGTCATTAAACAGTTAGGCCCCGGCTACTCTAATGCTGAAGGTACTGCGGAAGCCATTAAAGAAACCCAAGCAGAGGCTAAAGATACCAGCTTCTGGGGCACAATCAAACGTTGGACCCAGGCGTTGATCGGGACGATAACCGGATCCATGATTCCGGTTATCGGACTGTTGGCCGCCAGTGGGATGCTCAAAGGTGTTCTCAACATTATGACCACCTGGTTCCATCTTTCAACAACGGATCCGACATACGTGATTATTAATGCGATGGGCGATGCAGCCTTTTACTTCCTGCCTGTGATCGTCGGTTTCACGGCCGCGCAAAAACTCGGTTCGGATCCGGTTATCGTTGGCATTATCGGTGCGTTCCTGATTTATCCATCAATTGCTAAGATTGCAACGGCTGGTAAAGTTAGTGGTACGTTACTGGGCATGGGGGTCAATGCCAGTTTCTTCGGCTTACCTGTCCACATTGCGAATTACACGTATTCGATTTTCCCGATGATTTTTGCGGCATGGATGGCAGCCAAGCTTGAACCGTGGATCAAGAGCTGGATGCCGCTGGTTCTGCGGATGATTTTCACGCCGCTGGTTGAAATCTTCTTAGTCGGCATGACGGTTGTCTTGGTTGTCGGTCCACTGATCACGGTGCTGTCTGGTGCGATCACATCCGGGATTCAGGCATTACTCAGCTTGACGCCAATGATTTCCGACGCCATTATTGCCGGTCTATATCAGGTTCTGGTTATCTTCGGATTGCACTGGGCGGTTATCCCGGTTATTACCGCACAATTGTCTTCGGCACACCCAGAGTCCGTGCTTAACGGCATCGTCTCCATTTCCATGATTGCCCAAGGTGCCGGCGCGTTGGCTGTCTGGGTTAAGACCAAGCACAACCCAGCACTGAAAGGTTTGTCTATTTCCGCGTTCATCAGCGCATGCTGCGGCATCACCGAACCTGCGATGTATGGTGTTAACTTGAAGTATGGCCGGGTCTTCGTCTTTGCTAGTATCGGTGCCGCAATCGGTGGCGTTGTCAATGGCCTGTTAGGTGTTTCGATGTACGGATTCACTGGCAGCTTCATTGGTTTTCCATCATTTGCTGCTCCGGGTTGGGCACACAATCCAGGCAATTTTGCCGGATTCTGGATTGCTTCGGTTGTGACCTTGGTTGCTGCCTTCCTCTTGGTTTACTTCTTCGGTTATAAAGATGCCGATGCCAATGCGGCTAAGGCAGCACCTAAGAAGAAGCGCTTAGGTAAGACAGTTGAATAATGAGTTAAGGCTTCACTGAAAAGTGGTTCGAAATGACAATCGAGTCATTTTGGCGAAGAATCAAAGTCTAGAAGTCTAGTAGTTAAAACACCGATGTCGTTGGGCATCGGTGTTTTTGCTTGGCAAAAAAGCGAGGCCGATCATGATTGGAGAAACGCCACAAAAATTTGTGCCGATTTCGATAAAAATAACTTGCAGTTGCGGCAGAATTAGGGCACACTAAAAAGTGTTCTCATTAAACACTAATTTTTCATGGAGGAGGGCCAGATATGTATAAACGGTACAAAGATGTGTCGCTGATTCTGAAAATTGTCATCGGAATTGTTGTTGGGGCAGTGTTAGGGGTATTGGTGCCCTCCTGGTCCTTTGTCGATATTTTAGGGAAGTTATTTGTTGGGGCGTTAAAAGCAATCGCGCCATTACTGGTATTTCTGCTGATTATGTCGGCAATTTCAAAATACCGATCCGGCTCGAAGAATCACTTTGGCACCGTGATCGTGCTTTACTTAAGTGCCACACTGCTTTCGTCTATTGCGGCGGTCGCGGTTTCTTATCTTTTCCCGATCAAGCTTGTCTTGCCTGGTGCGATGAAAATTGCCGAAAGTGCGCCAAAGGATTTAGGCACGGTTGTTTCCGACTTGCTGACCAATGCAGTGGCCAATCCGATTTCTGCGCTGGTTGAAGGCAATTACCTAGCAATTCTGTTCTGGTCATTGCTGATTGGGGCGGGGTTGCGCCTGGCGAGCGAGACAACCAAAAAAGTGGTGACCGAGTTCGCGGAAACCGTCAGCAGCGTGGCGCAAACGGTGATCCAGTTTGCACCGTTTGGGATTGTCGGCTTGCTGCATGAATCGCTGAGTAAGACGGGCGTTAAAGGTGTCATGGCGTATGGTCAGTTGCTCATCTTGCTGGTCGCGACGATGGTATTTGTCTATCTGATCGTTTATCCATTTATGGTGTGGCTGCTAACCCGTCAGAATCCTTACCCACTGACGTTTTGGACGTTAAAGGTCAGCGGCATTCCGGCGTTCTTTACGCGTAGTGGCGCGGTGAATATTCCGATCAATTTACAAGCTTGCGAAGACTTAGGCTTGAACAAAGAAAGCTATGCGATTTCGATTCCGTTAGGCGGTTCGGCTAACTCTGGTGGTGCTGCGATCACGGTGTCGATTATGACGTTGGCAACGGCCAATACCATGGGCGTGCACGTCAGCATTTTCCTAGCGTTGCTGCTGTGCTTCCTGTCAGCCATTTCGGCAACCGGGGTGTCGGGAATTGCCGGTGGGTCGCTGTTATTAATTCCAATGGCGGCATCGCTGTTTGGGATCTCCAATGACATTGCGATGCAGGTGGTCGGTATCGGCTTCATCATCGGGGTAGTTCAGGACTCCGTGGAAACAGCTGTTAATTCGGCTTCCGATCTGCTGTTTACTGCCACGGCAGAATATGCCGATGATCGCCGTGACGGCCACCCGATCGATATGCGCGCGGCGGTTAGAGCCGCAGGTAAAGTGAAAGCCAAAGCTGCTAAGCCGGTTGAAGAAGAAGGAGAACAGATTTAATTCACAGCAGTACTTCCGGTTTGAAGCATGGTGTCAGGCATCAACTCAGTCATTTTATAAACTGATGAAAACTGCCCAAGAGACGAAAGAAGTCGCTTGGGCAGTTTTTGCGTTTCAATGTTGGTGCATTTTTTAGCTGTGAAACGTTGATTTAACGGACAAATTGTCTAGCTTAAAAAATTGTAAGGTTATTTTTCCTATGATAACTGATGTCATTAAAAACACAGCGCTTTCCAGCTTTGCTAAAATGTGCTAACCTAGTTTTCATGGATTTTTTATTAACACATTGAAAAGACAGCATTAACTGTTTAATGGAGGTACCGATGGGCAAAGTGTGGCAACGACTGTTTCGAAAAGAGGATCCAAGTGTTTACGAAGATAAAGATTCGCATCTGCCGCGGGTGTTGCGGGTACGTGACTTTCTCGCTTTAGGGGTCGGGACCATTGTGTCGGCGTCAATTTTTACGCTGCCAGGGGTGGTTGCGGCTAAACACGCAGGTCCCGCAGTCTCGATTTCCTTTTTAGTCGCTGCGATTGTAGCAGGGTTGGTGGCGTTTGCGTACGCGGAAATGTCGGCCGCGATGCCGTTTGCCGGCTCGGCTTATTCGTGGATTAATGTGGTGTTCGGCGAGTTCTTCGGCTGGATTGCCGGCTGGGCTTTGTTGGCCGAATACTTTATTGCCGTTGCGTTCGTTGCTTCAGGGTTATCTGCCAATTTTCGCGGGTTGCTGGCGACGATCGGCCTGAATTTTCCGGCGGCGTTGGCCAATCCGTTTGGCACTGACGGCGGGGTTGTCGATCTGGTCGCCGTGGTGGTGATGTTGATGGTTGGCGTTTTGCTGTCACGCGGTGTCTCAAGTGCCGCGCGGGTCGAAAATATTTTGGTGGTCATGAAGGTTTTGGCAATTTTGCTGTTCCTTGTAGTCGGCTTGACCGCGATTCATCCGGAAAACTTTCATCCATTCTTCCCGAAGTATCACCTGAATGCTGATGGAACACCTTTTGGGGGCTGGCAAGGCATTTACGCCGGCGTTTCCATGATTTTCCTGGCCTATATCGGGTTTGATTCGATTGCCGCGAATTCGGCTGAAGCGATCGATCCGGAGAAAACGATGCCGCGGGGGATTCTTGGCTCGCTGTTAATTGCGGTTTTCCTGTTTGTCTCGGTCGGCCTCGTTTTGTTGGGTATGTTCCCGTATCAGGATTACGCCAACAACGCCGAACCGGTTGGCTGGGCGCTTCGGCACTCCGGTCATGCGGTGGTCGCGACGGTGGTCGAAAGCATTGCGGTGTTGGGGATGTTCACGGCCTTAATCGGCATGGCCATGGCGGGATCCCGGTTACTTTACAGCTTTGGCCGCGACGGCATGTTGCCGCACGGTTTGGGCAAGTTGAACAGCCGCAAGTTGCCGAACATTGCCTTGGCAGTCTTAATCACGATCGGTGTCATTATCGGGGCATTCTTCCCATTTGCGTTCCTGGCACAACTGATTTCCGCCGGCACGCTGATTGCCTTCATGTTCGTCACGCTTGGCATTTATCGCCTCCGTCCGCGTGAAGGCAAGGACATCGCCAAGCCACGCTTCCAAATGCCGTTGTATCCGGTATTGCCAGCCGTAGCTTTCCTCGGCTCGCTGGTGGTTTTCCTGGGTCTGGACATTCAAGCCAAAATGTACTCCGGCGTCTGGTTCCTGATTGGATGCGCCATCTACTTTCTGTATGGCATGCGGCATTCAGCGCTGACAAAAGGGTCGGTTGTTGAGCAGGAAACCGAAGCATTGGAGCAGTCAAAAGAAGACTGAGTGGTTTAAAAGATATGGTTTAAATTAAAAACGCCCTCAAAGATTTTGTCTTTGTGAGCGTTTTTAATTTTCTTTGACTGATGAATACTGACTAAGCTTCCTGAGCCTTCTGGAGATTTTCTTTTAAAATCGCCGCAGAATCTGCTAGGCGCTTATGATCTTCGGTATTCAGATCAAGTTCGATAATGCGTTCCAAACCGTTGGCGCCAAGAATGACAGGAACGCCGATCGAAACGCCGCTTAAGCCATACTCGCCTTCGAGATGAACGGACATGGCAAATGCTGCGCGGTCGTCATTTAAGAAGGCACTGGTTAACCGGGTCAGCGAAGCAGCAATGCCGTAGAAGGTGGCGCCTTTCTTTTCGATGATCCCGTAAGCCGCCGTTTTCACGCGCTCGCTGATTTCAGCAAGGTCGCTTTCCTGCCGATTTTTCGGAATCCAATCAAGAATTGGCTTGCCACCGATATTGGTGTAATCCCAAACCGGAAATTCGGAATCGCCGTGTTCACCCATGATATAGCCGTGAACGATGCGGGCATCGATGTTGTAGCGCAAGCCGATTTCCGCTCGTAGTCGCGCCGAATCCAACGCGGTGCCGGAGCCGAGTACTTGATTGCGCGGTAAGCCGGATTCCTGCAAAACCAATTCTGCCAGCACATCAACCGGGTTGGAAGCCACCAAAATGAAACCATTGAAACCGCTTGCCATGATATTGTGGGTGATTTCCTTCATAATCTTGGCGTTAATCGTTAGCAATTCAAGCCGCGTCTGGCCCGGCTTTTGCGCGATCCCCGCAGTAATCACAATAATGTCGGCATATTTGCAGTCTTCATAACTAGCCGCATAAATGTTCTTTTGCGATGTGTAAGGCAGTGCGTCCGAAAGATCTTCGACATCACCTTGTACCCGTTTTTCATTGACGTCGATGATCCCCAGACTCTGGCCGACGCCGGTTGTGAGACAGTTAAACGCATAACTTGAACCAATGGCGCCGTCACCAATTAAAATAATATTGCCGCGATTTTGCATTCCAAAATTCCTCCTCATAATGATATTGACACCAACGTAGCTATCCGAAGCTGAACAATGACCGTCACCCAACAATGTTCATTGTCAGCTGTTTTTCATGTATCCGATTTCATTGTAACAGATGACAGTTGCGATAACTTGATAAACGTGATTGATGAGTTGAAAATTAGTTCGCGCTCGCGCGGTAACGCGTTCGCCAGCCCAGAAACCTGCACATAAGGACCTCAAGTAAGAATGACCAAAGCCCAGTCATTCCTACTTGAGGCCACTTATGCTCCGGTTTCTAACCGGGCTGGCTTACGCTCAAAAAATTCTTATCATTTTGCCATTTTTCTGTTAATCTTAAAACAACGTCCGTTACGTTTTTTGAGAAAGGTGGTTTCCCATGTCAGCAGCATCTTATGTGCAGTCAGTGCTTGCAACGCTTAAGCAACGTGATCCTAACCAACCAGAATTTTTTGAGGCGGCCTCAACGCTTTTAAACACGATTACGCCGGTGTTTGAGAAGCATCCGGAGTATGTGAAGGCCAATATTCTTGGACGATTGGTTGAACCGGAGCGGGCGATTCAATTTGCTGTTCCGTGGCAGGATGACCAAGGAAATATTCAAGTTAATCGCGGATTTCGCGTTCAGTTTAATTCAGCGATTGGTCCTTACAAAGGCGGTCTGCGACTACATCCTTCCGTCAATCTCAGCATTGTGAAATTTTTAGGCTTCGAACAGATTTTTAAAAATAGTCTGACTACTTTGCCGATCGGCGGGGCCAAGGGTGGTTCCGATTTTGATCCAAAAGGGAAGTCGGATGCCGAGGTGATGCGTTTTTGCCAAAGCTTCATGACCGAACTGAGCAAGTATATCGGGCCGGATTTGGATGTGCCGGCTGGTGACATTGGCGTCGGTGCCCGCGAAATTGGTTATCTATACGGTCAATACAAACGGTTAAAAGGGGCGCAACGTGGTGTTTTAACCGGTAAAGGGCTCAGTTATGGTGGTTCGTTGGCGCGGACGGAAGCGACTGGCTATGGTTTGATTTACTACACCGGTGAATTATTGAAAGCCAATGGCGAAACGTTGGCCGGCAAACGTGCGGTCATTTCCGGTGCCGGTAACGTTGCGATTCATGCTGCTGAGAAGGCTGAGGCACTGGGCGTCAAGGTGCTGACCGTTTCCGATTCAAACGGCTATGTGGTCGATGAAAACGGGATTGATGTTGCGGTGGTCAAACAAATCAAGGAAGTCGAACGCGGTCGCATTAAAGCTTATGCGGACCGAGTGGCTGGAGCCGAATATCATGAAGGTTCAGTCTGGGATGCCATCGATCTTAAGTTTGATCTGGCATTGCCTTGCGCCACGCAAAACGAAATTGATGGTCAACAGGCGGCGCGGTTTAAGGCAGCCGGCGTGATCGCGGTAGCTGAAGGCGCCAATATGCCGAGCAATCCAGACGCCATCGCTGCTTATGCAGACGCCGGGATTTTATACGGACCGGCAAAAGCCGCCAATGCCGGGGGCGTTGCTGTTTCAGCGCTGGAAATGGGGCAGAACTCGCGCCGCGAAAGTGATAGTTTTGAAAAAGTCGATAGCCAACTGCATGAAATCATGCAACACATTTTTAAGGCGAGTGCTGATGCTGCTGACGAATACGGCATGCCCGGTAACTACGAAGCGGGAGCGAACATTGCCGGTTTCCTGAAAGTGGCAGATGCTATGTATGCGCAAGGGATGTAGGCAATTCGTTACGATGACAAGAGATGAAATAGTGGATTTAAAGCGCTGAGTTTCCGCATGCCTCTCCATTGACGAGATCAAAAGCACGAAAACAACGGCGGTCGGATAATCATGAGGTTATCTGATCGCCGTTTGTTTTATATGTGAGCGTGAGTCAAAAAATTATCAACAGAGCAGCCGTCTATAAAACGGTACTTGGCATCAAACCCTGTTCTTTTTCTACATCAAAAGCCGCGCCACTGACGGATCAAGTTCAATCAGTTGCATGAGCCGACGAGCTGGCCCATTTGGTTTACTGCGGTTCGTTTCCCAAGCCTGAACGGTACGAGGAGAAGCCGCCATAATTTGGGCGAAGACGAGTTGCGTTGCCGGGATTTGCTGACGAATTTTCTTGATTTCTTCGCCGGTAAACTCAGGCGGTGTTGGTAGATGTCGCTCATGTCGTTCGACGCCAGGATCATTACCGTCTAATAGCTGATTGAGCTCTTCAATACTTCTTTCGAGTGTACTTTTAGTCATGTTATTCACCTTTTCTTGAGACGTTGAACAACTTTTTTCAACGCTGCTGTTTGCAGAAATA
Source organism: Lacticaseibacillus styriensis (assembly GCF_030770295.1). NCBI lineage: Bacteria > Bacillati > Bacillota > Bacilli > Lactobacillales > Lactobacillaceae > Lacticaseibacillus > Lacticaseibacillus styriensis. The sequence goes on from NZ_CP132483.1 coordinate 566,010, forward strand.
AGGCGGATCATGAAATTAACGCCATTACTCCACGTTGCTACGTTTTTATAGTATACGATTTTATGGTATGTGTCGACTCATATTATCCATTTTGCGACGCTTAAGCACGACGCACGATGAAACCACAATGACAAATTCCCAGAAAGAGATGACGGCATCAAAAAAGGCTCGGAATTCCGGGCCTTTTTGCTACGGTGACAACTAAATCACCATACTGGTTAATTCGATGGCAACCTAGAAGCGACTAATCGTGATAGACGCCCTCGGCCCATTTTTCGTTTTCTTCATCGAAAAAGTGCGGATTATCTTTTTGATCAGGGTTTGGTTTGGCAATGTGGTCAATTTCTTTGATCAGTTCCGCATTTTCCGGAGTTTCTTTGTAGGTGGCATCCAGATAGGCCTTGATGATATCGTATGCCAGATGTTCACCAATGCTGGCACCGCCGAAGCCCAGTACGTTCGCATTTAATTGCTCGCGAGCATACTTGGCCGCTGCGGCGTCGTTCACCATGGCAGCGCGAATGCCTTCGTTTTTATTGGCTGCCATGGTAATGCCGCTGCCATCACCACACAAAACAATGCCTAGATCAGCACGACCATCGGCGACATCTTCGGCAACTTTCTTGCCATAAATCGGATAGTGCGTCCGGACGGTGTCGTAGGTGCCTTCATCAATAACTTGATAGCCAGCATGCTTTAAAAAATTCGAGATCTTAATCTTCATGTAAGTCACAATATGATCATTACCTAAAGAAATAATCATGGGGTCAGACTTCCTTTCTTCCAAAGTTAGATCATTTTCGCAAGCATATCGAGCCGAACTTGGTGGCGGCCGTCAACGTATTCCGCGTCCAGGTAACGTTGAATCAGGCCGAGCGCCCGATCTAGGCCGATAAGTCCAGTACCGATCGCAATGGCTTTGGCACCATTATGTTCAGCAGTTTGATGCGCAGCCGTCTCGTCACCGACATTGGTTGCGACCATACCCTTGACTTTGGTAGCCGCCATCGTTGAGCCCACGCCGTAACGGTCAAACATCAAGCCTTTGTGTGCCTTACCTGCCATCACTTCTTTGGTCACAGCCAAAGCAGATTCGACAAAGTTCTTCGCTGGTTGCGGCGTTACATCAATGACATGGTAGTCACGCTGCTTGAGATAGTCTTTGACCTGTTCCTTCATGGCAAAACCGTCCTGATCAGCACCAATCACAACATCCAAAATTGTCACTCCTTTGTTTTAATGAATAGCATTTGTGACTCAGATACTGGCGGGGCAAGCTGATCGTTTTGAAGAAAGTCAGTGGGGGAGAGCACCCGAAATGTTTGTAATTGTTTTCTGATGTGCATTTATGTTTCTTTCATCAACCACAATGTAGCATCGAATCTTTTTGGTGTAAAGGTCTGAAATTAAATTTTTTAATTGAGGTACCCAGAAAAGGCACCGAATGAAGCAAACAAAAAATCGGATCAAACGCCGAAGAAAGCGTTTCATCCGATTTCGTGCATACTTGTATATCAGGAACATGAAGTTAATGGGCAACTTGTTTAAGCCACTGATCCAAATCAGAGGTATCGTATTTTTCCTGAATCTCTTTGACCATCTGATCCAATGTGATGGCTTGCATGGTCTTTTTTAGAGAGTTCTCAATATTGTCCATCGCAGCAGAAACCGCACAAGGCTCGATTTCTGACTGATCTTTATCCAGAAATTCTGCTAGCAGGTGTTGACTCGCAAAAACTTTGCCGCGACCCTCAACTGCCTGAAAGACTTTATAAAAATCGATCTCGTTTAACGGCATTGCCAATGAAAAGCCGCCTGACTTGCCTGGTATTGACTTGACGAAGCCTTCTTTTACTAGTGATTTGATGGTTTTTTTGAGATAAGAATGCGAAACGTTGAGCCGTTCGCTTAGCGCTAATGAGTTGACGGACTTACCCTTGGGCAATCGGGATAAGATTAATAAAACGTAAATAGACTGTTCCCAACTAGAGGAAATTTTCACTTGACACGGCCTCCCTACCGAACTATTGTGGGCATTGGAGACAAGGGATATATCCAATTGTTTCAATACCTTTAACAAGTTAATTGTACCACGTCTTGATGTTTGAAGAAGGTTTCAGGCAATCTGGTTGCCAACCTTAACGCGCTCCCCAGTGCAAAAACTGGCGCACGCTCACAATTTTTGAGAAGAGGGAGACTTTGATATGACAGTTAAAATTGGTATCAATGGCTTTGGTAGAATTGGTCGTCTGGCTTTTCGCCGGATTTATGAACTTGGTGAAAAGTCCAATAGTATTCAGGTAGTTGCAATTAATGATTTGACGAGTCCGACCATGCTGGCTCACTTACTTAAGTATGATTCCACTCATGGCACTTTTCCAGCGGATGTTAGTGCGACGGATGATGCCATTGTGGTGGATGGTAAAAAGTACCGGGTATATGCCGAACCACAAGCACAAAACATTCCTTGGGTTAAAAACGATGGCGTTCAATATGTACTTGAGTGCACTGGCTTTTATACTTCTAAAGCGAAGTCACAAGCGCATTTGGATGCCGGTGCCCAGCGTGTGCTAATTTCCGGCCCGGCTGGCAATGATGTTAAGACCATTGTCTACAATGTCAATGACGATGTTTTAAACAGTGATGATCGCATTGTGTCGGCGGCTTCTTGCACAACGAATTGCCTCGCACCGCTAGCTTACTTTGAGAATAGGGAATTTGGCATTCGAGTTGGCACGATGACTGCGATTCATGCTTATACGAACAGCCAGATGTTGCTTGATGGGCCGGTACGCAACGGTAATTTACGAGCAGCACGTTCGGCGGCTATCAATACGATTCCTCATTCCACAGGTGCCGCCAAAGCAATTGGGTTAGTCATTCCGGAACTCAACGGCAAATTAAATGGACATGCACAGCGGGTAGCAGTTGCTGATGGTTCATTGGTTGAATTGGTTGCGACTTTAAAGAAACATGTTACGGCTGATGAATTGAATGCTGCCATTAAAAAGCACACCGAGAACAATCCTAGTTTTGGTTACAATGACGATCAGATTGTTTCTAGCGACATTATTGGAACGACTTTTGGGTCCGTTTTCGACCCGACCCAAACAGAGGTGGTTTCAGTCGGTGATGACCAGATTGTTAAAACCGTCGCTTGGTTTGATAACGAGTACGGGTTTACCTGCCAGATGATTCGGACTTTACTGAAGTTTGCTACCCTTTAATAGGGACAGGGCAAGTGAGGCGCCAATCAACGATCTTAACAGTTGAAAATAATCTTCTTGGTCGCAATAAATCAGGAAGATTATTTTTTGGTTTCTCTAGCATAGTTGAATAAATGACATCGTTGCGACCGCAATGGGCGATTCATGATTGTGTAGGTACGGGCTGAAGACGGCTTTCAGCAAATAAATCGCGATTAATTTGCAAAAAAATTAGTTTTTTTTTGCCGGACGTGTTATAGTCTATTCATGGTAATACTTGAACGGGAAACATCATGTAACATGAATTTCCTTTTTAGGATTACGGTTGTCTGTTGTTGTTAGTTTTGAAAAGGAGATTCACTTTCATGCAAAAAGGTACAGTTAAATGGTTCAACGCTGATAAGGGTTACGGCTTCATCACTGGTGAAGACGGCCAAGATGTCTTTGTACATTTCAGCGCCATCAACGGCGAAGGCTACAAGAGTCTTGACGAAGGTCAGGCTGTTTCCTACGATGTAGAACAATCTGATCGTGGCCCTCAGGCTGCTAACGTTACCAAGCTTTAATTCTTGGTTCGTTAAAAAAGGATCCACCTAGGAAACTAGGTGGATTTTTTTTACGCTAGGGAGCGCGTTATAAAACACAACAGTCAACAATGCCATTGCCGCCAATAGAAAGCCCCAAGAATAGACTTGGATCCCCTGACACAAACTCACCGCTCCAACGTCAATCGCCAGACACTGGTCAAAACCCAACAAGCAAAAGGCATTGCCGCAAGAAACAAACCAATGAAAATAATACCCGGTGCATCGCCACTTTTGGCCCACGCATAGGAGAGCGACAGACTGACGACGGCCACAATGATCGTGATGGAGCCGAGAAGCCATTGTAACCGCCGGACCAAATGACGAGCCGCTTGCGGTGCCCGGACTAATTGCCATAGGGTGACAAAACATGCGAAGATACCGGCAAGCGTCACCCAACCGCCGATCAAGGTGATGATGAGTGCGGCTGTGATTCGGGACGTGAGCACTAATAAAATGGTGGCCCAGACGCCAGTCGCCAGAAAAGCGATGCTGCCTAACCACATACAAAGCGCCAATCCTAAATGATGCGTTGTTTGTCCGTTACCTTGCTTGATCATCCTTACCATCTCCACTTATGGTCAAGTGTAACGCGCACGGTGGATTAAGGTTTTGAGACACAGGATTCTTGACGGAAAAATAAAAAAAGTACGCCAGAAGTCTCGGAAGATTTGCGATAATCCCTTTATGGTTGTCAGATGAAATATCATAATTCATCTGATGATCATGGAGGGATTTTCTATGCCCAGATCTAAGCATACAGCTCAAGAAAAGTTACACATATTGGAGGAGTTCAGACATTCGAATACAAGTATCAGTAGTTTCTCTCGTCAACACGGTCTTGGTGATCGTACATTACAACGTTGGCAGACACTCTATGAACGTGATGGGATTAAGGGATTAGAGGAAGCTCGAAAGAATCAACATTATACCAAAGAGCTAAAGCTTGAAGCAGTGCTTGCTTATCTTAGTGGTGAAGGGTCATTAGCCGAAGTTACGATGCAATTTGGTCTGCGTTCATCAACACAACTGCAACGTTGGATAGCCATGTATAATAGGGATCATCAATCGTTGACGGCTTCACCGTCTAGAAAGCAGGTCCCCACCATGAGTCGTACAACCACCTTCGAAGAACGCATTAAAGTCGTTGAATATGTCACTAAGGGTAAGCACTCCTATACTGAAGCGGCAGCCCATTTTGATGTGTCTTATCAACAGGCACGGTCTTGGGTGATCAAGGCTCGCGAAGGCGGTTATGAGGCGCTGGTGGATAACCGTGGTCACCACAAAGACAAGCGTGATCTAACCGAATTAGACAAGGCCAAACTGCGCATTCGTCAACTAGAAGCTGAGCTCAAGGACAAAGAGCTAGTGGAGGCCTTTGTAAAAAAATTACTGGAAATCCAGCACAAGGAGTGATCAAACAACACCGACAAGCTTACCGTGCCATTGAAGAAGTTAGTCAAGGCCACCACGGCGCTGTCACAAAGTTATTGGACGTTATTGGCGTCAGCCGTCAAGCTTATTACAAAGGCTTAAGGCGGGAGAAAACAGTGTGGGAGGCCCACGATCGGCAGCTCAAGGAGCGGACCCAATATTGGTTTGACTTTCATCACCAAGGCATTGGCGCCGGGAATCTCCTGATCAACTTACAACAGGATGAGCTAATTGACTTTCCAGTCACGATCAAACAAGTTCGTCGCGTCATGCGCGAGCTTGGCATTCGATGTCAGATCCGCCAAAAACGGCATAGTCGCGTCAAGCAATCTGAACAGTACCTGCAAGACAATGTGCTCAATCAATGTTTCTACGTGGAACGTCCTAATCAAGTCTGGCTAGCCGACTCAACCGAGTTGAAATACGGTATCAACAGCGAGTACAAGATGCGCCTCAGTGGCGTTCTTGACCTCTATGGCCGCAATCTGTTGGCTTATAACCTGAGTGCAACCGAAACAACCGCCGCCGAGATTCAGGTCTTCCAGCGCGCTTTCACTCGCGCCGGCAACGTCCATCCGCTCATTCATACTGATCGTGGCTCCGCCTATACATCTAAGGCATTCAACCGCTACCTTAGCCAGTTTGAAGTGACACGAAGTATGTCGCGACCGGGAACCCCCTATGACAACGCACCGATAGAGCGCTGGTGGAATGAGTTTAAACTGCGGTGGATGGATCGTCACCCAATGGCAAAAACTTATAAGGAGTTCGTCCAGCTCGTTGAAGATGGGATCCACTATTTCAATCACGACAACCGTTCAGGACAAAGAGACGGCCTTACCCCAGAAGAATACTGGAATAAGGCCATCTAAAAGCTACCAAAATTTTATATTATTTCATCTGTCAACTTGACAGGGCCGACCGCAATTCCTGGCGTACTTTTTTTGCTTAAGCGAATGTAGACGAAGAACAACCGTTACCGCTCATTATTCACCTAACGTCGGCTCATCGGTGAACTCGTCAACAATTCGGAAGCTGACATTTTCGTTTTCTTTTAACAGTTTAGCGACAGGGCACTCATCTAATGCCTGGGTCACAATTTTTTGTGCTTCTTCGCGTGTGTGACTTGGCATGAGAATTTGCGCATCAACAATGAATTTGTAGCCGATTTTGTCGCGCTCAATGTCCACTCGGGTGCGTAGTTGCGAATCTTCTGCAGTACCTTCACGATGCTGGACGATGCGAATCGTTGCGTTGAAACAAGTGGACAGGGCAAATGCAATGAATTGCTCCGGATTGGTGCCAGGAGCGTCCAGAAGCGAACTGGAAACACCAAGGGCTAACCCTTGATTGCCTTCGACATAACTTTCACCGACTAAACCATTTTCGTTGCGGACATAGGTATGATACAAAGATCGTTCTGCCATGCTATCCATCCTTTCTTGTTTTGAAGCTTTCACCGTGAGTATACCATGGAACCGCTTAATTTGCGGGCAATGTGTCTCGGATATCATGCCGGGCGGATCCATTTCTGATTAGGTTAGTGGCGTCAGGCGGACAACTTTCGTGGCAATTTTATTGATAAAATGCTCATCGTGTTCCACAAATAGCATCGTTGGTTGATAGCGGGTGATCGCGGCCATGATCTGGTCTTGATTGTAAGTGTCCAGATAATTGAGCGGCTCGTCCCAAATATACAAGGAGGCTGGGGTTGCAAGCGAACGCGCAACTTCGACTTTCTTTTGCTGGCCCATACTAAGGTATTCGATCGGCGTGGCAAAATCGGCGCGCGGCATCCCGAGCTTACGCAAGTTGTTAAGCAAAATTTCGAGGTTGAGGTGCCGCTTTTCGGCAAAGTCCGGCAGTAACCCGCGATTGTCAGGGTATTGCTGGCGTACCAGACTCAAAGCAACCGGCGCCAAGGTCAGAAGCCCGGTTTGATTGCCGGTAAAATGTCCTAGCAAAGCACGGATCAACGTCGATTTACCGCTGCCATTTTCACCGACGATCGCCACTCGGTCGCCGGGGTGCAACGTAAATGAAATTGGCTGGAAAAGCGGCTGATCATAACCGACCTGAACATTTTCGGCCACAATCAAATGGTGATGATGGGTTGGTTGTGGCGCCATGGTGAGTGGATCGACTTTCTCCAAATTTTTAAGCAACTGTTCTTTTGCCGCAATTTCCTTATCCATGCGGTGTTCCAGGTTTTTGCTTTTTTTCATGGTTCTTGCTGCCCGGGCGCTGATGAAGCCGCGGGTGTTATTGTGCCCGCTATCTTTTTCGTGGCGCTTGCCGTAAACGCTGCGTTCTTTGTTTTCCGCCCAAACTTTTTTGGCGTGGGCAGTTTGCTTCAAGCGGCTGATTTCAGTTTTTAACTGAGCATTTTGCGCGAGCTCGGTTTGATCCTGCCGCTGCTTTTCCGTGGTAAAGGTGGTGTAGTTGCCTTGGTAAAGCGTGATTTTTTGGCGTTCGATAGCCAGCGTATGGTCGGTGACAGCGTCGAGAAAATCCCGGTCGTGACTGACCACAATGAAGCCCGGCTTTTGTTTTAGGTAGGCAGCGACTTGGCGACGACTGCGCAAGTCGAGGTGATTCGTCGGCTCGTCAATGAGTGCAAAGCCATCGTCTTGGATGAAGAGCAAGGCGAGGCGGACCTTGGTTTGCTCACCGCCAGATAGATCTCGAAACGGCCGCCACAAGATATCAGGGTCGGCATGCAATAAATTTAGTTCGCGTTCCAGTTGCCATTGCGCCACGTCTTGAAAGGCTTGCGCTGCGTGAAGCGTCAGTTGGCTCTCGTCCAGCGCTTGCGGAAAATAGCGCAAAGGCATGGGAACCGTGATCGTTCCGCGATAATCCAGTTGCTGCTGCAATAACCGCAGCAACGTGGTTTTACCACGACCGTTACGGCCAACTAAGCCAAGGTGCCAACCAGTATCGAGGTTAAATCCGGCATCGCTGAAAAGTGGCGCCTGGCCGTCATAGGCAAAATAAAGGTGTTTGATTTGAATCGTTGACATACAGCCACGTCCTTTCGCGGATATGCCTGTGCTATCAGAAGAAAGATCAGCTGACTTTTTGAGTTTTTTGGGGGTACGCAGTGGCGTGCGATGGCGTAACTGAAAACGCCTGGCAATTCATGCCCAGCTTTCCGTAACGCGTTCACCGGCGCAGGAGCCTGCGTGTAAGGACCTTGGTCGCAATGGCAAAGAGCGCCATCACGCCCAAGGCCACTTACACTCCGGCTCCTGAGCGCGCCGGTTCACGCTCATAAAAAAACAGCCCCAAATAATTCAGGGCTGATCAAAATAAACGGAGCCTCCGCCATTGATCAAGCCCAATTGTCAAAAAGTCCGCACTGATCCCGTTGCTGAGAACAGGACTTGGACATTTTCAACAATTGGCTTACTTCAATGGACAGACCTCACTTTCGCTTTAACGTTGCTTTAAAATTAGCACGGCTGGTCCGGTTCGTCAACTTTTAACGGCTTCGGGGATCGGTGTGTTGCCACTGGCGATTTTGATTGTTTCGCGATGGCGGTTGCTGTCTAAAGCAGCGACGAGGACATCAGCGACATCGGCTCGCGGAATGGTCGATGGCCGTTGCGGTTGCAGCGTGATGGTGCCTTGCGCCGGGTCATTGGTGAGGGCGGTCGGCTGGACAATGACATAGTCCAGATCAGTGTTATGAATCAGCCACTCATCAGCGTAATACTTGGCGATGTAATAATCGTGCAGCTCTTCCGGCCATCTTGCGGGATCCTCGGCATCCAACGCACTTAACATAATGAAGCGGCCGACATCATCGGCTTCGGCTGCTTTCATGGTTTTGATCGCGCCGTCGAGATCTACGCCGAGTAAGTCCTTACCCCGCGAACCGGCAGCAAAGATAACGGCGTCGTGGCCGGCAAAAAGTTCTGTCAAGCGTGAGACCGGCCATGCGAGATTAAGTTCGACTGCCCGAAAGTTTTTCTGCGGATCAGGCATCTGGGTGAGCGGATCGCGATAACCGCCTGTCACGGTATCACCGCGATCCAATAGTTTGTGCACCAGTAGCTGGCCAATCTGACCGTGGGCACCGACAACAAAGATTTTCACAACAAAGGTCCTTTCCTGAAAAATAGTTGTTATCAGTATAACGTTTTTTATTGAGGCATGAAAGCGCTCGCCGAATTTTTTAGACTAAGCGACGCTCAAGACCGGCAGTGTGCTAGGTTTAAATTATTTCAAGCGGAATATGGTGACGCGGTACCGGGAACGCTTGGTCAAACAGCGCTAGTTCATCCGGCGTAAATGTAACGTCGGCAGCTGCGATATTTTCGGCCATGTGGCTGGCTTCGCCGGTACGCGGGATCGACAGCACATCGCCATTACGCAGTACCCATGCCAGCATAAGCTGATGGGTTGAAACGCCCTTGGCTTTGGCCAGATCCACGAGCTCCGGGGTCAACTTGATTGACTTACCACTGCCGGAACCATAAGGCGAGTAGCCAATCGTCGTGATGCCGGCTTGCTTTTGACGTGGTAGGAGGTCATATTCAATGCCGCGTGATTGCAAATTGTATAACACTTCGTTAGCGACAACTTGATCGCCACCGGGTTCCATCGTGAGCTGATCCATGTCGTCAACATCAAAATTGGAAACACCGTATTGGCGAATCAGGCCTTCTTTTTTCAAGTCCTGGAGGCCTTCAAGCGTTTCTGCTAATGGGGTTGCCCCACGCCAATGCAACAAGTAGAGATCGAGGTAATCGGTTTTAAGGCGGGACAGGCTATTGGTCAGCGCCGTCCGCATTTGCTTTTTGTCTGCATGGGACGGATAGAACTTGGAAATCAAATAAATGTCGCTCCGGTTGTAATCACCCAGAAAACCGCCGATCAGGGATTCCGCAGCGCCATTCCCGTACATTTCCGCAGTATCAATCACGTTCAAGCCGTGATCCAGCCCGTATTTTAAGGCTTCGGTTTCACGAGCACTCTGCGCAGCGTTGCCTTCGCCCAGATACCAAGTACCCATGCCCACAATTGGTACCGTGACGTCGCCAATATTGATCGTTTTCATAAAAGCAACCTTCCTTTCTTCCTACAAGTCCATTATACAAACTAGTGAAGAAATAAAAACATGATCGGAAAAATGGAACAAAAGATGAGAACGCGGCTTCTTTTAAAAGTGAAAAAATGCAAATTTTTCACTGCCTAAACCGCACTAATTCTTAGCGATGATCGTTATCATGCTCGGCTGGCGGAAGTTTTTTCGCCCCGGTGCGATAGTGGAAAAAGTAGTGCAGGCAGACGAGCGTCAAGAAGATGACACCGACTAACAACGAAATGCTGGTTTCGGGATTGAGCAACATGAAAAATAAAGTGAACGCGAGGAAAATAAGTGTGAGATAATTGCTGTAAGGTGCGAATGGCATTTTAAAAGGATGGTCAGGCATTTTATCGGCGTGAACCTTGCGGAAGCGCGTTTCGCTGACGAGAATGACGACCCACGGCACCATGCCTGGTAAAACGCTGGAGCTATAGACCAGCACGAAAACATTCTTGGCGGCAGGGGCCACATAAGGCAATAAGGCGTTTAAGATGACGCCAAGTAAAATGCCGGCGCCAACGGAAACGACTGGGTAAAACGGCACGCCATGACGATTCAGTTTGGTGAAAATTCGCGGCAATTGTTTGGCATCAGCCAAGGTATACAGCATCCGGCTGGCAGAATAGATGCCTGAATTCGAGCCGGACAAGGCAGCCGTGATGACGACGAAGTTAATGAGGGATGCCGCAAACGTAATGCCGATTTTGGCGAAGGTCTGCACAAACGGTGATCCTAGTGTATTGAGCTGATCCCACGGGTAAATCGCCACGATGACGAAAATCGCGCCCACGTAGAAGATGAGGATTCGACCAATCGTATCTTTGACCGCCTTAACAATCGTCGGCTTGGGATTAGCCGCTTCGCCTGCCGTGATCCCGATGAGTTCCACGCCTTGGTAAGAACCGAGCACAATCGATAAGGCGAAGCAGAAGCCTTTAAAGCCGCCGGTGAAGAAGCCGCCGTGGGTCCACAGATTACTGATACCCACGGGATGGCCGCCATTACCAAGACCGAATAAAATGACGCCGAGTCCGGCAACGATCATCAAAATAATGGTGACAACTTTGATGAGCGCAAACCAGAATTCCAATTCGCCAAACATTCGCACCGAAATCAGATTGGCTAAAACAAGGAAGGTGATCGCTACGAGCCCAGGAAGCCATCCCGGCAGCCCGGGCCACCAGAATTTAAAATATTCACCAATGGCAATCATTTCTGACATGCCCACGACCACAAATTGGAAAATATTACTCCAGGCGGTCAGATAGCCGAAAAGCGGGTGCATGTATTCGCTGGCAAACTTGGCAAACGAGCCGGTTGCCGGATCGACATACAGCATCTCACCCAAGGCCCGCATGATGAGATAGAGAAAAAGACCGGCAACAATATACGCAATCAGAACTGATGGCCCGGTCCATTTAATCGTTGCGCCGGCACCCATGAACAGGCCTACGCCGATGGTGCCGCCAAGCGCAATCATTTGCATATGGCGTCCGCTAAGTTTTCGTTGCATGTTGATCCCCATTTCTTTCATCTAGTGGCATACAGAAAAAGACTATACAAGAAAAGTCTAGTTTGCGCAAACAGGTGAACGCAAAATGCAGACGTTTTTGAAACCGGCATGTACTACATTTGTAAGTATAACGCTTGCTGTTCCAAATCATGTTCGTTCGTCCTCGTTTGCGTTAAACTAGTACCGAATCATTTAAATTTAAGTAGGATATGAGGAAATATTTTGGATAAAGATAATAAGTTAAAAGCATCATTAAATGCTTATATGGCAAAGCACCAACTGAACACCAACGCTACATCCGTTGCCATCGGCGTATCCGTGCCGACGTTACGCAAAGCCTTACGCGGTGAAAAAGTCAGCCGCAAGACGACTGCCAAGATCGAGAGCATCATTGCATCAGGCAAAGTGCCAGCAGGTGCAGCTACTGCCAAAACGACAAAGAAAACTGTTGCCAAGAAACCAGCAGCTAAAGTAGCAACCCGTAAGACCGCTGCAAAGACGCCAGCTACGCCAAAAGCAGCAGCTAAGCGAACTTCAACCGGAACCGTTGGACGTCCGGCACACAGCCAAGCCAACTCAACGAGCGCATCGGCAACCAATCACAGTCAGTCAACGACCCAAGCGGCTGCTAACGCGCAGGAAAATGCGGCAAGCACACAACCAAAGCGCCGGACAACAACCCGGGTTAATCGGGCAAGCGTGACGGCACGCCAGGCTAACCGGACAAATAATCAACATCAAAACCAGGCAACTAACTCACAAGCACCAACCGAGCAGCCGACCACAAGTAAGCGGCCGTCAACCCGGAACCATCGCTTTACCATTCGGCAGCAGCCGGATGTGGCAACACAAGAGGCGCAAGCTGAAGCAAAGAAGCGTCAGACGCAAACGAATAGCCAGTCTGCTGCGGCTTCAGTGAAACCGGCCGAAAACGATGAACGGCATGAAACAACGGCGCGGCATACTAAACAGCACACGCCAACCGGTAAAACCGAGACATTCCGGCGTAATGGCAAGTCTGAACACGAACCGGTTCGAAACGAACGGCGTAATGTGCGGACCGATCGAAACAAGCCAAATAGCACCCGACGTCCGGGGCGGCCTAAGCAGAATCGGTTTGCGGCTAATGCCGATCCGCAAAACTGGCAGCCAATGACGCAATCGGCTTCTACCAGTGCCTCGCAGTCAATGACCAGTCAAGACGCAACCAAGCAACATGTGCCGGCTGTGGTCAATAAAGTTGAAACCCATACGCCAAGCGTCATCCGCTCTTCGTCAAATGAGCGCAATGCGGCAACTGGTGCAACTGCAAGTAGTACGAGCAACAACACCTCTGCGACCAACGCCACCAGTCAGCGGAATCAGCGTGCCAGTTACGGCATGCACACCGAAGCACCATTGGTCACCGGTAAACAATTGCAGCTGTTCATTGATGAAAGTTTCGAAGAACGGCGGCCGGATCCACGCATGATGCATATGGGAATTGCAGCCGTTTTCCCGGAAGGTGACGATGAAAGTCTTGCAGGTTTTCGGGATGCGCTTTACCCGTATGGTTGGGAACCTGGCGATGAAGTCAAGGCGCGCGGCAAACAAGTCGACGCACTGACGCAGTTGATTAAAGCAGCGCAACATGAGCATATGGGGATGTACACGGTCTTTTCACGCAAAACGACTTATCCTGATTTTGCGCCGTCAATGGAATATCTCTATCCGTATATCGGGGCAACGATTCATGTGCTGCGGGATGTAGATACCACTTTTGACAGTATCGTGATTATGATTGATCATCGTAACGAGCTGGAAGGCAATCAGCTCGTGATGGGGGCCGATATTGTCAGCCGCTATCTGACACTGTCACTGGAGCGGCCGATCAAAGTTCGCTTTGAGTTTGCTGATTCGCGTGAACATCTTGGCTTGCAGTTGTCTGATTTTGTTGCCAATGCAGCTTTGCGCTTGAGTCACGATGAACTTAGCCTGATTGGGATTAATCCGATGCCTGAGCTTGGTGTTTCGCAGCATGATCAACTTGTGCGCCTGACATTGCTTGGATTGCAGCAAGTCGTCATGGGCGTTCGTGCAGAGCGGGCCGCAACCCCGTCGAAGCACTCACAGCCTGATCGGTTCATGCAACTGATTTTCGATGCCACGTATGCGGACTCGGATCGGGTTCGGGGCGCGTTGCCGGTGGTTAAAAATGCTTTGGAACAGTTGATCGACGTTTTGCCAAATGCGCGCGTCGGCCAGATTTCCGGCATGCCGAATCAAAGTTGGTATGACATGACAGCACGAATGGCTGGGCTGTTGCGGTATATCAATAAGGATCCGAAGCCGTATGGCAAGGTTTTGGCGAAAATCGAAAGTGTTGCCAAGACAGCTGCGGATGAACTCGAAATGGCGTTGGATTCTGACTCAAAAGCCAAGCGTTAAAGTTAGGCTAGTAGTTTTATGCCGTGCCAAACTACGCAATCTCCGGCCAGCTGGGGCTGGAACGGAGTGGGCACGACTTAGAGCCTCTGCAAAAGCGGCAGAGTCTCTAAGCTCGGCCTTGTTGTAGGCGGGGCAAAAGGCGCCCCACCAACAACAATTTCACTCCTGAGCCCCATCTGGCCTACGATTGCTCCGCTTTGGCACTACAAAAGTGTTCAGTCGCCTCTATATTTCGATTGTGAATATAGACCTTGAATCATTTCGTAGTTACGATAACAATTCACAGTCACCACAACAGCAAAACGGTTCCGGAGAGATGATCTTATCATCATCTTTCCGGAACCGTTTTTGTGTACGCACAGTCACACAATAAAACTATCCTGATTTTTCAGATAGGTAATCTCGTCAAATGTGATGCGGGTTTGCAGGCGTTGCATGATGTCGCGACTTAGCTTGCCGTCCGCAAATGCCTGCTGGATGAATTCGTATTCGGCGTGGAAGGCTTTAAGAAACATGGCGTAGAGGATGTCGCCGTTGAAGGAGTCGGAGTGAACCCGGCGATGGCGATCGCGGTAGAAGCGGCGGATCGTGTTGACAGCGCTGCGGTTTTGTGCGTTTTCAATATGCGTCAGATATTTCATCACCGCATCATATCCCGCCTGCTCAATCGGCAGAAGATCCTCACCATGCGCGGTAAATTGTCGCTTCCAAAAGATTGGCTCAAGGTTAAGCGGCGTGGTCAAAAAGGCGTTTTGGGCTTCATTAAACGCCTTGTACATGCGCCCCATGTTAAAGGAAAAGCGAATCCGCAAAAACAGGTTTTTCCATAGCCGCTGATCAGCCGTGAAATCATTTAAGTCGATAAACCGGTTATAATAATACGCCTCATCTTTTGTAATCGTTCCATTGGCGCGCAACGCTTCAATCGCCGCTTTTTCCGCTGTAATGGTGCTTTCAAAAATACTCCGCTGCAGCCGGCGCGATGGGTTGTCGTTTAGAATCATTTCCTGCGACAAGGCATCAGCGACGATCTGGGCCTCACTGTGATGTTCGGTTTCGTCGCGCATGGCATCGATACCAGCCGACAACATGCGCCGTAACCAGATATATTGGCGATTGCGCTTCGGCTGTTTTGGCACGCAGAACGGTAACACCACCACCGGCACAATCAGGCTCAGCAGGATAACCACCGCTGCAATCAGGATTAACCCCTGACGCAGCGCGAATTCGTGGCCGTCAATCGTCCGTGGCATAGAAAAAGCCAACGATAACGTGATGGTTCCGTTTGCGCCGCCTAGCATCATGATCAAGGCATTGCGCCACCGATTTTTCTTGCCAATGCGTAATAGCATGCGGCTCCAGAAGAAGCGAACCAGTGATTTTGCCGCGTAAATGAAAACACCGATTCCCACGAGCAAACTGAATAAGCCGGCTTGGCCGCGTAAGGCTTCGATGACAACATTCGGTAACGATAAGCCTAACAGGACAAACACCAATCCGGACAAAACCGCCGCAATCATTTCCCAGACATTGGCGCTGATGATCTGCATGCGG
The DNA here is from genome assembly GCF_030770295.1 of Lacticaseibacillus styriensis. Lineage (NCBI taxonomy): Bacteria > Bacillati > Bacillota > Bacilli > Lactobacillales > Lactobacillaceae > Lacticaseibacillus > Lacticaseibacillus styriensis. Next base: position 581,826 of record NZ_CP132483.1, read on the forward strand.
GCGCTGGTCAGCCGTAATCGGTCACGTTCAACACCTTGCGCAATCCCAGCCGCCACCACTGCCAAAATGCCGGAAAGTGCCAGCTCTTCAGCCAAAAAATAAACTAATAACGGAGTCAGCAGCTGGATGCCGACCATAATGAGCGGTTCATCGTCACCGATCCGAATTAACCACGCTCGGAGATTGACGATCAAGGTACCGATAATCGCACCAACTAAAATGCCACCAAAAAAGACAAACAGAAAATCCAATAACGCATCGGTTGCCGAGAACCTGCCGGAAACATAAGCGGAGAGTGCCAAGTCAAAGGCAACAATGCCCGCCGCATCGTTAAATAGACTTTCATTATTTAACAGCTGCATCTGGCTGTCACTCAAAGGGTTTGTCTGCGCAACGGCACTAACTGCCGATGCGTCGGTAGGCGTGACAATGGCGATCAAGGCAAATGCCAAGCTAAGCGGAATAACCGGGAAAAGGGCGTGGACGCTAAAGCCTAAAATGATGACCGAAAACAACACCAAACCAACCGCTAGCGACACAATGTTGGTCAAAGACCGGCCAATCTGGAGCCGTGATGCATTTTGACCTTCGTTAAACAGTAATGGGGCAATAATGGCGAAGGAGAAAACCGATGGATCAATAGCAAAATTCCGCAACGACGGCATGACGGCCAACGCTGCACCAAGGCCAATCAGGAAGAAAGGTAGAGGGATCTTAGGAATATGACGGGCAAGCAGATTGCCTACAATCACGGTGGCCAACATAATGCCGAAAATAACAACCTGACTCAAAGCAATCCCCCCTTCAGAGCGTGAGCTGGCGCGTTTAGGAGTCGGAGTGTAAGCGGCCTTGGGCATGATGGCCCGGGCTCAGGCCATTGCGACCAAGGTCCTTATACGCAGACTCCTGCGCCAGCGAACGCGTTTTCACCGGTTGACCTGATTCGATGCCTCAATTCTAACACCAAATTTATAAAAACACTGATTGCTAGCTCGTTGCAGTGGATGTCGGATATCAGGTAAACAAAAACTGCAGTATCTTAGCGTCAATATAAGGATTTTGGTGCAAACTACTGTGGTAAGCTCCGATCGGCGTTCCGCGGTAAATGTAAAGTGATGTGGGAACGCCAGCTGCTTTAAGCTCCTGTTCGTACCGCTTGACGCCAGCAAGACTGACTGCCCAGTCGCCTTTTGCGCCGAAAATCTGGCCGCCAATGACGAGGGTTTGAACGGATTTAGGAAAATGTGCCAGTTGCGACGTGGGATCACGATAAAATTCGCTGGCAAACGAGATATATTTGACCACTTGCGGTTGGACATCGGTGTGTTGCGTCGTCAGATACCGAAAGCTGAGGTTACTGCCCATGGAATGGCCGACGAGGTTAACCCGCTTAACCTGGTGTTTGGTGCGCAGCCAATGTAGTAAGGCGGTGAGTTGCCGGGTTTCTTTGACCGGCGCCTTGGCATCTTCAAAGACAACGCTGATAAGCGGATTTTTTCCGTCATAGCGCTTGGCACCTGTCACCGTGCGTTTTCCGGTGGCACTAATTTTAATGGTCGTGACTTGATTAGTGGCGTGATCCTTCTGAAACCGGCTGACCATGGGCCCAAATGTCAGGCTATTACTCCCGTAGCCCGGTATGAAAACCGTGACGACGTTGGTATTGCGATAAGTTCGGGCGTGGATCGGTCGGCTGCCAATTTGCCACCAGAACCAATAACCGCCAGCGGCCAACAAGAATAAGCCGAGCACAGTTTTTCCTAACCAATGATGACGTTTCTTCGATTGTTTGCGCTTCATGATGCACCAGCCTCCTGAGCGTTAGCATGGCGAGTAGACGATAATAAAAAAGTTGGGCGCCGCGACCTTACAATGACGGTGCCAAGTTATTTCGACCCTTGCAAAAATGGACCATGTAAAACCGGACGATCATTGCGGGCCTGAAGCTGTCGATGATTGTCCGGGAAAAGTTGCTGAAAACGTTGGCGTTGTTGAGGACTGATCGTGACGACGGTTTGATCGATGACATACCAAGTGACGCCTTCAGTTAGCGGTGGTGTGGTCAGTGAGCCGAGGTAACGAAAGACCGTCCCTTTTGGCGGCAATAAACTGTCGAGTTGCAGTGCCACTGGCTGCGAGCTTTGGGCCACAAAATGATCAAGTACACTGTTCATTACCGGCATGCCATCGCCCAACGGTAATAAAACCGCCACGACGCAAAGTGCGCCAATGGCCGACTGGTGTACAAAATGCCATTCCGCGGCGCGTTGATTGGTGGCTTGGTGTTCTGCCGGCACATGCAGATGCGCCTGAACAAAGCGCCACTGGGTCTGGTCGATCTGCGTAAGCCCATGTCCGGCTAAGCGGATGGTAACGTGGTCGTCAATTTCCCGATCCACCAGCCAAGGCTCCTCAATGGTTAACGTTGAAGGATCCGCAGCGGTTGCGTCACGCAGGTCAATCGGGGACTGTTGCTGGCCAAAACCATTCGGCCAAGTATCCTGATGGTGATAGTCTAACGGTGGCATTTCGCGATAATTCCTTTCGTCGCATCGAATAGATGAATGGTTTCAAAAACAGGCCCTGCCAAAGCAAAACCTGTTTTTCCTCGTGAGCGAGGTGAGTTGGATTGTTAGTGAGAGGTCAGACTAGTCGAGCAGCTTAACCGCCGTACCATACGCCACAACGCTTTGCATGTCGCCGCCGATTGACCCGGAGTCAAACCGCATCATGACAACGGCGTCACCGCCAACTTTGCGGGCTTCATCGCGCAGCCGTTCGATCGACTTTTCCCGTGACTCATGCAGCATGTTGCTATAAGCTTTGATTTCGCCGCCGACAATATTCTTTAGTCCTGCGCCGATGTTGCTAATCACGTTTTTAGACTGGGTGGTTAAGCCGAAAACCTCGCCAATAATTTCGTAATGCTTACCGGGAATGTTCTCGGTCGTTGTAATCAGAATATCTTGTGCCACAATAAAACCCGCTTTCCTTATTGAAATGAATGTCAGAAGATTCGTTTTACACAGTTACAATTTAAGTACATCGTTATGCTGTCGAGTGTCCATAACCAGCATCAGATTACCACCCGTGTATGGAGATCACAAGTAAAATAGCCGCTTAAGCAGCGTAGAAGACATTATGGTAAAGAACGATGCTTAGATGCTAATTAACAAGGTCACTATCGTTTAATGCTAAAAATACATTATTTAGTGAAAAACAAGTTTTACAAGTTTTAAAAAATTGAAAAGTTTAAATGTTAATCAACGAAAAGGACGTTGCATCGAGCCTTAAAAGCACATTTATATAGTAAATAGTAATGATTACTAGTTCGTGAAAGGGTCTTTTAATTGACTTTAGAAAAACGATAATGATATAAAATGAGTGTCGATGAAAATACTAAGGTAATGACAGAGGAGGACTTTTAATGGCACATACGATTGCGGAAGTAGATGCCCATCATCACCACAGCCTTGCTTGTGGGCACACCAAACTGTTGCATGGTGATCATGTTGATTATCTTGAGAACGGCCATCTTCATCACCCACATGAAGACCATTTTGATGAGGCTGTGATTCCTGTCTCTGCTAACAATCCTGATGGTGAAAGCCCGGTTGTTGAAGGCGAGTTGCATGATGAGTACTGCGGCCATGAACAAGTACCGCATGGCGATCACATTGATTATTTGGTGAATGGTCGATTGCAACATGTTCACGGCGACCATGTTGACGATCACGGACCGGTGGATGTGGTCAACTGATATATCAGTTGACGAACAAGTTGCATGCAAAAAACCGCGGTTAGCGTGACCGCGGTTTTTTAATATTCGCTCTTCCGGATGATCTAAGCACCACTTCTAAGTTAACGGTTTGATCATCAGGACAAAACCGAGCTTGATTATTTAGAAAGCTTAATGACAATTCGACCCTCATGGCGCGGATCATCTAGCAGTTGATGGCCTTTGATAAAACCTTCGCGGGTAAATGGCAACACGTAGCCGACTTGGACGGTCAATTTGCCTTGCGCCATTAAATCAACGAGCGTTTGCAGCGCCCGGCCAACTTCGGAGCCGCCGAGTGGTCGCGTGTGCACGAACCGAACACCGCGACTTAGTAAAGGTTCAGTATGGCTAACCGAAACGATCAGCCCACCATCCTTGGCCATTTCAACGTCGTCATCACCGCCGAGACCATTCATCGCTGCATTAATCACGACATCAGCTGTCCGGCGTAGCTCATCGACGGGGTTGCCGCGATCATATGCGACAAAATGTTCGATTCCGAGGCGGTTGACCTCGGCTTCATGCCGGCTGGCGGCGATGCCGATCACGGAGGCACCACGTTCAACTGCCAGTTGGATCGCGGCAGAGCCAACGCCGCCGGAAGCCCCTTTTACAATCACCGTATCGCCGGCCTTGATTTTACCGAGTTCGACCATGCGATAACCAGTGACGCCAGGGGTAATCAATGCAACTCCGGTTTCCGGAGTGATGGCAGCTGGCAACAAGACACTCATGTCAGCCGCTGCGGTCACGATTTCGGCATATGCACTGGTGGTTCGGGCAATGACGCGATCGCCTTCGCTAAATTGCGTGACACGACTGCCAATTGCACTTACGACGCCAGCAACATCATAGCCCGGCACCGTCAAGCCGCTGCCGCCCATTTGCCGTGCGATCCGATCACGGTTGTTAAGGCCGATTGCTTCGGTTTTGATTTGAATTTCCCGCGGACCCGGTTGCGGTGTCGGTAATTCAATCGCATCAATGACTTCCGGACCGCCTGCCTCGCTAAATCCATATCCGATCATTTTTCTTTCCTCCATCACGTCAATGTTAAACTAGCGGCATTTTAACCATGATTGGGGAAAAAGACAATTAAAGTGCCTTGAAGTGGTTAAGGAAAAGTGAACGGTTACAGCTGGTGTCCTCTTAGTCAACCTTTTAATCGTAATTCAATTAGCGATCATCTTGATGTGGCCGCGGATCGAAGCCGTGTAATTGGCCCTTAAATTCATCCGGAAATGAACTAACGGGTGTGTGATGTTCCCAGCTAGCCGCAACCTCTTCATCAACCGGTTCGGCGTGCTCACTGTAGTCCAAGCCCATTTTTTCGGCGGCAGGGGACACGCGGATACTGACGAATCGGGATAATACAACAGTAATGATGGTGACCATTGCCCCGACCAAGACGATGACAATCAACGTGCCGGCTAACTGGATCAGTAGCAGGTGCCAGCCGCCGTTATAGGCCAGACCGGCGTGGGCAATGTTCGGCGCGACCTGCTTGCTGGCGAAAACACCGGTCAGGATGCTGCCGACAATACCCGCCACACCATGACAGCCAAATGCATCCAAGGTGTCATCGATCCCGAGGCGGGGCTTGATTTTGCTAATAAACCAGTAGCTGGCTAACGTCGCCAAAACCCCGATGCAGGCAGCGCCAAAACTCGTGACGTAGCCAGTTGCCGGGGTGATGCCGACCAAGCCACACAAAGCGCCGGTGCAAGTGCCAATCAAGGTTGGATGCCCGGTTTGCCAGATGTCGAGACACATCCAGGTGACCAGTGCAGCCGCCGCGCCGACCGAGGTGGTCAAGGCAGCGGTCATGGCAGCTTGATTCACGCCCAGCGCAGACCCGGCATTAAAGCCATACCAGCCGATCCATAAAATCGCGGTTCCCAGCAGCACCCAGGGTCGATTGTAGGGAATGGTATGCTCGTCAGTTCGCCGCCCGAGAAACGCTGAGAGGGTCAGTGCCGTGATCCCGGCATTGATATGGATCACCGTCCCACCGGCAAAATCGAGAACGCCGAGACCCGCCAGCAAACCATCAGGACTCCAAATCAAATGCACCAGCGGATAATAAACCAGCAGTGACCACAAAACGATGAACCAAGTCAGAAATTTAAAATGCATCCGTCCGACAACTGCCCCGACAAACAAAGCCGGCGTGATGATCGCAAACATCATCTGGAAAAGAATATAAACCCCGGTCGGAATCCGCGCAGCCGTGACCGCGCCAAGCGAAATGTCACTCAGGAAAAAATGATGTACCTGACCGATGACGCCAAATAGATTACCGTTAAAACTCAGTTCGTAACCAACGGCGACCCACAATAAAATGGCAATGCCGGTGATATAAAAGACCGAAAGCATGGTATTAATCACGTTGCGTTTAGAAACAAGCCCACCATAAAAGAAGGCTAGGCCTGGCGTCATAAACCAGACCAGCACACTTGCAATGATCACAAACCCTGTATCGGCTAAATTCATCTGTGCCACCCCGTTCATCTTGAATGGTGGTATTGTAGCACGGGTTTTTGCGAAGCAGGGTTACACCGGCTAGTATTTATCTAGACCAATGTTCGATTAAATTATATGTTTGCCGATGTTAAAGGTTTTTTCGGGTTGCAAAAAATTATTTTCTGCGTTAGGTTATGTGACACCAGAACTTGACGGTCGACGGGGGTGTTTGATTTTCGGTACATTGGTCTATATAAATTTAATGGCGAAAGAACAGACGCGTCAGTTAAAAAACGCCTTAACAACAAGTCGATGTCATTAAGGCTGAAAACAAATAAAGCGCTTGTTAAGCGTTAGAAATCCTAAAGCTCACCATCCGCAATCTGTCCAAGCACGGACTTAGATGGAATAAAGAACAGTTCACCGGTCAATGGCGTCGAGAAGTCGAGCAAGCGGTCGGAGTTGTCGAACATGCCTTGCAACATCCGCTTGGTGACAGTCCAATGGCGGGCGTAGCCGATGAAATAAGTACCGTTGATTTTTTCGGCAGGATTGCTGAAGGGAACGTTCATGCGCACGATCTTATGCTCGACGCCGCCTTCGTTGTCCTGAGACACAACGTTGTGCGAGTTGACCAGTTTCTCTTCATCGGCTAACTCAAAATCATTGAACTTCTTACGACCGATGGCTTTTTCCTGATCTTCCGTTTTGAGTTTGTTCCAGGCATCCAGGTTATGTTGGTATTTCTGGGCGAAGGCATACGAACCATTTTCAAACGCAGGATCTTCATCGCCGATCACCGCGTATTCCGGTGTGTCCAGTGCGCTGGGATTTTCCGTGCCGTCAACAAAACCAATGATGGCGCGGCCTTCAAAGTAGCGGAAGCCATGGGTTTCATCGAGGGTGACGGTGTTGTCGCCGATGATTTCCATGATTTCGGACATCAATTCAAATGGCACGGCGGAGTTTTGTGACCGGATATGGAAGAATAGATCCGCCGGGGTAGCAACCGCGGTGTATTTAGGTCCCACGATTGGCTGAAATGCTTCTAACTCCTTTGGTCGTTCGGCATCAGGAAAAAGATAATCCCACGCCTTCCGCGAAAAGCCGAAAGCCGTTGCCAGTTTTGCATCAGGATAACGAATATTCAGACTGTTAATGAAGGCCGGCAGATGATCCGCCAAATCGGCAATCATTTCTTTGTCGCTTGCAACGTCTTCCCGCTTAAGATCAAATGTTGCAAAAATAATATCCGACCCTGCATCTTTATACACATCCTGTACATCCCGTAAATCAATTGCCATTCTTTCTCCTCCAAACTAGAATCATTTTAATCTGGTTTTAGTTTAGCATAGCAGGTAGGGATTGCAACGATTTTCACCTGGACAGGATGATTTAGTTAAGAAGCTGTATTGGCAGGCGTGAAGGCTGTCAGCAGCCGCTACCGTTGGATTTTTTTCGTTAACCGTTCACGCAGAGTTGGGGGTTCCCATTCGTGCGTTTTAAACCGTTGCCTTGGGTGGTAAAGTAAGAACAAAGGTTGTGATGTTTTGACAATGACAATAATGGATCAAGTCGAACTCGTCATTCGACTGCTGGTCGCAGCGTTTTGCGGGTTTGCCATTGGGTTTGAACGCAAAAATCGCTTTAAAAATGCCGGTATCCGAACGCACATGATTGTCGCGCTGGGTTCGGCACTGATTATGATTGTTTCTAAGTATGGTTTCTTTGATATTTTGAATTTGAAAAATATTGCGTTGGATCCTTCCCGGGTCGCGGCTCAGATCGTCAGCGGTGTCAGCTTTCTTGGTGCCGGCGCGATTCTGGTGCGGCACAACAACGTCAATGGCTTGACGACCGCTGCTGGTGTCTGGACCACGGCTGCTGTCGGGATGGCGATTGGTGCCAAACTGTATATTCTGGGTTTGTCGGCGACGGCGCTCGTCTTGGGCATTCAGGTAGTCCTGCATCACCATTATCGCTGGCTGCCAAGTGGCGACAATGGCGTTTTGACGATTCGAATTCGCAATGAAGGCTTTGATATGGAACACATGCGTCAGACACTTGGCAAGTATCACATCAAAGTCTTGAACGTCTCCATCAAGCACGAAGGCGATGAAGTGAAAATGAGTCTGCATGTCGAAAGTAGGGCCAACGAAGATATGCGGCGACTGCTGATGTTTTATGCCGACAACCCTAATATTATTTCCATCGAGTTTTAACCAGTTGACCGAACTGATAGCGTTTGGCGAAACAGCGTTATTTGTGAAACCCGCGATAATCTGATAATATATGTAGAAATCTTTTAAGCGAGGTATGAAATTGCTCACAGTAAACAATGTTTCGATGACGTTCTCGGACCGGAAGCTGTACGAAGACGTTAACTTGAAATTCACGCCCGGTAATTGTTATGGCATTATTGGTGCCAACGGGGCGGGAAAATCGACTTTTCTCAAAATTCTTGAAGGCGAGCTGACGCCGACGACCGGATCTGTCAGTCTGTCACCTAACGAGCGCATGAGCAGCCTGAAACAGGATCACTTTGCGTTCGATGATCAGACCGTCATGAACACTGTTTTACAGGGGTGGGAACGTCTGTATCAAGTGATGACGGAAAAAGACGCGCTTTACGCTAAAGCGGACTTCAGTGAAGCAGACGGTAATAAGGCTGCCGAGCTTGAAGGCGAGTTTGCAGAAATGGATGGCTGGAACGCGGAAAGCGATGCATCGCAATTGTTGCAGTCGCTGGGTATTCGGGAAAGCGAACATCAAAAACTTATGGCCGATCTGCCTGAAGGGGAGAAGGTCAAGGTCCTTTTGGCGCAGGCGTTGTTCGGCAAGCCGGACGTGTTGTTGCTGGACGAGCCGACTAACGGTCTTGATCCCCAGGCAATTAGCTGGCTGGAAGACTTTTTGGCTGACTATGAGCATACCGTGTTGGTCGTTTCACATGACCGGCATTTTCTGAACGCGGTTTGTACCATGATGTGTGATGTCGATTTTGGTAAGATCGAACTTTACGTCGGCAACTATGACTTTTGGAAGCAGAGTTCCGAGTTGGCGTTGCAGCTGCAGAGTCAGGCTAATGCCAAAAAAGAAGAACAAATCAAGCAGCTGCAGGAATTCGTTGCCCGCTTTTCGGCCAATGCGTCCAAGTCGAAGCAGGCGACGTCGCGTAAGAAGCAGCTTGAAAAGATTACTTTGGACGATATTCGACCGAGTTCCCGCAAGTATCCGTATATCAAGTTTGAACCTGAGCGGGCGATCGGGAACGATTTGTTGCGGGTTGAAAATGTTTCCAAGACGATTGACGGCCAGCAGGTGCTGAAAGATGTCAGTTTCATTTTGCGGCCGGGTGATAAAACCGGCATTATCAGCCGCAGCGATGTGACGGCAACGGTGCTGATGCAGTTGCTGGCAGGTGAGATGGAACCGGATAGTGGCACCATTACCTGGGGTGTCACGACCAGCCGTGCGGCGATGCCTAAGGATTTAAATCCCGAATTTGACCACGCTGACCTTAATATTCTGGATTGGTTGCGCCAATTTGCGCCGCAAGATGAGCAGGATAATACGTTCTTGCGCGGGTTCCTCGGGCGCATGCTTTTCTCCGGTGATGAGGTGCTTAAGCAGTTGAATGTCTTGTCCGGTGGCGAAAAGGTGCGGTCGTATCTGGCGAAGATGATGCTAAGTAAGGCCAATGTGTTGATCATGGACGATCCGACCAACCATCTTGATTTGGAAAGTATTACTAGCCTGAATGATGCGTTGATTGATTTTAAAGGTTCCGTGATTTTCACCAGTCATGATCATCAGTTCATCCAGACCATTGCGGACCATATCATCGAAGTCGGGCCATTAGGTGTTGTTGATCGGGCTGACACGAGTTATGACGAGTTTATGCAACATGAGACTGCGCAGAAGCAGGTAGCAGAGATTTATCCGAAGTCGTTGCGGCAGGCTTAGGCAATTTGTTCCGGGACGTGCCAAACTCCGCAATCTCCGGCCAGCTGAGCCTGGAACGTGGTGGGCACGACTTTAAGCCTCAGCAAAAAACGCTGAGTCTTAAAGCTCGGCCTTGTTGTAGGCGGGGCAAAGAACGCCCCACCAACAACAATGTCACCACTGAGGCTCATCTGGCCTCCGATTGCTCCGCTTTGGCACTGGGTTTTCCAAGAACACAACGAAATGTTCCCCCGACTCTTCTTTAGAAACAGACGAATTAATCTTCCACATAATATCGCTGGAAGTTGATTCGTCTATTTTTTTGTCTTTTATCTTTGCACGCGAGATAATATCATTAGATTTGTGTGATGAATGGCTGGCATGAACCCGTGACCTGGTGCATAAGAAGGGATGATCGATATGACCCAACCCGTGATAATTTTGCTTGGTGTTGGCGGCTTTGCTGTTGCCGTCGTTGTGCTTAATCTGCTGTTGGCGTGGCGGCGTCAGGCGAAGTTGAAGCAGCAGCTGCTTGCTGACTGGGGGACGTTGCCGGTTAAGCGTGGTGGTAGCGAGCGTTATTTGAAGGCGGCGTATCTTGATCATGAGGCGCAGGTTGATCATGATTGTCTCATTGACGACTTGACATGGCGGGATTTGGACATGTTTGAGGTGTTCAAACAGCTTAACGCCACGCAGAGCAGCGTTGGTGCGGAGCGGGTGTATGCTCAGTTGCGGGCTTACGACTTGGGCAAGCCTGATGTTAACGAAACGTTGATTGACTTTTTCCGTACGCACGCCGAGGAGCGGCTTAAAGTTCAGCTTGCGTTTGCCGGTTTGGGCACGGAAGCGGCGAATAATAGTCAGCATTATCTCCGCACCACGACACAGGCGGCGCTGCCTCATGCTTGGCGCTTTAAGGTTTTAGGTGGCCTGCCGGTTGTGGGCTTGCTCCTGATTCCGTTGTTGCCAGCAATTGGGGTGGCACTGGCGACGTTGAGCCTCATGGTGAATCTTTTTTATTACGTTTTGAAAAGAGAGGCACTGGACGCCGAAGTGATGGCGATGGGGTATCTGGTGCGCACGATTGTGACGGCCGAGCATCTCGTTAAAATTGCCCAACCAACGCAGGCGGCTTTGCGGACTGCGTTGAAGCCGATGCGTGGCATCACGCGGCTTGCCTTTGTTTTCCGCACGCGCGATAACAGCAGTGCCGATATGATGACCGAATATTTTAGCAGTATGTTTATGCTGGGGTTTATTGCCTATAACAACGTGCTGACGCGCTTGCACAATCGGCATGCCGAGGCGTTAACTTTGTGGCAGGCGTTAGGCGACTTGGAGCTGGCGATTGCGATTGCTAATTTTCGCGAGGCGCATACCGACAGCAGCCAACCGGTTTTTGCGGATGGTGGGCTGACGGCGAAGGAGCTGGTCCACCCGTTGCTCAAGCATCCGGTGGCTAATCCGGTTGATTGGCAGAAGAACGCCTTGATTACCGGTGCCAACGCGTCTGGTAAATCAACGTATGTCAAAAGCATCGCCGTCAACGCGATTCTAGCGCAAACGATCAACACAGTTTTGGCGAAGGACTTCTCGATCCAACCGGGGCTGGTGATTACGGCCATGGCGATCCGGGATGATTTAAGCGAAGGCGACAGTTATTTTGTGGCCGAAATTAAGGCGATCCATCGGCTCTTAGATGCGGTTGCCACTAACAAGCGAATTTACGGCTTCATTGATGAAATTCTGAAGGGCACCAATACGGTCGAACGAATTGCTGCATCGGCCAGTGTCATCAACTGGTTGAGCCACTATCCCAGTCTGGTGGTGGTTGCGACGCATGATAACGAGCTGACCGATATCATGGGCGAACAATGCGTCAACTGGCATTTTCAGGAAAAGGTGACCAAAAAAGATGGCGTTGTCTTTGACTACTTGCTGCATCAAGGCCCGGCGACGTCGCATAATGCAATCACCTTGTTGGCCACAATGGCGTATCCGGAGACGTTGATCAAAGACGCGCGGACGCTTGCGGCTGATTTTGAACGGACTAAGGCATGGCCAAGGTATCGACAAGGAGGCATTAAGGCGTGACAACAGCCAATCAGATTTTTGAAGCAATCCGGCGTGATCCGGCCAACGCAGACTTCACTGCGCAAGGGTGGGATCCGCTTTACCACATCGAGCCAGATGCGACCATCCTGATTGCAAGTCAGGCGCCAGGACGGAAAGCGCAAACCACGAAAACTTATTGGAATGATCCAAGCGGTGATCGTTTGCGCACTTGGATGGGTGTGACGAACGACCAGTTTTATCACAGCGGTAAAATCGCTGTCCTACCGCTGGACTTTTATTATCCAGGAAAAGGCAAGTCAGGGGATTTACCGCCACGTAAAGACTTTGCGGCTAAGTGGCATCCCCCGTTGTTGGCACTGATGCCACACATCCAGTTGACCATTGTGATCGGTGCCTATGCGCAGAAGTACTATCTAGGCAAACGCCGGGAAAAGACGCTGACGGCGACAGTCAAAAATTTTCGGGCCTATCTACCGACCTACTTCCCGATCGTCCATCCTTCGCCGTTGAACTACGGCTGGGTGAATCGCAATCCGTGGTTCATGGATGAGGTCGTGCCGGCGCTGCAGCAGCGGGTGGCGCGGTTGATGAAGTGATTCGGAACTCAAAAAATGACAGCAAGTACCGAAAATGATAATGTGTGTTTAGAGCTAAATATAAGTGTCATTCGAAGATCATCGCGGCCTAGTTACCCGCAATATTGATCGATCGTTCGAACGATTGGCGGCTTCCTAAATGGGAGCCGTTTTTTAGTAGACAAATGCAGCGCAGAGGAATCGGTTAAAAATACGACTGCTTCTTTTTTGCTAGTCCGTTTCCTCATTTATGCGGAAAAAGCTGATATGGTCGTGTAACCGGTTACATATTATGCTGGTTCATGTAAGAACAAGAGGAGGAGGTTCAAACATGACAACAGAGTTACCTAAAGACTTTTTATGGGGTGGTGCGGTTGCTGCCCATCAACTGGAAGGTGCTTGGCAGGAAGACGGCAAGGGTGTCAGTGTTGCCGACGTTATGACGGTGGGTGGTCCGGAAAAAGCGCGGACGATCACAGACGGCGTGGTTCCTGGAGAATACTATCCGAATCATGATGGAATCGATTTCTATCACCGCTACAAGGAAGACATCGCTTTATTCAAGGAAATGGGCTTCAACAGTTTTCGAACCTCGATTGCGTGGACGCGGATTTATCCAAATGGAGACGAGACTCAGCCAAACGAAGCAGGTTTAAAGTTTTACGATGATCTCTTTGACGAACTATTGAAGAACGGCATTGAACCGGTTGTTACCTTGTCACATTTTGAATTACCGTACCACCTTGTAACTGAATATGGCGGGTTTAGAAATCGCAAGTTAATTGAATTTTTTGTTCGATTCGCCACTACCTGTTTTGAACGGTATAAGAACAAGGTTAAGTACTGGATGACATTTAACGAAATTAACAATCAGGCAAATTTTGTCGATGATTTTGCACCATTCACCAACTCGGGTTTACGTTATCAACCTGGTGATGATCGGGAGGCTATCATGTATCAGGCGGCCCACAATGAATTGGTTGCCAGTGCAGAGGCCGTGCAAATCGGTCACGCGATCAATCCAACGATGCAAATCGGCTGCATGATCGCGATGGGTCCGATTTATCCATACAGCATGAATCCTGAAGACGTGTTGTTGGCGCAAAAAGCGATGGAACACAATTACTATTTTGCTGATGTGCACGTTCATGGTGACTATCCGGCAACGTTGCTCAAGTATTGGGAGCGAAAAGGCATTACGCCTGAGATCAGTGCTGAAGACGGCCAGATTCTGAAAAATGGCACAGTCGACTATATTGGGCTTAGTTATTACATGTCGCACGCTGTTAAAAAGGATCCTGCTAGATCCTTTGACGATCTCGATTTAAAGCAAGTGGTCAAAAATAATTACCTGAAAGCTAGCGATTGGGGTTGGCAAATTGATCCGCGCGGGTTGCGTTACGCGCTGAATTGGCTGACAGATCGGTATCGCAAACCGCTGTTCATTGTTGAGAATGGCTTCGGCGCGTATGACAAAGTTGAAGCGAATGGTCAGATTCACGATTCATATCGCATCAATTATTTACGCGCACATATTGAACAAATGAAACTGGCAGTGACGGAAGATGGCGTCGATTTAATCGGTTACTTACCTTGGGGCCCGATTGACCTAGTTTCTGCCGGAACCGGCGAAATGGACAAACGTTATGGCTTCATTTACGTTGATAAAGACAACCAAGGCGAAGGAACGCTTGCTCGTAGCCGTAAAGATTCATTTTTCTGGTACAAACAGGTTATCGCGTCAAACGGTGAGAATCTGAATTAAGGTAATGGCAGTCGGCAGTGTGATCGCTGGCCGTCAAGTAGGAAAGGAAGACTGTATCGTGAAAAAAGCATTGATCATCTGTGCAGCAGGAATGTCGTCATCCATGATGGCGAAGAAAACCACAGATTACTTTAAGGCACACAGCAAAGACATTCAGTTAGATGCTGTCACAGCAACTGAAGGTGAAGATGAAATCCGCAACGGCGACTTCGATCTTTTCCTGATTTCACCACAGACCAACATGTATCTGGATAACTTCCAGAAAGTTGGCAAAGAGGTAGGAAAACCAGTTGTCAGCATTCCATTTGATGCTTACATTCCAATTCCAATGGGGATCGAGAAAATGGCCAAGTTGGTTGAAAAAAATCTCTGAAGTTATCTTTCCTTCAGGTCGGCAACGACAACATGCTTATGTAAAAAGCCGCGAAGCAAAGACCGGATCGAGGAGGCATCAGTATGAAACAAAAAGAGCGCGAGTTAATGCTTTATCTCGTTGAGAATCAGGATCAATATGTCACGAGTAAAGACTTGGCAAACACACTTTTGATGACGCCTAGGACGGTCCGAAGCTATGTTAAAAGTTTAAAAGCCATGATCGAGAAGCATGGTGCGAGTCTCGAAGCGAAGCCGAGTTTCGGTTATCGCTTACATATTCTCCACCCAGTCGCGTTTGATCTGTTTTTAAACCAACATAAGGTGTTAAGCACAAAAGTCAATGACACTGCGGCGGCGTCCGAGTCGATTGATCGTCAGAATTATATTCTCAATAAGCTGCTAATTGAAGACGAGGCGTTACTCATGGATGATCTCGCTGAACGGCTATTCGTCAGTCGCTCGACGCTTTCAAAAGACATGATTTCTGTTCGTGAAAAGTTGGAGCCTTATGCGCTGCATCTTGAGAGTAGGGCGAACAAGGGCTTTTATGTTGTCGGAACGGAACGCAATCGCCGGCATTTCATTCTGGATTATTTCTTTAGCCATGGCCAGAATAACTTTCAACGGTTTATGGAAAATAAGTCTTTCTTTGCCGATGTCAGTTTTGAACAGCTGACGATCGTCGTGATCGATGAATGTCGCGAAGCCAGTCTACGGCTATCGGATTTCATCATTCAAAATATTGTCTTGTACCTGGCACTCAGCATCGAGCGGGTCCGAAAAGGGAACAGTTTGCCTCCTGTAAAGGTTGAACAAGCGCCAGAACATCAACGGCATTATGCGGTGGCTGAGCGGATCATGGAACGGATCGCCAGAAGTACCGGGTTGCAGTTTTCGGAAAGTGAAGTTGCCTATTTAGCGATTCAGCTTGTTGCGATGGCAAAGGGAAGCCCGCAAGACTCGAACGACCAGGCTCTTTGGAAGGACATGGATCAAGTGCTCAGACGAATCGAAGCCGAGACAGGTTATCCGGTGAGCACGGATTATGCATTAAGAAAGAGTCTGGCCGAACACATCAAGCCGATGTTAGTACGACTGCAGCAAGGCATTCAGCTAAAAAATCCATTGTTAAAAGAAATCAAGACCCATTATCCGCAATATTTTGCCGACACCAAGCGCTTTCTAGGCATGTCAAAAATATTGTCTACGTACACGATTAACGATGACGAGACGGCCTATATGGCGATGCATCTCATGGCGGCAGTCGAAAAGTATCATAATGCCCATAAACTGCGGACCTTGATTATTTGTGCCACCGGTTATGGCAGTGCAGAGTTACTCAACAATCGCGTGCAAAAGGAGTTTGGCGAGGCACTGAATATTGTCGGAGTTAAAGGTTATTACGAAGTCGATGACGAAAGTTTGGCTGACGTTGATCTAATCATTTCAGCGATTGATTTATCGACCCAGGTGCTGCGTGTCCCAGTCATTCAGGTCAGTGTCTTCTTGGGCGAAATGGATGTCCGAGCGATTCGTCAATTTTTGGAGACGCATAATCGCCCACATGGGAAAGCAACTTCAAAAGTCGAGGCTATTGCTGCTGTCGATAAAAGCCTTTTTGATCAATTTACTGATTCTAGTCGATTTGTACGGTGGACAGAGCCAGTTACTCGAGCGACAGTTTTAAATCGGCTCTGTGCCCAATTAGCGCTTCTTGAACCGGCTAATTTTGCCGACGAGTTAAAAGCTCAAGTACATCAACGCGAACAGATGAGCAGCATTATATTTAGTCAAAAAATCGCTGTTCCTCATCCAGCAATGCCGGTCGGACAATTTACCCAAATTGCCATTGGCGTCATTCCTGCGGGGTTGAAATGGTCCGAAAGCTTTCCTGCTGTCCAGCTCGTGTTTCTTCTGTCACCTTCTTATTTGGGGAATCGAGGGCTGACCTCAATCACCCAGACAATTGTTGCGTTGACTGATCATGCGGATTGGCAAGCGTCATTAGTGGCAGCCTCAGATTTTAAAAGTTTTCGTCACCGCTTTTTACAAATGATGGAGGAGGAATAGTGTCGATGAATTCAGATGATATTCAATTAATTGCATTTGAAATTATTTTGCATAGCGGTAATTCACGAACCATGATTCATGAGGCGTTCGCGGCTATGCGTGTTGGCGATTTTGACAAAGCCGATGAACGCTTGAAGGCTTCAAATGATGAATTATTGCTAGCACACCAATCACAAAGCGATCTCTTAAAGAAATATGCCGGTGGTACAAAGATCGAGATGGAGATCATTTTAGTTCACGCCCAGGACCACTTGATGACCACGATGACGTTACGCGAAGTTGCGTTGGAAATGGAGCATCTTTATCGCAATCAGGCTGCTGCAGGGGAGTTGAAAAGCAATGAACCGGAAGATAAAGGCAAGTGAGAACGTACAAACACAAACAACAACGACTATTGATAAAAATCGCCAAGCACTTAGTTTGCAAAGCATGCGTTTCAATCGATTTTTGGGTATTCGCTATCTAACCGCTGTGTTCTTTTTTGCTAATCTTTGGTGGGCAATTATTGCTAACAATCTTTGGAGCAAGTGGCTGCCAGTGGGGTTGATGATGCTTGCAATTCCGGTGATTTATGAACAAATTAAACTCTTTGGAACCCCTACGCATCACTTGCCATATACCACACTTTATTTCTGGTGCCAAACATGGGTGAACATTGGCCTCAGTATTTTGATCGTGACGCCACTATTTAATGCGTTATACCCCTTCATTCGCGACACGAATAACAATCGCGGTGTTGTCCTTTTGATTTTGATGATCGGTATTGGCCTTGGTGGCTGGTCTTTACGTCGACTGAATTTGATTAAACAGGACAAGGATCGATTTTATGGTCGCTTGAAGGCTTATCAAGCAACACTTCACAAGTAACAAACTTTGCGGCGCAGAAGCTTTTCAACAAAAAATGGTTAAATGTCGGTCATGAGATTTAGGACCATTAGGTGTCATTCTTGATGTCATCTCAAGTATTACCGCGCTGGCCCGCTCATAAAAGTAGGAGGGAACAGTAATGGAAAATAACGGACGCTTTTTCAATTTTATGACGAAGACCTTGCTTAAACCCATGTCGAAGGTAGCCCAGTATCGGATTGTACGTGCGGTCATGGCAGCCGGCATGGCAAGTATTCCTTTCACAATTGTCGGCTCAATGGTATTGGTTCTTAATGTTATTCCTTTAGTTTGGCCGGTGACAGCCGGTTTTTGGAACGCCACCTTTATGAAGTTCAGTGATCTTTATATGGTTATCAACACAGCGACCATGGGCATCTTAGCAATGTACTTTGCGCTGGCGATCGGCTATGAGCTGACCAGAATCATTCAAACAGAGGATAAGCTGAAAGTTGCACCGCTAAACGGCGCGTTCTTGTCACTCTTTGCCTTTTTCATGTGTTTACCTGAACTGGTTGTCAAGGGCGGAAAGATCATTCTACTCAACTCTATTACTTCAAAAGAGAAAGTGATCAATGGGTTTCGAATGACGGCAACGATCGATCGTTTGGGAACTTCAGGCATTTTCACAGCAATTATTATGGCGATTGTGGCTGTCTATTTATACAAGTTTTGTGTCAAGCATAATTGGACGATTAGAATGCCGGAAGCTGTCCCTGAAGGTGTTTCCCGTTCTTTCACTGCTTTGATTCCAACCGCTGTCATTGCTCTTGTTGTGATGGTCATCAATGGTTCGCTTGTCTTGTTGGGGACGGATATTTTCAAAATGATTTCAATTCCGTTTAGTTTTGTCACCAATCTGACGAGTACATGGATCGGCGTCATCATCATCGAATTCTTGATCCATGCCCTTTGGATTGTCGGTATTCATGGTGCAAACATTATCAGTGCCTTTATCACTCCAATTTTATTGACGAATATGGCCGCTAATGCAAAAGGTGCACATATTCCGTTTGCCGGGGAATTCAACAACTCATTTGCCATTATGGGTGGCTCCGGTGCCACACTCGGTCTTTGTCTTTTCATTGCCTTTGCTGCACGCTCGGAACAGCTGAAGGTTTTGGGGAGAGCGTCTTTGGCACCAGCATTTTTCAACATCAACGAACCGCTGATTTTCGGCTTGCCAATTGTTTATAATCCATACTTGGCGATTCCATTTTTCTTGGCACCGATGGCAAGTGCTTCATTGGCTTACGCCGCCTTTTATTTCCGATTAATCAATCCGATCATCACACAGGCACCATGGCCATCACCAATTGGCTTCGGCGCATTGATCAGTACCGTTGATATACGAGCGGTGATTGTAGCCATCTTGTGCGGCATCGTGGCATTTCTCATTTGGTTTCCGTTTATTAAACTGTACGATGCCAAGTTGGTCAATGACGAAAAGCAGGTTGCTGCTGGAAAAGAGGCTGAAGCATAGCACTCTCAATCGCATGACTATCGTTGTATAGCCAAAAGAAAGCTGTTCGCAAGATGCTGGAACAGTTTCAGCTTATTAGGAGCTTGCTTTTTAGATGATTCAAAGGTATACAAAAAACCGACATCAATCGCGATGTCGGTTTTTGTGGTTCAAATCAAGTGATAGATTATGGCAAAGCTGCAAAGATCAGCGCGCCTGCCACACCGCCTGCCAGTGGGCCTAAAACCGGTACCCAGGCATAGGGCCAGTCGGAGTCGCCTTTGTTGGCAATTGGTAAAATGGCGTGCGCCAACCGCGGGCCAAGGTCTCGAGCTGGGTTAATAGCATAACCGGTGGTACCGCCAAGTGATAGGCCAATCGCGGTGATCAGGATGCCGACGCCGATTGGATTCAGACCATCTGTCCATTTGCCTTTGGTGAAGGCTAACAGTCCGAAAATCAAGACGGCAGTCCCGATGAACTCAGAAATGAAGTTGGCCGCATAACTGCGAATGGCCGGGCCAGTGGCAAAGACGCCTAAGGTTGCTGCGGGATCCTTGGTAGCGGCCCAATGCGGGTAGTAATGCAGCCAGACAGCTGCCGCACCGAGTAACGCACCGAGCAGTTGAGCGATGATGAATGGCATGACCCACGCCCAAGGAAATTTGCCAATCGCTGCAAACGCTACAGTGACTGCCGGGTTAAGGTGTGCCGGGCCTAAGAAGGCGGCGGTATAAACGCCCATGGTCACGGCTAATCCCCATCCTAGGGTAATGGCAACCCAGCCGGCACCATTGGCTTTGGACTTGTTCAGTGACACGCCTGCGACGACGCCATCGCCAAGGAGGATCAAAACGAAGGTACCAATGAATTCACCTAATGCTTGTGTCCACATATGGGTGCCCCTTTCTAGGCTTGAGGAGCCGAAGCCGGCGCCTTCTTCAAGTCATCCAACCGACTCTCACTGATCGCTTGTTCCAAATCAGCCAACTGTTGTGCCTTGGTTACTTCGTCCCAACCTAAGATGCGGGCCATTTCGTCTACCACCGGCTGTTTCAAGTCAGCCAGCGTTTCGGCATGGAAAAGAATGGCATTGGTCCGGCGCAACAGGTAATCAACCGGCGTAAGCGTCATTTCTTCATTAATTGAATAGCGTAGACTCATGGTTTCTTTGAGACTCAGGCCCGGTGCCGGCTGGCCGTCAGCATACGTGACCACGCGACTGATGTTGGAGCCGTAACGATTGGCAAGGTCAGCGGCGTCCTTTTCAGGCATGCCAGCGTCAATCCCGATCCGGGTATAGAACGCAATCGTATCGTCAACATTGGTCGGGTCAAAATGACCGCCGGAGACTTGAAGCTTTTTAGAATCAACGGTGCGGGTTTCGGTCGCAAATTTTTCAGCCAAGACACGACGAATCAAGGCGAGGGCGCCAGCCGCCATTTTCCGGTAGTCAGTGATCTTCCCACCGGACAGCGTGATCATGCCATCATCGGCTTGGCGCAGCGAACTACCGCGGGAGATCTGGGATGGGCTCAGGGACGCTTCGGCATGCGCGGTCTCAAGTTTGGAAATGGCGTGCTCAACATCGGACCGGGTTGCCTGGTTGTCTTCATAATCGTTAACGACTTTGACCAAGGCTTCAAACGAATCATCCGAAACCTTACCAGTGTTGGCACCACCGCCGTTATAATCGGAGCTGCCGTTGTTGGCAATCAGTGGCCGCAGACCGACCCAGCTGGCTTCGATGTCGTCAATTGTAATGTGGCTTTCTGGGAAGCGCTTGTTGATCACTTTCAGCAGGTAATCCACATCGGCTTGCTCTACGCGTGGATGTTTGAAGTCGCCGGTATAATCGGTATCGGTCGTGCCAAAATAAGTCTTGCCTTCACGTGGTACCACGAAGAACATCCGGCCATCATTCAAACCGGTATCCATGTAGGTCGGTTGTGGGACCGGCAAACGGGAACCATCGACAACCAAGTGCACACCTTTAGTTGGGCGCAGGGTTGGGGCCTGATTTTCGTTCTTGTCCAATGCTTTAAACTTGTCAGACCATGGACCGGTGGTATTGATCACGAGTTTGGCATGAATATCGAATTCGCTGTCATCCAAAAGATCCTTGACGCGCAAACCGATGACTTGGCCAGCGTCATTGTGCAAGACGCCGATCGCCTTCACGCGGCTGGCCATGAGTCCGCCGAGTTCAGCTGCCTCTTTGATGTTTTCAATGACCAGCCGAGCGTCGTTGTTCACGAAGTCGAGGTAAACGCCACCGCCTTGCAGCCCGTCTTTTTCCAGCTGCGGTTCACGCTGTAGAATTTCATCTTTCGTAACGGTGTAGTTGGCATATTGCGAGCCTTCGACGTTTGCCAGCCGATCATACAGATCCATCGCGATTTTGATGCTGAACATATCAAACGTGCTGCCAGGTTCCTGGAAAATCGGCAGTAACATCGGGAATGGCCGCGGAATGTGCGGCGCGATGCCTTGAACAACGGCCCGTTCCTTGACGGTATCGGCAACAACGCCAACGTCAAATGTCTTAAGGTAACGGATGCCGCCGTGTACCAGTTTGGTCGAACGTGAGCTGGTTCCTTCAGCAAAGTCCTGCATTTCGATCAAGCCGGTCTTGATGCCACTTGCGGCCGCCTGAATCGCAACCCCGGCACCGGTAATGCCGCCACCGACAACCAGAAGATCCAGTTCGGTTTGCTTTAATTGTTCAATCGTTTGTTTGCGGGTTTCACTTGAAAATGCCATTTTAATAAGCTCCTTTTGAATAATGATTGAATGATATTTTTAAAAAGAATTAGTTGTGTTTGTCCGTATGCTTGTACATCTGGGTGGCGGCAACGGCTTGCTTCCAGCCTTCGTACAGATAATCACGGTCGACGGCGTCCATTTGTGGTTCGAACCGCTTGCCGACCTTGACAATGCTTTGCAGTTCATCGGTGTTGTTCCAGAAACCTGTGGCTAAGCCGGCAAAGAAAGCAGCGCCCATCGCGGTGGTTTCAAGGTTCGCGGCCCGTTCGATCGGAATCCCCAGAATATCGGCCTGGAATTGCATCAGGTAATCATTGTTGGCAGCACCGCCATCAACGCGTAATGCCGGAATCGGCATACCGGTATCGGCGTTCATCGTGTCGACAACATCGCGGGATTGATATGCAAGCGATTGCAAAGTTGCCTTAATAAAATCTTCGCGGGTCGTACCCCGGGTAATGCCAAAAATGGCACCGCGGGCATCGGAATCCCAGTAAGGAGCCCCCAAACCGGTAAAGGCGGGAACAACATAGACTTCATTTTGACTTTTTGATGCCAAAGCGGCGGCTTCCGAATCACTTGAGCGTTCAATCATTTTCATCGCGTCGCGCAGCCATTGAATGGCACTTCCGGCAACGAAGACCGAGCCTTCAAGTGCGTAAGTGACTTTGCCATCAAGACCATAGCCAATAGTGGTCAGCAGGTTGTGATTGGAAAGGGTGGGTTTGTCGCCGGTGTTCATGACAATGAAGGCACCGGTTCCGTAAGTGTTCTTGACCATACCTGGTTGAATCGCCAACTGACCGAACAAAGCGGCTTGCTGATCCCCGACCATGCCGGCGATCGGAACCGTGCTGCCGAAAAAGTGATAAGCAGCAGCATCGCCATAGATTTCCGAGTTACTGCGGACTTCCGGCAACATTTGCTTAGGAATGTTCAAAATGCGCAGAATCTCATCGTCCCAATCCAACTTATGAATGTTAAACAGCATGGTACGCGAGGCATTGGTGTAATCCGTGACGTGAATCGCGCCGCCGGACAGCTTCCAGGAAAGCCAGGTGTCGATCGTTCCAAAAAGCAGTTCACCTTTTTCCGCACGTTCCTGGGCACCCGGAACGTGATCCAGAATCCAGCGAATTTTGGTTGCTGAGAAGTAAGAATCAATCAGCAGGCCTGTAGCATCGTGAATAAGATCGTCGTATCCATCGGCTTTGAGCTGGTCAGCAATCTCGCTGGTTTGCCGTGATTGCCAGACAATGGCGTTATAAATCGGTAAGCCCGTTTGCTTATCCCAGACAACCGTGGTTTCCCGCTGATTCGTGATGCCGATTCCGACGATTTGCCGCGGCTGAATATGTGATTCAATGAAAGCCGTGGCGATCGTTGATAGGGCAGCGTTCCAGATTTCGTTAGCGTTATGCTCTACCCAACCGGGATGCGGAAAATACTGCGGAAACTCGCGTTGTGCATCCGCCACTTTTTGCCCATTATGGTCGATGATGATGGTCCGGGTGCTGGTCGTTCCTTCATCAATCGCTAAAATATATTGTTGTTCGTTTGTCACGATTAGCTACCTCCAGTGAAATATAATTGCACACAATGAAAACGTTTCCGGTAATAGTTATACCCGATCGCCGGGACGAATGCAAGCATTATGCTTATATAAATCATAAGTTATTTTAACCATAAGGCCTATATTCGCAATTGAGAATATAGATTCACCTAAATTTCATTAGGCTTATGCATTCAGAAACACGAAACCCGGCATGGTGGCCGGGTTAGGTAAGGCTGATTAGATGAGTTGTTTGAGCTGATAAATGTGGTCAAAAATCTTGTCTTCCTGACGCCGGTCGTCCCAAGAGAAGTTGTGCATGGTGCTGTTCGGCCGGTTGATTTTTTTGTACAGAACCGTTGGATTGTAAGCATACTTGCCGCGGGTATGGGCAACGTATTCGGCAGTGAAGTCATAGTCTTCAGCAATCCGCAACTGCTCTTTGTAGCGAATGTTGCTGGCGTCCAAAGCGGCGTGGGAAAAGGCTTTGTTCCAGATATACCCGCCGATTTCCGTTCCGTGATGAGAAACCTGTTCAAACATTTCGGCCTGGGACAATAAGCGGAAGCGATCAGGACCGCCGCGGCTGCGATGCCACCAATCGTAACCAACCGCGGTCGCAACGACACCTGGTGTGAAGCCGCGGACAAGGGTCTCGGCAAAAGTAGGCGCGATCAAATCGTCACCATCAACGAAAGCAATAAACCGACCACTGGCATGATCAATCCCAAAGTTGCGGGCGGTGCCAATACCACGATGACGATCAAAAGCCGTAGCATGGTAATTTGGCACGCCGCGCACAAAATCGGCCGCTGTTTGAGCCGTCCGATCTGTTGAAGCATCATCGATGAGCCACAGTTCCACATCAATTGTTTGTTCCTGAATGGTTTTAAGGGTAGCCGGCAGATACCGGCCAAGATTGTACGTTGGCACAATGATGGATAAATCTAAATTGGTCATGGAAATCTAAACCTCCTTGGCGGCACCGCAATCATGCACGGCGTCTAAGCGGTTAAATCATTGCAATATTGGATCTTTGCTTTGATTATTATCGTCAGTTTTTGGTAGCCGTCAATTAAAACGACTTGGTTTCTCTTCATCGGTGAAGTTGGGAACAGTTCTGTTTGATTCGAGCCATTTGCGAGGCATCTGCAAATGGCGGGGGCGTATTGTCAAATATAAATACTGTATAAAAACATTTGAAATTTTAAATTAGTTATTTTATAAAGCACTATCACAGGTTTACAGAGGCGCAGTGGCACAAACACGATTCTATAAAGAACAGGCCTGGCAGGAAATGAGCGCCAGTCTGAAATAAAACGTTTACATTTTGTTCGAATATGGTACAATTTGTTTGTTGATGGGAATATTCATTGTGGATTGTGACTATTCAATTAGGCGAGACCACAAATCACAGCGCTATTAGTAGCGCGTGGTTTGTGGTTTTTTCTATGTCTTGGTAAGGAGATGACAGTATGCCAAAAATCGCTCAGATCTTCAACAATAACGTGGCGTTAGTTGATCTAGACAACCACAGCCAGGCCGTTGTGAAGGGACGGGGCATCGCTTTTAAAAAGAAGCGCGGGGATGTCATTCCGGCTAACCAGATCGAAAAAATTTTCTATCTTGCGACGGAAACTTCCCGCCAGAATTTGTACTTTCTATTGCGAAATATTCCAATTGACGTGGTGACGACCACATACGAAATTATCGATCTTGCGAAAAAACAGTTTCACCTCAAAGTGCTTGATTATATTTATATAACCTTAAGCGATCATATTTATGAGGCATACAAACGTTATCAGGCAGGTACCTACCAAGAATCAATGGTGCCGGATTTTCACATTCAGTACCCGGCAGAATATGCAGTGGCCAAGCAAGCGTTACAAATTATTGCCGCAAACTTAGGTGTTCAATTTCCGCTTTCTGAAGTGAAAAACCTTGCGCTACATTTCATTAATGCCGCCGGTGAGGACGACAATGAACAGGCATTTGATCAGAGCAATGAGGCCTCGCTTAGTCAACTTGTCCAACGCGTCTTGAAACGGCACAAAATCACAAGATCACCGGCTAATGGCAATTATTATGATCGATTTATGATCCATCTTCAGTATCTAGTTGACCGACTGCAGCGGGTAGACACAGATTCTGTTGCCATCGTACCGGAAGTTGCAACGGAGTTAGAGCAGAATTACCCAAAGTCTTATGAGATTGCTTCTG
Source organism: Lacticaseibacillus styriensis (assembly GCF_030770295.1). Taxonomy (NCBI): domain Bacteria; kingdom Bacillati; phylum Bacillota; class Bacilli; order Lactobacillales; family Lactobacillaceae; genus Lacticaseibacillus; species Lacticaseibacillus styriensis. Next base: position 607,764 of record NZ_CP132483.1, read on the forward strand.
AAATTTTTGATGAAATTAAAGAGAACCTTTACCACGGTATGAGCGAAGATGAAAGACTGTATTTCATCATCCACATTCAACGATTAATTAATGAAGCGCCTGCTGAGGAACAGACGTCTGATGGAAAAACAGGAGGAAAGCACCATGAATAAGGTTTTTGACAAACTTAAACCAATATTTGAAGCCATTGCGGCGAACAAATACGTTTCCGCCATTCGAGACGGTTTTATTGCCTGCATGCCGATTATCATCTTTTCAAGTATCTTTATGATGATCGCTTATGTACCAAATGCTTGGGGCTTTTATTGGCCTAAAAATGTCACCAATGCGCTGATGATTGCATATAACTATTCAATGGGATTGTTGGCATTGTTCGTTGCTGGGACAACGGCTAAGAATCTGACTGACAGTAAGAACTTGGAGCTACCTAAAACCAATCAGATTAATCCGGTTGCCGTTATTGTGGCGTCCGAAATTGCGTTTGTCATTCTGTCGATTCTGCCACTGAAAACTGGCGTTGATTTGACTTACATGGGCACGCAAGGCTTGATTTGTGCGTACATTGTTGGCTTGATCGTTCCTAACATTTACTTTATCTGCATCAAGAACAACGTCACCATTAAGTTACCACCACAAGTGCCAGGTAATATTTCCCAGTCGTTTAAAGACCTGATTCCGATGGGCTTATCTGTCACTCTTTTCTGGCTTTTCGGCGTTGGATTCAAGGCATTGACCGGGACCATCTTGCCGCGCTGGATTATCCAAGTCCTATCACCACTGTTTCAAGCTAGTGACTCCTATTTGGGGTTGGCACTTATTGCTGGTGCGATGGCATTCTTCTGGTTTTGTGGGGTTCAGGGGCCTTCAATCGTGCAACCAGCCGTTGTGCCGATCATGATTGCCAATACGGCGGCCAATCTTCAACAATATCAGGCAGGCGAGCATGTCTCCCACGCCTTGGCTATGAACACGATGGACTATGTCATGAACTTTGGCGGAACTGGATCAACATTAGTCGTTGCCTTTATTATGTTGTTTGCTGCCCGATCCGCACAATTAAAAGCGGTTGGGAAAGCTGCGTTCATTCCGGGTACTTTTTCGGTTAACGAGCCGGTACTGTTCGGGATGCCGATCATTATGAACCCGATGTTCTTCATTCCATTTCTACTCACGCCAATTGTGAATGTTTGTCTTTTTAAGTTTTTTGTAAGCGTTCTCGGTATGAACAGCATGATGTACACGATGCCGTGGACAGTTCCTGCACCCATTGGGATTGTCATTTCAACAGGCTTTGCGCCACTTGCCTTTGTCTATGTTTTGTTGACACTGGTACTGGATGTCGCCATTTACTTCCCATTCATTCGGGTCTATGACAGTACGCTTCTTGCTGAAGAAAAAGCTAATGAGGCAACGCTTGAAGGCGACAATACGGCAGTCTTAGCTGCTGATACCGTTGAACCTAAGAAAGTCGCAACCCAGACAATTTCCAAGCAAACAGCAACGGCGCCAAATGATGCCGGACCAATTGAAAAGGCTACGTCATCGCATAGTGAGGATTATTTCAAGAAGAATGAAGTTGATGTCCTGGTCTTGTGTGCCGGTGGCGGGACAAGCGGTATTTTAGCCAATGCGCTCAATAAATTGTCCAAAGAACGAGGCTTGAAACTTTCCGCGGCAGCCCGGGCATATGGGCAGGATATGGATCTGATCAAAGATATGAACATGGTGATCCTTGCGCCACAGATGGAAAGTATGAAAGCCAATCTCAAGAAGATTACAGATAAATATGGCGTCAAACTGGTCACCACAACCGGTCGTCAGTACATTGACTTAACCAACAATGGCGATATGGCTCTGAATTTTGTCGAATCTAATCTTTAAGGAGGATATTGAGCGATGCAGAAACAATTACCAAAAGACTTCGTGATGGGTGGTGCAACGGCGGCGTATCAAGTCGAAGGTGCCACAAAAGAGGACGGTAAAGGACGAGTTCTCTGGGATGACTTTTTAGAAAAACAGGGGCGCTTTAGTCCTGATCCAGCAGCAGACTTTTATCATCGGTATGACGAAGACTTGACTTTGGCAGAACAATACGGCCATCAAGTCATTCGCGTTTCAATTGCCTGGTCCCGGATTTTTCCTGATGGGGCCGGTGCGGTGGAGCCGCGCGGTGTCGCTTACTATCATCGATTATTTGCAGCATGTGCCAAACATCATATCGTGCCCTTTGTGACCTTGCATCACTTTGATACGCCCGAGCGCCTTCATCAAGCAGGAGACTGGTTGAGTCAGGAGATGCTAGACGATTTTGTCAATTATGCAAAATTCTGCTTTGAAGAGTTCCCGGAGGTTAAACACTGGATCACGATCAACGAACTTACTTCAATGGCAGTACAGCAATACACAAGCGGCACCTTCCCACCTGCTGAGAAAGGCCGATTCGACAAGACGTTTCAGGCTGAGCATAACCAGATGGTCGCCCACGCTCGGATCGTTAACTTGTTCAAATCGATGAAGCTTGACGGTGAAATTGGCATTGTGCACGCGCTTCAGACGGTTTATCCGTATAGTGATACGGCTGAAGATCAACATGCAGCAGACTTGCAAGATGTCCTTGATAACCGATTATATTTGGATGGCACTTTAGCTGGCGAATACGCCCCGACGACACTAGCACTGGTCAAAGAAATTTTAAATGCTAACGATCAGCCAATGTTTCATAGTACGCCGGAAGACATGCAAATCATTAAAAAAGCTGCCCAGCAACTGGATTTTGTCGGAGTGAATAATTACTTCAGTAAGTGGTTGCGCGTTTATCATGGCAAGTCGGAGACGATTCATAACGGCACTGGTGCCAAGGGTTCTTCTGTTTCACGGCTTCATGGTATTGGCGAAGAAAAGAAACCCGAAGGCATCGAGACGACTGATTGGGATTGGCCAATTTATCCACGTGGCATGTATGACATCTTAATGCGGATTCACAATGACTATCCGTTAGTTCCTGCCATCTATGTGACGGAAAATGGCATCGGTCTTAAGGAATCTTTGCCAGCCGATGCGACAGCTGATACGGTCATTCCCGATCCGAAACGAATTGATTATTTAAAGAAATATCTGGGTGCGATCGCCGATGCCATTAAGAGCGGGGCAAATGTGAAAGGGTACTTTGTCTGGTCCCTTCAAGATCAGTTTTCCTGGACGAATGGGTACAGCAAGCGTTACGGACTATTCTTTGTCGATTTTCCAACTCAGAAGCGCTATGTCAAGCAAAGCGCAGAGTGGTTCAAACAGGTTTGTGAAACACATGTCATTCCTGACTAAGACAAACAATCAATGAAGGAAAATCACGGTATTGGAGGCAAAATAATGGCAACAAAAGAAGAAATTTCAATGGTGGGCTTTGCACTTGTCGCTTATGCAGGAGATGCACACACAGCAGCCATTCATGCGTTGGACGCAGCAGAGGCGGGAGATTTTGATAAAGCGAATGCGCTGCTCGATGAAGCCCAAAAAGATATCAACGAAGCCCATAATCAACAAACCCAGCTGCTTAGCAAAGAAGCAGGTGGTGCCCAGATGGACGTGACGTTTATCATGGTGCACGGACAAGATACGCTGATGACGACTATGCTGCTGATTGATCAAGCACGTTACATGATCCGAATGCTGAAGCGTATTAAGAAACTTGAAGAAAAACAATAGACTTGGATCTATGATGCGCTAAAGAGAACTAACTCGCGTCATGTATTTGTCCGGTAATATTGGCCAAAAGCATCGGTTCGGTGGAGAACATTGAGCCTGATGCTTTTTTGGTGTGAGCGTGAGCCAGCCCGCTTAGAAACCTGCGTGTAAGTGGCCTTGACCGTGATGGCTGGTCTTTGGCCATTGCGGTCAAGGTCCTTACACGCAGGTTTCTGGGCTGGCGAACGCGTTATGGTAAAGCTACTTAAAAGATTCCGAGGTTCAAGTGCTGAGGAACTCCCCCGTATAACCGATATTTAAGAGGAGTTTTACTAAAACATAAATTTTATTTTGACGTATTTTTGTTGCATACAGTCTAATTTAGCTAAAATATTTTGACAATAGCGCTTCCATTTGCGCGACTTTTTTAGTAAAATAAAAACGGTTACAAAAATCGCGAACAAATTGACGTATTTTTTAAACATAGGAGGAATTCAGAGTGAACAGTACAGATGTCACGAAAGGCTTTACAGAGCAATTTGGTAAGCAGGCGGAGCATACGTTCTTCGCGCCGGGACGGATTAATCTGATTGGTGAACATACCGATTACAATGGTGGGCACGTTTTCCCTTGCGCGATTTCGCTTGGTACTTATGCCGCAGTTGGTGCCAATGAAGACAATGCGTTCCGGTTGTATTCAGCTAACTTCCCGAAGGTTGGTATTATCGACATTCCGTTCCCGGATCTTTTTCAGGAAAAACGCGGCTTGTGGACAGACTATTTCCAAGGCATGGCGCGGGTGATGAAGACAGCGGGGATTAATTATACCCACGGCTTGAATGTTTATATTAATGGTAATTTGCCGGATGGCGCGGGCTTGTCGAGCTCAGCTTCATTGGAAATGCTGGTTGGCACGATTCTGAATAATCTTTTTGACGGCGGATTTGCCCCGTTGGATTTGGTTAAGTTCGGCGTGAAAGTCGAAAACGATTATATCGGCGTTAACTCTGGGATCATGGATCAGTTTGCCATCGAAATGGGCCGCGCCAACCAAGCAACGCTGCTGGATACGAACACCATGAAATACGAGTATCTGCCAGTTGAAATGGGCGACAACGTGATCGTTATCATGAACACCAACAAGCGCCGCGAATTGGCTGATTCCAAGTACAACGAACGCCGCAGTGAATGCGAAAAGGCTTTGGCAATGCTGCAAAAAGGCATTGACGTGAAGAGCCTTGGCCAACTGACCGAAGACGAATTTGATGAAAACACGTATCTCATTTATGACCCGATTCTGATCAAACGTGCCCGTCACGCGGTATTCGAAAACCAACGGACATTAACAGCAGCACAGGCACTGCAAAAAGGCGACCTGACGACCTTCGGCAAGCTGGTTTCTGCGTCCGGGGTTTCCTTGGCATTTGATTATGAAGTTACCGGCGTTGAACTCGATACTTTGGTGACCAACGCCTTGAAACAACGCGGTGTCTTAGGTGCACGGATGACCGGTGCCGGGTTTGGCGGCTGCGCGATTGCGATTGTCAACAGCGCTGACGTCGAGGACTTTATTAGTAACGTTGGCAAAGCTTATACTGAAAAGATCGGCTATGACGCGCACTTCTATGTGGCCGACATTGCCGACGGAGCTAAGCAGTTAAACTAGCGCTGACAAAATATCAGTCAACGCAGACGGATGCAGAAGCAAAAAGTAAAGGAGAAAACATTAACATGACAATTGCAGTTTTAGGTGGCGCAGGCTACATCGGTTCACATACGGTTAAGCAACTATTGGCTGACGGGGAAGATGTCATTGTTTTAGATAATTTGATTACCGGTCATCGCAAGGCGGTTGATCCGCGCGCCCGTTTTTACCAAGGCGACATTCGCGATTACCACTTCCTGAGCCAGGTCTTCAGCCAGGAAAAGATCGACGGTATCGTGCACTTTGCGGCCTTTTCGATTGTGCCGGAATCCATGAAAGATCCGCTGAAGTATTTCGACAACAACACTGGTGGCATGATCACGCTGCTTGAAGCGATGAACCAGTTTGGCATTAAAAAGATTGTCTTTTCATCGACCGCTGCTACTTATGGCGAACCGAAGCAGGTGCCGATTAAGGAAACCGATCCGCAAGTGCCAACCAACCCATACGGCGAAAGCAAACTGGCCATGGAAAAGATCATGCACTGGGCCGACATTGCTTATGATCTGAAGTTTGTTGCGCTGCGGTACTTCAACGTGGCTGGGGCGATGCCAGATGGTTCGATTGGTGAAGATCATCACCCTGAAACCCACTTGATTCCAATCATCTTGCAGGTTGCAGCAGGGACCCGTACCGGTCTGCAAATCTATGGCGATGATTACCCAACCAAGGATGGCACCAATGTTCGTGATTATGTGCATGTGGTTGACTTGGCTGATGCCCATGTGCTGGCATTGAAGTATCTGAACGCGGGCAATCAGTCATCGGCCTTCAATATCGGCTCCGCTCATGGCTTCTCGAACTTGGAGATTTTGAACGCTGCCCGTAAAGTGACCGGCCAGAAGATCCCGGCAACCATGGCACCGCGGCGTGCAGGCGACCCAAGTACCTTAATCGCCAGCTCGGACAAGGCCCGCGACATCTTAGGCTGGAAACCGAACTATGACGACATCGACAAAATTATCGAGACTGCCTGGAACTGGCACGAGAATCATCCGGAAGGCTTTGGTGACCGTAATTGACCGCAATTACCAATCATATTGAGACCATTATTAAGCTGAATCCTGATTATACCCATATGGATGCGGTTTACCTGACGAACAAGTTGCTGAACCTAATCGGGGATGCGGCACTGGACCTGCCAGGTGATGAGGATCCGTTGAAGAATCTGGATTTGATGGTTCAAGCTGCCCAGGATAACGGTAAAATTCCGGATTCACAGTCAGCCCGCCAGATTCTTGAAGCGCAGCTGATGGATTTTGCCACACCGACTCCGAGTCGCGTCAACCAAATGTTCTGGGATAAGTATCAGGCGGGTCCACGGGTCGCAACTGACTGGTTCTTTGCTTTAAGTCGGGCGAATAATTACATTCAAACTCGGGCGATTGCCAAGAACCTGGTCTTTCCGGCCAAAACCGAGTATGGTGACTTGGAAATTACGGTCAACCTCTCCAAGCCGGAAAAGGATCCGAAAGATATTGCCGCCGCAGCCCACGCCCAGTCCGGTTATCCGGCATGTGCGTTGTGCCTGCAAACGGAAGGCTATGCAGGCCGCAGTAATTTTGCTGCACGTACCAACCACCGGATTATCCGCTTCCTGTTAGGTGGGAAAACCTGGGGCTTCCAATATTCGCCATATGCTTATTTCAATGAGCATGCGATCTTTTTGGATGCTATTCATGAACCGATGGTGATTGATCAGAGCACATTTGAAAATCTGTTGGCGATTGTGGCCATGTTCCCGACGTATTTTGTCGGCTCCAACGCGGACTTGCCAATTGTCGGCGGTTCGATGCTGGCTCACGAGCATTATCAAGGTGGCCGGCATACGTTCCCGATGGCTAAGGCGCCGATTGAGACCCAAGTCGAAATTAGCGGCCATCCGCATGTTTTCGCCGGTATTGTGAAGTGGCCGATGAGTGTCATTCGCTTGGTCAGCGCTGATCGCGAAGAGTTGGTGAATGCCGCTGAGCATGTTCGGCAGGTATGGGATCAGTATACGGATGAATCCGTTGACGTGCGGGCATTTGTGGACGGTAAGCCGCACCACACTGTGACGCCGATTGCCCGTCGTGTCGGCTCCGAATACCAGTTGGATTTGGTTTTGCGTGACAATCAGACCAGTAAGCAGTATCCTGACGGTATTTTCCACCCGCATCAGGATGTTCAACATATTAAAAAGGAAAATATCGGACTGATTGAAGTGATGGGGCGTGCCATTTTACCGGCACGGCTCAAGACGGAATTGGCTGAAGTGCAAAAATATTTATTAGGTGAAGCCAATGACATGAAGCCAATGCACAAAGCATGGGCAGACCAGCTTAAGGCCAAATACCAGTGGACGCCGGAGAATGCAGAAGCCCAGTTGCAAGAAGCCGTGGGCCGCGTCTTCGCCCGCGTGCTGGAAGATGCCGGCGTGTTCAAACGCGATGAAATCGGCCAGGAAGCGTTTGGCCGCTTCTGCCGCACACTTTAAATGCATCTTTTGGCAGCACAGTCAGGGAAACGGAGGGAATCGATGACCACGATTACAGATATTGCGAAGGCGGCGGGGGTGTCGATCGCTACGGTTTCGCGAATTTTGAATTATGACGCGACGCTGGCTGTGACGCCAGAAACGCGGCAGCGCGTTTTGAAAACGGCTGAGAAACTAGCGTATAAACCGCGACGACGCAAACGGGTGCCCACTCAGACAACGGTAGCCCTTGTCCAGTGGCGCAGTGAACAAGAAGAATTGAATGATCTTTATTACCTGCAAATTCAATACGCAATTGAAGCCAAAGCAGCCAGCGTCGGTTACCATTTGCAGAATTTTCACCTCGAGCAGCTGGATAGTGACAGTGTTGCCAACATCCAAGGTATCATTGCTTTAGGTAAATATGACGCTGGTGAAGTGGCTAAAATGAAAGCACTGGAATTGCCGGTGGTCTTTGTTGATCAGAACATGCTGGCGTTCGACTGCGACTCGGTTACCGCCGATTATGCCGGGCCGATTAAAGAGATCATTGAGCATTTTCGTAAAGTCGGCATTGACGATATTGGCTTTCTCGGCGGACTTGAGGCGAGTCGCAGCGGCCGCGAGCAGTTTCAGGATGTACGCACGGTAACGTTTGATCGTGTGGCGAAGGACGCCGGACTCGCACGCCCTGAGTTTCGGTTAATCGGCGAATTTACGCCGGATTCGGGCTACCGCTTGATGAAAAAGGCGATTGAAACGTTAGGCGATCAATTGCCGCACGGCTTCATCATCGCCAACGACACCATGGCAGTCGGTGCCTTGCGCGCGTTGAACGAGGCTGGCTTAGCAGTGCCGCAACGGGTGTCCGTCATTAGCTTTAACGATGTGGCGGTCGCCAAGTTCACGACGCCGCCATTATCGACGGTCCATGCTGCCACGGATCAAATGGGCCAGACGGCGGTTGAGTTGCTGCAGGCAAGGCTGAGCGACGCCAAGCGGGTGCCACGCCAAGTCAATTTTAAGAGTGAGCTTGTGATGCGCGCTAGCAGTTTGTAGCGTATGCATCACTGATTAAGGAGGGTGTTAACAGCACTCAAATATGACGAACAATATGGTATCAAGCGGTACAACATGGACAGAATAATTAAGTGGAAGCTGTCCATGTGTTCAAACCAAACTAATCTGCGAAATGTATTGACAAGAGCCTGAATCGGTACTGTATGATGGTTCTTACCAAAGTTCCGCTAACTAGCCTTGGTTTGAACGTCTACTTCAAGCTTCCTCTCAAGTGGCGTTTAACCAGCTAATTGAGAGGAGGTGACAACTTTTGATTAAAACGCATAAGATTAAACTCTATCCCAACGCAACCATGCGGCGTGAACTGGAACGATTGTTCAACTATCGCCGGTTTTGCTGGAACCAGGCCCTTGAAACTTGGAACAGCATGTATGACGCATCTCTGGTGATGGTGGACAAAACACTGCGACCTAATGAACGTAAAGTACGGAACGAACTGGTTTGGAACAAAACCGACTGGCAGTACGAACAGTCAGCCCGAGTTTTACAGCTCGCCGTTAAAGATCTAGATAAGGCTTGGAAGAACTACTTCAATCCGAAGATGCCAGATCACGATAAACCCAACTGGAAATCTAAGAAACGATCTCGCAAAACTTTCAAGACGGATCGGGCGCAACTTGTGACTGGCAAGTTACGTTTAGATAAACCTCATGGTGCTGGTGCCTGGTATGACATCAAACTGGCCGAGCAACCGCGTTGGCAGGGCGAACTGGAACAAGTTTGTATCGTTCAAGACGCTGACGGTTACTATGCTTCCTTTTCAATTGAGGTTCAGACTTCTGTTGAAAAGCGGCCGGTTCTAACTGTCACTGGGGTTGATGCCAACATTGGCAAGTTTGACTATCAAACGTCAACTGGCTATGCGACTCAACCCACCTTGCCTGACCGTCTGCCATTGCTTTACACCCGCATTGCTCATTATCAGCGCCAATTAGCCCGCAAACGGAAAGTAAATCCCAAGCGGGTTAACTCCAAGGCTTATCGCACAACGAGAACCAAGTTGAAGCGTCAATACCAACGAGTTGAACGGATTCAAATGGATTTGCTGCAAAAGTTTACGACGAGGCTTATCACTGATTATGATTTAATTGGGATTGAGGATCTGGATAATCGCCATATGCGCATGAATAAACGTCTCGCGAAGAACTTGCATCGATCATTGTTTGGTAAGTTCAAAGTGATCATGCAGTACAAGGCTGACTGGTATGGCAATACGTTGGTGCTGGCGGATCAGTATTACCCCAGCACCCAGCGTTGTTCACGCTGTGGTTATGTGAAAACCGCTGATGAACGGGTCACGCTACGCGGCAACTTAAAACATCGAACTGGTCATGATGACTATCATTGTTATCAATGCGGGGTGAAGCTGCGGCGAGACGAAAATGCGGTTGAGAATCTAATTGCTTATGCAAAATCAAAGGTTACGGGGTAGGCTATACCCTTAAAGTTCAGGAGACGGTCACTGTCATGATGATTTATTTCAGAGTGGGAATACCGTTGTTGACGGGACTAAATGAAATGTAGGATTGTCAATCAAGAAAGGAAATATGTAAAACCTTTATTGGTGTCAAAGAGACATTCTTCCACGTTTTATATAGCAGGTTATGATGGACGTTTCAGTTGAGCAATATGGTCAGTATCAAGGACACGACTTGTATGAACTAACCTTGACCAATGATCAGGGAATGGTAGTCAAACTGTTAAACTACGGCGCAACTTTGGAAAAAGTGCTGCTGCCGGAAGCTGACGGGTTGCACAATATGATTCTTTCGTTACCGAGTCGTGAGGACTATTCAAAAGAGCGTAATTTTCTAGGCGGGACGGTTGGCCGCATTGTCGGCCGGATTCGCGGTCACGTTTGGCAACACGGCGATGTCAAAGTCGACTTGCCCATGAATGAAGGCAGCAATCACATTCATGGCGGGGATGACGGCCTCGATCGGCAAGTGTTCAATTTCCGCATCGAGAAAACGGCAACGACCGCCAGCGCCAGCTTCACGTTTGTCGATCCGGACGGCCACAACGGCTATCCCGGCAATCTCAAGTTGCAAGTCACCTATACGCTAACCAACACGAATGCCTTACAATATCGGGTCGATGCGCTAAGCGACGCGGAAACGCTCTTCAATCCGACTAACCATACTTACTTCGCGTTGGATCAACCAGCGACGATTGATGACACCACCTTGACAATTCCGGCTGATGACTACAAGCCATTAGACGCCGAACACTTGCCAAATCAAGGCTGGCAGCCAGTAGCTGGCACCGTGTTCGATTTTCGTCAAGGCCAAAAACTCGGCGATGTCATCCACACCCGCGCCGATCAAATCACGTCCGAACGCGGGATCAACCATCCATTTCTTTTGAAAAACGGCAAAACACTGGCGGCTAAGCTTCAAACAGCCAAGCACACTATGACTTTAGTCACAACCGCGCCAAGCGTAGTTGTTTACACCGCCAATCACTTCGATGGTACGGGTATTCCTCACAACATCAAACAATTCGACGGTGTGGCCCTTGAATGCCAGTTTGCGCCGGTTAGCGGGGATGACCTCTCGGCGATTACGTTGTTGCCAGGGGAGCCATTTACGTTGGCGAATACTTGGACGTTTGAATAAGACATAGTGGTTTTTAACTAGTGGGTTATTTGCACAGGAGGAAGCTTTCCTTGATTAGGAAGGCTTTTTTCTTGTGCTTAGGTGTTAATGGCATCAGGTTATGCATCATAGATGACAAAAAGCGAAATCAATGGTTGCCAATTAAATTGAGGCCTATTTGTTTTAATTTGTTCTTTTTTGTTAGGGAAAATTCTGCCGTAAATAATCTACGTCATTAATTTGCAAAGTTTTATAGATTGTCTAAGTACTTGCACAACGAGGGGTTAAACTCTCTATAAAATTCATTAAATAATTTGCCAACCTTTTTGAGGATTTTCTTGACTACTGAAAACGCTTGTTTATAATTAAAAGTGAACAGGAACAAACAATAGTTAACAAATGGTTGACAAATGATTAAGCGGTGGTCGACGTAACTTTTTCATTCAAAATTGGCATTTCCCCAGATGTTGTTCATTTAAAAAATGCCCGATCGCTTTTGTAATGCCGCTCAGTCAGACTGGTTTTTGATCTAGTTTTTGAAAGCGCTATAAAAGACCTATCCAGGTTTACTTTGTGAGGAGGATCAGGTTTACAAATAGCATGACGCAGAGCAAAAACACACCGTCAGTTTCTGTTCACGCTGCGAATAATATTTTTATAAGGAGGTGAAAAGTGATGGCTGCAAATATTGTTTTTACACGAATTGACAACCGTTTGGTGCACGGTCAGGTTGGGGTTACATGGACACGCGCTGTTAATGCAAATCTGATTCTGGTTGCTAACGATCAAGCTGCCAATGATCCGCTTCAGCAGAAGTTAATGGCAACGACGGCTGACTCTTCAGGTGCTGGTATCCGTTTCTTCACGGTTCAACATACCATTGACATTATTGGTAAGGCTGCCGATCGTCAGCACATCTTTATCGTCATTAAGACGCCAGCCGACGCTCGCAAGTTAGTTGAGAACGGTGTGCCAATCAAGGAAGTCAATGTTGGCAATATGCACTTTGCTCAGGGCAAGACAGAGATTACTAAGAAGGTCTATGTCGATGAACAGGACAAAGAGGATCTGTTAGCAATTGTGAACGCTGGCGTCAATATTTTCATTCAGGACTATCCGGGTGATAAGAAGACACCAATTACTGCTGACTTGTTAAAGAATGTCAAATAGTCAATAGATTAAATTGGAGGTGTCAGGTTCATGGATGTTACCTTAACTCAAGGGGTGTTAATCGCGCTTTGGGCAATGATATCAGGTCTTGACTGCTGGCTACAGGCGTTCTTCATTTTCCGCCCGATTATTGTCTGCACAGTCACTGGCCTTATTCTGGGCGATTTACAGCTCGGTGTCATTGCTGGCGGGTTAACTGAACTAGCTTTTGCCGGATTGACTCCTGCCGGCGGGACACAACCGCCGAACACGGTTCTTTGCGGGATTATGACGGTGGTTATTGCGGCAACTAACAAAACAGCTCCAGCAACGGCAATTGGTCTTTCATTACCGTTCGCGATGTTAATGCAATATATTCTGCTGTTCTTCTACTCCAGCTTTTCACTGTTTTTGCCGAAATTCGATCAATATGCCGCAGAAGGAAATGCAGGGGCGTTTAAACGTCTGAATTTCATTCCGCTCACGATCGTTACATTGTCCTTCGGGATCATGGCTTTCCTGAGTGCATATGCAGCACAGGGCCCAATGAAGGCACTTGTTACTTCAATGCCTCACTGGTTAACACATGGTTTTGAATTAGCTGGCGGTATTTTACCAGCTGTTGGGTTTGCAATGTTGTTGAAGGTTATGTTAAAAGGTCAATACTTTGCATATCTGCTTTTGGGATTCGTTATGGCTTCAATGATCCCATTCTCAAATGTTCTGCCAGTTGCTTTGGTTGGCGCAGTATTTGCACTGATCGAGTTCTATCGCAGCCGTGATCAGATCAAGTTAGAGAAGCAAGTTAAGGAAGTTCAAAATCAATCTCAAGGAGGAGGCATGAATGATGGCATCTGATGACAAGAATGATAAGACACAAAAGAAAAGCTTGTTTACCAATCATGAAATCTCCATGCTTGGGATTCGGTCTAACTTAGTTCAGGCATCCTTCTCATATGAACGAATGCATTCACCAGGTTGGACTTGGGCGCAGCTGCCATACTGGCAAAAGATCTATAAAGATGATCCTGAGGGCCTTAAAGCCGTTATGACCGATAACATGGAATTCATCAACAGTTCACCGCCACTGTATCCTATCCTGATGGGATTGCTACTGACGATGGAAGAAGGCCATGTTGATCGGACAACCATTAAAGGTTTAAAGAACGCATTGTTCGGTCCTATGGCCGGCATTGGTGATGCGATCTTCTGGTTCACCATTATGCCGATTGTCGGTGGTATTTCTGCCTCAATCGCGAAGAACGGGAACGTTTTTGGACCAATTCTGTTCTTCCTGGTTTACCTGTTCCTATTCTGGTCTCGTATTCCATTGGCACACTTGGGTTATAACCTTGGTACGCGAGCGATTGATGTCATTCAGGAAAACTCTCGAATCATTTCACACGTTGCTTCTATCTTGGGCTTGACCGTTATCGGTGGTTTGATCGCCAGTTATGTCAAGATGTCACTCACCATTAAAATTGGTGCCGGGAATACGGTTATCAACTTGCAAAAGCAGTTGCTGGATAAAATCTTCCCGAACATTCTGCCATTTGCCTTTGTTTTCTTGCTGTACTGGCTGTTGAAGAAGAATGTTAACCCAATTTGGTTAATTGTCGTAACCTTTGCACTTGCCATTGTTATGGCGGCCATCGGTTGGATGTAGCTGTTAGTAAATGATTTGAGGAGGAATTAGACATTGAGTAAAGTTCAAGTGATCGTCACCGGGCATGGTACTTTTGCCGATGGGTTCAAAGGTGCGCTACATCTTCTGGCTAGCGTTCCAGACAACTGGTCGTTCGTAAACTTTTCAGAAGGTATGAGTGATAAACAACTTCAAGCTAAGTTTGAAACGATTCTTGGATCTGATCCCAAGCCGACACTGTTTTTTACAGATTTAGCTGGCGGAACCCCGTATAAAGTGGCGGCAACTCTAGCAAGCAAAAATCCGCAATTGGCGGTTGTCTCTGGCTGTAACCTAGGGTCGTTACTTGAATCTGTATTCAGTGACTATGACAATGCCGATGCCTATGCTGATGCGATTATTGCTGCATCAAAACAAGGCACGCAAAAGTTTACGCTGGATATGCCAGACAATATGGCTACTGGCTCTGATGACGGTATCTAGTTGTCGCTGACTTATCTAGGAGATACAGTTATTGAGGAAGGGGCGTGGCTTTCTAGTCACACCCCTTTTCTGACAAATTTGCATGGTAGAATCAGTTACATGAGGTGAATGATATGGCGACTAACATTTCGATTCTTGTTTTGGCAATGATTGCGGCCGGTATGGGCATCATGCTCTACCAACGGCGTAAGTACTTCTATTTGGGGACATTCTTCATAGGGCACGGTATGACAAGCACTGTCATCAATTTAAAAAACAGCGGGCATTACGTCATCAATATCACTAATGTTAGTGAAAATCCCCAAGCGCCTGCTAGCTTTAAAATAGAAGAAGGATCGTTCCGCAAAGATGGAACAGTCATTGACTTGAAGCCGGAAAAATTGTCAACTTTTACCTATCCAAATTCACAGGCTTTAATGACGAATAATTGGGGTGGACATGAAGAGTCGGAATTAGAAAGTCACCAGATATCATTGCAAAACCATGCTCTGATGCTCTCTGGAGAAGAACTTCAACCACTTAATCAGGGAAAAGTCGTGACAGTTAAGCAATTTATGCAGAATAAGAAGAAGCCAAAGTCTGCTAAAGTGTGACTGGTTGAGTCAATGTGGGTCTGCGTTTGTCAGTCAAATGGAACGAAAAAACAGCTAATCTGTTTAGGCGGATTAGCTGTTTGCGTATGGTTTCTTTTGTGGCGGCTTTTTGGCGCTGAAGGGATCAACTTGTAAAAGTGAAAGTACCTATCTTTCCTGAATCTGATGCCGATTGCCTGTAACGCCTCCGTCTGGCTTAAGTCTAATAGCGTATTTTAATTAATTGCTGGCTCAATGGATCAACTAAAAATACGCCTGCACAAACAAATCAGCCGCCAACCCAAACGCAGCAAACGCAATCAGAATCCGAAGCAGTCTGACCGGAACATGCCGCACAACGATCGGACCACAGTAGCCGCCGATCAGAAAGCCGATGCCAAGCGGCAGGACGACGACCCAATCAATTTTGCCAGTCCACGCGTAAATAACTGTCGCCACTGCGTTAGCCATGAAAGCCATGACGTTCTTGAAGGCGTTGAGAACTGCAAATCTTTGGGGTAGGCTCAGTGTCAAAATTGCGAGGATAATGACGCCGCCTGCCGCACCGAAGTATCCGGTGTAGGCACCGATCAAGAAGAGACCGATAGCTTTTAAAATCAGGCCGAACTTGTTCTGATCGCGTAAGGCAGGGACATTCTTCCGGTCCGCTTGGTGTCCGCTGACTAAGAGGAGAACACCGGCTGACAGAATGAAGAAGGGGACGACGTGTTCGAATGTGGACGCCGGTTCAATAAGTAAAAGTGCAGATCCGAGAATGCCGCCTGCTAGCGTGAGGGCGGTTAAGCCGGTCACCAGTTTGCCTTCGCCGTGAAGCTCGCGGGATGATGATGCGGTTGCGCCGATACCGGAGAGCACGAGTCCGGCTGTATTGGTAACGTTGGCAATGACTGGCGGGATGCCGGCTATGAGGAGTGCTGGGTAGGAAACTAACGAAGCTAAGCCAGCGATCGAAGCCAATAAGCCGCCGAGGATGCCGGCACCGATAAAGTAAATGAATAACCAAAATGTCATGGTTGCGCCCCATCTGTTTTTCAATTTTTCTCTGTTAGTGTCTCGCTAAGATGTTATGAATGTCAAGAAAACCCCGGTTGAAGTTGGTGGCTTCAGCCGGGGTTGCTTGTCTATGAAGTTTAAAGTTCTTGTGCAGCCTGCTGAATTTTATCAACGAATTCCGTCATATCAGCTTGCGGCTTTAAGACATTGGTCAGAGCGACCGCAGCCTTCTTCTGCTTGCGGTTGATGCTGAGCAAGCCAGTATAGCCGAGGACACTGCCGCTGTTGCCTAACCAGCCGTCAGCAAGCTTGTGCCAGCCGAATCCGTAGCCGCCTTCAGCAGCCTTGAAGATGGTTTCCCAGCTTCCTGCTTTGAGCAGCTTGCCTTTCAACACAGCTTGCGCAAACTTTTCAAGATCGTCGACTGTTGTGACTAAGCCGCGATCTGCCTGATTTTCGTCACCTTTACCAGCGAGGTTCGGGTTGCCGGCAATCCAATGATAGCTTTCGGCAAAAGCGTGTGAGGTGCCGATTTTGGTATGTGTCAAAGCCAAAGGATCGTAAATGTTTTCCTTCAAAATGGCTTCAAGCGGGCGTTCCTCAGTGAGCCGATCAAGCACTTCGCCTAGCAAAATGGCGTTGGTGGCGCTGTAAGCAGTCTGGCTACCTGGCTTGAAGGCTAACGGTTGATCATCAACGACATCCAAGACTTTGGCCAGATCCATGTCCGCGGCATTGTGTTGGTTGATTTGTAAGGCCAGGCGCTCACCTGGTAAGGTTGCCGGAGCGTTCGCCTTGAATGGTTCAGCCATGAGCGTTAAGTAATCGGGAATCCCACTTTGCATCGTGGCGAGCTGGCCGATGGTGATTTTGTCAGCTTGCTTATATTCAGGCACGTATTGTGATAGTTTGTCGGTCAGTTTTAGCGCGCCTTTTTCGACAAATTGCATGAGCAAAACGCCGAAGAATTGTTGTGTAACGGTTCCGGCACCGCTGAGTGTATGTGATGCGAATGGAACCTTCATATCGATATGGGCAAAGCCTTGCGAATCTGCTGCTAACTCTTTGTCGGCAGTCACCACTGCGACTGCGCCGTTATAGTGTTCGGTTTGTAAGGAACGGCTTAATGGTGATTCATCTTTAACTGATTCTAGTTCTACCATGTATAAACGCCTCCAAAAATGAACGATCGGTCGAGTCTTAGCTTGTGCTTGTTGGGGCATTGGCGTCGTCGGCCATGATTGATTAATCTAAATGTGCCACTTTGACGAGCTCGCCTGTCACGCCGACTTGGATCCCTTGCTTGATTTTATCGGTGCGGGTGGCATGAACGACTTGGAACTTATTTTGTTTAACGATCAGCTTGTTGTCAGTGTGGTAATCAGCTGGTAAGGGTTGATTACTGCCGCGGATCAGCATCACGATAAACTTGAACCCACTGGCATGGGCTTCACACGGGCTGTAGTGCAACGTGTCGCTGAAGAATTCAACCACGGTGCCAGCTGGAACGAAGAACAGTTTAGCATCCTTTTCCGCGTTGAATTTGCCAGCGTGCATTTGGCCGCGCTTGCCGATGACCATGACGACATCTGTGAAAAAGACGTTCACTTCACTGCCTTGGTGGAATTCCACGGCGGTTAAAGCTTCGGCGTGGCCAGCACATTCGCCTGCTTCGATTGGCAGGCCAGCGAAAACATCGCGGCCGATTTGCTGAACAACCGGAATCTTTTCCATGTCCGGGTTTGACGGAACATAGAGGTTGGCTGCGGTGGGGGCAGGGATGTTGACGTTTTGGTCCATGAACGTTTTGAGCTCACTGACATCGTATTGCGGGTAGGTGACGCCGTAATCGGCAAACGCCGGATCCGTTAGCTGATGAATCTGCTTATCTGGATTCAACTGCTGAATCTTTTCAAAAGTTGACATTTGATGGCTTCTTTCCAAAATTAGTAATTTTCAATCGTGACTTTGGCAAAATAGGTATCGAACTTCGTCGGGTTGACGAAGCCGGTTTCTGCTTCCATCGTGTTGAGCATCCCAGTGGTCATCGCCGTCTTCATAATGTCTTCGTCGGACTTACCATCGTGAATACCCATGGCGAGGCCGGCTAAGGTTGAATCGCCGGAACCAACCGGATTGACGACCTGGATCTTAGGAATGGCGGCGTGATAGAACTTGTCTTGATGCTTAACAAAGGCACCTGCTGATCCCAAGGAAACGACAATCCAATCAACGCCGTCAAAAATCGGATCCTGGAGGTCTTGTTTCAACGCGGCATAATCGGTTTTATCGACTTCGCGGTTAAGCAAGCCGGCAAGTTCTTCTTCGTTTGGCTTGATCAAAAGGGGCTTCACTGGTGCTTCGAGTGCGGACTTCAAAGTGGCGCCCGATGTGTCGAGCAAGACCTTGACATTTTTGGCGCCAGCGTGGGCGATCATTTGCGTGTAATAGTCTTCCGGAAGTCCTTGCGGCATGGAACCGGAGATCGTCAGCAGGTCTGCCTGATCCAGCAATTTGTCAAAGTGATCGAGAAACTTCTGCGCATCTTCAGGGGTAATCGTTGGGCCGGCTTCAAGAATCTCGGTTTGCTTGCCGCCATCATGAAGCATCGCGATGGAACTACGGGTTTCCGCATCGATCGGCAGAAAATCATGGGCGATGCCATCGCGATCCAATTGATTCTCCAACCATTTGCCAAAATAGCCGCCGATAAAACCGGTCGCAGTAAGATCGTGATCCAGCATGTGAATCACCCGGGAAACATTCAGCCCCTTACCACCAGCGGTCTTGCGAACATTTTTGACGCGGTTCACCGTGTCGATTTTAAGATGTTCGAGTGGGTAGGAAACGTCGATTGAGGGGTTTAAAGTGACGGTTAAAATCATGAATTTCTTCTCCTTCTGAGCGTGAGCTGGCGCGGTTAGGAGCCGGAGTGTAAGCGGCCTTGGGCGTGATGGCCCGTTTTTGGCCATTGCGACCGAGGTCCTTACATGCAGGCTCCTGCGCCAGGGAACGCGTTATGATGAGCGTGAGCTGGCGTGCATTCATTCAAACGTAACGCTGCACTGCTGCCAGTCGTCCATTTAATAAAAGCCGATTCCCTGGGGAGTCGGCTTTTATGGCCTACGCACGAACTAATCGTGAGTAACCTTGTCCGTCCAAGGGGTGGCAGTTTCAGCCAAAACCTTGTTCAAACGATCGATGTTAGCTTTGCCTTCGGTTTCCAGCCACTTCTTGCCGGCAGCTTCGCCTTCAGCAGCAAATGGCTTAACGCCTGGCTTCCAGGTTGCCCGACCGCAGAGAACACCGTTAAAGGTTGAACCTGCTTCCTTAGCAAATTTGAGTTCTTCGAGGAATAATTCATTTGAAACGCCTGCCGAAAGGAAAATAAACGGCAGATCGGTGGCATCTGACTGTGCCTTGTAGTACTTAGCGGCTTCTTCCTTGGTATAAACCGGGGTGCCGCCTTCATCAGTAAAGCCTTCAACAAACTTCTGGTCAACCGGAACTTCAACTTTGAGGACAGAAACGTTGTACTGTGGCTTGCTGAATTCCTTGGTGATCTTGATAACCTTTTCTGGCTTAGCCTTGGCCCATGCAGCAGTCCCGGTTTCATTGGTTTTACCATCGTAAGAAACCAATTCAAGGAACAGCGGCAGGTCGTTGGCTTTAGCTTCAGCACCGACACGTTCAACGAAGGCATATTTGCGATCGTTGATTGAGTCTGGTTCGTCTGGATCAATGTACAGCAAGAACTTAACCGCGTCGCCGCCTTCATTCTTGATGCGCAAGGCACTCTGGTTGTCGATCAAATCAGGGAAGCGGCCAGGTTCGGTCGCATCGTAGCCAGTCTTTTCGTAAGAAAGCAACAGGCCGGCTTGAGGTGCCCGAACTTTTGCAGCTGGCAAGCCATATTCCGGATCCAGCAAAATGGAGCTAGCGTACTTGGTTAATTCTTCAGATACAGCTTTTTTGAAATCAACAATCGTAGTTTCGTCAGCCGGCTTGTTGGCAGCAGCTGCCAGCATTTTCTTCAGGGAACCACGTTGGTCAATGGCCAAGGCGGAGATAACATTGTTGTCATCGGAAAGTTTTTGTAAGTGTTTAAATTGACCAGCAGTAAGGGTAACAGTCATATGAGAATTCCTCCATTAGTAAGGGCTAGTGAGCGCGTTAACGCTCATGAAGCCAAATTAATCGTGATAAACGCCTTCGTCCCACTTTTCGAGTTCAGCATCGAAGAAGTGCGGATTGTCTTTTTGTTCTGGGTTAGGCTTAGCAATTTTGTCAATCTTGTCGATGATCTTCTTGTTTTCCGGTGTTTCCTTGTAAGTTGCGTCAAGGAAAGCTTTAACCGTATCTTCAATCAAATGGATACCGGTAACGGCGCCGCCAATGCCTAAGACGTTGGCATTCAATTGTTCACGCGCATAGACTGCTGAAGTTGCGTCATTAGCCATCGCGGCACGAACGCCTTCGTTTTTATCGGCAGCAGTTGAGATACCGATACCGGTTCCGCACATTACGATACCTAAATCTGCGCGCCCATCAGCAACGTCTTCGGCAACGCGTTTGCCATAAATTGGGTAGTGAGTACGATGCGTGTCATAGGTACCTTCATCAATTACCTTGTAGCCCATGTCTTTCAGCATATTGGAGACTTGGATTTTTTCATTGGTGACAATGTGGTCATTTCCGATTGCAATAATCATTAGGATGAAACTTCCTTTCTTGGCTTAAATAAACGGAGGCGTAACTTAAATCATTTTTTCCAACATATCTAACCGAATCTGATGACGGCCGCCAGCATATTCGGTGTCGAGGTAACGTTGAACGATCGCAATGGCACGATCAGGGCCGGTGATGCCGGTGCCGATAGCAATTGCCTTGGCGCCATTGTGTTCAGCGGTCATGTGCGCCGTGTTTTCTTCTTGAACAACGGCAGTGACCATACCCTTAACCTTATTAGAAGCCATAGCTGAGCCAACACCATAGCGGTCGAACATAATCGCTTTGTGAGCGTCGCCGTTCAGCAACTTCTTTGTCACTGCCAAAGCAGATTCAACAAAATCTTCAGCAGGTTCAGGGGTTACATCAGCAACTTGATACTGATGATCCTCCAAATACTTCTTAACCTGTTCCTTCATTGCAAATCCGTCTTTGTCTGCACCAATAATGACATCCATGATTTATTCTCCTTTTTTTGGGTGAGCGTGAGCTGGCGCCTGCGCCAGCAACGCGTTATGATTTTCCTACGATAACAGAGGTATACTCGCTAAAATGCTGCTTATCGTCAGCGCTGATACCATCATCCGTGATGAGGCCATCGGTTTGATCGAGGTCATAGAAGCTGTAAAAATCTTGCCGATTCAGTTTAAAATGATCCGCAGCAACAAACTTCATGCCGGCATTGTTCAGGGCAATCCGTTGGGTCTGACCTTCTTCAGGACTGGCATTGCTGATATGGTTGTCGGCAATCCCGTTGACACTGATAAAGGCCTTGGTGG
Source organism: Lacticaseibacillus styriensis (assembly GCF_030770295.1). Classification (NCBI taxonomy): domain Bacteria; kingdom Bacillati; phylum Bacillota; class Bacilli; order Lactobacillales; family Lactobacillaceae; genus Lacticaseibacillus; species Lacticaseibacillus styriensis. The sequence continues at coordinate 629,652 of NZ_CP132483.1, forward strand.
TCGTGAGGTGAGCTAACATCTCATTAGCTAAGCTGCCAATGAAAGCACCGGAGCGCTCTCGCAGCTGGCCACCAATCAGTTTCAGTGAAAAATAATCTGCACGATCCTGAAAACTCTGAAAAACAGGAAGGCTATTGGTAATAATGCGCACTTCCGGTTTTTTGAGGTACTGGGAAATGAGTTCCATGGTTGTGCCGGGACCGATATACACCGTATCGCCTGACGTAATGATGTCTGCGATGGTCGCAGCAATTTTGCGTTTTTCGTTGACGTGAATGGATCGCTTCTCGTTTCGGGATAATTCGGTTAGCGGCTTAAAATGCGTGCTTTGGGCACCGCCGTGAATGCGGATTAACTCATTTCGATCGGCGAGCTCTTCCAGATCCCGACGCACGGTCATGGTCGAAACACCTAAACTATCACCAATTTCGTTTACGGTCACAATCCCTTTGCGATCCACTAAGTTGCGAATTGTCAGCAAGCGCTCGTCTTTTAACATTGAATCACCTCACATGATCTGTTCGTTGTTGTTTGTTTTTGTTCCTTATTACATTTTTAAGTTACCACCGGCGACACCATTCGTCAAGCTCATAATGACAATGTTTAACGCCGAGTTTGCGATTTTTGAACGCCTTGTCCGCTTTCTTAAGTCATCGATTATTGCCTGAATAAGCTCACAAAATGCCCGAAAAAGTGAACAGAATATAACAAGCCTTAACATATGGTATATACCGGTTGCGGAAAATCTCACGGGCTTGTGATTGCAACAGAATAGAAGTCATTAAATGACGAGCTTTTTTGATGAAGGAGAACGTGTGTCACCTGCTGCACCAATCAGTTGATAAAGACAAAGAAAAGTCGGCTCCTGCAGGCAAAGTTTGTCGCGGGTCGGCTTTTCTAAATCTTCTATATGAAAATGATCGATTTCTTGTCCATTTTTGGCCTTCTGAAAATTGCGTTAGCGGATTAAATGCGTAGTATATAATAGAAACAACCGTTTATCCTAAGTCCGGAAGCTTCAGCAAATCGTCAGCTCGCTGCAAGACGGCGATCCGTGGGGCGACAGCTGGTGAAGGCGGCGTTGTCCACCCAGCGAGTGCAAAAGCGACATTCGCGTTGGCAGCTGCTTGGGCATCGGTCGAGGTATCGCCGATATAGACCGTTGTTTCTGGGTTGCCACCTAGACGTTCGCGAGCCAATGTAATCGGATCGCCAAATGGCTTGTTGCGTTTGGCTTCACCAGCGACAACTACCGTCTGAAAATAAGGACTGAAGTGATATTTCTTGTCCTCTTCAAGAAACTGCGGTTTATCTTTTGATGTGACAAGACCGAGTTTATATTGCCGACCTAGCTGTTTAAGAACGACTTGCATATTAGGAAACCAGCTAACGTCAGTCAAAAAAGCCTTTGAATCTTCCCGCCACTCTTCGTGAACCACAGGAACTTCTTCATCGCTGAAGCCTAGTTCTTTCAAGCTATCAACGCCTGCACGGCCATTGGTCCAAGTCAGATCCTGGATAGGTACCTTGCGACCGTGCCGCCGCAGCGTTTTCTGTAAACCGTAGAGATAACCCTCGACATTATCGAGTAAGGTTCCATCGATATCAAAGATAAACGTGTTCATAAATTTTCCTCCTAAATAACCAATATTATTGTAGCAAGTAAGCGGTAACAAAGAAAGGCGTTCAAATGCGATTCTTACACACAGCCGATTGGCATATTGGCAAAAAATTAAATGATTTTGACTTATTAGCAGACCAACAGGCGGTTTTTGAACAGCTGATGGCGGTTGCGCAGGCGCAACAGGTAGACGCCATCGTGATTGCCGGCGATTTATATGATCGGGCACTGCCGAGCGAAGCAGCGGTGGCGGTGCTGGACCAGATGCTCGTGAAGTTGAATCGCGACTTGCATTACCCGTTGTTGGTGATCTCGGGCAACCACGATTCGGCGGTGCGTTTGCGGACAGGCCGTTCCTGGTTTTCCGCCACCCAAATGTATGTCAATACGCAGTTAGCCGAAGCGTTCACGCCGATTGAGCTGGATGGCGTTCAATTTTTCCTACTACCGTATTTTGAGCCGTTCGCGGTTCGCGACTATTTTCAGGATCAGACCATTACAAACGTCGCACAGGCGATTCGGCCGATCGTTACCAAGATGAAGACGCTGTTCAAACCGGGGATGCGGCATATTTTAGTGAGTCATTTTTTTGCGGCTGGCAGTGACCATAGTGCTTCGGAAACAAAAGTGAATGTCGGCGGCTTGGACGCGGTGCCGATTGATGATTTGACGGCATTTGATTATGTTGCGTTGGGACATTTACATAATCACAATGCGTTGCATGGCGAGCCGAAAATTCAATATAGCGGTGCTTTGCTGAAGTATGCAGTAGGCGAGGCGAAGCAGGAAAAAGGTGTCTACATTGTGGACACCGAAACGATGCAGCGGGAATTTGTGCCGTTGAAGCCGCAGCATGACTTACTGGAATTAAAAGCCAGCTATGCGGATTTGACCGATCCTGCGTATTACCAAAAGCAGGATCGAGATGCCTACATCGGGATTGATTTAACCGATACCCAGGTCATTCCCAACGTGATGGCTCAGTTGCGGCAGATTTATCCACGCATCATTAGCTTACGACGGGAAAATGGTGTCCAAGCTGTGAAGCCATTGCAACAGCGGCAACGTGATCTGGATCCGGTCAGCTTATTGAAGGCCTTTTATGAAGAACTGATGCAAACCGATCTGACGGCTGATCAGCTGAAGTGGGCAAAAGCCGGTCTTGCCGCGGCAGAAAGCGAGCAGAAGCAATGAAACTAAAACAATTACACATGCAGTTTTTTGGCCCATATGCAGATGAGACGGTTGATTTTGATGATTTTCAAACCAGCCCCTTGTTTCTGATCAGCGGTCCGACCGGCAGCGGAAAAACCACCATTTTTGATGCGCTGGTGTATGCCTTATATGGTGAAACTTCTGGCGAGCGGGATGGCGTTCAGATGCGATCGAATTTTGCCAGCCATCATGATTTGACGAAAGTGACGTTGACGTTTGAACATGATGGCAAACACTACTCGGTCACGCGGCAGCCGCAACAATTGCAACAAAAAAAGCGCGGGGATGGGCTTACCGAGGTTAAGGCCAGGGTCGTGCTGGCGATCGCGGATGGCGATAAGCAGGTAGCGGAATATACCAAGAAGAATCAGGTGCAGGCGCAGTTAGATGCGGTTTTGCATCTGGATGCCAAACAGTTTCGCCAGATTGTGCTGTTGCCTCAAGGCGATTTTCGGCACTTTTTGGATGCGGACAGTAATGCTAAGGAAGACTTGCTACGTGACTTGTTTGGCACGCAGCTTATTCAGCGCTGGCAGACGGCGATGTTGGCCAAGACCAAAGAGCAGGGTGCGGAAATTCAGGATCAGGAACGCATGCTCAACTTGCTGACATCCCAATTTGACTTTGAAGTTGAGCCGGATGAAAATGCCACCCCGGCGGACAAGTTGGACTTGATGCGGGAAAATGTCGAAAAGCAAGCGGTGACAGTTGCGGCGCGACAAAAAGCCGCTGACAGCAGCCATCATGCCTATCAGGTCGCACAGGCAGCGCTTCAGGCAGGCAGACAGTTGGCACAAGCGTTCAAAGACCGCGAGCAAACCACCGCTGCCTTGGCGAAACTCGCTGAACAGGAGCCAGTTCAGCAAGACCGGCTCAAACGCATGGCTCAATTAACCTGGGTTCAGCAACATGAAGCCGCTGCGCAACGGGTCGAAACCACAGCCCAGGACTTGACTGTCGCGCGGAAGCAAGCAACGCAGACCCAGGCAACTTTGGTGGCGATCCAACAGTCCATGGATCAGGCTAAAGCAAGCTTGGCCGAGCTGCAGCAACAAGAGACGGCAATCAACGCGAAGCAAAAACAACTCGATCAGTTGCAGTCGGTTCGCGAACAACTTGTCGCCATGAGCGCGCAAAAACAGCAGCTAGCATTGCGAACTGATGAGGTTACGAAAGCAACGGCTGCATTGACGAAGGCGCAACAAAAACTCGCGGACGATCAACAAACGTTTACCCAGCAGCAGGCCGAATTATCCGACTTGTCAGTGACGGATTTAGCGAATCAAGCAGCAGAACATAAACAGTTATTGGCGACCTTGACGCCAATTGCGGGGAACTACCAGGAAGCGCGAAATGACGCCGCTACGTTTGAAAAAAAGGTGGCAACAGTCAAAGCATCGCTGGGAAAAGCCACAGAGGCCAGCAAAACCGCGGCGCAGCAATTAAACGACCTGCAACAAACGCAAATCAAGCAGCAAATTGCTCGGCTGGCGGCTAAGTTGGAGCCAGGGACACCTTGCCCAGTTTGCGGCAGCCTTGAGCATCCTCACCCAGCTGTGGCCACGACCGAACCATTGGTAACTGAGGCGGCCATCAAGCAGGCGGAACAAACGCGTCAGCAGGCTGCCACAAAAGAGACAACTCTGCAGACGCAGCTTAAGAGTCTTGAAGAACAGCGGATAACGGCTAACCAAAAAGCAAGCGTCGCCAAGCGTGACTTTGCAGGAAAATTGGTCCAGCAGCCAAGTTTCATGAGTTCTGATGCTGACAATGCCGATATTTTAGCTCGATTGGGTGCGTTTGAAGCTGAGACTGCCAAGATCGTGAAAAAACTGGCAGCAGCTGAGGCAAAACAAACAACGCTTGAGACAGCCTTGAAATCGTTGCAAACCGCTGTCACGAAGGATACGGAAAAGGTTCAGGCTGCTCAGGAGACGCTTAATACTGTCAAACTCGAGGCCGCTACAGCTACGAGCGCGCTGGCGACCATGCAAGCGGCGCTGCCTGAGGGAACCAATGATTTGGAAACCGTGACCGCACAGTCAGCGGAACTGGCCCAGGCGGTTAACACCTATCAGAAAAACCGACAAGCCGCACAAGATAAAGTAAACGACTTGGATCGCCAGCTAGCCGGACTCCATGCCGATGAGCGCCACGCTACGGAGCAAATCACCAAGCTGGAAAAAGACCATCAGGAAGCAGCGGAGGCATTTTTACAAGCGGTGACGGAATATTTTGGCGCAGATGGGTCCAAACAATTTATTGCACTAAAAGCGCAATTGGATCAGTTGCCGATTTTGCAACAGCAGACTCAAGACTATAACAATGCGGTTTTGAAGCAAAAGACGTTATTGGAATCCAGCAATAAAACCATTGGCGATCAGCACGAGCCGGCGCTTGAGCAGCTTGAAGAGAAGGCTGCTTTGACCGAGGCTGCGGCAACCAAAGCCCAGACCGCGTTGATTGAAGTGCAGCAGGCGCATGACACGGCCAAGAGGCTGTTGCAGCAGGCTGCGGACATTTTGGCAAAAAATCAAGCTGCTTTGGCTGCATATGCTGACTTACAGACGTTAACCACGGTGATGAACGGCAATGGGCCGAAGAAGCTGAGTTTGGAGCGGTATGTTCTGCAAGCCTATCTTCAGCAAATTCTGAACGTTGCCAACACGCGCCTCCAGGTTCTGTCAAATCAGCGTTATCAGTTTGTGCTGCACACCGATCTGGGTACGCAAAAGATTCATTCCGGTTTGGAGATTGATGTTTATGATGATCAGGTTGGCGAACAGCGCGCGGTTCAGACGCTGTCCGGCGGCGAAAGCTTCATTGCAGCCCTTAGTCTGGCATTAGCATTAGGCGAGGTGATTCAACAGGAAAGCGGCGGCATCAACATTGATGCGTTGTTTGTTGATGAGGGATTCGGCAGTTTGGACACCAATAGCCTTGATGTGGCCATGAACGCCCTTGAATCATTGGAAGGCGAATCGCGGCTGATCGGCATTATTTCCCACGTCACGGAATTACGCGATAATATTCCCGATCAGCTTCAAGTACAACCGGCAGGAACCGGGCGCAGTCGGCTGAAAGTGCTGCATATGGCTTAGTTGCGCTTTGCTGTGGAATGGTTTTGGTTTAAAATTTACTTGAAAGGAATATACCTTCATGGTAATATGCCATAAGAAGGTTAGGGTGTTGATGGAGGCTAGGGCGAAGAACAACAGACTGGAAAGACAATTAACAGATCCGCGTATACGAAATCGAATTTTCGGAACTAGTGTCGGTAGAAGAATTGCGGCGAGAATTGATGAAATTGCAGCGGCGACAACGTTGGATGACGTGTCCAGATTTCCACCATCACGGCTTCACGCGTTGAAGGGTGATCGGCAAGGAATATTTGCGGTTGATATCAGTGCTAATTATCGACTACTATTTATTGGATTTGATGACGAATATCAAGAATCTGTGGATACTGCAGAAATCGTGGCAGTTGTTTTTGTAGGCATTGAAGATTACCACTAAAGAAGGAGGTCCTTCACTTATGTTTGAAGTAGACTTTAATGATTCAGTACCCATGAACATTGTGCCAATGACTTCGGCAGCTGATGCGTTGAAGGAATTGATGGCGTATCACAATATTACGCAGTCTGAGTTTGCGGAGCACATTGACGTTTCGCAAAAGCAGCTCTCATTTATTTTGAATCGGCATGCGTATATGAGTATCAATGTTGCGCGGAAAATTGAGCAAGCCACTGGTCTTAGTGCTAGATGGCTTTTACAACTTGACTTCAATTATCGGTTGTCACAGGCTGAGACCGATGACCTTGCTCAAGTTAAACGATTTGACTGGGCGAAATCCCAAGAGAACTGACTTAGTGGTGTGTTGCATAGTGTCGAACATAAAAAATCGTGAAGCCCGTGTGAAGCTTCACGATTTTTTATGTTTTGCTCGCTGGGATAGCTGAGTCTTTTTACGGCCCGCAAACTGGTAAGCAGGTGAAGTCAAAGTCATCTAGCGATCGAACTGCTTGATACTGCGGAGGTTTTTGGGCTATCAATGGCTGTGCGGATTTGTTTGGTGAACGCCTTAATAGCCATCGGCGCCTGTTGGTTTTCCTTGGCGACAATATCAACAATCGCGCTGCCGATGATGACGCCATCGGCAAGTCCCGCCATTGTTTGGGCTTGTTCCGGCGTATGAATGCCGAAGCCAATGGCAGTGGGAACCTCAGTGTAACGCTTGATTTCTGCAACTAAGTTTTTTAGACCTTCGTAGAATTCGTCGCGTTCGCCAGTGATACCCACAGATGAAACAACATAGATAAAACCTGAGGCACTTTTGGCGATTTTTTCGATCCGGTTGCCGGAAGTCGGCGTGATCAATGGAATAATCGCAATGCCATATTTATCGGCAATCGGAACGATTTCGTCGCGACTTTCGTAAGGCAGATCGGGAATTACTAAACCCGAGACACTCAGCTCAGCACACCGTTTTAAAAAGGCGTCGTAGCCATACTTGAAGACGATATTTAAGTAGGTCAGGAAGACAATCGGCACAGCGGTTTCCTTCCGTGCGGCTTCAACAATCTCAAAAACGGTGTTGGTGTGAACATCAGCTGCAAAAGCCCGTAAGCCTGCCGCTTGAATAACCGGACCATCAGCAACCGGATCGGAAAAGGGGATACCTAATTCCACAATGTCGGCGCCGCCTTGTGCAAGTGCCACAATGTTCTTGACAGTGGTGTCAAAATCCGGGTCGTTAGCAACGATGAATGGAATGAAAGCTTTATGATTTTTAAAAACAGCGGCTAAATTAGTCATCAACATCTACTCCTTTATACTTGGCGATGCTCGCCACATCTTTATCGCCGCGTCCGGATAAGGTACAAACAATAATTTGGTCTTTTGCCATGGTGGGAGCAATCTTTTCTACGTAGGCAATGGCGTGGCAGCTTTCGATGGCGGCAACAATGCCTTCTTGTTTTGCGATGTATTCAAATGCCTGTACTGCTTCGTCGTCAGTGATCCCGACATACTGGGCGCGACCTTCTTCAGCGAGTGCGGCGTGTTCCGGTCCGACACCGGGGTAGTCAAGGCCGGCAGAAATGGAATACACTGGATCGATTTGGCCATCTTCGTTTTGCATGAATAAGGATTTCATCCCGTGGAAAATGCCGACAGATCCGCGTTCGATTGTGGCTGCGGTTCGCGCGGTGTCCAGGCCTTTACCTGCTGCTTCAACGCCGACTAGTTGGACAGAAGGGTCATCAATGTAATCGGCAAAACTCCCGATAGCATTGCTGCCGCCACCCACGCAGGCCACGACCATGTCCGGCAAGCGGCCTTCTTTGGCTTGTAGTTGTTGCTTGGATTCTTTAGAAATAACACTTTGAAAATGTTTCACCATTTCCGGAAATGGCGCCGGACCGACTGCGGAGCCGAGTACGTAGAAAGTGTCATCGCTACGACTTGCCCATTCTTGAAGTGCCGCGTTAACGGCATCTTTGAGGACCATCGACCCAGTTGTGACCGCATGGACTTTTGCCCCCAATAAGGTCATGCGATAAACATTTAACTTTTGGCGATCGGTATCTTCTTTTCCCATGAAGATTTCACAATCCATGCCCATCAAAGCAGCGATGGTGGCAGTAGCAACGCCATGTTGGCCGGCGCCGGTTTCGGCAATCAATCGGGTTTTGCCTAAATGTTTAGCGAGCAATGCCTGACCGATCACATTGTTGATTTTGTGGGCACCGGTATGATTTAAATCTTCACGTTTTAGATAAATTTTGGCGCCGCCCAAGTCTTGGGTCATGTTCTTGGCGTAATAAAGCAGGGATGGCCGGTTGGCGTAATTCACTAATAAGTCATTGAGTTCCGCTTTGAACTGGGGATCGTTTTTTAATGTATTGAATGCGTGCGTAATCTTTTCCAGTTCGGTCATCAATGTTTCCGGGATATACTGGCCGCCAAAGTCTTTGCCGTAGCGGCCGGTGCGGGATGGTGGTTGAGTGGTTTTATTTAATGTTGTCATAGGTGATTTCCTCTTTTGCGTTTTGGATGAACTGACGAATTTTGTTGGCGTCTTTGTGGCCTCCGGTTTCAACACCGCTGGACACGTCGACGATGGTTGGATGCACGGTTTGAATTGCCCGGCTGACATTGTGTGGGGTCAAACCGCCAGCTAAAATGAGTGGTCGAGTGATGTGCGGAATGGCTGATAAATCAAGTAGTTGCCCGCTGCCTTTGCCGCTATCGACCATGAGATAATCAGCAGGAGACGCTAGGTCAACGTTTTGCCGTTCAAAAACCTGAATGACCTGCAGGCCGGCGCGCTGAAGTTGGTTGATCACTGTCGGCGTGCTATGCCCATGGAGTTGGGCAACGTCAATTGCGCCGGATTGATAGGCAGCAAGGATAGCGGCGACTGGTTCATCAACGAAAACGCCAACCGCCGTGATGTCATCGTTTAAGAGCTTTCGCAGTGACAATGCCTGTTCAAGCGTCACCTGATGGCGGCCGCCAGCAAAAACAAAACCAGCAAAGTCGGCTCCGGCGGCGTTGACCGCGAAAATGTCATCAGGACGCATGAGACCGCAGATTTTAACTTTGGCCATTTTTAAGCCTCCTTGAATGCTGCGATTAATTGTTGCTTCTGCTGTGACCGCATAAGAGTTTCACCGATTAATACGGCGTCAAACCCTGCCGCTGTCAGCTGATTGACGTCTTCTTGGGTTTTGATGCCGCTCTCCGCAATCACAGGGATATCATCAGGTACCATGGCGCGAAGTTTTAGACTGTTGGCAAAATCAACTTGAAAGTTTTTGAGATTGCGATTGTTAATACCGATTATTTTTGCCTCTGATCGCAGTGCCCGCGTTACTTCGTCAGCTGTGTAGGCTTCAACAATTGCTTGCATGCCGAGGCTTTCAGCAAGCTGGCGATAATCGCGCAGCTGTTGGTCAGTAAGGATTGCGACGATGAGTAAAATGATAGAGGCACCATTTGCCTTGGCCTCATAAATCATATAAGGATCAATCGTAAAGTCTTTACGTAGCGTGGGTACTGAAACAGCTTGACTAATCTCGTTTAAATAGCGAAGATTGCCACCAAAGTAATCTGGCTCGGTCAGGACGGAAATGGCGTCGGCGCCTGCCTGATCGTAGGCTTTTGCAATGGTCATGTAGGGAAAATCGTTGACAATTGTCCCTTTAGAAGGCGAGGCTTTTTTAACTTCAGCAATGATGTGTAGGCCGGGCTGTTTTAAAATGGTGAGAAAGTCTTTTTTTAAAGTGAGTGGTTGATTTTCGGCAATGCGTTTTAAATCAGCCAAAGATTGTTGCTGTTGGTGGCGGACTAGGCGACGTTTGGTGGCAAGAACTAAATCGTCTAGAATCATGCCACCACGTCCTTACGTTTGGCGGAGAAGGCTAGCAGGCGATGGAGTTCTTCGAGTGCCTGACCGGTATCAATGGTTTGTGCCGCTAATGCGATGCCTTGCTGCACGGATAGTTCGGGATGCGCCAGATGCAGTGCCGCGCCGGCATTCAGTAAGATGATGTCGCGGTGTGGGCCAGGGTTGCCGGCTAAAATGTCTCGGGTTATTTGGGCGTTAGTTTCAGGCGTTCCACCAATTAGATCGGCACGTTGACTGCGCGCTAGGCCAAACTGTTCAGGAGTGATCGTGTACTTCGTCAGGTGGCCATCGCGTAATTCGACCACGATAGTTTCGTCGGCAGTCGTTATTTCATCGAGTCCATCGCGGCCGTGAACGACCATGGCATGGGTGACGCCAAGTTTTTTCAGCACGTTAGCCAATGGTTCCAGCAATGTCTCATCATAAACGCCGAGTAACTGGCGGGTTGGGTGCGCCGGATTGGCTAGCGGACCGAGAATGTTGAAAATGGTTCGGAATCCAAGTTGCTTTCTAACCGGTGCCACGTATTTCATAGATTTGTGATATTCTTGTGCGAATAAGAAAGCTAAATTGTTTTTCTGAAGGCTCTCGTAACTGACTGCCGGGGTTTCATTGATATCCAAGCCTAAAGCTTCAAGGACATCGGCAGCCCCGCTTTTAGATGAAGCCGCGCGATTCCCGTGTTTGGTGACTTTGGTACCAGTTGCCGCAACGACAATGGCGCTGGTGGTTGAAATATTGAATGTGTTGGCATGATCCCCGCCAGTCCCGACAATTTCCAAAACGTCCTCGGTTTCAGGGAAGGCAAGCGCGTGGCTTCTCAGCGATGCCGCAGCACCGACAATTTCGTCAATGGTTGGGCTCTTGGCAGTCAGAGCAGTTAATAAGCTGGCAGTCTGCACTTCAGAAGCCGCGCCGCTCATAATTTCATCCAAAACAGCTCGGCTTTCTTCAAACGTTAAATCCTGATGGTTAACGACTTTTTCGATGGCTTGTTTAATCATGATGGTCCCTCCAGATTTGGTTGTATTTTCCTTTTTGCGTGTGTGAGACTTGTGAAAATCGCCATCGTTTGATTTCCTTGGTTGGTTTCATTTGGGGGAACCTCCTTTGAGTTTTATGTGTTGGGGTGGAAAGAGCTGGTGTGTGAGAGCCTCGGTAGCAATGGGCAAATACCGCGTTGACAAGGAGTCGTTCTATTGTGGGCAATTATGGTGTTGGGATTTCGTTTTCTATAACGCGCTCTCAGTCGCAGAAATCTACGTGTAAGGACCTCATCCCTAAATGGCCAAAGCCCAGCCATTTAGGGATGAGCCCGCTTACACTCCGATTTCTAAGCGCTCCTGTTCGCGCTCATAAAAAATCCGCCCATAACTATTTCTAGTTAAGGACGGATTTTCCGCGGTGCCACCTTAATTTGATCAATTGAGTCTTCGACAAATAACCCACACAGTTTTGTCTAAAGTGCCCAATTCATCACGCTTAGCAAGGGACTATCATCCCTCCGGCAACTGACGTATGCCTTGACGTTTCTCCGTACTCGCGAACTTTCGGGAGAACCCTCCGTGGTCCATTTAATCATCTGCGTTCGATTGCACTCTCAGCAACGGCAACTCTCTGTGCGCGCACAATGATCTTGATCTCCACATCATCGGTTTTTCATGGACGAATTATTAATGATTGATTTGAATATTAGATTCATTCCGGAAAAATGTCAACGATTTTAATAAAGTTTTTTAGATCTTCATCTTGAATGTATCCAATATGGATTGATAAGCCTTGCCCACGGAGCGTCAGTCGGTGGATTTTGCTGGCGTTAGTTCGCGCTGCAGCACCTTTAACTGAGCTTCATACTCTGCAATACCAATCGTGAAGGAAAGTTTCTGCGGAGGCGTGATGTTGGGCCATTCTTGCAAGCGATCCTGTAGTTTATCAATTTGTTCTTTTAGCCAGTTGACTTGTTCCTGCATGATGCGGGTCAGGTCAGCTGGCTTTTCGTATTCGCCGAAGTATAGCCGCATGAGAAAGTCGGAGTGGCGTGTGTCTGGCAGCGTAGGGGTGGTCAGAGAAGCTTCGAATTCTTTTTTGCCTGCTGGGGTAATTGAATAGATGTTTTTGTTGGGGCGGCCAGCTTGGACCACCATTTTTTTAGATACTAGGCCGTTTTTCGCTAGTCGCCGCAGTGTCGGATAGATCATACCAAACGAAGCATCGTAGAAATGGCTGAAAATATCTTTAAAAACTTCATTGAGTTCGTAGCCGGTACGGTCTTTTTTATAGAGCAGACCGAGAATAATTTGTTCGTTGTTCACGGGAATCCCTCCTTAGTGGATGCCCTTACTGTACCACAAGCATATTAACGAAAACAATATTAATGGTTGACACTTACACGAACGGGTAGTATTGTCATCCATATGAACGACGTAAATACACACGCAAAACATATGGAGGCATGCAAATGTTCAAAAGCGAATGGTTAGCCGTCCTTAAACGGCCAATGGTAATGGTAGTTCTCTTTTTCATCACCTTGATCCCAGCGATCTACTCTGGTGTCTACCTTTCTTCTATGTGGAATACTTACCAAAATACAAACAATCTACCTGCAGCGATCGTGAACAACGACCAAGGTACTAAAGAAAACGGGAAATCGGTGCATGCGGGGAAAGACCTGATCAAAGGCTTGGTCAGCTCGGGCTCTTTGCAATATGAGGTGACAACGGCTGCCAAAGCAGAGAAGGGATTGAAAAACGGCCAGTATTATCTAGTGTTGGACATTCCTAAGAACTTCTCTCGGGCTTCGCGGTCATTGCTCAGCACCAAACCGACCGCCATGAATCTCACTTATAAGGTCAACACTGGCCAGGATTATTTTGCCGGACAGATTGCCAAAGGGACCGCAACGGCGATTCAAGCCAACCTCAATAAGGAAATTTCATCCATCTACTACCGTAATTTACTGGCCGGCATGACGACCAGTGGCACAGGGACAAGCAAGCTACTGGCGGGAGAACAAAAAGTAGCTGCTGGACAGACATCCTTGGCTAAAGGCATTGCGCAACAGACGCAAGGAATCCAGAAGCTAGCTGAAGGAATCCCTAACACGGCAAGCACGGCTGAATTGCGTTCTGCTGTGGGTCAGCTGACGAGCTCCGGAACCCAACTCAGCCAATCAAGTCAAACGTTGGCACAAGGAACCGCCAGTCTACAAGCCGCTTTGCAAAAAGCCAAACAAGCCACACCAAAGCTATCTACAAAAGCGAAGAACATTTCGCTCTTAGCTGCCCCGGCGCACTTGAAACGGGTCGATGTTTCCAACACGCCGACTAATGGGGTCGGTATGGCACCTTTCGCCATCTCGATCGGCTTATACGTGGGTTGTATCTCGCTGAGCTTTATGTATGACATGTATTCGCCGAAGAAACGGCCGACTCATGCAATGGCTTGGTGGTGGAGCAAATACAGTTTGTTACTAGCCTTGGTGGGCGTCCAAGTTGCACTTCTGGGCGTGGTTGTCTTGAAATGGCTTGGCCTCAACCCGCTTTCGGTAGTGAATACGGTCGTGGCAATGACTGTGACCGCCATCACTTTCATCACGTGTGTCTTCGGGCTGAACGTCATTTTAGGGGCATTTGGTAAATACTTGGTGACCATCCTTTTGATCCTGCAGCTAGGGGCGTCCACGGGAGTTTATCCGCTTGAAACGGCCAACGTATTCACGAAAATATCCAGTCCGTTTTTGCCAATGACTTATGGGATCCATGCATTGCGCCAAGGGATTTCTATCGGTGGCAGCATGTCCCAGGACTTGCTGGTTATGGTTGCCGTGACAGTCGGTATCAATATTCTTGTCATGGGTAAGTTGGAATGGGACCGGCGGCGAGGAAAGTTTGTTGACTTGGCTGAAGAGCTTGTGACGGTGTGACTTGCGGAAGTAGCCAGTTTTTTCGACGCAGAAAGGAATAGATCCTAATGACCAAATTTTTAATTATCTATACGCATCCATACAGCGGCAGTTTCAACCATGCCGTATTAGAAAAAGTGCAGGAAAAACTGCAACGGCAGGGTGACACGACTGATGTGATTGACCTGTATCGAGATGAGTTCAATGCGGCGTATGATGCAGAAGAATTGAAGTTGTTTCACGCCGGTCAGACTCACGATCCGCTGGTCACACAATATCTGCAGAAGATCAAGGCTGCAGAGGCACTCATCATCATCACGCCGATTTGGTGGAACGATATTCCGGGGATGCTCAAAGGCTTCATCGACAAGGTAATGAAAGAAGGACCTGGACTGACGCACGTGGTGACCAAACGTGGGGTACAGGGAACGCTAACCAATATCAAAAAAGGATATATCTTAACCACCTCAACATCGCCGACTTTTTACCTACGTTTCTTCTGCGGCAATGCGGTTAAAAAAGTGCTGATTGGAGCGACTCTGAAGCAGCTAGGGATCCGGCATGTTCAGTGGTCGAATTTCGGCGGGATTACCAATTCAACCGAGGGACAACGGCGGCTTTACTTGCAATCCATTGATAAAAAGGCCTTTTGATGCTCTTGTCCGCAGTTAGATTAAAATTTGGTGTGTCAGGGAGGCGTTTAAGTGGTATAACAGAAGTTGAAAGGGTCAAACCTTCTAACTCACACCAAAAAGAGGCGACATCACATGGCATCATTGAGCAAAGAACAGAAGAAAGCTTTGATCGCTAAGGTCGAAAAGGAGCGCCAAGAACATCCTGAAAAGAAGCCTAAGAAGTCAGGTTTCGAAACGATTGACGAAGAAGCAGAACGCCTTGAAAATGAAAACTAATTTTTAGCTAAGTCACGGATCCTAAACAAGAATTTGTTTAGGGTCTTTTTTTGAGCGCGTTATAGAAAACAACAGTCCAAACTATGTTTACAGACAATAGAACCAACACCGAACGCCGCCAAGATCACTTGCCGCCAAAAATACAGGCACTTCGATCCAACAAAGGTATAGGTAAATACACAACCCGAAAACACAATGATGACGCCCCATAACAACTGCAAACCAAACTTTTTTCAAAAAACTTTAGCACTCGGCGTTCACAAGTGCTAATTTGTGGTATAACTATAGGTGGAGCGAGGGAGAAGGAACAAAGGCTCCGGAGCTAAGATCGTTCTCCTGAATCCCCAAAGTCTCTGATTGAAAGGAAGTTATCTGTTATGGCTAATGAAGTTATGAATCGTCGTAATAATGAGTTGATGAATGATGTTAATGATCCGTTCTTTGACAACTTGGCACGTCGGTTCTTCGGCCCGGTATCTGACTGGATGGATTGGGCAACTCCTTCCATTGCCAGCACGGCCGTCAACGGATTGCTGACTGACGTTAAGGAGACCAAGGACGCTTACGAAGTTCATGTTGATGTTCCTGGGATCGACAAGAACAACATCAAGTTGAACTACCATGATGGCATTTTGAGCATCAATGTTCACAAGGATGACATCACAGATCACGCCGACAAGAACGGCAACGTCATGATGTCCGAACGCAGCTATGGCACGATGAGTCGGAGCTATCAACTGCCAAACGTTGATGACAGCAACATCAAGGCAAGCTACAAAGATGGTGTTCTCAACATCACATGCCCAAAGTTGACTGAATCAAAGGAGTCTGGTCACAACATTGAAATTCAGTAATGGATTGAGTAGTGTTTGTCGTCAGGCGGCTCAAGACTCACGAACTGCATCGCAAGCATGATCAGAAGCGGCACCACTGTCGTTGATGGGCAAAACCCAGTAGTAAGCAAAACGAATCGATGAGAATTGCAGCAGTTGCAGTGATCATTGAACCGTAAAAAGGAATCACCTCTGCGATACGTATGATCGTAGGGGTGATTTTTTTGTGAGCGTGAGCCAGCCCGCTTAGAAACCGGAGTGTAAGTGGCCTTGGGCGTGATGGCGGTCTTTGCCATTGCGTCCAAGGTCCTTACACGCAGGTTTCTGGGCTGGCAAGCGCGTTATAGAAAGCGAAACTTAACCATTCCATTGCCTCAAATAGAACAATCCCCATCCAGCCACCAAACAGTTCCCCAACACCAAACTCCATGGTAAGCTAATCCCTATGATGACAAACAACAAATTAATGGATTGGCCGCCAGAAAAAGTAGCGGCGTTTCAACAGGCACTTTTAGATTGGTATGATAGCCATGCGCGGACGCTGCCGTGGCGGCAAGACCACGACCCTTATCATGTGATGGTGAGCGAATTAATGCTCCAACAGACGCAGGTGCAGACAGTTATTCCGTATTACGAACGCTTTATGACACAGTTTCCAACTGTCGAGGCACTAGCCGCGGCGCCGGAAGCCACGGTTTTGAAGGCATGGGAAGGTTTAGGTTATTATTCGCGGGCGCGACGCCTGCAGCAGGCAGCGAAACAAATTGTGAACGATTATGGCGGAAAATGGCCGCAGACGTCAGTCGAGTTACAAACATTGGCAGGCATCGGTCCTTATACAGCCGGCGCGATTGCTTCCATTAGCTTCGGCGAAGTTGTGCCTGCCATTGATGGCAATGCGTTTCGGGTATTTGCCCGCTTGTTCAAAGTGGACGCCGATATCGCGCGGCCGCAAACGCGCCAAGTGTTTTACGATCTGATTCGCCCATTAATTCCAAAAGATCGTCCTGGTGATTTCAATCAAGCCGTGATGGATCTGGGTTCAAGCTATATGTCCGCCAGTCACCCGGATCCCGAACACTCACCTGTGCGTGATTTTGATGCGAGTTACCGTGATGGCGTTGTGGCAGATTATCCGGTTAAAACGAAAAAACCGCGACCAGTTGTGCATCGCTATTTTGCTTTAGTAATACGCTCCGATGCTGGTTACTTATTCGAGCAGCGTCCTAGCACCGGGATGTTGGCAGATTTATGGATGTTCCCATTGATTGATATGGCGGATCTCGAAGCAACCATGATGAGCGATCAACTAGATGAAGTGAGCCGGATTTTTGGGGCGTCATCAGGCTTGTCCTTAACGTTTGCCGATCTTGGCGTCAAACAGGTTCAGCATACGTTTACCCACCAACGCTGGCAGATGACGTTAATCGGGGCCGATGCCAAGGCTGAGGAGCTGAAGTTTATCCCTGCACGATGGGTGGCGCCTAAAGATTTCGGGAAGATAGCATTGCCGACCGTCCAGAAGAAGCTGAATCAGGCGCTAGGATTGGATGATTCAGATTAGATTCCAGGCCATTCATGTCGCGATTAGCAGCAAGCTGAAGCGGGCCAATTTTTAGCTGTTTTATCGAAAAGGGCGTTATACTGTGGTCATCGTGATGATTGAGAGGCGATTATTTTGACAGTTAAAGTCACCAAAGATATTGCTTATGGCGATGCTCCTTTACAGAAACTCGATTTCTATGAACCGGAAAAACCAAATGATGCGGCGATTCTTGATATTCACGGCGGCGGTTGGTTTCGCGGCGAAAAAAATAAGGAAGGCAGCATGGCCGAACGCTTTGCTGCGCTTGGCTACACGGTTGCCGTTCCAAACTATCGGTTAGCACCGGAAGCCTTTTTCCCAGCGGCGCGTGATGATGTTTTAGCGGCTTTTTCATGGCTGCGTGATCATGTGGAGACGAAAAAGCTCGGCGTTTTCGGATCGAGTGCTGGCGGTTCCTTATCGGTTGACGTTGGCTTGGCTGAAGGTGTGCCGATGGTTTCGTGGTCGGGGATTTTTGACATCCAACAGTGGTTTGCGGCACACCCAAAAGTCGTGGCGCAACCTGATACCAAAACCGATTTCGTGAACACGGCGAGTGCTAAAATCGATCAAGGCGGCCGGAACGATCCATTTTACAAGTGGTTTATTTTGAATTATGTGGATGCAGATGAGACCAAGTTTCCGCAAGTTGAACCGTTTGAACGCTTGACAGCGCAGGCCGGTCCGATGTATCTGGCTAATTCACAGGAAGAGATCATTCCAGTGAGCGGCATTTATCAGCTCGGCCAAGCAGCCGCAACGTTGGGCGTGCCGGTGACATTGCAGGTCATCCCCGGCGGCCAGCATGCGGAAGGATATCTTGCCGAAGCGTGGCCGGGCACGGTCGCATTCTTAGCACAGCATTTACTGAAGGGATCAAATTGAAGACACTAGTGGTTGTTAGCCATCCGAATATCGAAAAAAGCGACACACAGCAGTTTCTAAAAGCCAGTGCCGCTTCTTTGTCGCAAGTTGTGTGGCACCATCTAGATGAGAACTTGCCGTTTGATGTCGCTGCCGAGCAGCAAATGATTCAGGAAGCTGACCGGATTGTCTTGCAGTTTCCGTTGTATTGGTACATGGCGCCGGCAAGCTTGCATCAGTGGTTGACAGAAGTTTGGGTGAAGCAATTCGTTTATGACGCACATGGCGGCCTTTTGAAAGGAAAGTCGTTGGGCCTCGTGGTGAGTTTTAGCCAACCGGAATCGGCCTATCAACTTGGCGGCCAGGTAGGGTTTAGTTTGAGCCAATTTTTGGCACCTTATGCTGCGTTGGCAGAAAAGACCGGCTTGCAGCTGTTGACGCCATTGGCCATTGCCCGATTCGCCAACCAAAATGACTCGGAACACCAGCAATTATTGATCCGCTACCAGCAATATTTGACGTTGCAGTATCCTGATAACTTTGAAGCGCAGGCGCAGTGGTTTATCGATCGGTTGCAGGAAGACCCCAAGACGACCATGCTAGCTGACCAACTGGCTACGCAAACCGATGAAATCGACCGCTTGCGTTTGACGTTACACGAGTTGAAGGAAGGTGAATCAGAGTGACGACCGATGAACAGTGGCTGATTAACACGGCTGCCCAGCATGAAAAAGATGCGGTATCTTATGAAAAGGCGGCCTTCTTTGCGGCGTTACAAACTTTTGTCGCGCAGCAAGCCGAACGCCGCGAACAATTGGAAGCAGAAATCGACGGCCGTAGCTGGAATCATGAGCAATGGTAAAGTTCAGTCTGACGACGGAGGGGCATTGCCGGGCAATATGCTATGCTTTAACTAGCAAAACAAGGGAGCATCGGATATATGCAAGCAATGTTTGATCGTCTTCAACGGTGGTCGTGGTTACGCGGCCTGCTTATGATTCTGATCGGGGCCTGGATTTTAATTGAACCCCACCAAGTCTATCGTAGTTTTCTATGGATCGTGGCTGCGGTGTTGATTGTTGCGGCCATTCCCAAGCTGGTCGACGGCTTCTCGGCTAAAAAGCGCTCCGGAACTTATGGCACGTCACTTTTCACAGGCATCATCTATCTGCTAGTGGCACTGCTTTTGCCGGCGATTGTCATGCCACTGATGAGCATGGGGCCGTTTATCATCGGCATCGTGTTGATCGTTTATGGCATCAATAAAATTATGAGCGCCCGTCATCAGCAGCAATACGTGAATGTCGCACCGTGGCCAACCATCGTCTATGGCGTTGCCCTCATCATTATCGGGGCGGTCATGGTGATTAATCCATTCAGAACTGTGATGATGGTCTTCTCGCTGTTTGGCGGATTGCTAGTCGTGATGGGGATTTTGCAGTTGTTTGGTAGTAAGCAAAAATAAAACCTATGTGTAGAAAAGCCGCGGATCATGATGTCCGCGACTTTTTGTTTACGATCAGAATTTATTAGCCATTGTGGCATGCACATGCATGATCGGGGTGGGTGTTGCTCACAAACAGAATTCTTCATCAACTCAGTATCACTTACGACTGGCATTTGTTATTGTAGTCTAATAAGCATTGTGCAGTGTATGTGTATCAGGGGGGAACAACGTGGAGGTAAAGGTTTGCAAGATAATGGGAAAAAGAAAGTGACCATCGCGGTTAAGGTTAGCCAAGCCGATCAGCAGCGAGCTGCAGGAATATTTGAAAGCCTAGGCCTTGATTTAGCAACAGCTATAAACATTTTCATCAAGAAGAGTATTGCTGAAGGTGGATTTCCTTTTGAGATCAAGGATCCATTTTATAGTGAGGCCAATCAAGCAGAACTTAGTCGGCGTTTCCAAAAGGTGGTCAGCAGTCAGGATATCCATTCTCGTCAGTTATCGGAGAATGGGAAGTAACCATTGAAGTAACCATTAATGTACAAGGTGTGCGTGGATGAAACAGGCGGCGTTTTTACCCTTTGATTTCAACATCGGCCAAAACAGCACCAACTCAAGCCCCAAACAAATTAATTGTGTTTCACCGCCAACATCGCTAAACTCTGTGGCAGGAATGTGATAAGCGCTTACAGAGAGGGGCAATGAAATGAGCGAATTTAATTGGGAGGAAGTCGAACAGGACGAATATTCACGTTCGGCAACGCCAAGTTTTGTTAAATTGACGACGCGGAGTTATATCACGGCAATGGGGGTTGCGCCGAATCGGTTAGCCGATGAAACGTTTACCGATTTAGCAGCGGCTGTCACGGCAGTAGCCAAGCAAATCAGCGAAGGTCCTAACGTTGGCATTAAGATCCCGAATTTTAAGGCGTATCGACCTTATCCATTGCAGGCGGTTTGGTCAGGCGGTGACAAAATCAGCAATCGCCATGTTTTCCGGATATGGCTCAAACAACCGTTGTTTATTGAAAAGGCACAATTTACGGATGCATTGGCGCAACTTGATTTTGATCCCGCCATCGCCAAACAGCTGCATTTTGAACAGTTGGCCGAGGGTTTTGAGATTCAGAGTTTCAGCGACACGCCGCTGGACGATAGCGCAGCTGCTTTGAAGCGGATTCAAACAACGATTGCGGACAATCAGCTGGTGCCGAAGTACAATGATCGTCATCGTGAAGTTTATGTGGCGGGGTATTCGAAAACAGCACCTGTCCTTTTGCGAGTGGCGTTAGACGAAAACTTTGGACAGATTGATGAAGACCAGGTTGTCTATAACTAATGGCTGATGGTGATATTTAGCGGTTATTGGTGGTTGACCAAACTAAAATCGGTGCAGGAAACTGTCTGGGTTTCCTGCACCGATTTTGTTTTGCAGTTCTGTGCGTTGTTCAGTTTTGCGGGTAAACGATCTGATTGGCCCAATGATTGATCGGTCCATATTGGTGACCAACGGCAATGGGATGACCGATCGCCTGGTTCGTAAAGCGTTTGGCAATGCGAATGGCGTCTTCGATCGTGTTACCTTTACCGATTTCAGCGGTAATGACGGCTGACAGTGTATCGCCGGTGCCATTGACCCGGTCGGTATTGTGGTAAGGTTCGCTCAGCCAGAAGGTTTTGCCGCTTTCCAGCAACACGAAGTCGCGAACTTCTTTTTGCTCAGGATTATCGTGTGCGCCTTTTAGAACGACATTCTTAGCTCCGGAATCTTGCAATTGATGCGCGGCTGCTTCGATGTTGGCATCCGTATCAAGTTTCATGCCGGTAAGATGCTCGGCTTCGTAGTGATTCGGCGTCACAACAGTTGCCAGCGGGATGAGATCATTTTTGACAGCATCATACGCGTCTTGTTCCAGCAACATGGCACCATGTTTGGTGATAATGACCGGGTCAACTACCAACGCGCCAAAATCATATTGCTGCCAGTTCTTGATAATATCCTGCACCAAAGCGCGATCAGCCAACATCCCGGTTTTGGCCGCGCGGATTTTCAGGTCAGCGGCCAACGACTTGAATTGGGCATCGATGAACGGCAATGGCATTACCATGCTGTCCTGAATGCCATAGGAATTGCCGGCAACAGCAGCGGTCAAAACGGTGGCACCATACACACCGCGCATAAAGAAGCTATGCAAATCGGCTTGAACACCGGCGCTGCCGTCGCTATCTGTACCGCCAATCGTCATTACTTGCGGAAATTCATTAGCCATGGAAAAACCTCCCAACAAATTGTGAGCGTGAGCTGGCCCGGTTAGAAGTCGGAGTGTAAGTAACCGAAATATCCTCACACGTAGATTTCATCACCAGCGAACACGTTAAGCTGCCTGATTTGTGATGATTAACCTTAATTAAACGCCCGTTTCTGCGGCAACACAGCTTTGAGCCATTCGCCAATAAACGGATATTGCCGGTTTAATTCAATTACCTGAGTTTCCGGATCCGGATACTTCAGATAAACCATATTATTATCAGGATCAATCAGAACTGTAAAGAGTTTTTGATTTGGCAGCGGTAATTCGTAGACACCTTTTTGTTTGCCTTGCCGCATTAAAATCGCATTGTTTGACGCAATGACAAATAGTTCGTCTAAAGCAGGAGAGTTATTGCCGGCAGCAACCCGCACGACTAATTTGAGATGGTGATTGACCAGTTCTTCCGGAATTGTCGTCGATGCCCATTCGAAGCGATCACTTTTCACATCTTCCGAACCCAGATCTTTCCAGTCGTGGCCGTCTTCATCCAGAATCTGATAATCGAGCACTTTACTTTCAAGATCTAAGGTGACATTAATGCTAAAGGCGCCTGCTTTGACAACCGTCTTTTTGGCAACTAATGGCTTGAGGTTGTCGAAACGGGTCTTGAAGTGTAGCCCATTGACAGGTTGTAAGACTGTTTCATCAATTGATGAGAACTGGTAGCCGCCTTGGTTAAGTGCCTTGGTCAACGCAGAAAGTGCCTTGACTTCATCGTCATCGTACGGCAACGCATGACTGTCGCTTGCGGTTATCTGCAATAAGGTTGGCAGATTGACCGCTTTGAGCGTCGCATCGGCGCTTAAAGGATTCACAATCGTCAATAAGGTGTTATTGTCGTTTTCGGTTGCCTGAATGAGCGTGATTTCGCTATGCTGTGAATCGGTCGTTGTATCTTTGAACCACAACGTTTGCAAAAAGTTGGCCGGAATTGACGCCATGTTTTGCAACGTCTGATAGAGCTTATCGCGCATGAGGCCGGTGTAGCTGGCTAATAATGCCGTCAAAGCGTCGTCATTGGCGCCCCATAGTGGGGAATCAGCCAGACGGTCGGTTTCGGTTTGATAAGCGGTACTAATTTGTTGCCGTAATTGGGAAACAGATAGGGGCTTGGCAATTAAGGCAGCCAGATGTGTGTCATTCAGATTAAGCATTCGTGCGGCCTCCTTCAAGCTTTAATGACTGCATGAAATCGTCCTTTAGATTGGCAAGGACATTTTCAAATTCAGCAACGGAACTGTAAGTATTCATGACGGCCTGATATTCATAGCGCGTGATGGCTGCAGAAACTTCCAGTTCGCGTTTGCGCTTGTCGAAGGTGTCATCAGCAGCCAGCTTTTCTTTGTCAAAGCGGGCTTTGAGTTGTGAAGCGTCTGCGGCTGAAGTTCGGGATGTCGGTGCAGGATCATCGTCATCGTTTGGATCGATGAAGTTCTTCAACAAGCCGCGGAATCCGCTACCGCCTTGGGCAGGTTGGTCGCGTTCCGGCGCAGCCTCGGCTTCGAGATTATCGATTTGCGTGTGCAGCGAATCAACATCGCGATACACTTCCTTGCGCATCGCGTCTAGTTGTCGATCTAAATAATGATCAGGATCAGCGGAAAAGGCTTCTAATTGCGGCAGAATTTTGCGTTGCTCATCGGTCGACTGGGTGATGGCGCGTAAAATAACATTGATATGACCGAAGTCACGGCGGTGATACCAGTTCCCGAAATAGACGGTTCCTTGATCGTTGACCTCAAAAAAAGGGATGTGCTGACGCAAAAAATCAATGAACCCGATTTGCAAAAAGTCGTGCAACTCGGCTTGGGCGCTTTTGTCGTAGGCTAGGATGTAACCAGGGGCTTCTTCGATGTCTAGCCGCAAGTTTTCGGCGGTTGCATCGATTCCCTGATATAAGCGATAGCGTGATTTTTTATGCCAGGCATCGGTAAAATCACTGAAGAATTTTTTTTGGTAAGTTAGACTCGTTTCGATTGACATTTAATATCCTCTCACATTCTATCCGGTTATTTTAAGTGTACCGCATAAACAGGCATATAAGGAAGTTTTATTCTCATTTTTGCCACAGAGAAGGCTGAATCAGCCGCTTTCATCGAATGCATGCTAGAATGAAATCAAATCTGGTTGGTAAGCGTAAACGAAATGAGGTATGAAGATGAAAATAGCTGTTTTAGGTGCGACTGGCCGGGCTGGGAGCGCGATCGTTGCCGAGGCGCAGCGGCGTGGCCATGAGGTGTTGGCAGTCGTTCGGGATACGCAAAAAGCGGCCAGTCGGCTTGGGCAAAATGTCCCGACATTGGTGAAGGCGCCGCTTGAATTGACGGAAGCCGATTTAGATAACGTTGATGCCGTTGTGGATGCGCTGAGTGTGCCATGGGGCTCCGGGCGGGGTTATTTACATTTGGATTTTGCGACTCACCTGATTAGTTTGTTACGGAATACGGACACTTTAGCGGTTTTCATTCTGGGGAGTGCGAGTCTGTCGATGCCGGGCGCGGATCATCCCATGATTCTTGATTTTCCTGAGAGTGCTGCAAGCCAGCCGTGGTATGACGGTGCGAAGTATCAGTATTATGAATATCGTTTCTTACAGATGACCGATAATGTTAATTGGATCGGAATTTCAGCGAGTGAGGCATTTCCGACTGGGCCGGCCACGAGTTATGTTGCCGGTAAGGATACCTTGTTGGTTGGCGAAGATGGACAGAGCCACATTACCACGGGAAATATGGCGTTAGCGATTCTTGATCAGCTGGAACGGCCGACTGCATTGCAGGATCGGATTACGGTGCGTGATGCGGATGCATGATGGTGTGGTTGGTTGTTTGGGTGAGTAAAACAAAACACGATCCTTGGTTCGATGGTTGGCGGTGTGGCCGGCGGTTGGGCGGGGGGTCGTGTTTTTTGGTTTGTAAGTATGTAGGTGGACTGTTGTGTTCTGTAAGGCGGTTGCTGGCGTGGGGACTGCTTGTAAGGGCTTCGAATGGTTGAAGCCGCGTTAACGGGGGAATGCTTTCTATTATGGGCGAGTATGTAGTCAAAGTTTCGTGTTCTATAACGCGCTCACAGTCGCAGAAATCTGCGTGTAAGGACCTCGGTCGCGATGGCCTAAGCCCGGGCCATCACGCCCGAGGCCACTTACACGCAGATTTCTAAGCGCTCCTGTTCGCGCTCAACAAAAAAAGACCCCACGCATTGGGGGTGCGCGGGGTTCCCGTGTCAGTGCCATTGGGGGTGGTACTGACTTATTTTTACTTTGGAGGAGTAAAAATGAAAAAAGTTGGGTTGGGGTAGTAGTAAGAAGGGGGTAAACTTCCTTGCTACGGTTAAAAGAATAATCCGTAAATGTGAACTTTTTATGACGATCTGACACAAAATTTTAGAACACGTGTTTTTTCGCTGGTTTTTTGGCAACCACCAGCGTTTATTTGGGAATAAGCGGCAGATTGTCACTTTCCGTCAAAAATAGTCAATTAATTCGATAAGCCTTGGCAAACGTGACATTTCGCTGGCCTTTTTCCCCAAAAATGAGGCCATTAACGGGAAATTTTGGGCGAAAAACGTTAAGATTTAAGGAAGACAAAGATGCCAGTTAGAAATTTAAAAATGGGGTAATTTAATGGATCATTCAGTGTCGCCAGTTAATCTTAATAGTCTGACTACTGAAGAAAAAGTTAAATTGACTTCAGGAAAAGACTTCTGGTCTTCCGAAGCGTTTCCTGAGCACAGTATTCCTAGCATTCGGATGAGTGACGGGCCGCATGGTTTGCGTTATCAAGCTGCGGAAGCCGATCACTTGGGCATCAATGACAGCGTGCCGAGTACTAGTTTTCCGACGGCTAGTGCCAGCGCTTCGTCTTGGGATCCTGAACTCATTGCCGCAATGGGTGAGGCGATCGGACTCGAAGCACGGAGTCTGGGCGTTGATGTTGTGTTGGGGCCGGGCGTGAATATGAAGCGCAATCCTTTGTGTGGCCGAAATTTCGAATATTTTAGCGAGGATCCGTTTTTGGCCGGGAAACTTGGTGCGGCTTGGATTCAAGGCATTCAAAGGCAAGGGGTTGCGGCTTGCCTGAAGCATTTTGCGGCGAATAATCAGGAAAATGGCCGCCTGTCGTCTAATTCGATGATTGATCCGGTTGCGTTGCACGAAATCTATCTGGAAGCCTTTCGCATTGCGGTTACTGAAGGGCATCCGGAATCGGTTATGTGTTCTTACAATAAAGTAAATGGTCGCTATGCCAGTGATAATCATTATTTGATGACACAGGTTCTGCGCAACCAGTTCGGCTTTGACGGCGCGGTCATTACGGATTGGGGGGCACTTAACGATAAGGTCGCTTCGCTGAATGCTGGTACGGATTTAGAAATGCCCGGGGATCAGCACCTTTTTGACAAAGAGGCGTTGAAGGCTTTTCAGACCGGCGAGTTGCGGCCTGCCAGTCTGGATCGCGCCGCTGCCAATATTGTCAAAATGGCGCGTAAACAGCGACCTAAGTTCACTGGCTCCCGTGAGGACTTGCTACATCAGCACGCACAGTTGGCCCAAAAAATCGCGGAAAGCGCCATTGTACTGTTGAAAAATGATGACGGGATTTTGCCTTTAGCTGCTAATGAGCAAGTAGCCGTGGTCGGCGAGTTGGCCAAAGAGACCCGCTTCCAAGGTGCCGGTTCATCGCATATTAAGGCGGCGGAACAGGTGCCGATTTTGACTGGACTCAAGCAAGCTGGCATCGCTTATGATTACGCGGCGGGCTATCGACTGGACGATCAAGTCGATGAGGAAGCAATCGCTCAGGCACTGGAACTGGCCCACACCCACGACAAGGTCATTTTTGTTGCCGGATTGCCAGATAACTATGAGTCTGAAGGTTTTGATCGCCAAAACATGGCCTTGCCGAAAGTTCAAAATGATTTGCTGCAGGCGATTGCTGCAATTAATCCGCATGTGGTCGTTCTGTTGGTCGCCGGCGCACCGGTTGAGCTGCCATGGTTGGATCAGGTACAGGCGGTTTTGGATTTGTATTTAGGCGGTGAACAGATCGGCGCGGCAACTGGTCGGGTGTTAACCGGGCAAGTGAATCCAAGCGGTAAGTTGGCCGAAACTTACCCGATTCATTATGCGGATATACCATCTGCGGAGCTTTACGATCACCGCACGCGTTCCGTACCTTACATCGAAAGCACGTATATTGGCTACCGTTACTTCGACAAGGCTCAGGTGCTGGTGGCATTTCCGTTTGGCTTTGGCCTAAGCTACACCTCTTTTGCGATTAAAAATGCACGCCTCACTGATAATCACGTCACCGATGACCAGCCAGTTACGGTGCAGGTGGAGCTAACGAATACCGGCAGTCGCGATGGCGCAGAAGTGGTTCAGGCTTACGTTCAGGAACAAACCGTGCGTCCATTGCGGCCAATCAGAGAACTGAAAGCTTTCAAAAAAGTGTTCGTCAAAGCTGGTGAAACGGTGACGGTTACGTTAGCACTTCCGGCACAGGCGTTCAAAGAATGGCATGAACAAACCCAGACATGGGAACTGCCTGATGCTGCAAAAGCCGTGGCAATCGGGACAAGTTCTGCGGATATTGTCAGTGTCTTGCCGGTTCAAGTTCACGGACAGGCCTTTACGAATTTTGAAAATGTCCCTGATTGGTATACCACACCGTCTGGCAAGCCGACCGTTCATGATTTTGAACAACTCACCGGTCAAAAGGTACCGCCGCATCATGAGTTTGTTCCTGGTGAGTTCACGCGTCTGAATACGCCGCGGGAAATGCAGAAATATTCGTGGCTGCTGCGCTTGGTCGCACGGACGGTCATTAAAATGCGTACCAAGGATTACATTGACAAAGACGGTCCAGAGGCCAAGTTCCAGCAGGCGATCGTGTTGGACACACCGCTTATTCGGTTGGCCCAACAAGCAAGTGGCGCACTTAGACTAAGTATGGTAGATCGATTGGTAGCGGCCGCCAATCATCAGTATCTTAAAATGATTTTTAGATAACAAACGTATTGTAAAAAGATTAAAAATTTCTCTTGACGAACGTATCTTCCATTCGGTATTCTTAATTCCATACAAAACCGAAGGAAGTGTTGACCGTGATGAATCATCGGCAAACACAACTGAATACCTTTTTTGGCAGCTTTTTTGGATAGCGGTTTGCAGTCAGATGCAAACCGCGCAAGCAACGGTTTGCATCCATAAGGCTGTCACATTAAATGTGTCAACAACGCCGCATGGATGAACAATAATCCATGCGGCTTTTCTATACCGAAAACACGGGCCAGTCGCATGGGAAAAATGTGACTGGCCCGCTTTTTATTAAGTGAATGTGTTTATGGGGAGGACAAGTTAAGGCCAAACTTCCGCGTGTACCCAGTCATCTGCTAAAAAAGGTCTTCACGGTTTTGTCACAGGGTAAATACGCAACGTCACTTCAAGGAGGACTATCATGAAAAAACATCTTTTACTCGCATTGGCTGGCATGGCACTGATTGGCGTGACTTTAACGGGTTGTGGCAAGCAATCGAAAGCTGCCAGCAAAGAAACTGTTAAAGTCGGCATTTTGCAATTAATGGATCAGACTGCGTTGACCGAGGCACGCAAAGGGTTTGAGGCGGAACTCGCCAAGGCCGGCTATAAAGGAAAGCGCATCAAGATCGATTATGTGAACGCGCAAGGCGATCAGGCAAATCTCAAAACCATGAGCGATCGGCTGGCGCGCGGGAAGAATGACGTGAATCTCGCCATTGCCACGCCAGCCGCCCAAGCGTTGCAAAAAGCCGACAAGAAGACCCCGTTGCTCTTCACCGCGATCACGGATCCAAAGTCAGCCGAATTGGTGACGAACCCGACGAAGCCGGACAAGAATGCTACTGGCGTTACCGATTTAGTTGCCGTTAGCGACCAAATTGACTTACTGCACAAAACATTTCCGCAAGCCAAAACGATTGGGCTGATGTACAACGCAGGCGAACCCAACTCGGTGTACCAAATCAAACAAGCTAAAGCACATCTCAAGAAGTTGGGCCTGCGTTACCAGATCAAGACAGCCGCCACGACTAATGATGTTCAGCAGGCAGCCGAAAGCCTAGCCAAAGATGTCGATGCACTGTATTTACCGGCAGATAATGTGATGGCTGCGGCGATGCCGACAATCGGCAAAGTTGCTAAGGCAAAACAAATTCCGGTCGTGCCAGCAGCATCCACCATGGTCAAAGATGGTGGCACAATCACCAAAGGCATTGACTATCGCGATCTTGGCAAACAAACCGCGAAAATGGCAATCAAACTGCTGAAAGGCACTTCGGTCAAAAAACTCGCCGTCGAAAAACCGGCCAATGTTAAAACCGTGAAAAATGACGCCATGTTAAAAGTGGTGAAACAAGAAGTTAACTTACCGAAGTAACCGGTATAACAACCTTCTTTGACATTTTAAACCGAGCAAAACCTGAGATGGTCAAAATAATCGTGAAAATATGTGTTGACAAGATGAAATTATGAGGATACTCTTAGAAACAAGCCAGAAGGAACAAACCTCTGGACACAAGGAGTGTTGATCATGAGACAAAGCAAAACAACACAACTTAATCACGCGTACTATTACGGCTATTTCGGATAATGGTTTGTATCTCATGGATACAAGCCAATCAGGTTTGTATCCATGATGGCCGTGAGTATTTCACTTGCAATTAACCGCCACATGGACGAATTCATCCATGTGGCTTTTTCTTTCCCGGGAAAAAAGTAAGAGGCCCACCACACGGATGAGGAACTCCAGTGGTGGGTCTCTTTTTAGAATTTGAGCCAGTCTGCTCACAGTCGTGCTGCGGATACTGAACCACCCGCCCAAACCAGCACGTCAATTCACCAAACATCTCAGGAGGAAGAAAAAAATGAAACTCAAACGAATCGCTGCCGTCGCAGCAACCGCACTAGCCATCATGACGTTAGTTGGCTGCGGCAAGTCAACCAAAGCCGCTGCTGACAAGAGTCAGGTGAAGGTCGGCATTTTACAACTCATTGATCAGCAAGCTTTAACTGCGGCCCGCAAAGGCTTCACAGACGAACTTGCAAAAGCCGGCTACAAAGGCAATAAGATCAAGCTGGATTACGTCAATGCCCAAGGCGACCAATCAAATCTTCAAACCATGAGCCAGCGCCTCGCCCGCGACAAGAATGATCTTAACTTGGCCATTGCGACTCCCGCTGCTCAAGCGTTGCAAAAGGCGGATACCAAAACGCCAATGCTGTTTACGGCGATCACTGATCCTAAGTCAGCTGGATTAGTCACTAATCCAGAGAAACCGAATAAAAATGCCACCGGTGTCACCGATAAAGTCGATGTGGCGGGCCAGATCAAGTTTATTCATAAGGTCTTTCCGAAGGCCAAAAAGATCGGCTTGTTGTTCAACGCCGCAGAACAAAATTCGCAAGTTCAAGTTAAGTTAGCCAAAGCCGCAATTAAGAAGCTGAGGCTGACGGCTGTCGAAAAAACGGCAGCGACAACCAATGACGTTGAACAAAGTGCATCGGCATTGATGAAACAAAGTGATGTCATCTACATTCCAACCGACAACACGATGGCAGCTTCCATGGCGACGATTGGTAAAGTCAGCACCAAAGAAAAAATTCCCGTGGTTCCGGCAGACGCGACCATGGTTAAGCTGGCCGGAGTTGCCACTGTGGGCATCAACTACGAAGATCTTGGCAAGCAAACCGGCAAACTAGCCGTGCAGTTGCTGAAGGGTAAGAAGGTTAAAGATCTGCCAGTCGAAGAGCCATCCAAGACGCGATTGGTGATCAATCCGGAACGGATGCGGCAATTCGGGCTGACAAAAGCCATGTTAGAAGAAGCAGAATAAATAAACGATTTAAAAAACGAGGGGATTCGTTATGGACATTGTGACATCGAGTATCGCCCAAGGATTATTATGGTCGGTTATGGCAATCGGCGTGTATCTGACTTTTCGTATTTTAGACATTGCAGATATGACAGCAGAAGGGAGCTTTCCTTTAGGGGCAGCGATTACCGCCCATGCCATTGTATCGGGAACGGGGCCGATTGTGGCAACACTAATGGGATTTGTTGGTGGCGCTGCAGCTGGGGCAGTTTCCGGATTTTTGACCACCAAGCTGCATATTCCGGATTTGTTAACCGGTATTTTGACGATGACGGGCTTATATTCGGTGAACCTGTTCATTATGGGCAAGGCGAATATCAGCTTAATTGGCACCGTCAAAACAGTTTTCAATTTGACTGACAGCGGTGACGCGACGACGATCGGCATCATGGTTGGGGCGATCGTGGTAGCAATGGTCATCGGCATCTTGGTGTTCTTTTTCCATACTGAAATGGGATTAGCGGCGGCCGCAGTTGGTAACAATCAGGATATGGCGGCGGCGAATGGGATTAACAATGACGCCATGAAGATCATCATTTATATGCTAAGCAACGGGCTCATTGCCTTGTCGGGCAGTCTCATGGCGCAAACCAATGGCTATGCCGACTTATCGATGGGGATTGGCACGATTGTCATCGCCCTTGCTGCCATTATCATTTCGGAGATTCTGGTTCGCGGCGTCCCGCTGTGGGCCCGGTTGTTGATGATCATTGTCGGTGCTGTGATTTATCGGTTGATTATTGCGGTGGTATTGGACATGGGCGTGGATCCGAACTACTTGCGCTTCTTCTACGCACTTATGTTGACGGTCTTCCTGTCCTTGCCATTACTGAAGAAGAAACTTTTCCAACTAAAAGTGCGGCATGGCAATCGGCGTCCGGTCAAGCAAAGTCAGACAACGACATCAAAGGCGGCAGAAACGATGACCGTTTCGCCGCTGGAACAGCAAAAGGAGGCGCGGTAAGATGGCAGTTCTTGAAGTACACGGTTTGCATCAGTATTTTGAACAGGGAACCGTCAATGAAAACCACGCATTGAAGGGTATTGACTTGAGCCTGGAACGTGGCGAGTTTGTGGCGATCATCGGGGGTAACGGCGCGGGCAAATCCACGTTACTTAACAGTATTGCCGGTACCTTGCCAGTCAATCAGGGACAGATTCTCATTGACGGCAAAGACGTGACCTACCAAAACGTTGCCAAGCGTGCTAAATTAATTGCCCGGGTTTTCCAGGATCCCCGATCAGGCACGGCTTCGTTGTTGACGATTGAACAGAATCTGGCTTTGGCGGAAAAACGCGGTGATTGGCGCAACTTTTGGGCGAGTGGTGTGAAGCGGCGCGATCGCCAGCACTTTCAAGAGAAACTTGCGACACTGGGGCTAGGCTTGGAGAAGCGATTAGGTGCTGAAATGGGCCTGCTTTCCGGTGGCCAACGTCAGGCGGTCACGTTGTTAATGGCGACGCTGAAAAAGCCGGCGCTGTTGCTGCTAGATGAACACACGGCGGCACTTGACCCCCAAACCAGCGCAACCGTCATGGGGCTGACCGATCAGATGGTGAGAGCACAGAAGATCACCACGTTGATGATCACCCATAACATGGCGAGTGCCTTGAAATATGGCGACCGGCTGATCATGCTGGACCATGGCGAAATTGCTGTGGACGTCCGCGGTGAAGCAAAGCAAAATCTGACAGTTGAAGACTTGTTGACGCTGTTCAAAGAACGCAGCGGGCAGGAATTTGCTGATGATGCGGTTTTGTTAAGTTAATGGTTTGGATGTGAACCAGCTAGTTAGTGAGTGAGTGTTAAAAAAGTGGCTTAATTGAAAAGACACCTGAATTCCCAACACGTCTATCGTTGGGAGTCCAGGTGCCTTTTAATTTTGACAGATAGCTGACTTTGCTCTTCTAAATATTTTCAAGTCATACTGACAACCGTTCTAACTGGATGGTGCGTAAAGTGGTCGTTTAACGCTTGCGGCAGGTCGGCTAGGCTGATTTTTTGGAAAGGAACAGGTTTCAATTTTGCCAGCGCCGTCCATGCTTTTTGCCGTTGGGCTGTTGGTGCGCTTACGGAATCCACGCCTAGCAGGCTAATGTTGCGCAAGATAAACGGAAAGACTGTTAGCGGTAGGGAAGTACCGGTCGCGTTGCCGCATAACGCGACCGCACCATTATAGCGCATGCTTGGCAGTAGACTGGAGGTGAAGCTGCCGCCGAGTGGATCAATGGCATAATCAAATTGTTGGCGGCTCAGGGCTTTGCCTTTGGGTAATTCATCTAATGCCAAGGTTGCGGTTGCACCGAGATCGCGAACTTGCTGTTGCTGATCAGGGGTGCGCACAACGGCAATTCGATTTGAAAATCCGGCATTTTCTAACAGTTGTAGGGCAATGCTGCCGACGCCTCCTGTTGCGCCGCCTACTAAGATCTTGGGATTTTGTTCTGGCGTCATGCCAGCTTGCATCAACGCATTGATGCATAATGCTGCTGTTAATCCTGCTGTGCCGAATACCATGGCCGTTTCAAGCGTCATGTTCGGCGGTAGTGGCATGGCCCAACTTGCCGGGATGCGGGCATATTGGGCATAACCGCCGCCTTGACTGACGCCTAAGCCATGGCCGGTAGCCAGAATCTGATCGCCTTTTTTAAATTGCGGATCCTGACTAGCTACAACCGTGCCGCTGAGATCAATACCGAGAGTTTGCGGGTATTGCCGAATAATTTGGTTGTGCGGCTGGTAAGCTAAGGCATCTTTATAATTAATGTCTGAATAAGCGACGCGGATTAAAAGTTCGCCCGCGGACAGATCATCTGTGGTGATCGTTTGTAGTGTCGCTTTTTGGCCATCATGAATGAATGCTTGAAAGAACTGCATCGAGCTACCCCCCCGTAATAAGAATCACATCTATGCTCAATTATTAACTAAATCATAGCAGTTTCATTCGTAATAACCAAACGATCGTTATTCGTTGTCGCTAACCAGATTCGGTTGGTGCCAAGCTGCTAGTTCGTGTCGATGTTGCCAACGTTTGTAGCTTTCAACAATCAACATTGGTAACCAGACGGCTACGAACACAATAAGCCACTGGCTGAGCGTTAAAGGAGCCAGCTGGAAGATTTGTTGAAACGGTTGAAGGATTGCTAGCAGCAGAATGATCGCCATGGTCCCCAATAGGCTGACGGTTAAAATCGGATTACTGGTCAAAGCAGTCCGGTTGAGCCGCGCACGCGTTTTGATCGGGAAAACGTCGAGCATGGAGCCAATCGCCAAAGTCAGGAAGAGCATGGTCATGCCGACAACCGGTTGATCAGGGCTGACAACGAAGCGTCCGATCGCGTAGATACCAAGGATCAGTCCCACATAAGTCGCCGTGCGTACAGCAACGCGTTTACTGAGGCCATTGGCAAAGATGCTGGCTTCTTTAGGAATCGGCTTGAGGTGCATGATGCCGGGTTCAGCCAGTTCGCGGCTCAGGAAGAATCCCGGAATCCCGTCGGCAAGCACGTTGACAATCAACAGCTGTTCCGGTGTCATTACGGCGCCCCAGCCGATTAAAACGGCGATTAGCATGGTGAAAATTTGGGCGAAATTGACGGAAATCAGAAATTCAACGGCTTTGAGAATATTTTGGTAAACTGTTCGTCCTTGCGCCACCGCGTCGATAATCGTAGCAAAGTTGTCGTCGGTCAAAATCATGTCGGCCGCGTTTTTCGCCACGTCAGTTCCGGTGATGCCCATCGCAATGCCGACGTCTGCAGCTTTCAGCGCTGGCGCATCGTTGACCCCGTCACCGGTCATGGCGACAACGGCTTGTTGCTGTTGCCAGGCTTTCACAATGCGAATTTTGTCACTCGGGGTCGTGCGGGCAAAAACGCGAATCTGGTGAATGGTGGCGGCTAAGGTTTCATCACTCATTTGGTTTAACTCGTGACCGGTAATCGCGCGGTGACTGCCATCAAGAATCCCGATATCCCGGGCAATGGCGGTGGCAGTGTCAAGGTGGTCACCCGTAATCATCACAGTGACAATCCCGGCATCTTTTGCAGCTTGAATCGCAGCCGGAACTTCCGGGCGTGGGGGATCGATCAGTCCGATGAGCCCCAGTGGCTGAACTTCTGTAAGTTGATTCCCCCAATCAGCTCCGGGATCGGCTGTGAATTCTTGGTAGCCGGCAGCCAAAACGCGCAACGCCTGGCCTGTCATCTGATCATGGACAGAAGCGGCTTCAGTTTGCCAGTTTGGTGCAGAAAAGGCAATCCGATCCACGGCACCTTTAATAATAGCAAGATAGTGGCCATCCGGAGTGCGGTGTAACGTCGCCATGGTCTTTTTAGCTGATGAAAAAGGGGCCTCCGCGATGCGAGGATAACGGGTTTCAAGTTCGTCACGGCTTAAGCCATAGTGGGCAAGCAACCGCATAATGGCCAGCTCGGTAGCGTCACCGATGTCGGGTTCATCCTGATTAGTTAATTGCGCGTTTGTTGCCAATCCCAAATATGACAAAAATCGGCGCGTGTCGGTCGTTAGCGGTTCGGCCGTCGCCTTTTGAATATTAGGCTGCCCGAATGACCAAAAATGCGTCACGGTCATCTTATTTTGCGTTAAGGTACCGGTTTTGTCCGAGGCGATGACGTTGACATTGCCGATGGTTTCGACTGCGGTAACTTGACGAATGATCGCGCGGCGCTTGGCCATTTTCTGAACACCGTGTGCCAGACTCAAGGTGACAATGACCGGCAATGTTTCCGGAACTGCCGCGATGGCTAAGCTGACACCAAGCATTAGACTGTCTGCCAGAGTTTCCTGATGATACAGCATGGCTAATAACATGGTTAACGCGCCGCCTAAAACTGCAACTAATGATAGCCGTTTGCCAAGTGCGTCGAGCCGTTTAGCGAGTGGAGTGACCTGCTTTTTGGTTTGGTTTAATAGCGAGGCAATTTTTCCCAGTTCGGTATTCATCCCCGTCGCCGTGACGATCGCGGTTGCTTTTCCGCTGGTAATTGCGGTGCCGGAAAAAATGCAGTTGGCCGCATCGCCGAGATTTTCAGGAACTTCAGCTAATGGGGCAGCTGATTTAGCAACAGATTCGCTTTCGCCGGTTAAAACGGCTTCGTCTGCTTCAAGTTCCTGACTTTCAATCAGCCGGGCATCTACAGCAACGGCATCGCCGGCCTTGAGCAGCATTAAGTCACCTGGAACTAAATCCGCCGCTTGAATGGTTTGCGTTTTATCATCGCGAATCACGGTAACAGTGTGAACAGTCATGGCTTTTAACGCAGCCAATGCTTTTTCGGCGCTGTGTTCCTGATATAAGGCAATGACAACGTTTAAGATAACAATACTGCCAATGACAATCGTCTTGGTCCAGTTACTGTCCGTCGTCAATGCGAGATAAGCGGATAGGCCGACAGCAAAAAGCAAGATCAATGACGTGATATCGCTGAGGTGATGGGCGATTTGCCGAAACAAGCTAGGCTTTTTGGCAGCGATCAATTGATTGGGACCATCTTGTTGCCGGTGCTCAATAACTGTGTCAGTTGTCAGACCAGTTGTGAGGCTAGTGTCAAATTCAGCGGCCAAATCGCTCGGCGTCAGAAGTGTCAAGGCTTTGGTCGTTGTTGGCATACACTCAGTCCTTTCTGGGTTGGTTGGGTCATGTCATTACTTACTTATAATAACCGTAACATGACAAAGTGTCGTCTGTAAAATTTTGAATCGGCACGCCGGTTTCTAACCGGGCTGGGTCACGCTCACAAAAACAGGACTGCCGAGTGATGACCAGCAGTCCTGTTTTATCAATGGTGAATAGAGCTTTCTTTAGTTTTGCAACGCATGATAACGATAATGCGGCTGTTGCGCTGCTTGGGTTTTGAAGCCATAGGTGTCGGCAACGATGTAAAGCGGTCGATGGCGACTTTCGGCAAACATTCTGCCGATGTAATTGCCAAGTAGTCCGATCGTGAAGGTCACGCCGGCGCCGACAAAGAAGGTGGCACTAATGACCCAAGTCAATAAACTGAGCCGGCCGAGTAGAAGACTGACGAAGGTGGTGGCAACGGCTACTAAGAGGAAGAAGCCGCTTAACCAGTTGGCAATCGTCAAAGGAACAGTCGAGAAGCTGGTAATGCCATTCATGGCAAGGTGCAGCATTTTCCGCAACGGATAGTGGGTTTTACCAGCCGTGCGTTCTTGCCGATCGTATTCTACGGCGACTTGTTTATAGCCGACCCATGAGACCATGCCGCGAACATACGGATCTTGTTCGTTCATTTGTTTTAAAACGTTGACAACACGACGGTCCATGAGTCGAAAGTCGCCGGTGTCAACCGGAATATCAATACTCGTGACGGCTTTCAACACCCGATAAAACGTTTCGGCGGTCAACTTTTTAAACCAGGTTTCACCGCTGCGTTTGCGGCGCTTACCGTAAACAACATCATAGCCTTCCCGCCAGCGCGCCAGCATTTCGGGAATCACGCGCGGCGGATCCTGCAAGTCAGCGTCCATGACGACAACCGCGTCACCGCTGGCGTAACGAATGCCGGCCGTAATTGCCAGTTGATGGCCGAAGTTGCGTGAAAAATCTACCAGCCGAATAGTCGGGTTTTTGGCCACAGCAGCTCTTATTTGATCGGCGCTGTCGTCAGTCGAGCCGTCGTTGACAAAGATGAGCTCATATCGTTCCGGTCTGGCACGGACGTAATTAGCCAGTTCTTTGATCGTCTCACCGATACCGGCGCTTTCGTTATAAACTGGCAAAACGATCGAGATGAAGGGATCCTTTTCTTGTCGCATAGCGCATCTTCTCCTTTCAAAATATTAATGGGTTACTTAACCATGCTGGCGTCAAGCTCATACAGGGTGCCGCCACCCATACCGCCGCCCATTCCCATACCACCTGGGGCTTTGGCGTTTGCGGTGCTTTGACTGCTGTATTTACTTGACGAAACTTTTTTACCGACTTTGGTGACCCAGGCTTCAATCTTGGAATTGCCCGAGCGACCTGAGGACAGGTAATATTTCATGTCGCCTTTTTTAACGAGGGCTTTGAATTGTTTAAGGGTAATGGCAGGGTCGGTACCATTAAATCCGCCGATCGCCATGACTGCTTTGCCGGACTTAATGATGTAAGGCGCGGCCGTGCTAGCGTTGCTGGTAGCAAACAGGTATTTGGCGCTGCCTTGATGTTTTTCAACATACTTCAGCAATCCGCTGTCAACACTGCCGCTGCCAATGCCGCCGCTGTTACCGCCGGAGGTCAGAAGTGAAGGACCGGCAGACGGAATCGCAGCTGATGAACCGGCAAGCGTCGGTGTAAGTGACCAGAAGCCCGGCGCTACCAAAATAGCGGCAATGGCAACGCCCAGGGCTGATTTGCGCCAACTTCTGGTGCGGCCGATGAAAAGAAGCACTAAGCCAATTAGACCTGCACCAACCACCAGCCATGTCTGCCACTGATAGTACAAGCTGACATACCAAGCCTGGAGTCCGGTCGTTGTCACGATAGCAAGTGGCAATAACCAACTTTGCCAATGCTTGAAGCCCAGCTTGAATTGCTTAAACATTGTGACAATCCCGATGCCGAACAAAGCAGCAATCGGCGGTGCGAGCATAATCATGTAGTAAGGGTGGAAGAAGCTGGCAATTGAGAAGAAACCGGCGACTGGTACGAGCCAACCCATCCAGAAAAGTAAATGATTTTGCTGAGAGGTTGTTTGATACCATTTACGCTTGCGATCAAGATAATAGGCAAATGCACTGATGAAGCCGATTAAAGCAGCTGGGACTAACCAACTGATTTGCGGGCCAAGGTCGGATTGGAGCAAGCGTAACGGGCCAGCAGTACCAATGGCAAAGGCACCGCCGCCACCGCCACCACCTTTACGGCCGCCCGGAGCACCGCCGCCTGTACCAGGTCCGCCTTTAAAGTTACCTTTTTTGAAGTTGGCAGGCATTTTCCCGCCGGTAGCTTTTTTGGTTTTGACAGTTGCCTGCTGCTTTTTAGTCCCAGTTGGCGGCGTGGTTGTTTTGGTCTTGGTTCCGGTTTTAGCCTTCGTGCCGGTTGGTGGGGTGCCGCCTTGGGTGTTGCCGGTACCTGGTTGACCGGACGTGCCTTTAGTTGACTTGCCACCTGGTGGATTGCCGGTCTTACCGGTTGCGCCAGTTGGTGGGGTTCCGGACTTTCCTTTGGTTCCGGTTGGCGCAGTCCCGGTTTTACCTTTAGTGCCAGTCGGTGGGGTGCCACCGGTCTTGGACTTGGAATTATTCCCCATGCCTGGGAAAGCTGCGCCAGTACCGGTTGTCTGACCTAGTAAGCGTTCGGTACCGTTATAGCCAAAAGCCAATTCCATTTCCGAGTTGGTTTCAGAACTGCCGACATACGGCCGTTGACTCGCAGCAGTCGAATCAACCTGCATTGGCCAGGCTAATGTGGTAACCGCCATGGCGACAGCCGCAATGCCCAGTGTGGCAAGGCGGCGCCAAAGTTTCTGGTTCGAGGCGAGCCAGTAAAAAAGCAATAGGGCCGGCAAAATCATAAAGGCCTGAAGCATTTTAATATTGAACGAGACGCCAATTAAGGCAAAGCTGACAACCACCAACCATGGCTTGCGGATGCTAATGGCCTTCATGAGGCACCAGCTAGCAAGCAGTAGGAAGAATTGTAGGGTGGCGTCCATATTGTTTGTCCGCGAATCCGCAACCACAATCGGCGTCAAAGTGAGTGCCAGTGCGGCTAGTCGCGCTGCCCAGGCATTAAAGCGTGGCTTGATCATGTTGTAGATTAAGGCAACGCTGCCGATGCCAAACAAAATGGATGGTAGGACAACTGACCAGCCATGAACGCCGAAAATCTTGGCGGAGATGGCCATAAACCACAGTGCGACCGGTGGTTTATCAACTGTAATAAAGCCAGCGGGATCAAAAGCCCCGTACCAGAAATTGTGCCAACTTTGAACCATACTGGTAATGGCGGCGGTGTAATAATCATTGGCATTGCCTGCTTCCCATATGTTCCACGCGTAAAGAAACGCTGCGAGAATTAAAATGCCAATGAGCCACCAATCAACCGTCCATTGTCTAATTTTTTTCATGTGCCGTAACTCCCTTTTCTCGGAATACCCAGAACTTACTTAAAAGGAAGTTCGTCGGGACAGTAACCATAAGCGAAAACATCGGTGCTAAAGGCTTAGGTAAACCCAAAGCATCATTCCAGAAGCTGGTCAGCACCAGACTTAAAATAAATGTGAGGCCATAAGAGAAATAGTATCGCGGCGCTACACTTTTAAGCTGGCGATGATCTTTGACTTTGAAAACCCAGGTATCATTGAGGAAAAGTCCCAAGATGGACGTTAACCCATAACCGACACCCATTGCAGCGGTCGGATTGATCAATTGGTATAATGTCAGATAGATCAAATAAGTCAAAATGGTGTTGATCCCTCCGACGAGACCGAAGCTAATGAATTGTTTCAGCTTTAGGCGCATCGTATCGCTCCCTTCCTGATGAATGGGACTAGTATGCGATGTGCAGCATAAATTAACCTTAAAGGCGGTCGGATTTTTTCTTAAGAAGGTTTTATGGTTGGCGTGTTAGGCTGAAGTAGTGGTTGAAGTGATTGAAGTATCATGCGGCTACTGGCGCAGATTTCTAACCGCACCAGTTCACGCTCACCAAAGGTAGGAGTATAGAAATGACGGTTAAACCAAAAATTCTTGTCATAGAAGACGATCCGGATTTGAATGAAAGCATCGTTGACTTCATTCGAGACTTTGCCGACCCTGAAGCCGCGTTAACCGGGGCGGATGGTTTGTATCAGGCGGAGGAAGGCGTGTTTGATGCGATTATTCTGGATATCATGCTGCCGGAATTGAATGGCTTCGACTTGCTTAAACAGTTGCGCGCCAAACAGGTGAAAACGCCGGTGCTTATTTTGACGGCTAAGGATGCACTTGCCGATAAGTTGCGCGGGTTTGAATTAGGCGGGGATGATTACCTTACTAAACCCTTCCACCGCGAAGAGCTCATTATGCGGCTCAAGGCGTTGTTGAAACGCACTGGACACTTTTTTGATGATGATGGCTTAACTGCTGGGCCATACGAAGTGTATTTAAATCGCCATGAAGTGCTGATCAATGGGCAACCCGTTTCGTTAAATGGTAAGGAATTCGACTTGCTCGTGTATTTGCTGCAGAATCAAAAAACCATTATCACGAAAGATCAGATTTTCGATCGACTTTGGGGCTTTGACTCTGAAACCGCTGTGAGTGTGGTCGAAGTTTATATGTCGAACTTACGCAAAAAGTTAAAACCGCTGAAAGTTGACGGCTGGATTAAAACCATTCGCAATGTTGGCTATATTTTTCAAGAACCGGAGGGCCGTGAATGAATGCAGATAAAGGAATTAAGCGGCAGCAGCGGCGCTTGTTTGTCGGTCAGCTGCTGAGTTTCGCCGGACTTTTCCTGGTGCTGGGATTGATCGTCTTTTTTCTGTATGAACGCTCGGTTTATCAAGACATTGACCATACGTTAGAGCAGCAAAAGACCATGATCATCAAACCAGCGACAGGGATGACCACCCCCAACGCCCCACGGCAGCCGGGAGGGAGTCGGCCGATTTCGTTTCGGATGAATATGGTCGTCTTCAATAAAAAAGGCAAAATCATTAATCAAGCCATGCTTGGCGAACGTTTTTATGCGTATTTCAAGAAACTGAAATTGGATCGGCAGGCGCTTAACAAACTACAGACTTTAGCGACCTCGACTGGCACATTTCGAACATTGTTGGTTAAAGTGCCGCAGACAGCCGCGGATCCGCAGTATGCCGGGCATTATGTATTGATTTTGCAGAACACCGATGCCCAGGAAGCAGCTATTCGCTCGTTTCGGCAGGTTTTGATTGTGACGATTATTTTATTCTGGGCGTTGGCATTGGGGTTATCTTATTGGTTATCGACGCGGGCAATGCGGCCGATTGTGCGGTCGTGGCAACGGCAACAGGATTTTGTTGCGGATGCCGCCCACGAATTGCGGGCACCGCTGGCCGTGATTCAAAGCAAACAGGAATCTCTGCTGACAAAACCGCAAGCCACGATTATCGATGAAAGCGAAGCAATAGCGACTTCATTAGGCGAGACCAAGCGTTTGCGGCAATTGACCGATGATTTGTTGACGATCGCCAAGGCTGACAGCAATACCATCGAGATCGAGTTAACTGACCTGCACTTTGATCAGGCTTTAGCGCCACAGCTGGCGTCTTATCATGACATTGCCAAAAGTCAGGACAAGTCCTTTACGACCAAGCTGCCGTCAGATGGCCATGCCTGGTTTGATGCAGCTCGGATCAAGCAATTGCTGGTGATTCTGCTAGACAATGCCTTCAAATATACGCAGGCAGGTGATTCGATTTGGGTCGAAGTCACGCAAACGCCGCGGGACTGGCAACTGATTGTCGGCAATTCAGGGCCGAATATTGCCGATGCCGACAAATCCCGAATTTTCGAACGTTTTTATCGCGAAGACGCTTCGCGCAGCCGGCAAACCGGCGGCAGTGGCTTGGGATTGGCCATCGCCCGGTGGATTGTGACGATTCATCATGGTCACATTGAAGTCAAAGACGTCCATCCCCACGGTGCGTTATTTGTTGTGACGCTACCTAATAAACCGCGTGGGGCTTAGTTGTCAAATGATGGCAAACGAAAAGCAGTCGTTCCGAAGCTTGAAATAGCTTTTGGAACGGCTGCTTTTAAATTTCAATTACTTTTTAACAACGCGTGACAAAATACTGTTGCGACGATTAGCGGGCAGGATTATTGCGAACCCCATTGGCTTCCGTGAAATCGATAAAGCCCATGTTCGTATCAATATCGCCGCCATCACCGCTTAAAATCAACGTATTAAGTGTCTTATTGAAGTGAACATTCATATTCGCATTTAAATCTTCTTGTGAGTAACCCTTGATCAGAATCGGCCCGAGGTTGCTATCAATTTTTGTATCATAGTCGGTTGCCGGATCACTGGCTTTGACAACATTCAGTGAAAACTGCACCTGCATATGAATCATAGCGTGCTGTGAATAAGGGCCAACGCCGTCTTCAAAGGTCAAAAGCAGTTTCTTGTCCGGATCCAAATGAGGCTTGATCTTGTCGATGGCACCTTCGTCAAAATGAATTTGCATGCAATCAACTCCCTTCGCCGTAAACATAGGCTGATTAGGAAGCAAAAGCAACTGATTCGACTCGGTAATTGGCTCAATGACGCTGTGGATGCGGTGTTACTTGGGGTGGTGGGTGAGAAGTTGTCGATGTTCAGTTATCCGCCTCATAGCATGGAGAATCCTTTGATTATGGACTATATTATTTCGATGAAAGCGATTAATATATTTATATAAGAAATGAGGTAATTCAAAATGACAGATACAGTAGCAGCACCAAAGTTAACGAACAATGATTTGGGCAACGTGATGTTTGATCGCCATTCGGTCTGGAAGTTTGATCCCAACGTCAAAATCAGCAGGGATGAATTGCAGGAGATGATCAAAGAAGCAACCACCGCACCCTCGGCATGCAATTTGCAATCATGGCACTTTGTCATTATCGATACACCGGAAGCAAAAGAAAAGTTGAAGAAGGCGGCCATGAAGTTCAACTATCCGCAAATTGATACGAGTTCTGCGATTATTTTCATTGCAGGGGACACGCAGTCACATGAAGTCTATCGCGATGTTTGGACTAAAGTTTACAAGGCCGGCAAGATCAGTAAAGAGAAACTTGACCAAATTTTCAATACATTCTTACCGCTTTATGAACATGCTTCACCAGAGTTCCTGACCCTGGATGCAACGATTGATGGTGCAATGGTTGGCATGCAATTGCTATTGTTGGCGCGTGCTCACGGCTATGACGCTAATCCTTGGTCCGGCTATGACTTTAAAACGATCATTCCAACGTTGGGACTGGATCCGAAACGGTTTGTGCCGGTTATGGCGATTGCGATTGGGAAAGCAGCGGAAAAGCCACTGAAAACCGACCGTTACGATGTCAATCAGTTAATTGACTACTTGGCATAAGTCGTTGACAAACCATACGATCCGATCTCAAGGGAAAAGAGGAACAAACAATGATCGATGCAGTTAAAACCGATCCTTTCGGTGAAGTAAACGCGATTGACGTGTTGGATCTGGCAAGTCTGGAAGGCCGCGCAGAGAAGGTGCTCGGTCGTGGCGAATTTGGCTACATTAGTGAAGGTTCCGATGATGGCTATACAATGCGCCGGAACACCACCGCGTTTCAAGATGTGGAGATGCTCCCACGTGTCTTACAAGGCGTTGAAAAACCAGATCAGTCAACAACCTTCATGGGGGCTAAGCTGGCTTCGCCGTTACTGACGGCACC
The DNA here is from genome assembly GCF_030770295.1 of Lacticaseibacillus styriensis. Lineage (NCBI taxonomy): Bacteria > Bacillati > Bacillota > Bacilli > Lactobacillales > Lactobacillaceae > Lacticaseibacillus > Lacticaseibacillus styriensis. The sequence goes on from NZ_CP132483.1 coordinate 674,061, forward strand.
CATTGCCGGAAACACGCTGGCCCATTCGAGCGGTGAACTGGGTTTGGCAAAAGGCGCAAAAGAAGCCGGTATTATGATGTCGCAAAGTACTTTTGCTTCCAAGCCCATTGCCGAAACCGCTGCAGTCAGTGATGGTGCGCCTTATATGTTTCAGTTATATATGCCCAAAGACTGGTCATATTGCGAATATTTGCTCGATGAAGCCAAAAATGCCGGTGCATTAGCAATTATTTTGACAGCGGATTCAACGCTAGGCGGGTATCGCGAAAAAGATGTCATGAATCATTATCATCTGAAAGGCCGACTAGCCAATCTAGAAGGCTATAATAGCGGTCAAACCGGTGTTGGCGCAGGCGGATTGTTCAAAGAATCCATGCAAAAACTGGATTTGGCACTTATCGACAAACTTGCCAGTTACTCAGGCTTACCCATTATTATCAAAGGCATTCAGCATCCTGATGACGCGGCTGCTGCGATAACTGCAGGAGCTGCCGGCATCTATGTCTCCAATCACGGCGGCCGCCAACTCGACGGAGCACCCGGGGCGATTGAACAATTGCCGGCGATTGCAGCTGCGGTCGATCATCGGGTACCGATTATCTTTGACGGCGGCGTTCAGCGTGGAACGCACGTGCTCAAAGCCCTAGCACTTGGCGCAGATCTTGTCGGCATTGGTCGGCCATTCAGTTATGGCTTGGCGCTTGGCGGCTGGCAAGGCGTCAAAGCAGTCGCCGATCATCTAAAAATGGAAATTAATATTGCCATGCAGCTAACCGGATGCCAAACGATTGAAGACGTCAAACGGATGAAACTTAAGACGCGGTTTGCTTAATTGATTAGGGTGGCCCCCTTACGATTAGGCCTCAGCAAGCACGTTTAGATGAACATGCGTTGCCATTTTTTGAGAGCCCGCACCCATCGCAAATTTCACACCATGTAAAAAGCGCCACACACGAAAGACATAACTTTCATGTGTGGCGCTTTTTCTGGATCTTAACGGACTTGAACCGTCGACCTCCTGCATGCCATGCAGGCGCTCTCCCAGCTGAGCTAAAGACCCGCTAATTAAGTAGCTTCAAAGCTAATGGATCCAAACGGACTTGAACCGTCGACCTCCTACATGCGAAGCAGGCGCTCTCCCAACTGAGCTATGGACCCAAAACACAAAGACAATTGTACTGAACTTCTGCGGTTGTGTAAAGAGGATTGTCCTTGATACATGACAGAGGTTCGCCAACTTTGCCATAAACGGCGAATTTTACAAGGATTCATCTCGCCGAGCGATTAGTGAAATGATGATATTTTGGCATGCACCGCCGATGATGAAGATGACCCAAGAATAGGTCCATGTGTGAAAAAGAAAAGAAACTAAGAAGTAGGTCACTAGGATAAGGGGCCAGTAAACTTGGCGGAAAAGCGCGATGTCTTGGCGGGCGCGTTGATTGCGGTGGTGCTGTGACGTATGGAAGTTATCGCGATGGCTATGATGAAGGTGTGGCTCAGGATCCGGCACAGCTGTCGCGTCAGTATAGCGCTTTATTTGCGAATAGTTGATGGCGACATACACAATTAAGTAGGTTCCTAGTCCAGCAATGATGAGGAACAAGGCACCACCGGCATCGTCGCTGATAAAATGTGATAAGTAAGTGGACAGAATCGGTGGGATCAACGCGACAATACAAATCATAATGCCCACGATTAAACCCGCAGAAAATTGCCGCTGATACGTATCGGTTGTTTCTTGGGCAAATCTTTTGGCGCTTTCAGACAAGGGCCGGCCATTGAGCCGCTTCTTTTGGAGGCTAAACATGGTGCCGGCCCAAATGAAAAGCCCCACTGCGACAGCATCGAGCAGAAACATGCCGATGATGCCGAAGACCTCAAGCGAGGAATCCGTTGTATAGGCGGGCAAGGCGACGCTGATACAACAAAGCAAAACACCGAAAGCAATTTGCGTTGCAAACCGGTCGGCAATGTGCCAAAAATGGCTGAGCTCCCTTTCAGAAACGGCGTTATCAGGCTCTGTAGTTGCATTGGTGCCTGCTCGATCAGTCTGAGGAGCTAGTCCTAGATCCTCTCGTAATTCATCAACGGAGCCAAAAGCACGAATGACGGCACCGATTGCAGTTTCTTCGCTTTTACCCTCGCGCAACAAATCACGATAATAATCGCGCATATTGGCAAGCATGTCGGCTTTGGCCTGGCGCGTTTTCGGGTTATCCGGAAAAGAAGCAAATAGACTGTCTAAATAAGCTGTAATTGTATCCATGGGCGATCCTCCAAGGTTCAATTTTGACAAGCAATTAGTTCAAAAATAAATCGACCACATGCTTAACCTGATGCCATTCCTCGACCTTCATAGCAAGAAAAGCACGGCCGCTGGCGGTGATTCGGTAATAAGTGCGGGGTTTGCCGTTCGTAACATCACCCGGATAAGCTTCAATATAGCCGTTTTTGCTCAAGCGAGTAAAGGCGGCGTAAAGCGTGGTTTCACGAATCATATACTGGTCATGGGTGCGCTCGCGGATTTCTTTGCCAATTTTGTATCCATAGGAATCACCTTGTTGCAAAATGGCAAGGACGAGTGCGTCGTTGTAACCACGCATGGCATCACTACTGATCACGGCGCTCCTCCTTTTGCGAGTTTTATACTGGTGTGCGCGAGAATACAGATGAGACTGATCTTGATTTTGCTGGCTGATTACTTCATCTGTTGGAGTAATATTAACATGATGCAACCATTAGGTAAAGCAAAAAACACCTTCATATCAAGAAGGTGTCGTCAGATTTACTTGATTAGTGAACAAAAACCGTGACAAAGGTGATTAAACCAAACAGGATACCGGGTACATTGGCGATGATGATTGGCCAATCTTTGGCAGGTTTCATCCAGCCATAACCGGTCCACAGGGTAGCGTTGATCATTGCCACCAACGGCTGAATCGGATTCACCGGTGTTCCAGAAAAGTTAGCCATGATTTCGGGAATGTACGAAACATACATTAAAATACAGGTAAAAGTTGCCAGCCTGCTGAGGAGATTCAGTCGCTTTGCTTTAACGGGGTCAATACCACTGTGATATTTTCCATTGTCAGCTTGCATCAAAAATGCCTCCTTTTGGAATAAAATAACCGTAACACGATCGAACGTGAAAACCAAGGAAGACATTAACGTGTGATAGAATCAAATAGGCGGCCTGACTTAGGTTGGCAGCTTTAGATTTTTTCTGAAAATGAATGAAATGAGGGAACATCATGGCAGAACAAGAAGCAGATACGGTCACACGCGTGCAAAAACAAGAAGGCGCCGATGCCATCATGGATAAGGGATTTGTGACCGAACGGGATATTCCCGAAATGATGGCGGCGTCTTGGAGTGAAAAGCTATTGGCGGCGATTAATGACGAATTGCGGTTGCGTACTGTTAGCAATCGCGCTGTGTTACAACGGTTCCATTATTATATGGGCGATGGCTCCATTATTTACGATCCGAGGCAACTTAACTCGGAAGGGGCCAAGATTGCGTTGCAACACGCATTAGGTTTCCGGAAGTAGTAGCCCCTTTAACTGGTGCCTGTCTAGCGTTTTGAAACTAGTTTTCGGCGCTGAAGGTTCCGGTTAAAACAACCTTGCCGACCATATGACCCTCTTCGACGAGTTGAGTGGCGGCCTTTAGGTTGGCAACATTAATGCCGGTAAATTCTTTGGTCACCGAAGCTTTGATCTGTCCGTCTTGATACAATGTCAAAAGTCTGCTTAGAATCGCACCTTGAGAAGCAACACGGTAGTCAAAGTCGGTTTTGGCAAACATGTACTCGTAGTCAAAACTAGCTGCTTTGTCTTTGATAACGGCCAGATCAAGACCGCTTTGGGGACCGACAATGCAGCCGATGTGGCCAAAAGCGCGAATTAACTGGCTGGCGGTGGCCAGATACGGTTCCGGATGATAAAGCAAAGCAACGCCGTCAACGGTTTGAACGCCAGCTTGGTGAACCTGACTCACAAGATCTTTATGATAATCAAGTGGCGTTGCAACGCCGTGGGCCCGCAACCAGTCATGATTTTTAGGACTGCTGGTTGCCAAAACATTTAACCCGCTCCATCGCGCCAGTTGACTCAGCATCGAACCGACGCCACCGGCACCGTTAATGATCAACAAATGCTGGCTTTTGTTGGCATTATATTCCGGGATGAAGCCCATTTTTTCAAAAAGCAATTCCCACGCGGTCAAACCGACAAGCGGCAGTGCTGCTAGGTCAGCCGTGGGTGCTTGTTTTGGCGCTAATGCGATCAGATCGGCGTCAACTGCCTGAAATTGTTGATCACTGCCGGGCTTGCGGGTAGTTCCGGCATAGATGACGCGATCGCCAACGTGGAAGGCAGCAACGGCAGAGCCAATTTGGGTAATGGTGCCGACTGCATCATACCCAAGAATCTGTGGCGTTTTTTGTCGTGGTGCGGTTTGGCGGCGTTTGATGTCAACCGGATTAACCGAGACCCCAGCCATTTGTACAATAACTTCATTGGGTTCCGGTGTCGGTACTGGTAGGGTGAAGCTTTGAAAACTATTGGGTGCAGTAATGGGTAGGCCTTCAGTGAAGCCGATGGCAATGTTTTTTGGCATCTGAATCGTCCTTTCGTTTGATCGGTTATCTGTTGCTATTGTAACCTTTTTATTAAGAGAGTTGGAAATGCAGTGGTTGTTTGGTAAAATATGCAGGATATTGTAGAAAACGCGTTCGCAGTCGCAGAAACCTACGTGTAAGGACCTCAAACCTAAATGGCCACTTACACTCCGATTTCTAAACGCTCCTGCTCACGCTCTTGTGAAAAATACATTCAATGGCGAAGGAGGCAGCTCGTGAAAAAATTGAGTACAAAGCGTGAATTGATCGGCTTGATCGTTGTTTTGGTTTTGGCAGCGGCAGGTTTTGCATTCTTCGCGTGGTATACGATGCGGCCGGATGATGTCATTGGTACCATTGCAACGATTAGTTTCGGCATTGTTTTGGCTGCCTTGATTGGTATTGCGTTATTTTTGGATGCGGCGGCGACAACTCGGTGGCGCCGATTCTGGGTCGATCTTTTGTTTGCGGCGCTGATGTTGGCGCTCATTGACTACTTCTTCCTCGATACGACAACGCCATGGCAGATGTTGATTGCTGGCGCTGGATTGGCATTAGCACTGGTCGCACTGCTGGCCATTAGAAAATTAGATGAATAAACGGGCTTTGTCCCGGCTGATCAATGATAAAAACGCCTCGGAAAATTTTCCGAAGCGTTTTTTAAGTGTCAGCAATGGTTAGTTCGCGATTAGTTCATCCGCTGCACAGTAACCGGGACTGTTTTAGGAAGTACTTTTGTCAATTCAGTCATCAGGTTCTGAAGACTTGCCTGAAACGTTAGCCGGACCATGCGGCGCTTACTAAGGGCGAAAACCGCAACGACCCATTCCTGGCCATTAGGCAGACTGACAGGTGTCAACGTGATACTGGACATGTTGGTGTACGGAATAACCCGGGCCAGCAACCCATTTGCAATGAGTCGCGTTGGGGCCAAGCCACCTGTGCCCGCCATAATGGATAACACTAGGAAGATTGAAATGAACACAATATACGGCATGTTGTTGACGCGGGTTGTCATGAACCAAAAGCCAAGCAACACCGCCCAAACAAGTTGCGAAACCGCATAGCGTGAGGCAAAATTAATTTTGTGTTGCCAATATAGATAATAACCAGCGAGGGCAATCAACACGATGTCTAAGCCGATCAGTAAGACATTAAAACTATTCATGAGAGACTCCTTTTTGATCAACATCATCAGTCGGGCTGTCGGTTTCATACAAACCGGAAACCTGCTGGTACCAACTGAAGAATCGGGTCACGACAATTTTTAAAACGGCAAAACCCGGGATGCCAAGGATGACACCGACTAAACCGAAGAGATTGCCGGCCGTGAGCAGGACCACCACGATGGTAATGGGATGCAATTCAAGCTTGCTGCCCATGACCAGTGGCGAAATAAGTTGCGTTTCAATTAGCCATTCAATGAAGAAAACGACAATGACCGCGAGAATCATTTTCGGCGACGTCAACGCGCCCATGATAAGTGGCGGGATCATTGCCAGTGCCGAACCAAAGTAAGGAATTAGGTTCAATGGGCACGCCAGCAAGCCGAAAATCAAGCCATAACGCAGGCCAATCACCGAATAACCGATCATGAACATAATGGCCACGCACAGCGCAACCGTGATTTGGCCCTGAACATATGAACCGACTTTTTCATTCATCTCGTGCAGCATTTGTTTAACGGATCCACGTAACTTGGTGGGGATAATATGCAGCACCATCGGCGTGAACTTGTCGCCGTCTTTAAGCATGAAGAAGAGAATGATCGGTGCTGTCGAAATCGTGATGACAACATTGCCGACAATGCCAATCAGATTTTGCAGCTGCGAGATGGTACCGGTGACGAAAGCACCTTGTTTGCCGGTGAAGAATGTTTGGACTTCGCTGGCAATGTTGTTCAGGTCATGTTGCGATAAAACATTTTGCTTATCATTCAAGTCATCCAGCCATTTACCGATTTCCGTAAAAATTTGCGGTGCCGAATCGACAATGCTGGTAATCTGGTTACTTACCGCCGGAATGAAGCGCAATAGCCCCCAGACGAGAAGACCGATCAAAACGACGAAGAGTAACGCAATCGCCCAACCGCGATGCAGCCCGGTTTTCTCAAGGCGATTAATGATCGGAACTGTTAGGTAGAAGAGAATGCCGGCAAAAATGAACGGCGGCGCGATGATACCGAGAAAATCGACCACAGGCTGAAACACCCAAGCAATTTTGGTAAAAACAAAAATAACCAGCAGGGCCAAAAGCAGGTCAATTAAGAAGACCATGAACTTGTTGTTGATGAAGCGGCGGTAGAACCATGAGTCGGTACGTTTCACAGGCGATCCTCCTCTAAGGACGTTAAAGGTTATGACGCGATTTAATCAGCGGTGTCATTAGTAACCTTTACAAAAGACGACAAGTCGAGCATGAGATCTGTGGTGAACCAAGAAAGCTTCGACGTGCAGTTGTAGTTTTTTACAAGTCAGCTGAGTGCACGTGAGTCATTTTTTCGAAGTTTCTACCCGCCAGACGTCGGATGCTTCTGTATAACAATGATACTAGACTAGCCATGATTTTTCGAGGCTAGGGTTAACTAAAATGGTTCGAAGAAGGTATCGGCGCCGTTACAATAAATTTACAAAAACACCGATTAGCCGTTACAAATATTAAAAATGCCTAAATAAGGGCATCAAATGTAAATTTTACATATACAAAAGCTTTACAAATCAAAAAAATCAGGTATGATAAAGTCACAACCAAAACGGTGAGTCAATGTCGGTTTTACCGATACGGAGAGGAGTGACCCCTTATGAATTTACTTCGCGGGGCTAAATGGACATTAATAACTCTGACCCTGGTCGCAACATTGCTGTTATTTAGCAACTATGCGACGGCCGGCATCTTGTTGATGGCTCTGGATATTTTCCTAAGCTTCTTCTATGCAGTCATCAAGAGCAGATGTGATCGGCGTCAGATGCATAAGATGCCATTATTGCATAACTAATTTGATGAAATGATCCGCAGCCATGATGACTGCGGATTTTTTCGAGTAACGGCGGCGAAAATGATTGCAAACGTTCGTTCGGTTTGGTATGCTGATTGTAACAAATGAGAACGGAGCGGTGAGCGGATGCCAACACAAGCGAGTCAAAAACGTTGGAAACAGATTTTACAAACCATCTATGACGCAATCGAGGATCATGGGTATCCACCCACGGTTCGCGAGATTGGCAAGTCAGTTGGCCTTAGTTCGTCTAGCACCGTCGCAGCATACTTAGAGAAGCTGTTGGCCGCTGGATTAATTGCGAAAGACCCATCCAAACCGCGCACGATTGAAGTGACTGCAGCAGGACGCGATTATATCGGCGTTCAGGCAGAAGGCATTCCGATTGTCGGTACCGTTGCGGCTGGGGTGCCGATTACCGCTATCGAGAATATCGATGACTATTTCCCGGTGCCGGATGACCTACCATACTCGGCCGATGAGCTGTTTATGCTTCGGGTTCAAGGCAGTTCCATGATCAAGATCGGGATTCTTGATGGCGATCAGATTATTGTCAAGAAGCAAAACGACGCCGAAAATGGGCAGATTGTCGTAGCAATGACCGAAGAAGATGAAGCCACTGTCAAGCGCTTTTACAAAGAAAAGAACGGCATTCGCCTTCATCCGGAAAATGACGATATGGAAGACATGTTTTTCCCGGATGTGACGATTCTCGGTATTGTTGTGAGTTTGTATCGTCCTGCGCTTGTATAAGTGCTACTAATAAAGCCAGCTAAAAAAGCATTTGCCGCGTACATTCAATCGAGTGTGCGTGGTAAATGCTTTTTTGTTGAGGCGGCAACTGACACCATTAAGGACGGTTAAGCTGATCAAGGTCATCTTTTGGTACCTTTTTGTAAAATGGACCATCCGGAAGCTGCTTCAATAATCCTTTTTTGGTAAGTTGGAATTGAACCGTGTTGCTGGCGGCCTGTGGTTGGGCTTTGCCGGTGAAGGTGAAGATTCGCCCCTTTAAAGTCAGTTGGGCCGCAAAAATACCCTGATCCGTACTTTCAAAATCACCGTCTTGGTTCGACAGCGTTTCGAGGTAATAGCCACTGGTTGACGACAACACGCGAATCGCTTTCTTTTGATCATCCTGTTGGACAAATGCGTGACCGACCAAGGTGGACAAGGTTGCTTTAGGCACGGCCTTTTTTGCCTTTTTCCGGGATTTTACCGGCTTTGATGCCTGTTCACTGGTGGCCGATCGCGTTGATGATGATTTGGCAGTCGGCGTGCCTTGAGAACAACCACTCAAGATAAGTAATAACATGAGCCAGACTAATTTTTTCAATGGCGGTCTCCTAGTGAATGAATTGAATGCAGGTCATGACGATGGGAATGACGATCATGGATAGAAGCGTGGTTTCCGTGACCATGATCGCAGCGTAGTCAGCATCGGCGTCATAAAGTTTCGCAACCACCGGCGCATTGGTCATGACTGGCATGCAGGATTGCAGGATGAAGATTTGCTTCATCAGCGTCGGTACTGGTGCAAAGGCGACCAGTGCCGTCATCAACAGTGGGGCAAAAAGAAAGCGGCCGCTGAAGATACCGAGTGCTTCCTTGCTGAGACGCAGTTGGCTCCACCCGGCTTCGTGTAAGGCGATGCCGATAAAGAACATGGAGCCCGGGACCGTCAAATCGCCGATATAAGTCAGATCAGACATCAAAAAAGTCGGCAACTTGATATTCAGCAAGACCAACACAATTCCTAGCATGAAGCCCAGTAAAGGCGGGGAGAAAACCTTCCCCAAAGCCTTTTTAAGGTTAAAGCGGGCTGGTTTGGGACCATCGCCTTGAATAAGGTAGACGCCGATGGTCCAAAAAATCGTCGTGTTGGCCATGTAATAGACCAAGACATAAGGTAAACTGCGAGGACCGAACAAGGCCAAGTTAACTGGCAGGCCGATAAAGACCGTGTTGGAGTTGAAGAACATGGACTTAAATGTGCCTTTTCGCGACTTTGGAACTTTTAACAGGTAACACACCAAAAAGGACAACGCGAAAAGCATCATCATGGACAAGACCGGAAACAACAAGTTTGGGAGTAACCGCAGCAGCATGCCGGCCGTGAACTTCGATGCGATGGTCACGATCATATAAGCAGGCAAGGCAACTTGGGTAACAACTTTGGCAATTACCTTGCTCGAGTGGTTATTAAACCAGCCGCGGGCAGTCAGAAAATAGCCGAGAATGATCAAAATGAGAATTTCCAAAACGCCAAAGACACTTGAGATAAATGCGGTCAAATACCAACACTTCCTTATAAATTATTTTGGCCGCCGTAACGTAAAAGTTTGACCAAGTTCGGCATAAGTAGGACCGGCGAGGCGGGCAACCGGTGCTAAAGCGGCAGGATTAATGTGTAAGCTTGGCAAATCGAGCACCGTATCGGCAAAGTGGAACTGCCGAACTTCCAGAATAAAGAGATCGGTGATGATCACCCCGGCGCGGTCACGAATCGGTACATATTGGTAAAGTTGCGTTTCGAAGCGAATGCGCGCGGCTTCCAGCCCGGGTACCTGAATCTCGGTACTGGCCACTAACGGCAGATCAATTAAGTTTAATTCACTTTGATCAGGGGTTAATCGGGCAGCGGTTTGATTCATCGCTTTGGTGAGATCGAGGCTCACCATGTGCACGACCGCTTCATGGCGAGCCAAAAGATTCACCGCCGTGTCTTTTGGTTGCCCGCCATCACGCAAAATGGACACGGATAACAATGGCAACTGATTGGAGATGCCGGTTGTAAATGAAAATGGCGCCAGGTTGATGACGCCGGCCGTGCTTTGCGTCGTGATCCACGCGATGGGGCGGGGAATGATGCTGCCAGACAGCAGTTTGTATTGCTCGCGAGGTGATAGCTTATTGGCAGATAAGTTGATCATAATAGCCTCCGGTGGCTGGTGAATAAGAATCATGAAAATGATGGGGATCCTAAAAGGCACGTCATGACTGCAAGTTTAGCGCAGGCGCGGGGTGGCGTCAAAGCCATGCAACGCTTGCTTCGGTTAGGGACAATTCGAAGGCTGCTGGCAGTGTGTACTCGGTGCCTCAAAGCCAAAAGTTCAATAAAAAAGCAATGTTAGAGAAGATTATCCCAAACATTGCTCATTGATCAGTTGAAGGAAATGTACCCCTGTTAGGAATTGCTGTTGCCGGTGGAAGAACTAGCTGGCTGAGTCGGGGATGGTGCCTGGCTACTGGCTTGGCTGCTCGGCGTTGGTTGGCTATTATTTTCAGTACCATTATTATTTGATGTACCATTATTACCGGTACTACCATTGGACTGTCCGGTACTATTGCCTTGGCTGTGTTCACTTTCCACGCTCGGCGCAGTAGACGGTGTTGGCGTTACCGAAACTCTTGAAGATGGTTCGCTGTATTGCGATGGCTGATAAGTTGACGTTTCACTCGTCGTTGAGCTTGACTCAGAACTTGAAGCGGTCTCTTTCGTCTTGAAATCATCAAGGCTAAGAAGCTTCTTCTTTGACCGTTGCAACGGCAGGCTGGTTGTTAGGTAACGATAATTGTGCGGTGTTTTGCCTTTTAAGGTGATGCTGTTGTTGAGCTCCTTTTTCAAGGCCTTCGTGTAATCATGCACAGTGCCGGTTGCTCCTTCTGCGGCATATTCAACCGTTGTTGTCGGTTGATTGTGCTTGTAAGTTTTCGCACTGGCATACGTATAAACATTGGCGTGCTCCGAGCTGAGCGTTAACTTGCCTTTTTTCTGTTTGACATCGCCAGTATCGTTAATAATTTGCGGTTGGCTTCCCGCGTCAAGAATGATTAAGCGCGTATAGGTTTTGGACGAGGTTAACTTCACATAAACCGTCAGATCATGGTGATCGCCATTCGTATCCGTGACATCTCCGGAAGCGGTGTAAGTGCCGCTTTTAAATGAGCGTGTGACCGTTGATGAAATGGTAATGCTGGTGGCGGAAGACGAAGCTGTCGGTCCTTGAACCTTGGCGCCGCGTAACACAAGCCAAACGAAAACGCCAATGAAAATAACGACGGCACCAATGCCGGTTAATGTGAGGTAAAGCCTCCTTCGATTCTTTCGAATACGTTCACGTCGCATGATTGCCTCCTGAAATATGGTGAAAGCTTTTCCCCAATATTAGGGTAAGCGGGTTTGAAACACAAGCATAACCAAAAAGGCTGCCGGCAAGCACTTGCCTGACGCCATTTTGGTTGTTTGAAACGAGACTGCTAGTCACTCGGCATCACGCGCCACTTAGACAATGCCTCAGTATCATTGTTACTTAACGATATTCCCGTTGGCCAGTATTAAGGTTTCAATCGGGATATCAAATGGATCGACTGGCCAGTCAGGTTGGGGAAAAGCCATGACTGGCGGAACCAGTGTTAACGTGTGACCGGAATATTCAGCTAAAAAGCGATCATAGTAACCGCCGCCAAAACCGATACGATATCTGTCTGCCAATGAGAATCCGATTCCGGGCACAATTAAAAGATCCGGCGCCGGCTCAACCAAGTCGGCTTGGTAGGCAGGTTCGGGAATACCAAAAGCACTTTTGACGAGGTGCTCATGGCCGGGATCTGGCAGAAAGACCATCTGGCGTTTTGGCATGACGCGCGGTAAGAAAACGGCTTTAGCAGCTGCATGTGCTGCAGCAATAATCGGCGCTGTGGCGACTTCAAAAGGGCCACTGACCGTAATGCCGATGCTTTTGGCTTGTTGCCAAACGGGCGTCTTGATTAAGGCCGCCATTAGTGCTTCACTTGCTGCTTGGGTTTCAGCGGCAGCTTCCTGTAGACGTTTCAGCTGGCGGGTGCGGAATTCGGCTTTTGTGGCCATGGGAACCTCACTTATCTTTAAGAAATTCGCTTAAAACAACGGCTTGGTTATGGGTCTCGTCTTTGGCACCGTATAACATGATAATCGGATCCTGTTCATGCGCTTTTAGCGTCTTGATGAAATCCGGCAAATCAGGATTAGCAGCAAGTTCCGCTAAGTAACGCTTTTTGAATTCGGGGTATTTTTCCGGATCGTGGCCAAACCATTTTCGCAGTTCTGCTGTCGGTGCAATGGTTTTGGCCCACAAATCTAAGGCAGCGTTGACTTTGCTGATGCCCCGCGGCCAAACTCGATCAACGAGGACGCGGAAGCCACTTGCTTGCGGTTTTTGATAGATGCGTTCGAGTGTTACTTTCAAAATCATCACCTCATAATTATCATACCAGTTTTGACAAGTCGTGAATGTTCAAATAGCGATACGGTATACTAGTCAAAAGAGGTGTCAACATGATTACGTGCTATCAAATTCAAAAGCAGCGCAATGTGCAGGTGGCGACGGATGATCAGGCTAATTGGATTCGGGTCCAGTCGCCATTGCCACAGGAGTTGCAGACGCTGGCTACCAAGTATGGCTTGCCCAAAACATACGTGGATGCGGCACTTGACAAACATGAAAATGCCCGGGTTGAAGGGCTGGATCCCGCTGATGATGTTCCCGGGTTAATCGTGCTGCGCTACCCGATTGAGATGACGAACGAGATGGGGTTTCGTCAATTTAATACGGTGCCGCTGACCATGATCTTGTTAGCCGATCGGGTCATTACAGTCATGGACCATCCCCTGCAGGCGTTCGATGACTTGGCGGATCAGAAGCTTTCACCCAAGCCGGAAGAATTTGCGCTAGAAGTGCTGTGGCGGGTTTTACACCAATTTGTCCTCGACATGGACAAGTTGAATGAAGAAACGAAACAGATTGAAGGCAGTTTAGGCAAGGCCGCCAAAAATACGCAGCTGTATCAGCTCATGGCGATGCAGAAAAGTCTGGTGTTCTTTGATGCGGCACTTGATCATTCCGGGAACTTGTTGAAAACTTTACGGGCAGGCGAACGCTTTTTCAATACCAATGGCTATCTTCGCCGGCTACATGATGTCGAAGTCGAGGTCGTCGAGGCGCAAACGATGGTTCGGATTACCAACAAATTACTGAATCAGTACTCAACCACAGTCAGTGCCATTGTTTCTAACAATTTAAACCTGATCATGAAGGTTTTGACCAGCCTGACCATTATTTTAACGATTCCCACAATTGTTGGCGGCATTTACGGCATGAATGTTCGGCTGCCATTTGCCAATGCCTATTGGGCGTTCTGGTGGCTAATCGGCGGTACGGCAGTCTTGTGCGGAATCGCTGCTTGGTGGTTGTGGCGGAAGGATTACTTTTAATTGAGCGAAGACTTTTCGGTAAGCAAAAACGGTCGAAGAAAGGCAACTTTCTTTTCGGCCGTTTTTACTTGTTTGAAGACTAAACTACTTTTGGTGCGCTCAAAATCTGAGCAAAGCGATTCATGGTTGGCGTTAAGACACGATCTTGGCGATAGACAAACGAGATGGTGAAGGCTGGTTGTTTTGGTTCGTCGATTTTCAGCGATGCGAGATGATCATCGGCGTGAATGGCGATTTTGGTTAAAAAGCCGATGCCTACGTTCTGGGTGACTAAGCGTTTTAGCAGCAGAACGTCACCGGTGCGATAAACCACTTTCGGCGTGAAGGTTTGTTGCTGTTGAAACCAGGAAAATGCCCGGGTATGAACGAACCCTTCACTCAAGGTGATGAACTGGCGATCAGCAAGTGTTGCGAAGGAGACATGCGATTGTTGTGCCAACGGATCGTTTTCGGCGGTAATGATGACAAACGGCGCCGTATCGATTTGGATGACGTGCAACTCTGGATCGACTAACGGACCGCTGGCACCCAGTAAGGCAAAGTCGAGATTGCCGTCTTTAATTTGATCAAGAAGTGCGGCCGAGCCCGCTTCAAATGTTTCCAGTTGCGGCATCAGCCCGGCAGCAATCAAGTCGACCGCAATTTTTGGAAACAGATAACTGCCGATAATCGGTGGCAGACCGAATCGAATCTTGCTCTTTTGGTCCCACGCAATGTCCTGCTTGGCCAAATCCAGCTGATGCAGAATAATCGCGGCGTGACTGGCAAGCTGTTCTCCAGCTGGCGTCACACTGATTTCGTGGTGCCGGCGATCGCGAATGATCAACTGGGCCTGAAAATGGTCCTCCAGCCGTTTGATCGCCGCAGTAATAGTCGGTTGACTAACCGCAAATTTCTCGGCGGTTTGCGAAAAGTTCCGGGTATCGGTAAGTTCGAGAAAATATTCAAAGTCTCTGGTGTTCACACAACAACCTCCTGTGAGCGTGAGCCGGCGCGGTTAGAAGCCGGAGTGTAAGTGGCCTCGGCCGTGATGGCCCGGGTCTGGCCATTGCGGCCGAGGTCCTTACACATAGGCTTCTGCGCCGGCGAACGCGTTAATGTGAGCGTGAGCCTACGCACGTTAACGTAAAGAAAATAATAATCATGAAAGCATATAAAAATATTTTATCACTCCTGCCAAGTTTGACTATAAGATTGGGCGCGGCGTAATGTCTGGTCTTGTAATTAAAAGTTGTGTTTGCTTCACGGCATATTGGCGCGAGCCAGCTAAAAAGAGTTGGCCCATGTTTAACACAAAAGAGGAGTGTGGCATTTTGAAATATACACCAGAACAAATCTTAAATAATCCCTTTTTAAATAAAGGGACAGCCTTTACCCAGGAAGAGCGGGACCAATATGGCTTAAATGGCCTGTTGCCGCCAGCCGTTCAGACATTGGATCAGCAAGTCAAACAGGCGTATGCACAATTGCAGACAAAGCCGACCGATTTGGCCAAGCGGCAGTTCCTGATGACTTTGTTTAACGAAAATCATGTGCTGTTTTATAAGCTTTTTTCCGAGCACATTAACGAATTCATGCCGATTGTGTATGATCCGACGATTGCTGATACGATTGAAAATTACAGTGCGTTGTTTGTGAATCCGCAAAACGCCACTTATCTTTCGATCGATGATCCGGATCACATCGAAAGTGCGTTGAAGCATAGTGCTGATGGCCGCGATATTCGGTTGTTAGTGGTCAGTGATGCTGAAGGCATTCTCGGGATTGGCGACTGGGGTACCCAAGGTGTGGATATTTCTGTGGGTAAGCTGATGGTTTATACCGCCGCAGCCGGCATCGATCCGAGTCAGGTACTGCCCGTTGTCTTGGACGTGGGTACCAATAATGAAGCGCTACTGAATGACGAGCTTTATCTGGGTAATCGTCATAAGCGCGTTTATGGCCAGAAATATCATCAGTTTGTGGACAAATTTGTTGCAACTGCCGAGAAGTTATTCCCGAATTTGTATCTGCATTTTGAAGACTTTGGCCGCAGCAATGCCGCTGATATTTTGAATCAATATAAAGATAAAATCACGACCTTCAATGACGATATTCAGGGCACGGGCATCATTGTGTTAGCCGGACTTTTGGGTGCCATGAATATTTCCAAGCAAAAACTAACCGATCAAGTTTATTTGAGCTTTGGGGCCGGAACAGCAGGCGCTGGCATTACGGCACGCGTGTATGAAGCGTTTATTGAAGAAGGATTGAGTCCTGAAGAGGCTAAGAAGCATTTTTACCTCGTCGATAAGCAAGGCTTGCTGTTTGACGATATGACCGATTTGACGCCGGAGCAAAAGCCGTTTGCCCGCTCGCGCAGTGAATTTGCCAATGCGGATGAGCTCACGACGCTTGAGGCAGTTGTCAAAGCTGTGCATCCAACAGTGATGGTCGGCACTTCGACGGTTCCCGGCACTTTCACCGAAAGCATTGTGAAGGAAATGGCTGCACATACGGAACGGCCAATTATTTTCCCATTATCAAACCCAACCAAGCTGGCTGAGGCCAAGGCGGAAGATTTGATTAAGTGGACCGATGGACGGGGCTTGATTGCCACTGGCGTTCCAGCTGCCAATGTTTCGTATAAGGGTGTTAGCTATGCGATCGGCCAGGCTAATAACGCGTTGGTTTATCCGGGATTAGGCTTAGGTACGATTGCGTCCACGGCCAAGCTGCTCACCGATTCAATGATTTCTGCTGCAGCGCACAGCTTAGGCGGCATTGTGGATCCTGATCAGCCAGGCGCAGCGGTTTTGCCGCCGGTGTCGAAACTGGATCAATTTAGTCAGACGGTTGCGATTGCGGTTGCGGAAGACGCCATTAAAAATGGACTGAATCAAGAACCGATCAGCGATGCCAAACAGGCCGTTGCTGACATGACTTGGAAACCGGAATATCGGCCACTGCCGAATTCACTCGAACTAGACTTGGAGGAATAAAACTGTGACTGCATTAAGTACATCGATTCAAAGCGTGCTGACCATCGTTTTACTGATTGTCCTGGGTTATGTTTTACGGCGGCAAGGGCGGTTTGATGATCAGTTTGGGAAAACTATTTCCGATTTGTTGATGAAAATTGCCTTGCCGGCGTCAATCTTTATCTCTGTCTTGCAACGATTGACCCTCGATAAACTGGTAAGCCTGTCATCAGGGTTGGTTTATGGCTTTGGTGCCGTCATTCTGGGCTATCTGATTGCCTTTTTACTGGTCTGGTTGCTTAAAGTTCGGCCAGGGCGTCGTGGAACGTTCATCAACATGTTTGTGAATGCCAATACCATTTTTATCGGGTTACCGCTGAACCTTGCCTTGTTCGGTGATAAAGCGGTGCCGTACTTCCTGATGTATTACGTGGTGAACACAGTCTCAACCTGGACAGTCGGCGCCTTTATCATGGCATGGGATGACCCGACGCAGGAGAAGGCAGAAAAAAGCGGTGCAGGCTTTAACTGGAAGAAATTGTTGCCAGCGCCACTGGTTGGTTTCTTGGTAGCCTTGGTCTTCCTGTTGCTGAAAATTCCGTTCATTCACGTTGGTTGGCTAGGATTTGCGGTTAACACATTAAATTACGTTGGTAGTCTGGTGACACCGCTATCGCTGATTTATATCGGGATTATTTTGGCTGATGCTGGCTTGAAAGCGATTCGGTTTGACCGCGATACCATCGTGGCTTTGATTGGCCGGTTCGTCATCGCTCCGGCATTGATCACCGGGTTGATTCTGTTGGGCATGAAGGCTGGCTTCAATGTGCCAAGTCTCGAAGCGCAAACCCTGATCATTCAGGCGGCTGCACCTGGTCTTGCCGTATTGCCGATTTTGGCAACAGAAGCCCACGCCGACGTGAAGTACGCCACGAACGTTGTGACGACTTCGACAGTCCTGTTTGTGATTGTCGTTCCGATTTTGATGATGCTGGTTCAAGGACTGGCATGAGCATGACATTTTTTGAGCGTGAGCCGGCGTGCTTAGGAGTCGGAGTGTAAGTGGCCTTGGGCGTGATGGCGGTCTTTGCCATTGCGACCGAGGTCCTTACATGCAGACTCCTGCGCCGGGGAACGCGTTATGGTAGTAAGAAAAAAGAGCCCGAAACGGCTCTTTTTTTTGCCCAAAATTAAGCTTGATGCGCTTCTAAATAAGCTAAGGCGCTGGTGTAATCAGGCTCGTGTGTTTGTTCCGTGATGAGTTCCCGATATTTAACCGTTCCGGTGTCGTCAATGATCCAAACACTGCGGGCATCGGTGTGGTTGTCGGCAACGAATAAACCCATCGCTTTGCCAAAATTAGCATTCTGGTCGGAAAGCAGCTGCATTTTCGTCACATTTTCCGCCGCGCACCAGGATTGTTGTTCTTGTGGGGTGTTGGTTGAAATCGTATAAAAATCAACATCGTCAAATTCATCCATATCCTGGTTAAAATGTTTGGTTGAGATGCTGCAGACCCGTGTATTGATGTCGGGAACAACACTGATTAATGTCAGGCGGTGACTGAGATCACTAGTCTTAACCGGCTGTCCCTCGGCATCGGTGACCGTAAATGTCGGTAGTTTTTCGCCTAGTGCCGTTGGATTGCCATTGGTCGTGATGACTGTGCCGTGTCGGGTAATTTCCATAAAAAAACACTCCTTTACCTGTATACGCGAAACAGGTGAGATTTAAGACAACACAGTCAGTGTATCATGCTTAAGGGATAAGTGACATGGACACAACTTAATTGGCGCAAATTTATCAGCATATACATTGACGCTAATATAAATATTTATGTAAGGTTAAATTAACGGGGATATTCCAGCCGTAATAATTCATATTAACGTTCACGCGTTCGAGGAGGGATGCCAGATGCAGCAAACATTAGTCGTTTACACATCCGAAACCGGTTTTACCCAGCGGTTTGCGTTGAGTATTGCGCAAACCTTACATTGCGAAGTGATTGATGTTCAGTTTTTGACGGCCTCGGACTTAAAAAACCGCACCTTGATTATTTACGGCGGGCATCTTGTGGGAAATAAGGTACTCGGTTTGAAATCATTTTTCCGCCAATTTAAATCCATGCTGCCTGATATGGTCATTGTGTTTGGCAGCGGCGTGGTTCGGCGTGACAATGTGAATTGCCAGCAAATTAAACAATATCAGCTCATGCATGATTGCCCTGTAACCAGTTTTTATTATGTGCAAGGCTATCCCAAGCTTAGCCAAATGAATTTTCTCCGGCGGCTGCGAGCGATCCGCGCGTTAAAGCACTGGGGAAGCGAGTCATATCCTGCCGTTCAAGAGGCAATTCAGCCACTAGTTGCCGATGTGACCAGCTTACTGAACGGTCCGTTTACGCATGGTGCCGTTCAAATTTGATTTGTGGTAAATACGAAGGATGGCTTAAGCAGTTTCCTCAAGGGTGCCAATCATAATGTGAAAATACTTATACACCGATGTTGGTGGCTCGTTCAGAATGATCGGCCGGGCATAAGAAAACATATCGGTTAGATCGCGTAACTTTAACGTGGTGGCCATTTGGATATTTTGATCAAGCAAAGTTGCGGCTTGCTTGTACCGGCCATTTCTAGCATACAACTCTGCTTGGTGAAATCGCGCCCACAAAGCGAACTCAGCGCTTGGCTGTTTGTCGAGCGCTTTTTCTAATTGAGCTAAATAATGCGCAGCGGCTTGGTTATCTTGCCTCGTCAGCTCCAACATGACCTGATTTTCCAGCAAATTGAGTAAAAGCAACGGGGTGTTTGTGAAGTGACGATAGTAATGGCTGCGTTTGATGGCAATGGTTAAGAGCCGGCGTTGCGTGGCGGCTGGCATGGCAATACTAAAGAGCATGAAAAAGTACAGATCCAACTCACCCCAATTGTCTAACCGTTGCAGATATTGTTCCGCAACATGGGTCAGATCGGGGCGCAACGGCAATTCGTGGCGATCTTCAACAAACAGTGACTGGAATAGAACAGCTAAAATCGCGCGCCCGTTAACGGCTAGTTTATGTTTTAGTGAGGGTGCCTTTTCAAAAACGATTCGGGCTTTTTCTTCCTCGCGTTTTAAAGCTTTAATAATTTGCGGGATTTTTTTAGGATCAATCGACATCGACGTGGTTTTGCCAAAATACGTTTCCAAAAGTCGATCGCGATCGCCGTAACCAAGCCGCAAGCCGTTAGCAGCAAGATATAAAAATTCTTCCGGAGTGGTTTCCAAGCGGCGCAGTAAATGAATCAATTTAGTGACCGTGATGTCGTTTTGGCCGCGTTCAACCTTTGACAGATAAGAACTGCTGATGTTCTCATCTGCTACGTCAGCGAGTGTCAGTGCTTTATTCGTGCGGATTTGGCGAAGGAGCGAACCGATTTCCATGGTGATCACCTTTCATATATGACATTTATCATATCTCCCAGCATATACCTGCGTATATTAGACAACAAGCCATCTGATCAGATTCGGTTAGTTGAAGTAATGGGAGTGATTGATATGTTAACGTGGCGATATGGCCGCAAATGGCAATTGGTGATGTATACCGGTGCTGCTTTATTTTATAGCCTGATGAATGTCGGTGTCGCATTTTGTTTGACGATGCTCATTCAAGCGGCATCGGCTCGGTCCATGACCCAACTCTGGCATGCGGTTGGCCCAAGTGTCGTGATCTTTTTTGGCGCATCAGCGGCTGCTTGGCTGGTGATGTACTTACAGGCCGCAATTACGCGTGAGGTCAATTTGCGAATTAAAGCAACGATGGCGGCTTATTTGGTAGACGATGCAGATTTAACCAGCACTCAGACGTCGGCGTTATCTTTTATGACGAATGACTTGAAAATGATCGAAACCAATGGAATTACCAGTGAACTGACCATCATTAACCAAATTATTGTGTTTGCTGGCGCCATGATCGGGGCGTTCGCATTTGACTGGATGACGGCTTTGGCCTTTTTCATTGGTAATTTGGTGCCGCTTGCGGTGGCGCGAGTTGCTCAAGGTGCCTTGCACACCGCTTCAGCAGACTGGTCGACCGCAAATAGCCGCTGGACAACCGGCATCAAGAATTATTTGGCAGGCAGGGACACAATCAGGATTTATCAAGCACAGGCAGTGGTCAAAACAAGAATCGGCCGGCTGGCAAGGGGCCTGGAAGACCAGCTGAAAAGGTTGTCGATCCTGACGGGTAACATGAACGTCTTAGGAATGTTGCTGGCACTTTGGTTTGGCGTTCTTTTACCATTTGGCGTTGGCATTTATCGCGTCATGGCAGGCGCTTCAACCTTGGCTTTATTTATGGGGATCGTGCAGCTTTCCAACGACATGCGCAATCCCTTGATCATGATGATTGAGGCGTTAAACAAATGGCAAACGACAAAGCCACTGGTTGAAAAAGTCCACAAGGCGACGCCAAAACCTCATTCATCCGCTAGTGTCGGTTTGGCGAGCGGGACGATTCGGCTAAAAGATGCCTCAGTGGTCATTGGTAACCAGAAAATCCTTAATGACCGAAATCTGACGATCATGCCTGGCCAAAAAGTTTTGATCATGGCGCCGTCTGGCTATGGCAAATCGACTTTGTTGCGATTATTGGCGGGTGAATTACCGTTAGCTGCTGGCCGATACTGGCTCGGGGACACGCAAATCACTGACGAAACCCGTGGAAAATTAAGCCGATTGTTCGGCTTGATCAAGCAATCGCCTTTTATGTTCGATGATACGGTCCGTTTTAACCTGACATTAGGCGGTCATTTTTCACAGGCTGATTTAGACAAAGCGGTGGCTGACGCGGGGCTCACAACCCTGATTGCGCAAAAAGGCTGGGACTATCAGGTTGGCGACGGTGGGCACAATCTGTCAGGCGGCCAGATTCAACGGCTCGAAATTGCTCGGGCAATATTACGGCACCGACCGATTCTGTTAGCTGACGAGGTGACCTCTGCGCTAGATGAAGCGTTAAGTGATCAACTGCACGCACGTTTACTGCAGGGACCGGCAACGTTAATCGAGGTTGCCCATCACATCAGCAAATCGTGGCAGCAAAAATATGATCAGGTGATTCGACTTGATGCAGATGTGTGAGTTGATCGCCTAATCGTATGAAGAAACTGAGCCATAATTCATAGCCACGCTAAAAAAATGAACGTACTCTTGTCGTTATCGAGTATGTTCATCTTTTGTTTCTATGGAGTAATTCGGTGAGATTATTTAAGATATGAGTGCCAAGGCGGAGCAATCGTAGGCCAGATGGGGCTCAGCTGTGAAATTGATGTTGGTGGGGCGCTTTTTGCCCCGCCTACATCAAGGCCGAGCTTAGAGACTCTGCCGGTTTTGCAGAGGCTCTAAGTCGTGCCCACAGCGTTCCAGACCCAGCTGGCCGGAGATTGCGGAGTTTGGCGCGGCCTGGAACCAATTGCCTAAACCTTTTCTGTATCGTTCGGAATTTCTTAAACTGTTAATGATCTTACGGAATTATGGCTCAGCCTCTTGTGTAAATCTATAATTAATCCTGATCAATTTCCTTACTCAAAGCCACGACTTCATCCACCGTATCACCTAAGAAACTGATAGCGTGTTTCAGGGCAACATCCGTGGTGACATCGACGCCGGCAACACGAGCTGCGGCAGCTGGATCGAGTGAATCACCCAGACTCAGATATCGGAGCCAGCGGTCAACAGCAGGCTGACCTTGCTGCTCGATGGCTTGAAACGCCTGAGTGGCCACGGTCAAACCGGCAGAGTAGGAATATGAGTACAGCCCCATGTAGTAGTGGCTTTGCCGCATCCAAGTTAGCTCAGCGCCTTCTTCAAGCTCAACAGCCGGGCCCCAAAAATCGGTCAATACTTTACGTGTAATCGCATCAAGGCGCGCAGCATCAAAACTCTCACCCTTATCGATCAGCGTATAAACCTCACGTTGAAAAGCCGCTTCAAGCAAGTGGGTGACAAAGTTGTGGAAATAGGTGTCATTCAACAAGCGTGACAAAGCAAATCGCTTCATCCGCGGGTCTTTGGCAGTTTCTTCGAGATAATGGGTCAATAATAATTCATTAAAAGTCGAAGGACTCTCAACTAAGTAATCATTGAAGTCCGCATCAAGAACATTGTGCGCTTGCTGCGAGCGGACCATCTGCGCTGTGTGCCCCAGCTCGTGAATCAGCGTGTACACTGCTGGCAGTGTGTTGCTCCAAGTCATTTCAACATATGGATGGACACCGTAAGGCCCGGCCGTGTAAGCGCCTGAGTCTTTACCCTGATTGGCAGGAAAATCAATCCAGTGATCCGAAAATGCCTGCATCATCTGATCTTGATAATCTTTGCCCATCAACGCCGTCGCGTTTTTGATCATTTCCTGAGCCTGTGCCAAGGTGATGGTCGGTGCATAGCTCGGGTCAATGTCGATTTGTAAGTCGGTATAACCGATGTGATCCAGTCCCCAAAGCGTTTTGACGTGGGTCACATATTTGCGCATGACATGTGCTAGGTCGTGCATAATCACATCGATTTGGCGGTTAAACATTTCCCGATTGATTTCCTGGTCAGCAAGTAGGTAATCGATGACGGAATCGTAACCGCGCATGGTTGCCGTAATTTTTTCGCGGGTGACTTGTGCTAAGTAGCCGGCAGCCATGGTATTTTCATAGCGGCGCAAGGTCTTGTTGAACTGGGCATACGCGGCGCGCCGAATTTCAGTGTCGGGATGCTTTTGGTAATTTTCTTCGTACATCACGAACGAAAGCGGGTAGGTTTTACCGTGAGCCGTAAACGTGCCGAAGTCCATGTCGCCGAAGATCGTTTGGTCGCGAATGTTGCTGGGTGCCTGAAAGACCGGGGACAATTCCGCTAACACCTTTTCGGCAGCAGGTGGCAGGGCGCCTTTCTTGGCTACTTTGATTTGGCGAATGAAGCCGGCGTAGTCAGGCGCCTTGTCGACCACGGCATCAAGCACGGTTTCGGACAACTGGGTGAGTTCGGCTTGGAAGAAACTCAATTGACCGCCGATTTCGCCGCCCAGTGCGGTGACCTGTGCCTGGCGTTCCCGCAATTTAGGGTCGGTGGTATCGGTTGAATACGGCATAAATCCCCAGTGGGCAATTTTGCTATCGAGGGCCACAATCGTGCCGTAGTCGGCCAACGCATCGACAATCACGGCCGGTTCCGTCAATTTTCCCTGATACATGCGGACAAAATCCTTGGTTAGGGCGCGGACCTGTTTGACCGCTTCACCGTAAGCAAAGTCGTCATGAAATATCGGGGTTAGATCCCAAGTCAGCTTTGGATCAACCGCCTCGCGTTTAGGTAACTCAGTTTCGCTCATATAAAAGCCTCCTTCACATGGTGGCTAAAGTATAGCATTGATCGCGCTTAAGGTGCGTGTCGGCCTCCTGTTGAACCGATTATTTCTTTCGGCTAACTGCTCATGGTAGAATTATATAAAAAGGATGTGTTATGAATGGGTATCGACAACAATCAGCTAGTGGCGCGCTACTTTGATCGAAAAGCCGACCATGCGGATTTTTTCAAAGCTTTAGAGACCTATCTTGACGATAAACTGGGACAATTATACGCGACTTTGGAAACGACCTTTGCCGACACAGTGGTATTGTCCGTTGACGACGCTATTGCCCAAGCGCATCAGGCCGGGGCAACGATTGATGATCCTGCTGCCGAAGAAATTGCTGCCGCGAATTACTTGTTTAAGGAATTGGCTTCGCGCGGCCTGTGGATCCAGTCGCCGGATCAGACGGAGCCGAATACGATTATTGCCAAGCTGAATTTTGGCAATCGGCGTACGTATTATTAAATTTGCTTGCCGTTAACGTGTTGGCATAAAAAAGCCGCGGTGCGATCGTTACAAAGATCGTACCGCGGTTTTTTCCGATTATTAGTTATGTACCCACCCGGTGATTATGATTTAGGCGCGTATTGCTTATCGGCAAACCAAATCGGGATTTCTCGCCGTGCGCTTTCTTCACTATCGGAACTGTGAATCACGTTGCGGATGGTTTGGTCGGCCCATTCCCGCCCAAAATCGCCGCGAATGGTGCCTGGTGCAGCGTCTCCCGGATTAGTTACGCCCGTCATTTTTCGAACGGCCTCAATGACATTAAAGCCACTGACAACCATGGCCACAAGCGGGCCGCTGGTCATAAACCGTTCAACTTTTGGGAAAAAAGGTTTGTCGACAAGTGCCGCGTAATGCTGGTGCAGTTGAGCAGTTGTTGCCTGAGTGACTTTTAAGGCCTCAATGGTAAAGCCGCGCCGCTCAATGCGGGTAATGACCTCACCAATGTGCCCATTCGCGACGCCATCGGGTTTGACCAAAACTAAAGTTTGTTCCTCTGCCATGCGTGTGCCTCGATTCCTAAATATTTTCAGAAAATTCATCCAAATTCAGTATACACGAGTCAAACCAAATGGCGGATGGAATTTTTGTCTAGCGCCAATTGATTTTTGATAACACTCGCCGACCAAGGAATTCCTGGATGAGCAGATAAAACGGTACAGTCGAGACCATGAGAGGTACATAAATCAATGCTAGCTGCCACTGCCACAAGCTGGCGAGCGAAAAGACATGGTTGAAAATAAAGAATACCAGGAATAACGCTGCGCTTAGACCAGCCAGCAAGCCGACCTTGAGCCGATTGAAGGGACGGGCAACGACCAGTAACACATTAAGGGAAATTGTGCCGATCAACATCGCGACCATTGTTGAGGTGGTGTCGAAGCTGAGGTTCAGGAACGACTCCATCCAAGTTAGCAATAAGGTATAGACGACCACGCTGATAGCGGCTGGCGCGGCAACCGTCATGACTTTTTGCATGAATTGCCCAGTGACGCGCTCAAAGTTAGGCTCTAGCGTCAGGAAGAAGGATGGGATGGCAACGCCGATGGCCGAGACCGGCGTAAGGTTAATCGGCACGATCGGGTAGTCGAGTGGCAGGAAAACGAAAATGGTGGCTAAGATGACGGAGTACATGGTTTTGACCAGATACATCGATGCCACCCGTTCGATGTTGTTGATAACGCGGCGGCCTTCGTTGAGCACACCAGTCATGGCATCGAAGTTAGAATCAAGTAAAACGAAATCCGCAATCGAGCTGGCGGCATCGGCACCGGAAGCCATGGCAATGCTACAGTCACTTTGGCGCAAAGCAAGGACGTCATTTACCCCATCACCGGTCATCGCAACGGTATGGCCTAATGCTTGGTAAGCCATAATGAGTTGCTTCTTTTGATCCGGGGTGACGCGGCCAAAAACGTTGTACTGCTTGACCAAATCCTGAAAATCGGCATCAGTGGCATCGGCAGCAATTGTGCTCATGTCGACACTGCGATCGGCGCCTTCAAGGTGTGCCTGTTTGGCAATATTGGCAACTGTGATCGGGTCATCACCGGAGATCACTTTTAATGCCACGCCTTGACTCTTGAAGAAATCAAAGGTGTTAATGGCAGTCGGGCGTAATTCGTCGGTGATCAAAATGAGCCCGAGCAACTCCGGGTTCACAAGCGGCTGAGCAAGCGCTTTGACGGTCCCCACCGCCAGCACACGGTAGCCGTTTGCAGCGGCTTGTTTGATTTGGGTCGCGATATCGGTAGGCAGCTGTTCGCCAAAAGTAAACTGCGGCGCTCCCATAAATAAAGCCCGTCCGTCAACCACGGCACCAGACCATTTGCGCGCAGATGAAAACGGCATAGTTTGCGTGACCTGCTGGTTGGCGTCAGCGTCGATTGCGGCTTTGATGGCTAAGGCGGTTTCGTTATCATCATTGAGCGCATACACGATGGCTGCCGCAGCACTAGTGACATCTTCAGCGGTGTGACCGGCAGCCGGCAACGTGTTGGCAACTTTAAGTTTTCCGCTGGTGATGGTGCCGGTTTTATCGAGGCAAATCGTATCGACACGCGCCAAGGCTTCGATGGCAGGCAAGGCTCGAACCAACACGCGTTTGACGGCCAAGTTGCGGGCAGAAACAGCCAGCGCCACATTGGTCAGCAACACCAAACCTTCCGGAATCATCCCGATCATGGCCGCACTGGTGGTTAAAATAGCCCGATTATAATTGCCGCGGCGAATCATGGAAACGGAAAAAAGAATGATACCGATTGGGATGAGCACGTAGGTTAAAACCCGAATGATGCGATTGATCGTTGCCAGTAATTGACTTTGGCTGGCTTTTTCGGCTTTGGCTTCCAAAGAAAGTTTAGCGGCAAAAGTATCTTTACCAACAGCGGTGACTCGCATGGTAGCTTGGCCCGAAACCACAAAGGCACCGGAAAGCAATGGGTCGCCCACTTTTTTGGTGATCGGCCGCGACTCACCGGTCAGCGGGCTTTCATCGCTTTCAAGCCCATTGGTGGCAACAACGGTACCGTCAACCGGAATCTGATCGCCGCGTTTGAGAAGCACCATATCATCCATGACCAACTGCTCGAGATCGATTTTTTGGCGCTGGCCGTCACGAATGACGGTGGCATGAGCAGCGGCGAGGATGGACATTTTATCGATTTGCCGCTTAGCCTGAATTTCCTGAATGGTACCAATGGCAGTGTTGATGATGGCCACACCAAGGAACAACAGGTTTTTGTAACTGCCGGTGGTGATGATAAGTGCACCAAGGACAACATTGACCAAATTAAATAAAGTAAACGTGTTGACTTGGATAATCTGGCTAATGGAACGGGTCAAAGGCTTGAGCGGAAGGTTGTGTTGACCGCTCTCAAACCGCTGCTGAACCTGTTGTGCCGATAAACCCTGATCAGGTGAAATGTTTTGCGCTGCCATCGCATGCCCTCCAGTTCTTTTTATTTATTTTACCAATCTATGCAACGAGATGCCGAATATCAAACTTGTTTTTA
This sequence comes from Lacticaseibacillus styriensis, assembly GCF_030770295.1. Classification (NCBI taxonomy): domain Bacteria; kingdom Bacillati; phylum Bacillota; class Bacilli; order Lactobacillales; family Lactobacillaceae; genus Lacticaseibacillus; species Lacticaseibacillus styriensis. The sequence goes on from NZ_CP132483.1 coordinate 701,792, forward strand.
CGAATCTTTGAAGTTATACCGGTTGCCGGCTATTGTCTGGTGCCATGGCAACCGTCATAATAAAGGCTAAATGACAGGAAAGAAGCGATTGCATGGTAAAACTAAATCCGAACGGAACCCGCTTTGTAACGTTGCCAAACGGTTATCATCTATGGACCCAGACGCAAGGCCAAGGCCAGATTCGCCTGATGACTTTGCATGGTGGACCCGGCGGCACCAACGAAGTGTTTGAAAACTTTGCCCAAGAACTCGAGCCGTATGGTGTTCGCGTTACCCGTTACGATCAATTGGGTTCATTCTTTTCCGATCAACCCGACTTTGCGGATCCGGCTAATCAAAAACGGTTCCTCAACATCGAGTATTACGTCGATGAGGTGGAAAATGTCCGCCAGCAGCTGGGAATTGATCACTTTTACCTGCTTGGTCAATCTTGGGGCGGCGTGCTGGCGATCGAGTATGCGCTTAAATATGGCGAACACCTTAAGGGACTGGTCCTAAGCTCGATGATTGATAACCTGGATGAATACCTAGTCAATATCAACAAGATTCGCGAAAAGATGTTTTCACCTGAAGACGTTGCGTATATGCAGCAAATCGAGGCGCGCCATGCGTTTGACGATGCCAAATACCAGGCGTTGGTGAGCGAACTAGGTGAGCATTATCTGCACCACGCAGCCGATCCCCAGCCACGGCACTTAATTTCAACACTGGCAACGCCGGTCTATCACTATTTTCAAGGTGACAACGAATTCGTGATGGTCGGCGCGCTTAAAAATTGGGATCGCCGGGCCGATATGCACCAAATCACGGTGCCGACTTATTTGACATTTGGCGGCCATGAGACCATGCCATTGACCGCGGCGGAACGGATGGCCCAAACGATCCCACATGCCACGTTGCATGTTACCCCAAACGCCGGGCACGGGCAGATGTTGGACAATCCGACCGATTATTTCAGCCATTTAGGCCAGTGGCTCACGCAAACCGACGCAAAAGCACCTTTAAGTGACAATTAACGTTATAATAAAAGTGGTGATTTAAAGTTGCTTAGGTAATGGAGGTGCTTTCATGGCTAGCATTGATGAATTAAAAGATGATCTATTTGAACCGGTTCATGCGTTTGATAAGGCGATTGAGGAACAACCGGAATTAATGATCCCGATGGCCGTCGTGCATTTGATTCCAATTGCGTTGGCATTAGGCGGCGGCATCATGATCATTCGCGGTCACCAGAAGCTGCGCATCGAAAAAGAGCGAACCAAACAGCTGAGTCTTAAGTTACAAATGCACAAACATCATCACGGTCGCCACAACTGGCGGTTGGCACCAGAACATCGCGGCGCTCATGACGTCTTTGCACCGGAGTATGAAGAGGTGCCTTTGAACAAGAAGCATCATATGCACCACCGGCATTAAGGTTGTTAATATCGAAAATGACCCTCGCAGTTTATTTTGCGGGGGCGTTTTTGTCACTAAATTTGAGCAAGGGCCTTAACTTTCAACGAGCAGATTGAAACTTGCGGTCAGATGCGGGAAAATAGGGCAATACAATTATTTTTTGGAGATGAAGCTGATGTCAACCATTTTCATGCGCGCGGCGACGACCAACGATATTCCTGATATGATGCGGGTGATTGTGTCTGCTCGCAAGTTTCTAGGCGATCAGGGCATTCCTCAATGGCAAGGCACTTATCCGGATCAGGCAGCCATTGAGCAGGACGTTGCCACCGGGATCGGCCGGGTGCTTGTGGTTGACGGCAAGGTGGCCGGACTGGCGGCGCTGGTTGTGGGTCCGGACCCGCACTATCTCCGGATCGACGGGGAAGGCTGGCTGGCCGATGTGCCGTACCTGGCCGTCCATAGGTTTGCGCTTGACGGCAGTATTCGTGGCAAACAACTGAGTCGGGTTTTCTTCAGCAACATCATGAGTGAAGCCTATCGCCGCGGTTTTACCGACTTACGGGTCGATACGCACGCACAAAACGTGATTATGCAACATGCGATTACCGGGATGGGCTTCGACTTTCGCGGGATTGTGTACATGGATGAGCCGGTGCCGGAACGGAATGCTTACGAGGTGCGGCTGACAACGGGTTGACGATTTTCAAAATGGAGGAGAAATATGCAGGATATTGGCAACTTAGCACTCATCTTGGTAACAACATTGATACTGGCGCATATCAGTCGCTTGCTGAAAATGCCCGCCGTGATCGGTGAGTTGTTAGCGGGAATTTTAATTGGACCGGCATTATTGGGTTGGCTGACGCCTAGCCATACGATTTCATTATTTGCCGAAATTGGCGTTATTATTTTGATGTTTTTGGCTGGACTTGAAAGTGATTTGGAATTGCTGAAAAAATATTTCAAACCCGGCATGCTGGTTGCGGTGATCGGGGTGATCGTGCCTGTGGTCGTCGTGTTCGGCTTTGCTCACGTCTGGGGATTCAATTTGACCAGCAGCCTTTTTCTCGGCATCACTTTTGCAGCAACATCTGTCTCGATTTCCGTTGAGGTTTTAAAAGAACTGCATGCATTGGATGGCCGTAACGGGGCGACCATCTTGGGTGCGGCGGTGGTCGACGATATTCTGACCGTTTTGATTTTGAGTTTCACGGTGGCGGTGTTAGGGGAACAAAAAACAGCCAGCGTACCGTTCTGGCTGCAAATTGTCGAACAGTTGCTGTACTTCATCGGGATTTATCTGGTGGTTCGCTGGGCGGCGCCGTACTTGATGGGGCTGGCGGAAAAACTGTTCCCGGCTTCGGCTGTTACCATTATGTCGCTGCTGATTTGCTTGGGGATGGCCTATGTGGCAGATCTTGTTGGCATGTCAGCCGTTATCGGCGCCTTTTTTGCCGGGGTTGCGGTTGGGCAGACCCATTATCGGCAGGAAGTTGACAGTAATCTGAGTGCGATCGGCTATGCGGTGTTCATTCCGGTTTTCTTTGTCAGCGTTGGCTTGAACATGCGCTTTGATACGTTTGGCCGGGATATCGGGTTTATCGCCATTTTGACCTTGTTGGCCTTGGTGACCAAGTGGGTCGGGTGCGGCCTCGGCGATCGCTTGGCTGGGGCCACTTGGTTGCAAAGTAACGTGGTCGGCGCCGGCATGGTGTCCCGTGGCGAGATGGCGTTAATCGTGGCTCAAATCGGTTTTGAGGCTAAGTTGATGGATGCTGAGTATTATTCGGCGGTCATTGTGGTCATTGTCCTGACAACGTTAATTGCGCCGGTGATTCTAAAGGATGCCCTCCATCGGGAACAGGAACTTGTATAATGTAAGTGGTAAGCTCACCAAGACATAAGCGATTATGACGGTTTGAGGCGCTTATGGACGGTAAAAAATAAGGAGGATCTCAATGGCAACTTTATTTTTTGATTTTGATGGGACCGTGGCAGATTCGGAAGCCGGCATTGTCGCGGGATTAAAATACATGGTTCAGGATCGCGGCTTGCGGCCACTGGATAATTCGGCGTATGTGCAGTTTATCGGCCCGGCGTTGGTGGATATGTTGCCGAAAGTCTGGCCGGAATTGGATGATGTCGAAGTTAAACGGGCAATTGACGCTTTCCATCATTACTATGAGGAAGAAGGCCTGTATCAGGCAAAGCTCTATCCTAAGTTTCTGGATACCATGACTGAATTGAAGCAACAAGGCGATCAGCTTTATATTGCTTCGGCAAAACCAGAGACCATGTTGCATCGTTTGGTTAAGCATTTTTCACTGGATCAATATTTTGCCGGTGCTTACGGTGCCAGCGATGATGAGCAGACGCGAGTGACGAAGACCGATGTTTTGGCTTATGCGCTGAAGGCGACGCAGACAGATCCGGCTACCAGCGTCATGATTGGTGATCGGGCAAACGACATGACCGGTGGCTTGGATAATCATGTTCAGCTGCTGGGCGTTACCTATGGCTTTGGTTCAGCCAAGGAGTTGCAAGATGCTGGCGCCAAAGTCTTGGCCGACAAGCCGGAAGCAATTCCGGAAGGCTTGAAAAAGGTTGCCAAACTTAGCGCCAAATCCTGAACGTGTGGTACATCCGCAGGTAACAAAACGACGCCAGAGTTCGGTGTTCCGAACTTTGACGTCGTTTTTATATCCAGACGGTGCAGCCTACTGCTCTTTTTTTGCAGCTTGCCGGGGCTGGATGACTTTTGTGCCGATTTCATTTAAAAGTTTCACAAATTGCTTGGCTTTGCGTACGCCTAAAGCGTTCACCCATTCGTTGAAGCGCTCGCTGGCTTCTTTGGTAATCGCGGCTTCTACCTGCTTACCAAGCGGTGTTAGCTGCAATGTATTACGCCGCCGATCAGCTTCGAACTTGGATTGCGTCACGTAATTCAAATTACGCAACACGCGTATTTGCCGCGCAACAGCCGGCTTGGTTACGCCGCGTTTGGCAACAATGGCAGTCAAGCTGATGGTGGGATCATTGGCAATGTCGGATAAAATCCGGTATTGCTCGAAACTTAAATGGTATTGGGCCATGGGCTCCGAGATCAGTTCGTTGATATTTTTGAATGTTGAAAAATAAGCATCCACATATGCCTCTAATAAGGGTTTATCAGTCATTTTTCTTCCTCCAGACATTATCTTAACAAAACACAGGCTATATGTAACTTGAAATTCTGAAAAGTTGCGGTACACTTTTTTAGTTATGTAAAGGACTTGAACTACTTATGGAGGTTGTAGAACGTGCGAAAACATAAAAAAGCGTGGTTGATCGGGCTACTATCAGTTGTTGGGGTTATTGTGGTGGGCTTAATTGGGGCCAGTCTTTATTTTTACCAATATGCATTTGTGCCCTCAAAGAAGTCTTTTTTGAGTGGCAAAGAGAGTCGCATCATTACGGACGGGAAGGCGTGGCTTAAATCCGTACATAAAGAAACCTGGACGCAACAGGCGGTGGGCGACAAGCTTAAGTTGGTGGCGGATTATGTTCCGGCGGCCAAGCCAACGACCAAAACCGTTGTGGTGGCGCATGGCTATATGACGAACAAAGAATATATGGCGCCGCAAATCAAGATGTTCCATGATGCCGGCTTCAATGTTCTAGCTCCTGATGATCGTGGCCAAGGCCAATCGGAAGGCAATTATATCGGTTATGGGTGGCCAGATCGGCTAGATTACCTGAAATGGATTAATCAAATCATCAAAAAACAAGGCAAACAGAGTCAAATTGCCTTGTATGGTGTCTCGATGGGCGGCGCAACGGTGATGTATATCAGCGGCGAGAAACTACCGTCGCAAGTCAAGAGCATTGTCGAAGATTGCGGCTACACCAGCATTATTGACGAACTTGCTTATCAAGCCAAGTCGATGTTTAATTTGCCAAAATGGCCGTTGGTGCCGGCAGTGGCACTGACCGCAACGCTTAAAGCCGGTTACAACGTTTTTGATGCCAGTGCGATCACGGCTTTGCACAAGAATACACGGCCGATTCTTTTTATCCACGGAGCCAAAGACACATTTGTCCCGACTAAAATGGTTTACCAGAATTATCGCGCAGCCACCAAGGCGAAAAAAGCGCTCTGGGTGGTTAAGGGTGCTGCTCATGCGCGGAGTTTTCCGGATCATCCCCAGGTTTACGCCAAACGCGTAGTCGGCTGGTTTAACGCCAACTGGTGAGTGTGCGTTTAATGCTGCGCTTCATTGGCGGCAACGCGGGTGAGAATCGTGTAAATCCTTTGCGCATCGCTTGGTGTGCCGCGAAGTTCGTAGTCGGCTAAAAATGGGGCGTCGAATTCTTTAGCGTAGCGTTTGGCAGTGAGGCAGTATTGTTCATTAAAATTCCGATTGCCCGAACCGATGATGCCTAAGCAATACTCGGCATTTTCGCCTTCAGCAAGGTAATCGCCCATCGCATTGGTCATCAGTTCCTTGACACCATTGTCGATACCGTTGCCGCCGTCAAGATACGTGGGCACCATGACAAAAAACGGCTTGGTTTCTCCATCGCTCTGGGTGGCTTCAGAAATTTCTTTCAACTGAATCGGTGGATTGTCGGGATTCTGCTGGTGCTGGGATTCGGCATAGTCGGCTAAGCGATGAGCAAAAGCGCGCGTGTTGCCGGAGATTGAAATAAATAAAACGCGAATAGGTTCAGTCATGATGATTGCCTCTTTCGTTTAAAAGTAAAATTGCTGGTTAGTGGCCATAATAATGCCGGAAAAAGGAGTCGTGGTGTCGTCGAAAACGCCGCGACTCCTTTTGGGTGAGCGTGAGCCGGCGCGCTTATACGTAGACCCCTGCGCCGGCGAACGCGTTATGGGAACAAATTAAAACTCCTGATAAACAGCCGGATCCTGATCCCTTAAGCGGCCATCAGGCTTACTTAACTGATCAATGGCTGTCATTTCTTCCTTCGTCAGGCTAAAATCAAAAATATCAAGATTCGTGCGTTGCCGGGAAAAATGAGCCGATTTTGGAATTGGCAAGACACGGTGTTGGAGATCCCAGCGCAGGATAACCTGGCCGACATTTTTACCGTGTTCCGCAGCAATTTGCTTGATGACAGGTTCTTTTAAAACGGCACCGCGGCCTAAAGGACTCCAGGCAACCGTTTGAATGTTATGGGCGTCATCATACTCACGTTGGGTTTGCTGATTAAAGTAAGGATGTAGCTCCACTTGATTAACCGCTGGCGTGACGCCGGTTTCTTTAATCAACCGATCAATGTGCTCCGGCAAGAAGTTGGAAACACCAATTGAGCGAATTAAGCCGAACCGTTGTGCCTGAATCAGCGCCTGCCAAGCTTCAACGTAAAGTCCTTCTTTTGGATTAGGCCAATGGATCAAATAAAGGTCGTAATAATCCAGACCAGCGCGGTATAGACTTTCTTCGATGGTGTCAATGGCCTCTTGATAACGGTGATGACGGCCGGGTAACTTAGATGCAACGATCAATTGGCTGCGGGGAATGCCGCTTTGGCGAACCGCTTCGCCCACAGCACCTTCGTTTTCATAATTAAACGCTGCATCGAGCAGGCGATACCCTAAGTTAAGGGCACCGACCATGGCTCTGACGCCGTTCGTGCCATTTAATTTATATGTCCCAAACCCGACTGCCGGCAAGACGTTGCCGTCGTTTAACGTATAGTGCATGCAAACAACCTCCTTGTGAAATACGAAATCGCTGGTGGTTTATCGTGCAATAACAGGTGATGTCGTTGCCGCTTCATTTAGTGTAGTCCAAATGTCAGGATGCGTACAAGTCACGATGGTGCATCGTGTATAATGAATGCCATATAAGGAAGCAGGTGGTCAAAACGAGAACACAACAATGGCGAGCCATTTCCCGAAGTTGGTTTGCATTTTTCACCATGATTTTCTGGGTGCTTCTTTTTGTTGAAGCCTTCAGCACGGGAATGATGCTGACGGTTGGAACACCGGCACGTACTGAACAGGTGATTGTTAAAAGTAAAGGGTTGGTGCAGATGACCCAATCCCTAAATAAAGAATTAATCGACACGGCGAACAAGAATGGCGCCGCTTTGAATCCGCAATCGACGCTGGTGACCATTGATGACACCCAACGATTGGCTTCAAAAATGGTGACTGCCAGTGCGGACAATCAAATGCGTGTGTCACTGGATACAATTAAAGAGAGCATAGCAAGTCGCCTGCAGAAAGCCGCTGCCGATCAAGGGCAAAATTTTGATCAAAAGAAAGTGCTGACGAGCCTTACAACCTTCCTTGATCGCGAAATCAATCAGCTCGTGATGTCCGAAGGCTGGGGACGGGCTTATCCGTTACTGGTGCTCATGACCCAAACCGCGGTCATTGTGGCGGCGATCCTGATGGTGATCGTTTTATTGATTATGCTAAAAACTGCCCACTCTTGGCGCCGATTTTTGGCAGTCACGGGTCGCTCCACTTACATCATGGGGTATATGGGCGGCTTTATGGCAGTCTTAACAACCGCTAGCCCGTTTTTAGGCGCCATTAGTGCCCGAATGCCGGTCAATGCTGAACTGGCGCGCGATTTGCTTCTTGCGTATTCACCGTTGTGGCAGCGCGTGGCCGGTTGGACCATTGTCATTGGGTTGGTGATCGCGGCGCTGAGTCATTTCCTGCCGCGGCCGGCCGTTGATGAAAGTGAGTCGGTGAATGCGGCATGACGGGTTTATTGAATCGCATTAACGCGTTCGCCAGCCCAGAAACCTGCATGTAAGGACCTCAGTTGCAGTGGCCAAGGTCGGGTCATCACGCCCAAGGCCACTTACACGCCGGTTTCTAACCGGGCTGGCTCACGCTCACTAGAAAGGGAGGTTTCATGAAACGAGATAAGTGGCTTTGGTTGGCGTTATTGGTTGTGGTGCTTGTTGCCGGTGCCGGGTGGTATTGGTATAACAACCAGCCTGATACGCCGCCAACTAAAGAAGAAACCACGATTGGACGCACTGCGACACTTTATTTGCATGGCTATTCTGGCGGTGCCGGGTCGACGAATACGTTGATTCGCCGGGCTGAGGGGACCGGTGCGACCAAAGTGCTGACGGCAACGGTTGCTAAAAACGGCAAAGTTCACTGGACCGGTGATCCACATCGTGTCAGCAAGCCCATTGTTCAGGTGATCTTTCAAGACAACAAGAATCCTGACGTCGTGAAACTGGCTGATTGGTTGACAACGATTAATCGGCAGCTTTACCAGCGCTATGGTGTGCGCAATGTTAACTTTGTGGCGCATTCAATGGGCAACATGGCGGTGATGTTTTACGCGGTTCGCAATCAGGATCAAGGGAAGTTGCCAAAAATGAAGCACTATGTTGCCATTGCCGGGCATTTTGACGGCATTATTGGCATGGGTGATCAACCTCACCAGATTAAGCTGGCGGCAAACGGTTACCCGTCACCCATGGACGAGAACTACGGCGAATTGGCACGTTTACGGGATCATTTTCCTAAGGGCGTTAAGGTATTGAATATTTACGGTGATCTTCACGATGGCAGCGATTCTGATGGTCGCGTAGCCAATAACTCTTCGCGATCCTTGCGTTATCTTGTCAGCACACGAGCAGCCACTTATCAGGAAAAGGAATACTTTGGCCGTGATGCCCAGCACAGTGCATTACATGAGAATCCGCAAGTAGCCAAAGCCGTCGATTCGTTCATCTGGTAAACTCGCGACTAGTCACGGTCATAAGGCGCAATGACGACTTTACCACCCAGAAAACTTGCCATATACACGTCTTCTGGTTTATAGCCTTGTTCGGCAAGGCGGGCTTTGAGCCAGTCCTCATCGTGGTCAATCGCATCGAGTGCTGCCGGGTCAATCTGGCCGTCTAAAATAAGCGGATACTTGATGGTCTCATCGCCTTTGAAAATAACATTCAACTGTCCGTTCTGTTCAAGATAGGCTTGGCGAACATCGCGCAGATCTTTCACGCCAGCGGTACGTAAGCGATAGGCGAGGTCGTTGGCTGACAAACCAACCTGCGTGGCGGTTTCGACGCGAATGTTCCCGTGTGAGACCACTAATAGCGGCTCGCCATCGATAGCCCGTTTGAGCCAGCGATTATGATTCGTCAGGTATTTCGAGCTGAAGACGATGAGCGTCCAGATCAGCAAGACGTTGACAAATTGCAAAATGCTGACGTCGGTATTATAAATGACACCCCCGATAATGCCGCCGAGGACATAGTTTTGCATCTGGTCAACAATTGTGGCCGGGGCAAGATTGCCTTTACCGGTGAGCTTAATCTGGACAACAAACACGATAAAACCTAAGAGCAGTTTCATTGCGGTCACAAAATATAAATCCTGAAAAAGTGCCATGTGTGCCTCCTACTTGGTGACAAATTGAACTTGCGGGACAATTAAAGTCGTCTTGGTGAGTTGGTAACTATTGTTATCGGCGTTGATCGTGACGGTGTACATTCTTTTCGTGGACTTGCCAATCGTTACCAGCATTCCCGTGTGAACCGTGCTACTGTTGGCATATAGTTGATTGACGGGCACTTGCTTCTGCTTGGCAACGCTGCGCAATAAAGTCGCGACTGCCTGTGAATCAGCAGTGGCGGTACGACTTGCCTGAAGATCGCGAATCTGAATGCCGATGGTCAACAACTCGATGAGAGCCACCAGGATTAGAAGGTCACGATATTTGTTGCTGCGCTTGTGACGGAGAAAATAAACCAGGTAGGCAATGATCACCACAGCTCCGATGATGATGATGCTGTAACGCAAGGTGTTTTGCCAATTGTCTTGATGAGTCAGCGCTGAATACGCGAAAAAAGTCGTTCCCATGAGACGCCTCCAAAAATAATAGTCTGGTCAAATCATAACAGAATGATAACCTGTTTGAAGTTATTCTTGACACGAAACATGACGGTGTTATGATAATTGCAACTCAAAACAGACAACATTGCTTTGCGGAGAAGAGTATCTGAAGCGCGGATCCCAAGCGAGCCTGGACAGTGGAAGCAGGCGATCGGTTAATCGGAGAAGATGAGCTCCAAATAGCTTTTTAGTGGTTCACGCCATTGAAACGGGTGCATCCGTTACCATGCCAGGTATCGAATTTGGTACTGGTGAGGTGTTGGCACTATGCCGACACGAATAAGGGTGGTAACGCGCGTCAGGCGCCCCTTGATCTTTAAAGATCAAGGGGCGCCTTTTTTTATGAGCGTGAACTGGCGCGGTTAGAAGTCGGAGTGTAAGTGGCCTCAGGCGTGATGGCCCGAGCTTAGGCCATTGTGCCTGAGGTCCTTACACGCAGACTTCTGCGCCAGAGAACGCGTTATGGTGAGCGTGAACTGACGCGCCAGAGAATGCGTTATCGCGATTGCCGCCTCTTTCGTTGCCGCGTGGTCAATGTTGTTTGAGGATCGTCATTTTCATAAAACGGGAGGAATTCTCATGACAGAAGAAGTTAAAATCAAAGCACCCTTTCGCGCCGATTTAGTTGGCAGTTTGTTACGTCCGGAAAGATTGAAAGTGGCGCATCAGCAACTGGACATCGGCGAGATTCAACAGGATCAGGAGCTGGCGATTCAGCACGAAGCGATTGATCACATTGTCAAAAAGCAGGTTGAATTAGGTTTTAATGCGGTCACGGATGGGGAGTTTTCCCGCCGGTACTGGCATCTGGATTTCTTCTGGGGCTTAAATGGCTATGAAAAAGATGATTCCTGGAAGTATGAACATGATTTTAAAGGCGGCATCAATGCGGCGGCGAACGTTCATTTGGCGGGAAAAGTCAGCTTTAACCCACAGCATCCATTCTTTGCGGCATTTGAGTATCTTAAAAGTATCGTGCCGGACGGGGTACTGCCAAAACAGACGATTCCCAGTCCAGCCTTGCTGTTTCGGGATCATCGTAGTGACAACTGGCCGAAGTATTATGACACCTTTGATGACTATTTAGCCGATATTGTCCAGGCTTATGTCGATACGATTCAGCACTTTTATGATTTAGGCGATCGTTATCTTCAAATCGATGACACGAACTGGGCATATCTGATTCAGAACTTGAAGGACACCGAAAACGATCCGAAGAAACATGAACATTTTGTGGCATTAGCTAAGCTGGCCCACTGCGTGATTAAAGCAATTTTGGTGAAATTGCCGGAAGATTTGACGGTCACCTCACATATCTGTCGCGGCAATTTCCAGTCGACGTTTTTGTTCTCCGGCGGCTATCAATATGTGGCTGATGATATTGGTGATTTGCCATACGACGGACTGTTTCTCGAATATGACAGTCAACGGGCCGGATCGTTTGAACCACTGCCGCAACTTTGGAACGGGGATCCCAACAAACGAATTGTATTAGGGTTGATCACCTCGAAGTTTCCGGAATTAGAAGATGAAGAAGCGGTGATCGAACGCATCAACGCCGCAACTGCTTACGTGCCGTTAGAAAATCTAGCTTTGTCCACCCAATGCGGCTTTGCGTCGACAGAAGAAGGTAATAAGCTGACAGAAGACGATCAATGGGCCAAGCTGGCATTGGTTCAACGTATTGCCCATCGTGTTTGGGCCGATGCCTGACTGACAAGTCCTTAGGGTGACATAAGCCGAAACGTGACAGATTTTTTTACGCACCATCGGCGATTGTGTTATATGATGAATACGTAAACGATTGAGAAGGAGATCTTTTATTTATGGCAAAAGTCGAAAGCTTCACATTGGATCACACGGCAGTCAAGGCACCTTACGTACGTTTGATTACGACTGAAAAAGGTACCAAAGGCGATGAAATTTCGAATTATGATCTGCGGTTGGTTCAACCTAACACCGCAGCCATCGATACGGCTGGTTTGCACACGATCGAGCACTTGTTAGCATCGTTGTTGCGCGATCGGATGGATGGCGTCATCGATTGTTCACCATTTGGCTGCCGAACCGGATTCCATCTGATTACCTGGGGCACGCACAGCACCACTGAAGTAGCCAAGGCTCTCAAGTCCAGCCTGGAAGCAATTGCCAATGATATTACCTGGGATGATGTACCGGGCGTTGATATCAAGAGTTGCGGCAATTACAAAGATCACAGTCTTTTTTCGGCCAAGGAATGGGCAAAGCTAATTCTGAGCCGCGGCATTTCCGACGACCCATATGTGCGTCAGGTTGTCTGAGTTTGTCAAAATGATCGACGAATGATTGCGCGTCCGTGTGCGCAAAAAAAGGCGCTGTCCAAGTTTGTGAAGCGAACTTGGCAGCGCCATTTTTATGGCAACTAGTTTAACTGAATAAATCGATCAACCAGCGGCCACCGTAAAGAAGGCTCATACTGTAGGCGAAAATCGTAATGGGCTTTCCAAGGATGATAATCCAGAAGAATTTTGTGAACGTCATTTTGGTTAAACCAGCCAGCAGACACAAAACATCATCAGGTGCGACCGGTAACACAATTGCCAGCGTAAATAACCGGTCGAACCGGGTTTGATTTTTCGTATAACCGATATACTTATCGTAAGTTTTTTCCGATATCAAATAAGTCAGCAGCGGTTTACCATAGCGTCGCGCGAGGAAAAAGTTGATGAACGAGCCAATCGCAATGCCGACATAGTTGTAGAGAAAACCAAACCACGGGCCAAAAAGAATGACCCCGGCTGCTGTGCTAATGCCGCCGGGAATGATCGGAATGACAACCTGAATAACCTGAATGATGACAAAAAACAGAACACCGGTCAGGCCGAGTTGAGCGATATAAGCTTGCAGGACCTTGACATCGGAGAGAATGCCGAGGTCATACCAGTAGATAGTCACAGCAATTAAAGCGATGACAACAGCAACGGTTGCCAGGTTAATCAAATGGCGGATATTTTTGGGAGTCATCATTAAGCCTCAAAACGATTTATCATCAAGAAAACATCTATGCTACAATGAATCAAGCGTACCAAACATATGTACTGAATGGAGAGCTTATGTACGAATACTTTGAAGGCACGATTCAGGCCATTACCCCTGCGTACATCGTGATTGATGTCAACGGTATCGGATTTCGCTTGCTGGTTGCCAACCCGTATGATTTTGAAGCCGGCAAGCAGATGCGGATTTACGTTCAGCTGATTATCCGCGACAATGATCAAGCCCTGTATGGTTTTGAATCTGCCGCGGATAAGCGCACGTTTAACCAGTTGCTGACTGTCACCGGGATTGGCCCGAAATCGGCACTGGCTATTTTGGCGAATGTCTCCAGCGGCGGCCTAGCAACTGCCATCGCTCAGGATGACGTTAAGTTCCTGACCAAGTTTCCGGGTATCGGCAAGAAAACCGCGGCCCAGATCATTCTCGATCTAAAAGGAAAAATTTCAGCGGATGCCGAGCCGTCCCCAGCTGCCATCACGCCGACAGCTAGTGACGTGGCACCGGCGTTGGCCGATGCGTTGGCGGCCTTGGTTGCCTTAGGATACACCCAACGGGCAGTCGACGGTATCACAGATGCTTTGAAGGCATTTGATGCCACAACGACTGATGCCTATTTGCGTGAAGGCTTGCGATTATTAAGCGGACGTGCGTAGCATTGATTATACTGGAGCCATTCTCGGCCGACAACATGAAGGAACTTATGAATAGGTTAAGAATAGGGGGTGAACCTTTTTGGCAGACGAAAACAAGGATCGGTTGGTTTCAGGCGACATTGATGACCTAAACGAAGCGCAAATTGAAAAGAGCTTACGTCCGCGGATGCTGGCGCAGTACATTGGCCAGGATCGGGTTAAACATCAGCTGCAGGTCTATATCACCGCGGCTAAGCAACGCGAAGAGTCCTTGGATCACGTGTTGCTTTACGGGCCGCCGGGATTGGGGAAAACCACGCTGGCATTAGTTATTGCCAATGAGCTAGGCGTCAACATTCGGACCACTTCCGGGCCGGCCATTGAGAAGCCGGGCGACTTAGTGGCGTTGTTGAATGAGCTGCGTCCCGGTGACGTGCTGTTTGTCGATGAAATTCACCGCTTACCCAAAATCGTAGAAGAAATGCTTTATTCGGCGATGGAGGACTTCTATATTGATATCGTGGTGGGTCAAGGGCCGACCGCGCATCCGGTTCATTTTCCCTTACCGCCGTTTACACTAATCGGTGCCACGACGCGTGCAGGCATGCTGTCAGCGCCATTGCGGGATCGATTTGGCATCAGTGAACATATGGCGTATTATTCGCCTGACGACTTAAGTGAGATTGTTAAGCGGTCGGCAACGGTTTTTAACATGGCGATTGATGCTGAAGGCGCTCATGAAATTGCGCGGCGGTCGCGGGGCACACCGCGCGTTGCCAATCGTCTCCTGAAACGGGTGCGCGATTTTGCGGAAGTTGCCGGTAAAAGTCCGGTTGATTTGCAAATGGTCGATCATGCCTTGGATCAATTACAGGTTGATGCGCAAGGACTCGATCAAATTGATCGAAAACTATTGATGTTCATGATCCGCGACTACCAAGGCGGTCCGGTCGGCTTATCCACGATCGCTGCGAACATTGGCGAAGAAATGGCCACCATTGAAGAAATTTACGAACCCTATTTGCTGCAGATTGGCTATTTAAAACGAACACCACGCGGCCGCATGGTGACGCCGGCCGGATTTGCGCATATGGGGATGACGGCGCCGGAGCCTGACAACCGGGCGCAGTAAGTCAAAACGATTAAAATGAATGGAAGCGAACAAGGTGCAAGACAAAAAACGTTATCGTCAAGTAGAAAATAAAAATTATCAACTTTCGGATTTCGATTATGATCTGCCACATGAATTAATTGCGCAGACACCGCTGAAGGAACGCGATGCCAGTCGGTTATTGGTATTGAATGCTGACACCGGTGCCATGCAGGATCGGCATTTTTATGATATTTTGGATTATTTCAAACCCGGGGACGCACTGGTCATGAATGACACTCGGGTGATGCCGGCACGGCTTTATGGTGTTAAGCCGGAAACCGGCGCGCACATGGAAGTCTTGTTACTTAACAACACGTCTGGCGATGACTGGGAAACCTTGATGAAGCCAGCGCGTAAGGCACCGGTTGGCACCGTGATTGACTTTGGTGACGGCTTGTTGAAGGCAACGGTCACCAAAGAACTGGATCATGGTGGCCGCATGATTCATTTTGATTACGATGGCATTTTCATGGAGATTCTGGACAAGCTTGGCGAAACACCACTCCCGCCTTACATCAAAGAAAAACTTGACGATCCGGAGATGTACCAGACAGTTTATTCTAAGGAACTAGGATCCGCAGCAGCCCCAACAGCCGGGTTGCACTGGACTAAAGAGCTGCTGAAAAAAGTGCAGGATAAAGGCGTCAAATTAGTTTATCTGACCCTGCATGTCGGCCTCGGCACGTTCCGGCCAGTGGTTGAAGAAAATATCGAAGCCCACAAAATGCACAGCGAATTTTACCGCTTAACCCCGGAAGCCGCGGCAACGTTAAATGAGGTCCGCGACAACGGCGGCCGCATCATCGCAACCGGGACAACCTCGATCCGGACTCTCGAAGCCATCGGCACCAAGTTCGACGGTGAAATCAAACCAGACTCCGGCTGGACCGACATCTTCATCAAGCCAGGCTACCAGTGGAAAGTCGTCGACGCCTTCATCACCAACTTCCATCTACCAAAATCAACCCTAGTCATGCTAGTAGCTGCCTTCACCGGCCGCGACACCATCCTGAATGCTTACAAGCATGCGATTGAAGAAAAATATCGGTTCTTTAGTTTTGGGGATGCGATGTTTATTTATTGATGAGCGTGAGCCGGCGCGTTTAGAAGCCGGCGAACGCGTTACGGAAAGCATCAGAGAACATTTTTTCAACAAACACCACACCACGCAAAAAGCCGGCTTGCCCAACGCAAGCCGGCTTTATAACGGACGGGATCACATCAACACACACCTACAGACATGTCTCGATTTTTCTTTTAACGCATCGCTGCGTGGAACAACGTATTCATAGACGATCACAATGGCCGGGTCAAAACCCGGGAAGTGCGAAAACTACGGTAACGGTGATCCCGCCCTTAGGTTTATTTTAACAGGAATCGCGAGCCGAAAAAAGTAAACGGGCCTAAATCTGCCAAACTTTGAGTGGTGTTCGGTTTGTCATTTAAAACAGATCCCTTTCTTTTAAATTACAAGTAACTCTGTTAAACTGGCATAACGAGAAAATGGATCAGTGGTGCTGCGAGGGCACTGCGGTGAATAAGGAGTTCGTTCATGGAACCAGCTGTTAAATATCGTCTCATCCATCAAGATAAGCATAGCGGTGCCCGCTTAGGTGAATTAATCACGCCACACGGGACTTTTCCGACGCCTATGTTTATGCCGGTGGGGACGCAGGCAAGCGTTAAAACGATGGCGCCGGAGGAACTAGATACGATGGGTGCCACCGTTATTTTAGCCAACACGTACCATCTGTGGTTGCGCCCGGGACCAGAGCTAATTGAAGAAGCCGGTGGGTTGCACAAATTTATGAATTGGCATAAGGGCATTTTGACTGATTCAGGCGGCTTTCAGGTCTTTTCGCTTGCCGATACCCGACATATTACGGAGGACGGCGTTACGTTCAAGAATCATCTTAACGGGGCGAAAATGTTTCTGTCACCGGAAAAAGCCATTGCCATTGAGAATGCGCTTGGCCCCGATATCATGATGAGTCTGGATGAGTGTCCGCCATTTTTTGAAAGCTATGATTACGTCAAAAAAAGTGTGGCACGAACCAGTCGTTGGGCGGAGCGGGGGTTAAAAGCCCATAAGAATCCGGATTGGCAGGCGTTGTTTGGCATTGTCCAAGGAGCTGGCTTCAGGGATCTGCGTGAGCAAAGTGCCAAGGACTTGGTCAGCATGGACTTTCCAGGCTATTCGATTGGCGGGTTGTCAGTTGGTGAATCCAAAGATGAAATGAATCACGTTTTGGACTTCACAACGCCGCTGCTGCCGGAGAATAAACCGCGTTATCTGATGGGTGTGGGGTCGGCGGATGCGCTCATTGACGGGGCATTGCGCGGCATTGATATGTTTGACTGCGTTTTGCCAACGCGGATCGCCCGCAACGGCACCTGCATGACCAGTCGTGGCCGCCTTGTCATCAAAAACGCGAAGTATGCCCATGACTTTGGCCCGCTCGATCCTAATTGTGACTGTTATGCGTGCCGCAATTACAGCCGCGCCTATATTCGCCATCTGATTCACGTTGGCGAAGCGTTTGGCATTCGGTTGACGACCTACCATAACCTGTATTTCCTGTTACACCTGATGCAGCAGGTTCGCGAAGCCATTGCGAATGACGACCTCTTGGCTTTCCGCGAAGACTTTTTTGAAGCTTATGGGTACAACAAGGAAAAGGCAAAGAATTTCTAGTTTATTGGAGCACAACGCGAAATTCTGGTACACTATGCATTGACAAACTAAAAATAAGAGGTGCCTAATTTGGGAAATGGTAATGTTTCAATGATCGTTCTGTTGGTTTTGTTTGTGGCCTTCATGTACTTTTTCATGATTCGTCCGCAAAAAAAGCAGCAGCAGAAGCGCCAGGAAATGCTGAATGGGTTAAAAAAAGGCGATCCGATTGTGACAATTGGCGGCCTGCACGGGGTTATCGACTCCATTGACCAGCAAGCAGGAACGGTTGTTATCGATTCTGACGGGATTTATCTGACGTTCAACTTAAACGCAGTCCGCGGCGTAGCTTCCCGTCCCGCAACACCGGCGCCAGCAGCCAAGTCAGAAGAAGCTGCCAATACGGATGAACAACGAGCAGCCAAAGCAGCTGACGACACAGCATCGGAAGCTGATAGCCAAGCAGCTGCCTCAGACGACACGACTTCGGAAGCAGACAACAAACAGAATTAATCGGCAATTCATTGCTGAATCAAACAAGAGCGGGCATTTGCTGGCTCTTTTTTTGAGCAGGAACGGAAGCGCTTACATAGAGTTTTCTGTGACTACGAGCACGTAATTTCTGATCAAATTGTCGATTACTCGTAATTCCCGGCGACCAAGTTCAAAAAAATACAAAGTGAAAAGCGCTTTTAATCCTTGGTACTCCGCTAATGGCAATGAGCAAGGAAACTTTTCGTGAAAAAGTTCACCAAAGTTGTTTACAAATTCACATGAATCAGTTATGATCTTCTTGTGAAATGGTTAACAAAAATTCTGCGAAATGCTTGGAGGTAAGCTCATGCTTAAGAATACCGCGAAAACTGCTACTGAAGTTGATGTGAAGCAAATGATCGACGAACTGGTTGCCAATGCGCACTCAGCTTTGAAGATTATGAAAACCTTTGATCAAGAAAAGATCGATCACATCGTTCATCGGATGGCGATTGCCGGCTTGGATCATCATATGGAATTGGCAAAACTCGCCGTTGATGAAACCGGCCGTGGAGTTTGGGAAGATAAAGCCATCAAGAATATGTTTGCCACCGAAGAAATCTGGCATTCAATTAAGAACAATAAGACGGTTGGCGTGATCAATGAAGATAAGCAACGCGGCTTGGTGTCAATTGCCGAACCGATCGGGGTTATTGCCGGGGTAACACCGGTGACCAATCCGACTTCTACCACAATCTTCAAATCCGAAATTTCAATCAAAACCCGTAATCCGATTATTTTCGCTTTCCATCCGGGTGCCCAAAAGTCTTCAGCGCGTGCGCTGGAAGTCATCCGTGAAGAAGCTGAAAAAGCCGGATTGCCAAAAGGCGCTTTACAGTATATTCCGGTACCAAGCATGGAAGCGACCAAGGCTCTGATGGATCATCCAGGCATTGCGACGATCCTGGCAACAGGTGGCCCGGGCATGGTTAAGTCCGCCTATTCTTCTGGCAAGCCTGCCTTAGGGGTTGGTGCAGGGAATGCCCCGGCATACATCGAAGCCAGTGCCAACATCAAACAGGCCGTCAATGACCTAGTACTTTCCAAGAGTTTTGACAATGGTATGATCTGTGCTTCCGAACAAGGAGCGATTGTTGATTCCAGCATTTACGATGCCGTGAAGAAAGAATTCGAAGCCCAAGGCGCTTATTTTGTCCAACCTAAGGACATGAAGAAGTTTGAAAGCACCGTGATCAATCTTGAAAAGCAAAGCGTCAATCCGCGCATTGTCGGTCAAAGTCCGAAGCAAATTGCTGAGTGGGCCGGTATTCAAATTCCGGAAGGTACCACGATTCTGATCGCTGAACTTAAAGGCGTGGGCGCGAAGTATCCACTTTCCCGCGAAAAGCTGAGCCCGGTTTTGGCCATGGTCAAAGCTGACGGACATGAAGATGCCTTCAAGAAATGCGAAACTATGCTGGATATCGGCGGGTTAGGGCATACGGCGGTTATTCATACGGCTGATGAAGACTTGGCTTTGAAGTATGCCGATGCCATGCAGGCTTGCCGGATCTTGATCAACACGCCATCTTCTGTCGGCGGGATCGGGGACCTTTATAACGAAATGATTCCTAGTCTGACGCTGGGCTGCGGCTCTTATGGCGGCAACTCGATTTCGCACAATGTGGGGACAGTTGACTTGCTGAATATCAAGACCATGGCAAAACGGCGCAACAACATGCAATGGATGAAGTTGCCGCCAAAGATTTATTTTGAAAAAAACTCGGTTCGCTATCTGGAACACATGGAAGGCATTAAGCGGGCGTTCATCGTTGCCGACCGCAGCATGGAAAAGCTGGGTTTCGTGAAGATCATTGAAGATGTGCTGGCACGCCGGGAAAATCCGGTTCAGGTGCAGACCTTCGTTGATGTTGAACCTGATCCATCAACCGACACTGTCTTCAAAGGAACCGATATCATGCGATCATTTGGTCCAGACACCGTGATTGCTATCGGTGGCGGCTCGGTTATGGATGCTGCCAAGGGTATGTGTTTATTCAATGATGCCGGAGATGCCGACTTCTTCGGGGCTAAGCAAAAGTTTCTGGATATTCGTAAGCGGACTTACACCTTCCCGAAACTGAACAAGACCAAACTGGTTTGCATCCCGACGACTTCCGGTACCGGTTCTGAGGTTACCCCATTTGCGGTTATCACAGATTCGAAAGCAGGCATCAAGTATCCCTTAGCCGATTATGCGCTGACCCCGGATATCGCGATTGTGGACAGTCAATTCATTGAATCCGTACCCCCAGTGGTTGTTGCCGACTCCGGTCTCGATGTTCTCTGCCATGCAACTGAAAGCTATGTATCCACCATGGCGACCCATTACACCAAGGGTTTGAGCCTCGAAGCAATCAAGTTGGTATTTGAAAACCTCGAAAAGAGTTATCACGGCGACATCGCTGCGAAATCCAAGATGCATGATGCTTCAACGATTGCCGGGATGGCCTTTGCCAACGCACTGCTGGGAATTAACCACAGTATTGCCCACAAGTTGGGTCAGGCGTTCCATCTCCCTCATGGCCGTTGCATTGCGATCACCATGCCACACGTGATCCGTTTCAATGCCAGTCAGCCGAAGAAGCGCGCTATCTGGGCTAAGTACAGTTACTTCCGCGCTAACGAAGATTATGCAGAAATTGCCCGTTATCTTGGCTTGCCAGGTAAAACCACCGATGAGCTGGTAGAAAGCTACGTTCAGGCCTTCATCAAACTGGCACACAGCGTTGGCATCAAGTTGAGTCTGAAGGATCAAGGGGTTAAAAAAGCTGATCTGGACAAGCAGGTTGATCGACTTGCCGAACTTGCTTACGAAGACAACTGCACGGTCACCAATCCACAAGAACCATTAATCAGTGATTTGAAGCACATCATTCTTGATGAATACGAAGGCACGGAATCGACTTTCTAGGCGAGCATATGCTAATCATTTCACGATGATCGGCAATGGTTCATCAAGTTAACTGTTTGTGCTGATCACCTAAAACACGTCATGAAATTGACGTGTTTTTTTGTGCAAGTCATGGCATAATGTAGTACAGTGACTGCAAATTAAAAGTAAGGACGTAAAATGACACCGAATAAAGAAGATTATCTTAAGTTGATTTTTGAGATCGGCGGTGACACCGAACTGGTCTCTAATAAGCAAATCGTTGCGGGGATGCATGTTTCTGCTGCCTCGGTCAGTGAGATGATCAATAAACTGGGTGAAGAAAAACTGGTCGCGCACACGCCTTACCAGGGCATCCAATTGACATCGGCAGGCCGGAAAAAAGCGGCTATTTTGGTGCGTAATCATCGTCTTTGGGAAGTGTTTTTAGTTAAATGCCTGAAGTATTCGCCGGATGCTGTTCATCAGGAGGCGGAAAAATTGGAACATGCCCTGACACCGGAGATGGCAAAACGGCTGTCTGCCATGTTGGAAAATCCCGAATACTGTCCGCATGGTGGCGTGATTCCGGATGCGGAAGGCCACTATATCCAGCAGAGTCGCGTCACTTTGGGTACAATGGAAGTTGGTCAACGCGGTCATATCGAACGGGTAATCGATGAAGTCTCGTTAATTGATTACACCGTCAAAATTGATTTGCGACTTGATGATGCCTTTACAGTGACTGCCAAAACGCTGGATGCGGTGGTCATTAAATTGGATCGGACTGGAAAAGAATTGGCGGTCGATGCTGATCGCGCTGCTCATATATTTGTTGAATTGTAATCAGGTTTTGAGAAAGCAGGGTCGTATACATGCCAGAAGAATCACGCGCTGTGATCATTATTTTTGGAGGATCAGGGGATCTAGCTTCGCGTAAGCTATATCCCGCATTGTTTAATCTTTATCGCCGCGGCGTGTTGGCTGAACATTTTGCCGTGATCGGGACTGCCCGACGACCATGGAGCGATGAACATTACCATGAGGTGGTTGAAACCGCGATTGCCGGGCTTAACCCGGAGCCGGCGCAAGCACACGCGTTTGCCCAACACTTCTTTTATCAAAGCCATGATGTCACCGATGCGGATCATTACATCACGCTAAAAAATCTGGCGGCTAAGTTGGATGATCAGTTTGCGACGGGTGGCAATCGGGTCTTTTACATGGCGATGGCACCGGACTTCTTTGAAACCATTGCCAGCCATCTCAAGTCCGAACATTTGTTGACAGATGTCGGGTTTAATCGGCTCATTATCGAAAAACCGTTTGGCCATGACTACGCCAGCGCCAAAGAACTGAATGACTCGTTAACGGCAACGTTTGCCGATGATCAGATCTTCCGGATTGATCATTACTTAGGCAAAGAGATGATTCAGAATCTTTTAGCGTTTCGGTTTGACAATACGATTTTTGAAGGCATCTGGAATAAGAAGTATATCGACAACATCCAAATTACGCTGGCAGAAGCGGTCGGCGTTGAGGAACGGGCCGGCTATTATGAAAAGGCTGGCGCGCTGCGGGACATGGTTCAAAATCACGTGATGCAGGTGCTGTCTTATCTCACCATGGACAAGCCGAAATCCTTTACCACCAATGATATTTTGGCGGAAAAGGATAAGGTATTCGCGGCGTTGAAGCCCTATGATCTGGCAACAGCAAAAGCCAACTTTGTGCGTGCCCAGTACGTCGGCGCTGAAGTCGATGGGAAAACCGTTCGCGGATACCGTGAGGAAGAAGGCGTGGCGGCTGATTCGCAAACCGCGACGTTTGTGGCCGGAAAAATTATGTTGGACATGCCGCAGTGGCAAGGCGTCCCGATTTATATTCGTACCGGCAAGCGTCTGACGCGCAAATCGACGCAGCTGACACTGACCTTCAAGCCAGTCGCTGCGCCGTTGTTCGGCCAATCCGCCGACAGCAAACCGGACACCTTGACCATTTATATCGAGCCAAGTGAAGGCTATTCACTACAGCTAAACGGCAAGGCGTTGGGAACTGGCCTCACCATTGAACCGGATGAATTGCGTTACCGCCATGACCCAGAGGCAGCGGCTGCAGCACCGGAGGCTTATGAACGGTTAATCAACAACGTGTTGGAAGGCGATCAGACTAACTTTACCCATTGGTCCGAATTGTCGGCTTCGTGGCACTTCATTGATGCCATTCAGGCTGCCTGGTCACAAGAGCCGAACATGCCAACGTATCCGGCCGCAACCATGGGACCACAGGCAGCGTTTGATTTGTTGTCGCGCGACGGCCGCGAATGGTTCTGGCAGCCGCACCGTGTTCAAATGGCTGATTAAGACTAATTTGCAGTGAGAAGGGACTGTGGCCGGAAAGTGGTCAGAGTTCCTTTTTTGTAAGCGTGAGCTGGCGCGGTTAGAAGCCGGAGTGTAAGTGGCCTCGAACCGGCTGGTCTTTGGCCATTTGGGTTCGAGGTCCTTACACGCAGGCTTCTGCGCCAGCGAACGCGTTATAGAAAGCCAAACTCAGCCAGACTTATTCGCCCAACATAGAAAGCTTCCCGTCCGCCAACCTTAGCCAAGTAAGCACGATCGCTTTTCAATCACCGTAAGGAGGGACACATGGCACTCTTCGAATTACCTTTGCAAAATGATACGTCCCGAAAGATTATCCATCTCGATATGGATGCTTTTTACGCCTCGATTGAAATGCGCGATGACCCGCGACTGCGAAGCAAAGCCTTGGTGATTGCCCGCGATCCGCGAACGACCGGCGGAAAAGGCGTTGTGACGACGGCTAATTATGTGGCTCGGCGCTATGGCGTGCACTCGGCTATGCCTGCTAATGAAGCCTTGCAACTGGTGCCGCGATCGGAACTGGTGTTTAAAACACCGGACTTTCCTAAATATAAAGCTGTCTCAGCCCAAATTCATGCCTTGTTTCATCGAGTCACTGATTTGATAGAACCAGTTGCGTTTGACGAGGCATATCTGGATGTGACGGCTAATCACGCTTTTCCCAGCACCATTGCATTGGCCTTATGGTTGCAGGATCAAATCAGTCAGGCCACGCAACTGACCAGCTCCATCGGTATTTCTTACAACAAATTCATTGCCAAACAGGCGTCTGACTATAACAAACCCAACGGTCGGACCGTGGTGCTACCGGAACAGGCATTACTGTTTTTGGATCGCTTACCGATTAAACAGTTTCGCGGCGTCGGGAAAAAGACGCTGCCAAAATTAACGGATCTAGGCGTGACCGATGGCAAAACGTTACGTGCGTTATCACAGGATCAGCTACTGGGGATGTTTGGCAAGATGGGCTTTGTCTTGTACCAGCATGCCCGCGGCGTCGATAATCGCCCAGTGGCTGTGCGGACCGCAAAGTCGATTGGCAAGGAACGAACGTATGGCACGCCGCTGACTGACGGCTCAAGTGTCCAAGCCCAGCTGCACAAACTGGCGGCGCTCGTTGTCACCTCGTTGAATCAAAAAGGCATGCATGGCAAGACCGTTGTCCTTAAAGTTCGGGATGTCGATTTTATCACTCAGACAAAACGCTTAACCCAGGATCATTATTTTGAAAATGAACAGGATATTTTTGCCGCTGCATGGCAACTTTGGCAGAGCGTCAAGTTACCAAAGTTAGCGATTCGCCTGCTGGGCATTACCGTGACCGGCCTCGATCCTAAACAGTATGAAAATATTGATTTGCCATTAGGATGAGGATTGGAACTGTTTTCATTGTCATGCCGCCTGTGGCCGAATGGTACTGTTCCCATACTGTCATAGTACAGCCAAAGCTATGGTATACTAACGATAGATTGCAATGAGGTGATGGTATGGCAACAAAGCATGAGCAGATTCTGGATTATATTGCGAATTTAGCGGTCGGCAAGAAAATCTCGGTTCGATCAATTGCTAAACATTTGAAGGTCAGTGAAGGTACTGCCTATCGGGCGATTAAGGAAGCTGAGAATACCGGTTTCGTTTCCACAATTGCCCGGGTCGGAACGATACGAATCGAGCAAAAACCGTTAAATCCAATTGAATCCGTCACGTTTAAGACGTTAGTTGATTTGATTGATGCTAACGTCTTAGGCGGTCATGCCGGCATGGATAAGAAGCTCGATAAATTCGTGATTGGTGCGATGACGCCGGCTGCCATGCGGCCATATATTACGCGTAATTCATTGCTGATTGTCGGAAATCGTGAAGACGTTCAGCGCCTGGCACTTGAAGACGGTGCCGCAGTGTTAATCACTGGGGGATTTGAAACCAGTCCGGCGATTATTGCTTTAGCAGATGATCAGCAGCTACCAGTGCTGCAGACCGCTTATGACACTTTTACCGTGGCGACAATGATTAATCGGGCTTTGTCCGATCAAGCGATTAAGCAGGATATTTTAACGGTTGCCGCGATTTATACGCCACTTTCCCAGATTGAAACAATCGGCGTCGAAGCAACAGTGGGCGATTATCTGGCCATGACGGATCCGCATTATCCGTTACCGGTCATCACCCGCAACGGTCGCCTGGTTGGATTGATGCGTCCGACATTGGCAGCTGGCAAAAAGCCAACCGTGCCGATCGAGCGGTTAATGCAAAAAGATCCGCAAACCGTAAAACCGTATTTGAGTGTTACCACCGTCGGACACACGATGCAGGATAATGGCATGAATGCGATGCCGGTGGTCGATGACAGTTGGAATCTACTCGGAATCGTGACGCGCAATGCAGTCTTTTCCAGTTTGACCGGGATTGCGCATAGTCGGGAATTGTCCAATACCATTGCGGATCAAGTCAGTGCCCAATTGACGGCGATCACGCCGCAAAAGCCGTACGGTGGCGGGTTTGAACTCAAAACGGTGCCAGCGATGACCAATGCGTTGGGGACGATGAGTTTTGGGGTCCTTGCTGAAGCCATCAATAGCTGCACCACAAGGTATCTCCACGCTAGCGGGCGGCGAAATGTGTTGGTTGAAGGTGTGAATCTGACCACTTTCCGCCCTGTACAACTGGAAAGCATTGTGACCGTTTTGCTACGCGTACTTGAACTGACACGTCATGATGCCACCGTCGATGTCGACGTCCTCAGCGATGGGGTTCAGGTGGCTAAGGCGGTTGTGACCTGTCAGTTACTAGAAAGGAATTGATCAAACATGATTCAAACCGATATTATCAACGCCATTAAGGCCAATAATCCCATTATTATTCACCGGCACGTGAACCCGGATCCGGATGCATTGGGATCCCAAGTTGGCTTGGCCGAAGCCATTCGCGCGGGTTTTCCGGACAAACAGGTTTATCAAGTCGGCAGCGATACCGGAAACTTAAGCTGGTTGGCGCAGGAACAAACCATCAGCGATGAGGTTTATAAAGACGCGCTAGTGATTGTGACCGACACAGCTGACACCCCGCGGATTTCGGATACGCGCTTTAATCAAGGAAAAATGCTGATTAAAATCGACCATCACCCTAATGATGATGCATACGGCGATCTTACCTGGGTCGATAACGATGCTAGTTCGGCATCCGAGCTGATTTACGATCTTATTGCGGCCAGTGATGGCACGTTAAAATTATCGGATCAAGCGGCAAGGATGCTTTATGCCGGCATTGTCGGTGATACCGGTCGCTTTCTTTTTAATAATACGACGCCGCATACGTTGCAGGTAGCCGCCGAGCTTATTAAAAAGGATTTTGACCCGACCGCGATTAACAATCGGATGAACACAGTCACGTTGGCGCAAGCCCGACTGCAAGGGTATGTGATTGACCATTTGAAGATCAGTCCGGCCGGGGCAGCGAGCGTTACCGTGCCACGTACTGCCATTGAGGATCTGAAATTAGCAGACGATCAGGTAAGTGCCGTGGTCGGAACACCTGGCCGACTCGACATTGTTGTCGCCTGGGCCGAATTTATCGAACAGGCAGAAGGCGGGTACCGAGTTCATTTACGTTCTAAGGGGCCCATTATCAATACACTCGCAAAAGCGCACAATGGCGGAGGGCATCCCTTGGCCAGCGGTGCCAAAGCCGCTAATTTTGACGAAGTGATTCAAATCGAAACGCAACTTGATCAATTGGTCAAAGACTATTCAACTTCAGGAAAGTAGGCATTATGGAGAATCAATTTAAACAATACCAAATCAAGCCGTTCGTGATCGCCGGCCTTGATGCTATGGGGATCACGCAACCGACGCCGATTCAAAAAAAGGTGATTCCGGCCTTATTGCGCGGGGAGAATCTTGTGGGTCAGAGTCAGACAGGCAGCGGGAAAACCCACGCTTTTTTGGTACCGTTGCTTAGCATGGTCGATCCTGAACAGGATGCAACTCAGGTGGTCATCACGGCACCGTCCCGCGAGCTGGCCAATCAGATTTATGCGGTTGCCCAACAACTGACCCAAACGGAGCCAGCGATTCGGATCAGTCGGTTAGTCGGCGGGATGGATAAGCAAAAGCAGATTGACAAACTGCAGCATCATCAGCCACATGTAGCCATTGGCACACCGGGGCGGATTCTAGATATGATAAAACGTTATGATTTAGTGCCGGCTTCGGTTCGGCATTTTGTCGTTGATGAAGCCGATATGACGTTGGACATGGGTTTTCTGGAGACTGTCGATGCGATTGCGTCCAGTTTTCCGGAGAATTTGCAGATGGCTGTTTTTTCCGCCACCATTCCGCAAAAGCTCGAGCCGTTCCTGCGTAAATACATGCATCATCCCACGATGATTGAACTCAAACCACAGTCTGTCATCGCCGATACCGTTGAAAATATTCTGATTGCTGCTAAAGGACAGGATAAAAACGAACTGATTTATCAGCTTGTCACGATGGGTCATCCGTTTCTGGTGTTAATTTTCGCCAATACCAAAACCAGTGTGGATGCGATTCATGATTACCTGAAACATCAAGGGTTGAAAGTTGCCAAGATTCATGGCGGCATCCAACCGCGTGAACGTCGGCGCATTATGAAAGAAGTGGCCGATCTTAAATATCAATACGTAGTTGCAACCGATTTGGCTGCGCGTGGCATTGATATTAAAGGGGTTTCGATGGTGATTAATGCCGAGATTCCGCGAGACCTGGAGTTCTTTATTCATCGAGTAGGGCGGACTGGACGAAACGGCATGGCCGGGACAGCGATCACGCTTTACGAACCGGGACAAGAAGATCAGGTTGCCGAGTTAGAGCATATGGGCATCAAGTTTGCGCCTAAGACCCTTCACAAAGGCGAATTGGTCGACACGTATGACCGAAATCGGCGCGTTCACCGTAAGCCTAAGCAGGAAGAAACGAGTCTGGCGATGCGCGGCTTAGTCAAAAAAGCCAAGCAAAAGCATATGCCAAACTATCGTAAGAAGATTCGCACTGCTGCCTTATTGGAACGCAAACGGAATGCCAAAGTTGCCCGTCGCCAAGCCTTATTAGCCGAAAAACGTAAAAACCGCAAACGAGGATAAAAATATGGCCGTAAACGAGTTGACGCTGCCGACATGGAATACCCTGAATGAAAAACGGCAGCGCTTTATTTTTCAACAGCTGACTCGCTATTTTTTAAGTCCATTGCTGACAGTTGACGCGATTCGTCCGGTGACCGCTACGTTTTACGGTCAGACACTTCACACTTTTGAAGCGATGATCGGTGGTGAGTGGGTGCGGTTGGTTCCAGGGATGACGAATGTCAGTCTGGGATTCGCGATGAATCATCAAGAAGAGTTGGCACCTTACCTGGCGCAAAGCGATTTGACCCTGGCTGACATTCAACAGCTGCTTTCGCCGGTTAGAAAAACCGATATGCCTCCTATGTTGGTCGCAACAAGGGCAACGCCAGCCAATGAGGAGATTTTGGGACGGGTTAGTTTGACCACCCGAATTTTCAAGGGCAACCATATGGCATATGCGGCAATCCGTGCGCAAGTATTGGCATTACTAGATCGCCATGGCAGCCTTGATCCGTTTTCGCAAACCGGCTGGCCGGCTACCCTGACAAGCGGCAGCGTCAAATTGCGATTGGCCAGTGCCCATCATTATCAGGTCAGTATCGTTAAATCGTGGCGAAAAGCTGATTTGAGCAAGTCATTGAGCTATTTTGGCTTCCGTCTGCCAACTCAGGATCAATATGAATATCTGCAAAGTGGCGGTAACCCTAGCCTGTTTTCATTCGGCAATACGCTGCCGCTGGAAATGCCGCGGTATTTGCCTAATCGATTTGGCCTGACCATTCCGGTTAAACGAACCGGTAGCGAACTGATTATCGAAGACTTGCAAAAAAGCACGGCATTAACGGCCCATCCGACAGCCAAAGAAGCGTTGGCACTGTCGCCGTTTTATCAGGTGTCAGGAGAGGCAGACATGACATCCGCGGTTTATCGGCGGGTTGCAACGATCACGGTGAATTAGCCGCCAAGCCTTCATGTCCCTTAACAAAGTGAGTTGACCCAACTTTTCAGAAAAGCTATAATGGGGACTCGTTAGGATATGCGTCGACCCCTGTGTGAGACAGAAACAACCGCATTAGTTGAGAACGGTTGCGCCAGGCTAAGATGTGCTCCCTGATATCAGTTGAACGAATATTAATGAAGTGGTAATGAGTCGCATCATTGCAACCAAGGTGGTACCGCGTGTAAGCGCCCTTGGCAGCAATGGTGCTTTTTGTGTTAACGGGCTTACTAGTCAGTCACATTAACGCGTTCACCTGCCCAGAAACCTGCGTGTAAGGACCTCGGTCGCAATGGCAAGGACCGCCATCACGCCCAAGGCCACTTACACTCCGGTTTCTAAACAGGCTGGTTCACGCTCAGAGGAGGAAAAATTAGTGAAGAAGATGTCAAGTGGCGAAATTCGCCAAATGTTTCTGGATTTTTTTAAGAGTAAAGGTCATGCCGTTGAACCAAGTGCTTCGTTGATTCCGGTCGACGATCCGACTTTGTTATGGATCAATTCCGGTGTTGCGACGCTGAAGAAGTATTTTGATGGCTCGGTCGTACCGGACAATCCGCGGATCACCAATGCCCAAAAGTCGATTCGAACCAACGATATTGAAAATGTCGGGAAAACCGCGCGGCATTTAACCTTTTTTGAAATGCTAGGCAATTTTTCGGTTGGTGATTATTTCAAAAAAGAAGTGATTCCGTGGGCGTGGGAATTACTGACGAGTCCTAAATGGTTTGGATTCGATCCTAAACGTCTGTATGTGACGGTTTATCCAAAAGATAAGGTAACTAAAGAACTATGGCGCAAGGTCGGGGTTCCTGACGATCACATCGTTGAAGCGGAAGATAATTTCTGGGATATTGGCGAAGGCCCATCCGGTCCCGATTCTGAAATTTTTTACGACCGCGGCCAATCGTTCAACAATGTCGCTGAAGATGATCCGGAGAACTATCCCGGTGGTGAAAACTCGCGGTATGTTGAAATCTGGAATATTGTCTTTTCAGAACTGAATCATTTACCAGACGGGCGCTTTGTCGAACAGCCGCATAAAAATATTGATACCGGCATGGGGCTGGAACGTTTGGTTGCTGTCATTCAAGGGACGCCAACGATTTTTGAGACTGACCTGTTCATGCCGATTATCAAGGCAACTGAAAAGATGAGTGCCGGAAAGAAATACGGTGCCAACGCGCAGGATGATGTTTCATTTAAAATCATTGCGGATCATGCCCGGACGGTGACATTTGCCATTGGTGATGGCGCCTTGCCAAGTAACGAAGGTCGCGGTTACGTCTTGCGGCGGCTGATCCGGCGTGCGGTTCTGAATGGCAAAAAGCTAGGCATCGATCACGATTTTCTGTATCAGTTGGTACCGGTTGTCGGCGAAATCATGAAGAGCTATTACCCACAGATTCTGGCTAACCAACCATTTATCCAAAAGGTGATCAAATCCGAGGAAACACGATTCCGTCAGACGTTGGATGCCGGTGTCAATCTGTTGAATCAGATCATTGCCGAATTAAAGAAAACCGGCAAGAAAGAAATTTCCGGCGCTGATGCCTTTAAGTTGTTCGACACGTATGGTTTCCCGGTTGAAATGACAAACGAGTATGCACAGGATGAAGGCTTGCAAGTCGATATGGCCGGCTTCAAAAAGAACATGGCCGCGCAACGTGATCGGGCCCGTAAAGCGCGCGGCGATCGCCAGTCGATGGGCAGTCAGGATACTGTCTTAATGAACATCACGACACCAAGCAAGTTTACCGGCTGGACCGAGCTGGATCATAAGCATGCGACCTTGCAGGATATTATTGTTGACGATCAGTTGCAGAATGATGTTAGCGATGGCACGGCGCAGTTGATTTTTGACGAAACCCCGTTTTATGCGGAAATGGGCGGCCAGGTAGCCGATCACGGACAAATTAAGGCGCAAGACGGCACGGTATTGGCAGAAGTGACCGATGTCCAACACGCACCCAATGGCCAGAATCTGCATACGGTGACGGTTAACGGTAAGTTGGAAAAAGGCCAAGCATACTGGCTGAGTGTTGATCGGCTGCGGCGGAAGAAAGTATCGCTTAACCATACGGCGACTCATTTGCTTGATCAGGCACTGCGCGACGTTTTGGGCGAGCACACTCACCAAGCAGGTTCATTAGTCGAACCGGACTACTTGCGATTTGATTTTACGAACTTTGGACAGGTAACGCCGAAACAACTCCGTGAAGTCGAAACGATTGTTAACCAGAAAATCTGGGATGCTTTGCCGATTACCTGGAAAGAGATGCCAATCGAAGAGGCCAAGAAACTTGGCGCGATTGCTATGTTTGGGGACAAATACGGCGATGTCGTGCGGATTGTGTCGATTGGCGATTATAACAAGGAATTTGACGGCGGCACGCACCCAACCAATACCAATGCATTAGGATTATTCAAGATCACCAGTGAATCCGGTATCGGTGCCGGTATTCGCCGGGTTGAAGCTGTGACATCTAAAGAAGCTTACGAATATCTGACGCAACAACAGGATTGGCTAAGAGAAACCGCAGATCATCTGAAAATTGATCAGGTGAAAAACGTGCCAAGCAAGGTTGCCCAACTGCAGGCTGATCTTAAAACCGAGCAGAAAACAGTGGATGGGTTGCAGGCAAAACTTGCTGCCCAAGCTGCAGCTGGTATTTTTGACCATGCCGAAACGGTTGGCGACTTCAAGATCATTACCAAACAGGTTCAAGTTGCCGGGATGAACGAGTTGCGACAATTGGCTGATGAATGGAAAACCAAGAACGCTTCGGATGTGCTGGTGCTGGGAACGGAAGCCAATGGCAAGGCAAACTTGCTGGTAGCAGCCAATGCAACCGCGAATAAAGCCGGCATCAAAGCAGGTGACCTGATCAAAGCCATCGCGCCAAAAGTTGGCGGTGGCGGCGGCGGTCGTCCGGACATGGCTCAGGCAGGCGGCAAGAATCCGGCCGGTATTGCAGCAGCCTTAAGCGAAGCCAAGCAGGTTATTGGCCAACAAGCTTAGTAAACTGAAGCCGTTTTACTGGTAATCATGGTCAGCTTCAGTGCCTAAATTGATCCTCTTGAATGCCATTTAAATAGTTGTACCGTGCGTCAGAATTCGCTAACAGTTATTTTGTTAGTCGAATCCTGACGCATTTTATTTTTGGCGTTATGAGCGCGATGATTCATGGTAGAATGAAGAAAACGATTCCATTGGGGGTGAGTAGCATGAGAGCGTTGCGGTTGGCCTTAACCGATTTCTTGGGGACGCGGGAGGTTTATCAAGTCGTCTGTCGCGATAACCTGGTTAACATAGATTATATTGTTGATCCGACAACGCTGGAAGGAGCGGCCGAGAATGAATTGACAGGAGCGGATGCTGCGGCGTTTATTGCCAAACTATCCGCGCTCGACTTCAATGCCTGGCGCAAACCGTCAGCTGAAAAGTCACCGATGCTGGCTGACACGCGCTGGGAATTGACGATCACTGACGATGGTGGTCAGAAGGATCGCTACGAAGGCGGTCAGCCACTTCCTGAAAATTTTGAAACCTTGCTTAGTTTATTGAAGTATGCCGTTACCGTTCCCGGCGGTCATTTTTTGCCGCCTACAGCGTGGCAGATGGATTATGTCCGTTTTGGCACCATCCAGTTGCCGAAGTTCGATGGACCGGGCCGCTTTTTAAATCGGCAATTACGTTATCGGCGAACGTACCTGATTGATGCGTTGAATAATCAAGTGGTTCTGAAAACTGCCTACGCCGAGCCGCTTTCCGATCATGATGTTGTCTATCATGACCCTGAGCTGGTAGCATCCTTAGCTAAAAAGGTGACCGATGCTGTGGCTGGTTTAGGCGATTTAACCGCCATCACTGTCGATCCTGCTCAGCGGCCGCGAGCGATTCTGGTATTGACGGTAAAGTATCCGCACGGCGAGCCAACGCAACTTCAAGTGAATGCTGAAACCGACTTGAAGATGAAGAAGTTATGGCAGACAGTCACTGCGGCCATTCAGAATTTTCGGCGGATCGGTGAACGACGTGATCTGCAGGAAGCTTATCAACTCGGTCCGCAGTTGATGCATTACATTAAAGTCAACTTCCGGCAAGGGTCCAAGGATTATTTGTATAAAACCGATTTGCCTGGACTGCAGGAAGGCGACGTGGTCATCGTTCCGGTGGGAAATGAAGGGCGTACGCTGCATGGTGAGGTTGTCGATGCGCAGGTTATGCCGCCGATTCATTTTCCAGTGCATCCTGATAAGATTAAACAGGTGATCGGCTTGGCTGATTGGGATGACGAGGATGATGATTGGGTGTAACAGACGCTTTCATTGACTTTTTACTTACTTTTGCTCAGGAATTGTACATTTGCCTGGCTTTCAAGTAAAATGGTCTGTGAAGCGGATAGAATAGAGGTGTAAGAATGAGCACATTAGATCAAACCGTTCACTTTGATTTTCGAGATAACAATCCGAAAAATGTTCACGAAACGTTGGAAACTGTGTATAAGGCGCTTGAGGAAAAAGGCTATAACCCGATCAACCAGATAGTGGGGTATCTGATTTCTGGGGATCCAGCCTATATTCCTCGGTACAATGATGCGCGTAACCTGATCCGGAAACATGAGCGCGACGAGATCATTGAAGAGCTTGTTCGAAACTATCTTGGCAAGGAGCAAGCTTAATGCGCTTAATGGGGTTGGACGTCGGTTCTCGGACTGTCGGGGTAGCGATCAGTGATCCTTTAGGCTGGACGGCACAAGGTCTGGAGATTATTCGGATCAATGAAGATAAACAACAGTTTGGGATTACACGCCTCAAAGAGTTGGTCAAGCAATATGAGGTGACCGCCTTTGTTTTGGGTTTACCCAAAAATATGAACAATTCAATTGGACCACGCGCAGAAAAGTCACAGGCTTATGGTGATTTACTTAAAGAGACGTTTGGTTTGCCAGTTGACTTTATTGATGAGCGGCTTACAACCGTTGAGGCTTCGCGGATGCTGATTGAAGAAGCAGACGCCAGCCGTAAGCGGCAAAAACAGGTTATCGATAAAGTGGCTGCCCAGATGATCCTGCAAAATTATCTGGATGCAAAAGGTCCCTTGACGAAGCAATAATCATGGCAGGTGGCAACACAGGTTCCGCCTGTATTTAAGGAGGGCAAGATGGCGAATAACGAACATGTAACGCCCGGAGATGACAATCAGCAGATTACGCTGATCGATGAAAAGGGCAACGAAGAGCTCTATCAGGTTTTATTCACGTTTGATTCCGAAGATTACGGCAAAAGCTACGTGCTTTTATATCCTGCCAGCGAAAGCGATAATCAGGAAGTTGAAATCCAGGCTTTCTCATTCACGCCGGATGCAAACGGGGATGCCAGCTCGGGAGATCTTTTTCCTATCGAAGACGATGAGGAATGGGATATGGTCGAAGAAGTCCTAAACACCTTCTTGGCCGATGACGATTCAAATCTACAAGATTAACCAAGTCATCCCCCTAGCAGGCCACCGGAATTGGTGGTCTGCTTTTTGTGTGAGCGCGAGCCGGCGCGGTTAGGAGCCGGAGTGTAAGTGGCCTTGGGCGTGATGGCCCGGGCTTGGCCATTGCGACCGAGGTCCTTACATGCAGGCTCCTGCGCCAGTGAACGCGTTATGGAGAGCTGAAGTGAATCGAAGCATCAATATCCTTGAGATTAAATGGCTGGGCTTTGGCCATTTAATCTCAAGGTCCTTATGTGCAGGTTTCTGCGTCGGGGAGCGCGTTATGGAGTAAGGACGTATGTTTTCGAGGCGGTCTTTGCCATTGCGACCAAGTTCCTTACATGGAGGTTTCTGCGCTGGGGGAGCGTGTTATGGCAACCGAGCACATTTCGAGCAGATAACTCCCAATTTCAGTCGCATTTACCCGCACCTGCTCGCGACCGGTTAACTATGGTAAAATACACCTTAAAAGAGTGGAGGCATTCGCGTCATGACTGAGGAGAAGCGCCGCTTTAAAGCCATTATTGGCGGTAAAGCGTATACGATTATCGGACCCGGATCCGAGCAACACTTTTTGACCGTGACGAAGCTGCTGAACGAACGGCTGGATCAAGTTAAAACACTTGCACCTGATCTGACCGCCGAAGAGCAGGCCGTTTTAGTTGCCTTCAATGCTGTTTCTGATCAGGTTAAACTGTTAGCGGCCCAACAGGATGAGCCGGATCAAAAGGCATAGTGGGGGAACGACTTGATTTCGATTGCGATTATTTTAGTGTTGGCATATTTTTATTACAGTGGGGCACGTCGCGGGGCTGCGTTGCAGTGGCTACACGTGGGCGGATATGCCCTGAGTTTTTTGGCGGCAACTGCCTTGGCCCAGCCATTAGGGGAACACTTCACGTTATTAATTCCTTATCCGTCGGCGACTAACGCCGGTCAATTTGCGTTTTATTCCGATAAAATCGGTTTGACATTAGATACCGCGTTTTATCGCGGCTTTGCTTTTTTACTGGTACTGACGATCGGCTGGTTAATGACTCGAATTATCTCGTTGTGGTTCCATGGTTTGACTTATAAGGCAATGGGTCACCGCAAAAGTGCTGTCATTGGCGGCATTGCCAATTTGGTAATCGGGTATATTTTTTTGTTTCTCATTTTGGCGCTGCTGGCTTTGATTCCGATTGCCGGGATTCAGCAGGGCCTCGACCATTCAATTGTTGCCAAAGTCATGATTAAATATTCACCGGGGTTAACACAATTTGTGAATGCCCTTTGGTTGTGAACACAGTGACGCTCAAGGACGGAGAACGGATGTCTTTGGGCGCTTCGTGGTTATAGGAGCAGAACATGAATAAAAAGATTTTAAAAACACTTGAATACGACAAGATTCAGCAAGCACTGTTGCGTCAAGTCGTAACGGCGAAAGGACGGCAGCTGGTCCAGAATATGGTGCCGTTAACGGATCCGGTGGCCGTACAACGGGCGCTGGATGAAACCGCTGACGGGGCCTCAGCATTGCGGCTCAAAGGCGGCATTCCGGTTCCCCAGCTGGAAAATATTGATCCGGCATTAAAGCGCGTCGATATCGGGGCCGTTTTGAATGGCCAGGAGTTGGCCAGCATCAGTCGGGTGTTGCAAACAGTGAGTGCCATCGATAAATTTTTGACTGATTTACAGGATCAGATTGACTTTCGGCAGTTATATACGTTGCAAGAGGAACTAACAGCATTGCCGCAATTATCTCGGCGTTTGAAGACTGCCGTTGATCCAGATGGCACTTTAACTGATGAAGCCAGTCCCGAGCTGCACGGGATTCGTGAGCAAATTAAACGTATTGAAAGCGATATTCGTAACAAAATGTCTGAATATACGCGTGGCGCCCAGTCAAAATATTTGAGTGATCCAATTGTAACGATTCGTGACGATCGCTATGTCATCCCGGTGAAAGCAGCGTATCGCAGCAAATTCGGTGGGGTCGTTCACGATCAAAGTGCCACGGGGCAAACCCTTTTTGTTGAACCACAAGCTATCGTCGCGTTGAATAACCGTCTGCGTGAGGCACAGATGGCAGAAACAGCCGAAATCAATCGGGTGTTGGCTGAGCTATCAAATGAGTTGGCACCCTATACAGGGCAGATCAAAGCCAATGCGGCGGTTTTGGGCCATTTTGACTTTATTAACGCTAAAGCCAAGTTGGCTAAGGACCAAAAGGCAACCGAACCACTTGTTTCATCCGATAATGATGTCCTGTTGCGGCAGGCACGCCATCCGTTAATTGACCGGCATCAGGTGGTTGGTAATGACATCCCACTGGGAGCAGATTATCAGGCAATGGTGATCACAGGCCCCAACACCGGTGGGAAAACGATCACCTTAAAAACGTTAGGCTTATTGCAGCTCATGGGTCAATCCGGCCTGTTTATTCCGGCTGACGATGAAAGCCGCATCGGCATTTTTGATGAGGTTTTTGCCGACATTGGCGATGAGCAGTCGATTGAGCAGAATCTGTCCACTTTTTCGGCCCATATGGATAATATCGTGCACATTCTTAAACAGCTTTCTCACAATAGTCTGGTGCTGTTTGATGAATTGGGCGCAGGCACGGATCCACAGGAAGGTGCGGCGCTGGCGATTGCGATTTTGGATGCGGTCGGCGAAATTGGTGCCTATGTTGTGGCCACGACGCATTACCCGGAACTGAAATTGTACGGCTACAACACCCCCAAAACCATCAACGCGTCGATGGAGTTCGACAGCAAAACGCTGCAGCCAACCTATCGCCTGTTGGTCGGTGTTCCCGGTCGATCAAACGCCTTCGATATTTCGATGCGATTAGGTCTACCGCAGCCGATTGTCGATCGGGCCAAGTCGATGATTAGCTCTGACAGTCACGAACTCAACAATATGATCAGCGATTTGGAAAGGCAACATAAGGCAGCAGAAAATGCGCGGGCAGCCGCGCAACGGCAACTGGCGGATGCCCAAGCGCTTCACGACGAATTGGCTGACGCGTATAAGACATTTACCACCGAACGGGACGCTCAGCTGCAACAGGCGAAGGAAAAAGCCAATGCCATGGTTGACAAGGCGCAGGTAAAAGCGGATAAAATTATTAAGCAGCTGCGGCAAATGCAGCTGACCAATCCGGGATCCGTCAAAGAAAATCAATTGATTGCGGCCAAAACCGCTCTGAAGCGTCTGCACCAAGACGAGCCACTACAAAAAAATCGGGTGCTTCGGCGTGAACGGGAAAAGCAGGCCTTGCATGTCGGCGATGAGGTGAAGGTCGCCAGTTATGACCAGACCGGCACTTTATTAGAACAATTCGACAAGGATCATTGGCAGGTTCAGATGGGCATTTTGAAAATGAAGGTGCCGACGTCAGAACTGGAAAAAGTCAAACCAACCAAACAGGCCTCCGTCCAGCGGCCAGTGGTCAAAGTTAGTGGCGGTGGCATGAGCGGCCCGTCCACCACGTTGGATTTGCGCGGTGAACGTTATGAGCAGGCGATGGCCGATCTGGATCAATATATCGATGCAGCACTGTTGGCAGGCTATCCGTCCGTGACGATCATTCATGGTTTGGGCACCGGCGCGATTCGCAATGGTGTGACCCAATATCTGAAGCGTCATCGGCAAGTGAAAAGCTTTGGGTTTGCCCCGCAGAATGCTGGTGGATCCGGGGCAACGATTGTTAATTTCAAGTAGCTGGTAGTATTTTACCAGTGAATGTGCTATGATTTAGTTACAAAAAGTAAGAGGAGGAATCCGTTCATGGTTCAAGCAGTTACAGATTCAAACTACAAGACGGAGACCGACACCGGCGTCACCCTAACCGATTTTTGGGCGACTTGGTGCGGCCCTTGTCGCATGCAGAGCCCGGTGATTGAAAAATTAGCCGAGAGTCGCGATGATGTTAAATTTGTTAAAATGGATGTCGACGCCAACCCGGAGACACCAAAATCATTTGGCATTATGGCGATCCCGACGCTTGTCATCAAGAAAGATGGCAAGGTTGTCGAGAAGCTGGTTGGCTATCAAACCAAAGATCAGCTCGATGCAACACTAAACAAGTACACCGCTTAATTGAAGCAAAAGGACCAACATTCTGGTCGGAGGCTGCAGTCTGAATAAGGCTGTAGCCTTTTTTAGAAGTGTCAAATAAGACGCGTAACTTTTTAGCACACAAGCAGGTTTGTGCGAAAGTTAGGCGTCTTTTCTTTTTCATAACCAGATTGGCAAGACTTGAAAATTTGGGGTTAAAGCAAATACCGTTCACTGTGGATATAAAAAACATGATAAAAAGACGAATCTTAATCCAAACCGAGGAAAATCAGTGGGATTTTTCAGATGTAATCGCTATATTAGGGTTATTTCATCGTGGTGGTTTAGCCTGGGAAACGACTTGTATTGAACACGCATAAACGCGTCCGACGTTGGTATAACAGGAACTTTGAGATGTTAAACAATTGTTTGGGTTGAAGCCCGGCAGATAGTTGTCTGGTTCACATTACGAAACTGTTAGGTGATTGTTACGCTTTTCGTTGGCGAGGCGTTTTCTGTAAAACTATAATAGACGTGTAATTAAGAACGTGGGGTGACAAGATGTTCGCAAAATTAAAAGCGGTGTGGGAAAATCCCACATTTCGGTTCATCTTTTGGACCGTCACGTATTTCGTGATTCTGCTGGTTCTGGTTTATCTATACGGATACAGTGGCATCAATAACAGTAAATTCATCTATAACGAGTTCTAAAAAGGGGGAAAACCGAGATGATCGATAATGTCATCACAGCGATTGATCGGGTCGCCGCAGAGCATCCAACGCGCGTGGCTTATGATTATGAAGGTAAACAGTACACATACGCGCAGTTAAAAGACGGCAGTGATCGCTTGGCCGGTTTCTTTGCGGAAACCTTGCCAGATGGTCAGCCGATCATTGTGTATGGCGGACAAACCTTTGATATGGTTGAGGTTTTCCTTGGGCTTTCAAAATCAGGGCATGCCTACATTCCGATCGATACGCACAGTCCGAATGAACGGATCACGCAGGTCCAGGATGTTGCCCATGCACCGGCCGTCATTGAAGTCGCACCGCTGCCGATTACGGTTCCAGACGTCCAGATTATTAAGGCACCGGAACTCCATGACGCCGAAAAGACGCATGAACCGATTCGTTCCTTGCAACATGCCGTCACCGGAGACGATAACTACTACATCATTTTCACGAGCGGCACAACCGGCAAACCAAAAGGCGTTCAGATCAGCCACGAGAATCTGTTGAGCTATGTTAATTGGAATATCTCCGATTTTGGCCTCCAGGAAGGCGTCGTTTCGATGTCCCAACCGCCGTATTCGTTTGACTTAAGTGTCATGGATCTATATCCAACGTTGGTACTCGGCGGCACGTTAAAAGCTTTGCCAAAAGAAGTGACTGACAACTTCAAAGACTTATTTGCAACGCTGCCAAAACTCGGTCTGAATGAATGGGTTTCAACCCCGTCATTTGTTGAGATTGCCTTGCTGGATCCGAACTTTAAACAGGAAAACTATCCGAACCTGACGCATTTTCTATTCTGCGGTGAGGAACTTGTCAATAAGACCGCACAGGAGCTGATTACGCGCTTCCCGAAAGCAACGGTCTATAACACTTATGGTCCGACAGAAGCAACGGTTGCCGTGACCGGTATGGCGATCACGCAGGAAATTGTCGATCAATATCCGCGGTTGCCAATTGGATATGCCAAGCCTGACACCGACATTTTCATTGTTGATGAGCAAGGCAATCAAGTGCCGCCTGATACGGAAGGCGAGTTAATGATTGTCGGACCAAGTGTTTCTAAGGGTTATCTCAATAATCCGGATAAAACCGCAAAAGCTTTCTTTAAAGTTGGCAGTAAGCGGGGTTATCGGTCCGGTGACTTAGCAACAATGACGGCAGATGGCATGATCTTTTATCGTGGTCGTACCGATTTTCAAGTCAAACTGCACGGGTACCGCATTGAGCTGGAAGATGTTGACCATAACCTGAATCAGGTTTCGTATATCAAACAGGCGTCAACGGTGCCGCGCTACGATAAGGATCATAAAGTAGCACAATTAATCGCCTTTGCGGTTGCCAAGCCTAACGACTTCGATAGTGATATGAAGTTAACGCAGGCGGTCAAAGCCGAACTGGGCAAGATGGTGATGGAATATATGATTCCGCAACGCATTATCTATCGGGATCAATTACCATTGACAGCGAATGGCAAGGTTGATCGCAAAGCACTGATTGCAGAGGTAAATCATTAATGCTGAATTTACAACCTTATGAAAATCCACAGTATTTTCTCTATTTGATCATCGCCTTGCTGCCGGTCATCATCGGGATGTTTAAGGGCTTCAGGATGCATTGGTATGAAAGCATCTTTTCACTGGTGTTCCTGGTTCTGATTTTTGACGCTGACAAGTGGCCACAGGGTAAGGCACTGTTGGGATATGTTGTCTTCAACCTGTTGCTGGTATATGCCTACTTCAAGTATCGCACGCGAGAAGGGTCGAAAAACTCGACGGCCGTGTTTTATCTCAGTGTTGCGTTAGGCATTGCCCAGCTAGCGGTTGTCAAGTTTACCCCGTTGTTCCAACATCACGGCTCGATTCTGGGTTTTCTGGGAATTAGTTATCTGACCTTCCGTGTCGTCGGAACGATCATGGAAATCCGGGATGGCTCGATCAAAGACCTGAATATGTGGAAGTTTGTCCAATTTCTATTGTTCTTCCCAACGATCTCAAGCGGCCCGATTGACCGTTATCGCCGCTTCGTTAAAGATTATGATCGGGTCCCTGATCCTGAACATTATGCCCAGCTAGTCACAAAAGCGATGCATTATTTGATGCTCGGGTTCCTTTACAAGTTCATTTTGGGTTACATCTTTGGAACGCTGTGGCTACCTTCCGTCGAGCATATGGCGATGGCAAGTCGCGGTGGGGCATTCTTGGGACTCAGTTGGCCAGTTGTCGGCGTCATGTACGCTTATTCCGGGTATTTGTTCTTCGACTTTGCCGGTTACAGTTTGTTCGCAGTAGCCATTTCGTATCTGATGGGCATCGAGACGCCAATGAACTTCAACAAGCCGTGGATGTCTTATAACATTAAGGATTTCTGGAATCGTTGGCACATGAGTCTGAGCTTCTGGTTCCGTGACTACATTTACATGCGGTTCGTGTTCTTCGTGATGAAACATAAGTGGCTGAAGTCACGCGTTTCGACGGCGTTTGTCGGTTATCTGGTGTTATTCCTGATCATGGGTATTTGGCATGGTGAACACTGGTATTACATCGTTTACGGGTTATTCCACGCCATGCTCATCAATTTGACCGATGCTTGGCTGCGCTTTAAGAAGAAGCACAAAGA
The DNA here is from genome assembly GCF_030770295.1 of Lacticaseibacillus styriensis. NCBI lineage: Bacteria > Bacillati > Bacillota > Bacilli > Lactobacillales > Lactobacillaceae > Lacticaseibacillus > Lacticaseibacillus styriensis. The sequence continues at coordinate 744,334 of NZ_CP132483.1, forward strand.
CGTCTTCCCGCACAATAAGGCAACGCATTACTTTGCTATTTTCATGACAGCAAATGCAGTCTGCCTTTCGTTCTTGATTTTTTCCGGGTTCTTGGACACACTGTGGTTCCATTAAAAATGTTGTGGTAAATGGCCGGTCGTTCAATGACCGACTGGAGTTGAAAAGAAAGAGGTAGTTGATAATGGCAGACGAATCAATTAAAAATGGTGTTTTGGATATTTTGGCTGATTTAACCGGTTCTGACGATGTGAAAAAGGATTTGGATATGAACTTGTTTGAAACCGGGCTGTTGGATTCAATGGGAACCGTACAGCTGCTGTTGGAACTGCAAAGCCAGTATGGTGTGAACGCACCGGTTTCGGAATTTGATCGTAAGGAATGGGATACCCCTAATAAAATCATTGCAAAGGTCGAACAAGCACAATGAAAAAACCGATCGGGAAGATCCTTTGGCGCGGACTTGGCCCGCTGCTGATCGCTGTGATCCTGGTCGCCGCCTTGATGCTCGTGCCATTTAAGTTTGGCAGCAGCAGCCAAGCGACGATCAGGCAGGCAGCCAGTTCAATGTCGGCCAACGTGCTTAAAGGCGAAAATATTAAAAATGAAGCCATGGCCGAGAACTATGTCCCGTTCATTGGGTCATCCGAATTGTCGCGGATGGATGCTTTGCACCCTTCCGTATTGGCGCAAAAGTATCATCGCAGCTATCGTCCGTTTTTGATGGGGATGGCCGGTACTCAATCGCTGACACATTTCCTGTCGGTCAACGCGTTGACGCATGTGAATGGGAAAAAGGCTGTCATGGTGCTGTCGCCGCAATGGTTTGTTCCTGGCGGTGTGCGCAAGGCGCAGTTTGACTTCTTCTTTTCACCGGCGCAACTGACAACTTTCCTGCTGCATGCGAATCCGAATTCAGAAGCAGATCGCTATGCAGCGCGCCGACTATTACAATTTCCTTCGACTAACTCGGATCGGATGTCCAATGGTGCGTTGAAGAACATCGCTGCCGGACAGAAGCTGTCGGATGCCCAGTATTGGTATTTGAAGCAAGTTAAAAGTCCGATGGCTGATCATCAGGATGCTTTGTTCTCGCAGTTGTTTTTAAATAATAATCAGCCGAAGTTGGACAAAGCGGCTAAACAGCTGCCTGCCAAGTATGATGCTGATGACTTAGACGGCGTGGCGACACAGATAGGCATGAAGGAAACAACGAACAATCCTTTCGGGCTCAAGAATGACTTTTATTCGAAAAGAGTCAAAAAGAATTTGCCTAAGCTGGAGGGGTCACAGGCACACTGGAGTTACGTAAAATCGCCGGAGTATTCAGATCTGCAACTGGTATTGAATACATTTGCGAAGAAGCATATGGAAGTATTGTTTGTCATTCCGCCAATCAATGCCAAGTGGGCAGCGTATACCGGCTTGGATATGAACATGATCCAAGATACCGTGACGAAGTTGAATTATCAGCTGAAAACACAAGGCTTTAATCATGTCCTGGACTTAAGCCAAGATGGTGCGCAACCGTACTTCATGGAAGATACGATTCATATTGGCTGGCGCGGCTGGCTTAAAATGGACCAGACAGTTCGGCCGTTCCTTAAAACGAATAAGGCAACTGGAGTTCATTACAAACTTAACGACCAGTTTTACACGAAGAGTTGGCAACAGCGGTCAGCCAATGGCCTAGACTGAGGTTCTGAAAATAGTGATAGTTAATATTCGTGCCTGACAAAAAGCGGCCCCGAAGACGAATGGCGTCTTCGGGGCCGCTTTTGCATGATTGCGTCTAATTCAAGTTGTTCGGTCATCCTTAAGTTGATGGTCGACCTGAAGGGGAGTTACTGATCATCGGGCGCCAGATCAATGAGATGATCGGCAGTAGGTTGCGAATCTTGATTGTCCATGACAACGGTTAGGACAACGTTTTGGTCACGCCGTTGAATCGCACTGCCGCCTTCAACGGCAAAGCCCAAGACCTGTTGCAATGATTGGGCTAAAAACCCGGCTTCAAGTTGAAAGTCTGGGTCATCGTATGTACGAATACGGGTTGCCACGACGTCTCCAGCCAGCAAATATTGGCGCTCCTGGCGCTTTTGTTTGAGCGGCGTTAATGTACCGAAACCAACCTGGGTAAAGAGTTGCGGCAAGGCGGTTTCATCGACCGGTAATTTGGTTGCCAAATCGCGTCCTGACCAATATAGGATATGGTGCTGTTCTTCACCAAGCATGTTCGGCAGCATCAAATCGCGCATTGCCGTTACTGCAAAGAATGAGACCGAGCCGGGAAGGTTCAGCAGGGTGGTATAATCAGATTTTGCCATGTTGTGCCTCCTGTTTCTATTCGTCTAGTATAGCCGAAAAACGGGTTTAAAAACATGCTTTTCTGAACGCTTGCTTTTTTTAAGAATTAAACTCACAATGAAGTTTCAGAGTTTTATCGCGACAGTGAGCTGGCAAATGGTTTGAGAAGATGAATAGGCGCTTGAATCATGCCGTTAACGCTAGTCGCAGCGGATAAGGATCAGGTGCCGTCGGGATTTTTCAGTTGTATGTCACGTTGCCTCGGTACAGTGCAACGCTAACGTGACAGCGATCGTTAACCAACGGCTTTATCTTAATATAGAAGTTTCAAAGGAGAACCTCATAATGAACAAGCAACCAATCGGATTTATTGACTCAGGTGTCGGCGGCTTGACCGTTGTGAAAGAAGCCTTGCATCAGCTACCAGCCGAAAACACGGTTTATCTGGGCGACCAGGCGCGTTTGCCATATGGACCGCGCCCGGCTGAACAGGTTCAAGCGTTTACCTGGCAGATGGTCAACTTTTTACTCACCAAGCACATTAAAATGCTGGTCATTGCGTGCAATACAGCAACAGCGGCGGCGTTACCTTTGATTAAAGCCAAATTATCGATTCCGGTCATCGGGGTCATCAAGCCAGGCAGTCGTGCGGCCTTAAAAGCAACGCGCACCGGCCATATCGGCATTATCGCGACAGAAGGGACGGTTAAAAGTGGTGCCTATACCCAGGCTTTGCGGACGAAGGCGCCTGACATTCGCTTAACCAGTCTAGCGGCACCCAAGTTCGTGTCATTGGTCGAAAGTAACGAGGCGCATTCGCCAATCGCCAAGCGGGTGGTGGCGGATACTTTGCAGCCGCTTTTGCACACGGACATTGATACGTTGGTGCTCGGGTGCACGCATTACCCGATTTTACGGCCGATTATTCAAAACGTGATGGGTAGCGGCGTCACCTTAATTGACTCAGGTGCAGAAACCGTTAATGATGTTTCGATGCTGCTGGACTATTTTGATTTGGCCAATGACAGCCATGAAACGCCGACGCACGCTTATTATACGACAGGAGCCCCTTCCATGTTTGATGAACTGGGCGAGTCCTGGCTCGAGCTGAAAGCGCCCATGCATGCCCAGCATGTTAACATTGAATCAGAGCCGACCCACTTTGTCGACATGGCAGGCATGCCGAATGGTAAAACCATCGTGGTCGCCAGCAAAAATCCCGGTAAAGTAAAAGAATTTAAGGCGATGTTTGAGCCCGCTGGCGTCACGGTTAAAAGTCTGGCTGATTTTCCCAGCGTCCCGACTGTCGACGAGACTGGCACGACTTTTGAAGAAAATGCGCGGCAAAAAGCCGACCAGTACGCCAAAGATCTCCAGTTACCGGTGATTGCCGATGATTCTGGCTTGATGGTCGATGCGCTTGATGGTCAACCGAGCATACGTTCAGCTCGTTATGCCGGTAATGGGCATAACGATGCGGCAAACAATGCCAAACTTTTGGCGAACTTAGCTGATGTTCCTGACGATGCGCGAACCGCCACGTTCCATACAACCTTGGTGCTGGCAAAACCGGATCATCCGGAAGCCGATCTGGTGGTTCATGGTGATCTTTCTGGACAAATCACGGCCATCCCGCGCGGAACTGACGGCTTTGGCTACGATCCATTTTTCTTGGTGCCATCACTAGGCAAAACGTTGGCAGAACTGACTGCCAAAGAAAAAAATCAGATCAGTCATCGGGGCAATGCCATGCGATCACTGGAGAAAGTCTGGCAGGCATGGTTGGAGGAAGAGATATGAAAATTCTGGCAGTAAGCGACACGCACGGCGATCGTGAAATTCTTGCGACAATCTTGAAACAGCAGCCGGATCTGGACGGTTATTTCTATGCTGGTGACTCGGAGTTACCTGCCGATGATTCGCTTTTTCAAACGTATCATGCAGTTGAAGGGAACATGGACTTTGATCCTAATTTTCCCATGAGTGTGACAACGACGGTTAAAGGTATCACGATTTTCATGACGCATGGTCATCGATTTGGCGTGAACTTTGGGTTGGACAAGCTCATGGCTGCTGGCGAAGCTGCCCATGCTCAGCTGGTTATTTTCGGGCATACGCATCAACTTGGCGTGGAAGAGCGCGCCGGTATGGTGATTTTGAATCCAGGTTCAATTAGTCAGCCCCGCGGTCAGTTTGCCAATTTAGGCGGTACTTACGCCACAGTTTCCTGGACAGAGGACAAAGTGCACGTTGACTTTTTGAAGCGGGACGGCAGCATCGTTGCGCCATTAAGCCGCGACTTTTTGCAGGCATGATTGGCATGTTTGAGATAATTAAAAATCGGTTCTAGCGGCAATTGCTAGAGCCGATTTTTTATGAGAATCAAACCGTTGTTACATGAAGAGCTGTTTGTAAGTGAAGACCGCGAGAATGGCTGCAACGATTGGCGCGATCACAGGCACCCAGGCGTATCCCCAGTCGGAACTGCCTTTGTGTTTTAATGGCAAAAGCGCGTGCAGAATTCGCGGGCCGAGATCACGGGCCGGGTTTAATGCCGGTCCGGTTGGGCCACCCAGTGATGCCACTAATGTCGCCACAAGGAAGCCTAAGCCCATGTGTGCCGTTCCAAGATTGTCTTGGAAGAACGGTGCTTTGGTAATACCAAGGGCGCCGATGAAAAGAATATACGAACCGATAAATTCGTTGACGAAACCGTTTAGTTTGCTCTTCGTCGCACTGATCGTACTAAATGTCCCAAGAATGTGTTGGGTATTGGTCGTGAGATCATAATGCGGTTTGTAAGCTGCAACGACAAACAGCTGTCCGACCATGGCACCGGCCATCTGGACCACAATATACGGCAACACTTCTGACCACGGGAACATGCCAGAGGCAGCTAAACCTAACGTAAATGCAGGATTGATGTGGTTACCGGAAATGGCGCCAAACATCATGGCAGGAATCATGACTCCGGCACCGTAGCCGACCGCAATCAGCAGCCAGTCTGAGCCATTTCCTTTGGTACCCTTCAAATCGACGTTGGCAACGGAGCCATTTCCTAACAAAACCATAATGGCAGTGCCAATAAATTCGGCGGCCAAACGCACGCCTAGATCATATGTCATTTTTACCCCTCCAAATGATTCGTTCATTGCTAGCATGTGCATGGTGCTTACTTTGATTTGCTTTGTTGCTTCGATAACGTGTTCTTCCGGCTTCTAACCGGGCTGGCTCACGCTCCACCATAACGCGTTCGCAGTCGCAGAAATCTGCGTGTAAGGACCTCGGTCGCAATGGCAAAGAGCGCCATCACGCCCAAGGCCACTTACACTCCGATTTCTAAGCGCTCCTGCTCACGCTCACCCATAACGCGTTCGCCAGCCCAGAAGCCTGCGTGTAAGGACCTCGATCGCAATGGCCAAAGCCCGGCCATTACGCCCGAGGCCACTTACACTCCGGCTTCTAAGCGGGCTGGCTCACGCTCACTAAAAAGTTGTCGTATTTCTTATGAATAACGGCGATAGAAATTCCTTGATGTCATTCATGGTAAAATAACCATATGGTGTTTCCGCCTTTTGACGGATGGCACCGGCATGGATAAGCGGTAAACTGAACCAATGAAGTTAACTAATCTAACTTTTTGATCGATGTACTTAAACCAAGAATGTTAAAAAGGAGCTACCCAAATGTTAAATCAAGCCATTGCCAATATGCTGATTGAAAATCGTCATCACTTTATGATTTCTGCAGATATGGTTGCGACGGTCTCCGAAGATAACCCATTAAGTCATGCGTTTCTTGTTCTTACCAAGGTACGCTATGCGAAAATTCCGGTTTTGGATCACGACTCGAAGTTTAAAGGGCTCATTTCACTGCCGATGATTACCGAAACGATGCTGGGTCTGGACCATATCAGTTTTCAGTCACTAGATACCATGACCGTCAAAGATGTCATGGAGACTGATGTGGCGACAATTAGTGACCCCTATGACTTGGAGAACGTTTTACATTTGCTTGTCGACAACCCGTTCATTCCGGTCGTTCAGGATGGATACTTCACTGGTATTGTGACCCGGCGTGAGGTGATGAAAGGCATCAACAATATTGGTCACAATATCGACAAGCATTTCCAGTTGGAACCTTTAGCGTCAGTCGTTGAAAAAGAATCTTAACCCCTTAAAAACCGACATACGGACAAACCTGTATGCTGGTTTTTTATTGGCCACATTAGTTAGCGTCTGCGTTGGATTCCGGTTTATCTAGGAAAATGGTCGCTAAAACGCCGATGATGAGGCTAACCACAACCAAAAGTGCCGGAATGACTATACCAGACGCCGGCCAATAAGGCGCGATGCCAGTTTCGAGCAGAATGACCACTGCTGCGGCAACAATACCGCATACAGCATAATAAACCTGGGTTTCGAAATGCTCGAGCAAATACGCCATCAATTTGGCCACCGCAATCAGACCGGCAATGGCGCCAAGCATGAAGGGCAGCAGCAACGCCACCGAGCCCATCGCTGCGTTAAATGCCGACCAGTTACCGGAAGCGAATGCCCGGGCTGCATCGCCTAACTGGCTGACGGCATTGTAGACGGTTCCGTATTGATCAATGACCATCAGCATGACGGAGCCGGAAATACCGGGGATGGCCATTAACGATACCGCAAAGATGCCGGCAAAAGCCATCACACCGGCGTCACTAACACTGCTCAGGCGCTGAATGGCAATGAGGTTCTCCGGCTGGGTCCCGCCAATCTTGGCTAGTCCGTAAATACCCGCAAATCCTCCAGCCACTAGTAAGAGGTACCACCAAGTGAAGGGTTTGAGCACCAATTTGCGATAAATAAACGGGCCGATGCCAAGTACTAACCCGATAAAGAAACCATAACTAGGTAGCGGCCAATGCGTAGTGACGACTAGGACGGCTTTAGTGGAAACCAAGATACCAACGACGGCTCCTAAGCCAATCGGTGCCAAGAAACGCAAATTTTTCTTGGGATTGGCGCGGAAGTGATTCACTGCTTGTAAGAGGCGGTCATACAACCCGACGACGACGGCAAAAATACTGCCGGAAAGACCGGGAATGACAAGCGCAATGCCGATGATGGCACCTTTGATGAAGTTGAGCATAGCATCTCCTTATAAATGGATTTTGGTGTGAATATTGGTAAAACGCCAAACTCTTTATGAGCCAGACTGTAAATTGATCGGCGGCGTGATCACATGAATGCCGGCGGAGTTTAATGCAGCAATGTAAGCAGCGAGAAATGTTCGCTGTAAACTGAGCTGCTCACCGTTTTCAGCGTAAAAAAGAACTTGGTAGGTAAACGTGCCATTTTTTTCCTCTGTCAGACCCAGAATATCCGGACCCTCAGTGATGGTCGTGAATTTTGGAACTAATTCGTGATTGACGCGTTCAATAGTTTTGCGGACCAAATCGAGATCAGCAGTCGGCTCAAGTGGCAACTTAATGAGTACCTGCATATTGCTGCGGGAAAGGTTGCTGACGATCGTAATGTTGCGATTAGGAATAAAGTTGACGGTACCGTCATAACTTTTAACCACTGTGGTGCGTAAGCCAAGGCTCGTGACCGTTCCGGAAATCTTGCCTAATTGGACAACATCACCAACGTCAAACTGCGCCTCCAGTAGAATAAAGAAACCAGTCACAACGTCATTGACGAAGCCTTGAGCACCAAAGCCGATTGCCAAGCCGGCCACGCCCGCACCAGCAAGCAGTGTCCCCACCGGAACGCCCAACGTTGATAGGATCGCGTAAAAATAGAAGAAGAGCACAAAATAGAAAAATAGATTTCGCGAAAGGGTGTGGATGGTTTTGACGCGCGTGCCTGATAAATGGGCGCGGCGTTGATAGCTTTTAAAAGCTCGATTGATGGCAAACTGGCCTAAACGATAAAGTGCAAGAAATAAAATCGAAAAGAATAGCAACGACAGAACCTTATCAATTACGGTCCCGGCAATTTTATCCCAGTTGATGGTTTTAAAATACCGTAACCACACATTGGGTTGTTCAGTTACGGCCGTTGCCGTGAACATCATGCCTGTCACGTGACGACCTCCTCTTGGTGTTGGCTTTATTTTACCAGAACCGGGGCGGATCTGCTGGGGATTTGTCATGATGCGGATAAGTTTTAACTTTTGGTGGGAGAAGGGGTGGGTGAGGGTGTGTGGCACGGAGTAAAGGGTGGTAAGGCGATTCAGTTTCGGATATGTTTGCTGGGGCAGGAGTTTGGGTGTAAGGAGTTTGTTCGCGATGGGCAGAGCCGGGCCATTGGGGGAATAAGCTTTGCGGGGCAATCCGGCCCGAAAACGCGCTCGCAGGCCCAGAAACCTAAACATAAGGACCTCGAACCTAAATGGCCAAAGCCTAGGTATTGGGGGAATAAATTTTGCAGGGCAATCCGGTTCCGAAACGCGTTTGCAGTCGCAGAAATCTACGTGTAAGGACCTCAAGCCTAAATGGCCAAAACCCAGCCATTTGGGGCAATCCGGTTCCGAAACGCGATCCCCGGCGCAGAAGCCTGCGTGTAAGGACCTTGGTCGCAATGGCCAAAGGGGATAAGAATTGGAAGGCAATCCGGATCCGAAACGCGCTCGCAGGCCCAGAAACCTACACATAAGGACCTCGAACCTAAATGGCCAAAGCCCAGCCATTTAGGTTCGAGGCCACTTATGCTCCGGTTTCTAACCGGGCCTGCTCGCGCTCTTTAAATCTTTTGCACCACTCTCCCCTCGATGTTATGATTGATGTAACCAACTGGTTTGAAATGGAGGGTGTTGCATGTCAGGTGGAGAGATTGCTTGGATCATTGCTGCGGTTGCTTTTTTGATTATTGCTTTGGCGATTGCCGTCATTGCGATTCGGGTTTCGGGTGTGACCAAGGAAGTTAAGGAAACGGTTGCCGAGACGAATAAGACGTTGAACACGGTCAACGGGGAGCTTGGCATTTTGACGAAGGAAGTCGAAGGCCTTCTTGCGAAGAGCAATACCCTTCTTGAAGATGTCAATGGCAAGGTGGCGGCGATTGATCCTGTCTTTACCGCAATTGGTGAGCTTGGTGAAAGCGTTTCTGATTTGAATCAGTCAACGCGTAATTTGACCGAACGCGTTGCCCATGGTGCTAAGAACGGGGCCAAGGCGACGGTTGCGACACGTATGGGTGCCAAAGCATTTTCAATGTTGACCAAAAAGAAACATCATAATGAATAGCAGGGGGAATCATCATGGCTAAAAAAGGACATTTTTTGCTTGGATTTGTATTCGGAGCTGCCAGTGCCTTAGCAACGACTTATTTATTGACTCCGCAAACCAGTGACGAGTTAAAGCGACGGGTTAAGCATGCTTCCGCGAATTTAGCCGATCGTGCGGTTGATTACTATGATTACGCCAAAGAGGCTAGTGCTGACTGGAAGCAAAGCGCGACGGATTTTGTCGATGACTTGAAGGCGCGTGGGAATGATGCCGATGGGTCAGAAGCGTTGGCTAATTATGACGCTGCGACTGAGCAATTGCGTGATCAATTGAATACCGCAGCGGATACGGATACTTCGGCTGATTTTGATGACATTGTGCTGGATGGTAAGAGTGCGTTTGCCCAAGCCAAGGACGATGATGAGGGTAGTGAAACCCGCACCGATGAAGTACCTGAGCCGACCGAACCAAAGCCGGTTAGTGGTGCAGCGGCATCAGAAGCCAAACCGGCAAGTTCTGAATCTGAAGCAACCGATTAATCATCACTAGCAACCACAAGATTTTGAATATTAAAAATGGCGACAAACGAAAGACACCCCGACGTGAGCGCCTTTCGTTTGTCGCTTTTAGCATCGTAGCTGAATTTGTTTGAAGCATTTTGATCATGAATGAGGGAGAATACTATGCTAAATAGCGAACGTCAGGCACACATCAAAGCCACTTTGAGTACTGCTGCCGAACCGCTCAGTGCGTCGAGTTTTGCGCGGCGGTTTACCGTCAGTCGGCAGACCATCGTCGGTGATATTGCGCTTTTGCGGGCCCAAGGCGAACCGATCATTGCAACGCCGCGTGGTTATACGTTGTCACATCCAGCGGCCCATGAGTTTTTGATTCCTTGCAAACATACGCCGGAGCAAACAGAGGAAGAGCTGCAGCTGATCCTCGACAACGGCGGATGGATTGAAGATGTTTTGGTCGAGCATCCGCTATATGGTCAGTTACGCGGCCAGCTGAATATTCGCACCGTTGCCGATATGAAGCTGTTTTTGAGTCGCCTAGCGCGTTATCAGGGCCGCCTGCTGTCGGAGCTAACCGGTGGCATTCATTTGCACACGATTAGCGTTAAAAATGAACGGAATATCGCCAAAATTAAAGAAGCACTGCGCAAGGCCGGCATCTTATATGAACAGTCGGAAGCAGACTAGTCAATTTCGCTGGTAGAGACAAAAACATCAGCAGTCAACAACATAAAAATGGTCCCGAGGAGGCAGCGTTACCTCTTTGGGACCATTTTCGATATTTAGCGCACTGTTCATTTTTTACCGACGAGCGACCCGGCGTCATCAACCATTGATGACAGTGAATTCTTTTGATGTGTGGGTAAAGGGTTCGCAGCCGGTTTCCGTGACGTGGACACAGTCTTCGATTCGAACACCGGCGACACCAGGAACGTAAATACCAGGTTCGATCGAGAAGCACATGCCTGGCTGTAGAATCATATCGTTGCCTTCCATGATGGATGGGAATTCATGGGTGGACATGCCGATTCCGTGTCCCAAACGGTGATTAAAATATTCGCCGTAACCCGCTTTGGTAATAATGTCGCGGGCAATCTTGTCGAGTTCGGATGCTTTTAATCCCGGCTTAACGGCATCCATAGCAGTCAGGTTCGCTTCTAGACAAATATCAAAAATTTCACGCGGCTTACCGGTGACCTGACCAAAAGCGACGGTGCGCGTGGCGTCAGACATGTAACCATGGTTGTCCGTACCAAGATCAAACAAGACCAGTTCATTTGGAGCGAGCTTTGTTCCCATCGGTTCGCCATGCGGATTGGCCGCATCTACGCCAGCTTGGACGATGGTGCCAAAACTCATGTGCATGACGCCTTCCTTCATCATCGCATAGTCAATCTCGGCCGCGACTTCCTGTTCAGTCGCACCTGCTTTAATCGCCTTAAAGCCGGCTTGGAACGCGCGGTCAGCCTGAGCACCGGCCATTTCCATTTGTTTAATTTCGGCTGGTGTTTTGATTAACCGTTGCTTTTCAATGAAACGGGAAGCATCGATCGGAAAAGTCGCATCAGGAAATTGCTTCATAATGGCTTCAAATTTGAAAACAGCGAGGTTATCCTTTTCGATAGCCCACTTGGTCGGATTAGGGTTCACGTCCTTGATATGGGTCGCCATGACGGCAAACGGATCTTCGTGATCAAGATAGCCAAATACCTGATAAGGCCAGCCAGCTTTTTTAACTTCCTCAATGGTTAGTTGCGGGGTGAACAGGAACGGATCCTTGTCCGGGATGACGATTAACGCGGTGATCCGTTCTTCGGGATCCTGGAAGAAACCCGTGTAATAGTTGATATTGACCGGGTCACTGATATAAGCAAGGTCGAGGCCTTCTTCGCCAACCCAGGTTTGTAATGCTGCTAAATGCTCGTTCATCGTGGTCCTCCTCAAAAGGGCACAGCACAAAATATCATGCAAAACGAATCTTTTACCATATTTGTGCTGCACCGTGATATTGACGTGCCAAGTGCTCAGGCATCGAAAATGACTTGCAAGATAAGGTGCTAGTCGCGATGCCAAATGCAACTTTCCTTACCAGTATATCACGAGCCTTGAGAGACACTTTCTGAAAAGCCCGTTTGTGAAAATTTCATGGAAAATTCAGTAAAACGCTTGCATTGCCTTTCTCATTCTGCTATTTTGGAATGTAAATAGATGTTTCGTGATTTTCATACTCACGACTAAGGAGAAAATAAAGTGGAAAAACAAACAATAACAATTTATGATGTTGCCCGCGAGGCAAATGTATCGATGGCGACGGTGTCCCGAGTGGTTAATGGTAACCCGAATGTGAAGCCGGCTACCCGCAAGAAAGTTTTAGAGGTTATCGAACGCCTCGACTACCGACCGAATGCGGTAGCCCGTGGCCTGGCAAGCAAGAAAACGACAACTGTCGGCGTTATCATTCCCGACGTTACCAACATGTTCTTCTCAAGCTTGGCCCGTGGGATTGATGATGTTGCGACCATGTACAAATACAACATTATTTTGGCGAACTCGGATGAAAATAACCAAAAGGAAGTTTCCGTACTTAACACTTTGTTGGCCAAGCAGGTTGACGGGTTGATTTTCATGGGTCATGAACTGACCGATTCGATTCGCGCGGAATTTTCCCGAAGCAAAACGCCGGTTGTACTGGCAGGTTCGATTGATCCGGATGAACAGGTTGGCAGTGTCAACATTGACTACGTGGCCGCAGTTGAAGAAGCGACGCACCAATTACTGGAGAGCGGTAATAAGCGGGTGGCATTGGCGACCGGCTCGCTCACCCATCCGATTAACGGTCAGTTCCGCCTCAAGGGCTATAAACAGGCACTTGAAAAAGCTGGCGTTGCCTATGACGAAAGCCTGATCTTTGAAAATGAGCCAAGTTATCAAGCAGGGTTGGCATTGTTTGGTAAGCTGCAGAAAGTCGGCGCAACGGCTGTCATTGCCGGCGATGATGAACTGGCAGTCGGCATTTTGGACGGCGCGCTGGACAAGGGTGTGAAGGTACCGGATGATTTCGAAATCATTACCAGCAACAATACTAAGTTAACCGAAATGACCCGGCCGCAACTGACATCAATTGATCAGCCGCTTTATGATATTGGTGCTGTTGCAATGCGGTTGCTGACCAAGATGATGAACAAAGAAGAGATCGAAGAAAAAACCGTGATGTTAGGTTTCGATATTTTGAAACGCGGCTCAACCAAATAAAGGTGTTGAGCGAAATCAGCTTTGGCACCTCGTGAGCAATAAAAAATCGGTTCTAAAGACAGATGATGTGTGTCTTTAGAACCGATTTTTGCGTTACTGGATTGATTGGCCTTCAAGATGACGCATGAACTTACTGACCGCTGCCAGTTGTAGCAGGTGTGGTTTGCTGATTATTGGTCGTTGTGCCACCAGTTGTGTTACCGCCAGTCGTTGTCGTGCCAGTGCCGGTTGTTTCGCCGCCAGTGCCAGTTGCACCGTTTGTCCCGCCAGTTCCCGTTGTTTGCGGTTCACTTGGCTGGTTTTCGGAGGTTCCTTGCTGGTTTTTCTGGCTGGAAGGCACCGTGACGCTAGGCGTTTGGCTGCTTTCAGTTGTGGCCGGTGCCGTGGTTTCAGGCGTGATCGGTGTTTCCTGATGCTCTTTTTTGGCTTCGGTCGAGCGACCATTAGCGTCAGAAACCTGACCATAGCCATTGCTTTTACCGTTGAGATGGTCATAGAACAACTGATAATTGTCTTTGCTGCCGCCGATGCCAAATTCAGCTTTCGCAGTTGGCTGCCAGTCATTGTAGAGGCTGGTAACAGTTGATTCGCCTGTGTGATAAGTGCGCCCGTTAAAAGTAAGGGTGCCAGCCGGTTGCCCGGTTTGCTTATCGACAGTGACGGACTTGACGGTACTTGGTCGGGCTAATTTTTTGTCAACTTTAAATTGCTTAGGGATGGTGTGATAAACCGCATTTGCCAACTTCGACCAATAAGCTTCGTTGGTCATTGAACTGTTTTCATCAAGCGTGTAGTTGGTGCCGTTACTGTTGTCATAGCCCATCCAACTGGCAATGGTGACACCCGGCGTTGAACCGATAAACCAAATATCGCGGAAATCGTTGCTGGTACCGGTTTTCCCGATCAGGTTGTCCGTATTGAAGCGCAGCTGATAGTTCAGGCTCTCGGCAGTCCCTGATTCAACCACGTTTTTCAACATTTGATTCATGATGTAGTTCGTACCTTTGGAGAAAACCTTGGTCTTTTTAACCTGATGGCGGTAGACGGCATGGCCTGAAGGATCGACGATTTCAGAGATGACATAAGCTGGTACGTGTTCGCCTTGATTGGCAAAAGTGGAAAAAGCGCTGGCTTGTTCCTTGACGTCGACGCCATAATCGGTACCGCCCAAGGCTAGACCGAGCTGGCTGTAATCATTGTCAGTGAGGGTATTGATGCCCATTTTTTCCATGTAGCTTTTGACATTGACGTTCGGCTTGATGTGTTTATACAGATTAACTGCCGGAATGTTGTAGGATTGGGCAAGCGCTTCGGTGGCAGGGATGAACCGATTTTGAATCTGGTCGCCGTAATCGGTCACACTGTAATTGTTGCCAAGGTTGGTTTTGAAGTCAGCCAAAGCCGTCTGCGAACCGATGACTTTTTGATCGATCGCTGGTGCATACACCAAAAGCGGCTTAATCGTGGAGCCGGGAGAACGTAAGGTGTAAATGTGATTGAGTTCACCAGAGACCCCGCCGACAAATCCGAGAACGGCACCGGTTTGGTTGTCCAACACAACCGAGCCGTTTTGCACTGGATGTTTAACGGTTTCGGTTTCGCCGGTTTTAGGATTGATCTGAGTGCTGGTGTAAGTTTGACCGAATGTCTTTCGCGTGGCCCGCATCACAAATTGCATCCGGTCGTACACGTCTTTGTTGATGGTACTTTTGATTTGGTAGTTTTTCGAAGCAAAAAGGTCGCCTGCCTGCCTTAAATAATCGTTGTTCAAGGCATTGTCTTTGGCAAGGTCGGCAGCAGAGTGACCATCATTTTGGGCTAATTTCTCAGCTAATAATGATTTAGCTTCACTGAGCACCATGTTGTAGACATACCCATACTCATTGTCATCCTGTTCGGCATTTTCCGGCTTGAGGAACGCGCCTTTTAGATCGAATGATTTGGCTGCAACATACTGCTTGTGACTGATGACGCCAGCTCGATACATCCGAAACAGCACGGTCTGTTGCCGATTAATGCCGGATTTAAGGCTGGCTTTTAGTTGACCGTTGGCAGTATACGGCGTGTAAACAAACGGACTCTGCGGCAAGCCAGCAATAAAGGCGGCTTCCGGCAGGTTCACCTGACTGGCAGAGACGCCAAAAAGTCCTTGCGCAGCCGCTTCGACGCCGGCAATGTTTTGCCCCTTGTTGTTCCGACCCAGCGTGGCGACATTCAGATAAGTTTCCAGGATTTCGTTCTTGCTGAAGTGGTTGTTTAGGCGCCGCGCCAACATGATCTCCGCAGCTTTACGTTTGAAGGTTGTCTCTGAGTTCAAAAACATCATTTTGACAACCTGCTGCGTCAAAGTCGAGCCGCCAGTTTGGTTACCCATGCCGGTTAAATCGGAAAAGAAAGCCCGAATCACCGCCTTGGGCACAACCCCGTCATGACGATAAAAGTCCTCGTCTTCAGTGGCAATGATCGCCTTGGTCAGCCATGGCGACATATCGTTAAGGCTGACTTTTGTGGAATACAAGTCGCTTTTGACGTCACTGAGCTTGACGTTATGTGCAAAATACATACTGGAAGTACGGCTGGTGTTGGATAGCGTTGCCTTCATCGCTGCTTCGGTCGGAATCGGCGTTGCATCGATAATCGACACAAAATAGCCGCCAAATAAGCCGAGCCCGAAAACAGCCGCAATGCCTAAAACGCCTAATAAGTAATAGACAATACTTTTCATACTTTGAAGCGTGACATTACCGTAAAAAACAACGGCAGTTTTACCCGTTAAATGTTTGGAATCAGCTTTGGAATCAGGACGCCGCGTCACGAATGCCGTGAACCAGCGGCGAAATCGAGTCCCAAGCGTCTTGACCCGATCGACGAACTTTTTCAAGTGCTTGTCCCACCTTAAATTTTGGTCTAATACTCCTTAGTATACCGTAAAAATAAAGCGGATTCTAATACTGTTGGCAGAGCGCGAACTGGCGCGGTTAGAAGTCGGAGTATAAGTGGCCTTGGGCGTGATGGCCCGGGCTTAGGCCATCGCGACCAAGGTCCTTATACGCAGACTTCTGCGCCAGTGAGCGCGTTTGTGGAAAGCACCAGTTTCTGTTTGCGAGAACGCACTTCAAAACCAACTTGTCTGTTTGTCCTCACCATTCATAAGTTCAAGCGGCTTCACTTGCGACCCGCGTTGTGTTGTGCAAGACTGATAACTATATAAATAAGCGTGCGAGAACAGGGGTTAAACATGTATCGAGTTATTTTGTTTGATGTAGACGACACTTTGTTGGATTTTAAAGCAGGGGAACTAAAAAGCCTGGCTAAGATGTTTGCCAGGCTTAAATTACCATATACGCCGCGGATTGAGGCGAGTTATTTGAAAATCAATGCTGATCTGTGGCGTGATTACGAAGCAGGCCGGATTACGCGGCCGGAACTGTTTGACGTGCGATTTGCCAAGCTGTTTCGCCATCACCATTTGAACGCCGATCCGCATTTAGCTGAACGGACGTATCATCATTTTTTGGATCAGGAAGCGATTTTGCTGCCGCGGGTGACGGAAACTCTGGATGCCTTAAAAGACTATCGGCTGTTTATCGTCAGCAATGGCATTGAGCCGGTCCAACGTGAGCGTCTGGCAACCAGCGGTTTAATTGATTATTTTGAAGACATCTTTGTTTCCGATAGTGTCGGGAGCCCGAAGCCGACCGTGGCGTTTTTTGATTATGTTGCCAAACGCATTCCCCGATTCAATCGGCGCGAGACGCTGATTATGGGTGATTCATTGACCTCGGACATTCAAGGCGGCATCAACGGCAAGATTGATTCAATCTGGTTCAATCCGCATTTTCAACCTAATCGCGAGCAGATAACGCCAACTTATCAGCTGAATGAATTCAGTGATTTGACGAAGTTACTGCTCGCCAACTAGACGATGTGTGGCTTAATCGGCTAAGCGAATGGTGCCAGTTGTAACGACCATTGTTCCTTGGGCCGTTTTTAACAGTAAGGCACCATTATCATCGAACCCGCTGATGATTCCGGTCAGCGGGTTTTGTGTACCGCTAACCGTGATTTGCCGACCGATCCAGGCAGCCTTTTTCCGATAAATCGGCATAATGGTGTCAGGATTCGCAAACAACCGCATGAGATTCGTCAAGAAACGGCCGGCAAGCTCCGGACGCGGATCGCTACCGGGCTTTTCAGTAAGAAGGGTAGTGATTGGCTGATCGGTCGGTAACGGCGCTGTCAGGGTCGGAAAAATATCAACGCCGACGCCCAGCACCACGGCATTTTGTTCGAGCAATGCTTCTGCCAAAATACCGGCAACCTTTTTGCCGTTTTTTTGCAAATCATTGACCCATTTGATCGCGGTGACAATACCAAATTGGGTTTCAATCGCTTGCTGCAAAGCGACACCTGCAGCCGGCGTGATTAAGGCACGGCTGATTTGCGGGTGGAAGGCGTAACTCAGATAGAGACCGGCATCGGCCGGACTGGCAAAGTGTTTGCCGTGTCGACCCACACCGGCAGTTTGTTCACCGGCAATCAGAATTTGCGGTAACGTAGCACCATTTTGGACGGTTTGTTTTAAAACCGTGTTAGTTGATGTCACCGTTGCCTGCGTTGTGACGGCTGCACGCAAATGTGGATCATCTAACCATGGATTTAAGCTATCAGGCGTTAACATAAGAAAGCTTCCTTTCTGGGATCAATCGCAAGTGCGCCAGAAGTCAGGTGACAGACTTCTGGCGCACAGGCACGAGCATGAATTTTAAAATTTGCCAAGAACTGTTATCAGTAATGTGAATACTGATTACATTTTAAAAATACAGAGACTTAGCTTATTTGACTAAGCGGCTGATGGCGTCGGCATAAATGGCCACAGCCGTGATGATATCTTTAATCGGCATGTACTCATTCGCCTGATGCATGACATTTTCCTGTCCCGGCATCTGGGCGCCGAAAGCGACACCCCGTTTGATAATTCGGCCATAGGTGCCGCCACCGATGACTTGTTCGTGTCCGGCAATACCAGTGTGGTCAGTGAAAGTTTGCAATAGGGTTTTAACCAGCGGATCGTCACCAGGAACGTAATGCGGTTCCTGTGCATGGCCACTCAAGGATACGTCGAATTGGTCGGCGCCAACCGCGCTTTCAATTTGATCACGGATTTTATCAGCGTCGGTGCCTTGCGGGTAACGGACATTGACCAGCACACTTTGTTCGCCATCCTGGGTGAACGTGAAGATATCCGGGCTAGCGGTTAACTCACCCATCAGTTTGTCCGTGTAATTGATACCCAAGTGGTGGCCGCGTGAATCTAAGTGCAGATATTTGGCGATCATGGTCAGATAGGCTTTGCCTGCCGGATCAAAAGGTAAATCAGCTAGCAAGCTTGCCAGATAAGTGGCCGCATTCTTGCCATCTTTTGGTTCCTGGGCATGGGCACCTTTACCCACGATTTCAATCGTTGTAGGATTGCCCAGCGTCAAGGTGAGTTTGACGCCTTGCTGATCAGCCCAGTCGCTGACTTGGGTCGCAAAGCTTTCAGGCAAGTCGCCGGTAATCGTTGCTTTTGCTTCTTGCGGAACCATATTTGGTCGAATACCCGCCGAAAATTCATTCAAAGTCAGTTGGGCTTCTGCTGCAGCAACCGGTTTTTGCACGATTTTGAAGCTGGCAATGCCTTTTTCACCGTTGATAATTGGAAATTCGGCATCAGGAGAAAAGCCAAAATCCGGTGCCGGTTCGCTTTCGAGATACCGATGCATGCCAACCCAATCGGATTCTTCATCGGTTCCAAGGATAAAGTGAATCTTTTTATTGATTGGCAGGCCCAGATCGCGGACGAGTTTCAATGCATAGTAAGCAGCAATGCTCGGTCCTTTATCGTCGCTGGTGCCACGACCGTAAATCTTGCCATCGCGAATCACTGGGTCGAATGGGTCGGTTTTCCAGCCAGGTCCAGCGGGAACAACATCGACATGCCCAAATAGTCCTAAAGTTTCAGGACCGCTGCCTAACTCGATCCGACCGGCAACATGGTCCACATTGAGCGTCTTAAAACCATCCCGCTCGGCAATTGCCAAGAAGGCATCCAGCGCTTTTGCCGGACCGGGTCCGAGTGGATATTCTGCGGTTTTATGCTCGGTGTCGCGTTCGGAATTGATCTTCAACAGTGTTGTGAGATCAGAAAGAAGCTGGGGTTCCAATTTTTCTGCTTCCTGCTGCCAATTAATTGCCATGAGGTTAACCTACTTTCTTTCTATCGTTGTCTTTAGAATAGCATGTTTGTTCCACAGAAACGACTGAATCATTCAGAGAAAATCGAAAAGCGGTCAGAACACGGTGAAAAGCTTGTCATGGCGCGATTGTAAGCACACCCATGTCTGGGGGTATTTCTCAACCGATGTCAGTGACCCGAGCATTAAGCAGGGGTGTATCAAATGCCGTGTTGCCTAATGCCCAGTGGATGAGCGGCTTTTCTTTTAGTGGAATGCTGCGATAGAGCATGAGCCAGGTTGCCATGTTTTCGGCAGATGGCAACAATTGCACATCTTTGGCTTTTAACCAGCCTGTTTTGGTTTTTAAGTAAAGCCGACTATTTTCGTAGCGTGCGGCCAGAACCCGTGCGCGGGTATTGTCCGCAACGTGGCCAGTAACATTTTGCTGGTGTAACGGGTCAGCGTAAACCGGCGCACGAAAACCGCGGCTGGTGACGACGATTTTTTGGTGGAGAAACAGGCTGGCCCAGCCGGCTTGGGGTGCGAGGTTGATCGTTGTAGCCGGCACGAACGCGTTATCGCCGATTTGATAATACGTGCTGCCGGCAATGGTAACCATTGCAGAAATCGCAATCGGTGTTTGCGGTGCTAACTGTTCAGGGCGTAGGAGCGGCTGATAAGGGTTTTCGTAAACCGGAAGCGCCGAGACACTGGAGTTAGCGCCAAGATCGTTGATACTGGTGGTAACAGACGCGGCTTTCAGCGCCTGGAATTCATGCCCGAGACTCGTGTAGTTGGTCACAACACCGTCAATGTTGAGGTTAACCAGCCATGTCCACCGATCCCGATCCTCGTTCATCTCATCCCAGACGTACACTTTTTTGCCAAGGTCATGCAGCTGATTGACCAGCTGCGGCGTCACCAGATCCGAACTTAAATTAATGCCGTCTACATAAGTCAACACATCAAAATTGATCCGTTTAAGCGAACCAACAATTAAAATCCGCGGCACAGATGGTAAATCCGCCTGCAAGCGTTTAAGACTGGCAGCTGAAAACGAATGGAACATGACGCGGTTTTCCATGTGGTACTGTTTAATCAAAGCCGTAATTTTGTCTTCAAGGTGGGGATGCGGTTCGCCTTTAACGATTTTGGTTTCAATCAAGAATTTGTGGTTTGTCTGTTGCTCGTGAGCGAAAAGCTCCTCGAGGCTGTGAACCGGTTCGCCATTTTTGGTATGATATTGCTGAAGTTGCGCAAAAGTGCTCTTGGCAATGGTCAAATTGGCGCCGGTCATGCGTTGAATCGTTGAATCATGCTGGATCACGACCACGCCGTCAGCACTTTCATGTACATCGAGTTCAACATAATCAGCACCGTTGTTAAAAGCACTATCGAAACTTTGAAAAGTTTCTTCCGGATAGTTCAGCGGATCGCCACGGTGGCCAACCAGCGTAAACCCTGAAAGCAGAAGAAATAATGGCAGCAGCAAAACTGCCACAGTGAATCGTTTGCCCATACAGGCTGCTCCTTTCCAGAAAAAAACATCATACCACAAACATAGCACAGTGAGCGCGAACCGGCGTGTTATAGAAGGAAATGCCAAAACACAAACCATTCGCTGCCGACAGAGCGACAGACACCAACCGCGTGACGATAAACTCAAACCGAAATCAGCAAACAAATAAGGAGCGTCAAAGATGACAGAAAAATATCAGGTTTTTGATTTGATTCAGGAAATTACCCGGCTGGACGGGAGTCGCTATTTTGAACTGGGAAACGTCATGCTGAATGGCCGTGCCGAAAAGGCTTCTATGAAGGGCTTTATTAAGCGGGTGCGGATTGTTCAGCTGAACATTGCCCACTCAACCGCTGTGGCAACTTATGAAAAATATATCAACGAGCATTATGAATTTCCGCCGGCTGATTTAACCAGTTGGGAAGAATGGGACAAACCGGAAGGCCCGATTCGCGATGCTTACCATGAGATTCTCCGGCAAAATCATGTCGGGTAAAATAGGACGATGAGGGTTTCTGCCGGCTCGGCACTCGAGAGATAGATTTTAATAAAAACCTCAATTTTTTGAATAATTTCCGTGATTATCGCATAGCCGGGCTTGTCAGCGTGACAATTTTCGCGGATAGGTCGGACACGCGCTTTGCGTCACATTGATGCTACTTATATAATGTAAGGCATATGAAAGCGAGGGATCCGCGTGAAGTATTTAGGTAAATGGCTTATCCCGTTCGTCGCGGCGATCGCGGTTTTTATTGGCATGCAATTTGACAGCGGCTTTTATACCAAGCCAGTGGGTCAGGTTGAAGCAGTTAAAGTGGTCAAAACCACCAACCACCAAGACGAAGATCAAAACCATGACCGGCTGATCAAACAGCAGGTTCGTGTGCGTCTCCTGAATACCGCCAAACGCGGCAAACGCATCACCATGCATAATACATACTCGTTTAGCGGTGCGCTGGACAATGAACTTCGCGTGGGCGAGCAGGTTTTCCTGGATGTTGATAAAGGCGCCTATACCTTGAACAACGTGAAGCGGGATGCGATTCTGGCGGCGTTGTTGGTCTTGACCTTTGGCTTGATTTTTTTGGTGATGGGGCGGCGTGCGTGGTTAACGAGTATTAGCATTTTACTTAACACGATAATTTTCTTTGTCGCGGTTGAATGGGAGATCGGCAGTAAACAGTGGCAGGCGTGGTGGCTATTTGTTATTTTGGCGGTGATTTTCACTGTTTTGACGGCAGTGTTCATTGTCGGGTTCAAGCCGATTGCGGCAACTATTTCACTGGGGACGTTGTTAGCCACCGCGGCTGCAGTGGCACTTGGCTATGGCATAATGGCCCTGACCAATTACAACGGTATTCACTTTGAAGAGGTCAAATACGCTACCCAGACGCCACAGCTTTTATTTTTCGGTCAAATTGTGATTGGCTCTTTGGGCGCTGTGCTAGACGAGGCGAGTGACATTTCGGTTGCGATCTTCCAGCTTCATGACACGGCCAAGGAGCGTTTTCGGGCAGGGATGGCCATTGGACGAAATGTCATGGGACCGCTGATTTCGGTTCTGTTTATGATTTTCATTGCCGATACGTTCATGGAGTCGGTTTTGTGGATCCGCAACAATAATTCGATTGCGCAAACGGTTATCTGGGTGATGGGACTTGGATTTGCCCAGAGCCTCATCAGCGCGTTTGGTATTGTGCTGGCAGTGCCGGTGACGAGCGGGTTAGCGGCGATGATGGCTAAAATTAAGAAGGTGACAGCATGAACGCTATTCTTGCACTATCCTTGGTTCTGCTTGTCATGATGTTTATTGTCGGCGGCAAGCAAGGCTTGTCAAATTTCTTTGCCTTAGCCGTCAACGCCTTGTTAATGATCTTGGTCGTCATTTTAATGGCCAGCGGGTTTAATCCGATTATTGTAGCTATTATTTTTGGGCTGATTATTTTGGCCAGCACGATTTTCCTCAGCACCAGCCAGCTTTCTGTCGCCGGACCGGCGTTTGTCTCGTCTTTGTTAATCATGACGTTATTGGTCGGACTGATTCTTTTGACGATGACATTAAGCCAGACGGCCGGGTTTGGGCCGGAAGATTCCGAAGCACTGGAAGGCTTTTCCGTGTATATCGGCGTCAGTTTCCCGCACATTTTGATTGCGACCACCTTGCTAGGCACGCTTGGGGCGATCGCCGAAGCAGCGATTGCCGTTGCAGCCGGAATGGATGAGATTAAGGATCAGGCAAGCGCCACCGGGATTAAACAAATGGGGCACGAGATTATCGGAACTGCTTTAAATACGCTGTTCTTTGGTTTCTTTGGCGGCTTTTCCTCTTTGTTTATCTGGTTTGCGTCACTGCGCTATCCATTTTCACAAGTGATTAATAACAAGATTTTTGTTGGCGAACTCTTGCAGGTCTTGATTTCGGTTATTGCCGTCATTTTGACCGTGCCGATGACGACTTGGGTGGTCACGACCAGACATGCACATCGCCGAAAGGAGCAGTAGCATGCAATATTTTATTGCAGATACGCATTTTTTCCACGCGGATCTTTTAGGAAACAACGATTTTGCTCCGCGCCTGTTTCCAACCGTTGAGGCAATGGACGCAGCGATGATTCAGGCATGGAATGCGCGGGTTGACGATCGCGATATCGTTTATCATTTAGGCGATATTGCCATGAATCCGGAACATTTTCCCCAACCACCGGAAGTTTTGGCGATCCTACTACAGTTGCACGGTCGGATTGTTTTTATAAAAGGCAATCACGACTACGAATCGCTGTTTAAGTTTCTTCATCGCCATGATCCGGGCGTGAACGGCTTGCCTAAGTTCACCTTCCATTCGGTTGGCACGATTATCAAGGATGACCATACGCAGTTCATCATGACGCATTATCCGTTGATGATGGGTATTGTGAAGCAGACGCTGAATTTACACGGCCACATTCACCACAATAGCGTCAACATTGCGGAGAATATCAATGTAGGGGTAGACGCTCCGGAACGGGATTTGTTAGTGCCACATCTGCCTTTTGGAACCCCACTGACGGCGGCTGAAGTACACAAGATTTACCGGTTGAAGGCTGCGGTGTTGGCTAAGGAACGCTGAGCACAATGTGATGTTTGACCCGTTGTCTTGCAGGGCATAGGATAAAACTAGGGTATTAATTTAGAAATGTCACCTGAAAGACCGATTAGGGAGGTGCCTTGTGGAAAAGTTAGTGATTCTGCACACGAATGATCTGCATTCCCACTTTGAAAACTGGCCGAAAATTCGCCGGTTTATGTTGGGAACCCGCGCTGCAGAACAGGCAGAAGGGGCGAGCGTTTTAGCTTTTGACGATGGCGACGCAATGGATCGTTCGGTACCGTTAACCGAAGCAACGGACGGGCAGATTAATATTCAGCTGTTGAATGAAATCGGCTATGATGCGGTGACCATTGGCAACAATGAAGGCGTCGGCAATCCGCATCAGGTGTTGGAGCATTTGTACGATCACGCTAATTTTCCCGTTGCACTGGCCAACTTGTTTGAGCCGGATGGCACGCGTCCGCATTGGGCCAAGCCCATTGTCATTAAGCAGACACCGGCAGGGACGCGAATTGCCATTGTCGGCTTTACGGCACCGTTTTTTCTGACGTATCAGCCAAATGGATGGCAGGTTAAGACAGTAGCAGACGTTTTCCCGGCAATTCTTAAGAAGCTTGAGGGCACCTATGATGTTTTGATTGTGCTATCACATTTAGGCATTGAGGCTGATCGTCATTTAGCCCAGCAATATCCGCAGATTGATGTTGTGATTGGCGGGCATACGCATCACTTGCTTGCAGAAGGCGAATTACACGGGACAACGTTGTTAACTGCCGCCGAAAAGTATGGCCATTATGTTGGGAAGATTACGCTAACGCTGGATGATGACCACAAAATTCAGACGCGTCGTGCCGAAACCTTTCAAACTGCTTTGTTGCAAGGAGCAGCAGCAGATCCGCGAGAAATTCAAGGCTATGAAAGTAAAGGCATTGCCTTGTTAAAGCAGCAAAAAGTTGCTCGCTTGCCTAAACACCTGGCGATTCAGTATGATCGGCCATCACCATTACTTGATTTTGGCTTGGCGGCGGTCGCTGATGCTGCTAAAACCGATGCGGCAATCCTGAATGCCGGCCTTTTCCTGACACCGCTTGGCCCCGGGATTGTCACCCAGGCTGATCTCCTGACATGTTTGCCCCATCCCATGCACTTGTTGAAAGTAACTTTAAGTGGCAAGGAACTCTGGCGTCTGATCATGGAAATGGAAAAGAACCGCATGTTTCTCCGCCACTTCCACATGATCGGCATGAGCTTCCGCGGCAAAATTTTTGGTGACATCGGTTATCGCGGCATTTCGGTTGATCGAGAAAAGCGAACGGTTTTGTGGCATGGCGAGCCGTTGGTTCCGGAACGGCAATATACATTTGCAACCGTCGACAACTTTCTGTTCATTCCGTTCTTCCCAACCATCGAAATTATGGGCAGCAATGAATTCCTTTTTCCAAAACTGATACGGCAGGTTGTTGGCGATTATATGGCAAAGGTTTTTCCTTTATAAATTCATGCTATACTTTTACAATTACGAGTCGAATGATTTTTTTAAAAGGAGGACGCGACTTGGCTGAACGAGAAGCATTATCCGAACAAATTGATGTCGCCTTGACTCCGGACACAACCAAAGAGATGCGGGTTGTCAAAGTCGACCATGATCTGATAACGATTGATGGCCGCCGCTATCGCATTGTCAAAGACCACCGTGATGCTTTTGACCTTGAACGGTTAAATGAACGATACAATGATATTCTCGACAAGTATGATTATATTGTTGGCGACTGGGGTTACGATCAGCTACGGTTGCGTGGCTTTTACAAAGACGATCGCCGCGGTGCGAGCAAGGATCAGCAAATCAGCACATTAGAAGACTATCTCTATGAATATTGTAATTTTGGCTGTGCTTATTTTGTGCTGGCCCGTTTGGATAAACCGGCAACTAAGTTAGTTGATCGGCGGCACGATCGGGAGCGAAAATCGGCGACAGGCAAAACCGCGCACCGGCAACAATCAAAGCCGACACAGCGACAACATCATGGCAAACGTAAGCCTTATGCCAAGGCAAACAAGCCATACACGGAAAAAACAACCCGTTCGACGCATTTTCGTGGCGAACAGGCCAAAACAGTCAATCAGACACAACCACGCAAGCGGCATTTTACGATCCGTCAACGTGAGACTAACAAGAAGTAGGGACAGACTTGAAGTATAAAGGTTATATGATCGATCTTGACGGGACGATTTATCGTGGCAAAGAACGCATTCCAGCAGCTAAGGATTTTGTCGAACGGTTACAGGCGGCGCGGCTTCCGTTTTTATTTTTGACGAACAATACGACGAAAAGTCCTGAAGATGTGGTGAAAAATCTGGCGGAGAATCACGATATTCATGTGTCACCGGCGCAGATTTACACGCCTTCGCTCGCGACCGCGGCTTATTTGACTGATCTCAATCATGGCGATGTTTCCGGAAAGTCGGTGTATATCATCGGTGAGCTGGGGCTGAAGCAGGCGCTTTTGGATACGGGATTGCGGTTGAATGAAGTGGATCCGGATTATGTGGTAGTCGGGCTGGATTATGACGTGACTTACCATAAATTTGAGTTAGCCACATTGGCAATCAAACGCGGCGCTAAATTTATCGGGACTAATGCGGATACCAATCTGCCCAATGAACGCGGCTTGGTGCCTGGAGCAGGGTCACTGATTGCTTTAGTGGAACGCAGTACGCAGCAACGGGCGTTTTATATTGGCAAACCCGAACCGACGATTATGGAAAAAGCACTGAAGAAGATGGGGTTGCCAAAAGACGCTGTCGCCATGGTTGGTGATAATTACAACACCGACATTAAGGCAGGGTTGAATGCGGGGATCGATACGATTTTAGTCTATACCGGCGTTTCTACCCGGGATTATGTTTCCAAGCAGGTCCACCAACCAACGCATCAGATTGATGCCTTGACGGACTGGGAGGTCTAGATGAAACGCATCGTTCATTGGCTGACGCTTTGGCTAGCGATTGTCAGTGGCGTCATTTTCGTGACGATTTTCAGCACGCTGCTGACGTTCCCGATTTATGCACATATGGATAACCTGCCGCAAATCGCTGCCATGTCGCTGGGACGGTTGTACCATAATTATTTGCAACTCATGGCATACTTAGACTTGCCGTGGATTGGTACGCTGCATATGCAGGATTTCCCCACAAGCCTGCATGGCGCGCTTCATTTTGCCGATGTGCGCCATTTGTTTATTTTGGATCTTGTGATTGCCCTTGTGACGATTCCTTTTGCCATTCGGTGGGTGCGTCAGCTTAAAGCAGCCAAGAAGCGGTATTTGCTGGTCCGGCCGTTTATGATCGGGGCGGTGGTGCCGATCATCTTAACCGGATTGCTAAGCATTAACTTTGATCGTTTCTTCATCATTTTCCATGAGGTTCTATTTCGCAATCGTGACTGGCTGTTTGACCCAGCCACGGATCCGATTATCAATGTCTTACCTGAAGGCTTCTTCATGCTTTGCTTTCTCACAGCATTTGCTTTATTCGAGGCTATCATGATATGGGGTATCTGGCGCGGTCGCCAAGATGCCCGGCGTCAGTCACCATTTTAAAAATAAAAAACGCATGTTCCCAATATCGTTGTGACGTTGGGGACATGCGTTTTTGCATACATGGAAAATGCGATGGTTAGCTTAACGATCCACGACTTTAGCAGTGCGAGTTTTAACGGCAGCAATGACCATTGGCAAGAGTGAAATCAAAACGATGCCAAGCGCTACTAACGAAAAATGCTCTTTGACGAACGTTACGTTGCCGAAGTAGAAGCCACCGAGTACACACAAGGTAACCCAGAGGAAGCCGCCTAATAAGTTGTAGTGGATGAACTTGCCATAATGCATTCTCGAACCGCCTGATACAAACGGGGCAAACGTCCGAATGAGCGGCATGAAACGGGCAATAGCAATGGTTTTGCCACCATGTTTATCAAAGAAGGCCTCGGCTTGCAGCAGTTTGTCGCGGTTGATCAGCCGGCCAAACCAGCCTTTGCCGGTAGAAGCGGCAGACCCCACGCGTTTACCGATTTCATAATTCACGGTATCGCCTAGAACAGCTGCGGCCAAAAAGACTGCGAAAAGGATCCAAACGTTTAAGTTATAAGCAGCGTTGGCGGCCAAAGCACTGGCAGCGAACAGCAGTGAATCTCCCGGTAGGAACGGAAAGACAACAACCCCTGTTTCGATGAAGACCATCGCAAAAAGGATGACATAGGTCCAAGGGCCGAAGCTATTAACGATGGTAATCAGATGCTCATCGATATGCAGGATGAAATCAAACAGTTGGGTCATTGGGTAAGCTCCTTTAATGAATTTACATTTCATTATACGGGATAATATGAAAATTTCATGAAACAAAAGTAAATTTTAGAAAAACGTCAATAAATGTCGTCTTCGATTTCCGGATGCGAATGCGCCAGTCGACTAGCCGCGGCCGCCGCCATGGCCCCCACGATGTCATCAAGAAAGGTGTGGATAATCCCCGGTTCGTGGGCATTAAGCTTGGCCAGTATGCCTGGCTTAATCCGATCGATGTAGCCGTAATTAGTAAAACCAATTGAACCATAAACATTAACAATAGAAAAGGCTAAGACTTCATCGACGCCGTAAAGTCCTTCGTCTTCGGCAATAATTTTCTGCAAAGGCTCTTCAAGCTGGTTGGCTTCGGCTGCCTTATCCAGTGCAATGCCGGTCATAACCGCGTTTTGCACTTCACGTTTGCGTAAAACGATCCGAACGTTTTGCGTTGCTTCTTCAATGGTTAAGTTAGGAATGAAACGTTCCTGCAGAAACATGACAAGCTCGCCAATATCGCTCAAGCTGACGCCACGTTCATGCAACAGTTGGATCGTCCGTTCATAAAGCTTTTCTTCATTGGTCATAATCTCACGCTTTCCTTTTGGCTGAGTGGGTAAGGCTGACTTTTATCGATAAAGCTGGGTACTGTGCAACGCTTGCCGCCGTTCCGGATAAAGTCGACTAAGTGCTTCGTTAATGGCCGTTGGTGCTTCACCGAAGCCACTGGCAATCAGCGGTAGTTTTCCCGCGTAACTGACGGCATCGCCAATAGCAAAAATGCCCGGGCGACTGGTTTGCATCTGTGAATCAACCAGAATGCCGTTACGATCGGTCTTAAACTGCCAAGCCTGGAGATGGCGCTTGTCAGTGACAAAACCATAATTAACCAGCAACTTGTCGACTGTTAAAACCGGCTCGTTCTCACCCCGAACTTCCTTTAACTGCAAGGCGAGCTTGCCATTTTCCTGTTTAACCGCCTCAATCAAATAAGGCGTATGAATGGCAACGCTGCTTTTTTCCAGTGCTGCCACACTTGCCTCGAGGCCACGGAATTTAGCGCGCCGGTGAATCAGACTGACATGCTTGGCCACCGGTTCCAGCGCCAAAGCCCAGTCAATGGCCGAATCGCCACCACCGGCAATGGCAACGTTCTGATCGCGAAAGGTCTCCAGATCCTGAACAAAGTAAAACAATTGCCTGCCTTCTAATGCCGGATCGTAATCAACGGCTAATTTGCGCGGCGTAAAGGCTCCGCCACCTGTTGCAACAATGACGGTTTTACTCCGGAAGTCCCCTTGACTTGTATGCAGAATAAACGTCCCGTCGTCTGCT
This sequence comes from Lacticaseibacillus styriensis, assembly GCF_030770295.1. Lineage (NCBI taxonomy): Bacteria > Bacillati > Bacillota > Bacilli > Lactobacillales > Lactobacillaceae > Lacticaseibacillus > Lacticaseibacillus styriensis. The sequence continues at coordinate 774,122 of NZ_CP132483.1, forward strand.
TCCTCAATCGTTTGCACTTCCGTAGCGGTTTTAACATCCGGGTGAAAATGCATAAGCTGCGTCTTCAACTGTGAAACCAGATCTTTTCCGCTAACATGGGGGAAGCCGCCAATATCGTAAAGAATTTTGGCTGGGTATAAATTACCGGTTTGGCCACCAAGCTCGTCCAGACTCTCCAGCAATAAGACGTCTGCCTGACGTAAGCCAGCATAAAAGGCGGCGAACATACCAACAGGCCCGCCACCAATCACGGTGATTTCATATACATGTTGCACTGACATTTGCAATGCTCCGTTTCTATATAGTATGACGTTCATACCCTACCATATTTTACGAATAGTTACCAAGTTGACGAAGGCGGAGAATGCCGGCAATTTAGGGAGATTAAAGTGCCATAAAGCGCGGGCGTTGCGATAATTGGGGAAAAAGTGTAAAAAGCGCAGCAACTGATTTTTAATGCCAACGTTAAGGTTGTAGAAGGGTTCCATCTATTCATTTGATTGGCGCGAGTTGCCGATGCTGGTATACTACGCCTAGAACCATGCACGTTATTTGATTAAAGAAGGAGAACGAACATGGACTATCCACAATTAGAACTGGCCGATTTCAAAGGCCCAAAAGCGATCTTTAAAACCAGTGAAGGGCAATTTGAAATTGCACTATTTCCGGAACAAGCCCCTAAAACCGTTGAGAACTTCATCGGCTTGGCCAAAAAGAACTATTATGACGGCATCATTTTTCACCGGGTTATTGAAGACTTCATGATTCAAGGCGGTGATCCGACTGGCACTGGCATGGGTGGTGAAAGCCTCTGGGGAAAGCCGTTTGCGGATGAATTTTCGAATCAGCTTTTCAATCTGAAAGGTGCGTTGTCAATGGCCAACGCTGGGCCCAATACGAACGGCAGTCAATTTTTCATCGTGACAAATACGCATTTGGATCCAAGCATGAAGGCTCAGCTAAGCGAAGCGGGGTTCCCGGAACCGATCATTGACGCTTACCAACAAGGCGGGACACCATGGCTTGATCATCGCCATACAGTTTTCGGGCAGGTATTGTCTGGAATGTCAGTGGTTGAGAAGATCAGTAAAGTCAAAACGGGTGCCAATGATAAGCCAGTTGAGCCTGTGACGATTGATGAATTGACGATTCAAGACTGATATTGGTTGCAAGTGATTTTTAGGGTATACTCAAAGAGAAATCCAATGAAATGAAGTGTCAGAATGGAATATCGCATAGGAGATATCTTGACTGGCAAAGTCACCGGCGTCCAACCATACGGGGCGTTTGTGATGCTGGATGAGCACACGCAAGGATTAGTGCACATCTCAGAATGCCAGCATGGTTACGTCAAGGACACCAGCGATATTTTTACCGTCGGCCAGCGAGTTGAAGTTGTGATTTTGGACATCGACGAATATACCCATAAAATCAGTTTATCCTTACGTGCTTTACAGGCGCCGCCTAGATTAAGCAAGAAACGCCGCCGCAAGCACTATTGGACCAGTCGTAAATTTCACACCGGCTTTGCGCCGATTGCCGCTCACTTAGATGGGTGGGTCGCTGAAGCACTTGAACATTTAAACGAAGAAGCCACTCAAAAATGAGTGGCTTTTTTCTGCCATTGATGCGATAGGTAATTGTAAAAGCATGAGGGCATGGCAAGTAAGAACGGACCTTTTGGGGAGGGTACGGGCCTTGCATGGCTGGTTTGCGGAAACTAGTAGACTTTCATTGAGAAGTAACGATGCAATAATGATCGGTGGCTGATTTGTAAAGCTGATATAAACGCGGGCACTGCACATTATTGGGATGACTGGGTATCAACGATTAGAATCGGTTAGCTAAGAGAAGCGATTTTCAAGATTTGAAGTTTAGCTGAAATGGCGTTTATTATTTTAGATGATTGGCAAATACATGTGAGCGAAGTGCGTCCAGTGACCGTTTTGCTCAGTAGTTAGGGAAAACTGCAGCATACACGGCTATAAGCGCTATGAGTTTAGTGAACTTTAAACGCGTTTTGCTGAATATTGTTCGCGATCAATGCGAATATTTATACAATTTGGATTAAAATGTTCGCTATTTATCGGAACTGACAATTCTTTGAAATTCTGCAATTTTTTTGTTGACTAGATTGTTGAAGTGCTGGTATGATACTTGTTGTTGTCAAAACAAAGACGTCGATTCATGACGGATGAAATAAACCACTCGTAGGATGAAGTCACAATTGAAACGGATTGAATAAATATTCACTCTAAAAAGTTGTTGACATGATACGTTGGTCATGATAATCTATCAAAGTTGTCTTTTGGCAAGATCGTCCTTTGAAAACTGAACAAAGTTTCGTTTAAATGTGCAGGGTCCTTGATACTTCGGTATCGAGGCAAAAAGTAACATTTGCGAAGTCAATTCGCTAGAACAACAAATCGAGCTATTCGAACAGCTCATATTTATATGAGAGTTTGATCCTGGCTCAGGATGAACGCTGGCGGCGTGCCTAATACATGCAAGTCGAACGAGTTTTGGTCGATGAACGGTGCTTGCATCGTGATTCAACTTAAAACGAGTGGCGGACGGGTGAGTAACACGTGGGTAACCTGCCCTTAAGTGGGGGATAACATTTGGAAACAGATGCTAATACCGCATAAATCCAAGAACCGCATGGTTCTTGGCTGAAAGATGGCGTAAGCTATCGCTTTTGGATGGACCCGCGGCGTATTAGCTAGTTGGTGAGGTAACGGCTCACCAAGGCGATGATACGTAGCCGAACTGAGAGGTTGATCGGCCACATTGGGACTGAGACACGGCCCAAACTCCTACGGGAGGCAGCAGTAGGGAATCTTCCACAATGGACGCAAGTCTGATGGAGCAACGCCGCGTGAGTGAAGAAGGCTTTCGGGTCGTAAAACTCTGTTGTTGGAGAAGAATGGTCGGCAGAGTAACTGTTGTCGGCGTGACGGTATCCAACCAGAAAGCCACGGCTAACTACGTGCCAGCAGCCGCGGTAATACGTAGGTGGCAAGCGTTATCCGGATTTATTGGGCGTAAAGCGAGCGCAGGCGGTTTTTTAAGTCTGATGTGAAAGCCCTCGGCTTAACCGAGGAAGCGCATCGGAAACTGGGAAACTTGAGTGCAGAAGAGGACAGTGGAACTCCATGTGTAGCGGTGAAATGCGTAGATATATGGAAGAACACCAGTGGCGAAGGCGGCTGTCTGGTCTGTAACTGACGCTGAGGCTCGAAAGCATGGGTAGCGAACAGGATTAGATACCCTGGTAGTCCATGCCGTAAACGATGAATGCTAGGTGTTGGGGGGTTTCCGCCCTTCAGTGCCGCAGCTAACGCATTAAGCATTCCGCCTGGGGAGTACGACCGCAAGGTTGAAACTCAAAGGAATTGACGGGGGCCCGCACAAGCGGTGGAGCATGTGGTTTAATTCGAAGCAACGCGAAGAACCTTACCAGGTCTTGACATCTTTTGATCACCTGAGAGATCAGGTTTCCCCTTCGGGGGCAAAATGACAGGTGGTGCATGGTTGTCGTCAGCTCGTGTCGTGAGATGTTGGGTTAAGTCCCGCAACGAGCGCAACCCTTATGACTAGTTGCCAGCATTAAGTTGGGCACTCTAGTAAGACTGCCGGTGACAAACCGGAGGAAGGTGGGGATGACGTCAAATCATCATGCCCCTTATGACCTGGGCTACACACGTGCTACAATGGATGGTACAACGAGTTGCGAGACCGCGAGGTCAAGCTAATCTCTTAAAGCCATTCTCAGTTCGGACTGTAGGCTGCAACTCGCCTACACGAAGTCGGAATCGCTAGTAATCGCGGATCAGCACGCCGCGGTGAATACGTTCCCGGGCCTTGTACACACCGCCCGTCACACCATGAGAGTTTGTAACACCCGAAGCCGGTGGCGTAACCCTTTTAGGGAGCGAGCCGTCTAAGGTGGGACAAATGATTAGGGTGAAGTCGTAACAAGGTAGCCGTAGGAGAACCTGCGGCTGGATCACCTCCTTTCTAAGGAAACAGACATTAAGTCTGACGGAAACCTGCACACACGAAACTTTGTTTAGTTTTGAGGGGACGACCCTCAAGCACCCTAGCGGGTGCGACTTTGTTCTTTGAAAACTGGATATCATTGTTGTAAATGTTTTAAATTGCCGAGAACACAGCGTATTTGTATGAGTTTCTAATTTAGAAATTCGCATCGCATAACCGCTGACGCAAGTCAGTACAGGTTAAGTTACAAAGGGCGCACGGTGGATGCCTTGGCACTAGGAGCCGATGAAGGACGGAACTAATACCGATATGCTTCGGGGAGCTATAAGTAAGCTTTGATCCGGAGATTTCCGAATGGGGGAACCCAGTACACATCAGTGTATTGCCTGCAAGTGAATTCATAGCTTGTCGGCGGCAGACGCGGGGAACTGAAACATCTCAGTACCCGCAGGAAGAGAAAGAAAACTCGATTCCCATAGTAGCGGCGAGCGAAGTGGGAAGAGCCCAAACCGAGAAGCTTGCTTCTCGGGGTTGTAGGACTGGACATTGGAGTTACCAAAGTTCGACGTAGTCGAAGTCAGCTGGAAAGCTGCGCCATAGAAGGTGAAAGCCCTGTAAGCGAAACGGCGGACCCTCCGTCCAGGATCCTGAGTACGGCGGAACACGTGAAATTCCGTCGGAATCCGGGAGGACCATCTCCCAAGGCTAAATACTCCCTAGTGACCGATAGTGAACCAGTACCGTGAGGGAAAGGTGAAAAGCACCCCGGAAGGGGAGTGAAACAGTTCCTGAAACCGTGTGCCTACAATTAGTCAAAGCCCGTTAAGGGGTGATGGCGTGCCTTTTGTAGAATGAACCGGCGAGTTACGTTTGCCTGCGAGGTTAAGATGAAAAGTCGGAGCCGGAGCGAAAGCGAGTCTGAACAGGGCGAATGAGTAGGCAGATGTAGACCCGAAACCAAGTGACCTACCCATGACCAGGTTGAAGGTGTGGTGAAACACACTGGAGGACCGAACCCATGTATGTTGAAAAATGCTGGGATGAGTTGTGGGTAGCGGTGAAATTCCAAACGAACTTGGAGATAGCTGGTTCTCTCCGAAATAGCTTTAGGGTTAGCCTCGGAGGATGGATCATGGAGGTAGAGCACTGTTTGAACTAGGGGCCCATCAAGGGTTACTGAATTCAGATAAACTCCGAATACCATCGATCTTACTCCGGGAGTCAGACAGTGAGCGATAAGGTCCATTGTCGAAAGGGGAACAGCCCAGATCACCAGTTAAGGTCCCTAAATTTATGCTAAGTGGAAAAGGATGTGGCGTTGCACAGACAACTAGGATGTTGGCTCAGAAGCAGCCACCATTTAAAGAGTGCGTAATAGCTCACTAGTCGAGTGGCACTGCGCCGAAAATATACCGGGGCTAAGCATAATACCGAAACTGTGGGTGCACCCGTAAGGGTGCGCGGTAGGAGAGCGTTCTAAGGGCGTTGAAGGTCGATCGTGAGGACGGCTGGAGCGCTTAGAAGTGAGAATGCCGGCATGAGTAGCGAAAGATCAGTGAGAATCTGATCCACCGTATGACTAAGGTTTCCTGGGGAAGGCTCGTCCTCCCAGGGTTAGTCGGGATCTAAGGCGAGGCCGCAAGGCGTAGTCGATGACAAGCAGGTTGAGATTCCTGCACTAGTTTATTTTGTTTAAGCGATGGAGGGACGCAGGAGGCTAAGGAAAGCGCACGGCTGGAAAAGTGCGTCCAAGCCGCAAGTCTGGTGGCGAGTGAAATGCTTGCGACCATAAGGACAAGCGGTGATGGGGAGCGAAATTAAAGTAGCGAAGTTCCTGATGTCACACTGCCAAGAAAAGCTTCTAGTGAGAAATAAACTACCCGTACCGCAAACCGACACAGGTAGTCGAGGAGAGTATCCTCAGGTGAGCGAGCGAACTCTCGTTAAGGAACTCGGCAAAATGACCCCGTAACTTCGGAAGAAGGGGTGCTGACCGCAAGGTCAGCCGCAGTGAATAGGCCCAAACAACTGTTTATCAAAAACACAGGTCTCTGCTAAATCGAAAGATGATGTATAGGGGCTGACGCCTGCCCGGTGCTGGAAGGTTAAGAGGATGAGTTAGCGCAAGCGAAGCCCAGAATTGAAGCCCCAGTAAACGGCGGCCGTAACTATAACGGTCCTAAGGTAGCGAAATTCCTTGTCGGGTAAGTTCCGACCCGCACGAAAGGCGTAATGATTTGGGCACTGTCTCAACGAGAGACTCGGTGAAATTATAGTACCCGTGAAGATGCGGGTTACCCGCGACAGGACGGAAAGACCCCATGGAGCTTTACTGTAGCTTGATATTGAGTGTTGGTACCGCTTGTACAGGATAGGTAGGAGCCGTAGAGATCGGAACGCTAGTTTCGATGGAGGCGTTGGTGGGATACTACCCTAGCTGTATGAACACTCTAACCCGCGCCACTGATCGTGGCGGGAGACAGTGTCAGGTAGGCAGTTTGACTGGGGCGGTCGCCTCCTAAAATGTAACGGAGGCGCCCAAAGGTTCCCTCAGAATGGTTGGAAATCATTCGCAGAGTGTAAAGGTAGAAGGGAGCTTGACTGCGAGACTGACAAGTCGAGCAGGGACGAAAGTCGGGCTTAGTGATCCGGTGGTTCCGTATGGAAGGGCCATCGCTCAACGGATAAAAGCTACCCTGGGGATAACAGGCTTATCTCCCCCAAGAGTCCACATCGACGGGGAGGTTTGGCACCTCGATGTCGGCTCATCGCATCCTGGGGCTGTAGTCGGTCCCAAGGGTTGGGCTGTTCGCCCATTAAAGCGGTACGCGAGCTGGGTTCAGAACGTCGTGAGACAGTTCGGTCCCTATCCGTCGCGGGCGCAGGAAATTTGAGAGGAGCTGTCCTTAGTACGAGAGGACCGGGATGGACGTTCCGCTGGTGTACCAGTTGTGCCGCCAGGCGCATCGCTGGGTAGCTATGAACGGAAGGGATAAACGCTGAAAGCATCTAAGTGTGAAGCCCCCCTCGAGATGAGATTTCCCATTCCTATATGGAAGTAAGACCCCTGAGAGATGATCAGGTAGATAGGCTGGAAGTGGAAGTGCAGCGATGCATGGAGCGGACCAGTACTAATCGGTCGAGGACTTAACCAAGTAGAGCGTGAGCAGGAGCGCTTAGAAACCGGAGCATAAGCGGGCCTGAGTTCGTTGGCCGGGTTTTGGCCAATGGACTCAGGGTCCTTATGTGGAGGTTTCTGCGACTGCGAACGCGTTTCGATGAAATACGCCGATTCTCAGCAAAGAAAACCAGCAACAATGATAGCCAGTTTTGAGAGCGCAAAGTTCTCATAAGTGTGGTGGCGATAGCAAGAAGGATACACCTGTTCCCATGCCGAACACAGAAGTTAAGCTTCTTCACGCCGAGAGTAGTTGGTGGGAAACTGCCTGCGAGGGTAGGAAGCTGCCACGCTTACATATGGAGGATTAGCTCAGTTGGGAGAGCGTCTGCCTTACAAGCAGAGGGTCACAGGTTCGAGCCCTGTATCCTCCATTGAGCCGTTAGCTCAGTTGGTAGAGCAACTGACTTTTAATCAGTGGGTCGACAGTTCGAGCCTGTCACGGCTCAGAGAATTATTGGTTTTAAATGGCGGCTCAAGTCGATATTTTTGCCGACTTAGCTCAGTTGGTAGAGCATCTGTCTTGTAAACAGGGGGTCGAAGGTTCGAATCCTTTAGTCGGCATGGCACCAATAATTTGATAAGCATCTTGTTTCATGCGGAAGTAGTTCAGTGGTAGAACATCACCTTGCCATGGTGGGGGTCGCGGGTTCGAATCCCGTCTTCCGCTTTCCAAACGCAGTGCCGAGGGTGCGTTTGGTCGAAAGATTCCTCGGTATTATCATGATTTGCACCCATAGCGCAATTGGATAGAGTGTCTGACTACGAATCAGAAGGTTGTAGGTTCGACTCCTACTGGGTGCATTTGACGGGAAATAGCTCAGCTTGGTAGAGCACCTGGTTTGGGACCAGGGGGTCGCAGGTTCGAATCCTGTTTTCCCGATTGGACGCCAGTCCATATGGTTTTTTCGCGGTGTAGCTCAGCTGGCTAGAGCGTCCGGTTCATACCCGGGAGGTCGAGGGTTCGATCCCCCCCGCCGCGATTGAGCTTGGACCTTTAGCTCAGTTGGTTAGAGCAGACGGCTCATAACCGTCCGGTCGTAGGTTCGAGCCCTACAAGGTCCATCTTTACAGGGTGGTCACTGTTCGGTATAATCGATTTGTTACTGTTATCGCGGGATGGAGCAGTTCGGTAGCTCGTCGGGCTCATAACCCGAAGGTCGCAGGTTCAAATCCTGCTCCCGCAATTACATGGTTCCATGGTCTAGTTGGTTAGGACGCCTGCCTGTCACGCAGGAGATCACGGGTTCGAGTCCCGTTGGGACCGTTTGCGGCTCGGTAGCTCAGTCGGTAGAGCAATGCATTGAAGCTGCATGTGTCGGCAGTTCGATTCTGTCCCGCGCCATTTCATAATCACCCTTATGCGGGTGTAGTTTAGTGGTAAAACCACAGCCTTCCAAGCTGTTGTCGCGAGTTCGATTCTCGTCACCCGCTGCGATTATGATATGGGCCTATAGCTCAGTTGGTTAGAGCGCACGCTTGATAAGCGTGAGGTCGGTGGTTCAAGTCCACCTAGGCCCATTGTTCCATTAATTTTATATTGCACATGGAGAAGTACTCAAGTGGCTGAAGAGGCGCCCCTGCTAAGGGTGTAGACCGGGAAACTGGTGCGAGGGTTCAAATCCCTCCTTCTCCGTTGTGGCCCGTTGGTCAAGTGGTTAAGACACCGCCCTTTCACGGCGGTAACATGGGTTCAAATCCCGTACGGGTCATGGTTAGATGGAGAATTACCCAAGTCTGGCTGAAGGGAACGGTCTTGAAAACCGTCAGGTGGGCGTAAGTCCACGCGAGGGTTCGAATCCCTCATTCTCCTTTATTATTATCGCGGGATGGAGCAGTTCGGTAGCTCGTCGGGCTCATAACCCGAAGGTCGCAGGTTCAAATCCTGCTCCCGCAATTACATGGTTCCATGGTCTAGTTGGTTAGGACGCCTGCCTGTCACGCAGGAGATCACGGGTTCGAGTCCCGTTGGAACCGTCCCCCTCTAATTGAGGGGAACATCAACTTCATAAAAGCGATCTAAATGGCTCGGTAGCTCAGTCGGTAGAGCAATGCATTGAAGCTGCATGTGTCGGCGGTTCGATTCCGTCCCGCGCCATTATGGAGGAGTAGCGAAGAGGCTAAACGCGGCGGACTGTAAATCCGCTCCTTCGGGTTCATAGGTTCGAATCCTATCTCCTCCATTTATAGGGATATAGTTTAATGGTAGAACTACGGTCTCCAAAACCGTCAGTGTGGGTTCAACTCCTACTATCCCTGCTTATCATGGCGGTATTGGTGAAGCGGTTAACACACCGGTTTGTGGCACCGGCATACGTGGGTTCGATCCCCACATACCGCCCTTTTACTGGGGTATAGCCAAGCGGTAAGGCAACGGACTTTGACTCCGTCATGCGCTGGTTCGAATCCAGCTACCCCAATTTTCTCCAACTGCCATAGGAGAAACGCGCTTAACTTGATGAATATGGCGGTGTAGCCAAGCGGTAAGGCATGGGTCTGCAAAACCTTGATCGTCGGTTCGATTCCGATCACCGCCTTATCTTGCGGTTAACGCCCAGCAAGAGAGTGCCATTTTACATTATGCCGGTGTGGCGGAATTGGCAGACGCGCGGGATTCAAAATCCCGTTCCAGCAATGGAGTATCGGTTCGACCCCGATCACCGGTAGACTTGCCCCGTTTTGGGGCTTTTTTTGTACCTTGAAATGGCTTTAAACCGGGATTTTTGTAAGCGCACGATTGTGCAGTACATTTAAAACGTAAGCGCACGATTGTGCAGTACATTTAAAACGGCTCCGATATCCCTTATGCTGTTAAGGAATACCGAAGCCGTTGTTTTTGTTTTTGAGTCGTTCTAGCGTGAACAACTCGCTTGAACCTGCGGCGACCATGGTAAATAATCCTGTAGCGCTTTAGAATCGCCAGGAATAGGGAGGTTGGGTAATTCAGTAAATAAGTATTCAAGATATCTGCGGCAGTCGAGTCCGTTGGCCTCGGCGGAGCGTATCACACTTAAAATGATCCCGCTTGATCGGGCGCCTTTGAAGCTCTTGGAAAACAGCCAGTTTTTACGGCCAATCACGAGTTCTTTGACGGCACGCTCAACGCGGTTATTTGACAGCTCCAAACGGCCGTCTAATAAAACATTTTCCATGGCTTCACGTTGGCTGAGTGCATAGTCAACGGCGCGGCCAAGTTTGGATTGCGGTAAAACATGGAGGGTTTCACACCATGTGAAGAACTTGGATAGCTCTTCCTTTAGTTTGGCTTGCCGCTTTTCATAGCGCTGTTCCGGCGTGAGCAGTTTCCAGTTCCGCTCCAGCTTGAACATGCGGTCGCAATAATCGACTCCTTTCTTGGCTTTGCTCTTTGTCGTGCTCTGTTGACCCATGGCCTCAAAGAACTTACGACGGATATGGGAGAGGCAAGCCACTCGCGTGACTTGATCAAGTTTCTCATACACTTGATAGCCGTCGGTTTGAAGATAACGGGTATAACCACTAAGAAAATGCTTTGGGATCTCAGTGCCACGGGAATCGGCGTGCTCATACAGAAAGATCTGCTTATCTTCTGCGCGGCCGGAAGCGAAGACCCAGTAATAGGTCTTCAGCTTTTCACTTTCCAAGACCCGATAGCTGGTTTCATCGGCGTGAACCACGTCCTGTTTGAGCAGCGTTTGATGCATCAGCTCATAAAGACTAGCGAGTCCATAGTCGCAAGCCAAGATATGCCAGTTGGTAATCTGTTGGCGCGTCAGTGGGAACCCCGCTTCTTCCCAGTCCTTTTCCTGGCGATAGACGGGAACTTTTTTGCGATACTTTTCAATCATCGTCTGAGTGAGGATACTCGGTGAAGCGAAACTATTGGGAATCAGTGGACGGGGTACCGCCGCCTTTTTAATGACGCTGTGATCCAGTTGATTTGAACACTGGCGACATTCGTAGGCGTGCTGATAGTGGACGTGTACTTCAAAATGTTCCGGAATTCTAACGGGTTCGCGACTGGTAATCGTGGTGCCAATATCACGCATCTCGGTCGCACAGTGTGGGCATTGTCGGGCCTCACCGTCCAGCTCATGATGCACTGGGACTTGAGGGTATTGCGCTAACACCATGGCCTTCTTGCCCTTTTGCTTCTTATGACAATCCGGCTTTTCCGGTTTTGACGCCGTTTCCGCTTGTTCCAGTTCGGACGGTGCCGGTGTTTGAAAGACAGTACTTTGATCGAAGAGGTCCACTTGACCGTTAGTGAGGCTTTCGCGCTTAACCCCAAAAAGACGATGCTTTAGAAACGCAAGTTCTTCGCGAAGTAGCGCATTCTCTTGTTTGATATAGTCATATTCTGCTTGCGTGATGACTGCTTCGGCTGGCATTTTGCGTCTCCCGTTCAAATAATTGAAAAAAGTATATCAAGCGGAGAAACGAAAAGAAAGCCTTTTCTCTAATTTCGGGAAAAGACTTTCTAAGGCCGGATTAGTACACATGCCCCGGTGTCATGGGCTGAATCGTGCGGCGCTCCTCGATCGCTAAACCGTTGACTAACCGCGACATCTGCCGGTAATTCAACCGGCGAATTTCAGTGCGGTCTCGTGGCCATTGCATATAGCCATTTTCAAAGCGTTTGTACAAAAGTAGAAAACCGCTTTTGGTCCAGTACAGTGCTTTGAAGCGATCCTTGCGCGTGCCACAAAAGATAAATAGCGCATTGTCAAAGACATTCATGTTGTACTCTTCCGTGACTAACGCCGCTAAGCCATCAATGCCTTTACGTAAGTCGGTGCGGCCGCAAATGATGTAGATATTAGCTTTGGACAGGTCGGGAATCATGGGTCATCAACTCCTGCAGAATAATGCGAGCCATCACCTTATCGATACCATTGTAAAAGAGTACCTCGGCTTCCTTGAGTTTAACCTTGGCACCTAGTTTTGGCTTTACGACAACCGAGGCACCATCGCGGTTCACCATTTGGATCGGCACCATATCGTTGGGTTGGGTCATAAAAAATCCTCCAATCTTCTTGATAAGACAAGTATAAACGGAGGATTCCAACAGTTATAGGTACGGTGCTATATGACGCTTACTTTCTGGGGGTAAGTAAAAGCTTTTAAAAATTGTCCCGTTACCGACCACTACGACCATTTTTGCTTTTTGAGCGTTATTCGTTAAAAGTGGTCGGTAGATAGTCATAGAACTTTGACGGTTTTCGTATCTTGAAATGGTGGCAGGGTTCCAATAAAAAACGATCGGCATTTGACAGAAAAGCCAAACGACCGATCATTTTTCATTTATGAGCCGTTTTCGGTCCTGCTGGTCGCTGGCTGACTTTTGGCTGCGCAGCACAGCTTTTTTGACAGGTTCCTGACGGTGGCCTGAATGGCACTTTTCACTGTGCATAGGAGCTTGTCTTCATTTGCCGATATATTGGGCCTAAAAGGGGCTTACTGTCCATTTGCCATAAATTTAAGAATGACAATCCCTAAACCAATGATGATAAGCAGTATTGCAATGAGATTAACGCCGCGGTTGACGCTTCGATAGTGAGTGAAAAATCCATAATCAATGCGTGTGTTTACGGCTGCGATCAACATGCCTAAGACAAATAGCGCACCACCAATGAGAATAACAATGTCCATTTTGATTTCCTCCATTTCTACGCGGAAATTAACTGCTGAATGATTTGGTTCTTTTTAACGAGCAGGATAAGCAGTCATAAAAATGCTCATACAGCATTGCTGTGAATGCCTAAGTGCTACCTTAGGCTTGTTCAATGCCATTTAATTAGACCAAGTAACGGGGAGACAAACACTTTTTATGGATCGATGGGTATGTGCTCATGTTGGTGTTTTTTTTGTGCATTGAGTGCTTGTGAAACGTGCAGTCTTTCCTTGTTGCACATGTCGATTCCCGTCGCTGTTTCCTCACCGTGGCTTGGCACCTTTGATTGATCATATCAATAATGGCGCCAAAAATCGACTCTTCGGAATCGAACTTTTTGTGTATCCAGTGATTTGGCAGGGATTGAAGGCACTTAGTTACGATCGGGCTGATTCCAATCTTGAATAAATAAGGTTTTTAAAGATGGTGTGTTTTACAAGGATTTAACAATAAGTTTAGCTGAATCGTCGTGTAATGATCCACTATGGCAAAATTTTTACGGTCGCTGTCTAAAGTCCGTGAGCTGGTGGCTTTTTTGACGGAGTGAGATTATTGCCTCTTTTGACACTTCGAAAACTTGCATGTAGAAACAGCAAACTAAACTGAATGTCGGCTCATAATCCAGCTTTCTAGCGAAACAAATTCATGCCACGCAAAAACTGCCTTACCATGTCCGTCGTGAACGGTCACGATAAGGCAGTAGCTTAATGATCTTGGAAAGCTTTGGAGTTGTTATTACTCGTCTTCCCGCGAGAACTTCAGAATCTTCGCGCGAGCGCGTTCTAACGCGCGTCGATGCCGACTAAGTATGGGCTTTTTGGACGGATATAGAATGGCCGCCTCAAATGCCTCATATTCCAAGGGTGACAAACTTTCCAGAAACTGTAAGAATTCGACGCGCATTAGCAGTCCGTCTTCAACTGAGCGAATTGCCAGTCGATCATGCAATGACTCGAGTGACGTGTCATTGACCGGAATAGCGTTGGCGTCAATGCGCCGTTTATGGGCAAAGTGTTTGCGCAACACCGAGCGCAGGTGGGATTTTAAAACCATCCGATAGTAGGGGCCAAACTGTGAGCCGCTGCTGCCGTCATAGCGAACAACGGCTTTAAGCATCGCAATCCGGGCCTCCTGCATCCAATCGTCGTATGAAAAGTCTCTGAGATGGTAAGGTTTTAAAACCGTCAACACCAATGGCCGATACTGAGCGAACAATTTGCCAAATGCTGCCGAATCGTTTACAGCTTCACGTATGAGTTCTATTTCTACTTGTTTCATATCGCCTCCTCCCTCCGATTAACTAGCAGTATTACCCTGTAATGACAAGATTATTCTACAATAAAGCGTTTGCAATTGAATAGCGAACAATTGTTCAGTTATACCATTTAATCACTTGTATGCTCGCGAAAAGGAGAACAGATAGCACTTTTGAAAATGCAAAATTAATAACATTATTTTCTTATTTTTTTCGCGAAAAATGAGAGCGTGCGTATTTAATGCCGAAGTGACAGCTTTTTTAAATGAGATCTCGCAATTGAAGCTTCAACTAAATCCCACATTAACGATTGCCAAAATAAAATCGGTATGTGAGGACAGATCGTTTCTATTTTTCGTTTCAGGTGACAAGGATGATTGATTTCTGCAAAGACCCCAAAAAATCTCAGGCACGCGCCACCAGTCCCATGACTTTGTTTGTGGCGCCATCCTACGAGTCAGGTTATTTTACATATGGAGAAATCTGCGTTAAATTATAAAAGTCATTTTATAAGGAGGGTTCATATTATCGCTTCTAAAGGGAAAGATAATAAAATTGGTCTATTTCAATTAGTCATGCTGGCGCTTGGTTCGTTGATCGGTTCCGGCTGGCTTTTTGGATCATGGGAAGCAGCCGCAGTTGCCGGACCAGCTGCGATTTTTTCCTGGATCATTGGTGGCGTCATCATTGGGGTCATCGCTTATAACTATGTCGAACTGGGGACCATGTTTCCTGAGTCTGGCGGGATGAGCAAATTTGCCCAGTATTCACATGGTTCGCTGGTCGGTTTCATCGCATCATGGGCCAACTGGATTTCGTTGGTCACCTTGCTGCCGATCGAAGCTGTGGCGGCCGTGCAGTATATGGCGTCGTGGCCGTGGCAATGGGCGGGCTTTACTCGCGGCTTTTTAAAGGCAGGCAAGATAACGCCGGAGGGCTTGCTAGTCGTCTTTGCGTTTATTATTATTTTCACATTGCTTAATTACTGGTCAGTCACGCTGTTGACGCGGTTTACCAGCTTCATTTCGATTTTTAAAATCGGGGTGCCGCTGCTGACGATTATTTTGCTGGCAATGTCGAGCTTCCATCCCGAAAATTATGGACACTCGTTGGCCACCTTGATGCCATATGGGAGCGCACCGATTTTTGCGGCAACATCGGTATCAGGGATTATTTTCTCGTTTAATGCGTTCCAGACCGTGATCAATATGGGCAGCGATGTTAAACGCCCGCAGAAAAACATCGGACGTGGCATCGGCATCTCGCTGTTAATCAGCGGGGTGATCTATATTTTGCTGCAAAGTGTCTTCATTACGACGATCTCGCCGAACATGTTGGCAACGCACGGGTGGAAAGGATTGAATCTCAATTCACCATTTGCTGATCTGGCCATTTTATTAGGAATTCACTGGTTATCCGTTTTACTTTATATGGATGCCTTTGTGTCGCCATTTGGTACCGGCGTCTCGTTTGTCGCTTCATCAGGGCGCGCACTTCAGGCCATGGTCGGGAACAACCATATTCCTAAATTCATCGGTAAAATTGACGAAAAATACGGAACGCCGCGAGTCGCAATGGTAGTCAATGCAGTCTTGAGTATGGTCATGGTCTCGATTTTCCCGTCTTGGGGAACACTGGCAAGCGTCATTTCGACGGCCACGTTGATCGCTTATCTGACTGGTCCGGTTACGGTTATCTCATTACGCGACATGGCACCTGACTTTAAGCGACCGGTTAAGTCAGCCAGATTGCGTTTCATGGCACCCTTGGCGTTTGTGTTAACTTCACTGGCAGCATATTGGGCGAAGTGGCCAACGACAGTGGAAGTCATCGGCGTCATCTTCTTAGGCATTCCACTGTATTTATTTTATGAATGGCGTTCGGGCTGGCGTTCGACATGGCAACAGCTGAAAGCGTCCGCGTGGATGATCGGCTACCTGATCTTCCTGTCGGTCATTTCCTTAATTGGCAGTCGTGAGTTTAATGGTTTAAACTGGATTCACTATCCCATGGACTTTGTGGTGATTGTGATAGGTGCGATTGTTTTCTACTTCTGGGGAATCAACAGCCACATTTTTTCCAAGTATTTCCGCAGAGCACGGCGGGTCAATGCCAAAGTTAAAATGCCGCCATCTGATGACAGCACCCATGCCGAGCAGACGGCTAAAAGATGATTGCTTTGTTGGCTATTATTAAAAATGTTATGGATAGCGAATGGAGAAGATAGTTTATAAAAGGCTTGGCTTCAACAATGCTTACAAAACGACTGGGAAAAAACTTACGACTTTTGCCTGATGAGGTTAATTTGACGGCAAGGTAAGATAATTCTAAAGGTTTGTGAGAAAATTGCATTTAGCTAAGCCTATCTTTATACTTATACTAAACAAATGACGTCTGGAGGGGATCAGGTGAATATCGGGATTTTTACAGATAGCTACTTTCCGCAAGTCAGCGGTGTCGCGACGTCCATCAAGACCTTGAAGGACGATCTAGAACGCAAAGGTCATCAGGTTTATATTTTTACGACCACTGACCCACATGTGCCGGATGATGCTGTCGAACCCAACTTATTCCGTTTTACGAGTGTGCCATTCGTGTCCTTTACCGATCGGCGAATTGCGGTGCGCGGATTGTTCCATGCTTATGCCGTGGCTAAGGAACTGAACCTGGATATTGTCCACACACAAACCGAGTTTTCAATGGGTTACATCGGCAAGTTTGTGGCGAAGCAATTAAAGATTCCAACCATCCATACTTATCACACGATGTATGAAGATTACCTGCACTATGTTTTAAATGGCCATCTGCTAAAGCCGTATCATGTGAAGCAATTTACGCGTGCCTTTCTTTATCATGTCAGTGGCGTGATTGCGCCGTCTGAACGGGTTTACGACACGTTACGGCGCTATGGTGTTAAAACGCAGATTAAGATCATACCGACCGGAGTTGACTTAACCCAATTTGCCGAGCAAAAAGATCCGCATCTTCGTGAAAAGCTGGGCCTAGCTGATGTACCGGTCTTGATCTCACTCAGTCGGGTTGCTTATGAGAAGCGGATCGACAAGGTGATCAGTGCGATGCCGGCCATTTTGGCGCAGATTCCTAACGCCGTGCTTTTAATTGTTGGTGACGGTCCAGCGCGAGAAGATCTGGAGACACAGGCCGCCGAGTTAGAAATTGCCGATCATGTGCGATTCACCGGTGAAATCAATCATGATGATGTGGGTGATTATTACCGGGTTGGCGATGTTTTTGTGTCGGCAAGTGATTCGGAGTCCCAGGGGTTAACCTACATTGAAGCCATGGCGGCAGATCGAAAAGTGGTGGCTTTGTCAGGCGATTACACCGATCATTTACTTGATGATCCGGCACTTGGAACCACTTTTTCAACGGAAGCGGAAATGGTTCATCAAGTTGTGAATTATCTGCGTCATCCTAACGCTTATGATGACCCTAAACCGCGTGCTGAAAAACTAGCTGCCATTTCTGCGGATCGTTTCGGGGATCGCGTGCTTGATTTCTATCGTGATGTTATCAGTCATTATTCGCCTAATGAAGCTGATGAATCTGCGCCATGGACCGATGAAAGTACGAGTAAACGGACCATGAAAGGCTAACTATGATCGTTATTAACATGTTTTCGTCCGCTAATAAAGTGGCGGGGCAAGGCGTGGGGGCAGTTTACACAGAATTAATGGGGCTGCTCAAGCATGACTTTGCCAATGAGTTTCAAATCAATGTGAATCGTTATACGCGCAGTGACATTAGCCATTATCATACAATTGATCCTAAGTTTTACGCCTCAACCTTTTCCAAAAAACGAGGTCGAAAAATCGGATTTGTTCATTTTGTTCCCAGCACGTTGGATGCCAGCTTAAAGTTGCCGCGAGTTGCGCGGTGGACGCTTGATAAATATACGCTTGCCTTTTATAAGCGGATGGATGAATTGGTCGTGGTCAATCCCAATTTCATTCCGAAATTGGAAGCTTATGGGATCAGTCCCGAAAAAGTGACGTATATTCCGAATTTTGTTTCGCAACGGACGTTTCATCCAGTGTCGGCCGAAAAAAGGCAGGCATTGCGCCATGCGAATGGGTTTAAGCCCGATGACTTTGTGATCTTTGGTGCCGGTCAGGTGCAAGATCGGAAAGGCGTCGGTGATTTTATCAAATTGGCCCAACAGAATCCTGACTTTCGGTTTGTATGGGCTGGCGGATTTTCATTTGGCCGGATCACTGAAGGCTATGAACGGCTTAAGCAGGCAGTAGCAAATGCGCCGGCAAACCTGGACTTTACCGGCATTATGCCGCGGGAAACCATGATTGATTACTATAACATGGCGGACCTGTTTCTTTTGCCGTCTTTTGAAGAGCTGTTTCCGATGTCGGTGCTTGAAGCTTTTGCAACCGGTACGCCGGTTATGGTACGTGATCTTGAGCTTTACCAGCAGATCATCACCCCTTATGCCATTACCGCGGCTGATGTCGATGATATGCAGGCGCGGATTCGAGCCTTGGCGGATGACCGGGAGTTGTTGGCAACTTATGCGACTAAAAGTCATCAGGCAGCGCAGGTTTATGCGGAAAGCCGCCTTGAAAAGATCTGGCACGATTTCTACGTAAAGCAGGCCGCGTTAGGGAAGCAATAGCCGAGGAGTTATATGACACGGAAGAACAAACTGGCCGTCCTAATCATGGTTCTGATTGGCGCCGGCATTTTTATTTACGAAGCGCGTGATTTGAATGGCGCCAAGCTGGTGCACGAGTTATTATCACTTGATCTCAAGTGGTTGCTGGTGGCCTTTTTGCTCATGTTCGGCTCATGGATCGTCGAAACGTTTGTCGTCCAGATTTTTATCAAGAACGGGACGGATACACTCGATTTTAAGACGGCGCTGCGGGTACCACTGGTCGAGCAGCTATTCAACGCGATTACGCCAATGGCTTCCGGTGGTCAGCCGGCTCAGTTATTTGCGCTGATGCAAAGTGGCGTTGAGGCCGGTCGCGCGAGCTCGGTGCTTTTGATGAAGTTTGTCGTCTATCAATTTATGGTCCTGATCAATTTCATTTTAACGTTGGTCATCGGTTTTGATCAGGTTTCCAGACATTTCGGCGCGCTGGCTTTATTTATTGTGTTTGGCTTTGTCATTCATGTCATCGTGATTGTCGGTTTGTTGATGGTGATGTACTATTACAAATTTACCAAGCGCTTGGTTAGACTCATCATGGTGCCGGTTGGCTGGTTTGTGAAGCCGGAAAGAAAACTGGCGATGCAGACCGATCTTGATCATAAAATCGATACGTTTTATGCGGAAAGCCTGCATTTAAAGCGGGAAAAAGTGCGCGTGATCAAGGCTTGTTTACTGACGTTGGTGCAGCTGTTACTTTATTATGCGGTGCCGTATTTTGTTCTTCTGGCACTCGGGGTTAATCACGTCAGCATTGTTGAGGTGATTGTTCTGCACGTCATGATCGTCATGATCGTCAGCCTGTTTCCGATTCCTGGCGGTGCTGGCGGTGCGGAATATAGCTTTAAGACGCTGTTTGCGACATATGTTACCTCGCCATCCAAGTTGGTGTTAGGGATGTTATTGTGGCGTTTTTTAACTTATTATCTCGGCATGATTTGCGGCATCATTGCGATGGCCTTACCACCCAAAAAGTCGGATAAGGTTTCCTGAACATCAGGTGTTGCGCTGCGGTTTGCGCCCAGCGACTCAGACAAATCAAAAGTGACGTTAGAGACATGAATCAAGATTGTCTCTAACGTCACTTTTTTAGGTGCTGTGTTCAGTCAGTGCATTTTTGGCAGCCATCAGGCAGTTCGGCTGGCAATGAAAGCACGCAGCCGTTTGACCGCTTCTTTAAGGTCGTCCATTGAAGCGGCATAACTGATCCGGATGTAGCCTTCACCACCCGGGCCGAATGCAGTTCCGGAAATCAGGGCCAGTTTCTGTTCATTGGCTAACGCTTGGGTAAATTCACGCGAATGCATATGAAGCCGTTCGGGAATTTTGGCAAAAAGGTAAAAAGCACCATCAGGGCGGGCCACTTCAAAGCCCATTTGAATAAGGGCAGCATAAACAAAATCGCGCCGTTTGATATAAGCTGCCTTCATGACCTGGGCATCGTCGGCACCATTCGTTAAGGCTTCGATGCCGGCACGTTGCGCAATGGTGGTAGCGGCAGTGACGAGATACTGGTGCACCTTTTTGGCTTCGGCGATTAAGTGACGCGGACCCATCAGGAAACCGATGCGCCAGCCGGTCATGGCGTGGGATTTAGATAAGCCGTTGACGACGAATGTCCGATCGTAAGCGTAACGCCCCATTGAAATATGGGTAGCGTCATAAGTTAACTCAGAATAAATTTCGTCACAAATAATATAAAGGTCGTGTGCTTCGGCAATCGAGGCGATGGCCTTAACTTCGGCAGCGTGGTAGGTCACGCCCGTGGGATTGCTAGGGTAATTCAGGATGATACCCTTAATTTTGGCATCAGGGTTGGCAGCAATGGTGGCCTCGATGAGCTCCGGCGTCAATACAAAATCAGTTTTGCTGGTGTCGATATAAATCGGGGTCACATGATTCAAAGTCAAAAGCGGAATGTAGCCGGGGTAAATGGGGGAGGGAACCAGGATTGCATCACCTGGATCGCTAATCGTGGTAATTGCTGTTGCTAAGGCTTCGGTCGCCCCCACGGTCACCAGGATTTCATCCGCGGCATCATAATCCGTTCCATACTTAGTTTTGAAAAAATGCTGGGCCGCTGCCCGTAATTCAGGATCACCGACCATGCCGGTGTAATGGGAATAGTTTTCCTGAATGGCCGCGATACCCGCCTGTTTAACGTGTTCTGGTGTGTTAAAATCAGGCTCGCCCAAGGTCAATTTCAAAATGCCGGGAATTTTACTGACGCTTTCGTCAAATTTTCGGATTTCACTGACCTCAATCGCCGGTAATTGTTCATTTAGTGGTTGCAATGTCATACGCGCGCTCCTTATATGTAGGTTGCAAATAGCATAGTCCATTTACCCGTCGTCGCGCAACGTTATCAAAGCGGATAAAACTGCAATTTGAAGTGATATTTCTCCCACAGAGGCGGCGGTTTATGCTAAGCTATTTCTTGAAATAGGAAAATTAGGAGGCCATTTTATGAAACAATCACAGCTCGTGGCCATCATCAAACGCCTCGAAGCCATGCAGACAGGCGACGGCGAGACACAGTCACGCCGCTTCGAAAAAAATGGTGATGAAAAGGGCCTCGTGACATACGATCCCAAGACCGAAACTTATGAACTTGAAGAACTTGGAACGCACCAGACTTTCCAGTTTGACAACATCGATCTTGCGGCCATGGAAATCTATGATCTGATGGATTTTGATGAAGACGAGGACACTAATGATACTAACGACAGTGATCAGGCTTAAGTCTGAGTGCTGAACGAGGCGGACTTGAAAGGGTTGGCCTCTTTTTTATGTGAGCGTGAGCAGGAGCGCTTAGAAATCGGAGTGTAAGTGGCCTCAAGCCTAAATGGCTGGGTTTTGCCATTTAGGCTTGAGGTCCTTACACGTAGATTTCTGCGACTGCGAACGCGTTATAGAAAGCGAAAATCAATTAGCTTTTTGCCTCTAATAGAACAATCCCCAGTAAGAAATCATTGACCACTGCGACCAAGGTCCTTACAATGCAGACTTCTGTGCCGGTGAACAGCTCTATGGAAAGCAGAGCTTCGCATGCACACGCGCCGTAAATAATACAACGCTCGTTCTCCACGATATCCGGACGTCCCATTTTAAGGCTTCTTTAAGATTGCCCATAATTAAGCTTTAATCAACGGTGAACATTTGTCTTTTGAGAAACAAGCGGTTATCCTAGCGAATGTGCTATACTTTTGACATTAAACAATGACTTGGAGGCTCCAAATGAACCAGATCGGCACTAAACTTCGAGGTTTTTTCAATACAAGACTCGGCTTTTTGGCCCTTGCCATTGTCTTATTCTGGGCAAAGACGTACTGGGCATATCAAGCTAAATTTAACTTGGGAGTCACCGGCAGCTTTCAACATCTGATTTTGGCGATTAATCCCATCCCGACAACGCTTTTTCTTTTTGGCATTGCTTTATATATGTCCGGACGAAAATCGTATGTCACGATGCTGGTGATTGATGCATTGACGTCTGTTTGGCTTTTTGCCAATGTGCTTTATTATCGGGAATTCTCAGACTTCTTGACGTTTGCGTTGATCAAAGGATCGGGAGCGGTTTCCAATAACTTAAACAAAGGGATCATGGGGATTGTTCAACCAACGGATTTCCTGGTTTTTGTTGACGTTGTGGTTTTGATTTTATTACTGGCGTTTAAAGTGATTCGCATGGATATTCGTCCGATCAAAAAACGGTTTGCTCTCGGCGTTTCGCTGCTTGCTGTATTGATGTTTGGCGCCAACTTGGCGATGGCCTACAGCGATCGTTCTGGTTTGCTGACCCGGACATTTGATAACAACTATATCGTCAAGTATCTCGGCTTAAACGCCTACACAGTTGTTGACGGCGTTAAGACAGCCAAAAACAGTGCCACCAAAGCTAATGCCGATTCCAGCGATGTTAAGTCAGTGTTGAACTACTTGAACAAAAATCGTGTTGCTCCAAATGCGGAATACACAGGTGTGGCAAAAGGCAAAAATGTTTTCATCATCCATCTGGAGAGCCTGCAGCAGTTTATGATCGACTTCAAATGGGATGGCCAGGAAGTCACGCCAAACTTGAATAAGCTGTATCACGAATCTGATACTTTATCGTTTGATAACTTCTTTAATCAAGTTGGCCAAGGTAAAACCGCGGATGCCGAAATGATGATGGAGAACTCATTATTTGGCTTACCTGAAGGCGCGGCCATGGTGACAGATGGCACGACTAACACGTTTCAGGCGGCTCCGGCTATTTTAGACCAGCATGGTTACACCACCGCTTCATTCCACGGGGATGTACCAAGCTTTTGGAATCGCGATAATACGTATAAGTCTTGGGGGTATGATTACTTCTTCTCGAAGAATTACTTCTCAAGCGGTAAGAATTATGACGTGGGCTATGGTCTGAAAGACAAGATCTTCCTTAAAGATTCGGCTCAATACATTGAACAGCTACCTCAGCCGTTTTATGCCAAAATGATCACGGTTACCAACCATTATCCGTATACTCTAGATAAGGCCAACCAAACGATCAGTAAAACCGATACAGGCGATGACACGGTAGACGGGTATGTGCAGACGGCGCGCTATCTTGACGAAGCCATGGGTGAATTTTTCAATTGGTTAAAAGAAACCGGGTTGTATGATAAGTCGATGATTGTGTTATACGGCGACCACTATGGGATTTCCAACAACCATAAAAAGGCGATGGCTAAGTTAACCAACATCTCCGGCTTTAATGACTATAACAACGCCATGTATCAACGAGTGCCGTTTATGATTCATATGCCAGGACTCAAAGGCGGCATTAATCACACGTACGGTGGGGAAATCGATGCGTTGCCGACCATTTTGAATTTACTTGGTGTCAAGGATAACAACACTGTTCAATTTGGTTCTGATTTGCTGTCGCCCAACCATCCACAAACAGTTGCATTCAGAAACGGGGATTTTGTGACGCCTGACTTTACCAAGGTGGGAAGTCAGTACTTTAACACCAGCACTGGCAAGAAGATCAGCAAACTATCAGCCAGTCAGAAAAAGACAGTTGATGCGGCTACCAACCGCGTGACAACTGAACTTTCCTTGTCAGATCGCGTGATTAACGGCGACCTTCTCCGATTCTATACGCCAAGCGGCTTTAAAAAAGTCGATCGCAGTGACTTTTCGTATAAGTTAACCGATACGAAGAAGAAGCTCAAAGCTGCCCAAAAAGACGGTACGAGTCTGAAGGCGCAAAATAAGGGTAAGTCTACGGTGGATGAATACAAAACCGATGCGCCCGAACTTAAAAGCAGTAGTGATGACGATGGCAGCGATGACTCAAAGTAGTCACGATGATTATGGTTTAGCAGTGCCCACTGAGGCGCTGCTTTTTTCAATTGATAGCCTGTCTTCGTAGGGCGCTTTGTAATGTGTAAAGATGACATTATGACCAAAGCCCTTGGCCAAATTAGATGTATCAGGGTTGTCGCTGAGGGTTAATCCGTTTTGGTGTACACAAATTCATGCGTGAGTCTTAAGTATCTAGTACTGAGGAAATTCTAAACTTTTGTAAGTAAAGGTTGTGCTACATTAGAAAAAGGCGTACAATTTTACTAGATGATAATGTTTATAAATTAGGAGGTTGGCGATGAATCAGGCAGTTTATAACAAGACAATTAACTTGCTCAAAGCAAAGCAGATTCGGGTCACACCACAGCGTGAAGCGATCATTTCATACATGATCGACAGCACTGCACATCCGACAGCCGAGATGATTTATGCAAAGCTTTCACCGCAATTTCCGCATATGAGTGTTGCCACGGTGTATAACAATTTGCGTCTGTTGGTGGACCTTAATCTAGTTGAAGAAATGTCTTCCAATGATGCGGCAACACATTTTGATTTTCCAATTGAACCGCACTACCATGCGATCTGTACAAATTGTGGTAAGATTTTTGACTTTACCTACCCAGGAGTGACAGACGTTGAAGCGGTTGCGGCTAAAGAAACCGGATTTAAGGTGAGCGGCCATCATCTTGAAGTCTACGGTATTTGTCCTGATTGCCAGGTTAAATTGGGTATGAAGCCAGCAAAGCAGCATACAAAGTGAACAATAATTCGCGTCGAAAAAGTTAAGCTATTTTAGTTTATGCGGTTTTCAGGTCTAGCCTGATTGCCGCACTTTTTGATTTTGCGCGAAAAACTTTGGATGAACGCGTAGGTTTCATTTTCGATAGCTATTTTATGGCAATGATTTGTGCAAGCATTTTGAGAAAAATGCTTGCGTGCTGTCGAGGTTACTGGTATTATATTATTGCTGTCAAAAACCGAACTTTCTTTTTTGGAAAGAGATAGAAGTTGCTTCATAACCTTGTTGTGAAGCTGATTAATAAAAAGTGTTGACACTCGTTTGTTGGCATGATAATCTATCAAAGTTGTCTTTTGACAAGATCGTCCTTTGAAAACTGAACAAAGTTTCGTTTAAATGTGCAGGGTCCTTGATATTTCGGTATCGAGGCAAAAAGTAACATTTGCGAAGTCAATTCGCTAGAACAACAAATCGAGCTATTCGAACAGCTCATATTTATATGAGAGTTTGATCCTGGCTCAGGATGAACGCTGGCGGCGTGCCTAATACATGCAAGTCGAACGAGTTTTGGTCGATGAACGGTGCTTGCACTGTGATTCAACTTAAAACGAGTGGCGGACGGGTGAGTAACACGTGGGTAACCTGCCCTTAAGTGGGGGATAACATTTGGAAACAGATGCTAATACCGCATAAATCCAAGAACCGCATGGTTCTTGGCTGAAAGATGGCGTAAGCTATCGCTTTTGGATGGACCCGCGGCGTATTAGCTAGTTGGTGAGGTAACGGCTCACCAAGGCGATGATACGTAGCCGAACTGAGAGGTTGATCGGCCACATTGGGACTGAGACACGGCCCAAACTCCTACGGGAGGCAGCAGTAGGGAATCTTCCACAATGGACGCAAGTCTGATGGAGCAACGCCGCGTGAGTGAAGAAGGCTTTCGGGTCGTAAAACTCTGTTGTTGGAGAAGAATGGTCGGCAGAGTAACTGTTGTCGGCGTGACGGTATCCAACCAGAAAGCCACGGCTAACTACGTGCCAGCAGCCGCGGTAATACGTAGGTGGCAAGCGTTATCCGGATTTATTGGGCGTAAAGCGAGCGCAGGCGGTTTTTTAAGTCTGATGTGAAAGCCCTCGGCTTAACCGAGGAAGCGCATCGGAAACTGGGAAACTTGAGTGCAGAAGAGGACAGTGGAACTCCATGTGTAGCGGTGAAATGCGTAGATATATGGAAGAACACCAGTGGCGAAGGCGGCTGTCTGGTCTGTAACTGACGCTGAGGCTCGAAAGCATGGGTAGCGAACAGGATTAGATACCCTGGTAGTCCATGCCGTAAACGATGAATGCTAGGTGTTGGGGGGTTTCCGCCCTTCAGTGCCGCAGCTAACGCATTAAGCATTCCGCCTGGGGAGTACGACCGCAAGGTTGAAACTCAAAGGAATTGACGGGGGCCCGCACAAGCGGTGGAGCATGTGGTTTAATTCGAAGCAACGCGAAGAACCTTACCAGGTCTTGACATCTTTTGATCACCTGAGAGATCAGGTTTCCCCTTCGGGGGCAAAATGACAGGTGGTGCATGGTTGTCGTCAGCTCGTGTCGTGAGATGTTGGGTTAAGTCCCGCAACGAGCGCAACCCTTATGACTAGTTGCCAGCATTAAGTTGGGCACTCTAGTAAGACTGCCGGTGACAAACCGGAGGAAGGTGGGGATGACGTCAAATCATCATGCCCCTTATGACCTGGGCTACACACGTGCTACAATGGATGGTACAACGAGTTGCGAGACCGCGAGGTCAAGCTAATCTCTTAAAGCCATTCTCAGTTCGGACTGTAGGCTGCAACTCGCCTACACGAAGTCGGAATCGCTAGTAATCGCGGATCAGCACGCCGCGGTGAATACGTTCCCGGGCCTTGTACACACCGCCCGTCACACCATGAGAGTTTGTAACACCCGAAGCCGGTGGCGTAACCCTTTTAGGGAGCGAGCCGTCTAAGGTGGGACAAATGATTAGGGTGAAGTCGTAACAAGGTAGCCGTAGGAGAACCTGCGGCTGGATCACCTCCTTTCTAAGGAAACAGACATTAAGTCTGACGGAAACCTGCACACACGAAACTTTGTTTAGTTTTGAGGGGACGACCCTCAAGCACCCTAGCGGGTGCGACTTTGTTCTTTGAAAACTGGATATCATTGTTGTAAATGTTTTAAATTGCCGAGAACACAGCGTATTTGTATGAGTTTCTAATTTAGAAATTCGCATCGCATAACCGCTGACGCAAGTCAGTACAGGTTAAGTTACAAAGGGCGCACGGTGGATGCCTTGGCACTAGGAGCCGATGAAGGACGGAACTAATACCGATATGCTTCGGGGAGCTATAAGTAAGCTTTGATCCGGAGATTTCCGAATGGGGGAACCCAGTACACATCAGTGTATTGCCTGCAAGTGAATTCATAGCTTGTCGGCGGCAGACGCGGGGAACTGAAACATCTCAGTACCCGCAGGAAGAGAAAGAAAACTCGATTCCCATAGTAGCGGCGAGCGAAGTGGGAAGAGCCCAAACCGAGAAGCTTGCTTCTCGGGGTTGTAGGACTGGACATTGGAGTTACCAAAGTTCGACGTAGTCGAAGTCAGCTGGAAAGCTGCGCCATAGAAGGTGAAAGCCCTGTAAGCGAAACGGCGGACCCTCCGTCCAGGATCCTGAGTACGGCGGAACACGTGAAATTCCGTCGGAATCCGGGAGGACCATCTCCCAAGGCTAAATACTCCCTAGTGACCGATAGTGAACCAGTACCGTGAGGGAAAGGTGAAAAGCACCCCGGAAGGGGAGTGAAACAGTTCCTGAAACCGTGTGCCTACAATTAGTCAAAGCCCGTTAAGGGGTGATGGCGTGCCTTTTGTAGAATGAACCGGCGAGTTACGTTTGCCTGCGAGGTTAAGATGAAAAGTCGGAGCCGGAGCGAAAGCGAGTCTGAACAGGGCGAATGAGTAGGCAGATGTAGACCCGAAACCAAGTGACCTACCCATGACCAGGTTGAAGGTGTGGTGAAACACACTGGAGGACCGAACCCATGTATGTTGAAAAATGCTGGGATGAGTTGTGGGTAGCGGTGAAATTCCAAACGAACTTGGAGATAGCTGGTTCTCTCCGAAATAGCTTTAGGGTTAGCCTCGGAGGATGGATCATGGAGGTAGAGCACTGTTTGAACTAGGGGCCCATCAAGGGTTACTGAATTCAGATAAACTCCGAATACCATCGATCTTACTCCGGGAGTCAGACAGTGAGCGATAAGGTCCATTGTCGAAAGGGGAACAGCCCAGATCACCAGTTAAGGTCCCTAAATTTATGCTAAGTGGAAAAGGATGTGGCGTTGCACAGACAACTAGGATGTTGGCTCAGAAGCAGCCACCATTTAAAGAGTGCGTAATAGCTCACTAGTCGAGTGGCACTGCGCCGAAAATATACCGGGGCTAAGCATAATACCGAAACTGTGGGTGCACCCGTCAGGGTGCGCGGTAGGAGAGCGTTCTAAGGGCGTTGAAGGTCGATCGTGAGGACGGCTGGAGCGCTTAGAAGTGAGAATGCCGGCATGAGTAGCGAAAGATCAGTGAGAATCTGATCCACCGTATGACTAAGGTTTCCTGGGGAAGGCTCGTCCTCCCAGGGTTAGTCGGGATCTAAGGCGAGGCCGCAAGGCGTAGTCGATGACAAGCAGGTTGAGATTCCTGCACTAGTTTATTTTGTTTAAGCGATGGAGGGACGCAGGAGGCTAAGGAAAGCGCACGGCTGGAAAAGTGCGTCCAAGCCGCAAGTCTGGTGGCGAGTGAAATGCTTGCGACCATAAGGACAAGCGGTGATGGGGAGCGAAATTAAAGTAGCGAAGTTCCTGATGTCACACTGCCAAGAAAAGCTTCTAGTGAGAAATAAACTACCCGTACCGCAAACCGACACAGGTAGTCGAGGAGAGTATCCTCAGGTGAGCGAGCGAACTCTCGTTAAGGAACTCGGCAAAATGACCCCGTAACTTCGGAAGAAGGGGTGCTGACCGCAAGGTCAGCCGCAGTGAATAGGCCCAAACAACTGTTTATCAAAAACACAGGTCTCTGCTAAATCGAAAGATGATGTATAGGGGCTGACGCCTGCCCGGTGCTGGAAGGTTAAGAGGATGAGTTAGCGCAAGCGAAGCCCAGAATTGAAGCCCCAGTAAACGGCGGCCGTAACTATAACGGTCCTAAGGTAGCGAAATTCCTTGTCGGGTAAGTTCCGACCCGCACGAAAGGCGTAATGATTTGGGCACTGTCTCAACGAGAGACTCGGTGAAATTATAGTACCCGTGAAGATGCGGGTTACCCGCGACAGGACGGAAAGACCCCATGGAGCTTTACTGTAGCTTGATATTGAGTGTTGGTACCGCTTGTACAGGATAGGTAGGAGCCGTAGAGATCGGAACGCTAGTTTCGATGGAGGCGTTGGTGGGATACTACCCTAGCTGTATGAACACTCTAACCCGCGCCACTGATCGTGGCGGGAGACAGTGTCAGGTAGGCAGTTTGACTGGGGCGGTCGCCTCCTAAAATGTAACGGAGGCGCCCAAAGGTTCCCTCAGAATGGTTGGAAATCATTCGCAGAGTGTAAAGGTAGAAGGGAGCTTGACTGCGAGACTGACAAGTCGAGCAGGGACGAAAGTCGGGCTTAGTGATCCGGTGGTTCCGTATGGAAGGGCCATCGCTCAACGGATAAAAGCTACCCTGGGGATAACAGGCTTATCTCCCCCAAGAGTCCACATCGACGGGGAGGTTTGGCACCTCGATGTCGGCTCATCGCATCCTGGGGCTGTAGTCGGTCCCAAGGGTTGGGCTGTTCGCCCATTAAAGCGGTACGCGAGCTGGGTTCAGAACGTCGTGAGACAGTTCGGTCCCTATCCGTCGCGGGCGCAGGAAATTTGAGAGGAGCTGTCCTTAGTACGAGAGGACCGGGATGGACGTTCCGCTGGTGTACCAGTTGTGCCGCCAGGCGCATCGCTGGGTAGCTATGAACGGAAGGGATAAACGCTGAAAGCATCTAAGTGTGAAGCCCCCCTCGAGATGAGATTTCCCATTCCTATATGGAAGTAAGACCCCTGAGAGATGATCAGGTAGATAGGCTGGAAGTGGAAGTGCAGCGATGCATGGAGCGGACCAGTACTAATCGGTCGAGGACTTAACCAAGTAGAGCGTGAGCAGGAGCGCTTAGAAACCGGAGCATAAGCGGGCCTGAGTTCGTTGGCCGGGTTTTGGCCAATGGACTCAGGGTCCTTATGTGGAGGTTTCTGCGACTGCGAACGCGTTTCGATGAAATACGCCGATTCTCAGCAAAGAAAACCAGCAACAATGATAGCCAGTTTTGAGAGCGCAAAGTTCTCATAAGTGTGGTGGCGATAGCAAGAAGGATACACCTGTTCCCATGCCGAACACAGAAGTTAAGCTTCTTCACGCCGAGAGTAGTTGGTGGGAAACTGCCTGCGAGGGTAGGAAGCTGCCACGCTGTTTATTCCGGTTTAGCTCAGTTGGTAGAGCACCTGACTGTTAATCAGGTTGTCGTCAGTTCGAGCCTGACAACCGGAGTTTTTTATGGAGAGTTGTCCGAGAGGCTGAAGGAGCATGGTTGGAAACCATGTATACGGGTTTTACCTGTATCAAGGGTTCGAATCCCTTACTCTCCGTTTTTATGCTTCTAGATGCTTTCTGTAGCTTCCCGAAATGCTGGTATAAAGGCATTTCGGGATTTTTGTTTCCTTTTATTTTCGGTTGTTTTTTTCCTCCGGTGCACAAAATGTGCACAAGCTAAAGTCTCGAAAGTGCTTGTAGTGTCTGGGATACCTGCTCTTTTCTTTGATCTTCAAGAAGATGAGCGTAGACTTTTTGAGTGATCATTGTATTGGCATGCCCAAGTCTTTTTGAAATATAGTTAATGTCAACGTGATTGGCAATCAAATAGGAAACGTGAGTGTGTCTAAGCCCATGGAAAGTAATCGCGGGGGAAATGTCGAGAGTCTTCTCGATCGTCCTTAGATCCTTATTAATTGCCGTGCTCGATAGCATGTTATGCCGTATGCTGCGAAATAATAGTTGTTTGCTATCACGATATCCCTGAGCAAGGTAGACCTCTTGCTGTTCTTTCTTGAGACGTAAAAGCAAGTCTGCAAGTTCTCTCGTGATGTCGATGTCACGTACACTTGATTTGTTCTTAGTAGCAGCAAAGCCGCTGCCATATCTGTGATCCCACGTTCTGGTAATGTGCACAACGCGCTTTTTAAGATCAACATGATCCCACGTGAGCCCAAGAACTTCAGAATACCTAGCTCCGGTCAGTGCCCCGGTTGCGATGATGTAGTAAGCAATATGCTCGTAGTCTGCAAATTCTAGACAGTAATTGACGAGCTTGCGCAAATCCTTTACTTGCAAATATTTGATGATTCCTGCTTGGCCTTCATTACCAGTGAGGACAACGTTATGAGTGAAGTTAGTATATATTATTTGGTCATCGACGGCAGAATCAGCCATTGAGCGAACATAGCCATTCAATTTGCTGACTGTATCTTTAGCCCTTTTTTTGCCAAAATCATTGATAAATGCCTGCCAGTCTGATTTTGAAATTGATTTTAGTTCACGGCTTTCGCCCCAATAGGCTAATAACTGTTTACGAATTGTTTTATACCGGGCTTCGGTGATACGAGAATGCTTACCAGATTTGTACAGCTCAATCCATTTGTCCCAGTAGTCGATTAACGTTATCTTGTTAAGATCCAAATTTGCACCGCGATTATGCTGACGTTCGACTTCGATTGCCGCTATATCAGCAGCTTTTTTTGAGGGGAAGCCACCCTTGTTGACATACTTGCGTGTTCCATCATTATCCTTGTAAGAGACACGATATTGCCATTTTTTGCCACGTTTACTAATGCTGGCCATCATTCATACCTCCTTGTGCTACAATACAAACGGGTGCTATTGCACCCACCACACAGTCACGTTCTTTTAAGCGTCTACCCGTTCACTTTAGCCAGTGGGGTAGGCGCTTTTTTCTTTAAATATAGTCAAAGTATCGCTTGGGAAAGTTCATATCTTGTAACACAGAATTGAATGAAATTGATGTGAATTCATTTTTATAGTTGCTAAATAAGCCTTTTAAGTCCTTTTGCAACCGATGATAGTCCTTCTTCGTTAGCATCAACTTCATGCATAAGATGAGTTCAAATAACCCGGCTTGACTATTTAAGGCGATATTTGTAATGCCGAGCGCTTGTTTGATAGGCTTCATATTTGTGCTTTTGACAAGCTTTTTTGAGAATGTGATTTCCCCATGTGCGACACTGTTCCTGAACAAATTCACTATTTTGTTGACAGATCGAATTGCTGCAGGAGATGTAGGAACATAGTGTGTTGGCCGATATTCTCGCACTCGCATTCGTGTGAAATCTTTTGCAACCTCCAGTTGCAGATCAGTAGTCATATTTGAATAAAAATAATTCAGCTCACCAAAAGTGAGGAAATTCACGAGCACCCACAGGGGCACGTGACCATGTTTGTTTACATAATGCTTGACAGCGTTATCATCATCACCCTTCAATTTGTTTTGAATTTCACGGGAGAGAGCACTAATAGTACCGACAACAGATCCTGTCCAGTCCGGGTTTCGTTGAAAGTTGTCAATAGCTAAATAGGAATGTTCTTCTGGATGAGCCTCCGAAAATTTATATGAGAGTTCCGCACCAAGAGAAGCTTCATATTTCAGAAGCGAACGATATAAGATCGCTCGTAGTTCTGCATCAAAGTCATATAATGATCGAATCTCAGCGAAGGTAGCCCCTGATATGTAATGCTCAGAATGAATGACGTGTCCACTCGAATCTCGCTGTAAAAAAGACCATTTGTATCCGTTTATAAGAGCGTAATACCCAATTTGCTCCAAGGATCTTTTCGACTTGGTTGGTACATCCAACCCACGATTTCTGAGAATTGTCAGCTGTTGATTGAGAGTTTTAAATGGTTTTGAATTCAATTCATTTTCCTCCTGAAAACAAAAACCACGATGCTATGTTTTTCAACATAGACACCGCGGTTCGTTAGTCCAGCACCTACTCCTAGGGCCCTCTGAACTTGATCTATGATTATATTTTATAATCTAAGCTTGTAAGTGTCAATGTAATTTCACTTATTTGCTACATGATGTATAGCAATTTTTAAAGGCACAACATAGTGTGCTTTTTGTTTGACGAATCTCAGTTAAACTGCTCGACATTTTGATCATCGTCTTGGTCACTAGCGCAAGCGGTTGTTGCACCAGCCAACAAAACAATGAGTAAGATGGCAACTATCTTTTTTAGCATAATGACTCACATCCTTTGCTTGGTATGTGGCACAAGCCCCACTCTCCGGCTTGCACGGGGACGCCGCTCGCGTGGGGGAAGGGACTAATCACCATAGTCGTCGGGTGCTTTGCCTGCATCTTCTATTTTGACTACGGCTACCGCAGGTATGGTGATATTGCCACTGCCTGTAGATTTGTACGAGGTAGTTCCCTTGCTCTCTCCATAGAAAGTTATTTTGTCATCTTCTAGTACGCGAGAACCATTCATGATATCTGGATCGTAACCAATAAAGATGACGTTGTCATAATTGCCATCAACCGCAACACGTAGATCGGTTTCATCATCGCCGTCAATAACTTGAATTACTTTTCCAGTGAAGGAAACCTTTTTGTATTTGTAATCGTCCGGGGTTCGCGCAAGCTGGTCATATGTAACGCCAGTATTGTAATCAGCAGCATTGAATGTTTCTGTGCTTGATGATTCTTCATCATCAGAGTCATCGCTATCAGTGTCTTCGTAACTGTCATCATCTTCTTGCGACGATTTTGCCTTTGACGATTCAGCTTTTGAAGACGAACTAGACGCAGCTGACCTGTTGCTTTCTCCCGAGTAGGTGCCAATCCAAAAAAAGATTGCAATAAATGCTACCGCCGACAATGCGGTAATAATAAGGTTCCGCTTTAGTTTTCTCGGATCCTTTCTTTGAATTATAGACAATGTGCCAAATATTGCAGCCAATAGGAGCGATCCCAAAAAGGCAATTAAGATAAGTAGTTCCATTATTCCCCTCCAAAAAATCCAGCTTTTAACGTCAATCAGGATTTGGACGTAAGATTATTTGAATGCATATGACCCAACAACTTTGCCGATCACATCAATATTGTCGGTTTCATCGGCGTAGAAGTCTGGGTAGATACGTTCGCCCGTTTTTTCGTTCACATCATCGTTCAATGAGCGAAGGCAGAGACGGTTCTCTTCAAAAATCAGTTTCTTGATAAATGTCTTGTCATCAACGTCAACTACCGCGATCATGCCGTTAGTAACATCTTGTGTTTTCTGAACAAAGACAAATTCGCCATCCTCGTAGTAGGGAGACATACTGTCACCGACAACTTTAAAGCAGTAATCGTAGTGAGACGGAATGGCACTATCTGGAATCTTAACTGTGTCCATTGGTTCATTACGATCATCATTAAAGGCACCATATCCAGCGGCCACAATACCATCAACATCAACATTAAACGCTGGTTCATCGAGATTACGTTCTACACGCGCTTCATCTAGGCTGACTACGTTGTCTGGGTTTTGCTGTTCATTAAGTTGTTTTTCCGCGTACGTGTAAACTTTCTGCTGACGTTCGGGGCGGAGTTTCCGCATTGTATTTGTAGTTTTCTCAATCACGGTGTTGTCAGCACTCTTCGACAAGTCTTTATTCATCATGTCGTCTAACTTTACACCGAACATATTGGCAATATCAGCAAGGATTCCCGCTTTTGGAGTATACTTGCCAGACTCCCATTCACTGACGGTAGAAACGCTTCGGTGGATCATTTCAGCGAATGTCTGCTGATCATAGCCGCGTTTTGCGCGCAGATACTTTAGATTTTTTGCAAACATGTCAAGTTCCTCCTCATTTCTATAGGAACAGTATACCACCACTTCGGAAAAACGGAAATATATTTCCGAATTTAATTTCGGAAAAACAGAATTTTATTGTTGACTTCGGAAAAACCGAACCGTATTATATAGACATAAAGAACGGAAGGAGGAAACAGTAATGAACGAAAAATCTGAGAAATTCACGCTTCGTCAATGGCGCGGAATTCGAGACATGCGAGTCAATGAGCTGGCGACTGAGTCTGGCTTAACAGTGAAAACGATTAATAACTATGAGCGTGATATTGATCGTCTTCGCGGAGCCAGTTATAAGAACTTAGAGGCTATTGCAAAGGCTTTAGGGATTTCGGTTGGGGATATTTTTTTGTCACCAACTTCGGAAAAACCGAAGTACCCAGTAAAGGAGGCGGTATAGATATGAACGAACTACAACTATTTCAGTTCGAAGATAACCAAATTCGGACTGTCAGCTCCAACGGCATTATCTGGTTTTCAGCACCGGATGTTACGAATGCGCTGAAACTAACAAACACAACGGTAGCGTTGAAATCATTAGACGGCGATGAGGTGACTAAGTTTAACTTAGGGGGCTTATCAGGCGAGACCAATTTCATCAGCGAACCGGGGCTATACAAACTGATTGGTGCTAGTCGAAAACCAGCGGCCAAACGTTTTAACCGTTGGGTAACGCATGAAGTTCTCCCATCAATCCGCAAGCATGGTGCCTACATGACGCCTGAAACGATTGAGAAGGTCATCTATGATCCAGACTTCATTATCAATCTGGCAACGCAGCTAAAGGACGAACAAGCCAAAACAGCGGCACTTACGGCTGATAACGAAACAATGAAGCCTAAAGCATTGTTTGCAGACGCGGTAGCCACAAGTCACACAACCATCTTGGTTGGTGATCTTGCAAAAGTGCTCAAGCAGAACGGCGTTGACATTGGTGCCAAGCGGTTGTTCGCATGGCTGCGTGATCAAGGTTATCTGATCAAACGGATTGGTGCCGACTATAACTCGCCGACACAACGCGCGATGGAGCTAGGCTTGTTCGAGGTAAAGGAAACGGCGATCAGTCACTCGGACGGCCACGTAACAGTTCAGAAGACCCCAAAGGTGACCGGCAAAGGCCAGCAGTATTTTATCAACAAGTTTCTACAAAAGGAGGCTGTCTAAATGAACGGACGCACACAGGAAAAACTAGAAAATGCCGTTACAGAATTTGTTGTTGCTCAACTGAAGAACAAAGAAAAAAGCCCCGAGATGGTGGCAGCCATCGCGGAGCTCATCGAATCACTTAGCAAGAACTAAATACAGTATATCGGCGCCATTAGCTTGGAGCGAATCAGCATGGCCAACAAATGAATAGGTAATTTGATTTTCCAAGTAAATATTGGAAAAGTCTTCAGCTTTAACAACATTTTTATCCATTCCTAGGCAAACCACTGATTCAAAGTCTGGGATTTCTTCCGTGTTGCCATCGCGGAAATGAACAGTTAGATCCATATCAATCACCTCCTTTCCGGTTTCATTATCCGTCAGGAGGCGATCACAGGAAAGGAGGAAATGCCATGCCGTTGTTGCAGGTTGTTGAAGATGATCAGATTTCAAGCAAAAAGTATTTAGCGGTCGATGAAGAAGAACTGGCAAAGATGATTGAGGAGAACCAAGAGTTAAAACGCAAGCTAGCAGCACGAGGCATGTGGACGCTCACCACCGCAACAAGATATGTCGAAGGGCATAACAACACGTGGGTAGTTAACAATATCTTGAACGTTCCACGCTTCCACAAGTTCTTACAAGATACCGTGGTTTCATATCCACCGCCTGGCAAAAAGGGGTATCTGTTTCATCCGAAACCATGGCTCGACTTCTTAGACAAATGGTTCCCAGAGATTTCAAGGTCACTTAGAGAGAAGGACAAATAATGATTGGTTATTTACTAATTGCTGGTGGCTTCGGCGTGATCGTTGGTCACTGCTTAGGCCACAGCGGAAATTGGAGACAGTGGATTGAATGAAGCAGAACGTACCATTGGTGATTTGCTGAAAGAGCATAACGAATTGACGTTAGACATTATGCGTGGCAACCACACACCAATTGCAAAGATGCTGCTTGCCGAGAACGAGAAGCTACGTGCACGACTAGCGAAACTAAGGGGATGACGTGATGACTAATGAGGAATACGAACGAATTATAGCCGAGGCGAACCGCCAGATCGCGGCATATCACAAGGTTGCCACTGACTATGGCCCGAACAACACAGACCCTCATCAAACGTATGCGATGGGTCAAGAAGATGGCGCACAAGCAATCCTATTCATTATCAAACAAGCCATGAAAAAAGCCGCTGGTATGCAGGCCAACGACTGATAGAAAGGAAAATATTATATGTCAGTATTATACGACTTAACAGACAAATTGACCAGTTTGCAACGACTGGCAGAAAGTGGCAACGCTGATCCAGAAGCGATTGCTGACACGATGGAAATGATTGAGGGTGACTTTGACGATAAGGCTGTTGGCTATGTCAAAGTCTATAAATCAGTCGAAGCAGACATCAAAGAAATCGACGCTGAAATCAGGCGTTTGCAAGAACGCAAGACAAGTGCCAAGAAAAACGCTGCGACGATTAAATCACGATTGGTGCAAGCGATGGTTGAAACTGGTCGTGAACACATTCATACACCACTGTTCAGCATTTACACACGCAGAACAGTGAGTGTGGAAGCACCAGAAGACCCGAATAAGTTGCCACCAGAGTTCATTAAGACCACGTTGATGGTCAACAAAGCCGACTTGAAAAAAGCGTTACAAGCTGGACGTGAGGTACCAAATGCGCGACTGGTTGAGAACATTGGACTGGGGGTGCGGTAGATGCAGCCAATCAAACATGCATCTGCAATTGATCGAACAAAGAACTGGCGAGTTTTGATTTATGGGAAGCCTGGTGTCGGTAAGACGTCAGCCATCCGCAATCTTAATGGCAAAACACTCGTGCTAGATCTGGATGACAGTTCAAAAGTGCTATCCGGTGCACCGAACATCGATGTGCAACCATTTGACCGAAGCAAGCCAAGCGAGGAATGGAAAGAGTTCCTGAAAAATCTGGCTGAGCGTGTTTCTGGGTATGACAATCTGGTGATCGACAACGTATCAGCGTTCGAAAAAGACTGGTTTGTCGAGATGGGCAGGCACAGTAAAAACGGTATTGGCAACGAGCTTCAGGATTACTCAAGATGGACAAATTACTTTGCCCGTATCATGACCATGATATTCATGGACGCACCAGTTAACGTGCTAGTAACTGCTTGGGAGAACACACGAGACGTTACAAGCGAAACTGGACAATCGTTCAGCCAGTATGCACCAGCAATTCGCGACAGCGTACGTGACGGGTTATTAGGCCTGACAGACGTTGTAGGACGCGTGGTAGTTAATCCCAAGACTGATGGCCGTGGCGTCATTCTCGAGGGAACCGATGCAATCTTTGCTAAAAACAGATTAGACAATCGAAAGTTAGTACCAATTAACGAGCTATTCAAGTTTGGAAATCAGGAAAAATCAGTCAAACAGGAGGACTAAAACATGGCTATTACGATGGACTACTCACAAGCAGCAGAAGGAAATTGCGACATTCAAGATGGTGTATATGAATGCGTTATTAACCGATTTGGATTTGACAACTACAAAGATCGCGAGTTTATCAAGTTCGACCTAATCGTACGCAATGACGTTCCACAGAAATATCAAAACAAGCATATCTTCGACAACCAATATCCAAAGAAAGACACCGGAGAGTATGCAATGGGATACCTGTTCATGATTGGCAAAAATGCTGGCATTCCAGACCATAAGGCGTGGGCTGATCTTGCGGCGATGCTTGCAGATTTCACGGGTCATGCCGTTAAAGTTACCGTCAAAAACGAAGAATACAACGGTAAGACCTATCCGCATATCAAAAAGTGGGAGCCAACGGCTTTCCCGCAGATTCAGCATCGTTGGAAAGACAGCAAAGATGAATCTTCTTCAAATTCTAATCCGTCTTTCGGCACACCGGCGCAAGCAAGCCAAACCACTACAGCCGATCCATTTGCCAACAGCGGTCAGCCAATAGACGTAAGTGACGATCTTCCATTCTGACTTAAAAGAGGTAATTAAAAATGGAAAATTGGAAAGACATTCCTTCATATGAGCATCTTTATCAAGTTTCTGATCGTGGACAGATTCGAACCGTCCCTGGTAAAACAACTGTGACAGTTCGAAATGGCACCACTTACGAACGCAAATGGCAAGGCAGAACGCTTAAACAGAAAACGGATAAAGGTGGATATAAGCGCGTAACATTATGGAAATCTCGTGCTTGTAAGCAGTTTTTAGTTCATCGGCTTGTCTGCTTGGCTTTTCATCCCAACCCTGATAATTTGCCAGATGTCAACCACATCGATGGAAACCCGTCAAATAATAATGCCGATAATCTGGAATGGATCACTCCACGTGGGAACTTGATGCATGCATATGAGCATAAGCTTAACAAGGCAGCAGTTCCTGTCGTATTGCGAGATCCGCCGACTGGTCAGATTCGATATTTTTACAGCCGATCGGAAGCGTGTCGTTTCCTTGGCAGATGCCCCGAATATATCGGTGACGCGCTTGAACATGGTGACACTGAGGTAGACGGCTATGAGCTATTTACGATTCCATTCTGATTTGAGGTGATCACATGGCAGACGGAGGCTGGATAAAAGTATACCGAAAAATACGCCAGTCCTTCGTATGGACTGACGCGAATCAGCTAAAGCTTTGGTTGCTTATTTTGATGAAAGCATCTCATGAGGGTAACCGGTTTTTGTTCAATGGTCAGCAGGTTGACGTGTCCAGCGGACAATTCGTCACGGGGCGCGACGCACTGGCATTTGAGTTCAACGAAGGTGTTAAGCGTGACCATCGGATTGTTGCAAGAACGTTATGGAGATGGATAAAGCAATTTGAAAAAGAGCAAATGTTGTCCATCAAATCAACCCCACAATACAGCGTCATTACAGTGATTGAGTGGTCAACTTATCAAGACGGTGACCATCAAGTGTCCATCGACCGTCCATCAAGTGTCCATCACTTGTCCACAATCAAGAATGCAAAGAATGCAAAGAATGCAAAGAAAGAAGATAGTCAGCAATCACGCAAGCGTGAATATGCTGACGACTCTCCTGAAATGATTGAGGCGGTTTATCTTTGGGAAAAGATCAAAGGCAACAACCCTGAGCACAGAAAGCCAAACTTACAGTCTTGGGCTGATGACGTTCGTAAGATGCACGAGTTAGATCATCGACCATTTGAGAAGATCCACAAGATGATTGACTGGTGTCAGCTTGACGCGTTTTGGCAAACCAACATTCTAAGTGCGTCAAAGCTGAGATCGAAGTACGACACCATGGCAGCACAGGCAAATCGCAAGTTTTCATCTGGAAGACGGGTAGAACACACGGAAACAAAGGAGAACTGGGGATATGGAGTCGACTAAAGGCCTATTCACACATGCGGACGTGCAAAAAATTATCGAAAAGCGAGGAATGGACGTTAGCAAGCTGCCAACTCAGGCCGAGATTGAACGGCGCTTCTACGAACGCTCTATGGCCGCATTGAACCGTAAAAAGGCACGTGCCATTTATCGCTACTCAGTCTTTCCCGGAAACGTTCCGGCTAAGTTTACGTTCGAAAAATGGCAGCCTGAAATGCAGACGGATTTTCAGAAATCAAGAGATCTGGGAAATAGGGCATACAAGTTGGCAAAACGAATGCAAAAAGCGCCTGAAAACGTGATTTTATTTGGCCCTCGTGGAACAGGCAAGACATCACTTGCTTTAGCAATGCTAACCAGCTTGCGCGATGAAGGCCAGTCAGGGCTGTTTATCTCAACAGCAGAGCTGAGCAACCTAATGGGCTTGCAATATGATGCACCAGACGTTCGTAAGCGTTTAGCGGGCATTGAGCGGGCAATGAAAGAAGCTGACGTGCTGCTGCTGGACGACTTAGGGACAGAGGGCGGAATGAAGCTCGACATCAAGCCGGTTAGACGTGACATGCAAGAGCTGATGTACCGCATTGCGAATGCTCGTCTTGATTTTGAAAGCAACACGCCTCGTCTATCAACGATCATCACAACCAACAACGAGATGGATGAGCTTGAACGCATGTACAATAGCAAACTCATCAGCCGAATTATTCCAAAATCAAAAGATTGCACCTTAAATTTTGAAAAGCTAACAGACGTAAGGGGGAAAAGATCGTGACAGCCGAAGAAATGACGAATAGATATTTGCAACACTTGGACAAGCGGCTGATGGCATACGAAACGGCCTTGAATCAAACGATAGCTGACATTGAAAGCGATTATGATCAAGGCTACCTAGACGTTACCGAAGCACAGTGGCAAGACATCGCCGTGCTTGTTGAGAACATTGCTCAGGCAAATACACGCATGATTCATGAAGCGTCAGATAGCATATATGCTGATGGCGAAGTTTCGGGTAGCTTGCTTAAACTGCTTGAGCTTGCCAATCACTTCGCAACACTGGACTTTTCAGAAACGCCATTAATTAAGCAGGAGGCAAAAGCATGATTGAGCATACGAGCGAAACTAACAATGCAGGCCAAGATTGGGCACGTGAACGACTTCGCAGCTTTCTTGATGATCATCCCAGCTTGCCAATATACCGTTTTGCTTTGATTGCTGGCGTAAGTCGGATCACAGTTGCTAGTTTTCTTAGTGGCAAAGAGGTAATGAGGATCACACTTACAAAAATAGCCAAAGCCATGGGGATATCGCTGGAAAAACTAAAACAGCCAATTAGCGAGCAAGAATACATCGAGTCGCGTCAGGAGGAAAAAGCATGACACAAGTAACAGTACGTTTATACAAACAGGGAGACAAAGTGTGGTGCGACTTCAAGGCTGAATTGCTTAAGCGCTACGAAAATTCAGCAATGCTAGACATCTCAAAAAGCGAAGTATTCTCAAAAATCGAGAAGCAAGAGTTAAACAACCGGATTGTTGTATCCAAACACGCCATTGCAGAAAAACGGTCAGTTTCCGGTGTTGATGACAGCGACATTTTGAAGACTTCAGTCAACAATGGTCTTAAAAAGATTTCAAAAAAGCGAAAAGAAGCCCGTGCCAAATACGCACGTGGGATTGCAGAAGCGGCCTCACAATGCGACACACTGATTGACGTTGCAAAACGGATTGGTAAGTCAACAACGTTCGTGAAGCGAGTGGCAAGCGAGTTTGAAATCAAGTTGCCCCGCCGCAACAACGGGCATGAAGAGATTGCGAGTCGTTAGCCATGGTTATCCGCAAGAGACGCAGAGGCAAGTACAATGCGCAGCCAGTTGTGATTGATGGCATTAGATTCGCAAGCAAAGCAGAGGGCGCCTATTACATGCTGATACGCAACAAGCCCCAGAAGGTAACGATTCAAGAATCGTTTGAGATTCTGTCTGCCTTCAAGATCAATGGCAAACGATACTCGGCAAGAAAATACAAACCTGATTTCTGCTTCTATGACGGTGAAAAGCTTGCAAAGGTTGTTGACGTCAAAGGCGGAAACGCGACTTTGACCACCGATGCCAGACTGCGAATGTTGCTGTTCATGATCAGGTACAAAATACCGATCACGATTGCTAGATATGACTATCACACAGGGCTATTCACGGAAGAGCAACTTTGAAGAAAAAGGAGAAAAAACATGCTTAATAAAGGGCTTTTCTCAAGTGACAAGGATGACTGGGAAACACCACAGAAGCTATTTGAGAAGCTTAATGACAGATACCACTTCGTCATTGATTTAGCAGCGACCTCAAAAAATGCAAAGTGCAAAAACTATTACACAGACGAAGACGATGCTTTGAGCAAAGACTGGTCGAAAGTGAATGGCCCAAAATGGCTAAACCCGCCTTATGGACGACAGCTAGGACTGTGGGTGAAGAAAGCTTATATATCCTCAATCAAATGCAAAGACCCCATAGTCTTGCTCATACCGGCGAGAACAGACACTAGCTATTGGCATGAATACATTTTCTACAAAGCGCATATTGATTTTTTACGTGGGAGATTGAAATTCGAACACAATGGGAGCGCCGGAGATTCAGCACCATTCCCAAGCGCAATTGTGACATACAACTTTGATACGCCATGGTTATAACAAACTAAGGAGAAAAATCATGAATAAAAAATTGACATTTACAGTAACTGTTTTAGCAGGACTTACGTTTGGCGCTGGTGCAACCGCCATTGCCGACAACGTTTGGCAAGGTCACCAGAACATCGTGGAAACCAAAAACAACATCGACAAGTTGACAGCTAAGATCAACGCTTCACAGTCTAGCTTGTCCGATTTGCAACATCAGTTGTCTGACGCACAGGCACAGTATGCGGCCCTAAAACAGCAATACGACAACGACATGGCAAGCAAAGATGCCCAGATTCAGCAAAAGATCGTTGAAGGCCAGCAAGCAGTCGCCCAGAAACAGGCCGAGGTCAATGCTAAACAGCAGACCATCAATGACCTTACATCACAGTTAGAAGCCGCCAAACAGGCAAACAATGACTTATCACAGGCAATCAAAGACGCACAGAGCATCAAGGACTATTCAGATCAGGCTGTGAAGTCAGTCAGTGCGAAATGAGTCATAGGGGCTGCTATTTGGCTGTGAGGAGGCCGACCGATGAAAACAGGAGACGACACGTTCGATGACATCTACATCAGCAAAGAGACTGGCAAGGTTGTAGGCGTCATGTATGAAGATGTGGACTACAAGCTAGTGCCCGTAGAACCAAAGCAAAAAAAGATGAATTACGAAGAAGCACTAAAACGTGCAGAAAAGCTGCTTTCTATGGGCGATTATGTGGACGGTAACGTAAACGAATATGCCAATCTGAAAGCTGTGGCACTTGTTAAGAATATTTACGGGAGAGAGGACGAAAAATGAGCGAAGAAAAACTGTACGCGATAAAGAACGATTATGGCGAGTGGGCAGATTCACACTACACTTTTGGTACCGGTGCATGGGCAACACCATACAAAGCCAAGCGTGAAGAAGATGCAAAACATCATGGCGGCCACGTTGTCGCGCTTGTTGAGGAGCCTAAAAAGGTAGTGCTAAGCGAGGAACGGGCCCAAATCGTTGAAGATGCAAATAAGTATAAATTTCCAGCATCCTATATTTCTATGAATACTGATGATTATGATGGCTTAGAAAAGCTACTGATGGAGGCGTTCGTCAACGGCTACACCGTGAAAAGCGATAAGAAATATCTGGTATATAAGGAGCTTGGCGGTAAGCAAAAGCATGAGCAGTTTGCTCAAGCGTACCGATCTTCGGTTTATCCCGGAACCGTAAGATGGATTCTTACTAATGAAGTCATCAACAGGTCATTTGCTCAGTTCGCCGAATCAGAGATCGAGCATTATGGTTTGCAAAATTGTGAGTGTGTGGAGGCAAAAGAATGAACGGACGTTATGCGGTATACAACAATTCGGGTGACCTCGAAATTGAGC
Organism: Lacticaseibacillus styriensis; assembly: GCF_030770295.1. NCBI lineage: Bacteria > Bacillati > Bacillota > Bacilli > Lactobacillales > Lactobacillaceae > Lacticaseibacillus > Lacticaseibacillus styriensis. Next base: position 818,494 of record NZ_CP132483.1, read on the forward strand.
GGTGTGATACGGCTGAGGAAGCACTAAGAGACAACGAACTCAACGACTGGGGAGGATTCGTTATTGATTTAGAAACTGGCGAAGAGGTGACTGACGATGAGCAATGAGACGAAGCGGGACGTGTTCGAGGCGGTTTGGAATCGTCTTGCTGGCTATCAGGTGTTCTTCAATGGTTGGCCTAGAGAGGCAATAGACGAATACAAGAAGCGTTATGACGCCGCGTTGCCAGATGACCTGCCGGTGATTCCGCAAGCGGTGGGCGAATATATTCAGTGGGGCAAGTCATACGATATTCAGCTCTACATGATGTACAGCTTCAAATTCATTCACAGTCAAGGGTTAAAAAAACTAACGGATGATGTGGAAAGCTGGATTATCAGCTCAAGCAACACTTTTGCCCGTGCATGGGTGCTAGGTGTCTGGAAAGTAGCGGAAACCGGGGAGGTAGTTAAACTATGAAACAAAGCGGGACGTTTTCGATACTGTGTTGGTGCTAGTGGAGGAATAAAAATGAAATATAGTGAAACGAATGAAATTTGGAGATTATACCAAGAATTTGATTTTATCGAAGTTAGTACACTTGGTAGAGTAAGAACGTTGGATAGAGTGGTATCGAACGGTAAAGGTACACGTGTGGAGAAAGGTATGATTTTGAAGCAATGGCCCAATAAAAGAGGTTATCTGCGCGTGGCGTTCAGAAAAGACAGCAAACTCATCAACAAACCGGTTCACCGCCTTGTCGCGCAGACATTTATACCTAATCCTGATAATTTACCACAAGTAAATCATAAGGACTGTAATCCACAAAACAATAGCGTATCAAATCTAGAATGGTGTACTCCTGAATACAATATCGAATATCGTGAAAAATACGGGAAGTCATCCGCAGAAGTATCAGGTTGTCCAGTCTATGCAGTAAATTTAGATACGTTGAAAATTTATAAGTTTAAATCTCAAAGAGAAGCAGGGAGAGCTCTCGGGATAGTCAACCAGAGCATCAACAGTGTTCTAAAAGGTCGACTTAAAACCACGCACGGCTACGTGTTTGCAAAAGCCGGCGAAACCGGCGAAATCGTGAAATTGGAGGCGGAGAAATGAAATACTATAAAATTGATGATCCTTTTTATGGGCGTTATCTAATTGTTGCCTATAGTCGTAAGGAAGTTGAGAAAATTTTCCGTAAAGTTTATAGTGGCGGAAATCTAGTCCGTGTTTCAGAGGTCAGCCGTGAAGAGGCAATCAATGAAATTAAAAATGCAACATATTACGATGGTAATAGCATAGCGGAACAGGATATTCAAGATTATATGTCGCAAGATCAGCCTTCATACTTGCTTATGGAGGGAAAGTTGTTGCCGGGAATAATGGAGGACGAAAAATGAAATACTTTGAGACAAAGGAACCCTTTTATAGCTTAATTGCTGCTAATAATAATAAGGAAGCTCTTAATTTATACCGTGAAATGTATGGGGATAATGATGATCCAGAAAAGTTTACTGAGTTAAGCCGTGAAGAAGCACTGTATCGTATTGCTTCTGCAAAAACGGAAGACGGAGATAATCTCACCTACGAGGAGGTTAAAGAAGACTTGGACGCTAAGGCACCTACAATGCTTCTGGTAGACGGAGACATCTTATAGGAGGCGGAAAAATGAAACTAATAGAAATAAAGGTTATCCGTATGCCGAGCGGCAAATACATTTGCAATGCCGCATGGGATGGAGTGGATCAGACGCCGAAGCTTTCGAAGGCCATCAAGTGGTACGGAGAAAAGGGAGAGACCGACCCATACAAAACCGCACATGATTGGGGCGGTAAGGTTGTCGTGCTTCGGGAGGTGCGAGATGAAACGAGAGATTAAGTTCAGAGCGTGGGATTACCTGCACAACAAAATGTATCCAGTCAGCGATATAGAATGGGACGCAGATGGACGTATGTGGGTAACTGCTGATGACGGCAAAAATGGCATAGAGCTGATTGATGACGAAGCCCATTTGATGCAGTACACCGGCCTACACGACAAGAACGGTCGAGAAATCTACGAAGGCGACATTGTAAAAAATGAATATGGGAAAGCGATGGATATTCAATACGATCCGAGATCTGCTGCTTTTGGTGTTGGTGATTATTATTTTGGAACGATTGGATCTGGAAAAACTCTAGAGGTCATCGGCAACATATTTGAAGACAAACAGCTACTGGAGGAAAAGCAATGAAAATAAGGCCTTACCGTTTCATGTCATGGCTTGGTTTCATTTCATGTATTGTGGCTTCATTTATGCCTGAGAAATATTTGGCATTTGGATATTACAAAACGTTTGTTTTTCTGACATTATCAGCAATTCTATTTGCGCTTTGGGACATCGCGGATGTAATCAGGGAGGAAGAACATGAGTAAAAGCAAGGACGTTGACGCATATCTTCAAGGCGAGCTATGCGCAAAGGCAGAACTTGCAACTAAGCTACTACACGACATTGCTTGGTCTAAATGGACGACTGACGCGATGACTGCACGTGTCGACCCAATTTACAAGCAAGCCAGGGAGATAAGCTATTGGCTATTAAGCAATGACGACTGGTACACCGAAAATGAGGACGGAGGCGAATAATTTGGACAGCAAACAAGCATTGGCCAAAAACCTTAGGAAGAATATATACGATCTGGGCATGACACAAGCCAAATATGCAAAAGAGATCGGAATACCCATCACCACGCTTGAATATGTAATCTCTGGGAATGGCAGTGTTTCACTTAACACCTTAGACAAAATCGCATATGGAGCTGGGATTGATCCATGGGAGCTCATTCGGCCTTCTGAAAGCAAATAAAAAAGCGCACCACGAAGGCACGCTTATCCCCCAAACTTTTACAAAATTAATTATACCATAAGGAGTGGACGCAGTGGTGCGAGCAACGAGATATTTTAGCCCAATTGATCATGACAAAACAATTGAAAACGCCAAAGAGGTCTTGGGGAACTACTGGCATCACAAGCGGCTCGCTCAACGCACCAAAATAGCGCTAAGAAGCCCCGTGATGGACGGCATGCCCAAGTCACCAAGCTATGGCAACAAAGCCGAGGACAAGCTCGTATCGCACGCTGACGAGCTGTACTATATAGCGTGCTGTGAAGGTGCCATTGAATCTCTAGAGAATGAAAACTACCGGATCATTTTAGTTGAGAGCTATCTGACTCCAAAGACGACACGTAAATCCAGCCTTCAGTTAGCCGACCACTTGCATGTTGACCGAACGACCCTTTGGCGACAAACACGAGAAGCTCTCTATGCTTTTGCTGAAATATGTCCGCTAGTGAAACTAGTTGCAACATCCGTGCAACAATGATGCAACAAAAAACACGCTTTTCCGCCTTATGATGGTATTGTGCCAAAGGAGCGATCCTGAGACACCGCATTTTTCCTCCGAGCCATGGTGATGATAAAGCTGTGGCAAGGCGTGGCAAATGGACTGGCTGAGATAGTCAGGCGGGTTCGATTCCCGCATGCCACATTGTCCAGTTTAGCGACCGGACAAAGCTTGCGACGACCCCATCTGACACTGGGAGAGCGAGCAGCAACCGATTGAGATAGGCTCACCGACTAAAGTTCGCGCGTGCGTCGGTGTCGCGGGTTCAAATCCCGCCGGTTGCATACAAAGTTGACTCAACTGCGGCGAAAACCTCCGCTGCAGAAATGCTCCATATGGATACGGGATATGGGGAAAGCAGCAGACGTGCTCATGATGGCGCTATTTTAGGTCTCGGCCATCAATTATGCGATCAGCAGACAAGGGAAGGCATTGATACCGGTTACTCAATGCTGAAACAGGAAGGTGCAACTCCGTCCGCTCGCTTTGGAGCCTGTCACTCCAAAAACATTAGATATCACCTCAATGTAGTATTCCAGTTCACGCTGGAGTACTATTTTTTTGAGGTGATTAGGAATGAGCTTTATTTCTGGATTTTTGACTAAAGACTTTTGCTCAATTGTGGCAGATGGAAGAATGTCTCAAGGAACAAAAACGGTTGGGGAAAACTATAAAAAATTTATGTTAGCCGAATCAAACATTTTGATCGCAACTACAGGAAACGCTCAAGTTGCTGACATAATAAAGGACTTCATAAAGCGATTACATGTTCAAAGCAACGGAGCTCAGTTAAACTGGCAACTTTACGTAAATGTGATCCAACAGTTTGTTAAGGAAACGTTAAAGGGAGCAAAAGACATAGATGGAAATTGTGTAAATCAAATTGTTGTTATTTGCGGAGTGAATGGTAACAAAATCATGGCTTTGGCATTTGGACAAACTGACGCAGGTTATATTCAACGTGAGTACTTGCCTGAGGAAAATGAGCCAAAGTTCTTTACTATGACTCCTCCAGGTGTGAATCCAGATGCCGTCACTAAGGAGTTCATATCGATTACCAACAAAATCGAGATTAGCACATATAGTGACATAGTTATAGCTCAAAGCAAATTGCAAGATTATGTGGCAGGAATCGATTCGGGAAAATCAGTTAATACACATAAGATGGGGGCGAGGATAGACGGAATCAACGGAAGATTTAAAGAATGGTCCTCTGGTAATTGAACTACCCGAGTTTTTAGACTCGGCCGGGGATCAATGCCCACAGATTTCGGGTGGGAAAGTTGATATTATTTGGCATTGACGCTTTGGCATCTTTTTATTTACCCAAGCACTCCGCCAAACGGTGAGGTGCTATTTTTGTGCAACAAAAAGGCCCTCTGAGCGATTAACTGAGGGCCTAGCTACCGGTGTTTACTGAGGTGAAACGACGGTACCGAAAAAGAGTATAACACATGTAGCAATAAATCGGATTAAAAAAGCCCTCAGAGACCAGTCCAAGGGCCAAAAGAATGAAAAAACGGAATACTTGTGTGAGCAGCAGCGGTTGACTTGGAGGAGAAAGGCCACTGCTCACATATATATATATTAGCACATTCCTTATAGAAGATACTAAAATAGCCCTCGGTTGGGGGCCGAGAGCCTAAAGAAAGGGTATTACAAAGGAGTGAAAATGAGTATCTGTTGGGAACAATTTAATTCTAACTCATCGAAATTTTTTAAGCAACAAAAAAGCTTTCGGGGCCTAATCCGAGGGCTTAAGAACTCGGGAAGTTCTTCATGAGAATGTGAGCAGCGTCATCAAACTGCTCACGGACATTATATTTTCGGAGGCGAGTAGATGCAGTGGACAGATGAACAAATCAGTGACATTAGGAAGCTCGCCTCTGAAGGATTTACCAGACGCGAGACAGCCGATAAACTCGGAATTAGCTACGATGCGTTGCAGGGAAAAGCAAAACGGCTTGGTATCGAGTTCCAAAAACCAGTCAAGAATGAATACGATTCAGCGAAAACAGATAGAAAGAGCCAACCCGTTGATAGAAAAGTAGCTCTTAATGCTGATGGTAGCCAAACAGTCACTGCCTTAATGAGACTCAAGCATGAGCCAAATAAAGACCCACGAACTTTGATGGAGTTGTGTGGATACGATCCTGATAAGTTCGAGATGGTCTTAGGCGACTACAAAGTGTATGAGCAGCATAGTACCGAAGACGGCACAGTTCCGCAGTACAGCATTCATATTCGCGTAAAGCCGAAACAAGGCTTATCGATAAGTGAAATGGCTGAAGCGTTCAACGACAAAATCATTCCGGTCAATTACGGGATGAAGAAATCGGGCGATCGTAACCTAGTCATCCCATTGCCTGACCTGCATTTTGGCTGGACAACATTCGCCGATCTAAAAGACATGGTGAGCCAACTTAGAGAGATCATCATGGACGGCTACAACGAGATTGTGATCGAGCAATTGGGAGATCTGTTCCATAGTGATCAGATTCATGCAACACAAACGGTTAGAGGAACACAATTAGATCACGCAAACATGCGTCAGGCATTCCATGATGCAGTGAAGTTGTTTGATCAGATTATTCCGCTGGCAATTGAATATAGCAATCGCGTATCAATCAAGAGCGTGTTCGGCAACCATTCAGGAGATCTCGAATACGCTTTTCTTTATGCGCTGATAGATCGCTATCCACAAGTACAGGTTGATCTCAATGACAGTAATCCGGCAACCGACTGGCGCTGTGCATACTTGCTAGGGCATGTTGGCATTATGCTCGCACACGGAGATGTAGCCAAGGACAAGCTGACAGGACTTTTTCCATTTGAGTACAAAAAGATATTCAATATGGCAAAAACATATGAGCTTCACTCAGGCCACTATCATAGCGAGCGGTTTAAAGATGATCGTGGCATTATGTGGCGCCAGCTTGGAACAGCAAAGCCAAATGATCCCTATGAGATTAAGAATGGCTTCACCACGGGCAAACATCTGCTGTATGCGTTCGTTTATGACGACACGCGATTGAGGTGTACTTATGAACTCAACTAATGCGATGAAGCGAGTCGGTTACGGATATGTAAGCCGAACAGAGCAATCAATCATTGAGAAATTATCGAGAGAAGAAAAACATATGCACCATAAAGAAAAGCTTGAGGTACCACCATTTACTGGAAAACTTGATGAAGCTAATGGACACTATGCAATTGTATTTACGAAGCCTTATTGCAGTAAGTGTCGGCAAACAATTAGACAACTGTCCAACTCAATGACGGTAAATCATTATCCAGCAGACGAGACAGCGATTGAATACTTTAAACGGATGGGCATACGCTCTATGCCAGTCGTATTTATCTTTGACCACTACGACATCATAGATGAATGGTGCGACTTGCGAGTTGACAAGATCAAACAATACACGGAGGAATGACATGCTATTCGATAATGCTAAAGGCCAAAGTAGGCAATTGTCTCACCGTCAGTTGCCTCCACCAGCACCAGTGCTACCAAAAATGGAAGGATCACTGCCAACTCGTGCCAATGCAACTAAGAAATACAAAGACAGTCTGATTGCCGAAGTTAACGATGCCATTAATCAAGGAATTAATACTACATCCCCAATCTCAATTAGCGTTTCCAAGTACAATCCAGCAGTCGTTAATGAAGTAATCAGTTTGCTAAATAAATCAGGATGGGATGTTACTAGTCTAAATACTGACGGTAACGGTTCCTATTCGACAATCATATTGTCTTAATCGAGAGGCGATTTAGCATGTGCAATTTCTTATTACTGCTCACACTAATATTCGTGCTGGCCAAGCTATTCGGCTTGATTGCATGGAGTTGGCTGCTAGTATTCATGCCGCTAATAGTGATTATTTCTGTGCCGGTGTTGTTTATTGGATTGGCAATTGTCATTAGATTATACGTGGAGTGATGGGCATGGCTAACACATCGTATACGGGAGATATTCATGCCAAGTAAGAAGCTTGCCTTTATAAATGGCAGACCACAATTGGTTGATGCAAATGCTCGTGTTAGATCGGAGGCGGATAGGCAGTACAACCGTGTGCGGAATGAGCAGCAGTCGGACTACCTTAGGTTCTATCACAGTAATGAATGGAAGCAGCTGCGTGAGCAGATATTGATTAGAGACAACAGTTTATGCCAACGCTGTGGCCTGCAAGCCTCATTGGTTGATCATATTGTTCCAAGCGAAGATGACTGGGAAGACCGCACGAAAGCGGATAATCTGCAGGCTTTATGCAGGGACTGCCACTATTGGAAGACGAGACGTGAGACAACCAAGCGTAAGAAGGGACAGCATCGAGCCATGAAGATTACAGTAATCGTTGGCTATCCAGCAAGTGGTAAGTCAACGTACGTCAAGCGACATCAAGGACAGCATGACCTCGTCTATGATTACGACCATCTTATGGCGGCGTTAACAGGCCTGCCATTACATCAGGGCAATATAGACGCCAATGATTATGTGCAGCTAATCTATGAGCTGATACTGCGGAAGCTTAAAGCAGAGCAGACCTTCGACCATGTGTGGTTAGTCATGACATATCCAGATGAGAAGCTAGACACATTGCTTGCTAGTCGAGATGTCGAACACATACTCATCGACACTGACCGAGACACATGCATCCAGAGACTGTCTAAGCAAGGTCGAGATGTGAGTCAACTCATCAAAGTGATGAACAAACTTGACGAAATGAAATCAGAAAACAAATTTGCAAAATTCAAGAAAATAAAAAATAAAAATTACAAAAATTGAATTTTTGAAAGAAATTTATCGGGCGAACAAACGGGCTGAAATCCTCCAGACCCCCCTCCATTTTTATCGGGGGTTACATTTCTCGAAGCGGAAGAACGGTCGGCCTCTTTTTTGCACCCCAAATTGTAACGATTTTTAAGGCGGCAGGGGTAAACTCAGCCCATTTTATATAGATATTAGGAGGTGAAGTGGGAAATGGCTGGAAAATACAAAGTGTTGCAAATGTCTAAGGGTGATTTGACCAAAGAACGGCAAGAAGCCAAGCTACATGCGGAATTAATGGCCAAAGATGGCATTCCAAAACTTCAGGTAACACCGCCTAATCATCTTGACCCAGTCGCAAAACAAGAATACAAGCGAATTATCGAATCTTTGGGGACCTTACCACTTAGAAATCTCGATCGCGCCGAGTTGGAAAACTATTGTACATGGTATTCGGTTTACAAAAACACATCGGTCAACATGAAATTGGCTTTAAAGAATGGAGATCAAGATGAATATTATGCGTACATTAGCACCTTGAATAAGGCCACCGCAAGCATTAAGAGCCTCGCGAGTGATCTAGGGTTGAATGTTAACAGTCGGATGCAAATGAATATGCCTAAGACTGAAGCACAGAAGAACGATTCAATCATTGATACTTTTGGCTGACTGTGATGGAGGTGATGCTGATTGTCAAAATTTAAGGATCCAATGCCTAATTTCATAAAACGTGTGCTAGACGGTCGTCTTATTACTTCTAAGGCAGTTAATCTCGCGGTGAAACGGCATCAAGAAGACTTGAAACGAACAGATTGGCGATGGCGATATGATCCAAATCTAGCGGGAAAAGCTGTTAAATTTATGGAGATTCTGCCAGAACCAAAAAGTGGGAAACCACAACCATTAGCACCGTTTCAAAAATTCATTATTGGCAGTATATATGGCTGGGTTGACAAAGATGATCCAAATATAAGGCGATTTACCGATGTGTTCATTTCGATGGCACGAAAAAACGGTAAGTCACTTTTGATTTCTGGCGTCATTCTGTATGAGTTTCTGTTCGGAAAGAATCCAGCCAACAAACGGCAATTATATACCGCTGCTAATGATCGCAAGCAGGCCGGCATTGTATTCGGAATGGTAAAAGACCGATTACGTGCGCTCATGCGGAAAGACCCAGGCATCAAACGGATGGTTAAGATTACGCGAGATGAACTTGTCAATTTAGACGACGGATCAACAATTCGTTCGTTCTCTCGTGATACAGGACTTGTCGATGGCTATGAACCCCATGTTGCGGTGGTTGACGAATATGCCAACGCTAAAACAACAGATATGATTGAAACCCTTGCCTCAGGGCAGGTGTTACTGCCTAGTTATCTGACGTTCATCATTTCAACGGCTGGATTCGACATGAACGTGCCGATGTTTCAACAAAATTATCCATATGCAAAAAAGGTGTTGTCCGGTGAAGAAACGGCAGAACGCTATTTTGCATTCATTGCTGAACAAGACAACGTACAAGAGGTTGATGACCCCAATTCTTGGATTAAATCGAATCCGCTACTTGACGTTGATATTGTGCATGATCAGATCACCGACTATTTGACCACAAAGCTATCTCAAGCACGTGCTGATGGCAGTTTAAATGCAAAACTGGTCAAGAATTTCAACATTTGGCGGCAAGCGACTGAAGATAGTTATTTAGACTTCGATGCTTGGAAGGATGCTGAATTGAGTGAAAAGCCTGATATTCGCGGCAAAAGAGCTTGGATTGGTATTGATGTTGGTCGTACAAGCGACCTTTTTGCCATTACTTGGTTAATCCCGCAAGAAGGCTGGTGGTGGCTCGATGGTTATGCATTTGTCGCTTCTAAAGGCGGAATTGATAACAAAATCAAGACGGATCGGATTGACTACTTGGCTGCTGAACAACACGGCGAAGGAGAGATCAGCAGCTTAGAGTCAGGTATCATCGACAACGATCGGGTATATGAATGGCTCGAAGACTTCATTGAACGTAATGACTTAGATGTTCAAGGTATCATGTACGACCCTTATCAATTTGGACCAATGCTAACGGCAATTGAGAAGAATCATCCTGAGTGGCCGATGGTACAGGTGCGACAAGGAACGCTGACACTGTCAATGCCAACTAAGCAGTTCCGCGATGATGTTATAGGCGGTCGCATAAAGCATTCAGATAATCGCATTATGCAGGCCGCCGCAATGAACGCGGTTCTAATGTCTGACAACAACGGCGTCCGTATTAATAAGAATAAGTATGCTAACAAAATAGACATGATTGATGCCACGCTTGATGCTTATGCCATCGCGTTCAAGGAAGACTTGGACAACTACTTGGACGATGAGCGTGTCTTCAGCGATGATTTTGGCTTCTAGGAGGTGAGAACGTGAATGGAAAACTAGCTAACTTTTTTAGAATTCTTGGCGCAAATATGGCTGGAATTGCCACTGTTTTAGGCTTCATTTTAGCTGGATATGGGGCTTTTTTGATCAATAGGCCTACTGGATTCATGGTTTGCGGCGGATTGTTGTTTGTTCTCGCCTTTATTCTGTTGCTTCCTGATAACGAAGGGAGGTGATTGAATGAAGCTATTTCGAGGACTTGCAACAGAAGCAGATCCCCATTGGGCTGATAATTTGCTTGATTCAGGGGTGATTCCGTCATTTCGTGGGGCTTATCTTGGGATTTCAGCGTTACGCAACTCTGATGTGCTAACAGCAGTATCAATTGTCGCTGGTGACGTCAGCCGGTTCCCGTTAGTGATTACTGACAGCTCAACCGATGAAGTGATAGACTTGTCTGACATTGATTATCTGATGAACACAAAGGTTAACAAACGTTTATCAGCATATCAGTGGAAATTTTCCATGATGGTCAATGCAATTTTGACTGGCAATGCTTATTCGCGGATTGTGCGCGATCCGATAACCAACGAACCAGCTATGTTTGAGTTCTATGCCCCATCACAGACGCAGGTGGACACAAGCGATCCCGAGAATCTTGTCTATCGATTCACACCATACAACGCAAGTGTTCAAAAAGTTTGCAGTTTTGAGGATGTTATTCATTGGAAGTTCTTTTCATATGACACCATCATGGGCCGCTCGCCGCTACTTTCCTTAGGTGATGAGATTGGACTTCAAGAATCCGGTGTTTCCACGCTTCAAAAGTTCTTCAAGAGCGGATTGAAAGGCTCAATTATCAAAGCAAAAGAGAGCCGCCTATCTGCCGAAGCACGCCAGAAGATTCGTGAAGATTTTGAAAGGGCACAGGCAGGTGCTGATGCTGGATCGCCAATTATAGTTGACGCGACGATGGATTATCAGCCGTTGGAAGTTGATACCAACGTTCTTAATCTGATTAACAGCAATAACTATTCAACAGCGCAGATTGCGAAGGCTTTACGGGTGCCAGCGTATCGATTAGCCCAAAATAGTCCCAATCAGTCAGTTAAGCAGCTTGCTGATGACTATATTCGCAATGATCTTCCATTTTACTTTGAACCGATTACAAGCGAGTTTGAACTAAAGTTGCTTGATGACAACCAGCGCCATCAGTATCGCATTGGCTTTGACACAAAATCAGTAAACGGATTGCCGATTGCTGACGTCAATACAGCAGTTAATGGCGGACTGTGGACTGGAAACGAGGGACGTGCGGAGCTTGGAAAGAAACCGTTAAAAGACCCGAACATGGATCGTATTCAGTCGACACTTAACACAGTGTTCCTTGATCAAAAGGAAGCATATCAAGCTGAACACGCATCGCAATTGAAGGGAGGTGATGCTAATGACAAAGGAGCTGCGAATGACAGCGACACCCATGCAAATTCGTGATGGGGATGAGAAACATCCAACTGTCATCGAAGGTTATGCGCTTAAATTTGACCGGAAATCTGAAATCATGGGCGGCGGTGAATTTAGTTTTCGTGAGCACATTGACCGCCATGCGCTCGACAATGCTGATATGAGCAATGTCGTGGCGCTATTTAACCATGATCAAAACCAAGTATTAGGCCGCACTGGCGTTAATTTGGAACTGACCATTGACGACACTGGACTTAAGTACACTCTGACGCCACCAGATACACAACTCGGTCGTGACTTACTAGAAAACGTCCGGCAAGGGATTATCAGTCAGTCAAGCTTTGCATTTACGATTGCGCCAGACAAAGACGCGCAAAAGTGGCAAAAGTCAAGCGAACGAGGGGTTAAATACGAGCGCACAATCAACAACATTGATCATCTGTTTGATGTTTCGCCGGTGACAACACCTGCTTATCCAGACACTGAGGTAAAGGTCGGAGCACGATCGTTGGAACAGATAAAAGCGCTAAATCAGCCGCCAGAATGGGAACTTAAGCGGCGCAAGATGCTTTATCAACTGAATAAAGAGGAATTGCTCAAGGGCATCGAATAATCGGTGCCTATTTTTGTACAAAAAATAAGGAGGGTCACTAGATGACTTTAGATGAAAAATTAGCTGCTGTTAAAAAGCAACTTGATGAAAAGCGTTCAGCGTTACCAGCTATGAAGACAGAACTTCGTTCTTTACTTGAAGGTGAAGATTCCGAGGAAAACCTGAAGAAGGCAGAAGGCGTTCGTGCCAAGTATGATAAAGCTGGCAAAGAGATCAAAGATCTTGAAGAAAAACGTGACTTATACGAGGCTGCGTTGAAAGGCAATGAACAGCCAAGCGACAAGAAGAAACGGCAACCTGAACAGCAGAATTATCGCACCGCTATGAATGCCTATCTTCACAGCCGTGGCCGTAACACAGAAGGCATTGATTTTGAAAAAACAGACGTTGGTACCTTTGCGGTTTTGCGTGCTGATCCTACTGATGCCAGTGATGCAGTTAACGCTGGGGTTAAGTCTGCAGATGCTGCATCGACCATTCCAGAAACTATTGTCAATACACCACAGCGTGAATTGCAGACAGTGGTCGACCTGAAACCATTCACTAATGTCTTCCAAGCCTCCACTCAAAAGGGAACTTATCCAACGGTTGCAAATGCCACTACCAAGATGGCAACCGTTGCTGAACTGGAAAAGAACCCGGCAATGGCTAAGCCTAATTTCAAGCCTGTCAACTGGTCAGTAGACACCTACCGGCAAGCGTTGCCAATTTCGCAGGAATCAATTGATGATTCTGCGATTGATTTGGTCGGCTTGATTGCTCAAAACGCGCAACAAATCAAGGTCAACACGACTAACAGTGCCGTTGCAACTCTGCTGAAGGGATTCACTCCAAAGAGCATTACCTCCGTTGATGATTTGAAGCACATCAACAATGTGGACTTAGATCCGGCATATTCACGTGTCATCATCGCGTCCCAGAGCTTTTACAACTTCTTGGATACGGTGAAGGACGGTAATGGCCGTTACTTGTTGCAAGACAGTATCTTGACCCCGTCTGGCAAGAGCGTTCTTGGTATGCCGATTGTTGTTGTATCTGATGATACTTTGGGTGCAGCAGGCGAAGCACACGCCTTTTTGGGTGACATCAAGCGGGCAATTCTGTTTGCTAACCGCGCAGACTTCATGGTTCGCTGGGTTGATGATCAGATTTACGGTCAATTCTTGCAAGCAGGAATGCGCTTTGGTGTATCTGTTGCTGACGAAAAGGCTGGCTACTTCCTCACATACACCCCAAAAGCGTAACGCCTGACGGAGTGACTTTGAGCCAGAAAACGTTCACAGGTGGTGTCGGTGCCACAAAAGATATCACGGTGACAGTCACTCCTGATGGCGCTCCTCAAGCAGTCGAAGCTGTGTCGAGCGATGAAAGCGTCGCTACGGTTGTTAAGAAGTCCGATGGTGTTTACACTATTACCAATCTGGCAGCGGGCACAGCGACAATCACATTTAGCACTAATGGCATCAGCTCAACGCTTGCTGTTACTGTTAACGCCGGGTAGGTGATTACTCTTGGCAGATACTACGCTTGACAAAAGCCCACTGACTGATGAACAGTTTCAGGTTCTGAAAATGTACTTGAAAGTTGATCAGACAATCGAAGACCCAATGATTATGCAACTGGTGCATGACGCTTGTGGTGAAATCAGTTCGGCTATTAGTTTTGGATCAAATCCGGAACAATTTCTAAGCAATCCAGAAACTCGGGATCGTTTCTTCACAGCGCTGATGAAGCAAGTGAAGGAAGACTATGACTACCGAGGTATGGGTGCTGAAGTCATGCGCTTTCCTTTACAAACATCAACAACAAATATCATCAATCAGCTTCGCTCAGAATTGCCGGAAGAGGATGGTGATTCTGATGCGAACTAATCGAATGACTGAGAGAATTGCGTTCGTCAGCTATGAGTCAAAAAAGGTTAACGGAGTTCCGGTTGATGGTGTGCTCGTTAATCATATGACGGTTTGGGCGGAAGTTCCTAAGGTACCAATCAGAGAAGCAAATGATCCACAGACGAAGTTGGGCACTCGCAAAGACAGCCCGACTTTTTTAGTGCGATTTTTGACCGCAGAGGAAATCCAACCAACTTGGCGAATTCAGTGGCGTGGGAAGGAATATCAAATCACGGGTCTTGATCCTGATTACGAGAGGCGCGATCTGACAACGATTACGGCAAAGGCGGTGAGCTGATGGGCGTAAAAGTCACAGGTGATGCTGAACTGCTCGCTAATCTTAACAAACTCCAATTTGGGGTTGCAAAAGAAGCTCGAGCGGCTGTCCGAGATGGCGCACAAAAGTTTGCCGACAAGCTAAAAAGTAATACGCCTGAGTGGGAAGGCGAGACCGATATGAGCGGACATCTGAGAGATGACATCAAGATTTCAAGTGTCCGTGAAACGAGCGGATTAACAGAAGTAGACGTTGGATATGGTAAAGATACCGGCTGGCGTGCTCACTTTCCAAACTCGGGCACTTCAATGCAGGATCCGCAACATTTCATTGAGGAAACCCAAGAAGTCATGCGGCCAGTTGTTATTGCTACTTTCCTAAGTCACTTGAAGGAAGGCGGGATGTAATGGCACCCGAAAAACGTGTTTATGACATCCTGTCATCCAATTTGGATATTGCTGACAAGGTATATATAGGTACCCCAGACTTCAATAACCGGACTAGCGTAACTCCTGAAAGTCTAGCTCCATGGGTGAGGATCACTTCTTTGCCCGGTGATGCTGCTGATTATGCTGACGATTCTAGGATCCTAGAGTATCCGAAAGTACAAGTAGATTTTTGGGTGGACAAAACGGACTGGGATCAACAAGAAAAAATTGAAACACAGATATATCAAGCACTACATGCGGCTGGCTGGGAAAGGTATTATCGCAACTCCTACGTTGATGGTGATACCCCAACCCTCCGCATGACAACAGGATACTTTCAGTTTCAAGGACTGCCGATTGGCTAGCCCTTTTCATTTTCCTAAAGGAGGATTTTAAATATGGCAGATACTGCTGTTACAACTAATAAGAAGTTAGCAAAATTTGGGGCTTCGGCCTTTGAATACGGGGTTGTCGGTGATGACGACTTTGTACAAAGCACACGCAAGATTCAAGGCTTATCTAGTGTGAAATTGGATATTAAAACAGAGCAAAAGACGCTGTCCGCTGATGATGGCCCGTACTTGATTCTTTCTGGTGGTATCACAGAAGCAACCGAAACAATCGAAATGTACGATGTGGATTCACAGATGAAGGCTGATTTATTTGGCATTAAGGTTGTTAATGGGGTTGAAGTATATCCAAAGAACCTTAGCCCTAATTACGCCGCAACTTTGTTCCGTACAAAGCTATCAAATGGTAAATACGTTTGGGTTGGTATGCTCAAGGGAATGTTCTCACTTCCGGGCGTTGATACCAAGACTGTTGACGGCACGCCAGATCCGAGCGCTGACAGCATCGAAGGATCATTCATTCCTCGTGGTGACCAAGACACTGGCAATGTTGTGTTGATTGGTCGTGAAGACAACGATGGATTCAATTTTGATACCTTCCACAGCTATGTATTCCCTAAGACTGCTCAAGACGCGACTATTGCCCCAAAAGCGTAGTCGGCGTCAGCTTTGAGAACAGTTCGATTAACCTTGCGGTTGGCGCATCTACAGTGCTAAAAGTGCAAGTTGATCCGGCTGATGCCGTAAATAAACAAGTTACTTTCAAAACGTCAGATCCTACCATTGCCACCGTTTCCAGTGATGGAACTGTGACTGGTGTAAAGGCAGGGTCTGCAACCATAACAGTCACAACTGACGATGGTGGTAAAACTGCCACCGCAACTGTAACTGTGGCTTAGCAATAAACTCGTCGCCTTGTAAATGCACAATACGCGAACAGCGGGCGGCTTATACCTAAGGAGATTAAGCATGGCATATCAAATTAAACTAAATATCAAAGGCGAAACGTGCGTTTTCACACGAAATGGAGAGCCAACATTACGTGATACCACGAACGCCTTGAAAGTGCAGCAACAACAATTGCGCATGCTAAACCGTAAAGATGGCCCTTCAAACGATGATTACGACGAAAACGAGAAAAACTTAGCCAAATTTGCGGTTGATTTCTGGAAAAACCAGTTTACTACCGATGATGTTATTGATGGCTCGTCTATTTCTTTGAAATCGCTGGATTCAATCAATGATGCCATTGGCGATTCTCTAAGCGACGGTGAAGAGGATAAGAAGGACACAGCAAAAAAATCACCGAAGCGGACGTCAAAGAAGCCATTAGCAACCTTGACGACTTCTACAAAGCAAGGCTCTCTGAAGGCTACCGATTAGCTGACGTTGATGCTATGACGCTCCGCGATATTGAAAAACTTAACCAGATTTACGAGGAACGGGAGACCACGATCGACAAGGCCTTTCCGTTCCTTTTCTAATTCTATGAAGGGAGGTAAAACATGTTAGGAAATCTCGGACAAATTGCGGCTACTGTTAGTTTGAACATTGATCCGTTTCAAGTAAGCCAGCGAGTTTTGAATTCTTCAATTAAAGCAACTGCCGCTGAGTTGCGGGCTCAAGATGCTGCGTTTAAGGGCTCTGAAAAGTCTATCAACAACATGCGTTCAACCTATGAAACATTGAGCCGCCAGTCAAAGAACTACCAAGCTCAGCTTCAGAAAGAGCGAGAACAGTATGAAAAAACATCAGAAGCGGTTGAAAAACTTAATAAAAGTGAGACTGCATCGCAGGAAGAAATTAATCGTGCGACAAAGCTGCAAGCTAATGCTGCATCACAGTATAATCGGACTGCTGCCGCTGCTGCTCAAAATGAAAATCGAATGGCGGCCTTACGCAAAGAGATTGCGCTACAAAGCGATAGCTGGACTAAAGTATCAAACGGCGCCTCTAAATTTGCATCTGTTACCGAAAAGGCAAGCTCTAAGCTAACCAGTTTCGGATCAACGATGACAAAGGCAGTAACTGCTCCAATTGCCATCGGATTTGTGGCAGCAGCTAAATCTGCTATTGATTTCAACAGCCAGATTCAAGCAATGGGACCTTTGCTAACAAATGGGGGTGCGATTACTGCCAAGTATCGTGCGCAACTTGATCAACTAGCATCAGCATCTAAAAAGTGGTCGGTTGAATATGGCGTCTCCACGGCTGCAATTAACGAAGGCATGTCAGAAATGATCAAACGTGGCTATACCGCTGCGCAAACATTAGGCGCAATGCCTGCAGTTCTCAATGCGGCAAAAGCGTCTGGCGATGACTTCAACGATGTTATGCATGTTTCTACATCCGTTCTGGAACAATTTGGTCTAAAGACAGAATCAACAACGGGCATGCTTAAAAATACGTCTCGCGTTACAGATACTCTTACCTATATTGCTAACGCTACTGCAGCAGGGTTCCAAGATATGGGCGAGGCAATGACATATGTCGGGCCTTCTGCTCATGCTGCTGGTATTTCACTAGAGGAAACAGCGGCTGCTATTGGTATTATGAGCAACAAAGGGATTGAAGGATCAGTTGCTGGCACAGCGTTACGTGGTGCTTTAACAAGACTGTTGAAGCCTTCTAAGCAAAATATTCAGGGCTTTAATGAATTAGGCATATCTGTTGCTGATTTCAAAAAAGGAACTTTAACTCTTCCAGAGATTCTTGACAAAATCAAGAATAACACTAAGGGGTGGACGGACCAGCAACGTGCTTCTGCAGTAGCGTTGGCTTTTGGCACTGAAGCGCAAGCCGGCATGAATGCCTTAATTAGTGCAGGTGGCGGTGAGCTACGCAAATATACCAGTGAAGCTGAGCATGCTAGCGGAACAACTGCCAAAATTGCTAACCAGTTAAACAATACGGATGCCGCCAAATTGAAGAGATTTCAAGAGTCGATTCATGTTTTAGGAATTGAAGTAGGTCAAAAACTTCTACCGACGCTGACTCCTCTTATCAAAACAGCAACCGATGTTGTCAATGCTTTTGCAAAAATGGACAGTGGTACGCAACAAACCATTATCAAATTTGCAGCGTTTGCGGCAGTTATAGGACCAGCGAGTTCTATTATTGGTGGAGCGCTTAAGCCAGTTGTTGCTTTGAGCAAAGGAATATCTGGAATTGCTGGAGTCATGGGGCGAGCATCTGCAGCCGCAAAAATTGGCGGGACTGCAATGGATGTCCTCAAGTCTGTGTTTAGCAAGACAGCTTTTGAAGCACTGAAGGTTGCACCTGCAGCGGCTGCGGCAGCAGATGGTGCTTCTGGAATGGGAGCGGCCATGGGCGGAGCCGCAGCGAGCGGAACAGGTTTGCTAGCGGCATTGGGGCCAATCGCTCCAGTTGCTTTAGGTGTTACAGCAGCCGTTGGTGCCGGTGTAGCCATCTGGGAATTGTGGGGCAAAAAGGCTCTTGAGTCTGCCGACAGAACTTCACGATGGGGCACGGACATTGGCGAAGTAGCAGATAGGTCCGCAACTAAGATGCGAGACGCTTCTGGAAAGATCAGTGGCGCTTTCACTGACACTAACCACACTGTCAAAGAAAATGCCAAAACGATCGCCAACGGTTTTGATGATATTACGAAGGCCGCTAAAGAATCGTCCAAAAATACCCAAACTGCACTCGACAAGTTGGCGAAGCAAGTCGGTGGATCGACTGCTGATCAGATTCGTAAAGATGCATCAGAAATGAAGAAGGCCGACGATGCACGCATCAAGCAAATTGAGGCTAATGCCAAACAGGCTAGGTCAATTACTGAATCTGCCAGCAAAGAGCATGTTGCATTTACTCGAGATCAAATTCAGATTCTGGATAATTTGCGCAAGAGCAGTGCAGCCGAGGCCGTTAAGACACTTAGAATTTCCGGTACCCAACAAGCAAATGTCTTAAAAGCTATTAATGGCGAAAAGATTCGGATGAGTCAAGCAGCGGCTAAGGAACAGTACAGCCAGATGCAACAGGCATTTGCTGACGAGACTGATACTTATGGCAAACATTATGCTGCCATCAAAAACTCTGCTGAGTTGAGTACGGCTCAAAAGAATAACGCTCTTGAAAAGCTGGAAAAAGATCATCAAAGCAACATGAGCGTGATTTATGCTGGTGCAATCCAAGCAATGAAAGCGCAAGGACTATCCAACAAGACGATTCAAGAACAACTTCAAACAGAGTTTGGTGCTACGGCGTCTCAAGCTAAAAAAGCAATGAACGCTTATTCAGAGGCAATGAGTAAGGGTGTCAAAGATAGTAAGCAATTTGCTGCCGCTGTTAATTCAAGTATGAGCAAGAGTGTTCAGAAGGCTGGTAACGATTGGAATAGACTTGTGCTAGATCCTAAAACTGGTAAAGTTGTTACCAATCTGCCACAAGTTCTAAAGGATACAGCAAGCACGGAAGGTGGTTGGAAACGCCTTAAATTTGACCTAAAGAATGCCAAGATTAGCTCAAATGCTAAGCAAATGATTGTCGAGGCGATGGCCTCTACCGACAAGTGGAATTCGCTGA
The DNA here is from genome assembly GCF_030770295.1 of Lacticaseibacillus styriensis. Taxonomy (NCBI): domain Bacteria; kingdom Bacillati; phylum Bacillota; class Bacilli; order Lactobacillales; family Lactobacillaceae; genus Lacticaseibacillus; species Lacticaseibacillus styriensis. The sequence goes on from NZ_CP132483.1 coordinate 838,577, forward strand.
CTGTTCAAGAAAAGACAGCTCTAGTAAGGGCGTCCGGTAAAAAAGAATTAGCTAACATCATAACCGAGTTTGTTTCATGGAATAAGTTCACACCAAAAGAACAACAAGCCATCGTCAGTGGAGATTACACACCGCTTGTCAACGCACTGGTTAAAATGGGTTACTGGAATGAATTGAGTCTCAAAGAACAGCAAGCGATCGTTCATGACAAGGCTACTTTGCCACTCATTGATATCTTGACGCAGTCTGGCAAGTGGCAGGGTTTGACACTTAAACAACAAACTGCGTTGATTAATGCCAAGGGTAAAGACGAACTCAAGGATGCCTTATTCAACCTAGGCGTGTGGCAGTCAATCGATCCCAAAGATCAGTACACAACGCTAAAAGCCGTGGGCGAGGGTAAACTCGCTGACATGATTGACCAGTTGGACCTGTGGAACAGGATTACTCCGAAGCAAATGCAGGCGGTAGTTAAAGGTGATTATTCATCTATAGTCTCGGCAATTGATAAAGTTAACGGTTGGAACCAACTGACACCTAAGCAGATGCAGATGATTGTGCAAGATAAAGCAACAGCCACCTTGATTCAAGGCATGATTGAAGCACAGTCTTGGAACGGGTTGTCAGTCGAGGCTAAGACGGCACTGATTCAGGCCAAAGGCAAGGAACAGCTTGCTGACGCTGTGGCCAAGTTTGGTTTGTGGAATCAATTACCGTCAAAGACCAAAGAATTATTGGTAAATAATGCTGATGCCCGCGCCAAACTAGTTGAGGCAGGCATTGATGTAGATGCATACGAGGCCAAACACCCGAGCCCGAAAGAGTTGACGGCTAACGTCAATGATTTACTGACGAAGACTTCGCAAGCTAAAGGAGATCTAATCTCCTATGATTCTTACAAGCCGGGGATGAAGCAATTCACTGGCGACTCTTCAAATGTCACTCAACATGCTGAACACGGTAAGAGTGAGGTCAATACCTTTAACATGACTAATCCGTTGGCACGTTACTTTACTGGGGATTCCTCAAACGTGACGGCACATGCTGAAAAAGGTAAGGGCGAAGTCAACAGTTTCAATGGAACTAACCCATCAATGCGTTACTTCATGGGTAATGCTTCAAGCGTTGTGGGGGCTGCCGGATCTGGTAAAAACAGTATCGGAAGTTTTAATGGAACAAATCCGGGAGATAAATATTTCAAAGGCCATGATAATACGACAGGACCCGCAAGTGCCGCCAAACGTGCAGTTAGCGCATTTGGTGGGAATGAAGTCATCACGAAGACTTTCAATTTTGTGGCTAATATTTCGGACAGTATTCGGAGGCTTCTTCACTTGCAGCACGGAACTAATGATCTCCGAACGAGTTCACTGGCGATGGTGAACGATGCCCCCGGATCTAACTATCAAGAGCCTATTATCACTCCTAATGGCAGCATGTTTATGTTCAAAGAAAGAAATGTGGTTTTTCCGCTTGCTCGTCACTCAATGGTTATTCCTGCTGATAAGGCTCGTCGAATGAACATTCCACGTTTTGCTGGTGGCACCACAGACTTCGGAGGCGCTGCTAATAGAATAAACCAATTGAATCCGCAAACCTTTGTTACCAGCATTTCTAGTGGTAGCAATAGTCGTGTTGAGGATTTGCTTGCAAGACTGATCGAATTAACAATTTATCAGATTAATCATACACAACGTACTGAAGGCAAAGTAGTGCTTGAAAATAACCGCGAAATTGGCAAATGGTTGTACCCAACAATTAATGAGCTGGATAAGCAAAACACAATCAGAGAAAGACATGGAAGGGGTGTTTATTAATTGGCGAACTTGATATTTGGAGGACATAAGATTGGTAGTTCCGTTCTGCAGTTTAGTGCTGCTAGGGGAATTACATCAGAGATTGAAAACACTTCCCATTCTGTTGGAATTAGCGATGGTGAGATGCTTATCAATAGTCGTCTTAAGTCTAGAATCATTCCAGTAACTTATGATTTTGTGGCGCTATCTCGTCGTGAATTTGAACGGCAGTTAGCGCCACTACTTTATAGCACTGATGTTCAGAAGCTAATTATTGATGATCGTCCTGATGAGTTTTGGTATGCAAAAGTTGACGGCAAGATCGACATGGACCGAGCTTATTTTCTTGGCACTGGTACTATTAATTTTCTGGTCCCCGATGGCATTGCGCACTCGGTAGCCACGAAGACGTTTGACAACATGCCATACAAGGACGTGCCAGTAAACTTTGCCATAGCTTCACACGGTTTTGCCTCTAATACTGACCAGTTTGATGCGTATCCCATCACCGTACAGTTATCAGAAGATTTGTCAGGGAAAACAATTACTACCACCGTTAAAGTTAGTGTTACTAATTATCAAGGCAAAATAGACAGTTCGGTCGGCATTGATTCCTACATTGACATCAAAGATGCCGGAAGCACCGGTAATTGGACGGGAATAATTAACCAGATTCCTATTACTGAAAATGGTGTTTATACATCATCGCCTAAAACAATTGTCAAAAATCCGTTAACAGGAACGACCAATCAGATTAATTTGGAAATGTTCAACTTGAATGCCACAATCGAAGTCTGGATTAAGGTTGAAATAGGCACTTCTGCTTCTCCTTGGTCACCTAACCCAGCTGATCCTGAATACTATACCAACACCGTCACGGTACACAACGGTGGTACCTATCCTGTTGAGCCAGTTATTACGGCAACTATGCACGCGGATAACGGCATGGTTGGGATTGTCAATGATCGCCCGGGTATTCTTCAATTCGGTACGCAAGAAATTGATGGTTTCACCACCGAAGAAAGCGAAGTGGCACTTGATTTGGCAGCCGTGCAAGGCTCACATATGGATAATCAAGCCGCCACAAACAATCCCTATTGGGGTGGTGATCCTAGTATGCCTAATGAACAGATTGGCAATGCGATTTGGACTCATGACGATTATGATGGCTGGAAGGTTGAGCCTAATTGGCCCAGCATTACTGGCGACCACAAGTATTGGAACGGTCCTTCAATCAAACACAACCTTGCTCAGACGCATAACGGTAACTTCAAGAGCAATCTCACATGGGACGTCATGACACGTTTTCAAACTGGTGTCTCAAAGGTAGGCGCGCTCGAAACAACGTTAGAGGGTGACGGTAAGCCAATCTTTCAGATGATACTGAAGGATAATAGCGCATTGTCTGACCAAATATGGTGGATGTGCTATTACAAAGATCAGCTGGTCGTCAATGAACAGCTTGATCGTAGCATTTTCACTAATGACAAGTTCATTCAGTTGGAATTACAGAAATTTGGTAATTCAGTTGTTTTCCGAGTGTCCCCATGGGTTGGCAATCAAGGACGAGAGACGACTATTACCCGCCAGTTTACCTTTGCGGATGCTGCTAGTGTCGAGACTAAGCAATTTTCCGCGTGGTTCATGCGTGACAAGACGTGGGGCGAATCGACCATGTATCTGATTGCGTCCACCGTCAAATGGCAGAACGTTAGCTGGTATACGAATATCAAGAATCGTTTTAGCAATGGTGATGTTCTCAAGATTGATGTGGCTAATGCTAAGACGTACTTGAATGGTTCTCTTGACCCAACCATGCACACGCTCGGTAATCAATGGGAGCAATTCAAACTGCCACCCGGTGATACTAAGATTGCTATCACGCCCTCGAGCTGGGCACAGCCATTTGCATGTGAAGTCGAGATAAGGGAGGCGTGGCTATAAATGGAGTATTACTTTGCAGATCGAAAATCAAACATTTTGGGTGTTGGTTCGACCGATGGCAAAGGCGAGTGGCGAATTGACAATGATGTCGAAACACAAAGTGTTGATAACCGTCCTGCGGTCGAGCTTTCTCTTGATATTCACTTCACGACTGATCAGGAACAAGCAGTCAATGAGATGGCTAAAGCAACCAACTTCATCATGTATCAAGATGAAGAAGGCAATGCTCACCAAATGGTGATTGAATCGGTTGAGCATGATTCACTAGGCCATATCCATTCAATTGTTGCCAGCGATGCTGGTAATGATTTAATAAACGAAACCGTTGGCGCCTTCAAGGCCGACAAACCATATACGATTGCTGAATACATTCTCATGTTTACAAATGATTCTGGCTGGGAGATTGGTATCAACGAATTTCCTGATAACGTCCGAACGCTTGAGTGGACAGGCGAAGAATCGTCGTTGGCTCGCATTATTGCCGTGGCAAAAGATTTTAATGCAGTGCTTAGTTTTGGCTTTGAGTTTGTGGGAACCAACTTGGTCAAGCGTGTCATTAACATTCGGCATGAAACGGCCGGTGACAGCTTGATCTCTTTTGAAATGAATAAGGACATCAACAACATCGTCACGCACCTCGATACCTATGACATGGAAACATCGATTAAGGCTTACGGAGCGGTGCCAGAAAGCACGGATGGATCAACTAATAAGGATCCAATCAACTTGATCGGCTACAAATGGACTGATCCGACGGGACAGTTTGTGCTTGATCAGTACGGGTTCTTGCACGATACCATTGCTGTGCAGAAATATTCACGTTTGTTAAGCAACAGCAACCCAAACCCAAAACAGTCTGACTGGAATCGGGTTAAAACGTTTGATTCAAAATCGCAGGCAGAACTTTTGCAAGCGGCTTTGGCAGATTTGAAGAAATACAATCATCCAAACGAAACGTATGATATTGATTTGGTTAATTCGCCATACGTACCGCTTAATCAAACCGTCCACATTGCAGATGAGAATCAACAGCTATTCCTGTCTGCCAAAGTGTTGAGCATTCAGCGCAGCCGTGCTAACCATTCTGTCAAACTGACTTTGGGTGAGTTTGCTCATGAAACAGTCAGCTTTGACCAACGGCTCAGCGATCTTGCCAATAAGATGGCCAACATGCCCAAGACTATTCAGTTTTATCCATGGCTTCGTTATGCCGATGATGACAAAGGCACTAACATGTCAGCGTTACCTGCTGGTAAGAAGTATATGGCAACAGTTTGGTCGAACAAGTCGTCAGTCCCGAGTGACAATCCGGCCGATTATGCTGGTAAATGGGCACTGATTAAGGGAGCGGATGGTGCTAACGGTAAACCGGGGCCTAAAGGTGCCGACGGTACCAGCAGCTATCTTCATACTGCATATGCCAATAGTATCGACGGCAAAACTGATTTTTCAGTTACAGATGCCAGCGGTAGATCTTACTTCGGGCAGTACGTTGACGAAACGCAAGCTGACAGTACCGACCCGACACGCTACTTGTGGGCATTATTTAAAGGCGCCGATGGGCGCGATGGTAAAGACGGTAGTGACAATGTTCCGGTTGTGACGGTTGGCCCGAGTTACCCTGCTAAACCAAAGGCTGGGGACCAGCACTGGTTAACCGACGAGGACGGAAATCTTGCCGCTTTTGCCATATTTGATACCACAAGTGGTTGGGATTCAAAACCAATTGCAGCCAAAGCATTAAATGTCGAAACCTTTAATGGCATGACTTTTAATGGGGTCACTTTTAACGGATCTACCTTTATCTCATCTTTCAACCACATCCAACCAGATGGTTTTCCAAATACGATCAGTGGGACGACAAAAATTAGTGGTGGCAGCATGGTCACGAATGTAACGCTGGATAGTAATAGCAAGCAAACGTATCAATCTAAAGTTGATCAGTTGGGGTTGGTTAGCAAGTCAATGTACGACGGTAAGGAAGTTAGTTCCGTTGATGCACGCCAAGGCATGCTCACACTAAAATCTTTATATAATCCTTCTGGCAAAGATGTCACGCTTGCATCAACGTTTACGGCGGCTGATTCGGTTTTCTATCAGCACATTGATAGCGGACTTGAAACCAATGATGTTAAAAGCCTGAAAATTGGATATTCAAGAAAAGGTCCGAATGTCACCATTGGGATTGCTTTTGAAATGAAAACTGGTAATGGGTGGGTCAAAATTGCCAACATTCGACCAGGATATAGCCCATTTAATAATGATGATGCAGCAAGGTTACTCGGTAGCATGTCGTATACGGGTGCGGCCTGTGAATTGTATGTTTCAGCGGGTGGAATTTACATCATTCCGTGGCGTAGTCAAGGTGGGTATGCTGGCAGCTTGAGTTTCATTACTCGTGATGCGTATCCGATTAATGATGCGGTGGTGAATTAAGATGAAGATTAAGATTTGGCTAGATGAGCAAAACCGCCTGACCAACTGGGCCTATGAAGCGGAAGATGCCAAAGTAGGATCAACAGAGGACGGTCAACAAATCATAGAGGCAACTGACGTGTCTCAGTTTTTTGAGGGTCACGCATCTCTTGTAGACGGCAAAATCGTTGCCGATGAGGGTTACGATCCGGCTAATGATCATCCACTTCCCGGACCGTCACCTGAACAGCAGATGATTGCCGCACTGTATGCCCGTGTGACAAAGCTTGAGGATGGTGGAAAAAATGAGTGACTTTGAATTTTGTGGCACACTATATTCTTGGGGGTGCCCGATAGAGCAGTACGTGGGGCGGCAAATAACGGAGGACCAATACAAACAAATTACAGGCAGTGACTATGCCGCCAGCAAAAGCTAGCGGCTATTTTTATGGAAGGAAGTATAAAGATGTGGATTTCAAGAGTTGGATAGATATGTTTGTGGAGTTGGGTGGTGGAGCTTTGTTTGGTTGGTTTGCAAGCCAATGGCGCATGCATCGAAAGCATGGAAAGGCAATTGATTCAGGCCTTGTCGGTTTGCTTCATCATGAGGTTTACATGCTGTGTAACCATCATATCGAGGTGGGGTATATCAGCACGGACGACTTGGACGATCTTAATTACCTTTTCCGCAGCTACAAAGCACTGGGCGGTAACGGAACGGGCGAAGCGCTATATAACAAAGTTTTGCAACTTCGGATTAAAAACTGAAAGGAATGTTCAGTATGAAGATTAATTGGAAAGTACGAGTATTAAGCGTCAAATTCTGGCTGGCATTAGTGCCGGCAGCTTTGTTGGTTGTACAAACAGTGGCAGCGGTTTTCGGTTACAACTGGGATTTTGCCAACTTGGGCAAGGAGCTCACCGCAGTGATCAATGCAGTATTTGCACTGTTGACCATTGTGGGGGTTGCCGTTGACCCAACCACAGAGGGCGTCAGCGACAGCCAACAGGCGTTAGCTTACCCGGCACTCATTACCACCAAGGCAGATAAGATCAAGTCCTTAGAGGACCAGATTAAGGCACTGCAAGCGGATAAAGAGGCTGACCAGGTAACTGCTGCTAGTGAAGTGGTTCCAGAGACGTCTTCTGCAGCACCGGCGGAGTCAGCACCGACATCTGTTGCTCCACAGCAATAAGGAGGGCACCATGAAATTTAAAACTAAACTAATCACCTTGGTAGTCGCCTTCTTGGCGGCTATTTCTTTTGCCCTGCCATCGCAGGTGAATGCGGCCAAGGGAGATCAGGGACCTGATTGGTCAAAGTATCAGGGAGCAAGTGGACGATATGGAACAGACCAAGACAAGTTCATCATCGCTCAGATTGGCGGTACTTACGGTGGTACTTACATCGATCAGTGGACGTATGATAGCCAAATTGCTAGTGCCAAGGCGGCAGGAAAACATGTGCATAGCTACATCTGGTATGGCGTTGGTGGAAGTAGCCAGTTGGGGTTAGAAGCACTTGACCGTTATATGCCTCGTATCAAAGCGCAGACACCAAAGGGAAGCATCGTTGCTTTGGATTACGAAGATGGTGCTTCTGGCAATATGGCAGCTAATACGGATGCAATTTTAGCTGGCATGCGGCGCATTCGTTCAGAAGGCTACACGCCAATGTATTACAGTTACAAGCCATATACATTGGCACACGTCGATTATCAGCGTATCCTGAAAGAATTTCCTAACAGCCTTTGGATTGCTGCTTACCGTGATTATCTACCAACTACCAAACCAGACTACGGTTATTTTCCGAGTATGGATGGGGTAGCTATTTGGCAGTACACGAGCGCATTTGGGCTGTCGCAAGGCCTCGATGGTAACATTGATCTGCTTGGTGTGACCGATAATGGATACTCGAAGCAGCCAGAAACTCCGTCAGTGCCTGTAACACCGGTGCCAAGCCAGCCAGCAAAATCAAATGCAGCGAGTGATACTGACTATGCGCAAACTGGTGTTTTCAAGCCGTCCGCGACTGTTAACATCCGCACTGGTGCCGGCACCGGCTATGCATCCGTTGGTAGCTACGCCCCGGGTGAAAGTGTGATTTATGATCACGTGTATATCCGTGGCACATATGTTTGGGCACGTTATCTCAGCTACTCAGGCAGGTATCACTATGTTGCCTTAGGCGTGAATGGTGGGGAGAGCTATGGCTCGCGTTCGTCTGGATATACCTCGCCGGTAAGCCACACGTACTACACAGTCCGATATGGTGACAGCTTCTGGAGCATTGCCAGCAAGTATGGCATCAGCATGTACACACTGGCAGCTAACAATGGCAAATCAATCTACAGCCTGATCTACCCAGGCGAAAACCTGTATATCCGATAACAAAAAGTCCTCTGCTCGCTAATGCGGGTGGAGGGCTTTTTTTGTTGCTTTGAAGCACTGGCACAATGCTGTAAAATAAGATACGTAAGCAACTAAATATTTTAGTCAGCCTGCAATACCTTGTCGTTCTGCCTCCCTTGCTCAGGGAGGCTTATTTTTGTGCACAAAATATGCACAAAATGTGGTTTAATACTATTGTATATACGTTTGTTTTCGCACTTACTCTCCGTTTTGTTGTCTCTACATACTTTCCACAAGAAACCCGAAATGCTGATTCGATAGCATTTCGGGTTTCTTTTTTGCTCTGATTTTGTCTGCTTTTAAAAAACGAGACCAAAACCGTTTCATGATTCGGCGGTATTCATTGAGCGGTGATGCATTGATTGGCAACTGATCTAAACCATCTTCATATATGCCCATGGTTGGGAGACGCACAAAAAGCCATGATAACAGCCTCATTATGTCATCATGGCAATTTACTGCTTAGTTCAATTTACTTGCGGACTTTAACGAACAGAACAACTCCAATTAATGTTAGAAAGCTACCTAACATGGCGGCGGCGATTTCCAGGCGTTCGCCAGTGTCCGGCAGATGACGCTGATTTTGAGAATGATTCATGCCTCCGGGCTGGTTGTTAGATTTGGATAGCAGTTCGGCACTTGAATTAGAAGAATCACTTATGGATGTAGTAGGCTGTGACGATGTTGACGGATGCTTGGGTCTTGAGGTAGAAGAACTGCTTACCGATGTGGAGGGCTCTGACGATGTAGATGGCAGCATGGAACTTGAATTAGAAGAATCACTTACAGATGTGGAAGGTTCTGACGAAGTGGATGGGCCCTTGGGTCTTGAAGCAGAGGAACTACTTACTGATGTAGAAGGCTTTGACGGTGTTGACGGGCGCTTAGGTGTTGAGTCAGAGGGGGTACTTACCGATGTGGAAGGTTTTGATGATGGGGATGGGAGGCTGGAACCTGATTCAGACGGCTTGCTTGCAGACGCAGAAGGCATCGATGATGTCGAAGGTTTGACCGGTGGCGGGGTTGCAGAAGCTCGGTCGTTTGCTTGAATGGTGACTTGCGGATGTTGGGTATTAATTGTAAAGGGTAACGGTGTTGGATTGCATTCGTAGCCATTAGGTGCTTTTGTCTCAACAAAGTAATAGCTACCGGCCAATAATTGACGAATGGTTAGCTGACCTTGGGCATCGGTTGTTAGGTTTGCGCGAACCAAGGTGTGGTTGGCGCGGTAAAGAGCAAAAACCGCACCCGTTAACCCCTTTTTGGGATGATCTTGATCACGTTTGATTAGTGTGACTTGACCAACCTTACCGTTACCGCTGCCATTATCTGTCCACACGATTTTGCCTTTTGCATCTGCCGGCAAGCCACTGCCTTGATTCTGAGCTTCTGCAGATACTTGGTTTGTCCACGTTGTCGTTTGGGCAAAACTTGCTGGACTTGGATTTGTCCATAAATCAATCTTAATGGTTTGATTGATATTACCTAGTTCAATTTTAATTTGGTTTCCTTTAATTTGATAGTCCGGGTTCATGGTGCCGCTTTGGTGGAAAGCACCTTGGGAATAGTTACCAGTTTCAACTTGGATTTTTCGAGTGGCGTCAAAAGTTTGACCACTGCCAAGGGTGTCATTGAGAACTAGGTGGTTAACTTGGACCATTTGGGGATTGACGGTAATTTCCCACTGCAGAATCTTAGGTCGGCCAAGGCTATCGACATACTGAGCTTTTTCAGCTGCTGAAGCATTAGCGGGTGGCAGGACTGCCCATCCTGATTTAGCAATATACCAGCCGACTTGATGATGCTCATGGTCATCATATGTACCTTGGGCAGTAAAGGTTAAAGTACCAGTTCGCCCCACAGTGGAATGGCTGAAGAAGTCGGTGAACGTCAAAAGAGCTGTTTGGCTGCCTGCTTTAGCGGAAAATTTGCCGATAACGGCGCCTGTTTTGGGATCTTTCACTGGAAAGCTAAGATCGGTTTGAATGACGACCGTGGCCGGTAAGTTAACTTTTGCCATATCACCAGCCGCAATGACGGTTTGGTCAGGCACGCGCCAATGGTAATTAAGGGTGTAGATGAAGTCTTTGGAAAGTTTAGGCTCATTGGTGACATCATGGCCATTCATATCGGTAATCGTCGCATCGTTGCTATTCAATCCAATCATCGGAATACTTTTGTCAGCACTCGTGGTTGCAGCTTTGCTTGACGTGAATGCCAAAGCCGAAACCAACAACGAAAAAACAAACAAGATAACAAAGAACCGACGTGAAACGCGGTTGCCTTCACGACTTTGACTTTGCACGGGAATACCTCCAGTCAATTTCTATTAAATAAATTATAACATGATGACATCTGCTTGCTTGATTGATTTCGCACAATGTATCGCTAACCTCCAGATAAAGGCGTCAAACGGATCATCTTTATAAATTTATTTATTTAGCAATTAACTACTCACAAGAAACTTAACTGACAGCCAGTAATTATGAATAACTAAAATTTAGGCGAGTGCGGTGACTGTTACTATTTGTCTAAAACCCAAAAAATGAACATAACGAATCAAAAACAATAAAAAGGCAATCTTGAGCTTGTAATATTTACATAAAAATTAAAAACACGATGTTCTTATAAAAGTTTATGGCCTTAATAGTTTATTTAGGAAACCAAAATATAAAAACGGGTATTATATTAACTTATAAGTCATGAAATATACATAATATTATGTTGCTCATGTTTAACAGCCTTGTTATAGTTATCGTACGGTAAGATTCGATAAAAGAAAACGCTTTTAAGAATTGCTGAAAAGTTGGGGGTGATGTGGGTGAAACGTGTACTGACAATTGCTGGGATTTTCGTTGCGATGCTTTTTATGTTATTGTTTCCGATTCAAAAGGCCGTAGCGGCGGATGATGATATTCCACCTGATTCGGGTATTCCAGATTCTGCATTAAAGGCACCGGATTACTTTTTCAAGAGCACGGCAAAGCCGGAATATAACCAGAACCGTTCGTCTTTTAGTACAACTTATCCGCAAGCATTGATTGTGACTGGGTCAGCGAATTATCAAAATTGGCAAATTGGTGGTATGTGGAGTAAACAGCGGATTGATCTTAACAGCGCCTTTACCTACGAGACTGCTCATTACTTTGGTTCGCGGCCTGGTTATGATGCAGACGGGATGACGTTTACTTTGCAAAATGATCCTGAAGGTATTGCCGCTTATGGTGCGCCGGGCGGGGGCTTAGGCGCGTATCCATGGTCCAGAAGCGGTCCGCCGAAGCAGGAGTTGATCAGCCACTATATTCAAAATGCATTGTCTATTGAGATGGATAGTTACTGGAGCGGCGATCCTAAACAGTTTGACGATCAATATGACATTAATTATCCCAATACCAAAATGACCGGTCATCTAGGGGTGGTTCGGCCGGGCGAAACCCCGTTGACCACCAAAGTATCTAAAGATATCGGGCATCTTCAATACATTCCTTTAACGGACGCAACCAAACTGTCGAATGGTAAGTTTCGCCCGTTTACAGTTAAATGGACCCCATCGGTAACTTACAAAGATGGGGTGCGAATTCTGGGTGGCGATCTTCAATACTATATGGATGGCAATCCGGCAGAAGGAAGCATTTTTAGAATTAACAACGTATTGGATTACTTCAAATCAGACAAGGTGCTTTTCGGTTATACCGGTTCCAGCGGTACGCATCCGACTTTCCAAGCAGTGGCGTTGCTTAAGATGCCGCAAAATGCCCAGCCGGTGACTGTTAACTTTGTAGACACGGCAGGCAACGCAATCCAAGATCCACTCACGATTCCCGGTGATCCGGGGAACCAATGGGATGCGGCTAAGCGGCGGCCGGAATGGATTCACAAAGGCGATGACTGGTATCAGTACACAGGCAAATATACGGCGAATACGCCAGACCAAAAGGATGCCGGAACGTTTTCAGCCACTGTTCCGTATACCGTGACCTATCAGTATGAAGCACGGCGACCACCATTGAGTTATGTCTTGAAAAAGGCGGTTCGTAACGATACGGCTGGGGAAACGGATTTTAAAACATCAACTAACGCAAAAGACGGTGATCTGGTCACTTATGAGCTGACTTACACCAATTTGCTTGGCGGCACCACCGGTAGCATTAAAGACCAACTTGACGCCAACCACACTTACCAAAATGGCTCCTTACAGATGGCCAACGCTGACACAGGTGGCGCGTTTAAACCATACACTGCGGCTGAAGAAAATTTTAAAACCAATCATACGATTCCGTTCCCTTACACCATTAAAGACGGCGACAGTTTTAAGATTCGGTTTACAGCCAAAATTGCCCGCCAAGATACTGCTGAAACGATTCTTAATCAAGCGTCGGTTGGCGGTTCCGGGAGTGATCAGATCACCTCGAACCAGACCACGATTCATTTACCGGCCACAACCGGCAAAGTTACTTTCCGCTATGTGAATCGGGCTAGCGATATGGCTAAGCCGGAAGTGATCGCACCTGAAGTGACAGTCACGGGCAAAATCGGGCAGAAAGTTTCAGACGTTGATGCTAGCGCAATTCGGCCTAAAGCGATTAAGGACTGGACCGTCATTGATCAGGCCAGCAGCGCCGACCTTACCCAGGCAACGTTTGATCAAGCTGCAGTTGTCGATCCGGTTTTCAATAAGGAAGAAACTGTGATCACTTATCGGTATGAGAAACCGATGCTGAAATTGACGGTTGACCCGTCGTTGGATTTTGGTGATTTTGACACCAACAGTGTTGATCGGACCTATTACGTTGGCGAGAATCAGGCAAAAACCAAACAGAAATTGCCGTTTGGGGTCACGATTGAAGATTATTACGGGGTTTCCCAATGGCAACTTAGTGTTCAGCAAAATGGACAATTCACTTCGGAGGTAAAACCTGACAGCCAAAATCCTGATTTGCACGTGTCGCATACATTAGATAATGCTACATTGCATTTTCTGAATCCGCGGTTGCAACACACGATGGTTTCCGGACCGGCCTGGGCACAACAAGACAACTTGATTTATAAAGCACCTGATGACTTTGCTTTGGATCCAACAGCTACAAAATCCACTGTCTTGGCTGCAATTGATAAGCGAGGTCATTATCTCAAGGACGATGCTGAACAAGCCGAAGCAACCGGCACCCAGTATGACAATAGCGGGGCAAGCACGTGGCGATTGAATTTCGGGGATGCTGACAGTGCCCCAACAAGTGTCGGTCTGCATGTACCAGCAAGCACCAAGCGTTACCAGGCACACTACAAAACAACGTTGACCTGGAATCTGTCGATGTTGCCGTGAGGATCAAGTTGGCCAACCTGCCGCATTTGGTTAAGGCGGCAAGCGAGGGGGAATGAGGTTTGAAATGGAAAAAGTCGTGGTACGGCATGCTGCTTATTTTGGGGCTTGTGTTTTTTGGAACCGTACCACAACGCGTGTTAGCAGAAAACGAAAGTGAAAAGACTGATTTTGAAGTGCAACCGGTTTTGCCCGATGCCCAAACCAATACCCAGTTAAATTATTTTGACTTGGTTTATCCAAAAGATTCCACCCATACCATTCAAATGCGGGTTCAGAATTTTTCAGATAAAAATATTACGGTGGCCAGCGACTTGCGCAATGCCTATACGCAAGATGGTGGCGGGATTGAATTTACGCCTAAGACCAGTGATTTGGATCCGAGCTTGAAACATCCATTTACAACGGTGGCAACGTTAGACCGCGGCAGTGCCACGATTAAACTGGCGCCTAAGCAGATGAAGGTTATCACTGCCACGATTACCATGCCTAAGACCAATTATGACGGGATGATTTACGGTGATTGGCATTTCATTGAGCGGGTGGATAAAGGCAAATCAGGCAGCACGGCGATCGGCTCGAACTATGCTTATTCAGTCGGTGTCGTCTTGCGCGGACAGAACTATGAAGTTTTCCCGGATGTTAAATACGACGAAACCAAACCGATCTTGTTTCAAAAGCATCCGGCGTTAGGGGTGACCCTGCGCAATGTTGAACCGATGGCGATCTCACAGGCAAAAGTCAACGTTAGTATCGGTGCCGATCAAGGCGAGGTTCGCACTTACCAGGCCAGCAACGTCATGATTGCGCCAAATTCAAAAATGGTTTTCCCTGTCTCTTGGAGTTACGACGAGATGAAGCCGGGGACTTATCACATTAAAGCAACGGTAAAGGGCCTGAGTACTTACAATCGTTTTCCAGTGAATTGGACATTTAAGAAAACCATGAAGGTGACGACTTCGCAGGCCAAAACCGTTAATGAACGGGCAATAAAAAAGCCGGTTAATCACTGGCTCTATGCCACCATCGGCAGCGGCGTACTGTTGCTAGCGAGTTCAGGGGCGCTGTTATGGGTGCTTAAACTGAGGCCAAAATCATGAAAAGGCGATTACGCTGCCAGCAATTGGCATTCATTGCGATGTTACTTGCGTGTTTGTTATTTAGCGGTTATCAGATAAAAACAGCGGTTGCTGCTGTCAATAACCCGCAACAGACGCTTATGGTGGCGCCTGTTATTCCCAACGATAATCAGGTTAAAAAAGCGGCAGGATACTATGAGCTTCAATTGCCGCAAACCGAAGATCGAACGATTACCGTACAAGCCTATAACGCCAGTGCAAAAGCTTTAACTGTCGGGGTATCGATTCTCGACGCCCAAACCGGAACTAACGGGGTTGTGCAGTATGTCAAACCCAAACAAGTGAATCGGCAGTATTTAACCATTGCCGGCAGTGACCTAGTCAAAACGCCACCGCAGATCACACTTGCGCCGGGTGAGACAAAGGATGTACCGGTTGTCCTAAAAGCGAGTAAGGCTCGGCCAAAAGGCACTTACCTGTCTGCTATTCATCTAATCGCACTGACACCTACCGACACGGCCAACGTTCGTCAGCGCATTGCGTACACCATCGGGCTGGTTTTGCATCAAGGACGTGATTCCCAAAGTCTGAAGGCGTTGCGTCTAAAGCAAACGAGTTTAGTCAAAAGATCATCCGGATTTCAGTTGCGTTACCAGTTTCTGAATCCAGAGCGCCATTTTTTAAAAGACGCAACGGCATCCGTGCAACTGACCAATGCCTCCAGCCGCTTTTTCTCACTTAAAATGCAGCAGCCGTTGTCACGGATCGCGCCTCAGACTCAGTTTGTGATGACGCACGATATTCAAGGGCAAAAACCTGTATCCGGTCAATATCGACTGGTTGCGGAAATTAAACAGGGACGCCATTTAAAGACCATCATCCAGTATGTGCGCATTACCGGTGATGGCAAACTAATCGTCAGTTCGCGCACCGCATTTCGCCTGGCGCAACAAAAATGGAATTTGCTGAAGGTTGCGATCGGCATTGTGGTGTTGGGTATCATCGGTTTTGTCATTTTCCGCTGGCGTCAACACCGTAAAGCCAAAAAATCGGCTGAAATCTAATTTCAACGGGCAACAAAGGAGGTGATGCAGGTGCAGGCATTGATCACGCGTTTTTCGTATCGTCGCGTCAAATGGTTCTTAATCGGCTTGACGATTGTCTTATTGATTGTTTTTGTGATTTGTCTGAGTTTAACGATTAAGACTTACAACGATTTCAATACGTGGAAAACAGTTAATCTATTTTAACTGATTTAACTGGGGGACACAGGTTTTGGATGATTTTATCTCATCATCACGCATTCACTGAGGCGTTCGCAACGATGATGGGATTGAATAACTAAGGAGGGTTTTCATGTTTAAAGTGACAAAAATGACCAGTGCACTTGCTACTGGGGCGCTGCTTCTTTCGGGACTGGCGATTGCAACACCGGCTGCGGTTCAAGCAGCAACGGTTGACGGTAACGCGAATGTTAACGGTGGCCAGGCGTTACCGCAGGAAGGTAAAACAACTGCAGGGATTTCCTTTGGGCAAACGGCACCATCTGGGAACACGGGTTATCTGCGACTACAGATGGTGCCAAAGATTCTTGACTTCGGGAATCACGAGTCATTTGTTTCTGAATATCCGGTCTTCACTGCCGACGGGATCAACGCCGGAAATGCAACGAACAACCGATATCCTAACTACAAGAGTGGCGACACAAACCTCACCGCGATTTTAAACACCGATGATAAGGCTCTGTCTGCCGTTAAAGGAAAAGTTTGGACCACCGTTGTTGACAAGCAAACCACGCGGACCGATGCAGAAAATAAGCTGGATGCAAGTGGTAAAACTGACAGCAAGGCCGGTTCCTGGACGCTTAATGTCAAAGCTGATTCTCCGTTGACACTGAAAAACGATAACGGTGGGGACACCGGTAAAACCATTGATGATGCAACTTTGACCTTCACCAACACGGCTTATGGCCAAACCGGCAGCGTCTATGCTTTGACCAACGAAGTGCAGGATGACGGCTTCACCCCTGTAGGCCCGCTGACACCGGTGGCTGACATTGCCAAGACCACAACGTTGAATCTGGGTACCAACGATACAAGTCATCAAGTTGCCTATGCTGCACCTGAACAAGGTGAAGGCGCGAACGTCTTTGCTTGGGACAAGAAAAATATCAAGCTGGTGCTACCTAAGACCGCGGTTGTTCAAAACGGTATTTATGAAGCAAGTCTGACATGGACGCTGGCATACGGCCTGAACTAATCAAAAGCTATGGGCTAATGCCAACAAGGATTTGCTGAATCAATATCAGTTGTTAATCTAAAAAATGCCTGCAGCATTCAATTAAGTTAAGCGTCAGCCTCCCGAAAAAGGAGCTGACGCTTTTTCTGCGACTGGGAGCGTACTATAGAAAAACAAATTGATGCCCAGTATTTTAACTGGGGAAGCGTAAATTTAGGCTGAATTTCGACACAAAAGCCCGCAACAACCACCGTCGCGGGCTTGAATAAGTTGACATATTTAGAGATGGACAACCGCAGTGCTACTACCCATGCAACCGCGTTAAATAAAGCAGTAGCGCCAGTATAAGAGGACTGAATTGATAGCTGTAAGCCGGTAACTTAAAGGACCGACGACTGCTGATGGCAAGCGCTACAACTAACATACCAGCAATTGCAATTAGGTTCATGCGCTGTTGGAAATAACCGATAGCCCCGACGACCAGTAGCAGGATTAAGTCAGTCCATTTTGGCAGGTGGTCGGCCCACAATCCAATGAGCGCAGGTAAATAAAGAAGCGCTAAATCCAATAACATCGTTCGATTGAAGAAGTGTAGGCAGGCATATATGATGATGACCTGCGCTAAAAGTGCCTGGCCGAAGATCACGGTGTTTATCCATTGGGAAGGCATTTTCTGTGTTCGTAAAAGTAACGTGATCACGAGTTGCACCGCAATTAGCGGTAGCAACAGCCACTGGTTGATAGCACCGAGAATCCCCATGATGGCAGCTAACAGCAGCATCAGGTCGTAGCGTTTCACAAGCCCTGTGCCGGCGAGACAGAGCGTCATAAGTAAAAGTGCGATCAACTGGAAGTTCCAGCTGATTTGCAAACCCGTGGCAATTAAGAATGGGTATGCAAGCACCTGGCCAATAAAAGTTGCTGCATAGGCATTTTGATTGAACTTTTTCAATTTGAATGTCCTTTCCGTAACAATTCCATTTTACAAAACCCTCGTGACATAGACAAAGATTTTCGGAAATTTTACAAAAATTATGTTATGCTACTATAGTTGCAAAACATTCCCGATGGGGTTCGTTATCCGTTAGCGAACATGCCTTGTAACCGAAAATCATGAGGGGGAAACAAACGATGCAAGAACGCCACTTATTTACTTCTGAATCTGTTTCAGAAGGACATCCGGACAAAATCGCTGACCAGATTAGCGATGCCATCCTGGATGCGATGCTAGAAAAAGATCCCGATTCGCGGGTTGCGTGTGAAACAACCGTGACGACTGGCTTAGTTTTGGTTGTTGGCGAGATTTCGACGAATGCCTATGTCGACATTCAATCCGTTGTCCGTGGCACAATCAAGAAAATCGGGTATACGAAAGAATCCGGTTTTGATCCTGACAGTGTCGGTGTTTTAGTGGCATTGGACGAGCAAAGCCCTGACATTGCTCAAGGTGTGGATGAAAGCCTTGAAGCCCGTGAATCGGATACCGATCCTTTAGACAAGATCGGTGCCGGTGATCAAGGGATGATGTTTGGGTTTGCGATTGATGAAACCGATACTTACATGCCTTTACCAATTTCATTAGCCCATGCGTTAATGCGGCGGACCGATAAATTGCGGCATAATGGCGAAATCAGTTATTTGCGCCCGGATGCCAAAGCCCAGGTCACGGTCGAATATGATGACAACGAACAACCGATTCGCGTTGATTCGGTGGTCGTGTCCGTTCAACATGACCCTGACGTCACCCTTGAAGAAATTCGGCGTGATGTGGAGGCCAAAATTATTCGCAAAATCATTCCGGCTGACATGATGGATGATGACACGAAAATCTATGTCAACCCGACTGGCCGGTTTGTCTTAGGCGGTCCCCAGGCCGATTCCGGTTTGACCGGGCGCAAGATTATTGTCGATACCTATGGCGGCTTTGCCCGACATGGCGGCGGCGCCTTTTCCGGTAAAGATGCGACTAAGGTTGATCGCTCCGCCAGTTATGCCGCCCGCTATATTGCTAAGAACATTGTAGCAGCTGGTTTAGCCAAGCGCGTGGAAGTCCAACTTGCTTACGCGATCGGCGTTGCCAAACCGGTTTCCGTGTCAGTCAATACCTTTGGCACCAATGCTATTTCCGAACAACTGATTGAACAGGCAATCCGTGAGAACTTTGACTTACGGCCCGCCGGAATTATTAAAATGCTAGACCTCAAGCGGCCGATTTACGAACAAACGGCGGCTTATGGTCATTTTGGACGTACAGATGTTGATCTTCCTTGGGAACACCTCGACAAGGTGCAAGCACTTCTCAAGTATCGAGATTAGCGAGAAAAGAGGCGGCCACAGCCGGGAAAAACCGGTTGGGTCGTCTTTTTTTGTGTGAGCGTGAGCAGGAGCGCTTAGAAATCGGAGTGTAAGTGGCCTCAAGCCTAAATGGCTGGGCTTTGGCCATTTAGGCTTGAGGTCCTTACACGTAGATTTCTGCGACTGCGAACGCGTTATGAAGAGCGGAAGTAAGGGGTTGATTCTTTAACCTACAGACTTCCACGCCAGTAAACGCCTACCACACTTCACCGCTGCTACCCAAACATCAACATCGCATCACCACTTTAGAGAGGTAGTTATGAAGCAAAGAAAAACAAATGTTGCACTTGTCACCACCGCCATCTTTATTGGCACTTTTATGACCGCCATTGAAGGCACGATCGTCTCGACCGCAATGCCAACGATTATCGGCAGCTTGCATGGTGTGCATCTCATGAACTGGGTTTTTTCGATTTTTCTGTTGACCAACGCCATGGCGACGCCGATTTATGGTAAATTGAGTGACAAGATCGGCCGTAAACCGGTCTTCTTAATTGGTCTGACTATTTTTGTCATCGGCTCGTTATTATCTGGCTTATCACAGTCAATGATCATGTTGATCGTCTTCCGGGCGATCCAGGGGATTGGTGCCGGTGCCATTATGCCAGTGACGTTCACGATCATTGCGGACATTTATCCATTTGAAAAGCGGGCCAAAATGCTGGGCTTTAACGGGTCAATGTGGGGAATTGCCTCGGTGATTGCCCCGTTGCTTGGCGGGTTTATTGTTGACCAGTTGAGTTGGCACTGGATTTTCTTCATCAATGTACCACTGGGCTTGCTGACGTTCGGCATTGTTTGGTTCTTTTTGCAAGAAGATCGGCGGCAGGTGCGGCAGCCGCTGGATGTTCGCGGGACCGCCTGGTTACTAATTGCGTTGCTGGCGTTGATGTACGGATTTCAAGCCCTTGCAGAACCAAACGCACTTTGGCAAATTGCCGGCATGGCCATTGTGGCAGCTTTTGGCTTTTGGCGGTTCTGGAAAGCGGAAAAGCATGCGATTGATCCGATCATCGATCTTAAGTTGTTCGAGAACCGGACGTTTGTCGTTCACAATTTGATTGCAGCACTGATTTCAGGATTCGTGATCGGTTTTGAAGTCTATATGCCGATGTGGATTCAGGGAATTCTCGGGATGGATGCCTCGCTCGGTGGATTCGCCGTTACCCCGAGTTCGTTGATGTGGGTCGTCGGTTCCTTTGTTGCCGGCAAGCTGCTCGGCCGCTTCCAGCCTAAGCCGATTCTGACCGGCGCCATGATTTGGTTACTTGGCGGTAGTCTTGTCTTGGCGCTTGTACCGCAGTCAACGCCTTATTTTGTTTTTTTGCTGGTGGCCGGTAGTTTAGGCTTGGGTTTTGGTTTGGTGATTACGATTACGACCGTGACTGCCCAGGCCATTGTTGCGCCTGATCAGGTAGGGGTTGCAACGAGCTTTAACACGTTATCGCGGACGTTGGGGCAGACATTGATGGTGTCGATTTATGGCATTGTCCTCAACTTACGACTGACGCAAGGCGTTGCGGCTGATGGCCGATTAAATAGCAACATGCTTAATGAACTCATCAATCCGCACACGGCTCGGAATTTACCAGCGGCTGTTTTGCCGACACTTCGTCAGATTCTCTACGAAGGACTGCACAACATCTATTTCTTTTCGATTGTCATCGTTGCGTTGGCACTGATAGCAAACCACTTCGAAGCAAAAAAAGTTTTATCAAAAGAAGCGACTCAGGAAACTGATGAGGAAGCTTGAATCCTTGGTAAAAGAATCTGAGTTTGCGAAATGGTAAAAGTCGGCAATGCGCTTTATGACTGGGTAAAAAAAACGATCCTCGATAGCAAGCAAATTTTGCGTTGCTCTCGAGGATCGTTTTTGCCTGAAAATGGTTGCTGATGCTAGTTTTGCCATCGCGGACTTATAAAGTTGACCTACCTGTAGCATCTTTATTTTCGGGAAGCGAGCCTTGATGCGGTGGCATAGGTGGCTGGATGGCTTTTTTATACAGCTTAGCAGTATTTTCCTGAACCACGGCAACGACATCAAAACCAGGGTCATTTTCCAGCGGGCCGAAATTTAAAAAAGTTTGATCGTCGTCATACTGAATGCCTTGCAAACGGGTGCTCATGAGGACGTGTAGCTTATCGGCTTTTTGGTGTGACTTTTCGATTTCTTCACTGGCCTTGGCTAAGGTGTAGCCTTCATCCAGCATGGATTTGATCATGACGATCAACGCGATATTAGAAAGCGAATAACGCTTGTTGCCATTTGCTTCGTGTCGCAGTGAGTGGATCAGATGCTTTTTTTCCCAATAGCGGATTTGGGTCGGGGTGGCCCCGGTAACCCGGCTGGTTTCGCCGATACCTAGCGAAATATCGAGTGAGCGTAAACGTTCATTGAAGAGTCCCATGGTCTGGTCTGCCTCCTTTGCCTTGACAACTAATCAGTTTAATTGTAATATTTTATCTTGTCAATATTACATTGTGTGATATAGAAAACACAAAACATTATAAAGAAATCAGGCGAAGTTATGGACGTTAAAGATATCAACGGGAAGCAGGTTAACGTCCCTATGATGGTCATCACGCTCATTGTCGGGACGTTTATTACAGTACTGAACCAGACGATCCTTTCCACTGCGTTTCCGACGTTGATGAAAGCCTTCGACATTTCGACCGCAACGGTGCAGTGGTTGTCGACTGGCTTTATGTTGGTCAATGGGATTATGATCCCGGTTTCGGCATACTTGAGCGCGAAGGTGCCTTCCAAATGGTTATATATGAGTGCCATGGGAACTTTCTTTGTTGGCACACTGGTCGCTTTTGTTGCCAATAGTTTTGCGATTTTATTGGCCGGCCGGTTGATTCAGGCTGTCGGTGTTGGGATCACGATGCCATTATTACAAAATATTATGATGTCGATTTTTCCGCCAAACCGACGTGGCGCCGCCATGGGGATGGCCGGCATCGCGATCGGGGTTGCGCCAGCGATTGGACCGACCCTTTCCGGATATATCATTGATAATTTCGGCTGGCGGGTCTTGTTCGGGATGATTCTCCCGATTGCCGGTTTGGTCATCATCGCGGCGTTGTTCTTCTTCAAAAACGTTTTGCCGCTGTCGAATCCCAAACTGGACGTGCCGTCACTGATTGAATCGTCCATTGGCTTTGGTGCCTTGCTATACGGATTCTCCGAAGTCGGGAACGATGGCTGGGGTGATCCGATGGTGCTTGGTTCAATTGCCGTGGGGCTGATTTTCATCGTGATTTTTGGCTATCGGCAGCTGCATTTAAAAGAGCCCTTTGTCGAGCTGCGGGTGTTTAAGAGTAAAATCTTTGCGCTGTCAACTGTTTTGGGGACGATTGCCAACATGGCGATGGTCGGTGTTGAAATGATTCTTCCACTATATTTACAGATTATTCACGGTAAAAGTGCGCTAGAATCTGGCTTGACACTGCTGCCGGGGGCACTTTTGATTGCGGTCATGAGCCCTGTTACTGGCCAAGTGTTCGACCGTATCGGTGCCAAACGGTTGGCGCAATTGGGGCTTTTTCTCCTCACGATTGCGACACTGCCATATTTCTTCTTGACGACAAACACCCCGTCAATCTTCATTACAGTGATTTATGCGGTACGGATGTTTGGGATTTCAATGGTCATGATGCCATTGACGACCAATGGGATGAATGCGTTGACGCCTGACATGATTCGCCATGGCACGGCGGTGAACAACACGGTACGACAGGTTGCGACTTCGATGACGACGGCGGTTTTGATCTCAGTCCTGTCAAACGTCACCAATCTCACTAAACCGGCAGCCAGCCTGGTAAAAAGTAATCCGCTGCAGTATAAGCAAGACTTTTTCAATGCTACACTCAACGGTTATCACGCGGCCTTTTTACTGGCAGTCGGGTTTAGTCTTGTCGGCTGGATTCTGACATTCTTCCTGAATAGTCATGCCATGTCGCAAGAAGTGACAATTAAAGACGAAAAGAAGGTGAAGGCATGATTCTTTGGCTTTTAGGGTTAATGGTCGTTGGCCTTTATCTTAGTTTCATCATGATGCACCGTTCGCTTAAACGCACCGCATTGATCATTGTGTTTGGTATCGGCGTCGTGGGCAGTTTATTGCTCATCACGCTGAATGATAATGCCCATTTTGGGATGGTTAAGCGGACAACGACCGACGAGCAGACCATTTATACCGCATCGCCTAATGCGCAAATGCCGATGCTTTTGAAGCAAACCGTGGGAACTGCCGGCAAACACGCCGTTTATATTTACAAAACGGATCCTAAGAAAAAGGCCGTGCATACCAAAGCCGACCTAGCCGTGCATAATAAAGTTTCCAGAACGTCTGATACGACCGCTTCATTAACGAGTAAGACGACACAGTGGGAATATCAAAATGGCTTTTATGGTGCACTATTCAATCATGAAGGTGCCGACCAGTTCGTCTCTCAGCATAACCAACTCGCCATTCCCAAAAGCTGGTTCGTTTTGACCACGACGCAGGCCAAGCAGCTGAGCACCAAGTTAAAAGCGTTGCAGCACCCAACTGCGCAGCAAAAAGCCGCCTTGGCGACAAAGGTGAAAGCCAAAGCAGCAGAATTGGTCAAAGCCGATCCGAAGTTGGCGACGGATCAGACCACGCTAATGAAGCAGGCTCAAAAAGCCGTGCAACAAGAGCTGATCCAGCAAGCCGTGCAGGATGTGCAGGCACATAAATAGTTAATGACAATGTATGTGGTGCAGTGCCGCACGCACAATAGTCAACTCAAGGCATTAAAAAAGCAGATGGCGAGTTTTCTCTCAGCGATCTGCTTTTTGCTTACGTTGATGCTGGCGAGATAAGTAGGGATTGAAAAACCACCAACTCAGCATTAACAAGGCGAATCCCAACGAAAAGCCGGCAAAGACATCGGTCGGATAGTGGACACGGACAAAGATGCGTGAATAGCCGGTCAAGCCGATCATCAAGACTGCCAGGATCGTGATCAGCCATTTGCCAGTTGGATGTTTGAACAATGTCCATGCCAAAAGAATAATCGTGCCATAAAACATCATGGTGCCACTGGAATGCCCGCTGGGGAAACTGAATCCGCTGGCTTTGACTAAGGCGCGAATTTGCGGATCGGCGATGAACGGCCGCGGCCGTTGGATCAGATATTTGATGCTGACATTGAGCACCCCCATGATGGCGCCAACGCTGGCTGTAAACACGGCTGCACTCCGATAACGGCAAAGTAAAAGCCCTGCCGCCAAGACCATGGTTAAAACAATTAAAATGCTGGGGTTTCCTAATTCGGTAATGACGAGAAGCAGCGGTTTAAGCGTTGCTGCGTGAAAGTGGGTCACAAAGGCGATAACGCGCTGATCGACCGTATGAATCCAGTTTGCGTTGTTAACAATGCCGACTAGTAAGGTGATGAAAATGATTAATGCAGATCCTGATAGATAAAGTGGTAGTGAACGACGTTGTGCCAAAACAAACCTCCCAAAATAAGCACAATCGACTGTAACGAATGCGCTAAGAAAATGCCTAATATAAATAGAATAGCATAATGACCATTGAACACATCTAAGGTTTTTGCTATGATTGACGCAATCATCAAACGAACAAAGGAGTAGTAAGTCGATGCGGGGATCAGAGAGCAGGCGGTGGTGCGAGCCTGACGATGCTAAGACTGAACTGGCCTTTGAAGTTGCTGCGGTGAAGCCAGTAATCGCAGCCGGTCGGACCGTTATCTCCTTTGAGCGCTGTGCAAACAGAACTTAGGTGGTACCGCGGCTGAGCCGTCCTAATGAAGATAGGGCGGTTTTTTGTTTGAAAAATTAGTGAACTAGTTCACGTTATAACGCGCCGGTTCACGCTCACATTAACGCGTTCACCGGCGCAGGAGCTTGCGTATAAGGACCTTGGTCGCAATGGCCTAAACCCGGGCCATCACGCCCAAGGCCACTTATACTTCAGCTCCTAAGCGCGCCGGTTCACGCTCACAAAATAATCAGGAGGTAAAGAAATGGCATATGATCATCATGAGATCGATAAGAAGTGGCAACGTTATTGGGCAGAGCATAACGAGTTTAATACCACGACTGATCCGAAAAAACCGAATTTTTATGCATTGGACATGTTTCCATATCCGTCAGGCCAAGGCCTGCATGTTGGGCATCCGGAAGGGTATACGGCAACCGATATTGTTGCGCGAATGAAACGGATGCAGGGATTCAACGTGTTGCATCCAATGGGCTGGGACGCATTCGGTTTGCCGGCTGAGCAATATGCCTTGAATACCGGACACAATCCGCGTACCTTCACCAAGCAAAACATTGAAACGTTCAAGCGTCAAATTAATAGTCTTGGCTTTTCATACGATTGGAATCGCGAAATTAATACGACGGATCCAAATTATTATAAGTGGACGCAATGGATTTTTGAACAACTGTATAAACATGGGTTGGCCTATGAAGCCGAAGTGCCGGTTAACTGGAGTCCGGACTTAGGAACCGTTGTGGCCAATGAGGAAGTTATCGATGGCAAAACCGAACGCGGCGGCTTTCCGGTCATTCGCAAACCAATGCGGCAGTGGATGCTGAAGATTACGGCGTATGCGGATAAGCTGCTTGCTGATCTCGATGACCTAGACTGGCCGGAATCGATCAAACAGATGCAACGCAACTGGATCGGCAAATCCACCGGTGCGCAGATTACCTTTGCAGTCACCGACAGTCAGGAAAAATTCGACGTGTTCACAACGCGTCCGGACACCCTTTTTGGCGCGACCTATGTGGTGATGGCGCCTGAACACGAATTGGTTGAAAAGATTACGACACCAGAACAGCAGGCAGTTGTCGATGCCTATGTGGAGGAAGCTGCGCATAAGTCTGATCTGGATCGGACTGCGCTGGATAAAGAAAAAACCGGCGTCTGGACTGGTGCCTATGCTACCAATCCGGTTAATGGCGAGAAACTGCCAATTTGGATCTCGGATTATGTCCTGGCGACGTATGGTACTGGGGCAATCATGGCGGTGCCGGCGCATGATGATCGTGACTATGCCTTCGCCAAAAAGTTTGGGATCGAAATCAAGCCCGTTATCGAAGGTGGCAACATTGACGAAGCGGCCTACACTGGCGATGGGGTTCACATCAATTCTGAATTTTTGGATGGTTTAAACGAGCAGGATGCCATTGATCGGATGATTAGCTGGTTGGAAGACAAGGAGATTGGTCACGCCAAAGTTAATTATAAGTTGCGCGATTGGGTCTTTTCCCGTCAGCGGTATTGGGGCGAGCCGATTCCGGTGATTCATTGGGAAGACGGCGAAACCACACTGGTACCGGAAGATGAACTGCCACTGGTATTGCCTGAAGAAGTCGATATCAAGCCAAGCGGGACTGGTGAAAGTCCATTGGCCAATTTGACAGATTGGGTCAATGTTGTCGACAAAAACGGGCGCAAAGGCAAGCGGGAAACCAACACGATGCCGCAATGGGCCGGTTCTTCATGGTATTTCCTGCGCTTTGTCGATCCGCACAATAAAGAAGCACTTGCCGATTACGACAAGCTCAAGCAGTGGATGCCGGTTGATCTTTATATTGGCGGCGCTGAACACGCCGTCCTGCATCTTTTGTACGCGCGCTTCTGGAACCTGTTCCTTTATGATATTGGCGCGATTCCGAATAAAGAGCCATTCCAGCGCCTGTATAACCAAGGCATGATTCTGGGCGACAATCATGAAAAAATGAGTAAATCCAAAGGCAATGTCGTCAACCCTGACGATGTGGTCGACGAATATGGTGCCGACACGCTGCGCCTTTATGAAATGTTCATGGGTCCACTGGATGCCGGCATTGCGTGGTCCACAAAGGGCTTGGCCGGTGCGCGCAAGTTCCTGGATCGCGTCTGGAGTGCCTTTATCGATGACGAAGGCAAACTTCGTGATCGCATCACAACCATCAACGACGGCCGTTTGGATAAGGTTTACAACGAAACCGTTAAAAAGGTAACCGAAGACTACGAAGCCTTGCATTTTAACACTGCGATTTCTCAAATGATGGTCTTCATCAATTCGGCACGTAAAGACGATGATTTGCCGCTTGAATATGTCGAAGGTTTTGTCAAAATGCTCGCGCCGATTGCCCCGCACTTGATGGAAGAAATCTGGTCGCGGCTCGGTCACGATCACAGCCTGACATACGCGCCATGGCCGACTTACGATGAAAGCAAGCTCAAGACCGATACGTACGACATGATGGTCCAAGTCAACGGCAAGCTCCGCGGCTCCATTACTGCCAATGTCGACGAATCCGACGACGATATCAAGCAAGCTGCACTGGCCAATGAAAACGTTCAGAAGTTCACGGCCGGTAAGGATATTAAAAAGATCATCGTGGTTCCAAGAAAAATCATCAACATCGTGGCCAAGTAATGAGATGATATTGCGAGTTATTGAAGATCCGTGACGTCAAGATCTTACGACAACCATTCAACGTTAGGTTCCAGCGAAACAAAATCGGTGCCAAAGACTGAGAGGGTCGATGGGACTGATTTTTTTGAGCGCAAGTCAGCGCGGTTAGAAGCCGGAGTGTAAGTGGCCTTGGGCGTGATGGCCCGGGCTTAGGCCATTGCGTCCAAGGTCCTTACACGCAAGGCTTCTGCGCTGGCGAGCGCGTTATGGCGAGCATCAACCATCCCCCTAACAACTATAAACACAAGTTAACCCCCCAAGCAAAGCCCGTCATTCCAGACTATCCCAGACTATTACGCCAAGTCGGTCTTTAAACCTCCTTTGGCGTGGTATCATATTAATAATTGCCTTATCCAGAATTATCAAAGTTTTCTTTTGATTCACCAAAGAAATCCGGGAAAGATTGCAAGTGAGGCGTGGATTGCCTAAAATATAAAGGATTACGCAACACGACAGGAGCTTATCATGGAAAATTTGCTGGGCAGCGGCAATCAGCCGCCACGTTCAGACAAGGAAAAAATGATCCGCGGTTCGGCGTGGATGACTGCCGGCAGTGTTTTTTCACGGATTTTAGGAGCCATCTATGTCATTCCGTGGCGTATTTGGCTCGGTGCAGCTTTTCTAACGGCAAATGCCTTATTTACCAAGGGCTATCAGATTTATAGTCTGTTTTTGATTATTTCAACCGCGGGTGTTCCAGGGGCGGTTTCCAAGCAAGTTGCCCGGTACAACGCGATGGGCGAGTATAAAACGGGCATGCGGCTCTTTTATCATGGAACAATCGCCATGCTGCTTATGGGTGTTTTGTCTTGCGGTGCGATGTGGCTTTTGGCACCGTTATTAGCGGCAGGGGATGCGCGGATGATCCCGGTTTTCCGGTCGTTGGCGTGGCCGTTGTTGCTAATCCCATCGTTGAGTCTGATTCGCGGCTTTTTCCAAGGGTACAATGAAATGGCACCAAGCGCGATCAGCCAGTTTGTTGAACAGGTCGCCCGAATTTTGTACATGCTGGTGATGACGTATGCGATTATGGTTGCCGGCAATCATCATTACTTAGATGCGGTGGTTCATTCAACATTTGCGGCGTTTATTGGCGCAGTTTTTGGACTCGGTCTATTGGTTGTGTATTTCGTTCAGCAAAAGCCGCGCTTAGATGCGTTAGAGGCGCAAAGTAAGCAGGCTCTGAACATCAGCGTCAACGAGATTTTGTTGGATGTGGTGCGTCAGGCAATTCCATTCATCATCATGGATTCGACGATTAACATTTACTACATCATTGATCAATATACGTTTAACCCGATGATGAAGGCTTTTTATCGCGTAAGTGAGGACCAACTGGATCGGTTCTACGCCTTATTTGCCGGTAATGCGAATAAGTTGATTATGATTATTGTTAGCTTGGCGGTTGCCATGGCCATTACCGTTGTGCCCTTGCTGGCCGGTGCCAAAACGCGTGGTGATGTTGCGGGGTTGGCTCGGCAAATCACGAACACCTTACAGCTGTTCTTTATTGTAATGATTCCTTCAGCCTTTGGGATGGTGGCGGTTGCGCGTCCCTTATATGTTTTGTTTTATCGTGATATGGATTGGTTGGGCATCAGGTTATTACAGTGGTCATCAATTTTAGCAATTTTACTGGGCCTATTTACGGTGTTAGCTGCGATTCTTCAGGGCCTGTTCAACAATCGTCTGGCAATTCAGGAAATGCTGGTGGGGATGGCGGTCAAAGTCATCGCGCAGTGGCCGATGATTTTCTTTTTCGATGTCTATGGGCCGATTATCGCAACGATGCTTGGCATGACGGTATCAAGCCTGCTGATGCTGTATTCGACGAATCGGATGTACAATATTCACGTGCGTCAAACGATTCGTCGCGGTATCGGTATTCTGGCGTTTTCATTGATCATGTGCGCCGTTTGCTACCTGATCGTGAACCTTTCCGGCATGATCATCAACCCGCAAAGTCAGTTTGGCGCTGCTTTGGTTTTGTTGGTAGCGGTTGGTGTCGGGGTACTGATTTATGGTTATTTAATTTTAAAAACGCGCTTGGCAGATATGATTATTGGCGAACGAGTCAGTCGGTTACGCGAAATTTTACACATTCGGTGATGTTATGCGATTAGATAAGTATTTAAGTCATTTGCAATTTGGCAGTCGAAAAGAAGTCAAGGCGCTCATTCGTGATAAACGCGTTCGGGTTGCCGGGGAACTCGTAACGGATCCGGGCTACAATATTTTACCGGGCGTTGCAGTGGAAGTGAACGATGCTCAAGCCGATGGGCCACTTGAAGTCGATTATTTGATGAATAAGCCGGCAGGGGTCATTACAGCAACCGAGGATCCGGTACAACCGACTGTTCTTGATTTGATTCGGCCGCATGATTACCGGCCTGGTTTATACCCGGTTGGCCGGTTGGATAAAGACACGACGGGACTATTATTACTGACCACCGACGGCAATTTAGGGCATCGACTCTTGGCGCCGAATCATCACGTTGCCAAAACCTATACGGCTACACTGGCAAAAGCGCTCACTGATGACATGAAGCGCCAGCTAGAACAAGGCATTGTTTTAGAGGATTTTACGACAGCCCCGGCAGAAGTAACGGTGGTGCCGGCAACTGATAATAAAGTGATCCAAATGACGATCACGGAAGGTAAGTATCATCAAATCAAGCGGATGCTGCTGGCGGTCGATAATGAGGTGCTGGCTTTGACCCGCATCGCGATGGGACCGCTGCGTTTACCGGAAAATATGGCAGCTGGCGACTATCGCGCGTTGACGGATGAAGAACGGGCAAAGTTGGCGCAGATATCCCAATAGCGGCTAGATTGTTTTGGTGCGTTCTGCGTACCAAATAGGCTGGCGTTAATAAAAAGCGGCGGCAAGAGTGGAAAAATCTGCTCTTGCCGCCGCTTTTAGTCTGACTTGCCTAATTATATGAAGGAAATGCCCGGAACTGGTTGGCAACCTTTTTAAGATTCAGACAATTGTTTCAGATAGGCAGGCAGCTCCTGAATCACCATCGTGGGTAATGCCACGTAGCTATTCATAGCGACAATATCAGCGACGTGTGAGTGGACGAATACGGCTGCCAACACCGCTTGCTTCAGTGGCTGAAATTGACCCGCAAACGCAGCAATGATGCCGGTTAGCGTGTCGCCAGAGCCGCCTGTGGCCATTGCCGGACCACCGGCCATATTTTCGTAAACGTCATCGCCAACAAAAACATGCGTCTGGGAACTTTTGGCCACAACGATGCCAGGGATGCGTCTGGCTGCCTGTTGACTGGCGGTGACAGTTTGGTCGGGGAGTGCGAGGCCAGACAATCGCTGCCATTCAACCTGGTGAGGCGTCCAAATGAGCTGCGCGTTCGGGTAGTCGAGATGATGCGCAGCCACAAGGGTAATGGCAGAACCATCAATGATTAGAACCTGCGTCTGCTCAACTGCCGCAAAGACTCGCTTTAAAATCGCCAAGGCAGCGTTATCGGTTCCCAATCCCGGACCGACGACAATTACCGTGGCTTGACGAATAGCCGTTTCTAGGGCAGATGAGGCAGCATCGAGAATCATGGCTTCAGGCAAGCGGGCGTGCAAGGCGCTGCGGTTGACCGGATCGGTCGCCACACTGACCAGTCCGGCACCAGCATAAACCGCCGCACTGGCACTCATGATCGCGGCACCCCCGAATTGGGCGTTGCCCCCGACAATAAGGATTTTGCCAAAACTACCTTTGTAAGTATTGCGTTGCCGCGGCCGCACGACTGCCTGCGCTAACTGTTCCGTTAATTGCTTCATGAATCAGAGTCCTCCTTCAAGACAGTCCATTCACTGAATGTTTTGGTGGTTAAATCCGCCTGGCCGGTTTGTAAAAAGCTTTTTGCAAACATGACCAGTGGCGAAGCATTATCCCAAGTTAATTTTTCCTGTGGGACGGCCTGTGCGCCAAGTGAATCCTGACCGATGAATTGCGGTACGGTTTTAGCTAATTGACCACCGGTGATCGTGAGTGTGTAGAAAACGCAAATATGTTGATTAATGGTCCAGTGCTCATACCGCCAAGGATAAACAAAACTGGTAGCGCCCAACTGACGATCAATTGTGGCGGTGAGCCCCGTTTCTTCGTTGAACTCCCGCAAAACATCATGCTCAAGCGGCTCAGGGCCATCTAAGCTGCCGCCGGGAAGATCAAAGCGGTGGATGTAAGGACCGCCATTTTTACGAATGACGATCAAGTGCTGATCAATGGTTGCAATCCCATAGCAGCCAAACGCACGGTGCGTCTTATGTGTCATTGGTTCGCCTCCATCTTTTAAGGTTAGCACGGGGGTTGTGCAGGGGCAATGTGGTGTTAAAATAAAAAAAGCCCTCCCAATCATCTTGGGAAGACCAATTGTATGTTGCCCGGACATTGAATACTCAAGAAAGTGAGTATTTATAATGCCGCGAACAGGAATCGAACCTGCACGGGAATAAATCCCACAGCGACCTGAACACTGCGCGTCTGCCAGTTCCGCCATCGCGGCAACAACATAGATGATTATAGCGGAAGCGCGTAGGCCACGCAAGCAAAAGTTTTAAGAATTTTTTCGGTACCGTTTGTTTCGCCAAAAGTGTTAGTATAAGGCATCAACTTTGATTAAGAAAGGCGGACCAACTATGTCAATTTATGATTTCGATGTAACTTTGGAAGATGGCGCAGCGTATTCATTAAGCAAATATAAGGGGCAACCGTTGCTGATCGTGAATACGGCGACTAAATGCGGGTTTGCCCCTCAGTTTGACGGTTTGGAAAAACTGTATAAAAAGTACAAAGATCAAGGATTAGTCATCTTAGGGTTCCCATCGGATCAATTCAAACAGGAGTTGGCAGATGGTCATGCAGCGGCGGAGGCGTGCCGAATGAAGTATGGGGTTAGTTTCCCGATGCATCAGCTTATCAAAGTTAACGGTGCGCACACGGCCCCACTTTTCAAATACCTTAAAACCGAAGCGCCTGGTGAATTGGGGAAGTCGATTAAATGGAACTTCACGAAGTTTCTCGTTGATCGCGATGGCCGGGTTGTGAAACGATTCGCACCGAAAACAACGCCTGAAGCGATTGAGCCGGCGTTGAAACAGGTTCTTGCTTAAGTGCATCAGCTGTAAGTCGATAGCAAGAATTCGGTCTGACCGTGGTGGACACACCCTGACAGGATGCGTACAATGACACCAAAAGCAAGAAAGCAGGGATCGTTGATGGAAGAATTGCCAGCTGACGTTGCAGCCTTTGTTGATGCGCACTTGGTTGATCGGCGAAATAGTAACGCCGTCAAGTGGGATGGCTTAAAAGAAGAATTTGGCCGGGATGATTTGTTGCCAATGTGGATTGCCGATACAGAATTCAAGGCGCCGCAAGCGGTTTTGGATGCACTAACCGCCCGTGTGCAAGAAGGGACGTTTGGTTATTCCATCCGCCCGCAATCGTATTATGATGCGTTCATTAATTGGCAAAAAGAGCGCCATGGCGTGACAGTCGAACCGGAATGGATGCGGTTTGGCGTCGGCGTGGTGAAGTCGTTATATGCCATGGTCAACTGGCTGACCGACCCCGGCGATCCGGTTTTAATCATGCAGCCGGTTTATTATCCATTCATGAATGCGATCAAAGACCTCGGACGCCGCGTGGTTTCAGTTGATCTGCAATTAACTGCCGATGGCTGGCGAATGGATTTCGATCAACTGGAAAAGACGCTGGCAACAACCCACATTAAAGCGATGATTCTGTGTTCCCCGCATAATCCGGTCGGCCGGATTTGGACCCGGGACGAATTGAACCGGCTGTTTGCGATTACCAGTCAGCATGATATCACGGTGGTTTCCGATGAAATCCACGGTGACCTTGAAGTCAGCGGCCCTAAATTTACGTCAGCCTTGCAGGTGGCGGAAGGCAAAGCCCGCCAAAATCTCGTGGTGTTGAATGCCCCTTCAAAAACGTTCAATCTTGCTGCGTTGCTGAATTCCCATATCATCATTCCGGATGAAGAACTGCGCGCCAAGTATGACGATTTTATCAAGCAGCTGCATCCAGTTGATACCAGCCTGATGGGCCAAGTTGCCGGCGAGGCTGCTTATCGGCATGGCGCTGCGTGGCTGGATCAGGTCCTTCAGGTGGTTCGGTTTAACTACCGGCAATTGTTGGATGGCTTAGCGCAGGCGGCCCCCAAAGCGACCGTTGCCGATCTTCAAGGGACTTATTTAGCCTATGTTGATATTGGCGCGTACGTGGCACCTGACCACATCAAAGCCTTTGTTGAGGGCATCTGTGGTTTGGCAGTTGACTACGGTGCATGGTTCTCGCCCAAAACGGCGACGTATATTCGCTTGAACCTAGCTACTGATCCGAAACTTGTTACCAAAGCGATCACTCGATTAACGGAGCATTTAAGCCAGCCGCAGTTGTGATCCTAGTCTCAAGAAGCCATTCGTTCATCAATACTGATAAAAGCAGGCCTTAGAGTAACGCTTTTGGCGTTGACGCTAAGGCCTGCTTTTTAGAAAATAAAACATTGCCGATGAACAGTATTAGGGATGCTTGATGACAAGATGTTGATCATTCAGATTGTGGTCCTGCACAATGGTTTTAAGATAGCGACGCAACATCGGCGAGCGTTCGAGGACTGCCCAGCCCGGGTCGGCATGGAGGCGATTGAGTTCAGCTTTGCTTGGGTGATCATCACCTGTGAAAAAGCGCCAGTTAAGGATCCCCATCAGTCTGGCCGCCGCATCTAAATCGTGTTCATTGGTCACACCGTTGTCCATCAAATCACCATATGCCAAACCTTCACCATCTTGAAGGAAGAGACGTTTTAAGTATCGTTGATAGTGCAACAGATTAGGATTTTTTCGTTGCGCAGGTGTCAGGTAAGGCGTCAAGTTCGTGGCTTTTTTCTGATAAGTAATTTTATTCGGACTGAAACTAACAATGCCATAACTTGCCGGACTGATTGAAAAAGCCCCGCTGACGACTTCAATCGTTGGGCACTGACCAGTCGGATCACGACTGATGTCCTGGGCGTGGATATGACCGGAAAACAGCAGCGGAACATGATATTTGGTCAGTAACTTCTTTAACGCATCACTATTGTCTAAAACATAGCCCTCATTCACAGCCTCATTGTGGTTATAAAGGTTGTGGTGCATGAAAACGATTGACTTGCGATGGGCATGGGCGCCAATGGCAAGCTGCTGACGGACCCAACTCAATGTTTGCGGCGAGAGTTTGCCACCTGTGTTAGGCGGGCGATTGGATGGCTCTATCGTGTAAATATTGCTGTCGAGAAGCAGTAGCTGGTATTGGTGGTTCAGATTCACGCGATAGCTCAGACTGTTCGAATCCTGAGCCGCCGCCTGTGCATAACTGGTATGAAAAATCTGCCGCCAGTCGCTGGGACTGATTTGCTCTGTCATCAGTTGCTGCTTGCCTTTGTAAGCACGTGCCCAACCGTCGTAAATGTCATGGTTACCCGGAATGATCAAAACCTTGGTGCCATTGTCGACAAGCGGTTGCAAGCGCCGCATCAAGCTTTCCGCGCTGGCTTTTTCGCCATTAAATGTCACGTCACCGGTGATGATCAAAGCTGTTGGCCGCGCCTTAAGCGCGCTTTGTACCAAGGCATGAATGGCTACCGGTTGATAATCCATGTCCTTACCGGCAGCGGATTTCTTGATTTCAGTGTAAGCGGTGCGCTCATCGTGCAGGCTAGGCGCGATGAAGTGGGTATCGCTCAGCACCCAAATGTTGGCGCGAGTATCATTGGTTAAAGGCGCGTTGTGATCCGGATGTACCTGACTTAACACGAATGCGAACAGCACCATGCCAAGCAGTGCCGCAAAATATTTAACGACTTTCATTTTCTGCCTCCACGATTTAGTTTATCACGGCATTTGTTCAGTGCTGCCTTGAATCTTAAGATAGTTTGATTGAAAAAATAATTTGTCGATGCCAAGGTCTAAGTACTTGAAGATCTCCCAAAGTTGCGAAGCAGATTATGGTAAAATGAGACATCGTTTTAAGCACCAATCAAAATGAAGCTTTTAGAGAGAGGACAAATCATGCAAGTCATCGTAACCGTTATTGGAACTGATAAAGTCGGGATCATTGCCCAAGTGACAACGGCATTGGCCGACCTGAACGTCAATATTTTGGATGTATCGCAAACCATCATGCGAGGGGCTTTTACCATGATGCTGCTTGCCAAGATCCCGGATGATGCCAGCTTCAAGTCCGTTAAGCAGCATCTGACGGCTTTAGGCGACAAGATCGGTGTGGAGATTAAAGTTTCCCGCCAAGAAATTTTTGATGCCATGCATCGGCTTTAATCACCATCAATCAGCTCAATGAGGGAGTAGTCATGGAAACGCAACAGATTAAAGAAACAATTGAAATGATCAGCGAGGAAAACCTGGATATTCGTACCATCACGATGGGAATTTCCTTGTTGGATTGTGTGACCGGCGATTTACAGACAACGGCCGATCACGTGTATGCCAAAATTATGCGCAAAGCCGCCAAACTTGTTCCGGTTGCCGAGGCCATTAGTGATGAGTACGGCATTCCGATTGTCAATAAACGTATCAGTGTGACGCCGGTTAGTCTATTGGCGGGTGCTGACCCAACGTTGGATTTTCGTCCGGTTGCCAAGGCAATGGATCGGGCAGCGAAAGACCTGGGCGTCGACTTAATCGGCGGCTATTCGGCTTTGGTTCAAAATGGCAGCACAGACGCGGAAGTCGCTTTGATGAAAAGTTTGCCGGAGGTGCTGGCAACGACCGAGCGGGTTTGTGCCTCGGTCAATATTGGCAGCACTCGCAGTGGCTTGAACATGGATGCCGTGAAGCTAATGGGTACGGTGGTCAAGCAGGTCGCCGCTCGTAAGCCACAGAATGCGATGAAACTGGTGATCTTCTGCAATGCCGTTGAGGATAATCCGTTTATGGCTGGCGCCTTTTGGGGTGTTTCTGAAGGCGATGTGGCGATTAATACTGGGGTTTCCGGTCCCGGAGTCGTGCAACGGGCGTTGGCCGCCGAACCGGACGCCAGCTTTGAAGGCGTCTGTGAAACCATTAAACAGACCGCGTTTAAAGTGTCACGAATGGGACAATTTGTGGGTAAGGTGGCAGCTGAACGGTTGAATGTACCGTTTAATATTGTTGACCTAAGTCTCGCGCCAACCCCAGCCAAAGGCGATTCGGTGGCTCAGATTTTAGAGACGATGGGCCTCAGCCATGTTGGCACACCGGGAACAACGGCGGCGCTTGCTTTGCTTAATGATGCCGTGAAAAAAGGCGGCATTATGGCAGCAGAACGGGTCGGCGGTTTGTCAGGCGCCTTTATTCCGGTATCCGAGGACGCAAACATGATTACGGCCGCAGCTAACGGCCAGATCAGTTTGGAAAAGTTAGAAGCAATGACGGCTGTTTGCTCGGTCGGACTGGATATGGTGGCAGTTCCGGGTGATACACCGGATACTACGATTAGCGGCATGATTGCCGATGAGGCAGCGATTGGCATGATCAATAATAAAACCACGGCCGTTCGCGTCATTCCCGTGCCAGGCAAACACGTGGGTGAGCAGGTAGAATTCGGCGGGCTTTTCGGTACGGCTCCGATCATGGCAGTTAATGACGGTGATGCCAATCAGTTTATCAACCGCGGCGGGCGGATTCCGGCACCGATTCATAGTTTTAAAAATTAATTTGGGTGTCAATTTTAACTTTGCAAAAAGTGCCTAATTCAATAGCTCGTAACCAAAATGCCTTGTCCAACCGACGATTAGCGGAAGGACAAGGCATTTTTGATTGTTGGCGTAATCTGTAGACGAGGTGAAGATGATGTTTGTAGCGTTAGACGAGAACAATCGCCGCATCACATTAACCAGTCATCAGCAGGCCCGTCAATTGGCTGGCGGTCGTTTTCATTGTCCGCTTTGCCAACAGCGGGTGTTCATCAAAAATGGCGTCGTACTCCCGGCACACTTTGCTCATCGCCACCGTCCAGTTGGTGAAGGCGAACCGGAAAGTGCCGAACATCTGGCCGGGAAAAGCTGGTTGGCAACCTGGCTGCGTCAGCATGAGCGATCGGCAACACTGGAATACTATGATGCCGCGATCCGCCAGCGTGCCGATATTCTGATTCACCAACAACCACCTAAAGTGTTGGAATTTCAGGCGAGTCCGTTGAGTATTCCTGACTTAAAGAAACGGACGACGATGTATCATCGCCGTGGCTGGCAAGTGAGTTGGATCTTAGGACGTCGGTACCACGATTCGCAAGGGAAAAGACAAGCCCGCAAATTCTTGACGCTGGAAAAAGATCGGTTAACGTTGTGGTACTTAAACGTACAAATCGGAACTTTGTCGCGGTTACAGCTAAAAGAAAAAGGTCGGCTTTGGACGCACTATGCACATGACCACTCGCCAAGCCAACAATGGCAGTCCGAACCAGTTGATGGCTATCGACAGGCTAGACAAATCGCTTTAAGCTTGCAGAAGCGCGCTCGTCCATGGATGAGGCTCCAAGCATTGGCATATGAAAGGCGGCATAATTTGCAAGGTGCCCCCTGGGTGGTTCATGATCAACCGCATCCGCTGCGGCATTTTGGCGTGCCGGAATTACGGTTGCGGATTCAGTGGCTACTGACATTTGAAGGTCGGAGCTTCACAGCAGCGCAAAGCCGGCGTTTTTGGGTAAGCGCGTTACCAGATGTCTGGACGCCTTTGTTACCAGCCGGGACGCTTGCTAAGGTGCTTGCTGACCATTGGCTGGCGTTAATCAAAGATGCTGGCCTCATCGGTTTTGATGGTTCGCGTTGTCGGTGGCGTCAATTGCCCCAATGGTTTGCAGATATTGATCGGAAGCTGGCCAACATAACGCGCTTATCAGGAAAAGATTGCGGATGAGGGGGTTAGCGCTTAAATGGCCTAAACCCGGGCCATCACACTCAAGGACACTTACACTCCGGCTTCTAACCGGGCTGGCTCACGCTCATATAAAAAGGACCTTGCATGATCGCAAGGCCCCAAGTACACCATAGAACTATTCAGCTAAACTGTTTGCTGCCAGATGAAACCGATCAGCTAAGAAACCTGCCAGTTATCAAGCTAGGTCGTTTAATCGAGAAGGTGGGTGACGATGTTAGAGGCGTTTAAAAGAATCGAAAATGACCGCCCATATTTTCCGGTTGTTCAGTGAAGAATCGCGCTGGATCTGTTCTGATGAGGTCACAGAGTTGCGGAATGAGATCGGCGTCACTGATTTGCTCGATTAAGACAGCATGACCGTCATCAACGGCGCGATCCGTGTCCACAATGACAAGGGAAGGGGTCTGCGTAATACCCATCTGGTTGGCAGTACGCTGATCGGAATCAAACCCCATTTTGACTTCGGTGCGCTGCCGATCCTCGTAAAACATTTCATGATCTAAATGACATTTCGTCAGCATTTTGGCAACGAAGGCGGCATCGTATTGATACTGAACCAGCGGCGCGTGTTGTTGTAATCGCAACAGCAACATGCGCGCCTTCTTATTGCCTTGGTACTGGGCCGCTTTATAATCCAATGCGAGGTTATAAGCGGCACGCAACAATTGATTTCGTTTGGCAAGGCTGTGAACGTTTAATTGTTCGTACTGCATGAATTGTTCAATAATGTCCAGATTGAGAACCGGGACAAAATGAACTTTTACCTCTTGTTGGAATTTATCCAGTTGGTGTAGCAGCTTTTGTTCTGTACTCAGACAGATACTGCCAATCGGATTGAAAAAAAGAAAGATTTCTAACACGGTCTTGGCCTCCAATGTGCTGGCAACAAATTTCTACACTTACTTTATCAGAAATCGCGCAAGTAACAATTATTTAGCTTGTGAATCATGCACATGCTCATATGCACGTTGTACTTTATTGATGACAGGTTGTTTTTTTATGTGAAAATTCTGTAGCAAGTTATCGTAGAATTTTTTGGCTTCATCTAGGTTTTGATACTCCATTTCCAATTCAAAATCGGAGGTTTGGTCGATATAAAAGGTCTGATCGAGTGTTAACAAGCCAGCCGGCAGATGTGAAAGTCGTCTGGTTGTTTTGGCTTGTGTTTGCGGATGGACGCTTGCCGGGTCAATGTGGCGGGCTGCCAATGCTTGGGTGACCTGGCCGGGCTTAAGCTCACCCCGCTCAATTAAATTTTGAGCTTCCATCGATGTGAGCGGATCGGTAATTTCCTGAAGATCACGATGCTGACTGTTGTTGGAAACCTTCAGCGTTTGCTCGGCGTGGTCGGTAAACTGGCGAATGCGCAAGCCAAGACGTGCCGCTTTGACAGCGCCGTCAGCTGTGTCATAATAGGTGTTCATTTGGGAAAAAGCCGGGTCAAACTCAAAATGATTCAAAATCGCCAGAAATGCGGTTTTGGTTAAACAAGTTTTAAATTCCTGTTCGCGGGAAATAGCCATGGGTTGCCTCCAAACGCAACGGCACCGGTTACATGCCAAAAATATGATAGAATGGTGGTCGTGAGTGCTGTCGGCAACTATCAGCAAGTCAAACGATTTAGCTTTGACTTGTTGGCTGACAAACATACCACATTATTAGTAGTTTAGTATGGGAGGGCCAGTAATGCAAAGAGACTGGGACAGTTTCTTAATGCCATATGAACAAGCGGTCGGGGAATTAAAGATTAAATTTCGTGGCATGCGTAAACAATTTCAACAGGCCAATGAGCATACGCCCATTGAATTCGTGACGGGACGGGTTAAACCGGTCAGTTCGATTATTGAGAAGCAGAGTCGCCGGTTCATTAGCGATGAGCTTTTGGAACAGGATATGCAAGACATTGCTGGTCTGCGAATTATGTGCCAATTTGTGGAAGACATTTATCAGGTAGTCGATCTACTTCGTCAACGGACGGATATGAAGATCGTCGAAGAACGGGATTACGTGACCAATGTGAAACCTTCCGGCTACCGCAGCTACCATGTTGTGATTGAATATCCGGTGCAGCTGATTCATGGCGAAAAAAAGATTCTAGCCGAAGTTCAGATTCGCACCATGTCGATGAATTTTTGGGCAACGATCGAGCATAGCCTGAATTACAAATACAATGGCGAGTTTCCGGACACGCTAAAAGCCCGGCTTAAGCGAGCGGCGGAAGCTTCCTTCATGCTTGACAAGGAAATGTCCGATATTCGCGAAGAAATTCAGGAAGCCCAACATTTATTTGTTTATGGCAAGGGACAACAACCGTATCCCGATGCGACTGACGAAAAAAAGCCTGACAGTAAAAAGGATGAATAAGATGCGCGTAACGGTTTTTCATAATAGCATACCTGCCTCCATCACGGCAGCCCAAAAGTTAATTAAACTGTTAAAAAACGGCCATTTTGAACTGGATGAACGGCACCCCGATGTTGTCATCACAATCGGTGGTGATGGCACGTTGTTGTCGGCCTTTCATCGGTACGCTGACCAACTGGATACCATTCGCTTTATTGGCGTGCATACCGGTCATCTGGGATTTTACACGGATTGGCGTGATTTTGAAATTGAAGACCTTGTCATTGCCTTAAAAGAAGATTCCGGACAAAGTGTGAGCTATCCGCTTTTGGATGTTCGTGCCATGTATGCGGATGCTACGAGTGCCCATTATCTGGCGCTTAATGAATCAACTTTGAAGCGATTAAACGGTACGATGCGGACAGAAGTTTATATCAAGGGCGATTTCTTCGAGAGCTTTCGAGGCGATGGCTTGTGCGTTTCCACGCCGACCGGTTCGACAGCTTACAGCAAGTCAAACGGCGGTGCCGTCATGCATCCGCGGTTGGACGCACTTCAGGTGACCGAAATCGCATCGATTAATAATCGGGTGTTTCGAACGCTCAGCTCACCGATCATTACGGCGCCTGATGAATGGGTGACGCTGGAGCCGACTGGTCGGGATGATTATGTGATGACAGTCGATCAGTTCGTCATCAATCCGCCAACGATCAAACAGATTCGTTATAAGATTGCCAAAGAACGGATTCATTTTGCCCGTTATCGGCACATGCATTTTTGGGATCGGGTCGAAGATGCTTTTATTGGAGCGAAACATTAATGCGTTTTGAATGGCATTACGAAGGGCCGCCGCTTAAGTTGGGGGCTTTTTTAAGACAACAGGGCTTTTCCCGTGCCCAACTCAAAAAGCTCCACTATCAAGGCGGTTTTATTTTTGTCAATAAGCGGCAGCGCAATACCGCGTATGGGATTCGCACGGGCGACCGAATCCTGGTTCAAACCGCTCCCGAGCAAGCGGCAGACAGTGTTGTTCCGTACCCGCATGATCTGACAATTTGTTATGAGGATGATGATTATCTAGTCGTCAACAAACCAGCCGGCGTGGCATCAATTCCGGCGATCGGTCGCAAGAATGACAGTATGGCTAATATGGTCAAGGCGTATTTGATCAAAACCCATGCGGAAAGTCAGGCGGTCCACGTTGTCACTAGGCTAGATCGGGATACCAGTGGTTTAATGGTATTTGCCAAGCACAGTCTGGCGCATAGTCTGCTGGATCGACAACTGCATAGTGAGGCGTTCCTGAAGCAATATGTGGCAATTGTCACTGCTAAGTCGCCGTTGCCTGCCCATGGGTGGATCGTGTTGCCGATTGGGGTTAGTCAAGGCTTTTATATGCGGCGAATCGTGAGCACGACTGGCAAGCCATCCGTGACCGAATATCGAACGCTGGCGCAGAATTCGCAGGCAGCGGCGGTGTTGGTCACGCTGCACACCGGCCGGACGCACCAGATTCGGGTGCATTTTGCGGCGATCGGGCACGTGTTGTTCGGGGACGATTTGTACAGCCGGCAACCTGTCAGCTTTGAACGGCAGGCGTTGCATTGCGCTCATCTGCGCTTCTGGCAGCCACTGAAAAAGAAATGGCTGGATTTACAGGCACCGTTGCCCGATGATATGACGGAGCTGGCTGAGCGTTTGCAGTTGCCGCTGCGGAGATGAGTGGGAAAATTTTACACATTTCCAATTAATAAATTCATCTATTTTTGTATATAAATACGCCCAAAGCCGGCTTTAAACGGTCATCGACTTTGGACGTATTTGTATTTAGCGCGAAACTTTAGAAATTGCCTTTATGATAACCCGAATCAGCATCAAATTTAAATTGTTTCTTGAGTCCGTTGGTTAAGTAGATTTTTTTGTCATTGGTGATGAAAATGGCTTGGATGTGCTGACTATTTTTAGCATTCATATACTGCAAGCCATCTTTCAATCCCTTATCAAAAGCGGCATTTGACAGCGCATCGCCATCCACGCTTTTTTTGGAAACAATGGTGACTGAAGCTAGATTGTTGTCATAAGGATAGCCGGTTTTGGGATCAAAAAGGTAAATGTATTTATGGCCGTGGGAAATCAGATATTGCTCGTAAGTGCCGGCAGTGACAATCGATTCGTCACTTTCCGGAATGGTGCCGACAGCGGTGCCGCGCGCGGCAGTCGGATCCTGGATGCCTACATGCCAGTCGCGTTTGGCACCCAGTGGCGAGTGGCCCATGACAACCACGTTACCGCCAAGATCGATAATGGCCGCGGTGACGCCATCTTTGCGTAACACTTCGCGGACTTTATCAGCCACCCAGCCTTTAGCGATGCCGCCGAAATCAAGGCGCATACCTTTTTTGGTGAGATAGGCGGTGTTGTTCTTTGAATCAAGCTTGACATCGCGCCAGTTAACCAGCGGTAATGCTTGGTCGATCTCGCTTTGCGCTGGTACCCGCGCCCCTGGTAAGCCGATTTGCCACAGATTCGTCACTGCACCGATCGCCATATCAAAACT
Organism: Lacticaseibacillus styriensis; assembly: GCF_030770295.1. Taxonomy (NCBI): domain Bacteria; kingdom Bacillati; phylum Bacillota; class Bacilli; order Lactobacillales; family Lactobacillaceae; genus Lacticaseibacillus; species Lacticaseibacillus styriensis. The sequence continues at coordinate 882,473 of NZ_CP132483.1, forward strand.
GCCATTTGAGTTTTTGGAAAAATAATAAGCTTTCTCCAATAGCGGCATGAAGTCTTTTGGCACTTTGACCGGTTTAATGCCGGCATTGTCATTGATTTTATCAAGCACCGACCCACCGCGTGTCAGCGTTGCTTCGTCGTCAACATGATGAATCATGTCAAAACCGTCTTTGAGCGCCGATTTTTTGCCCTTATCATAAATCGTCAAAGTACAAGTCGTACCCATCACAAATTCGTTTTGGGTATATGGCGTTTTGAGGTAAGTCGGCTGGGCCTTTTTCTGGCAGCCGGATAAGGTCAAAAGGCCGAAAAACGCTATTATACCGATAAAAAATTTTCGCATCATGCGTAACCCTCGTTTCATTTTTCCCTCTAGTATCATACCGCGCGTTATCTAAAAAGAAAAACCGGTTTGAGCTAGTTCGAAGCAGTTTATCAATGTATCAAAAAATCGGTTCCGAGACGAAAGGCGTGTTGGTGTGCCTTTTGTTCCGAGAACCGATTTTGGTGTAGCCTTATTCAATCGCGTCTAGCACAGGTGAGAAGCGATCGGGTTTGGTTTAAAATTGAATCAACTTAGTACCGTGCAATTCTTTGACGCCTAACTTGTCAGCAATCGCCGCGGCGTTTTGACTGGTGATCCCGCCGCCGGGAAGAATCGTGATTTGATCCGCGGCGTGAGCGATCAGCGTTTGTAAATGGGGCAGAGTGGACTCGATTGGGCTCGTGAGCGGTCCGCCATGCGTTAAGATGCGGTCAACATGATGGGCCGCCAGCCAGTCGATAGCGGCCGGTTGCTGGTCTTCGGGGATGGCATCAAAGGCCATGTGGAAAACCACACTCATGCCGGCACTCGCTGCAATCAGGCTGGTCATCGCGTCTTCGTCGATCAGGCCATCTGCGGTTAAGGCGCCAAAAGCAACGCCGTCAACACCAAGTGCCTGGGCTTCAAACAAGTCGGCTTCCATTATTTTTAATTCGGTGTCATTGTAAACAAAGTTCCCGCCCCGTGGCCGAATCATGGTCACAAGACTGCGACCGTGTTCATGGACATATTTTGCACTTTCCGCCATAACGCCTTTTGAAACCGTTGTGCCGCCTACCGCTAGATTATCGTTAAGCTCAATGCGATCGGCGCCGGCAGCTAAGGCCTGGGGAATATGCGTATAATTTTCAACAGCAACTTCTCGTAACATGTTAGCCTCCTATGGCAATTTTAAAGGAACATCACAAGCAACACGATAGCACCGAGCGCGATTCGGTACCAGCCAAAGGGTTTAAAGTCATGCGTCTGGACGAATTTAAGCAGCCACTTGATGGCGACGATGGCAACCAGGAATGAAACGACGGAGCCGGTTAACAAGACCATCCACTGCTCACCGGTGAAGCCGTTGCCTTGTAGCAAGTACTTGCCGATTTTTAGAATCGACACCCCAACCATGGTCGGAATCGCCAAGAAGAAAGAGAACTCGGTCGCAACGTAGCGGGATGTACCGATTAATAAGGCCCCCAGGATCGTTGCACCGGAGCGGGAAGTGCCAGGGACAATTGACAGAACCTGGAAAAGCCCGATCAACAGCGCTGTTTGGTAAGTGATGTCAGCCAATGTCGTGATGTGTGACGGTTTATTTTTGAGGTAGTTTTCAACGATGATGAACAAAACCCCGTAGACGATTAAAGTAGTGGCAACGACAAGTGGTGTATGTAAATGTTTATCCATCCAATCGTTGAGCGGCAGGCCAACGACGACGGAAGGCAAAACCGCAATGATGACTTTTGCCCACAGCTGCCAAGTTGCGTTTTGTTCCTTAACAGTGGGCTTAGAAAATGGATTCAGCTTATTGAAATATAATAGAATGACGGCCAAAATCGCACCGAACTGAATGACGTATTCAAACACGTTCATGAATTCGCGTCCCTGGGACAACTTAACGACCTGATCAACCAGGTCAATGTGGCCGGTGGAACTTATCGGGAGAAATTCCGTCAGCCCTTCGACGATCCCGATAATCACGGCTTTAATAATATCAAACATAATAACCCTCCAATTCTCAATGTTAACAGTATACAAGGTTTTAGCCCGCTTGCCACATTGAAGCCGCAATTTATTGGGATCTTACATAATCCGGTGGCATTATTAGGCTGTGTTGGTCGACTGAAAAGGCGGTGATCGAAGATGGTTAAGGATGGATGTCTTCAAAAAGGGCCGCGCCAAACTCCGCAATCTCCGGCCAGATGAGGCTGGAACGCTGTGGGCACGACTTCGAACCCGCAAAGCCCGCGGTTTCGAAGCTCGGCCTTGTTGTAGGCGGGGCAAAGAGCGCCCCACCAACAACAATTCCACTGCTGAGCCCCATCTGGCCTACGATTGCTCCGCTTTGGCACTGATATCTTAACATTACTAACGAATTACTCCTGGGAAAGCAAAAAGCAAACGCGCTCACAACAACCGTTGGAGTGCGTTTGCTTTTATATTGTTGTATGAATCATGACTCAGCCACTCATAATATGTGGTAATTAAGCAAGTCCCACGCGAGTTAAAAAATCCGCTACTTATCCGCCAAGAACAAGACATTAACTGCTTCTGGTGTTGGAATGTCGCGTTGCTGTTCTGTGAGTGTGCCGGTTTTCGGATCGCGGCTGTATAAGGTTCCGTTGCTGGTATTTTGGTTGACGGCAAGGATGTAATGTTCAGTCAGATCAAAATTAAAGTCGCGCGGAAAGTCACCGGCTGTGCTGATTTGCTGCAATTGCGTCAAATTACGCCCGTCGGGGCTGACAGCAAAGACCGTCAAACTGTTAAAACCACGGTTAGAGACGTAAAGAAAACGTTGGTCACTGCTGAGGCGGATCGCGGCTGCACCATTGTGGTCGGTATAGTCGGCCGGGATGGTTGGCAATGTTGTAATAAGCTCAAAGCTGCCGGTAGCGGCGTCGTAGCTTAAAACACTGACTTTGCTGGATAACTCACCAAGCAGATAGGCGATTGGCTGATTGTGATTAAAGGCAATATGCCGCGGGCCAAATCCGGGTTCGGTATGGAAGACGACGGGATCGCTGAGTTTGCCGGCATCGCTAACGGCATAGGTCGTCAAGGTGTCGTTACCAAGATCTACAACTGCGAGTCGCTGAAAATCCGGTGTGACTGCCGCAAAGTGGACGTGCGCACTGTCCTGTTCCGGACGGGGGCCGTTGCCTGAATGAATGACCTCATCTGTTGCCGTTAGACTGTGATCGCGGTTGATTTTATAAACATTGATGCGGCCTTCGTGGTAGTTACTGGCATAAACGAGCTGGCGATTTTCATCGATGGAAACATGGGCGGGTGATGAGCCGGGTGCCAAAACCCGGTTGATCAAACGGGGAGGATTAGTATTCAGATCATAGCTGGCAACCCCGCCTTCATCACCTTCTGCATCGACGGCATATAAAATATTGTCATCAGACACCGCTAAGTAGGTCGGTGAGCCTAAATCGGAAATCAGTGGGGTAGGCGCAGCCAATTGTCCCTGAGTATCGTCAAAAGTACCTGCGTAAATACCGGCACCGCCATGGCGCGTATAACCGCCTAATAAGAGTCTTTGCTTCATGAACCGAATGCTCCTTTCGAATTTAAGTTGAGTATAGCATGTTTTTACTTTGCTTATGCTATGATATAAAGCGTGACTTGAATGGAAATAGCGGGTACCGGGTGTGGCGGCAAGGGTTGATTAGCGTACTTGAGTCGTCAGCGTTATTTCTCCCAGGATGTCAAAATGAGTATTTCACACTTTAAGAACGTGCAAAATTTTATGGCTATTTACCGTGACTGTCATAACGTGCCAGTTCACGCTCAACAATAATGGAAAGCAGGCTTTAATATGCAATTTAAGGCAACAGTAACAGCAATTGGCAAGGATGCCTTGAGCTCAAAAGATCCCATGATTATTTTGTTTGGGCCGCAAGCAACGGACGCATTGCGTGATGTGGCCGTAATTCAGCAATTTGCTGACCCCGCATCACTTGCGCAGTTTTCGATTCAAGCAGGCGATCGGATAACGATTGACGAGACAACCTTTACGATGACCTATGTCGGGCAACTGGCTGTTAGCAATCTGAAAGCAATCGGGCATGTGACCTTATTGTTTCAGGATGTACCTGCAGATAAGCCGATGCAAAACGCGATTTATCTCAAGCCTACGCACCGGCCGACCTTTAAAGTTGGTACGACCTTGCTGTACGAAACACAGGATTAGCCTAAGCGGTTTCTCCATAACGCGCTCATAAAAAAACACCTAGCACGGCTTGCTCCGCCAAGATTTGGGAGACAAGCCAGCTAGGTGTCTTTTTTTTTACCATGATGCCTTGCGAACGCCGGGGATCTGACCTTTATGGGCCAAATCGCGGAAGTTCAAGCGCGACATCTTGAATTTACGCATGTAAGCATGCGGCCGACCATCAAGCTCATCACGACTATGGGCACGAACAGGGGACGCATTTCGCGGTAACGCCTGCAATGCGGCATAATTGTGCTCAGCCTTATACTTGGCACGCAGCGGTGCGTATTTGGCAATCGTCGCTTCAATCTTTTTTTCTTTGGCAATCTTTGACTTTTTAGCCATGTATGCTATCACTCCTTGTTTGTGGTTTGTTTTTTAACGGTTATATTCGAACAGTTCAACCCACTTAGCATAGCACAGCCGCAGTCGACTCGCAATACTTACAAAAGGTAAGCTTTTCAGTATTGGTCACCATTAAAAATTGAGTTTTTAACGATCACGTAATCAACTTTGGTTAAGGCTTCAAGGTCGCGACCACCAGCATAGGAAACAGCAGACTGCAGATCTTCCTGCATTTCTTTTAACGTGTCACCGATCTTACCCTTCACCGGCAAAAGAATCTTCTTACCTTCAACGTTATGGTGGGTACCTTTTTGATATTCCGATGCGGAACCGTAATATTCCTGGTATTCTTTGCCATCAATCGTGACGTGTTTGCCCGGTGTTTCTTCATGACCGGCAAACAAGGAGCCGATCATGCACATGGTTGCACCAAACCGAATGGACTTGGCAATATCGCCATTGTTGCGAATACCGCCGTCAGCGATAATCGGTTTGCGGGCAGCCTTTGCGCACCAGCGAACGGCAGCCAGCTGCCAGCCACCGGTCCCAAAACCGGTTTTTAATTTGGTGATGCAGACTTTACCAGGGCCAATCCCGACTTTGGTTGCATCGGCACCGGCGTTTTCGAGTTCGCGGACAGCTTCGGGCGTACCCACGTTGCCGGCAATCACAAAAGCATTTGGCAGGTAGTGTTTGATATGTTGAATCATGTCAATCACAATTTGCGCATGACCATGGGCAATATCGATGGTGATATAGTCCGGGCTCAATTCATTAGCTGCCAGTGCTTCGATAAAATCAAATTCTTCATCTTTGACGCCGACACTGATTGAAGCAATCAGGCCGCGCTTCTTCATGTCACGGACAAAATCCATGCGCCGTTCCGGTTGAAACCGGTGCATAATATAGAAGTAATCGTGTTCGGCCAGCCAGATCGCCAAAGGTTCATCAATGATGGTCTGCATATTGGCAGGAACAACCGGAATCTTAAAGGTGTGGGGGCCGAATTTTACACTGGTATCAACCTCTTTGCGTGAGCGCACCACACATTTGTTGGGAATCATTTGAATGTCTTCATAATCAAAAATCTGCATGCCGTTGTTCATCGGATTCATCCTTTCGCAAAAGCCGAACATTGTTAAGCATTTTCGGTGTTATTCAAAACACCAAGTGCTAAGATACGCGAATCAAATGTAAAAGTCAATCAAAATAGATCATTTTCTTTTTAATGTTCGGATTTTACCTAAAGAAAAAGAAAAGCCGGCGGTGCCGGCTTGGTGAGATGTGCTTAAAAGTACTTGTTGCGCCAAAATTGAAAGGCCAGGACAACGGCGAGCGCGATGGAGATGGCAATAGTGATGATCCAACTGACTTTCATATCTGCCAGCGGTAAATGGACGTTCATACCATAAAAAGAGAAGACCAGCGTCGGAATTGTCAGTAGAATCGAGTAGGAAGTTAAAAACTTCATGACACCGTTCATGTTATTGTTGATAATTGACGAGTAGGTATCAGCGGTTTCATTGATGATGGAATTGCTGATTTGCGCCATCTCAACTGCCTGCTGATTTTCGATAAGGGTATCTTCTAAAGAATCCTGATCGTCTTCGTTGAGATTTAACGGATTGGTTCGTTTGAGTTGTTCCAAAACATTACGATCCGTCCGAAGACTCATCATGAAGTAAACCAGGGAACGTTGGATGCCCATCAACCCATAAAGTTCTTCGTTACGCAGGTTATGCTGAAGTTTACTTTCAATGGCTTCGCGGGCTTTGTTCAAGTCGCGCAGATAAGTCAGGTAACTAATGGAAATTTGATAAAGAATTTGAATGACGGACCGGCTTTGGTGTTCAGGGTTAAAGTTACTGATCTTCCCTTCAGAAAACAGGCTAAGCAACGGAATCGGCTCTTCATTGATCGTGATCACGGCGATGTTGGTGATAATGATGGCTAGCGGCCCCGTTTTATAAACGACTTTTTTGCGGGCATCGCGCGTGACGGTGGGCATATCGAAAATAAACAGATGGCTGTCATTGTCCTCGTCGAATTCATAACGGGCACCTTCATCAGGATCAAGTCCGTACAGTAGGAAAGCCTCTGAAAGGTTGGCTTTATCCTGAAGTTGCTGACGCTCTTCCGGTGTGGGATTGACAGCATTAATCCAGACGCCGGGGCGAATACGCGATTGCGGATTCAGCTGACCGGATTTCTCATCAAAGCGATAAATTGAAAGCATGGCACGCTCCTTGGCTTTTTTCTTTTAGTTTACAACAAGCGCTAGTAATGTACAGAAGGGAAAATAATGCGAAAACGTGAAGCAAAAATTCAATTAGCCGCGCAGCAGGAGCCGCTTTTTGCCTGTCCGGTATGCGGCAATGTCATGCGCGTTGAACAGGATTCGCTGGTATGTCCCCAAGGGCACGTCCGTGATTTTAGTCGAAAAGGGACCGTGAACTTTTTAAGCCAGCAAGTCGCAACCGAATATACAGCAACGATGTTGGCGGCTAGACGGCGGATGCTTGCGGCCGGTTTGTTCAAGCCGTTTTTGGATGCCATGGCAGTGCATTTGCAACCGCATCAACGCTTACTGGATGTTGGCTGTGGAGAAGGCACGCCAACAGCTTACTTGGCAGAGCAAAAGCAGCAGGTGGCCGTGGGATTTGATATCTCGGCGCCAGCGATTAACTTAGCTGGCAGTTTGGCAACGCCGGCTTTATTTGCGGTGGCTGATTTGGCCCATTTGCCGTTTGTCGATGCTTCTTTTGACACGGTGACTGATATTTTCTCGCCTGGCAACTATCAAGAATTTCGCCGGGTGTTGCGGCCGAACGGTCAGTTGTTGAAAATTATTCCCCGCGCTGGGTACCTCAAAGAACTGCGGACCGGGTTGTACGCCGGAACCGCCAAGGCAATTTACGACAATCGCCCGGTGCTGGATCGCTTTTTGGCGACTTTTCCCCAAGCAGAGATTCATCCAATTACGTATGACTTTCCGTTAGCAGCCGATCAGTTTGCTGATTTGTTGACGATGACGCCATTGTCTTGGCAGGCACCGGCTGAACGTCGCCGCGCAATGCTCGCGAATCCGCTTTCAAGTATTCACATTGAAGTCGATCTGTTAATCGTTGCACATCTTGTCAAGTAAAGGGGTTGAAAACGGGGGTAGCCGGTGTTAATATTCTTTTAAGCTATTTATTTCGGGCTTTTATCAGGGCTAGCTTTTGGGTAATTGATAAAAGTTTGCGATAAATTACTTCACTAACGTATCGCTTCGCTGAGTGCGCTCCGAAGCAATGCGTTTTTTTGTTGCCCAAAAACGGCCTTGCTCAGAGCTTCTCGTTGTTTTGCCACTTTGGGTCATGAAACGTCTGAGATGCCAAAGCGAAAATCAATTGAGAGCTGACCACAAAGTTGTGGTGATACGGACGGACTGTGCGCTGCAAGTGTGCTACACTGAAAGCACTTGTGTTGAAGGGACGATAACATGGCGAATCACATAGTTTTATTTGAACCGCTGATTCCGGCAAATACCGGCAATATTGCGCGGACCTGTGCCGCAACCAATAGTTACTTACATCTGATTAAGCCGTTGGGGTTTGAAACCGATGATAAGCACTTACGGCGAGCTGGCTTGGACTATTGGGCGAAGGTGCGGATTATTTATCACGACAGCCTGGATGATTTTATGGACACAGTCGCGGATCCACGGTACCTGTATCTCATCACTAAGTTTGCCGATCAGACGTACTCAGATCGCGATTATACCGATACTGATGTGGATCATTACTTTTTGTTCGGCAAAGAAACCACCGGATTGCCAGAGGGTTTTATGCGGCAACATGCCGACCAGTGCTTGCGTATTCCAATGACGGAAAATGTCCGGGCACTTAACCTGTCGAACTGCGCGGCGCTGGTGGTATATGAGGCGCTGCGGCAGCAACAGTTTGCCGGACTGGAAACCGTTCATACTTACCAACATGACAAACTGAAGTAACTTACCTTTAGGAGGCGCGAAGATGGAAGCAAAACGTTACCCAATTACCGTCGAATCATTTCATTATGATCTCGTTAAACCAGACACCCCGGCTAAGAATGATTTACAGGTTGCAATGCGGCAGATTCAGTGGTCTGATCCCAAAAGACAGGAAGAACTGAAAAAAGGCAATCTTTTTGAGATGATGATCCCGTTTGACGTTGTTCCCGACAATAGTGGTTTTGAAATCTCAGGGAAGATTACCCAGATCGTTCAGGTGATGGACTACTTTGGTGAAGCCAATGAGTTGCCGCAAGAGGAACTGGGCAAGCTTAGCCGACCGTTAGTCGAAACAATTGAAACGTTAACTTATCAAGTGACAGCGGTCGCTTTGGATCAAGGAGTTAATCTGCAGTTCGGGGCCAGCGATGAACAACCCGGCCAGCATTAATGGCGGTTGATACTTAAAGAAGCAAAAAAGGCGGCTGGGTGGCTGCCTTTTTTAATTGCGGCTTCAGCTCGTGTATAATAGGCAGGAATGGAAGGAGTATCAACATGGCACAAAAACGCGGCGGGCGCAGAAGTCCGCGCAAAAAGCGACCGACTAAACAACAGCAGCACACCCTGAGTTGGGTTGGGGCGCTATTTGTGGTGTTCTCAAGCCTAGCGTTTTTCCGTTTGGGAATGGTTGGGACAGTGCTGGCGAATGTTTTTCGGTTAGTTGTCGGCGACAGTTTCCTGGTTGTGAGTGCCGCAACGATTGTGACCGGCATTTGGTTTCTTTTAGCTGACCGCCTACCTAAACTGGCCCGCCATGTGTGGGTAGGATTGGCGATTGTCCTCATTGCCGCGCTGGTTTTGTTGACGTCGACCACGATGGCGACCTTAAATGTTCACAGCCATTATCTTTTGACCACTTGGCGGCTGCTGCAAAATGATTTCGGCCTGATGACGACCGCTTCGCAAGTTGGTGGCGGTTTACTCGGAGCTAGCCTTTTCTCACTACTAGCGCCATTGTTGAGCAGTCTTGGTGCAACGATTCTGGCATGGTTTGGTGTTGTCGCTGGTGTGCTTGTATTTCTGGGAGTAGGTGCCAACCAGGTTTTTAACTGGTTGCAAGCATTGGGACAGGCTTGCAAGCGAGGGGTACTTCAAATTCATAGCAGCTTCGTTGATTTAAAGAAGGAACACGCCAAGAAAGCGGCAGCACGACCGACAACATCGGCGGTAAAGCCTAAACCAGCGGCAGTATCGACTGATACTCAAGCAGATCCGGCTTCGGAACGAGCGGATGACTTTACGATTAACGGGCCTGCGCCGGTACCGCCAGCACCACAGAGCGAGACATCGGCAAGGGTTACCCCGCCAAGTTCAACGGCTGCGCATGTTTCGGCGACAAGCCCAAAGCCCGCTGCTGTTCACGATCCAGATTCAGACATGCCCGCAGCGGATTATCAACTGCCGAGTTTGAACATGCTGACCGCGACGCCGCCAGTTGATCAAAGTGCTGAATACCAGGCGATCAAAACCAATCGAACCAAATTAAAAGACACATTTGAAAGCTTCGGTGTCAAGGTGGCTGTCAAAAGTGCCACGTTAGGTCCGTCAATTACCCAATATGAGATTCAACCAGCTGTCGGCGTGAAGGTTTCCAAGATTGTGAATTTATCCGATGATCTCGCCTTGGCGCTTGCTGCTAAAGACATTCGGATTGAAGCACCGATTCCGGGAAAATCATTGATTGGGATTGAAGTGCCGAATCAGCACATTGCGACCGTTGGCTTTAAAGAAGTCATGGCCGAAACACCAAAAGCACCGAACCATCCGTTGGTTTTGCCGCTTGGCCGCGATGTCAACGGTAAAGTCGTGACGTTTGATTTGACTAAAATGCCGCATTTATTGATTGCCGGGGCAACCGGTTCGGGTAAATCGGTAATGATCAACGTCATTTTAACCAGCATTCTGATGCGCGCGAAACCGACCGACGTCCGTTTAATGTTGATTGATCCTAAGCGCGTTGAGCTGTCGGTTTATAATGGCGTGCCACATCTGTTGACGCCGGTGGTGACCGAAGCCAAGAAGGCGCCAAGTGCGTTGAATAAAATTTTAACGGCCATGGACGAGCGGTATCAACGATTTGCCGCGGCTGGTGTCCGTAACATGAAGGAATTTAATCAAAAAGTTGCCGCCGATCCGGCCAGCGGGCAGACAAAAATGCCCTACATCGTTGTCATTATCGATGAATTGAGTGATTTAATGATGGTCGCCGGTCATGAGATTGAAACGGCGATTGTCCGACTGGCCCAAATGGCGCGCGCCGCTGGGATTCATGTCATCATTGCGACCCAGCGCCCTTCCGTGGATGTGATTACAGGACTGATGAAGGCCAACATTCCGTCCCGGATTGCGTTTGCCACATCTAGCGGAATTGATTCGCGCACAATTTTGGATAGTAACGGTGCAGAGAAGTTGCTTGGGCGCGGAGATATGCTATTTTCGCCAATTGGTGCGTCAAAGCCATTGCGAATTCAAGGTGCCTTTATTCCATCGATTGATGTCGAGCGGGTCGTTAAGGCGATTACGGATCAGGTTTCACCGGCATACGTTGAAAGTATGACACCCACGGAAAGTGTCGAAACCGAGCAACAAGGTGATTCCGAAGACGAGTTATACGATGATGCCAAGGCGTTTGTCATTGCTCAGCAGAGTGCGTCGACATCCATGTTGCAACGGCGTTTTCGCATTGGCTATAATCGCGCCGCGCGACTTATTGATGATCTTGAGGCTAATCAAATCGTTGGCCCAAGTGAAGGCAGTAAACCCCGAAAAGTTTTTGCCACACCAGAATCGGCAACCAATGCTAATCAGTCATGAGGGAGACTATGCAAAAAGAAATCAAGCCGGGAGTTTGGCTCATTGTTTTGCCAACGACCCAATTCAAAACAACACGTATTAATGTTCAGTTTTTGACGCCATTGCGGCGCGCGACGATCACCAAGCGCACTTTGTTGACCAGTTTATTGGAAACAAACAGCAAGCAATATCCAACACAAGCGGCGATGGCGGCCCATTTAGAGGCACTGTATGGCGCCAACTTTAGTATCGGCGTGGCGCGGGAAGGCCGATTGCACCGGATCGGCGTCACAATGAGCACGGTCGATGATCGGTTTACGGATCAACCGTTGTTACCGCAAGCGGTCGCCTTTTTGCGGTCGGTTCTTTTTGCACCGAATTTTCACAATGATCAATTCGATCAGGTGACCTTTGATCGGGAAAAAGAGAATCTGGATCACTATCTGGCTAGTTTGGATGATGATCGCCAGACACAGGCCGCATTGGGTGTGCAACGCTTGTATTTTGGCGTTGATCCCGATCAAGCCATTCCGAGTTTTGGTACGCGGGAGGATTTAGCTCCGCTGACGGCGGCAGATTTGACGGACTATTATCATCAACTGATGAGTCAGGATCAGGTGATTATTACGGTTCTGGGGGATGTGCAGGAGCAGCAGGTGGAGAAGCTGTTTGCTGATTGGCCGCTGGCAGCGCGTGCCCGGACGATGCCGGCAATCGCCTTTGATCTGCCTCCGCACCCTGAAGTGCTGACCCAGACGAAAACCGTTGTGGCACAACAGGCCAAATTTGACTTGGCTTACCATATCACAACGGATTTGATGGGCCCCAAGTATACTGCTGCGCTAGTGGCCGAGGAATTATTTGGCGGATCCAGCCTGTCGCTTTTATTCACTAATGTGCGTGAAAAAGCCAGCTTGGCTTATTACGCAAGCTCGATGTTAGACGCGTTTCGTGGCCTGATGTTGGTTCAAACCGGGATTGAAGGTAAAGCCCATGATCAGGTTGCCGACTTGATTCAGCAGCAACTGGCAGCGGTCGTTAATGGTGACTTTTCCGATAAGCTTTTGCAGTCGGTTAAAGACGGAATTTTGGATCATCAACGGGCAGCGTACGACAGCCCACGGTTTTTGACCAATCAGGCACTGTATCAGCTATTGGTGCCAGATGCGCCTCAAGATTTTGAAAGCTTTGCGCGCCGTATTCAAGCGGTGGATCGCCAAGCGGTTCAGGAAGCAGCAGCCGGCATGCAACTTCAAGCCACATATTTTCTGACTGGGGAGGACAGCGAATGAAGACGCAATATTTTAGCGATGTTGATGAAACCTTGGTCACGACAACGTTGCCCAATGGTTTGCGGCTGCAAGTCGTGCCACGGCCGGCGTATCATAAAAGTTATGCGATTATGACCACAGACTATGGCGCGATCGATACGCGGTTTGCCCCAGATGGCAAGAAGATGGTCACTTATCCGGCCGGTATTGCGCATTTTCTGGAGCACAAGCTCTTTGAAAAAGAAGACCATGATGCATTTGACCTTTTCGGTGAGACCGGGGCTTCAGCCAATGCGTTTACCAGCGCAACCAAAACCAGTTTCCTGTTCTCGGCGACGACGCAGTTAACCAAGAATCTGCAGATTTTGCTGGATTTTGTTCAGGAACCGTTCTTCTCCAAAAGTTCGGTTGCCAAAGAACAGGGAATTATCGGCTCGGAAATTCAGATGTACCAAGACGATCCCGGCTGGCGTGTTTATGCTGGGCTGTTGGAAAATCTTTTTCCAAATCATCCGGCACACGTTGATGTGGCAGGAACTGCAGACAGCATCGCGCAGATCACACCGGAAATGCTTTATACGATTCATCGGATTTTTTATCAACCTAGCAACATGACGTTGGTGATTGTCGGCAATATTGATGCCACCGAAATCATTGACTTTGTTGCCGATAATCAGGCTAAGAAGCATTTCCCGGCGCCACAGCCCATTGTGCGCGGCGTCGAGGCGGATTTACAAACAGCTGACATTATCCCTTATCGCGAGTTGAAAATGCCGGTTAGTCGGCCGAAAACGCTAGTGGGCTTCAAAGGCCAGGTAGCGATCTCGCAGACAACGGAAGGTTGGCGGTATCAGCTGACCATCAGGCTGTTACTGGAAGTTTTATTTGGCGACTCATCCCAGCTATACCAGGAATGGTATGATCAGGGACTGATTGATGATTCATTTGATTTTGATTTTACCAATCAGCGCAGTTTCAGTTACGGGCTTGTCGGCGGTGATACCGATGATCCTCAAGCGTTGAGTGCCGCCATTAAACAGGTTTTGCTGCATGCAACGGCACAGTCTGATTTGACGAGCGAGCGGGTTGAGTTGATCAAGCGCGCTTCGTTGGGTAAGTATTATGCTGGACTGAACGGCCTGAATGGGGTTGCAAATCAATTGAGCGCCTTGAGTTTTGGCCAGGCTCGGCTGTTTGATTTTCCGCAGATTTTGAACAGTATTAGCTTCAATGACGTCAAGGAACTGATTCCCAAAATTTTCCAATCTGACGCCTTGACGGTTTTGACCATGCTTCCGGAGGGGCAATCATGAGATCTGCACTGATTGTTGGCGCTTCCGGTGATATTGGCCAGGCGGTCGCTGCAAAAATGGCGGCAGATGGCTGGTCGCTTTATCTTCACTATTATCGTCACGAGAAAATCGTAACGGATCAGGTCAAAACCTTTCAGGCGGCCTATCCGCAGCAGGACTTTATTCCGCTCCAGTATGATCTGACCGATGACCAGCATTTAGGCGAATTAACCGCGCAACTATTCAGCCTTGATGCGGTTGTTTTTGCTGCCGGGATGACTTATTATCATCTTTTCAAAGAAACGACCGTGCCTGAAATGACGGCGTTGATGCGGGTGCATTTGTTGACGCCGATGGTGCTGTTAACCAAGGTGGAACATAAGCTGGCACAATCCGGACATGGCCGGGTGATTTTCATCGGTTCGGTCTACGGCGGAACCGGCTCGGCGATGGAAGTGGCTTATAGTACGGTAAAAGGAGCGCAAAGTGCGTTTGTCAAGGCTTATGCGCAAGAGGTGGCAAGCCTTGGCATTACAGTTAACGTTGTTGCTCCGGGTGCGGTGTCGACAAAAATGAATACGCAGATGTTTGATCAGTCATCGTTAGCCAAGGTCCGGGCCGAAATTCCGGCGGCTAGGTTTGCGACCCCGCAGGATATTAGTTACTATGTCACTATGCTGACTGCCAAAGATGCTGCTTACCTGACAGGCCAGACCCTTTACGTCACAGGTGGCTGGCGCATCTAGCAAACAAAGGATTTCTTAAGGCTTACAGATGGTTTTTCATGCTATACTAAAAATGGTTAATAAAAAATAGCGGGTGAAGAAAACATATGGATGAAATTGGGCAAAAATTACGGGACGCCCGGATTGAAAAGGGTTATACCATTGATGATCTGCAGCAGATCACCAAAATCCAAAAACGCTATCTGATTGCCATCGAAGAAGGACATTTCGATGCGCTGCCAGGTGATTTTTATGTGCGTGCTTTCATCAAACAATATGCCGATACGGTCGGTCTTGACGGCGATGAGCTCCTAACGCAGTTCCAGCAGGATATTCCGGAACCGCAGCCAAAAGAATATGCTGCTCAGTCGGTTGAAAATAAGACGCGCGCAACCCGTGCTGAAGAAGCCAGTCCAGTCAACCGGTTGCGGCGTTATTTACCGCAAATTGCAGTGGCAGGGATTGTGGTGGTAGCGGTTATTGTCATTTATGCTGTGATGTTGATGTCGCAATCAGGACCGAAGCAGACGATACCGGCAGATTCTGAAAGCGTTGCGGTTTCGTCTAAACGCAGTAGCGCAAAGTCATCAAAATCATCGAAGTCGTCAAAAGCGTCCTCAAAGTCCAGCAAGGCATCCGCTTCAAGCAGCTCCAAGCCATCTGAAAAAGCGTCCAAGCAGAAGAAAGAAAAGAGCGGTAAACTCGATATTTCTGTCGCAGCTGCTAATGGCGCAACACAGGCGGTTACGCTCAAAAATCTGCCGACTACCGGCAACAAGCTTACTTTAGGTGCTAATGGCGCAACGGCATGGGTTTCAGTGATTGTCAATGGTACGACCACTTGGCAAGGATCCTTAACATCCGGCAATACGCAAGAAGTCTCACTACCGGATAACGCATCAACCTTCCAAGTCCGTTCTGGTAATGCAACGGCAACAACCATCAAACTGAATGGCAAAGACGTTGATATTTCAAACGGAACCAGCATCGTGCGGACAATCACCTTCACAAACAGTACCAGTGAAAGCGAGGGGTCCCAAGAATGAATCTTCCAAACAAGTTGACGTTGATCCGGATTTTCCTAATTCCGGTTTTTACGTTGCTGCTTGCGTTTAATTGGCCAGCGGGTTATCTGACCATTGCAGGAACCAAAGTGGCGGTCAGCTGGTTCATCGCACTGATTATTTTCATCATTGCGTCACTCACCGACTTTGCGGACGGCCATATTGCCCGCAGTCAACACTTGATAACCAACTTTGGCAAGTTTGCCGATCCATTGGCGGACAAGTTGTTAGTCATGACGGCCTTTATCTTTTTAACCGCTGCCGGCCAGATTCCGGCATGGGGAACGGCGATTATTCTTTGGCGGGAATTGGCCGTGACCGGCTTGCGGCTTCTGCTTTCCAATAAAGGCGAAGTTCTCGCGGCAGCGTGGCCCGGCAAGATTAAAACCAACACCCAGATGTTTGCGATCATTTTTCTGATGTTAAACAACGCGTGGTTTAACAACATCAATGTGCCATTCGCGTTGATTCTCTTCTACGTCGCCGTATTCTTCACCATCTATTCAGGCGTGGAATACTTCTACAAAAATCGCGCTGTCTTCGCCGATTCGTTTGGATCGAGTCATGAATAAGTTTGGTAAAAACCCAGGTCAGGTGATCTGGGTTTTTTAGTACGCAGACTTTTGCGCCAGTGTGGGCTATGTAAGCCGGTAGTAGGAGACCACACAGTCTTGTTGGCAAAGGCTGTTTTGTGCAATCGCAGGTAGTAAAATGGATTGTAAGCAAATAGCAGCGTTTTTAATGTGAGATGCGTCACGTTGCAATGGCCTTTATCCAGAAAATTTTGATTTGAAAAAGGGAAAAAAGAATTAAAGTCGAACTCTATTGTTAGGTGGGAAAGATATGCAAGCAGAAATTATTGCTGTCGGAACTGAAATTCTGATGGGACAGATTACTAATACTAATGGCGCCTATATGGCTAAACAGTTGGCCGCTTTAGGCATTGCCAGCTATCATCAACAGGTTGTCGGTGACAATGCGCAACGCCTGGCTGATGCGATCAGCTTAGCCGAAAAACGCAGTGATATCGTGATTTTGATCGGTGGTTTAGGACCCACACCAGATGATCTGACGAAACAAACGTTGGCTGCTCATCTGAATTTACCGTTGGTTGAAGATGCGGACGCCATGGCAAAACTGGCGGCTCGGGTTAAACAACAGCAGCGGCCGATGACGCCAAATAATAAGTTACAGGCGATGTATCCGCAAGGTGCTGATATATTGGTTAATCGCGTCGGGCTGGCAGTCGGTGCCTGGGTCGAACAACACCAACATGCCTATGTACTACTGCCTGGGCCGCCTAAGGAATTTATTCCAATGGTTGATCATGAGCTATTGCCTCATTTGGCCAAGTATAGCGGCCATCATGAAGCTTTTGTCAGCCGCGTCATGCGCTTCTTTGGTGTTGGTGAATCACAATTGGTGACAGATTTAGGTGACTTGATTGCCAAGCAAACGAATCCGACATTAGCCACTTACATCAAGGATCATGAGGTGACTATTCGGGTGACGGCCAGCGGTGAGACCCAAGCAGACGCTGAAGCAAAATTGGAACCGGTGATTGGCGCTATTATGGATCGCGAGGGACGTTACTTTTATGGTTATGGTGATGATAATAGCCTCGCTAAAGAGTTGGTCAAGGCATTAGCGGCGACCGATAAGCAAATAACAGCAGCGGAGAGTTTGACAGCCGGTGCGTTCCAGGCGGCTTTGGGGGATGTTCCCGGCGTCTCGGATTATTTCAAAGGTGGTTTTGTGACGTACGCATTAGCCACTAAAGCAGCATTTTTGAATATTGATGCGCGTGAGTTAGCGGCTCATGGGGTGGTGAGTGAATTTACCGCCAAAGCGATGGCCGAGCACGCCCGTCAGCGGGCTGCGGCCGATATTGCAGTCAGTTTTACCGGCGTGGCCGGGCCCGACACACTGGAAGGGCAGCCAGCCGGGACAGTTTGGATCGGCTTGGCGCGGATGGGCCAAGCGCCGGTTGCACAGATCTATCATTTTCCCGGTGGCCGCAATGATGTTCGCAAACGCGCGGTTATGACCGGCATGATGATCGCATTGAAGAGCTTGCGGGATTAATTTTCGGAACGATTGAAAAGTTGGATAGGTAGCAATGACAGGGGGCGGCAGGAAGTGGCAGACACAGAACGACAAGAAGCGTTAGCAACAGCACTAAAAAAGATTGAAAAGAATTTTGGCAAAGGTGCCATCATGAAAATGGGGGACAAGGCTGATACGCGGGTTTCGGCCATTTCCAGTGGCTCACTTGCGATTGACGAAGTGCTTGGCGTTGGTGGGTTGCCACGCGGGCGGATTGTTGAGATGTACGGTCCTGAAAGCTCCGGGAAAACCACCGTTGCCTTGCATGCGGTGGCAATGGTGCAGCAGCATGGCGGAACCGCCGCGTATATTGATGCGGAAAATGCCATGGATCCTAAGTATGCGACCGCGCTGGGCGTCAATATTGATGAACTGTTGCTCTCTCAACCGGATACTGGAGAACAAGGGCTGGAAATTGCTGACGAGCTGGTGGCCTCTGGAGCAATTGATATTCTGGTGATTGATTCGGTGGCCGCGCTGGTTCCGCAAGCCGAGATTGACGGCGATATGGGCGATGCGCACGTTGGCCTACAGGCGCGACTGATGTCACAAGCGCTGCGGAAGCTGTCTGGCAACATCAGTAAGACGAAAACTATTGCCGTCTTTATTAACCAAATTCGTGAGAAAGTCGGCATCGTTTTTGGCAACCCAGAAATAACCCCGGGTGGTCGGGCATTAAAGTTTTATGCAACAGTGCGGCTGGAAATCCGCCGTTCCGAACAGATTAAAAACGGTACTGAGATTATCGGTAATCGCACTAAAATCAAGGTCGTTAAAAATAAAGTGGCGCCGCCTTTTAAAGTGGCGATTGTGGACATTATGTATGGCCGTGGCATTTCGCAAAGCGGTGAACTCGTCGATATGGCGGTTGAAAAAGACATCGTTGAAAAGTCCGGGTCGTGGTATGCCTACCAAGGTGAGCGAATCGGCCAAGGACGCGAGCATGCCAAGACTTATCTTGAAACTCATGAGGAAATGCGTAAAAAGATTGAGGGGCAAGTGCGTGAGGCATACGGGATGCCGTTAAATCAGGTGATTGAAATGGAAGATCCGGATGAATCGGCGCGAGCTTCATGACAGTATCGACTTGTTAAATGATTCGGAAATTGAATAGTGAAATTCATGTTGTACAGACACTAACCGGCGATTTTTGGGTTAGTGTCTGTTTGATTTGAGGTTGGAGTTGGGGGAATAAGGAGTGTGGGGCAATCCGGTTTCGAAACGCGCTCGCTGGCGCAGAAATCTACGTGTAAGGACCTCAAGCCTAAATGGCCAAAGCCCGATTCATGATTTGTTATAGAGGACGATGATTGGCCGATACTGCTCGGAAACGCGTTCACAGGCCCAGAAACCTGCGTGTAAGGACTTCAGCCCTAAATGGCCAAAGCCCGATCCGTGACTTGTTATAGAAGATAACTACTGGCCGATGCTGCATGGAAACGCGTTCGCTGGCGCAGAAGCCTGCGTGTAAGGACCTTGGTCGCAATGGCCAAAGACCGGCCATCACGCCCAAGGCCGCTTACACTCCAGCTCCTAAACGCGCCAGCTCACGCTCTTGCCCTGTTGACACCTTCATTGCCAGCACGTAAACTGATAGAGGTGTAATAATTTAAAAAAGCATCAAAGATTTTGATCAACAAGATGATTGAATCGCTTAGATGATGCGGAGGTGAAATGATGAGTTCAGTAACACTGGTCTCAATAACCCTCGCAGCAGTCATCGCTTTAGCGGTCGGTTTATTGATCGGATTTGCACTTCAAAAGAAGCTCCACCAGAACAGTTTGGATCGAGCGACGCAGACAGCAGAAGGTATCATTGAGGCCGCTAAAAAAGAAGCAGCGACTTTAAAAAAAGAGAAACTGCTAGAAGCAAAAGATGAGAATCATCGCTATCGAACCCAACTTGAAGATGAATTGAAAGATCGGCGGGCGGAAGTCCAGAAGTCGGAACATCGACTGAATCAGCGGGAAGATACTCTGGATCGGCGTGATGATACGCTCGATCGTAAAGAGCAGAGTCTTGCTGACCGAGAAGCAAATTTGAACAAGCGGCAGCAACAGTTAGATGAACGTGAACAAGATATCTCTTCAGAAATCAGCAAACAACAGACGGAGCTTGAACGAATTGCCGAGTTAACGCATGAACAGGCTCGGACTCAGATCCTTGATGAAACGCAATCGGAATTGACGCATGAACGCGCTGTTATGATCAAAGAAAGTGAAGATGAAGCTAAGGAAGCTGCGGATAAGAAAGCCAAGGTACTGATCGCGGATGCTATCCAGCGCAGTGCTTCGGATATCGTTGCAGAAACAACGGTTACCGTAGTGAACTTGCCTAATGACGACATGAAAGGCCGAATTATCGGTCGTGAAGGTCGCAATATTCGGACGCTTGAGACTTTGACGGGTATCGACTTGATTATTGACGATACCCCACAAGCCGTCGTTTTGAGCGGTTTTGATCCGATCCGGCGGGAGATCGCCCGGATCGCTTTGGAGAAGCTCATTCAAGATGGTCGGATTCATCCGGCACGCATTGAAGAAATGGTTGATAAAGCACGCAAAGAAATGGATGACCGTATCCGAGAAATTGGTGAACAAGCCATTTTTGACGTGGGCATTCATAACATGCATCCTGATCTGATTAAGATTTTGGGTCGGTTGCATTTTCGGACAAGTTATGGCCAGAATGTCCTGGATCATTCGATTCAGGTTGCAAAGCTGGCCGGTGTCATGGCTGCTGAATTAGGAGAAGATGTTACCTTAGCAAAACGTGCGGGGTTATTACATGATATTGGTAAGGCACTCGATCACGAGGTAGACGGATCTCACGTTGAAATCGGGGTTGAGCTGGCAACAAAGTACAAGGAACCAAAGACGGTCATTAACGCCATTGCATCCCATCATGGTGACGTTGAGCCGACCAGTGTCATTTCGGTGCTGGTCGCCGCCGCTGATGCTATTTCCGCCGCTCGCCCAGGCGCACGGTCGGAATCGCTTGAAAATTACCTGCATCGCTTAGAAAAACTGGAAGCCATTGCCAACAGTCATGCTGGCGTTGATCACAGTTTTGCGATTCAGGCTGGTCGCGAAGTACGCGTGATTGTTCAACCGGAAAAGCTCTCTGATGACCAGAGTGTGATTTTGGCACGGGACATTCGCAATGAAATCGAAAAAGAATTAGAGTATCCGGGTCACATCAAAGTTACCGTGATTCGTGAAACCCGAACCGTTGAATATGCTAAATAAACACGCGGTGAGCCAACGCTAGTGATTGGATGCTGGGTGTCGCGTCAAAAAGATCCGCAAGATGAGCTTGTCTTGCGGATCTTTTTGTCCCCGATTAACGGCTGGTTTGCTGACGATTTTTTGAGTCACGATCTGTCCGCGACCGTCATTCCCTATTTTGGGCAAATGGATATGGTGCTTCGCGATACTCACTCTGACCGATTGTCGGTGAAAACTGACCATTCAAAAAATCATTAATCAACGCTAATGAAGCCTCTAGTTGGTCTTCATCCAAGTACAGCGTCATGGTGACCTTCACGCCGTAATCAATTTTGGCAATGGTGAGGTGATGGGTGGTCAAAAAGTGTTGTAGCGGTTCAAGATCGGCGTAAGGGATCTGGAATGTAACCGTTTTTTGCTTGATGCGCGCCACAATGCCAATGGTTTCAATGGCGTTGTTGACGTTGCCGGCATAGGCGCGAATCAGTCCGCCGGCACCAAGTTTGATGCCGCCAAAATAGCGGGTCGTGACGGCTACCACGTCGCGGATGTCGTGGTTCAGCAAACCCTCCAGCGTAGGACTTCCGGCGGTTCCGGAAGGCTCGCCGTTGTCACTTGCCCGCTGAATCTGACTTTCATTGCCGAGTACATACGCATAGACATTGTGATTGGCTTTGGCATTTTCGTGGCTGATTTGGTCAATGATGGTTTTGGCTTCATCCTCGCTTTGGATGCGGGCTAAGTGGGTGATGAAGCGCGATTTTTTGATGATCCGGGTGTAATTTCCCGTTTCTTTAATAGTGAGATATGGCTTGGTCATGCGTAATCTCCTTTTGAGGTGATAAAAATGGATCTTGCTGGGGCACAACTCACCCAAGCTGAACTGGCGCGGTTGGCTGTCTCTAATATAGCACAGGCCACCGTGGTACCGGCATTGGTTAAAGATAAGGGTCATTGGTGCTGTCAGCGGTGTCGCAGCCAGTTGCCTGTGGCATTGCCGGATGGCCGCTTCTATTGTCCGGAATGCGTGACGCTGGGACGATTGACTGACCGGGATAGCCTTTATCGATTTGACCAACCACATCAGCCAGTTGGAGACGGTCGACTGACTTGGCATGGTACACTCACGCCTGACCAGCAAGCGGCTTCGGATGCGTTAATGGCAAGTGTGACGACTGGCCGCGATCATCTCATCTGGGCAGTCACCGGTGCAGGGAAAACCGAGATGCTATTTCCAACTGTGGCCCGTCTGATCCAGCAACAACAACGCGTTGCGATCGTTTCGCCGCGAATTGATGTTATCCGAGAACTGGCGCCACGATTTCGGGCAGCATTTGCAACGACACCGATTACCGTGCGTTATGGCGGCCATTTTGATCAGACGGATAGTGACTTGCTATTGGCGACGGTGCACCAGTTGTTGCGATTTTATCAGGCGTTTGATTTGATTGTTGTTGATGAGGTTGATTCGTTTCCCATGAATGGCACGCCAATGCTGCATCAGGCCGTTCAGCAGGCACGCCGCGGATCAGTGGCATATTTAACCGCAACGCCGGATCGGGTGTTAAAAAAAGCGTTGCACAACGGTCTGGGTGTTAGCAGGCTGTTTCGCCGATTTCATGGGCATCCCTTACCTGTTCCGACTATTCGATTGATGAATCTGCAAAAAGTGCCACGCCAACTTCCGACTGCCATGATCACATGGATTCGCCAAGTGCTTGCAACGGAGCGGGTTTGTCTGTTATTCGTACCAAAAATCAGCTGGGCAGAACAAGTCGCGGACGTGCTTCGCCAACTGGGTTTAAAAACTGCTGGGGTAGCCAGTACCGATCCACAGCGAGCGGAAAAAGTCATGGCATTTCGGCAACGGCAACTCGATGTTTTGGTCACGACCACCATTTTGGAAAGAGGGGTGACAGTCACCCAGTGTGCGGTGGGGGTGATTGCGGCCGCAGATCGGGAATTTTCGGCTGCAGCTTTGATTCAGATTGCGGGGCGAGCCGGACGGGCGGCGGACAGCCCTGATGATCCGGTCGTGTTCTTCACGGATCGTTATACGCTGGCGTTATTGGCCGCTAAACGCCAGATTGTGATGATGAACGGAAGGTGATGGTATGCGTTGCATCGGATGTGATCGACCCACCGACCGCAGTTTGCAATTGACGACTTTATTTGCGCATGGACCGCTGCTGGCGCCGAGACTATGCCACAGTTGTTTAAGTCGCTTTTGCCTGATTACCGGGGCGACTTGTGCCGGATGCGGGCGAATGCAGCCTACCGAGCAACTGTGTTCGGATTGCCGCAAGTGGGAACGCCAAGGAACGCTTTTACATAATCGGGCGTTATTTGCATATGATGCCAGCATGAAAGCGTGGATTTACCAGTATAAGGGGCTTGGCGACTACCGGATGCATGTGGCGTTTCAGGATCTGATAGCGGCACGCTTGCGGCATGCTACTGCACTCGTGCCGATTCCAAGTGAGCCGAAGCACTTTGAGCTGCGCGGCTTTGATCCGATTCTCGGTTTATTTGGCTGCTTACGATTGCGGTCGTGGTTGCGTAAAACGGCCACCGAGCGGCCACAAGCCCAAAAAACCCGACAGGAACGACTGAAGACGCCGCAAAGTTTTCACGTTTTGGCGTCAAAACAGGCATTAAACAAGGTCCGGCAAATCACGCTTCTCGATGATCTATATACCACCGGACGGACTTTATACCATGCGCGTGATGCATTGGTGGCAGCCGGTTTTAAAGGAACAATTGACGCGTTTACATTAATTCGCTGAATTGTGGCTTTTGTTGTGTCTGACTGCAACATTCGGGTATAATGAAATTGAAGATTGGAAGGGTTTTATCCCAGCCAATCAGCGTGTAAGCATTTGGTTACACGCAGGAAAGGGGAGAAGTTTTATGCTCACATACAATGTTCGTGGCGAAAACATCGAAGTCACCGAAGCCATCAGAAATTACGTGGAGAAGCGAATTAGCAAACTGAACAAGTTCTTCGGAGGTTCAGTCACTGCGACGGCGCACGTCAATTTGAAGGTTTATCCGGATAAGACCGCAAAAGTCGAAGTGACGATCCCGCTCTCGTTTTTGACCCTGCGTGCGGAAGAAACCAGTCCTGATTTATACGCCAGCATTGATCTTGTAACTGATAAGCTGGAGCGGCAGGTTCGCAAGTTCAAGACGA
This sequence comes from Lacticaseibacillus styriensis, assembly GCF_030770295.1. Taxonomy (NCBI): domain Bacteria; kingdom Bacillati; phylum Bacillota; class Bacilli; order Lactobacillales; family Lactobacillaceae; genus Lacticaseibacillus; species Lacticaseibacillus styriensis. The sequence goes on from NZ_CP132483.1 coordinate 906,778, forward strand.
AGATCAATCGTAAATCCCGTGAAAAAGGCTTCGGCCAAATTGATGTTGACACCAGTGCACCAGCTGAGCCAAAGCCAGCCGAAGATGATGATAATCTGACGGTGGTACGGACAAAGCGAGTTTCATTAAAGCCAATGGATTCGCAGGAAGCCATTTTGCAAATGGATATGCTGGGCCACAACTTCTTCATTTTCGAAGATGCCGATACAAATGGTACGAGCATTGTTTACAAGCGTCGTGATGGACGTTACGGCCTAATCGAAACCAACGAATAAATAAATACCCTTTAAACAAAAACAAGGCTGCTGATTTGCCGGCAGTCTTGTTTTTGTTTGGTAAGCGCGGCAACCATTTGCTTTCATTGGCTGGCATTAAGTTTGGTGGCATTCATGTTCTGGGCATCATAACTGAGTTAAATAACCGGAAATGTCATCATGGTATTTTCAATCTCCCCGTGAAAATGTTAAGATGTTACAATGTATCAATGTTAGAATGATTAAAGTGTGTTAGATTCACGAGGTTTCGACAGAGAGGAATCCATTTATGGCCAATATTCTTAGAAAATGGGTCGAAAGCGATAAGCGAGAGATCGGTCGCCTCGGCAAAATCGCTGATCAGGTTCAGCGCTATGAAGATGAATATGCAGCATTATCTGATGAACAATTAAAAGCAAATACCCAGAAATTTAAAGATCGGCTTGCAGCAGGCGAGACTCTGGACGATATTTTACCAGAAGCCTTTGCAACTGCTCGCGAAGGTGCCAAGCGGGTTTTGGGACTGTTTCCGTTTCGGGTTCAGATTATCGGCGGCATCGTGTTACACGAAGGTAATATTGCGGAGATGAAAACCGGTGAAGGTAAAACTTTGACCGCTACCATGCCCGTTTATTTGAATGCCTTGACTGGTAAAGGCGTGCACGTTGTCACGGTTAACGAGTACCTATCCACCCGTGATGCCACGGAAATGGGCGAGTTGTACAACTGGCTTGGCTTGAGTGTTGGGCTGAATCTCAACTCCAAGAACAGCGATGAAAAGCGCGAAGCTTACAATTGCGACATTACCTATTCGACCAATAGTGAACTCGGGTTTGATTACCTGCGGGATAACATGGTTGTTTACAAGGAACAAATGGTTCAGCGTCCGTTGAACTTTGCGATTGTCGATGAGGTGGATTCCATCTTGATCGATGAAGCGCGGACACCGTTGATTATTTCCGGTGGTGCTGAAAAGACAACCGGGCTCTATATTCGGGCTGATCGGTTTGTGAAGACGCTGAAAGCCGATACCGATTACAAGATCGACTGGCCGACCAAGACCATTTCCCTGACAGAAAGTGGCATCCGCAAAGCCGAAAAGAACTTCGGCTTGGATAACTTGTATGACACGGAAAATACTGCGTTGACCCATCATATCGATCAAGCCTTGCGCGCTAATTATATTATGCTCAAGGATATCGATTATATGGTTTCCAACGGCGAAGTTCTGATTGTCGATCAGTTTACGGGTCGTGCGATGGAAGGCCGGCGTTATTCTGATGGCCTGCATCAGGCGATTGAAGCTAAAGAAGGCGTTCAGATTCAGGATGAAAATAAGACGATGGCCAACATCACTTATCAAAACTTCTTCCGGATGTATAACAAACTGGCTGGGATGACCGGGACGGCGAAGACCGAACAAGAAGAATTCCGTGAAATTTACAACATGGAAGTTATTTCGGTGCCGACCAATAAGCCGGTCATTCGGGTTGATTCGCCTGATGTTCTTTACCCGACATTGGATGCCAAGTTCAATGCCGTTGTTGAAGACATTAAAGAACGCCACAAGAAGGGCCAGCCAATTCTGGTCGGGACCGTTGCGATTGAATCGAGCGAACGGTTGAGCAAGCAGCTTGATGAAGCCAAAATTCCGCACACTGTTTTGAATGCGAAAAACCATTTTAAAGAAGCAGAGATTATCATGAATGCCGGCCAGCGGGGCGCGGTTACGATCGCGACCAACATGGCCGGACGTGGTACCGATATTAAATTAGGACCCGGCGTGACCAAATTAGGCGGGCTTGCTGTCATCGGGACTGAGCGCCACGAAAGCCGCCGGATTGACAACCAGTTGCGTGGCCGTTCCGGTCGACAAGGTGATCCGGGTTCAACGCAGTTTTATTTGAGTCTTGAAGATGATTTGATGAAGCGTTTTGGTTCTGAACGCATCAAAGCCATGCTGGATCGATTCAAAGTGGCTGATGATGATCAGGTCATCCAAAGCCGCATGATTTCCCGGCAAGTCGAATCTGCCCAGAAGCGGGTTGAAGGGAACAACTACGATACCCGCAAGAATACCTTGCAATACGATGACGTGATGCGTGAACAGCGCGAAGTTATCTACAAGCAACGGCAGCAGATCATTGATGAAAACGAGACGCTGAAGCCAGTCTTGATGGCGATGATCAATCGTACGATTACCCGGATTGTTCAGACCCACACGCAAGGCGAGCAGAAAGACTGGAATCTGGATGCGCTGTATGCGTGGATCACCGCGAACATGGTTGATCCGGAGAAATTCAAGCGCAGCGAACTGGACGGCAAGTCACAGGATGAATTGATTGGTTTGCTGGCAGATCTGGCAGAAACAAACTTCAAGCAAAAGAATAAGCAGCTCGGCGATGACGCCCAGATGCTTGAGTTTGAGAAGGTTGTTATCTTGCGGGTGGTTGACTCGGCTTGGACCGATCACATTGATGCCATGGATCAGCTACGTCAGTCCATTGGCTTGCGTGGTTACGGTCAAATGAATCCGTTAGTTGAATATCAAGAAGAAGGCTATCGGATGTTTGAAGAAATGATTGCCTCAATTGACGATGACGTTACCCGGCTGTTCATGAAAGCCGAAATCCGGCAAAATATTCGCCGTTAACAATGAACAGACGCCCCGGCACTGCAATTTTGACTTGCGGTACTGGGGTGTTTTGGGGATAGCGGTAGAAAAACGATAGTCAAGCAGTTGGTTTTTAACCGTGCTGGCTCACCATAACGCGTTCGGTGGCGCAGAAGCCTGCGTGTAAGGACCTTGAGCGTAATGGCCCGGTCTTTGGCCATTACGCTCAAGGCCACTTACACTCCGGCTTCTAACCGCGCCACCTCACGCTCACTTATTTGGGAAAGGATTTAGACGATGGAACTTAATGTTATGCGCAACACCTTGGCCGCCATGCGGACCAAAATAAATCAATTTAGGGGGTCACTTTGACCTCGATGCCTTGAACGAACGGATTACTGAAAACGAAGGCAAAATGGCTGAGCCGGGTTTTTGGGATGACTCTGAAGCCGCGCAAAAAGTGATTGATGCCAACAATGCGTTGAAGGAAAAGCATGATCGTTTTTATGCACTTGAAAACGAGTTAGAGGATCTTGAAGCTGGTCTCGAGCTGTTGCAGGACGAACCTGATCCAGATCTGCAGCATGAAGAAGAGACCAAGATTAAGGATCTTCAAGACAAGCTCGATCAGTACGAAATGCAGCTCCTTTTGAACGGCCCGTATGATCACAATAATGCTATTTTGGAAATTCATCCCGGAGCTGGTGGTACGGAATCGCAAGACTGGGGTTCCATGTTGATGCGCATGTATCAACGCTGGGCCGACCAGAATGGCTTCAAGGTGGAAGTGGCCGATTATCAGCCGGGTGACGAAGCCGGAATCAAAAGCGTGACGCTGCTTATTAACGGTGAAAATGCCTATGGATTGCTTAAAAGCGAAAAAGGTGTGCATCGGCTAGTCCGGATATCACCGTTTGATTCCGCCGGCCGTCGTCATACCAGTTTTGCCTCCGTCGATGTGATGCCGGAGCTCGATAATTCGATTCAGGTCGACATTCGTCCGGAAGACGTCAAAATGGAAGTGTTCCGGTCTAGCGGTGCCGGTGGTCAGCACATTAATAAAACCTCCAGTGCGGTTCGGCTGATTCATATTCCAACTGGTATTGTCACCTCAAGTCAGGCACAGCGGTCACAATTCCAAAACAAAGCGACCGCGATGGCGATGTTAAAAGCCAAGTTGTATCAGCGTGAAGAAGAGGCCAAACGCGCCAAAGCCAAGGCGATTCAAGGCGAACAAAAAGATGTCGCGTTTGGCTCCCAGATTCGGTCTTACGTTTTCCATCCGTACACGATGGTGAAGGATCATCGAACCAATTACGAAACCGGCAACGGTAACGCCGTCATGGATGGCGACCTCAATCCTTTTATCAACGCTTATTTACAGTGGGAACTTTCGCAGAAAAATCCGGATTAAAACTGTAATCTGCCTGAAACCTTGCTGACTTAATCGCCTGTTATACTGTCTCTAGCTTAGAAAAAGGAGCAAAATGCATGATTCAAATGGAAAACGTGACGAAGCAATACGCTAACGGCGTCACCGCCATCAAGGATGTGAACCTTAAGATCCAAGATGGTGAGTTTGTTTACGTCATCGGGCCTAGTGGTGCCGGAAAATCGACGCTTGTTAAAATGCTATACCATGAATTGATGCCGACCAGCGGCACCATTAAAATTGATAACTTTGACTTTTCGACCATGAAGCCTTCAGAGGTACCATTCTTGCGTCGCCATATCGGCATTGTCTTTCAAGACTTTAAACTCTTGCCGCGATTGACCGTGTATGAAAATGTTGCCTATGCGATGCAGGTTATCGAAGCGCCGGATGATGAAATCAAAGACCGGGTGCTCGAAGTACTGGGGCTCGTTGGCTTGGAGCAGAAGTTGCGCCGTTTTCCTGATGAATTATCTGGTGGTGAACAACAGCGGGTGTCAGTTGCCCGTGCGATTGTGAACAAGCCAAAGGTGTTGATTGCTGATGAACCGACCGGTAACCTGGATCCGCAAACCTCCGATGAAATTGTCGATATCCTCGAACGGATCAATGCCAACGGTACGACCGTTATTATGGCGACGCATAACAAGGATATTGTCAATGAACGGCAACACCGGCTGCTTGAAATTGCCGGTGGTCGTTTAGTTCGTGACGAAGAAGGAGGCACATACGGCAATGAAGAGTAAAGTCTTTTTCCGCCATGTCAAAGATTCTCTGCGCAGTTTGCGGCGTAACGGCTGGATGTCAGTTGCCGCCGTCAGTGCCGTGACGGTAACCTTGTTACTTGTCGGCATTTTTATGGCATTAATCTTCAACTTGCACCATATTTCGCAACAGGTTGAAAATGATGTTCAGGTGCGAGTTTATATTGATAAAAAAACAACAGTCAAACAGCGGGATGAGTTAAAAAACAAGCTGAAGAAACTTGATCACGTCAATAAAGTGACTTACCGTTCCCGTCAGCAGGAATTGGATACGATTATTGGCGGTTACGGATCTCAGTGGCGGATGTTCTCCGGCGATCAGAATCCGTTAAGCGACGTCTATATGGTTAAGACGACCAGCCCCAAGGCAACGATAACCGTGTCTAAAGAGGCGCAGAAGCTGGATCATGTTGTTGATGCCAGTTACGGCGGCCGGACGGCGAAGAAACTCTTTAATTCTGTCGATCTTGCCCAAAAGTGGGGACTTGGCTTTACAATCCTGCTGCTATTTGTCGCCGTATTCCTGATCAACAACACCATCCGAATTACGATTTTATCGCGTTCCGACGAAATCAGAATTATGCGGTTAGTCGGCGCAACCAATTCCTATATTCGGTGGCCGTTCTTACTTGAAGGGGCATGGACCGGCTTGTTCGGGGCAATCCTGCCGATCGTCGTTGTCGATGTCGGCTATGCCGTTGTCTACCACAGTTTTAGCATGGCTAACGGCGCCAGTGGCTATTCACTTTATGCCAATATGCCATTCCTGTTCTGGCTGGACTTGATGTTAGCCGGCATCGGGATCGTCATCGGCGCCTTAGGATCGGTCATCTCAATGCGGCGGTTCCTTAAGTTCTAGAGCATTAATTAGTCTATGAAAGTTAATCTAATCAAATTTACAAAATAGACTGGTCATCATTCACGACCACAGTATATAAACGGACGTATTCTTCAGTAAAGGGGATATGTTCGTTTTTTTTGTTTCCCAAGTATAATTCGTTAAGGGCATTAGGGTAACAGTGCCAAAGCGGAGCAATCGTAGGCCAGATGGGGCTCAGCAGTGAAGTCATTGTTGGCGGTTTACCGCCTACAATGAGGCCGAGCTTCGAGACCGCGTACTTTGCGGGCTCGAAGTCGTGCCCACTGCTCTAGCTTCGCGTCGCCACCCTAGCTGGCCGGAGATTGCGGAGTTTGGCACGGCTTGGAACTTATTACCTAAACTTTTTTGTAGACTTCAATACCGCCTCCGCATCACTGAGCCATCCCCGATTGCTCAAACCTTATAGGAGCAGCAGTTGATTTCTGCTATACTGTTTACAGTGAATAGTGGAGGGTTACGAATGGCAGTGATCATTGCCTTACTTATCAGCCCAGTTGGTTTGGCCTTTTGGCTAGCCTTAGGGTTGACGATTTTGTTTGCGGTTCGGCGCACGAGCCGTGAACGCCACCAGTACTTGCGGGCGATTCACCCCAAACATATTGAGATTGCCCGGTTTTTTTGGGTAGGTATCCTGATCGGTATTGTGGTATCCGCCATCTCGGTTTTGGCACGACTTCAGGTCAGTTTAGCTGCGTTATTGGCATTAAGCGGCTTGACCGTGATTGGTTTGATATTGTCTGCATGGTCGTTTAGTCCATGGTGGCTAGGTCTTGCAAGTTTGGCCACGTTTATTCAACCAGATTATTCAGATACAGATGGGCAGCTAGCAGCTAATTTGGCGCTTTTGATCGGGCTGCTTTGGCTTGCCCAGGCTGTATTGGCGCGGCTGAATCGTGGCGACCAACTTGAATCGCCGGTTATTTTGGCAGATCGGCGCCAGCGAAAAAGTGCGGCGTTTCGTTTGCGGCAATTTTACTGGGTACCGTTGCTGGTACCGGTGGATCCCGCTCAGGTTGCCGGTTCACCGGTGTTGACTGTGATCATTCAAGCATTTGCAATCGTCGGCCTGCCTTTGATCTTAGGTGCCTCATTTACGGCACAGCATGATCGGGCGAAGATGCATTGGCAACGCAGCTGGCCGTGGTTTGCCGGAGCTGGAGGCGCATTAGTTGTATACGGCGTCGCTGCACGATTACTGTTCCTTCCAGCACTTGTGAGCGCCATCGTGCCTGCATGTATCAGTGTTATTCTTGGAATCGGGTTACTCTGGCAAGGCCATAAGGTGTACCTGACAGTGACGCGCACTGATCGTGGGGTTGTTTTAATCGGGGTTGTCCCTGATACCCCAGCAGCACAAATGAATTTACAACCAGGAGATCGGGTGCTTTCCTGTAACCACATAGCGGTGAATAGCGCCAGCGAATTGTACGATGCTATTCAAAAGGAACCCACTTATTGTCGCTTGCGGCTTCAACAGGCAGATGGCGAGTTACGTCTTGCCGAAACCGCTATTTTTTCAGGTGCGCCGCATGAACTTGGTATGATTTTATTCCCGGAGGAGACAGCATGAAGAAGATCTTGATTGTTGATGACGAGCCAGCCATCTTGACGTTGCTGCAATATAATTTAGAAACCGAACACTATCAGGTGGAGACAGCAACCGATGGGCAAGAAGCCTTAGACAAGGTACGTAGCGAACCGTTTGATTTTATTATTCTCGACCTCATGTTACCAAGCCTGAGCGGACTGGATGTCACCCGCAAGATTCGTGAAGATAAGATTCAGACACCCATCATGATCCTGACAGCGAAGGATAATGAAACGGACAAAATTGTGGGACTTGAATTGGGTGCCGACGACTATGTCACCAAACCGTTTTCGCCACGGGAGATCATCGCACGGATCAAGGCCATCGAACGGCGTAGTCAGAGCCAGCCGCAAACCACGGCGCGCTCCGGTAACGACAATCAGATTACCGTTGGCCAAATCACCATCGATCCGGAAAACTATAAGGCTAGCAAAGCCGGTCACCGGCTGCAACTGACCCCTAAGGAATTTGAGTTGCTGGTTTATTTTGCCCAGCGAGTAGGTAAGACCTTGTCTCGTGACGCTTTGTTAAATGGCGTCTGGGGGTTTGATTATCCAGCCGAAACCCGCATGGTCGATATTCAGGTCAGTCATTTACGGGATAAGATTGAAACAGATCCCAAACATCCGGATTATTTAAAGACAGTTCGGGGATTTGGTTATCAAATGGAGGCACCACATGAATAAACGGGTTTTTCGCCGTGCACTTGTTATTAGTCTGCTATCATTGGCAGGCTTTTTTGTGCTTGTGACAACAGTGAATCAACAAATCGTTCACCAACAGGCGCGTGATCTTCGCCGAGTGGCCAGAACTTACGTGACGTCTGATCATGATGGCGTTGATCGCCAGGCGCTAGCTGAATCAGAAGCTGCTTTTATCACGATCATTCCGGATAATCCTCAGACCACCAGACAGAAGGTAATGGCTGATGCGTTGCGTGGCCGCCGCGCCAAGGCTTTTGTCACATCAGTCAACGTTTATGGACGGACGGAGCAGGCTTATCTGTTTCGGGATCACGGGCAATGGGTTGCTGTTAGCCGCTATAAGTCAAGTGTATGGACCACGGCACCAGAGCAGTTTTGGATTCTGACACTGATCTTCGCAGCCTTAATTGCGTTGATTCTACTCTGGCTTTTCCGCTCGGAACATCAGTATCAAGAAGCCATCCGCGTCATGAGCCACAATCTGGATCGCATCCGCGAAAAAAAGGAACCCGATCCGGTGATTTTACCGCCAAAATCGCCATTTGTACCTGTGGCGCAGCGAATTAATGCACTCGCAGCCGAGCAGGCACATTTGCGGGAAAAAGTTGCCGTGCGTCAGTCAAGCTTTGATCGCTTAATCGACAACCTGCCTTTAGGCGTCATGTTAATTGACACCAACAAAGATGTGATCTTACACAATCATGCCATGTCGCAGCTTTTAGGGCACCAGATTCCCCAACCGCGTCACAGTTACCTCGATGATGTCAAGACTTACGCGCTGGCTCGGATGATCGAGCATACATTCCGCCATGAAAAGACTCACCATCAGGAACTGACCGTCTTAGCGACGCAGAAATCGGTGGATGCTTCCGTTATTCCGTTGAATCAAGGCATTAGCCGCTTACAGGTGCTGGTCATTTTGTATGATGTCACCTACCTCCGCCAAGTTGAAAAAATGCAGCTGGATTTTGTTGGCAACGTCAGCCACGAATTAAAGACACCGGTTACCGCGATTGCCGGGTTTGCGGAAACCTTGTTGAACGGGGCTAAAAATGATCCGGCGACTCTGGATAAATTTTTAGGCATCATTTTCGATGAAAGTAAGCGACTCACCCAGCTAATCAATGATATTCTGACACTGAGCCGGCCGGAAACCAATCAGGCGGTTCAGGCGACAGTTGCCCTCAAGAAACTGGTTGATGATGCCTTGCGCAATCTGGATAAAGTGATTAAAGATAAACAGATTCGGGTTGAAGTCGCGATTGCACCAGACTTACAGATTGTTACCGACGAACGTAAGCTGACCCAGATCGTGCGGAATCTTTTGAATAATGCCGTCTTTTACAATCGTCTGGCCGGTCACGTGACGATTACCGCGCAAGTCGTGGGCGATCATTTATCGTTAGCGGTGGCGGATACGGGAATCGGGATTCCGGAAGAAGAACAGGCCCGTATTTTCGAACGCTTCTACCGGGTCGATAAAGCGCGCAGCCGGCACAACGGTGGCACCGGCTTGGGCTTGGCCATTGTAGCCGAGCTGGTAAAAAGTATGGATGGCCGTGTCGCGGTCAATAGTCAGGTTGGGGTTGGTTCAACCTTTACCGTAACATTACCGGTCGGCCAAAATAATCGTCCGGCTTAACATCGATGTTTACACAACCTTTACATTCAACAGCATGAACATTTACACACAGCTGATAAGATGGTTGGAGCTTGAAATGGAGGATTTCGTGTGAAAAAAATTGTGACCCTGTTTACGATCATGCTTCTGGCGTTTATGGCAAGTGCATGCGGCAGCAGCAGTAATAGCAAACAGTCAGGTGAATCCATCACCGCAGTTGGATCAAGTGCGTTGCAGCCATTGGTTGAAGCAGCAGGTGAACAATATCAGACGGAACATCTCGGCGTCTTTATCAACGTCCAAGGCGGCGGGAGCGGCACCGGATTGAGCCAGATCCAGCAAGGGGCTGTTGATATTGGCAATTCGGATCTTTTCGCTGAAGAAAAACCGGGGATTAACGCTAAAAAGCTTGTGGACCATAAAGTTGCCGTTGTTGGCATTGCGCCGATTGTTAACCCGGACGTCGGGGTCAAGAATGTCACGATGGCCCAATTGCAACAGATCTTCCTAGGCCAGATCACCAATTGGAAGCAGTTGGGCGGCAAGAATGTGCCAATCGTCTTGGTTAACCGGGCGCAAGGATCCGGTACCCGCGCAACATTTGAAAAGTGGGTGCTTCAAGGCAAGCAGCCGGTTGCCGCGCAAGAACAGGATTCGACCGGGATGGTTCGGCAGATTGTCGGCAGTACGCCTGGGGCTATTTCGTACGTTGCCTTTTCCTATATCGATAAAACGGTTCAGAGCCTGTCGGTAGATGGCGTTGCGCCGACTGATACCAATGTGACAACCAACCGGTGGCGGATCTGGTCGTATGAACACATGTACACGAAGGGGCAACCGCGCGGGCTAACCAAGCAATTCTTGGCTTATATTATGTCATCACCGATTCAAAAAAAGCTGGTGCAGAAAATGGGCTATATCCCGATGACCCAGATGAAGGTCGTCCGTGATGCCAGTGGCCATGTTAGCAAGCAATAACTGCACAACGGCAGCTTTTTGACGGGCACTTTGCAGCCGAGTGCGCTGTGAATGTGGCGCTCGGCACCGAAGCACGTGGATCGTTGCCAAGGAGCGCCATTTATTGACATGCACGGCCCCGGTGATGAGATTTTAGGAGGATTATGATGGATCCAATTCGAGAAGCGATGTTAAAAAAATCGCGTTCAGCCAAGTTAGAGCGGCGCGGCAAAATGATTAGCCTATTTTGTATCACCTTGATTGTGATTGTGGTGGTGGCCATCTTTTTCTTTGTTGCATCTAAAGGACTGGCAACCTTTTTCCAAAACAAAATCAATCCTTGGTCGTTTTTGACTAAGAGTGTTTGGAACCCTTCGATTAAGGATGCTCATGGGAATCCCGAAGTCGGGGCTTTGCCGATGATTGTCGGCTCGTTTGGCGTCACGTTCCTTTCGGCAATTATCGCGACGCCTTTTGCGGTTGGTGCCGGCATTTTTATGACTGAAATTTCCCGTAAATGGGGGCAAAAGATTCTGCAACCGGTCATTGAGCTGCTGGTTGGGATTCCGTCAGTGGTTTATGGCTTTATCGGATTGTCCGTCATCGTGCCGTTCATTCGTCACATTTTTGGCGGCACCGGCTTTGGGATTCTGGCCGGGACATTTGTTTTGTTCGTCATGATCTTACCAACCGTGACGTCCATGACGGTTGATGCACTAAAAGCAGTGCCGCGCCATTATCGTGAGGCATCGTTGGCGTTGGGTGCGACTCGCTGGCAGACGACTTATCGGGTTGTTCTGCGAGCAGCCATTCCCGGCATTTTGACCGGGATCGTTTTCGGCATGGCGCGGGCGTTTGGTGAAGCCTTGGCGGTGCAGATGGTCATCGGGAATGCGGCCTTGTTGCCAAAGAATCTGGTGTCTCCGGCCTCGACACTGACATCGGTTTTAACCAGCGGCATCGGTAATACCGTCATGGGATCGCTTGACAATAACGCGTTGTGGTCCTTGGCGTTGCTATTGCTGCTGATGTCATTGGCCTTTAACCTGTTGATTCGGTGGATCGGGAAGAAAGGGGAGCTGAACAAATGAATCCGAAAATTGCGGATAAAGTAGCTACCACAGTGCTTTACATTATCTCAGGCATCATCATTATTATTTTGGCAAGCCTGCTTGGTTATATTCTGTTTCAAGGGGTTCCCCATATTTCCTGGCACTTTCTGACAAGTCCGGCGCAAAGCTTTGAGGCTGGCGGTGGGATTGGCATTCAACTGTTCAACTCGTTTTATTTGTTACTGCTGGCCATGTTGATTTCAACGCCGATTTCCTTGGGGGCCGGCATTTACTTGAGTGAATACGCAAAGAAAAACTGGTTGACGGATGTGATCCGGACTTCCATTGAAATCCTGAGTTCGTTGCCATCAGTTGTTGTCGGTTTGTTTGGTTTCCTGATTTTTGTTTTGCAGTTTAAGTTTGGATTTTCGATTTTGTCGGGTGCGCTGGCATTGACGGTTTTCAACTTGCCACTGTTAACGCGAAATGTTGAAGATTCATTGCGCGGCGTTGGCAATGAGCAGCGCGAAGCAGGCTTGGCCCTTGGACTTTCACGCTGGGAAACGGTGTTACATGTCGTGATGCCTGAAGCGTTGCCGGGGATCATTACCGGGATGATTCTTGGCGCCGGCCGTGTGTTCGGTGAAGCTGCGGCATTGATTTATACGGCTGGACAAAGTGCGCCGGCGCTTGATTTTACCAATTGGAATCCAGCGAACATTGCTAGCCCGTTGAACCCGTTCCGCCCAGCCGAGACGCTGGCGGTGCATATCTGGAAAATCAACTCTGAAGGGATTCAGCCGGATGCGGTTGCGGTTTCCGCCGGTGCCAGTGCGGTGCTGGTTATCGCCGTTCTAATCTTCAATGTGGGTGCGCGGTATTTTGGTAATCGTTTATTCAAAAAGATGACCGCCGCTTAATGCGTGGTTCACGATGATGATTTGCGCGGATGACGTGATGAAGATAGTCATGGCGCCTATCATGAAAAGGCATGGAGGTTCAAGATGCAAGAACTTGAAAAGTATTCTTTAGATGATACGTATATCCGCCCGTTTGATCGGGACAAGCAGGAGATTGCCATTGAAACGAAGGACCTGCATGTTTTTTATGGCGACAGTGAGGCCATTCACGGCGTATCGCTGCCTTTTGAACGGTATAAAATCACCGCATTGATCGGCTCGAGTGGCTCCGGGAAGTCGACCTACTTGCGTTCGCTGAATCGAATGAACGATAATATTGAAAGTGCCCGTGTCACTGGCAAGATCATGTATCGCAACATCGATATTAACAGCGATGCCGTTGATGTCTATGAAATGCGCAAACACATCGGAATGGTTTTCCAACGGCCTAATCCGTTTGCGAAGTCTATTTATGACAATATTGCCTTTGCATTGCGCCGCTTTGGTCTTAAGGACAAAAAGAAGCTGGATGAGATTGTTGAAACCAGTTTGAAGCAAGCCGCCTTATGGGATCAGGTTAAAGATGATCTGAATCAAAGCGGCATGTCGCTGTCAGGTGGTCAGGCACAACGGTTGTGTATCGCCCGGGCCATTGCAATGAAGCCGGATATTCTGTTGCTTGATGAGCCGGCCAGTGCGTTGGATCCGATTTCGACTTCAGCGGTCGAAGATACCTTGCTAGCGTTGAAGGATAAGTATACGATTATCATCGTTACACATAACATGCAGCAGGCAGCTCGGATTAGCGACTATACCGCGTTCTTTTATAGCGGCGCCGCACTTGAATATGATGAAACCCGTAAGATCTTCACGCGTCCCAAGATTAAAGCAACCAACGATTATGTTTCCGGACATTTCGGCTAGGAGGTCCCCATGGCTGAAGCACAAAAAATCATTACCAGTTCAGATGTTCATCTTTTTTACGGCAAGTTTGAAGCACTAAAAGGGATTAGTCTGGATTTCAACCAGCACGAAATCACGGCTTTAATCGGGCCTTCAGGTTGTGGTAAGTCGACCTATTTACGCACGCTTAATCGGATGAACGATCTGATCCCAGGCGTCACGATTACCGGCACGATCAGCTTGCGTGGCCAAAACATCTATGCGCCAAGCGAAGATGTGGTTCAGTTACGCAAGCAAGTTGGCATGGTGTTTCAACAACCGAATCCTTTTCCTTTTTCGATTTATGAAAATGTGATTTATGGATTACGTTTGGCCGGTGTTAAAGATAAAAGTAAGCTGGATGAGGCCGTTGAAACAAGCTTAAAGCAAGCGGCCATTTGGGATGAAGTCAAAGACCATTTGCATGACAGTGCGTTATCGTTGTCAGGTGGCCAACAACAGCGGGTGTGCATCGCGCGGGTGCTGGCGGTCAAACCGGATGTTATTTTGTTAGATGAACCGACCAGTGCCTTGGATCCGATATCCAGCACTCAGATCGAAAATATGTTGCTGGGCTTACGCGATCAGTACACGATTATTTTGGTAACGCACAGTATGCATCAAGCATCCCGAATCTCGGACAAAACGGCCTTTTTCTTAACCGGTAATTTGATCGAATTCGCTGACACGAAACAAATGTTTTTAAATCCAAAAGAAAAGGAAACCGAAGACTACATCACTGGACGCTTCGGGTAGGAGGGGTAGTATGCGACGACTTTTTGTTGACGAATTGAACGATCTTCATGTACGTTTTTCGGAAATGGGGATGATGGTCAATGAGGCCATCTATAAGTCCGTGAAAGCCTTCATTAATCATGACAAGAGTTTGGCCCGCGAAGTGATCCAGGAAGACAAACACATCAATGAACGCGAAGTCGATTTGGAAAAACGCAGCTTTGAACTGATTGCTCTGCAGCAACCGGTTACGACGGATCTGCGGGTGATTGTGACGGTGATGAAGGCCAGTTCTGATCTCGAACGAATGGGTGATCATGCGGTTTCCATTGCCAAATCAACGATTCGCGTCAAAGGCAAAACCCGGGTGCCGCAAATCGAAACCGAGATTGCCGGCATGGCCGAAGCGGTCAAGGAAATGGTTGAGCAGGTTTTGGACGCGTATGTTAAGGAAGACTCCGCGCGGGCGCGAAAAATTGCGCTTGAAGACCACGGAATTAACGACTTCTCCTCCCGAATTTATAAAGAATGTATTCGCCAGATGCAGGACAACCCGGAAACCGTGGTTGGTTCGATGGACTATATGCTGGTCTCCTCTTATCTGGAACGAATCGGTGATTATGTCACCAACATCTGCGAATGGATTGTTTACTTAAAGACCGGGAAAATCACTGAACTTAACTCCAATGCGATTGAAGACAAGTTCTGATGAAGGGACACTTTAACAATGGGGATTGTTAAAAGTGCTCAGTTAGCATTTTTGTCCAATTCAAGAGGCCGAGTCATGATTCCGATGATGCGGGGGAAGCTTAGGCAATAAGTTCCAAGCCGTGCCAACCTCCGCAATCTCCGGCCAGATGGGGCTGGAACGCTGTGGGCACGACTTCGAACCCGCAAAGCCCGCGGTTTCGAAGCTCGGCCTTGTTGTAGGCGGGGCAAAGAGCGCCCCACCAACAACAATTCCACGGCTGAGCCCCATCTGGCCTCCGATTGCTCCGCTTTGGCACTAAGATCTCAAAACTTCTGATAAGTTATTCATGACGAAACAAATGGCGGACACAATTTCGAAATGTCGGAATTGTGCCCGCCTTTATATTGTGACAATGAATTATGACCTAGCCACTTTCAATATCGATGACCGTCCGTCTTCCGACCCGTTTAAAAATCAACCTTTGGACCTATGCGCCGTGGTCAAATTCCGTGCATACTAATCATGTAATCAAATCCTGGAGGGATAACCCATGAATGAACGCGAAAGAATTTTAGACCTCGTCAAAAAAGGCGTTATTTCAAGCGAAGAGGCACTGGTACTTTTGGAGAACCTCGCCAAACAGCAAGGCTCCCAAGCCGACAGCCCGGCCGATCATACTGCTCCCGAAGACAACTCGGAGTCAGATACGCATGATCAAGCCAAGCACGATGATCACGAAGAAACCGATACTGACACCGATGCTGCGTTGACCGAACTCAACACCGAGATTGCCGAAGCAGCCGGTGCGTTGGATGCGGCAACAACGCAAGTAACCAGCATCAACAAGCAAATTGAAGCTAATAACGAACAGATTATCGTCTTAGACACGATGGAAGATCTTGAAGCTTTGTCCCCAGAGAAATACCAAAAGCGTGGGGAATTAAAGCAGGAGAATCAGAAACTCACCGATCAACTAGCCGAGTTAAACGGCCAGGTTGAGTCGCTCAAAGCTAACCTCGCCACACTCCGTCATCAGAAACACGATCTGGAACGTCAAAAGATCGGTGATAAGATTTTCAATGACGAGTGGCAAAAAGATGCCCGTGACGTCTTTTCCGAACTTGGCAAAAACATCGGGGATGCGACCTCGCAAATCGGCGGCTTTGTCAAAGATACCGTCAACAATGTACTGGACAATGTTGATTGGAAGAATGTCACCGTTACCGTTCCTGGCCTAGCCACAGAGAAGTTCGAGCATGTATTTAAGTTTCCTGACAGTAAGGCAACCATTTTGGATGTGAAGGTTGCTAATGGTGACGTGCATTTTAAACCTTGGGATCAACCGGGTATTCAAGTCGAAGCTGCTATCAAGCTGTACGGCAAGATGGATGCGCCGACACCGCTGGACGCGTTTAAAGACCGCAGCCGGATTGATGTCACCGATGACCATTTCAGCTTCCAGGTGCCTAATAAGCGCGTCCAGGCCGACCTAGTCATTTCACTGCCAAAACGCAGCTATGATCATGTGGCTGTGCGCTTACTCAACGGTAGTGCGGATCTGACCGGCATGACCGGAAAAGATTTCTATGTTAAGAGCACCAACGGTCAAATGACCTTCACCAATATTGATGGTGTCATGATCGAGAGTGAAGGTGTCAATGGTTCTATCAAGGTTCAGGGCGGGCGCACACATGATTTATTGTTGACCACTGTCAACGGCGACGTTTCCGTTGATGCCGACTCAGCAACTGCCGCACTGAAAACCGTGAATGGGACGGTCCGTGCCACCTATCACACCGACTTTACCAAACTCGAAGGGACTTCGATGAATGGCAATGTGAAAGTTGCCGTACCGGCTTCGATTGCCTTGAATGGCGAAGCCCGGACCCATTTTGGCAGTATTAAGAGTCGCCTGAGCAATGTGACTGAACCGGCAAAAGGTAGCAAACGCTTCGGACTGGAGCGTCCAGGAACCGGCAGTAGTGAGTTGAAACTCAATACGACCAGTGGCAATATTCAATTGAAAGATTCAAATGACTAAGGGGGATCGCTTATGCCTTTTCTATTAATTCCATTAATGTTTTTCATCGTTGGCTTGGTTTTGGTGGCGGTATTTGCGATCGGGATCATCTTGTTGAAAATGTTAATTGTACCGGCACTTCTGGTGGTTTTGGCTGTATGGCTATTCTCGCGCCATGACCGTGATGGCCGCCGTGGCCCACGGCATCCATATCGCGATCAAGGTACGTCGCGACCGCGTAAAAACGCCACCCACGTTACCGAGTCACATGATGATGATTGGAGCGATTTCTAGTCATGAATTTCATCAAACGTACCATCATCACAACCGCCGTTTTCTTAATCTATGCGCAACTGTTTCCTAGTCAACTCTATGTTGCGGGCTTTGGTGTGGCCGTTGTCGGTGCGCTTGTTTTAGGAGTTCTTAATGGCTTGCTACGACCAATCCTGGTGATTCTGTCGATTCCAATTACAATTCTCACGTTAGGGTTGTTTTTAATCGTCCTCAACGGCTTGATGCTCAGTATGATGACGTGGTTTGTTCCCGGAATTGTTTTCAGCGGTTTTGGCTCGACCATGGTACTGGCCATCATCATTTCAGTGATGAATATGATTTTTGTGGGTAAAAAATAGTGCGGCTTGATTGAAAGCTGCGGTAAGAGTCGGTTCTCAAGACGAAAGTTGTCTAGGGGGACCGACTCTTTTTATCTTAGCGTAATCCGGCGCACTAATGGGAAGCAACCTTTTGACCTTATTCTGGCGAAATGCGGCGACTTTGAAAGCTATTTTCTCTGTCGTTCCCGTGTGGTTCACCGAGTTATGGTAAAATGAAGCAAACATGGCGAAAGAAAGGTGGACTTCATGGCAGACAGCGTGACGGTACGGCAACTCGTCAAGGCGACTAAGCTTGAGGTATACAGTGGTGAGGAGTATCTTGATTCTCGGCAGGTCGTTTTGAGCGATATTTCGCGTCCCGGACTTGAGTTGACAGGTTACTTTAATTATTATCCGCATGAACGGATTCAACTTTTTGGTCGGACAGAAATTTCATTTGCGCGGAATATGTCCTCGGAAGAGCGGTTATTGATTTTGAAACGGATGGCAACCGAGGACACCCCGGCGTTTCTGGTGTCGCGCGGGTTGCAACCACCGGCGGAAATGATTACGGCGGCCACCGCGGCGCATATTCCGGTATTGGGTTCACGGTTACCGACAACGCGGCTGTCAAGCTTGATCACCGAATACTTAGACGGACAGCTGGCAGAACGCCGCAGTATGCATGGCGTTTTGGTTGATATTTATGGTCTGGGCGTGCTGATCACCGGCGATTCCGGCGTTGGTAAATCAGAAACGGCTTTAGAACTGGTTCAACGTGGGCACCGGCTGATCGCAGATGACCGGGTGGATGTTTATCAACAGGATGAACAAACCATCGTGGGTGCTGCGCCGCCGATCCTTTCACATCTGCTGGAAATTCGCGGCTTGGGCATTATTGATGTCATGAATCTTTTTGGTGCCGGTGCTGTTCGCGAAGACACAACGATTTCACTGATCGTTCACCTGGAAAACTGGACGCCGGATAAGACTTTTGACCGGCTGGGTTCCGGTGAACAGACACAGCTTATTTTTGACGTACCGGTTCCTAAGATTACGATACCGGTTAAAGTTGGGCGTAACCTAGCGATCATCATTGAAGTGGCAGCCATGAATTTCCGCGCCAAGTCAATGGGCTATGATGCGACCAAGACATTCGAAAAAAATCTTAATCATCTGATCGAACATAACGAAGCAAGCGACCAGAGCAGTTCGGAGGAAAAATAACTTGTTATTAGTACTCAATCCAATCGCGTTTCAGTTGGGTGGTCTGGAAGTTCATTGGTACGGGATTATTATTGCCAGCGCCGTTTTACTGGCAGTCTATCTGGCGATGAAGGAAGCACCAAAACGCGGTATTAAAGAAGATCACATTCTGAATTTAATTTTGTGGGCGTTGCCATTTGCACTCATCGGGGCGCGCCTTTATTATGTAGCATTTGAATGGCCATATTATGCCGCCCATCCCGGCGAGATCATTGCCATCTGGCATGGCGGTATTGCGATTTATGGGGCCTTGATTGCTAGCGTGATTGTTTTTGCGATTTATTGTCGCATTGAGTGGCTACCAGCCTGGCTCGTGCTGGACATTGCGGCGCCTACAGTGATGCTGGCGCAAGCGATTGGCCGCTGGGGCAATTTCATGAATCAGGAAGCCCATGGTGCGATCACAAGTCTGGCTTACTTACGCGGCTTGCATCTGCCAGAGTTTATCATTCAGCAAATGAATATTGGTGGCGCATATCGCCAGCCGACATTTTTGTATGAAAGTATGTGGAATCTGGTTGGATTTGCCTTAATCATGACAGTGCGGCATCACCAGCATTGGTTCAAGCAAGGCGAGATCGTCTTGAGTTACGTGATGTGGTACAGCTTCGGCCGCTTCTTTGTTGAAGGCATGCGGACCGATTCGTTATATGTGGTGCCAGGTCTGCGGGTTTCCCAGATTCTGTCGATTATTTTGTTCATCGCGGCTGGTGCGTTAATCTGGTATCGGCGGCGCCGGGGAGACGTTGCGTGGTATTTAGACGGCAATCCGCTGAAAGCAGTTGAATAGGAGTGATTTTGTGCCGACAAAAATAGCAGTGTTAGGTGCTGGTTCATGGGGAACGGTGTTAGCAAACTTGCTAACAGAAAATGGTCATGACGTTTATTTATGGAGTCATAGTCCGGAACAAGTTGCGACCATGAAGCAGACTCACAAAAATGAGCACTACCTGGGTGCTGAATTTTCATTACACGATGCGCTTCACGTGACCGCAGATTTAGGCCAGGCGTTGGACCAGGCGACCGTGATTTTATTTGTGGTGCCGACCAATGCCATTCGCAGTGTGGCCGAACAAGTCAAGCCGATTTTGCAGGCGCACCGTGGCCGCGGCGAACAGCCGATTATTGTCCATGCGGCAAAAGGCTTGGAACGCGGCAGTGAGTTGCGAATTTCGCAGGTTTTGGCTGAGGTCTTGCCACCGGATCTCATTCAGGGTATTGTTGTGATTTCCGGGCCGAGTCATGCCGAAGATGTTGCTACGCATGACATTACCACCTTAACCGCCGCATCTGAAGATTTACCGCTGGCGAAAAAAGTGCAACAATTATTCATGAACGACTATTTTCGGCTTTACACGAATACCGATGTGATCGGCGTCGAAATCGGCGCAGCGTTAAAAAATGTGATTGCCATCGGTGCCGGTGCGCTGCATGGCCTCGGCTATGGCGATAACACCAAAGCTGCCTTGATGACCCGCGGGCTGGCAGAAATCAGCCGGGTGGGCGTAAAACTAGGTGCCGAGCCGCTCACGTTTATCGGCCTATCCGGTGTCGGCGACTTAATTGTGACTTGCACTTCCGTTCATAGCCGCAATTGGCGCGCTGGTAACGCGTTGGGTCAAGGTGAGAAGCTTCCAGACGTGTTGAAGAATATGGGGATGGTGGTCGAAGGCGTTTCAACGACCAAGGTTGCCCATCACATGGCGCGTGAGCTGGGCGTCGATATGCCGATTACCGATGCGATTTACCAGGTCTTGTATGAAAATGCCCCGATTCGCGCGGTCATTACCGATCTCATGCAGCGATCCGGCAAGCCGGAATTTGATTTTGATAATGCTAGTTTACAAAAGCACTAAAACCCTGTATATTAGACTACGTAGCTTACTATTTGTAAGCAATACGGCAAAAGGAGAGACTGCCCATGGCAAAAAAATATGATGTAATCGTGATCGGTGCCGGTCCTGGCGGCATGACGGCGGCGCTTTATGCTTCGCGTGCCAATTTGTCAGTGTTAATGCTTGATCGCGGTGTCTATGGCGGTCAAATGAACAACACCGCTGAAGTAGAAAACTATCCGGGTTACAAGTCAATCCTTGGGCCTGATCTTGGCCAAAAAATGTATGATGGCGCCACTCAATTTGGTGCAGAATACGCCTATGGTAATGTGATCAGCGTTCAGAATCATGGCGCAACCAAGTTGGTCAAGACTGATGAAGACGAATTTGAAGCCAAGGCGATTGTGATTGCGACAGGCGCAGAACACAAAAAGCTGGGTGTGCCCGGCGAAGAAGCCTACAGTGGCCGTGGTGTTTCGTACTGCGCAGTCTGCGACGGGGCCTTCTTTAAGGACCGTGAACTTGCCGTTATTGGCGGTGGCGATTCAGCGATCGAGGAAGGCCTTTACCTGACCCAAATGGCCAAAAAGGTAACGGTTATTCACCGCCGCGATCAACTGCGTGCGCAACAGATTATCCAGAAACGCGCTTTTGGCAATGACAAGATGCATTTTGTCTGGAACGCCCAGGTTCAGGAAATCCAAGGCGATGACATGAAAGTAACCGGCGTCAAGTATCGCGACAAGGAAACCGGAGAAGAGCATGTCCTGCCAGTTGCCGGTGTCTTCATTTATGTCGGCATCATGCCGATGACCGAACCATTCCAGGATCTCGGCATTCTGGACGATCATGGCTGGATTCCAACCGATGATCACATGCGGACAAAGGTACCGGGCATCTTTGCCATCGGTGACGTTCGTGCCAAAGACCTGCGGCAGATCACCACAGCGGTAGGCGAAGGCGGTACTGCTGGGCAAGGCGTTTTCAACTATATCCAAAGTTTGAACGATACCAACATTGAAGTTAAAGCTTAGTTATTTTTAGTGTACTAGAATTGATTCGAAGCTAAAAATAGGAAACTGCCATGGCCTAGTATAAGGTCAAACTTTAAAAGCAAACTTACTTTCCGTTGATACGATGGTGGTAAGTTTGTTTTTTGTTTACTTATGAATAATTTGTCAAGTCTCTTGAGATCTTAGTGCCAAAGCGGAGCAATCGTAGGCCAGATGGGGCTCAGGGGTGAAATTGGCCTTAACGGGCGGTTTTCCCGTTTTAGGCCAAGGCCGATCTTTGAGACTCAGCCGGGTCTGCTGAGGCTCAAAGTCGTGCCCACCCCGTTCCAGCCCCAGCTGGCCGGAGATTGCGGAGTTTGGCACGGTATAGAATTTATTGCCCCAACTTCTCAATGGATCGCAAAAGAATTTTCTTATTTGAGCGCGTTTTCAACCAAGCGTTGGTTACTTATAGTATGATTGGAAAGGGAAGGGCTGTACCCGAAATTATCAATTTAGACAGATAGGAGCTGATCACGTGAGTTACCGTGATACGTATCAACAATGGGTCGATGAACCAACACTTGATCCGGAGCTAAAAGCTGATCTTAAGAAAATGGCCGACGACGAAACAACTAAGGAAGAAGCGTTTGCTGCCCCCATGGCATTTGGGACTGCTGGCATGCGCGGCGTTCTTGGTGCCGGCATTGGCCGGATGAACATTTATACGGTACGCCAGGCAACTGAGGGTCTGGCGCGGTTTATGGACACCTTAACGGATGAAACAAAGGCGCGCGGCGTGGCCATTAGCTATGATTCCCGCTACATGAGTCAGGAATTTGCTTATCAAAGTGCCGGTGTGCTTGGCGCTCACGGCATCAAGAGTTATGTGTTTGACCAGCTGCGGCCAACACCGGAGTTGAGTTTTGCGGTACGCCATTTGAAGACTTACGCCGGGATTATGATTACGGCCAGTCATAACCCGAAGCAATACAATGGCTACAAGATTTATGGTCCAGATGGCGGTCAAATGCCGCCGGAAGAATCCGACAAAATTACCAAGTACGCTCGGTCGGCATCTGATCTTTTTGCGATTAAAGCGTTAAATGTTCACGAATTGCGGGCCAAGAAATTGATGCAGCTGATCGGCGAGGACGTGGATGAAGCCTATTACGCCGAAGTTGCTACAGTGACGATCAATCCTGAATTGGTCCACACTGTTGGGAAGAACATGTCGCTGGTTTATAGCCCGCTACATGGCACTGGCCGCATTCCGGCACAAATGGTTTTGCGCAATGCCGGGTTTGAAAACTTCCGCTTGGTTCCGGAACAAAGCATTGCCGATCCGGAATTTGCGACAACCCCGTTCCCGAACCCTGAATTTGCCCAAGTCTTTGATTTGCCGATCGCATTGGGCAAGAAAATCGGTGCGGATGTGTTGATTGCCACTGATCCGGATGCTGATCGTTTGGGGACCGCGGTCAAAGTTGGCGACCATTATCAGTTGCTGACCGGTAATCAAATTGCTTCGGTATTGTTGCACTATATTCTCGAAGCCCGCAAACAAGCCGGCACGTTGCCGAAAAACGGCGCAGTTGTGAAGTCAATCGTTTCAACCGAATTAGCGACGGCGATTGCGAAAGATTACGGCGTGGACATGATCAATGTTTTGACCGGCTTCAAGTTTATCGGGGATCAGATCAAGCACTTCCAAGCCACAGGCGAGCACGAGTTCCTCTTTGGCTTTGAAGAAAGCTATGGCTACCTGATCAAACCATTCGTTCGGGATAAAGACGCGATCCAGTCCACGGTCTTGCTGGCTGAAGTAGCCGCTTACTACCAGTCACAAGGCAAGACACTTTGGGATGGCGTTCAGGAACTGTACAAGAAATACGGTTATTATGCTGAAAAGACGGTTGGCGTTGATTTTGAAGGCGTTGACGGTCCAAAGCAAATGGCTAATCTCATGACGAAGTTCCGCGAAGAGCAGCCGGATGATTTTGCCGGTGTCAAGATTGCCAAAGTGGAAGACTTCCTGAGTCAAGAAGCGAAGTCGGCAGACGGCACGGTTGAAAAACTGACGATGCCATCCAGCAATGTACTGAAATATATTTTGGAAGACGGCACTTGGATTGCAATTCGCCCATCCGGCACGGAGCCAAAAGTCAAATTCTATGTTGGCACCAAGGCAGAAACTGACGCAAAAGCGCAAGAGAAACTCGAGGCGTTCGAAAAAGCCTTGAATGATTTTCGTGAAGAAGCCTAAACCAATCAGCGTGGTAAAGGTGTTTTCTGCGTAAGCTTAAATAGATCCTGACGAAACATTCAGGGTCTATTTGTTTGCATTCACTTATGTACAACCAAGTTCCAAAATGTGAAACACCTTGCAATGGTCTGGCTATGGTGGTAGTCTTTTAGCAATTTAAGTAATTTTTTGATCGTCACAACAAACAACAGGAGGTCATTTTGACATGGGCATGCACCAATTTATCCAAGGACTGAGTAATCTGGAGACACTGCGGCGGGCACCGGGCTTTTTCAAGTATCAGGAGCACTCGGTGGCGGCCCACAGCTTTAAGGTTGCGGAAATCGCACAGATGCTGGGCGATGTCGAGGAATTGGCGGGGAACAAGGTTAATTGGCAGATGCTCTACGAAAAGTCGCTGAACCATGATTACACGGAACGTTTCATCGGCGATATCAAAACGCCGGTCAAATATGCCACGCCGACATTGCGGCAGATGCTTGCTGACGTTGAGGCCACGATGACGGAGAACTTCATCAAAAATGAAATTCCGCGCGATTTCCAGGATCGTTATCGCCGCCGATTATCCGAAGGCAAAGACGACACGCTTGAAGGCCAAATTTTAAGCGTGGCCGATAAAATTGACTTGCTCTACGAAGGATTTGGCGAAATTGAAAAAGGTAATCCGGAACAGGTCTTTCTTGATATTTACACGGAAAGTCTGAGTACCATTCTGGAATTTAAGAATCGGCCAAGTGTCCGGTACTTCCTCGATCAGGTTTTGCCGGATATGTTGGAAGAGAAGTTTGCCAGTCGTGATCAATTGGCCAAATTGACCAAAGCAACCATGGCTGAACACGAGCCAAGTAAGTAGCGAAAGTATGTTCGCTATGTTATAATATGCAAGTTGGAAGTTGGAATGCGTTTCAAATCGGTTCCAACTTTTTTGATGAAAAATTTTGGTACAACGGCGGGACACCGCATACAAATGGATGTTAATGCGCGTGGGAATAGCCGCGCGTCACATGTTGATTGGAGGCATGTCGATGATCGAACGAATCGCTGATCGTAAATTTGATCTGGTTTCACCTTATCAGCCGGCTGGGGACCAACCTCAGGCGATTGCCAAGCTGACAAAAGGGTTTGAAGAAGGCAAGAAAGAACAAATCCTGTTAGGTGCGACCGGAACAGGGAAGACATTTACGATGAGCAACATCATCGCCAACCTGAATAAGCCGACTTTGATTTTATCGCACAATAAAACCTTAGCGGGACAGCTCTATGGCGAGTTTAAGGAATTCTTCCCGCATAATGCGGTTGAATATTTTGTCTCTTACTATGATTATTATCAGCCTGAAGCATATGTGCCTAGCACGGACACGTATATTGAAAAAGACAGTGCCATTAATGACGAAATTGACAAGTTGCGGCATAGTGCAACCAGTGCGTTACTTGAACGAAACGACGTGATTGTGGTGGCGTCGGTATCATCGATCTTTGGATTAGGTGATCCGCATGAATATAAAAATCATGTGCTTTCACTACGAACCGGCATGACCATTGATCGGAATACGTTGCTGCGGCAACTGGTCGATATCCAATTTGATCGCAATGACATTGATTTTCAGCGTGGCCGTTTTCGGGTTCGCGGGGATGTTGTTGAAATTTTCCCGGCTAGCCGTGACGATCATGCCATTCGCGTTGAATTTTTCGGTGACGAGATTGACCGAATTACTGAAGTGGACGCATTGACCGGTGAAGTCATCGGCACGCGAGATCATGTTGCCATTTTCCCGGCCACCCACTTTATGACCAGTGACGAACAGATGCAACGCGCGATCAAGAGCATTTCGGCGGAATTGGAAGACCGATTGAAGGTGTTACGCGGCGAAAACAAGTTGCTTGAAGCGCAACGCTTGGAACAGCGGACCAACTATGACATTGAAATGATGCGCGAAATGGGCTTCACCAGTGGCATCGAAAATTATTCTCGCCACATGGATGGCCGCAAACCGGGCGAGCCGCCGTACACACTGTTAGACTTTTTCCCGAAAGACTTTACGATCATGGTTGACGAAAGCCATGTGACGATGCCGCAGGTTAAGGGGATGTACAACGGTGACCGGGCGCGGAAACAGATGCTGATTGATTATGGCTTTCGTTTGCCAAGCGCGTTGGACAATCGGCCGCTGAAGATCGACGAGTTTGAAAAGCATGTCAAGCGCATTTTGTATGTCAGTGCCACCCCGGGGCCTTACGAATTGAGTCGCGTACCCAAAGAAGATATTGCTGAGCAGATTATTCGGCCAACCGGTTTGCTGGATCCGAAGATTGAAGTGCGTCCGGTGATGGGACAAATCGATGATCTGGTTGGTGAAATCAACAAACGCATTGATGCTCATGAACGGGTCTTCATTACCACTTTGACTAAAAAAATGGCGGAAGATCTGACTGATTATCTGAAGGATATGGGCATTAAAGTCCGCTACCTGCATAGCGATATCAAGACGCTGGAGCGGACAAAGATCATTCGTGATTTACGGCTTGGTAAATTTGATGTGCTCATTGGCATTAACCTTTTACGTGAAGGCATTGATGTGCCGGAAGTTTCGCTGATTGCGATTCTTGATGCTGACAAGGAAGGCTTCTTGCGGGCAGAACGATCCTTAATCCAGACGATCGGCCGGGCATCGCGTAATGAGCACGGTAAAGTGATTATGTATGCGGACAAAGTCACTGATTCGATGAAGGCCGCGATTGATGAAACCAAGCGGCGGCGGGCGATTCAGGAGAAGTTTAACGAAGAACATCATATTCAGCCTAAGACCATTATCAAACCGATTCGGGCAGCTATTTCGACCTACGAACAGTCTGACGATGAGAAAGCCGAGGCCAAGAAGACCTTTGCCGAGGTTGACTATGAAGACATGACCAAAGCCGATAAGAAAGAATTGGTGGCCAACCTGCGTTCACAAATGCAGGCGGCGGCCAAGAAACTGGATTTCGAACAGGCGGCATCGTTACGGGATACTATTCTGGAGTTGCAGGCAGATATGTCTTGAGATTTTTGTAACGAACTTGCATGATGAAACAAAGTCAGCCATGATTACCTTGATTAGATCCGGCGATCGTGGCTGTTTTGTTGTCGTGATCCTGGCGTTGGCTGAGACGCAGGAACTGATCCGCTTTGTCGTGCCAGATGGGGTGACGTTCTGGCTACGGGCGGCTTGTTTTAAATGAGGAGATTTTTTGTGAATGGCAAATGATAAAATTGTGATCCATGGGGCACGTGCCCATAACTTAAAGAATATTGACGTGACCATTCCCCGTAACAAACTCGTGGTCATGACGGGGCTGTCAGGTTCTGGCAAGTCCAGCCTGGCGTTTGATACGTTATATGCAGAAGGCCAGCGCCGGTATGTTGAAAGTCTGTCTGCCTATGCGCGTCAATTCTTAGGCCAGATGGAGAAACCAGATGTCGACTCGATTGATGGCCTCAGTCCGGCGATTTCGATTGATCAAAAGACGACCTCCAAGAATCCCCGTTCAACGGTCGGCACCGTCACGGAAATCAACGATTATCTGCGGTTGTTGTGGGCGCGGGTCGGTCATCCGATTTGTCCGAACGATGGGACACCGATTACGAGCCAGAGTGTCGAACAAATGGTGGATCGCGTCTTAGCATTACCGGAAAAGAGCCGCATTCAGATTCTGTCGCCAATTGTGCGGCGCAAAAAAGGCAGTCATAAGAAAGTCTTCGCCAAGATTATGCGTGAAGGTTATGTGCGCATGCGCGTTGACGGCGAAGTGATGGACGCAACGGCCGACTATGAGCTGGATAAAAACAAGGCTCATGATATTGATATCGTGATTGACCGGATTGTGGTGAAGCCTGAAGCGCGCAGCCGGTTGTTTGATTCATTCGAAGCGGCGTTACGTTTGTCCGAAGGTTATGCCAATGTCGATGTGATCGGCGGCGAGACGTTACGTTTTTCCGAACATTTTGCCTGCCCGATTTGTGGCTTTACCATTGGTGAAATGGAGCCGCGCCTCTTTTCGTTCAATGCCCCATTTGGTGCCTGCCCGGAATGTGATGGCTTAGGGGTTAAGCTCACGGTCGATATGGATCTGGTCGTCCCGGATCCAAGCATGACCTTGGCACAAGGCGCGATTGCTCCGTGGAATCCCATCAGTTCCCAGTACTATCCGGAATTGTTGGAACAAGCCGCAACGGCCTTTAAAGTGCGCATGGATGTGCCGTTTGAGAAGTTGACCAAGCGGGAACGCACCGTCGTTCTTGATGGCAGCAATGGCAAGCCGTTCCATTTCCATTATGAAAATGATTTTGGCGGCGTTCGGGATGTCGATGTGCCGTTTGAAGGGGTACTGACCAACATTTCCCGGCGCTATGCCGAGACCAACAGCGATTTTACACGCCAACAGATGCGGAGTTACATGACCGCGCTGCCTTGCCCGGTTTGCCATGGCAAGCGGCTGAATCGGCAAGCACTTGCCGTAAAAATTTCCGGTCGTGATATTGCCGAAGTTTCCGATTTGGCGATCAAAGATGCCTTACCGTTCTTTAAGCAGATTCAGCTGAGCGAGGCTGAAAGTGTGATTGCTCAGCCAATCGTGAAAGAGGTTGTCGATCGTTTAACTTTTCTTGTCAATGTCGGCCTTGGCTATCTGACCTTGAGTCGTAGCGCCGGGACGCTATCTGGCGGCGAGGCGCAGCGTATTCGGTTGGCAACTCAGATCGGATCCAATTTGAGCGGGGTCATGTATGTTCTGGATGAGCCGTCAATCGGCCTGCATCAACGCGACAACGATCGCTTAATCGCCTCTTTGAAAAAAATGCGTGATTTAGGCAATACGCTCATTGTGGTTGAACATGACGAGGACACCATGCGGGCAGCCGATTACCTGATCGATGTCGGTCCGGGTGCCGGTGACCATGGCGGCCGGATCATGGCGGCCGGAACGCCTAAGCAAGTGGCGCGGGTACGCAAGTCGATCACGGGGCAATACCTATCTGGCCGTAAGTTTATTCCGGTACCGTTGAAGCGTCGGACAGGCAATGGCAAAGTGATCCGTTTGGAAGGGGCTGCCGACCATAATCTCAAGCACATCAATGTTGATTTTCCATTAGGCAAGTTTATTGTGGTTACCGGGGTTTCCGGATCGGGCAAGTCAACGCTTGTCAATTCGATTTTGCGGCGAGCCTTGGCCCAAAAGCTGAATCACAACTCTGAAAAACCCGGACCATATGATAAGATTCTGGGTTATAAAAATATTGAGAAGCTAATCAATATTGATCAGAGTCCAATCGGTCGGACGCCACGGAGCAATCCAGCTACCTATACCAGCGTTTTTGATGATATTCGCGGATTATTTGCAGAAACCAACGAAGCCAAACTGCGCGGTTACAAAAAAGGACGGTTCAGTTTTAACATCAAGGGCGGTCGCTGTGAAAACTGTAAAGGTGACGGGATTATCAAGATTGAAATGAATTTCTTGCCAGATGTATATGTGCCGTGTGAAGTTTGCCACGGCAAACGGTACAATTCCGAAACCCTGGAGGTCACGTATAAAGGCAAGAACATTGCCGAAGTGTTGGATATGACCGTTGAAGAAGCGACCGATTTCTTCAAAAACATTCCAAAGATTCGCCGTAAGTTGCAGACGATTGTGGATGTCGGCTTGGGCTATGTGAAGCTGGGTCAAAGTGCTACAACCCTTTCCGGTGGTGAGGCGCAGCGGATGAAGCTGGCCAGTGAGTTGCAGAAGCTTTCGACCGGTAAGAACTTTTATATTCTGGATGAACCGACGACCGGTTTGCATACCGATGATATTAAGCGCTTGCTGGAAGTGCTGGAACGCTTAGTCGATGAAGGCAACACGGTTTTGGTCATTGAACACAATCTGGATGTGGTTAAATCTGCCGACTGGGTCATTGATCTGGGTCCTGAAGGCGGGGATGGCGGTGGCCGTGTCATTGCCACAGGCACGCCCGAACAAGTCGCCGAGGTGGCTGACAGTTATACCGGCCAATATCTCAAACCGGTTCTGATCCGTGACACCAAACGGACCAAGGAAGCGGCTGCCGGCAAGGATGGTCAGGCCAAAAGCAGCACCAAGAAATAATGCGTTTGATAGTCGCGTTTAAAACCGCGACTATTTATGTACATAAATGAGCAGCGTTTGACCGATTTTTGATCACTTTTTAAAGGCTACGTATCATGCGTGGCTAGTGGCATTTGCCCGTATCTTTAAAAATCTTTAAAAATTCTGGCAATTCAATTTATTGAATTACTTTTTGAAATGGTATGATATAAATGATCAAGAAAGTAGGGAATAATATGTTGAATCGAAAGAGTTTTGGCTTTGACTGGGGGCAGTTCATCACCGGTATTCTGTTTCTGGTTGCTGCTTTTGTGGTCTTACGGTACCCGTTAGCAACATTAAGGACGGTTACCTTTATCTTTGCCGTCGTTGCCATTATTCGAGGGATTGCGGTTCTTGCGGGCTTTTCCACATTGCGCCAGTTTACCGGTAGATTGGCATGGATTTCCTTGATTATGGGGATTTTTGACCTTGTCATTGGCCTGATTTTCTTATTGAATTCTGGCTTAGGCGTGGCGACGATCACCATGATGTTTGCTATCTGGTTCCTGGTCGATTCTGTCGGCTCATTGTTCAATGTCGGCCATCTGCGCGTTGCCGGCACGGGCTGGTTTGTCGTTTATCTGATTCTGGATATTCTGGCGGTCATTGTTTCGCTGATGCTGTTCATGCAGCCGGTGATTGCAGCAGTGACGCTGGTGACCTTGTTGGCGATGTTCTTCGTCCTGTTCGGCATCGAGTGTATTGTCATCGCTTTTGCTCGACGCAACATTTAAATTGTCCACCAAAAGTCCGAAGAACCGGTGTTTCTAAGCCGGTTCTTCGGCTTTTTTTATTTCGGGAGTCTGTGATGGTAGGAATGACACGCCCGGAATGTTATACTTGATTGAATATGAGCACAAAGGAGCCTTTTATGACTGAAAGTTTGGATCTTGTTATTATCACTGGGATGTCGGGTGCCGGCAAAACCGTTGCAATGCAGGCGTTTGAAGATTTGGGGTATTTTTGCGTTGATAACATGCCGCCAGCGCTGCTTCCTAAGTTTTGGGAACTCGTTAAGGAATCTGGGAAGATCTCAAAGGTTGCGCTAGTCGTGGATCTGCGTAGTCGGGCCTTTTATGACCAGATTATCGACATGTTGGCTAATCTGGACAACAACGCTTACGTTCATTCGCGCATTTTGTTCTTAGACGCGACGGATGAAGAACTGGTTTCGCGTTACAAGGAAACCCGCCGCTCACATCCCTTGGCAATGGAAGGCCGGTTGATGGACGGCATTAAAAAAGAACGTGTGCTACTAACCGAGTTACGGAATCGGGCGCAAGTCGTGATCGATACCACCACGTTGAGCCCGCGACAGTTACGCGAAAAGATCTTCTTAAACTTCAAAGAAAATAGCGGTCAGCCAGCCTTTCATATTGAAGTCATGTCATTTGGGTTTAAATATGGGCTGCCGATTGATGCGGACATTGTCATGGACGTCCGGTTCCTGCCTAATCCGTTTTACGTCAAGGCTTACCGGCCAAAAACCGGTTTGGATCAGGAAGTTTATGACTATGTAATGGACAATGAAGATGCCGAGAGTTTCTACAACAAATTTTACGATTTGCTGGCTGAGATCATGCCCAAGTATAAAGCCGAAGGGAAGACCAGTGTGACGATCGCGATCGGTTGCACAGGCGGTCAACACCGAAGCGTTGCGTTTGCGGAGCGCATCGGTAAGGCATTTTCGGATGCGTATGCGGTTGATATTACCCATCGGGACATTAAGAAACATAAGGAGACGGTGAATCGTTCATGAGTCGGGAAACTAAATTTATCCGCGTCATTCGCGGGCGGCGTCCTAAAGTCGTCGTGATTGGCGGCGGAACCGGATTGCCGGTTATCTTGCATAGTCTGCATGAACAGGATGCTGACGTAACAGCGATTGTGACGGTTGCCGATGATGGCGGGTCGTCAGGTACCATCCGCAATTATATTAACGTAGTGCCGCCTGGTGATATTCGCAATGTGCTTGTTGCCTTGTCGGAGTTGCCAAGTCTGTATCTGGATATTTTCCAGTACCGCTTTAACACGACCGATGCGTTTTTTGCCGGCCATGCGATTGGCAACTTAATCATTGCGGCTTTGTCAGAGATGAAAGGCGGCATTTTCCCGGCGGTTCAGCAACTGAGCGAAATGATGCAGGTGGATGGTCACGTTTATCCTGCCAGCAACACGCCACTCACACTTAATGCCGAGTTCACAGATGGGACGAGCCTATCCGGTGAATCCGAAATTACCGCTGCCGGTAAGAATATCAAGCATATTTCCGTCTCCGAAACCGATCCGGCTAATGGTGAACCTAAAGCTGTCCATGAAGTCATTGATGCCATTATGGATGCCGATGTGGTCGTGCTGGGGCCCGGCAGTCTGTTTACCAGCATCCTGCCGAACCTGATGATTGGCAATCTGGGTGACGCTGTGAAGAAAACGCAGGCCGAAGTCATCTATATCGTCAACATCATGACGCAGAAAGGCGAAACACAAAACTTCACCGATGCCGACCATGTTCGGGTGTTGAATGAACAGATGGGGGAGGATTTTGTCGATACCGTGCTCGTCAATATCGAACCGGTCCCCGAGAATTATCTCGATCACCAAAAGTACAACGAAATTCTGACGCCGGTTAAGCATAATTATCAAGGTTTGCGGGATATGGGTTGTCGCGTGATTTCGGAAGACTTTTTGAAGTTGCGTGATCGCGGCGTTTTCCATGATGGCGACAA
The DNA here is from genome assembly GCF_030770295.1 of Lacticaseibacillus styriensis. NCBI lineage: Bacteria > Bacillati > Bacillota > Bacilli > Lactobacillales > Lactobacillaceae > Lacticaseibacillus > Lacticaseibacillus styriensis. The sequence goes on from NZ_CP132483.1 coordinate 939,753, forward strand.
GGTGGCCAAGGAAATTTTGAATTTGGCTTTTCAAGTGAGCGCAAAAATCCGGAGGTGAGGGCATGGCAAGCTTTGCCAGTATGGTGAAAAAAGAACTGACCCAACTCGAGGTTCATCCTGAACATGCGAAGGCAGAGCTGTCGGCATTGATCCGGATGAACGGCAGCCTGACGTTGATGGCCCATCGATTTGTGTTAAACATTCAAACCGAAAACCCAGCCATTGCCCGGCGAATTTATAGTTTGATTCGCCAGGTTTACCGGCATGAAGCCAACTTGGTCGTTCATCGCAAAATGAAACTCAAAAAAAATTATCAGTACATTGTCCGCCTGACGGAAGGTGTCAATGATATTCTGTCGGATTTGTCAATTTTGGATCCGACAACGATGGCGATTTCGACGACGGTCCCAGCAACGGTTTTGGAAGAACCACAACGGATGCGTTCGTACTTGCGCGGCGCTTTTTTAGCCGGCGGATCGGTGAATAATCCGGAAACATCGCGCTATCACCTGGAAATTTATTCATTGTATGCCGATCACAATGCCGGCATTTTGAAAATGATGAATCATTTCAACCTGAATGCGCGCACCGTCGAACGCCGAAGCGGCTATATTGTTTATTTAAAAGAAGCCGAAAAAATCGCGGATTTCCTGCAGGTGATCGGGGCAACGAATGCGATGCTTAAGTTCGAAGATGTCCGGATTGTGCGGGATATGCGTAACTCGGTGAACCGCCTCGTGAATTGCGAAACGGCGAATATGAACAAAACCATTGATGCGGCCCAGAAACAAATTGAGAATATCAACTATCTTAAAGATCATGTGGGGTTGGATAATCTGCCAACCAAACTGCGCGAAATTGCCGTTTTGCGCTTAGCCCATCCGGATGTCTCGTTGCAGGAGTTGGGTGCCATGGTTCCGGGTGGGACCATTTCGAAGTCAGGCGTCAATCATCGGTTGCGCAAACTCAATCAGATTGCTGAGGGTTACCAGCAACCGGAAGATGCCTAGCAGCTATGATAATTGCAAGATAAGCAAAAAGTCATATTTATAAGATAATGCCTTTGTTTCCTCAAGATAATCGTGTACAATGTAACCGACATCAAGTTATTTGATGTAGGCGTTTGAACGACCCGGCTGCCACTTTTAGGACGCTAAAAACTGTCCGGCAGTGCGCTGGTTGACGAGTGCCACGACAAGAAACATGAGTCAGTTTACATTCGGATTTGCAGTGATGTTATTACCAGATGAAGTGGTAATTGTCACGTTCAGCGGGATACAATTGTTGCTTAGGTTTTAGGAGGAAGCACTATGGTCAAACCGATCACATTAAATGAACAACTTTGTTTTGCAATTTACAAGGCACAGAAACAATATAATCATTTCTATGCTCAGGCATTAGCGCCATTTAAGTTGACTTATCCGCAGTACATTACGTTGCTGTCGCTGTATGAACACGGCACGATGTCGGTTAAGCAGGTGGGCCAAACACTTGAGTTGGACAGCGGTACCTTGACACCGTTAATGAAGCGTCTGGAAAAAGACGGCTGGATCAGCCGCAAACGATCAACCGAAGATGAACGTCGCGTTGATGTTAGCTTGACGCAAAAGGCTTTGGACGCTCGCGACGAGATTTTTGAACATGTTGGCTCCTGCATGGAATTGATGAATTTGCCGCAAACTGAATATGATCGTATCAAGACTGAGGTAACGCGTGTCGATGAGCATCTGAGTGCTATCGCTGACGACGCCTACCCACAAGTCTGAACGATTTTTATAAGGTCAAAGATTGTGATTAAAATCTTTGACCTTATTTGACTTTAGCAGTATACTTAGCACTGTACTTTAAAGAGTGCTAAAAAACGATTTTCAGGAGGTTAGGACATGCTAGTACCTACCGTCGTTGAACAAACCAGTCGTGGCGAACGTGCTTACGACATTTACTCACGTCTATTAAAAGACCGGATCATCATGTTGTCCGGTGAAGTAAACGATCAAATGGCAAACTCTGTCATCGCCCAGTTACTTTTTCTTGATGCACAGGATTCTGAAAAGGATATTTACCTTTACATCAACAGTCCCGGTGGTGTGATCACCAGCGGCTTGGCGATGCTTGATACCATGAACTTCATCAAGTCCGATGTTCAGACCATTGCTATTGGGATGGCTGCATCCATGGCATCTGTCCTGTTAGCCGGTGGCACGAAAGGCAAACGCTTTGCTTTGCCGAATTCGACCATTTTAATCCATCAGCCTTCAGGTGGCGCCCAAGGTCAGCAAACCGAAATCGAAATTGCGGCCGAAGAAATTTTGAAGACACGTAAAAAGATGAACCAGATCCTGGCCGATGCAACAGGTCAGACAGTTGAGCAAATCAAGAAGGATACTGAACGTGATCACTATATGAGCGCTCAGGAAGCCAAGGATTACGGCTTGATTGATGATATTCTGGTTAATAAGAATAATCAAAAATAAAGGCTTAAACGAATTGGCACACCGCTTTGGTTAGTGGTGTGCTTTTTTCGTGGGATTCGTGGGAGTGGAAGGACGGGTAGAAGGAATTTGAGGATAACCGCCGAGAATGAATCAGTATAGGCAGTGAAAAAATAAGGTTTGGGGGCAATTCGGTTCCGAAACGCGCTCACTGGGCCGAAACCTGCGTGTAAGGACCTTGGTCGCAATGGCCAAAGCCCAGCCATCACGTCCAAGGCCCCTTACACTCCGGTTTCTAACCGGCCCAGTTCACGCTCTACATAAAAAGACTTGCAAATTACCTCCTGATTGAGTAATATAATTAGGTACTTGCGCGGTTAGTGTAATGGATCGCACGTGAGATTCCGGTTCTCGAAATCCGGGTTCGACTCCCGGGCTGCGCAGAATTCCAGTCATATGGAAAATACCGAAAATAGAAAAGTCCGCTATGGCGGGCTTTTTGTTTGCCATAATGTGTTTGTAGGACGCAAATGTCGCTGATCAGCATAGCCCTTTTTAAGCTAAGAAAACGCCAAATGAAATCGCTCCCTCACCAAATGGCAGTTTCGCTTGAAAAATGCTCAAAACAGAACAAGCATTGATGAAAGAACCCATGACTGGCTGTGTGTAGGCTGTTGAAATAGACCGAAATACAGTGCATGAAAATTTCATTAGAAGCAAGCCGAAACCCCTGATATCAAAAAGCCGCAGCGAGGTTGCCAAAACTGGTAAATGCCGAACATTTGAACCATTCTTGAAGTAGATGTTCAAACTTAGCCGGTTTTGTGATTACTTTGAGACGATTTAGGCAACAGACTTGCGATAAAGCGGAACCCCTGCTACAATTGGTTTTGTTGGTAAGGGAAAACAGCAAACGTTGGGTTCCTAATTTTTTTCAGCTTGCTGGGTCGGCAAACGACTCGGAGGGACGTGAAATGACCCATTAAAGAAGGACGTGCCTTATGCATACTGAACTTGCGTGGCTCAAAGCGATCGCGCCTGATCTGATGGGCGTCGTCACTAAACGCTATCAGGTCCTTCAATTTATTAACTGGATGGCACCGGTTGGTCGGCGAACGTTAGCCGAACAGATGAAGATTTCAGAACGCGCGTTACGTACAGAAACAGATTTTTTGCGCGGACAGGGACTTTTAGAAAGTTCGAAATCTGGCATGGTGTTGACAGCAAAAGGGCTAGAAACTTTTCACGGTCTTGATCATTTGATGAATCAGTTGCTGGGAATCAAAGATGACGAAAAGCGGCTGGCAACGCATCTTGGCATTGACCATTGTCTGGTTGTTTCCGGGGATGCGGATCAGAGTAGCCGGGTTCTTGATGAACTTGGCAAGACGTTGAATTCAACCTTACAGTTACTGTTGCCACCCGGGCATTTAACGATTGCCGTTATGGGTGGCACAACGATGGCACATTTAGCCACGCAGTTAACTTTTCAGCTATCTGCGGGCCGTGAACTGTCGTTCGTCCCTGCGCGGGGTGGCCTCGGTGAAGCCGTGACCATTCAGGCCAACTCGATTGCGGCTGCAATGGCAGAAGCAACCGATAGCAAGTACCGGGCTTTATATGTTCCTGAGAATCTAAGCTCGGAATCCTATGAGTCCTTAATCAAAGAGCCATCGGTGAGAGATGTTTTAAACCTTATCGACAAAGCTCAGGTAGTGATTCATAGTGTGGGCGATGCGCTGGTCATGGCTAAGCGCCGTGGCATGTCGCCTGACACGATCAGCATGCTGAAAGCCAAGCATGCCGTTGCCGAGGCGTTCGGCGTTTTCTACGACGCCAAGGGCAAGGTCGTTTACAAGATACCGCAAATCGGATTACAGCTTGCGGATCTTGATCATATACCGTATGTCTTCGCAGTTGCGGCGGGTAAAAGTAAAGCCAAAGCAATTGCGGCGTACATGCAACACGCACCGAGTCGAACGTGGCTGTTAACTGACATCGGTGCAACAAATTCGATTTTAACTGGGGCAACCCGTTAGAATAAAACCTTATTTCCTAAAGGAGGAAATTTTAGCATGACTGTTAAGATTGGTATTAATGGTTTTGGCCGTATCGGTCGTTTGGCATTCCGTCGTATTTACGAATTGGGTGCAAAGAGCAATGACATCCAGGTTGTTGCGATCAACGATCTGACCAGCCCAACCATGCTGGCTCACTTGCTTAAGTATGATTCAACTCATGGTACTTTCCCTGGTGAAGTTAGTGCAACCGATAACGGTATTGTCGTTGACGGTAAAGAATACCGCGTCTACGCAGAACCGCAAGCCCAGAACATTCCTTGGGTTAAGAACGATGGCGTTGACTATGTTCTTGAATGCACAGGCTTCTATACCTCTGCTGAAAAGTCACAAGCTCATTTGGATGCAGGTGCAAAGCGTGTTCTGATTTCTGCCCCAGCTGGCAAGATGAAGACCATCGTTTACAATGTTAATGATGACACTTTGAATGCAGACGATAAGATTGTTTCTGCTGGTTCTTGCACGACCAACTGCTTGGCACCAATGGCTTACTTCCTGAACAAGGAATTCGGCATTGAAGTTGGTACCATGACCACCGTTCACGCTTACACCTCAACTCAGATGTTGCTTGACGGCCCGGTTCGTGGTGGCAACCTGCGTGCTGCACGTTCTGCCGCTGCTAACACGATTCCTCACAGCACTGGTGCTGCTAAGGCTATCGGTTTGGTTATCCCAGAATTGAACGGCAAGTTGCAGGGTCACGCACAGCGTGTTTCTGTTGTTGACGGTTCCTTGACCGAATTGGTTTCCATCTTGAAGACCAAGAACGTTACTGCTGACCAAGTCAACGAAGCTATCAAGAAGCACACCGAAAACAACCCTAGCTTCGGCTGGAACGAAGACGAAATCGTATCTTCCGATGTAATCGGTACGACTTATGGTTCAATCTTCGATCCTACTCAGACTGAAGTTACAACTGCCGGTGACTATCAATTAGTTAAGACGGTTGCTTGGTACGATAACGAATATGGCTTTACTTGCCAGATGATCCGTACCTTGCTGAAATTTGCTACTCTCTAATCCGGAGTAACGCTTTTCTAACCGCAACATCCGAAGCGGAGGGAGCTTTACTCCCTCCGCTTTTTTTGGAAAGGCGACAGAAATCATCGGTTTTATGCTGATTTTTGCCCTTTGCGAGCACCATGGTGGAGGACGCGTGTTCATCCACCATCTTTGGGAAAATGAAGGAGGTCAAATCTTTTGGCTAAATTAATCGTTTCAGATTTAGATGTTAAAGATAAAAAAGTTCTGATCCGCGTTGACTTCAACGTGCCGATCAAAGATGGCGTTATTGGTGATGACAACCGGATCGTGGCAGCATTGCCAACCATCCAATATGTCATTGATCACGGCGGCAAGGCAATCTTGCTGTCACACCTTGGCCGGGTTAAGACCGAAGAAGATAAGGCTAAGCTGACATTGAAGCCAGTTGCCCAACGCTTGAGTGAATTGCTGAAGAAGCCAGTTACCTTTGTACCGGCTACCCGTGGCAAGGAACTGGAAGATGCTATTGCCAAAATGAACGATGGCGATGTGCTTTTGATGGAAAACACCCGGTTTGAAGATCTTGACGGTAAGAAAGAATCCGGCAATGATCCTGAATTAGGCAAGTACTGGGCAAGCCTTGGCGACCTATTCGTCAACGATGCCTTTGGTACGGCACATCGTAAGCATGCGTCCAATGTCGGCATTGCTTCCAACATGAAGCAAACAGCTGCCGGGTTCTTGATGGAAAAGGAAATCAAGTTCTTAGGCGACGCTGTTGACAACCCGAAGCACCCATTCATTGCTATCTTGGGTGGTGCCAAGGTTTCCGATAAAATCGGTGTCATCGAAAACTTAGTGCCTAAAGCTGATAAGATCCTTATCGGTGGTGGCATGACTTATACCTTCTATGCAGCCAAGGGTATGAGCATCGGTAACTCATTGGTTGAAAAAGACAAGATCGACTTAGCCAAGAAGATTATGGACCAAGCCGGCGATAAGTTGCTTTTGCCTGTTGATTCTGTTGTTGCCCCAGAATTTTCAAACGATGCTCCTCATAAGGTTGTTGAAGGCGATATTCCGGATGGCTACATGGCATTGGATATCGGCCCGAAGACGATTCAAGAATTCAAAGATGCTTTGCAAGGTGCCAAGACGGTTGTTTGGAACGGCCCGATGGGTGTGTTCGAAATGAGCAACTATGCTGAAGGTACTTTGGAAGTCGGCCGTGCACTCGGTGATTTGAAGGATGCTACGACAATCATTGGTGGTGGCGATTCAACCGCTGCTGCCAAGCAATTGGGTATCGCACCTAAGATTACCCACATTTCCACTGGTGGCGGTGCTAGCCTTGAATATCTTGAAGGCAAGACGTTACCAGGTATCGCAGCCATTTCTGACAAGTAATTTGTCAGTGATGCTGATCTAACAGTCAATGCCGACGCGTGCTGAGCGTGTCGGTACATAATGAAAGGAAGCTAAGTCATGCGGACACCATTCATTGCTGGTAACTGGAAAATGAACAAAAACCCCAAGGAGACGCAAGCCTTTTTGGATGCTGTGAAAGGCAAACTGCCTGACGCAAGCAAAGTTGAAACGGTTATTGGCGCACCTGCCATTGATCTGACGACTTTGGTTGCCGGAGCAGAAGGCACACCTTTAAAGACAGCGGCAGAAAACTGCTACTTTGAAGATGAAGGTGCTTATACCGGCGAAACCAGCCCGAAAGCATTAAAGGAAATGGGCGTTGATTATGTCATCATCGGCCATAGCGAACGTCGTGGTTACTTCCACGAAACCGACGAAGATATCAATAAGAAAGCTAAGGCTATCTTTAAGAACAATCTTCTGCCGATTATCTGCTGCGGCGAAAGTTTGACCCAGCGTGAAGCTGGCCAAACCGAAGACTGGGTTGCCTCGCAAATCGAAGCAGCTTTGGCTGGCTTAACTGCTGACCAAGTCAAAGTTTCTGTTTTGGCCTACGAACCAATCTGGGCAATCGGGACCGGTAAGACTGCGACTGCCGATCAGGCACAAGAAGTTGTTGCCCACATTCGTGCGACCGTTGAGAAGTTGTATAATAAAGACACGGCAGACGCTGTTCGGATTCTTTACGGCGGCTCCGTTAAACCAGCGAACGTTAAAGAATTGATGGCTAAGCCTGATATCGATGGCGGCTTAGTCGGTGGCGCTTCGATGGATCCTGAAAGTTTCATCGCCTTGGCTAACTACCAAGATTAATCTGGTTTCCAATATTAAACAGCCTTCTGGCAAAAAGGAGAAGAATATATGTCTATCATTACTGATGTATTGGCACGCGAAGTTTTGGATTCACGTGGCAACCCTACTGTTGAAGTTGAATTGTATACCGAAGATGGCGGTTTTGGCCGCGCATTAGTTCCATCAGGTGCTTCAACCGGTGAACACGAAGCCGTTGAGCTGCGTGACGGTGACAAGGATCGTTTTGGCGGCAAGGGTGTTTTGAAGGCCGTTGGTCATGTCAACAATGAAATTGCCAAGGCTGTGATTGGCCTTGACGTTACCGAACAACGCCTGATCGACCAAACCATGATCGATCTTGATGGTACACCAAACAAAGGCAAGCTGGGTGCCAACGCCATCTTGGGTGTTTCCTTGGCTGCTGCCCGTGCTGCTGCTGATGAAGTCGGCCTGCCATTGTATCAATATCTTGGCGGCCCGAACGCTCATGTTCTGCCAACGCCAATGATGAACGTTCTTAATGGTGGCGCACATTCAACTAACACTGTTGACTTCCAGGAATTCATGATTATGCCTGTTGGTGCCAAGAGTGTTCGTGAAGCCGTTCGCATGGGTTCAGAAACCTTCCATGCACTGCAGGCTTTGTTGAAGAGCAAAGGTGACATTACCGCTGTTGGTGATGAAGGTGGCTTCGCTCCTAACTTGAAGGACAACGAAGAAGCCTTCGAACTACTTGTTGAAGCGATCAAGAAGGCTGGCTACAAGCCAGGCGACGACATTGCCTTGGCCTTTGATGTTGCGGCTTCAGAAATGTACGATGCCGACACCAAGACTTACACAACCAAGTGGTCAAACCCTGACAAGAAGTACACCACCGAAGAATGGACCAACATGATCGATGGTTACATCAACAAGTATCCGATCGTTTCTGTTGAAGATCCTATCGACGAAAACGACTGGGAAGGCTGGCAGACATTCACCCAGAAGATGGGCGACAAAGTTCAGATCGTTGGTGATGACCTGTTTGTTACCAACACCGATTACCTGAAGAAGGGTATCGATATGGGCGTTGCTAACTCAATTCTGATCAAGCTGAACCAAATCGGTACTTTGACTGAAACCTTCGAAGCAATTGAAATGGCTAAAGAAGCTGGCTACACCGCCGTTGTTTCACATCGTTCCGGTGAAACCGAAGACACCACGATTGCTGACTTGGTTGTTGCAACCAACGCCGGTGAAATCAAGACCGGTTCCATGAGCCGGACCGACCGGATTGCCAAGTACAACCAGTTGATGCGCATCGAAGATCAATTAGGTGCACAATCACAATACAAGGGTCGCAAGTCCTTCTACAACGTTAAAGCAATCGACTAATTAATCGCCGTTGCTGTCGTTACGAGCACGTCACTTATGACAAGTGGCGTGTTTTTTTCCTAATTTTTTGAAAGAATGGGATTTCTCTCGTTTCCTTTTAAGGTTTATACTGAATGAATGTTGGCATGGAGGGAAATGTTGTGGCACGAATCATTAAGGAAAAAGAAAAATTCGATATCACCCGCCTGCGGTTTGTCTTGCTGGGATTATTGGTCGGCTTGATGACCGGTACGGTGGTCAGTGCTTTTCGTTACTGTATTGAAGTCGGGTTGCGCGCCAGTCATCAGGTATACGGATACTTACATATGGGGCCGTTTGTCTGGTGGCACTGGGTCTTATTGATTGCCTTTAATCTGGTGCTGGCGGCGCTTGTGGCCCTAATGTTAAAACAAGAACCCTATATTTCCGGGTCAGGCATTCCTCAAGTAGAAGGTCAGCTTGCCGGCGAACTGGAAATGCATTGGTGGGCCATTCTTTGGCGTAAGTTCGTCGGTGGTGTGCTGTCACTTGCTCCCGGTTTGTTTCTGGGTCGTGAAGGGCCTTCGATTCAATTAGGCGCAGCCGTGGGTCAAGGCTTGGCCGGTGGATTTAAATTGCGCGGAACCGATCGGCGTCTCCTAATTGCATCCGGATCGGCAGCCGGACTCGCAGCTGCCTTCAATGCGCCGATTGCTGGGACCCTGTTCGTGTTGGAAGAGGTTTACCATAATTTCTCGCCGCTGGTTTGGCTGACTGCACTGGCTGGTGCCATTGGATCGGATTTCATCTCGCTGTATGTGTTTGGACTGGTTCCCGTGCTACATTTGAGTTATTCGCGAAGTTTGCCGGTTACCAGTTACTGGCATTTGATCCTGCTAGGCATTCTTCTAGGGCTGCTAGGCTATTTATACCAACGGGTGCTTTTATCCATGCCGCGGTGGTATCAACGATTGACCCACTTACCACGGGTCGTGCAAGGAGTCGTGCCGTTCATCTTATTGATTGCGGTCGGTTATTTTACCCCTAATCTGCTCGGCGGCGGCAATAGCTTGATTGTCGGGTTTGGTCAGTATGTACCGCCACTTTTGACGTTACTGGGTATTTTCGCCATTCGCTTTGTTTTTTCCATGATTTCTTATGGCTCAGGGTTGCCAGGCGGTATTTTCTTGCCGATTTTATCGTTAGGGGCGATTATCGGGGCCATTTATGGGGTGGTCATGTATCAGTTGGGCTTGTTGCCACATGTTTACATTATGAATCTGATTATCTTCTCGATGGCTGGATACTTTGCCGGCATTGGGAAAGCGCCGTTTACCGCGATTTTATTGGTGACCGAAATGGTGGGTAATCTGACCCATCTCATGCCGCTGGCGGTGCTGTCGTTGACGGCTTATCTCGTGGTTGACCTGCTTGGTGGTGCGCCGATTTATGAAGCCTTGCTTGAACAAATGACATTCCCCAAGACCGTTGAGCAGCTGCACCAGCCTGATCGACTGGAAATCCCGGTTTTTGTGGGCAGTTCGCTCAATGGTAAGTTGGTGCGCGATATGCCATGGCCAAAAGAGTCGTTGCTGATTGGAATTCGCCGGGGTGAGCGGGAAGTGATTCCTCATGGCGATACATTGATTCGAGAAGGCGATACACTGGTATTGCTGACAGATGCGGCTGAGCGTGTGCGGGTGAAAAAACGAATCGATGCCCTTTCTGCGGCTTTGGCGACAGCGCATAAAACGCGAGTGTGATGCCGTGTCTGTGAATCGCAGCTTTTAGGTGGCAGCTAATCGGTATGCATGTATAATGAACCTGTCAAAGTGATGGCTATCGTCAACAGAAGGGACTTGATCACCATGAGAACATTTCGCATCGTGTACGCTGTTGCAAGCATCCTACTTGGGTTATTTTATTCGGTTGGTGGCGAACTGGGGTTACTCACATCTTCCGGTGGCGGTTTTGCCAGCTTTATTGTGCCATTCTTACTGGGATTTGTAGCGAACTGGGGCATGGTTGCGCTCGTCATAGTTGGCGTTATTATCGATAAGCAGATGCGCTGGTGGTATTTAGGTTATCCGGTACTGATGGGTTTGAACATTGGCTTGAATCAAATGTTGCCGGTTAGCGTGGCAGATCAGGTAAGCTATTTGATGCCTTTCCTGGTGGCCGTGATCGGTGGCTACATGCTGTATCAGACTTTCAGAAAAAAGCCTCATATTGCGTGATCGCTCAACGGCCATGATATTGCGGAGAGTCGCCTACTGGTCTTTGAAATTGGCTAATTTTAGATCAATGATGAAAAAGATGACTGAAATCAGCAAAGATTCGCCTTTGCCTTGCTTTTATGCTAAACTACTAAAGTGAGATTTTTCGCAAGGGAGGCAACAACTTGCAAAGTTTATTGACCACATTACTTGTGATCGATTCGATTTTTATCGTGATCGCAACTTTAATGCAACCAAGCAAACAACAGGATGCGTTAAGCGCATTGTCCGGTGGGGCAACCGATTTATTCGGGAAGACCAAATCCCGCGGTTTTGAAGCTTTCATGGAGAAAGTCACCGTTGTATTGGGTGTCATTTTCTTCGGCCTCGCCATCGCGTTGGTCTATCTGGAAGCCCATTAACCAAAGTCTCCTGGAACATTCAGGGGGCTTTTTTTGCAGAAGCATGATCCAACCTGACTAGAGCTGGCGATTAAGCATACAAGGTCTTGTGCGGTGCATCGGCGGTCTGCAACTATGGCTTTTGTATCAAGCTTTTGCTGCGCTTACCATTTTGACATCAGTTTGGCCAGCTAAACGTGCACAGTTTCCAAAAATCGGCATTCATGCGTCGCATATCATTGACATCCACAAAGGACGACTTCACCATGATTTTTCGCAAACCGCAACCTTTTGAATACGAAGGCACCGACACAGGCGTTGTTTTACTTCATGCGTACACTGGCAGCCCCAATGACATGAATTTTATGGCCCGAGCCTTACAACGTGTCGGTTATGGGGTGTATGTGCCGCTTTTTGCCGGGCATGGAACGATCGAGCCCATGGACATTTTGACGAAGGGCAATCCAGACATCTGGTGGGCAGAAGCCAGCGCTGCCGTTGCCCATATGACCGCAAAGTACCCCCGCGTGTTTGTGTTCGGCCTGTCGTTAGGTGGCATTTTTGCGGTAAAAGCTTTAGAGAAGTTACCTGGCATCACGGCTGGCGGCGTTTTTTCATCGCCGATTCTGCCAGGCAAGCATCATTTGATTCCGGGATTTTTAAAATATGCCCAGTATATGAATCGCTTGGCCAATAAACCGGATGAAAGTACCCAGATTCTGGCTTACCTACCGGGGCAACTGACTGCAATTGATCAGTTTGCCACCGGGGTTGCGGCCGATTTGGATCTAGTCAAGCAACCGACTTTCATTGGTCAGGCCGGTGAGGACGAATTAGTGGATGGTCGATTGGCGTACCAGTTACGCGATGCTTTGATCAACGCGGCCCGCGTGGATTTTCACTGGTACGACGGGGCCAAGCACGTGATTACCGTTAATTCAGCTCACCATGCACTAGAACAAGACGTTATTGAATTTATGCAACAAGAAAACGAGGGATAGCATGACCACAGTTGGCCATATTCGTAATGAATTATTAGCAACATTTCGCAGGAATCCGAAGATTGATTATTCGGTTCAGACACTTAGTCGCGCGTTGAAATTAAATGAAGGCGCGGATTTTAAAGTGCTGGTACAGGCACTAAATGGTATGGAAAATGACAATCTGATCCACGCCAATCATGAAGGCCGTTATGCATTGGGTGGCGCGCCTAAAGTTTTGACCGGCGTTTTCCATGGTAATGAAAAAGGTTTTGGTTTCGTTGCCGTTGAAGGCTTGGATGATGATGTTTATGTGCCATCGACCAGCACGGATTTTGCCTTGGATGGCGATACGGTTGAGGTTCGCATTGTTCGCGAAGCGCGGCCAAACGATTCGCGCGGAGCAGAAGGCGAAATTACCAAGGTTGTTCAACGCAGCTTAACGACCCTGGTTGGCGAGTTCAAACCTTTTTCCGATAAAGATCGGGCTAAGTCCGGTTTTATCGGCATGGTTGTCAGCCATGAAAAGAAGCTGAAGAATTATCCGGTTTATGTCAAGGATACCGGGACGATCCCGCAACTCGGCGATATGACAGTGACGGAGATTACTGAATTTCCGACTGAATACCATCCAAAATTAATGTACGGCATGGTGGTGGAAACACTAGGGAATAAGAATGATCCCGGCGTGGACATCATGTCATTGGTTTTGCAAAATCACATTAAAACCGAATTTCCGGATGAAGTGATGGATCAGACCAATGCCATTCCGGATCACGTGACGCCGGAAGAACGCGTTGGCCGTAAAGATATCACTGATCAGGCAGTTGTCACGATTGATGGCGATGACAGTAAAGACTTTGATGATGCGGTCGTCGTTTGGAAACTGCCAAATGGCAACTTCCATCTTGGCGTCCACATTGCCGATGTTTCGCATTATGTCACGGAAGGGTCCGCCTTGGATCAGGAAGCATTTGACCGCGGCACCAGTACGTATTTGGTCGATCGCGTGATTCCAATGTTGCCATTTCGGTTGTCCAATGGTATTTGTTCGTTGAATCCGGGTGTTGACCGCTTGGCGATGTCTTGTGACATGGAAATCGACCACGAAGGCCATGTGGTGAGTCACGAGATCTATCAAAGTGTCATCAAGAGCCATGCCCGCATGACGTACAACAATGTGAACAAAATTGTGACTGACCACGACCCGGAAGTGATGGCCGAATATCAGGAACTCGTGCCGATGTTTGAAGACATGGTCGAATTGCATCAGATTCTGTATAAAATGCGGCATGCCCGCGGTGCGATTGATTTTGAAGAAAATGAAGCTAAGATCATTGTGGACGATATGGGCCACCCGACCGATATCGTGTTGCGGGAGCGTGGCGTTTCTGAGCGCATGATTGAATCCTTCATGCTTGCAGCCAATGAAACCGTGGCAGAACACTACAATAAAGAACATTTACCATTCCTCTACCGTGTCCACGAAACTCCGGATGCTGATCGGGTAAAGGAATTCATGGAGTTCATTGCCAGTTTTGGGATTACGGTACCCATGAAAAAAGGTAAAGAGATCACACCAAAACAGCTACAAGACGTTGTTACCGATGTTACCGGAACGCCAGAAGAAGCGATGGTCAACGTTAAACTGTTGCGGAGTCTCAAACAGGCGCGGTATTCACCGGATCCGCTTGGACATTTTGGCTTGGCAGCGAAGTATTACTGTCACTTCACCAGTCCAATTCGGCGGTATCCTGACCTCGTTGTGCATCGCTTGATTCGCGACTATGCAACAGAAGGCGCCGGTGATGACGTTCAGGCGTCATGGAACAAGAAGCTGCCTGACATTGCGACGCAAGCGTCTATGGCCGAACGGCGGAGTATTGACGCTGAACGGGCTGTTGACGACCTGAAGAAAGCCGAATACATGGCGGACAAGGTCGGCGAAGAGTTCGACGCTGTTGTCAGTGGGGTGACAAGCTTCGGTATGTTTGTGGCCTTGCCTAACACAGTCGAAGGCTTGGTTCATATCACACGGATGAGCGACGATTATTATTCCTTTGTCGAAAGTCAGATGGCCTTGGTCGGTGAACGCACCAAGCGAACTTATCGTGTCGGCCAATCTTTGCGGGTCAAACTGGATAACGTCGATATTGATCAGCGGCAGGTGGACTTTTCACTTATCCCGGATGACAAGACGCCGACGAGTGATTTAGGCAAGCTGGTCAAAAAAGATGACCGGCGCGATCGCCGCTCGAACGGCAATCGGCCAAGTTTTGGCAATGGTAACCGGGGCGGCAATCGTAATCAGCGCAATAATCAACGCCCGCGTAAACCGGCTGGGGCACCGCATCAAGGGAAGCATTATAATGCTAAGCGTGGTGCTAAGTAGGGCTGATGCGATAATGCGTTCGCCAGCCCAGAAACCGGGCTGACTCACGCTCACAAAGGAAGGGTGGTTTAATGGCTAAGAAACATCGACAAAAACCTGATAACCTGCTCGCCCAGAATAAAAAAGCCGGACATGATTACAACATTCTTGATACCTATGAAGCTGGTATTGCACTGACGGGGACCGAGATTAAGTCTGTGCGGGATGGTAAGATTAATTTGCGGGATGGTTTTGCCCGTATTCGTAATAATGAAGCATGGCTTGAAAATGTGCATATTAGCCCTTACAAGGAAGGTAATTTGTTTAATGTTGATCCGATGCGCAATCGCAAGCTGCTGTTGCACAAGAAAGAGATTCGCAAGCTTGGCCAATTGACAGCGCGCCAAGGCGTGACGCTTGTGCCCTTGCGGATGTATCTGAAACATGGCTATGCAAAAGTACTGATAGGCGTCGCTGAAGGGAAACACAACTATGACAAACGTGAAACCCTGAAGCGTAAAGATCAAGAACGTGAAGTCCAACGTGCCTTGAAAGCTCGTTATTAATTGAATGCATGCACTAAAAAATAGGGGCTGGGTCATAATTCACAGCCACAATAAAGAAGTGAACATACTCGGCAATGAGTTGTGTTCACTCTTTTTATTTTCCTGAGTTATTCAAGATATGAGTGCCAAAGCGGAGCAATCGTAGGCCAGAGGGGCTCAGCTGTGAAATTGTACTAGCCGGGTGCTCTTCCCGGCGTAGTACAAGGCCGAGCTTTGAGACTCAGCGGGCTTTGCTGAGGCTCAAAGTCGTGCCCACAGCGTTCCAGCCCCCTCTGGCCGGAGATTGCGGAGTTTGGCACGACTCGGGACTCATTGCCTAAGCTTTTTGCGATGATCGGGGACAGCAAAAGGTAAAACAGCATGCGGATTGATTGAGTGTGCTGCGTGAAGGCTGTATGATCGCCGTATAGATATCAAATCGTATGGCTCAAACCAATGCGGTGAATTTTTAACACAGGAGTCAGTTCAAGGAGGGATTGCGGCATGAATTTGGCGGCTTTAGCACATCGACCGGAAAGTGAAGATAGCTTTTTATATACGGATAAGACACTTCATCTGCGTTTTCATACTGCCCGCGAGGATGTCGCAAAGGTGACGGTTCTGTATGGCGATCCGTATTGGCGCATTCCCGATGCCCATGGCGATGATCAGCTCGTCTATCAGCGCGAAACAATGACGCTTTTAGGCACCGGGCAAGTGTTGGACCATTGGGGCGTGACGCTGGAGGCGCCTTATCGTCGACTGCAATACTTGTTTGAAGTGACTGGCCAAGATGGCACGGTTTGGCTGTACGGTGATCGTGGCCTGCGCCAAAATAGCGCGGACGCACGACATGAGGCCGAAAACTATTTTCGGATGCCTTATTTTCAGGCGATTGACCGTGTCAAAACGCCTGACTGGGTGAAAACGACGGTGTGGTATCAGATTTTTCCGGAGCGGTTTGCCAATGGTGATCCTAATAACGATCCAGATGGTACCAAACCATGGCACCCGACGGATCATCCTGGACGAGAGGATTTTTATGGCGGTGATTTGCAAGGGGTGCTGGATCACCTTGATGATTTACAGGCCCTGGGGATCAATGGATTGTACTTTTGCCCGATTTTTACTGCTACTTCGAATCACAAATATGACACGATTGACTACCTGAATGTGGATCCTGCATTTGGCGATAAGGCGTTGTTGGCCAAATTGATTCACGCGGCGCATCAACGCGGCATGCGGGTGATGCTGGATGCGGTGTTTAATCACATGGGTTATGGCAGCCTGCAGTGGCAAGACGTGTTGCGCAATGGCGAAAAGTCCCGCTTTGCGTCATGGTTTCATTTGCATCAAACCCCGGTGACGCCCTTTCATAATCCGTTAAAGGGTGAAGGCCAACCACAATATGATACGTTTGCCTTTGAAGAAAAAATGCCCAAATTAAACACTGCCAACCCGGAAGTTCAGGACTATTTGTTGATGGTGACGACGTACTGGATCAAAACGTTTGATATTGATGCTTGGCGCTTGGATGTTGCCAATGAAGTGGATCATCACTTTTGGAAAAAGTTCTATCAAGCCGTCACAGCAATCAAACCGGATTTTTATGTGCTAGGTGAGGTGTGGCATCGCAGTCAGCCTTGGTTAAACGGTGACGAATTTTCGGGGACGATGAATTATCCCTTCACGCAACAGATTGAAGATCACTTTTTCAAGCGGCGGCGAACGGCTGCAGAAATGGTTGCCTTGTTGACGGACCAATTGATGCTGTATCGCGATCAAACCAATCAGGTGATGCTGAACATGTTGGATTCCCATGACACGCCGCGGATTTTGACGTTGGCACACGGGGATGAAGACTTGGCGTTGCAGGCACTGGCATTCACGTTGATGCAAACCGGCAGCCCTTGCCTTTATTATGGAACCGAAATGGGCATGTCCGGTGGGGCCGATCCGGATAACCGGAAGCCGATGGACTGGACTAAACTGGGTCAGCCGATTTGGAAAAGGGTAGCCGCACTGGTTGATTTTCGCCGTCAGCATGCAACCACGCTTGGAACCGGTATGACAAGGCTAAGTGTGACTGATACCGGCTTGATTAAAGTGGTTCGGCAGGGACGCGAGATGCTGACCGGCTATTTTAATACCACGGAGCATCCAGTTGTCGTCAATAGGGAGGCTGTTTTCGCGCAAGGATTTGTGGATGGTCAGTTGGCGCCTAAAGGATTCATGGTTGTCGCGGGTTGATGACAAATTGACAGTTGCACGTTCAATTTGCATAGAGAGGGCAAAAATTTGAAACGATTATTTGAAGTTGATCCTTGGCTGGTTGCCACGCATCATTTGGATAAGATTGATCGGCGGTTGCAGGAAAGTATCACGGCCGTTGGCAATGGCTATATGGGCCTCCGGGGTAACTTTGAGGAAGGCTATAGTGGCGATTCACTTCAAGGCACTTACTTAGGCGGTGTCTGGTTTCCGGATAAAACCCGGGTTGGCTGGTGGAAAATCGGCTATCCTGAATATTTTGGCAAGGTGATTAATGCACCGAGTTTTCTGGGGATCGGAATTACGGTCAATGGCGAGCAGGTGGATCTGGCAACGAGTCGGTACCGGGATTTTTATCTTGCGCTGGATTTGCATCAGGGCTTGCTGACGCGGCGTTTTGTTTACATTGGCGATGGTGTGGAAGTGCAGTTTGAGTTTGCCCGCTTTCTAAGCCAAACGATTAAAGAAGCGGCATTTGTGAGCGTCAAGGCCACGGTGCTGCGTGGTCATGCCGCGATGACGTTTGACGCATCTTTGGATGGTCAGGTCACCAACGAAGACAGTAATTATGATGAGCGCTTTTGGGTGCCATTGCATGAAGATGCGGCAGCCAAAAGTATTCAGCTGCAAACTAAACCTAATCCTTATGGGGTACCGCAGTTTACTGTTTTGCTCAAGCAACAGTTGCTCGTGAATGATCAGCCAGTGAATGGTCAGGTCGCCACAACAAGCGGTCAATTACATGAGCAGGTGACGGTGCAGTTAGCGGAAGGCCAGAGCTATCAACTGGAAAAAGACGCGATTGTGGTCACTAGCCGTGATGTTGCACCGGCGGCCCAAGCAACGGCGGCGGCTCAGCTGATGAAGCAAGTAAGCGCCCAAAGCTTTGCAGCGCATTTGGCTGCGCACACTGCCCGCTGGGATCAGCGCTGGGCCAAAAGTGATGTCGTGATCGAAGGCGATCCGGCCGCTCAACAAGGCATTCGGTTTAATATTGCTCAACTGTTTATGACTTATTACGGCGAAGACAAGCGACTTAACATCGGGCCAAAAGGATTTACTGGCGAGAAATACGGTGGGGCGACGTACTGGGACACGGAGGCATTTATCGTGCCAATGTATCTGGCTGTGACCCCGCCGGAAGTGACGCGGGCATTACTGCAATATCGGCATGACCAGTTGCCAGGGGCGTTTCACAATGCTCGGCAACAAGGCTTAGCTGGCGCGCTCTATCCAATGGTGACGTTTAATGGCATCGAATGTCACAACGAGTGGGAAATTACGTTTGAAGAGATTCACCGCAACGCTGCCATTGCATTTGCGATTTATCAATATACGGCTTATACCGGCGACGAAAGTTACGTCAAACATGATGGCTTGGAAGTATTGGTAGGGATCGCGCGCTTTTGGGCAGATCGGGTTCATTTTAGCCAGCGTACCCAACAATACATGATCCACGGTGTGACCGGGCCGAATGAGTACGAAAATAACGTGAATAACAACTGGTACACCAATACCATGGCCGTGTGGGAGTTGCAGTATACCTTAGAACGATTGGCAAAAGGCGATGCCGATATTGTGGCTGCACTTGCCGTGACTGATCAGGAAAAGCAGCATTGGCAGGCGATTATCGACCATATGTATTATCCGACCGATGATCAATTAGGCATTTTTGTGCAGCAGGACAACTTCCTGGATAAGGATCTGCGGTCTGCCAGCACGATTCCGGCAGATCAGCGGCCGATTAACCAGCATTGGTCATGGGATCGCATTTTGCGCTCACCGTTCATCAAACAGGCCGATGTGTTACAAGGCTTGTATTTCCTGAATGATCGCTTTACCAAGGCGGAAAAAGAACGCAACTTTGATTTTTACGAGCCGCTCACGGTTCACGAAAGTTCGCTGAGTCCGTCTATCCATGCAGTGTTGGCAGCTGAACTCGGCAAAATCGATAAGGCAACTGAACTTTACGCCCGCACTGCCCGGTTGGATCTGGATGATTACAATCACGATACGCAAGACGGCCTGCACATCACGTCCATGAGTGGCAGCTGGCTGGCAATCGTGCAGGGCTTCGCGGGCATGCGCTACGATCATGATCAGCTGCGGTTCCACCCCCAGTTGCCGAAAAATTGGCGCCGATATCAGTTCAAACTCAACTATCGCGGGTGCTTATTAGCCGTTGATGTCGGGCAAAAGGTCAATGTCTCACTAATGGCCGGGCCGGCGTTGGATATTATCATTGATGGCAAACCGGTGCACTTGGAAGTGGAGGATGGCCATGCTTAAAGGTTTCATTTTTGATTTGGACGGTGTTTTAACCGACACGGAAAAGTACCACTTAGCGGCGTGGCACGAATTAGCCGAGCAGTTGGGCATTCACTTGCCATCTGAAGCCGATGCGGCTTTACGCGGTCGCGCGCGCATGGACTCGCTTGAACTGATTTTGCGCTACGGCCACCAGGAACAGAACTATGATGAGGCGCAGAAGGTGGCGTTGACGGAGGAGAAAAACCGGCGCTACCGGGCATTAGTTGCGTCCATTACGTCCGCGGATATCCTACCGGGGATTCCGTTGCTACTGGAAAAAGCCAAGCAACATCGCTTAAAAATGGCAATTGCTTCGGCATCTAAAAACGCCCCGATGATTTTGCAGCGACTGGGTTTAGCGTCACAGTTCGATGCCATCGTTGACCCAAGCAGCCTTCATCATGGCAAACCCGATCCGGAAATTTATATCAAAGCCCAGCAGTTGTTGCAGTTGCAAGCCGATGAAGTCATCAGTTTTGAAGACGCGCCGATCGGCATTGCGGCAATCAAAGCGGCTGGCCAATTTGCGGTGGGCATTGGGGATGCGGACAAGTTAGCCGCGGCCGACTATCGCGTGTCGACGACGGATCAGCTGGATTATGATCGTATTGTGGCGGCGTTTGAAGGTCGGTGATGAACCATATGCGGTTTACCGAAAGAATCAGCTTTTTGCATGGTTCTTTTTGTTTCTGATGACCTTCGTATCCGGTTGAAAAGTCAAATATGTTTGACATTTAGCAGAACGGTTTTATACTGAAAATGTAAAAAAGTTTTGACAAAAGAAGGTGCTGAGCATGCGACGGTCAGATGAGATGGAACAGAAATTCATGGATACAGCTGCTAAATACATGTATTTCATTACAGTCCTTGCTTTAGTGATTTATGATATCTTGACATCATTTCAAAATATAACAATCGGTCTTATTGTGGCGCTGCAGCCAGTTGGTTTTGGCTTTATCTACGAGTGGCATAAACACAAGGCCGATGATACTGACCGCGAACCGAGGCAATTCGTGGTTTGGGGAGTGGTTATCACCGCTGGGTTAATTTTAATCGGACTTTTGGGACTGATTTTGTAGTGGAAAATAAAATCCGCACACTCCGAACCCGGCAAAATCTGACTCAGCAGGAATTGGCCGATGCTGTTAACGTCACACGCCAAACCATTAACGCCATTGAAAACAATAAATATGACCCGACACTTTCCTTGGCCTTTGCTTTAGCCAAACAGTTGCAGACAACGGTAGATGATCTATTCCAGCATTAAAAAAACAGGTTGCAAAGTGTCCTTGCAGCCTGTTTTTTGCTAACTATTCTTCTTCAGTTAAAGGATCGAAATCGTAATACAAATCCTTTTCCGGCAATAGCACATCGGCATTTGTCTGGGCATCAATCGCATCAGCCTCGCGTTCGGGATGGAAGCTATGCCACGGCACGACGACACGCGGGTTGACTTCTTTGACTAGTTCAATCAAATCTTCCCGAGCGGCGTGGCCTGAGGCATTCATGAACACTAATGGAATCTGGTGATCAGCCAACCAATCTTTTAACTGAGCGAAACGCGGATCATAGTCGCCCAGCGGTTCACCGTTGCTGTGAACGTACGCGCTGATCGGTAAGTTTGCTAGTGAGGCCAGATTTGTGAAGCTGTTTTGAAGGACGTAGCGTTGCGGTTGTTGCGCGATTTCGGTCAGTTGGATCGTTTGGCCGAGAATGGTATCGGGCTGCGTACCGGTCATAGATGTCAAAATAGCCGCTTCATTAGGCTCCCAAACCATTTGCCGACCACTGACATGAGCCGAGACTTGAAAGGCTTCTAAGCGCTCGTAATTGCGATTGTAAGGGTTGATGACCACGAGCTGTGAGCTATCGGCCAATAATTGCTGAAACTTGGTCTGCAGACTCATTTCCGTCAATGGCACACTGGGATGGTCCTGATCTTCAACGGGAATCGGGGTGTCAAACGAAAAACTAGTGCCTTCCAGCATCAAAAGACTCACTTTTTCTTCCTTAAACCGTTTGGCCCATGCGTGAACCCGATCAGCATGCGGGCCGTTGAGCCGGACATCGCCTGAGTGCGCAAAACGGCGCGAACCGTCATTGACCAGCAACGCCATCACACCCGGCTCGTCGTGATCGCTGTGAAACCCAGTGACCGTCAGATCGCCAACCGCAAGCGGGGTTTCAAAAGCGAGAGGATGCAGGTTCGCGACCGGTTTTTCGATACCTAACTGAATGAGCAGTCGATAGAGGCGGTACGACGGTTCCGAAAGATAAATCGGGATATCCTTTTGCAAGTACTGCAAAGCGCCCATGTGATCAATATGCAGATGGGAGATAAAAATCGCTTCGTCGGGAAAATGATCAGGTTGGTTGAAAAAGAGTTCGGGCACATGCGGTAGTTTTCCCTGCTCGAGGGCCGAAGCTACAGTTCCCTGGCTTAAATCAGCCGCAACCCCAAAGTCCATAATGACCCGGCTGGTTTTAGTGACGAACTCGACAATATTACCGCCAATGGTATTTAACCCATTTAAAAAGCGAATCGTAGTCACGTGATTTCCTCCAATGTCTCGTCAATATTTTTGCGAACATTAAAGCGTACTCCGCGGATGCTTGAAAAGCAAATAAAGATTTTTCGTTTTTGAATCGTGGCAGTTATCGTATTTTAAGAGTGGACATTGATCAACTGGGGTGTTCATGTTTATGGATCTGTAAAAGTTGTGAGGAGGGTCTAGCCTTGGACAAAGTTAGAAAAATAGTTCTCGGAATTCTTTATGCCATTCTTGTGGTTCTTCCTTGTATTCTATTGATAGTCATCAAGCATGTGTTCCTTGTTGGTGGAGTGGCATTGGCTTTCTTCGCCTATTTAGGCTGGTTTATCTTTATTAGGGCAAATCATGACGACGAACCGTAAGCCGGTCAAAATTTGAAACTGAGCATTATTCGTGCTATCAAAATCAGCCATATTAAACAAATATTGCTTTTAAACAAATCGACCCCAGAGACGCGGTGCATCTCAGGGGTCGATCATGTCTGACGCTATTTTAAACAAGGCTTCGTTTCAATCATTCACGCGAATGATGCGAGCTGCCATTACTTGTTTGTCTTGATAATGGTTTCAGCTTGGCCTTGCAGGGTCTTTAATGCCTGTTCCGGCTTTTCGTGTTTCGTCAGCATAGCATCAACGGCGTTCAGAAGATCGTTACGATATTCCGAGAAGCCGATGAATGCCGTGGACTGGAAGCCGAAGCCGAGGGAATCAACCGCAGCCTTGCTGGTTTCGTTTTCGTTCAGATACTTCTTGAAGTCAGCAGATTGAACCGCGGACTTACGCAGTGGAACATAACCGGTCAACTGGGCCCACTTGGAAGTTTCCTTTTCAGATAGCAGGAACTTCATGAATGCCCAAGCACCTTTTTGCTGGTCGGTTGAAGCGGACTTGAAGAGGACGATATCATTACCGGCGAGTTCGGTCGCTTTCTTGCCTTTGTAGCTTGGCAGCGGCATGGTGCCCCATTTGAAGTCTTTAGGTGCATTTTGCTTCATGTTTGTGATCCCGGCACTTGAGCCGGCATAGAAGAGGGTCTTGCCGGAGGTGAAGTTCTTGTCACCGTAAATATCTTCACCGGCAGTTTTGGCTTCACCATTGTTAACCATATCCATGATGAAGTTGGCTGCGGTGATGGTCTTCTTGCTGTCCAAATTGGCTTTCAATGGCTTGGCGGAAATGAGCGGATTGCCGGCTTGACGGGCTAAGCCTTCGAATTCCATATCGAAACTCTTGTCAAAACCGATTGCGGCAACGCCATCAGCCTTCAGCTTGTCGGCATCTTTTTTGATGTCTTCCCAACTCTTAGGCTTGTCGATGTTGTACTTCTTCATCAGTGCTTCATTATAGAAAAGGATTCGGGTTGATTTGGAGAAAGGTACACTGTAGTACTTGCCTTGATACTTCGAGCTGGACAGGAAGGCTGGATAAATATCCTTCAAGTCGCTGTCACTCATCTTGTTGTCACCCTTCAGCATGTACTGATCGAGTGGGGTGATAAACCCGTTTTTAACGTAATCAGGAACGGTCGTGTAAGTGGTCTGGGCAATGGTTGGCAGGTTGCGTGACTTGGCCGCAGCCATGATCTTTTGCTGCAGGGCCGTGTAGTTACCTTGCGCGGTTCCGACAACCTTGTATTGCTTTTGACTCTTGTTGAAATCGGTAATGATCTGGTTGATAGCTTTTTGGTAAGGACCGTTCATACCATGCCAGAAGGTGATGGTGACACGTTTGCCTGAATCGCTCTTAGTCGTGGAACTGGATTTGCTGCTGCTGTTGCTACCACACGCGGTCAAGACAGCAACCAGTGTGATCGTCAGCATTGCAAGTAAGACTCGTTTTACCCAATTTTGCTTTTTCATTTTGATAGATTATCCTTTCAATCCAGCTTTAGAAATCCCAGCAATAATGTACTTCTGCAAGAAGATATACAAAATGACCATTGGAATGATGACGAAAGTAGAAGCCGCCATCAAAAGTTGATATTGTGTGCCGGCATCGGTCGTGAAGGCCTGCAAGCCGACTGGCAGGGTCCGCATCTTATCGGAGTTGGTGACGATCAACGGCCACATGAAAGCGTTCCATGAACCGATGACTTGAAGGACGGTCACCGCCGTGATGGTGGACTTGCTCATTGGCACGAGCACCTGCCATAGATATTTCCAGTCCGAGGCGCCGTCGATTTTGGCAGCGTAATAAATCTGATCCGGTGTGGATTGGAATGTTTGACGCAAGGTGAAAACCGTAAAGAAACTGGCCAACCATGGTAGAATCAACGCGCCGTAGTGGTCGATTTGCCCTAAATGCGACAGGGTCACAAAGTTAGGGATGATCAGCATTTCCCCCGGAATCATCATCGTTCCCAAAAAGATGATGAACAAAATATTTTTGCCGTAAAACTTCAGCCGTGCGAAGGCGAATGCGGCAAGAATACTGGTGAAAAGCTGGCCAACCGTGGTGACGACCGTGACGATAATACTGTTAATAAAGTACTGACCAAACGGTGCTTCATTCCATGCCTTGACGTAATTGCCCCACTGGAGGGACTTGGGAATCCAGATCGGCGGTACCGCAATGGTTTCCGGTGCTGTTTTCAATGACGTCGAGATCATCCATAAGAAGGGGATCAGCATGGTGATGGCCCCTAAAATAACGATCAGATAAAGTAAAACCTTACTGAGCTTTTTAGCCATTTTTTTGCTTCCCCCCCTTAATAGTGAACGTGCTTGCGCGAATACCACAACTGCACGAGTGTCACGAGCAAGATGAGGAAGAAAAGCACAACGCCTGATGCCGCGGCAATCGGATACTTATACTCGGTGTAAAACTTCTGATACAAGTAATACACAATCGTCAAATCGGCCTTACCCGGTCCCGGTGTTCCTTGGAACAAGGCAAAGATTTCATCGAAGACTTTGAAGCTACCGATAATCCCGTTGACCGAAACCAGGAAGGTAATCGGTGAAAGCATCGGAATGGTGATGTTCCAGAATCGCTGACGAGCATTCGCACCGTCAATTTCCGCCGCTTCATAGTAGCCATGATCAATGTTGTTTAAGCCAACCAGGAAAAGGATGATGTTAAAACCAAGACTTTTCCAAATACTCATAATGATCAGCGCCAATAAGGCATAGTGCGGATCGGTCAGCCAGTTGATCGGATGAACGCCAAACCAACTCAAGAAGTAATTGACCAAGCCGTAATTACCATGAAACATCCAGTTCCAGACCATGGCAATGGCGACGGTACTGGTAACGAACGGCAAGAAATAGACGGTTCGGAAAAAGCCGGAAATGATCTTGACCTGATTCAGCAGCAACGCAATGATCAGGGATAGAATCACCGTTATCGGCACCACGCCGACCACAAAGACCAACGTATTCCGCACGGCAAGGTGAAAGTCAGGATCATTCCAGAGATAGACGAAATTGTCGAATCCCCAGCCGCTCACCTTATCCGTGTAAAAGTCATACTTGGTGTAAAGGCTCATTAAAAAAGAATTGATGATCGGCCAGATGTTAAAGGTAATGGTAATGACGAGCATCGGCAGCAAATACAACGCTGCCTTGGCTGTCGATTTTAAGCTGGCTTTTTCATTTAGCATGACTTTCACCACCAAAAATCAAGGCGCCAGACTGATCAAAGAGAAAGAATCCTGATTTGGTGAGATAAAAATCCAACTCCGGTTGACTACTGGAAACACCGGACATTTCGGTCGACAAGAGATGTTCACCGTTGTAAGTAATATTGGCGGTGGCTTCCCGGCCATATTTAGAACTTTGGGTAATCTTGCCATGGAGTTTGGCCAACACATTCTCACCGGCATCGTAAGGGATGAGTGCCTCACTGCGAATGCCGGCAGTTTCGGCTTGCTTCAAAATGTCTTCCGGAACGGCTCCTGCAAGATCGGCAGCTAAGGCCTGTGCCGGAATGGTGTTAATGACGGGTTCGCCGATAAACTTAGCCACAAACAGGTTATTAGGCTGATCGTAGAGTGTCTGCGGTGAACTGAATTGCTGAATCGACCCATTAGCCAGGACCATGATATTGTCGGAAATATGCAAGGCTTCATCCTGGTCATGGGTGACGAAGATGGTCGTAACGCCGGTTTCGCGCTGAATTCGGCGAATCTCTTCCCGCATCTCGATTCGCAGCCGCGCATCAAGATTGGATAGCGGTTCATCCAGCAACAATAGGCTTGGTGATTTGGCCAGCGCCCGCGCAATAGCGACACGCTGCTGTTGGCCGCCAGACAAGGCACCCGGTTTCTTGTCAAGCTGATCTTCGACATGGACCAACTTGGCAAGATCCTTAGCTTTAGCGTGGCGCTCGGCCTTGCTGACTTTAGCCATTTTCAGCGGAAAGGCGATATTGTCTA
The DNA here is from genome assembly GCF_030770295.1 of Lacticaseibacillus styriensis. Lineage (NCBI taxonomy): Bacteria > Bacillati > Bacillota > Bacilli > Lactobacillales > Lactobacillaceae > Lacticaseibacillus > Lacticaseibacillus styriensis. The sequence goes on from NZ_CP132483.1 coordinate 966,819, forward strand.
ACACTGACAAGTGCGGATACAGACTGTAGTTCTGAAATACCATGCCGACTTTACGGGCTAAGGCATCTTTTTTGGTCACATCGGTGTCACCAAAAAAGATTTGCCCAGCAGTAGGGGACAACAACCCTGAAATCAAATTCAACGTTGTGGTTTTACCGCCGCCGGAAGGACCCAGCAGGGAAACCAGCGTGCCGTCGGGAATGGTAAAATTCAGATCCTTCAGGGTATCTGTCTTGCCATCGTAGGACATCGTGACGTCCTTGAAAGTAACTTTCAACCCAGTACGCTCCTTCAAATAGTTTTCTGCTCCTCACCTCCGTTCGTCGGTCCCGCATGGTTTGCCAAACAGGGTCGCGCCAAAAAGAAAATTTGGAACAAGATATTGCGTTGTAGCTATGCCACTTGACTATATCTAGTAGGCAGCAAGCCAACACAACTCTTCACATATTTTAACCCAGAACGGCGGAAAATTGGACTTATTCGCTTAAAAACATTTGATTAATGATTCGGAAGCGGTAACACGCGAACGTTCGCTTTTTTTGCTATAATAAACAACAAGAAAAAGGAGCGATTTTTGTGATCATACGTCCAAGTAAACCTGCGGATGCCGCTCAGGTGGCACCGCTGATTGACATTGTTTTTACCGAAATGGAAATTCCGCAACTGATGCGCGTGCCGAAGAAGACGCTTTATGCAGTATTGCAACAGGCATTTCTTCTGCCGACTTATCGCTACGGCTATCCCCAGATGCTCGTGGCCGATCAAAATGGCAAAATTGAAGGCATCGCAGTCGGATATCTGCACGAACAGGAGGCACACATTGATGACGCCTTGCAACCGTTATTGCCAAAGCTGGGCTTAACGCCACAATCTTCGCTGTTTACGGATACCGAAACTTACCCGGGAGAATGGTATCTGGACACACTGGCAGTGGCGCCAAGTGCTCAAGGCCATGGCATCGGCACAAAATTGCTGCAAGCCGTTGACCCGGTTGCCCGCTCACGCAAAGCAGATGTTGTCAGTTTGAATGTCGACCAGCAAAATCCGCGCGCCAAGAAACTTTATGAACGCAATGGCTTTGTTAAAAACGGTGAACTCATGATCGGCAGTCACCGTTATGATCATATGGTTCGGCCAGTGGGTGAGTAGCGGCTGCGATTTGAAGCAGAAACTTATGACCTAAACAAAACAAAAGGCCGGATCATAATTCACGGTCATAATATAAAAGTGAGCATACTCCAATAATGGCTAAAGAGTGTGCTCACTTTTTGTTTTCCCAAGGGGTAATTCGATGTGGTTATTAAGGTATTAGTGCCAAGGCGGAGCAATCGTAGGCCAGATGGGGCTCAGTGGTGCAATTGTACTAGCCGGGCGATCTTCCCGGCATAGTACAAGGCCGAGCTTAGAGACTCTGCCGGTTTTGCAGAGGCTCTAAGTCGTGCCCACCACGTTCCAGCCCCAGCTGGCCGGAGATTGCGGAGTTTGGCACGGCAAGGGACTAATTGCCCTAAGCTGTTTCAAACCTAGCCGCTAATCCGGAAAGTCCAGGCCGTACTCGTAACGTTTGAGCGGATCGGCCACGCCGACGTGGCGGAAGCGATCGAGGATGGCGGCTAGCAAAATGGCGGCTGGAATGTCACGATTGTTAGGAATGGTTAGCTTGACGATCGCCGGGGCAACTTCTTCAGCACTGAAAATCGTTTTAACGCCGTGGAAGACCTGGTAATGGTTATTTAAGAGATTCCCCATAGCCACCCAGTTGAGTTTTGAAATAAAAATAAACTGGTGCCAGACGCCGAACATCTTTTTGACGCTGGCAACATTCCGATTGGCGATGTACAGATCATATCGCGGGAAAACACTGACCGTTTTCTGCCGGATCGAACCTAACGGGTTGCCACTGAGCGTATTCAAATCGAAACCACCGTTAATGAGACCGTGACGGGCGGTCAGAATGTAGGCAGGCTTACCATTGTCGGTTTTGACCACACTGAGACTGCCGGTACTCAATGCATTGATGTCAAGATATAACGCCATTTGCTAACCTCCCTTGAAGGCTTGCATGATGTGGTTCAGCTGTCAATCCTAGAAACGCGCGTTAGTTGCTTCCGCTTTATTGATCCGAATGGCTTTGCGAATCGCCTCGGCAACGCCATTTTCACCATTGGTGCCGGTTGTACCCCAGGCTAAGTCGGTGATTTCAGGGATCGCGTTGCCCATGGCGATGCCGTATTTGGCCATTTTGATCATGCTGGCATCATTCAGATTATCACCGATGGCCATGACCTCATCCATTGTGATGCCTTTTTGTTTGGCATAAGCTTCAACCGCATAACCTTTCTGCGCCTTAATATTGTTGACTTCAATATTGTTAACGGAACTGGATGTGACACTTAATTTGCCGGTCGCTTTAAATACTTTAGCCGGGGCCTTTAAAATGTCAGGTGTTTCGCCGGTGTAAGCGATGATTTTCATAATCTGAATCGTCGGATCGTCCAGTAATTTTTGATAGTCATCCACATAATTAATATTCATGATTTCCAACCGGGCAGCCGCCAAAGCAACGGCGAGCTTGTAAGTGGTATCAGGGTTGAGATCGACTAGCAAGTCTGCCACGTTCTGAATGCGCTTAACCCGACTGTCGGAAAAGACGCCTTTGTTAGTTGTGATTTCAAAGTAGATGTCGGCTGCTTGTAAAGTATCGATAACGTACTGGCTTAAATCATCGGCGATAGGGATGGTGACAACCGGTTTGCCGGCCTCGTCAAAAACCATGGCGCCGTTTAAGGTGATGAACGCGGGCTTTAGCTGCTGTGCCGCCAATAATGGCTTGGCTTCGGTAACACCGCGCCCGGTGGCAACCATGAACTCGATACCAGCGGCTTGTGCTTCACGAATGGCCTTGGCATTTTCGTCTGAGACTTCCATTTTGTCATTCAAAAGCGTGCCATCCATGTCTGATGCAATAAGTTTGATCATATTACTGTTCCCTCCGGTTTGTCATGGTGCGATTACGTCCTTAATTTTAGCATGAAAAGCGCTTGCCCGGTAGCAAACGCGCAGGGATTCTTGTACACTATTTGCGGAGGTGCAGCTTTTGAAAACATTAATACATAATGATTGGCAGACGGTGCTGGAACCGATTTTTGAAAGTCCCGAGTATGCCCGGCTGCATGAGTTCTTAAAGGAAGAATACACGACCAAAACGATTTATCCGGAAATGCATCACATTTTTCAGGCATTTGAATGGACGCCATTTCATGATGTCAAAGTGGTCATTTTGGGACAGGATCCGTACCATAATCCGCATCAGGCGGTGGGGGCGAGTTTTGCCGTGGCGCCTGGTGTGGCATTGCCGCCGTCGTTGCAAAATATTTATAAAGAATTACAAAGCGATTTGGGCTATCCGCCGGTACATCACGGGTATCTGAAGGCATGGGCCGATCAAGGGGTCTTGTTGCTGAATGCGGTCTTGACCGTGCAGGCAGGCCGGGCTTATTCCCACCAGAATCATGGTTGGGAGGAGCTGACCGATGCAGCAATTGCGGCTTTATCTGCGCGTGGCGGGGTTGTGTTTATTTTGTGGGGCAATGCTGCCAAGAAGAAAGCTGTGTTGATTGATACCAGCAAAAATGCCATCATTGCCTCCGCGCACCCAAGTCCATTGTCAGCGTCTCGCGGCTTTTTTGGCAGCCGGCCGTTTTCGCGCACCAATGAAGCGTTGAAAAAAATGGGCGAAACGCCGATTAATTGGCAACTGCCAGAAACCGTGACTGCGTCAAGTTAATCAAGTCACGCAAAGTGTTTTTCCATTGTCTTCCGCTGGTCACGACCCGATAAAAACGGTATGATGATGAGGAATAAAGCGCTTTTATGGAGGGATAAGATTTGGATTTATTTGAAAGCTTAAAAGACAAGATTAACGACAAGCATTTGCGCATTGTATTTCCGGAAGGCGAGGATCCGCGGGTTTTAGGCGCGGCGGTACGACTGACCGCCGATGGATTGGTGCAGGCGATTGTACTGGGTAACCCTGAGAAAATTCACAACCTGGCAACCGAAAAAAGCTGGGATTTAAGCAAGCTGACGGTTCGCGATCCTGAGCATGATGACCTTCACGCCAAAATGGTGACCGCGTTTGTTGAGCGGCGTAAAGGCAAAGCAACCCCTGAACAGGCGGAAAAGATTGTCCAGGACGCCAATTATTTTGGCACCATGCTCGTTTACATGAAGGAAGCAGACGGCATGGTTTCCGGTGCGGTGCATTCAACGGCGGATACCGTGCGGCCGGCTTTACAAATCATCAAGACCCGTCCCGGCGTTCATCTTGTTAGCGGCGCGTTTATCATGCAGCGTGGCCGGGATGAACGATACTTATTTGCGGATAATGCGATTAATATCGATCCGGATGCCGATCAACTGGCAGAAATCGCGGTTGAATCAGCGAAAACGGCGGCTTTATTCGACATCGATCCGCCGCGGGTTGCTTTGCTGTCATTTTCCACTAAGGGAAGTGCCAAAGGGCCACAAGTGGACAAAGTGGTGGCCGCAACCCAGAAAGCTCACGAGCTGGCACCGGATTTGGCATTGGATGGTGAGTTGCAGTTTGACGCGGCGTTTGTCCCGACCGTTGCTAAGCAAAAGGCGCCGGAGTCCAAAGTTGCCGGTGAAGCCAATGTCTTTATTTTCCCGGAATTGCAATCCGGCAACATTGGCTACAAAATTGCCCAGCGGTTTGGCGGCTTTGAAGCCATCGGCCCGATTCTGCAAGGCTTGAATCAGCCGGTTTCCGACCTCAGTCGTGGCGCTAACGAAGAAGACGTCTACAAGTTGGCCATTATTACAGCGGCCCAGACCTTGCTATGACAAGCTTGAAAAAAGATTTTACCAGCGAAGCCGAACTACAGGCATTCGCCGCTTCGCTAGGTCCGCATTTACAGGCAGGGGATGTCCTTCTCTTGGATGGCGATCTTGGTGCCGGCAAAACCAGTTTTACCAAGGGTCTGGCTAAGGGTCTAGGCATTACGGATTATGTCAAAAGCCCGACGTTTACGATTATTCGCGAATATCGTCACGGTCGGCTGCCACTGTATCATATGGATCTTTATCGCTTGGAAGATGGTGGTGCCGAAGATCTTGGACTTGAAGAATACTTTGAAGGTGACGGCGTTTCAGTCGTTGAATGGCCGGATTTTCTGGGTGCAAGCGAACCCGAAGCCGATTTGCTGGTGCACTTTCAAAAAGATGAGCAGTCGGATACAACCCGTCATCTTGAATTTGTTCCCCAGGGTAAGCGCTATGAAACATTGCTTCAAAGCTTCAAATAACTTTGGCGGCACCGATTTTTATTTCAATTTCAACCAAAATAGCACTAAAACCAGTGGTGGCTCTAGTGCTATTTTTAGTGTAACAGGTTAATCATTGGCTATGATAGTTAAAGATTATATTTTGATAAGCAAAGTATACATGCTACACTGTTAGCAATGTGGCGTGTGACATGAATTCTGAAAGTAGGTGTGCAATGTTAGCAGTTAAAGATCTCGTCAAGACTTTTGGCACCATGACGGCGGTTGATGATGTGAGTTTTACCGTCAAGCCTGGCGAAATTATGGGACTGATCGGCCAAAACGGTGCCGGTAAAACAACGACGTTTCGGATGATTTTGAATTTTTTGACCCCAGACGCCGGAACGATTACCTGGAATGACCATCCGTTAACGGCCAAGGACTATGACATCATCGGCTATTTGCCTGAAGAACGCGGTTTATACCCGAAGATGCGCGTGCAGGATCAGATTATTTATTTTGCCCGATTGCGCGGGATGAAGACGGCGGATGTGAAAGCTCGGATTCCCGAATGGCTGGAACGTTTTCAGGTTAAAGGCAAGGCAACCGATAAAATCAAGGACCTGAGCAAAGGTAACCAGCAAAAAGTGCAAGTGATTGCGACCATGATTCATATGCCTAAACTGGTGATCCTCGATGAGCCTTTCTCTGGGCTCGATCCGGTCAATGCGAGCTTGTTAATGGCCGGGATTGAGATGCTAAAAGACAATGGCGCGGCGATTATTTATTCCAGCCACGATATGGCCAATGTCGAAGCCATCTCGGATCATTTGGTGATGTTGAAACAAGGAAAGATGGTCTTAAACGGCGCTGTCGGTGATATCCGCGAAAGCTTTGGCCGGACGAAGCTCTTTATTGAATCCGGTTTAACCCGAGATGATTTGCAAGCCTTTGATGGTGTAACGAACATTCGCCAACATGGTCAGGAATTTGAATTGACGCTGGCAGATCCCGCAGTGGGCCGCAAAATTTTTGAAAAAGCAGTTGCCAATGGCTACATACCGGAATTTCGGCAACAACCACCAACGCTTGATGAGATTTTCCGCTTGAAAGTGGGTGAAACACATGCATAAATTCTGGGTCGTCATGAGTCAGGTTTACAAAAAGAATGCCAAAAGTGGTTCGTGGATCTTTTTGGTCTTATCGCCATTACTTTTTCTTGCGATTGGATTTGGCATTGCTTTTTACATTGCCAAAACGCAGGCACCCGCCCAAGTGGCAGTCGTCAGCGATGTCAGCGCGGTCAGTCAGGCATTAAGCAAGCAAAACAACGATGATTTGCATTTTAAAGTGTACCCATCGAGTAAAAAGGCCGATGCGGCGCTGAACGATGAGAAAGTTGATGGCATTTTAACTGTCAATGCCAAAGATCAATTCCGCTCGCGCTATGTTTCGCGGGATAACGGCCAAGAGGTGGATAAAACCACTTTGGTTACAGCACTCAGCGGCTTGAAACTTAGCAGCACCGCAGCAAGTATGCATCTCACAGCAGCCCAAGTCAGGGCACTGACGCAGCCGCCAATGGTTAGCACTAAAACGGTGGCCATTGAAAACGGCAAACAGGTGACCAAGTCAAACTCAACGCAACTGATGAATCACGGGGTTGCGGTTGTCGCCATGATTTTAATCTTGATGGTAACCATGGTTTACGGCTCGATTCTTGCTCAGGAGATTGCTACGGAAAAAGGCTCGCGTATCATGGAGATTCTTTTGTCCTCCGTGAGCGCAACCACCCAATTCTTCGGTAAACTGGCGGGGATCTTCGCGCTGTTACTGACACAGCTGGCAATTTATGTGGTTGCCGGGGTGATTAGTTGGCAATTCGTCAAAAACCAGTCGTTTGTATCGGGTGTTTTGAAACAGTTTGACTTCTCGATTCTGGTGTCTGGCACCACAGCGATGATTGTCGTCTTCTTCATCATCGGCACCTTGACTTACTCAGTACTGGCGGCGTTGACCGGCTCGCTGGTTTCCAATCAGGAGCAGGTGCAACAGGCAGCCATGCCGATTAGTATGCTGGGGTTGATTGGGTATTTCATTACGATTGCGGCTCAATCAAGCGATTCGGCTTTGGCACAGATTACGAGCTATGTCCCATTCCTGAATGTTTTCGTGATGCCCACCCAGATGTCACTGGGTCGGTCCAGCATGGGCGAGGCGTGGATCAGCGTCGCCATCAGCCTCGTCTTCCTCGTGCTGTTTACCATGTTTACGGTAAAAGTCTACCGGAACAATGTATTGGTATACTCCGGTTCAGGCTTGTGGCAGTCGATGAAAACGTCCTTTAGCATCTGGAAGTCAGAGCGCAGCGTCGCTAAAAAGTGATATGACAGGCCAGCACAGTTTCTAAATTAAATTGATACTGAGCCATAATTTTGTCTGAGCGTTCACAGTTTAACGAATTCCGAAGGTCAAAGAAGTTTAGACAATAAGCTCCGAGCCGTGCCAAACTCCGCAATCTCCGGCCAGCTTGGGGCTGGAACGTGGTGGGCACGACTTAGAGCCTCTGCAAAACCGGCAGAGTCTCTAAGCTCGGCCTTGTTGTAGGTGGGGCAAAAAGCGCCCCACCAACAACAATGTCACCACTGAGCCCCATCTGGCCTACGATTGCTCCGCTTTGGCACTGATATCTTAAAAATTCCAACCAAATTAACCTTGTGGAATAAAAAACGAACGCATTCCGAAATTGGATACGTTCGTTTTTACGTTCGGCTAAAAATTATGATCTTCATTCAGATTTTGGCCTATTCATCAACCAGCCTTAGCCAGTTTCATCATAGCTTTCGTTCGGGCTTCGCCAAAATGTTCGTTCTCGGCAATGAGAATTCGTGCGCAGGCATAACTATCTGCCAACGCGTTGTGGTGATGTTCCAGCGGAATTTTTAACGCGGCACTGACCGTATCCAACCGATGATTCGGCAGCTTCGGTAAAAATTGTCGTGATGTTCGAACAGTATCGATTACTTGATAGCGCGGTGCCGCAATGCCATACCGGTCAAGTGTCAGACGCAACACCGACACATCGAACGGGGCATTGTGGGCTGTGACGATGCGACCCGGGGTATAGAACATCTGGATATGCGGCCAAACCTGATCAAACGTCGGCTGGTTTTGAACCATATCCGGTGTGATCCCGTGAATGCGAATATTTTGCGGATCAAAGCGCATCTGCGGGTTGATGAGCGTGTAGAAACTATCAACAACCCGATTTTGCTGCACGACCACTAAGGCAAGCGAACAGGCCGAGGCGCGTTTGCGGTTGGCAGTTTCAAAGTCCATGGCAATAAAGTCCATTGTTTAAGGCTCCTATAGTAAATCTTGCGTGGTGAGTTCAACCGGGCAGTGATCACTGCCCATGATATCGGTGAGAATTTTGGCATCTTTGACATATGGCTGAAAGTTTGAACTGGCGACAAAGTAGTCAATCCGCCACCCGGCATTATTGGCGCGCGCGTGGAACCGATAACTCCACCAAGAATAAATGACAGTGTCGGGATACAGATGGCGGAAAGTGTCGATAAAGCCGCTATTAAGTTGCTCGGTGAAATCGGCACGTTCCTCATCGGTGAACCCAGCGTTATGGTGATTGGTCTTATCATTCTTAAGGTCGATCGGCTCATGGGCAACGTTTAAGTCGCCACAATAAACAAGGGGCTTTTTTGCCGCCAATTGGTTAGTATAGTCGCGAAAATCCTTATCCCACTGTTGGCGATAATCAAGTCGCTTAAGCTCGCCGCCAGAGTTGGGAGTGTAAACCGTCATCAAGTAAAACTTGGGATATTCAAGCGTAATGATGCGGCCTTCCTTATCATGCTCGGGAATGCCCATCCCATAAGACACATTGAGCGGTTTGTGTTTCGTAAAAATCGCGGTACCTGAATAACCTTTGCGTTCCGCGTAATTAAAATACTGATAGTAGCCAGGAAGGTCAAGCGTCACTTGGCCTTCCTGCATTTTGGTTTCTTGAAGACAAAACCAATCAGCATCCAGTTCATTAAAAATGGTCATAAAATCTTTTTTTAAGACGGCCCGTAAGCCATTCACGTTCCATGAAATTAATTTCAAAACGTTCACTCCTATCGCTACATTGCTCTTTTATTCTACTAGACTTTTCTAACAAACGCACGGAGAGGTAAGTGTTCACAAGCGTCAAATTCTGCTAAAATATATAAGTAGTCTTTTTGAAAGGACCTGATGTTGTGGTAGATGCACCACGGATGCTTGAAGGGATCACCATTATGCATGATGAACCGTTAAGCCATTATACGTTTACAAAAACCGGTGGGCCAGCCGATTTACTGGCTTTTCCTAAAAACGTCGCCGAGGTCCGGACTCTGGTTGAATCGGCGCGGGAACAGCATTTGCCTTTAACGGTCATTGGAAACGCAAGTAATTTAATTGTGCGCGATGGCGGTATCCGTGGACTGGTCTTGATTTTGACGGCCATGAACGAGATTACGGTGACAGATAACACCGTAACGGCTCAGGCTGGCGCACGCCTCATTGACACGACCGAAGCTGCGTATCGCGCCGGATTGACCGGTCTTGAGTTCGCGGCCGGGATTCCAGGTAGTGTCGGCGGCGCACTTTTCATGAATGCTGGGGCATACGGCGGTGAAGTCTGCAATGTCATCAGCAGCGCCCATGTGTTGACACGCGCAGGTGAATTCAAAACCTATAACCATCGCGAATTGAAGTTCTGGTATCGCCATAGTATTGTTCAGGATACCGGCGATGTTGTCTTAAGCGTTACCTTTTCTCTGAAACCCGGCGATAAACCGGCAATTCGCGCCAAAATGGACGAACTGAATGCAAGACGGGCGGCTAAACAGCCATTGGAATATCCGTCTTGCGGTTCAGTCTTTAAGCGGCCGCCGCATCATTTTGTTGGTCCGATGATTCAAAAGGCCGGACTGCAAGGCCACATTATTGGTGGTGCGCAGGTTTCAATGAAGCATGCAGGCTTTATCATCAATTTAGGTGACGCAACTGCCACTGACTATCTGGATATGATCCACCTGATCCAGAAAACGGTTAAAGCCAAATTTGGTGTCGATTTGGAAACTGAAGTCCGCATCATTGGCGAACCCTTGCAGTCGTAGCCTACATTCAAAATAAAAGAAAGGGGCCCCACAATGCATTTAGTCGAAGCCGTCTTGTTTTTGATGGCGCTGGTCATCGTGTCAAACGTGCTCAGCCACTACATTGTCGCTGTCCCGGTATCTTTGATTCAAGTCGCGCTGGGACTCGGCGCGGCTTTGTTTTTTCATTTAACGATTAATTTAGCGACGGACTGGTTCATGCTCTTGTTCATTGCGCCGCTGTTGTATTACGATGGACGGCATTTTCCACGGCGGGAGTTGTGGGAATTGCGCGGTCCGATCATCGGAAATGCGATTTTTCTGGTTTTTGCAACGATGCTGGTTGGCGGTTACTTGATTCATTTTCTGATCCCACCATTGCCGCTGCCTGCAAGTTTTGCCTTGGCCGCGATTCTCAGCCCGACTGATCCGATTGCGGTTCAGAGCCTGGCCAAGCGGACCCATCTGCCGAGTGGGGTTTTGCACTTGGTCAGCGGTGAAAGCCTGATCAATGATGCCAGCGGCTTGATCGGATTCAAATATGGCATTGCCGCAACACTGACCGGGACGTTTGCGTTTGGTCACGCCGTTCAGGATTTTTTCTATGTTGCGTTAGTTGGCGCATTGGCCGGACTTGTTTTAATCGGACTGATTAACTTAAGCCGGAACTGGTTGCTGCAACAAGGGATCAATGATGTGATTCTGCATACCATTTTGCAGGTGTTAACGCCATTTTTTATTTATCTGATTGTTGACGAGTTCATGCATGCTTCCGGCGTTATCGCCGTCGTCGTAGCCGGGTTGCTGAGTAATACGCAACATAATCGGTATGTGACTGCGTTACCGGAATTAAGAATCGTGTCGGAACGGACTTGGGATTTAATTGTTTATACGCTTAATGGGATTATTTTCCTGATTTTAGGCATTGAACTGCCGGTGGCGATGCGCGATACGATTGCCGATCATGAAGTCAGCACGTTGCAGGCACTCGGCTTTGTCGTTTTGGTCTATCTGGGTATCCTGATTTTACGGACCTTATGGATTTATGGTTACATGTTGCTGACGGTCCGTTCAAAAGGCAACCAGCCTTCATGGCGCGCGGCATTGTTAAGCGGTATTTCAGGCGTTCGCGGTGCCATTACGTTGGTCGGGGTATTCGCGGTACCCGCTGCTCTGGCCAACGGGGATCCGTTTCCGGAACGGAGCCTGATGCTGTTTATTGCGGCAGGTGTCGTGGTGTTGAGCCTGATTGTGGCGATTGTGGCCTTGCCAATCGTGACTCGGTCAGTCGCACCTTTGCAAACGCGTGGTTCTACCATTGCAGCAACCGATGATGACACTGAGTCTGACGAAGATCACACGAATGATGTACGGATTATTTCCCTGAGCCAGGCGCAGATGTTTGTATACCAGATGGCGGTCCGCCGCGTTGAATCAGAGCGTCGGGAATCGAATCAAAAAGCGGCGTTGGATCTCATTGCGGAATACCAAAACCTGATCCGTCGCCTTGAATTAGCCGAGGATACCGGTGCAGCAATTCCGCCGTTGGTTCAAGATGAACTCGACTTGCGCAAAGTCGGTGTTCAAGGCGAATTATATGCATTGGACGATTTGTGGCGGGAAAACAAAATCATGTCGAAGAGTTATGCCAAAGCACGCAAGCGATTAAAGCACCGAATGGATGATCTGGACTCCATGGCCAAACGATCGGGTCGGCCGACGCTGCGCATGCTTTTTGACCGTTCCGCGTTGCGACTATCACACTTCTGGTACACCGTGGCCAGTGAGCAAAACCGCTCGCATCGCTTCTTTAACGAGAAATTGTTCATTGAAAAAGAAACGGCAAAAGGCGGGTTGAAGTACTTGTCGAAATTTCTCCGGCAAAAAGAAAACAAGGCTCACCATTACAATCGCCAGGTGATTTATTCATTGATTGTCCAGTACCGCAATCGCATCGCCTCGGTCAAGGCGTTGAATACGCATAAATCCACCCAGTACGAACATGAGCTAAGTCGGTTGCGCGCCATCGCGTTTGCCGCAGAACGAACAGCTATCCATGATTTGATGGAAAAAGGCTACATCACCATGACGATGGCCCAGCGGCTGAATCAAAATGTCAACTTTACCGAAAATGCGGCGACTCTGACGTCTTTAGAAGAAGTTTGATTCTAGAAGACTGACAAGATTGGTGTGATTCTTGGTTAAGAAACGAATGGCGACATCATGTTTTCCCAAGGGAAAATGTGATGCCGCCATTTTTTTGTGCTGCTAACGATTTGTGGCGGTATTTATTAAATTTTCAGACACGTAGTCTTGCATGAAAAAATATTTTTGCCCATCTCAGTTATAAAAGCTTGCGTTGATGCATGACATTTGTATAATAGGCAGAGTCAGTAAACTTGAAGTTTAGTTTAACGAAACCTAAAAAGGCGGTGTGCCATGGATATTGGCAGTAAAATTCGTGATCTGCGCATTCGAAAAAACCTGACGCAGGAAGAACTTGGCGAACGGACAGATTTATCGAAAGGGTATATTTCGCAGGTTGAACATGACCAGAGTTCTCCGTCACTCGAGACCTTCTTTGATATTCTGAGCGTTCTAGGCGAGTCTCCGGCAGACTTTTTCCGGGAAGAGCCGGTTGATTCGCTGGTTTACCACGAAGAAGACCAGGTCACTTATCTGGATGAAGACAAAGGCTATCAACTGAAGTGGTTGGTGCCGGAAAGTAACGAGAATGAGATGGAGCCGGTGATGATTGATTTTGCCCCGGATGGCATTTTTAAAACGTTTGAACCATCTCCGGCTGAGACCTTTGTTTACGTTGTCAGCGGCAAAGTAAAACTGCTGTTGGGCGATCAGGCATATGTTGCCAAAAAAGGTGAAACCATTTATTTTCACGCAACGAAACAACATCAACTTGTCAACGCAGCAACGGGTCGCAGCAAGTGCCTGCTGGTTGCGACAGCATCTTATTTATAAGGAGTTGGGGTCATTGAGCAACATTATTGTGGAACTGAAGCATGTCGGCAAGCGTTATGGCGACACGCAAGTATTAAAAGATGTCAATATCGAAATCGAACAAGGAAAGTTTTATACGCTGCTTGGCCCGTCTGGCTCCGGTAAAACAACGATTTTGCGCGCCATTGCCGGATTTTTGGATGTCTCGGAAGGCGAAGTTCTTTTTGATGGCAAAAAAATAAACGATGTCCCGGCAAACCAACGCAAGGTGAATACCGTTTTTCAGGATTATGCATTGTTTCCGCACCTTAACGTTTTTGACAATGTTGCGTTCGGATTGCGGTTGCATCGCATGAGCAAAGAAACGATTCAGACTAAAGTGACGGATGCGCTTAAAATGGTTCGGCTGCAAGGTTATGCCGACCGGGAGATTTCTGAGCTATCGGGCGGCCAACAGCAACGCGTCGCCATTGCCCGGGCAATTGTCCTTGAGCCGCAAGTGTTGCTTTTGGACGAACCATTGTCAGCACTTGATGCCAAGCTGCGTAAGGATATGCAGTACGAACTGCGCGAATTGCAGGAACGATTGGGGATTACCTTTTTGTTTGTGACCCATGATCAAGAAGAAGCGCTGGCATTGTCGGATGAAATTTTTGTCATGAACGATGGCCAGGTTCAGCAGAGTGGAACACCGGTGGATATTTACGATGAACCGGTCAATCACTTTGTTGCGGACTTTATTGGCGAAAGTAATATCATCCCTGGCCATATGATTAAGGACTTCCTGGTTGAATTCAATGGCAAACAGTTTGAATGCGCCGACGCCGGCATGCGGCCAAATGAACCCGTTGAAGTTGTCCTGCGCCCGGAAGATTTGGACATTACGGCAGCCGACGCCGGCAAAGTGAATGTCGAAGTTGATACCCAACTGTTTCGCGGCGATTATTACGAAATTGTCGCGTACGATCAACTGAAAAACGAATGGTTGATTCACTCGACAAATCCGGCAAAAGACGGGGAAACAGTCGGATTAACCTTTGATCCTGAAGATATTCACGTCATGCGGTTGAACGAATCCGAAGAAGAATTCGACGCACGGCTGGAAACCTATGAAGGCGACTGATCCGTGGTAGGGGGATCGGTGTTCTGTCGGCGTTTGTAGTCTGGAAAAACCAACACTTGGCAGGCACCATTAGATTTTGAATCTGAGGAGGGTCATCGTGAAAAAATCCACCACGAATGTTGCATTTTACACGCCTTATGTGATGTGGCTCGCACTATTTGTCATCGCGCCGATGGTATTGATCGTTTATCAAAGCTTTTTTGATATCAGCGGCCATTTTACCTTGGCGAATTACCAAACTTATTTTAAATCCGGCACTTATATTATGATGACGATTAATTCGGTTTGGTATGCTTTTTTGATCACCTTTGCCACGTTACTGATCAGTTATCCGACTGCGTATCTGCTGCATTATGCCAAGCATAAGCAATTGTGGCTATTGCTGATCATTTTACCAACGTGGATCAACTTGTTGCTAAAAGCGTATGCGTTCATCGGCATCTTCAGCCAGGACGGCGGGGTCAACAGTTTCTTAGGAATGTTTGGGATTGCGCCGCAACAATTTCTCTTTACTGATTTCAGCTTTATTTTTGTTGCTGCCTACATCGAAATTCCGTTCATGATTCTGCCGATTTTCAATGCGATTGAAGAGCTGCCGGAAAATCTGGTGAATGCCTCGCAAGATCTGGGGGCAAAAGGCTGGCAGACGTTTACCAAAGTGATTTGGCCGTTGACGATTTCAGGGGTCAAATCAGGGGTTCAGGCGGTTTTCATTCCCAGTTTAAGTCTGTTCATGTTAACCCGGTTAATTGGCGGGAATCGGGTCATCACCCTTGGGACCGCCATTGAAGAGCATTTTTTGACGACAATGAACTGGGGCATGGGTTCAACGATCGGCGTGGTCTTGATTGTTGCCATGTTTATCATCATGTTCCTGACCGGTGAACGAAAGAAGAAGGGGGGTGCGCCGTCATGAAGCGTAAGTTTAAATGGTCCAACCTTTATCTGATTTTCGTGTTCATCTGTCTATATGTGCCGATTTTTTATCTCGTGATCTATTCGTTTTCGACTGGTGACCGGATGAGTAATTTCTCCGGTTTCACCTGGAAACATTACGCTGAGCTATTTGCGGATACGCGAATGATTCAGATTGTTCTGGATACGTTGCTGGTGGCGTTGCTGTCGAGCTTAATTGCAACAATTATCGGCGCATTGGGCGCGCTGGCCATTGATCGGACCAGCCGTCCCGTGATGAAAAATACGGTCCTGTCACTCAATAACATTTTGATGGTAAGTCCGGATGTTATTATCGGTGCCAGCTTTCTGATTTTTTACACGGCGTTAAAGGTTCCGCTGGGATTCTGGTCGGTGCTGATGAGTCACATTGCCTTTTCGATTCCGATTGTGGTGCTGATGATCCTGCCGCGTCTGCAGGAAATGAGTCACTCCTTGCTGGATGCTGCGCGCGATCTGGGCGCTTCCAACTATCAGGTGCTGACGCGCGTAATCGTGCCTTACATCACGCCTGGCATTTTCTCGGGATTCTTCATGGCATTTACGTACTCGCTGGATGACTTTGCGGTGACCTTCTTCGTGACTGGCAATGGGTTTGAAACGTTGGCTGTCGAGATTTACGCTCGCGCCCGCCAAGGTATCAGCTTGGAAATCAATGCATTATCCGGCGTCATGTTCGTCTTTGCCTTACTGCTAGTTGTCGGTTACTACTTCCTGCAACGGGCGGGCCAGAGCCGCCGAGCCAAACACAAGCGAGAAAGCGAGGCGTTGATCAATGAAACGACTCATTAGTATTGCGGTCGCCATCCTAGCAGTCTGCCTGGGATTAGCAGTTTGGAGTCAGGACCTGCAAAAGTCGCAAGGCAATACCGGCGACAACACGCTGAATCTTTTCAACTGGGGCGATTATATTGACCCTGCATTAATCAGCAAATTTGAAAAGCAAACCGGCTATCACGTGAATCAGGAAACATTCGATTCCAATGAAGCCATGTTTACCAAAATCCAGCAAGGCGGCACCAGCTACGATTTGACTGTCCCGTCGGATTATATGATTGAGAAAATGAAAAAGGCTAATCTGCTATTGCCGCTCGATAAAAGTAAATTAAACGGGATGCAGAATATGGATCCGCGCTTGATTAACAAAGAATTCGATCCAGGCAATAAGTACAGCATTCCCTATTTCTGGGGGACACTGGGGATCATCTATAATGACAAGTTCGTCAAAGCCAGTGAAGTTCAACACTGGAATCAATTATGGAATCCTAAGTTCAAAGATTCGATCATGCTCATCGACTCAGCGCGTGATGTTTTCGCGCCGGCTTTGATCTCAATGGGCCAGTCAGTTAACGAAACCAATCCGCAGACGCTGGCAGTGGCCAAAGCCAAACTCGATCAATTGTCGCCCAACGTCAAAGCCGTTGTCGCCGATGAAATCAAAATGTATATGGCTGAAAACGAAGCTAAAATCGCTGTCGACTGGTCAGGTGAAGCCAGTGAAATGCTGGCCAACAATAAACACCTGCACTATGTCGTTCCGCGAGAAGGCAGCAATCTCTGGTTTGACAACCTAGTCATTCCAAAAACCGCCAAACATTTCAAAGCCATATACGCCTTTCTAAACTTCATGATGGAGCCCAAAAACGCCGCTCAAAATGCTGAATATGTCGGCTATGCGACGCCAAACGCCGCAGCCAAAAAACTGCTGCCAAAAAGCGTCCAAAATGATCGGCAGTTTTATCCAGATGACGAGACCATGAAGCATTTGGAGATCTATTCAGACCTTCCGCCGGCGAAAGTTGGGCTCTACAATGATTTATTCTTAGAATTTAAGATGTACCGCCGTTGAGAACTCGTATCTAAAACTATCCGCATCAGACGGGAAAGAGTCCCTGACCGGTGCGGATTTTTTGTTTTGAATTTATGATAGTTTTTATAGTATCAAACAAGCCGCAACCATTAAGCCTCCAAAATGGTGTCAAGTCATCTTAACCAGACAGATTGAAAGAAAGCATACAGTAGTCCTAGGCAGCTCAATCAGGTATGATAGATTGTATATGAGGTGACCCAAATGAGAAAACATAGTCGGCACAACGAAGGTTTGTGGCTCGATATCATTTGTTGTCTGAGTTTGTGGTTGGCAGTGGTTTGTCTGCTATTAGCAGCTTTGGCAATTAAAGTGAACCGACCTTATATCATCATCATGCTGGCCTTTGGGCTCTGCGCACTAGGTGAGACGGTCACGGTTTTTAAAAAGTGGTGATACTGTAGCTGGTCTGTTCCGTTAATCCGGTTGGTGAGGCAATGAGAACACATAGAGTCATTAAAGGCTTACAAACAATGACCAACTAGAAAAGGTCCAAAAGGCATATGTAACACATGTCTTCTGGACCTTTTTTAATTGATTTACAACACACGGGTCGTTAACGAGTAGCGCTTGACGCACGCGCGGTAGCCGTGACTTTTTCACGCGATAAACGCCGGCGATTAAGCCATTTGCGGCCTTCTTCGATTAGGAAGAGGGGAATTGGAATGATTGCCAGGAAAAGCCAGTCGGTGAGTGCTAACGGTCCGGTGTGGAACAAGTTCTGTAAGAATGGCGTGTAGCTAAGCAATGCTAACAGAAAGATTTCAAAGCCAATACCGAACCAGACCAAGTGATTGGTGAACAAGCCGACTTTAAAGACCGAAGCATTTTCGGTGCGGCAGTTCATAGCGGCAGCGATCTGGCAGAAGATGATCGCGGCAAGGGTCATGGTCGTGGCCATGACGTAGGTTGAGCCGCTGGTTGCCAGGCCGCGTAACGGCCAGCCGTTTAGATGGTTGACGAAGAAGTAAGCGCCGCTGGAAATGATAGATGCAATTAAGCCATACCAGGCAAACGCCTTCCATAAAACAGTGCGGTTCATAAGGTGAGCATCACGTGCGCGTGGCGGTTTATCCATAATGCCAGGCTCGGCTTTTTCGGATCCTAATCCCAGTGCCGGCATCATGTCTGTTCCGAGGTCGACTGTCAGGATTTGCATGACAGTCAACGGTAACGGGATGGCACCGCGCGAGAAGAGGAAGAGGGCAGATGGTACCGCTTCTGGCAGGTTGGAGTTCAAAATGTAAACCAAGAACTTTTGAATGTTGCTGTAAACGGTGCGGCCTTCTTCGATGGCGGCAACAATAGAGGCAAAGTTGTCGTCGGTAAGAATCATGTCGGCCGCGTCTTTGGCGACGTCGGTTCCAGTGACACCCATGGCAACGCCAATATCCGCTTTCTTCAAAGCGGGCGCATCATTTACGCCATCACCGGTGGATGCGACGATTTCACCCATGGCCTGTAAGGTAGAAACAATCTTATATTTTTGTTCAGGCGCCACCCGGGCAAAAATAATTTCGCCTGCCAGTGCCTGCTTGAGCTCGTCTTGGCTCATGGCATCGAGTTCACTGCCGGTGACGACACGCGCTTTGTCGGACGTCAAACCAATTTTAACGGCAATAGACTTCGCAGTTAACGAGGAGTCACCGGTCACCATGATGATTTTGATGCTGGCCCGATGGCATTTCTCGATGGCATCGTAAATTTCCGGACGCGGTGGATCGGACATGATGGCCAAGCCGACAAAGGTAAGCTTGGTTTCGGCCGTCTCAATCGTGAGGTTGTCGAGCTGACTTTGTTTATCGGCTTCTTGAGGAACTTCACGATAAGCAGTCGCAATTGAGCGAAGGCCTAGAGAAGCATACTTGCGGTTGGCAGCATCGATTGCTTCCTTGTCTGCTGCGGTTAAAGGCCGGACTTTGCCGTTTTCCTGAATGGTATCGCAGTGCGGCAGTAAATCGCTGAGAGAGCCTTTGGTACAGATGGACAGCGTGTGATCATCGTGCTGGTGGATGGTGGTCATCCGTTTACGATCGGAGTCGAAGGGGAGCTCTTTAAGCCGCGGGTATTTTTTGGTATAAGCATTCACGTCAATTCCGGATTTTTGCGCCAGGATCACCAGTGATGCTTCGGTTGGTGTGCCAAGGATTTTCGGTCGGGCTTGGCCTTTTGCTGGTTCAACTTCGGTGTCGTTGTTGAATGCAACCAGACGAATGAGCAGATCCAAGTCAGGATCGCTGCCGTATTGAACCGGTTTGCCGTCTAACTCAATATGGCCATTATTGACATAGCCTTGGCCACTCACGGTATAAGTATGTGACCGGGTCCAAATATGATCGACTGTCATCTGGTTTTGGGTCAGCGTACCGGTTTTATCCGAGCAGATCACGGTCGTTTCGCCTAACGTTTCAACACTGTTTAAATCTTTGAGCAAGGCATGTTTCTTGGCCATGCGCTGCACGCCCTGAGCCAGCGAAAGCGTCACCGTTGGCAGTAGGCCTTCGGGGATGAACGCGACAATCATGCCTAACGCGAAAATAAAGCTTTGAGCGACCGGATAATGAACGAAGAAGATGGCAGCCACAAAGAAAAGAACGCCTAAGCTGATGGCAATGAGCGAAATTTGTTTTGTGAGACGATTAAGCTCTAATTGCAACGGGCTTAGACTCCGCTTTTGTTGTTGGGTTAATGCGGCAATCCGCCCGAATTCGGTTTTCATGCCGGTTGCAAAAGCAATGGCCGTTGCCGTTCCGGCGCCAACCGTGGTGCCGGCATAGACAAGATTGGATTCAGCAAATTCGCCTTGGCCAGCGTTGTAGTCAACCTTTTTAGATTCGGGGACGGATTCACCGGTGAGGGCACTCTGGTCGACTTGGACGGAAGTGGCCTTAATCAGGCGGGCATCAACCGGTACGGCATTGCCGGCTTGCAGATTGAAGACGTCGCCTGGCACGATTTGGGTAGCGTTGACTTGTTGCAGTTTGCCATCCCGGTAGACTTGCGTATAAGTCGGCAACATTTTCATGAGTGAGTCCGTTGCCTTTTGGGCTTCATGTTCCTGCCAGTAACTGAAAATACCATTAATAACATTGACCAGCCAGATGGCAATACCTAGCTCAAGGGTGCCGGATAGGATTGCAACAAACCCGCTCACCCAGAGTAGAATCGCCATGACACTGGTAAAGTTCTTAAGAAAGACTAGTAACTGGGATTTTTGCTTTTCGCGGGTAATCGTGTTTTCACCATATTTGGCAAGACGCGCAGCCGCTTCTTTTTGACTTAATCCAGTTGACGTTGTGTGCAAGTCGTTCAGTAAATCCGCAACCGATTCAGTTGCAAACTTGCGCCGCGTCTCCTTTTCACTTTTCATGACTCAAGCACGGCTCCTTTTTTAAAACGTTTAAATACATTCTAACGTTCTGTGGGTTGTAAAACACCCAAAACTATTGAATTTGGGTGATTAAAATTTAGCGATTTATAGCTGGTATATCTGGTTTTATCAGGCATGTAACCCGCGTTCCAGAAATGCGACGGCCTCGGAAACCGCAGTCTCAAGGTCAAAATCAGATTGCATCCCCAAGACAACTGGCAGCAGGTAACTTAAAATGGTACCGAAAAGATAGCGAAGGATGCGAGTCAGCGGCCAGTTAACAAGTGCACCTTCCTGCTGATAGAAGGCGAGCAGTTGGACGGCCTTGTCTATGAATTGCTTTTGAAACTTTTCCGCCAGTGCCTGGCTTAGCGCCGCATCTTGCAAAAGAGTGGCGGCCAGTATCCGAAGTTGCGCCTGATTCTCAATGGCAAAGGCCATGCGATTATGCACGATGAAGGTTAGAAACGTATGCAGATCAGGTAGGTGTTGCTCGCCGATTTCATGAATGAACTCAGTGAATGCGTTCGGGATAACTTGTTGGATCATGGGCGCGAGTAACGCTTGGCGGATGCCTTCTTTGGTTTTGAACTGCTTATAAACCGTTCCTTCGCTAACGCCTGCCAGGTGGGCGATATCTTTTGTGCTGGTACGATCGAATCCTTTTTCCGAAAAAAGGCTCAGACTCGCTTTCAAAACCGCTTGTTGCTTGGCTGACAGCTGGCTTTCAGCAAGCGATGAGGAGAATAAATCCGTCAGATTATGCGGCTGCACGATCATTCACTTCCTTCTTTAATTGGATTTGGTTAAACCTGTCGATAATGCCGCATGGTGACAAGATTTAAGCTTAAGAATAGTAAGAAGAAGCCTAGGAGGGCAATGACGTCCGGATACAACACGCTTAATGACTGGCCTTTTGCAATAATGCCGGTTAACGCATCGGCACCGTAATAAAGCGGCATTAAGCGGGCAATCGGTTGCAACCAGCCGAGCATTTGATTCACAGGAATCAGCCCGGTAAAGAAAATTTGCGGGACGACAACCAATGGGATGAACTGTAACATTTGAAATTCCGTATTGGCAAACGTTGAAATCAGTAAACCAAGCGAAAGCGCCGTGATTGCCAGTAATAAGTTGATTAGAAAAATTGCGGCAATGCTTCCGAGAATTTGGATTTTAAAGACGAACAAAGCATAGCCGACAATCAAGATTGTTTGAATCACCGCAAAAATGCCATAGCCCAATAAATAGCCACTAATAATTTCTCCTCGCCGCACAGGAGTTGCCAGCAATCGGTCAAGCGTTCCGGTTGTGCGTTCACGTAATAGCGCGATGCCGGAAATCAAGAAAACAAAGAAGAAAACGATGAAGCCAATCAGAATCGGCAGTAAGGTGTCAAAGTAAGTCGAATTAGCCGATCCGTAACGATAATGAGTTGCGATTCGGTAGTGAGTAGCAGTTGACGCCGGTTGGGACCCTGCTACCTGTGCAGTTCCACGCGTGGAATGTTGTAACGCTGATGCCAGTTTTTGTAAAGCGGTTGCTTGATTTTTAATCGTAGTAGCAGCTGCCTGCATTTTAAGCTTGATGGTTGCCGCCTGTAAGCCCTGTTTCAAGAGGGCACTTTTCCCTTGATCGGCATTGGCGAGTAATAGTGTCAGTTTGTCGCCTTTCTGGGTCAGGATGCCAGCATAATCGTGATCTTTGATAAGCATGGTCGGATCTTCATTGCCGACATGGTGGAGCCGGATTCGATCCGTATCCAAGGCCTGAACCACAGATGTATCTACACCGTGTATTCCTAAGTCGGCTTTTGTATTTGTGTTGGATTGGAAAAGGAAAAAGATTAACGTCATGATAAACAACGGCGCAATGAACATCAGTGCCAGTGTCCGTTTATCGCGAATCATTTCTTTGAAAATACGACTGATCAATGCATTAACGCGCATCTTGCTGCCTCCCTGCGGCCAAAAAGACCGCTTCGATCGAATCTGTGTGATAGGTTGCTTTGAGTTGGTCAGGGGTGCCTTGGGCGATGGCTTTTCCGTTGCGGATCATCATGAGCAGATCGGCTTCTTCGGCATCGGCCATGACATGGGTCGTTAGAATAATTGTGACGCCTTGATCGCTAGCTAATCTGTGTAATTCCTGCCAGATTTTGCGCCGTAATTCAGGATCAATGCCGATGGTCGGTTCATCCAGAATCAGAAGCGGCGGTTTGCTAATTAACGCGATGGCAAGCGATAAACGCCGCTTCATGCCGCCAGAATAAGTTTTGACGCTTTGATCAAGCGCTGATTGCAAGTTAACGACATGCGCAGCGTAGCGCAATTGTTCAGCCATTTGTGGCCGCTTGACGCCTTGCATTTTGGCAAAAAAAGTGAGATTTTCTGCGCCGGTCAGGCTTTCGTAAAGGGCGTCAGTCTGAGCCATGAATCCGATCCGCGCTAGCAGCAAGCGATTGGGGACAGGCCGATTAAAGACCAGTACCTGACCGGATCGGGGACGTATCATACCCATAACAGTTCGGATCAAGGTCGTTTTGCCGGCACCACTGGGACCGATTAAAGCCAGAATCTGTCCACGATTTAAGGTGAGATCAATGTCACTAAGGACGATTTTTTGACCGTAACCTTGCTGCAGGGAGGCCACTTGGACAACGGGTTCTCTTGACATATTTTAGCCACTTTCTTTTGGAATATAGTGAGTGCTCACTCACTTGCTATTATCATGACTTTTACCAAAAAAGCAAGCTTATTTTTTCGCGGTCAAGGCCGCAGCACCGCTTCATTCGGTTCAGCGCCCGCCGTTTAGGCATCTCGTGGTATAATTATTCAGAAGTTTGATTTCAAACCACAATGGAGGAACGCGGATGCGCACCTATCTCGCAAATTTATTAACTTGGTCCACTCTTATCAATCTGGTTGACATCCTCGTCGTCTGGTACGTCATTTATCGGTTGATCATGCTGGTTCGCGGCACCAAAGCCGTGCAGCTGCTTAAAGGTGTTTTTGTCATTGCGGCCATCAAGATCATTTCCTGGTTTTTGCAACTCAAAACGGTCGGGTACCTGACGGATTTGGTGATTACCTGGAGTGTGCCGGCGCTGGTCATTATTTTTCAACCGGAAATCCGCCGCGGCCTAGAGCATCTTGGACGTGGATCGTTGATTTTCCGCTCAAACAATAACCAACATGAAGCCGAAACGCGCATGGTCAAGGAGCTGGACAAGGCGATCCAGTATATGAGCAAACGCCGCATCGGTGCTCTGATTACCATTCAAAAAAATACCGGCCTTGAAGATTATATCGAGACTGGCATTCCACTTGATGCGGATATCAGTGGCGAGTTGTTAATCAACATTTTTATTCCTAACACGCCGTTGCATGACGGGGCAGTTATCATACGGAACAATCGGATTGCGGTAGCCGCGGCTTATTTGCCGTTGTCAGACAGTAACCTGATTCCCAAGGAACTGGGTACCCGTCATCGGGCAGCTGTCGGGATCAGTGAAGTGACCGATGCCTTGACGATTGTTGTGTCTGAGGAAACCGGCGAAGTCACGATTACGAACAATAATAATTTGATTCGTAACCTGACGCGTGAGGATTACATGAAGTTCTTGACGGCTCAGTTAGTACCAAAAGAAGAGGCACCCAATCCAAATCCGGTTGTCAGTTTCTTTTCGCGGCTTTTTAGTCAACGCAAAAAGAAGGAGGGCAAGCAATGAATCGCTTATGGGATAAGCCATGGGTTAATCGGTTGTTAGCCTTGCTTCTCGCGATCGGGTTGTTCGCTTATGTCAACGTTGAGAGTATCAACAACACGCGGCAGAATGCCAACGATGATACAACCCTGGTAGCGAACAAGACTCAGACCGTGAAAGTACCGTTGCAGGTTAACGCCAATACCGACAAGTATTTCATCACTGGGTACCCATCAAAAGTATCGGTTGCACTGACAGGAACGGCTTCTTTAGTGACCATGACTGCCAATACCCAGAATTTTCGGGTGGTTGCTGATTTAACCAACTTAGGGGTTGGCAAGCATCGCGTTCATTTGAAGGCGGAAGGTTTGAACAAAGATTTGAGCTACTCGATTTCGCCTAAATCAGTGACTGTCGACATCCAGGTGCGGGACAATAAGACCATGCCGATTCAGGTTCGCTATAATAAGGCCAGCATCGCTTCCGGTTATGCAGCAGGTGATCCTAAGCTTTCGGCGCGAACCGTTGAAGTGACGGGTGCACGCTCCGTGATCGACTCGATTGCCCAGGTCGTTGCCAATGTTTCGTTGGCGCACAATACCCGCAAGACCGTTGACCAGGAAGTGCTATTGCAAGCGTTGGATGATAATGGCAATACTATGAATGTGGTGCTATCACCGCAAACCGTGCATGTCACGTTACCGATTTCCCAACCCAGTAAAAAAGTAAATATTGAGTTGAAGCAAACCGGCAATGCGGCAAGCGGGCATACGTACGCCTTGTCGTCAGACACAAAACAGGTTACCGTATATGGAGACCAGCAAAGTCTGGATAAGTTGAGTAAATTGACCGTTCCTGTTGATATCAGTGGCATCACTTCGACAACAACGCGGACGTTCAACGTAACAGATCTCAACGACAGTATTTCTGCGGCTGATCCAAAAACCATTAAGGTGACCGTGAGTGTTGGCAACACAGGGACTGGTAATGGTGGTGGTAATGACGATGATGATGTGGGCACCAACGCTAACGCTGGCACGTCAACCGCTTCATCGAGTTCATCCAGTGCCAGTAGTTCTCAATCAAGTTCATCAAGCGAAAGCACATCAGCAAGTGAAAAATAACCACTGGAAGAAATGAGGAAAAATTAAGATGACAAAGTATTTTGGTACCGATGGTGTTCGTGGCATTGCTAATAAGGAATTGAGCCCAGAAATGGCGTTTCGACTCGGTCGCACAGGCGGCTATGTGCTGACTCAGCACAAAGAGGATGCCAGTCATCGGCCATTGGTTCTGGTTGCGCGCGATACCCGGATTTCCGGTCAGATGTTAGCAGATGCTTTGATTGCCGGATTACTGTCGGTTGGCATTGAAGTGCTGGATCTTGGCGTTATCACAACGCCGGCAGTTGCTTACCTAATTAAAATCCAAGGAGCCGATGCCGGGATTCAGATTTCGGCTTCACATAATCCGGTTGCCGACAATGGTATCAAGTTCTTTGGCGCAGACGGTTACAAGCTTTCTGACGAAACGGAAGAAGAAATTGAAGCTTTGTTAGATGCACCGGAAGATAACCTGCCGCGTCCGGCTGCAGAGGGACTGGGAACCGTTGACGATTATCCTGAAGGTGCGCTCAAGTATACGCAATTTTTGGAGCAGACACTCTCGGATGACTTAAGTGGCATTCATGTTTGTTTAGACGGTGCTAATGGTGCTACCAGTGGTTTGGTTAGCCGGATTTTTGCCGATCTTGACACGGACTTCGATACGATGGCAACCAGCCCGGACGGCTTAAATATCAACGCTGACGTAGGTTCAACGCATCCGCAAGCGTTGGCCAAGTTTGTCGTTGAAAAAGGTGCCGATGTCGGCCTGGCCTTTGACGGCGATGGTGATCGCTGCATTGCCGTTGATGAAGAAGGTAACATTGTCGATGGCGATAAGATCATGTTCATTCTAGGCAGCTATATGAAGTCACAAGGCCGCCTGAAACAAGATACGGTTGTGACCACAGTGATGAGCAACCTCGGCTTGTATAAGGCGCTTGAAGCCAATGGTATGAAGTCTGTTCAGACCGCGGTTGGTGACCGCCATGTCGTGGAAGCCATGCGTAAAGACGGTTACAACATCGGTGGCGAACAATCCGGCCACATCATTTTGTTTGATTATCACAACACCGGCGATGGCATGTTGACGGGTATCCACTTGCTAAACGTCATGAAGAAGACGGGCAAGAAACTGTCCGAGCTGGCAGCCCCGGTTCAGGATTATCCTCAGAAACTGGTTAACGTCAAAGTTGCCGACAAGGATAATTGGCAAGCCTATCCGGAAATTCAAGAAGCTATCGATACGGTTGAAAAAGAAATGGCTGGCGATGGCCGCGTGCTCGTGCGTCCTTCCGGTACGGAACCACTGCTGCGGGTGATGGCTGAAGCCAAAACCGAAGACCTAGTATCACGTTATGTTGATCAGATTGTCGCAGTCGTTAAGCGCGAGATGGGCAGTCAAAAAGATTAAGATTCATATAAATTACATGAGGGTTTAACCAAAAAAGCTACTGAGGAAAAATCTCGGCGGCTTTTTTGTTGCAGTGTTTATGGTAAATCTGAAGCAATCAAACCTTGAATTTTCAAGGTTGATCACGTTTTCGGAGGAATGGATATAGACCAATAATCTTGCGAAAAGTATACCATTGAAAATTTAGTATTGACATACTGCCGCTTAAAACATATAGTTAGCTTTGTTTTTAGCGATACCAATAAAAAAATCTGTCTAAACCAATTTGTAGACATTAGGAAAAGGATGTTGACTATGTGTGGAATCGTTGGTGTTATCGGTAAGAAAAATGCAACCCAAATCTTGCTTAAAGGGCTCGAGAAGCTGGAATATCGGGGGTATGATTCAGCTGGCATTTATGTAAACGATCAAGCCGGTCATGACCATCTGATCAAGCGGGTTGGCCATATTTCTAATTTGGAAAAAGCAGTGACACCGGATGTTCAGGGCGTCATGGGGATTGGTCATACACGCTGGGCAACAAACGGTGGACCGACCGAAGCCAATGCACATCCGCAGGTTTCTAATGACGAACGCTTCTATCTGGTGCATAACGGGGTTGTGACCAACGCCAATGACCTGAAGCAGCAATACCTTCAAGACATCGAACTGCATAGTGACACAGATACTGAAGTTGTGGTACAGCTGATTGCCTTGTTTGCCCGTCAAGGCCTGTCTGCCAAAGAGGCGTTGCGCAAGACATTGAAGTTAATTCAAGGCTCATACGCTTTTTCCATGGTTGATCGCCTGGATCCAACCGTGCTGTATGTGGCTAAGAACAAGAGCCCGCTTTTGATCGGTCGGGGCAAGGGCTTCAACGTTGTGGCTTCCGATGCGTTGGCTATGCTGAGCGAAACCGACCAATTTGTTGAACTCAAGGATCAGGAAATTGTGACGCTGACGGCTGATGCCATTCACATCGAAACACTTGATGGCAAAGTCGAAGAACGTAAGCCGTTTACGGTTAAAGTCGATGACGGTGAAGTTTCTAAAGGCACGTACCCATTCTTCATGCTCAAGGAAATTGACGAACAGCCAATTGTGATGCGCCGTTTGGTTGAAAAATATACCGATGATCAACATCATGTGGTGATTCCTGAGGACCTGATGAAGGCCTTACAGCAAGCCGATCGTCTATATATTGTTGCAGCCGGCACCAGTTATCATGCCGGGTTAGTCGGTGCCCCGTTGTTTGAACAGCTGGCAGGCATCCCGGCTGAAGTGCACGTTGCTTCGGAGTTTGCTTATCATCAGCCGTTATTGTCCAAGCATCCGCTGTTTATTTTCCTAACCCAAAGCGGCGAGACAGCTGATATTCGTCAGGTGCTGGTTGAAGTTAAGAAGCAAGGTTATCAGACGCTCACCATTACCAATGTCGGCAGTTCAACCCTTGCCCGTGAAGCAACATTTACCTTGTTGCTGCATGGTGGTCCGGAAATTGCGGTGGCTTCGACCAAGGCTTACACCGCCCAAATTGCCGTTGAAGCATTGGTTGCCAAGGCCGTTGGGGAAGCCAAGGGTCTGCAGGCAGCTAAGGACTTTGACGTCATTCACCAATTGGGGTTGGCAGCGACCGGCCAGCAAGCTTTGATTGATCAAAAAGACCGTATCCACGAACTGGCGACGGATATGTTCAAAACCACACGCAACGCCTTTTATATCGGACGCGGCGGCGACTATTACGCCAGCCTGGAAGCGGCGTTGAAGCTCAAGGAAATCAGCTACGTGCAGGCAGAAGGTTTTGCTGCTGGCGAGTTGAAACACGGCACCATTGCCTTGATCGAAAAGGATACGCCGGTTGTCGCCATCATTTCCGACCCGGTCACAGCTGCCCGCACACGCAGTAATGCCGACGAAGTTCAGGCCCGTGGTGCTAAAGTCTTGCACATTGCGATGGCCAGTCAGGCACAAAAGGGTGACCAGATTATTGTGGACGACATCGATCCACTGCTGGCACCACTTGTTACCATCATTCCGGCGCAATTGCTGGCATACTTCACAAGTGCCGATCGCGGCTATGACGTTGATCGTCCGCGTAACTTGGCAAAGTCCGTTACGGTCGAATAAGACGCGTATTGATGGAAAAGTAAATGTTAATCTTAAAACGGTGATATTGCCCACTAAAAAGCCTGTTTGCTAGCATTTTAGCAAACAGGCTTTTTGTCTCATCAGAATCTTTACGTTAAGAAGAAATGGGCAGCAATTATTTTAAGTAATCCTCGCTCAACTGCATAAACTGTTGCGCATCCTTGGCGGCTAGGTCGATGCCTTGCTGCCAAAATGCCGGTTGCGTCAGATCAACACCGAGATGCTTTTTGGCCAGTTCCTCTGTCGACATGTTGGCCGTGTCCCGCAGCAGTGCGATGTAATCATCTTCAAAGTTTGCGGTTTGTTGCGCCTTGGCGTAAATGCCGCTAGAGAACAGGTAGCCAAACGTATACGGGAAGTTGTAGAACGGCGGATTGTCAAAATAGAAGTGTAGTTTGTCCGCCCAGTACATTGGGTCAAATGAACTCAAACCGCCAGCATAGGCTTTTTGCTGGGCCGCGGTCATCAGTTCCTTTAGGCGCGGCACGCTGACAATGCCGTGTTCCCGTTCTTGATAGAAGCTGTCTTCAAACAGGAAGCGGGCGTGGATGTTCAGCAGCATGGCTATTGGATTGGTCATTTTGGCATCAAGTAGGTTAAGCTTTTCTGCGGGATCGGTGGCGGCTTTGACAGTTGCATCGGCCACGATTAATTCAGCAAACGTCGAGGCAGTTTCGGCAACGTTCATGGCATAATCTTGACGCAGAACCGGCATGTCTTTCAAAATATCACTGTGGAAGGCGTGGCCTAGTTCGTGGGCGATGGTTGAAACGCCAGATGCCGAGCCGTCAAAAGTCATGAAAATTCGGCTTTCTTTAACATCCGGCACACTGGTCATATAGCCACCGGCGCGTTTGCCTGGCCGATCTTCGGCTTCAATCCAGCCGTTTTCGAAGGCGTGTTTGGCGAAAGCGGCCATTTTTGGTGAGAACTTGGCAAAATTGCTTACGATGAATTCGGCTGCTTCGTCAAAGGTGTATGTTTTTGGCTTAAAATCGCCAACGATAACCGGCGCCCACTGATCATGCCAAGTCATGGTTGGCTGGCCGGTTAGTTGGGCCTTGCGAGTGAGGTAGGCGGCAAATGGTGCCTTATTCGTGCTGATGGTGTGCCACATTTGATCCAATGTGGCCCGTTGCATGCGGTTGTATTGAAGCGGTTTGTAAAGATAATCCGGATAATGATGCAAGCGGTAATCGGTTAGCCGGAATCCCGCAATATGATTCAGCGTTTCGGCGAATAAACTGGCATGATCATCCCAGACGTGTTCCCAAACGTTGAAAACGTCCTGACGCACTTTTGGATCAGTTGCACCCTCAAATTTATTCTGCGTCTGTCCGGCACTCAGCTCGGTTGTTTTACCGTCTTCGACAACCGGAAACTTCAGGCTACCGCTTAAAGTGGTGTAATGGTCACTCCAGCCGGTGTACCCATCAACTGCCAGGTCATTGATCATGGTTTCGGTTTGGTCATCAAGCAGATCCTTGGCATGGTCGCGCATTTCAGCGAGGCCGAAGCGACTTTCCGCTAAAGTACCAGTTGCCGTCAGTTGATCGAACGCGGTTTGTGACATGGCGGCTAATTTTTTGGCGAGTGGATTATTGATGTTTTGAAAACGCGTCTCGAGCGTGGTGAGCCGACCTTGTAATGGGCCGGTTTTTAAATTGGCCGTATCGGCGCTGGCAATCATTTCAACAAAGCTACCAGTAGTGCCTAGGCCTTTGCTAATATCTTCAAACAGTTGCCAAAAAGTTTTGAAATCGGTAAACTCAGGAGCGTCATCGCTAGGCGACCAAGCAGCAACTTGAGTTTCCAGTTGCGGCAATTCGTCTGCTACCTGTTGGATTCGGGCGGCAAGTTGTGGTGAGTCGATGCCACCGGGGAAGATTGAATCGAGATTCCAGTTAATCGGGTAAGACATATCAGCACTTCCTTTCGAAATACGTTCATTATACAGTAGATGAGAAAATTATGAGTGAAAGTAGGTCAAGTTTGTGCATTCTTTTAAACGCCATTGGGGACTTTGGTTAACTGCAGCACTTTTATTTATTTTATTCGTGAGCTCAAGTATGACTTATAAGGAGCAGACAACTGTGCCGCTCATGGAACGGCTGTTGCAAAGTGAACCTTTTAAACCATTTCTGAGCACGATTCACTTTGATTATGCCGGTGAAACGCAATCTGTAGCAGAGGTGGGTTACTTTAAATTTGTCGAGTTCTTTATTCGCAAAGGCGCGCACGTCACGATCTTTTTCCTATTGGGGTTAGGCTTGACCCAAGGAACATTTATGTATCAAAAGAATCGGTGGCTTCACTGGCCACTGGTGACGTTGAGCTGTACTGGTATTGCCGCGTTTGATGAATTCCACCAGATGTTGACAGGCGGCCGGACGCCGTTGTTTCAGGATGTGATGCTGGACACAGTGGCAGCAGCCATTGCCGTGACGGTGATGTGGGGATGGCTATGGTGGCGGCGGAAGCGACGTTGAATAACGGTTCATTCTTTGCTATAATTTTAACGATCCGTATGCATCTATACTTATGAAAAGAGGGTTTATCATGTCAGGACATTCCAAATGGCATAACATCCAAGGCCGTAAGAACGCTCAGGATGCTAAGCGTGGTAAGATTTTCCAGAAATTATCACGTGAATTATACATGGCAGCAAAGCAAGGTGGTCCTGACCCCAGTGGTAACCCATCCCTCCGTTTGGTCATGGACAAAGCCAAAGCTGCCAACATGCCTAAAGACAACATCAAACGGGCGTTAGATAAAGCGAGCGATCGCGATGCAGCTAATTATGATGAAGTGACTTATGAAGGCTATGGCCCGGGTGGCGTTGCGATTCTGGTCGAAGCTTTAACCGATAACCGTAATCGGACTTCCAGTTCCGTGCGGGTTGCAATTACCCGTCACGGCGGCAATATGGCGGCAGCCGGTGCGGTTTCCTATATGTTCGATCGCAAGGGCTATCTGGTTATTTCCCGCGAAGATTTTGACGTTGACGAAGACCAGATGCTGGAAGATGCGCTTGAAGCCGGTGCCGAAGATATGCAGACGTCGGATGAAGCCTTTGAAATTTATACCGACCCTAAAGAATTCGCGCAGGTTCGTGATGCGTTAGAAGAAAAGGGTTATAAATTCGTGGAAAATGAATTAACCATGGTGCCGCAAAACCTGACACCGATTCCCAAGGACAAAGTTGAACAGTTCCAGGCGATGATTGACCAACTGGAAGACGATGACGATGTTCAGGAAGTCTACACAGCCGGCGACTGGCCAGACGACTAAATGATTTATTAGAACATGTTTGAAAAGGCAATGCAGATGCGTTGTCTTTTTTATTTTGCTCAAAAATCGGCAGTAAAAGGAGTTTCCCTGTGAATTGCGAACTCTTTTAGTGTAGGGGGGAAAGGCATGCAATCAGTGAATGAATTGTTGACGAGTGCATTGGCAAAAGGCGCCAGTGATATCTATTATTTGCCGAGTGCAGAGGGGTATCTTGTTCGACTTCGACTACCTACAGGACTGATGACCCTGGCAAGGCGGGAGACGCGCATAGGGCAACAGGAGATTAATTACCTGAAATTCATGGCGGGGATGAACGTGGCAGAACATCGGCGCGTTCAACTAGGTGCTTTCTATCAAGAAGCGCCGTCAGTATTTTTGCGATTAAGTTCGGTGGCGGACTATCGCGGCCGTGAGTCGTTGGTCGTGCGGTTAATCAGCGGCATTCCAGATGCGGACGGCGCCCGGCAACTCTTGGATCGGTTGATGAGCATTTTGTTGCAACGACGCGGGATGTTGACGCTGGCCGGGCCAACCGGATCAGGTAAAACAACGCTACTTTATCAATTAGCTACGCGGTTGGCGGAGTCGCGAATGGTGTTGTCGATAGAAGATCCCGTTGAAATCAATCAACCTCAATTTCTTCAGCTTCAGGTGAATCCGGAAGCAGAGATGAGTTACCCTCAGCTGCTAAAGGCGGCCTTGCGTCATCGTCCCGATGTCTTATTGATCGGAGAAATTCGTGATCGGCAAACCGCGCAAAGTGCCTGTGAAGCAGCCATTAGCGGTCATATTGTGTTGGCAACGGTTCATGCACGCTCGGCCGATGATACGCCTTTGCGGTTAACGAGTTTCGGCCTATCTGAAGCATTGGTTGCGGCTGCGTTGACTGCCAGTGCGGCAATTGCGTTGTGCTATCGTCCGGTGATTCACCCGGTGGCAGAACTGGTTGTTTTTGAACGCTCGTCGCAAAGCCAAGCACAAGAGGTGGTTTCATGAAGGTGCCGTTAATTGCGCAGGAACGTTTTTGCCGCCAGAGTGCTGCGTTAATCACGGCTGGTTTCAGTTTACCAGATGTTTTTGCTTACCTGCGCGTCAGTGCGCCAAAATACCGGATTGTTTGGGAACGGATTGAAGCGGAACTGGCTAACGGAATTGCCTTTTCAGAAGCGGTCGCGCACCAAGAGCTGGCACCGATCCTTTTTCAACAGTTACAGTTGGCACAGATTCACGGTGATTTGGCTAAGGCGCTAACAGTAGCGGGCGATTATCTTGGCTTACGCGTGCGCAATCGGCAGAAAATGACCCAACTGCTTGTTTATCCGTGTCTGTTATTGGCCATGTTGATGGTCTTACAGGTTGTGGTGGTTTTTGGCGTGCTACCGGCCTTGTCTTTGCCGAGATCGGAATTGGTATTGGTTCAGTTAGGTGGTCTCGCTGTTCTGATCGGGTTTGGCGTACTGATTTATTTGATTTGGCGCCGTTTAACCCCGCTTAAGCGTCTCTTGGTTCTACAAAAAGTGCCGGGAATGCGGCAGGTTCTGCGGATGTATTATCAGTTTCAATTTACTTCCGGAGCGGCTCAATTTTTGTTGGCAGGAGCTGATATTTCTGATTTTTGTCGGCATTTAGCGACGCTAGAAGGGCCACTGGGAAATTTAGGCAGTCGGATTCAGGCGAAAGTCCAACGTGGACAGGAATTGACTGAGGCGCTCCAGGAACCTTTTGTCCCAGATGAAGTCGCGCGTTTATTAACGATGGGACAGTCACGACATCTGGTGGCGGAAGGCCTCAAGCTATTCGGAGAGCAACTATTTTTTAATTTGCAGCGCCAATTGGAGAAATTAGTTAATTTGATCCAACCGCTTTTGTTTTTGTTAATCGGTGGCGAGATTTTACTGGTTTATTTGCAGATCTTATTGCCACTCTATCAATCCTTAGGAGGTGTTTGAACATGCGACGGAAAAAGTTACGGGCGTTCACGCTCATCGAAGTCGTAGCAGCTTTAGGTGTGATTATTTTGCTAACGTTGGCACTGGTCTTGACGATTCAAGGACAGATGAAACGCGTTGATACGCAAAATCTGAAAGCCACGGTTGCGACTGTCAATACGCAGTTGGAAATGACTTACAACGAGCCTGATCAAGGTGGCGTTGATTTTAGTTCCCCTGATCAACTGGTCAAAAAAGACGTGATTTCGCAAAGTCAGGCCGATGCACTTAAAAAAGGCGGTTATAAACTAACATCCGGTTCGCCGCCAAAATTCGCTAAATGAAACGGTTAAGTGGATTTACCATGATCGAGATCGTTGCGGTGATGTTTATTTTGACGGCATTAGCTTTGGTAGCGGTGCCGGTTGGACGAGGGGCCCTGACGCATCGGCAGGAGCGGGAGTTTATGGAGACGCTCATCGAAGAATGGGAAATGCTGAAGATGAAGGCAAGGAGCGATCACAAAAACGGCGATATGTACGTAAAAGGTTCAAAAAGACAGGTGGAGTTTGCAACAATTGACGGTAAATTTCGAGTATTAAAATTTCCTTCTTCTTTGACATATGACGGTTCGTCAACAATTTCTTGTAACCCAAGGGGGAAAATCACTCAAGCTGGTTCGCTAAATTTTAAATACGCTGAAAAACGATTTTGGAGAGTGAGTTTTCAACTAGGATGGGGGCGAGGCGTATTCGTCAAAAACTGAGCGGTGTTTTACTAGTTGAACACTTGGCTGCTTTGGGGGTGGTTTTAATTGCAGCAAGCTGGATAACGCTTTTAATTCGAACATATCAGCGGGTTGTGATTCCAGCCCGCCAGGAAACGACGGCTTATTATGCAGCACGAATTGCGTTGGTTCGATTACCATCACCAGGTGGAAGAACCGAGGTCAAAGTAGGGCCTGATGTATGGCAGGTGGAGTTGCGCGAGAAGGGGGTCCGCGTTCATGACAACAAGAAAGGGAAGATTTTCTCATTTACCCCTTGAAGCTTTTAGTTTGGTCGAGGTTGTCATCGGACTGGGATTGATGATGGTAGTTCTGTTGCTTTGGCGACCGCTTTTAACTGGGATTCAACGTTTTACCCAACAAGACCAATATTTAATTCAAGCTTTACAAGCAGAACAAGATTTACAAGCAGATGTGTACGCTCATAAAATGAAACAACTCGAGCTGAAGGATAATCGCGTGCGCCTGCAAGGACAGGATGGTGCCGAAACCAAGATATATGCATATGAGTTTTATGCCAAACGTGGTAAAGAAGGCATTATTCGATCTAGGACGAATGATGATGGGCACGTGCCTTTATTTATGCAAGTTAAGTCAGCAAAGTTTCAAGCTGCTCCACAGGGCTTCTTATATACCTTACGATTAAAGTCAGCTCAACCATTTGAAGGTGGGGTGTTTTTGGAGCCATGAAGCTTCGTGGGAGTGTGTTTGTCAACACGTTGATCTTATTTGCTGTTTTTCTAACTTTGACTGTTGGCCTGTTCGAACAATTCAAACTATGGCAGCAACGATATCAAGTGATCGCAAAAGTCGAAAAAGCTCAATTTGAAGCGGCGTATTCACGTTGGAGGCAACAAGGCGAAGCTAAGAGTCAGGCGTCGGAAGAGACATTCACTGATAAAACTGTGCCATCGAGTGACACCACCGAATCAAATTCATCAACAAACGAAACAGCACAACCTTCAGAAATCAAGGCTTCCAAAGCAGAGATGCTTGAATAAGTTTTTGCCAATCAGTACACTAAAAGACAAGGCGTCAATTAAGGGTCACGGGAAATTTCCTGTAGGGACACGCGTTGACTGACAGAGTAACGAGGAGGCACTGGTTTGGCAAACGAACATCTTGAAAAGCTTTACCATGTTTTAGATGACAGCACGACGATCTTGAATCAACAGTTGAAGACATCTTTTATTGCGGCGATTACTGAAGCCGGAGAGGATCTTGACTCAGGTGAGGTGATGCAGGAAGATGGTTTGCCTAATGATGAGGCAAAAAAGAAGCTAACCGCGCTGTTTGATCAAATTAAGCTGGCTACCTATGAGCCGGAAGAAATTCGTCAGGCGTTACAGTTGGTTTTGGTGAAAGCTATTAAAGTCGATGGGATTGAGCCGAACAAGCAAATAACGCCGGACGCGATGGCTAGTCTGGCAACATTTATGGTCACCATCTTTGTTCAACAACATCCCGATCAACTGAGGGTTGCTGATTTGGCGGTAGGAACCGGAAATTTGTTGTTTGCGGTCATGAATCAGCTTCACAAGGCCTGGAATGTCGAAGTCAAAGGCTTTGGCGTTGATAATGATGAGGCGTTGCTGGCAGTAGCAGGAATGAGTAGCAGTCTTCAACACTTAGACGTTGATTTATTTCATCAAGATGCTTTGGACAATCTTTTGTTTAAAGATGCTGACGTGGTGGTTTCAGATTTGCCAGTGGGCTATTACCCGGTTGATGAACGCGTTAAAAAGTTTGCGACTGCCACCAAGAAAGGCCATTCTTATGCGCATCACCTGTTAATTGAACAAAGCATGAATGTCCTGAAGCCGGGCGGATTAGGCTTGTTTTATGTGCCTAGTCAGGTGTTTCGCTCTAAAGAGGCAGAGGGCTTAACCAAATGGCTGGCAAAGGCCATGTATTTTCAGGGTTTGTTAAACTTGCCAGATGATTTTTTTGCCGATAAGAATGCGGAAAAGAGCCTATTGATTTTGCAAAAGCCAAGTCCAGACGTCAAACGCGCTAAGCAGGTCTTACTTGGGCAGTTTCCGGACCTCAATGATCGTGACGCATTTGCGGCCTTTATTGGTAAGGTCAAGGATTGGGCGGCAGCCAATATTGTGTTGTAAATAACGTTGCATCAGAAGTGTTAGCGTCAGCTCATTTTATTTCAGTGGCGCACTGCTACACAGAAGTACTGCAATATTTTATCAAAACCAGACAGACACTGGAGACTTAAGCAACGCGTCTCCAGTGCCTGTTTGGTTTTCTTTGCTGCCCTCATAAACGCGTTCCCTGGGCCAGAAACCTGCGTGTAAGGACCTTCCAGGGCAAATGGCCAAGACCGGGCAATCACGCCTGAGGCCACTTACACTCCGGTTTCTAACCGCG
Source organism: Lacticaseibacillus styriensis (assembly GCF_030770295.1). Classification (NCBI taxonomy): domain Bacteria; kingdom Bacillati; phylum Bacillota; class Bacilli; order Lactobacillales; family Lactobacillaceae; genus Lacticaseibacillus; species Lacticaseibacillus styriensis. The sequence continues at coordinate 1,004,255 of NZ_CP132483.1, forward strand.
CCAGCTCGCGCTCTGCGAGTGGGTTCCTGCTTTTTAGCGCGCAATCGGTTAGAATAAGTTATCACCAACAGGAGGATGTTTATGTCGTTATTAAGTATTGCGTATGTTTTAATTGCTATTGTTTCGGTCGGCGTCACCATTTTTGATATTGTACATGTGCGGATCCGCGCAACGCCAAAAGTCTGGCGAATCGTTTTTTATCTGGCGATTGCCGCTTTTAGCCTAGTCCTAACGCTGCAGCAAAGTCGCCATTTTGACGATTTGGTCAGTGGCGGCTTCATTGTGGTCATGTTTCTTTGCTTTGCAAGCTGGCAAAAAGGTTTGGCGGATCCTGCTATTATTGGCGGTTTGGGCAGTATTCGGATGTATCAAAATCTGAGTGGACTCGTTTTGCAGGCACAAGGCACCGGGACACTTTTATTAGCACAGATGGGGCAGGTGACGGTCTTAAGATTGCACTTCCGCCAAGCGCCGCAAACCCTTCAAAGCTTCCTGGTAGATAAAATGGCACCCGAGCAAATTAAGATTGTCGATCAGTGATTGGTTTGGGGTTTTCTGAAAATGGTGTATAATTTTTCTAATACGGACATTCGTTAAACGATATGTACCATTCCTGATAATGACACGATATTGCTATGATCAATTGGTTGAAAGTACCTGTCAGTGTTTGTTGTCGTGTATGATGGCATAACAGCGGTCGTATTGTCATATTCGAATTTAACATCCAAACTTTTAAATTTGTCGAATCGAAAACATTTGGCTAAGAAGTCGGTTTTTTACTATCTTCTTAGCTGACCCGGGTCATTTATATTTAAGGAGGAAGCGCATGCAAGCCGAAAAAGATGATCAACCTGAACTCGCGCGGAATTTGAAAAGTCGCCATGTTCAACTGATTGCGATTGGGGGTACCATTGGAACTGGTTTGTTTCTTGGTTCCGGTCAATCTATTCACTCGGCCGGTCCTTCGATTTTGTTTGCTTATTTAATAACTGGTGGCATTTGTTTCTTGTTGATGCGGGCATTGGGCGAGTTATTGATGTCTGATGTGGATTCGCACACATTTATTGACTTTATTACCAAGTATTTGGGAAAAGATGCTGGCTGGGTCACAGGCTGGACTTACTGGATTTGCTGGGTCGCGCTGGCAATGGCCGAAGTGACTGCCATCGGCTTATACATTAAGTTTTGGTTGCCTGACGTTCCGCAGTGGTTGCCGGGCTTAATTGCATTAGCTGTCTTGCTGTTACTGAATTTGGTTAGCGTCGGGCTTTTCGGTGAAGCGGAGTTTTGGTTTGCGTTGATCAAAATTGTCGCGATTATTGGGCTGATTGTCCTGGGCATTTTCATGATGATTGTTCGTTTCAAAACGCCGCTCGGCCATGCGAGTCTGGCTAATCTTGTCAATGATGGGGGCCTTTTCCCCAAAGGATTTGGTGGCTTTTTAATGTCACTGCAAATGGTTGTGTTTAGTTTTGTCGGGATCGAAATGGTCGGGTTGACGGCAAGTGAGACAAAGGATCCGCATAAAGTGATTCCCGAGGCCATTAACGAAATTCCGATGCGGATTCTGTTATTTTACGTAGGCGCGCTATTTGTCATCATGTGTATTTATCCATGGCGGCATGTTTCGCCGGTTAACAGTCCCTTTGTTGAAGTTTTCAATAACGTGGGTATTCCATTTGCCGCTGATATCATCAATTTTGTTGTGTTAACTGCTGCAGCTTCGGCATGTAATTCGTCTATTTTCAGTACTGGTCGGCTACTTTTCTCATTGACGGTCACCGGTAAAAGTCAATCAGCGCAGTGGGCGGCCAAATTGTCACGGCGGCAGGTGCCGGCTCGCGCGATTTTGATCTCGACGGCTGTGATTGCCGTGGCGGTTGTTTTGAATCTTTTCCTTCCTGGCGCGGTTTTCACGTTGGTTTCAAGTATGGCCACGATCAGCTTTCTGTTTGTCTGGGCCATGATCATGTTGGCGCACTTGCGATATAAAAAGTTATATCCACATAAGGAAGGCTTTCGGATGCCGTTTTATCCAGTTTCGGATTACCTTGTTTTAGGGTTTCTCCTCCTGACCGCTATTATCATGCTGTTCGATCGGGCAATGCTTTCGGCACTGATTTTTGCGGTTGTTTGGATTGCAACACTCTTTATATTACGGCGGTTACGACGAGCTGCAAAAGCGTAAAAAATCGGGTTGTTGAACATTGACAGTAATTTGAGCGATCACTTAACTTCTCTTTGACGATTGCCGGCTAAAGCCTTTTTAATGATGTGTATAGATTGAGTGACCACTTGCCATTTTTAAATTTAGGATTGACTAACTTTGCTGACGCGTTATGCTGTTAGTGGGTCGCAAATTGTTTTGGTGGCGTTATTTTTGTTATTAATGGTGATGGTACCGTTCTTGGCTTGAGAGCGGAGTGGTTTACGTTCGGGCGCCATAACATGTTCACTCACGGGGAGAGAGGAGATCTTGATGGCTAAAGTTTTGACTTATCGGCGGTTGACCGATGACGTTGTTGCAGCGCCTAATCAAAATTCCGTCATCCCTGCTAATTATCGGTGGCAGCCTACGCGTGGGTTTCGACTGAAAGCGGATCTTGTTTATGGCGGATCATGGCTGTTTGCCCAAGGCTACTGTCGCATAAAGCTGCATGTCCGCAATCGGCAGGCTTTTCGTCAGGCAGCCGGTCGCGGTTATTTTGTCTATGGGAATCATACCCAGCCGTTTGGGGATGTTTTCACACCAATGCGGGTAAACCAGTCACGTCGAGTATTTACACTGGCGTCTGCTGCTAATTTGAGCGTTCCGGTTCTTGGCCGTCTGGTACCTTATGGCGGGGGTGTCCTGGTTCCGCGGCGTTTACATCAGTTGCGAGATTTCAATGCCGAAATTCGCCAGCTTATTCAGGCTAAGCATGTTGTCATGATTTATCCTGAAGCCCATGTCTGGCCGTATTATACCGGCATCCGCCCGTTTGAGACCGGTGCGTTTCATTATCCTGTCGAACTTGATGCGCCGGTTTTTGTGACCACCATGACGTATCAAAAACGTCACTGGCGGCGCAAACCGCGGCGTATTTTGTATGTCGACGGTCCATTTTGGCCTGATCGTCAACTCCCAATCAAGTTGCGGCAACAAAAGTTAGCCCAGCAGGTAAAAAAAGTCATGACGAACCGTGCCACTTTAAGCAATACCGAGTATATTCGATACCAACAGGAAGGGAGGGCGCGGCCGTGACCACCAATATTTTGTTTTGCGGTGACGCGAGCATGACAGACGGCGTTTTGATTGCCACATTGTCGCTAATGAGGCAGACGCGCCACCCGTTACATATTTTTATTTTGACGGCGACGTTAACTGTCAAGGGCCATCATTACCAACCGTTCGCTGCTGAGACAGCTGAGCGGATGGCGAAGCTGATGCAGGCACAGAATCCGGCTCATCAACTGACGCGGATTGACATCACGGACCAATTCTTGGCTAATCCACCGCTTGCTAACATGGGCACGATGTTTACGCCTTACTGTATGCTTCGGCTGTATGCCGATTTAGTGCCGGAGTTGCCCGATCGCGTATTGTACCTGGATACGGATGTGATTTGCCGTCGCCCGTTTGATGCGTTTTACAATCAATCAATGACGGATGTTGATATTGCCGGTGTCTTAGATCATTATGGCAAATGGTGGTTTCATCATCGGCTTGCCTGGTTCGATTATCTTAATTCCGGCGTGCTGTTGATGAATCTTGCCCATATTCGGGAAGATGGTTTGTTGGTTCGGTGTCGGCGGCTGGTTCGGCATCGCTGGCTGTTCATGCCGGATCAAAGTGCTTTGAACATAAAGGCTAAATTCAAACGAATCTTGCCGCAAAAATATAACGAACAACATCAGCTTAAACCGGATACCGTCTTTCAACATTTCACGACTTTTTTCCGTTTCTGGCCATATTTTCGGATTGTGACCGTCAAGCCTTGGCAGATTCAGGCGGTGCATCAGCAGTTAGGCTTACATGAATATGATGATTTGTTAAAAGATTATCGGCATCTAGCCCCTAAATTGAAAGAAGTGTCTTAAATGACCAATACGACCACGGTTCCAATTTTCTTTTCGGTAGATGATGGGTACGTCCCATGTCTGGCCGTTGCGCTGACCTCGATTCGGGCGAATAAAAATCCCCAAGTTGATTTTGAAATCAATATTCTTAACAGCGGCTTATTGGCGGATAACCAAAAGCGACTGGCAGCATTGGCAGCACCGCACTTTAAGATCCGATTCATTGCGATGGATGCGGTGACAAAACAAATTAGTGGCGATACAAATAAGTTACGCGGCGATTATGTGACGCTGACAATTTATTTTCGGCTGTTTATTGCCGACATGTTTCCCCAATATGATAAAGCTATTTATATCGATGCCGATACGGTAGCCGATGGGGATCTAACCACCTTATTTGCAACGGACATGGGCGATCATTTATTTGCCGGCGTGGCTGATCCGGTGATGATGACTTATCCGGAGACGATTGAATACATCCAACGTGATTTTGGCGTTCAACCAGGCGAGTATATTAATTCGGGCGTGTTATTGATGAATCTGGCTCAGTTGCGGAAGGAACACTTTTCAAGTCGGTTCCTGCATTTGTTGAAAACGTACCATTTCACAATGATTGCGGCTGATCAGGATTACATTAATGTCATTGCACAGCATCGAATCAAGTACTTACCGAAAATCTGGAACATGCAAACCGGCGTGCCGACCGCTGCAGAACCTGGTGGTAAGCTGATTCACTATAATCTTTTTGGTAAGCCGTGGCACTATCAAAATGCCAAGCTAGGCGACCGGTTCTGGCATTACGCGCCGGCTTCGGGGTTTGAAAACGATTTGAAGCAGCAGTTAGCGGCGTTTACGCCAGCTGATCAACAAGCCGATCGCGACAGTATGGCCGGCATGTTGAAGACCGCAGTCCAGGCATGTCATACAAGTAACACCATCTTGAATGCCGTCAAACATGGTGAACAGGTGGCGCTATGAAATCGGGAAAGTTTGTCGGACCGGATCGGGCGGCGGTGATTGAGAACATTCGCCGAGCGGTTACTGCCAAAACGTTCAACGTCAAAGTCGAGCAGCATGATCCGACTTTTTCCGAAGCTGAGGAAACGGCGATCATCAACCGCTACCTGCATCAGCGACAGGCCTGGTCGTTTCGGCTCAAAACATTGATTTGCCGCCTCATGGTGAATGCTTACGCGCTGCGGGTGACAAAGGATGTCGACGTTGTTGGCATTGATAAGATTCGCTCCATTAAAAGTGGCGGGGTCATTACCAGCAACCATTTCAGTCCTTTTGAAAATATGGCGGTACGTAAAGCGGTCCGTTTGGCAGGTCGTCATCGGATGTATATCGTGAGTCAGGATACGAACTTGGCCATGAAAGGGCTGTTGGGGTTTGTCATGAACTATGATGATACGATTCCGTTATCCGGGCGACCCAGTTTTCTGAACGGCCCGTTTATGCAAATGCTGACGGCGGCGTTTAACGGGCATCATTGGGTTCTGATTTATCCAGAACAGGAGATGTGGTTTAATTACCGCAAACCGCGGCCACCAAAGCGCGGCGCTTATTTTTACGCGGCATCTGGCAATGTGCCGATCATTTCCTGTTTCACGGAAATTCGCGATCTGCCGGCCAGAGAGAATCAACAACTGCGGGAAGTTCGCTACATTCTCCACGTCCTTGATCCCATTTATCCCGATCCCAAATTATCGGTTCGGGACAACAGTTTTCAAATGATGCAACGCGATTACCAGCAAAAGTGTCGTGCCTATGAAGCTGCTTATCATCGGAAATTGACGTATACCTTTTCATCACAAGACATTGCAGGCTGGGATCCGCAATAATAAAAAGAAGCCGGGAGCCGTTTTCAAAATTATGAAAACAGTTTCCGGCTTTTGTGTATGGATGCGAACTGACTTCATTTCTGCGATTGGGGAACATTTTGCCATTTAAGCGAAAAGTATTCGCAGGCAAGTGCCTGGTGCTCATTGAGAAAATTCATAATTGCTTTTTCAGAAAACAACATCTGCGCAAATTCTATGCTATAACGAAGGTAATGAACAAAATCAAAGGGGGATCTCAATTGATCGACGTTATTCACGATCATGCCTTTCATTTGTATAATCAGAAAATCAGTTATCTATGTTCGCTGTTGCCAAATGGGCAGCTTGGGCACCTTTATTTTGGACCGCGACTTTCACTAACCAACACAGACTTGGATTATTTGTCACAAGGTTCCAGTCCGTATGCCTGGATGGCTAATTTTTCTAGTGACCAGCCTTTTGCTTTAGGCGATGCCCAGCAGGAATATCCGGTTTATGGTACCGGTGATTTTAGGCAAGGTAGTTTAAGTGTGACGCAGGACGATGCACCGGTGTATCCGAATTTTGTATTCAAAGACTATCATATCAGTCACACGAAAATGCGTGATCTTCATCATCCGACCAGTTTTGGTAACCCGGCTTTGACGGATGTTTTGACGATTCATCTGGAAGACGAAACGGCACAATTGTTACTGACGTTGCAATATACCATTTTTTCCGACAGTGCGACGGTGGTTCGAGCTGCGACTTTGACCAACCAAGGCTCTGAACCGGTGATGATTCAGCGGATGTTGAGTGGGGTCTTGAATCTGCCGCAGGGTCGATTTGATGTTGTGCACTTATCTGGTAATTGGGCAAAAGAGCGGCATATTCAAACTCAGCCACTAACGCAAGGTACGTTTTCGGTCGAGTCGTTGCGGGGGGCCTCCAGTCATGAACAGAATCCCTTTGTGGCCTTACATGCTGTCAATCGGTCGTTTACCAGTGGTGACACTTATGGCGCCAACTTGATTTATTCCAGCAATTTCTTGGATAGTATCGAGGTCAACGAGTGGGATCAGACGCGGCTACTAATCGGTATTCATCCGGCATCCTTTAGTTGGCGTTTGGATCCGAAGACCAGTTTTACCACGCCTGAAGCGGTTTTCAGCTTCAGTTCCGGCGGGCTTGCCGGACTGGCACAGGTCAATCAGCGGTTTGTAGCGCGGCATATTATTGATCCCCAATGGCGCCAAAAAACGCGTCCGGTGGTATTAAACAGCTGGGAAGCAACTTATTTTGACTTAAATGAACAAAAGCTGTTGCGCTTAGCCAAACTCGGGCGCCAAGTCGGGGTGGACTGTTTTGTCCTTGATGACGGCTGGTTTGGGACGCGTGATAATGATCTGAGCTCGCTTGGTGATTGGTTTACCAACAAGCACAAGTTTCCAGACGGACTTGGCCACTTTGCCCAGGAGATTCACGACCTCGGATTGCAGTTCGGTCTGTGGTTTGAACCGGAAATGGTATCACCGCGGTCGCAATTCTTCCAGAAGCATCCGAATTGGGTAGTTCGGCCAAAACGCGGGCGCTTCTCGATCACCCGCAATCAGTATGTGCTCGACTTCAGCAATCCGGCGGTCGTGAACAATATTTTCGATCAGATGCAAAAAGTTATCACCGAAACGCACCTGGATTACGTTAAGTGGGATCTGAACCGGAGTATCACCGAGGCATATTCACCTTATTTGGCTAAAATCGGCCACCCCCAAGGCGAATTTTTCCACCGCTATGTTCAAGGGGTCTATACACTGTATCAGAAACTGTTGACGGCATTTCCGCAGTTATTGATTGAAGGTTGTGCTGGTGGCGGCGGCCGGTTTGACTTGGGCATTCTCTTTTATAGCCCGCAAATCTGGACCAGTGACGATTCCGATGCTATTGAACGGCTGGCCATTCAGTCAGGAACGGCGCTTGCCTATCCATTAAGCTGCATGAGCAATCATGTTACGGCCGTGCCGAATGAACAAGTCGGACGGACAACGCCATTGGCAACCCGTTTTCGTGTTGCAGCGTTTGGCATTTTAGGCTATGAACTCGACTTAACCAAGTTGTCACCAAAAGAACTGGCAATAATCAAGGACCAGATTTCTTACTATCATGATCTGCAGCCGCTTGTTCTAAATGGCGACTTCAGCTTATTGTTGCCGCGTCAATCCAATGGTCAGAATCAGGTGGCATGGTTGCTAAGTGATCATGCCCGTAAGCGACTGGTTTTAGGGTTCTTCCGCGTCCTTGCCGATGCCGACAGTCGGACAGTGCAATATATGAAAATACCGTTAGCCCAGCCGAATCGACGTTACTGGGTGAATGGTCACACCGGACCGATTTCCGGCGACGTGCTTCAGCGAGTTGGCGTCCGCTTACCGATTCAGTTTAATGGTGCCAACCGCGAGCAAGCCCAACTCATTGGTGACTACCAATCTGCCTTGCTAACGTTTGACGGAGTTACCGATATAAAGGCCATTAATCGGCGGCGTGAAGAAGAAGGCAAGGAGAAAGTTGGCCACGTCTGAATAATTTTAGCGCATGAACATCGTTGAACATTAAAAAACACCTGCAGTTGTGACTTGTTCCTAAATTTAAGGGCAAGTTGCAACGGCAGGTGTTTTGCTTTTTTGATTGACTTACGATCGGCGACGCTTGGTCAACAGCAGAATGCCGGAGACAAGACTCATGCCACTGGCGACAACGCCGAGACTGCCGGCGATGATCGTGACGATTGCAATCGGTCGATGCTCGATCTTCTTCATGCGCGCCTCCTTTCTAATGTTGGGCTGGGTCGTAGCTGATTACAATGCACGAATCCTGATTGGGATTTTCAATCCGTTCGTCACTTGATTCATTATTAAGCAGGTCCGGTTCATCGCTATGACGGAATCGGGCTTGGAAAATGGTTTCATCGTTGATTCGTTTGATATAGCGTGCCGCGGCACCCGGACTCACAAGTTGAATGGATGTTGCCTGACCGTTATTAACGGCATCATTCAGTTCAGCAATTGTACCGGCAAGCTCGTCATGCGAAAAACCGGCTGATTCGAGAATGCTAATTAGGGTGGTAACTTCGCGATTCATGGGCATTTTCCTCCTGAACGTGAGCATAAACGCTTAGAAATCGGAGTGTAAGTGGCCTCAACCCTAAATGGCTGTTTAGGTTTGAGATCCTTACATGACGATCTCTGCAACTGCGCACGCGTTAATGTGAATGGGTGGGTTAGGAGCTTTTCAATTGACTCTACTAGTTTAGCAAATCGCTGCTAAACGCAGGTGATCTTTGACTCGGAATGAGGTTAATTTTTAGCGTGAGCTTGCTGAAGCAATGGCAACAAGAGGAGTTTAAGGGTGATCGTGAAGGACATTCTAGGTATACCAAGCCGATTGAGGAAGATCAGACGAAATTCATATCGAATTTCAGGGGGATCCAGTATAATTAACCTGAGCGTGGCTACGACTTAAGGATAACTATTATGTTAGTGAAAAATTTGCCTCAGGGAAGGATCAATATGAATCTTGATAAATATTTATTTAAAAATGTTCGGCTAACCTTTTCTGATGGACAAATTTTGGTCGGCTATATTGATGATGTCACTGAAGCTTATGATAACGAAAATAATGAGCAGTCTATGACGATTATCCCGGCAGAAGGATCACTGAAAGGGCGACCCGTTGAAGTTTTTAAGTCTGAGATTGAAACGGTTTCTTAGTCATCAGTCACGTCCGTCGCAGGAATGACGTTAAACTTAGCTAGCAATCACAAACAAGGATGAGAATGATGAAACTTGAAAGTTATCATAATAAGACGGTCAAAATCGTCCTCACTGATGGTGAAATCATTTCGGGGTACATTGATGAGTGAGTGCCTGCAGAGGATTCTTATTCCGGTAAACAAGAACTTACTATTTCACCTCGCGAAAAGCGATGGCTTGCCATTGGTCCGTATATTTCGCTTTCAGAAGACGAAATTAAATCTATTGAAGTCATTAAGTAATAACACGTCCACCGGGGGAATGACGTTAAACTCGGTCTGCTATCACGAGCATCATTTATGGTTGTCAAAAAGTGTTAATGAACTTCAAATAGGAGAATGGGGTAGAGTAATGCTGACAATGTTCTTATTGACTGTTACACCCGACACGGTGTCATATAGTTTTTATCCAGAAGACGATCGAAAAAAAGGCGGCATCGTAGAAATGAATCGTAATTCTGGCGACATCATTTTTATTTCTAAACCAGAAATGGATTCTGTCATCCTCTCGAGCTACTTAGAACACGCTCGAAGTTCATTAAGCGAGTTGTTTGGAAAAAAGAATTTCCTGAAAAGTGGGGGCGGCTTGGGGCTAATCTCAACACGTTGGTTTTGCGCTGATGTATGTTGTGCCATATAAAGGGGATGAGCTTAGTTGAAATTGAAACCAAATCTTGTTGGGCGTATCGTTGCTATTGAGTTCAAGGATCCCACGGGTGCTGTTACTTTGGATAAATGGTCTCATGCTAAGGTGACGGCTTATACAAGCGAGTATGACGATGAGGACGGAGAGAGTTACGATATTAGATTAGACAATGATCCGTCACTTTACCTTGTGTATGGGCACGAGATAAAATCGATTCGGGTCATTAAGTAATAATAAGTCTACCGCGAGGATGATGTTAAACTCAGCCGGCAAACACAGAATACTAGACGGGCCCCAGCACAAACCGAATATGACATGAATGACAGCACACTGATTGGCCGATCGGGTGCTTTTTTCTTACAACAAAAAGACTTTCTAGTTGCTCATTTTTTTGGATGGAAGTTCTCTTTTGTGCACTTTTTTCGGAGGCCGTATCGAAATCAGGCCCTATATACTGCGGTTTATCGGGGGTAAATTTGTGCACTTCACTTCAAAAACAACCCCAAACACCCGAAAACAAAAAGCCCCGAAATGCTGATTTAACAGTATTTCGGGACTAACGGAAAGTATCAGAAAGCTTAATAATGGAGGTGAGGAGAATCGAACTCCTGTCCATCACCCCTGCTACATGCAGCTCTACACCCATAGCTGATTGATTTAAAATTCGCCGCGATGTCGCGCCAGTCAGCAAGGCTAACACAAGGCGGCTAACCTACTAGTCTCTTGTTGATGCCTCAGGTGGCAGCATCAACCGTAGCTCAATGATTTGAGACCCAGACCCGACCCTTGAGCGAAGTCGGAAGGATCACGCTAGCTGGTTATTAAGCAGCTAAAGCGTAAGAATTTTCGTTCTTTGCAGTTATATTAACTGTTCCGTTGATGACGGAGCCGAGCCTCCGAGGTGCACCGCATGCGCGAAAAGCAATGTCGAGACCATTACACCCCCGACAAGGTGCAAATGATATCTTACCACGGTATAATTAAACTTGTCAAAATGTTTGCACTTGGTACTATACTGACGCAAACTTAGGTTTTAAGCTAATTTTATGGAGGCATGTCTATGATCTTACTTGTTGCTGGATGCATGCAATTACTAATGGGCATCCTTCTGGTACTTTTTCGACCGCGACATCAAACCAATTTCTGGGGCTACACATCCTATCTCGCCAGTGTCAATGCCGATAGTTTTCGTCTAGCGCAACGGTGGTTTTGCCAGGCATTGATTGTTACCGGGGCTCTCGAAGGCGCTGCCGGTTGGATCATTCACCGGTTTTCGTGGGATAATTTTTTCATCATTTGGCTTTTTGTGGCGGTACTGTTATTCTTACCGGGATTCGTTTATACCGAAAGCCGGCTAAAACAGTATCTTGAAGCCCACCATCAGCTTCCTTACGATTATGTCGCACCGGATGACGTTCCGAAACCTAAACGCCGTAAAGGTTTTAAAGATTTGTGAAATGAGGGGTTTATCAGTGAAACTATTAATGATTGAAGACAATACAAGCGTGGCAGAAATGATGGCCATGTTTTTTCAAAAAGAAAAGTGGGAAGTTGTTAACGCTTATGATGGCGAAGAAGGGCTTGCCAAGTTTAAAGAAGCACCCGATAGTTTTGACATCATCACCCTGGATCTGAATCTCCCTAAAATGGACGGGATGCAGGTGGCCAAGGAAATCCGCCAGATCAGTGAAACCGTCCCGTTGATTATGTTGACGGCCCGCGATACTGAAAGTGACCAGGTGCTGGGACTTGAACTCGGCGCGGATGACTATGTAACCAAACCGTTTTCGCCGATTACGCTAATTGCGCGTATCAAGGCGTTGCATCGCCGCGCTGAAGTTGGTGCCGAAGTCGGTGCGGAGCAGGCGGCGCCGGAGGAAAAGAAGGATGGCTTTGACGTTGAAACCGACCATTTCAAGCTCAGTACCAAGACGCGTGAAGCTTATTTGAATGGCAAACAAATCGAGGGTCTGACACCCAAAGAGTTCGATTTGTTGCATACTTTATCCAAGAGCCCCAAGCAGGTCTTTTCCCGCGAACAATTGCTTCAGCTGGTGTGGGATTATGAATACTATGGTGACGAACGCACAGTCGATGCGCATATTAAAAAGCTGCGTCAAAAGATCGAAAAAGTCGGTCCGCAAATCATTCAAACCGTTTGGGGCGTCGGGTACAAGTTTGATGATTCGGGGCTTGATCAATGAAAATGCTCTATCAACAGTTAATCGGCTTTTTTGCAGTTATCATGGTGACCTTGGTAATTGTGTCGATTCTGTTCATTCGTTCAACAACCAATACAGTTTGGGAAAATGGGTTTAAGCAGCTTGAGCAGTACACTGACGTTTTAAAAAACAACGCTGTCGATGAAAATACTTACGTGATCAATGCACGCTTCATCCAAAATGCCGAGGAGATTCTTAGCGATCAACACGTGCATTTTGTTATTTATGATGCGAACAACGTGGCTAAGTATCCGGTTTCACAAAAAAGCCCGATGGCAGCGATTAAATCAAGTTACTGGAAAAAGTTAAAACAAGGTTCAGCCGTTGCCGTACCGGAGCTGATGACGAATCCTGTGAGCGGCCGGTCCCAAAATATGACGATCTATTACCAGCCGGTTTTTTTGAGTGAGAAACTACTATTTGTCATTGCGGCATTTGCACCGGTCGAGCAAATTCAAAGCTCGATTAACAAGACCGAGCACAACTTACTCATCGCTTTCGTCTTATCGACTTTGGCGGCCTTTATTATTAGCTACTTCATTGCGTCGTATCAGGTTCGCCGCATTAATCAACTGCGCCAGGCGACGCATCAGGTGGCGGAAGGTAACTATGATGTGACCGTCAAAATGAAAAGCCGCAGCCATGATGAAGTGGCAGAACTAGCGGATGATTTTCGTGACATGGTGACGTCTTTGAAAGCCAGCCAGCAGGAAATTCAGCGGCAAGAAGATCGGCGCCGGCAGTTTATGGCGGATGCAGCTCACGAAATGCGGACACCGCTGACGACGATTAACGGCTTGCTGGAAGGCTTGGCTTATGATGCAATTCCCGAAGAAAGCAAGGGGAAGAGCATTGAACTCATGCGTAACGAGACCAATCGTTTAATTCGCTTGGTCAACGAGAACCTTGATTATGAAAAGATTCGCACGAATCAGATTCTTTTGAGCAAACATACCTTCAACGCCCGCAAGGATCTTGATAATATTGCCGAACAACTGGCACAAAAAGCCGAAGAAGCTGGCGACAAGATTACGATTGAAGCACCGGAAAAGCTGCCAACTTATGCCGACCATGACCGGTTTGTTCAGATCATGTTCAACATTGTCCAAAATGCGGTTCAGTTTACGCAAAATGGACAAATTACGATTAATGGGAAATTAGGCTACCACCAAACCGAATTTAGGGTGAGTGATACCGGCATCGGTATGTCCAAAGATCAGATGAAGAACATCTGGGAGCGATATTATAAAGCTGATCCTTCGCGGAAAAATACGAAATACGGCGAATCCGGTCTAGGTATGGCCATTGTCCATCAACTGATGGGCCTGCATGGCGGCACCATTGATGTTGACTCTGAATTAGGATCAGGTACCACGTTTACTTTAATCTTCCCTGATGAAGAGACGGCACCTAAGCAAAAGAAGCAAACCGGTTCAAAGCCATCAGGCGATTCAGCTGCGACCAAGCCAGACTCGACAGCCAACACCACCAGTGGCTCAGATCAGCAGACTAAGCCAAATAAATAACGCATCCTCAAAAATGGCAGTGATATCGAAACAGCACGTCACCGAAACGTTAAAACGTGTATAATAAAAATTATTATAACAAAAGGGAGACAATTATGACCATTCGACGAATACAGCAAAACGACTTTGCCGAGGTAGACGCCTTATTGCAAACCGCATTTAGCGGCAGCAAGCGCGGCTATCACGGAGAAGCAGCGTTAGTCGCTGAGTTACGACGCACCGCTGATTATGATGCAGCGCTGGAAGTGGTGGCGACCATCGACGGTCATTTAGTCGGTTACGGATTGATGACTGCAGTCACCATTACGCCTGATGCCCATATGCAAGGTGTGGCCTTGGCCCCCTTGGCCGTAGCACCTGATTATCAAGGCAGTGGATTAGGGATGGCGATTGTTTCGGAGCTCGATATGCGGGCCACAGATCTACGTCGCGATTTTGTCAGCGTCATCGGCGATCGGCAGTTCTTCGGCCGCATCGGCTTTCGCAAGGCCGCAAACTATCGACTCGAGCCACCGTTTCCGATCGTGGCCGAAGACCATCTCATTAAGGAGCTGGTCCCCGGCGTTTTGGCTAGCGTGCGCGGAAAAGTCAATTACGCGCATCCTTTTTTAGCTGAAACATTGGAGTAACATCAGGCGTTAACAGTGATGAGCTGCGGTTAAAACCGCAGCTCATTTTGTCTGGCAAGAGGTGTTACTTTTTCTTGTGACTTTTGGACGTGTCGGTGACGTGGTGCGCCATATGTAATGCACCGATACAAAGTCCACCACTGATGAGCCCGCTGCCCATTAACGCGTCATCACTCAGGTGCGGCCAGTATTCGACAAACGCTATAAACGCGATGATGATTGCCACTGTCAGTAATTGCCAAGATAAATGATACGGTTGCCGCATCTTCATTCAAAAGCCCCCTCATGCTTTTCCCTTCAAAGACACCATCAGCCTACTGCAAAATAGCAGACGTTTAAAGGTTCATTGATGAAATAGGTGCAGCTATCGAGCTATAACGGAGATTACCTAAAGTGGAATTGACAGCGCTTGGCGAAGTGTTATAAGTAAAGAGAGCTTATTTTCCTGAAAACATGTCAAATCTTTTACAATTTGACGATTGCTTTTCAGAAGTGGCAATGACTGTTACAATATGAACATATTCGAACGGATGTCTGTCGGTGAGAAGCGCATACTGGCAGTCGGTTCATTTTGGGGGGATTCGCGTGAAGCAGTTTTATATTGTTGACAGTTCGATTCTTCCGGACGTGGTCGGCAAAGTAATTGCCGCGCGGGCATTGCTCCAAAATGGCGAAGTTAAACAGGTGAGCGAAGCGGTTAAGCGAGTTGGCATTTCCCGCGGCACTTATTACAAATACAAGGACTATGTGTTTTTACCAGATCATGAAATGGCATCACGTAAGGCGGTCATTTCATTGATGCTTCATCACGATCGTGGCATTTTGTCGGAAGTTTTGACTGTGATGTCACAAGCTCAAGCCAGCATTGTGACCATTAACCAGAATATTCCGATCCACAACTGGGCAAGTGTCGTTATATCATTTGATATTTCGGCGCTTCAAGGAACCCTCGATGATCTCGCTACTAAACTTGGCGGCATTCGCGGTGTCAGTGATGTGCACCTGATTTCCATTGAATAAACAGCATGTTTTTGGAGGCTTTATGAAAATAGCAATTAAATTGTTGCTCTGGGTTTTAGTCGCTGGCGTTGCTTTATTTCCAGCGTTGTTACTGATTTTGTTTGTGATTGGCCTAAGCGTCGTGATTTCCGGCGCCATGGCAGTTAGTGCTGTTGGCTTTGTTTTGGGCATCATTTTTGTCGCACTAGTGGGCTTAAGCATTATGATTCCAAGTGTTTTGCTCATTATTCGCTTCATGACTTTTCGGACGGTTAATGCGCGTTTCCGGCATGGCAATCAACGCGTTGTCTTGCCAGTAAGCGTCCGGTTAACGGGTCGTTCCATTTACCACGCAATTTATGAGAACTTTAAGGCCGGACGGCGCCAAGGAAAACATTTGGTGCAGGCGTGGAGTTTTGGGTTTGAAACCTACTTCCATGAAGATCTTCAGGCTTATCTAGCGGATCAGATTCTTGCTCAGCACGGCCCCGAGATGGCTGAGGCCTTTGTGCTTGATGAACGCCACTCTTATACGATTGCCTATTAATTTGATCAATCGTCTGATGGTGGCATCGATCAATTAGTGCTAATCATGATGAAAAGTCGGTCTTGTTGTCTGAGGCCGGCTTTTTTATTGGAGTCAATATTCAGTTTTAGCTATATTAGGCACGCAGTCAGACTGCCAAGCAGGGCATCATTCATCAAGACGGGCACGTCGTTGAATGACTCGGTTGGTTTGCGGCCAGCGCATGTCTTCAAAGCCAACAAATTCGATGGTTAATTGGGTTTGTTTGCGTAACAAGCCAAGGAAAGCCTCTAACTGGGCAAGATCATAGCCGTGCAGACTGTGCAACGGGATCGAGCGCTGCCGTTGATCCTTAGGTTGGATGTTAAAAAAGAAATTGAACGCTGGCGTGTAGGTCTGATTCACCAGTGAGATCCAATACCGTGTATTTCGTTTGCGCTTAAATAGTGGCGTTAACCGTTCCATGATGATTTTAAGGTCTTTAGTCATAGCTATTGCCGCCATTGTGTCCTCCTACCAGTGATGCACGCTGAATGGCTGTGCCGCCATGCATCGCGCTTTTGGCGTACACCAACGCCTTGAAACCGAAGCGACTGCGAATCGTATCGAGTGTTCGTTCCAGATCGGTGGCCTTGATTTGGCGATCGACCGGCTCAAAGAAGTTGAGTTGCTCGCCAGTGTCAGGTGCCAGCCGGGATGTGAAGACGGCAACATTGCGGATAACTTCGCCATGCCAGTTCTTCCGAAAAATCTCGCGCAACGTCGCAACAATGTCGGTGTTGCGATTGGTCGGCAGAATTCGCTTTGCTTGCGTAAAACCGGACCGACCGTCTTGCTGGCTTTCTGCATATGAAAATCCGATACCCAGTGAAAGCTCACCGGCACGTTTATGATGATGACGTAAGCGGGCTGCGACCTGTTCACCGATTTCTTTGATGACAATTTCGATTTCGAATTGATTGCTATAGTCGCGCGGAAGCACTTGGGAATTACCGATACTTGGCTGGCGCGTTACAATGCGCTTACTGATTTTGGTGCGATCAACGCCCCAAGCGGTTGCAAACAGCTGAGTGCCGATAATACCCATTTCCTGTTTTAAGGCATAAGGATTCGCATGGGCGAGTTCGTACATGTTCGTAATGCCCATGCGCGCTAAATGCGCTGCTGTGCGGTGACCGATACTCCAGACGTCGGTCATCTCGTTAATTTTCCAGATGGTGTTCGAGACCGTCGCATACTTAATTTCGCCAAGTAAATCAGGACTGTGCTTGGCATAAACATCGAGGGCAATTTTGGCTTGTACCGGATTTTCACCGATTCCGACCGTCGTACGCAGGCCCAGTTTTTGCTGAACAGTTGACTGAATACGCTTGGCAACTGCTCGCGGCGTTTTCCCGAAAAGCTGCCAGGTATGGGTTAAATCGAGGATGGATTCATCAATCGAGTAAGCCCACAGATCTTCATCGGCGACGAATTGACGGAAGATATCGTTAATAGCCAGATTTTTCTGAATGTAGAGGTTCATGCGTGGCGGAACGACAATCAGATGCGGCTCATTGGGCAAATCGCGCTGGCGGCTGACATTATTTTTGAGACCATACATTTTTTTGGCCATGGGCGAAGTCGCTAAAATGAGTCCGCCGTTGGTGTTTTCCTGTTCAGACATCACAACTAGGATGGTTTTGAGCGGATCAAGTCCACGCTCAATGCTTTCGACTGAGGCGTAAAAGGACTTATTGTCAATCAAAAAAATGACCCGATGCGGTTCGTGTGGATAATCATAGGCCATGAAGATCACCTCTGTTTATCATTATACGAACATATGTTTGCTTAGGCAAGTTATTTATTTTTTTGGGGGATGCTATAACGCGCTCCCCGACTTCTAAGCGCGCCGGCTCACGCTCAGCGCCACATAAAAACCCCTGCTGTGCATATGCACAAACAGGGGCATCAATGAAGCGATCAAAATGCAAACATCTAGCGCATGCAACCACCCATGTGCCAGGACGAAATGCCGCGCATCATGCTGCCGTGGGCAATTCCCATGCTGCCGCCATTGTTAAAGACTTCCAAGATGAACAAGGCGGCAAAGATGGCGGCAATGACGATTAACGTGACCACTAATGGCCGCCACTTATCTGATGTCATACGATCCGCCTCCTAACGAATTAAATTCGGATACTGCCATTAGTATAACACCATGGCATCAATGACAAAGGGGATGCGGACAAATCAGTCATCGCGTTCCCATTTAATTTTGAGATTGGTTTCGATCAGATCTTCATCATCAAGTGCAAAGGGTTCAACGACACTGCCACCATCAGACTTGGTGAATTTAATGTTGAAGACATTGCCGTCACGATAAACGACTTCCCACTTACCGTTGCTTGGTGTGCCGTTATTGGTCGCTGTATAAGTGCCATCGCTATTAAAAGTGAACGTTGCCCGGTCGCCTGATTCCCAGCGGCCCACAATGCCACTGGTGGAATGATTGTCGTTGCGCTTTGACGTATCAGAAGGATACTGGCGTGTCGTTTTCGTGACGCCATTGTCATCATAATCGTCATCGTGATCATCATCGTGGGTATTGCTGTCTGGATGTGAATTTTGCGATGCGGTGGTACTGGAAGATGTGGTACTGGAGGAAGCCGTTGCCGCATCTAAAGTTAAATCCGATGCTTGACCTTTTAGCGGGATCACAACTTCCCGCGTGAAATCTTTGGTTGAGCCGTCATGCGTGCCGCTGAGTTTAAGCGTGTAGACACCCGGCAGTTGGCCGGCGATGATATATTGGCCGTCATGCGCTTTGGCTTGCGCCGGCGTGCCATTCAAAGTGAGTGTGGCATTTTTAAGGTTGGTTTTGACGACGGCATCGGCGGTCCCTAATTTGACTTTATATTTTGGAAAAATAAGCAGCTCATGGCCTGCCTTGACAATCTGAACTGTGCCGCTGGTCGACTTAGCCATAATCATGCTATGCAGAAGACTGCGATCGCTGCGGTTTTTGATGAGTTGCGCAAGGGGCTTCAAATCGTCCTCGTGCAACGCCGTCCCATCGCTGGCTACCGCGACTTCCGCCATATCATCGGCATCCCCACTGGTCATTTCTTCGGCCAGCTCGGTGACTTGCCGATCCTGACTGTAATAAGTCGCGCCAGCAAAATAAGCGATTCCCAGTATTAAGATCACGGCAATCCCGGTTACGAGCAGCCAACGCCGTGGTGACCGTGGTGGGCGGCGACGTTCGGCAGTAGCCGTTGTGGAAGAAGCGGTGGACGAAGGAGTGGCAGGTGACGATTGTGAATTGGCTGCTTCTTTTTGATTTGTGCTTTGCGCCTGTTGTCGCGCAGCACGCAAATCAAAGCCGCAGTTTGGACAAAAGTCATCATCAGGGCCAATCGGTTGACCGCAGTTAGGACAAAATTTTAAAGATGCTTGCATGGATCATTCCTCCAAAGTTTTGATGAGTAGGGCAGCGATTTGATCATGCCCCTTTTGATTAGGATGAAACGTGTCGCGCGGACCATTAGCCGCAAAGTCAGGAATGGCGGTGCCAGCCGGGCCGGTTACATCATCATGGCCTTGCCAGATCGTCGCTAAGTCAGCCACTGGCACGTGGTGAGAACGGCCGATCTCTTTGACAACAGCGTCAAATTGCAAATCCGCGGCGGCATACGGCCCGTTGTTCGGCGACCAAGTTGTCATGAGGATCAATTGGGCGGTGGTCTTTTCTTGCAGCGTTGTCACAATGGTTGTGAGGGCTTGGCGGTAAGCACTGAGCGCTGAGGTGGACGCGCCTCCCACAGCATCATTGGTGCCAAACTCGATCGTCACTACGTCCGGCTGCTGCGCCACTAAGCTTGACAACGCCGGGACGCCGAGATTCGTGGCAGTTTTACCGACTTCGGCAATGCCTGCCTCAGTAACGGTTTTGCCGGTTAATTGCCCCAACTGCTGAGCAAAAAGCGAAGTGAAGCGACTGGCTTTTTTATCTGCAAAAAGCCCGACAGAAAGGCTGTCGCCAAAAGGTGCATAAACCAATGTATCTTTTGAGCGAGCCTTCAATTTAGCTAACGGCGTCTTTGGTACCGATGATGCCTTCTGTGAAGCACTTACTTGGCGCGAACTTGCGGATGTCGATGCGCGACTGGATTTAGCTGCATGCCGTTGAACACCGCAACCGGCAGCCAACAGTAATAATAAAAGTCCCAACCCCACCCAAACTTTTTTCATAGAACCACCTTGTTTTAAGTCACTGTTTCTCTGACTGCTTTCTTTAAGTGTATCAGAGTGACCTGTCAACGCAATGAATATGCAATAACAACGAATGACGGAAATTTCGGGTCAAGCGAGAATCTAAAATAAGCATTAAATACCGCCTGTTTTGGCCGCTATCGTATCTTGCCGGCACTCACGCTTAGGCCCAAAGTTTGGTACAATAGGTCAAGGAATTTTTCACTTGGTTTTTCTGAAAGGACGATTCGTTAAATGGTAATGGATGCCGCATTAAAGGGTATGAACGATAAGCAGGCCGAGGCGGTACTGGCCACCGAAGGACCGGTTTTGATTATGGCTGGCGCAGGCTCCGGCAAGACGCGGGTGTTAACGCACCGGATTGCTTATTTGGTAGAAGAAAAAAACGTTAATCCATGGAACATCCTTGCCATCACCTTCACGAATAAAGCAGCTCGTGAGATGCGTGAACGGGTAGGGAAGCTCGTTGATCCCGAAATTGCTCGGGATATCTGGGTCTCGACCTTCCATGCACTTTGCGTCCGGATTTTACGGCGGGATATTGACAAGCTCGGCTATAATCGCGCCTTTACGATTGCGGATCCAGCTGAACAGCTGACGTTGGTTAAACACATTCTGGCGGATTTCAATTTGGATCCCAAACGCTACGACCCCAAGTCAATCCTGGGGGCCATTTCGAATGCCAAAAATGATTTAATCGATCCGCAGACTTATGCGGACGAACAGGCTAATAGTCCCTTTACCAAAATTGTCGCGGAAGTTTATGCGGAGTATCAAAAACGGCTCCGTAGCGATCAGGCGTTGGATTTTGACGATCTGATCATGCAAACCATCGTATTATTTGAAAAGGACAAAGAGACACTGGCATTTTATCAACGTAAGTTCCGTTATATTCACGTTGATGAGTATCAGGATACGAACGAGGCCCAGTATCGACTCGTGCACATGCTGGCAGAAGGTTACCACAATCTTTGCGTTGTCGGGGATGCGGATCAGAGCATTTACGGCTGGCGTGGTGCCAACATGCAGAACATTTTGGATTTTAAAAAGGATTTCCCTAAGGCCCGTGTGATTTTACTTGAGCAGAATTATCGCTCCACGAAGACCATTTTAAGTGCGGCCAATGACGTGATTAAGAACAACCTGAATCGGCAGGTGAAGACGTTGTGGACCGAAAATGGCAAAGGTGACAAAATCACGTATTATCGCGCCCAAAGTGAAACTGACGAAGCGATTTTTGTCATCCGACGCATCGAAGAAGAAATGGCCGAACATCATCGCCACTATGGTGATTTTGCGATTTTGTATCGAACGAACGCACAGTCACGGGCGATTGAAGAGGCGTTCGTCAAGTCCAATATTCCTTACAAAATGGTGGGCGGTCATAAGTTCTATGATCGGAAGGAAATTCGGGATGCCCTTGCGTATTTTCGGTTAGTCGTCAATCCTGAAGACGATATGAGTTTCACACGGATTGTGAACGAACCAAAGCGTGGCATTGGTAATACCAGTGTCGAAAAGCTGGAAGCATTTGCCAGTCAGCACGGGTGGTCGTTGTTGGAAGCAGCAGCCAATGCCGAACTCAGCCCCATTTCCGGCAAAGCGCGCGGTAATCTGGCGAAGTTTGGCAAAATGATTCAGGAACTCGGCGCCCGCCGCAAAGATTTGAATGTTACGGACATGATGCAGGCCATTTTGGATGAGAGCGGTTATCTGGATGCGTTGCGGGCAGCACACACGCTGGAAGCCGATACTCGGATTGAAAACCTTGAAGAACTGCTATCGGTGACGCAAGGATTTGACGAGCGCTATCAGCCGGAAAATGAAGACAGTGACATTTTTGTCGACTTTTTGGCTGAGCTGGCGCTGCTGTCGGATCAGGACGAAGTAGAAGAAGATGCTCAGGAAGTTACCTTAATGACGTTGCATGCGGCTAAGGGACTGGAATTTCCGGTTGTCTTTTTGGTTGGCATGGAAGAAGGCCTTTTCCCGCTGAGTCGGGCGGCTATGGACGAAGGCGAGCTGGAAGAGGAGCGGCGTCTGGCTTACGTTGGCATCACGCGCGCCAAGCAGAAGCTGTATCTGTCCAATGCCTATGCCCGAATGCTATATGGCCAGCGGCAAAATAATCCAGCTAGTCGTTTTATTGAAGAAATCGATCCGGATTTGCTTGAAGTGGTCGGCGGTAATCAGCCAAAAAGCGATATTCCGTTTATTAATCGAACCGATCGGGCGTTTAGTTCGCCGTATAGTCGTCATGCCGAGACTGCCGCAACGCCGGTGACGGTTAAACCCATACCGACAACCGGTGCAGGGAAAACCAGTTGGGAAGCTGGCGACAAGGTGGCGCATCGTAAGTGGGGAACGGGTACAGTCGTCAAGGTCACCGGAACAGGCGATGATCAGGAATTGGACATTGCCTTTAAAGCGATGGGGATCAAGCGGTTGCTAGCAGCGTTTGCCCCGATCAAGAAAATTGAATCTTAATGATAGGCTCGTGAGGATGAAGTATGGTGTTCAAGGAGGCTCGCCGTGTTAACAAAACCAGCTGCTCAATTTACGCTTGAAGAAGCCGAGGCGGAAGTCGCCAAGCTGCGCAAGCAATTAAATCAATGGCGTCTGGAGTATTACACCAAAGACGCACCGACCGTAACGGATAACGTTTATGACGATCATTATCGTGACTTGCAGGCGTTAGAAGCGGCATTTCCTAAACTGGTCACCCCCGATTCGCCGACGCAACAGGTTGGCGATGTGATCAACTCGGATTTTGCCAAAGTTCAGCATCCGATCCCTATGTTGTCGATGGGCGATGTCTTTTCATTTGAAGAACTTAGCGAATGGGATGCGCGCATGCAGGCTAATGTTGGGCATCCGGTTGATTACAATGTGGAGTTAAAAATTGACGGACTTGCCTTATCGCTTATTTATGAAGATGGCAAATTGGTCCAAGGCTCGACGCGCGGCGATGGTAACATTGGCGAAGACGTCACCAAGAATGTGTTGACCATTGATTCGGTACCGAAAACCTTAAAAAAGCCACTGTCACTCGAAGTACGCGGTGAATGCTATATGCCTAAAGCAGCGTTTGCCAAATTGAATGCTCGGCAGGAAACTGAAGGTAATCCGCCATTCGCCAATCCGCGCAATGCGGCCGCGGGCTCCTTGCGTCAGCTGAATCCGCGCGTCACGGCCGGTCGGGAACTGGACACGTTTATTTACACGTTGATTGATCCTGATCGGTTTAACGTGAAAACGCAACATGAAGCGATTGCGTTCATGCATGATTTGGGTTTTACCACCAATCCCAGTTCAGAAGTTGCCAGTGATATGCAGGCGATTGATGCGTACATTACTAAGTACACAAGTGATCGCGATGCGTTGCCGTATGGAATTGATGGGATCGTTTTAAAAGTCAATGACTTGGCGCTGCAAGCCCAGTTAGGTAACACGGTTAAAGTGCCGCGGTGGGAAATTGCGTATAAGTTTCCGCCTGAAGAAGCCGAGACAGTAATCCATGAAATCGTCTGGACTGTCGGTCGAACCGGGGTCGTCACGCCGACTGCGGTGATGGATCCGGTTCAGCTGGCCGGAACAACGGTTTCGCGGGCAACCTTACACAATGCGGATATGATTCATGATAAAGACATTCGCATTGGCGATACCGTCATGCTGCATAAGGCCGGCGACATTATTCCGGAAGTTTCGCGGGTGCTGGTTGCCAAACGCCCGGCGAATACGCCACCGACACCGATTCCGGAAAAATGTCCGTCGTGCGGTCAGAAACTAGTGCACCTCGATGATGAAGTGGCGTTGCGGTGCATTAATCCGATGTGTCCGGCACAAATGCAGGAGCAGCTGACGCATTTTGCTTCGCGTAACGCCATGAACATTGACGGCTTGGGTCCTAAAATCATTGCGCAGCTGCAGGCCAAACACCTAGTGCGGGATGTCGCCGATCTCTACCGCCTGACTGCAACCGATCTGGCTCAGCTGGACAAATTCAAAGAAAAATCAATTAATAATTTATTAAGTGCGATTCATAACAGTCGGCAAAATTCCGTGGAACGCCTAATCTTTGGATTGGGGATTCGTCACGTTGGCGGGAAAGCCGCGCGAATTCTTGCGGAACATTTTGGCGATTTGGACCACCTGATGGCTGCCAGTCAGGAAGACATTGCGGAGATTCCTAATATTGGGCCGACTATTGCCGAAGCCGTTGTGACCTATTTCAAGACTGATACGGTACGAAAGCTGATCGATCAATTGCGTTCTGCAGGGGTCAACCTACGTTATACCGGTCCGACGCAGCCGGCGGTAAAAGATAGCTTTGTTTCCGGGAAAACCGTGGTCATCACAGGTAAATTTGCCGAGTTTTCCCGCCCGGATCTGACGAAACAGCTTGAAAAATTAGGCGCCAAAGTTACCGGATCGGTTTCAAAGAAAACGGATTTGGTGATTGTCGGTGAAGCAGCTGGCAGTAAGCTGACGAAGGCCCAGAAATTAAATGTTCCGACTATGGATGAAACAGAATTGTTGGCGAACTTGAAGAATTGAGGAACTTCATCAATGAAGAAATTTTTGACGTTAACCTTACTGACCGGTGCGATTATGCTGTTAGCAGCGTGTGGCAAGTTGAATCTAGACAGTAATAGCAGCAGTACAGGCGGCACTAAAACAGGAAGCTACCAGACAACGGGGACAGTTGATAACAGTATGTATCAAGGGGTTATCAAGAACGGCCGTTATCAGACGAGCAGTGCACGTGGTTTGACGCTGCAGCAAAATGACCAAGGCGACAACACCTTCAATATCAAGAGTATGGAAAGTGGCTTGCAGACGTTAGCCAAGAACCAGTTCCCGACTGATAAGTATTCTTTTGAAGAAGGGCAGCTCTTGAGCACCGCCACTGCCAGAAGCTGGCTGAAACGTGAATCAAAATCCAATGCTGAAGGCCTAAATCCGCCTGATAATGGGAAAAAGGATCCTGATACCCGTAACCCGATTTATTTGCAACAAATTCTTGAACAGGATTTCATGCTGCAAGATGGCAATAGCATGAAGTTAGGCGGGATCGCGATTGCGTTAGGGATGAACAAGGTCGACTATTATACCAAGACGGAATATGGCGCCCAATATCAGACAGAAATCTCCGATGAAACCATCAAGAAACAAGGCGAAGCGATTGCGGCAAAAGTCGTCGCCCGCTTACGCGACATGGAAAAAGTACCGGATGATATTCCAATTGTGGTCGGCATTTATAAAAATGCGGAACAGGATAGTCTAGTCGGCGGTGTTTATGTCGAACATGCTACCAGTAAGAGTGGCACCGATATCGGTTCATGGAAGAAACTTAATCAGCAAAATGAGGTTTTACCGGTAGTCGGCGATCATAAGGCGATTAACAGTACCGTTTCGAATGACTTTTCCAGTTTTACGAATCAGGTAAAAGGGTTCTTCCCGACTTTAGCGGGGATTACTGCTCAGGCACATTATGAAGATGGCAACTTGGCTGGCCTGAATATCACCGTTAATACCCAGTTCTATGGGTTGACCGAAATTCAGAGCTTTACCCAGTATATTTCAACTGCTGCCAGCAAATACCTTCCTTCAGGCGTGCCGATTGAAATTACCATTCAAAGTACGCAAGGCATCCAGGCGTTTGTTTCGCGCAGTTCCGGTGACAAAGGCTTTTATACTCATGTATTTGGGAGTTATTGAGGCAATCTTATGGTAAACTACGAATGAAAAAGAAAATGAAAGCGGGGATTGCATGATTTCTAAAGACAGTGTTGCGCATGTGGCCGGTCTGGCCAAGCTGCAATTTTCTGAAGCTGATTTGGAGAAGTACACCGATCAACTTGCGGAGATTCTGGATATGGTCGAACAGTTGGAGCAGGTTTCGACCGAAGATGTACCGGTCACCACGCAAAGTATTCATCTGGAGAACGTAATGCGTCCGGATGTTGCCAAGCCAGCGGAACCGGTTGCCGAATTGCTCAAGAATGTTCCGACCAAGAAGGGTACCTTGATTCAAGTGCCGGCGATTATTGATAAGGAGGACGATTAACGCGTGGATTACTTTAAGACCAGTCTCGATCAGCTTCATGAACAGTTGCTGACTGGTAAGTTAACCAGTCAGCAATTAGTTGACGAGACATTAGCCGGCATTGACAAAATCGACCCGGATGTTGCGGCTTTTCTTGCCATCAATGCAGACGGAGCCAAAAAGCAGGCAGCTGCTGTGGATGCTGCCGGAATTGATGCAGACCAACCGTTATCCGGGGTTCCGATCGCCATCAAAGACAACATCGTGACCAAGGGTGTGGTGACGACCGCAGCCTCCAAGATTCTGGCTAACTTTAATCCGATCTATAATGCAACCGTTGTCGAAAAACTCGCAGCAGCAGGTGCGATCAATGTTGGAAAAACCAATCTGGACGAGTTTGCGATGGGCTCTTCAACCGAAAACTCGGCTTTTAAGACAACCAAAAATGCGTGGGATTATACGCGCGTTCCGGGTGGTTCTTCAGGCGGTTCCGCGGCTGCTGTTGCTGCTGGTGAAGTGGTTGCTGCTTTGGGTAGTGATACCGGTGGCTCGATTCGTCAACCGGCCGCTTTTAACGGGATTGTCGGGTTCAAGCCGACATACGGCCGGGTTTCCCGGTGGGGGCTTATTGCTTTCAGTTCGAGTCTTGATCAGATTGGGACGCTGACTCGTAACGTTAAAGACGCGGCGCAGGTTCTGAATGTGATTGCTGGCCACGACGAACGGGATAGTACGACCGCTGACACACCGGTTCCTGACTATACCGAAAAGATTGGTCAGGCGATCAAAGGCATGAAGATTGCGTTGCCTAAGGAATACTTAGGTAAAGGGGTCGATCCGGCAGTTGCCGACAAGATCAAAGCGGCGGCCAATCAGCTTGAAGACTTGGGCGCCACGGTGACGGAAGTTTCACTGCCGCACACCCAATACGCTGTTCCGGCTTATTACATCATCGCCAGTTCTGAAGCTAGTTCGAACTTGCAGCGATTTGACGGGATTCGTTATGGGTTCCGCGCCAAGGACGTCCACAATATCGAAGACGTTTATGTTCGTTCCCGTTCTGAAGGTTTTGGACCTGAAGTTAAGCGGCGAATTATGTTGGGAACCTTTAGTCTATCTGCCGGTTTTTACGATGCTTACTTCAAAAAAGCCGGCCAAGTACGGACTTTGATTACCCGTGATTTTGAAGCTGTCTTTAATGATTATGATTTAATTATCGGACCGACAACACCAACCGTCGCCTTTAAAATTGGCGAAAAAGTTACCGATCCGGTCACGATGTACATGAATGATATTTTGACAATCCCGGTTAATTTAGCCGGCTTACCGGCAGCCTCCGTACCGGCGGGCTTCGTTGATGGGATGCCGGTTGGGTTGCAACTCATTGGCAAACCGTTTGCCGAAAGCACGATCTTCCAAGTTGCCGCAGCGTTTGAAGCACAAAACGACTACTTAGCACAGATCCCGGGAGGCAAATAAGATGAATTTTGAAACGACAATCGGACTTGAAGTCCACGTTGAATTAAAAACCAAGTCAAAAATGTTCTCGCCAGCGCCGGTGACTTATGGTCAGGAACCTAATACCGAAACGAATGTCATCGATTGGGGCTTCCCGGGTGTCTTGCCGAGTATTAACCGCGGCGCTTACCAACTTGGCATTATGGTCGCCTTAGCATTGCACGCGGATGTGACCCGCGAGACGCATTTTGATCGGAAGAACTATTTTTATCCGGATAACCCAAAAGCGTATCAGATTACCCAAAGTGAGAAACCGCTTGGGACAAACGGTTGGGTTGAAATTGAAGTCAATGGCAAGAAG
Organism: Lacticaseibacillus styriensis; assembly: GCF_030770295.1. NCBI lineage: Bacteria > Bacillati > Bacillota > Bacilli > Lactobacillales > Lactobacillaceae > Lacticaseibacillus > Lacticaseibacillus styriensis. The sequence goes on from NZ_CP132483.1 coordinate 1,032,591, forward strand.
AAAAAAATCGGCATTGCGGAACTGCACGTTGAAGAAGATGCCGGTAAAAACCAGCATGAAGACGACGGCTATTCCTATGTTGACTTGAACCGGCAAGGCACGCCGCTGGTCGAAATCGTCTCCAAGCCGGATATCACCAGTCCAGAAGAAGCGTATGCCTATCTTGAAACGCTTCGCCAGATTGTGCAGTTTACCGGTGCTTCCGATGTTAAAATGGAAGAAGGTTCCATGCGTGTTGACACCAACCTCTCCATTCGGCCAATCGGGCAAAAACATCTTGGCACTAAAACCGAAATCAAGAACCTGAACTCCTTTGTTCATGTTCGCGATGGGCTGGCATTTGAAGAAAAGCGCCAGCAGTCGGTGTTGCTTAGTGGTGGTGAAGTGCGTCAGGAAACCCGCCGTTGGGATCCGGATACAAAAGAGACCATTTTGATGCGGGTCAAAGAAGGCGCCGATGATTATCGGTACTTCCCGGAACCGGATTTACCGCCTGTCACGGTATCACAACAGTGGATTGACGAGGTTCAGGCATCGTTGCCACAACCACCGGCAGAACGGCGTGAGCATTACATCCAAGACTGGGGCATTCCAGCATATGATGCCGGCGTTTTGACCCAGACCAAGGAAATGTCAGACTTCTTTGAAGCCACCGTGGTGCAAGGTGCTGATGCCAAGCAGGCGTCTAACTGGCTGATGGGCGAAGTATCCGGCTATCTGAATGCCAAGCATATGGAGCTAGGCCAAGTTGCGCTGACTCCAGAGCATTTGGCAGGGATGATCAAGTTAATCGGTGACGGTACGATTTCCAGCAAGATGGCTAAGAAAGTCTTCAAAGAAATTATCCAACATGATACCGATCCTGATCATTGGGTTCGCGAAAAAGGCTTGATTCAACTGTCTGATCCGGCTAAACTAACCCCGATTATCACAGCAGTGTTGGATGATAACCAGCAAAGTATTGATGACTTTAAAGCTGGTAAGGACCGGGCAATTGGCTTTCTTGTGGGTCAGATCATGAAACAAACGCATGGTCAGGCCAATCCTAAAGTCGTCAACCAAATTCTGATGGCAGAGATCAAGAAGCGCTAATTCGTTTCAGTACTTGTGAACCATTAGCAAGTAAGCATACAATTGGTAAAGATTGACGGCGGTCCGGAGTGAATCACGGGGCCGCCGTTTTTCCGGTTTAGGCTAAGCTAAAATTTTTTGTCGCTATCAGATTTGGACATGCACCAACCGAATAAAGAGAACCCACAAGTTCGCAGCATTGCGCGTTAACTTGTGCACTGAAGGAGAGTCAATAAGCCATGAGAAAACGAGCGCGTTTGATTTACAACCCTACCTCCGGCAACGAAGGGCTAAAGCGTTTCGTTCCTGACATTTTAGATATCATGGAGCAAGCAGGTTATGAAAGCTCGACGTTCCAGACAACGCCGAAGCCTTTTTCCGCTCGCGAAGAAGCAAAACGCGCCACGGAAGCCGGTTTTGAACTGATTGTCGCGGCCGGTGGGGATGGGACGATTAATGAAGTTGTCAATGGCATCGCCCCGGCCAAGAAGCGACCGAAGATGGCGATCATTCCCGCTGGCACCACCAATGACTATGCCCGGGCACTACGAATTTCCCGGGATAATCCGGTTGAAGCGGCACGGGTGATTTTAAAAGGGCAGACGCTGGCGATGGACATTGGTCAGGCAAACCATCACTACTTCATGAACATCGCGGCAGGCGGCTTATTAAGTGAGCTTACCTATTCAGTGCCGTCTGAAGTTAAATCGATTTTTGGCTATTTTGCTTATGTGATCAAAGGAGCGGAAATGCTGCCGGCTGTTCGGACGATGCCGATGAAGCTGGAATATGATGGCGGCGTTTACGAAGGTCCGGCCAGCATGTTCTTTCTCGGTTTGACCAATTCGGTTGGCGGCTTTGAACAGATTGTGCCTGACGCTGCTTTGGGTGACGGTAAATTTTCCCTGATTATCGTCAAAACGGCGAATATGGCGAATTTGCTGAAGCTGATGGCGTTGGTGTTCAACGGCGGGCGGCATGTTGATGACCCAAACATTATTTACACCAAGACCAGAAAACTGAAAGTCAAAACCGGCGGCAATGAAACGCTTAAAATCAACCTAGATGGTGAATATGGCGGCGATGCCCCGATGACATTTGTTAATTTGAAGCAACATATTGCGATGTATGCTAATCTGGATGAAATCCCAACCAAGAATCTTGGGACGGATGCGCAGAAGCAAAAGGATTACATGGCAGAAGTCGAATCGATCTCGCATCGTGATATTGATGGTGATGGTCAAATCGGCTCACAAGATGAAAAGGATGACTAATTTGGCCCAACCAGCTGTTACCAAGAATCAGGATCTGGAAGTTACCATTCAGGATCTCACTTATGAAGGCATGGGCGTCGCAAAAGTCGCTGGCTTTCCACTGTTTATCGAAGATGCTTTACCTGGCGAAAAAATGCAGGTGCACGTGCTGAAAGTTCAAAAACAATACGGCTTTGCCAAGGTGGTCAAACGTTTAACCGATTCGCCTGATCGAGTCGCGGGCGCAGACGGTGCTTATATTCGCACAGGGATTGCGCCGCTGTCGATTTTGGCTTATCCGGCGCAACTGAAGTTCAAACAGCGCCAAATCGAAGAACTTTATAAAAAAGCCCGCTTAGCGATTGATGTTTTGCCCACCATTGGCATGAAGCATCCACTCGGTTATCGCAACAAAGCGCAGGTGCCGGTCCGCATGGTCAACGGTGAATTGCAAACCGGTTTTTATAAAAAACACAGCCATGATCTGGTGCCAATTGAAGATTTTCTGATTCAGGATCCTAAAATTGACCACGCCATTGTGGTTGTTCGGGATCTTTTACGAAAATACAAGGTGCCAGCATACGATGAGCGGACCAACCGCGGCGTTATTCGGAACATCATGGTTCGCCGCGGTCACGCCACGCGCCAGATGATGATCGTTTTGGTATCGCGCACATGGCAGGTGCCACACCTGAAAGATATTGTCGAAGAAATTACGTTGGCGTTGCCGGAAGTCACAAGCGTTGTGGTGAATTTAAACGATAAACGGACTAATGTCATCCTTGGCCGCAAGTCAAAAACGATTTATGGTCAGGATTATCTTTTGGATAAACTATTAGGCAGCGAATTTCAGATTTCGCCGGTTAGCTTTTATCAGGTGAATCCGGTTCAAACCGAAGTACTCTACACCCAAGCCATTGAAGCCGCGGGATTGACCGGTAAAGAAACTGTCATTGATGCTTATTCCGGTATCGGCACCATTTCGCTCACCATGGCGCGTCATGCCAAACACGTTTATGGCGTTGAAGTGGTTGAATCAGCGGTGCGCGATGCTCAGGCAAATGCCGCGCGAAACCATATTAAAAATGTGACGTTTGAAGTTGGCAAGGCCGAAGATGTGATTCAGAAATGGAAAGACGCTGACTTGCCGGTAGACGTCCTGATGGTTGACCCGCCGCGTAAAGGTTTGGACAAGAGCTTCATTGATGCGGTGGGTTACATGAAGCCGCCGAAGATCGTTTACGTTTCTTGCAATCCCGCAACATTGGCGCGGGATTTGCAATTGTTGGCAGGATTCGGTTACACCGCCAAGCAAACGCAGCCGGTGGACATGTTTCCTCAGACGCAGCATATTGAGAGCATTACGGCTTTGACGCTCGATTAATTTCGGGTGTAAGGTTTTTTATAAAGTATTTAACGCATAAGTATTTGCGAAAGCCAATCTTAGTGACGAAAATCGTCAATCTGAGATTGGCTTTTTTAATAGTGATTGCCTTATCTTATCATTAAAAATTAAATAGTTCTAAATCAATTATTGCTTGACACCATCAGCAATGGCGCATACGCTTACACTGTCGTTAATGGCTGGTATTTGCAAACTAAATGGGAGGGGATAACAAAATATTAATAACGTTTCAACTTTCGGTATAGTAATAGAAATGACTAGGAATTGCTAGTTTCCGAAAAGAATGAGCCTGTGCTTAATGATTCTCTAGACAACCGGATTTAGTGCACTGTCAAGTCTACCAGTTATTAGCGCTTGGCAGTCATCTCACCTGATAAAGAATATGATGTTAAGTATTTTTTGGGAGATTTGTGGAAGGAGAAGGACTTTCATGAAGAAGTTTGGCAAACGGGTGGCGTCCATACTTGGATGTGGCGTCTTACTTTTAGGATCAATTGGTCTATCTTCAAGTGCTTCAGTCGCTCATGCTGCTGGTGACCAACCGATTAGCGACGCGGAACTGAACCAGTACATTTCCAAGATGTCGCTTGATGAGAAAATCGGGCAGATGTTTGTTTCACGGACACCGCAAGACACAGCGCAGGCACGTGCCGATGTGGCGAAGTATCATCTTGGAGGCTTAATCGTTTACGGTGCTGATTTCACGAGCGTGGAAGGATCAACACCGGAGGCGGCACAAACAGCCTTTAAGAACAAACTGCAGAGCTTTCAGGATAGTGCTAAGTTACCGTTACTGATCGGCGTTGACCAAGAAGGCGGCAGTGTTTCGCGATTGAGTCAGAATCCGTTGATTGCGAATGGGCGTGCTTTTCCGTCACCACAAACCTTATTTGCTGAAGGCGGTATGGCAAAAGTGACCCAGGAAGCGCAGCAGGTTGGTACGATACTTAAGAATTTAGGCATTAACTGGAATTATGCACCGGTCGCTGACAGCACGGCTGATACCGATAGTTTCATTTATCCACGCACGATCGGTCAGGATTATACGGCAACAGCAGATTATATTTCACAGGTTGTTCCTGCATGGCAAAATACCGGCATTGCAGCGACCGTTAAGCATTTTCCGGGTTATGGTTCGGCAGTTGACACCCATACTGATTTTGCTGTTGTGACAAAATCGGAAGAAGCATTTGAAAAAGAGGATCTTCTGCCCTTTAAAGCAGGCATTGATGCTGGCGTTGATTCAATTATGATTGCCCATATTGTGATGCAATCCGTTGATCCGGTTTATCCGGCATCACTTTCCAAGAGCGTTGTTACTGACCTTCTGCGTGATAAACTCGGTTACAAAGGGTTGATCATTACGGATGCGTTGGGGATGGGCGCGATTACTAAATTTGCGGCCAGCCATAACAACGTTCCGGTTGACGTTCTGGCGGTAGCAGCCGGCAATGACTGCATTATGAACGATGATTATGCGACGGCCATTCCGCAAATTCACCAAGCTGTCACCAATGGCCAGCTTTCGGAACAGGCGATTGATCAGCATGTTTTCCGGATTTTGTCATTGAAGCGTAAGTTGGGGCTTTTAACTGCCGCACAACTCGAAACCAAACAGGTGCGGGTCGATAACGTGGCTTATGACCAAGCGAAAAAGACCGCAACTGTGTCGGGCACGGTTGTGGATAGTAACTGGCAAACCGGCGAGCCGCTGACGGTTAAAGACGATCAAGGGCATGTTGTCGCCACGGCTGATGTCGGTGCCGGCGGTAAATTCAACTTCACGATTCCGTTAACAGTAAAGGCGCAACAACTGACCCTGACCACGGGCTTGCCGGGGATTGAAGATGCACAGGTGACAATTGAACCGCTGCAAGCCGCGAAAGTCGATAAAACCGCGCTTCAGTCACTCGTGAACCAGGGCGCCGCCTATGCCGCCAATGATTACACCAGTGATTCTTGGGGTAAATACCAAGTCGCGCTGGCTGCTGCTAATCAGGTTTTGACGGATCAGGAGGCTACGCAAGCCGCGGTAGACCAAGCAGCGCAAACACTGCAGACAGCCATTACCGGGCTTGTTAAAGCTAATGTCAAAATCAATAAAGATGCTTTACAGCAACTGATTGACCAAGTCCTGGCATACGATGCTAAGCGATACACCAACAGTACCTGGACAAAACTGGAAGCGGCATTAGCTGCGGCCAAACAGGTTCTTGCTGATAAAAATGCGACGCAACCTGTCATTGATCATGCGGTCCAAGTGCTAAAAACGGCCGCAACCGGATTGGAAACTCAAGATACCGGAGCCGGGCAGCAAAAGAAAGTGGCCTTTACCGATAAAAAGTCGCCTAACAAAGTTCGCGGAGACAACAACGTGATGCCACATGCAGGCGAAAAAGTGGTTAACGGACTTGTGATACTCGGTGTCGTGCTCATTTTGACCACGGCGGGTATGATTTGGTGGCGTAAAGCACGCGACTAAAATGATCAGATAGTACGATTGCTTCTGGCAAGTTGTTTGGAAGATATGTTAACAAACAAGAGGCTGGTTCATAAAGCCTTGTCACAATAAAAAAGGTGAACATACTCTGCAATGATGAGTATATTCACCTTTTATTTCCCTGAGGTAATATGATGGCGTTATTTAAGATATGAGTGCCAAGGCGGAGCAATCGTAGGCCAGATGGGGCTCAGTGGTGAAAATTGTACTAGCCGGGCGATCTTCCCGGCGTAGTACAAGGCCGAGCTTAGAGACTCTGCCGGTTTTGCAGAGGCTCTAAGTCGTGCCCACCACGTTCCAGCCCCAGCTGGCCGGAGATTGCGGAGTTTGGCACGGCCGGGAACTTATTGCCTAAGATTTTTGGGCAAATCATGATAACCACCTAAATATTTGCTCATTCGTGTTGCCATTTTCCGCTCGTTTCCATTATCATCAGTAGCAGTGACATGAAATGGGGGAGTATTGTGCAACATAAGACCTTGGCCATGAAGTGGTTATTTTTGGGATCACTGATTACCAATACGGGTATTAGCCTGATTTGGCCGTTAACAACGATTTACATGCATGAATATTTGGGTGAGTCGCTGACCGTGGCTGGCATCGTTTTGTTTTTGAATTCGATGTTTATGGTTGTGGGCAATAGTCTCGGCGGCTGGCTGTTTGATCATTGGCAACCTTATGGCACCATTTTGGCCGGGATCGGCTTGAATCTTGGCGCAACCGCTTTGCTGATATTCTTTCATGGGTGGCCGGCATATCCGTTGCTGTTAGTCATCTCCGGTTTAGGCAGCGGGGTGACAGCCACAGCCATCAATTCTTATGCGACGCGCATTCGGGACAAGCGCCCGAGTGTTGTGTTTAATGTGCTCTATTTTACGTCAAACCTTGGCCTTGTTATCGGTACTCTGATTGTCGGCTTTGTTTTACCTTATGGCATTGCCATGGTCTTTGCGTTGGCAGCCGGTTTATTTGCCATCTTTTTGGTAGTCGCACTGTGGCACTATCGCATTGAAAAGGTGACGATCACGGCGTCTGCCAAGCAGGTGACCCAAGAAGGCCGGAATCCGGCGCGGCCACGTCTGGTGATGTTGATGGTGACACTATTTGTGACGTGGTTGATGTACGAGCAGTGGCAAAGTAACATTTCTGCCTTTATGCTAAGTGAAGGGCTCACGATTAAGGATTACAGTTTCTTATGGACCATCAACGCGTTATTGATTGTGTTGTTCCAGCCGATTTTGACAGCATTTGATCGCTGGTTGTTGAAACATATTCGGTTACGCTTGGTCGTTGGCTTTATCTTGTTTGCCGGATCGTTTTTAATTTTATTGAATGGTTCTGGTGCCTACCCGACGTTCATTGTTGCGATGATCGTTTTGACGGTAGGAGAAGTTCTGGCGTTGCCGGCGGTTTCGACTTATGTGACGTTGTTTACGCCGCTTGGGCAACAAGGCCGTTATCAAGGATTGATTCAGGGATTTGCCTCCGCGGGCCGGGCTCTGGGACCGCTGTTGGGCGCGATGATTATTGAGGGAACTAGCAGTTATCGCCTGCTCTTCGTCAGTGCGACGGGGTTGATTCTTTTGGCAGCATTAGGCTTTGCCTTTACGGTTCGGGAGAGCATTCCTGCGCTGAATGATCCGTTACATCCAGCGGCGAATAGCAGATAGCGCTTGACAAGGTCAGTTGCCGCTTGAAATGATGAGGGTGCGATGTTTCCGGTTACCTTTTTGAAAATGTTCGGTTCATCCTGATCGGGAAGGGAGATTTTTTCTTGCGCTATCGTTTGATTTTGAGTGATATTGATGGCACGTTGCTGAATTCGCAACATCAGCTGACGGCGGGGGTTAAACAGGCAATTCAGGCTTATGTTGATGCGGGTGGGATTTTCGTCTTGGCGTCAGCCCGTCCTCCGTTGGCGATGACAGCATTGGCCCGCCAAATGGGACTGGAAGTGCCGCTGGTCAGTCTGAACGGTGCTTTGATTGGTCAGCCAGAAGGTGAGCAGCTTCGGATATTAGCGGCAACCTCATGGCCGGAAGGGGTTGGGCCTCGTGTCTATCACGCTTTATCGACGCTTCCTCTGAGTTTGAACGTGTTCAGCGGCACGCACTGGTATGTTGCTGCTTTTGATAAATGGACCGATCAGGAAAACGCAATCACTGATATAATGCCGACAACCGCACCGATACGGGACATGTTGCGTGATAACTTATTGGTGCAGAAAATGCTATGCATGGGCGATCCGGCGATAGTGGATCGTGCTGAGAAAATCGTTTTGGCGCATCCGGAATGGCAGCTGGTTGCCAGCCGGTCGAAGGCAACTTATCTGGAAATTGTGCGGCATGGTGTTTCGAAAAAATCGGCTTTAAAAACGCTGAGCTCGCTGTACAACGTTCCGATACAGGAGACGATGGCGCTGGGCGATGGTGAAAATGATCTGCCTATGTTGCAGGCCGCTGGGTTAGGCGTGACCTTAGCCAATGCCTTGCCACAAGTGTCAGCTGTCATTAAAACAGTTGTACCTGATAATGATCACGATGGCGCGGCCGTTGCGATTCAACGATACGCCATGGGTGAAACGTAATAAAACCCCCTCAACTTCGGAAGTCATGAAGTTGAGGGGTTTTATTTAAAACAGTTTCAAATAAAATAAATCTAATCTCTTAAATCAGCCACGGCCTGAACCAGCCCCTGCTTTTGCGCTTCCGAGATGACCGGATACTTAAGCGGCAGGGCGGTCACTTCGCGATTGATAATCTGCGAAACCGCCAAGCGTGAGTACCATTTGTCATCAGACGGAATAATGTACCACGGATTTTTCTTGGTGGCAGTGTGCTGAATGGCCTCTTGGTAAGCCTTTTGATAGTCGTCCCAATAGCGCCGTTCGCGAATATCGGCCAGTGAGAACTTCCAGTTTTTCTCCGGAATTTCGATGCGCTTGAGGAAGCGGTCTTTTTGCTCGGCTTTGGAAATATGCAGGAAAAACTTTAAAAGTAAGATGCCGTTGCGGCGTGCGTATGCTTCGAGTGCCTTAATGTCATCAAAGCGTTCTGTCCACAAGTCGTCATGCACATCGGAAACCGAATCGATACCGGGAAGATTTTCTTTCAGTAGTAGTTCTGGGTGAACTCGATCGACGAGCACCTCTTCATATTGCGATCGATTGAAAACCGTTAACTCGCCGCCAGCCGGGAAGGCGTTATGAATGCGCCACAAAAAGTCATGGCTTAATTCCAATTCAGTAGGCACCTTGAACGACACAACCGTTGTTCCTTGGGGATTAATTCCGGACATCACGTGCTCAATCATGCTGTCTTTCCCGGCTGCATCCATCCCTTGAAAAATAATGAGAACGCTGTATTGCTTCTGCGCGGCTAGATGTTCTTGCACCTTCGACAGTGTCTTGATGTTATGCTCGATATCTTCCTTGATTTTGTCCTTTTTGTTCTTAAATTCATCTGGTGGTGCCGTGGCGAATGCCTTAATGTCAAACGTGCCAGTTCCGTCGAAACGGTATTTTTCTAATGTCATTTAATCACCCTCACTATTTGCTTATTTTCAACATAGTGGTTCCAAGCGTGATGTGCAAGTGATTGACGCTCCTTGTGTTTAAACCTATGCTAAACTTACGATCAAGAAACGAGGGGATTTCAATGGCTTTACCACGGATTCAGGATGATTTGTACATGGCGATTAACGGCGCGTGGCAAGAGAAAACGCAGATTCCACCAGATAAGAGCGTTGTTAGTGCGGATAGTGATTTATCGGACGAGATTCGCACGAAGCTGGTGGCCGATTTAAGAAAGATGGCGTTGACAGGAAGTGACACCGTGTCGCCGTTACGGTATGCCGCCCGGTTATTCGCAAAGGCTGATGACAAAGCCAAGCGGCAGCAGTTGGGGATTGATCCTGTGCGCACGCGCGTCCAGACACTGGTAAAGCTTAAAACCTTAGATCAGTTTCGGGCAGCGATGGCGACGCTGATAGCCGAACAATACGTGTTGCCGGTGACGTCGTATATCGATGCCGATATGCATGATGCTGAGCACAATATTTTAAATCTGAGTGGTCCGGATACGATTTTGCCTGATGCTGCGATGTATCGTAATGGTGATGCGGAAAACGCCGCTGATCTAGCAGCCTGGTCGAAAATGGCGACGGCCATGTTGGGAGCTGCAGGTTTCAGTGAAAGTGACCAAAAAGATTATGTTGAAGCGGCTAAGCGGTTTGACCGACGCTTGGCAGCGGATGTGCCGGATAATGTTGATTTAGCCGTGGATAGTACCTTTGACAATCCGATGACGTGGCAAGCATTTGAGGAAGCTGCCGGATTCTTGGGTATCCCCCAGGCCTTTGCGGATTTAATGCCGCAAACGCCGACCAAGGTTAATGCCGTGGTCCCGAATTACGTGCCGAACCTACCAACACTTATCACGGCCGACAATTATCCCGAGTGGCATGCGTGGATGGTGATCAACGAATTGTTGTCTTGCGCAACTTACCTAAGCGATGATCTACGGCAGCTCGCCGGACAATACGATCGTTTCTTGGCGGGGCAGCCTGAGGCGTCATCATGGACCAAGCATGCTTTTGGCATTGCCAACGAATATTTTGACGATGTGATCGGTCAATATTACGGTCAAACTTATTTTGGTGCCGATGCAAAGGCAGATATCACCGCGATAGTCGAACAGATTCTTGCGCAGTACCGCGTTCAACTCGAGAACAATACCTGGCTGAGTTCGACGACCAAGCAAAAAGCGATCCGCAAGTTGGCCACCATGAAGGTGAAGATGGGATACCCCGATCAGCTCTTTTCACTGTATGACCACTTGACGGTAGATGCCGATGACGATTTACTGACAGCCATTCTTAAGTTAAGCAGCCAGACACAGCAATTTTGGTTTAAGCAGGTAGGCCAACCGGTAGATCGCAATGAGTGGAACATGCCAGGCCATCTGGTGAATGCCAGTTATGACCCATTGAAAAATGACATCACATTTCCGGCCGGGATTTTGCAGCCGCCTTATTACGCGCTTAATTGGACAAAAGCACAGAATCTTGGCGGTACTGGCGTGACCATTGGCCATGAGATTTCACATTCATTCGATAATAATGGAGCGCTGTATGATGAGTACGGGAATCTGCACAACTGGTGGACGCCAGCCGATAAGCAGGCTTTCAATCAACTGGTTAAAGCGATGGCGGCGCAATTTGATGGGCGGACGTATGAAGGTGTTAAGGTTAATGGCAAGCTGACAGTGAGTGAAAACATGGCGGATAACGCAGGGATGGATGTCGCGTTGGCTTTGCTTGGCGAACATCCTGACGCCAAGGATCTGCAGGCATTTTTCACGACCTATGCCCGTTCATGGGCTACCAAAATGCGGCCAGAGCGAGTTAAAACGCTGTTACGTCAGGATGTCCATGCGCCGGCTGCGTTACGCGTGAATGTGCCAGTCCAGAACTTTCCGGCGTGGTACCAGGCTTTCCATGTACAACCGCAAGATGGCATGTATCGGCAGCCACAGAAGCGATTGACGATCTGGCATCGTTGATTTTCAAACGAAAGTGTTTTAAATGAAACATAATTGACAAAAAAAGGCCGGCTCTCATCACTGATGACAAGAGCCGGCCTTTTTTCTATGTGTCAGGAATTGCATGATGATAATGCAGCCATCCGGTTTCCCGTTCACCGATCTGGTCATATAGATGCTGGGCGCCTAGGTTGCTGGTGCGGGTCTGCCAGTTGGCACTCGCAAAGCCCTCATCGGCTGCCAGCTCAAATGCTGCGGCCATGAGTTGCCGCGCCAGTCCGCGGCGCCGAAACTTGGGTGCAACATAGACGTCGTTGATGATGAGCACCGGTTTTAACGTTCGCGTATCAAAGCTGCGATATAAAATGGCAAAACCAGCCAACTGCTCATTGTGTTCTGCGACTAACAAATAACCAAGCCCAGGGTCGTCACGCAAACGTTCGAGATGTGCGGCCATTGCCGGTGAATCGATCGTTAGCGGTACTGGGCTGTCGTGATAATAGCCTTGGACAAGTGGTAATAGATGCGGTATATCTTCTGGCATTGCGCGTCGTGTCGCCATAACGAGTAACCTCCTTGTTTAAAAATATGGCATTTTCAGATTTCCAATTGGTGAAATTGCTAGAGAGGTATTGTGGCGTTTTTTTTTAAAACACAAGCATATGTGACGGTTGGTGTTACCGATCATTACTGCCGATCTTCCGTTGCCATCGAGAAAACCGCGACACAGCCGAAGCCGGTGTGGCTGGCAATCGTCGGACCGATGTTGCCGATTTGCAGGGGTGTTTCTGGCGACGCTTCGTGAAGTCGATCTTTGATAAAGTTGGCTGCCTCTTGATCACCGGACGTGGAAATAATGACGCGGTGCTGCGGATTTTCCTGAATGGCTTTTAAGGTTTCGTTAGCCAAGTCGATGAGTGAACGTTTGCGGGCGCGAACTTTTCGAACGACGCGTAGCTTTCCTTCAGTATCAACATCCATCACCGGCTTGATATTCAACATGGTGCCCAATGCTGCCGACGTTCGGGAAACTCGGCCGCCATGGTAAAGAAAATCAAGCTTGTCAACTGTGAACCACATCCGATAGTCAAGTCGGTGATCGGTTAGCCATTTTGCTAATTCATCGATCGGCATGCCGACATCGCGTTTATCAATGGCATCAAGGACAAACTGGCCTTCACCGGCACACGCGGCCAAAGTGTCAACCAAGTAAATCTGGGCGTCCGGATACTTTTCCAGCAACATGGCTCGCGCTTGGGTGGCCGAGTTGAAAGTTCCGCTCAGGCCGCTGGAAAAGCCAATGTAGAGAATGGGCGTTTTCGCCTTGACGTAAGGCGTGAAAAAGTCAACAAACTGCCCGACGTTAACCTGCGTCGTGGTCGGCATGACATTCTGCTTGAGCTGCTGATAAAAGGCGTTGATATCATAGTGATCTTCGCCAAGATCGTCTTCGTATTCCACACCATCAATCGTAAAGTGCATCGAAACGAAATCGACGTGATGATCATGCAATGTCTGATAAGGAAGATCACAACAAGAATCGGTTAAGAGTTGATACATGGACTCACCTCAAAATACCCGACGAATAACGGGTTTATTAAAATCAATACTACGCTGTTTGACCTGGTTGCGAAAGTGAAGGGGCTGTTACCAACATAACGTAGGTCAAAGTGGTTAAAAATTCGGGGTGCTCTGATGGCGTTAAATTTACCCAGAACTAAAAAGTCGAAGGGCAACTTGTGCGATTCGACTTAAAAGACTTAATTTTCTTTCGTATCTTTCGCATCAGACGTTTGGTTAAACAACTTGCCTAACGCCGGCAAAGTGCCTAATGAATCAATAGCCGTGCTTGGCAAAACAACCGTGTTGGCCGTGCCTTTAGCCAAGGCTTCGATGGCTTCAACATTTTTATACTTCAAATATAAATCGCCATTGTCGATCAACCCGGCATTGATTGAGTTGATTTGATCCTTAACGGCAGCAGCGATTAACCGTTGACTTTCCGCGTGGCCCTGAGCTTGGAGAATCTGGGTTTGCTTATTGGCTTCGGCTTCCAAAATGGCTGCCTGCTTTTCACCTTCAGCTTTGGCAATCGCTGCTTGCTTGTGGCCTTCTGCTTCCATGATGTTAGCTTCCTTTTCCCGTGAAGCCCGGAGTAGTTTGTTCATGGAATCCTGAATCGTGGCATCTACCTGAATGGAATCAATGTTGACCCGGTCGACATTCAAGCCATAACCGGCAGTTGTTTCAGCAATTTGCTGAAACAAGGTTTGGTTAATGGTCTCGGTGCCGTTTAAAACATCGTTCAGATCCATATTACCGATAATCCCACGCAAATTGGCCCGGGTATCCTGAACCATTGAAAGGACGGAATCTTTGTTTTGGTAAACATAGGCGTTGACATCGGTAATGTGATACTTAAGTGTTTCGGAAATCCGCACGACAACGTTATCTTTTGTGATGACTTCCTGCTCGTCAACTTTTAACGGAATCTGCTTCATGTTGACAATTTCGGTGATGCGATAGATAAACGGCGGTACCACATGAAAACCAGGCTGCAGCGTTGCCACATACTTACCAAGTCGCTCGACGATGCCAACTTCACCAGTATGGATAATGGCAACGCTGGTGAAAAGCACAGCGATGACAATGACTAAAACAATCACTGCGATTGAAATAAGAACAACATTCATATACAAGACCCCCCATGAGTCAAAACTGCTCTAAGGCTTAATATTTTAAGCGATGTTCCGGTTTAACGACGCCGAGGAACAAAGGTGAAACCGCATTCACAACAACCAAATCGCCAGCCGCAGCATCATCATTGACGCGATAATGATAATGAATCCCATACAGCGTTATCTCGCCTTGTCGCGCCGAGGTTGGCAAAATAAAGGTGGTTCCTAAAAGCCGATCATCAAGCATTGGCGTCGCTCCTTTCCAAATGTATCCAGATTAATAATGGCGGCTGACCCTAACCATTATCATCACAAGCTAATTCTAAAGCACGGTTAGTGGAAAGACAATCAGGACGGCTCAGCGACAGTAAGCTTTATGGTGAGGATTGTTGCGATATTGATAAAGCGCTGAATCGGGGTTTTAGCATGCGCCGTAAAATACCGGGTTACCGTAGTAAAAATTGCATTTTGTATGTTCATGGGCAAGAATTTTCTAACCCTATTATCCGAAAAACGTTTGACTTTGTTACAATAGGACCAATCAACGCGACCGTTTGCCTTTAAAAAGGGGTGCGGCGATAAGGGAGGATTTTTTTGCGAAGTCGGCGGGTCATTTATGCAGATACTTATCGCCATCGGTGGCATCGGTGGTTATTCGTCGCCGGTGGCATACTGGTTGTCTTGTTGCTGGTAGGATGGTGGTTGCAGCGCAATCCGCGACCGGATCCGTCAACATACCCCATTTTGGGCGTGCGGTTGGACCAGACAGACGGGGTTCAGGATTTTGATCGTTTACGCGCCAGTAAAGTCAGCTTTGTTTATCTCAAAGCGACGGAAGGCAGCAGCTATTTTGATGACAATTTCAATACGAATTTTAACCAGGCGACCGGCAGTCGGTTAAGCATTGGCGTCTATCATGTTTTCAGTTTTGAAACCACACCACAAGCCCAAGCAGTTCAGTTCGAGCGAAAAGTCGGATCAAATATTGGCGATCTTCCCATCGGCATTTATTTAAGTTATTACAGTGAGCGAAAGCCGAGTGCTGCATGGCTGACTCAGCATTTGAATGCGTTTATAACGACCATTCAGCAGCAATATCATCGGCCGGTATTATTGATGGGAAGCCCTGATATTTTGGGAAAAGTCAAAACGGTTGCACCTCAAGCACCACGGTGGTTCGTGAGCGACAAACAGCCGGCGCAAAAGGGCAACTTTTGGCAATATACTGCAGGTGCCCGTATCCCCAACGGACCGCAAGCAACTTATCGCGCTGCCGTATTTATGGGAAAGCGAAGCAGATTTTTGCGACTGGCGCAATAGGCGCTCAATTGCGCAATCATCCTGACCATTCGCAAAACACGCTGATCTAACAAAACTGTTCGTTAAATGTTCGCCGAAACTATCCTCGATTGTGGCATATTGGGCCATACTAATAGCGAGGTGAACAGGATGAAAAAAGTACTGATCGGCCTGGTCGTGCTGGTTGTACTCGTTTTTGGCGGTTTAAAGATTTTTGAAATCACCAATTATGGCGGCACCACGTACTACACAAAAATTACCAACACTGGTCAGCGAGTCACCAATCGTGATAATGAAGGCAACAAGCACACGATTTATGCTTACGATCTGCCTGGCTTTGACGAGCGAGGCGGCTTACAACAGTTGAAGTTTAATGCGAATCGAGATCGTCCGTTAAGAAAAAATGCGTTTCTGAAAGTCACCTATAATGATAAAAAAGGCGTCACCAGTTGGGAAAGCATCTCACGTTCACAGGTTCCCAAAGCAGCGTTGGCCAAGCTTGAGTAGGCCATCACAAAAAGACAGCAAAAAGTGCCGGTCCGCAATGGATCGGCACTTTTTTGGGTATTAGCGTAAATCGGCTTCTGCGCCAGCGAATAGTTGTTGCTTGTCACGCACTTGGAATAATAATGGCATAGGTGGCGTCTTCAGCTTCGTCATAAATGGTCTGTGGGCCATTGTCGTCTGCTGTGATGACCAGTTTGTACCCATAATGATCAAGAAATGTCAGCTCGTTAATGGTAATCCCGACCACTTGCCCTGGCAGGATTTTATTGTCGATTGCGATCTGCAGCTGCGGCGAGATCGCTAGCGAGTGGGTCTTGTTGGTCTGTTCATCAAGAAAAGCAAAGCTTCCCGTGAAGTTCTTTGCCAATGCCATTGCCGGATTCGGTGCTTTGCCCTTATCCTTGTGATGATGACCGCGGTGCGCGAGTGCAGATTTCAACCCGCGTAAAAAACTCGCCATGTTTTCGACCTCCCATTTTTATCTATGCTTAGTCTACCATGAGATTTTTATTTAGTGGTTACAGTGGTGCTGTTTTTCTGTTACTGGGCTGTTACAATAATCATGAGCGGTTCTGATGACCTTTAATTTAGGCCATGGTTGAATCAAAAAAGAACGTGCACAGTCGCGGATGAATGCGGCTGTGATCATGTTTGAAGGAGGATGTGCCATGTTGAAACTCGGCGTGATCGGAACAGGATGGATCACCAAGCAATTCGTGGCTGCAGCAAAGGCCACCAATGCCTTTGAGCTGACGGCAGTTTATTCGCGACACGAAGAAAGTGCCCAGTCATTCATCGACCAGACGGCACCTGCAACGGCGTATACGAAGATGGACGATTTTCTGGGCAGCGATGTGGATGTGGTGTATATTGCCAGTCCTAATAGTCTGCACGCCTCGCAAGCGTTGGCGGCACTTGACGCCGATAAGCACGTGATTGTTGAAAAGCCATTAGTTGCAACAGCCATGGAATTTGAAAAATTAGATGAAGCGTTGCGCAAAAAGCCACAACTGTATCTTTTTGAAGCTGCGCGCCACGTCTATGAGCATAACTTCCAGGTTGTCAACGACTTCACCCACCGCCAGCAAATCGATGGCGCGACCCTCACGTATATGAAGTATTCGTCCAAATATGATGCTTTTTTGGCTGGCAAATTACCGAATGTTTTCAACCCCGAGTTCGCAGGCGGTGCCTTAATGGATCTGGGCATTTATCTGGTTTACGATGCCGTTGCGTGGTTCGGGGTTCCTGACAATGCCGTTTACCTGCCGCATTTTCTTAAAAGCGGCGTTGATGGTGATGGTGTAGCGCGGTTGGATTATGGTGACTTTTCTGTTACATTAATCACCGGCAAAACGACCAATAGTTCGCTGCCATCGGAGATTTATTCCGGCAGGCAGACCCTGACGATGGATAATGCAGCGGAACTTGAGACGATTAAACTTGACGATCAGGTTTTAAGTACCAAAAAGCTGGATAATCCAATGGAAGCGGAGGCTGCTTACTTTGCCAAGGCAATTACCGGTCAGGATCGGAATGCCTTTGATAAAGCTTGGCAACTCGCCAAGGAAGTACACCAAGTTATGTCGATTCTGCGGACTTCCGCTAATCTGGACTTTTAGTGAGGACGATCATTTTGACAATTGCAACCCCGTTTCAAAAACGGTGGCAGGCTGATGGCTTTACCGAACAAACGCCGATTCAGGCTGCTGTTTATCAGCCGCTAAAAACCGATGAAGATGTGATTGGCTTGGCACCAACCGGATCAGGTAAAACGCTGGCATTTGGCTTACCGCTATTAGAAAAAATCGTGCCGGGTGATGGCCTTCAGCTGCTTATTTTGGCACCTTCGCAAGAGTTGGCCATCCAGACGCGCGACGTGTTAACGCCTTACGCGCAAGATATCCATGTCAACGTTCAAGGCATTATCGGTTCGGCGAACGTGAAGCGGCAGTTGACGCGGCTTAAAGAAAAACCGGAAGTGATTGTGGCGACAGCAGGACGTTTGTTGGAACTGATTCAATCGCATAAGTTAAAGCTGGCCGGTTTGCAAACATTGGTCGTTGACGAAGCCGATGAGATGTTGCGGGATCCCGGCTTTGCGCAGGTTCGGGAAATCGCTGCGGCAGCTCCGGCCGAAACGCAGTTGGCATTTTTCTCCGCCACGCCAAGCCCTTATTTCAAGGAAATGTCTAAGTGGTTTGGCAAAACGCCTAAATTGATTGATGTCCGTGCCATCGACAAGACGCAAGGAACGGTTCGGCACCTTTTCTTGCAAACCGATCGCGCGCATCAAATCGATTGGTTGCGCACGCTGGCCCACACCGATGGCTTCAAGGCACTGGTTTTCTTCAATCAAAATGCCTCGTTAGAACGGGCTGCCGGCATTTTGCGCCATCAAGCCGTACGCTTTGCCGTATTATCGCGGGAAGGCCGCCAAACCAGCCGACAAAAGGCCTTAACCGATTTTCGGCATGGTCGCGTGACTTTGTTGTTAGTGACCGATATGGCAGGCCGTGGGTTGGATATTCCCAAGCTACCGGCCGTGGTGAACTTTGATCCGCCAAAGCGAGCCGAAGTGTATATTCATCGCGCCGGGCGCACCGGCCGCATGGGTGAGTCAGGGATGGTCGTGACCTTGGGGGATGATCATGATCGCCGTGACTTGGCCAAGCTGGTACCGCAATATGGGATTCACCGGGCGTATATGGTCGATGGAAAGTTAGTCGACACGCCACCAACACCATCGGCAGACACGCCAAAAGACAGCGCCACCGTTGATTCAGCAGCTCAAGTACCTAAGCAAAAGTCAGCACGAAAAATGCTTAAGAAAGAGCAGCCAGCTGAAGCAGCTGATCCGGGCGAGAAGCCGCATCGCAAACATAAAAAAAATCGCGTGCGGGATCGGCGGAATAAAGGTAAGCATAAGAAACAGCCATGAGACAAAATCAGCGGTATGATAAGGACGGAGGGCAGTCATGGAAAGTATGAAGGCGGAACAAATGGCTGCTATGATGACGCTGATGAGTGCAGCCGGTGATGCGCAGAAAGCGACGATGGCAGCGATTGATGCAGCCAAAGCCGATCAAATCGAACGCAGCCGCAAACTTTTGAAACACGCGGATGCGAAGCTGAAGCAAGCTCATCAAGCCCAGACCCAAATGCTGACGTACGAGGCACGAGGTCAAAAAGTTGACGTCACCTTATTAATGGTGCACAGTCAGGATCATCTTATGAGTGCCATGACAATTCGTCGCCTTGCCGATGAGATTATTGATCTTTACCAGCAAGTCCATGCCCAAAAGTAAAACGGGTGGCTGTGGCAGGTATCAGCATAACCGTCGTCACCATAACGCGCTCGTCGGCGCAGGGGTCTGCGTGTAAGGACCTTGGTCGCAATGGCCTAAGCCCGGGCCATCACGCCCAAGGCCACTTACACTCCGACCCCTAAGCGCGCCGGCTCACGCTCACAAGCAAGAGAGGTAATCCCCATGAAAATTGAAAAGACATTACAGACACCGGCAGCATTTTTATATAGTAAAATCGTAGCGCCGGTCCAAGCCGATATTATCGCAGCTGGCCATCAGCCAGTTGATATGGCTGAGCTTGGTGGTTTTACCTACCGCAAGCAGTTTCCTGATGGTGAATGGGCACAGGTGAAAGTCACACAAAATGTGATCAATCGCGAATTTGCGATGCTGACGATGACGCGCTTCTCACGGTTCAAAGTCCGTTATTTGATCACACCGTTGAGTGCCGCGGCCAGTCGCGTTCAGGTGAGTGAAACCGTTCAGCCGATCAACTGGGTTGCCCAGCTGAAGCAAATGATCACTGAGCTGCTCGTAGGCCACAAGCGCCGGCGCAACGTTGGGCGAATGCTCGACTCGATTGAACGGTCGTATCGAACTGCTTAACAAGTAAGCTACGCGTTGAACCATTGTTACTAGCAATGAAAGTTAATGACAACAAAAGTCTTCTGCTCGCTGGTGCAAGTGGAAGACTTTTTCTATTCTCTATTTTTCGGATATATTACATGTTGGCTTTTATTTCCGAGTTCCTATTTTTAAAAATACTTGATTTTTTAAAATTAAGGGCGATAATTAAGAAACAATCAGCAATATTTATGGAATTTAAAGAATGAAGGTGGTGACGCATGAGCTATTTACCATTAAGCAAATTTAAGTACAACAATAATGGCACGGGCAGAAAGAGCCCTCAGGAAATTGATGCTGAATATCGACTCAGACTTTCAGGGCCGTCCACGGTTAAAACTACGCTCTTTCCTGTACTTGAAAACCCGGCTCTGTTGGATCTCGCGGCCGCAGAAAATAAAGCGATTTCTGTCGCGAAATACCCTATATTCTTTGTCGAGACACATGATATCAATCTCCTTGTGAGTCGTATTCAGAGTCATTCGGCGACGATTGTCAATTTAGCCAATCATCAGCAATTGCCTCCTGTTGCGATTAGAAGTTATTTAAAGAAGCTTTTGAGTAACGAGATTATTTTTACGAACGAAATCGAAGGCATTCAGACAAATCCTAAGGAAATTGGAACCATCATTGGTAATTTACAGCAGAAGCCTGGTAGAGTCGAGAAACGGTTGGAGTCTACCATTCGGAAGTATCATGATTCGGCCACTGGTAGAATGAGGCAGATTAACGGGTTGAAGGATTACCGTGACATTTATGATGAGTTGCTAAAAGGAGAAATACCAGACGCAAAGTTGCCCGATGGTAAATTATTTAGGAATAAATTTGCATTTATTGGTACAGATGCTCACGCTGTTCATATACCGCCTGTTACCGAAAACGAAATTGAAGTGGCCTTGGAACAATTAATCATATTTATGAACAGTGATGATTTGCTTACCCTTGAGAAAGCGGTTATCACGCACTTCATGTTCGAAAATACGCATCCATTTTTGGATGGAAATGGCCGTACCGGACGATATTTGCTGTCATCGTATATTTCAAGTAAGCTCGATCCATTTACGGGTCTATCTGTTTCAACCGCTATCCACAACAATCTTTCGACCTATTATCGGCTCTTTCAAGAAGCTGATAATATTGAAAACAGGGCAGAGCTAACATTCTTTCTAAAAGGGATGTTAAAGATTATCGAAAGTGGTCAAACAGACGTTATAAATGAGCTGGAGTCGTCTAAGGAACAGCTGCAATCAACCAGCAAAAAGTTGTATGCGAAGTTCACTGATCTGGATGACGTGATGAAGGAGGTCCTGTACGTTCTTCTTCAATCGTATTTATTTACCGAAAGCATCACTTATGGTATACAAGATCGTGATATTGTTGAAGTTCTTAAGCGAACCCCTAACTCGATTCCGAGAACACGAACTAAACGTGCCATTGATATGCTGGAAAGTAAGAAAATGATTACAAGCGTTTCAAAAAATCCACTGCAGCACGTCATAAGCAAAGAAGTGTTAGCCGAAATACTGCCATCAAAATGATTGCAGACTAACAAAGGCACTGAACCGTTTGAGATTTATTGCTATTTTTATTGGTTTTTTACCGTGTAAGCAAAAGGCCTTCCCGAAAAACACAGACGGAAGGCTTTTTGTGGATTTTATGTTAGTTGATTTTGGTATGCTATAATGATGCGGCAGGAGAGAATCGAACTCTCAACCTACGGCTTAGGAGGCCGGCGCTCTATCCGATTGAGCTACTACCGCGGAACATTCACAAGTTTAAACTAAAGCTGCGTTTAGGGCAAATTAATCAGAGCGCGAACTGGCGCGGTTAGAAGTCGAAGTGTAAGTGGCCTCAGGCGTGATGGCCCGGTCTTGGCCATTGCGCCTGAGGTCCTTACACGTAGACTTCTGCGCCAGTGAGCGCGTTTTCGCGGCAGTATCGGTACGGGGATCGGGTTTTGACCATTGCGCCCAAGGTCCTTACACGTAGACTTCTGCGCCAGTGAGCGAGTTTTCGCGGCAGTATCGGTACGGGTCGGGTTTTGACCATTACGCCCAAGGCCCTTACACGCAGATTTTGGGGCTGACAAACGGTTTATGGAAGCGAAATGAATGGCAAAAAAAGCGCCAAGCAGCCTGTCATTCTTATGCCGTCAATGATCGGTGAATAACCTCGTCTCCTTCAGCAACACGTTAACTGATCCAAAATCCACCCATACCAAAGGAGGATGCCCACATGCAAGCTTTCATGAATGTTTATGTCCCCGGATGGTTGATCTTCATTGGTGGCATCCTGCTCATTAGCGCGGTTAATGGTGCGACGGTTCAAGCCATGGTAAACCATGCCGGCCGATCGAACACGCAAATATGGTACATGAAGCCGGGCATTTTTGTTCATGAGTTGTTGCATGCGGCTGTTGCGCGATTATTTGGGTTACAGGTGACGAATTTTTCGTTGCGAGCCGATCCGTTGCAAGGCAGCGCTGCACATGTCAGTTTGCGTTATGACAGGCATGATCCGCTTGCCCAGCTGGGGTTGTTTTTATCCAGCAGCGCACCGGTTTGGGGCATCAGCGTTGTTCTTCTGGTCCTTGGTCGGTGGGCGTTTTTCCCGGCAGGCAATCAGGTGTGGCAAGTGCTTGCGGCTTCATCGAGCCTCAGTGAAAAATGGGTCATGATGCGCGGCATGGTGGCGATTAACTGGCAGTGGTTGGCTATTTTTCTAGTCGTGACCTTGATTTTGACGCCAGGTGTCGCTTTATCGCATCGCGACCTGCAGAATATGTGGCAAAGTGCACCGGTGGCTTTTTTAGGCACTATCGTCATTTTCTATCTCTTCCTCACGTTTTGGCCAGCTGGCTTTGCGTGGTGGACTTTGTTGAATTTGAATTTATTACTACTGGATTTAATGGTGTTAGGCTTTAGTCTGGTTATTTGGTTTGTAGTCAATTTGCTTTAAATACGGCAATTTGTGGTAGGGCGTCACATTTCGCAGTTAATACTTTTGAAAAGGGCATCTGCTATAGTTATCAAAATCTATAATTGAGGCAAGCAAAAACCGGTTAGGAGGACAAGTATGGTTGTCACGCAACCAACAACGATTTTAAAAGAAAAATTTGGCTACGATCATTTTCGAACCGGCCAAAAACAGGCAATTGATCGCGTGATGGCAGGAGAAAGCACCCTAGTCGTGATGCCGACCGGTGGTGGTAAGTCGTTGTGCTATCAGGTGCCGGCTATGTTACTGCCGGGATTGACATTGGTGGTGTCGCCTTTGATTGCCTTGATGAAGGATCAGGTTGATGCATTAAATGACAATGATATCCCAGCGACGTTTATTAACAGCACGCTTGATTTTCAGACAATTAACGAGCGACTGGATCAGGCAAAATCGGGGCAGATCAAGTTGTTGTATGTGGCTCCAGAACGATTTGACAACGATTGGTTTGTGCAGCAACTTGCCGCGACGCATGTGGCGCTTTTTGCGATTGATGAAGCCCATTGTATTTCACAGTGGGGACATGATTTCCGGCCAAGTTATCTGAATCTAGCCCAGGTCGCTGCCCAGTTGCCAGCACATCCGCCTGTGATTGCCTTGACTGCAACCGCTACGCCGCGGGTCAGTCAGGATATTTGTCAACGTCTGATGATTCCGGATGATGGGGTCATTAATACCGGATTTGAACGCGATAACCTTAGCTTTAAAGTGGTTCGTGATCAGGACGAAGATCGTTATCTGCTGGATTATCTTAAACTCAATGTCGATCAATCCGGCATTATTTACGCGAGCACTCGCAAAGAGGTGGATCGCCTCTATACGTTCTTAGAACATAAAAAGTTACCAGTGGCAAAGTATCACGCCGGTATGACTGAAAAGCAGCGGGCAGCCAATCAAGAAGATTTTCTGTTCGATCGCAAGCTGATTATGATTGCAACGAATGCATTTGGCATGGGCATCAATAAAAGCAACGTTCGTTTTGTCATTCATGCCCAAATTCCCAAGGATTTGGAGTCTTATTATCAGGAAGCCGGGCGTGCCGGACGGGATGGCCTTCCAAGCGAAGCCATTTTGTTATTCAAGCCGCAAGATTTACAGGTACAACGGTTCTTCATTGACCAATCCGAAGGCGACGAGGCGCACAAACAGCGGCAATACGACAAACTAAAAACAATGGAACGTTATGCCAATACCGACCAGTGTCTACAACAGTTTATTTTGGATTATTTTGGGCAAACGGGAACTAAGCCATGCGGCCGCTGCTCTAATTGTCTTGATGATCGCGAATCGGTTGACGTGACCATCGATGCCCAGAAGGTGTTGTCATGTGTTGTGCGGCTACACGAACGATTTGGCAAGGGCGTTGTTGCCCAAGTACTTGCAGGGGCGCACAATCAGCGTGTCTTGTCGTTTCACTTGGATCAGCTGTCTACATACGGCTTGATGCAAAATCGCCGTCAGCGTGACATCACAACGTTTATCGACTTTTTGACGGCTGGTGGGTATCTTGAGACCCGCGGCGGCCAGTATCCGACACTTGGGCTTACCGCCAAAGGAGCCGAGGTTTTACGCGGCCAGGCAACTGTTTTCCAGAAAACCGCGCAGAAAGCGAAGCAAACACTGGAAGTCGATGACACAATCTTCCAGGAATTGCGCAGTACTCGGCGCCAGTTGGCAGAACAACAGCATTTGCCGCCTTACATGATTTTTTCGGACAAAACGCTAAAGGCGATTGGCAACGCGATGCCGCAAACGATGGACGAGTTTTTGGCGGTCAAAGGGGTCGGCCAAGCTAAACTCGACAAATACGGTCAAATCTTTTTGGATGTCTTAAGGGCGATCCAACCGGCAAAAGCGCAAAGTTGAGTCGACTGGCGTATCAATCAAAAACCGAACCAAGACATTTTTGCAATTGTTGCAAAATGCTTTGATTCGGTTTTTTTAACGCTGCTATGATGCTGGACACTACGCCCAGTCGCCGTTGCGGAAGATGGGTACCACAGTGCCGTCAGGTTTAATGCCATCAATGTTCATGTTGGCGGAGCCCATCATGAAGTCAACATGGGTAGGGCTTTGATTTAAGCCTGCCGTCCTTCGTTGTTCGGCGTTCATTGCCACGCCGTCTTTGACCGAAAATGGATAGGCTTGGCCGAGTGCCATGTGATCTGACGCATTTTCGTCATAAAGGGTATTGAAGAAAATAAGCCCGGATTGCGAGATGGGGGATGGATCCGGCACCAGCGACACTTCGCCTAGTGAACGGGCGCCAGGCGTTTTGAGTAGGTTTTGCAAAACATCATTCCCCCGATCGGCATGGGCGTTCACAACTTGCCCATTTTTAAACGTAAATTGCATGCCTTCCAGGATCTGGCCGCTGTAGCTAAGGGGCTTGGTCGAAACAACCGTGCCGTCGATTCGCCGGAAATCCGGAGCCGTGAAGACTTCTTCCGTTGGCATGTTGGCCATGAATTCTTCGCCACGCGGATTGAAGGCGCCACCGCCCTTCCAAATGTGACTCTTCGGCAATCCAACGACCAAATCCGTCCCCGGCGCCATGTAATGAAGTTGATCAAATTGTTCATTCGTCAGCCATTTCGCCTTTGCGCTCAATTTCTGATCGTGCGCTTTCCAAGCGGCTTCTGGATCAGGCTGGTCGACGCGGGTGGTTTTGAAAATCGCTTCCCATAACTGGTCAGTCGCTTCTTGCGGTGTTTTGGCGTCTGGAAAGACTTTCTGCGCCCACGCCGGACTGGCAGCACCGATAATCGTCCAGCTAATGCTCATTGAGCTGATGGCGTTCATCAGGCGTTGGTAGGCTTTCGTGAAAGCTTCCTGATATTTGGCAATTCTTGTCGGATCAATGGCGGCCAAATTGTCCGGATCACTCGAGATGACGGTGATCCGTTTGGCTTGGTGATCGACCCAGTAATCAAATTGACCTTTAACAAAAGGCGGAATATTGAAAAGGCGGTCCTCGGCCATATGCGCCATATCCAGACGTTTGAGTGTATCGTCAGACCATTGAACCTGAACTTCCGCGGCACCGCGTTGATAGGCGGCGGCAACAATCAGGCGCGCAAGTGGGGCCTGGTCCACGGCAATCTGCAGATAGACGGTATCGCCGGGTTTGACGGCAACACCAATGTCCACCGCCAGATCGGCGTATTGTTTAAGCTTTTCGTTAAAGTTGGCTAATGGCATAATGGGATCCCTCCAAGTAGTTTGGCAACAGTTTACCATAGTCAGATCGCTGACTGACGTAAGATGCCTCGGGCTGGCATCAAAAAATGTCAAAATAAATTAAGAAAAACTGAAATTTCTTTATGAATTCTGTTCCTTTATGCTTTCATCTCTGGTAAAATAACAGCAAGGCACAGGGCATATCTTTTGGAGTGGAGATGTTGCCCCAAGTGTCTAAAATTTAGTTGTGTGCAAGTTAGTTTTAAATAACTTTTAAAGAAAGTAAGGGGAACAATATGGCACGAAAGAAAACTATCACGCATGATCAGATTCTCAACGCAGCATATGACCTGGTTGTGGAACAAGGCTTTAAGAGTTTTACCGCACGGAATATTGCAAAGAAAATGAACTGCTCGACTCAGCCGATTTATTTAGAATTCAAGAATATGGCTGAATTAAAGCAAGCCGTCATGGATCGTATCAAAGAACTGTTGGCATTGAAGATGGCTAAGCATTATACGAATGATCCGGTTGTTGACTTGGGGTTGGCTTACATTTACTTTGCACTAGAGAATCGTCCGCTTTACCGCGCGGTTTTTGTTGAAGATCATTTTGGGGTTGACGAGATGCGCGAATATGCAATGAGTACGGCTATGCGCGTCTTTGATGCTTATGAACCTGCCAAAAACTTAAGCGAAGCGCAATTGCGCAACACGATTTGTGGGGTATGGATTGTCGCAACCGGGATTGCTAATTTGATGGCACCGGGCTTCATCGATATCACCCGCGATCAGATGGTCGACATTTTAACCGCCGTGACGCAAGACTTTATTGTCAATGGTCGGTTTTCAGACGACCCGCGAATCTCATGGTTTGAAAAAGCCCAAATCGCACAAGGCTATTAAACGATAAACTGGGGAACATCGTTTTGCCGTGCGTCTTGTTGTCGATAAAACTAATGTGAATAAAACCTGCTTGCCAATTGACCGGTGTAAGGTCGCGTGCAAGCAGGTTTTTTTGTTGCTCCAGCGCTCACAGTACTGGAAAACCGCTCAACAATGCGCTATTTTTGACTTACCAAGTGTTATCCTAACAAAATGAAACGGACAGCACCTAAAACCAAGAAGGAGTCAGTTATGGGAAGTTCATCCGACCTTAAAGAATTATTACGCGAGCGAGTCGCAGCTAAGTATACGATTGATGATTTGAAGGAGACGGGGAAAAAGATTCGAGAAACCGCCCCGATTGAGAGCCTCGCTGCCGTTAGTAAAATTGATCGTGATCCAGTTCAGTTTATTAATAGTGTGGAACAGAATTTGACGGAATCGCTATTGCCAATGCGTCACCAGCGAATGGGTGCATCGCAGGCGGCCTTTTTCCGTGGCACTGCCGAACTGATGGCGTATGATTTGCGCCAAGGTGAGAAATCGGGGATCAATCTGTTAATCGATGGCGATGCGCACTTACAAAACTTCGGCTTTTACGCCTCGCCGGAACGAAATTTGCTGTTCGACCTCAATGACTTTGACGAAGCTCAGATTAATAGCTTCGAATTTGATATCAAACGTCTACTAACCAGTGTTTATCTGCTTGGTGATCAGCAGGGGTTTGCGGCAGATAAGTTAGATGAGCTGGTGCAAACCGATGCCAGCATTTATCGCAAAACCTTACGGGATCTCTTCAAGCTTGGTGCTTTGGATCGCTTCTATCAATCCACTGAGGTCAATCATCTTATGCAGGAAATTCCCGGCGCAGAAGACTCGCAATTGTTGGCGAAATTCGTTAAGAAAGCGACAAAACGCAATAATGATTCTGTCGTTAAAAAATATACCCTGACAACTGATGATGGCCACATGCGGTTCAAAGACGATCCGCCGAGTTCCGTGCGGCTTGATCAAGCAACTTACCAGGCGATTTATGATGGGTTTACCCAATATCGCAAGACCACGCGTTCGGATATTCTGGTTTTGTTAAGCCAGTATCGAATTACGGATATTATTCACCACAGCGTCGGTATTGGCAGCTTCGGGACGAACTGCTATTTGGTTTTGCTCAGTGGCTTAGGCGGCAGTCATTTAGTCCTGCAGGTCAAGGAAGCATTGCCGCCACGGCAGGAACTGTTGCCGCATACCGAACGCATGACTTTGCAACAGGAAGTCAGTCAAGGACAGCGAATCATTGCCGCTCAGATGATTCTTCAAAAAGCCTCTGATCCTTTTTTAGGTTGGTTTAATGTCGGCGATAAAAGTTATTATGTTCGCCAGTTTCGGGATATGAAAGGATCGGTGGATCTGGAGGAACTCAACTTCACTGAATTTCAGTATTATACCCAGATGACGGCCTACCTTTTGGCGATGGCGCACGCCCAAACACCGCAGGCAGCAGTCGTCACCGGTTATCTGGATAAGCACTTCGACAGTGCCGTTCAACGGTGGAGCAAGTGGTATTTAAATCAGGTTAAAGCCGATTATTCAGCTTTTCTCCGTGCAGTTGGCACCCATCTTCTGGCGTGATCGGCGAGGCGCCATTTCGAAGATCGTCATTATTCAAATGATTTATGAATCAAAATATGTTTTGCTTGTTTTTACTAGATTAACTCTGGCAAAATTAAAGAGAGCCTTAATCATTGGCTGGGAAGGAGGGTAAAGCATGGCGCGGAAAAATCATCGTAAAAAACGACCGTTACTTTCAACGGAGCAACAGGCCATGATCCGTTCGGGCCAGATGGCATTAGCAGAGATGAAGTTGCCGCGCCGGACCAAGTTTTGGGTCTTTGTCCGCTTGGCAATGAATCGTGTGGCTGAATCCAACATCGGCCAAAGCGCGGCGGCTATCGCCTACTATGCGTTATTATCGCTCTTTCCTTTGATCTTATTTGTTGCCAACGCTTTGCCATACCTGGGGCTGACTTACAGTAGTTTAGCAACTTATTTGACACAGGCGGTGCCTTCTAATGTGATGAAGTGGCTCGATCCGGTGATTGCCAATTTATTGAACACAAGTAGTGGTGGGTTATTGGGAATCGGTGCTGTCGCCACATTGTGGGCTGCTAGCCTAGGCGTGAATGGCCTGAAGATGGGCTTTAATCAGGTTTATGGCGTAGATGCCACGCAGAATTTCATTATTCAACGGTTGTTGTCGATGCTCATGACGTTCACGCTGATTATTGTGATGGGATCGATTTTGATTGTCTTTGCATTTGGCCGCCAATTTCTTGAGTGGCTGATCCCATTGTTACGGCTGAATGATGATTGGCTAAAAACATTTAATACCTTACGTTGGCCGGTGACGGTTACGGCATTATTCATTATCATTATGTTTCTTGATTACTTTTTACCGAATGTCAAAATCAAAATATGGACGGTGCTGCCAGGCACTGCATTCACAGTGATTGGCTGGCTTCTGATTGCCCAAGCCTTTTCGTTGTATATGCATTATTTCGGCACCCGTTACCTGTCTTACGGCACTATCGGTACGTTTATTGCGATTATGTTGTGGCTGAATTTTTCGTCATTGGTTTTATTGTGGGGTGCGGTGATCAATGCGCTGACGGCAGAGTATTTCATCGGTCGGCTTCATCGCAGTAAGGGAAAAGTCCACGACTTTGTGAAGCGGCGGGTGAAAACGCCGCGGCCAAAAGAGGAATCCTAATGAATGCAATTTGCCTTCAGCGGCACAATAAAAGGCTCGCGCGACAATCTGCGCGAGCCTTTTGGGTTCAGTTTATTTTATTGCATAGATTTGAATTTTTCGACTAACTGTTTGGTGAAGGCTTCCAGATGCTTGATGTCTTCTTCTTCAGGAGAAAGATCGATTTTAACATTCTCGGCTCCCTTGGTTGCGCCGGTTTTGGCGAACGCCTTGTCGAAATCATCGACAGACGTGGCGAAGTCGTCATAGAACCGGTCGCCGCTGCCGCAACAGCCATACACTTTACCGGTCAGGTCGAGATCCTGAAGCTCTTCATAAAAATCAACGGCTTCATCCGGTAACTCGCCGTCACCAACATCCGAATAGGTGTAAGTTGCCGTCACACAAATATCAACATCTTCAAAATCGCTAGCCAAGGCTTGTGAGACTTCCGTGGTCGTGACATCGACATTCAAATCTTCAAAAGCCTCTTCAACAATACTGGCGATGTCTTCATTGTTGCCGGTTAGGCTGGCATATACAATTCTCGCGCTTGCCATTATTCTAGTCATCCTCCTAAAAAACAGCCCTCGAATTCCGATGACGGCGAGGCTGTTGTTCTTGCTCATTCGCCTGATTATAGCATAGGGTGGCAACTTCTGGGCGATTCATTCGTCATACCGGCTGCACTCGCGCTCTTTTCCAATTAATGCTACACTAATTGCGAGTTAAAATCGTATTGGAAAGCAGGCAAGAAGTTTGATTACCATCAAATCAGCACGTGAAATTAAAGGCATGGCCAAGTCAGGTGCCATTTTAGCAGCCATGCATGTTGGCTTGCGCGATATTATTAAGCCGGGAATCTCCAGCTGGGAA
This sequence comes from Lacticaseibacillus styriensis, assembly GCF_030770295.1. NCBI lineage: Bacteria > Bacillati > Bacillota > Bacilli > Lactobacillales > Lactobacillaceae > Lacticaseibacillus > Lacticaseibacillus styriensis. Next base: position 1,063,459 of record NZ_CP132483.1, read on the forward strand.
ATTGAAAAGTTTGCCAAAGAGTTTTTTGAGTCTCATGGCGCTAAAGCAGAACAAGTTGGTTTTGAAGGCTACAAGTATGTGACCTGTGTCAGCATTAATGATGAAGTTGCTCATGCCGTTCCGCGTAAGGGATTGAAATTAAAAGACGGCGATGTTGTGAGCGTCGACACAGTGATCAGTTGGCATGGCTATTTTAGCGATTCCTGTTGGACATATGGTGTCGGCAAAGTCTCAGAAGCTGACCAAAAGCTGATGGATGTGACCAAGAAGTCGTTATATCTTGGGATTGATGAAGCGGTCGTCGGTAATCGAATCGGTGATATTGGCGCGGCGATTCAGACCTATACAGAAGACGACAACGGTTATGGGGATGTTCGTGAGCTTGTGGGTCATGGCATTCAACCGACGATGCATGAAAGTCCGAATGTGCCGCATTATGGCGTTCCTGGTCACGGCTTGCGGCTCAAGGCAGGCATGACCATTACGATCGAACCGATGATCACGGAAGGTACCTGGAAGATTAAGGGCAAGCAGGTGCCAGGTGATACGTGGGAATACTATGTCACGGCTGATGGCAGCAAATGTGCCCAGTACGAGCATACCCTTGTGATTACGGATAACGGTCCGAAAATTCTGACCTCACAAGGTGATCCGATTGATGCCAAGTATCAGTTGACCGAAGACGATCTCAAGACGCTTCCGGAATAATGGGATTCGCCGTTAGCCAGACCAAGGCATGACGAACGGTTGATCAGAACCAGCCATCACGGAACCTGTAAGCAGGAAGCAGCCATTTGTTTCCTGCTTTTGTTGTTTTATTTGGCTAAATATATCGCTTTTGGCCGCCGTGCTGTCGGATAATAGACATTGCAAGTACAAGGGAAAAGAGGGACGATATGTCAGCTCAGGAAGCATTGATCTCGGTCATCATGCCGGTCTATAATGCCGAAAAGTATCTGGCTCAGGCACTGGATAGTTTGCTGGCGCAGGATTATTCGAATTTTGAGATCATTTGTGTGGACGACGGGTCAGTGGATACCAGTAAGATTATTTTAGCAGCCTATGCCCGCCAGAATGCGCGATTGCATGTTGTTCGCGTTAACAATGGCGGCCAGGCCCGCGCACGGCAAGTTGGCATAGAACACGCCAAGGGCTCGTTCCTCGCTTTCATGGACAGTGACGATCTGGTTCATCCCCAGTGGTTATCCACTATGGCAGAAGGGATGCAAACGCCGCGGGTCGATATGACGGTGGTCAATTACTATAACTATATTGGCGGCACTAAAATTAAAGCCCGGTCGTTTCACGCGCCTGTATTTACAATCGAAGGTGATGACAAGTATCGGTATTGGCTTGAGGACCATGATCTGCGTGGCTATTTATGGAATAAAATGTTTCGCGCCGATTTATTTAAGGAGCCAGTGCCGGTTGCCAACTTTAATTTGCTTGAAGATGCATACTTCATCGGCCAACTCTTGCCGCGCATTGATCAAATTCATTTTGTCGACCAACCGCGATATTACTACCGATTTAACGCGACTAGCAGTGTTCACGCCAAATTTCAAAAACGTGATTTGGAAGCCATTCATCAACTGGGAGCAGTGTTTCTGACTCTCGCCCGGGAGAAACCGGAATTGACCTCGCTGGCCGTGCGTCGATACGCAGCGTTGAGTTTGTTTGTGTTATCGAAAATGTCGCCGCGCCAGTTAGTGGCTAACTGGGGATATGCGCAGCAGCTGGGAATGGTGTTGGCGCAGTATGCCCGCGAATTTCAGGGGATTATTTCAGCAGGGGATGCCAATGCGTTGGCGTCCGACAAGCCGGGAAAGGCGAGCCTTTTAGGTAAGTTGCGCGCCTGGTCGCATTTGTTAGGTTTGCCAACGTTTGATGACTTGAATAAGCTGGCTGGTCGTGAAAATGATGAGCCTAAGAAGGAGTCATGATGGATCGTTCATGTTGAGGGAGGAATTTGTTCTATCTCAGGCATGTGCTTATTGGAGACTCTCTCTCCATAACGCGCTCACCGGCGCAGACTCCTAACCGCGCCGGTTCGCGCTCACAAAAAGCAGCCGTCACCTTCTTTCGAGGGCAATGGCTGCTTCATATCGATCATCATGGAAAATGGGGTGCCGTGTTGGGGGAGGTCAGTTTTGACCCTTTACTTTACGCGGGCTTTTTTTCGGTGGTGAAGAGGTCGGTGCTGTTGGTTTCGGTTACCTTAGCACTGACGGGTGTGGCATAGAGGTTCATGCCTTCCTTTTTGAAAGCCTGTGCCTGAGCAACAGCGTCGGCGAATTGCTGCGCCTGTTCAACCGTGATCTCGGCATCGTATTTGTTGATCCGAATGCTTGTGGCTTTACCAGCTTCGGAATTGAAACTAAAAATCAGTGTTTTCATCAATAATCCCTCCGGTTAACTTAGGCGATGACAGCAGCTTGTTGTTGCAAGACGGTGCTGGTCAGTGTTGCGTTTGGATAAAGCTTCGCAAACGCTTGACCGATTGCCAGCAATTCTTCGTCTTTGGCATTAGGGTCAACGTTGTTCATCCGCCGTACCTGCTTGAATGCTTCGTTCTCCGGGTCGGTCAGGGTATAAACAATCGTTTGGCTCGTGATATTGCGGCTCATGGTGATTCCTCCTTATAGTGAATGACTGGTTTGTTAACGACTCGGCCGATATCGATTAACAGTAGTTTGATTGGTAAGGCGTTTGTTTTGCCTTACACTGATATAAATTGCTAAGGGAGATGATTTGACAACGCGGTGAGGAAAAATTTTAACGTACAGCAGCACTGAAGGTACGCAATCTGTGACATGACAATTATCAAAGGAGATAGAATGACAAATCGAGCAGTCGTCTTTTGTGTAAAAGGTTTACATATTATGTTGACCGTTACGGCGATAACATCTTTAATCAATCATTATGAATCAGACGACCCGCTGAAAATACTGGTGATACTGGAAGGTGGATATCAAGAAGATATCGACTTCGTTCGCCAAATGCCCCAATTGTATGGCAAGGGACAAATATCGATTGATTTTTGGACGCCGCCATACGAGATGATGGGAAAAGTCTCAGATCATTTTGAAACAGGCACGAAATTGCCGAAAATGGTCCTTTGGCGGCTGTTGCTGCCTTATTATTTCCAGGCGTATGATCAGTTGGCGTATTTGGACAATGATGTGCTGGTGACGACCGATGTGAATGAGCTGTTTGATCAGCTAACACCGGAAGACATCCTTGGCGGGGTTTTGGATTACGAAGACGCCACGCATCCGAATCATAATCGGGCAAAGGAATTTTTCCTGCCGAGTATAGACCAGTACATCGATGCAGGGGTATTTGTGGCTAATGCCCGCGCCTATCGCGCTTTTGCGCCGTTTGACAAGATGATGGCTGCCATCAATCGGCGTAATTACCCGTATGGTGACCAAAATATTATCAATATTGTCTTTTATCAGCACATCCATCTGTTACCGTGGCGGTTTAATCTGCAATACGATGATCGGTTACTGAATAAGTATGAACATTTGGCACCGCAACGGGTCAATGAGATAAGAAGGCAGTTGGACCGGCCTGGAATCATTCATTTTGCCTCGAATGGCTATTTTCCCATGCCGTGGGATAAATTTACGCCAATCACGCGTTGGGAAAGAATGTGGTGGCAGACGTTTGCCGAGATTAAGGAGAAACAGTTAGCGTTTTTGGATCCTGCGAAGCGAAACTGACAGGGACGCCGATGGCTCCAATTTCTAAACGCTCCGGCTCATGCTCTTGCAGAAAGTCTAATGTCTGCTAAAATAATTAAGGTATTTCTTTAAAAAGGGTAAGGTTTTTGCTGACTAACATTTTTGTCACTTAAGGTCAGCTATACTTACAGTCGGATTCCTTCTGGGGTCCTTGATTAATGAAAATTGAAGGGTTCTGATTGTGTGATAACAGCGCAGGCGCCAGGCAAACTTTATGTTGCCGGTGAATACGCGGTGGTCGAAACCGGCTTCCCGGCAATCATTGTGGCATTGGATCAATTTGTCACTGTGACGGTCGAAGCCGCGAAGCATTTCGGCAGTATCGTGTCTGAACAGTATCAAGAAAACTCGTTATACTGGCAACGCCAAGGCGACGAGATGGTTTTTGATAACCGGGATAATCCATTTCATTACATTCTCTCGGCGATTAAATTAACAGAGCAGTATGCGCGTGAATTAAATAAACCGCTTGCTTTATACAAGCTTTATATTGACTCGCAACTGGATGCCAAAGACGGAAAGAAGTATGGTTTGGGGAGTTCCGCGGCGGTAACGGTTGCAACGATCAAAGCGCTTGCCAAGTTTTATGATTTGAAGATGTCCAAAGACCAGATTTATAAGCTTGCGGCCATTGCCCACCTCGATGTTCAGGGTAATGGCTCTTTAGGTGACATTGCTGCCTCGGTTTATGGCGGTTGGATCGCTTACCGCTCGTTTGACAAAGCATGGCTGGCAGCTGCCAGAAATCAAATGTCACTGGCAGATTTGATCAACGCTGACTGGCCGGACTTGTCGATTGAGTTGTTAACGGCGCCAGCAGATATGCAACTACTGGTTGGCTGGACCGGTTCGCCAGCATCGACATCACAATTAGTCGATAAAATCACCTTGGCTAAAGCCAAAAAGCCACAACTTTATCAACAGTTTTTGACGGCAAGTCGCGAGACACTTGAGAAACTCATTACCGGCTTTAGGGAACATTCGCTCAGTCATATTCAGGCTGGCATTCGCCGTAACCGTGAATTGTTGGACGAGTTGGCACACTTTTCCGGGGTTGCGATTCAAACGCCGGCTTTGCGGCAATTGGTGACGCTGGCTGAAGAAGCAGGTGGCGCGGCTAAATCGTCAGGCGCAGGCGGTGGTGACTGTGGGATTGTCTTGATTGATTCCCATCAGGCCATTCAGCCGTTGTTGGCGGCTTGGCGAAAGCACCATATTGAACCGCTGAAGTTCAAAGTCCATGAAATTAATGATTAACAAAAATCCCGGTCATTTTGACAATAACCGAGATTTTTTTATTTTTTTGCGATGAAGTCATGAATTCTTTCTTAGAATTAGCGGAATCGTGTACTCTTCGCAAGCGGTTTCTAGTATAGTAGAGTAGGTAGTTAAATTAGTAGAGAAGGGACTTGTATGCGTGTGAAAGTTCGTAAAGCAGTTATTCCGGCAGCCGGGCTTGGGACCCGTTTTTTGCCGGCAACAAAAGCTTTAGCTAAGGAAATGTTGCCAATTGTTGACAAACCGACCATTCAATTCATCGTTGAAGAAGCTAAAGCCAGTGGTATTGAAGATATTCTGATTGTTGAGGGTAAACAAAAACGTTCCATCGAGGATCACTTCGACTCGGCTCCAGAATTGGAACAAAATCTAAAAGAAAAACATAAAGATGCCTTGCTACAGCTTGTTCATTCAACCACCGATATCGGGGTTAACCTGTTCTTCGTGCGTCAGCCATATCCGCGTGGCCTTGGGGATGCCGTTCGGTTGGCTAAGTCGTTTGTAGGCGACGAACCATTCGTTGTGATGCTTGGTGACGATCTGATGAATGACAAGGTTCCGTTAACCAAACAACTCATCAATGAGTACGATAAGACCCATGCCTCGATTCTTGCCGTTAAGAAAGTTCCACATGATGAGGTATCGGCTTACGGCGTCATTGATCCTGAAAAAGAAGTCTCCAAAGGCCTCTTCAACGTGAAGAAGTTCGTTGAAAAGCCAGCAGTCGCTGATGCACCAAGCGACTTGGCAATTATCGGCCGTTACTTATTGACACCGGAGATTTTCGACATTCTTGAAAACCAAAAGCCGGGTAAAGGAAACGAAATCCAGCTGACCGATGCTATTGACACACTGAATCAAACGCAACGGGTCTTCGCCCATGAGTTTACCGGCGATCGATATGATGTCGGCAACAAATTCGGTTATGTCAAAACCAATATCGAATATGGCTTAACCCATCCAGAAGTTAAGGATGAGCTGCGGGCTTATATTCTTGATTTAGCCGCGAAATTGCAGTCAGGCAAATCTGTTGGCAAACCGGCAAATAAAAAGTAATTTGATGTAAATGAATGTCGATGACACATGAGGAGCAAAAGGGACAAGGCAAGGCTATTCGTCTTACGATGAAGTGTCCTTCCTCATGGTTATGTCAGCGGCAGCTTAAATTTAGTTTTCGATAGTAGCTTCATTTCAGTCAGGAACAAGTGGCTGAAATGAAGCTTTTTTTGTGGGCGATTCCAGCTGCCATTGGTGTTAAGTCATAGTGGATACAAAACCGGTTAATAAGCTGATAGGGTATATTAAATAACCTTTGAATTATGAATACGGCTTGTGTCAAATCGTTCTTGCAAGCATTTTCAGTTGTCCTTTTTAATTTAACTATAAGTTATTGAAAACGTTGAAATGAAGGAACTTATAAATGATTAAACTGAAAATTGACTTAAAAAATAAACCGAGGTAATAACTTTTAAAAATTAATTCTGTCAGATATAATATAACATAAGTTTGGTTAAGCCAAACATCGAGGAGGGAGATGGTACCGGAAGTCACTGAAATTTGTGTTCGTTAATGGCCGTCTAATCCAGTGGAAGCGTTGCAGGAGGATTTTACAAGTATGAATTTCTTCATAAACGCATCAATGCCCAAACAAAAGTCGGGAATTGAACATGCGGAACTGGCTCGCTTTAGACTCTTTAATGCCCATCACGTTGAGTCGCGTATCGTGATTCGCGACTGGGATCCACAACTCCATATTCACGCCAAAGAGGCTGGGATTGCGGATCGACAGCTGATTGGCATGTTTGACTATTTTCAAGAAGCGTTGGATGTCCCTGCCAAAAAAATTGTTACGGCAGAGCTTGATTTTGGGGTCATGAATACACACGTGCGACATGAGAAGACGCGGGATCTGGTCTTCACGGCACGCGAGCAGCTGGTTGCACGGGTTAATTTGAATGACGATAGGACAGTTCAGTCGGTTGAACTCTTTGACGGTTTCAACAATCTTTTTCGGGTCGATCACTATGACAGTCGCGGTTTTGCATCACTAAGCCAATGGTATACACCAGACAACAAAATCGGCACGGAAACTTGGCAAACGCCTGCCGGGAAGACGGTCTTGGAAACTTTTAATAAGGATGACGCGGTTGGCAAGCGCCAAAAGTCAGGCTGGCGATTGATTGATCGGGATGGAACTATCCGTCAATTTGATACGATTGAGCGTCTGACCAAACATTTTTTTGATTTACTTAACGAGACTTTTTGGTCAGAAACGACACCGAATATTTTTGTGCTTGATCGCTCACATTTAGGGGATTGGGGCTTGCTCCATCTGAAAAGGCCAGCCTATACGGTGTTTTATTTGCACAACTCACATGCCAGCGACTCACAAGATCCGATGAATGCCATTTTGAACAACTTTTATGAGTTTGGCATGCACGCCATGAACGGTTACGATGCCGTGGTTTCAGCGACTCATCGGCAAACTCGGGACGTCGAGGCACGGTTTTCGCCGCAGACAAAACTGTTTACCATTCCTGTGGGCATTATTCCTGATCGACAGCTAGCCGAACCACGAATTCCTGTAGCAAAGCGGCAGTTTGGCAAAATGGTCGTTTTTGCCCGTATCGCTTGGGAAAAGCGACTTGATGATCTGGTGCGGGCTGTTGGTATTGTGCATCGCGCGATACCTGCTGTCAGCTTAGATTTATATGGGTATGCGGATCCTTCAGAAAACTTCAAAGCGCGGCGAGCGATTGAAGCGGCGATCAAAGAGAATCACCTGGAAGAGGTTGTGAAGTTTAAAGGTTACATCACTGATGTTGCAGAAGTTGAAAATCATGCCATGATGTATGGCCTCACGTCGCGGATGGAAGGATTTAACCTGGGTATCATGGAGGCCATTTCACACGGGTTGATCGGGTTCACGTACGATGTCAATTATGGACCCAATGAAATTATTGAAGATGGGATCAACGGTCGAATTGTGGCTAATGGCGATTACAAGGCGTTGGCAGCCGCCATACTTGATGTACTGCGCGATCCGGAACTGGCACAACAATATTCGAGCGGTGCTTATGATTCGGCAGAACGGTATTCAGAAACCAATGTATGGCAGGCTTGGCAAGCGCTGCTAAAGGATGCTCAGTCAAAATGGCCTAGCAAGTTACAGGCCATGCCAGCATTAGTGCACAAACAATGAGGAAAAAGGCATGAATTATTTTATCGGCAACGATATTTTCATCATGAGTTCCGGTACCGAGTTTTCCCAAGCGCAACGGGTTCGGCTTTTCAAAGAGATGGGCCTTCGTGCGCAGTATGTGACACGCAACTACAATCCGTTGTTAGCCCATAATCGCCTTGATTTAGGGCTACAAGCAGAAGATGTGCTCAATATGTACGATTTTTTCCAAGGAACAGTGGATGTGCCGCGGCGCGAACAAAATCTACGCCTCCTGTCGCAGATTCCTCTGGATGAATATCATTTGATTGCACATGGCCCTAACGAAACAATGATTAACGAGGCTGGTCGAGAAATTGCCAAGATTCAGGTCATGCCAGGGACTGTCGGCTTGGTTCATAGCATCACGTATTTGGATCGTTTTAATAATCCAACGGTTAGAGAAAACTTTGATTGGCGCGGCTTCAAGTCGTCAATCGACTATTTTCATCCGGATGGCCAGCTTGCCGTCCAAAAATTTTTAAATCTGGCTGGTAAAACGATTCTCGAAGTAACGCATATGAATATTGAGGGCAAGGTTCAGCCGACAATGTGGAAGCTTTTGGATTATAAAGGGCGTAACTTTCGGTTTAATCTCGAAGACCAGCTGCTTTTATTTTTCCTGAATGAACTGACGGCTGCGCATCCGCATAGCCTGTTGATTTCTGATCGGCGCGATTTGGACTATGTCGTGGCAAGTGTCCAACAAGCTGGTAGCAAGTGGGCATACTTGCATGACGTGCCGTTGCGGCGGTCGGGCAAGCGTGCTGACTGGCTGCCGGCTTATCAACCGTTACTTGAAGAGCACCGTGCAGATTTTGACGGGCTCATCGTTGCCACTGTGGCGGGACAAAAAGATTTGCGCGCACGTTTGCCGGCTCTGCCAGTGATCGTTGCGCCAGATACCTATGTTCCGCGCGGCCTAAAACCAATCAACGAAGCAAAACGCGATCCGCATCTGATTTTGTTTGTAGGACGACTCTCGCCAGAAAAACGTCCTGATCAGGCGATCCGCGTTTTAGCCAAAGTTCACGAAACGCTTCCTGATGCCAAGCTTGAGTTTCGGGGCTATGCGGTTGATCAAGACTATCTCGAGAAGCTCAAGGACTTAGCAAAAAAAGAAGGCGTACGCGATCAGGTGGCCTTTGCTGATTATGTCACTGGCGATCAGTTGGCAAACGTCTATGAAAAAGGAAGCGTCATCTTGCAGACTTCCCGAAATGAGGGCTTTGGGATGAACCTGCTAGAGGCAATGAGTTACGGTGTTCCAATCGTCGCTTACGATACTCCTTATGGTGCAAGAGCGTTGGTTGCGGATGGCGTCAATGGCTATCTTGCTAAAAACGGCGCCATAACGGATATGGCAGCAAAAGTGACAAAGATTTTGTCGGATCGGAAACTATGGGAACAAATGCACACTGCCGCATTGAAAAAACGAGGAGATTTCTCGCAGGCAAATGCCGAAACGGCTTGGAAAAAGGCGATGAAAGACATCCGGGAAACTGCGAGTTCTGATCTCTCGGCATCGCTGACGTCCAAGGCGTTAGGGGGGAATTAGCACATGGCTTTCATTAATTTAAAGCGAAATAAAAATGTAAAAGAAACGAATTTTAAGATGTATAAAGATGGGAAGCATTGGGTTTTTGCTTCCATGTTCGTTCTTGCGTTGGGGCTTGGCAGTGCGCAAGTGAGCCAGACGCAGCAGGTTTTGGCTGATGACAGTGTTGCCACCAGCAGCCAGGTTGCCGCACCAAATACAATGGACGCTACCGCATCGGCAGCCAGTCAAAGTACAGGGTCAACCGCTAGTTCAGCAGCTGAATCATCCGCAGCGACGCCATCGCAACCAACGGCAACTACGCCAACCAGTGCAGCATCGGTGGCAGCTTCAAGTGAGGCGCCAAGTACCGTTGATCCGGAACTGGTTAAATCGATTTCCGCTGAGTTAGCAACCGTGTCATCTTATGCTGCTATAGCTGACAGTTATGCTAGTCGAGCAGCTGGTAATACCAATGCCAGTGCCGCGGCAACCAAGGCAACCCAAGCTTATAACAGTGCACTTGATGCCCAGAAGCTCGTCAATCACTATGCAACGTTGGCATCGATGTATGCTGAACAAAAGAACAGCGCAGCAGCATCAACCGCCACAACGAATGCGAAAAGTGCCGCATCGTTAATTGACAGTTATGCCGGACTGGCTTCAACCGCCGCGCATGATGCAGCTGTAGCAGCTATGCCGAGTATTTTAGCCGCGCAAAGCAGTGCGGCAGCGGCGACAGCATCAGTTGCCGACAGAGCTAGGGGACAAGCCAGTGCGGCCACACAAAAAGTGACATCCGCCTATACTGCGACACAGTATGCTGCGGATAACAGTGATGTGAAGGCGGCTTATTTGGCTGCTTCTTCAGCTGCAGTTAGTGCTAGTCAGGCAGCAACCGCAGCCGCGCAAGCAGCAGCATCTGCAGCCGCACAGTATCAGGCAGCAAGTTCGGCAGCCGCTAGCGGCAACTTTGATGCAGTCGTGGCAGGGGATGCTATTTTAAATCAGTTTAAAACACAGGCAGATACTGCTGATGTGCAGGCTATCACTCAGTACAATGCAGCTTCTTCAAGTGCTGAGGTGGCCAACTCTTTGGCGATTGCTGATTTTCGGGCTAAAACGACTTCATCAGCAAGCCTAGCTGCCAGTGTCGCGGATAGTGCAGTAAGCCTTGCTTCGTCAACCGCATCCGTTGCCAAAACCGTTCAGGCCGCCAGTTATGCCGGACAGTCAACGAGTCTAGCCAACCAAGCTTCCAGCGCAGCGGCTGTGGCCAGCAGCAATGCCGCCATTCAACCTGCTAGCGTTCAAGTGGCGAACTCGTTAGCCGGCGTTAACAGCAGTGTCGCTGCTGCGGCGCTTTCCTATGCAGCCGCAGCTCAAAAGGCAGCCAGTTTGGCGGCACAGTTTAACAAGGATATTTCCGGGACACAGTCAGCTGAAAAATCAGATACCCCGGAAGCAACGTTATCCTTGGTAACGTCAACGAATGCAGTAACGTTAGGCGGTACCGCAAATTTAAGTACAACAATTGGCAACTTAGGACCGAACAACAAGGTTCAAGGTACCCCAACCTATAATTGGTACGAGTCAACTGACGGTAAGAATTGGCAGAAGATTAGCAATTCAGATGCTTCACTGACGTTTAAACCAGACTTTGCTGGCACTTACTTCTTCCAAGTAGTCGCAAGCGGAACAAGAAGTGAGTGGGGGGTTTTCACGAAAACCTTCAGCGCTGCCTCTAACACCATCACGATTCTCGTTAGTGACCCTAAAGGTTCTTACACTGAGCAAGCCCAAGCGGCCAATAGCCAGGCTGCCAATTATGCATCAGCCGCGAATACCGCGGAGCAATCAGCTAGCCAAGCCATTACGGATCTGAAAAACAACGCTGACACAAGTGGTCAAGCGGCGGCTTATTTCGCCAGTCTGGCAAATTCCTATGCTGCTATAGCAAGTGCCGCGGCCACCACCGCAAATAGTCTAGCTAAAGCAACGAGTGAAGCCGCTGTGAGTGCGTCAACGGCAGAAAGCAGTGGTCAGTATGCATCTGCTGCTTCATACGCGGCATTGGCTTCTTCAGTCGCGGTTGCTCTCAGTTCGGCAGCAGCTGAAACAAGCAATGCTGCTGTTAAAACCGAAGAATCAATCAATTCTGCAATGGGTGCGGCTGCAGGTGATCCGTCAAGTGTTGAACACGATAAAACCACTGAGTACCTGACATCTAGTTATGCCACTAAGGCAAGTGCTGCTGCCTCAGCGGCTAGTCAGGCCGCCTCTCTGGCAAGTTCTGAGTATGCGGCCCTCAGTAATGCGTTTGCGACACTTGATCCTTCGTTGACTTCAAATGCCCAGACGTATCTTTCCCAAGCCAGTCAGGCGCTTTCGTTGGCGACTAGTTCGGCAAATGATGCCTCAAGCCAAGCAGCATTGGCTAAGTCAGCTGGGAGTGATTTCACCAAGGCATCTTTGGCTGCTTTAACAGCAAACACAACGATGAGCCAAGCGTATCAGCAAGCATCAGCAGCTACTAGCGCCCGCAGTGAAGGTATTGCGAAGATTTTTGCTAACCAATCTAAGGTTTATGGCGACCAGATAACCGCAGCTACCAGTGCCGCAACAGCTGCCGAGTCAACAGCTAATTCGGTCGCCGCGGTCGCGAGTTCCGCAAGCGCACTTAAGAACACATCGCTAGCCTATGCATATGCGAGTGCTGCTTCGAGTTTTGCCCAACAAGTTGATCTCAATCGCGGCTCAGAGTTAATTGCCGCGACGCAAGCGGTGAATCAGTTGAGTTTGGCATCCAGCGCTGTGGCGGCTAACGATTTGCTTGCGGCGAGTTCTTATGCAACGGCAGCAAGCTCTGCTGCGGTCCAGGCATCAACCTTTGCCTCTATGGCCACAAGCAATGCAGCTACAGCGTCGTCACTGGCCGAACGGGTCAAGAACTATTCGCTTGATACCACTTCGACGCAAGGAGCGGTTTCCAGCGATGCCTGGGTTCCACTTGGTATTGTCGTAGCACAAGGAAAAGGCGTATCGCCGCAAAATGTCTCCACAGTGACTGGTGGTAAAACGGTAACGTTGGCGGCAAGTTACTATATAGGCTTCAGACCTTTCGACACCACTTGGACCGTCACTTGGTATGTGTTTGTTCAAGGAAAATGGATATCTGTTGCGGATGCGAGCCAATATATTAAAGACTTTAATGTAACGAATGCAGTGGTTAATGGTAAAGACAGCTGGTTTAATCGTAATGCTTTAAGTACATTGACTTTTAAAACGACTGACTATGCTGGATCTCTACGTTTTCAGGCATCTTTTCAGGCAGCTAGTGGATTTAACGACACGGGGTACAGCGGCGTCGGCCAAGTCGATGTCTATGAAAATGACATTCATGCAAACAGAATAACGATTGTTAACGGTGATGATTATGTACTCGATGGCCAGAAAGGGTCGTATACGTACGCAACGGACCCGGACAACGCCACAGGGACTGTCACTTGGAGTAGTAGTGATCAGTCAGTCGCCACAATTGATAATACTGGTAATTTAACAGCTCTTAAGACCGGACAAACGACGATTACTGTTACGATTACAAACAGTGATGGGTCGACCCATTCAGATTCTAAGACAGTCACGATTGGCAATGGCCTTACCGATCAAACTGCCAACGTCGGCACGGATGTAACGTTTACCCCGCAGACGACGCTGGATTCTGGCGATATTAAATATCAATGGTATAAAGCTAATTCAGCCAACGATTCAGGGAGTGCTATTTCCGGCGCTACAAACGATAGCTTGACGCTGAATAATGTTGAGTTAACAGACGGTGCTTATTATTATTTGGTCGTCAGTTATACTTCCAATAACAAAACCCAGACAATTAAACTTGGTCCGGCAAAACTGACGGTTAACAGTATCTATGCAACAGCTGCTTCAAGTGCGGCAGCGGCAGCCTCGTCAAGTGCTCAAGAGACAACAGACTTTGCTAATGTTGCATCGTCCTATGCCGAGGTTGCTAATTCGTACGCCTCCAATAGCAGCCTACAATCCACTGCAGCAAGTTATGCCGCCAGTGCTGCTTCGGTTGCCCTCTCAGCAAGTTCTGAGGCCAATAGTTATGCTACCCTTGCCTCAAGTGCTGCGGTTCTTGCTTCAAGTGCTGAAGCAGCTGGTTCAACGACGGCAGCTTCTTCCGCGGCAGCTACAGCGCTGTTGGCCTCCAGCAATGCTGCAGTCGCAAAGAAGAAGGCGATCGATGCAGCAGAAATTGCTGAGGAATACGCCAAGCGAGCAACGGCTGAATATGCAAAAATTGCTTCCGAATCAGCTATTGATGCGGAAACGGCAGCGAAAAATGCATCAATTGCCGCAGATGCAGCAGCCAAGGCTGCAGCTAGTTGGCCAGATGATGCTGCTATCAGTTCGGCTGCTCAATCTGCAAGCACAGCAGCATCAAATGCGGCAAGTTACGCGGTCCAAGCTTCAAGTGCTGCGGTAGTTGCAACTTCAGCTAGCATAGAAGGAAATAATTCTGTTGCAAGTAGCGCAGCCGATGCAGCGTCAACTGCGGCGAGTCTAGCTTCAAGTGAGGCAGTGCTGGCTTCCGAGGAAAACAGCAAAGCACAAGCAAAGGCTGCAGCGAACACCGCTGCGAATAATCATGGCAGCGGCAACACGGGTTCAAACAATTCCGGAGACGACAACACTGGTAACGGTAATACTGGTTCGAACAATACCGGTGACAATAACACCGGTAACAGCAATTCGGGTTCGGACAATGCCGGTGACAATAACACCGGCAACAGTAACTCGGGTAACAACAATACCGGAGACAAGAATACCGGTAACAGTAATGCTGGTTCCAACAACTCGGGTAACAACAATACCGGGGATGACAACACTGGTAATGGAAATAAGGGCTCGAATAATTCTGGTGACGATAACAGTGGTAACAGCAATTCGGGCTCGAACAATACCGGAGACAACAACACTGGCAACAGTAACTCGGGCAACAACAATACCGGGGACGACAACACTGGTAATAGTAATTCGGGTTCGAACAACTCCGGAGACAATAACACTGGCAACAGTAATAAGGGATCGAACAACTCAGGCAACAATAACTCTGGCGACGGAAACACCGGTAACAGCAACTCAGGCTCGAACAATACTGGAGACAACAATACCGGCAACGACAACACTGGCAATGGAAATAAGGGCTCTAATAACTCTGGTGACAGCAACAGCGGTAACAGCAACTCGGGATCGAACAATACTGGAGACAACAATACCGGAGACAATAACACTGGCAATGGAAATAAGGGCTCTAATAACTCTGGTGACAGCAACAGCGGTAACAGCAACTCGGGATCGAACAATACTGGAGACAACAATACCGGAGACAATAACACTGGCAACAGTAATAAGGGATCAAACAACACCGGTGACAGCAACAGCGGCAACAACAACGCTGGTTCGAACAACTCGGGTAACAATAATACCGGGGACGATAACACCGGAAACAGTAACGCTGGTTCAAACAACACTGGCGACAACAACACCGGTAACAGCAATTCGGGCTCGAACAATACCGGGGACGATAACACTGGTAATGGTAATAAGGGCTCGAATAATTCCGGTGACAGCAACAGCGGCAACAACAACGCTGGTTCAAACAACACTGGCGACAACAACATCGGTAACAGCAATTCGGGCTCGAACAATACCGGGGACGACAACAGTGGTAATGGCAATAAGGGCTCGAACAACACTGGCGACAGCAACACCGGTAACAGCAACTCAGGTTCAAACAACTCGGGTGACAACAATACCGGCGACGATAACACTGGTAATGGTAATAAGGGCTCGAACAATTCTGGTGACAGCAACACTGGTAACGGCAATTCGGGCTCGAACAATACTGGTGACAACAATACCGGCAACAGTAACTCGGGTTCCAACAATACTGGTGACAACAATACCGGCAACAGTAACTCGGGTTCCAACAATACTGGTGACAACAATACCGGCAACAGTAACTCGGGTTCCAACAATACTGGTGACAACAATACCGGAAACAGCAATTCGGGCTTGAACAATTCCGGTGACAACAACACCGGCAATAGCAACTCGGGTTCGAACAACTCGGGTTCGAACAACTCAGGTAACAATAACTCTGGCGATGGCAACACTGGAAATAGCAATACCGGTTCAAACAACACTGGCGACAACAATACCGGTAACAGCAATTCGGGTAACAACAACTCCGGCGACAATAATACCGGAGACGACAACACTGGTAATGGAAATAAGGGTTCGAATAATTCTGGCGACAACAACACTGGCAACGGTAATAAAGGCTCGAACAATACCGGCGACGCCAACACTGGCGATGGTAATAAGGGCTCGAATAATTCCGGTGACAACAATACCGGGAATAACAACGCTGGTTCTAACAACTCCGGAGATAGCAACACTGGCAACGGTAATAAAGGCTCGAACAACTCAGGCAACAATAACTCTGGCGACGGAAACATCGGAAATAGCAATACAGGATCGAATAACACTGGTAATAGTAATAAGGGCTCGAACAATACTGGCGACAACAACACCGGCAACAGTAACGCTGGCTCCAACAACTCTGGCAACAGCAATACCGGTGACAACAATACTGGGAATAATAATGCTGGTTCCAACAACTCGGGCGACAACAACACTGGAAATAGCAATTTGGGATCAAACAATTCTGGCGACGGCAACACTGGCAATGCTAATAAGGGCTCGAATAATTCTGGTGACGGCAACACCGGCAACAGCAATTCGGGTTCGGACAATACCGGTGACAACAATACCGGGAACAGTAACTCGGGTAACAACAATACCGGAGACGACAACACTGGTAATGGAAATAAGGGCTCGAATAATTCTGGTGACAACAATACCGGCAACAGTAACGCTGGTTCGAATAACTTTGGCGACAACAACACCGGCAACAATAATGCTGGCTCGAATAATTCTGGCGACAATAACACTGGTAACGGTAATACGGGCTCGAATAATTCAGGCGACAACAATACCGGTATCAGTAACATCGGATCGAACAATTCGGGTGACAACAATACTGGTAACGATAATACCGGATCGAACAATTCCGGCTATAGCAACACTGGCAACAGTAATGCTGGCTCGAATAATTCTGGCGACAATAACACTGGTAACGGTAATACGGGCTCGAATAATTCAGGCGACAACAATACCGGTATCAGTAACATCGGATCGAACAATTCGGGTGACAACAATACTGGTAACGATAATACCGGATCGAACAATTCCGGCTATAGCAACACTGGCAACAGTAATGCTGGCGCGAACAATTACGGCGACAACAATACTGGCAACAGTAATTCCGGTTTAAACAACTCAGGCGACAAGAACACTGGTAACAGCAACGTGGGCTCGAATAACTCAGGTGACAACAACACCGGCAACAGCAATGCTGGTTCCAACAACTTTGGTGACCAAAACATTGGCAATAGTAATGTGGGCTCGAATAATACTGGTAATAACAATCACGGCAACAACAATACCGGTAACGGTAACATCGGTTCTAACAACAACGGTAACAGCAACCAAGGCAACAATAATCAAGGGAGTGATAATGTCGGCTCGAATAACATCGGCAACGGTAACATCGGGTCCAACAACCAAGGCAACAATAATTTAGGCAACAACCTGATCGGTGATAACTTGCGGAATCCGGTCGTGGCGATTCATGACATCAACATTAACAACGATGCTGCCATCACTGCAGACACCATTAAGAGTATGATCACGAGCATCACGGACATTTACGGTCATTCGCTTGATCCAGCTTCACTCAAGTACGTCTTAGTTTCTGCATTCACGAAAGCACAGAACCAAAAAGCGAGTGATAGCATTCCAGCCAATACGATCGAATTCATCCTGACCAAGTTGGCGGATCAATCGGGTTATAAGGTTGAGATTGCGTTTGGTACAAGATTTGTCAACGGTCATGATAGCGGAAGTGGCGCGGTCACCTACGCAACTGCTCAATTACTGTTTAACGGCAAAACCAGTCAGCACGAGTTACCAGGTACTGGTGGTGGCGAGTCTGACGAAAAGCCTAGCGATCATGTGACGAAGCCGAGTGATACGACAAAAAGGCCTGAACCAGTCAATCACAACGTTGGCAATACGTCTAATGGTGATAAGAATCGTGTTGACTCTAACGCTCATTCTAGAAATAAGACTATTAATGGTAATGCCCGTAATAGTAATGTTCGCCGTCAGTTACCACAAACTGGCGATGAGCAGGCTACAAGTCTCTCGATTTGGGGATTGCTGCTGGCAGGTTTCTCACTGCTCCTTGGCGGCCTAAAGAAACGCAAGCGTTCCGATGATTGATCATGAAAATCGCTTATCAGACAAGCGTTTCTGACACTTGAACCATAACGCGTTCGCCAGCCCAGAAACCTGCGTGTAAGGACCTCGGTCGCGCGATGGCAAAGCCCAGCCATCACGTCCTAGCCACTTACACTCCGGTTTCTAAACGGGCTGGCTCACGCTCTCCAAAAAAGCATCTTGTTTGATGAACGAGTCAAATCGTACAGTCAAACGAGATGCTTTTTTATTGAAAACAGAGCCATTACGAATTAAAAAAGCGTATATCTGTGCTAAAATTATGGATGTAATGAATTGTTCAGATTCGATTTTTATGCATAACTTTCATTGGCTTTTACGATAAGGAGCTGCTTATGTTTTACTTCTTAACATCGGCAATTGATTATAATAACTCAGGCATCGAGAATGCTCAGATGAAGCGCTTGATTCTGTTTCAAAAGCACAATGTTCCGGCTAAAATCGCAACGTTCACTTATGCCCGGTATCAGTACTTGTATTTAACGCGCGAATCATTAATGCCTGATGATGTTGTCAATCTGTATGATTTTTTTCAAAGTCGCTTATTTTATCATGGTCCTCGAGAAAATATCGCGAATTTTAAAGTTGTGAATGCTGACGCAGAAGACAATGGAATGAACGTCATATATCGTCGCAAAGGCCAAAAAGTGATGCAGGTCTGGACGTTCACGGATTATACTTTTTATGAAAAGGGCCAGATCGAACGGGTTGAGTATTATGGCACAAATGGCAAACTGCAACGTAAGGATTTGTATGATGTCCGGGGCTTTTTGTCGAGTTCTATTTATTACGCTGCTTCAGGAGGACATAACCGCCAAGTGTTTTATGATGCCGTGGGCGTGCCGGTCATTGTCAAGCAATTCCAGAACGTAAAAGGGGATCAGGCTGAACGAATCTGGTTGCGTTATCATGCACGATCCTATTATTTTGATTCAGATGACGAGTTGACAGGGTTCTTTTATGATCAGTTAGTCAAGCAAGATGCGGAAGGGATGATTGCTGACCGTTCTTATGCGGTGGATCCGGGTATCTATCATATGCAGCAACATGTCTATACGATTTCATTTTGGCATAACGTGCATACCGCGGCTGATGCCCCATTAACCGGTGCGCTGAGTGAGACGCTTGGCGCAGAAATAAAGGAGGCGTCGCGGTTCCAGGGACTGTTTACTTCGACGCACAAGCAGTCTTCGATGATTGCGAAGCGAGTTAAAAGCTTTCCGATTAAAACGGTTCCGGCTGGATTTATTACTGATCAAACGCTGGCAGAAAAACACGTTCCCTTCGACAAGCGGCAATCACATCATATTATCAGTGTCTCCAGGATTCATGAACAAAAGCGACTCGAGGACACAATCAGCGCCTTTGTTCAGATAAGACAGGCCGTTCCAGATGCAACGTTAAGCATTCATGGCTACATTAATGATCAAAAATTAATGGATCAGTTACAAAGACAAGTCGATGGAGCACACTTGCACGATGCGGTCACGTTTGTTGCCTATACACCGGATTTAACCGGTGTTTACAACAACGCACAATTGATGCTGATTTCCAGCCGCTATGAAGGCTTCGGTTTAGCACTGCTAGAGGCGCAGTCGCACGGTGTTCCTGCCATCAGTTACGACGTTAATTATGGCCCCAGTGACATCATTATGGATGGGAAAAGTGGTTATATCGTTAAGAATGGCGATGTTTATGCACTTGCAGAAAAGGCGATTGCATTGTTCAAGGATGATCAGCTGCTTCGCCAATTGAGTGACGGAGCATATGCGAGTGCGGCGCGGTTCAGCGAGAACAAAGTGTGGCAGGCATGGCAGAATCAATTTATTCAACCAGCAAGGGAGCAGAATAAATGATTTATTTAATGACAGATGTGATCCGTTATGAATTCTCAGGCATTGATTATGCCATTCGCCAACGTTATCGCCTTTTTAAAGAAATGGGTGTGCCGGTTAAAATCATATCCACCATTTATAATCGGTTTAGCGATTTGAATCGCTTCAGAGCCGGCATTGCGGCGGAAGATTGCATCAATATGAACGACTTTTTTCAGCAAGTCATTCTTTATCATGGTCCGCGGCGGACGCTGACTGATCTTGATTTTGGTAATTTAGTCACACCGGTTCGCCAAGAGCGACAGGTGCATTACTACAAAGGGCGTTATCGGGTCGTGACGGTGACATTAGCTAAGCCGGACTCAGGGTATCCGTTTGCACCTGATCAGATCGACAAAATCGATTTTTACGGGCACCGCGATCAATTACTGCAAACAGATTATTACGATGTGCGTGGTTTTTTATCGATGCGGCATATCTTTGATGAAGATGGCTATCTGACGACAGAACAAATGATGCGTCCAGATGGCAAGGTAGGTTATGAAAACACCTACCAAAAAGACGATAACGGGCATAACGTGTTGCAGCAAACCACCCTCCAAACAGATGATGGCCTCAGTATCTTCACGACGCGGCAGGAGCTGATAACCGATTTCTTATCGCGGTTGCAGGCGATCGGCCAGCCTGCCTATTTCTTTGCTGATTGGCCGGAAATGGGGGATGCGCCGTTGTTTGCCCTGGCCACGCATCCAAAAGTCATTGCAGTTCGGCACTCTGCCCACACCCAAGACCCTAATGATCCGATGAAAAGTCCATACGTGGATCGGGTCCAGCAGGAAATCGATCATCCGGAAAGCGTCATCGGCTTTGTGACCGCCACCAAAAGCCAAGGAACTGATTTACATCAACGTTCCAGCGTTAAAACCTGGGCCATTCCGCCGGCGTATAACGCGTCCACGCTTTTAGAAAACTCGCCTGTACCGTTAAGCCAGCGGAAAAGGCACACGATCATCAGCGTTGCCCGCATTCACCCGGAAAAGCAGCTCGATCAACTCATTGATGCCCTTCAATCAATCCAGCAACAGGTACCGGACGTTCAACTGGAAATTTACGGCTACGTCAACGACCAATCGTATTATCAGAATTTGCAAAAGCAGCTTGTTGAAGCACACCTACAAGATCATGTACGGTTTATGGGCTATGTGCCTGACTTAAGCAAACCGTTTGATCAAGGAACGGTTTTGGCCTTAACCGGTTATTATGAAGGTTTTAACCTCGCCTTGATGCAGAGCTTGGCTCACGGCATGCCAGCTGTGGCCTATGATGTGCATTACGGCATCAACGAGCAAATCAAAGATGGCCAAAACGGCTTCTTAGTGCCACTCAACGATCAGACAACGCTGGCAAAACGTCTGGCCCAGATTTTGACCGATACTGACTTATGGCAGGCGCAGAGTACGGCGGCTAAGAAACTGGCGCAGACGTATTCGAAAGCTCATGTTGTGGCAAAGTGGCAGGCATTTTTGGATGATCTTCAGGTGCCGGTTGATGTAAATTCACATTAATTAATTTCGATAGTTTAAAAACTTCAACCACACTTTTTTTAAAGTGATACAATTAAAAGTGAAAGATGGAGGCGGTTTTATGAACAAGAAATGGTGGGTTTTACTCTCGACCATAGTGGCTGTTTTGGGGATTGGCGTATTCAGCTCCGCCAATCAAGTTGATGCAAAAATTAAGTTCACTGATAATACAACGTTTTACAAAAGTGAACCGGATAATGCGAAACCGAGCGTTTTATCTGCAATAACGACCATCAACCAAAATGGCACCTTAATTTATGATGCAGATGCAGTTCAGCAAAAGAATGTTATCACGACTGCTGCTGATCACTGGAACAAGGCTGTGGGTATTAATTTAATCATGAGTTATCAGCAAGCAAATGTACCAAAGGCGGATGCTGATGTTGTCATTAAGCCGGCTGATTTACCAGACGGTGTTGGTGGTGTAACTGGCTATAATGGCGTTGTTTACGAGGGCTGGCAGAACATTATCGAAATTGGCAATAGTACCCTAAATGCAGCCACTTCGCATAATGGTTTTGTCCAAGCAGTTTCGACAACGAGTCATGAGATGGGTCATGCATTGGGTCTCAATCATGACCCTGGCGCACTGATGGGTACTAGCGGAGCAGATGATCTTGCAAAGGGCATCTTGCCTAATATCCCAGCGTATAACGTTAATGCTGTTGGCGACATGCTTAAGGATCTCAACCAGTTGTATCCAAACGCAAAACCAATTAACATCCCAAATATGAGTGACTTTAGGGACGACGGTACGACTGAAAAGATTTTACCGACAGATCCAATTGCTAGCGAGACGTTTGGCAGTGATCACTTGGTAAGCCGAAACTTTAATGGCGGCAAGATTGAAATCAAGATCAACCAAAACGTTTATCAGGTTGGCCGCGGTGAGGTTGGTACGACTAATTCCCTTAACTTAACGAATACGCAGCAACAGATCGTGACAGGGTATGTCAGTGCCGGCGGTAACCGGTACTATCAGATTAAAGTCGGGGATCAATACTATATCATCTGGGGTGATCAGGATATTATTACAGGTGATGCTTATCAAGATACGAGCAAAGCAACCAACATTTCAGATACAGATTTGATTAGTAATCTTTCCGCAGACACGCCAAAATTGGTCACGCGTGATTTTACACCTACTAAAATTGAAATTACGGGCAATGAAAACGTTTATCAGGTTGGAATCGGATACGTTGGCACGACAGCTTCCCTTAACTTGACTGGTAAGCAAATGCAGGTTCTGACAACTTACACGGATGTTAACGGTAATCATGCCTATCAGATTTATGCAGGTGGGAGATATCTTGTTCTTTGGGATTATCTGACCAAGGTTGTCGACTGACTGATTAGGGTCACGATCAATCAACAAATACTTTAAGTAAAAATAGTAGGCCTCGCATTTGCTGATGCGGACCTACTATTTTTTTGACCATGGGATTCAAAAAGTCGAAGATCGCCTTCGATTACCATTTATTGTAAGGTTCGTTAACCGCTAACACCGCTTCAAGTGCCGCATGCTTTGCAAACGCACCGTCACGAATCAGGTTACTAACATGCACAAGGTTTTTTTGCATCTCTCTATAGTCATCTTCCGTGAGATTCTCAATAATCGGCCAAATATCGGCAAGATTTTCAACAGCAAACCCTAAGTGATTTTCCGTGACCCATTTTGCAGGAGCGGCATTTTTCCAGATGAAGACCGGCATGCGTTTAACCAGGTATAGACTAAGCTTATGTTCATAGCTAATTCGACTATAATTTGCAGACTCGCCGGTTACCTGATCGAAGCTATCTGAGTCCCAAACAAGTCCAAATCCGCCGTCAAAATGATTTGGTAATTCTGTGGGCGGGTAGGATCCCTTATAAACGACCGAACCTTGTTCCAGTATGTTTCCCTCTGGCTTCTTCCCAAAAATATCAAGATGCCACGAATTTGGCACCTTGTCTAGATAGTTGGACTTGTTAATATTACCGGCAAAAACCAACTTCTTCTCAAAATGAGGTTCGCTAATGTCGGTATTAGGAGCTAAATGGTAGCTAAAAGGACCTTGTGTGACAATTGGTCCCTTGAAATTAAGCTCTTTTTGAATGGCCTGTTTGTAAGGTTCGCTGTGCACAATAAGTCCATCAAACATAGAAAAAAGTGCTGGATAAGTACGATATGAGAATTGATCGAGCCATGGATCGGAATCAGTATCTTCTTTCGCAGCAGCTATATTCCATAGTGGATAATAGTCGTGAACTAAACCGATGACTTTACCGTGATAGGCTTCATGAATTTTAATAATCAGCAACTTTAAGTTGAGGGGGCGTATAAAGGCCGGAACTTGCAAAATAAGGGTGTCGTTTAAATGAAACCCGCTTAGGATACCATCCAGGCGGCCATTCAGGCTCTCATCCGGTTCATCACGCCAATAGTAAATAAACAAGTCAAAGGGTTGTGCCCCAATAGCCATCAAGTCTGCTGTATAATCCTCGCGTGCTTTGTACATGGCTGTTCGATTGTTTTCATCACCAGCTTTGACAGCCATGTAGTTTCCACGACTAACCCATAACATAAGCGACCTCCTCATATACCTTAAAAGCGCTCCATTTTAAACACTTCGTACATAAATCTTTGTCATGACATCCAAAATAGCTTTTTTCAGGAAAAATCCGTTGCGAATCAGCGGGCTAATGCGCATGACATTATTGAGCATTTGGTTGTATTGCTCTTCACTAACGTCGCGCACCGCATTTGGTAGTTCTGCGAGCGAGTCAAGCACAAGGCCAACTTGATTCTTACGGACAAAATCAGCAGTTGCAGCTTGCGACCAGACAATCACCGGTTCATTAGCCGACAAATACATCGGGAACTTGGCAGGGGTGTTATATCGTTCATACTGACCAAGAGGGCCAACAACATCGGGATAGCTTTCTGAGTCCCAAACCAATCCGTAAGAGCCTTCAAGCATTTGGGGAATCGCCTCCGGATCAACCCGTGCGTGCAGATGAATATTCTTGTGCTTGATAAGTTCCTTGTCTTTTTCGCGCGCGCCATAAATATTTAATTTGAATTTGTCAGGAAGCTTGTGCAGAAAGGCGGCTTTGAAAAGTGCACCCGCATAATCGACACCTTGATCAAAGCGCCGGCGTCCTTGAAAATAGTTAGTCATGTTTAGGCTTGGACCGTACCAGGAAACGTTATCAGTTAGCTTTTTATCGGCTAGTTGTAATTGCTCGCGATAATGTTGCACCATTGCTTCTGAATGGAAAATAAAGCCGTCGCCTTGACTTAAAAGATTAACTTCTGCGGAAACATCAAGCGATGCCATGTACTTTTCAATGTTGCCTTTTTCTGGATCGGGTAAGACCGGATTGAAGCGCCAGCTAGCCATATCATCTACCAAGAAAATTAAGTTGGCACCAAACAGATGGACCCGATCAATGAATGCTTGAATCCAACGATGACTGAAGTTTGGCGAAAGGGGCCAGTGAACCAACAAACAATCGTGTCGTTGTAATCCGCCTAGCAGGCCATCCATTCGCGCATTAAGAACATCTGGCGGTTCGGTATTCCAGTTATAAACAAACCCATCAATCCGCGAAAACCCAATCTCCTCTGCAGCGATTTCGCGATCTAAGTGGCATTTTCCCGCTGCACCAAAATCCCAAAATGGATAGCCGGGATAAATACTATCATTGAAATGAAATATATAGTTTGCCATCAATGAACCTCTTTTTACCAAGTCATTTTCACGTGAATGGAGCACTTATGATTCACAAAAATCAATGTGCCCACGCCACTCATACGTTTAGTCGTTTGCGCGGTCAAACATCATCGCAATAACGTTTAGCATAGCCTTTTTTAAATAAAAGCCTTCTCTAATAAGCGGGCTGATTCTTTCAACGTTGTTAATCGTATGGTTATAGTCTGAATCGGCGATAGCAGCTATTCTTTTGGACAATTGTTCCAGGGAATCAATCACCAAACCCAGACCGTTTTTACGAACAAAATCGGCTATTACAGCTTGAGACCAAACAATAACCGGTTCATTCGCTGCTAAATGCATGGCCAATGTCACGGAGGTATGGTATTTTTCGTATTCACCTAGAGGGCCCGCCACGTTTGGATATTGTGTCGAGTCCCAAACCAAACCGTATGCGCCTTTAAGTAGTTGGGGGATTGCTTCAGGATCGCTCCAAGGATAAAGCGTCACATTTTTGTGCTGTGACAGCGGTTGGTTTTGTGATTGGCTACCGTATACATTAAGATGCAGGTCTTCTGGAAGCTGTGATAAAAAAGGAGCCGTTGGCAGAGAGCCGACAAAATCGATTCCCTGTTTAAAGTCTCTGTGTCCCTGAAAATATCGGGTTCTATAGCCATCGGGACCGAGCCAGGTAACATGCGGTGACAGTTTCTGGCCGGTTAAAGCCAATTCTTTTTTCAACTGCTGTGCCATTTGTTCAGAAGAGGTTATCACGGCATCGGCCTGATGAAGAAATATCATTTCAGGTTTTAATTCGGGGCTTCTGAGTGTTTTTTGAATTTCTCCTTGATTATGTTTTTCAGGAAGTATTAAGCCGTGACGTAAGCTCGTGAGGTCATTGATCAAGAAGATTAGTTTTGCTCCGAACTCATGTACTTTTTCAAATAACTTTTGAAGCCAACGTTCACCCATCTCCGGTAAGGGCCATTGAACGACCAAGCAATCGTTTACTTTCAAACCACCCAGGATTCCATCCATGCGGGCATTTAACGAGTCTTTTGGTTCTTCAGGCCAGCGATAAAAAAAGGCATCAATCCGTCTGAAGCCAAGTTCTCGTAGAAAAGACTCATGATCCAAAGAATGCTTACCTGTGAAGCCTTCTCCCCAGAACGGATAAGAAGGTTCATTTGACCCGTTAAAGTGTAAAAAATAATTAGCCATGATGCCAACCCATGCTCTTTCCATTTTGTTTTTAAACTTTGCGAATGGCGGGTAACGGTGTTCATGCGGTCTTTCTGGTTCTGATACCTATCCATTACAAAAATACTTATTAATTTAGTATCGGCGTGTGAGCGACAAAAAGCAACAAAATTCAATGATTTTTGGGTAGACACACCTTAAATATCCGCTTGCAAGCAATTCACCAAAAGTTAGTGGTAAATACTGATATGAAGGCATCCAGTATTTGAGCGAAAGTGATTAGCGAGAAACTTAAATCAATATATTTATAACTTGACAATTCCTGAATCTGCTCAAGGTTAAAAATATTTTTGTAACGTTATGCTATAATGGCGTTACTTAGAAAACATAGTGCTGCTTGACAGCATGGGGGATTTAAACTAATGGAATATATAATTTCACCATTACAGCCGGATACGGATCAGGCAACCATTAAGGCAAAGATGGATACGGCTTATTTTTATGGAAAAATCGGCTTCCATAACCTTTTCCTGTCACGATACGTATTTTGGAATGATAAGCACTGGCGATCAGAAATTTTAGGGATGATCGCAACAGTGACCAAAGGCGACGTCGTTATTTTTCAGATTCCGACGTATGCCGAACCGGAAGTAGAAGAAGCAGTTGTTGAACTTGTACATAAGCAGGGCGCGCTGATCGTTGCATTTGTACATGATGTCGAGTATTTGCGCTTTCCGGATTCTTACAACAAACAAGAAGTTTTAAAATTCTTGAAGTCGTTTGACGGCTTGATTGTTGGAACGAAACTTGTCAAGGATCAGTTAGCTTCCGACGGTGTTAGCATTCCGATGATTCCCAGCGGGCCGTGGGGCTATCACCAAGCGATCGCTTATCGGCGCCCAAAGTTTTCGCAAACACTTCACTATGCAGGCAACTTAGTAGAGCGAAAAGCCGGTTTTTTGAAAAATGTACCGGCTGATTTAAACATTAAGGTATATGGCTCTGCCGATGGTGACACAAAGTTGCCATACTCTTTAGCAGAGTCAGTTGAATATTTAGGAAGTTATCGGCAAGAAGAGTTGGCTTTGGCATTAAATGATGGCTATGGTTTGATCTGGGATGCAGACACCGAAAATCATTTTGACCCGTATGCAAGAATCAATATGACCCATAAATTTAGTTTATATTTGTCGGTCGGATTGCCTGTTATTGCGTTTAACCAAACAGCAATTGGACGATATGTTAGTGAAAACGGACTTGGTATCGCGATCGACTCACTGGATAACTTGCCGAACATCATGGCGGGTATTACTGAGGATGACTATAACCAACTTGTTGACAAAGTCGCAAACATCAGCAACTTAATACGAACAGGCAGACATAATCAAATGGCTGCGCTCCAAGCCGTATTGGCGGTGAAAGGCACGCTGCCTTTTTAAATTCAGGCGTTAAGGTTAAAAAATCTGAATGAGCGAGTAAACAAGACCGAATAAGACCATAACAGCCAAAAGCAACGCAACTGTCACTTGGACAATCGTACTGGCTTTTACATGGTCTTTTGAAGGCTTGGTAATTTCTTCGTTTTCCTTCTTAACTCGTTGGGCAATGTCTTTGTCAATTAAATTTCCTTTTTTACTTGTCATAATAGTTTGAGTATAGAGACAAGAAAAATTAAAAGCAATACTGAACAAGTTTATGTTAGGAGATCCGTTAATGAATTTCTGGGGATCAGATTATCGGTATCGGAAACGAGCAAAAAAAATCATTGACTTGCAGGCCAAGTATCAAGCCATGGGTGACGAAGAGCTTCGTCATCAAACCGTTTTATTTCGTGAACAACTAAAGAATGGACACGCTTTACGGTCATTATTGACCGAGGCCTTTGCTGTCGTCTGTGAAGCGGATTTTCGCGTTTTACATATGCGGCCCTTTCCGGTTCAAATACTCGGTGCTGTTGCTATGGAATACAATAATATCGTCGAGATGAAAACAGGTGAAGGGAAAACCCTGACAGCTACCATGCCGATGTATTTACATGGCTTGACAGGGGCGGGTAATTTTTTGATCACCGCTAACGGTTATCTGGCTAATCGAGATGCAGAACAGATGGGCAAAGTGTATCGGTGGTTAGGTTTGTCGGTTGCTTCAGGTGTTGCCCAACCAGGACACGAAGGCGAAAAACGCGATCGTGAGAAGATATACGGCGCTGACATTGTCTATACCACTAATTCCGCACTTGGCTTCGACTATTTGTTTGATAATCTCGCGGCTAATCCCAAAGAGCAATACATTAGGCATATGAGTTACGCCTTAATTGACGAGGCCGATGCAATTTTACTTGATAGTGCACAAACGCCTTTGATTATCGCCGGCATTCCCAGAGTGCACTCGAATTACTATTTAGCAGCTGATCGCATGATTAATATGCTTGTAGAAAAAGCGGATTATAAGATCAGTGATGATCACAAATCTGTCTGGTTTACGCCAGAAGGTATTGCGCGAATGCAACATTATTTTGGGGTTGACGATCTTTTAGGCAAAACGTGGTATGAACTATACCGCCATTTGGTTTTGGCACTTAAGGCACACTTTCTATACAAGCCGGATCGTGATTATGTTGTCGATCATAACGAAGTGGTTTTGGTTGATCGCGATAATGGCCGTGAGTTAATCGGGATGAAGATGCAGAGCGGGCAACATCAGGCAATCGAAGCAAAAGAGCATGTTAAAGTAACCGATGAAATGAGAACAATGGCATCGGTTACATACCAGAATTTATTCCGGATGTTTGAACAACTAGCGGGCATGACAGGGACAGCCGCAACGGATGCTGGCGAGTTTATGGAAGTTTATCGGTTGGCGGTTTATCGGGTGCCAACAAATGAGCCGATGATCCGCCATGATTTACCTGATGAACTTTATATTAGTCAAGAAGCAAAACTGTTGGCATCGTTAAAAACGGTTCGTGAGGCTTATAAAGACAAACGGCCAATCCTTATTGAAACAGGTTCTTTGTCATTATCTAACCTGTATTCACGTTTATTACTGCGTGAAGGAATTCCACACAGTTTATTAAATGCGCGCAGTGCGTCTAAAGAAGCCAAGATTGTTGCCGAAGCAGGACAACTTGGTGCTGTAACGGTTGCAACATCCATGGCTGGGCGTGGCACCGATATTAAACTAGGCAAAGGGGTCAAAGAAAAAGGCGGCCTGCTTGTTTTGGGAACCGAACGAATGGCAAATCGTCGGGTTGATAATCAATTGCGTGGCCGCGCGGGACGACAAGGAGAGCCAGGCAGCAGTATTTTTTATACCTCGCTGGAAGACCGGATCGTCATTCAGAATGCGCCAAAGTGGGTGCGTAAATACACCTATCACCATGCTCATGATCAAGCGCAACAGCTTAGTCGGCATGGGCGGTTTCGCAAAGTCATTGATCATGCCCAGGATCGCGTCAGCAATAATGGACGCAGCGCCCGTTTTTCGACGTTACAGTATGGTGAGGTTTTTCGGGCACAACGAGACAGTGTTTATGCAACCCGAGACCAGATTATGGTGGCAACTTCGCTTGATCGGGTTATTCACGGTGTCTTCAAACGCGTTGCGGACGATTTTGCTCATGAACACCGCGATGGCGATATTTCAGAATTTTTGGACTTTGTTTATTCAAACATCGACCGGGATTTTTTGCCAAAAACGCTTGATGAACATGCTACAGAGTGGCAGGATCCCACATACATGTTGTCGTTGATGACCCGCCAGCTTGAAAAAAAGCATGAGTCGTTAACCGATCCTATGCAATGGCTTTATTTTCAAAGGATTACGCTTTTAAAAACAATTGATATGTCCTGGATTGACCAAGTTGATAATCTGGAAGCTTTACAGGCGGTTACGATGAATCGGACAACCAACGGGCGCGATCCGCTATTTGAATATCAAAAGGAAACGCGGCGTACTTTTAACGAAATGAAGAAGCATATGAACGTTAGAATTACGCGAAATTTGCTTTGTTCTGATTTGGTCTTCAATAAAGACGGCACGATTCAGGTTCAATTTCCTTGAGTTTGAAAATGTTAACCGATGGTGCTACAGAGCGATTTAAAGGGTGAAATATATGAGAGAGCATCAGGACGTTGCTAAACGGGTCCTGTTTACACTGCTAGTACTTTTTGTATATGCATTGGGGCAACAAGTTGTGCTGCCCGGATTTGACGTTGCAATGGCCAGAAAAATGATGGGCCATAATGCATTGCTGCAAATGTTTGGCCTGACGACAGGCGGACAAATGAATATGCCGACATTGTTGTCGCTGGGTCTGGGACCTTATATGACTGCCATGATTGTGTGGCAGGCGATTGCGTCATTGGATATTCGTTCAGTTAACAATTTGTCAGTTCAGCAAGTCGGTTTTATACAGCGTCTGTTGACATTCATTTTAGCTGTCCTCCAAGGCATTGTGATGGTTTATTATTTGCGCGACGCGATTGCACCATTGTATTTAATCAGTGACAACCTTAACTTGGGTGTTGCAGCGGCGGTTTTATATATGGTTGCCGGTGCCATGTTTGCATTGTTTATCGGGCTCGAAAATGCGAATCATGGCTTCGGAGGATCTGTGGCACTGATTATCCCGGGGATCATTACCAGCTTGCCGCATTCTTTTTTATATGGCTATGGCACGACGCGTTTGAAGCTTAACCCTACCAATGTAACAGTCGGAATTGTTGTTACCGGTTTAGTCTTTATTTCCGGGTTGCTTGTCTATCGGGCGGAACAGCGTATCCCTATACAACGACCATCCTTAGAGAGCACCTTCAGTGAGTCATATTTGCCATTGCCCTTTTTAGCAGCGGGCGCAATGCCGTTTATGTTTTCCAACATGTTATTTGTCTTACCAAAGCAGGTTGTCGAAGCACTCGGCTACCAATATACCCATGTTGGTCAATTTGTTATCACACAGATCAATTACAATCATTGGCCTGGTATTCTTGCTTATGCATTTATTGTCTTGTTTCTTGGTTTTGCCTTTGGTCTGATTAATCTTAGCCCGACAAAAATGGCGCGCCAACTAAAGGAACGCGGGGATTACGTTTATCACACGACGCCGGGTGATGCCACCGAAGCCCTCATCATGGGACACTTTTTTAGGTTAAGCATGATTGGTGATTTTTATTTATTGTTAATTGGCGTTGTTCCATTGGCAATAGGCATGTATTTACCCTCTGCCTCGAACTATGCCATGTATTTAGGTGGCGTGTTTATTATGGTGACAATTACCGACACAGTCACGCAACAATTTATTGCGTTATGGAATAAGAATCGTTATAGCTTGTTTGATGAGCCAATTGAGTGAGGGAGTGGATCATGTTAACACTGATGCCGACTTTTACGAGTGGTACCGATCATCCGGAAATAGATCCTGTCATTGAATTGGCTACCATGTTCAAGGAAAATAAGGTACCGTTTTCGATGTTGTTTACAAATCAAATGCCAGACTTACGCAGATTGTTATATCAAGTCGGGTTAGAAACCTTTTCGTGGACCAATGTATATGATGACATTCAGGGCATTCATATGAAATCGGGGATGCCATTCACGATTGAGGATCTTGTCTTGCCCAAAGAGGCGATTCCTTATTTTCTAGGGCGGGATGTCTTTTATTTTCAGGGATCAAAAAAAGTTATGCAGGCACACTTTCACAAGGAAGGCTTTGTTTACTGGGTTGAACGTAGATTGCCTTCTGGTGAAGTCGTCAAGGAACAGTATGATGATCGTGGTTTTGTGACAACCAGGACGGTGACCTAAACAGATGGTCATTGGAAAACATTCTGGTTAGATGACAAAGGCTATGTGGTCTTGACGCAAACGTCACAGAAGATAACGGTTGCTGACAGTCAGAAGGGTCGGTTTGCAGCTGCCAGTTACCAGTCGATGCAAGAAATCGTCTATGAATTTTTAATGAAGCAGAGCATGCAACTTCAACAATCACCGCCAATTGTCACTGATCTGGAAACAGACACACTTGAATTACGCAGTGGACAACCTTTTCTGAAACAGATGATCTTTCTGGTTAATCAAAAACATGAGTTAACTGCAAAGGATTTGATTCAAATCAATGATGAGGATGTTTTCGTTTTTCCAACCTCGGCGGATGAACAACTTTTCGTTCGGCAGGCCGAAGCTAAGGGAAATAAGGCAAAGGCAGATCAAGTCGCAAAATACGTGATCCCCCAATATGCAACAACATTAAATCTGGGATTAAGCAATGAGACTGCATTAGACTCAATTTATTGGCGACTTGGCAATATTCAGGATGATGAGGCACGACGGTTACTGATCCAACTAATTAAAGTATTGCAACATGAAGATGATCAGGCACTGATTGTCGAAGGCAGTGAGGGGCAAGTGAAGACAATGTCAGATCATCTTCAAGCTTTCATTAAATCAACTTTTGATGTTGATTTGACCGGCGAGCAATATCAGGAAGTTGCCCAATTTGTAGCCGATCAACGCAGTGGCAAGCCGATCGCCGGACTTGACAAACGTGGGAAAAAGCTTCGAGAATTGCCGAACTGGCAGGCGTTAAGTGCCGCAGAATTCGTTGCCAGTCGCATTCATCTTCAGGTTGCTAAACGTGACGTACAGGAAGCGTTGATGCATCAGGCTCGGGTATATGTCGATACTGCAACCATACCTGACTTGCGGATGATGATCGAAGCGATCAGCAATGGTGTGCCGCTCGTTGTCAGGCAGTCAAGCACGCTTATTCGTGAGCATCAAAACGGCATTGTGGTTTCCGATCTGACCGCGATTCCCGAAGCATGCCGTTTCTTTTTAAAAACGTTAAGCAACTGGAATCAGTCACTGGTGGTGAATGCCGAATTGATCGAGAAGTTCTCAGCTGACCACTTGATTAAAAAGTGGCAAGAGGTAATAACATTTGGTGAAAGCTAAAAAGCGCAATACGAAGAAAGTTATTCAGGTTGGAGAAAACGCGTTACCGCTGGAAACGTTATTAGTGGACGAGTTTGAATATATTTGGGTCAGTGACGCTGACACACCTCCGGTTAAGGAGCAAGCGCTGTTTAAATTAAACCGCTTAAATCCATACTATCAGGATGCCTTGTTTCTGATTGACAAGACAACGCCATGGTGCGATCAGCCAGAAGTTTTAACCGCGTTACCGGCCAACCAGATTTTATATGATCAGGCGGTTAAGATGCCGCCCGATTGCCAGGAAATCATGCAGCTAAAAGGTGCTCATCAGCTTGACTTTGGCGATGTCAATGTATTAGCGACGACCATCAATAAGTACTTTTTTGGCAATCAGGCGGGGTATCGTATGCCGCCAAGCTGGTTTACAATTGCGCCCGGTTTTGAAGGGGGCATTCGCCAGCAAGGCCAGTCTTATCATGAATTCAAGGTTGATCTTGATCATCAGTGGCGTTTGATGGCTTATCCCAACGTTGCTCAGTGGGTACCGGCGCACATGTTAGATACGGTACTGGTCGAATTTGAACGCTTGGATCCAAGTGTTCATCTGAAGGCAGTTGTCACGCAATATGATCTTGAAACCAATGAATTTTTGCGATCCGAAGAAAAAGTCGACGATGAACTCAGGCAGGAGTTCAAAGTTGAGGGTGGCGAAAAGGGTTGCAACATGCAACTAACTGTTTTTGCCAGTGGATCAGGCACCTTTCATATTGGTCAATTTCATGTTCGGCGATCACGCGGTCCTTACGGCGAATTTTTGCTAAATGATCGGCGCTTAATCGAACCCGCCGGCATGAATACGGAACTAGCAATTTATTTTGATGCCGGCGATTTAAAGCCGCCGCTCAATGTTTATTTTTCGGGATACCGTTCTGCAGAAGGTTTCGAAGGAAATTATATGATGCGGATGTTTCACGGGCCATTCTTATTGATCGCCGATTCTCGCTTGGAAGGCGGCGCTTTTTACCTCGGGAGTGAAGCATTACAGCAACAAGTTATGGCAGCTATCCGGGGAACGTTGAAACGGTTGCATTTTAAACCGAATGAGCTTATTCTTTCCGGTTTGTCTATGGGCACGTTTGGGGCGCTTTATTACGGTGCAAGGCTCGCGCCATCTGCGATTGTTGTCGGCAAACCACTGGTCAACGTGGGAACCATTGCCAAAGGAACCCACCTGACGCGACCAGGCGACTTTGCAACGAGTCTTGACATGTTACTGTTTTATGAAGGTGATTTGTCGCGAGCCGAAAAATTAAATGAACGATTCTGGCGTGTCTTTAAAAAGGCGGATTTTAGTCATACGACATTTGCTTTTGCTTATATGATGAATGATGATTATGATCCGCATGCTTTTCAGCAGGTTCGACAGTATCTCAAAAAGGCTGAGCCGATGGCGCGAATCCTATCGAAAGGTTTGGTTGGACGCCATAATGATGATACAGATGGGATTGTTAACTGGTTTGTGATGCAATTTCGACATTTGCTTCACCAGCAGTATGGAAGAAACGTTGATTGAGTTTGTTAGCGAGGAGAATAAATGGCTAATTTGACAATGCTTCACTGGGAACGTACGCCTTCAGCGAGTTATACCTATGGGTCAAAAATCGAATATCACCAGGATGGGTCTGTCAGTTTTGCGAACACCCTTCAAGCTCCTGGGACAGCGATGCATTATTGGGAAAATCTACCTATGAAAGCCGACCGCAAGCCACATGTCCAGATTCCCTTGCTTAAGCGGGGGCAGAAGTATGCGTACCATGTTGAAGCAGCAGTCGTTCCAGAAAGGTCGGTAACTGTGAATATCCGCTTCATGGATGATGGCGACCATATCATTGCGCAGCATTATGGCCAACACTTAGATGGTGAGTTTACAATGCCGGAGGGTGCAAATAATTATCGGCTTGAGTTATTGAATATCAATAATGAAAAAATCCATTTCTTTTCGTGTTATCTGGCACCGACTGCTGTGATGCAATCGATAAAGATCACCGAGTCAGTGACTAACCGCTTACTTCACGTTCATGATGATACAAAATCTGCTGGCAAGGAAATGGTCGTCTTGCGGCAACGAGTACCAAATGAGACTTTTGAGCTTAGTGAAATGGCAGATCAGTATTATTTGCGAATCCCGGCTGAAAGGCTGAATGATGAAGAAGAAATCCGATCGATTGCTGAGCAGGCGTATAAAGCCTTACGCGATCGCCAGTCATTTGATGAATCATTCAATTGGCGCATGCCAGCCCATGAAGCGGTTTTGGCAAGAAGAATTTGCCAAAACGTCTTTCAAGGTGAAAAATAAAGGTATTAATTAAATAAAGCGTCATGGTGTTAAAAACCAAGGAAAGTGAGAACTCAGTATGAATTTTTTTGTCAATGCGGCTATGGGCATGGGGAACTCTGGTGTCGAACATGCCGAATTTTATCGGGCAAAGCGATTTGATCAGGTTGGCATACCTTACCGATTCGTCTTCTTAGATCTTATTCGTGAGCTACACCCTGCGATGGATCGCTGGCATTTGCGTGACGACCAGGTCATCAATCTTTGGGAGTATCTTGTTTTGGGCGATGATTACCTTAAAAATGGACTTGAAAAGCGAATGACGCCTCCAGAGGATAACCTGGTGATTGACGGTACAAATACGCACCGAAAGCGCGAATATATGACCGATTCAGGCATGATGGTGGTTGAACATTACGTTAAGTATCCAGATATCCACCATCTCGAAAATAAGGTTTTGATGGTTAGTACCGGTCGCGTTGAGTTGTTTGACGTTGCGAGTGGCAAACGGCGCGTCATGTACGAGATCATTGACGATGAAAATCGCGGAAGAATTATTGCCAACATCCACTTGTACGATCAAAGAGGGAAGCACTTATTTTTCCGCAATGCGCTTTTGCTTTATCGTTACTTCTTTGCGCAACTTGATGCGGCGTATGGTGCCCCCAGTCATTTCATTATTGATCGTGGCGAAAACACGGACCAAGCTTTAATGAACTATCGACTTCCTGAGTCAAAACTGATTTATATGATCCACGCCGATCAGTTATCCGACAGGGATGATCCGGAAAATCCTCTATGGAACAATCATTATGAATTTTTGTTTGATCACTTGTCAGCGTTTGATCGAGTTGTGGTTGCGACCGAGCTGCAACGCCAAGACATGTTGGTTGATTTTCCCAATGATGGCAAGCGGTTTGTAACCATTCCAGTTGGTGGCGTTTCTGACGAGCCTGCGAAAATAACGCCACGTGAGTTGAAAGAACCGATTCGATTGATGACAGCATCGCGATTGGCATCAGAAAAGCATATTGATCTGATCGTCCATGCTGTTGCGAAGTTACATAAACAAGGCCACGATATTCGCTTTGACATTTATGGTCAAGGCAGTGAAGATGTCAAAATTAAAAAGGCCATCGAAGAAGAAAACGCGCAGGATTATGTGGTTCTTAAGGGCTTATCCGATGATTTGGCGGATGTTTATCCGCAGTATGACGCGTTTATTTCTGCTTCATTTTCCGAAGGTTTTGGTCTGACCTATATCGAAGCTTTGAATGCTGGACTGCCAATTGTGACCTTTAAAGCACGGTTTGGGGCATTGGAGTTAGTCAAAGATGGCCAGAATGGCTTTTTACAGGATTTCAAGCGCGAAGATGACGAATTTGACATTGAGCAACTAACGCAAGGAATTGAGCGGCTCATGAAGTCAGACTACGCGCAACTTCAAAAGAACACACAGATTTCAGTTACGTCATTTCAGGATCACGTTATAGCGGGAAAATGGAGGAACTTAATCGATGCATTATGAGTTGTTGAACACAGTTGATTTGACATCCCCCATTTGGCCGGATATCAAAAAACGAATAGCGCGCGACCATGCCACACTCTTGACGCTAACGGCTGAACCGGACTACGGACAGGTTTTGGCAAAAGAGGGGCTAAAAGGCATTAACCTCGTTGACTTAGTGACAAAGCGTACCTATCACCCCAAAGAATACAGATTTTTCAACAAAGTTCGCGTACCTTATTCTGCTAAG
This sequence comes from Lacticaseibacillus styriensis, assembly GCF_030770295.1. NCBI lineage: Bacteria > Bacillati > Bacillota > Bacilli > Lactobacillales > Lactobacillaceae > Lacticaseibacillus > Lacticaseibacillus styriensis. The sequence continues at coordinate 1,101,032 of NZ_CP132483.1, forward strand.
GTTGATATGAACAAAAATGGCAGTATTTCGATTTTACACGAAGGCGATAGTATTGGCCGTGAATTTTTGTTTCCAAACTCACGGCGGGCGGCACAAGACATCCGCTACACTAATCCTGATGGTAGCTTGGATTACATTGAAGAATATGCAGCTGATGGTAGTGTCTTCAGTAATATCTTTTATTACAACAACGAGATTCAAGAAATTGTCTTCTACGACACGCAGCAACGTCCGGTGTTAAGATACTATTACTACGATAACGCAATCAACTACATTACCATTGAAGATCCGATCAGCCATGAAGTGAACACGCACTATGCTAACTTAGGGGAATTTATTCAAGACCAAATGGCTAAGAGAGTGCATACCAATGATACGGTTACTTTTAACTACATGGGCGTTGAGCTGGATTCACTGGTCAAGACCCGCTCGCACAATGTGTTACAGTTAGTCGAAAGTCCTTTTGATGATAACCATGTTTTGCGCGGTAACCTTGAGGCAATTCTGACGAACGATATCCCATATGTTCAGGAAGTACGGATGCCGCTGGCGGCTTTTCAAAAAATCGGCCAGGCTAATGTGCCTATGAATAAGATCAGAATTGGGTAATGTCGTTTAATGGACATTAATCAGTCAAGGAAAAAGGCGTTTGTATGCATTTTATTAATTGCGTACAGACGCCTTTTGTCATGGAATTACGTAGAGAGACGCAACAGCCCTCACTTAAAAAGAGGACTCTTAGTAACAAACTGCAGGGCGGCAGCGATAATTTGATCCATATTATAGTAGCGATAAAGACCAAGCCGTCCTCCAAAAGTGACGTTTGGGACTGATTGCTCGGCATATTGACGGTAACGGGTGAACAGGTGGTTATTAGTTGTATCGTTAACCGGGTAATAAGGTTCAACATCGCGATTCCAAGGTTGTGGATACTCATAGGTAATGACAGTTTGATCTGGATTACCATGACCAAATTCAAACCATTTATGCTCGATGATACGCGTATAGGGGACGGATGCATCTGTGTAGTTAATAACAGCGTTACCTTGGAAGTTTGGCACGTCAAGTAGCTTTGTATCAAAACGTAATGATCGATATTCTAATTCACCGAAACGGTAATCAAAGAACTTGTCAATCAAGCCGGTAAAAATGATGTGATCATAATGTTGCAGAAAGTCGTCTTTGGCCAAAAAGAAGTCCGTTTTAAGATGCGTTGTGACATGCGGAACATCCAGCATTTTTTCGACTATCTGGGTATAACCGCCAACAGGAATACCTTGGTAGCGGTCGTTGAAGTAATTGTTGTCGAAGGTCATACGAACAGGTAAGCGGCGGATAATAAAGGCGGGTAAGTCTTTCGGCGCGCGTCCCCACTGCTTGGTTGTGTATCCTTCAATCAGTTTGTGGTAGATATCCGTACCCACAAGTGAGATGGCTTGTTCTTCCAAATTTGAAGGTTTCTTTTCGTGTAAGCGGCTCCGCTGTGAATCAATTTTGGCTTCCGCAGCTTTAGGCGTGGTGATTCCCCACATTTGATAAAAAGTATTCATATTGAAGGGTAGGTTGTATAAAGTATTGCGGTAGTTAGCAATCACTTGGTTAGTGTACCGATTAAAGCGCGCAAATTGCCGCACGTAGTTCCACACTTTGGGATTTGATGTATGAAAAATGTGCGCACCATATTCGTGTACTTGAATACCGGCAATGTCACGAGTATAAACATTGCCGGCAACATGATCTCGTTTTTCGATAACTGTGATATGGTGCCCTTTTTTTGCAAGTTCATGGGCACAGACAGCGCCGAACAAGCCTGCACCAACAACCAAAATCTTCAAGAATTAAACCACCTTTGTGATCTTAATGCGTTTATTTTAACATATTAGCAAAAGCGTCAACTCTAAGCAGTTGTCTCAGTAAAAGCAAGGTGCGAGACCAGAATGATGTCATGGTTTGAAAAGTTGATGGAAGCAGCATGGGAGGACATATTCACATTTTGATTTCCGTTTATGAATTATGTAATTAATGTTATGCTTAACTGCGAAGACTTTTCTCAATAACATTTGGTTAGGATGAAGAATAAGATGCAAGCAGTAATACTGGCGGCAGGTAAGGGTAGTCGATTTAAACAGGCGACAGAGCATATGCCAAAATGTATGTTGTCATTCAACGGCGAGACGTTGATTGCGCGGATGCTCCGGCAACTGAATCGACTTAACCTCAAGCGCATCATTATTGTGGCTGGCTACAAGGAAGAGGTCCTAACAAGCTATTTAAAATCAGTTGAATCCCACGTGCCAGTGACAGTCATTACGAATGATGAGTTTGCAACGTCGAATAATATCGTGTCTGTGGCCAAGGCGAGCTCTTTTTTAGAAGAGGACGAAACGTTGTTGGTCGAATCCGATGTCATTATTCGGGATGACGTGATCGATATTATTCGCGATGCGCCAACAGATACCGCCTTCGTCAGCCCTTTGCGTAATTGGATGGACGGAACCGTTGTCACAGTTGATCAGGATTATCAGATTACGGCCTTTTTACCGCGTGAAAATCAGCGAGAAGCGCAGGCAAACGACTATTATAAAACCGTCAATATCTACAAGCTGAGTTCTCATTTTAATCAACATTATTTTTTGCCATATCTGCATCAGCAAATTAAGAGTTTTGGCGTTAATGACTATTATGAAACAGTGTTCGGCGCGTTAGTCACTTTAAATAAGGGGCTTTTACACGCGGTTGTGGTTGAGGCTAAGGACTGGGATGAAGTTGACACATCGGAAGAACTACAGCTTGCAGAAGTTCGATTAAATTCAGATCCAGCTGTAAAAATGAAATTACTGAGCCAGCAATATGGCGGTTACTGGCGATTTCCTGATCTCAAGGATTATGCCTACTTAGTAAACCCTTTCTTTCCGCCAGATGAACTTGTTCAGCAGTTTCAGGCTGAGTTACCACAATTATTAACGGCTTATCCTTCAGGAATGGCGGTCAATTCAGGATTAGCGGCTGATGCTTTTGATTTAATGCCCAAAAGAGTTGTAGTGGGTAATGGCGCTTCAGAGCTAATTAAAGCGGTTTTGCAAATGACACCAGGGAAGATTGGTACCATTCGGCCGACTTTTGAGGAATACCCCAATCGTTTACAAGCATCACGGATTGAAGCAATGATGACACAAAAAACTGGTTTTCATTATACAGCGGAAGACATTATCCATCATTTTGACAAGCATCCTGTCAAAGCCTTGATTCTCATCAACCCAGACAATCCGAGTGGTCATTACTTACGAAAGAAAGAAGTGCTTGTTATTTGCGAGTGGGCGCGAAAACGTGACATTCGGGTTATTGTTGATGAATCGTTTATCGATTTTTCGGATGTTGAGCACGAGCCATCTCTGCTGGATGAGCGTCTTTTGAGCCGATTTTCGAATTTAATTGTTATTAAGAGTATCTCGAAATCATATGGAGTTCCTGGTATTCGTTTAGGCGTGTTAGCAAGTGGCAATGAAGCGTTAATCGTCAAGATGAAGAAGCTATTACCCATTTGGAATATCAATGCTTTTGGGCAGTTCTTTCTCCAAAAAATAGGCAGTTATCAAGTAGCTTATAACGAGGGATTAGATACATTTTACAAGGTGCGCGAACGCTTTTTCAATGCGCTTAAAGCTATTCCGTACATGAGAGTTCTGCCATCACAGGCAAATTTCTTCATGATTCAACTCGTTGGTGTCGCAAGCGAGGATCTTAGCGCTTATCTTCTTGAGACGGCCAATGTTTTAATTAAGAATTTGCAGACAAAACCTGGCATTGAAGGCGAGTACGTGCGTATTGCAGTTAAGACGGAGACAGAAAATCAGGCACTTATTCAAGCATTGAGGGCATACGATGGAAACACAACTTTTTGATTTTAACCAACTGGCGCAACTGCACGTTTCTGAGAAAGAAAAAGTGAAATGGGTTGACGACGGACTGCGAATGCAATCCCATATTCAGATGCCAGCTAAAATAAGTTTAAAGCCAAGCCCTGAAGTCTTTTATAATTTTATGCCAGTTGTCATCCCTGAGCTGAATATTGCCGGTGTAAAGGTAATTAATCGCATCCCCGCTCGCCAACCAGCACTAACGGGTCATATCATGATCTATGATTTAAGCGATGGTCAATTAAAAGCCATTATGGACGGCGATTATATTACAACCGCTAGAACTGGTGCGGTTGCAGCTCACAGTATTCAACTATTAGCGAAATCGCATTATAAAAGTGTGGGTTTTATTGGATTGGGTAATCAGGCTAGGTCAACCGCAAAGTCATTATTGTCGATTCATGACGATCCTTTAAAGATTGTGTTACTGAAGTATAAGGATCAAGCGAGTGATTTCAAACGGTACGTACAGTCGCTAAAAGGCATTTCATTAGCTGATGTTCAGATCGCGACAACTCCTGAAGAGGTCTTCCGTCAATCGGATGTGGTGGTTTCTTCGGTTACTTATGCCGCAAAAAATATGTTAACCGATACCAGCGTGATGGAATCCGGAACCTTATTGGTGCCAATTCACACCCGGGGATTTATGAATCTCGATACAGTTGTTGATCGGATTTATTGCGATTCCGTAGACCAGATTCGCAATTTTAAATACTTTGACAAGTTTCGCGGGTTAGCACAGATGAACGATGTGGTGACGGGTCATGCGCCTGGTCGCCAGAATGATCAAGAGCGGTTCACAGTCTATAACATTGGCACGGCGCTACATGACTTGTTTTTTGCTGCTAAGTTTTACGAACTGGCGAATAAACAAGGAAAAGCTTCATTTGACTGGCAGGAGCCGCAAAAGAAAGTATGGTATCGGTAATGGTTAAATTAGCGTCACTCGAAAATAGCTATGTCAATTTATCTGGCAAGTTGTATGATTCTGAATTCATTAACCTTGCACAGATCGCCAATAACGAGATTCACTTTGATCAGCGGACACTTTTTTTAGATAAACGTGAAAAGCAGAAACTGAACCGGCAACCGTTGGCAGTCCATCATGGCGGCGTCTATATTTTAGAGCAGCAAGGAATCTTGGGACTTGTCTGTGATCTTCCAATTTGCGAGTATCAACAACAGCATGTCCGGAACCATGAACTCGTGCTGCCGGATACGATTCAAGGAATGCTTAGTAATTATCGTGGGTACAATGCAGAAGCCGCACCTGTCTTGTTGATGGCGAACAAAGATATGCATTTGGCAGCGTTTGTTGCGCATCATGTCCCGAATGCTACTTATCAGTTTAATGGGATTCGGCTATTTTACTATGGCGAAGCAGATGCAACGGCACTGCTTGATCGGTTCAATTCAATTGATCATCTTTATGTCGGTGATGGGCATCATCGGCTATATGCCACGTCATTAAGCGGTTTTAAGCAAAACGTCTTGGCATATGTTGTTGATTTTAACGATATTCGAATTGATCCCATTCACCGAGAATTGATCCGCATCAGCGACGATCGTTTTGCGGCAAGTTTACACTTCATCGAAAAGAAATTTCAGGTAACATTGCTCTCGGAAAGTAATCCTGAGCCTAAACCAGGAACCGTGATTATGTTTCGCGGGAAGCAAGCTTGGCGTATTCAGCTGATCGGGCTTGATGCAGATGGATTTTGGAACAACGATATTTATCGCCTGAATACACAACTCATCCAGCAAGCATTTCGAATCTTTGATGGACAACAACAAGTCCATTATCTAAGTGAAAAGGAGTTCCAACGCCATCGAAGAAATAAAAATGCTGTCTTTTTCAAAGTTCACGCGATGTCGAAAGCGGCCTTTTTGGAATCGGCAGCTGATAGTAATATTCTGCCACCGAAGTCAACTTGGATGTTTCCTAAGGCGCCTTCTATGTTGATTTTGAGTCGTTATCAATAGAGGAAGTCATGCAGTCAACTTTAAGAACTATTGTGTTTGCAAAATAAGATATTGCTTTATAGACGCACATGAGAGAATTTGGGAGGTCACAGGCAGGTTATGAATGAGCAGAAACGTCACATCTGGGAGAATTATCTCACACAACAATGGTTTGCATTTGGCAAAAAGGATGAAGAGCCATATACGCGAGATATGATTTTAACTTCTGACGGACAGATTAGTAACTACGCGGCACACAATGAGAGTTTTTGGCAAGTGCATGATAATCAACTGCAGTTTCTTGATATGGATCATGAGATCACAACGCGTTTTCCACTTCCTGAAAACCCATCCGGAATGATTAAATTCACCTTAATTGGCGATTATGTGCTCGACCCATCTGTCAAACATCAATTAATGGCCCGCCATTTGCCCGAAAGCTTACATGATCTTAAGAATGGTTTTGACAATCAGCTTGATGCTCATTTTGATCAGGCTAGTTTGACCGTCACACCGCTCATGAAGAAGATCAAAACACGCTCGCGTATTCGCGTTGCCTTTATTTTGAATAGCGTCGAAACCTTACCTGCACTTTTACCATTAATGAAGACACTTCAAGAGGATGAAGCGTTTGAAGCTAAAATTCTCGTTATGGATAAGCAGTATTATGATTTGAGCGTTTTGCCGACACTCGATGACGTCGCCGCATTCTTACACAAGCAGCAATTAATTTGCATCCCTGTAAAGGGCAACTACGAAGCAGCTTTACAGAAATTACGTTTGTGGCTGCCTGATTTCATTATTCGACAATCACAATGGGATGGTGACTATCCATCAGCCTTTCAAGCTGATCACCTTGATTGGGCAAGATTAATTCATGTGCCGTATACAATCACAGAAAAAATGACCTACGCGCCTCATCATCAAAAGGGAACGATGCTGACAAATGACTATTACTTGCATGTGTGGCGCTATTTTACCGCTGAGCCGCTTTATCCAGATGAAAAGAAGGCCATTGCGGCATCATTTGTCTCCCAGGACATTTTCCAGCCGGTGGGATCTATGAAGGCTAAGATGATCGAACATGCGACCCCGGAATGGCCAATCAACCATCCAGGTAAGCGTGTGCTTTGGACGGCTCATCATTCGGTGACTGATACGTGGTTCAAATTTGGAACTTTTCCAAAGATATACCAAGCCATGCTGGCATGGACACGCAAACATCAAGAGCTTTCAGTTTTGTTCAATCCACACCCGCTGTTACGTGAAATCATTGCTACTGAGCCTGTTCCTGGCATTACATTGGAACAGTACGATCAATTTTTAAAAACTTTCGCGGCTTTACCAAATGGTGGAATTTTACAGCATCAATCACAGTATGGGGCGTCTGCTGCTGCCGATGCGATTTTGACAGACGGTTATTCCGCATTTTATGAAATGCAAATTCAACGTAAACCAATTGTGGCATTGTTGCGGAAGGACCATACGCCTTTTACGCCAGAAGGAGAGCAAATTCTCCAGGGGTTGCATGCCGTTCAAGATATCGATCATGCACAAGAAGAATTATTGCGCCTCTTGCGTGAGCCAGATGACAAAAGGACCCAACAAATTGCCAATACGCAAAACTGGTTGGTGAATGAGCATCCAGAGCAAACTATTTTGCAGGCAATGCTTAAAGAGATGGGAATTTAGGCATTGAGAATGCTGGTTTAGAAGTGATTATATTGCTCAAATCTTTTCTTCAGTATTTTAAAATTTGTATTTGCGTCACTTTAGTTTCCTGATTCAAAAAAATTTGCCAGCTCGCTGCCAGCGTAAAAATTACGATGTCAGCGAGCTTTTTTGTAACCTTTTTTGAAGCTTAATCTATTTGAATACCAGTATCTGTATAGCAAAAAAATGGTACTGAAGCACTGCTCCAATTACTGGGTTGAAGGCACGGAATTTGTTTTTGAAACGTGGTACTCAGATAACGACAAGAAAACGTGATAAATAGAAAGTGTTAAAGACATGCACAAATATTAATCGCTTAAAAATAACAAAAAGTAAGTAACTTATTTAAAAAATAATTTTGAATTTTGATAATATTAGTTATATCATTGAGATGAGTGTAAGTATTAGTTGGGGTCATTTGATATTGGTATGGAGGCCTTTTATGACATGGGAAAAATAAATAGACGCGAGCAATTCATTAAAGAAAACGGCAAAGTCCGTTTTCGGATGTATAAGGCCGGCAAACGATGGTTAGTTGCCGGAACGGCTACAGTAGCTGGACTGCTAGGCGGTATGTTTATTTTGCCGCATAACGTTCAGGCTGCAAATCAACCGCAAGTAGGGAAAGTCGTTGGCAAAGATGATGTTTTAGCGACTCAAAATACTGCAACAATCCCGGCTAATTCAACACAGGCCTCCAACACGACTTCGGAATCAACTTCAGTATCTGAAGCGGGAAGTCTTTCCGAAAGTGTTTCGGCTAGTGCTGTTAGTTCAACAAGCATTTCGAATTCTGCCACAAATAGTTTGGCCAGTGATAGGGTTACTTTGGCGCCAACGACGACTTGGGATTCGTCGCCTGAGCTGACGGCACTTAACACTTCGGGAATCTGTTCAAGCTGTTGGGTGTTGAACTTGGTTTTATCGATTAAGACAAAGCGCAAACGTGTCGCGCAGTGGCTGAGACTTTTAATGTTGTCAACGCCACCGACCGCCTGCATGATGCGATCGGTGATTTTTGGATGGTCAGTCATAGGTTCCTCCTTGGTGGGTTGTTTGAGTGCGTGACGATGGTTTAACCGATTAACACACGGTGGATGTGAATAATGAGATAAGCCAGTTCCTCTTTTGTCGGCGGTTTATTGTAAATAGCCATGATCGTTTTGTCGACTTTGAGGGCAATTTTGGCTGCCTCAGGGTACAAACTGTACACATTGACCAGCAACTGGCCGTCATCTTCCAGCATGGTGTTGCTCAGATAGCGTTCGGCGAAGAACTTCATGTGGGTGACGAACCGCTCATAGTGCAGGCTGGTGGTCGCAATGGTGCCGCCAGTGAGCGCGCGAACGGCTTGCAGGACGTTATCAACGAGTTGGGTGACTTCCAAAACATTGGCTTTGGCGGTCGCAGCCGGTGTGGCATTGATAATATGAAAAGCGATATTGGCGGCTTCTTCCTTAGGTAATGTGACTTCTAAGGTATCGCGCACAACGGTTAAGCCGTATTCGCCAATGGTAAAAATGTCAGGGTAGTAGGTTTTCATTTCCCAATAAATGCGATTGCCCAATGCCTGTTGGGCGTGGTAGCGCTGAACCGAGAAATGAAGATGATCCGTTAAGGCATAATAAATGCTGGGGAGCAGGGAAGCCTGCAGTTTTTCTTCGGCATAAGTGACAATCTGTGAGGTCATGCTGATGTAAACCGCGGGAATGCGATTAAGCGACTGGATCATTTCGCTTTTGCGGCTGTCATCTAGTGGCATGAACTTCTTGAACACCGCGGTATCGGGGATGGTGACACCGACCTTTTGATGGTAGCCGATGCCTTTACCAAAGGCGATATATTCATCCCCGTTTTGTTCGGCGAGCACCACGTTGACGTTGAGAACCTTTTTGATGCGAAACACACAACTCCTCCTTTCTTGAAGTTTGCCATTAAGCCTAGCAACTGAGGGGCTTTGCATTTGGTAAATGGGGTGACCAAATTTTAAGGCGAGAAAAAACAGGCAAAATTAAGAAGATCGTTTGATGTCGAAACGATGATCAAAGTCTTGCCTGCATTACCAGTAACATACGCTTGTTTATTCAGTTGATAGTTGCATTTTAGCAATCAAATGATGAAAACGCAACCATGTAAACTAAAAGTTCTTTATATTTTTTGCTTGTTTACTACTTATTAATTTAAAAATAAATAACAACCCATGGATTGATGAACAAAATCATGGGTTGTTATTATTTTTATTTAAATTAGGTATAACTAGATTTATCAGCTTGAAGTCGTTTCTAGCAAGGCAAAGGCAAAGCCTCTACGTTGTTCGATGAGCGAACTCACGACGATCAAATTCGTTTTGTCTGCTTCAAGTGTCGTCGTTTGCTCGGCCAATATTCGTAGACGGTGACACCAATAGCCACCAGAACGCCGATAATGGTCAGCCACCAGCCTTGGGTGATACCAGGCGTGTGATAGGTTAAGGTGAACGTCGAACGGCTAGTGGGGACTTTGAGGCCGATGAATCCGCGGTAGTTTTGCAAGGTGACGTTCTTAGAATTAACTTGCCAGCCTTTTTCGTAAGGAATGGTCAGCATGATATAACCACTGTTGTTTGCCTTGGTTGTCAGGGTAACTCGGCCATTTTGAATGCGTTGTTTTGGAGCTTTTTGCTTGGCCGTGGCAATCGTTTGTTTAAACGCGGTTCGATTGAGCGTGTATAACGCAAAGTGATCGAGATCAATTTGATTGAGGCCGCGGTTAAACGTCAACGTGATCGTGGTTGGTTTGGTGCTATTGATCGGCATTGAAACTGTTTTGCTGCCAGTGTCGGGGTCATTTTTAACCGGAATGTTGTTGATACTGATTGCCATGTTCTTGCGCATGTTTTCACCCATAACCAGATATTGCTGTTCGCTGGTCGGGTTGACCGTTAACGTAATCGAAGCAGCGTTTTTCTTGTTGACTTTGGTCGCAACGGCGTTCGTCAAGGTTGTGAGCGGCTTGACATTGTCGACACTGATGCCGGAAAAGTCGCTGGTTGTCAGCATTGTCTGGTTGGCTTGAGGCGACAGCGTTTCAAAATACGCATTTTGCTGCAGCACTGGGTTGGCCTGAACCTGGGTTGGAATTTTCCGGTAAATTTGGGTGGCTACCGGCAGAGCATCGGGATTTTGGTAAATATTGAAATAGTCGTTGTGGCCCACGAGCTTATAAGCTGATAAGTCGTAGCGCGGGTTGGAAATGATTCGGGAGGCAACTTGCTGATAGGCTTTTGTCCCGGTTTTCTTGCTTTGCGTGTTAACGATCAATAGCTGTTTGACGCCTAGCAGACTTTCCAACGGCCAAGTGAGGTCATTGTTTTTAACGCGACCAGCTGATCCAATGGCGCCTACATTAGTTAAGGTGTTGATGGTGCTGGTGTTGAGTACCGAAGAAAAAGTGCTGATGCCGTTAAAATTATATTGATACGGATCATCCATCGAGCGTTGGCTATCGGCGTTGATACGATAAAAGCCGCCTGAGCCGAGTTCTTTAGCATCATCATAACCGGCTTGGAGAACCTTGCTGGTGACGGTGAAGTCCGCTGCAGGCACGAAACTAATCGCTTTTAGACTCGTGAACGCATTGGTGCCCATGTCTAAAACAAGTAAGATCACGATGCCGCTGACCAGCCATTTTTGCGGTAGCAGCCGACTGCGGATGCTATAAAGCAGGAGTGCGGCAACTAGCAAAAAGACGCCGCCGAGGGTGAGGTTGAGCACGGTGACGTATTTGTGGGTGGCCATTCTTAGAATCGTCGGGATCAGTAGGCAGCCTGCCGTCGTAATGCTGGCCATACCGAGGCGGAAGCGGGAGACGGAAGGTAGATGGGCGAATCCACGCAGACTCAGCACAAGCAGCCAGAAGATCACGATGAACGAATGGCGGTACAGATACCAGACCGGGGCCCGGAAGCCTTGCCAGATTAACACGAGCGGATTCAGCCAAATCGACAGAATCAGAAGCAAGGTCAAGCCACCAGAGATGAGCCGTTCGCGAACCGGGATAGATGTCGCTAAAAAGTAGAACACCGCTCCCAGCAGCGCGATCATGCCCATGTAAAGATTGGGTAAGCCGTTGGAAAGTTGGTCGAAATTAAAACTCCCGGGGATGAACTTGGAAGGCAGATCGAGCAGCGAATAAAGTGCCTTCACACTGAAATCAGCGCCAGCACTTGATAGCCGGGAAGCAGCTAAGGCAAAGTAAGTCGGAATTAACACCACAGCCGCAAGCATACCGCTTAGTAACGAACCGCCAGCAAATAATCCGATTTTGCGGAGCAGGTGAGTTTGATGGTGGATCGCCCAGCGCCAACCGAAATATAAAACCGCAAAAATTGCGATCATGAAACCAATGTAATAATTCGTTATGAAACTAAGACTGAGTGGCAAGACGTACGGCATGATCCGATGCGTTTCAAACAGCCGATCAATGCCTAAGACCACTAATGGCAGTAGAATTACGCCGTCCATCCACATGATGTTAAGAAAGTTGGCCACTAAAAAGCCAGACAAGCCGTAACTGATACTGAAGACCAACGTGTACCAACGGGCGCCGGCATGATGACTGGCATAGCACTGAGCCGTCACCGCTGCGGCACTGTATTTAAGTGCCGTCACAAACAGCATGGCAACCGGCAACGCATGCCGTGACACAAGAACAAAGATCAGGTTAAACGGGCTCAGTAAGTAGTAAGTCCAGTTAGCATACATACCGCCGCCAAGACTATTCGAAAAGGAATACGCCTTGCCTGCGGTTCCTGCCAATGCGTGCTTGAGATAAGTAAAAAAGTCGATGTATTGCACTGCCGAATCATTGGCGAGAATGGACGATGAGCCAAATGGCGCCATTTTTAAAGCGGCAAAAACACAGAGACTGATGATAAAGGTCAGCGCAAAACTCACAAGCAGTAGCGGCCAGGTTTTGGTTTTTTTGAAATGCAACATATCCGGGCAAGACTCCTTTGAAAAGCAATCGGTTAGTCGTTAATAATTAATATGATAGCAAAAACCGCGCCGAATAAAAAATAAGCTAAGTTTAAATATTAACTTAATCATAACGCGGGACTGGCCAGGTGCAGCAGCCGGAACAGTATGAAAACGTTTTAAGTTGCAAGTCTTGATGATTCCTTAAAATTCACTTCGCCCGTCACTGTCGTTATTGTTACAATATTAGAAGAACGTTCGCGATGATCATCGTTTGGAGGGCTTTTATGGCGACACAAACAAGAAGTTCAGACATCAGGGAATTTTTAAAAACAAATGCGATCTGGCTGCTGCCGATGTTGGCAGTTGCTTTGGTGTTATTGGTACAGTGGCCGCAACTGCATCTGTCCTATATTTTCCACCAAGATGACACGATGCCGCAATTGCGTCGCATGGAAAGCTATGTCACCAGTGTGCAGCATGGGTCATACTTTCCCAAGGTTTTTCCTGAAGAAGTTCGCCACTTTGGCTATGCTTTTGACGCCTTTTATCCGTCCTTGATGCTGTTCCCATATGTTTGGCTGCGGTTAGCTGGACTCGGGGTGGTCAGCGCCTACTATGGTTATCAAACGCTGATTTTGGTGGTGACGGTGCTGGCAGCCTACGCTAGTTTTCTGAAAATTCGTCGCCGTCCGCTTGCGGCATTCGTTTTCAGCGTCGTGTATACAACAGCGGTCTATCGGATGCTGGATGCCTTTGTTCGCGGGGCACTTGGTGAGAATCTTGCCTTTATCTTTTTACCGATCATTACAGCCGGAATGTACCTGATCTATGTGAAGCAGTCTGATAACTGGTTCATATTGGCCTTTGGCGTGACCGGCCTGATGTACGCGCACATGTTGTCGCTCGTGATGGTGCTCGAATTTCTGGTTGGCGGGTTCCTGGTGTTGCTGGCTTTGAAACGGGTTTCATGGCGGATGGTGCGGTATACAGCATATGCGGCGATTAGCTCCTTGTTGATGGGGGTAGGCAGCTACTTGCCCATGTTGGAGATTTCGCAACATTTGCCGCTTAAACTTGCCGAATCTGCAACCATTTGGCTTAATTACCTGCAATACAGCCTAGGCGACTTGTTTCAAAACTCATTGAGTATGTATGCCTCCACCAGCAACATGCAAAACGTGAACCAGACGTTCCGTCCGGGGATGGGCGTCTTGATGCTGGGTATCGCGATCGGATTGGCGCTGTGGTGGCCTAAGTTAAGCCGTTCTGTCAAAGTAGCGGCAGGGTTGGGCTTCATCACCATTTACTTAAGTACCAACCTTTTTCCATGGTCACTGTTTCGGAAGACCGTTTTAGGCACGATTCAGTTTCCGTGGCGATACTTGGAGCTAACGACTTTATTCCTGAGTCTGGCTGTGGCTTTGTTGGTGGCAGAAAAAGTGCGTCCGCAACGTTTCGCATGGGGGATGGTCTTGGCGGCCTGCGTGGTTGGGTTTAGCTATGCCGCGACGATTAATACGACCATGACGAACGCCAATACTTATCGGGTGACAGACAAAAATGCTGCCGGCTACTATGGCGATGCGACTGGCGGCGGATCGGAGTATGCACCGAAACAATTCGATACCACCACCTTTTTCAAGAAAGACCAGGCCGTGGTTTTGCCGTCACATAAACTTCAGCGTCTGACCCCGCTGACCCAGCATTATAACGATTTGCGCTTTGGTTATACCAGCACGCGCTCGGTTGTCTTGCAATTACCTAAGTTTGCCTACGTCGGCTACAATGTCACCGTTGACGGGAAAGTCGTTCCGTATCGGGCTGAAGGCAAAAATGCCCGCTTGACCATCACGGCACCGGCTGGCAGTCACCGGGTGCGGGTTGTTTACACCGGCACGCGATTGCAACATGTTACTGGATGGCTTTCCTTGGCAGCTGCCATTATATTTTTCCTAAGCTGGATCTTTGTCGCGATTCGCAATTTTGATCCAGAAAAAAGCACCACTTCAGAAGATACGAAGTAGTGCGTTATGGTCAATGTACCGGTGTGTCAGACTTTTGCGCTTAACTAGCTGAGAAGTTTGCACGCCGGTTTTATTTGATTTTACGGGCAATAAAAATCGGGCGTTGCTTGGTTTCGATATAGATCCGGCCGATGTAACGACCCACAATACCCAGCGCAAACAGTTGAATGCCGCCGATCATGAGGAAAATCGAGACCATCGACGGCCAGCCTGCTGTCGGATCGCCATAGAGCGCTGCCCGAATGACGATAAATACCAGTGCCGCAAACGCGCCTAAGAAGCTGATAATGCCGATCATCGAAACGAAGGTCAGCGGGGCATCGGAAAAATCAATAATCCCATCGATGGCATAACGCAAAAGGCTGGTAAAGGACCAACTGGTTTCACCATGTTGACGTTCGATATTCTGGTAAGGAAGGTACTTGGTTTTAAAGCCAACCCAACTGAAAAGCCCCTTCGAAAACCGATTACGCTCGGTCATATGTACGATCGCGTCAACCACTTGGCGCGTCATGAGCCGAAAATCGCGAGCGCCGGGAACAATCTGGGTCTGAGAGACCCGATTGATGAATTTATAGAAGAGATTGGAAAAGAATGACCGCACTGGCGCTTCACCGGAACGATCTGTCCGCTGGGCGCCGGCCATGTCATAACCTTCCTGAAGGGCAGCGTACATATCCGGCAACATGGCTGGCGGATCTTGCAGGTCAGCGTCCATCACGGCATAATAATCGGCTTTGGCGGTGACCAATCCCGCATACATCGCCGCTTCCTTACCAAATGACCGCGATAGATCAATGTAGTGCACTTGCGGATCGCTGTCTTGCAGGTGCTGGACTTGAGCGAGCGTGTCGTCAGTCGAGCCATCGTTGACATACCAGATTTGCGGCTCCAACTGAGTCAGATTGGTTTGAAAAGTTTTCATTAAAGCTTGGTAGATCAAGGGAACATTTTCGGATTCATTATGACAGGGAATAATAATTGCCACGCTTTGCGGCATGAAGAAGCCTCCTCGGAAAGTGAATGCGTTATGGTGATGTGTCAACATCAGTCGTGCATCGTTTTGACCGCCTTAGTTAACTTGGCATTCTGACTCGTCACTGTTGTCAGGTTAGCGGTCATGACATCAATTTGTTGATTCAGTGAACTGTAATATTGATTAAGTTGTGAGATTTGGGTTTCCAAATCCGCCTGCGAGACGTCACTACCAGCCGTGGCCGCGAAAAAATCGTCCTCGGCACTCAACATTTCCCGATAATAACTAACCAGGGTTTTGTGATCGAGTTTGGCCAGCTTGAGACTGGTGAGTACCTTGCTCAACGGCGCTTGGGGCATGTCTTCAGACGGTTGGTTATTGAGTTTGGTCAAGGTATTATTGGCATCAGTCAGCGCTGTGTTCGCCGCTTCCAATGATTTAAACGCTGCGGCGCGCTTATCCAACAATTTCTTGACGGCACCATCGTCATTTTTTAGATCTGCCGACGGGTCATCTTGGTATGCCTTCTCAAAGGTGGACGGAAAATCATTCACCGTCGAGCCAATGACCTGCAACGCTTGCTGTTCCTGCTGCACTTGAGTTTGCACAGTCTGCGTTGTCGTCAGTAATTGCTTTTTTTGATTTAAAGTGGCCGAACACCCAACAAAAAGAAAGGCTAGCACGGCTAATAATGGCAGTAATTTTTTCATGTCTTAGTCCTCTTTTTCTATGGTAGCGTAACAACAAAAGAATTACTAGAGGCTACATGGTGAGCGGGCTTAGAAGCAATCGCGCTAATAACAAAACAACGTATGATAAACTAAAGGCAAATGGAGGAATTGGTTATGCATATCGGTATGCGAACGGTTAAAACAGCGGTGGGAACAGCGGTTGCGATGCTCATTGCTTATGCCTTACATCTTGAATATTGGACAGCTGCCGGTATCATTACGATTCTGTCGGTTCAGAATACCACCAAAGCATCGTTCAGGCTGGTTGCCTACCGACTGCTGGCAACTGTGTTGGGCTTTGTCATTGCGATCGGGGCATTCTTGGTTCTGGGGTACAATGCGCTGGCGTTTGGCGTTTTCCTTTTAATCTTCATTCCACTAACCAACGTGTTCGAAGTGCAAAGCGGCATTGTGATGACGGCCGTGTTGGTCACGCATTTTATGATGGCCAAAAGCTGCAGCTGGTTCTGGATTCGCAATGAACTTTTGTTGTTGGCAGTCGGTGCCGGCGTTGCGCTTGTGGCAAATTTGTTTATGCCGAGCCTGGAAGCCAAAATCACGGAATTTCAGGCGCAGGTCGAAGCGGAAATGCGGGAAATCATCGATCATATGAGTCAACAGTTGGGGCCGGAGCATCTTAAAAGTGCCGATAACTGGGCGAATTTATCAGATTTGAAAATGACACTGGATGCTGCAGTGGCTTGGGCCAATCGCCACAGTGACAATCAATTGTGGTCGGAAAATGACTATTACCAAGCTTACTTCGAGATGCGAGCCAATCAATATGAACTGTTACGCCAAATGCAGGATAGCCTGGATCGAATCGAGACGCCGGTTTTGCAGGCGGCTGTGATCAGCGATGCCTTGTCGATGACAGCTAGTGTGTTGAATGAAGATAATCCGGCGACGCAACTAGTTACGATGGTCAAAAAGATTCAGCGCAACTTCGCGGCTTCATCGCTGCCGACTGATCGCGCGTCGTTTGAGAGCCGTGCTCGTTTATTTTATTTTCTGGAAGACTTCTCCCGCTTATTACAGTTAAAGCGCAATTTCAATCACATTATTTCCTCGCAAAATTGATTTCTGAAAGTGCTGACACTTGCGACGATTTTACCGTGATGGTAGACTAAACATGTACTTTTTGAATGGTCGTGGTTGCATGGTTTCAGAACTTTCTTCCACTTGTACCAAACAGAAATACACGATATTATCATGCGTCAAATGACGCAAGGAGGAATGTTCTCATGGAACACGGCACAGTTAAATGGTTCAACGCTGAAAAGGGTTACGGCTTTATCACACGGGAAGATGGCAGCGATGTTTTCGTTCACTTCTCAGCTATCCAAGGCGACGGTTACAAGACCCTCGAAGAAGGCCAAGCGGTAACGTTTGAAGTCGAAGATAGCGATCGCGGCCCACAAGCGGTTAACGTTAACAAAGACTAATTAAAGAAACCATTGACCGACTGCATTTGATGCAGCCGGTTTTTCTTTGTGTGAGCGTGAGCCAGCCCGGTTAGAAACCGGAGCATAAGTGGCCTTGGGCGTGATGGCCCGAACTTAGGTCATTGCGACCAAGGTCCTTATGTGCAGGTTTCTGGGCTGGCGAACGCGTTATAGCCTGAGATGATTCTCTAGCTTTTCATAAAAAAACAACGTTTCGTAGCAACAGCGCCATTGGTCCATGGTAAACTAATCTATAATAAAATCATCATCTTTGGATAGGGCTAATGGAGGCTGGGGCGCGATGTTAAAATTTGAAGAAGTGGCACCTGAGGCAAGGATTCAGTATTTAGATCTCCTATTGGTGGGGGATGAAGATCCCGCCATGCTTAGTCGCTATTTAAGTACAGGGACACTTTTTGCCGCGCTTGATGATCAGGTGCCCGTCGGCGTCGCGATGGTTATTCCAGTCGATGAGCAGACGGTTGAATTGAAAAATCTCGCGGTCGCGTCTGCGCGCCGCCGCCAAGGCATTGCGTCCGGCTTATTGCGGCACGTGGGCTTGGTGTATGCCACTCAGCAGTATCAGGAGATTTTGGTGGGCACCGGCGATGTTGATTTTGATAATCTCCGCTTCTATATGCGACGCGGGTTTCGGTTGGATTCGATTCGGAAACATTTCTTTGACCAATACAGCCAGCCTGTCTATGCTGACGGATTGAAGTTACAGGATATGCTGGTTTTGCGGCGCAAGTTGTTACTGACACGTGAAAATGAGACGAAGGAGTAAAGGCTATTGGCGAAAAAGCGCCGACGTTTTACATTGAAAAAGATTCCGCTGGCTGCTTGGCTCGTTCTGGCGTTTTTTGCAGTCGGGGCAACGTTGGTGGTCGGTTCATATTGGTCACAGCGTCAAGCGGAAGTTTCACAACAGCAGGCCAGTATCGATAAAAAAGCCGCTGAAAAGGCGAAGAAAGAGGCTTTTATCAAGCGACTGGCACCGACAGCACAGGCCATGCAGAAACAGTATGGCGTTTTGACCAGTATTACGTTGGCACAGGCTATTCTCGAATCCGACTGGGGAACAAGCACATTGGCCAAAGATTATCACAATCTGTTCGGCATTAAAGGAACGGATCCTGCGAACACCAAAGTGCTACGAACCAAAGAATATGTCAATGATAAGTGGATTACAGTTGATGGACGGTTTCGGGTATACAGCGATGATACGGCATCAATCCGTGATCACGCGCTATTATTTGTTAACGGGACTGACTGGAATCCGCAACAATATGCGACCGTGCGCGCGGCCAAGGATTACAAATCGGCAGCATCGGCTCTGCAGACAGATGGGTATGCGACCGATCCTGATTATCCGCAAAAGTTGATTCATCTGATTGAAACTTGGAATCTGACGCAATATGACAGCTGAATGTTCGTATTTTAATGATGACACAATCCCTGTTGTTTGGCTTTAATAACCCCAAATCACAGGGGTTTTGTTCTCTTATGGTCGTGAAAGCGGCTACTTGTCTCGTTCGGGAATCGCTGAAGCTGTATTGTTCCACAGCGTTTTTTATGGTAAGCTTGTTGAAAATTTACAAATAGAAGGAGTGCTTGTGGTGAAATTACTGGAAGACCGGATCAAAAAGGATGGCCAAGTTATCGGAACAGATGTGTTGAAGGTGGATAACTTCCTGAATCATCAAGTCGATCCTGATTTAATGGCCGATCTGGGTAAGGAATTTTACCGGCGTTTCAGCAATGAGCCGATCACCAAAATCCTTACTGTTGAAAGTTCCGGCATTGCCCCTGCGATTGCAACGGCGATGGAGTTTCACAAGCCGCTTGTGTTTGCCCGCAAGCACAAGAGTCTGACCTTAAAGGATCATCTGTACACTGCCACGGTTTATTCATTTACCAAAAAGACTTCCAATGAAATTGCGATTTCCCGCAAGTTCCTTTCCGCGGACGACAATGTGCTGATTATTGATGATTTTTTGGCGAATGGCCAAGCGGTTGAAGGGTTGATGGAGATCATTGCCCAAGCCGGCGCTACATTGAGTGGTGTCGGGATTGTCATCGAAAAGACCTTCCAGAAAGGCCGCAAGCTGCTGGATGATAAGCATGTCCGGGTTGAATCTTTGGCAAGAATTAGTGCGTTTAAAGATGGCCACGTCATTTTTGCACCGGAGGACTAAGCGCAAACATGAAAAGTAAAAGCATTTCCAATCCAAAAGCGGCTGCACTGGGGCTGCAACATCTGTTAGCCATGTATTCGGGGTCGGTGCTGGTGCCGATTCTGATCGGTGCCTCTTTGCACTTTACTTCAGAGCAGATGACCTACCTGGTTTCGATTGATATTTTTATGTGTGGCATTGCCACTGCTTTACAGGTATTTGGCAATAAATATTTTGGTATTAAATTACCGGTTGTTTTGGGCTGTGCGGTGCAGGCAGTGGCACCATTGATCATGATCGGACAGAAATTCAACTTTCAGACGATGTACGGTGCCATTATCGTCGCTGGTTTGTTTGTCTTTCTGATTGGCGGGGCGTTTTCAAAACTGCGCTTTTTGTTTCCGCCGCTGGTGACCGGCTCACTGATTACGGTGATCGGATTATCGTTAATTCCGGTTGCCTTCCAGAATCTTGGTGGGGGTTCCACAACAGCTAAAGATTTCGGCAATATGACGAATCTGCTGGTCGGCACGTTCACGGTGTTGCTGATTCTGGCCATTAACGTTTGGGGGAGAGGTTTTCTGCACTCCATCGCCATTTTGGTCGGTTTGATCGCCGGGACCGTCTTAGCTGGCTTTTTCGGGTTAGTTAGTTTCCAGCCAGTCGTCGAGGCTAGCTGGTTTCATGTGCCGACGCCATTTTATTTTGGGGTACCGCATTTTGAATGGAGTTCGATCGTCACGATGATTCTGATTTCGATGACGTCGATGGTTGAAAGTACTGGCGTTTTCTTTGCCTTAGGTGATATCGTTGGGCGGAAAATCGAAGCGGACGATCTGAAACGTGGCTATCGTGCGGAGGGCTTGGCAGTCATGTTAGGCGGTTTGTTTAACACCTTCCCGTACACGACCTTCTCGCAAAACGTCGGCTTGGTGCAGCTTTCAGGGATTAAAACGCGAAAACCAGTCATCTATTCGGCAATTTTCCTGGTTATTTTGGGGCTGTTGCCAAAAATCGGTGCATTGGCCACGATCATTCCTGCACCGGTTCTTGGAGGCGCGATGTTAGTGATGTTTGGCATGGTGGCGGTTCAAGGCATCCGGATGCTGCAACAGGTTGATTTTGAAAATGATAAAAATCTGTTGGTTGCCGCGATCTCGATCGGTCTAGGCTTAGGGGTGACCGTTCAGCCGCATATCGTCCAGTTTTTGCCGAAAACCATTCAGCTGCTTTTCGGATCAGGGATTTTGATGACCAGCTTAAGCGCCGTGCTGTTGAATTGGATTTTCAATTCACCTAGTCGGACACCGGAAATGCCGATTGATCGCGGTTTAAACGAAAATGATTCAGATAAATAAAGTCAAAGCGAGGAACAAATGTGACGCAATTTATTAGTCCAGGAGCCACTATTGGCATCATCGGCGGCGGAGTTTCAGCTTTTCGCATGGCTGATACAGCCAGTCTGATGGGCATGCGTACTGTGGTTTTGGCACCAACGCAAACCGATATTGCGCTTGAAAAAGCCGATATTCCCTTGGTAGGTAAGTCGGATGATCGCACTGCGTTAAAGGAATTGACGCAAATGAGTACGGTCATGACGTTTACCGATGAGAATGTGGACGGCGCGATCTTAGCGGAGTTAGCAACCGCGAGTCAATTGCCTTCAGGAAGCGACATTTTGACGGTAACGCAGGATCGTTATCTGGAAAAAGTCTTTCTTGACGATCTCAACATGAATATTTTGCCTTATACCCAGGTGATCACGCCTGGCGATATCAATGAAGCGATTGATACGATTGGCTATCCCGCCTTATTGAAGCCAATTCAAAAAGGGATGGGGGTCGATCAGCAGTTATTGTTGTCGACACCGGATGATGTGGATCGCGCTAAGCAACTGTTGCAACAACGTCCGTATATTTTGGAAGCCTATTTGCAAAATATCAAAGAGGTGGCCGTGATGGTGGCAAAAGCCGGCACGACCATTCGAATCGGACCGGTCATCCAAAATTATTTTGACCATCATCAGCTCAAAGCCTCATCGGTGCGCGCTGACGTTGATCCGGCCGTTATTGTGGAAATTCGGCGTATTGCCGAAAAAATTGCCAAGAAACTTGACTACACCGGCATTTTTAGCCTTGAATTCTTCTTAGCGGCAAATGGCACACTGTACGTCAAGCGGGTTTACCCGGGGCCAAAGTTGTATGGTCATCTCATGCAGAGTACCAGCGACATTTCCGAATACGAGTTACATCTGCGGGCCATTCTTGGTTGGCCGTTACCGGAATTGGAACTGGCTGAGGATGGAGTTGGCATTCCGCTCCGGCAAAAAGATATGGACGCGGTGTTGACGCAAATTCAAATCAAGCCTGACTGGCGCTTCGCTTTCTATCCGAACGGCGGCGAGTTAGTCGGTGAAATTGAAATCGTTGGCGATTTGAAGGCAATCAAAGACAGTATTAACGCAACCGGACATTTTGTTATTCAGTAACGTTTTTATCAAGCTATAAGTTTGCGGATTGGTCAGTTAGTGGTTATTAATTGGATAGATCTGAACCTCATGGATCTTAAAAGTCGTGCTCACCTTAGAGGAGGAAAAAACCTGTGATTCCGCGTTATAGTCGCCCTGAGATGGCGGCAATTTGGTCAGAAAAGAACCGGTATGCTGCTTGGCTGGAAGTTGAAATTTTGGCGGCCGAAGCTTGGTCTAAGTTAGGAGAAATCCCAGCCAGCGATGTCAAAGCCTTGCGTGTCAATGCAAAATTCGATGTTGATAGGATTCATGAAATCGAAGCCGTGACCCATCATGATGTGGTCGCGTTTACCCGCGATGTTTCCGAAAGCCTTGGACCGGAGAAAAAATGGGTTCATTTTGGCTTAACCAGTACCGATGTGGTCGACACGGCGCAAGGATACTTATTGAAGCAGGCCAATCAAATTCTGCGATCGGATCTGGATGCCTTAAAAGCGAGCTTGGCAAAATTAGCGAAGGCGCATAAGGATACGGTGATGATGGGGCGGACGCATGGTGTCCACGCTGAGCCGACGACATTCGGTCTCGTGGTTGCGACTTGGTATTCCGAAATTAATCGGGATATTCGGCGATTTGAAGATGCCGCAAGTGATGTTGAAGCGGGTAAGATTAGCGGTGCAGTAGGGACGTTTGCTAATACGCCACCAGCGGTTGAAGCCTATGTGACCAAGCAACTGGGCATTCGGGCACAGGAAATCTCGACGCAGGTGCTGCCACGTGATCTGCACGCACATTACATTCAGACGCTGGGATTGATTGCGACTTCGGTTGAACGTTTTGCCTTGCAAATCCGCCATATGCAGCGTACGGAGGTTCATGAGGTCGAAGAGCACTTTAACAAAGGCCAAAAAGGTTCCAGTGCGATGCCACATAAGCGTAATCCGATCGGTTCAGAGAATGTCTCAGGGTTAGCCCGTGTCATCCGCGGTTACGAAACGCCAGCATTAGAAGACGTTTTACTGTGGCATGAGCGCGATATTTCACATTCCAGTGCCGAACGGATCATGTTGCCGGACGCCACCGGCCTGCTGGATTATATCCTGCACCGCTTTACTAGCATCCTTGATCACTTGGACGTCTTCCCAGAACGGATGAAGGCAAACATGAATTTGACGCATGGTTTGATTTATAGTCAGCGGGTCATGCTCAAACTCATTGAAAGTGGTCTGAGTCGTGAGCAAGCCTACGATCTGGTTCAGCCAAAAACAGCAGTTGCCTGGGATGAACATCGTGAGTTTCGGCCGTTGTTAGAGGCAGATCCTGAAATCATGGGTCGGCTGTCCAAGGCCGATTTGGATGACGCCTTTGATTATCATTATCACCTCAAGCATGTTGACGAAATATTCAAGCGTGTTGGGTTAGTATAACTTAGCCGCTGCACGTTTTGGTAAGTGAAGACAAAAAAACCGGTTCTAGACATCAATTTGTCTAGAACCGGTTTTTGCTTAAAGTGACAGGTTTAAATGAGCCAGATTATTTGGCAATGGCGTTTAAAGATAGTACTGGCGGTTGTTCCCACGCATTTTGGGGATTGGCGCTTAAAAGTGATTGATCTGTCGTCAAGACAAGCAGGCAGCTGTCGGTTTGCTGCAAGGCACGATTAGCTTCAGTTAAAAAGGCGCGGGTAACTTGCGGGTCAAACACTTCGGCGCGGCCACTTAGCAACAAATAACGTTTTTTACCCACTAAGCCACGATAAAATTGCAGGTATAGCCGTTGCATGGTGTCCAATGTAGCAGCTGGCTGATCGAGAATTGGCGAGTTACTATTCAACCATTCCGGCAAAAAATCCGTGTTTTTGCTGTGCCCATTAATATACAGATTATTGCGGACGCTGAGATAATCCAGAATACCTGTATCACGGCTGCTAATGAATGCAAGTTGCTTCAGCAGGCCACCGCTCGCAAAGTTCTTGATATATTGGTCGCGCAAGTCATTAAGCGATGCCTCGTCTGGCACGTACAAGTATTGAATCGTTTTAGGGGCAAAAAGCTTCGCGAGGTTTTCACGATACACATCAAGTTGTTTTGACCGAAATAACATAGATATCTCCTAACGCGGCATGACCCGTCGCTTACGAATCATTGAAAGCGGGGTCACTAATCCAAGATTGGTGATGAAAATCACGGCCATTCCGCTACCTAAAGTTGTTAGGAAGCCCGTTGGTTGGGTGATGTCATCAGTTCTACCGCCGTAATAAAATAAAGTTTCACGAGTAAATCCGGTTAGGTGACGGGCAAATAATTGCCGAAAAGCCCGGTTCATGTCCACACTTTGATAGCCTTCCTGCAGCAGATGGCCAAAAACGGAGCGGTTCGCATTGGTTAGAAACTGGATCAATTGGTCGTTAAACAGAATGATCAAAAAGACACTGATCATAAAACTGATCCAGAAACTAAAGAAAGCTTCAAAAGCATACTGCAAGCCAATGGACATACTGCTTTTGCCTACTAAATAAAGCGCGTCGGTTTCAGAGCGGCGATGATGCCATAGCCAAGCCGTGCCGATCAGCCAGCAGATACCATTGAGGATCATGACCCGATTCAACAATGATTGCGCAGACTGAACCATTTTGATATGTGCCTGACCAACCTGCGTACTCAGCAGAATGGCTTCTTTATTTTGATCGCCAAAAGAATTAAGACGCTGCAGAAATGCCCCTTGTGCGGATTGATCGATCATTTCACTTGTCATCAGCATGATGCTGATCAAGCAGAACGCAACCGACAGCAGCATCATCACAATGTAATAACGGCGATGATAACGGAAACCCGAGAACGTTCGCTCAAAGAAATGCATCTACCCGTTCACCTCATAAGCAGTATAAGCAAAGAATTTGAACAAAGTGTGAACTTAAAGCGAGCATTCACTATGTTATTTGATTTGTTTGGTTCGAATGTCGACTGTTTCTGAGCTGCTCGATTCCGACTCACTTGCAGAGGATTCAGTCTGGGCTTGGACTTTTTCAGGAAAATCGGTGATGGGTTGCGTGTCATCGGCTAATTCAGGCGCATCGGTTTGGTACAGACCAGTTGTTGATTGGTCATTATTTTTGCTATAGAGGCTGGTGCTCTTGCTGCCGAGACTGTGTTCGAGCGACAAGACCTTGCTAAGACTCTGGTTGTAGTCATACTGGCCCGGATTAACCGGTTTGAACCCCAACGGCACATAGAAACGCAACAAATTACGATTGGCCACATCATCAGAGAGGCTTAACCGTGTATCAACCGATTTCTGGTCTTTGGTGATGGCCGCCTGCAAAGTAGGGGTCATGGTCACGAGTTTGCCAGTTGTGTTGTCATAAACCTTGCTGCCTAAAACAGTGTATTTCGGCGTCACAAAATTGTGGTTCCTAAACGCGACAACATCATCATGCTGGCTCGAAAGCAGATCCGTGCCAAACTGAACATAGCGTTTACTGCTGATGCCCAGCAAGTGCAGCAATGTTGGCAAAACATCGATTTCACCGCCATACGTATTGTTGATACCGCCTTTGAGGCCTGGCATGTGGAAGATCAGCGGAACCCGCTGTAACTGCGCATTATCGAATGCTGTCCACTTGCTGGGATCTTTACCTAATAACGGGGCTAAAGTGGTATTACGATCGTTGCTAATCCCAAAATGATCCCCGTAAAGCATGACCAGTGAATTCTTTTCCAAACCACTGGCTTTCAGGTAATTGAAGAACTCGCGTAACGCCTCGTCAAGATAATGAGCCGTTTTAAAATAGCCATTAATCGTTGCGTCGTCGGTCCCGGCATCGGGAAAGTCGGAATCTGCTTGCGTAATATAAAACGGATTATGATTGCTGGTCGTAATAATCTTGGTGTAAAACGGCTGTTGCAGGTGCTCCAAATATTTAGGCGTTTCAGCCAGCATCAATTTATCTTTAATGCCGTATTCCGTTGCGGCCTTTTCGTCATGATTATAAAAGTTACCGGAAAAGTAATCATCGTAGCCAAGGCTTTTATAAACATTGTCTCGGTTCCAGAAAGAAGCAGAACCACCATGAAAGACCGCGCTGGTATAGCCGGCGCGTTGTTTAAGAATGGCCGGGGCACCTTCAAAGGTATTTTCCGTGCCAAGACTGCTGAACAGCGAGCCATTGGCAATCCCAAACGTGCTGGTTTCCAACATGTTTTCTGCATCGCTTGTTTTGCCGAGGCCGACTTGGTGGAAGAAGTTGTTGAAACTGAGCGTATCCTTTTCCTTGATCAATGAATTGAGAAACGGGGTGACTTCCTGGCCATCAATTTTTTGGCCGATCAAAAACTGCTGGAAGCTCTCAAGGTGGATGATAATGACATTCTTGCCTTTAGCTGCGCCGTAATAGCTGGCGTTAGGGGCGGCATAATGAGAGCGGGTGTATTGCAGAACCGGATCGAGATTGGCACTATCTGCCTGGGCGCGAACCTGATTGTTCTGGGCGGTTTTCGCCGCATCATAAACCGTAAAAGGTGCCAACCCTAAGTATTTGACAATGTAATTGCGGTCAAAAGTCCGGGTCAGCAGCTGCGGGCGATTCATTTCACTGGTAGCGGTGAGCAAGGCAAAGAAGGCCACGCCAAACACCGTAACTGCTTGCGGTAAGTGGTAAGGCATGCGGCTGGTATCAAGCGATAAGCCAAAATGCGGCCATTTTAGTGGTTGATTGTGAATATAGCGCCAGATGTTCCAAACGCTGTAGCCCATATAAGTTAACGCAACCAGGGCAATATCCAGTACATAAATGATGTCATGTGGCTTCACCATGCTCAGTGAACTGGCGCCAAGTCCCTGGCTGACCTTTGAAACGCCGAGGATGGTTGTGACCGTCAGAAAATCGGTGAACTCACGATAGTAAAGGACGTTAGAGAGCAATAATAAGTTACTTAATATGTAGACAATGATGCCAACCAGATAACCACGCCGCGCATGTTTTGGATAAAGCCCTAACGAGAGCAAAATGATGCCAGTGCCTAAGGGGTTGAGGATGAGTAAGGTATATTGAAGCGGGTCATTTAGGCCTAGCGAGAAATCAAAAAAATAGCCAAAAAGCGTTTTAGCCCACAGTAAAAAAAGCAGGAGCGCCAAAAAGCCGATCCGGGTATTGCGAAGCCACAATAAAAGGCGATTGAGTCGTAACCGTTTCAAAGCGGTAACTCCTTTCCACTTTGTTCTTTGTCATTGTACCCGCAAATAGGCAATTGCACAAAGAGCGTGAGCGGGGCCGGTTAGAAACCGGAGCATAAGTGGCCTTGGGCGTGATGGCCGGGCTTTGGTCATTGCGATCAAGGTCCTTATGTGCAGGTTTCTGGCCACGCGAACGCGTTTAAGTCAGAGCGTTAACTGGCGCGGTTAGAAGTCGAGGTGTAAGCGGTCCTAGCCGTGATAGTCGGGCTTTGACCATTACGCCCGAGGTCCTTACACGCAGGTTTCTGGGTTGGTGAACGCGTTTTAATTTTTTTAGCCAACATTTCCGCACCGAAACAGCATACCGCAACCAAGTCAAATCCAGTCAAGACTGGCTGATTCTTATGGAGTCTTTAAAAGTTATTGAAATCCAGATGTACGGTGGGTATCCGGTAGGTGGTTTGCTACAATGACTACTGGAGGTAACGTGATGCTTTTTCTGGGGCCATTTTACAATTGGATTAACAGCACATCATTAAGCCGCGTCAACCATTTTCCTTTGGTGCGGCTGGTGGTTTATAGTTTGGACAAAACGATCCTTTACCTATTAATATTTGCGGCATTACGGTGCTTCTGGCTGCTAACGACTCACCGGCGCACATCATTTGGCCATGAGCTTAAACTGGGCCTGTTTGTGGGCTATCTAATCTTACTGTTTGCGTTGACAGTTTTCCGTGATGTTTATTACCCATGGCAGTTGACGTTTCATTGGGATCGACCGCTTTCAGTGATTAACTTACAGCCACTTGTTGAAACATTGAAGTTGCGGCAAGCGGCGAGTCATTTTGATCTATGGTACCAATCACTGGGGAACATTGCCTGGTTTATGCCATTAGGGTTTGGCGTGCCTTGGATCAGTACACATCGGCGACAACTGGGTTCTGCCATCGGAATCGGATTGGTGACATCCCTGAGCATTGAAACGCTGCAATTCTTGCTGATCAGCGGGGTGGCCGATATTGACGATGTGATTTTTAATTTGATTGGCGCCATCCTGGGTTACGGTTTTTACCGCATGTGGCATCTACATCGCTAACCGGTGTCGAAAAGATTTTTGCGTGCCGAGTATCGATTAAACCAAAAGTTCTCTTAGTTTTCTAACTGATTTTTTGGTTGTTTTGCTACTGGAAAACCGATAGAATACTAGCCTGTATTCTATTTTTAGCTTAACGATACGATATATAGAAAGAGGCGCGTTATGGTAATTTTACTTGCGCTGATCCCGATGTTTGCCTGGGGCTCCATTGGTTTGGTCAGTGGAAAACTTGGAGGCAATGCGTATCAGCAAACTTTGGGAATGACGTTTGGCGCGCTGGTTTTCGGCGTTGGAACCTTGCTCGTCATGCACCCGGCGCTAGATAGCAAAACGTGGCTGCTTGGCATTATTTCCGGGCTTTTTTGGGCGTTGGGTCAGGGCCAACAGTTTCAATCAATGAAGTATATGGGTGTCTCGATGACCATGCCCATCTCCACCGGCATGCAACTCATTGCGACTACGCTGGCTGGTGCCCTTTTGTTTCACGAATGGCATAATGGCAGGGATGTAACGCTTGGCATTTTGGCGTTGGTCTTGCTAATTATTGGTGCCACGTTAACGTCACGACGCGAACAAAACGATGATGTCACTTCCGCATCCGGTGTGTCCAAAGGCATCCGGACCTTGCTGATTTCTACAGCGGGATATGCCGGGTACACCATCATCGTCAATGCAGGGCAATTAGGGGCACTGGCAGTCGTCATGCCGCAATCTGTGGGGATGATTATTGGTGCCTTATTGATGAGCATTGGCCATCAGCCTTTTGCCAGAGCAACTGTGAAGAATATTTTGACTGGGCTGCTTTGGGGTACCGGGAATGTCTTCATGCTCTTATCCATGGCGAAAGTCGGGTTGGCAGTTTCTTACTCGCTTTCACAAATGGGGATCGTGATTTCGACATTTGGCTCCATTTACTTGCTCGGCGAGCGCAAGACGCACAAGGAAATGGTCTGGGTCAGCTGGGGCTCGGCACTCGTCATTCTCGGCGGCGTTGTGCTGGGCATCATGAAAGCAAAGTAATCTGACGAGAAGTTGCCGGATTGCTTGCTTTTTTACAAATTCAATTTTAAAGTTAACTTGTTAGAGTGTGAATTTGAACAGCGCCCTTTGTTGGTGAAAATTTTGTTTGGAAGCGGTACCGCAATCTTTTTATGATAGCGGTCAAAGCAAAAGTTTTGGCGGCAATTGACGTATTTAGAGGAGGAACGCACACGATGTCGTACATCAAATTTGATTCATCTAAGCTGGACAAGTTCGTTCATGCCAATGAGCTTGAACAGATGCAGCCGTTGGTAACTGCAGCTGACAAGGAATTGCGTGAAGGAACCGGTGCCGGTAAGGATTTCCGCGGTTTTCTTGATTTGCCGGTTAATTATGATAAAGATGAGTTTGCCCGGATCAAGGCAGCAGCCAAGAAGATTCAGGGCAACTCACAGGTCTTCGTTGCGATCGGGATCGGTGGTTCTTATTTAGGCGCACGGATGGCCGTTGATTTTCTTTCTCAAACCTTCCGCAACCTTGATCCTGACTTGAAGTTCCCAGAAGTTTACTTTGCAGGTAACTCAATCTCCGGTACTTATCTGGCTGACTTGCTCGACATCATTGGTGATCGCGACTTCTCGATCAATGTCATCAGCAAGTCCGGTACGACAACTGAACCTTCAATTGCTTTCCGCATTTTGAAGGCCAAGTTAATTGAAAAGTATGGCAAGGAAGGCGCCAAGGAACGGATCTATGCCACAACCGATCGGGCCAAGGGTGCTTTGAAGCAAGAAGCTGACGCTGAAGGCTACGAAGAATTCGTTGTGCCGGATGATGTTGGTGGCCGCTTCTCCGTTATGTCTGCCGTGGGTCTGTTACCAATTGCCGTAGCTGGCGGCGACATCGATGAAATGATGCGCGGACTCGGCGATGGTCGCAAAGCCTATGCATCAGCTGACTTGAAGGAAAACGAAGCCTATCAATACGCTGCTTTGCGGAACATCCTGTATCGCAAAGGCTACACCACCGAATTGCTGGAAAATTACGAACCAACGCTTCAGTATCTGGGCGAATGGTGGAAACAACTGATGGGTGAATCTGAAGGTAAAGACCAAAAGGGGATCTATCCTTCAAGCGCCAACTTCAGTACCGACCTTCACAGTCTCGGCCAGTACATCCAAGAAGGTTTGCGCAATTTAATGGAAACCGTTGTTTGGGTTGAAGAACCTAATCGCGATCTGACCATTCCAGACGACGCCCAGAACCTCGACGGCCTCGGCTATCTTGCCGGCAAGAAGATGTCCTTTGTCAACCGCAAAGCCTATGAAGGCGTTGTTTTGGCACACACGGATGGCGGCGTACCGGTTATGACCGTCTCCATTCCTAAACAAGATGCTTACACCTTGGGTTATCTGATCTACTTCTTTGAAGCAGCCGTTTCAATCTCCGGTTACTTGAATGGCATCAACCCATTCAACCAGCCAGGCGTTGAAGCTTATAAGAAGAACATGTTCGCATTGCTCGGCCGTCCGGGTTATGAGGATATGACCAAGGAATTGAACGCACGCCTTTAATCGCAAGGGCTTGCACGATTTGAAATGTGGTAAATAAAGAGCTCCAGAATCATGTTGTAAAAGTCCGTGGTGAAGTTTTGGTGAAGACTTCGGACTTATACACAAATTCTGGAGCTCTTTTTGTGTTCACTGATTTAGGTATTTTTCGAATTGTTGATGGTTTTCTTTCTTTTTTGCCGGAGAGATTTCAGCATAAATTTGAGTGGTTGAAATGTCTTTATGCCCAAGATCATCTTTGATGTCATCAAGGCTTAATCCTGCCTCACGCATTAAAACGGCATGCGTGTGTCTTAAATCATGGATACGGATGTGAGGGAGCCCAGCCCGATTGGTGATGCGATTAAAAGCACCGGTAGTTGCTCGAGATCGGAGCGGTTGTCCAAACTTGGCATCAGACGAATAGGTGAAGACAAAATCGTTATTGTGGCTAGTAGAAAACCGAAAACCTTGTACATTGCCGTGACTGAAATGGCGCTCATATTGTTGTTGAAGAAGATCATTTACTCGAGCGGTCATATATTCGGTTCTCTTAGAGCTTAATGTTTTGGGACGATCAAGCGCTATTTTGCCAGCGTTTGATCCAGTTTCAGCACGATAGATTCGTGTTGCATTGACTGATAAGGTATTTTTACTGAAGTCAATGTCTGACCAGCGAAGAGCCATGGCTTCACCCACACGAAGCCCGCAGTCAATTAGTGTCACAAAGAATGATAGCCACATAGGCTCTTTATCTTCTTCAGCTGCTTCTATAAAAGATCCAACTTGATCTTTTGTCCAAAAGTGAAGTTCTTTGGAATTGTCTTTAGCATACGCACTGAACTCGACACCAACGGTAGGGTTTTTGGTAATGTAACCAATTGCAACGGCTTTTTTTAACGCATTGTGCAACGTTCCATTGATGAGCTTTACTGTGTTAAGAGACAAGCCATCATTGAATAGACTGCTGATGAACTCCTGATGTTCCTTAAGCGTGTATTTGGCTAGTCGAATATCGCCAATTTTTGGGATGATGTATTTCTTAAGATTATATCGATAGATAATCATGGATCCCTCTTTGACATTAACCTTAAGCTTAGTGATCCACTGATTGAGATAATCAGCCATTAAAATTCTTTCAGTTTGGTAGTGAGAGTGGCCTCTGATTATTTCGGCCTCGGCTAAAGTTGCTTCTTGCTGGGCTACTTTTTCGGTTGGAAAACCGCGCCGATGAATTTTTATTTCTTTTCCTGTCTGAGGATCAACACCAGCGAATATATAGAATTCCCAGGCCTTTTTGCCATCTTTTAGTTTATATGAGCTAATTGATGCCATGATATCGCACTCCTTTTGAACTCTTAGAGCTTGTAATTCAAACGTATGTTCGCTATTTCCTTAAAATAAAACCCCGTTATGGGGTCGTATTATTGCATCTTTCTAACCATCATCATGAGCGCGCCGATAATGATAAAAACGGCTGCCCACCACAGGTTGCTGCCGGGCTTATCAGGGTCAATGAGCCAACGAACCCAATGATGCCTGTGGCCAAACAGGGCGAAGTAGACGCCTATAAGAACAATGATGAGGCCAATGAAGTGTGCCTCGCTTAATGTATCTGGACCGTTCATAAGTACATCTCCAAGAACTAAGCTTAGATTTCGTTTAGCTTGCTGAACTCGATGTCATTGTTGTATCTAATCTTGACGGTTAGTGGTGTGCAACGAATGATGACGGGTCGATCATACTGTAGCGATTCTTGAAAAGTGTTGAGGTTTTCAGCAAAGTTTGGCAAAACCTCCTCAGCAGTCAATACAGCTGTTTTTGCACGTAATAGCAACGATGAGTGGTGTAGCTCATTGAAACAGTAAACAGCCACCACAGGCTTCTCTAGGACGTTGTGAATGGTAGTAGTGTCGCGATCAGTGTAAAAAAGGATCTCTTTAAGCGATCGGTGTGATTTAAGTGGTGTCAGCGAAACTATATTAGGAAAACCGGTATCGGTATCAAGCGTAGCTACCTGCATAACGGTACACTCTCTTAACAGTATATCGGCCTGCCTGATCGTAGAATTTGCCATAAGTAAGACTCCTTGTCTTAACTATTAATTTGATGCGGGTGGCGGGGCTATTAGCCGTTGATGGTGAACGCTATTCATCTTTGCTATAATTAGGTGAATAGTATTTAATGCTAGAGTCAAACAAAGAAGGTGATACAGTGCTTTTCACATTAATTCTTGTTGCTCTGATCGTCAGTCTTATTGTCGTTGCAATCGCTCTACGGATTTACACAAATGGCTTGGTTAAAGAACTTGCAATCATGGAAAATCGAATCGACAATAAAATTAGATTAAACAATAAATTTCACAAATGATTTGCCAAAATCAGAAAAGGCCACAAACGATTTCCGAAAGTCTAAAGTTTCATTATCTGCAAAACCCAACTTTTGGGGAGCTTCGCCAACCATTCTCCACCTTGATTCGTACGCTTCATACTTCTTTTTATAGTAATCAGCAGTTAGCCAAGAGTTCTCTTTTATCTTGACTATACCTGAATGCTCAAGCAGATTTATTGGTACATCTAGTTTCCCTGAACCATCTTCCTTGCTATCGAATAAATATGCTGTAGCTAAAACATCACGGGTGCTGCCAGACGGTTGTCTTGCAATCAACGTAATGGATGGTACTTGAGACGCATAGTTGCTATTTATTTCACGTATTAGAGAAGCTTCTTCTACGGACATATTCGAAAGAATGTTCGCATATTCTGGATAAAAAGTACTATTCACACGATTGTCTAATCCTTTGGCGATCAAGCGGGCAAATGCTTCACGCATTTCCTGCTCATTAAGCCTGAATTTGGAGTCATCAACCGCCTTAAGAACAAAATTGACTTTTGATCCATCCCTATTTTCTTCTGGTATCGTTTCAATGTGGTCCCTAATTCTCGTAGCATAATCTGTTATTTCTTGCTCTTTTCTAATATTAAACTTACGTAGTGGGTTAAGTATTAAATTGAAACCCGATGTAAGAACCGTTCCAGCAGCTTCGCCTAGAGATGCCGCAGCGGGGTTTAATAAAGCGTTTGTTGTCTCATCTGGAATCGGATTCATACCTGTCATAATATCAACTCTCCTTCAGCCCTCGCCACCGGGGCTTTTTTGTACCCAATAAAGGCCCCAAGTAGGGGCCTTCAAAAGGACTACTTCATATTAGACTGAGTTTTCCCGCTTAAAGCATCATTTGTGAATGTAACGTTGAAGTTGGAACCTAGATCACCTTTTACACCAGATGTATAACCGGCCACAACATTCTTTTGACCACCGATCAGGCTTTCATTGTAATAGTCAGGTTGTCCCCATTTTGAGGTGAAGTCAGTGTACTTCGTTCCGTCTTGGAATGCATTGAAATCTGCCAAAGTGATCTTTTGCTTGCGGCTTAACTTGAAGCCTGTAAGATTTTTGCTGAACGCGTTTCCATCGGTAAAGGAGACAATCACGTTAGCTCCCAAGCCGCCCTCAACATTAGTCCAAGTGACAAGATCAGTTTTAACTCCGTTTGTGGTACTGCTTGAGGTAGAAGATGGGTTACCAAACTTGGCTTTTAAATCATCTAATTTGGCACCACCATTGCCGTTTTGCATCAAATCACCCAGAGTGATGCTGTCAAAGTCTGCACGAGTAATCTTGCCGCTGTCCTTTTTTGATGTACTTGAAGATGATTTATCCGTTTTGCTAACTGCCGTTTTTTCTGTGGATTCGCTGCTTGATTTCCCCTTATTATTGAGGCCGCCGCCAATCGCTGCTACCACAATAATAACTAATACCCAAAACCAAACGCGCTTGTAAAAAGGCTTCTTTACCTTATACTGCTTGCCGTCAGCACCCATTACCTTTTTTGCCATTTTGTTTTCCTCCATAAATAATTTTCAGCTTTTATCGTCTTCCGTGTCTGGACTAACAATTACTTCAGCTTGTATCCGACTGATTTATCTTGATCAATATGAGCTGTTAGAAAAATGGTGGCTTTGGATATGCGCTCGGATACCAAATCTTTATCAGAAATTGGATAAACCTTATTGTGCACGGAATACTTAAATCCATCTTTTAAGATTGCAATTTCGTCTTTGAAGCGTTTCTCTTTGTGATACATGACAGCTAATTTGTTGGCTGAAAGCTGCCCCATTTTCTTGACAATGGATAGCCATTCGTTCTCGGCTTTGACCCAGTCGCCTTCTTTATAATAAAGATCGCCTAAATGATAATGGGGAAGGACTTCATCGATGATTGCCATTTCATAATCAAGCTTTTTATTTCCAGATGGTTTGTATTTTGAGATTGAGATGGTTTGTTTATACATTTCCCGTGCTCGTTGTATAGAGGTTTCTTTTGCCATCGGGAAGCCTGTATTAGGATTTTTTCTGACTGTCTGTGGGGATTTTTTAATTTTAGTGTTAGGGCGCACTTCGCTGCTGGTTTTTTGAATTGCTAGATTCTTGATGGGTTTATTGGCTTCTAAGCTTTTAGCATGTCTTATTAGGTTGTCAAAAAAGCCCATTTTGATGCTCCTTCTGCGAAATTTCTTGAAAATTAAGCTTCGTTAATTAAAGAAATACAAAACGGTCAAAAGACTCTGGCAAGTTGAAATATTGAAGTATCCCATAAGTTGTTGTGATTTCAATGTCTTGAGCCTTCAGAATGTCCACCATGTATCTAACAGCAAATTCATTTGCCTCTCGTTCAATTCTTGGTATCCAACCGCCAATCATCATAGAACGCATAAATGGCGTGCTATCGTTTTTATGCATACGGCAATGGCCAACTTCGTGGAGAAGAACAAGCAGTTCCTGAGAATCGGTAAGATTGTCACTCAAGAATATCGTTGCGCAGCGATTAGTCCTGACTGATAGCCCCATGGTTGAATTGGGCATGGTGACCCGTTTTACCCCATAGTCATATGTTTTACATATGGAAAATGGATCAGTCGAATCTATTGCGACATCAGCCGTACGTTTAAAAGTTTGGTCAGCAACGTCACTGGCATACGACATTTAATCACCGCCCGTATCTCGATACTTCTTAGGTGTGAATTTCTTTTTTGCTTTTTCTTTATTGATACGAAGCCCCATTTCTATGATGTCCCTCATAGATTGCTTTTGATCATCTGTCATCGGTTCACCGTAAAAATTGACACTAGCATCTGAATTCATACCGTCAATAATCTGCTGAGCCAGTTTAGCGATATCTTTGGTGTCCTTATCGGTTAGCTCATAATATCTGCGTTTATTTGTACGATACATAAGAAAATCCAAAGAAACATTAAATATATCCGCCAGGTCGTTCAAAGCATCTGTGTTTGGACGCCGTTTGTCAGTTTCCCACATAGCAAGAGTGGACTGACTCACGTTAATTTTGTCTGCGAGTTGTTGTTGGTTCCAGCCTCGCTCTTTTCGTAGCATTGCAATTCTTTCGCCAATATTCATGAGCAGCCCTCCTAATGTGATTATACAATCACGAGAAGTGATTTTTGCGGTTTATTTCAAAAAGTGATTTTTTCTGTTGACTATCACGTGAAGCGATGATATAGTTATCACATCAAGTGATAAGGAGGCGAAACAATGAACAAGCTTTTAGAGGCACGAAAGGCTAAGAGAGAGTCTCAAGCACAGGCAGCCAATGCTATTGGCATCGCACAATCTATGCTTGCCATGATGGAAACTGGTGATCGGAATGGCTCTGACAAAACTAAACGTAGAGTTGCTGAGCATTACGGAAAATCTGTTGGTGAACTTTTTTTTAGCGATACTATCACATCAGGAGATAAACACATTCCCGCCCAGCGAGAGGAGGCAGTCAAATGAACGAGAAAGATCCTAAGCCTTTGCAAGATTATACGAGGATTATCGTTGAAACAGACGAAAAGCACCCAAAAACCATAGCAATAGTCACGGCAGATGACTTTGAGCTTGCTGATGGTTTTCGGGTGCGAATGACACCTAATTATAAGAATTAGTCTTTGTCAATTGGTGGATGAGGATCGTTGCCAAAACTGTTTTTCAAGTTAATCTGGCCATTCTGTTTTTGGCTTATAACTTCAGAATTCTGGTTTTTGGCAATCTCGGTCGCAAACTTCAAAGCATCTGATTTCTTATCAAATATCTTTGTTGGTTTCGAGTTTCCTTCTCCATGAACAGACCATCTACCGTCCTTTGGAGAAATCCATTGGTTTCTACCCATTTTATTCGCCTCCCTTCGATGCAATTATCGCACTCGGCGGGAGGCAATCACACAATATTCAGTTTTCAAGTTAAGGAGGTGAGCCATATGACACGCGAAGCAATGATTGATTTTTTGACCCGCGTCTACCCAGAGGTTCCGGCCTTTGCATTCGAACAAATGCCTGACGAGCAGTTGAAGGGCCACGTTGACGAATGGCTAGCTGAAGACGCTGATCAACTTGCTATGGGTTAATCATAGCCTTCTCTAGCATGAATCAATATCCACCAATATTTCATCTTTTAAAGGAAGTGGAACGTATGAAAGCAACAATTAGTAGCCCTTTGAATAGGTTCGCTACTAGAACCAACACGCCACAGAAGGTGATCGCTTATGCAGCAAAATTAGGGCGCTCAACGATCAACAACTATTTTCATGGAACTCCCATTAGAGCAAATGAGGCTACTGACATTGCCAATTCGATGAATGACAGCGAACTAAGCTATGAAATGGCTAACTTGTTTCTAGGAATCCCTAAGCTGTTTAGTGGTGACGGAATATACCACGATTTACGCGGGCTTTTATTCACCGATAAACGAGAAGAAGACGAGGAGAAAGCTTCTTTCATCAAGCACGACATTGAGGGCCTTGCTAATGACCCCAACTTTACACGCGATGACGCTAAAAACTTGAAAGCATACGCATTCGAAAAATTGGATAGCACAGTCGCAGATCTAACCGAGCTGAATGCCATTTGTGAAATGCTAGGCATCTCAATTATGGATCTTTTCAGCGAAAGGCTCCCACATTATCAGAAACTTCATTATATGAGGAAGGATGAGCAGGCATGGAACAAGGATTCACACTGATCGATCCCACTAAGCCGCAAAGGACACGCAAGCCATTTAAACCGAAAATTTATTGGACGCCAAAAGATGTCATGGCACACTATCAGGTTTCTGCTGCGACAGTGAGCCGTTGGAAGAAGCGTGGCGCTCCATTCGTTGGACCAGGTAAAACACAGCGAGTTGAGCCTGAGAAGATGGAGCGTTGGTTTGCACGACAATAGGAGGCCTAACAAATGCTAGAAGCAATCATGTCGGTGCTGTTCGACCCATCATCAGCCTTTTGGAAATATCTTCTTGTAGCTCTGGCTGGCATCATGATCGGTGCCACAGCAGTAGGAGGTTGGAAACAATGGACACGATAAAAAGAGCACAAAAAAATCCCGTAGCTCCTACTACGGGAAATCAGAAACTGAGCAGATATTATTATGACTTAATTTTATCACGGAAGGCGGTTGATGACCATGCTTGATTACAACACAGCGGTTCTGAACGAGTATCAACGACGAGAAGCGCTTGAAGATAAAGCCATTGCCGATTGGGAGTCCTATCACGGTACCGTCCTGCCCAAAGATATGGATATCGAACAAGCGGAGGAGTTTTTGGCCACCGCCGATGAGTATGAAGTTGATACAAAGAAGCCTTGGTTCTATCAAAGCTGTGCTACATCGCGTTATGAAGGCGCCTTTAACAAAGACAAGGCGAAGGAATACTTGAAAGATTGGATCAACATTCACGGCCCTGAGCGATTCTTAAAAGACGCTGCTAGTTCTACGTATCCGAAAACAGAACTGGTTGAGATTTTCTTCGGCGATGACAGCTTAGACATTATCGATTTCATGAAGAATCAAGGATTTCAGGAATGGAAATAGGAGGAGCAGCATATGACGACACAATATGACCTAACAAAAATGCCGGTTAAGCAACTAATTGAGACACAGGCTATTCGAAACAAGTTTGCGGCGGTTCTGGACAAACGGGCCCCACAGTTTCTTTCATCGATTGCCAGCGCGGTAAGCCTTAATCCAAGCTTAGCCAGAGTTGATCAGCTAAGTGTTATCAACTCGGCCATGGTAGCAGCAACGCTCGATCTTCCGGTTAACCCGAGCTTGGGTTTTGTCTACATCGTTCCATACAAGAACCAGGCGCAGCCACAGATTGGTTATAAAGGCTATATCCAATTAGCTCAACGATCAGGACGGTATCAGCGCCTGACTGCTTTACCAATTTATGAAGATGAGTTCAAGAGCTGGAACCCATTAACAGAGGAACTTGAGTACACGCCGAACTTCCACGATCGCGAAGCAAGCGAAAAACCGGTTGGCTATGCCGCATCGTTCAAACTGACTAACGGTTTTGAAAAGATGGTCTATTGGACATATCAGCAAGTCGATGATCACCGCAAGCGTTTCAGCAAATCCGGTGGTGGTACGGAGCCCAAGGGCGTTTGGAAAGATAACTACGAGGCTATGGCCCTGAAGACGGTAATCAAATCGTTGCTGACTAAGTGGGGCCCAATGACAACCGACATGCAGAGTGCCGTTACCGCTGATGAGAAACCAGTTGAAGTAGATACAGAAATCAAGGATGTCACTCCGGAAGACGACCCCAATTCGATTGAAAGTGTACTTAATGCTCCCACTGAACCCGCTACAAAATCGGAGGTGAAGCCAGATGCTCTTAAGCCAGACATTACCCACGACCCAAATGCAGGAAAACAACCAGAAATCTTTGACGGTCAACAAGGATAATTATTACTCGCTGGATACCAGTTTCAAATATCAGTCTGCTACCTGGTTTAAGAAATTTCTGACATGCGAAGCAGAAGCGATGGCCGAGTTGCAAGGTAAATGGACGCCAAGAGGTGATCCGACTGCCTTGCTGGTTGGAAACTATCTACACAGCTATTTCGAATCCAAGCAAGCTCATGAGTCTTTTATCAAAGGACACCCAGAGATGTTCTCAACTCGTGGATCATCAAAAGGACAACTGAAAGCCCCGTATAAACAAGCTGATGCGATGATTGCCACGCTTGAAGCTGATGAGAATGTTCAACGACTTTATCAGGGTGAAAAAGAAGAGATCCTTACCGGTGATCTGTTTGGGGTCGAGTGGATGGGCAAGCTGGACTGCTTCGACTCCACAAAGTCATTCTTTTTGGATCTGAAGACCACACAGTCGCTTCACAAGAAGTATTGGAAACCAGGAGAACGTCAGCCAACCAGTTTCGTTGATGCCTATAACTATCAGCTTCAGATGGCGGTTTATCAGGAGCTGATTTACCAAAATTACGGAAGGCGACCACGAGCATTCATCATTGCCGTGACCAAGGAAGATGTACCCGACCATGCCGTCATCGAAGTGCCACAGTACCGTATGGACGAGGCACTGGAAGAGATCCAGGACAGCACAGAACGCATTGAGGCGGTTAAATCC
Source organism: Lacticaseibacillus styriensis (assembly GCF_030770295.1). NCBI lineage: Bacteria > Bacillati > Bacillota > Bacilli > Lactobacillales > Lactobacillaceae > Lacticaseibacillus > Lacticaseibacillus styriensis. The sequence continues at coordinate 1,141,695 of NZ_CP132483.1, forward strand.
GGTCAGGTGCGGCCACATCGCTGTGAGGCCTGTGATTACTGCAAGGCAACTAAACGAGTCGCCACAATTATCAGCATGGATGAGCTAGTCGAGTAGGAGGTGACTCACCGCATGGATTTATTCAAGCTAATTCGAGAGTTCTACATTCAGCAAAGCGTTAATCCGCTAAGCACAGGACAGATAGCATTATGGCATGGGCTGGTTTACCAATGTAACCAGCTAGGCTGGCCAAGCGAATTCAATATGCCGAATCGAACACTTGAAACGTTGACTGGTTTAAGCCGTCAGGGCATCGTCAAAGCCCGCAACGCGCTAAAGCAGTCAGGGCTGATAGATTTTCAAACTAACGGTGTTAAGGCAACGACCTACTCAGTCATCGATATTTCACGAAAACTTAGTACGTCAGATAGTAGGCAACCTAGTAGTCAAGCTGATGACAGTGTGTCAAATAGTAGGCAACACAGTAGGCAACCTAGTAGGCAACACAGTTTACAAGGTAGTTTACAACCTAGTAGGCAACACAGTAGCACATACACTAAACAAGACGAGACTAAACTAGACAAAACTAAACGACAACAGACTACTGCTCCAGTAAAGGCAGCAGAGAGGCCTACTGAAGAACCGTCATCGTCGTCATCATCAATTCTTGATATTTGCAATTTCTGGGAAGGCAATGGGTTTGGACAACTATCACCGTTCACCAGAGAAAGCCTTGTTGATTGGGTTGATGACATGCGAAAAGCAGGATCACCTGAACCTGAGAAGCTAGTTCTAAAGGCGCTAAGGACTGCAGTTGAAAGCAATGTTAGAAACTACAAGTACGTCAACGGCATCTTGAAAAACTGGGAGAGCAAGCGTCTTCTCACGGCTGCTGCTGTCGAAGCAAACGATAGTGAACGCCAGTCAAACCGAACGCCGCACACCGAACCGAAAAAGGAGAACTGGGGATATGGAGTCGACTAAAGGACTATTCACACATGCGGACGTGCAAAGAATCATTGAGAAGCGTGGAATTGACGTTAATACGCTGCCAACTCAGGCCGAGATCGAACACCGCTTCTACGAACGCTCTATGGCCGCATTGAACCGTAAAAAGGCACGTGCCATTTATCGCTACTCAGTCTTCCCCGGAAACGTTCCGGCTAAGTTTACGTTCGAAAAATGGCAGCCTGAACTACAAACGGATCAGCAAAACTCTAGGAATCTGGGGAATCGTGCATACAAGCTGACCAAGCAAATGGCGGAAGTGCCTAAGAACGTGGTTCTGTTTGGACCGCGTGGGACGGGTAAAACGTCCTTGGCCTTAGCAATGCTAACCAGATTGCGCGATCAAGGCCAGTCGGGACTGTTTATTTCAACAGCAGAGCTGAGTAACCTGATGGGCTTTCAATACGATGCACCAGACGTTCGCCTGCGTTTAGCAGGCATTGAGCGGGCAATGAAAGAGGCTGGCGTGCTGTTGTTGGACGACTTCGGCACAGAAGGCGGTATGAAACTCGACATCAAGCCAGTGAGACGTGACATGCAAGAGCTGATGTATCGCGTTGCAAATGCCCGCCTTGATTTTGAGAGCAACAGTCCTCGTCTATCAACAATCATCACAACGAACAACGAGCTGAGTGAGCTTGAGCACATGTACAACAGCAAACTCATTAGCCGCCTCATTCCAAAATCAAAAGACTGCACACTCAACTTTGAAGATTTGAAAGACGTAAGGGGAAAACAAAAGTGAGAGTCGAAGAAATGACGAATAGATATTTGCAACGCTTGGATGAACGTTTGCGGGCCTACGAAACGGCCATGAATCAAACAGTAGCGGACATCGAACGCGATTATGACAGTGGTTTCCTAAACGTTACTGAAGCACAGTGGCAAGACATCGTCGTGCTTGTTGAGAGCATTGTTCAGGCAAATACACGCATGATTCATGAAGCGTCAGATAGCATATATGCTAACGGCGAAGTTTCGGGCAACTTGCTTAAGTTAATTAAACTAGCTAAGCACTTCGCAACACTGGACTTTTCAGAAACGCCATTAATTAAGCAGGAGGCAGAATTATGACACAAGTAACAGTGCGTTTATACGAGCAGGGCGACAAAGTGTGGCGCGACTTCAAAGCTGAATTGCAAAAGCGATACAAAAACGCAGTTAAGCTAGATATTTCTGAAAGCGAAGCATTCTCAAAAATCGAAAAGCAAGCGTTCAATAACCTGATCGTTGTATCAAAGAAAGCGATTGTCGAGAAACGTGCGGTAGCCGGTGTTGATAATCGAGATATGCCTTCAGTCGCACTGATCAGCAGCATCAAGGCTGTAAATAAACGCGGGGAAGCTAACCATAAGAAGTATGCAGTACAAGTTTCTGAGGCGGCAAGCAAGAGCAAAACACTAACAGAGGTTGCAAAACGGATTGGGAAGTCAACAACGTTCGTGAAGCGAGTGGCAAGTGAGTTTGAGATCAAGTTACCGCGCCGCAACAACGGCCATGAAGAGATTGTTAGTCGTTAGACATTTAGCGATGAATAATACAAGAAACTACAGGAGGAATCTTCAAATGCAAGCAATTAAAACAAAAATGATGGTCGGTGATCTGGTTATGGTTCCTGATCGAGTATTCATGGGCGTGCGTGATCTTGGCGGTGTGGCACGAATCATCAGAATCGAGCGATACAACGCCAGAGGTGAACGTCAAGACATCAACAAGCCAGTTGCTTTTGATGGCAAGGCACCCAAAGAGCTAATCACAACGGTTGAGATGGTTGATGGCAAGCAACGTCAATACTATCTGAAGGACGTGAAGCCAGCGTGAACAGGATCATTATCCCATTGCCCCTCATGACTCTTAACCAGTACATCAAGGTTGAACGAGGCAATATGTTTGGCGGAGCAAAAGTCAAGAAACAAGCAACGGAAACGGTAATGTTGGCTGTGAGAAAAGCGATGAATCAGGGCGTGAAATTTCAATGGGGAAAACCTCTAAGTTTCGACTGGTACTGGTATGACAAGCGAACAGACCCGGACAACATCGCGTTTCAGCACAAGTTTATCTTCGACGGCATGCAAAAGGCTGAATTTTTAGAAAACGACAACTGGGATCACATTGTAGAACTGCGAGATCGGTTCTTTATTGACAAAGCTAACCCGAGAGTTGAAGTCGAAGAAATCGATTGAGGAGGCACACAAATGACGAGAAAAGGGTTTAAACATATGTCGCTTGATAGTGCGATGGTGGCCGTTGTGCTTACTGCGCTGCTATGTGGCTGTGAGGAGGCCGAGCAATGAAAACTGGAGACAACACGTTCGATGACATCTACATCAGCAAAGAGACTGGCAAGGTCGTGGGCGTCATGCTTGATGGACGCGACTACAAGCTTGTGCCAATCAAACAGGAGGACGAAAAATGAACCCTTTTGATTCTTTTGAGTATGGTTCAACTATGGAAACGGCGCTAAAAGGCTACATTTTGCCTGACAATATGGACGGATATACAAGTCTGGGTACGCTGATACAAAGCTTAGAAGAAGAGTGCGAAGCCGAAGAGATTGATGAGAACGGTCTAATTGCTGAAAAAGACCTACCAGCATTCAGGCGTATGTGGAAAGAATCACCCGCAGAGTTCGTTGAAATAATCGCTGTTGAATGGGTAAGCACCATGGAAGAAATCGTGAAATTGGAGGAAGAAAAATGAAAGCATCAGTAAACTATAATTCCTATGCGGATTCAATCAGGGAGGAGCGGCAATGAAATGAATGATAGACATCGAGCAGTCATGCGAGCGCGCAAGGAACAGCTCATGTATGAACGCAGAAAATATGAGCACAAAATGGACGGACTTGCAAAAGCACTTTATCCAGTCTTCAATGTGGCCGCTGCAACGATTGAACAATGGCTTGCTGCCTTCCAGTTCAGGTAAACAAAAAGCGCGTCTGATGAAGGACGCGCCGGAGGCAGATTAAGCTAAGAGATGTAAGTAATGAATTTCGCCACAATAGAGGCTGCCTCCTTAATCAGTATAGCAAACGCACATGTTGAAAGTACATTTAAAAGCATCAAAAAAAGCGCACCATTACGGCACGCCGTTTCCCCAAACTTTTACAAATTTAATTATACCATAAGGAGTGGCGCTTGTGATGGAGCTTTTATCAATTAGCGATGAAAAGGATCGGGAAGCAGTCGAAAATATCCTGAATAAATACCGAGCAGAGCGTGGATTCATAAAGGCGCCAGTCAATCCAAAGATCACTAGTGCATGGGGAGACGGAACTTCTGCCAGCACTGTTCAGCGTCCGCTGTATGCACAGCAGCGTTTGGAGAGACAAGAATCGGCACGTAAGTTCTGTGACTGGTGCGACAATTGTATTGCATCAATGCCGAAACAATCACATCAGCGTTTATTAAGGGTGCGCTATTGCGATGGGCCCGAAACAGATACGCCAGACGGTGATGCAATGAATATTCTCGATATATCTGCAGCAACCTACACACGCAGAAAGAAAAATGCGTTGTTAGCAGCGGCCTGGTACTTTGGCGTCACACCCAGAAAAAGTAGTGAGCAATAAATGATCGATGAATGAGGACTATTTGAGGACTAATTGATTGATAAATGAGTGGCGAACTAAAAAAGGAATCCCATATGATTGTATTGTGCCAAGGGAGCGATCCTAAAGCACCGCATTTTTCCTCCGAGCCATGGTGATGATAAAGCTGTGGCAAGGCGTGGCAATTAGGACTGACGGTGATAGTCAGGCGGGTTCGATTCCCGCATGCCACATTGTCCAGTTTAGCGACCGGGCACAGCTTGCGATGACCCCATCTGACAATGGGCGAGCGAGCAGCAACTGAAGCTCCGGCTAGTGGGAACCCGGAAGACGTTCCGGCGGGTAGGTTCGACTCCTGCCAGTTGCATTGTCGATACAAACGGCAAATACTGGAACGCGCAGCAGACGTGCTCATGATGGCGCTAGTTTAGGTCTCGGCCATCAATTATGCGATCAGCAGACAAGGGAAGGCATTGAAACCGGTTAAGCAACGCTGAAACGGGCGGTGCAACTCCGTCTGCTCGCTTACGTAGATGTAGCTCAATCGGTAGAGCGCGCAACTTATAATTGCGTGGGTGCAGGTTCAAGCCCTGCCGTCTACACTCACCTCAATGTAGTATTCCAGCTCATGCTGGAGTACTATTTTTTTGAGGTGATTGAAATGAAACCGATTAACTTTAGGAAGAGCGAGCCAACGATCGAAGAACTGTCAGATAGGATTGACGCTTATAACCGGCGTGCGAGTGAACTAATGAAGAGAAATCGACCATTAACGCGCGAAGACCTGACAGATGTTCGTGAGCTAAGGAAAAGTCTTGACAGCGAATATCACGAATACAATTTGTCTAGAAACGATTTTCTTCATGCTGGCCCAGGACTATATCACAGATACTATAAGTGGGTTCAGGATACCGTTCAGTATACGTCAGGCAGATTGACTAGCGACTTAGCTGTTAGTTTTCTTTCGGATGTAGGGTCAGCCACAATTATGTGGAAGGTGGATAAACGTTTTGCAGAAACAAAAAAGTCACACCATTTTTGATAACCTATTGTTGTGCGCAGATAAGCAACAGGCGCAAACATACCAAGAGCAGTGCCCAGAAATGCAGTGTCGTTCTATTAACGTAATAGCAAAATGGATGCCCTAAAGGTCCTTCATTTTGGAGTTTCTCCCGGCTTGTACACTCAGTGCCAATACGACGCAATCATGATGAAAAAGCTAAAGACCGTAACACGTATTCTGAACAATGCCGTGAGAGCAACGAGGAAATCCGTAGAAGACGCTTCGGCGTCTTTTTATTTACCCGAGCACTCCGCCAAACGGTGAGGTGCTATTTTTGTGCAACAAAAAAGCCCTCGCTCTGGGAAAACGAAGGCCAATCACTTTTGAAGTGTGAGAATGAACTCACTAAGTCATTGTAACACAATACTTATAATAGGCACATAAAAAAGCTCTCGGGGACGAGTCCGAGAGCCTGAGGAATAAAAATGAAAAGAGCAGCACATGATTGCATGTGGCTCACAATTATTATATTTCAGGAGGCGAGTAGATGCAATGGACAGATAAACAGATCGGTGACATTAGGAAGCTCGCCTCTGAAGGCTTTACCAGACGCGAGACGGCAGACAAGCTAGGAATTAGCTACGATGCGCTTCAAGGAAAAGCAAGACGGCTTGGCATCGAGTTCCAAAAACCACTAAAGAATGAATACGATTCAGACGGCACAAATAGGGAGACGCCATCCGCTGACAGAAAAGTCGCTCTTAATGCTGATGGTAGCCAAACAGTCACTGCCTTAATGAGACTCAAGCATGAGCCAAATAAAGACCCACGAACTTTGATGGAGTTGTGTGGATACGATCCTGATAAGTTCGAGATGGTATTAGGCGACTACAAAGTGTATGAGCAGCATAGTACCGAAGACGGCACAGTTTCGCAGTACAGCATTCATATTCGCGTAAAGCCGAAACAAGGCTTATCGATAAGTGAAATGGCTGAAGCGTTCAACGACAAAATCATTCCGGTCAATTACGGCATGAAGAAATCGGGCGATCGCAACCTAGTAATTCCATTGCCTGACCTGCACTTTGGCTGGACAACATTCGCCGATCTAAAAGACATGGTGAGTCAACTCAGAGAGATCATCATGGACGGCTACAACGAGATTGTAATCGAGCAATTGGGAGATCTATTCCATAGTGATCAGATTCATGCAACACAAACGGTTAGAGGAACACAATTAGATCACGCAAACATGCGTCAGGCATTCCATGATGCTGTGAAGTTGTTTGATCAGATTATTCCGCTGGCAATTGAATATAGCAATCGCGTCTCAATCAAGAGCGTGTTCGGTAACCATTCAGGTGATCTCGAATACGCTTTTCTTTATGCGCTGATAGATCGCTATCCACAAGTACACGTTGATCTCAATGACAGTAATCCGGCAACCGACTGGCGCTGTGCATACTTGCTAGGGCATGTTGGCATTATGCTCGCCCACGGAGATGTAGCCAAGGACAAGCTGACAGGGCTTTTTCCATTTGAGTACAAAAAGATATTCAATATGGCAAAAACATACGAACTTCACTCAGGCCACTATCATAGCGAGAGGTTTAAAGATGATCGTGGCATTATGTGGCGTCAGCTTGGAACTGCAAAGCCAAATGATCCCTATGAGATTAAGAATGGCTTCACCACGGGCAAGCATTTGCTGTATGCGTTCGTTTATGACGACACACGATTGAGGTGTACTTATGAGCTCAACTAAGCGTATGGGAAGAGTAGACTACGGCTACGTCTGCGGAACAGAAAAATACATCATCGAGAAGTTGTCAAGAGAAGAGCGCCAAAAGAAGAAAGCTAAGGAAGACAAGAAAAAGCGCGGGAGGTGTGGTGATATGTAATGCGACTGACAGCAAAACAGAAGAAGTTCGTTGATTCTTATATTGCTGATAGCAATGCTACCAAAGCGGCACTAGAAGCAGGATACAGCAAAAGAACGGCTAGATTTGTTGGCGCAGAAAACCTAACAAAACCTAACATTAAAGCTGCCATCGATGAGCGCATGAAACGCATCGAGTCTGACAAGATTGCCAAGGCTGCTGAGGTGCTTCAATACTTCACCACAGTACTTCGTGGAGAGGCAAAAGAGACAATTATAGTTAGTACTCCAGACGGTGCAGATGCTGTTGAAAACGATCCAAGTATCAAAGACCGCATGGCAGCAGGACGCGAATTGTTAAAGCGTTACCCTGGTAATGATGAGCTGCTCAATGCTCAGCTAACGAAGATTATTACTGATATTGAGAAAACTAAGGCCGATGTTCGCAAGTCTAAAGCTGAGGCTGACATCATGGAAGCTAAGGCTAAATTGATTACTGATGCGGATTCGCAAGACAGGACGGTGATTGTCGATGACGTCCCAGAAGATGATTAAGTTAAGCAAGATGGTGCAACCACATTTCTATCCGTTTTGGCATTCAAGGGCACCATATTTGATACTTAACGGCGGTCGTGGCTCATTTAAATCATCGACAGTTAGTCTGAAGCTTGTCATGATGCTTAAAAGGCAAGCGCAAGAAGGCCATAAAGCAAACATCATCGTCATTCGAGAGAACACGGTTAACTTGCGTGATACTGTATACAGCCAAATCGGTTGGGCAATTGACATGCTCAAAATGACAGACGAGTTTGTGTTCAACGTATCGCCTATGCGCATAACGCATCGTGGAACTGGTAGCACATTCTACTTCTATGGCGGTGACAAGCCTGAAAAGCTGAAGTCTAACACCGTTCGTAACGTGATTGCTGTGTGGTATGAAGAAGCAGCCAACTTCAAATCTGCTGAAGTGTTTGACCAAACTAATCCAACCTTCATTCGACAGAAATCACCATGGGTTGATCAGGTTCAAGTCTTCTACACGTATAACCCACCAAAGAATCCATATGACTGGATTAATGAGTGGATTGATAGTGTTAGAGGAGACAACGATTTCTTCATCGACAAATCAACTTATCTCGATGATGATCTTGGATTCACTGACGAACAGCAGCTTAGACTGATCGAAAAGTATAAAGCCAACGATTATGACTACTACCGTTGGCTTTATCTTGGCGATGTGATTGGATTAGGAACCAACGTCTACAACATGCATTTGTTTCATAGGCTGGATGAGGTGCCAAGCAACGATCCAATTAGGCGTCTTGTCTTCTCAATAGATGCTGGCCATATTAATAGCGCAACCACGTGCGTGGCGGCCGCTGTTACGGCCAAGAACAACCTGATCGTGCTAGACACCTATTACTATTCTCCAGCTAATCAGAGCGTGAAGAAGGCACCAAGTGACCTTGTGCCAGAGATAAAGTCGTTCATTGATAAGGTAAGGTCAAAATATAATCATCCCGTGCTTAAATACACGATTGATTCTGCTGAAGGTGCGCTGAGAAACGAGTTTGTTAAAGAGTTCGGCATTCGCTGGCATGGCATTGTCAAGGGCAAGGAAGCGGACATGATTGACTTCGTGTCTAACTTGCTTGCTCAAGGACGTGTGTTCTACTTGGAAAATGACGACAACAAGATATTCATCTCAGAACATCAGCAATACCAGTGGGATGAAAAGACCGCACAGTCTGACGATCCACACGTAATCAAAGAGCACGATCACACGGTCGATGCTTTCAAATATATGGTAATGGACAATGCCGGACAGTTGAAACTTAGCCAGGCCAACAAGGCACGAGCATTCAAGAACACAAGCAAATACTTCTAAGGAGGTGGCCATCATATTAACAGTTCAAGGTAAAGGCTCAATTACAGATGGTGATGTGTTCATTTTTCCAGTAGATACAGCTATTACTGGGGACGATATCACTAATTTCATTAGCACAAATGATGAACTAGCTCGCAGAAAATATCTACCTGCTAAAAAGATGTATCTTGGCAAGCATAAGATTCTTCATGAAAATGCCAAAGACCACGGGCCAGACAACCGTCTTGTTGGCAACTTGGCTCACTATATCGTGGATACCTACAATGGGTTTTACATTGGCATTCCACCTAAGATCACGCTCGATAACACACAGGACAACGTTGTGTTGCAAGAGTGGAACGACACGAATAGCGTTCAGGACAAATTAAGCGAAATCAGCAAGCAAGCATCCATTTACGGAAGGGCGCTTGCTTTTTTGTACCAAGACGAGAACAGCAATACGTGTATTGCATACAGTTCACCTATCAATTCATTCATCATCTATGATGACACGGTAGCACACAAATCCATTGCATTTGTCATGTATTGGCATGATGAAGACAACAATTTAACCGGCAAGGTGTATCTGAAAGACGGAATATACGCTCTTGATATGACACGCCTCGAAGGAACAGACGGATTTAATCCATTTAACGAAGTACCAGCAGTTGAGTTCTTCATGAACACTGAGCGTCAAGGCATCTTTGAGAACGTTGAGACGCTAATTGATGCACTAGACAAGGTGCTAAGCCAAAAGGCAAACCAGAATGAGTATTTTGACAATGCGTACTTGGTTCTCAAAGGCCTGAAACTCGATGAGGACGATGACGGCAACCCCAAACTCGATCTTAATGGCAACCAGATTATCTATGCTCCAGACGCCGATTCTGCTCAAGGCGTAGCTGAATTTCTGACCAAACCTGATGGCGATGCCATTCAAGAGCACCTCATTGATCGCCTCATCAGCATGATCTATCAGATCAGCATGGTTGCAAACTTGAACGATGAAGCATTCAGCGGCAATAGTTCTGGCGTTGCATTGCAATACAAATTGCTACCAATGCGCAATCTAGCGGCCAATCAGGACCGTAAGTTTACTCAGTCACTCCGGGAGCTTTACAAGATCGCATTCAGTGTTGGGACAATCCTTCCAGAAAGTAAATCTGATGACTGGCAAAAGCTTAACTTCGCATTCACGCGAAATCTTCCGGAGAACATTACCGACGAAGCGGACGCGGCTTCTAAACTAAAAGGCCTCGTATCAGATCAGACTATGCTTAGCACCTTATCATTTGTCGATGATCCCAAGGCCGAAATGAAACGCATCGCTGATGAGACCGCCCAGAAAGCAAAAGACGCTGCTGCTAACAGTCCGTCAAGCCCGGACTTCCAGAAATTGCTGAATGGTGGTGGCAATGATGACAACAACGACTCAACAACAGATAGCGAGTAATTCTGCCTACTGGAATAAGCGAACGGCCGCTGAACGGAAATGGATTGTCGAGAACCTTAAGAATGACGAGGCGTTCAATGTCCGAATTCAGGAATATTTTGACAAAGCTTTAACCAACATTCAAAAGGATATTAATTCAGAGTTTGCCAAGTATGCCGCATATAGCAACGACAGTATGGCCGGTGCGCGTCAAGCAGTGATGGCCACCGATATTAAAGCTTATCAAGTCGAAGCCAAGCGGATCGTTGATGATGCTAGAAAGATGTACAACGGTGAACCGCTCAAATATTCCGACTTTAGCAAGGATGTCAATGATCGTCTCAAGCTATACAACGCTACCATGCGTATTAACCGTTTAGAAATGCTCAAGAGTGAGATTGGTCAAGAAATGCTTGATGCACACATGAAAGTGAACGCTGATCTTGTTTCCAAGCTGAGCAAGGATTATCAATCCGAGATCAAACGGCAAGCCGGAATACTTGGAGAGACGGTATCTATGGGCGGCTACACTGATTTAGCCAAGTTGCTCTCCAAACGAGAGGGCGATTACACCTTCTCACAGCGCATCTGGATCAACCAAGACATTCTAAAGGCTGAACTGGATGAACTGCTGACATCCGCCACCATTCAAGGACAGAGTCCGCTAAAGATTGCTCGCAAGCTACGCGGTCAAGTGGCAGAAACGGTGAACAATCACCGTTATGTGACAGAACGAATTGCACGTACTGAGTCAGCTCGAATTCAAACACAGGCGCAATTAGATAGTTTCCACAAATTTGACTATCAGTACTGCAAATGGGTGGCTGAGCCAAGCGCGTGTGATGTGTGCAAGGAGATTTCAGAAGGTGGCAGAACTGGTGAAGGCATATACAGGGTTGATGATGTGCCGGATATTCCCGTCCACCCAAATTGCCGATGCTCCATTGCGGCTTATGCACCGAGTGATGAAGCTGAATAATTTCTAAGCCGCAGCTAGCGGCTATTTTTATGCCATCAAGTCCAAGCGTGATCGACTATAAAAGCTCCGGTAAATTAAGACGCAAGCCTGATCCGTCTAAAAAGCTGTGGAAGGAGTTCTTAACATGATTCCCAAGATTTTAATGCCTATGAATTTGCAATTTTTCGCTGAAGATAATCCTCAAGGCGATCCGAAAGATCCAGTCGATCCGCCTAAGCCAAAAGATGGTGATCCAGTAGATCCTCCTGAAGGAAAGAAGCAAGGAGAACCGGCTGACCCTGATCCTGATGGTAAGCACGTCTACACCGATGAACAGGTCAACGATATTGTTAAAAAGCGTCTTGCTCGTGCCGAGAAGGAGAAGCAAGCTGCTGTTGACGAGGCTGCAAAGCTGGCCAAGATGAATGCTGACCAGAAGAAGGATTATGAGCTTCAAAAGGCTCAAAAAGAACGAGATGAGCTCAAATCACAGCTCGCAAGCTACCAAATGGGAAAACAAGCTCGTTCAATGTTCGAAGATGCCAAGCTATCTGTCACAGAGGACGATTTGAAGCATGTTGTAACGCCTGAGGCAGAATCAACCGAGACCAATGTTAAGTGGCTCATTGCGCACGACCAAGCCGTAGCAGAGCGCGTCCGTCAAGAACTGCTGAAAGGCAGTACACCATTGGACCCGTCCTCCAACCGCAAGACGAAGAGCCTCAAGGATATGACTTTGGTAGAGCGCAGCGAATTGCAACGAAAAGACCCAGAGATGTACAACAAATTACTCACAAAATGAAAGAGGTAAACAAATATGCCAGAATTTAGTGGTGCAACAGCCAAATTGAATTTGGTCGAACCTAAAGTATTCGCAGATTATGTCCTAGAACAGCAAACTGCTACTAACCGTCTGCTTTCCAGCGGCATTCTCACTACCGACCCAATCATTCAGGCACAATTGCTCAAGGGCGGTACTTATGTAACTATTCCTACCCTGCACAGTCTGAGCGGGGAAGCTCAGACGTGGAACGACACTAGCGACATTACTGTCGGAAATGTTGACAGCTACAGCGCCATTGCTCCACAGATGTACCAAGCCAAAGCGTTTGGCTACACAGACTTTGGTCAGCTTTCGACGGGCGCTCCGGTTGCAGAACAAATTGCAGGACAATTCGCATCATTCTGGAACATCCAGGACAACAAGCTTCTGATTGCAGTCTTGAAGAACGCATTCCTCAATGCGGATTTGCAGGCTGTTAAGGCATATGGCATGGGCACGCCAGCGCCTTTGGCTGCTGGTGACTTTATTGCCGCATTGTCTCGCATGGGTGACGTTGCCAACCCTCAACTGACGAAGATCGTGCTCAATTCTGCCGCTGTTGGTGCAATGCGTGATCAGAACCTGATTGATACCATTCAGCCATCAAACGGTGGTACGCCAATCAGCTACTACAACGGCATTGAGATTGTTGAAGACGATGCACTGCCAGTTGCAGCAGATGGTACCACGGACGCGTTCATCATTGCTAACGGTGCTGTTTCTTATGGCTTGGCTAATCCAGAAAACAGCTATGAGGTCAAACGCGACAGTCTTGGTAATGGTGGTCAGACTGCGGTTATCAACCGCCGTACTCTTGCAATGCAAATTGCGGGTACGTCATTCACTGATGTTACTAAGGTTGCCGGTCTTGGCTACAGCGCAATTAATGCTTCTGAAACATCTATGTACGATCTGGTTGGTGATCCTCGCAACATTGGTATCGTTGACTATCGCTTCACTATCGACAAGAAGTTCGTTGTTGCTGGAATCAATGCCCCAAAAGCGTAGCGCCGTCTGGGAATGACGACGGCTTCGACCCTAGCGGAGATGTCAAACCAACGAGCGCTCAAACCGTTGATGAGATCAAAGCATGGCTGGACGCCCACAGTATCGATTACACTGGGAAGACTTTGAAGGCAGACTTGCTTGCACTTGTCCCTTCAGACTAGCTTGAACACCGTCGCTTATGAAAATCACAGTGCTGCGAAAGCAGGGCGGCGGAAAGGAGGCATAACATGGCTGATACTGATCCGGTAACGCTTGCGGATTTGAAGACGATGATGGAAATCAAAACTGACACACAAGATGATGTTCTCAATCTCATCATTACCAACACCACCAAAGCTCTCCGGTTTAAGCTCGATTTAAAGCCCACAGAAGACTTCCCAGAGGAGCTTTCATACATTGCCCTAGAAGTATGCATCAGACGCTACAACAGGCGTAAGAACGAAGGTATGACGTCTTACGAGCAAGAAGGCCAGTCATTCACGTTCAAATCTAACGATTTCGATGATTTTGCTGACGACATCGACGACTGGAAAGATGCCAACGGGAAGAATGCTACGTCTCTTGGTACCGTTAGCTTCATTTCTGGCTACCCAAAGAGGTGATCATATGCGGTTAGATCATGAGGTTACATTCTGGCTTGATGATGAAGAATATAATCCGCAAACGCATCAATACGGTGATGTGAAAAAGGTTGCCATTGCAGTTGCCAGTGTCACCGACATGGGAACAAACAAGAGCGTTCAGCTATTCGGCAACTATGCTCAAAAAGCAAGGGTGATCCGATTAGTTGAGCCAATCACGGTCAATTGGAGCTATTTAACGATTGATGATGAAGCGACTCATTATGCCCTTAATACTGACCGTGTCCCACTTCAAAACGCTACTTTGATTGTGGGTGAGACGAAATGAGCAAAGCCAGCATTAGCTACAACATGGAGATTAAAGGCATGGACAAATTGGTTGCTGGTCTGCTGAAGCGAGCGAAGATGGACGTTGTCAAACAAATCGTCAAACAGCAGACAGCACAGCTCCAGACTCGTTCTCAGCAAATGACGGGCACTGTGTATGCTCATCCTACTGGTGCTACAAAGCGTGGTATCAAGTTATCGCTTGAAGATGGCGGTCTAACGGGCATAGTTGGCATGTCAATGGAATACAACCCATACACCGAAAACGGGACCCGTTTCATGCGGGCACGTCCTGTATTGAAGCCTGCGTTCCTTTATCAGAAAGTGCAGTTTATTAATCAGCTTAAACAAGCAGCAAAGTAGGTGATTCAAATCACATCACCAGAGCAAGAGCTCTATGACTACTTCTATGCTTTCTCGCAATCATCTGGGTACAAGACCTACGACCATTTGCCCATGCAGCAGGAGAACGCCCCATATCCCTTCGTCATTGTTGGCGATATTCAAGTTGTTCCTACCGCAACAAAGACGTCACTCAATGGCAATGTGCTAATCACCATCGACATCTGGGGCGACAAAAAACAGCGTTTCACCGTATCTGATATGGCGGAGCGCTTTTTTAGTGCCGCGATTGGGCAAGTGCTAACTGATGATTACCGATTCTATGGACGTGTAGAAGACCAGTCAAAAGAGTTTACACAAGACCAGAGTGTCCCTGACACGGTTCTCAACCGAGCCACGCTGATACTCAATCTCAACATTTTATAGGAGGCCATAATATGGCAAATGAATTAAAAGTGCTAGAAGGCATGGACGTTGTTGCCTTGGCTCGCAAACATAGCGATCAAGCAACGGTTAGCGGCCAAATTATCCCTTGGCAGACTTCGCTGTCCTTTGACCCGTCTGTTGACAGTGATTCCACTGTTACCAAGGACGGCAATGTAGCAACAAGAAGCTCGGCAAGTACCGATCTTGAAGTCGAGTTCCTGAACAACACAGCCGCAATTGCAGACGTAATGTACGACTCGTTGTTTGACGGTGAATTGCTCGACTTTTGGATTCTCTACCGCAAACGCAAGAACGCTGAAGGTAAGTATCTTGCATGGTATATGCAGGTAACGGTGCAAGAAGATAGCAGCGACAATGATCCTGATGATCACTCTACTCGCGATGTCACATTCTCAGTTAATGGCACGCCTAAACGCGGATGGACAACTCTCGATGACGAAACTCAGGAACAGGTCGATTATGTATTCCTTGGGGTTGGCAAGGTCACTGATACTGACAAGACCGGTGGTGGCACTGTTTGGGACAAGGCTGTTGATCCGGGTACTAACACTGCTGATACCGTACCGGCTCAGATCAGTTCTGGCACCGCACCGGCTCAGGGCGGTTCTAGTACTGGAGCATAACAGCACAAGAGGCTTGTCATCAGTCGCCTAAGAAATTAACAGTACGGGTTAAACCCGGGCGGCTTTAAAAGAAAGGATATTAAATCATGCAATTAACCATTAACGGTAAAGAATATGAGCTTAACTTTGGTGTCCGCTTTGTTCGCGAAATGGATAAGAATCTGGGTGCCGTTATGCATGGCATTAATTTTGGCATGGGTGTTGCAAAGGCACTAGCTGGTCTGAATGCATACGATGCTGCTGTTTTAGCAGACACCATTTATTCAGCCACCGTGACATCGAAAAAGCGACCGTCAGCTAATGAAGTCGATGATTTTATTGACAGCAACACAGACTTGGACTCTCTATTTAAGCAAGTTGCAGATGAAATGAACAGCGCTAACGCAGTAAAAGCAGTAGCAAAAAACATGAAGGCCTAGATGAGGACGACAGCAAGACAAGCAAGCAACAGTATCGCGAAATCTTGCTAAATTCGTTAGCCTATCTAGGCTTTTCTAATATTCGAGACATTGAACGTATGACACTTGTTGAGTATGAGCTGCGTATGGAAGCCTATCAGCTCAAGCAAGTCGATAGACAGAACGAGATTGCACAGCAAGCATGGATGAACCAACAAGTGCAGGCAACAACCGGGAGCAAGAACCCTAAACCTAAGTTCAAGACGTTTGATGACTTCTTTGACAAGAAAGCAACCGTTGATCAGGTGCGTTCAAGCTATGAACCGGATTATGAGATCTCACTTATGAGCAAAACAGAATTAAAGCATTCTCGTGCGCAGATATTTGCAAAACGGATGGCCGAATTTCAGCGGTTGAAGCGCGAAGGCAAAATTATTCCGTTATCAGAAAGAAAGGAGGGATCACATGGCTGATAGTTTTAGTGTTGAAGCAATTTTATCTGCCGTTGACCGCAACTTTTCAGGCACTTTCAATAACATCGCGAATTCTGCGTCAAAGGTCGGTGATAGCTTTGAAAAGTCAACAAGACCAGCGGGTAATTTTGTATCAACCGTGAGCAAAATTGCTGGAGCCATAGGTCTTACCAAAGTGGTAGGGGCTATTGGCGATGGTGTGAGAAGTATGGTAGGAGAACTAGACGAATCAAGTAAAGCTTGGCAGACGTTTGAGGGGAACATGAAGTTTCTGGGTAAGACGCCTGCACAGATTTCGTCAATTGAAAAGTCACTGCAATCATATGCTCAGGAGACTATTTATAGCTCGTCTGATATGGCCTCTGCCTATGCGCAGTTTGCATCAGTAGGTGTAAAAGGAGTAGGTAGTCTTGTCAAAGGAATGGGTGGCTTAGCTGCTGCCACTGATGATCCAAAGCAAGCCATGAAGACGTTGATGGAACAAGGTACACAAATGGCCGCTAAGCCGATGGTACAGTGGGCTGACTTCCGCCTAATGCTTGAACAGACTCCAGCAGGCATGGCGGCTGTGGCGAAAGCAATGGGTATGACTACCAAAGAACTCGTTCAGAATGTTCAAAACGGCAAAGTAAGCACACAGCAGTTCTTTGATGGTATCGAAAAGGCAGGCAACAGCAAGGCTTTCCAGAAGATGGCCACGAGTTACAAGACAGTCGGCGAGGCAATGGACGGCCTTCAGGAAACACTGGCAAACAAGCTTCAGCCTGCTTGGCAGGCAATGTCTAAAGTCGCTGTCGGAGCTATTAGTGGAATCATTGATAAGATTGGCGCAATTAATTTTGATTCTGTTATATCATCAATCGGCAAATTCTTTTCTCCATTTTCGGCATTGGTATTGAACATCAAGACACAACTAGGCAACTTGGGGAATGGCGACTCGATGAGCGGGCTCAGTTCCGTTCTCCAAGGGGTCGGGTCCATTTTACAAACCATTTGGAGCCTAGTTGGTAGCTTAGTCAATGTTGCATTTGTCAATCTAATTAGTATTGCTCAAAAGGTCGGAGATGCTTTTAATTCGGCATTCGGTAATGGGCAAATGTCGGGAATATTTAACGGAATCAAACAAGCTGTTACAGATTTCGGAGTAGCAGCAATGGAAGCGATGACTACCGTTGGGGACTTTATTGCTAATTTACCGTGGAAAGCAATTTTTGACGGTGTTAAGGGCGCTCTAAGCGGAGTGATGGCTGTTTTGAAGCCAATTGCAGCTATTGTTAAAGCGGCGTTTGCTAACGACATCGTTAAATCATTTGCAGCGGCAATTTTTGGTGCTGTCGGTGCTTTCAAAGTAATTGGATTAGCCATTGGCGGATTTTCAAGCGTTCTCGGTGTTTTTTCTAAAATGATTGGCCCTATTAGAGGCGTTATATCCGTTATCACTAACTTCGGGACTATCGTAAAAATGGCTGGTGGTGTATGGAAAGCATTCGGATTGATCTTAGGCATGAATCCGTGGGTACTTTTGATTGCTGGGATTGCAGCAGTGGTTACTGGTCTGGTGTACTTTTTTACCCAAACCAAGACTGGCCAAAAACTATGGTCGGGATTTGTTTCGTGGTTACAAGGAGCTTGGCAAGGGCTTGTAGGAGTTGCACAAACTCTTTGGAATGCTATATCGGGTGCGTTTACATTTGCAATTAGCGGCATTCAGACAGCTTGGAGCGGCATTACAGGTTTTTTCAGCAATCTATGGACTGGGATTACGACCACGGCATCGGCTGCTTGGACAGCATTCACAACCACTCTCTCAGCTATCTGGCAAGGTGCTGTTACTGCAGCAACGGCAGTTTGGAACGTGCTATCCATATTCTTCACGACTCTGTGGAATGGAATAGTTGCAGTAGCCACTGCCATATGGTCAACCTTTGGTGGTTCCCTGACGACAATTTGGAATGGGATTGTCCAAGTTGCTACCGGTGTTTGGAACATGCTTAAAGCAGTTATTATGGGTCCCATTCTTATTGTCATCGATTTGCTTACTGGAAATTGGACACAGTTAAGTGCCGATCTTCAGCTTATCTGGAACAGCATTGTTTCCGCCGCTGGTCAGATCTGGAATGGCCTTGTTACGTATTTCTCCGGTATTTGGATTCTTATTCAAACTTATGCAATGACTGTTTGGAATACTTTGGTTTCAGCTTTAGAGGGGCTTTGGAATGGTGCCGTATCTGCTGCTTCCACTATTTGGAGTGCGCTTTCGTCATTTTTTAGCGGATTATGGAATGGTATTGTGTCCACCACCGAGGGCGTATGGAACAGTGTTGTTTCATTCTTATCAGGACTATGGAGCGGAACAGTAAGCACAGCCGAGGGAATTTGGAATGCACTTCCCGGATTCTTTTCCGGATTGTGGAACAGCATTACATCATTCTTTTCATCGGCTTGGAGCAACATAAAGTCTATCGTGATTGGAGCTGCTACCAGTATTTTTAATGGTGCAAAGGCTGTATGGTCAGGCTTTACTGGCATGGTAAACGGCGTAGTTAGCGGTATCAAAGGAGCATTCGACGCTCTTAGACACATTGATTTAATGGCCGCTGGTCGCGCCATCATGGACAGCTTCTTGAATGGTCTTAAGGCCGTTTGGGGGAAGATCACGGATTTTGTTGGCGGTATTGCTTCATGGATTCGCAAGCATAAAGGCCCAATCAGTTACGATGCCAAGTTGCTCATACCTGCTGGTAACGCGATCATGAACGGCTTGAATGCAGGACTTACTGATAAGTTTTCAAATGTCCAAAAGAACGTTTCGAGCATGGCACAAGCTATTGCTGATAGTGCCGCTGTCACGATGCCAGCTATTGATGACTCTTCACTTAATGCATCATTACAGTCTCTCAACAATGGCGTTCAGGGGGCAACCTTGTCTTCAAATCTTGATGTCAACTACACTCGCAAGCAAACGATTGAGGTTCCTCTGTATATTGACGGCCGAGAGGTTGCTCGTGCAACCGCAAACCCAATGCAAACAGAGCTTAATCGTTTGACAAAGGTAAGCAATTATCGAAAGGGGTTAGTCTAATTGTACGATTTCAGAGAAACGACACCCTTCACGGGTGCAGATGATAATCAGCTTCCAGCAGAAGCGATGCTAATCGATGGACAATACATTGAGAATCTTGTGCCCGGATATAGGACGCTGCAAGTTGGTGGACGAGAGCTTCTTAAGCAATCTGCTACTAGCAATGCCATAGGCATATCTGATGGGGAAACACTTGAATACGTTCGCAACCCATCTCGCGAGATAACTGTTGGCTATCAGCTTATTGCTGATGATGATGAGGCATTTCGCACCGCCTTCTATAAGCTAAGTGGCATCTTGCACGGTGACACTCATCAGGTTTCGTTCAATGATGACTTGTCTGTGTATTGGAATGCCGTGCTCACAGATGTTGACGATGTTCCTAAAGGCAGAAATGCAATCACATCTTCGTTCACTTTATTTGTCCCCGATGGCGTTGCGCACTCGGTAGCCACGAAGACGTTTGACAACATGCCATACAAGGACGTGCCAGTGAACTTTGCCATAGCTTCACACGGTTTTGCCTCTAATACTGACCAGTTTGATGCGTATCCCATCACCGTACAGTTATCAGAAGATTTGTCAGGG
Organism: Lacticaseibacillus styriensis; assembly: GCF_030770295.1. Taxonomy (NCBI): domain Bacteria; kingdom Bacillati; phylum Bacillota; class Bacilli; order Lactobacillales; family Lactobacillaceae; genus Lacticaseibacillus; species Lacticaseibacillus styriensis. The sequence continues at coordinate 1,162,063 of NZ_CP132483.1, forward strand.
AAAACAATTACTACCACCGTTAAAGTTAGTGTTACTAATTATCAAGGCAAAATAGACAGTTCGGTCGGCATTGATTCCTACATTGACATCAAAGATGCCGGAAGCACCGGTAATTGGACGGGAATAATTAACCAGATTCCTATTACTGAAAATGGTGTTTATACATCATCGCCTAAAACAATTGTCAAAAATCCGTTAACAGGAACGACCAATCAGATTAATTTGGAAATGTTCAACTTGAATGCCACAATCGAAGTCTGGATTAAGGTTGAAATAGGCACTTCTGCTTCTCCTTGGTCACCTAACCCAGCTGATCCTGAATACTATACCAACACCGTCACGGTACACAATGGCGGCACTTATCCTGTTGAGCCAGTTATTACGGCCACCATGCATGCAGATAACGGCTTTCTAGGATTTGCCAATAGTCAGGGGGGCGTGCTTCAATTTGGCAACCCTGAAGAAGTTGATGGCTATACCAGCGAAGAAAGTGAAGTTGCCTTGAATTTGGCTGCCGTTCAAGGCTCGCACATGGATAATCAAGCGGCTTCCAATAACCTTTACTGGGGAGACAACCCAGCTACGCCGAACGAACAGATCGGCAATGCGATTTGGACACAGGACAGCTACGATGGCTGGAAGGTTGAGCCTAATTGGCCTAGTATTACTGGCACTCATCTGTATTGGAATGGGCCTTCAATCAAGCATGATCTCGTCCAGACACATAACGGCGACTTTACGAGTAACCTAACTTGGGACGTCATGACGCGCTTTCAAACTGGTGTAGCACAGGTAGGTTCACTCGAAACAACCTTAGAAAGTGACGGCAAGCCAATCTTTCAAATGATCTTGAAAGACAACAGTGCGCTGTCTGACCAAATTTGGTGGATGTGTTACTACAAAAATCAACTAGTCGTCAATGAACAGTTGGATCGCAATATCTTCACTAACGACAAGTTCATTCAGTTGGAATTGCAGAAATTTGGTAATTCGGTTGTTTTCCGAGTTTCACCATGGGTTGGCAATCAAGGAAGAGAGACGACTATTACCCGTCAATTCACTTTTGCGGATGCTGCTAGTGTCGAGACTAAGCAATTTTCCGCGTGGTTCATGCGTGACAAGACATGGGGCGAATCGACTATGTATCTCATTGCCTCTACCGTCAAATGGCAGAACGTAAGCTGGTATACGGATATTAAGAATCGTTTCAGCAATGGCGATGTGATTGCAATTGATGTGGCTAATACCAAGACTTATTTCAATGGCAATGAAGATCGCACCTTGCATACATTAGGCAACCAGTGGGACAAGTTTCTTTTACAACCAGGAGATACCATCATTCAGCTCATGCCATCAAGCTGGGCACAACCATTTGCGTGTGAAGTCGAGATAAGGGAGGCCTGGCTATAAATGGAGTATTACTTTGCAGATCGAAAATCAAACATTTTGGGTGTTGGGTCGACTGATGGCAAAGGCGAATGGCGAATTGACAACGATATAGAAACACAAAGTGTTGACAATCGTCCTGCGGTCGAGCTTTCTCTTGATATTCACTTCACGACTGATCAGGAACAAGCAGTCAATGAGATGGCTAAAGCAACCAACTTCATCATGTATCAAGATGAAGAAGGCAACGCTCACCAAATGGTGATTGAATCGGTTGACCATGATTCACTAGGCCACATTCACTCAATTGTTGCCAGCGATGCTGGTAATGATTTAATTAACGAAACCGTTGGCGCCTTCAAGGCCGACAAGCCATATACCATCGCTGACTACATCACAAGGTTTACAAATGATTCTGGCTGGGAGATTGGCATCAACGAATTTCCTGACAATGTTCGAACACTCGAGTGGACTAGTGAAGAATCATCGTTGGCTCGCATTATTGCCGTGGCAAAAGATTTTGATGCAGTGCTTAGTTTTGGCTTTGAGTTTGTTGGAACCAACTTGGTTAAGCGTGTCATTAACATTCGGCATGAAACGGCCGGTGACAGCTTGATTTTCTTTGAAATGAATAAGGACATCAACAATATCGTCACGCATCTCGATACCTATGACATGGAAACATCTATCAAGGCTTATGGAGCGGTGCCAGAAAGTACGAATGGATCAACTAATCAGGACCCAATCAACTTGATCGGCTACAAATGGACTGATCCAACGGGACAGTTTGTGCTTGATCAGTACGGGTTCTTGCACGATACCATTGCTGTGCAGAAATATTCACGTTTGTTAAGCAACAGCAACCCTAACCCAACACAGTCTGACTGGAATCGGGTTAAAACGTTTGATTCAAAATCGCAGGCGGAACTTTTGCAAGCGGCTTTGGCAGACTTGAAAAAGTATAACCACCCAAACGAAACGTACGACATTGATTTGGTTAATTCGCCATACGTACCACTGAATCAAACCGTCCACATCGCCGATGAAAACCAACAATTATTCCTGTCTGCCAAGGTATTGAGCATTCAGCGCAGCCGTGCTAACCATTCAGTGCAGTTGACTCTGGGTGAGTTCGCGCATGAAACAGTCAGCTTTGACCAACGGCTCAGCGATCTTGCCAACCAGATGGCCAACATGGCTAAAACACTTAAATTTTATCCCTGGACCCGCTATGCCGATGATGATAAGGGTACTAACATGTCAGCACTACCAGCTGGCAAAAAGTATAGAGCAATTGTTTGGTCTGACAAGACTTCAGTCCCAAGCGACAATCCGGCTGATTATGCTAATCGCTGGGAGTTGATTCAGGGCGAAGACGGAGCTAATGGTAAGCCTGGGCCTAAAGGTGACGATGGCATCAGCAGCTATCTTCATACTGCGTATGCTAATAGCATCGATGGTAAAACTGATTTTTCGGTAACAGACGCTAGCGGCAGATCTTACTTCGGGCAGTACGTTGACGAAACCCAAGCTGACAGCACCGACCCGACGCGCTACTTGTGGGCCTTGTTCAAGGGCCAAGATGGCCGTGATGGTAAAGATGGTAGTGATAATGTTCCAGTTGTGACGGTTGGCCCGAGTTACCCTGCTAAACCAAAGGCTGGGGACCAGCACTGGTTAACCGACGAGGACGGAAATCTTGCCGCTTTTGCCATATTTGATACCACAAGTGGTTGGGATTCAAAACCAATTGCAGCCAAAGCATTAAATGTCGAAACCTTTAATGGCATGACTTTTAATGGGGTCACTTTTAACGGATCTACCTTTATCTCATCTTTCAACCACATCCAACCAGATGGTTTTCCAAATACGATCAGTGGGACGACAAAAATTAGTGGTGGCAGCATGGTCACGAATGCAACGCTGGATAGTAATAGCAAGCAAACGTATCAATCTAAAGTTGATCAGTTGGGGTTGGTTAGCAAGTCAATGTACGATGGTAAGGAAGTTAGTTCCGTTGATGCACGCCAAGGCATGCTCACACTAAAATCTTTATATAATCCTTCTGGCAAAGATGTCACGCTTGCATCAACGTTTACGGCGGCTGATTCGGTTTTCTATCAGCACATTGATAGCGGCCTTGAAACCAATGATGTTAAAAATATGAACATTGGATATTCAAGAAAAGGCCCAAATGTCACCATTGGGATTGCTTTTGACATGAAAACTAGCAACGGGTGGGTCAAAATTGCCAACATTCGACCAGGATATAGCCCATTTAATAATGATGATGCAGCAAGGTTACTCGGTAGCATGTCGTATACGGGTGCGGCCTGTGAATTGTATGTTTCAGCGGGTGGAATTTACATCATTCCGTGGCGTAGTCAAGGTGGGTATGCTGGCAGCTTGAGTTTCATTACTCGTGATGCGTATCCGATTAATGATGCGGTGGTGAATTAAGATGAAGATTAAGATTTGGCTAGATGAGCAAAACCGCCTGACCAACTGGGCCTATGAAGCGGAAGATGCCAAAGTAGGATCAACAGAGGACGGTCAACAAATCATAGAGGCAACTGACGTGTCTCAGTTTTTTGAGGATCACGCATCTCTTGTAGACGGTAAAATCGTTGCCGATGAGGGTTACGATCCGGCTAATGATCATCCACTTCCCGGACCGTCACCTGAACAGCAGATGATTGCCGCGCTGTATGCCCGTGTGACAAAGCTTGAGGATGGTGGAAAAAATGAGTGACTTTGAATTTTGTGGCACACTATATTCTTGGGGGTGCCCGATAGAGCAGTACGTGGGGCGGCAAATAACGGAGGACCAATACAAACAAATTACAGGCAGTGACTATGCCGCCAGCAAAAGCTAGCGGCTATTTTTATGGAAGGAAGTATAAAGATGTGGATTTCAAGAGTTGGATAGATATGTTTGTGGAGTTGGGTGGTGGAGCTTTGTTTGGTTGGTTTGCAAGCCAATGGCGCATGCATCGAAAGCATGGAAAGGCAATTGATTCAGGCCTTGTCGGTTTGCTTCATCATGAGGTTTACATGCTGTGTAACCATCATATCGAGGTGGGGTATATCAGCACGGACGACTTGGACGATCTTAATTACCTTTTCCGCAGCTACAAAGCACTGGGCGGTAACGGAACGGGCGAAGCGCTATATAACAAAGTTTTGCAACTTCGGATTAAAAACTGAAAGGAATGTTCAGTATGAAGATTAATTGGAAAGTACGAGTATTAAGCGTCAAATTCTGGCTGGCCATTGTGCCAGCTTCTTTGTTGGTGATTCAAACGGTGGCGGCAGTCTTCGGTTACAACTGGGACTTTGCTAGTTTGGGTAAAGAACTCACTGCAGTGGTCAATGCAGTGTTTGCATTATTGACCATTGTCGGGGTAGCCGTTGATCCAACCACGGAGGGCGTCAGCGACAGCCAACAGGCGTTAGCTTACCCGGCACTCATTACCACCAAGGCAGCTAAGATCAAGTCCTTAGAGGACCAGATTAAGGCACTGCAAGCGGATAAAGAGGCTGACCAGGTAACTGCTGCTAGTGAAGTGGTTCCAGAGACGTCTTATGCAGCACCGGCGGAGTCAGCACCGACATCTGTTGCTCCACAGCGATAAGGAGGGCACCATGAAATTTAAAACTAAACTCATCACCTTGGTAGTCGCCTTCTTGGCGGCTATTTCTTTTGCCTTGCCATCGCATGTCAATGCAGCAAAGGGTGATCAGGGACCTGATTGGTCAAAGTATCAGGGAGCAAGTGGACGATACGGCACCGATCAAGATAAGTTCGTCATCGCTCAGATTGGTGGGACTTACGGTGGTACTTACATCGATCAGTGGACGTACGATAGCCAAATTGCCAGTGCAAAGGCAGCAAGAAAACGTGTGCATAGCTACATCTGGTATGGCGTTGGTGGAAGTAGCCAGTTGGGGTTAGAAGCACTTGACCGTTATATGCCTCGTATCAAAGCGCAGACACCAAAGGGAAGCATCGTTGCTTTGGACTACGAAGATGGTGCTTCTGGCAATATGGCAGCTAATACGGATGCCATTTTAGCTGGCATGCGGCGCATTCAAGCTGAGGGTTACACACCGATGTATTACAGCTACAAACCGTATACATTGGCACATGTTGACTATCAGCGCATTCTGAGAGAGTTTCCTGACAGCCTTTGGATCGCTGCTTACCGTGATTATATGCCAACTACCAAACCAGACTATGGTTATTTTCCAAGTATGGATGGGGTAGCTATTTGGCAGTACACGAGCGCATTTGGGCTGTCGCAAGGCCTCGACGGTAATATTGATTTGCTTGGTGTCACCGATAATGGCTACTCGAAGCAACCAGTAACACCTATCACCCCAGCACCAAGCAAACCAGCGCAATCAACCGCAGCCACTGATACCGACTATGCGCAAACTGGCGTTTTCAAGCCTTCCGCGACTGTTAACATCCGCACTGGTGCCGGCACCGGCTATGCATCCGTTGGTAGCTATGCTCCGGGTGAAAGTGTGATTTATGATCACGTGTATATCCGTGGCACATATGTTTGGGCACGTTATCTCAGCTACTCAGGCAGGTATCATTATGTTGCCTTGGGCGTGAATGGTGGGGAGAGCTATGGCTCGCGTTCGTCTGGATATACTTCGCCGGTAAGCCACACGTACTACACTGTCCGCTCTGGTGACAGCTTCTGGAGTATTGCCAGCAAGTATGGCATCAGCATGTACACGTTAGCCGCTAACAACGGCAAGTCAATTTACAGCGTCATTCATCCAGGCGAAAGCCTGTATATCCGATAACAAAAAGTCCTCTGCTCGCTAACGCGGGTGGAGGACTTTTTTACTTATGCAATAATATAAATATAAGTAATTCGTGGTGAAGTTGTGGTGAAGTGAATCCGAAATTATGAAACCTAAGAAATTGATATAGAGCTATTTTTGCTTTTACACCGGCGATTTGAAACCCTATGAAATCAGTGCTCAAGCAAATCACAACAAGAAGAACATGTTCGCATTGCTCGGTCGTCCCGGGTATGAGGATATGACGAAGGAATTGAATGCGCGGCTGTAGTCGTGAGGGTTTGTGCGTTTTGAAATAGTTTAAAAAAGAAGCCTCAAAATTGGGTTGTAAATGTTCGTGGCTGAATTTTGGCTGAATAGCCAAAGTTAGCCGTGCATTTCTATCACCATTTTTGAGGCTTTTTTGCGTATTCATTCATTGAGATACTTTTCAAATCGCCGATGATTTTCTTGCTTTTTGGCAGGAGAGATCTCCGCATATATTTGTGTCGTTGAAACATCTTTGTGCCCTAAGTCATCTTTAATGTCATCAAGACTCAATCCTGCTTCACGCATTAAAACAGCATGGGTGTGCCTTAGATCGTGAATTCGAATATGGGGAAGATTTGCTCGTTTGGTGATGCGATTGAATGCGCCTGTCGTCGCGCGAGCACGTATAGGTTCTCCAAACTTTGCTTTAGTTGAATAAGTGAAAACAAATTCTTGGTTATGGTTGGTAGCAAACCGAAAACCACTAACGTTGCCGATGTTAAAATGACGCTCATATTGCTGCTGAAGTAAATGAGCGACACGTTCAGTCATATACTCGGTACGGGCAGAGCTGGCAGTTTTCGGGCGATCAAGTGCGATCTTTCCTTTGTTCACCCCAGTCTCGGCACGATAAATCCGCGTAGCACTGACAGTTAGCGTGTTCTTGGCGAAGTCAATATCTGACCAACGCAGTGCCATTGCTTCACCGACCCGTAGTCCACAATCAATGAGCGTCACGAAGAAGGGAAGCCACATTGGTTCCTTGTCTGCTTCTGCAGCATCAATGAAAGCAGCGACTTGTTCTTTGGACCAGTAATGTAACTTTTTGGATGGGGTCTTTGCATAAACACTGAATTCAACACCGATCGCTGGGTTTTTCTCAAGATAGCCGATAGCAACAGCTTTTTTAAGTGCATTATGAAGCGTTCCGTTGATTAACTTCACGGTATTTAACGACAAGCCATCTGCAAAAAGTGAATTGATAAACTCTTGGTGCTCTTTTTACCAGTTTGAGGATTTATTCCTGCGAGAACTTGGAATCTCCAACGTTTTGTTCCATCTTTCAAATAGTAATGCTGGATTGATGCCATAAAATCGCACTCCTTTTGGATTTTGAAGTTCAATAATTCAAACGTATGTTCGTTTATTGGCTGAAAATAAAAGCCCCGAAAGGCTATTTGTTTGCGCTAGTGGCCACGTTTACTTGGCGATGCCGCCTTTACCAACTGAATCAATACCGTTAAATTGGTCACCGACATTAATACTTATATTTTTTACATTTGGTTTGGTTTTAGTTAATAAATAGAATGTTCCAGTCGTTGCTGTGCCAGGTTGAACCTTGCCGTTAGAATTCATATCAATACCAAAGTTTGTGGTACTGTCACGCGTGTACTCAATACCATCATCGTCTAGCACTTTAGAAGAAGTGTTTGATAAACTGAATGCTTTTGCGCCTATATTTTTTAATTGGTAGCTGATCTCTGTTCGATAATACCTGGACGGGAAATCCTTGATACCAGAAAAGTTGTACTCCGCATTCGTATAGTTTGATCTCTCGTTCTCAACTCTTTTAGTAGTGATATTGGTGATCGTGTATTGAATCTCACCAACGGGGGAAAGAACACGTTTCTTTGATGTAGTACTGTTGTCTGCTGCTAGTTGTTTTTTAAGAGATTTGTTTTCAGCTTTGAGTGAAGCAACTTCAGAACCATTTTTGCCTGAAGAAGTTCCAGTAGTATTTCCACAACCACTAAGCACTAATGTTGCCAAAATAGAGCATCCGATAATAATTGTCTTTTTCATTTTTACTCCTCCAAAATTAAAAATAATATTTAGCAATTGTTGATCTTGCCGCGTTTTTCATGTATAGCGGAATATCAAGTGCTTTCATAATTTCAACCAAACTACCTCATCTTCGTCGATGTCGGAAAAATAAATTGAAATCAGAATGGTGAGCACATCTCAAGTAACTTCGTCTTCGATACATGTCTTAGCGTTGAGAAGATCCAACTACTCCGTATAATCCATCCGCACAATCTCAAGCGGTTCCGCCAAAAAGTCGTCAATTCCCGCTAGAAACTTTTGGAAATGCGCCGTTTGGTTATGTAGTTCGACAGCTGCGTCGTCTTGCCAATGCTCGATGATTTCATATTTGTTGGGGTCGGCGAGGCTTTGGAAGTGATCGTAGCTAAGATTGCCGGCTTCGGCACGCGATCCTTCGACCAGCAGACTGATGAAGTGGCGATACTTGTCCGTCAGTTCTGGCTTTACCTTTAACGTGACATTAATGACTTTCATTTGAATCCTCCTAAAGGGGTTTGGGTTTGTTGTGGCGTAATGTATTGACAAAGGCGTTTAAAGAGACGCCTTAACATAATTTCATTATACCCGATTACTAGCAATTTACCGCGTCATAATTGTTGCAAGTGGGTGAGATCATAGCTGAATGATTGGGCTGTGCCAAAAGTGATTTGGAACATCACAAACGAACCCACTTCAACAATTGAAAATGGCCGAAGAAAAAAGCCGTACGGACAAATGTTGTCTAACGGCTTTCAGTAAAGGATTCTTGTGTTTTAGTTTTTGGTACTGGTACCATCTGCGTAATTGATAGTATATCCCGGTTCAACGTTGAAGATATAAACGTTGAATCGAACTGTGTCGTCGCCAACGCTTTGCGCCCGCATTTGGACACCACGAGCAACGAGCTCATTGCCGCGGAAGATTGGCTTGACTTCATAACGCACGTAATGCTGGCTGTTTTGTTTGAGGTAGTACGCGATGTCCATTTCATGAGCCAACATGAGTGGACTGTTAAGCGTTTGGGTTCCCGTCATCAGGTTCTTAGGATTGTTATTTTCACCAGTCAGCTGGTAACCGATCAGATGGCTGCGATTGTAGAGCCATCCGTGTGCTGTCTTTTTGTTATGCCAGCCGGTTGGATTCCAGGTGAGGGGTTCACGTTTGGCTGAGGGCATCAGCGATTTGTTCAAAAGTGCATTCGCATCGGTGACGCGATTTTGGCTGTCTAAATCGCTGTAAGTTGCCCAGGCACCTTTTGCTGTGGAAAGATCGCTTTTGTTAAAAGCGGGGTCATTGTTGTTGACGGTTATTTCTTGTTGACCGGTGTAGTCAAGACTAGCTAAGTTGCTGGTATCCGGGGAACTGCTCGGGGCCTCTGATGCTTTTACTTCTGGTTCCTGCTTGTTTAAGGTTGTTTTGAGTTTGCTGACCTGTTCACGTTTGTCAGTGATCGCATCGTCAAGGCTGCTGATAGCTGACGCGGTTTTCTTGTTAAGCTTGGTCTGACTAGCCACCGGATCGACCACTGTTTTTGCTGATTTCGAGCTGCTTTCAGAACTGCAGCCGACTAACAGGACACCCAGAACGACTAAGGGGGTGAGGTATTTCATTATTTTTCTTTTCATCATCGCAGCGCCTTTCGGTAACCATGAGCTTGTGCATCAGCTTCAGTCTTGAAGTAAACGGCGTTAGCAGAATTCATGTGATATCCTGCTTGACCTGGAACGTGATAAATCATACTACGACTGTTGCCGACAATAGTTCCCTGCTCTGCAGTATTCATATCGCCTTGATTAGTAGGCGCCTGTTGTTGAGTTGCGGCAGCTTGCTGTTGCTGTTGTTGCTGTTGTTGCTGTTGTGCAGCAGATTTCTTTGCTTCTTCTGCCTGCTGTTTAGCTGCCGCAGCAGCTGCGGCGGCTTGGGATGAAGAAGCTGCCTGTGCAGATGACGCCGCGACTTTGCTGGCTGATGCTTCCCGGGACGCTGATTCTGAAGCTGCTGAAGATGCTGATTCTTCAACAGCTCGCGATGACGATGCACGGGCGTCAAGTTGGTCTTCCAGCTTGGTTTGTTCCTTCTTCAGTGCCTTTAATTCTGAAGACTTCTTAGCCTTGGCTGCTAACAAAACCTTGCCACGTGCTTTTTCCGATTTTAAAAGACTTTTCTGCTTTGCAGTCAGTTTCTTGGTGGTTGTTTGCGCTGATGAAGCTGTTGATGGTTTTGTGTCGACCATCGGACTGCCCACAAACATGAGCACAATGCCGCCGATCAATATAATAAGGTTGAAACGTTTCGTTAATGGATGCTTGCGTTGCCGCACCAAACGAATCGTGCCCCAGACTGTACCAATCAGTCCGAGCATGACAAATAAATTGCCCAGTGTTGACATTTTTCTCCTCCAAATTCCCTAGTGACAATTGTACGAATATTGCGATTAAAAAATATTCGTATGAACTTATTTCTAAGGTTTATTTTCCCAGAAAAAAAGCCCAACGGCAAGCGTCGGACTTAATTTTTGACTTATGACTGCGTCGGATTCAATTTATGACTTTACAACGTCAACATTGGCATAAAGATTGGCGATAATTGCCAGCATGTCTTTTTCGGTTCGTTCCCAGCTGATTGTTTTCAGATAAGCTTGGGCTTTTTCAATATGCTGTGTGATCGTTTCAGGATTTGCACATGCTGCCTGAAGCGTTTTGGCAAGATCACGCTCGTCAAGATGACAAGAGAAGTAGGTATTGTCTTTCAAGAAGTAACTGCCAGTACCTTCTTTGAAATCAATCAAGGGAAGACCGGCGCTCATCATTTCGTAAGGAACCAAGGAGAAATTAGTCATCGAGGTTGCGATGCCGAAATCAGCTTCATGATAAAGCTGGTTAAGCTCTGGCGGTGTTAGCTTTCCGAGATTCTCACCATTGATAAAACGCTTGCTACGCCCCGTACCGAAGTATTTGATTTTTAGATCAATGCCCTTAGCACGCAAGATGTGGCGGCAATTTTCAAGGACAATTTGAATCGTGACAGGCGCCCGTCGCGGACTGCTCCATTTGGTGTAAACAGCTAACGTAATTTGCTGCTTTTTTTGATACGGAGCAGTGTCACGTTCTTTAAATGGATATCGGGCAACATCAACCGGAAAATTGATGACGTCAATTGGACTATTGACCTGGCAATGCGTTGTGATCATATGTGCGCACCATGGACCAAGCGTCACCATGTGCAGGCCGAGGCTATACGTACGTCGCGCCATCTGGTAGCGGTCACCATAAGGGTAGAAATACGGTTCGTAATCCTGGACAAAGTACATCTTATAGCCGGGTTTATTTTTAATGATGTAGACCGATTCCCATAAAGTGGCGATCCAAATATCGGATTGGTGCGATTCGAGTTCACCCATCGGCAGGCATGTACCTTTATAGCCGGGGTAATTAAATTCAGCATTTTGGATCATTTCGTCTTGGCTTTGCGGGACATAGCTGAGGTAATAAACGTCATAACCCGCGTTGGCTAGGAGCGTGCCTAAGTGTAACATGGTTGTTTGGCCGCCATCATAACCGATGATTCCGGTTGAGACAAACGTTATTCGATTACCACGCGGCTTGGTCTGATCGGCCGGCCGGTCATTGAAATATTTAAGTATCTGATTATACTGATGAATGCTGCCATCAGGGGCATCATTAAATTTAGTTTTTGCAGGTTTCACAGCCGTTCCTCCTATCAATTGGCATACTGAGCATGTAGGCCACAAGCAGAAAAATGGGTAGAAAAAAGAGGCCTGGTGCCACTGTTGTTTTTACAGCAGCAGTACCCGTTTAATGAAAAGATTCTGCGAAGACCTAATGTTTAATTTAGTTTACATAATAACCGTAAGCCAAATATTAAAAATTTTCAAGTTTGCCCGGAACAGAGTGCGTGACTGAGCGCGGTTATAAGTCGGTCTGGAGGAGAGCTCGACCATTGCGACAGAGGCTTCTACATGCTGACTTTCGCGCGGACAATCGTATTTCAGAGCTGTATGATTAAAAAGTCTAAAGACATTATGAGGGTTATACAGAAAACTTAGAAGATAGCCAATATAAAAATCCTAATAAATGCTTATCTTTACCCTTGGAGAGGCCTGTGCTAGTGTGAGAGTATCCATATCAATGAAAGAACAGGTGAAGTTATGTTAACGATTGGTGTCATGGGCTTGGGCTCAATTGCCCAAAAAGCATATTTACCGGTTTATGCACAAATGCAAGATCAAGTGCAGTGGCTGTTAAGCACCCGCGATGAAGATAAATTACAACAACTGTCAAAGCAATATGGGCTGGCTGCGGCGGGGAATTCGCTGGAAGCGTTAGACGCAAAGCAGCTTGATGCCGTCATGATTCATACGCCAACAGAAACTCACTATCAATATGTCAAACATTTTTTGGAAAAGGGTATTCATGTTTTTGTCGATAAGCCGTTGGCAACTGACATGGGACAGGTTAATGAACTTTATGACTTGGCCGAATCCCAACACGTGATGTTGACGGTCGGGTTTAATCGTCGGTTTGCCCCGATGATTCAGGATCTGGCTCAAGTAGCAGATAAAACCGGTGTGCGCGTCGACAAGAACAGAATTGACGCACTTGATGACACAAAACATGCCTTGTGGGATCTCTTCATTCATCCAGTGGACACAGCGCTAATGTTGGCGGGTTATCCTGAAAAACCCAACACGCGATATGCGGTGCATACAACTTCAGATGGTCAACTTCAACAGGCAAGCGTGACCTTCACCGCGCCTGGCATTCGTGGTGAGGCCGGTATTGATTTGCAGGCCGGCACCAACCTTGAAGAAGCGCAAGTTGCGTCTCCGAGTGGCATCCAAAGAGTGCAGAATTTAGATCAGCTGGTTGTTTATGGACGTGGCGGTGCGTCACAAACATTTGCGCCGAATTGGCAGCCAATGCTGGAGACACGTGGCTTCGCTTCAATGGTTCAAGCCTTCGTACAGGCTGTCGCCGATCCAGACAGCAAGAATCCGGTATCACCTGCGACCAGTCAGCTGGCACATGCTGTTGTCGCGGATCTGGTTAATCAGATTCAAGAATGATCGCTATTTTCATGGATTGCTAGCTGAGAGACTTTTAAAATAGAGCCAACTAACAGGTGTCCACTCTACTTAGTTTGTCATGGGGGAAACAAGATATATGTATCAAAAATCGTTTATGGAAATTGCCAATGAAGAGGCGCGTGCCAATGTTAATGGATCAGATGGCGGTCCTTTTGGGTGCGTCATCGTCAAGGATGGGAAGATCGTGAGTCGCGCTCATAATCAGGTTTTGGTCGACCATGATCCGACTGCACACGGTGAAATTACTGCCATCAGAAAAGCTGGGCAAGCGCTGGGAACTCATGATCTGTCCGGTTGCGAGCTTTATACTTCGGCCATGCCTTGCCCGATGTGCCTTAGTGCGATCATCTGGGCCAACATCAAACAGGTTTATTATGGCAACACGGCGGATGACGCTGCAACGATCGGATTTCGGGACGCGGCCATCTATGACTTCATTAACGATGGCCTGAAAGGGAAGATGCTTACATTGAGTCAGCATGATCGGGACATGACGATTGGTGCCTTTAAAGCGTATCAAACAGCCCAAAAGAAATTGTATTAGTTGCGAGTGATGCCATTTATTTGAAGATGCGGCGCGAACGATGTACCAGGCTACGGATGGCTTTGTGCTGGTCGACAAATGGCTTTGTACTGGCCAAAATACATGGCTTTGTACTGGCCAAAATACAGTTGACTTTTCCAAGGTTTCCTGTAGAATAGTTTGGGTACGATAAAGCGCCACACATTGCCCGTTGGTCAAGGGGTTAAGACGCCGCGTTCTCAGCGCGGAAACACGGGTTCGAATCCCGTACGGGTGAGAAATAGAATCAAACAGATAAAACAAAACCCTCAAAATGCCTTTATAACGGCGCTTTGAGGGTTTTGTTTTGGGGCCAAAGGTCGGATCTGAACTATTATATTACTCGTCCCACCCTCGAACGTCCATTACATTGTCTAAGATGCGGTGAGCTTTAGAGATCATGACAAAGGCAGAAACGGCATCATCGATATTCTTTTCATCATAGAGTTTCGGATGGTGCGCTTGAGGATTTCTATACATGTACACGATTGTTTTCAATAAGGCTGAAATTGCAAAGTACATGTCCCGTTCATCAGCGGTTTGAAGTCGATTGTTACGAAGAAAAAGAATTGGGGCTCGGAGAGAAAACGATTTTTCGATGAGGCGGGTGCCATCTAGCTGAAGACCAGAAAGAGATTGAATTCGGGACATTAATCCTTTGCTTGCTTCAAAGATTGCATGGAAATAATCCTCTCTTAAAAGTTCTTCACGGCAGAACATCATCACTCTTTTGTCAAGCTTTAATGGGGCCAATCTATTTGATAATGATTGAGTCCGTTCTAGCGCTTCGGTCATAGTGTTTGCTGCAATGACTTGGTTTATAAGACCATCATCACCTAACTCATAACCATTAAAGATTAGTATTTCGTTAATTGACTGGCGGAGATTTCGCCACTGACCTGGTTGCTTTATGTATCGTGCGGGGTTGGCGACGTATTGGATAACATTCCAAAGCGGAGCGTGATTGCCATATACATCATGGATTTTTGCGATAATTGATTCATTGATACGACGCCATTTTGTGGTATTCGTTAAATTTGGGTTTGATACTCGGCGATCATTGTCAAAATCGTAGAGAGAAAGATTTTCGAGCATTGATGTTATTTCAGAACCTGTTAATTCCCTTCCAAGTACTTTAGCTATTTGTTCGATTGTTGCTTCTGTAATTTTTTTCAATATTTACTCTCCCAATTTATGATTAGTGTATCCAGAAAAATTTTACATTGCTTTGGTAAAAAATAAAAGCACTTTGGTTCTCGAAAATTTGCGGAAAATAGCTGACGCGTGATATCAAACAGCAGTTCGAGAGCTAATTGACAGAAAAAAAGCTTGACGATCAGTGAAAATGGCAGATTAAACAAAATCGATGAAAAATGCTCTATTTGTACAAATTGATATCTTAAATTTTTAAAGAGACGAGTGCGGATGCGGGTAAGAAAATCACCAGTGTATGTTGACGATCGTAAAACTTGGTAGCAATTATCTGGAATTGACCTCGCGACTATTGCTGACGTTAATCTACTTTGACTAACTAGCATGGTGAAAGACAGTGATTGATGGCACGAATTTTTGACTTTTTTCGACAACTCTCTACCCCTTGACAACTGTTTTAACATAAACAATGTAGGGTTCTTGCATATCACGCAGAACCAAACGATTGAAAATGGAGGCGACGGCATCATGCAATATCGAATTCAACTCGATACTAAAAACCAGTTGTTTGTGGCGATTGATGCGCATGACCAGAATCATTTTGGAACTGGTCGAACGATTGAACAAGCCATTCATAATTTAAAAGCGACAAACAAAGCCGCATAATAAAACCCCATCCGTCGTTGGCATGAACTTAACTGTCAATGGTGCGGATGGGGGCTTTTTTGTAGTCGATACTGAAAATTAGAACCTTACTGATAGCGAACCAAGTCGTGGCGAGTTTTTAGCCAGATAGAGAGGAGAATAGTGACTAAGGTGAAGACACCGGCTGCGGCGATGATGAAGAGACTACGGTAGCTGAGCCAGTCGATGACAAGGCCGCCAAAAAGCGGTCCGAGTGCACGGCCAACAGATCCCCAGGAATTCACGAAGCCTTGATAGCGGCCCTTGATGGCGCGGGGCGTCAGATCATTGACCAAGGCGGGGATAGCAGGGGAAGCGGTGGCTTCACCGGTGGTTAGCGCGATCATGGCGATGACGAAGAAGCTATATGTTCGCGCAGTGATGAGGATGAGGAAGGATATGGCGACCATCACCAGGCCAAACAGAATTTGGTAGATAATGCGAATCCCATTCACGTGTTCATTGAACCAATTCAAGAAGAGTTGAATGACCACGATTAAAGCGGCGTTGAGCGTCCATAAGAAGCTGTAATTGCGCAGTGGAATGCCGAGACTTGTCATGTACACCGATAAGTTTGAGGACCATTGCTGGTACATCAGCCAAAAAACCAGTAGTGCAAAGAAGAAAGTCATCAGCATCAATTTGTTTGCGGCTGGTAAAGATGGCTTCTCTGCTGTTGTGGTAACTTCTTTTGGCTGGGATTGGGTTATTTTTGCAGCTGGCCGAAACTTTGTGAGCACGACTGTGAAGAATAATGAATATAAAATGACAGCGATTAAGAACAGTAAGGTTACGCTGATATCATAGACAAAACCGACCAGCGCCGTTCCGATCACAACGCCAACATTTTGGGCGAAATATAACATGGTAAAAACGTAGCGACCATCTTTTGAGCGTAAACTGGTTCCCAGTGAGTTGACCATGGTAATGTTCCAACCGGATCCGATACCGAGTAAGGTTAGCCAAATGCAATAGGCAGGCCACCCGTGCCAAAAAGTCAGGCCAATGAGTACAAGTCCGGTTAGACCGACGCCGAACAGGGTTAACCGGTATGGATCCCCTTGATCGTACAGCCGTCCGCCAACAATGCTGCCGATGACGCTACCCAGAGAGTTCAGTAACAAGACAATCCCGATGACCGTTAACGAGATATCGAGACGATTATGTAGATAAATACTGGTTAGTGGCCAGATGAAGCTCATCCCGATGCTACTTAACAGTGCTCCTGTAAGCAGCCAGCGTAACCTGATTTCGTGCGCCATCAACATTGCCTCCTTATATGATCAGTTATGGCCACTGCCTGATTTGACAATAACGCAATAATCTCATGGTACGTCAAGCCTTGGCATGAGGTCAATTACGGCTTTACGAAGAGTGGCGTTTTTTCGCGGGCAGAGGAAATAGCCAATGTAAAACGATAAAAAAACATCCTCGCGCATAAAATAGCAAGGATGTTTTCTAATTGACAGATTCAAAAATAATTGAATGAGTGGTACCTATTTTGCTTAACAAACGTGACTAAAGATTCTTGTCCATGTTGAAGGTGAGCTTCGATAACTTCAGGCTTTCCATGACATAATCGTTAATTAAAGCCTTAGTCGCTGCCTTGGTATGGGCAACAATTTTGTAGTTGGCCTCGGTTAGATACTGCGTTAATTCCTTGGCACCAAGCTCTTTGGCGCCTTCGTCAAAGGATTGAAGCATTTCGCGATAATCGCGATTGAGAGCTGTCAGATAATCGCGATCAGCCTGAATGAACTGGGTATAATGCGCTTCTACCAGGACATCGAGCAGGCGATGCAGCCAGTACGCGGAGTCAGCGTCGAGATCGAAGGCTTTCGGCGTTTTCGAATAGCTGGGATCCGTGTCATTGGCGTTGCAGTAAAACGGTACATATGGACTGAAGGTCGGCATGCCGATTGCCAGCCACATGATCGCCGCCAAGCCTTCCTGAACGTCACTGCGTAGTTGCAAGATGTGGGAATTTTGGGTGCGATTTAAGCCGATCGGACGATAGCGGAAGCGGTCGGCATCCGCACCGTGGCCATAAGGATCAAAAGGCGTCTCGTTGTAATGACTGCCAAGAATCTGGGCAATATCTTCACGAGTGATCAGATGGTCGGTCCGCATGATAAACGGTAAGTCAGCTGATTCAGGATCTGCCGCGATTTCCGGATTGAGCAGCTTGTGACCGTACCAAACCCGCGGCGTGTTATAGTGGCGATCTTTTTCATTCATTGTGCCGAAAATGTGGCGGAAGTTCCAGCCTTCTTTGTCGGTATTGAGATGATGGTCTTCAACAAATTCCTGAATGCCTTCGCTCCAGGCAAAATTGTCGGTGTCTTCGAAGTCAACCTGCTGAATGGCAACTTGATTGGCCGCAATAGCATAGGCATCGTCAGGAATACGCTGAGCGACCCAGTGATGGCCGGTGACGATTTCCATGTACCAGACACTGTCTTTGTCAGAGAACAGGACAGAATTACCTGCGGGCGAACCGTATTGTTTGATCAGCTGGCCGAGGTATTCAACGCCATGGCGCGCGGATTCGATGAATGGCAGCACCATGTTGACGATCAGATCTTCATCAAGACCATCTTTGACAAGTGGATCAAAGCCCAATGCCCGTTCATTACCGTAAGTACTTTCGGTTGCGGACATGGCGACATTGCGCTCGTTGATGCCACTTTCTTCGTAATCGCCGAGCTTATCGTTTTCGACATTGGGAACGGCATTATAGCGATAACCATTTTCCGGCAAGTCTGCTTCAAACCCATTAAGCGGTGACTTGACGTGTAATGATTTTTCGCCTTTCCATCCAGCGTGCATATAGAAACGTTGCGGTGTCAAGGGACTAAAGGTGTCATCGTTACGAGCGATCATCGTTGAACCGTCGATGCTGGCCTTCTTACCAACCAGAATCGAAGTGCATGCAGATTCAATTTTCATTCTTGCGCCTCACTTCTTAAGTATTGGTAACAGTTTACGACAGAATCAATTTTTTTGCACCTCCGTAAAAAAAGTCGTTGACAACCGCGCAAATCTTTTTTAAGATATTATTCGTTGTTAAGTTACTGGGTAGTAGCGAAGTGGTAACGCAGTGGACTCTGAATCCATAATCATAGGTTCGATCCCTATCTACCCAATCCTAGATACGACGATAGCCTATCGATAAGAACAGAAGCCTTGATAAAAAGGTTTCTGTTTTTTTCGTTTACCGCAAGCAAGAATTTATTTCAGGAAAATGTGGGATGATTGCGGCACGTTTATGCTCCTGCCAACGCTGTTAGGAGCCGGTGAGTGCGTTATGACGATGCTGGAAGAACCCTCAAAGCCGCTGTGTCCACGCCAAAAAGCCGGCATAAGCAAAGCAAATGCAGGCATAGATTAAAAAAGCCGCAATCATAAACGCTAACCATGGCCAGGTTAGAAACGCCCTGGCGATGAATAAGAAGAAAGCCATCAACACCGCGCGTAATCCGCGGGTAAAGACGGCTTTGACGGCGCTATTCAAATGATACCTCGATCAGCAGGCGCTTAGCCTTTGTCAGATGGCTGGTGGTCATCCACATCTGGTTAGTAGACGGGGTTTCAACGTCTTCGCCTAGTTCAGGTAGTAGACTCAATAGCCAAGCGCTAAGCTCTGGGTTATTGAAGGAAAAGTGTTCCGGCAACCGGATGACCCGTAACCGATTCGGCGGGAAGAAGAGTTGTTGACTAGGAAAGATCACGCGGTCGTCGAGTAAAATGCTGGTGACATTTTGATACGGGACTTGGCGGACGTGATAGCTTTGCGGATGGTCGTGGGCATATGCCAGGATCATGATGGCTGCGTCAATCAAAAAAAGGCCTCCATTCAAAGATGCTTACGGATTTCATGATACCATGGATGAAGATAGCACGTGAGCCGGTCTATTTTCAAACTGGCGAAATATTTGGCGGCGAATTGTCTTGAGAGAACAGTGGGCAATTTATAGGAGTATCGAAAAATGACCAAAAGGCTATATTTAGTCAGACATGGTGAAACGCCGATGAACGCGGCGCGGCTATTGCAAGGGATTACGAATGCCAATTTGACTGCAAAAGGGCGAGATGCAGCCGATCGGTTGGGTGAGTTATTGCAACCGGTGCCGTTTGCCAAAGCCTTTTCGAGTGATCGAACGCGGACGTTGGAAACGGCCAAACGGATTCTTGCCGGGCATGAACCTAAGCCGCCGTTAGTGGCGTTGTCTGCCTTGCGCGAATATTATTTCGGCGGGTTAGAAGGTGATCCAGGCAATGCCATTATGGCACGGACGATTCGTCGGTATGGGCTGACAACGGCGTGGCGGGCTTGGGTCGGATCAAGCCGTTTTCCGGGATTAGTCCGGTCCATTCGCAACGCCGATCCAACTCATCAAGCGGAAGATTTTCCTGATTTGTTAGCGCGCGCCCGCCAAGCCTTTGAGCAGGTGGATGAGCAGAGCCCGGATGACAGCGATATTTTGGTTGTCTCGCACGGCTTGCTTTTAAGTGCTTTGATTTATCAGCTGGCACCTGATCAGCTGCCATTCAGCTTGTTGAAAAATACCAGCGTGACGCGAATTGATATTGTGAATCAGAAAATGCGCGTCCGCGGCGTGAATCTGACGCGGGAACAGGACATTTTGGCCTTGCGTCATGATGAGCCGAAAGCCGACGATGATGCGGCCAAGCATGGGACAAAATGACGGTGAGTGTCGTGGACGATTTTTGAACACGGTGCGATTGAAAAAGCAAGGCGAAACGGTAACTTCAGACCTCTGACTGAAGTTACCGTTTTTTGATTGCTTTTTTAAAGAACAGCGTCTATAATGACACCTTGTCATATGACGGATTGTCACAACCGAGTCACAGTTAGTCGGGCTGAGAAACTCGGAGCAGAAAGGGGGTCGCCATGCCGAAAGCAACATTCTTCCGCTTGCCGGAAGCAAAACAACAGCGGTTAATGGACGCGGCGTATCAAGAATTTGCCCGCGCCCCATTTAATGAAACCAGTATTAGTAATATTATTAAGCATGCCGGCATTCCGCGCGGTAGTTACTATCAATATTTCGATGACAAGGCGGATCTGTATTTTTATTTATTGGAAACCGTGCGGCAACGGACCGTTTTGACTTTGCAACAGGTCATGACGAAGCATCACGGCGATCTGTTTCCTGCCATGTCGGAATTTTTCGGCAAAACCATCACGGCACTGGCACATGGGCCGCATGCGGCTTTGTATCGGAACGTTTTTTTACACATGGATTTTCATAGCGCCGCCAAAATGGCCGGATCTAAGGCGCCGTTTCTAAAGCCGCATCATGGTCATCAAGAAATCCATGATTTCTTATTGACTAGCATTGATCGCAGTCGGCTTCGTATTCAGACAGATGATGAGGTCAGTTTACTGATTCGTCAGATTGTCGGTATGTTCATGCAGACGATCGCCTATTATTATTCAAACCAGGCTGAAGGTAAGCCGATTACGGTCGCTGAACTCAAACGACGCAGCGATCAGCTTCTTGACTGGTTGCAATTTGGCGTTGCCCGTGATAAGAAACATCATTAGGCCGCGCACAACACCGGACTGCCTGTATGGGTCCGAAAAGCATCTGTTAGGAGGAAATTATGCTTAAACTTGCAAAAAAGCGCATGTCTGGCATAGCCGTTATTGGCGCTATTTTGTTCATGATTGTTCAGGTGATGAGCAATTTATATTTGCCGAATCTGACGGCCGATATCGTTAACAACGGGGTTGCCAAAGGTGATATTGATTACATCTGGGCAACCGGTATGAAAATGATTTTGTTTGCTTTACTCAGCATTCTCGCTAGTGTGGGGAACGTTTTTTTGGCGTCGCGCACATCGCAAAAGCTGGGCCAAAAGTTACGGTCGGACATTTATCGCAAAGTCATTAACTATTCCCATGATGAAATGGATAAGGTTGGGACGAGCTCACTGATTACGCGAACGACCAATGACGTGACACAGATCCAAAACGTTTGGATGATGATCTTGCGGATGATGATTATGGCGCCGATTATGTTAATTGGTGCTAGTTTCCTTGCCTACCAAAAGAGTCACACCCTGACCATGGTTTTCCTGATCAGCTTACCATTGCTGGCGTTTTTCTTGCTGATCATCATGTATTTTGCGGTGCCATTGTTTAAGGCGATGCAGAAGAAAACCGATAACATCAACCTGGTGTTCCGGGAAGGACTCACCGGTGTGCGGGTTATTCGGGCTTTTCGGCAGGATGATTTTGAACAAAATCGGTTTGAAGGCGTCAACCAGGACTATACGCATAATGCGGTCAAAGTCTTCTCGATTATTGCGGCGGTTTTCCCTGTGATGACGTTGATTATGAGCGGTACGAATATCGGGATTACTTGGTGGGGTGGTAATTTAATCGCCCAGCAAGCACTGGAAACCGGGAACCTGATTGCATTTATGACTTATGCGATGCAGATCTTGATGAGCTTCATGATGCTGTCCATGATTTTTGTTTTCATTCCCCGGGCGCAGGCTTCAGCAGCCCGTCTGAATGACGTTTTGGCCCAAGAAAGTCGGATCACCACACCGGCATCACCGAAAACCTTGGATACCGCTAACCCTGACTTGGCATTTGACCACGTCCAATTTCGCTATCATCACGCTGAAGAACCGGCGTTACGCGATATCGACGTTCATGTTAAAGGCGGCCAGACGATGGCGATTATCGGCGGTACCGGGAGCGGTAAAACCACGATGGTTAACCTCATCCCGCGCTTTTACGATGCTGAAAAGGGGGCGGTCCGAGTCGATGGCGAAGATGTTAAAAACGTCGACTTGAAGAAGCTGCATGAAGCAGTCGCGTTTGTACCGCAAAAAGCCAATCTGTTTACCGGAACCGTTCGTGACAACATGAAATACGGGAATGAAAACGCGACAGATGATGATATTTGGCACGCATTAGATATTGCCCAAGCCCGCGATTTCATCGAAAGCAATCCTGAAGGTCTGGATTACCAGGTGGAACAAGGCGGCGGTAACTTCTCCGGTGGCCAGCGTCAACGTTTGGCCATCGCGCGTGCTTTGGTGAAGGATGCGTCGATCTATGTCTTTGATGATTCATTTTCAGCTTTGGATTTCAAAACCGATGCCAATTTACGAGCAGCTTTGAAAGCCGACAAGAAAATTCAAACCAAAGTCGTTGTGATTGTTGGCCAGCGGGTTTCCACGGTCGCCGATGCGGACAAGATTGTTGTCTTGGACGAAGGCAAAATGGTCGGTAGAGGCACCCACGCTGAGTTGAAAGCCTCCAACCCAACTTATCAGGAAATTATCAAGTCACAGATTCGGGAAGGAGACGAGAAATAATGGCAGACAATCAAAAATCCGCAACCAAGCGGCCATCATCCGGTCCACGAATGAGGCCAGGTGGTCGAGCCGGTCTCGTTGAAAAGCCGAAAAATTTCTGGAAAACGACCGGGCGGCTATTTGGGTATATGCGTAACCGGCTGATCGGTATTATCGCCGTGCTGGTCCTAGCCATTGCCTCAACGGTTTTTCAGATTCGTACGCCGAAGATTTTAGGTGAAGCAACGACCGAAATCTTTAAAGGTGTCATGAAGGGCCAGGCGGAGCAAAAAGCCGGGATAGCGGTCGGCAGTTACCCGATCGATTTTGACAAGATCAAGCACATTATTCTGATCGTGTTGATTCTTTATCTGGGCAGCGCCTTATTCAGCTTCTTGCAGCAGTTCATCATGACGCGAATTTCGCAGAACACCGTTTATCAGCTGCGAAAAGATCTGAAATACAAGATGAAAACCGTTCCGATCAAGTATTATGATACCCACAGCAATGGGGACATTATGTCACGAGCGATCAACGATATGGATAATATCGCATCGACCTTGCAACAGAGTCTCACACAGATGGTCACGAGTGCCGTCATGTTTGTCGGAACCATCTGGATGATGCTCACCATTTCCTGGAAACTGACCTTGATCGCACTGGTGACGATTCCGCTTGGGTTAATTGTTGTCGGCATCGTTGCTCCGAAATCACAGCGCTTCTTTGCTGCTCAGCAGAAGGCACTGGGGTTATTGAACAACCAAGTTGAAGAAACTTACGGCGGCCAAGTCATTATTAAAAGTTTCAACCGCGAAGATGATGAGGTTCGGGACTTTGAAGGCCAAAACCAGGCGTTTTACGACGCAGCATGGAAGGCTCAGTTTGTTTCCGGCATCATCATGCCTTTGATGATTTTCCTTAATAACATTGGTTACGTTTTTGTGGCGATCATGGGCGGAATTGAAGTTTCCAACGGGACCATCACCTTGGGGAATGTTCAAGCCTTCTTGCAATATATGCAACAGTTCTCCCAGCCAATCTCACAACTGGCTAATTTGGCGAATACGATTCAGTCGACCATTGCCAGTGCAGAACGGATTTTCGCCGTGTTGGACGAAGAAGATATGCAGGACAATCCGTCCGGTGTGCCGGCAGTGCCGAATGATCCGAACAAATTGGTCATGGATCATGTCCAGTTTGGCTATACGCCGGATACGCTGCTATTGAAGGATTATAATCTGCAAGTGAAGCCTGGGCAGATGGTGGCGATTGTCGGGCCAACCGGTGCCGGGAAAACGACGATTATCAACCTATTGGAGCGCTTCTACGATATCAGCGGCGGTTCAATCCGGCTGAATGGGACGGATACCCGTGACATGAAACGGGAAGATGTTCGGTCACATTTTGCGATGGTGCTTCAGGATACCTGGCTGTTTACCGGCACGATTTGGGATAATCTGAAATACGGCCGCGAAGATGCCACAGATGATGAAGTGCTTGTCGCAGCCAAAGCAGCGCATGTTGATAATTTTGTGCGCCAGTTGCCGGATGGGTACAATACGATTCTGAATGAAGAAGCCTCCAACATTTCCCAAGGGCAGCGGCAGTTGCTGACGATTGCCCGGGCATTTGTCGCAGATCCGGAAATTCTGATTTTGGACGAGGCGACGAGTTCTGTCGATACGCGAACCGAAATTCATATTCAACACGCGATGAATCGCTTGCTGACCGACCGAACCAGTTTCGTTGTTGCCCACCGGCTATCGACCATTCGTGACGCCGACAATATCATCGTGATGAATCACGGCTCGATTGTTGAAACCGGCAACCACGACGAATTGATGGCGAAGAATGGCTTCTATGCGGACTTGTACAACAGCCAATTCAGTGGCAATGTTGCGATTTAGTTTCAATGGAAGTCGTGGTTGTGTTGCAAGCTAAAATTTAACTGGATGCGATTAAAAAATAGCCTCAGAGAGACGAACATGATCTCCCTGAGGTTATTTTTGTACATAATCGTGGCTGTGCTGATTAACGCCGCTTGTGACGCATGAAGGTCGCATAATGCAGCAAACAAGCGAGTAGGACGAAGAAGATCACGACAAAACTGACATAGCGCCACCAGAAATTAGTCGCCACTCCCGGTAAAACTTGCTGAATGCCCATGGTGGCCAAGGCCATGATCGCAATCATGCCAAACAATAATATGTAACGTTTCAAAGTCTCATCATCCTTCTTTTTAAAAGTCGCGAGTTTCGTGCCCAGTGCGTGCGCCTGATTGATTTTGGCTTCCGGTAAGGTCGTCATGCCCCAAGTATGCGGGAGTACCAATTCGGCAATCTTATGGACACCAGCCGCCGTCATTGCCTTGTCAATCGCCACCAAAGTAGCGTCGGTTTGATGCGTAAACGTGTTGTCCAAAGCAGTGGCAAAACAGCTGGTCACACTGACATAATGCTTATCCTTGAAAATGCCGGGCAGCGTATCGCCTTCTTTGGTCATGCGTGTCATCCGGTGACGCATGCAGTCGAGCAGTTGCTTGAACTGACCGGCGACCGTACCGAAGTAGGTTGGGGTGCCTAAAACCCACACATCGGCGCTTTTTAGCTTGGCTTCAAGTTCGTCCAGTGTCGGGTTGGCCTGATCAGAAACGTCCGGCCGAATCTGGTATTGATTTAAATCAACAAATTCAGTGGTGGCAGGCGCAGTCACGCTCGATAAGACGGCTTTAACCAAACTTGCCGTCAGCCCGTTGGCATCCTGTCCACCGTATATACCTAATATTTTCATGTAAAACAAACCTCCTGAGCGTGAACCGGCGTGGGTAGGAGCCGGAGTGTAAGTGGCCTTGGGCGTGATGGTAGGTCTTTGACCAATGCGACCAAGGTCCCTACGCGCAGGCTTCTGCGCCGGTGAACGCGTTAAAGTGGAGCGTGAGCCCGTTTCTTCACCGCTTTTTCGCGCAACCCCACCATCTATAACTGTAAGAAAAATAACAAGACTTGGCAAGCGAATTTACGAGTCGTAACCAGCAAGGAAACCACCGTTGTTTCAAATCACAAGCTTTTTGTTGGCAAAAAATGACCTGACTCATTATGCTGTTGGCAACAGGCCGAATTGGGAAGCTGGAACTCAATCGGTGCTTAAACAGACAAGGAGCGGATGAACATGGCAGGGATTGCATTGCCAGAAGAAACGCGTGTGGATTTTATTGCACTTAAAGTTGCTAATTTGGCCAAGGAGAGCCAATGGTATCAGCAGGTCGCCCGATTGGATTTGTTGCGTCAAAATGGCGATACGATTTATTTGGGAACCCGGCTTAATCAACAGGTTTTAGTCGTTTTACATCAAATTAAGGGACTCTCACCGCAGAAACCAGTAACGGGATTGGATCATTTTGCGATTTTGCTGCCAAATCCGGGGGCGCTGGGTGCAGCGTATCGGATCGTGAAGCAGGATCAGCCAGTAACGAAGGCTTTTCAAACCGGTTATCAGCAAGGCTTTTTGGCTAAGGATCCGGAAGGCAATGGCGTTGCGTTTACGATTGATCGCGCGATTGAGCAGTATCAAGAGGAACGACAGTACAACTGGGAAGATGAAACCGAAGAAGCCATTGATCCGGCTGAAATCGGTAAACATGCGGCGCGGGATTATGATCGGTTGCCTTCCGGGACGACCATTGGTTACGTTCAGTTTCGGGTGGCGGACTTGGCCAGTACCAGTCACTATCTGGAAGACGGACTCGGTTTTCGGGAAAAGCCTAGCCCCAATACCGGCGAAGTCTTTTTGGCTGCAGGTGATTATCGTCACCACATTGGTATTAATTTGCGGCTAGAAGCGACGTTATTATTGCCGACGCCTGATATGTACGGGTTGGATTATGTGAGTTTTATTTTGCCAGACAAAATGGCGATGGAGAATATCTTGATGAACCTTGATGCAGCCGGGCTAACGGACTACGATTATCATCATGAGAATCAATTTTTGATGATTGCCGGTCCCAATCGGCTCACGCTGTGGTTCCGCGTGGCGTAGTATGGTTGTGACTCGGCGTCGGGAAGAAGGCCAGAATGGATTTTCAAGCGATCACTGCGGAGTTGCAGGCGTGGGTGGCCGGACGCATCATACCTGGATTTAGTGTGGCGCTTATGACGGGAAAAGATGTGCAAAGCCGAGTGGACGGCGATGCGCAGTGGCAACCCACGCCAGCACCGTTGCGGCCGGGGATGCTTTATGATGTCGCGTCCCTGACGAAGGTTATCGGCACCACCACCGTCTTTTTACAGGCTTGGGATCAGAAACTGGTTGCGCCGGAGATGCCGTTGAAACGGTTTTTGCCGGCGTTTCCGCATGCCACCACATTTCGGCAGGCATTGACGCATACGTCTGGGTTGGAAGGGTATATTCCGCATCGGGATGACTTGCCGGCGCCAGCGTTGAAACGCGCCCTCATGACGCAATTGGCCGTCACAGATGAAGTCGATGCTAAAGTCGTTTATCGGGATGTGAATTTGTTGTTGGTCGGTTGGGCTCTAGAACAGATCTATCACCAACCGATTCAAACACTTATCACGCAACAGGTTCTGCGTCCGCTCGGTTTGCCCAAAGCAACGTTTCAACCGGATCCGGAACAATGTGTGCCAACGACTTACGATCCGGTTGCCGGCTTGCGGCGCGGGGTCGTGCACGATCCCAAAAGTGCCATCCTCGGTCAGCATAGCGGTGCGGCCGGCTTGTTTGCGAGCTTGGCCGACTTGGAGATGTTCACGCAATACTTCTTTGGGCAAAAGCAGGCGTCGGCGTGGCCCGATCATGCCCAGCAGCTAACCCGTGACTGGACGGCCCATCAGCTCGGTCGCAGTCTTGGCTGGGATCTTCGGCATGATGGCCAGGGACGGCTGTGGCTGTACCATACGGGCTATACCGGTACTTTCTGGCTCATTCAGCCGCAAAGTCAACTGGCACTGATCGTGTTGACAAACCGCGTCCATCCGCAGCCTAATCGTGAGTTCCTTGGTAAACGCGACCAACTCGTGCGACGCTTTTTGGCGGACCGGCCGGACGCAGGGACGAATGAGTCTTGAACGCAGGAAGAATAACTGGCCAATCGTAGTCAAGCGCAAAAAAACAGGACCCTTTGACAGTCAGGTCCTGTTTTTTGTTACAACGATGGCGTTTATAGGTTCAACTTAAAATCCCGCCTTAATGTACCCGCCTTCGCTCAACTTCTTGCGCAACTGTAACATTGCGGTGTAGGTTGATAAAACGTAAAGTTGCTTCTGCGGCATTTTTTGCAGCTCCGTGATGACGTCGCTAAGGTCCGGTTGAGTCATGAGCTTGGCTTCCGGAACGCCGGCGACTGTGAGCCGCAATGCAATATCTTTGTAACGCTCGCCGCCGACCAGATATGTCGCGGCTTTTTTGCTGGCAACAAAATCTTCGAAGTTACCATCCCAAATCCAGCTGGTATCGATACCATCTGCATAATTGGCATTCAGCAGCATAGCAAACCCAAAAGGCTGCTTCGCCGTTTCGATCATGCTGAGCACCTGATTCAAACCGACGGGATTTTTCACCAGAATCAACGTTAATTTTTTGTCGCCGAGTTGAATGACTTCCTGCCGGCCGAAAACTTTCTCGTCATAGGCGAACGCTTGGCTGATTTGTTCAGGACTGACGCCAAAAGTCCGACCAACGGCAAAAGCGGCCAAGGCGTTGTATATGTTATACGTACCGCCGATATCAATGTGGCAAGGTTGGCCGTCAATGACGAAATCACTGCTTTGCGGCGTCATTTTGGTCACGGTGTTCACCTGATACTTCAGTTGTGGCCGTTTGAAGCCGCAGTTGGGGCAGAAATAATTGCCAAGGTTGGCATAGGTGATGGCGTGATAATGTAAGATATGTTGACAGACCGGGCACAAGACGCCATCCGTATTCGGCGGGGCTTTGTGATCACCTTCATCAGTCAACGTAAAGCCGTAATAGTGAACCGGATTCGGCAACTTACGGGAACTGAAGATTGGCGCATCCCCGTTAGCCAGCACAACAGCTTTAGGATCAAGGGTGACGCCGTCCAGAATTTTTTGATAGGTCGTGTAGAACTCACCATAACGATCCATCTGGTCACGGAAGATATTGGTTAGCACAAAAGCTTTCGGTTTTAACTGGGCAGCTACTGGGGCAACGTTAGCCTCGTCGACTTCCAGAACCGCGATGCCCCGGTCATGCCCGTGTTTAGGTTGCGCCAAGAAAGCAGTGGTGATACCCTGCAGCATGTTCGAGCCGGTGGGATTGGTCAAAACTTCCTGATATTTTTGCTTGAGCACTTTGACGATCAAGCTCGTCGTCAGGGTTTTCCCATTGGTACCGGTCACCACGATGACATCATAGTCACGACCCAGCGCCTGCAAAACGCGCGGATCGATTTTATTGGCGAGTTTGCCAGGGAGGCTTGACCCGCCTTTTAAAAATGTGTGTAAGAACCAGTAGCTGCTGCGACCAATGGCAGTTGCCAGACTGGCTTTTGCTGAAAATGCCACGGCGTTCTTCCTCTCAACTTAATGGGACTATTTTAGCATAAACGACAAGCAAACCGGCAGTCACGGTGTTCTTTGCGAAAAAAATCCGTTATACTGTGAGCTGTGAGATTTTAGATGGAGGCGGCACATGGCCCAGCTTTTCTTTCGATACGGTGCGATGAACTCAGGTAAAAGTATTGAAATCCTGAAAGTCGCGCATAATTATGAAGAACAAAATAAACGGGTAATTCTGATGACCAGCGCCTTGGATGATCGAGCCGGCGTTGGTATGATTGCGAGTCGCATTGGTTTTGAAAGGACAGCGATTCCGGTTAAGCATGAAACCGATTTGTATGAAACGATCAAGGAAACCGATCCGCACGCGGCCTGCGTGCTGATTGACGAAGCTCAATTTTTACAAAAGCATCACATTTTTGAGGCTGCGCGGGTTGTTGATGAGTTGCATATTCCGGTCATGGCGTTTGGCTTAAAGAATGACTTTCGTAATGAGTTATTTGAAGGTTCTAAATACCTGCTGCTGTATGCAGATAAAATTGAAGAAATGAAAACGATTTGCTGGTTTTGCGCCAAAAAGGCCATTATGAACTTGCGGATTCATGACGGGAAGCCGGTTTATGAAGGCGAGCAGGTTTTGATTGGCGGTAACGAGTCGTATTACCCGGTTTGCCGGCATCATTATTTCCACCCGCCGTTAGACAAGATCGAGCATCAGGATTAGTGAGTAGGTGGCGCAGACTCTTAAACCACACCGGTTCACGCTCGGCTGTAACGCGTTCACCGGCGCAGAAGTCTCCGTGTAAGGACCTTGGTCGCAATGGCCAAAACCGCCATCACGCCCAAGGCCACTTACACTCCGACTTCTAACCGCACCGGTTCACGCTCATAGGAGGACAAATGGATAAAATTTTTGAACAACTGGACGGTCTTTTGGATCGTTATGATGAATTAGAAGAGTTAATGTCGGACCCTGAGGTTATTAGCGACACGAAGCGGTATCTGGCTTTGTCGAAAGAAGAAGGCGGGATGCGGGATGTCGTGGCTGCCTACAAAAAGTACAAACAGGTTTTGTCCGATATCAAGGAAAGCGAAGAAGTGCTTCGTGAGAGTAAAGACGAGGACATGGAAGCGCTAGCTAAAGAAGACCTTGACGATCTGCAAAAGCAAAAAGCCGATCTTGAAGATAAGATCAAGGTCCTGATGCTGCCTAAGGATCCCAATGATGACAAAAACATCATCATGGAAATCCGCGGGGCTGCCGGTGGCGATGAGGCCAGTCTTTTTGCCGGTGACTTGTTGAATATGTACATGCATTACGCTGAACGCCAAGGCTGGAAAGCGGAAATCATTGATTCAACGCCGACTGAAGTGGGTGGCTATAAAGAAGTCGTCGTCATGATTACTGGTGACAATGTTTATTCCAAACTGAAGTATGAAAACGGGGCGCACCGGGTACAGCGGGTGCCTGTGACGGAAAGTGCCGGCCGGGTTCATACCAGCACGGCAACCGTTGGCGTCATGCCTGAATATGATGAAGTGGATCTAAAAATCGACCCTAAAGATATTCGGACAGACGTTTACCGCTCGTCAGGTGCCGGTGGTCAGCACGTCAATAAAACCAGTTCGGCGGTGCGGATGACCCACATTCCAACCGGGATTGTCGTGTCGATGCAGGACGAACGCAGCCAGCAGGAAAACCGGGCGCGCGCGTTACAGATTCTGCGCTCGCGGGTTTACGACTATTACGAAACCGAAAATCAGGAAAAGTACGATCAGACGCGTAAAAATGCCATCGGAACCGGTGATCGTTCCGAGCGAATCCGCACTTACAATTATCCGCAAAACCGGGTTACGGATCACCGGATCGGCTTGACGCTTAATAAGTTGGATCGCATCATGAACGGCGACCTTGACGAAATTATCGATGCCTTGATTGTTCACGATCAGGCCCAGAAGATGGAATCGCTTAATGTCTAAAACATACGCTGAGGCGCTCAAATGGGCGTCTTTGTTATTGACGGAACACCATGTTGATCCTGATGGGGCGCGGTATGTCATGATGACCCGGGCAAACTGGACCCCAAGTCAATTGATTTTGCATCGGCAAGACGTGATGCCCGATGCATCATGGCAGCAATTTCAAGCAGATGTCGCCCGGCTAGCAAAATTTGAACCGGCGCAATATATCACCGGTGTGGCGCCGTTTTTTGGTGCGATGTTCAAAGTGACGCCAGCAGTGTTGATTCCGCGATTTGAAACAGAAGAGCTGGTTGATTGGGTCGCAAAAGAGCAGACCGCGGCGCGAACCGGTTTAGATTTGGGAACCGGTAGCGGTGCGATCGGTATTACCTTGGCTCGCCAGCTGCCACAAATCACGATGACGCTAAGTGACGTTTCCGAAGCAGCATTGGCAGTTGCTAGGCAGAATGCGCAGGCGCAACACGTGCAGGGGCAATTTGTGACGAGTGACTTATTTAGTCACTTGCCGGGCCGTTTTGATTTTGTAGTCACTAATTTGCCATATATCGCACCTGAAGAAACGCCGGTGATGGATCAAAGTACCTTGCGTTATGAGCCTAAGTTGGCCTTGTTTGCCGATCATCATGGGCTAGCACTTTTTGAACGGTTTGTCGCAGCATTGCCGGCTCATCTGAATGACCATGGAGCCGCTTATTTAGAGTTCGGTTACCGGCAACAACCGTCACTACAGAAGTTATTCGCGGAAAAGGTACCCCAAGCACAAGTGACTTTTCGGCAGGATATGGCCGGTCACCCGCGCATGGCCAAGCTGCAATTTT
The DNA here is from genome assembly GCF_030770295.1 of Lacticaseibacillus styriensis. Classification (NCBI taxonomy): domain Bacteria; kingdom Bacillati; phylum Bacillota; class Bacilli; order Lactobacillales; family Lactobacillaceae; genus Lacticaseibacillus; species Lacticaseibacillus styriensis. The sequence goes on from NZ_CP132483.1 coordinate 1,194,505, forward strand.
AGGCGTTTTCCGATAAGGATTCGGAGCGAAACCGATTCTTTGGGCGTTACGCAGCAACAGATAAAATATGGAGGCAGGAAAATTTGTCAAAACGTTATCATGAATCTGATATTCCGGAAGCCGCCGCTGCTTTAAAGCGCGGCGAGTTGGTCGCTTTTCCCACTGAAACGGTGTATGGCCTGGGTGCTGACGCGACCAATGTGGATGCGGTGGGCAAAGTCTATGCAGCCAAGGGCCGGCCTTCAGATAATCCACTAATTGTGACGGTGGCGGATGCGGCGATGGTCGGGCAATATGCGACGATTACCCCTGCAGCAGCTAAACTAATGGCGACTTTTTGGCCGGGGCCGTTGACGATGATTCTGAATATTTTGCCTGGGCGCTTGTCCATGAAGGTGACTGGCGGCTTGCAGACGGCTGCTTTCCGCAATCCGGATAACGCCTTAACACGTAAGCTGATTGCGACTGCCGGCGTCCCGATTGTCGGTCCGTCAGCCAATACTTCCGGCAAACCCAGCCCGACCACGGCGGATCACGTGCTGCATGATTTGGCAGGCAAAATCGCTGGCGTACTCGATGATGGGCCAACCCGGGTCGGTGTTGAGTCCACCATTGTCGATTTAACTGTCACGCCACCAGCAATTCTGCGCCCGGGTGCGATTGGTCCTGATGAATTGGAGCCAATTTTAGGGCCGATCGATTCAGCGATTCATCACGTTGGCAAAAATGAAGCGCCCAAAGCACCGGGGATGAAGTACAAGCACTATGCGCCGTCTGCTCAAGTGGTGGTTGTCGATGATCCGGGCCAGTTTCCCGAAGCAGTCGAATGGGCTAAAAAGACCGGACAGACTTTTGGCATTTTGGCGACTGATCCGATTCTTGCCAAATTCTCGGCGGTACCGGGTTATTCGTTGGGGCAGGACATTAAAAGTGCGACCCACGCCTTGTTTGCCGGGTTGCGTTGGTTCGATCTTCATCCGGATGTCACACTTGTGTTGGCGCAGGCATTTTCCCATAGTGAATTAAGCATGGCTTACATGAATCGTCTGCTTAAATCTGCCGGTAATGTCCACTATCAACCAAATATGCCTACAGATTCGTTTTGATTTGCTATAATAAGGCCAACTGACCAGTGAGTGTCAGTTGGCCTTATTTGGATTCGTGACATTAAGCCTTGTACATTAGGCTTTCACGGCGAACACGATTGCAAAAGGGGCAGGTCGTAAGTTGGGTACTAGGAATGAATGCATTCAAGAGGAGAGTGGTAGACATGGATTTCATGGCACAAGACCCAGAAGTCTTCGGCGCAATTCATCATGAAGAAGAGCGTCAGGAGCATAATATCGAACTCATTGCCTCGGAGAACATTGTTTCACCGGCAGTTCGCGCTGCTCAGGGGTCGGTTTTGACCAACAAGTATTCCGAAGGCTATCCTGGCCATCGGTATTATGGTGGTAATCAATACATAGACGTGACCGAACAGCTGGCTATTGATCGGGCAAAAAAACTTTTTGGGGCAGAGTTTGCGAATGTACAGCCGCATTCCGGATCACAGGCCAATATGGCAGCCTACCGCGCTTTTTTGGAAGATGGCGATAAAGTCTTGGCGATGGATCTGACCGACGGCGGGCATCTCACCCATGGGAGTCCGGTCAGCTTTAGCGGTCAGGAGTACCATTTTTATCATTATGGGTTGGATGCCAAAACCGAACGCTTGGATTATGCCAAGATCCGGGAACAGGCGGAACAGATTAAGCCGCGGCTGATTGTGGCCGGTGCCTCGGCTTATAGCCGCGAGATTGATTTCAAAAAGTTCCGCGAAATTGCCGATCATGTCGGTGCCTTTTTAATGGTTGATATGGCGCACATTGCCGGACTGGTTGCCGGTGGGGTGCATATGAATCCGGTGCCGTATTCAGACGTTGTGACGACCACGACGCATAAGACGTTACGGGGACCGCGTGGCGGGATGATTCTGGCCAAGGCTGAATATGGTAAAGCCATTAATTCCGCTTTGTTCCCAGGCATTCAAGGCGGACCGCTGGATCATGTGATTGCCGCTAAAGCTGTTGCGCTGGGCGAAGCATTGAAGCCTGAATTCAAGACATACACGCAACAGATTCTCGATAATATGCAGGCCATGGTCGCCGGCTTTGAGGAAGATCCGCATTTACGGCTGATTTCCGGCGGATCGGATAATCACATGGTACTAATTGATGTGACGGGTTATGGCGTCAACGGGCGGCAAGTTCAAGATTTATTGGACGAAGTGGACATTACCACCAATAAAAACCAGATCCCGGGTGAGCAAAACGGCCCGTTCAAAACCAGCGGTATCCGCGTCGGCACAGCTGCCATCACCACCCGCGGCTTTACGCCAGAAGAGAGCAAGCGGGTTGCCGAACTCATCAGTGCGGCAATTGCGCATCGCGATGATCAACCGGCTTTGGATCAAATTCGTCAAGAAGTCCTTGCGCTGACGGCCCGTCATCCCTTATCATAGATAGGGTTTACAAACAAATGGCTCACACAGGAGGCCTCGCATGGGTAAATTTACAGTTTTAAATCACCCGTTGATTCAGCATAAGCTTACTTTGATTCGAAATAAGCATGCCGGCACTAAGGAATTCCGCGAAATCGCTAACGAAATCGCGGAATTAATGGTGTATGAAATCACACGGGATCTGCCACTGGAAAGTGTTGAGATCGAAACACCGATGGGTAAAACGGTTCAAAAGCAGCTTTCCGGTAAGAAACTTGCGGTTATTCCGATTCTGCGTGCCGGTTTGGGCATGGTGGATGGCGTTTTGCGCCTTATTCCAGCGGCCAAAGTCGGTCACATTGGCATGTACCGTGACGAAAAGACACTGAAGCCGCATGAATACTTTGTTAAGATGCCGCCGGATATCGACCAGCGGGATTTAATCATTGTTGATCCGATGCTGGCAACCGGTGGCTCGGCCAACATGGCGATTGAAGCACTCAAAAAGCGCGGGGCGACATCGATGCGCCTCGTGGTACTGGTTGCTGCTCCTGAAGGGGTTAAAGCTGTTCAGGCCGCTAATCCGGACGTGGACATTTACGCAGCCGCGCTGGATGATCATTTGAATGAAAACGGTTATATTGTGCCTGGTCTCGGCGATGCCGGCGACAGACTTTTTGGGACAAAATGACATGAATTGGCATGTGGTCACGCACATGCCTTTTTCATTTTTAGTTAAAAGATTTTTTGTGGGTGCATTAAGACCCGTGAAAACCGTGGCCGCCGTGAAAAAATCAGTGAAAAAGCCTTTATGACGGCCAAAGTTTCTCTTTTTAGTGCTTTGTTTTTTCACTGAAATGGTGTTAGAGTAATGATTGTGTTTCAAGGGTCTACCCTAGTAACCAACGATTATCGAAGTCTCTGCAATCTTGCCCCATCTTTTCGATGGTACACATGATATGAAGCCACTTCAGTAAGGAGGTGAATTCTGTGAACGAACAATATCCCTCGATCAAGCTTTTCGGCTTAACTTTCAACCTGACCAACGACATTGGTGTTTTGGTTTCGGCAGTTCTGGTATTCTTACTGGTGCTATGGCTGTCACGAAACCTGAAAATGCGGCCAGGTGGCAAGCAGAACGTACTGGAATGGGCCATGGACTTTACAAACGGTATCGTCAAAAGTGCGATGCCCGGTTCGGAGCGCTACACGTTTAATTTATTTGCGTTTACGCTCTTCCTGTTCATTTTTATTAGTAACCAAATCGGGTTATTCATCGAGTTAGATATTGGTAAAGATACTTGGTTCCGCTCACCAACAGCATCCCCGGTGATTACCATGACGATGGCGATGACAGTTCTAGTGCTTTCGCATTATTTTGGCGTTGTCTTCAGAGGTTTCAAAGGTTATATCAAAGGATATGCGTCACCGGTTCCGATTCTCTTGCCAATTAACCTATTGGAAGAGTTTACGAACTTTATCACGCTTTCTTTGCGGCTTTATGGGAATATTTTCGCTGGCGAAGTTTTGGTTCTATTAATTCGGCAGTGGGCCTTTTCCGGCGGTGCACTCAACTTTGTTAGTGCAACGGTAGCCGAGATAGCTTGGCAAGGGTTCTCAGTCTTCATTGGTAGTATTCAGGCGTACGTTTTCGTCACGCTTGGTATGGTTTATACATCACACAAAGTTCTACCCGAGTAACTAATTTAGGAGGAAATTTCTTATGCAATTTTTAGCTGCCTCACTAGCCGCCGGCATTGCTGCCTTCGGTGCTTCAATCGGTAATGGGATGGTCATCAGCAAAACACTTGAAGGTATGGCGCGTCAGCCGGAAATGGCCGGAACCTTGCGTGGTACCATGTTCATTGGTGTCGGCCTGATCGAAGCTGTTCCGATCCTGTCTGTTGTTGTTGCCTTCATGTTGATGCTCCGTTAATTCAGTTCATCAATAAAGAAGGGAGTGGCAAAAGATGAGTTTAGGTGACACACTCTTCACACTTGTTACATTTCTGATCTTGGTGATTGCAGTCGGGAAAGTGGCATGGAAGCCAGTTACTAAAATGATGGCGGATCGCCAACAAAAGATTTCCGGCGACTTGGACTATGCTGAAAAGTCCCGCAAAGATGCGGAAACTTTAGCAGCCAAGCGACGGGAAGAACTGCAACACTCCCAGGCTGATGCTGTCAAGATTGTCAATCAAGCCAAGGAAAACGGCGAGAAGCAACGACAATCATTGGTTGACGCGGCCAATACGGAAGTCGCCACGTTGAAGAAAAATGCGCAAGCAGACATTGACCAAGCCCGTAAAGATGCTTTGGCCAGTGCCAAGAACGATGTGGCTGATTTAAGTCTGACGATCGCACAGAAGTTGATCGGTAAGGAACTTAATGCAGCTGATCAAAAAGATTTGATCGACGACTACATCAAACGGTTAGGTGATGCAAATGGCAGTCACTAATCAAATGGTTGCACCGCGTTATGCAAAAGCATTACTGGAAGCAGCCCATGACCAGGATCAGGTAGCGACAGTTCATGAAGAGTTACAGGCGCTAGCGTCTGTATTCAAAGAAAATCCGACGATCCTGACAATTTTTGATAATGCCCGAATTACGGCAGATGACAAAGCCAACCTGATGGCGACTTTGACCAAGAATGCCAGTCCACTTGTGGCCAACTTATTGAAGTTAACCCAGCAATATGGTCGATTCGGTGCATTGCCGGATATCATCATGGCATTCAATCGCGCTTATGATGATGAAGCCGGTATTATTACAGCGACTGTTACGACTGCAGTTGCTTTGTCAGCAGACCAAGCCGATGCCTTGCGCAGTGCCATTGCTGCGCGTTTTGGCATGAAGTCGACGCAATTGGAACAAATCGTTGATCCGAGCGTCATCGGCGGCGTGCGCATTCAAGCACACGGGTCGGTTATCGATGGAACGGTTAAACACCGTTTCGAGAAGATGAAGGCAGCACTGCTGGCAGATTAGAGATAAGTAAAGAGGTGAACCGGATGAGCATCAAGACTGAGGAAATCAGTTCTCTGATCAAAAAACAACTTGAAGGATATCAAGATGATTTGGCGGCCGAAGAAGTTGGCACCGTTACTTACATTGGTGACGGGATTGCCCGTGCCACTGGGCTGGAAAATGCCATGGCCAACGAATTGCTCCAATTTAGCAATGGCTCATACGGGATGGCGTTAAACCTTGAAACGAACGATGTCGGGATCATTATCTTAGGTGACTTCGATGAGATTCGCGAAGGTGACCAGGTTAAGCGAACCGGTCGGATTATGGAAGTTCCTGTCGGGGACGCCATGATTGGCCGGGTTGTCAATTCCCTGGGACAGCCAGTCGATGGCTTAGGCGCGATCAAGACGGATAAAACCCGTCCGATCGAGTTTAAGGCACCTGGCGTTATGCAACGCAAATCTGTATCCGAACCTTTACAAACCGGATTAAAAGCGATCGATGCCTTGGTTCCGATTGGCCGTGGTCAGCGTGAGTTGATCATTGGTGACCGGAAAACCGGGAAGACATCCATTGCGATTGATACGATTTTGAATCAAAAAGATCAGAATATGATCTGTGTTTACGTTGCGATCGGGCAAAAGGACAGTACGGTTCGTGCCCAGGTCGAAACGTTGAAGAAATATGGTGCGATGGATTATACCATCGTTTTGACGGCTGGCCCTTCTGAACCGGCGCCAATGCTGTACATTGCTCCTTATGCCGGTGCGGCTATGGGTGAAGAGTTCATGTACAATGGCAAACATGTTTTGATCGTGTACGATGATCTAAGCAAGCAGGCAACCTCTTATCGTGAGCTGTCCTTGCTGCTCCGTCGTCCGCCTGGTCGTGAAGCCTACCCTGGGGATATTTTCTATACCCACAGTCGCTTGTTGGAACGTGCTGCTAAATTGAGCGATAAGCTCGGCGGCGGTTCGATGACGGCGTTGCCGGTTATTGAAACCCAGGCTGGCGATATTTCGGCTTATATTCCGACTAATGTTATTTCCATCACGGATGGGCAAATCTTCTTGCAGAGCGATCTGTTCTATGCAGGTACACGGCCGGCGATTGATGCCGGGGCTTCCGTTTCCCGAGTTGGTGGGGATGCCCAGGTTAAAGCCATGAAGAAAGTTGCCGGGACACTGCGGCTGGATCTTGCATCCTTCCGTGAACTGGAAGCTTTCACCCAGTTTGGTTCTGACTTGGATGCTGCTACCCAAGCCAAGCTGAATCGTGGTCGGCGCACGGTTGAAGTTTTGAAACAACCAGTACACAAGCCATTGCCGGTCGAAAAGCAGGTTATCATTCTCTATGCTTTGACCCATGGTTTTCTTGATCCGATTCCAATCGAAGACATCGGCCGGTTCCAAGACGAACTGTTTGATTTCTTCGATAGCAATGCGGCTGATTTGTTAAAGCAGATCAAGGATACCGGTAATTTACCGGACACCGATAAGCTGGATGCACAGATCAAAGCCTTTGCCGGTGGCTTCCAGACTAGCAAACAACTTGCTGCTGCTAAAGGTTAAGGAGGTGCCGCATGGCTGAATCATTAATGGATATCAAGCGCAAGATCGCTTCGACCAAGAAAACCGGTCAGATCACGCAAGCCATGCAGATGGTTTCCGGTGCCAAATTGAGTCAGATCGAAAAGCGGGCCCGAAAATATCAACTTTATGCTGACAAGGTCCGTCAGATTGTGACTCATTTAGCTGCGGGACAACTTCTTGAGTTAGCTAATGCTGCGAATAATGATGCTGAGGCGAATAAGAATCAGCTTGTTTCCGTTGCCAGTTTGCTCGAGAAGCGTCCGGTCAAAAAGACAGGTTACCTCGTGATCACCAGTGATCGCGGATTGGTTGGCAGTTATAACAGTACGGTTTTAAAAGCGATGATGCAGATGATCAAAGACGATCACGAAGGCCCGGATGATTATGTCATGATGGCCATTGGTGGCGTCGGTGCGGACTTTTTCAAGGCCCGTGGTTTGAATCTAGCTTATGAATACCGTGGTGTCTCCGATATCCCGACTTTTAACGAAGTTCGTGAAATCGTGAAAACAGCCGTGACAATGTATGATAATGGTGTGTTTGACGAACTTTACGTTTGCTATAACCACCATGTTAATACGTTAACTTCTGCTTTTCGGGCGGAGAAAATGCTGCCGATCAGTGACTTGGACGTCAGCGAAGTTGAAGACACCAACGTTGAGTACTTGGTTGAACCTGATCTTGACGCTGTCTTGGATGCAGTCTTGCCGCAGTATGCGGAAAGTCTGATCTTTGGTGCGATTATGGATGCGAAAACGGCTGAGCACGCCGCATCGACAACCGCCATGCGCAGCGCAACCGATAATGCCAACGATTTGATCTCGCATCTGTCGACCCAGTTCAACCGGGCACGGCAGGCTGCGATCACGACCGAAATTACTGAAATTGTCGGTGGTGCGGCAGCACTAGAATAAACAGGTATGAGCCGGCTTGTGAATGGGTCGGTTTGTGCTCACCATAACGCGTTCGCCAGCCCAGAAACCTGCGTGTAAGGACCTTGGTCGCAATGGCCAAGTTCGGGCCATCACGCTCAAGGCCGCTTACACTCCGGTTTCTAACCGGGCTGGCTCACGCTCAAGGAGGACGAATATGCCAAATGCAACTGGTAAAATTGCGCAAGTGATCGGTCCTGTTGTCGACGTAGCGTTCCCAATCAATGATAATTTGCCAGAAATCAACAACGCCTTGACAATTACCCGTAAGGATGGCTCCCAGCTGGTGCTGGAAGTTGCCTTGGAATTGGGTGATGGCGTCATGCGGACCATCGCGATGGATTCGACCGATGGCTTGCAGCGCGGCATGGCAGTTCAAGATACTGGCGGTCCGATTTCAGTGCCTGTCGGTAAAGACACACTGGGTCGGGTGTTCAATGTATTGGGTGACCCCATCGATGGCGGCGAAGCTTTTGGACCGGATCATCGGCGTGACAGCATCCACCGTGATGCACCAAAATTCGAAGATTTGAATACCAGTTCTGAAATTCTGGAAACGGGCATTAAAGTCATCGATTTGCTCGAACCTTACCTGCGAGGCGGGAAGGTTGGACTCTTCGGTGGTGCCGGTGTCGGTAAAACCGTTTTGATTCAGGAACTGATTCATAATATCGCCGAAGAACACGGCGGCATCTCCGTCTTCACCGGGGTCGGCGAACGAACCCGTGAAGGGAACGACCTTTACTTTGAAATGAAGGAAAGCGGCGTTCTGGAGAATACAGCCATGGTCTTTGGTCAGATGAACGAGCCGCCTGGTGCCCGGATGCGGGTTGCCTTGACTGGTTTGACAATCGCGGAATACTTCCGTGATGTCGAAGGTCAGGACGTCCTGCTGTTTATCGATAACATTTTCCGGTTTACCCAGGCTGGTTCCGAAGTTTCTGCCTTGCTGGGCCGAATTCCGTCAGCCGTTGGTTATCAGCCGACACTGGCAACTGAAATGGGTCAGCTACAGGAACGGATTACCTCGACGAAAAAAGGATCGGTTACTTCCATTCAGGCTATTTATGTGCCTGCCGATGACTATACCGATCCGGCGCCGGCGACAACTTTCGCCCATTTGGATGCCACAACCAACTTGGAACGGCGTTTAACTGAGCAAGGGATTTATCCGGCTGTTGATCCGCTGGAATCTTCTTCCAGTGCGTTGACACCGGAAATTGTCGGCGAGGAACACTATAATGTGGCCACTGAAGTGCAGCGCGTCTTGCAGCGTTATCGCGAGTTACAGGATATCATCTCTATTTTAGGGATGGACGAATTGTCCGACGAGGAAAAGGTGATCGTTGCCCGTGCCCGTCGCATTCAATTCTTCCTGTCACAAAACTTCAACGTTGCGGAACGTTTCACCGGCCAACCAGGTTCATATGTACCGGTTGAAGAAACCGTTAAAGGCTTCAAGGCAATTCTGGACGGCAAATACGATGACTATCCGGAAGATGCCTTCCGTTCAGTCGGCCGCATTGAAGAAGTTGTCGAAAAGGCTAAGAAGATGGGCTTTGCTCCTGATGAACAGGACACGGATGCTGACGAAAAGCCAGCTGCACAAGCTGCAGCTAACTAAGGAGGCGACGTGTTTTGGCAGAAACGAGCAATGTTCTTCGCGTCAATATCGTGACGCCTGATGGTTTGGTTTATGACCATCATGCCAAGATGTTGGTGGTTCATTCTGTTGCTGGCGAATTAGGGATCATGGCCAACCATGAGCCAATCGTCACCCCGTTAGCGATCGGGGAGGTTGACGTACAACGTGTTGACTCAAGCGATCATAACGATTCAATTGCGGTCAACGGCGGTTTCATGGAGGTTTCGGATAACGTCGCCTCAATCGTCGCTGACTCAGCCGAACGCGAACGCGATATTGACCTGAGCCGTGCTCAAGCAGCACGCGATCGGGCCAAGAAGCGGATCGAGCAGGCCAAGACTGAAAACAACCAAGATGATCTGCGACGGGCGCAAGTCGCATTGCGACGCGCCATCAACCGGATCAACGTTAAAACCAGTCATTAGACTCATGAAGAACAAAAAGGTACTGGAGGCGATTTTGCCTTTAGTGCCTTTTTGTTTGTGAGCGCGAGCCGGCGCGGTTAGAAGTCGGAGTGTAAGTGTCCTTGGGCGCAATGGCCTGGGCTTGGCCATTGCGACCAAGGTCCTTACACGCAGACTTCTGCGCCGGGGAGCGCGTTATGAAAAAGCGTCAGTTTCAGTTAGGCGGACATAACTCTGCTAGGTCAAGCGCTCCTGCTCACGCTCTTGCATGAATGCCGAAAGTGCGGGAAGATAGCGTATGAGGTGATCGCATGTTTCAGGAAATCGGCCTAAATGCCGCCATAACGCTCGTGTCCCATTTTGTTTTCATCATGTTGGCATTCCGGGCATTGAATGCGCTGCGTTTTGAGCGGTTCATTAAGGCCAACCATGTCCGTGAAGCGCAAGTATTGTTGCTTTTCATGGCCGTCGGGTTAGGTTATTTGGTTAGCTCCTTCTTTTTATCGCTCGTTCAAGCAGCTTTAAACTTACCTAAACTTTTCCTATAAAAACCTCGTCTTAACTATGTTATAATGCGATAGTTAGTCAATTTACGAGGAGAGATATATACCCATGGCAAAAGATATTGGGATCGACTTAGGGACAGCCAATGTACTGATCAATGTTAAAGGCAAAGGCATCGTCTTAAATGAGCCGTCCGTTGTCGCCATTGATACCCATACCGGCAAAGTATTAGCGGTGGGGACAGAAGCCTATAAAATGGTTGGGCGCACACCGGGTAACATTCGGTCAATTCGACCACTAAAAGATGGCGTTATCGCTGATTTCGACATTACCGAAGCAATGCTTGAATATTTCATTAACAAATTAAATGTAAAAGGCGTGTTTTCCAAACCCAATATTTTGATTTGTGCCCCAACGAACATTACGGACATTGAGCAAAAGGCCATCATTCAGGCGGCCGAAAAGTCCGGTGGTCGCCATGTCTACCTTGAGTTCGAGCCCAAGGTAGCAGCAGTTGGTGCCGGTTTGGATATTTTCCAGCCGCAAGGGAACATGGTGATCGATATCGGTGGTGGTACCAGTGACATCGCGGTACTTTCTTTGGGGGAGATTGTTACCAGTCGTTCACTGCGGTTAGCTGGCGACAAAATGGACTCTTCGATTGCAGCTTATGTGAAGAACAAACACAAGCTGATTATCGGCGAGCATACCGCTGAACAGATTAAAATCAAAATCGGCGCGGTTTACGACGCCGATCCTAAAGAAACCATTGAAGTTCGTGGTCGGGATATCGCAACCGGCTTGCCGCGTGAGGTTTCGGTGACTTCCGAGGAAGTTTCTGACGCTTTGCACGAAACCATGATGGCGATCATCGACGGCGCTAAAGGTGTCTTGGAAAAGACCCCGCCAGAGCTTTCTGCCGATATTATCGATCGCGGCATTATGTTGACTGGCGGCGGTGCGTTATTGAAAGGCATCTCCCAGTTATTCGCCGCGGAATTGAAGGTGCCAGTGCTCTTGGCTGATGATCCGTTAGACGCGGTTGCTTTAGGCACAGGTGTCTTACTGGACAACATCGAACATCATCGGCAGTACTAGGAGTTAACTTATGGACCCGGAGTATCCGAAACGCATTTTTCATCACATTAAAATTTGGTTGATCATTGCGGCGATTGCGTTGATTTTAGGATTGCTGATCGGTTTTGGTATGGGCGGCAGCAATCCGTTTAAGGTTTTTTTGCCGTCGACGTGGATCCATTTCTTTAATTTCCTGCGTTAGGAGTGGACATGAAGCAAATCCTGACCTGGCTGGTGCGGGGCTACCAGCGGTTTATTTCCCCGTTATTGCCGCCGAGCTGCCGGTATTATCCGACCTGTTCGACGTACATGATTCAGGCGTTGCAGCGACATGGCGCCATTAAAGGGACGCTCATGGGGATTGCCCGGATCTTGCGGTGCAACCCCTTTGTTAAAGGTGGACTTGATCCGGTCCCGGCTTATTTCACGTTGCGGCGGAATCCGCATCCTGAAAATGACTTGGATCTCAGCGACATTCAAAATCTTAATCATAAGCTAGGAGGCCATCATGGCTAAAGAAAGAAACATCAAGGTCACCCAAACGGATGAAACCCGTAATGGCCATACGGTTTCGGTGTTAAAAATCGGTGATCAGGAAATTGGGTTTATTGAACCGGATGGCACCCGGTTTGCTGCTTACGTTGCCGGTTCAGACAAGCCAAATCGCTTTAAAAGTATGGATGATGCTGTCAACGCGTTGATTGCGGAATATCATTTGCATCAGGGTTGACGCGATTTGGCAGAACGCAAACTGGGCGAGCTCCTGGCCCAGCGAGTGTTTTTTAAAATAGTGTATAAACCAGGAGCTTCACAGGAGGTTTGCCGTGGAATCGCACGAAATTAAATCAAATTCTGAAGGCGATCGCATCGACTACGGCATCATTTTGTCAGTCATGCTGCTGGCGCTGATTGGTTTAGTGTCAATTTATCTGGCGGCGTCTCATGATGGTTCGACTTCGCAGAATCCGGTCAGGGCCACGATTATGCAGGCAGCCTGGTACGCGATTGGTGGCATCGGGATCTTCTTCGTCATGCGGTTTGATGCAGAACAGCTGTGGCGAATCGCGCCTTATTTGTATGGTATCGGGATCTTTCTGATGATCGCCGTTTTGATTTTTTATGATCGGGCGACTGAGCTTAATACCGGTGCCAAAAGCTGGTTTGCACTTGGACCAATCAGTTTCCAACCTTCGGAAATCATGAAACCGGCATATATCTTGATGCTAAGCCGAGTCGTCACCCAGCACAATGCAGCTTATTCACACACGATCCAAAACGATTGGAAATTAATTGGCCGCATGGTGTTGTGGACCCTTCCGATTGCCGTCTTGATGAAGTTGCAAAATGACTTCGGGACAACGCTGGTCTTTCTGGCCATTTTTGCCGGGGTCACCTTGGTGGCGGGCATTAATTGGCGGATTCTATTACCGATTGCCTTAGGCGCAGCTGCACTTGGAACACTGGCCATTTTGCTGGTTACGCAGTCGTGGGGCCGGTCGTTTCTCGGCTCAATCGGCTTCAAAACGTATCAATTTGCCCGAATCGATTCATGGTTAAATCCATCTGGTAGCACCAGTGGCGATAGTTACCAATTATGGCAATCGATGAAGGCGATCGGTTCAGGACAGTTAACCGGAAAAGGCCCGTTCCACATGGCCGTCGCGGTGCCAGTGCGGGAATCGGATATGATTTTTTCCGTGATTGGCGAAGCATTCGGGTTTGTCGGCGCAGCGGTGCTGATTCTGTTATACTTTATGTTGATCTATCAGATGATTCGGGTCACGTTTGATACCAAGAACGAGTTTTATGCTTACATCTCGACCGGTGTCATCATGATGATCTTATTCCACGTGTTTGAAAATATTGGCATGAACATCGGCTTGTTGCCACTGACAGGGATTCCGCTACCGTTCATTTCACAAGGGGGTTCATTCCTGCTTGCAAATATGCTATCGGTCGGCATGGTCCTCTCGATGCGCTATCACCATACAAGCTACATGTTCAGCCGCGACACAGAAGATTTTGAATAGGAGCGAGAAAATGGCAACGACTTATTTTTGGCAAGACGAACTGGCGGCGGGTCAGGTTTGTTTGGGGTTAACCCAGGATGCACAGGAAACGTTAGGTAAAATTAAATTTGTTGATTTACCGCAAGTTGGTACGAGTTTAACGGTTGGTAAACCGTTTTTGAGTGTTGAAGCGGAAAAGGCTGTCCTCGATCTTGAGGCACCGCTGGCCGGGACTGTGGTAGATGTTCACCAAGAACTTAGTGACAAACCTGCCTTGTTAGACGAAACCGATCATAATCACAATTGGGTTGTGACTGTTTCAACCAAATAACCCTGACTACCTTTCAGCAGCTTGACAGGTGCGTGGTGTGTACAATTTAAAAAGCAGCTGACATCGACATGATGCCTAGCTGCTTTTTAAATTTCTGATGGTGCAAGTATTAGTTGAAGAACCGCTTTGCCATCTCCTGATAGGTTTTGATGGCAGTCGTGTAGCTGTCTAAGTCGACGTGTTCATCGACTTGGTGGCTGAAATGATTGTCGCCCGGGCCATAAACGATGACGTCAAAGTGGTTGTCAGACCGAATGAATTCAGACGCATCGGTGCCGCCGTAAGCTACCGCAAGTTTGGCTGGCGTACCGGTGACAGCTGCAATTGCCTGATTAGCAGTGGTGACAAGGTGACCATTTTTGTCGGAGTGCACTGGCAGGAATCTGTGTAAAACTTTGAGCGTTAATTTGGCAGACGTAGCTTGATTAGCCTGATCGACTAATTGCTTCAGCAGGTCAACAACTAAGTCAATATTGGCAGCAGGAGTTGGCCGCAAGTTGCCACGTAGATAGGCATGGGCGGGAATCGTGTTGACTTGATCGCCACCGTTGATCACCGTGATTGAATGCCGAAAGACGCCTAAGTCCGGATCGTCCGGTGCTTGATCAAAGGCAGTTGGCTCTCGTTCGGCAAAGGCCACTAATCCATCGATGGCGTTGACGCCTTTTTCCGGTCGCGAACTATGAACCGAAACGCCTTCACTGTCGATTTCGTAGTTGACGGTCCCGCCATGCGCATACTGCAGCAATTTGTCAGTTGGTTCGCCAACAATCAAGCCTGCCAAATCATCGGCATAGCCTTGTTCAGTGAGTTGTCGAGCGCCCATCGCGCCAAATTCTTCACCAACCGTTGCCATGAACCGAATGTGATGTTTAAAACCGGCTTGCTTCAAGGCAATCAGCGCGAGTGTCATCGCCGCCAGACCGCTTTTCATGTCATCAGTCCCGCGACCATACATGACATTGTTGACAATTTTTCCGGAAAAAGGCGGGTACGTCCACGCAGACTCGTCGCCAGGACTGACAACATCTTGGTGACCAGTGAAGCCAAGCACGCGACCACCTTGATTAAGTTCTGCCACTAAATTAACCCGATCATCTTTGTACGGAATCAGTTTGGTAGGAATACCGGCGGCCTCAAACTCAGCCTGCAAAACTTTTGCCACGGCCAGCTCGTGACCGTTTGCTGAGTCAATGCGCATTAATTTTTGCAACAGTGCAACAGGATCTGTCATATTTGCTCATCCTTTCAGTGCGATGTTTCATGACCGCTTAATTGAACTTTTCACCGACGGCCAATGTTGAAGCAAGCTTACACTCTTTTTGAATTAAAATTCAATGTTTGACTACTAAAAAATTTGTGCTAAACTCATGAATACAAACTTGAAATTGATGATAAACGGACTAAGTGAGTAGCGGTCGCAAGACAGTACAGAAAACCCGAATTGATGAGAGCGGGGTTGCAAGCGCGCGCGAATATGGCTTAGTGCACACGGCACACCGAACATTTTGTGTAAGGCTGTGATGGCCAGCGCCCATTAACGCGCTCCCGGATGAATCCGTCCGGTGAGTGGGTCGCGCACAGCACGGCCAATTAGAATGGTACCGTGGGTGAAGCTCACTTCTAACTGTCTTTGGTTAGAGGTGGGCTTCTTTTTTTGAGCGCGAGCAGGAGCATTTAGAAATCGAAGTGTAAGTGGCCTTGAAGCCCAAATGGCTGGGCTTTGGCCATTTGGGCTTCAAGGTCCTTACACGTAGATTTCTGCGACTGCGAGCGCGTTATAGAAAGCGAAAGCTAAACCCTCACCAAGCCCTCAACAGTACGAGTACTAAGGTATGAAAACCACTGCGCCCAAGGTCCTTACATGCAGGCTTCTGCGCTGGGAAGCGCATTATAGACGTTATAGATAGGCAACCCGGTGAACGCAAGCCACTACATTCATAGTCCGTTTATCATTCAATCAAGCCAATAGAGCTGAGCACCGAATATACGAGGAGGATTCAAGATGAAGCGTTTTTGGAAGATTTTTGCCACCATTGCAGTGTTAGGACTGATTTTGGTTGGCTGTGGCAACAGCAGTAGTAGCAGTCAGAAGCAGACAACGGTCAAGATTGGGGTCGTTGGTGCGGATAATCGGGTTTTGCAATCAGTTGCCAAGAAGGTCAAGAAACAGGGTATCAACATTAAAATTGTCCAGTTCTCTGATTACAACCAACCTAATACAGCGTTGAAGGATCATGATATTGATTTGAACTTATTCCAGCATCAGTATTTTCTGAACAACTGGAACAAGACGCATCATGGTGATCTTGTCAGCATCGGTCAGACGATTATTGCGCCGTTAGCGATTTATTCTAAGAAGATCACGAAAATTAGTCAGATCAAGCAAGGCGACACGATTGCGTTGCCAAATGACCCGACTAACGAAGGCCGCGCGTTACAGTTGCTGCAAGCGGCAGGCTTGATCAAGCTCAATACGAAGGTGGCTTTGCCAACGACCCGTGATGTGACCGCCAACAAGCTGAATTTGAAGCTCAAGGCGGTCGATGCCGCGCAAACGGCCAGTTCCTTACCAGATGTTGCAGCGTCCGTGATTAACTCAGGCGTGGCTCAGGATGCCAAGTTGAATCCTAAGAAGGCTATTTACACGGAGAAGGTCAACAAACAGAGTCAACCTTGGATTAACGTGTTTGTGGCGAATAAGAAGGACAAAAATAATAAGACTTACCAGAAAATTGTGAAGGCATTCCGGACGAAGGATACGGCTAATCTGATTGAAAAACTGTATCATGGGAGTGAAGTGCCGGCCTGGACACAGAAGTTTTAAGATCGTGGGTAATGTGTTTAGGAAAACTGTTGGGTTGGCATTCCGAGTGCCGATTTGAGGAATTTTCAGGTGGCTAGTGGCTTGTTTGTTTGGAGAATGGCATGATAAGTTTATGAGGACAAAGCGACGCCAAAACGCGTTCGCAGGCCCAGAAACCTTCGTGTAAGGACCTCAGGCGCAATGGCCAAGATCGGGCCATCACGCCTGAGGCCACTTACACTCCGACTTCTAAACGCGCCAGTTCACGCTCTGCCTAAACGCGTTCGCGTGGCCAGAAACCTGCACATAAGGACCTTGGTCGCAATGGCCAAAGACAGGCTATCACGCCCAAGGCCACTTATGCTCCGGTTTCTAAACGGCCACGCTCACGCTCTCTCTAACCTTTTGCTTGACAAGTCCCTCTTCTTTCGTCTAAACTCATCTTAATTCATTTCGGGAAACGAATGATATGAGTGAGTAGATTTGATGAGACTGTACAGAAAACCTGATTAGCTGAGAGCAGGGTAGTTGATTGAATCGAAGATGGCTCATTGATCGGTATCGCTGAGCAGTGGTTAGGCGATGATGGCTGGCGGTCATTATTCCGCACACAGGTGATTGCCTGTTACTGAGGGCGCTTTGGCGTCGAATTAGAATGGTACCGCGAGCTGGCTCGCTTCTAAAACATTGTGTTTAGGAGCGAGCTTTTTTATTTTTCCAAAAAGCTTGCGCATATTGTTCGTGAACCCGAACGAGGAGGAAAAGTTTATGAAGTCTTGGAAAAGAGCCATTATCACACTTGCTTTGGTTTTGCCATTATTTGTTTTAGCAGCCTGTGGTAAGTCGTCATCAAGCACTAGCAAAAGTACCACGGTTAAAGTCGGCATCATGAGTACGGACAAGGAGATCTGGACGGACATCCAGTCACGGTTAAAGAAGCAGGGTGTGACCATCAAACTGGTGCAGTTTACGGATTATAACCAACCGAATCAGGCACTGGAAGACGGCGACATTCAATTGAATGCTTTTCAGCACCATAATTTCTTAGACAACTGGAATAAGAAACACAACACTAAGATCGTCGATATCGGTGCAACTTATATCGGGCCGATGCGCGCTTATTCCAACAAGATCAAGTCGCTCAAAGAAGTGAAAGCAGGCGATAAGATTTCCTTGCCTAACGATCCTTCCAACGAAGGCCGGGCGCTGCAGTTACTCGCGCAAAACGGCTTGTTGACACTGAAAAAGGGTGTGGCATCGCCAACCATTCGCGATATTACGGAAAATAAGCTTAACTTGAAGTTTACCGAACTGGATGCAGCCCAGACCGCACGCTCACTGGATGATGTGGCAGTGGCCGTTGTCAATAATGATATTGCGGCAGCAGCCAATCTGAAGCCGGCCAATGCGATTGCGGTTGAAAAGATTACCAAGCAGTCTAAGCCATGGGTTAACTTCATAGCTGCCAAGTCGGCGAAAGACAAGAACAACGCCACTTACAAGAAGATTGTCAAAGCTTACCAGACGAAGCGGACGGCTGAGCTGCTGAAGAAGGTTTACAAAGGCTCAACATTGCCAGCCTGGAACTACAAGTTTTAATTAGAAACGGGGACAATTATGTCAGATCAAGCAGTTGTGACGTTAAAAGACGTGGACGTTGAATTCCACGGGAAGACCCGCTCGGTACATGCCGTTGATCACGTCAATTTAACGGTCAATCGCGGGGATATTTATGGGATTGTCGGCTATTCAGGAGCCGGCAAGTCGACATTGGTCCGGACCATCAATCTGTTGCAGCGGCCAACCAGCGGCAGCGTCAATGTTTTAGGCCAGGATATGCTAGCTTTGTCAGCGGCACAGCTACGTAAGGAACGTAAGCGGATCGGCATGATTTTTCAGCATTTTAATTTGATGAACAGCCGCACGATTGCCGATAATGTCGCGTTTCCGTTAAAAGGCATTAAATCAAAGCAGGAGATAAAGAAGAAAGTTGCTGAGCTGCTGGATTTGGTTGGGCTGACAGATCGGGCAAATTCCTATCCGGCGCAACTATCCGGCGGGCAAAAGCAACGGGTCGGGATTGCACGGGCCTTGGCGTCTGATCCGGAAATCTTGATCTCCGATGAAGCGACCAGTGCGTTGGATCCGAAAACCACGAGTTCAATTCTGGATCTTTTGAAATCGCTGAATGAACGGTTGGGATTAACGATTGTTCTGATTACCCACCAAATGGAGGCGGTTAAACAGATTTGTAATCGTGTTGCCGTCATGGATGCAGGTGCCATCATTGAACGCGGCGATTTGCTGCAGGTCTTTTCCGATCCGAAGCAGCAGTTGACCAAGGATTTCATCGATACGACGTTGCAGCTTGATCAGGCGATTGAATCAGTCTTGCAGCAGCCTGCCGTTAAGAACCTTGGGCCGAATGATCGCTTGTTGCGGTTAACTTACGTCGGGGCTTCGGCCGATCAACCATTGGTGGCCAAGTTGTTTGAAAGTTACCACGTGACTGCGAACATTTTGTTTGGCGATATTCAGATTTTACAGGATACGCCATTTGGTAATCTAATTGTGGTTTTGTCAGGGGATCAAGCACAAGTGGACGCCGGCATTCAGTATCTTAAGCAGCAAGATGTCAAAATTGAAGACATTTTAAAGAAGGAGGCCTAGGCAGATGGTACAATTTTTTACAAAATATTTTCCTAACGTTGTGCCTATCTGGTCCGGCGATGGCGGCGTGACGCAGGCGATCAACGAGACGCTGTACATGACGGCCTTGACGGCAATTGTTGCCGGCGTGCTAGGCATTATTATTGGGATCTTACTGGTCTTGACCGATGAAGGCGGGCTACTGGCCAATCATCCGTTTTACTTCGTTTTGGATAAGTTGGTGAACATCTTCCGAGCGGTGCCGTTTATCATCTTGCTGGCGATCATGACGCCAGTGACGCGCGCCATTGTCGGAACCGGCATCGGACCGACCGCGGCGTTGGTACCATTGATTGCCGGCACGACTCCGTTTTACGCGCGGCAGGTACAAAATGCCTTGTTGACGGTTGATCCTGGTGTCATTGAAGCGGCCGAAGCGATGGGCGTTTCACCATTAGGGATTGTCTGGCGCGTTTACTTGCGTGAAGGGTTGTCCGAATTGATTCGGGTTTCCGTCTTGACGATCATCTCCGTCATCGGCTTAACGGCCATGGCTGGGGCTGTCGGTGGTGGCGGTCTCGGGAATCTGGCCATTGCGGTCGGCTACCAACGTTACCAGTACGACGTGATCATTGTTTCCCTGATCTTCATTTTGGCACTGGTCTTCTTGGTTCAGTTTATCGGCGATTTCTTTGCACGGAAGAGCCACCACTAATCGCGATAAAAAATAGCGTTTTGTATTCAAGCGCCCCCACAATTGTCAGATAAGCAAAGTCTGATGATTGTGGGGCGTTTGCATGTATACTGATATTGAATGTGTCGAATGCGGGATACGGTAGACCGGTTTTGAAACGCGTTCACTGGCGCAGGAACCTGCGTGTAAGGACCTTGGTCGCCAATGGCCTAAGCCCGGGCCATCACGCCCAAGCCCGCTTACACTCCGGTTCCTAACCGCGCCAGTTCACGCTCTTGTCATGTTTGCCGCACCCGTTGTTATGACGTAGAATAACGGTATAACGAAAAGTCAAATCCAGTCGGGGGTAACATTGTGCATACACTTGAGATTAAAGATTTACACGTCAAAATTAAGGCAGAACCGGAGCATCCGGAGATTTTAACCGGAGTCAATTTGAAATTGGCGACGGGCGAAATTCACGCCATTATGGGTCCTAATGGTACAGGTAAGTCGACGTTGGCCGAGACAATCATGGGCAATCCGGCTTATGAGGTGACCCAAGGCGACATTCTGATTGACGGCAAGTCGATTCTGGACCTTGCTGTCGATGAACGGGCGCGTGCCGGATTGTTTCTTGGCATGCAGTACCCGCAGGAAATTGCCGGGGTAACGAATGCTGAGTTCATTCGTGCTGCGATCAATGCGCGGCGTCCGGAAGATGATCAGATTCGCATTACCGATTTTTTGAAACAATTAGATAAGACGATGGCAACCCTTGAGATGCCGGAATCAATGGCAGATCGGTATCTGAATCAAGGCTTTTCCGGGGGTGAAAAGAAACGTAATGAAATTCTACAGTTGATGATGATTCATCCGCATTTTGGCTTACTGGATGAAATCGACTCCGGCTTGGATATTGATGCACTGCGGATCGTTGCCAAAGGCGTTAACCTGATGCGCGGGCCGGAATTTGGCAGCATGATCATTACCCATTATCAGCGTCTGCTGGATTATATTATTCCTGATGTGGTGCATGTCATGAAAGGCGGCCGGATCATCGAAAGCGGTGGCCCTGACTTAGCCAAAGAATTGGAAAAGACCGGCTATGAACACCTTAAAGTGGGTGAACAAAATGGTTGAAACAACAACGCTGCCGGCGCCTAATCTGCCTAAGTTTCCGTTGGCGCGCTATTTGAAGAACCAACCTGACAATGTTGAGGATCGGGTTATCTTGCATGCTCCTCAGGCAATTGCCTACGCTGCCGGATCTAGTGAAGTTCAGCGTTTTACGCCGACAAATTCGCTTGATGCATGGTTGCTGCGTTCACCTCAAGGGGCAACGACAGTCGATATTCCCGCCCATTTTGTCAGCGGCGATGACCCCATCGTCCTGACCGGGCCGAAAAACGCCGGTGGTTTACTGTACGTTCATGTTGGCAAAGGCGCCAAGGTTACCCTGCAGGAAAAGTGGGCTAGTGGCGGCCATGTGCTAGGCATTTGGCTCATGCTGGTGATTGATGCCGACGCGGACGTTAACTGGCTGAGCTATGATAGCTTTACTGCCGACACTGTGTTGGTGAATCGCACGGCGACATTAGCCGCCAATGCGAAGCTTAACTGGACATTGGCCGGGTTTTCGCATAATTCCGGGTTGAATCGGGTCGATGTTCGCTTGCTGGGACAAAACGCCGAAGCAACAGTTAACGTGGGCGTTTTGGCTTCCGGCAATCAGCATGTCAGCTATACGACGTCTGTGACCAATGAAGGCCAGCATACGGTGGGGCACATTAACCAACGCGGTGTGATTACCGGTAATGCCCACCTGATGTTTAATGGGATTGGCCACATCATCAAGGGTGCCCGCGGGAGCGATGCCCAACAGGAAAATCGCGTGTTGATGTTATCACAGCGAGCAGAAGGCGATGCCAACCCAATCCTATTAATTGATGAAAATGACGTCACGGCCGGACATGCTGCTTCCGTGACGCGGGTGAATGCCGATCAGCTTTACTATTTAATGAGTCGCGGACTTTCCGCAACCTTAGCAAAGCGATTGGTGATCCGCGGCTTTTTGGAAGGCGGTTTGGCTGAAATCGACGATGTTCGGCTGAAGAAAGAACTGTTTGCAACGATTGATCGAACGCTGGTGGCTGAAGATGCGTGAACAATTTCCGTTTTTTAAGGCTCATCCTGATCTGGTTTATTTAGATACCGCAGCGACTTCTCAAAAGCCGCAAGCCTTGTTGGATAGCCTACAGAACTACTATATTAATGATAATGCCAACGTGCACCGCGGTCTCTACAAGTTGGCCTATGATACGACTGAGGCATATGAAGGAGTTCGCCAGCAAGTCGCTGATTTCCTTCATGCCCAAAGTGCCGATGAGATTATCTTTACTCGTGGCACGACAGATAGTCTGAATTTGGTGGCGAGTGCATTTGGCCCGCATGCAGTGCCTGCTGGCGGCCGGATTGTGGTCAGCGGCGCCGAACACCACAGCAATTTTATTCCGTGGCAGCAACTTGCTAAGCGTCAGCAAGCAACCTTCACTGTAACGCCGGTTCATCCGGACGGGACAGTCGACGTGCCCGCCTTGTTGGCCGCGATTACCCCAGGCACCAACTTAGTAGCGATTGCCCAAGTGACCAATGTTGCCGGCGATACGCTGCCAGTTGCAGAGATTACGAAAAAAGCGCATGACGTGGGGGCCATTGTTGTCGTCGACGGCGCTCAGGCAGTCGCTCATATGGCAGTTGATGTCCAAGCGTTAGGCGCGGACTTCTACGCTTTTTCCGGACATAAAATCTATGGGCCAACAGGGATCGGCGCGCTTTACGGTCGTGCTGACTTATTGGCAAAAATGCCGCCGATTCAATTTGGCGGTGAAATGATTTCCGAAGTTCGTGATCAAGAAAGTACGTGGGCAGACGGGCCGATCAAGTATGAAGCCGGCACGCCCCATATCGCCGGTGTGATTGGCATGGGCGCGGCATTGCATTGGTTTCAGGAAAACGTTGATGCCGCGGCATTACAAACCGAACATGAATTGACGAATCAATTGCGAACCGCGTTGACGGCGATTCCGGATCTAACGGTTTATGGCAACGAGGACAGTCTGGCAACGGTTTCGTTTAATTTAACGGGTATTCATCCCCACGATGTTGCCACCTTCCTGGATGAGCAGCAAATCGCCGTGCGCGCCGGCCATCACTGCGCCCAGCCACTCATGGCCAGGTTAGGAGTGCCAGCAACGGTGCGCGCCAGTTTTGGGGTCTACAACAATCAGGATGATGTCACGAAATTGGTTGAAGCTGTTCAGGCCGCAAGGAGGTATTTCCATGGCATTGACTAAGCTAGATCAAATGTATCGCGCGGTGATTCTCGACGAGGCGCAACACCCGCGGCATCACGGCGTTTTAGCTGATTTTGATCACGAGATCACGGTGCGCAACCCCAGCTGCGGTGATGTTTTACACTTGCAGATTAGTGAAAAGGATGGCCGAGTGAACGATGTTGCTTTTTCCGGCAGTGGTTGTACCATTTCCCAGGCGAGTGCGAGCCTGATGACCGATCAGATTCTAGGTAAAACGCCAGCCGAAATTGAGCAGATGGTCGAAACTTTTTCCGACCTGATTATCAAAGGCGATGTTCCTGATGCCGACCGGCTGGGGGATGCAGCTGTGTTAAAAGGCGTTCATCAGTTTCCGGCACGCATCAAATGTGCCACGTTAGCATGGAAAGCAGCTGCGCAAGTTTTGACGCAGAAAGGTAAAACCGATGACTGAGACAAAAAATACCAAAAATAATGAAACTGTTGCGGCGGATATCGACTTTTTACCTGACGAAAACCCCGCTGATTTTAAAGACGATATCAAGCCGGTCTATTCAACTGGCCGTGGGCTTACCGAAGAAACGGTACGGGCCATCTCGGCGGAAAAACATGAGCCAGAGTGGATGCTGGATTATCGGTTGAAGGCGTATGCAACATACCGTAAGCTGGCAATGCCGAATTTTGGCCCGGATTTGTCGGATTTGGACTTGGACAATATGCTTTATTTCCAAAAAGCGACTGATCGCACGTATCGCGATTGGGATGACGTGCCGGATACGATCAAGAAAACATTCGATCGTCTCGGCGTGCCGCAAGCCGAGCGGAAATACCTGGCCGGTGCCAGTGCGCAATACGAATCTGAAGTGGTTTATCACAATATGCGCAATGAATTTGAAAAGCTAGGGATTATTTTCATGGACATGGATTCGGCGTTGAAGGAATATCCCGAACTCGTGCATGAATACTTTGGAAAATTGGTTAAGCCTAGCGACAACAAGTTTGCGGCGCTTAATGGTGCGGTTTGGTCAGGCGGCAGTTTTATTTATGTTCCTAAAGGTGTCCAAACCGATGTGCCCATTCAAAGTTACTTCCGAATCAATGCGGAGAACACAGGACAATTTGAACGGACCCTCATCATTGTGGAACCGGGCGCGCACGTTAACTATGTTGAAGGGTGTACGGCACCGAATTATTCCAGTGATAGTTTACATGCAGCGGTCGTCGAGGTCTTTGTTAAAAATGATGCCTATTGCCGCTACACGACGATTCAAAATTGGAGCAAGAATGTGTTCTCGCTTGAAACCAAGCGGGCTCAGGCGCTTGATAATGCCACAATGGAGTGGGTTGACGGCAATCTTGGCAGTAAGACAACCATGAAGTACCCTAGCGTCTATCTGGACGGCAAAGGGGCACACGGGACGATGCTCAGTATTGCGGTGGCCGGCGAAGGTGTCGATCAGGATAACGGGGCGCGCATGATTCATAATGCGCCGAACACAAGCAGTTCGATCGTCTCCAAATCCATTGCCAAAGATGGCGGGGCAGTTGACTATCGCGGAACGGTTCGGTTTACCAAAAAGGCCGACAACGCCTTTTGTCACGTGGAATGCGACACGATTTTAATGGATGAAAAGAGTTCCAGCGACACCATTCCTTACAACGAAATCCACAATTCGACGGTCTCAATGGAACACGAAGCAAAGGTTTCGAAAGTTTCGGAAGAGCAGCTGTATTATTTAATGAGCCGTGGGATTTCCGAAGCCAAGGCGACCGAAATGATCATCATGGGCTTCGTGGAGCCGTTCACCAAAGAGTTGCCGATGGAATATGCGGTTGAGTTGAATCGCCTCATCGGCATGGAAATGGACGGCTCGGTTGGGTGATGCTGTGGTGACGCGGTTTGTGGGGCGTTTTGGTGCTTCTAGGAAAGTACTCTCCACAAAATAATCGACAAGTTAATATTGGATAATTTCGGTATGTCTAAAATCAGTCAGTCATCAATACTCGCGTGAATACGCAGCTAGTTGGTGATTGGCTGTTTTTTTAAACAAAGTATTAGGCAAGCCTAACTTTTTGTTTTATGATAGATGCGGTACCAAAATGGCAACATTGAGGGGGGCTGCTAATGGACAACTATGATAAAGCAAGGAAAGTCTTGCAATCAATGGCGCTGTCTAAAATTGCACAGGAAACTGGCATCAGCATTGGCCAGATCTGGCATTATCGGGATCGCCATGAAGGCATTGAAAAGGCTCCGACAGCTTATGTGGAGCGAATTGCGCGTTTGTATCGTAAAAAGCGCGTTTAAAGTGGATAAAGTTGGGGGATGTGGTAGTAGGTGAGAGGAAGTGGCCGAACGTTTTTAAGATAAGGCTCAGGAAATTAAACATCGCGACGTTGTCTTGAGCTAGGTAACTTGATTAGCAGAGACGGTGCCGGTTCGGGTTGTTGATCCGAACGTCGACAAGACCGCATGGCAAGTGTGATAGCTGCCATGCGGTCTTGTCGTTTTTTGACCTTCGGAGTAAGTGGACGCTATTTAGACACGGGTGCTACAATGGGTGAATGTATGGATTGGCGTTGGCTAATCGAATCGTGACTTCTGGGTAGCACATTATGATCAAGCGGCAGGAGGAAGATCATGGCTGAAGACTTGGAACATTTCATTAAAACAATGGCGCTGGGTATTCCAACCATCAAGCCGGATGAAAAGCGGGCTTTTCTAGGCAATTTTCGCGAACGGGTGGCAATGGCCGTGACCATTCGGCAACTGCGGGATGCCCGAATTACGGCGATGCTTGACTCGGTGCTGACGCGCTATCCCGGTTATCGGATCTTTTTGAACGGTCGGATGGGGGAAAGCTTAGTCAATCAATATATGTTGCAAGCACTGGCGCATCAATATCCATTTACGATTATGAATCAGCCGGGGATGCGCGTCACCAAGCGAGTGTTGCCGACCGACTTTGGCTGGGTTCTTGCACATCCAACGCAAAAAATCAGTCGTCCGATTTTGTTGTAAAACCAGCAGGCATGACCATGGGATTGCTTGGCGACGGCAAACCGCACCACAATGCCATTTAGCTTTAAAAGGAGGCCCATTTTGACGCAACTTGATACTATTCAAACCACAGTCCAGCAACTGCGGACATTACTGAATCAAGGTAAAATTTTTGCAACATTGCCGGATATGCTGGGAAAAGTCATTGATAGCATCGCAACGGAATCGAAAACGCGTGTCACGATTCCGCGCGATGATAAAACCGCTATTGCAAGAATTCGAACCATTCAAAAGCGGATCAAGCAAACGAGTGATCCGAGCGTCACTGATGATGAGATTGCCTTTTTGGTGGCGCATTTAGCCAGTACCAAACCTGCTGTCCGGGACAAAGGCGTTTTTTTCTTATTTAATGATTTGTTTCAGGCAGAGGCGTTTACGAATGAGCAAGTCAAGGCGCTTTTTAAACGGTTGCAAGCGCCGGATATTTTGTTCAGTCATATCTTCGAGCCCCAAAATGATGCCGTGTTTCTGCGAAGCTTTGCGGTTATGATTTTGAGCGGTATGATTTATGCCGATCAGAATCGCTATCATATTCTCAGTAAAGCTGATTATCTGACAACTGTGCAGAATATCGGGACGTATATTCTGCTTGAAAGAGATGGCCGGGGATATGTCGAAACCAAAGGCTGGGCCCATGCATTTACGCATATTGGCAATATGTTGGAAGAACTGAGTCAAGTCGATGTTTTGCCGCGATCCGAGAAAGTCTTCTTGATGGCAGCAGTCGTAGAAGCTTGGCGGCGCATTGAAACGCCGTTAATTTTCGGCGAGGATCATCGAATGGCCTTGTATCTCAGCGGTATCACCAATGTTAACCAGTTTTATAGCGAGACGCTTTTAATGTGCCTCAAGAACTGGCAACATACGCTGGTCAATATTCGCCCGCAGGAATCTTACGCTTTTTGGGTGCGGTGGTACAATCGCAATCGTTTGTTGCAGGCACTGACATTACGCGCTGATTTGCCGCAACCGATTACGGATTATATTCAACAGATTGTCGATCTATTCTGAATGAGAGCGTGAGCTGGGCCGCTTAGAAACCGGAGCATAAGTGGCCTTGGGCGTGATGGCCCGATCCTGGCCATTGCGACCAAGGTCCTTATGTGCAGGTTTCTGGCCCAGCGAACGCGTTTTTAAGCAGAAGCCAGTTTTAAGTAAGAGATTGGTATACTTTTTAATCTTACTAAAAGCAGGATGAGGTTGATTTGTATGGCCTATGAGTTGTAACAATTTTTGAAGACCAGAGCAATAGAAATATTTATGTTTAAATATAAATAAACAGATATTATAGTATGCTAGTTTTGACATTGTGACCTTTTTCATTATCAAAGCTCAAAATTTAAAAAATTTTTTTACAAAAAAAGAATAAATACCGGTTGTTATTGTTAGCTTTTAAAACCAGTTATCCGTGGCTTGGGACTGGCATATGCGGACAAGCATACCTTTGATCGTTCACGGGTCTACATTGATCAGGCATTGCGCATGTTAAAACATGTGCCGCTGTCTGACAGTAAGTATCTCGATGTTGAACTGACGATTTATTGGCATATTGCGCGCGTATACTACGAACTAAGTGATTTTAAAGCCGTTTTGAAGTATACCGACCATGGTATTCGTGAAGCCGTTAAGCACGATAAGCTTTTTTTGCTTGACGAACTTTACACCTTGCAGGCCCGAGCCTTGAAATTACTTGGTAATCCGGAGGCAGCTAAGAGTTATCAAATCGCCATTGCGTTTGCTCAAGTTACCGGATCCACTGCACTGGCGGCAAGTCTTGCTGCCGAAATGGTAACACAAAAGCCAAACAGCGAGACTGCATAACCGCCAGTTATCGGCAATCGTTTGGTGATATTCAAAAAATACCTGAGGCATTGTCAACAGCATCTGTTTGATGCAGCTGACAATGGTCTCAGGTATTTTTATGTTCCCAATGCGTTTGGATCAATTGAATGGCGAATTGGTAAATTCTCCGTCATTCAGTTTACTAAGGTTTATTCATCTTGATGTTGTTCGGTTGGTTTTTTCGTACTTGCCAGTGCCGGCTTGTTGGTCAAGTCAGTCCGAACCACGAGGACATCGCATAAAGCGTTCCGCGTGACGTATTCGGTGACCGATCCAATCAGCAGACGTTCAACGGCGTTTAAACCAGTTGCCCCAATCATGATCAGATCGATATTTTTAGCTTTGGGGATGTCTCTGGCGATGATTGTTTTTGGTGCGCCGTATTCAATGCTGAAACTGACCTTGTCTAATCCGGCTTTTTTGGCCTGATCGACATAACCTTCCATGGTGCTCTTAGCATTTTCCGTTACTTGTTCGACCATCGCTGAATCAAAGCTGGAAACGTTCTGGAACGCGCGGGTATCAACGATATGAATAAGAATTAACTCCGCCTGATTTCGTTTGGCAACGGCAACCGCTTTTTTGAATGCTAACTCGGCTTCATATGAGCCATCGATCGCAACCAAAATATGTTGATATTGTTGTAACATTCCTCATCACCTCTATCTTCATTGTACTTGATTCCATCGGGAAATTAAATGAAAAGCGTTTCACAACTTCATCTGGGTTAG
Source organism: Lacticaseibacillus styriensis (assembly GCF_030770295.1). Taxonomy (NCBI): domain Bacteria; kingdom Bacillati; phylum Bacillota; class Bacilli; order Lactobacillales; family Lactobacillaceae; genus Lacticaseibacillus; species Lacticaseibacillus styriensis. The sequence continues at coordinate 1,223,551 of NZ_CP132483.1, forward strand.
GCTGATAAAAACAAAAACGGTTGCTAAAAAAGCGCCGCTAACCAAAATGACCAAATTCGCCCACATCGGGAACAGAATCCCACCGATGATGGCGAGGATGCCGACAAGGGTGAAAAGATAGGCAAAGTTCTTGAGAAAACGCGTCATGCCCGGAGACGGTTTTTTGATAATCAGAAAGTTCTGATAGCGATGAAGCCATGTGTAGGCTGCCAACCCGAACAAGGCGACCGCGTAAATGCACATTAAAATGATTGTCAAAGGATCAGTCCTTCCTAGCCGTTTGCTTATATTATGCCACAGCAGCAAGGAAAAGCGGTTGGCTTTTTAATATCGCCGACGTACATGAATGATCTGATTAACAACTTGCAGTTACTTGGAGGGCATTCGCTTCAGTAATGCTGCAATTTTGGCATTAAAAAAGCCGGCACGGAGCCGGCCAAAAACATGATTGGTTTTTTGTGAAAGACTAATTGGTGCCGTTTTCTTCCCGGATCGTTGAAACCCGCTGCTAGCTATGTGGGTCCAGACGTCGTAGACATTAGCCGCTAAGTGAAATAGCAGCACCGTCTATGGCTCTTCCGGTCCCAAGGTCTCGATACTGTTCGGTCAACTGATAGTTAAGGAAGCGCGAACACCTTAGAACTTTCACCGTTATAGTAGCACGAGAAGCCGCATAGGTGCAAGCGGAAACGCTTTCGTTACTTTTTCTTCAACTTTTCGGCATCACGTTGCCATTCTTCAAGTTGCTGCTGGCGCTGGGCTAGCGCGGCTTCATAACGTCCGGTGGTTTTAGGATGGTAGTACTGTTGATGCTTGAGATTATCTGGCAAGTATTGCTGCGCTACCCAGCCGTTAGGATAATTGTGCGGCAACTTGTAGCCTTTTCCATGTCCCAGTTTCTTGGCGCCGCGGTAATGGGCATCGCGCAGATCATCGGGAATTTGGCCAGCGTGGCCACTTTCGACGTCAGCGAGGGCGGCGTCAATCGCTTTGATGCCGGAGTTACTTTTCGGTGCAAGGCAAAGATCGATCACAGCATCGGCAAGCGGAATGCGACCTTCAGGAAGTCCCAAGCGTTCGGCGCTTTGAATCGCCGTTAGCGTGCGGCTGGCGGTTGCCGGATTGGCTAAGCCGATGTCTTCATAAGCGATCACCAACAACCGCCGCGTAATACTGTTCAAGTCGCCGATTGCGATTAATTGGGCGAGGTAGTGCAAAGCGGCGTTCACGTCAGAGCCCCGAATGGACTTTTGAAACGCTGAAATAATGTCGTAATGGGCATCGCCATTGACATCTCCGGCTAACGATGGCTTCTGCAGGCTTTGTTGAATGGTCGTCAAGTCAATGGTAATGGTGCCATCCTGATCTGCCGGGGTTGATAAAACGGCGAGCTCAAGACCATTGAGTGCGGCCCGTAAATCGCCGCTTGTGGCGTGGGTGAGGTAGTCACGGGCCTTTGGCTGTAAATCGACCTGATACTTGCCTAAGCCGCGTTTTTTGTCTGTCAGTGCCCGATCAATGGCGGTGCTGATATCATCAGCCGTCAACGGTTTGACCTGGAAAATCTGGGTACGACTGCGAATGGCGGGCTGGATATTCATATAAGGATTTTCAGTGGTGGCCCCGATCAAGATAATCCGGCCACTTTCCAGTAACGGCAGCAAAAAGTCCTGTTTGGTTTTATCCAATCGATGGATTTCGTCCAGGAGCAAAATCACCGTGCCACTCATTTTGGCTTCTTCCGCGACAATTTGCAGATCTTTTTTAGTGTCAGTGGCAGCGTTTAAAATGCGAAAAGCATATTTCGTACTGCCGGCAATGGCGCTGGCGATGCTGGTTTTCCCAGTGCCGGGCGGGCCATAGAGAATCATGGAACTTAGGCGATGGGCACTGACCATGCGGCGGATAATTCTTCCTGGACCGACGAGATCCTGTTGGCCGACGACTTCATCTAAATTTTGCGGGCGCATGCGATAAGCAAGCGGTTGTTGCAAAGGAATTCCTCCTCGTAAAAGGTTGCGTGTAACAGTTGAGTTTGTCTTGATTAAGGTGTAAAGAATTGCAAGGGAGCTTAGCGGGACGGGAAGAAGTTTTTCTCAACGTGGTGGCTCGCGCTCTTGCATAAACACGCTTACACTCCGATTTCTAACCGCTCCTGTTCGCGCTCTTGCCTCCAGCGTGTTAATCTAATTCTAAATCATCAACTAAAGGAATGACACATTGTGAATCATTATTGGCAACTGATTCAAAAACAGCATTTATCTGATTTGGCCACGCAGACCCGGCTTGGCGTTGTGCGGACGGTGAAGCCGGTGTTACCGGAAGGCGCGCAGTTGGCTGCCTGGCCCCAATTAAGTCGACATGCATTGGTACAGCCATTGTCGGCTTCGACTTTGCAGGTGGCGACACCGTTGTTGGACGATTTTGCGGGTGTGGTTGCTGAATTGCGCGCAGGGCTCAGTCGTATTTGGGCAAATTTGCCTGAAGGCGGGCGTTTGCCGGTTTTTTCCGAAGAGCACGTGAATCAGCAAGTCGTTCGCATTGTTTTGCCGGAAACGTTGTTTGAACGCCTGTATACTGCGGAAAATTTTCAGGGGCAGGGTCCGGATTATGTGGCTTACCGCAATGAGGTTTACGACTTGGTTGCGAATGGTCTGATGCGCCAGTTGCCTTTACTGACGGATTTATTTGCTGCAACGCCGCTGTCCGGTCACCAAGCATTTTGGCCATCGCCGGATCAGGAGCGCCAGCTGGTTCAAAAGGTGACCGATCCGGACCATCTGGATCGAACGCTGGCCTTGGATGTCATGGTCGAACTTGACCCTTATACAGCTAGCGGCATAACCCCTCAAATGCTGACCTTTTTACGGGATAGTTGCTGGTTTGCGTTGAGTCAGCCGGCGATTCCGGTCGCGGTGGCCAGTGAAGTGCGTCGCCATGCTTTGGAAGAAGCAGGGAAAATTGCCGCAATGGAGCCTGCAACGCCAATTAAGGAACTGACAGCGACCATGGATGCTATGGCCACGTGGTTGAATCATATGGGAATGACAGCGCAACAGAAGCAGGCGTTTGAACTGATGCAAACCCGTTTGATGAAACCGGAGACGACGGTTGCCGGTCAGGTTGCGGCCGCTTTTGGCGATAAAAATGCCGCGGCCAAATCGTTAAGTGAGGAAGCCCGCACGGATTTGGCGGGCACGGACGGGTTACCGGGCATGGTCGATTTGTCGGGTAATACGCAGGCGTTGGTGCAGGCTGCCATTGATGGCGGTTATCAATTTACGCTTTTGGATCGGCAACAAGGGTTGGTGCAAATTGCGACAGATACGCAAACACACGTGATTGTCGATGGTACCATTACCAAATACACGCCGGGTAATGCCTTGTTAGTTGCGACGCACCGGCATGCCGCGAAAAAGCTACTTGCTGCGGCTGGCATACCGGTTGCCCGCGGTGCGAAGTTCACTCGGTGGTCAGATGCCAAGTCAGCGTTTGAGCGGAGTTTTGCGCATAAAAGCATTGTGGTTAAACCGGAAGCACGCAGCCAAGGCGTTGCGGTTGAACAGTTTGCAGTTCCGCCGACTGAAAAGGAGTTTGCCCGCGCTTTTCATGAAGCCAACCGTTATCACGGGGTCTTAATCGAGATGATGGCGCGGGGAACGACCTATCATTTTACCATTGTCAGTCAGCAGGTCCTCAGTGTTTTGGAAACCGCGGCGGCGAATGTGGTGGGAGATGGCCGCAAAGCCATTAAAGAATTGGTGGCACTGAAAAATGGGACCCGACCGGCTGCCCGCCAGTTGCAACTCGATGCCGCTGCTCTGCGTCAATTGAAGTTGCAATCCGTCACCCCGGAGACCGTTTTGCGGCGTGGCCAGCAGATTTTTCTGGCGACTGCAGCCCATCCGCAAACCGGTGGCGATCTTTATGATGTCACGGATGAGATTGATCCAAGTTATAAAAAGCTGGCCGTTGAAGCAGCGGCAGCTCTTGATTTGCCAGTAGCCGCAGTCGACATCGTGATTGATAATCTGTATGCTGCCTATGATCCGGATGTGGCAGGACAAGCCGTGGTGATCAGTGTCAATCCGGCACCAGACCTAACTTCACCGCAACAGCCGGATATGGGCACACCGCGCTTCATTGCGCCGAAACTGTTGAACTGGTTATTTGCTGAAAAGTAACTGATGTCATTAAAAGTTCTGTCGCTCCAGCTAAACAAAAGTACTCCCGGAAACGCACGCGTTTCTGGGAGTACTTGCTTTTATATTTTTTATTGATGTGAACCATGCCAGTGATAGCTTGCTTACAGATGCTTGAACAAATCGAAGCCGCGTTTCTTGGGTTTGGTTTTGTCTTGATCTTGATCCAATGGTGGCAGGTCGATCGTGCTTTGGTTGATGGCTTTGTCTGAAACAATCAGCAGGCCCGCAGCTTTGTCATCAGTTTGGGCGGTTTCATTTGCCACCAGCGTAAACGGAATGTTGGCGTCGGTGAGCATTTTCATGTAAGGACCCGTGATGGCGTTATCAAGTTTACCGTTTAACAAGGCCTTGTAGCCGTGGTCATGGAAATCTTTTAGCAGCGGGGCTACTTGGTGCTGGCGTTTAGGGTCAGCCAATTCCTGGTTGGAAACGCGTAAGGCAACTCTTTCGCGTAATGAACCCATAAACCGCCGGCGCTCATCGGGATTGGTCTGCGGGGGACCATAAAGTGCACTATTCAGATGTTCCTGCATGTTATCGTCTGACATGATTGATGCGTCCTCCTTCAATTGAGTTATCTGTGAAGCAGTGATGATCTAGTCACTAATCACCGCCACTTCATGTGTCTCATTGTAACATGATCTTTTGTAAAGAAAGGGATGAGAGGCCAGTGTTTACCCAAGCAGATTTCGAGGCTTTTGCAGCGCCAACACTAGAGGCGCGAATGGCCTTAATTCGCGCGCGGCTAGATCCAAAGTTTGCCGAGGCCGCCAAGACAATTGTGCCTTTGTTGCAGACGGCCAATCGCCCGGTTTTTACCCATATCGCAAAACATCAGCGCCGCCATAAGAATCCGCCGCCTAACACATGGGTTGCCTTTTCCACGAGTCGGCGCGGCTATAAAATGTTGCCGCACCTTGAATTGGGCTTTTGGGATGATCGTCTGTTTTTATGGCTCGCTTGTTTGCGTGAAAGTAAAATGGTACCGCAGCTGTTGGCAGGCGTCGCACCGCTGGTCAAAAAGATGCCCGGTCACTGGCTGATAGCTGATGACCATACCGCCAAGGCTGCGGTTGCGCTCAGTCCAACCGCGTTGACAAAGAAAATTGCGCGGTTTGAAACGGTTAAAAATGCCGAGTTCCTCATCGGACAGGTATATTTAGCAGATGATCCTATTTGGACAACCCCGGATGTCTTGTGGACAGAGATTCAGGAGCGTGTCGCTGAATTGACACCGATATTGGATCAGCTCGTGCAAAACGTGGCGGCTTATCAGGCAAAAAAGTGATGAACTGACTGTCAATTAGCCGCGAGGAAGAAATAGAACGAAAGCTCTTAAAACCAAGCATACCGAAGTTCAGGGTGGTAAAATCACATTGAATAGAAACTCACGTTGTTTTTAAACGTCAGCCTGCGTTGAGCGACTGGTGACACCCGCAAATAAGGAGAAAGCCATGCCAGATATTCGGTTTCACAGTGTCTTTGATATTATCGGTCCCGTCATGGTCGGGCCGAGCAGTTCCCATACTGCCGGGGCGGCACGTATCGGCAAAGTCGTGCGTGATATTTTTGGCGAAAAACCGGAAGTCATTACGATTTATCTGTATGAATCATTTGCCAAAACCTATCGTGGTCACGGAACAGATGTGGCACTGGTCGCTGGACTACTGGGGATGGCGCCTGATGATCCGCGACTGCCGGAATCCTTGAAATTGGCATACGATCAAGGCATCAAAGTCAGTTTTGTGCCGAAAAGCGATAAGGTTGATCATCCTAACACGGCCCATATCGTCTTGCAAGCTGGCGATCATCGACTGGCGGTGACCGGCGTTTCGATTGGCGGCGGTAACATTCAGATCACAGAAATCAATGGCTTCAAGATTTCGTTGAGTATGGGCCAGCCGACTTATATCACCATTCACGATGATGTTCCGGGGATGATTGCGAAAGTGACTGGCATTTTTTCGAATGCAGGGATTAATATCGGCACCATGACGGTCACGCGAACGGCTAAAGGTAAGCAGGCAATTATGATTATTGAGGCTGATGATTATCAAGCTGATATTCTGGCAAAGTTGAAGTTGCTGCCGCACATGCGCAATGTGACTTATTTCGAGTGAATCGCATTTAAAAAGTTGTCACGAATTGCCTGATAAAGGAGCGGAAAATGTTTTATACCGTCAAAGAGCTTGTTGAGCAAAGTCATGCTTTTCCTTCTGTTGCGGCGCTGATGGTGCACACGGAAGTTGAAAATTCGACGCGAACCGAAGAGCAGATCCGCCATTTGATGAGTCGAAACCTTGAAGTCATGGAGCGATCGGTGAAGGAAGGCATCGCTGGCGTTAAAAGTGTCACTGGTCTGACCGGTGGCGAGGCGAAGAAACTGAACACCTATATTACTGACCAGCAATTTATGAGCGGTCAGCCGATTATGGAAGCAGTGCGCAATGCGATTGCGGTGAATGAAGTCAATGCCAAAATGGGACTTATTTGCGCGACACCGACTGCTGGCTCGGCGGGCGTTTTGGCCGGGGTCTTACTAGCAATGCGCGATCGGCTTCATTTGAGCCATGACCAGCAGCTGGATTTTCTTTTCACAGCCGGTGCGTTTGGCTTGGTGATTGCCAATAACGCTGGAATTGCCGGTGCGGAAGGCGGCTGTCAGGAAGAAGTCGGTTCGGCTAGTGCGATGGCCGCGGCGGCGTTGGTGACGGCTAACGGCGGTACGGCCGAGCAGGCGGCTACGGCCGTTGCGATTACCTTGCAAAATATGATGGGGTTGGTGTGCGATCCGGTTGCCGGCTTGGTGGAAGTGCCATGTGTGAAACGTAATGCGCTGGGTGCCAGTCAGGCCATGATTTCCGCCGATATGGCGCTTGCCGGGTGCATTAGTGTGATTCCGGCCGATGAAGTGATCGAAGCCGTGAATCGCGTGGGGATGCAGTTGCCGGCTACGTTGCGGGAAACCGGTGAAGGTGGCTTGGCGACAACACCAACGGGTTTACGGTTGAAGAAGAAAATCTTTGGCAAAGCATGATTGTCGAGGATAACTGAATGAAACATTCGGGCAAGGACAGCTATGATTCATTGTTGATGTCGGTGAATGGCACGTTTTGAAAGGGAGCAGACTGTGATTAATTTATACTTAGTCCGACACGGAGAAACTGCAGGTAATGTTCGCCAGTTGATTCAAGGTGTGACTAATTCGCGCTTGGATGCCCATGGCCGTAAACAGGCATTTGCTCTGGGTTTGGGCTTAAAGGCAAGTGGCTTGAAGTTTGATCGGGTTGTCTCCAGTGATCTCATTCGCGCTCAAGAAACGGCGCAACAGATTCTTTTGGGGATGGACGAAAAACAGCCAGTTGAAACCAATAGCGGTTTACGTGAGGAAAATGATGGTATTTTTGAAGGTCGCGAACTCAAAGATGTTTCAGAAGAAGTTTTTGGCGTCCCGGATTACCATCAACTCGTGACAAGTGGCAAGGTGCCACTTGAGACAATTCCTGACAGGTTTCATGCCGCGGATGTGACCAATCAGGCAGAAAACACCCAACAAATTGTTTCCCGCTATGATTTGGCATTGCGCCGGATTGTCGCCGCAGCAGAAGCCGCTCATGAGACGAGCATTTTGGTCGTCAGTCACGGGACTGCCAGTTTGTTGTGGCTGCTGGCACATGGCGCTGATTTACCCAATCGCACCGAACTCACAAATGCCAGCGTCAGCAAGGTGATGTACCAAAACGGTCGCTTCAAAGTGGACTGGGTGGATAACACGACGTTTCGGGATCAGGGGTTACAAGAAGCGTGGTCACAATGATTGGATCTCAAAAAAGCTGAGAATTGATGATAATTCATGGCTCCCATACAGAAGCGAACGCACTCCAATAATGAAAAAAATGGAGGTGCGTTCGTTTTTAGCTTTCGGAAAGATAACGCGGTAGGAATATATGGATCTTAGTGCCAAGGCGGAGCAATCGGAGGCCAGATGGGCTCAGTGGTGAGATTGTACTAGCCGGGCGGTTTTCCCGGCGTAGTACAAGGCCGAGCTTAGAGACTCTGCCGGTTTTGCAGAGGCTCTAAGTCGTGCCCACCACGTTCCAGCCCAATCTGGCCGGAGATTGCGGAGTTTGGCACGGACCGAAACTTATTGCCTGTGCTTTTCCGCATTGTTTCGGTTAAAAAGATTGTGCACTATCTAAAAATAAGCAGCACGCGTATACTAATGGTGAATCAATCATTGGAGGCGATGTGCGATGAAGATGGCGCCGGAAGTCTATCTTGCAAAGTTAACGAATTTATTGCTGGCACCGGGGACGAGAACCTTTGAGCGAGAGCAGTTGTTGCGGGCAAAGCAGCAAGTTGAAGCAGGGCAAACAGTCGGAACAAGTTGGGATCAGCTAAAAGCCAGTTTGCGGCCGCTTGCGATCCGCGATAATCTAACCCCGGATTTAGCCGATTTTTATCGAACCCAAACTGGGGATGCTGAAGCGGCAAGCGAAACTGATGTGAGTGCGCATTTTCAGCGCGATCTTGCTTATCAGGATCGGGCAATCTTTGCTGGCGGCTGCTTTTGGTGCATGGTGGAGCCATTTGTTGATAAGCCAGGCGTTGAATCGGTTGTTTCCGGCTATACGGGTGGGCACGTTGACCATCCGACTTATGAACAGGTGATCAGCGACACCACCGGCCATGTGGAAGCCGTTGAAATTATTTTCGATACGCGGAAAATGTCGTATCAACAACTTGTCGATCTTTACTTCCAACTAACGGATCCAACTGATGCCTTGGGCCAGTTTCAGGATCGTGGTGGTCATTATCGCCCAGTAATCTTCGTGCGCAATGATGACCAGCGCCGGATTGCCGAAGAAGCGAAGGCTAAGCTAGCAGCCTCGGGTCGTTACTTGCGCCCGATCGTGACAGCCATTGAGCCGGCCGCGACATTTTGGCTAGCGGAAAACTATCATCAGGATTTTTACAAAAAGAACCCGAAACGGTATCGAATGGTTGAAAAGACCCGCCAGCAGTTTCTTAAGTTTCAGCATGCGCAAGGCGATTTAAGGATGCTGTTGAAGCGGCGAAAACGGGCTTAAAAGGTCGTCACTAACGGAGGTGACACAGATGCAGGCGCCTAAACGACATTGGACGGAACGCGACATGCCTGATCTTACTGGGCGATATGCAGTCGTCACTGGCGGCACCAGCGGCGTTGGCTTTGCCATGAGCGCGGCATTGCTGCGACATGGCGCAACTGTGATCATTATTGGGAAAAATCGGCTTAAAGGGCAGGCAGCGGTTGAAACGTTGAAACAGCAAACGCAACGGCAACTGATTTGTTTCATCGCAGCTGACCTGAGTGATCAAACCGCAGTGAATCAGTTGGCAGATGAGCTCCTGGCAACTTTGCCGCGGCTGGATATTTTAATCAATAATGCCGGTGTCATGATGCCGGCTGAGCGCACGGTCACGCGTGATGGTGTTGAATTGATGTGGGCGGTTAATTACTTCGCCGGGTTTATGCTCACTTTGCGTCTAAGCTCGTTGTTAGAAAAAACGCCAAATGCCCGGGTGGTGAACGTTGCTTCGATTGCTATGGGGCGGCCGCATTTAACCTTTAATCAATTTGATGGACGCCATTACCGTCCATGGACGTTTTATGCCAACTCAAAATTAGCTCAGGCGATGATGGCGGTGAAACTCAATCAGCTGTTCCACGAGGCGGGACAATCGGTCATGGTCAATGGTTCGAGCCCGGGATTGGCGGCGACCAGTCTTAAAACCATTCAGTCACGGGCAACAGCTTGGCCAATGCGATTGGCGGCATTGAGCTTTCGCATCATGCCATGGCTGCGGCAGTCGCCTCAACGAGCAGCATTGCCAGCGCTTTACGCCGCAACGGATGCCCATGCACAAGGCGGTGTCGTGTATGCCCCGGCGTCATGGCACGGGCTGCGTGGTTATCCGGGGCTATGGAGCTGGAACAGTCGCCCCGAATTGCATGATCAGGACTTATTAAATCGGCTTTATCGTGCATCGCGGCAGGTTACCGGAGTTTGAAACAGGATATTTTCCAGGCGCGATAAAATCACAAAAATAGTCCAATTTTCTGAAAAGCCGGTTTAATGGGCATGAAAACGGTTTTATATGTGTAGCATATGTTGTGGTGGGTGCGACTATTACCACCAATATCTTGTATATGCAAGACTTACATTTCAATAAATCTTGCGGCATAATAAAGACGTTCGTTATCATACGACGAAATTCAAGCTTAAAGGGGTCTTGTTTCGTGCAAACGTCTGGGAATTATTTTAGTTGGTTGCTGCATCAGTTAAAGGGATGGCCGCAACAAAATTATTATTTGTTTTGGTTTGCTTTTGGCTGTCAGCTCATGACGCTGGTGGATGCCAAAATAACGGCAGTAACGGTGATTACCTTCATCGGCACCACACTTGGCGTTCTTTGTGTTTTGGCCATCAACGCGACCAAAGCCGTTAATGGCTGGCTAGGTCTGTTGAGTGCCGCGTGCTTTATTTTTGTCGGGTTCACCGCCCGCAATTATCTTTCGATGTTTGAACAGGTTGCCTATGTCATCACCCTTGATCTGCCAGTGTTGATCAGTGTGCGGACCTGGAATGACGATACCAAGAATCATTTGAAGACCTTCAACTTGCAAAAGTGGGTGCTCTCGATTGGCTTTACGCTGGTTGTCTGGGCTGTCAGTGCTTACTTAATCGGCCAGTACACCAATGATCCGCGGCCGATTTACGATGGCATGGCGTTCGCGATTTCGCTGACAGGCGGCATTGTTTGCTTCTTGCGTTACAACAATCAATACTTCTGGTGGTTATTCAGCGGCATTGCACAGCTGATTTTGTGGGCGGTCACGTTCGCGCAAGGCGATGCCAGCCTGGCGATGGCCATTAATTCCAGTATTTACGTCATCAATGATATTCTTGCTTTCACGGTCAGCCCATGGTTCAATCGCGGCCGCAAGCAACTTGGCTTAAAGGCACTTTAAGTGGTATTTGGGTGGCCGTTGTGGTAATGTTTTGATTTGTTGTGATCATTTTAATTCGGATAATTGAGGAGCGAGATTTGTGATCTACATTCTGGGTAGTATTGGTGCAGGAAAAACTTCATTGACAAAAGTTTTGTCGAAAGATATGGAAGCCCCTGCGTATTATGAAGATGTTGAAGGCAACGGCATGATTGCCAATATGTTGCAAAAATTTTATGGTGCCGGAGCAGACAGTCGCAAGCGCACAGGTGCCATGTTGCAGATTGCTTTTCTAACCTTCCGTTATCAGCAATTAAAAAAAGCCGTTACCCAAGAAAATGCCATTATGGATTCATCGCTTGAGTCCGACTTTGTGATGGCATCACAGTTACATAAGCATGGTGAAATCGATGATGTCGATTACAATGTTTATGTCACGTTGTCACAGGAGATGCAGAGCAATGTCAACGGTAGTCCGTGGAATGGTTTGCCGGATTTGGCAGTTTATCTGAAAATCGATCCAGACCACGAGCTTGATGAGATCCAAAATCGCGGTCGGGATATGGAAGATATTCGCCAAAAGCCGGAGTTAGTGGATTATTATCGGCGGGTGAACACCGCGTATCAAGAATGGGCTAAAGGTTATACTCGATCATCCATGATTACGGTGGATCGCGATCGCTACGATTTCATCCATTCCGCGGCTGACCGTGCCACGGTACTTGATCAAATCGAAACCAAGTTAGTTGATTTGGGTAAGCTGTCGCCTAAAGAATTTGACGCCTTACAAGCCAAACATGCAGCCGGCCCGATTTCGAAATTTGCTTGATCGATCGCGTTGGCTTTAACAATGACGATATAAACAATGGTCTTCGGTACGCTGACTCGAGTTCGGGTCGGTTGCTGAAGACCTTTTTACGTCTCAACGTTATCGACTTTTTGGCAGATTTGAGCGAAAAAATTTTGCTTCTGTCGAGCGTACCGGTCGGTTGTCGGCAGGTACCGTTCTCACGTAACTTTTATGCTATGCTTAATGAAGCGATGACATTAAATCAAACGGAGCGTCATTGTCTGCACAGCGTGACTTTTTTGGAGGAGGCAATTATTTGTGGCGATTTACGATCAACACATGCACACTTTATACTCATTTGACTCTGAAGCTCAATTGCGCGATTATCTGGCGCAAACCAAGGCGCCGGTTGTGACCACCGAACATCTGGAATTCGATAATCCTGACGATGGCGGGCGCGATGATCTACCGGATTATGCCGGCATGGTACGGACTCAAGCAGCCCTTGCCACGAATTATCATAATGAGATGCTGCTGGGCATTGAGGCCGGCTATTTTGCCCCAGCCGAACCGCGACTGCGCGACTATTTGGCGCATCATGACTTTGATCTTACGTTGTTGAGCTTCCATCATGATGGCAAACATGATTATTTGGACACGCAAATCGCAACACTACCACCCAAGCAAGTGTTGACGGACTATTTTTCACGCATGTTAACTGGTATCCAACGCTTTCATGATGCTGACGTGTTGGCGCATTTTGATTATGGAGTGCGGCAGTTTGAAATAACGCCGGAGCAGTTAGAAGCGTGGGGAAAAGCGGCGCTCGATCAAATTTTTGCCATTGCCGTGGATCATGATCTAGCGTTGGAACTAAACACAAAGTCCATGTATAAGTGGCATAATGCGCCTTTGTATGATCTGGCCATCACCTGGTATCAAGCGGCAGGTGGACATTTGTTTACAATCGGCAGCGATGCACACGAAGGTCCGCACTATGAGGCTAATTTTGCGCAGGCGTTGGCCATGCTCAAACGTCATGGCGTCAAAGAAATCGCCACCTATCGTCATCACAAGCGAACCATGGTGCCTATCGAACCGCCAGTGACTGATGCGAATAATGTGTATTGATCAAATGAAAACACTAAAAAGCCGGCTCGCGCATCGGAGTCGGCTTTTGGTTTACTTCAAATAGGCATAGACAAAGTTAAAACTGTTCCCGGGACTGGTTTTGAGATCGTGCATTTTCGGATTTACCATCCGGGCGGCGACGAGCTGATAAAGCGGAATGGCGCCGGCTTGATTGACTAACAGTTGTTCGGCTTGCGTCATGTCTTTGAACCGCGCTGTCGGATCATTCGCATCAGTTGTGTTGGCCTTGGTCATGAGCTTATCATAGTCGCTGTTTTGCCATTGACCGTGGTTGTACTCACTCGTGCTAGTGAAAAGATCCAGATACGTGTTGGGATCGGGATAATCGGCACCCCACGTACTCAGAACCATATCAAAATTGCGGTCTGACGCGCGTTGTTGGCGATTTTTGGCCGGCACACTGGCGATACTGATTTTAAGCCCCGGCAGATTTTCCTGTAACGTTCCCTGAAGATACTCTTGTGTAGCTTTAACCGCATCAACATCATCACCGAGCAATTCAACACTGACACTCTTGAGGCCGGTTTCCTTCAACCCTTGTTCCCAAAGTGTTTGGGCCTTTTTCTTGTCGTAAGACGTGACAGCTTTAGTGCCTTTAGCGACGGCGGTTGCGAAATCTGTCGAGCTATTTGGCAACTGGCTGAGGTCGGCAGGCGTAATACCGCGGGCAACGATCGAGCCGTCAGCGAGCACATTTTTGACAAAAGAATCACGGTTGATCGCCATTGAAATTGCTTGGCGAATTTTAGTGTTCTTAAAAGCCGGCACCTTATTTTCATTCAACTCCAAAAAGTAAGTGCGCGCCCGCTTGTTGGCAACATACCCAGTTTTACCTTTTTGCTGAGCAGCGAGCTGACCGGTTAACGTGGCGTCATCCAGTTTGCCGGTATGATAAAGGTCAAGCGCGGTATTGCTGTCTTTGACAACCTGAACATCGATTTGCGTCAGGTGGACGTTCCTTTTATTCCAATACTGGTTATTCTTGACTTCCACCCATTTATCGCCGGTTCCGCTCCAGTCCTTAGATTTAAAGGCGCCATTGGAAAGCGTGTAAGCAGACTTGGTGCCGTATTTGTCGCCCCATTTTTGAACCTGTTTGGCCGGTTGCGGGAAAAAGGCGACGTTGTTCAATAGACTATTGAAATATGGGATGGGATGTTCCAAGGTAACTTCCAGTGTTTTGTCGTTAAGCGCCTTGACGCCCAACGTTGACGCAGGTTTCTTTCCAGCGCGAATGTCATCGGCGTTTTGAATGCCGGAATACATGTTGGCCTGCGATGATTTCGTGGCTGGGTTAACCGTGCGCTGCCATGCGAAAACAAAATCCTGAGCGGTCACCGGCGAGCCATCGCTCCATTTTGCATTTCGCAGTTTAAACGTATAGGTTAGCCCATTATTGGTTGGCTTGACGATTTTCGTTGCCATCGCCGGTTGTAAATCATGTCCTTCATACTTATAAAGGCCATTCATGGTGTCAATGATCGCTTGCCCAGAGACGCCTTCGGATGCTTTGCTAGGGTCGAGCGTTTGTAAAACATCCGATTCCATTCGGTGCCAGACCTGCTGCTTGCTCGCACTAGAACTGGTTTTAGCTGATGACTGGCCGCATGCAGCCAGAACCGGAGTCAGTGCAGCGGTCATCATCACGAGCCATTTTTGTTGCGTTTTCAAAGCGAGCCCCTCCATTTCGTAAACTGCTTTTAGGATAACAAGATACTTACAAAAAGCAAGCGTTTTATCTTGGGGAGGGAAGAAAGAATTGACTCAGGAAATTGCCTGAACTTTTAAAATAATCACTAGTTGGTGCGGTCATTTTGTGCTTTCACGAAATGTCAGTTTGACAGTGAAAGTGTGATCGTACGCATCAATGGCCATTTTGCCACTAAGCGTTGTCGTCAATGATTGAACAATGCTCAGCCCTAATCCAACACTTTGAGTGGTTCGTGCGGTGTCAGTGGTATAAAATCGGTCGGCCAACCGCTCAACATGGCGAACCGGCTCTGCCGTATCGTTTGTAAAAATCATGACGATATGGTTGGCATCTTGGCGGGTGAGGGAAAGGCTTGCTTGGTTTTTAGCGTATTTAAGCCAGTTACCGATTAAGTTCTGGATAATTCGGCGTAATAGGGTCTCATCGGTGACAAGGGTTATTCCATCGGTAACGTCAGGCTTGACCTGCAAACCATTGGCAGTGAGCTGATCGTAATAATCGAAAAGTTCTGTTTTGAGCAACGTTGAAACGTCAATTGGCTTGCGATTTAAAGTGCGCGTTTTTTCCTGGATAAGATTGAAGTCCATCAGATAGTGCAGGTAATAGTTAACCGAGCGTAAATTATTGGCGATGCGAGTTAGAAAGGGCTTGGCGTCGGCTGTAGGCTCGCGATCAAGCAGCTGAACGTAGCCAGTAGCGACCGTGAGCGGTGTTTTGATATCGTGGGTCAAATCCATCAGCATCTGGTGGATTTTTTGTTCTTGCTCGATTTGTTCGATCTGCAGTTTGCGCATCTTATTGAGATTCCAATTAATCCCAGCAGTCAGTCCGCGGATCAAAGGAAGGTTGGTGTTACTGGTCACGCCGGCGTTTGTCTCGTGATGATTGATATAGTCTAAATCATGGTTGATCCGTCTCAGGTCGATGATGACAAGCAAAAACAGACTGGTCACCAGCAAGCAAATAAGACTAAGTACGATAATGATTGCAAGCATCATAAAAAAATCTCCTTGTCAAACGAGTCGAACACCGATGCCCCAGATCGAAATGATGTATTTCGGATTCTGAGCCAGATCGTTGATTTTGGTTCGTAAATTGCTGATGTGGACGTTAAGCGTGTTATCGGCATTTAAAAAAGGTTCGCCCCAGACCTGTTCGTAAAGTTGGCGTTTATCAAACACTTGATGAGGATCGCGCATCATGAGTGCCAATATGGCGTATTCTTTTTTGGGTAAAGTCAATGGACGGCGGTTGACGGTGACAGCATGGCGTTTTGGATCGAGTACAATTTCGCCAACTTGTAATGCATCATCTTCCTGTGCGGTGGTGGGTTTATTTTGACGTAGCTGAACCTGAACACGCGCAAGCAACTCGTCGATGTCAAACGGTTTGGTTAGATAATCATTAGCTCCTTGTTTTAGCAATGCCACGGTTTTCTGCTTATCCTGAATAGCGGTCAAAACAAGGACCGGGACTTGCGAAGTTTTGCGGATTGTGGTCAGAACACTCTCGCCGGTGACATTCGGTAACATGAGATCGAGAATTACAAGATCAGGGTGTGTTTGGTGAAATTGCGTTAAAGCCTGAATCCCATCGAAGGCTTGGACAACCTCGTAAGTCGGTGCCAGCACATCTTGTAACAGCGCTTGTATATCTTTGTGGTCTTCAACAATTAAAATTTTAGCCATGATGTCGCGACCTCCTACTAATGACAGTGTAAACTAACAAGCCTGGATGCCACAATTTAGGTTTAATTAAGGATTGATTATGCTAGTAATTAAGAAAGACTCGGTAGTCTGGAATTGTAGGATAAAAGCAAATTAAAATTTTGGAGGCTAAGCATCATGAGCGAACCAATATTAACGATTCAACAGGTTAGCAAACATTTCGGCCATTTTCAGGCATTAGATCACATCAACTTTACCGTTGAACGCGGCGATATTTTCGGTTTGATCGGCGAAAACGGGGCAGGGAAAACAACCCTCATGCGACTTATTACGGGACTTTCGCCGATGCAAACAGGGACAATTACGTTATTAGGGGAAAATGCCGGGCACTACCAGCGCGCATTGAGTCGCATTGGTGCTGTGATCGAAAGCCCAGCCGCGTTTGAAAAATTGACCGTCTTACAAAACTTACGTCTCTGCGCCATTCAACACGGCATTGATGATCAAAAAGTGATTGCTGAAACCGTTGATTTTGTGGGTCTTCAGGAAAAACAGCGAACACAAGCACGCCACCTTTCATTAGGCCAGCGGCAACGGTTAGGACTAGCATTGGCTATTTTGCCGCGCCCAGATTTTTTGATCTTGGATGAACCGATTAACGGACTGGATCCATCCGGCATTATGGAATTTCGCCTTCTGCTCAAGCGGTTAAACGAAGAACGGCAAACAACGATGCTGATTTCGAGTCACATTTTGAGTGAGCTTTATCAGGTTTCGACAAGGTTTGGCATTATTCACCATGGCAGAATGATCAAGCAACTGAGCAAGACCGAATTGGATCAAGCGAATCAATCAGGCCTGACCATAACAGTTGATCAAGCGCCTCTAGCCGCGCAGGTACTTGACCACAACGGTTATAAACCTTTCGACGTGCTTGACGATCATCACCTGTTGTTGCGCAAGGGGGATGTTGATGCTGCCCGCGTGAATCAACTATTGGTGACAAATGGCGTCTTGGTTCAAGACATCAGTCATCAGACTGGCTCACTGGAACAATTCTATCTGCAATTGTTGGGTCAGACAGAAAAGCAGGGGGCCAACCATGATTAATCAAATTCGCGCAGACTTCTATAGACAATTGCATACGGTCGGCATGTATCTGATGTTGGGTGTGACAATCTTTTATGCTGTTTGGGCAGTGTTAGCCAAAAGTGTTGGTGGTGTCACGGTGTCAGTTGGCAGCAGTGTTTTTGCACAAATTGCTGATCGGCCGTGGACGGTGTTGTTTGGTTTGAAAGCCGCCAATATGACCGCGACGCTATTGTTGTACTTCTTTATTGGCGTCTTCGTGATTGTCTTTGGGTACGAATTCACGCAAAAAGTTTACAAAAACACGTTGATTTCCGGAATCTCGCGACTGCAATTCATATTGGCAAAGTATTTGGTGATGTTGTTGGACCTGCTGATTTTATTTACGGTTAACTTTGGCATGGTGCTTATCGGTGGGTTAATCAAAGGCAGAGCATTAGGCGGAAATTGGTCAACAATTTTGCAGACAATGGGGCTAAGTATTGTTGCAGCGACCTTTTTTCTGAGTGTTGTCTTCAGTCTCGGCGTTTTCTTGTTGATCGCAACCGGCTCGATGACAATTGCTACGATTGTCGTGGTGCTTTTCCCGATACTCATCGAAGTCCTCAATCTTATCGCACATTGGGGCTGGCTCAAGTATTTTAATTTCTTTGGTGTTTCGCAGAGTCTCGGCGTTGGCAGTATGAAAATGAGCGCGTTGCCGCCGTACATTGCGGTGAGTTTTGGCTTTCTGATTGTGATGATTGGGTTGTCGGTTTTGATTTTGCGGCGGAAGGAATTGTAGGGTGGTTTAAGAGGCGTTCTAAACGAATAAACCAGCATGTGCCGGACTTTCGGTCAGGCTACATGCTGGTTTTTGTCTCACATATTGAGCAGATTAAAAAATGGAAAAGTATTGTTACGATGTCTGGTTATTTACTTGCTGAAAAAACATCAAAAACGTCTGCGCTGCTTTTGACAGCGGCGTATTTTTTGTCCAAATGAGTGTCATTTGTGTCGCAAGCTTAGGCGAAAAGGGCACAAACTTTAATGATATTTCTTCTTGGTTCAGGAGCCGACTGATGCCGACTACGTAACCCAATCCCGCCTCTGCAAGTAATCCAGCATTATAGATTAAATTGTAACGAGCGACAATTTGGCTTTCGGAAAAATGATGACCGGCCCATTTTTGCAACATTTCTACGACCGATTGTCTTTCTGAAACAATGAGTGGGTGCCCGCTTATCTGAGGGGCGGAGATACCAGGCAAACTAGCCAAGGGATCATTAGTTGGTATAAGTAACCCCCAAAGATTTTCGCCGTTAATTTTGCTAAAAGCATATTTGTAAGTGTCAGTTGGATCAATCACAACGCCAAAGTCCAACAAACCTTGATCAAGTCGTTCTGTGATTTCATCGGCATTACCGCTATAAAGTTGCAGCTGGATGCTTGGGTATGCGACTAACAGCTGTTTAACGGCGCGCAGGATGGTGCGGTTGAGATGGGATTCGCCGAGACCGATTGCCAAATTGCCGCCGATGATATTTTCATCCGTGATATCGGCAATTGCAGTTTCTGTTAGGTTGAGAATCTGACGCGCACGATTGACCAAATAGGTACCATTTGCCGTTAGACTGATCGCCCGGCGCTTGCGCTGAAAGAGTTTGGTGCCAAGCTCGGCTTCAAGTTCTTGCATTTGTCTGGACAAGGCGGGTTGAGAAATGTGAATCTTATTGGCTGCGGCTGTGATGGTGCCCGCATCCGCAATGGCCACGAGGTAACGCAAAGTTCTTAATTCCACTGAGAAGCCCCCTAATGAAACGATCTGCCTGGATGGAAACAAAACCTCAGACGAGATGAATCGGGACAGATTGTTTCGTTTGAGATTTAGTCTTTTCGGTTGATGAACGCATGTTGATTTTAAATATAGAGAAAACACATAACTTAACATGTTATATAAGCATTATACATTTTTAAACGTCTGACCGATAATGGAAGAAAACATAAGAAGGCACAAGCAATGAACGATAAAGATCAACAAGCAGGCATTTTTGGATTAGGTGCGGTTAATAGCGCGTATCAACAATATTTTACTGGAAAAAGTTATCTGAAAAGTTTAGCAAATGCGTCCGATGGCGTTGACGTGCACGTGTCCAATGTGACTTTTGAACCCGGATGCCGGAATAACTGGCATATTCATCACAATGGCTTTCAAATCTTATTAGTTACGAGTGGTGAAGGTTGGTACCAAGCGGCCGGTGAACCTGCACGCTTATTACGTCCAGGCGATGTCGTCACGATATACGAAGGCGTCAAACACTGGCATGGGGCGACCAAAGATAGTTGGTTTAGTCACGTGGCAATTACCAAGGGGACCAGTGAATGGTTAGAGCCAGTCTCTGATCAAGCTTATGCACAACTACGGGAGGTAAAGTAGCATGGTAAAACAAACAGCCGGACGCAAACAATTGGGTGAATTTGCACCACAGTTTGCTGCTCTTAATGATGACGTGTTATTCGGAGAAGTCTGGTCAAAAGAAGATGAACTATCGGCGCGCGATCGTAGTCTCGTTACAATTGCATGCCTCATGACCAGCGGCGATTTTCCGCAACTAAAGGCACATCTGCGTATGGGCAAGGAGCATGGCATCACCAAGAAAGAAGTGGTTGCTGAAATTACCCATCTAGCCTTTTATGCAGGGTGGCCAAAAGCTTGGTCTGCGTTTGCTCTGGCAAAGGAAGTCTATGGGGAATGATTAGATTGGCGCGCGATTGACTAAAACTATGGATTTTATCAGCTAAAAATTGGCAAAGACTTGGTGGCCGTGAGCGACTGAGGCTTTGCCTTTTTTTCTGTGAATGGGGTTGTCATCGGCATTCAGAAGAACTACGCTAGTTCTATGGATATCGAACAAAAAGACGAGAAAATTGCAAACATTTTTAAAGTCCTTGGTGAACCGCATCGCATTGAGATTTTGCGGATACTTTACCACGCGGGACGAGAGCTGACGTGCTCGGAGGTTAGTGCGCATCTTAATTTAAGTAAATCAACGGTCTCGTATCATTTTCGCGCCATGCGATTAGCGGGGTTAACACATACACGCCAAGTAGCCCAAACCAAGTATTTATCTATCAACGAGGCAACTTTTGATCGGTTTTTACCAGGCTTTCTGGCGACACTTTAATTTTTTGCCTTTTAATTCGATATTCATCGAATAAAGGGGGATGCACAATATGCTTAGGTTATTTTACGCATCAGGCACCAGTGCAATGGCGCCGCATATTTTGTTGACAGATGCTGGTATGGATTTTGAGGTGGAAAAAGTCAACCTGGATCGCAAAACTTGGCAAGGCGGTAATTATAATCAGATCAATCCCAAGTCATATGTGCCAACGTTGCAAATTTCACCGTCAACATATCTAACTGAATGCGCTGTTATATTGGAGTATATAGCTCGAAAAGCTAAAGGTGATTATCGAAGCTCAGAGGACAGTATGGCTTACTGGCAGGAACGCATGTGGTTAAATTATATTGCGACTGAATTGCACAAAAATTTTATATCGCCATTTCGCCGTGGTAATTGGTTACCGAATACCGCGGTTTCAAAAAAGTTGGTGTGGCAACGGGTGGCACCGCGATTGCAGTACGTTGAAACACGACTTCAAGGACCTTGGTTGATGGGTAATAGGTTTACGATGGCGGATCCGTATCTTTTTGTCATGACTAACTGGATGCGACGGCTTGGTTTTTCGTTTGATGGGTTGCAGAAGTTACAGGCGTTTGACGAATCAATGCGTGAGCGGCCTAGTGTGAAAGAGGTACTTAGGGTTGAGGGCAAGCCGCATAGTGTCACGGATGTATAAAAATGGATAAAGCTATTTTGAAACCTGTTAGTTGTCTAGCAGCATTGCGGTATAAGTTTGAATGTTTTTGGAAGCCGATCCTGGATATGATCAGATCATCTATCTTTATAAAGCATTGAATTCTAAATGGTTTGAAGTTTTTCCGATGTTGTGAATTCTTTTGAATTCTTGTCTGGTATTAGGAAGTCGTAGAACAAATGATTTAAATAAGAAATTAGGAGCGATTATCTTATTTTTTGAGGATAATCGCTCCTAATTTCTTGTTTGCATTTAATACCTGTATCAATTCATTTTGCTGACACGCTTTTCAACATTGCTTTCTAGCATGAAAGGTAATGCAAACTCCTTAACTAACCTTGCATCATCAACTACTGTTGAAGTATCAGTATTATAATATTGACTTGATTCATCTCGGACAGCTGAAAACCAGTTGAAGGACCCATCCACTAAAATATGACCATCGATCACAACTTGCTTGGAGTGAACTCGAAATGGCGAATCAACGACAGTTGCCCCAGACTCTTGGAGGAAAGCGACACCCAAATTAAAGTTGTCCATTTGATCAATATAATGTGGGCTGTTTTTATTATACATTCCACGACTCGAGTAGATGTTAACTTGAACACCTTGTTCTGTGGCCCTTTTTATAGCCGCAAGCAAAGGTTTTGCACCTTGTTTAATGGATCGGCCGGAAATATAAGGAGAGTTTATATCGACCTGTCTTGAAGCGCGTAACAAGTGCTGAATCAACCAGTTATCATGCTTATCAGCGCCAATCAGTCGCGTTGTGACTTCCGAGGCTTTAAAATATGATGCACCCCGCAATTCATTCTCTTCATGTGCGAATAGCTGGCGTGCAAGTTGAGATGATGGTGCTGTCCCGTTAGTTGATAAAATATCTGTATTTCCAAAATATAGAAAGCTATCCTTGGCTCTTGATACTGCCACATTTAGCATGTTAACGCCACGATCAAAAAAGAAAGAATTGCTCGCTGTATCATATACAGGGGAGAAAATAATAATGCGACGTTCCGCTCCTTGCAGAGCATGAACTGTTCCGACAATGATTTCCTCTTCATCCAAGTGTTGACGGGTCAGTGCTTTTTTGATTTCTATTGTTTGTTCCTTAAAGGGGGTAATGATTGCGACAGTTTTCCCCAATAACTGATCGTGCTCGTTATACAGGGAAAGCAGCTTGTTTTTCCGTTCACTTAACCAAGAGGCGATAGCATCTGCTTCGCGCTGATTGTATCGACTGCCGTTTCTTGAAGTGGCGTGACCAAAGAGGTGGGCATAGCCCATTTGTGGCAAATGGACTTCAGTTGTTGCTGCCGGTTCTTTGCGCATTGAAATAAGTCTACCGTTATAGGCGAGTGAATTAAAGTAGTTCATAATCTGTGGCAAGCAACGGAAATGTTCGCGCAGTAGTAGACCACTATCTGACTCTGAGTCTCCAGTAAAGGCACTTTGATTCTGAGCAAGTGTCATTAAATCTCCTGTTGAGACTGTAAAACCATTATCCTTCATAACCTTTGCTTCCGACTCAGTGAACCCACCGAGGTTTCTCATATTTGCTTCATCAACATTTTCTTGGATGCTCCAGATGGGTTGGATTTGTTTCGTGTCACCAACCGCGAGGAATCTTTTGGCAAGTGCTAGGCTGGCAACGGCTAGCTCAGGGCTTACTTGTCCTGATTCGTCAGCAATTAAAAGGTCAATGGCGTTGAACAAAGGTGTTTTTTGGTCCATGAAGAAAGCATCAACTTGATAAAACGTACCAACGAAGCAAGGTGTTAACATAGCTCGTAATTGCCATTGCTGGCGTAATTTGGAAAAGCTATCGTTTGGCTGAGTTTCTGATTTCGGCTGAACAACATTCAGTAACCATGTTGCCTCCCAATAATGGGTCGCTAAAAGAAATGCTAAGTACCGCAACTTAGTATCGATCTGTCCGTTAACTGAATCTGAGTCAATATTATAGCGTTGACAAGCTTGCATAAATGTCGTCTTCGCTGTGTTAATGGCATCTAATTTAGATTGTGCATCATCAATCTGTGCTTTGACCCGTTCATTTGTTTTCCTTTCCTCGTCCAATTCAGTTTCCGGATTAGAATTTGCCGGTTTACCTTTCAAATGCAAATAAGATGCTTTTCTTTCAGCCTTGCGCCGCGGACCTATGAGCGGGAGATAATCAAGCACACCTGATTGTTGATTATCATAATCAAGCCAGTCTGCCAAGAACTTTTCAGCGGCCGTCAACCTATTGTTGCTGCTAGCCAATTCTTTTTCCAGTGAACTAAGCGTCGTTGTCAAGGTAATTATTTTTGAATCGTTGTCAACATATTGCCCGCTTGCAATTGTTTGTATATCCTCGACAACTTCTTGAAGAAGTTTATGAAGGCTACTTTGACTTTGTTTTAAGGAATGGCCGTGGTTAGGAAATACAGTGGAGAACTTATTAAGAAACTCTTCCTTCGCTTGTTCTAGATAGTCAGCTTGAATCATCTGATCTAGGTAGTCAGTATTATTTCGAGAAATGGCCGCAAATTCTTTGCTACTCTCCGCAAGCTTGTCGGCGGAAACGAGATAAAGACCATACGTGTTATGTTTTGGTAACCAATGAGAAGCTAATATGGCTTTGTTTGACCTAGCGCCTTGGTACGTTGACGTGTTGGGAAGATAAAAGCTGTCTAAATTTGAATCATCTGAAGTATTGGACTTAAAACTGCGGATAATGTTTGTTACGGCTTGATTATTAACTGAAGAAGCGACACAAATTGGGGGCATAGTTTGCTTGACTGCTGCTTTAATCCACTCAGTCGCTACAACACTTTGAATGAGTGTCGTTTTTCCCGTGCCAGGAGGACCGCTGACTGCAAGAGTTTTGCCGTCTGATGTTGCATCAAAATAGGCTAGAGCATCGCGTTGGGTGGCCGTGATGCCATACTTCGGCGTCATCTGACCTAAATGATGCGAATAATGCGTTTGAATTTCACTTTTTGACAGTGAAACGT
Source organism: Lacticaseibacillus styriensis (assembly GCF_030770295.1). NCBI lineage: Bacteria > Bacillati > Bacillota > Bacilli > Lactobacillales > Lactobacillaceae > Lacticaseibacillus > Lacticaseibacillus styriensis. Next base: position 1,248,016 of record NZ_CP132483.1, read on the forward strand.
CCTTTTGATCGGAAGAAATTTCCGGGTTCAATGAATCTAGCAATGGCAGTGATCTTTTAGTCTCAATAATGACTTGATAAAGCCTTTGAATCCAGAATGACATGCCAGTTATCTGGCCACCAAGATTAATACGACATATTTTGGGCATTGATGCGTGAAATTGTTGGCCACTGGTATATTCCAAGGTGTTAAAATCTGATATTCGTTTTCCAGTTAAGTCTTTGAACAGTATCTCCGTTTGCTTGACATAATCTGTCCACGACAAATCGTTGAATGCCCCTCCTTTGATCCCCTCAAAATACTGGCTAACATCCGCAATTGGCCGGTAAAGGGAGGACACGGTTGAGTCTTCAATAACTGGAGACATAAGATCACGTGGGATCCAAGGTGTTGCATACTCCTCGTGTTCCAATTGCCCACTAGCATTTATGGTGGCAGGAATAATAATGGGGAAGATAACCCGATTATAGACTGGAATAACAACTGGTGTGATGAGAATATCCAGCGAATCTTGCGTTTTAAGTTTCTTCACAATACTGGCGTTGAGTGAGTTCATCTTGCTTGCAGCAACATGTCCTTCACGGAATTCCTCGTAAGCAATATCGAGATGAGGACTTTTAGCAGCATTACCACTTATTAGCACGCTCTGACGCAAACTTTCAAGGTAGTAGTTTGCTAGCTTTTTTCTATCAATCATTTAATCTCCCCCACGATGCACATAAAATGACGCGCAAAAGTACTCTGTTCAAAATTTTTTAGCAATGCTATTTTGGAAACTAGTATACCTTGTTTTTTGGCCAAAGTGTGAGAATTAGATTACACCGTCTACGCCAACCACTTATTATCTCCACCGCCTTAATCCGATTGTGCATCCCAAGCTTGCTAAGAATGGTGGAGAGATAATTGCGCACCGTCCCTTCAGACCAAAAAAGACCTCAGCGATTTGTTTAGAGGGTAAGCCACTAGTCACCTCAGCCAAAACTGTCAGTTCGCGGTCGGTGAGGGGGTTGCTTTCGGCAGTGATCATGTTTCGAGAATATTAAAAATTAAACAGCATCACCCCAGTCTACGTTCAGGAGAATGGGGTGATGCTGTTTAATTTTAAGTTCAACTGAGGTAACCATGAAAACTACGACTCAGCTATCTCAAAATTGTTTCCAGCGTGTCTCAGACTTCAATTCACGCAGTCACGCGGACTGCGACCGCAACATAGTGTGTTTTCTAAAACATGAGAAGAATATGTGGCGGTTAAAGATATTTATAAAATGTAAAAAAGCAAGTCTTGAGTCAACTCGCAAAATGTATTTTGTAGGAAGAGAGCGAATGCACTAGCAATCTCATGTGTACCTTACATTTGCACTTTGACTTTCATCGCGGGAGCTCTCTCCTTCTTGTCTAATAATATACCATAATACCTGTCCGCATCTTCAACATTTGTTGCGATGACAGCAACCCTAAGCCAACCACTTATTCCGCTTAGCCACCTCCACCGCCTCAATCCGATTATGTACCCCGAGCTTGCTAAAAATGGCCGATAGATAATTACGCACTGTACCTTCAGACAAAAACAAGGAAGCAGCGATTTGCTTAGAAGACAACCCGCTAGCAACCTCTGCCAAAACTGCCAGTTCGCGGTCAGTGAGGGGATTGCTTTCGGCCGTAACCATGTTTGTCACCAACTCTGGCGCGTAAATTGTTTGCCCAGTCATCATTTTACGAATGACTGCGATTAAGTCGTCGCTTGGACTGTCTTTTAAAAGATAACCGTTCACTTTAGCCGCAACAGCGCGCTCAAAATAGGCCTTTTGCGCAAAGGTGGTCAAAATAATGACTTTCGTTGGCAAGTCACTTTCATGAATTTTATCGGCGACATCAAGGCCGGTTAGTTTGGGCATCTCGATATCTAAAATGGCAACATCGGGCTTGAGCTGCTGGATGTCTTCCCATGCCTTTTCACCATCTCCAACACTTCCCAGCACATGCAAATCATCTTCTAAGTCCAGCAGCTGGGTGAGTGCCGAGTTTAACATACTTTGATCTTCAGCGAGATATAACGTAATCATGATAGTTGCTGCCACTCCTTTGGTAATGTAAGTGTGACCAGGGTACCTTGCCGATTGTGGATGATCGCAAAGGTGCCGTTAACTTCTTCCATTCTCTGTCGCATGCCGCTCATGCCATTTGACCCAACACGAGCATAATTATTTTTGGATCGTCCGTCATCTTGAATGTTGACGATATAGTCGCTTGGCGTTTGCTCGAAGGTTATCTCAACTTGATGCGCGTGCGCATGGCGTATCACATTCGTAATGGCTTCGGAAATAACCGGACTTAGATGAATCTGCACCTTGGTTGGCCATTCAGTGGCGTCATTTTCGCCGTCTGTCAGCAAAACCACATTTGCTTCCGCAAGATTTTTCCCTTGCGTCAACATCATCTCACTTAACGACTGTTGGTGCAGGTCGTTGACGATCGAACGAACCAACTGCAAATCGTGACGACTGGTTTGGGCAATGTCGTCCAGTTCCGGTCCGACGCGCTCAGGTGCCTTGTCCAGTAGTTTTTTGGCGAGCTCTGCCTTAAGGGTCATCATCGAAAAGCTCTGGCCGAGGGTGTCGTGCAAGTCGCGGGCAATCCGTTCCCGTTCACCACGACGAACGATGGCCTGCAGACGCCGATTTGTTTGCCGAAGTTGGCGTTGGCGGATAATGGAGCGTGAGGCAGTATAGGCAAAGATTGGCGAGACAAGCGGGAAAACGAGATTGAGCAGGTTACCATTTGAGATGCTTAAAGTACCCGGATGGACCAGATTGGCACGCCATAGACCCACGAGAATAATGAGATAGAAGGCTGTGGCGAACCAGTGAAAATATTTTCGTGGGTACCTAGCTAAAATAAAGGACACTTGCCAACCGGGATAAATAATCATGTAATCATTGAAAGCGAAGATGGCAAATAAACCGGTGATCGCCAGCTCCAGCGGGATGGTGACAGGTAGCCATCGGTCGATTTCGTTGACCAGAATGTAGACGACCAGAAACACCACGCCCAAGCCGAGCCAAATCCAGTCAGTGACCGATTTTGTCGGAACATATTGAGCCATGATATACGGCAAATAGACCAGCCAAATATAGCTGGTCCATTCAAGATTCATTAACCATGACCGAAGATTATGCTTCACCCAAAGCCACGCCCTTCCGTTGTTCATGTTTAGTCATGACAACCACCAGCAAACTGCCGAGCACAAACCAGACAGCAATCCCAACTAGATTTGTTAAGTCTACTGTAGCACGTGAGGTCACCTGATTTAAGAGATTATTCACGAAGTAAGTCGGCGTCTCCTTGCCGATGGTTTGTAACCACTTCGGCAGCAGGCTGATCGGCCACCATAAGCCGCTGATAATGGCCATGGGAAAAGTGAGTAAGTTACTGGCCAAGCTGAGCATTTCTTCACGCCGAATATGAGACAACGCAATGCCAATCATCAGGATAGGTAATTGACCGACCAAAATAATGCCAAGGAAGCCTAACCACTGACTAGCATCAAGGCTGACATTGTTAACGCCAATCGCAATGCCGCCTAAGACAATCACCGAAAGCAAGCTCATCATCAACATCCAGAAAGTGATTGAGACGTAATAGGGGACCATGCCTTTTGGCGATAATCTTAAAAATGTCGTGAATCCTTTGTCGCGATCGCGTTTCAAGATAGACGCAATGCTGAAAAGAGCTTCGAGGAGAATGCTAAAGACAATCATTTGATCCATATAACTAATATTAAATTGTTTAATTTCAACAGCAGAGCCACTGATCATGACTTTGGTATAAAGCAGATAGAATCCTGCTGGCATTAGGAGCGAGAAGAAAATAAACGAAAAGTTGCGGAGCACCAGGCGCTTGCCGTCAAAGGCCACTTGAGCTAAGAATGTTTTCATGATTGTGGAACCTCCTGTTTCGTTAACTGTAGGAAAATGTCTTCAAGTGATTCGCGATTCAAGCTGATTTGATGCAGTCGATCGAGCATCGGTACGAGTGCTTTCAGCGTCTGATCACCGTTGCGGCTGTGAATGACCAGTTTGTCACCCATGCTGTGGACGTGATCGACATCAGCCAGTCCGCTAAAAATGGCTGGTTGCAGATCGGTTTCACAAGTGATTGTGGCGCCCAGATGTTGTTTTTGAAGCTGTTGTAAGGTGCCATCGAACGTAAAGCGGCCATTTTGCAAGATCAATAAGCGATCGGCAATTTGCTGAATTTCTTCGAGGTAGTGACTAGTGATAACGATGGTCTTGCCTTGTTGTCGCAGTTGTTCAACTTGATCCCAAAAAGCTTTTCGGGCATTCGCGTCCATGCCGACAGTCGGTTCGTCTAGGAACAGCAGATCAGGTTGGCCGATTAACGCAACGGCAAAGGTGACACGGCGAAGTTGGCCGCCGGAGAGATTACCGAGACGCTGGGTCTTGAGTTGCGTCAGGTTCAGATCGGCAAGCAAGCTGTCTGGGTCAAGCGCATGCTCAGTCTGTTCAGCGGCAAGTTTTAACATATCGCCGACAGTAATGCCGGGGATGATCATGTCGCCTTGAAGCATCGAGCCAATTCGGGCCTTGCTATTGGGGTTACCGGGCTTTTTGTCAAAAACGCTGACGGCGCCTTTTCCCGATAAAAGCCCTAGCAAAATGTTCAGTAGCGTTGTTTTACCAGCGCCGTTGACACCTATCAAGCCGATGATTTCACCGGCATGGACGGTTAAGTTAATGTCTTTTAAAACCTGTTTCTTGTCATAGTTGAATTTTAGATGTTCTGTTTGAATGATTGTGGTCATGTTGTCCACCTCCACTACTGATACTACGTGGTCGGGAGATTGGGTAGTAGTCGCGAATGTCATGAATGTGGTGTGACAAATGTCATGTTTTGCAAAAAGTCTGACAGCATGCTGGATGTGGGCGCTATTGTGCGAGGCATTCTTCTTGTATAATGGAAGGCATCAGACAGTGGTATGGACATAGAAAGGGACCAGCTTATGGCAGCAGCCTTATCAGCACCTTTGCGGCAGTTATTATTGGCAACTCAATTAGGTTTGAGCGTGCATCATCCGCTTGCCGGGTGGTTCGTGTTGACGATTCTTTACCGTGATGCCGGTAGTAGCAGTGAGCCCGTTACGTTAAGCTACCTGGCACGAAAATATAACAACGATTATCTGGACGCGAGCGGTGGCGAAACACCGATTGCTGACGATGTTTTGAAGAAAGTGCTTGATGTGCTGGTCACGCAAGCTGGTTTGGTCGAGATGAATCCGCGAAAAGTGCGTGCGCGCATGCACAATGGCAGCTACCATATTATCCAATCCTATGTTTATCGGATTACCAGCAGCGGCATTGAATATTTGAAAATGATGCAAAAAGTCATTGACGCTGAAACAACGATTACCGCTAACACAAATCGGATTCAGGAATATGTTGATTTGGTGGCGAAACTGAGTGTACCGGTGCGTTCAGGCGCTGACACGCAGCTTTACAATGATTTTCAAAACATGCTGAATGCATACGATGATGTCATGAAAGGTATTCATAAACTTGAGGATGACCTTGATGAACTAGCCAATGATATTGCCTTCAATCACGGCAGTCAGGCGGCCAGCCACTTGCAGCAGATGTTGCGCCACAAGGCAATTCCTGCTTATCAGCAGATGCTGAATCAGGCGTCACGGATTCAAGGTTTAGCAAATGATGCCACTTTTGCCGATCAGATTGCTCATTCCCAGCAAGGCAGTGATGATCTTGATGCTGCTCGGGCGGTTGGCCGTCAAGAAGCGTTAGTGATGCGGCTGCAGCGGACCAAACAATGGGCGCAGGCGCAGATGACGCGGTTAGCACTCAGTATGAGTCCGACTGCCACAGCGATTGACAGCAGTCTGGATTCGATTTATTTAGTGTTTAACACGTTATTGGGCATTGTTCACTTGTTAAGCCAGGAGTTTGAACATGCCAAGCGCCAAACCATTGACATCAAGGCGCTTTCCAAAAAGTTAGATGGCTTGCTGGCACACTATCAACAACTTCACATTCCGGTGCAGGTGCCACGGCACTTGCCGGCGGATCGCGAGGTGGAAGATCCCAGCGATCTGCTTGATGCCTCAACAATGGGACCGGTCAGCTACTTAGCGAATCCGACCCGCAAGCAGCCAGCCAGCGAGACCGATAATCCGGATATCACCGATGATGCACCCACCGAACAGGCGCAGGTGGCAGGGTTACGCGAATTTCGCCAAACGTTGATGGTGGATGATCGTCACGGTCGGGTGGATCACGATTTGACGTTGCAGACTGTCACAGCGCGGGACGAGATTATCAAGTTGTTTGCAGCGACTTATCACGAAGATCTGAATGGCTTTGCCCCCTTCGGCCGTCCCGCCAAAGCAGTGGATGCCTTACCGAACACGCCGCCACTGCAATTGCAGGTGGCCGGAGAAGATTATGCGGTCGTGTTGCCGTGCGGTTTTAAATTTACGTTTGCTTGAGGAGGGCACTTATGGCCAGAATTACCAAGTTAGACCAACTTGTCATCAATGAACTGCTGGATCATGGCATGTTTACCACAACGCCATTACCCGCTGCGACTCAAATCAGTCGCGCTGCCATTAGTGAACTCAAAAAGCTGTCCGTACAGCAACGGCTTAGTTACTATTTCAAAAATATGTTCGGTGCAACGCCGGAGAATTTTCAAGAGAATCTTTTCTTCATGATCGGTAAGGAAGAACTTTCGCCGGAAGTCGTGCATGTGCTTTTGGCAACCGTGAAAACGATCATCAATGAACCGGAATTACAGAGCAATTTGGAGGATCGTGCCATTCCGACGCAAAAACTCGTCCGTCAGGTGCACAGCGAAGTGACCGAGCTTGACGAACGCGAATTACTGCGTTGCATTGATGCACTGTTTGTGAAGCGTTTTGGGCTGTTCACGCCGGATCGCCTTGAGGAAGGCGCGGAAAATATTCCTGCCGAAATTGATGACTACTGGGAGATCCATCCCAACTTTAACGAATTTGCCCAAAACCTGGTCGATTTTTTGACCAATGACCAAACGCAGCCGGCTTTGAGCGAGGTTCAAAAGGTCAATCGGGTGTTGTTGACGGAACAATTCATGAGTCCCAAAACCACGCAGCAACTTTGGCCTGTCCTCGAGGCCCATAAAGAAGCCATTGCCGAGCAGTGGACTCAAGGTGGCCGGTTCGTTTTGGAAGTCGGGGATCAGTATGCGTTATTGTTGGATCAACAGCGGCAGCCCAGCGTTGCCAAGCCTTACCTCGCTGCGTTAGTTGTCGCCCATCAACTGGGGTCGGGCGTGGCCGCCGATGACTTGACTGGCTTAATCAAAACCGTGACTGCCGAACTTTTTCCAGGCTTCACGATTCAACCAAGTCAGGTAAAGGCCGCCTTACTTGAAAATGATTTAATGCGTGCTCAGGATGATTACTGGGTGCCAACGCCGATTGTGGCGCGGTTTGCGGTGACGCAGGATGAAGAAAGCAAAGAAGGAGCTAAATCTTGACGCAACAATTAGTGCCAGTCAGTTATCATTTGCGTAATTTTAATAAGTACGCCAAGTTGGATATGCAAGCGGCTGAAAATGGCAATCTGACCTTGATCGGCGAAAATGAGGTCGGCAAAACGACGCTTGCCAACTGTTTCTTTCCAATGCTGATTGATGGTGCCATTACGACGCCATCGTTTAACCCAGCTAAGAACACAGAGAAAGTTTCGCAAAGTGCAAGTGTCCGCAATAGCAGTCGGGATACACGAACTTTTGAATCGATGCTGCTCGGCTGGGATCCGGGCGCTATGAAAGTGAGGACAGGTTATAGTTACGTTTTGATGCGCTCGGATCAGCGTCAAGTCATCTTAGGTCTTGGTGCGACGCGGGTGGAAGATGATCCGCGCAAGCCAACTTGGTGGTTTATTGTCATCGCGCCGAACCCGACTGATGCGTTAGAGCTTCACACAACGGATGCTGAAGGGAAAAGTCTCGATAAAAATCAGTTCAAAGCTGCGAATGCCGCGATGGGTGACCAACTGCATGTGTTTGATCGGCCGGAAGATTACCGAGAATTTGCCGCGACCCGCATTTACGGTTTTAGCGACGGCAAAGTACTAGGCCGTCTAGCAAATGCCTATCGCTTATTAGCCTCGCCGACGTTAACGTCCGGCAATGAAAAGTTCGCACCGATTCTTGCGGCATTAAAAGACGCCCAGGAAGGTATCGATGATATGGTGATTCGCCGATTCGCTGACAGTCAGCGGCAGGTGAATACGTATCGTGGACTGTTAAAACGAATCAGCGAAGGTCAACGGCGATTGAAGCAAATGAAATCGCGGATCTTTTGGCATAACCTGAATCATCTCCAAGAAGTTTTATTGACGCCGTATAGCCAACGGTTTGCCCGCAATGCCGCTAACCAGGAAACATTGACCCATACGCAGCAGGAAGTACAGGCTTATTCCGCACAACTGGCTGATTTAAATCAAGCGGTAACGGAAATAACGGAGCAGGTTGAGCAGTTGCGCAACGAAAAAGCCGAGCAGGATCAGCTGATTAAGCGCCGGGCGCAATACGAACAACAGATTAAAACCAGCCAAGCCGAATTGGACCGTTATCGCGAGACACAACAAAAAGTCGCAGCATTACAGCAGCAGCTGGCAACCTTGGCCATCAAACATGATCGGATTAAACAACAACTGGCCGATCACACGCAAACCAATCTTTCCCCGATCAGAGTCAAACTACTCGCTTTGACAAGCACGTTGAACAACTTTTCCCAAGTGATGCAGGCTGATGACTGGCAGGAGATTGAAGCAGGGCTTGGGCATTACATTCATCAAGTCTCATCGGCGAAGGTTCAGTATGATGGGCTGGAAGAGACGATCAATCGTCTTAGCACAGATGTCGGTATTACCAAGCAGATGCAAGCCAAAATGGGAACCGCCATTGATACGCGAGTGCAGGGGTTTGGTAGCGGCCGGGTTCATGATGGTTTGCAGGAAGACAACCGAACCATTCATGAAGCAGGCGCGGCGCAAATGAACACGCAATATCAGCCTTTGCGTGACCAACAGTCAGCGATTCTGAAAAAACAGCCGGATTTGACTGTGATTTTAGAAGATCCAACAATTTTGTCTCAGTTGAAGGATCTGCGCAAACAGCTCAAACCGCTGGTGCAGACTTTGCTTCACATACAGTCGCTGTTAACTGCTAATGAAAGCGAGCAAAAAGCCCAGCAGAGTAACCTTGATACTTGGTTAGACTTCTTTGATCCCGACTTTGACGAGGACGAGTTGGCGCAAACCATCACGCGGCTGAAGGCCGAACAAGCAGCTTTGAAAATTGATCCGGAATTGCCGAAACGTTTGGCCGCGGCAGCTACCAAGCAAAGAAAGTTAACTCAACAGTTGCAAAGCGTGGAAACCGAAATCGCCACCAGACAAGGTGTCATCAATACTTTGACTGGTACGATTAAAGCAGACACGACGCAATTAGCCAAAGAGGCGGCAGATGCTGCAGGGAAACTTAAAACGTTGACGCCATATTTTCCAGAGGACGTTCACCTGACTGACATTGACGGATTGTTGGCGTTTGCCACAAGTAATCGCGCCAAAATTCGCAGCAGCAATTATGCGGATATTAGTGATCAAATTGGTCGCCTGATTCACCGCCATGACGGTCACGGAGAGGATCAAAATGCACTCGATGTGTTGTTTGCCGATCGCGGCTTTCCTGCTGAAGCCAGTGCGATGCGCCAACAGCGTTCAGTCGCAGACAATGGCTTGACCGTGGTGGCGTTTGACGTTAACAAAGCATTGAAACTTTTAGATGATGATCATGCCGCGGTGGAGAAAGCTTTAGCTGAAGAACAAAGCGGCAATGACATGGCTTATACGACATTTGTCCAGGCGGCAACGGCAGCGATCAGTGCGCAGTACAACGTCATCACGACTTACAACCAGATTCTTGCGGCTGGGGCCGGCCATCAACATATCAAATTGAAAGTCCGCTTGACGCCGATCAAGGGGATCGCACCAGAAGCCATCGAAGAAGCCTGTGATCCGCAGCGGCAACAACGACCGCATCTTGAAACGTTGGTGAAACAGCACCTCGACCAACTTGCTAACAACACCGAGGTTTCAAATGACGATGACGCGTTCTTTGCTGCTGCGCGGGAGTTGCTCGATACGCGCGAATGGTCCGATTTTGAGGTATTGATTCGGCGGCGTCAAAGCGGTGAAAACGATTTTGAAGTAGTGGACGATAAATTTGTCCAGTCCGGCGGTTCAGGCGCGGAAAAGGCGCAGGCGATGGTGTTACCACTCTTGCTGGTGCCGAAAATGGTTTTGCAACGGTCGAATCGTGCCGATGCACCGCATTTGGTCATGTTTGACGAGTTTGCCGATAAACTCGATCCGGAAACAGCTAAGTCTTTTGCCAAAACGATTGTTAATTTTGGCTTCAGCTTTATTGCTACGATGCCAAGCGGGGCGCAAAACAAGCTTTTGGCAGACGGCGTCGACAACATTGTGTGGGACGTCATGGCCTCACCGCAGCAAGGCGACGGCCGCTTCCATTTAAATCGCGTTCAGCAGAACTTTATTTGGAAAAAGGACACCGATAATGATTGAGTCATGGATTAGTTAGGTAAGAGGAGGACAGCAAGCGTGAGTCGTTACAGCGATGCTTTTGAAAGCCTGACAGGCCAAGCAGCACCGGAAAAAGCTGCGCAACTGGATCAATTGTTTGATCAAATTGCGCGCGGGAAAGCCTTGCCGCCTCGTGGACAACAGGCAGTCGCGCTGGGATTAACCGCTCATGCGTTGAACGATCCGCACGAAGATCCGCCGCTTTTTGCCTATTATCGCTGGGTCATGACCCATTGCTTTCAGTCTGGCCAAGTCAATGAACTGACGGCGCGCCTCATCGGAATGGCGTTTACCTCGGCCAATATTTTTGCGACCGACCTGCCTCAGCCGCTGACATTGAATCCCTGGCAGCTCAAACCAATGCTCGACTTTCCGTTGAAAAACACGCAGGCGGTGGTGATTGAAAACAATGGCGTCTTCGCGTTGCTGCATCAAGAACATCCAAATTGGCCATTAATTTTGCAATCCGGCAATGACTTCAATGACGTTTACGTTCAGCTTATTCAGCGCCTCGAAGACCGCGGCATGCGTCATGTCTATTTAGGCGATCTCGACAGCAAAGGCGTGCAAATGGCTGATCAATTCGCGCGATTGCTAAAACAGACCGCTGCAAAAGACGTGGCGGCTTTGCAGACGCCTAAAGATGTTCGCATCTGGCTGGCTGATATGGGAAAAAAAGATCCACATCGTACTAGGAAATTAAAGGTCGTGACGCCTGTCTATCAGGCCGAGATGACAACGATCACGCTATTTGGGAAGTTTGTTGAGCAAGAACAGTTGATGGGGATTTATGAGGAGCGGATTGGGCAGTGGCTTGACGCCGGAAAGTAAGGTACTGGGACTGGTTGATGGAAGATGTTTACAAATAGGGGGAACGATGGTCACATACACAATTAAAAATTATCAACCGGAAATGCTGGAGAGCTGGTTGCGATGTCGCGCACTGGCATATATGCGTAGTTCGTTTCAGGACGAGATTACTGCCGAAAAGGGAACTGTTTCGGATGACACAGGTGTTTCACTTGTCGCAATTAAGGATCAACAAGTTATTGGCATTGCTGAGGCTATTTTCTTGGAAAAAGGTCAAGCAAAAGCGACATCTTATGGTCTTCCTGAAGGGACAGTCCTGACAACACTTGATACGCTTGCGGTGCACCCTGATTATCAACATATTGGGATCGCTAAGGCATTGTTGAGCCAATTGCGATCCCAATTAAAAATACGTGGTGGAGTTTTGTTAATTTATACGCTTGATGATGAAGCGGCCAATGGTTTGTACCAGGCAATTGGCGCAAGACTTTGTTATCAAGCATCAATTGTTCATGGCCATAGTTCCAAGAATCATGTACCAGAATGGACTCATTTCCGTGTCACCGATGATAAGCAGGTCGCTGTTTACGATGAACACGATCAGGAGATTGCATACGGGCAGGACATGGAGACATATTATGTCGGTAAGTCTGAAAACATCAAACAGTTGACAGACGTTCACAAAGTTGTAACCGAAAATGTCTATACTCTGGAACTCTGACCAGTCTTGCTTTAAATTTACCAAGTAAAGGTTGTAGTTCTTTGAAAGATTTCTGGAACGGTGATTGTTGTGTCAGTACGCTTATTTACAAGTGTGCTGGCATTTTTAGTTATCTTGCAAGAGAAGTGACACCGTGTCACCTTCTATGTTTCAAAATTTGAAATTGTCATTAATAAATGCCGCGAAAATACTTAATGTTTCGAATCCATTCCCGTTTGATATATGGGAAAACACACTGCACGTAAGCATTTTTACTTTGCGGTTCCCAGCCGTTCATTAAAAGCCAGTGCTCATCGAATAACTTCTCCCAGTCATGATCATTACTAGAAAGATTGTCGGAAAAATTGCCATGACCTAGAGGAATATGCCACGCATCAAAATCACTTGCTAGAACAAATTGGCTGGGAATATCGACGATTAACTGAACTGACGCAACACGCCGATCATTGAAGCCGCGATATTGTTCTTCTTCGTGAAGCGGATGAATCCAGCCCCAGAGCAACGCATTATCAGGATTTAGCGACATTCGGCGAAGCTCAAACTGATGGCGCATCCATTCATAAGGTTCCCAAAAACCGCTGAAATCGGACTCGTGCCAAACCTCGCGGGAACGCGGAGTGGTTAGTATGTTACCCGGTTGTTTGATAAAAGAGCGGCGTTGCATCGTTCGAATAAGCATGCTATCCCTCTATTGATTAGCGTAGTTTGCACAACATTTCACAGCCAATACCCGATTATTCATTTAAAAATTTTGCTAGCTATGTTAACAGAAATGGCGCTTTTAGCAAAATCTATTATTAACACAAAAGCTGACAAATGATGGTCGGTTAAAATTGGGGGAGACGCAAATGACTAGGAAAAAGCTTAAAAAATTGGGTTCTGACGAACGCTTCACGTTTCAAGCAACTTATGCCGGCATTGGGATGAAGCGGACAATGCGCGGAAAAATCAACACGCGTTTTTTGCCAACAATCTTGTTTGAACACGTCATGCTTGGTGATCAAGAGGTCACAGATCATCTTTGGCTCAATTATACGAAACAGTTTGCCGAATTGGGACTTTTAACCAAAGGCGAGATTGTTCAATTCAATGCACGCGTGCATCGGTATAAAAAAGGCTATGCAGCGGTCAAGGTGATTGATTACGGCTTGCAACGACCCACGAAAGTATCGATTATCAAGAGCTTGACCGACAATCGCGCTAAATTACCGCCGTTACCCGATGAGAAGAATGCCTTAATCGGGCTTGTTATGAAAACTAATAAGGACACTTACCTCAAAAACGGGCGTGGATTTGATCAGTGGTATGTCGATCAATATGACGCGTGGCTGCGGACCGAAAGCAACTCGACCAAGTACTGATCTTTTGCCGAAAATCAGTCAAAGTACGAATCCTTAAAAGAAAAACATCCGCAATTTTGGTAATATGGTACTTATTGAGTCGACAAGAAGCCAAGTAGAAATTGTGAGGAACGTTAAATTGATTGAAGAACAAACTGTCCAGTTAATGCAGCAGGATTTAACTAACATCACTCATCATCAGATCAGCGCCGTTTTGAATCTGATGCAAGAAGGCAATACGGTTCCGTTTATTGCGCGTTATCGGAAAGAGATGACCGGCAGCCTCGATGAAGTGCAGATTCAGGCGATCGAGGAAGCGTACAAGCATGTGACGGCCTTGCAGGATCGCAAAGAGGCGGTGATCAAAAGCATTGCCGAGCAAGGGAAGCTGACGCCTGAACTGGAGCGGCAGATTCACGCCAGCACGAAGCTTCAAGACGTCGAGGATATTTACTTACCTTACAAGCAGAAGCGACAAACTAAGGCGACCATTGCCAAAGAGCGGGGGCTTGAACCGTTTGCGCGCTGGCTGCTGTCGTTTCCCACTGGCAGTTTGAATGACGAAGCGCAGAAATACGTAGACGCGGACAAAGAGCTTGCATCAGTGCAGGATGTTTTGGACGGGGCGCACGAAATTCTGGCAGAAACGTTCAGCGAGATTGCCACCATTCGTAACTGGGTGCGCAATTTTACGATGCGAACCGGAACCATTCGCACCACGGTTAAAACCAAAGGCAAGGAACTAGACGAAAAAGGCGTTTACCAGCAGTTTTATGATTTTGAAGAAACCATCAAAAAAATGACCCCGACCCGAACCCTGGCCATTAACCGTGGCGAAAAAGAAAAGATTCTGTCGGTCAAGGTGCAGGTCGATCCGGCTTCGGTCATGCAGTATTTTCATTTTAAAATCATCGATAATCGTCCTGACTGCGAAGCAACGGCGTTCATTGAAGAAGCCTATCAGGATGCCTATAAGCGGTTTGTCGGCCCGGCTATTGAGCGGGAAGTGCGCGGTACGTTAACCGTTGACGCTGAAGAAAAGTCGATTAAAGTATTCGGCCAGAACCTGTACAACTTGCTGATGCAGGCACCGATTAAGGGCAAGGTTGTTCTCGGTTTTGACCCTGCTTACCGCACCGGTTGTAAGCTGGCAGTGGTAGATGAGAATGGTAAGTTTCTCGATAAAGCGGTCATCTATCCGCACAAACCGGCGCCGGAAAAGAAGCGCGAGGCAGCCGCGCCTGAGCTGATTGCGTTACTCGAAAAGTATCAGGTAACCATGATCGCCATTGGCAACGGAACGGCAAGCCGTGAGTCGGAGCAGTTTGTTTCAGAAACGCTCAAGCAGATTAAACGCGATATTTACTATGTGATCGTGAATGAAGCCGGTGCGTCGGTTTATTCTGCCAGTCAGGAAGCGCGTGATGAATTTCCTGATTTGCAGGTTGAACAGCGTAGCGCGATCAGTATTGCCCGCCGGCTTCAGGATCCGCTTGCCGAACTGGTGAAAATTGATCCCGAGTCAATCGGTGTTGGCCAGTATCAACATGATTTACCGAGTAAAGAGCTGGCTAATGAAGTAGATGCAGTCGTTGAACGTGCAGTTAACCGAGTTGGTGTGAACCTGAATACCGCTAGTTACCAGCTGTTGACGCGTATTTCCGGTTTATCAAAAACAGTCGCGCTCAATATTGTGCACTACCGGGATGAAAACGGTCGCTATAATAGTCGTACTGAGCTAAAGAAAGTGCCGCGCTTGGGGCCGAAATCGTTCGAACAGTCAGTCGGGTTTTTGCGGATCATTGGCGGTAAGCAGCCACTGGACAACACTGACATTCACCCGGAAAGTTACCCGGTCGCCAAAAAGATCTTGGCAGCGGCAGGTCTATCTGAAGCAGACCTTGGCGATCAACAAGCGGTCGCCAAAGTCAGCAACGTTGACTTAGCACCATTCGTTAATGAAGGCGTTGGTGCCGAAACACTTAAAGATATTGTCGCCAGCCTACAGAATCCGGGTCGAGATTTGCGAGACAACATGGCGGCACCGATTTTGCGCAAAGATGTCTTAACCATGGCGGATCTGAAACCGGGGATGAAGCTGGAGGGAACCGTGCGCAATGTTGTTGATTTTGGCGCCTTTGTCGACATTGGGGTGAAACACGACGGCTTGGTCCATGTCTCCAAAATGGCCCGTAGATTCGTTCGCGATCCGAAAACCGTTGTGGCTATTGGCGATATTGTGGAAGTTTGGATCGAATCGGTGGACTTGGCTCGGGAACGCATTCAGTTATCAATGGTCGGCCCTGAGAAATAATCAATCATGATGGACAGCTTTTAGTATTTGTAAATTAGACAAGTTAGATGAACGGATTGTCATCCCTGAGAATGGAGATGACAATCCGTTTTTTCGTAGCTAACCAAAAAAATTGGCTAAACATAACCCGACTTTGAAATGAATGCACATTTGGTCGATTTTGTAGAACTAGAAGGATACCAGCACAGAAAAGGTCTGTTATTTTATACAGTACAGGTCAAAAAGAATTTTCGGCCTTATATTAAATTCTTGGTTGAAAATAATTATATAAAGATTAAAATACAAGAATATCTAAAATACAAGGAGCTGATAGCATGCGACCGATTATCGCACTTACAGGTGATTCAATGGTCGCGCCTTCGCCTGTCATCAATCTAAATTACGCAGACATGGCGCCCAATATGATTAAAAACGCCATTGTAAAAGTTGGCGGCGCGCCTTTGATTTTGCCGTATCCGGAAGATGATGCTGCTTCCGAAGCATTAGCACAACAGTATGTGGCCGTTTTCGACGGATTGGTTTTGCCAGGTGGACCGGATGTTGACCCGACGTTTTACCATGAAGAACCCATTCAAGCCATGGGGCGTGCGACTTATCAAAAGGATCGGTTTGAAATTGCTTTAATTAAGGCGACTTTAGAAGCAAAGAAACCGATTTTTGCCATTTGCCGTGGCATTCAAATTTTAAATGTGGCATTAGGCGGAACGTTGTATCAAGACTTACCGAGCCAAAATCCTAAAGCCACGATTCGCCATTCACAAGCCGCACCCGGACAGTGGCCAACGCATCATGTCGCAATTACGCCCGGTTCGCATTTAGCCGCATTGATGGGCACGAGTAGCTATGTGAATTCCCGTCACCATCAAGCGGTCAAAGAGGTCGCGCCGGATTTGAAGGTAACCGCGCAGGCTCCTGATGGCGTAGTTGAAGCAGTGGAAAGCAAAGATTCTGATTTGATTCTCGGGGTTCAGTGGCATCCGGAGAACATGTGGCCGAGTTTTCCCGACCAATTACCATTATTTAGCGACATTGTGAAACGCGCAGGAGGTGATGCTCATGAATAATAGCATCGTGAAAAAAGAACAAATGGGCTACTGGAGTATGATTTTACTTGGCATCAACGGCATCATTGGTTCCGGCATTTTCCTTTTACCAAATCAGGCAGCCAAATTAATGGGTTCTGCCAGCATTTTTGTGTTGTTGTTTGATGCATTGCTCGTGATTACGATTGCGCTTTGTTTTGCGCAGGCAGCTACTTATTTTGATCGGGATGGCGGCCCATACTTATATGCTAAAGATGCGTTTGGCGATTTTGTCGGCTTTGAAGTCGGCTTTGTGACTTGGGCGATTCGCATTATTGCCGAGGCTACAATGGCAGTTGCTTTTACCACCGCTTTGGTCGGAACATTCCCGTCACTAAACCAGCCAGTGATCAAAGACGCGGTTATTTCGGTCATGGTTATCGGGTTAGCCCTGATGAACATCGCTGGCGTCCGGGTTTCGACCGTCGTCAACAACATTATTAGTGTTTCCAAATTGGTGCCGCTGGTGTTATTCGTTGCGATTGGCATTTTCTTTATTAAAGGCAGCAACTTCACGCCATTATTCCCCGGCGGTAGTTACAAATCCGGCAGCTTCGGCCAAGCCGCAGTTGTTATGTTCTACGCATTCACCGGTTTTGAAGGCCTCGTGGTTGCGGCAGGTGACATGAAAAATGCCAAGCGTAACCTGCCTAAAGCAGTGGCCACGGTCATGACAGTGGTGGCACTCTTTTATATTCTGATTCAGGTTGTCAGCACGGGCATTTTAGGTAGTGCATTGGCGAATACTGACACCCCGATTCAAACAGCCTTTGCCAAAGTGGCAGGCGGCTTCGGCAACGCCTTAGTCGCGGCTGGAACATTGCTATCAACTGGCGGGCTGTTGGTTGCCAGCTCCTTCATCACCCCACGGTCCGGTGTGGCACTTGCGGAAAACCACATGATGCCGCAACTGCTGGCCAAACGTAATCGCGTGAACTCGCCATACGTTGCGATCATTGTGTCCGCCACCATCACTCTGATCATTGCCTACTCCGGCACATTTGGCTACTTGGCGCAAATCAGCGCAGTCTCGCGATTTGCTCAATACATCCCAACTTGTTTGGCCGTCATCGTCTTTGCCCACACCAAAACCAAAGACAAGAGCAGCACCTTCCATTTGCCTTTAGGTCCGGTTATCCCGGCAGTGGCAATTCTGGTCAGCTTGTGGCTGCTGGTTCAGGTACAGGTAAGCCAGCTTGTCATTGGACTCGGCGCGCTTGTTGTTGCGGTGCCATTTTATTTCTTGACGTATACGTATCGGGAACATGGTAAGGCGTAAGTTTAAAAGAATTTTCTGAAAAGAAAGCCAGCTTGACTTGGAAGAGTCGGGCTGGCTTTTTGAGGACATTGTGTTTTTAGGTATTATGTATTGCATGTTAGGCCATCCTAGGGTATATTATGTCCAGGAACTAAATGGCATTACCTACTAGCGGAGAAAGGAAAAAAGATGGCCCAGGATTTGCACACACAAATGCTCAAAGGCATCCTACAGGGTTGCGTCTTGATCATACTTAGTCGCGGTGAATACTATGGCTATACTTTAAGCCAAGAACTGGAAAAGTATGGCTTTGCCGAAATTTCCAAAGGCACCATTTACCCGCTGCTCATGGCTTTGGAGAAAAAGGGGCTGATCACCAGCCAACTAAGGTCATCACCGGACGGCCCTCCGCGTAAGTATTATCAAGTTACTTCGGACGGTATGGTTGCCTGTCATGATTTTATCCAGCAATGGCACCAATTATCACAGCATGTTACCCAATTATTAGCCGCAGAGGAGGGCATGAGCCATGACGACCAAGGGAAACCAGCTCATTGAGGAAAATAATAAGCTACGGTCGCAACTGACACCGAAAAATAAGAAGTATTACGAAGACTTGTTGCTATATATGCGTACAAAATCGGTATTAAAAGACAGCAAGACCATTGAGCAGGAATTGCTGACTATTTTGACAGATATCTTGGCGGCACAGAAAGATGGCATAGAAGCTGTTGATTATTTTGGCAAACAACCGCAAGAAACTGCCGACGACATTTTAGCTGAAGTTCCGATTGGCTGGTTCAATTCGTTTAAAATGATCGCTTATGTCCTGATTGGCTATTTTTTGATCACAACCATTCCCAATTTAATGGTTGCAAATCAACCTTGGGATATTGGTGATGAACTCATAGTTGGCGTTTATTTCACTTTTGTGGCCATTGCGATTGTTAAGTATGTCGGACACACAACCTATAAGAATAGTCAGCAATGGGGCAAGTTGAAGATTTTTTTCCTTTGGCTGGCATGTAGTGTGCTTGTTGCGCCAGGTTTTATCTTACCAATTTTCGTTAAAACACCGTGGCAACTTGATTTGTCGGGAATCAGCGGCATGGTGTTGATTGGCATTTTGGTGATTGTACTGGGGTTGGTTTATTGGCGGCAAGACGATAAAACAATGTGGCTGCCATTTGTGCCATTTATTGCGATCATGGCGGCGATTGGCATAGCCACGCGCATCCCAGCATGGCAACCTTTTCTGCTCAAAAGCACACCAGGACGGATCGGGTTGGCGGCATTCATGATACTAGGGTTGATCATCTTTGGTGTATTAACTTGGTTCGCCGCCCGTAAAACAAAGACTGATGACTGAAATTGATCAACGTTATGCCCATGAAACGGAAAAGGCCAAATCAGGATTTTGAGAATTCCTGATTTGGTCTTTTTAATTTTTGAAGTGTTCGATGCGATTAAAAAAACAACCAACTCACAGAATAAGTTGGTTGCACCATTTGAAGTATTAAAGTTTCTGGTTATAGTATTCAACAACCAGTGATTCGTCAACTTCTGGTTCGAGTTCGCCACGTTCTGGTAAGCGAACGAGGGAGCCTTCCTTCTTGTTGTCGTCAAAGGTGACGTAGGCCGGACGGGAAACGGTGTTCTCGATGGCGTCATTGACGATGGCGAGGTTTTGTGAGCGTTCGCGAAGACCGATCACTTGACCAGGCTGTACTTCGTAGGAAGGAATATCAACGCGCTTGCCATCAACGGTGATGTGACCGTGGTTAACAAGTTGGCGTGCTTGCGGACGGCTGGAAGCCAGACCTAAGCGGAAAACCATGTTGTCCAAGCGGGTTTCGAGCAGGATCATGAAGTTATCACCATGGGTACCTTCTTTGATCTTGCCGGCGCGCAGGAACAGGTTCTGGAATTGACGTTCGTTTAAGCCGTACATCCAACGCAGCTTTTGCTTTTCACGCAATTGCTGACCGTATTCGGAGATCTTCCGACGGTTGTTGGCACCATGATCACCAGGTGCATAAGGACGACGAGCTAATTCTTTACCAGTGCCGGAAAGGGACAAGCCGAGACGACGGCTTTGCTTCCAGCGAGGACCAGTATAACGAGACATATAGATATTCCTCCAAGTTTTTATTTGGAGTAAAATAACGAATTGCGGCTTTAGCACACGGGCAGTCCTGCAAAGGTTCACCTTTGCAGCCGCGGTTACTACTGTCACCGGCTTAACGCCGAGGCAGGACTGGAGCCGACCATGCCGGCCGCTGCTGCATTATTTTACACGCGAGCTAGTATACCGTGTTTAACGCGGCAGTGTCAAGGTGTGCGGCCAGTGTCTGCCCGAATTGCGTCAGGATCTTTTCGTCTTCTTCGCTAAACCGATCGAATTTTGGCGAATCGATGTCCATGATGGCAACTGTTTTACCGTCAACGTTGATAGGAACCACGATTTCGGCATTGCTGGCGGAATCGCAAGCAATGTGGCCGGCAAATTCGTGAACGTTCGCAACGCGGATGACAGATTGTTGCTGGAAGCTGGTGCCGACAACGCCTTTGCCTGGCTGAATGTGCATGCAGGCAACTTTACCTTGGAATGGCCCGAGGTCGAGCTGCCCGGTTTTGGTATTAAAAAGGTAGAAACCGGCCCAGTTGAGGTCGGTCATACTATCGTTTAGCAACGCGCTGGCATTAGCGAGTGCGGTAATAGGGTTGGTTTCACCTGTGAGTAAGCCATCGAGTTGGTCGATAATGATGGGATCGAGAGTCGTCATTTGATCAGTCCTTTTAGGAATTTATGAAAAGCGGCATATAGGCCTTTTAACTGAAGGCTTTTTTTGCGATACTTGTAGCTAGGATATTCTCGTGTTTTGACACTTAACGGCATTTTAGCTGTGAAGCGGGCGAAATGCAATCAGAAAAGATAATCGGTAAAGCAGAGGGTGTAGGGATGATCTGGTTCTTTATTATCGTCGTGATTATAATTGTGGCCGCTGGCGGTGTCTGGTGGCTGCAGCATTATTTTCAGACTCGCATCAAGAACTTAGACGAAAAGGTCGAGGCGATTGATATTGGTGCGCTTTCGAGTCAAATCCGCAGCATTGAGCAACTGAAGCTGACCGGCGACAGCCTTGCGACGTTTGGCAAATGGGAGCGGGCTTTTGACCAATTAAACGATCATGACTTGGCAGACCTCCAGAAAATTTTGCTTGATTTGGAAGATCAGGTCAGACGATTCCGGTTTGATCACGCCTCTAAGATTGCAAAAGTGTTGGAAGCCAAAATCGAAACGGCCCGCCACCAATATGAACTGATTAGTGATGCCTTACAGGATATTCGGCATGATGAGGCCGATAATCGGAGCAAAATGTTGCGGCTGCGGGATGATTATCAGGTTTCCCGCAAGACCATCCTTGCCAAAAGCTTTGTTTTCGGCGATGCCCAGCCGGCGTTGGAACAACGGCTGCAACAACTCGCCCAATTATTCCAAAAAATCGACCAGATCAACAACGATGGCGATCACCAAACAGCCAAGGCAGAGATTAAGCAGTTGGCTGAACAAATGGACGAGTTGAAAAAGCAGGTCAAAGAATTGCCACCGCTGGTTAATGAACAGGTCAATGAGTTCCCCGGCCAGATTAACGAAATTCAACACGGTTATCGGCAATTAACCACCGCTCATTATGTTTTCACGGATGATATCCCAGGCATGGTGGCGGATGTCGAAGCAAAAATGAAAGACGCGAACGCCACATTGAAGTCAATTGACGTGGCTGCAACTGCTGCGGCTAATGCCGAAATCGAAGCTGAGATCGACAAGATGTATGCGATTATGGAAAAGGAAATGCAAGCCAAGAAGCGGGTTGACGCGGCTACCCCTGACTTGCGGCGTTTCATTGACCATGCGTTGCGTCAGAATCGCGAGCTGCAAACCGAGCTGGAGCATCTGGATCAAAGCTATACCCTGAATCATCATGAAATCAAAACGGCTAAAAATCTAAAAATGCAACTCGACACGATTGATGCCAATTATACGAAAGACACTGATGCCATCGAGGCCGGCAAAGCGGTTTATTCTGATGTGATTGGCCGGTTTGATGCGACTAAAGAACAATTAACCGAAATTGAAAAGCACCAGGTTCAAATTAATCAAGATGTGGCCGGATTGAAGAAAGGCGAGATTGTTGCCAACAAGCAGGCAGAAAACTTTGAGCTTGATATGCGCAATATCAAACATGAAATTGTTCGCCACCACTTGCCGGGACTGCCGCAGGATTATGTAGATCAGGTGAAGCATGTCACCTCGGAAATCGAACAGCTGAATCACGATTTGAATCAAGTTAAAATCGATATGGATGCGATTGCGAAGTTCTTGATTAAAATTGCCAACGATATTGAGGATTTGAAGAAGGCAACCAGTGCGTTGATAGATGCTGCCGGTCTGACTGAAGAATTGATGCAGTATGCTAACCGCTACAAGACAACGGTTAAGCCGGTGGCCGATGCCGTGAAGCATGCCACGGAACTTTATCTGCATTTTGATTACCAGCAGGCTGCGGATACGCTCGCAACGGCGCTGGAACAGACCGAGCAGGGAAGTTATCAGAAGGTTGAAGATGCTTATCTTGCGCGGAAGAAAGCTTCATTATATTAGGAATTGTTGGGAAGCCAGTCTGATTGGGCTGGCTTTTGTTTTGGCGTGAGGGGGTTGGGACTGTTGGCTCTCACAGTCGCAGAAATCTTCACATAAGGGCTTTAAGCCTAAATAGATTGCAGCTTTCTGGCGCAAAAACGCCCTCACCAGCCCAGAAACCTGCGTGTAAGGACCTTGGACTGCTATAGTTCTCCGATACAAACGCGCTCACAGTCGCAGAAATCTCTACATAAGGACCTCAAGCCTAAATGGCCAAAGCCCAGCCATTTAGGCTTGAGGCCACTTATGCTCCGATTTCTAATCGCTCCTGTTCGCGCTCTCTTGAAACTTACTAACTTTTTGTCTATAATTCAACCCAGTCTAAAGAACGGAAGGGGCCGGCTGATGATTTATTTTGATAATAGTGCGACGACTAAGATTTCGCCTGATGCGTTGGCGACTTACAATAAGGTCAGCACGGATTTTTTTGGTAATCCGAGTAGTTTGCATGCGCTGGGGACGAAGGCTGATGAGGTTTTGCAGAGTTCGCGGGCGCAGATTGCCAAGTTGATTGGGGCTAAGCCGGATGAAATTTATTTTACCAGCGGCGGCACGGAAGGCGATAACTGGGTGATTAAGGGAACGGCCATGGCGAAGCGTGAGTTTGGCCGGCATTTAATCACGACCAGTATCGAGCACCCAGCTGTGATGAATAGCATGAAACAACTTGAAAAGTTGGGTTTTGAAGTCACGTACCTGCCGGTTGATCACCGCGGTTTTATTCATATCGATGATTTGAAGGCCGCGATTCGGAAGGATACGATTCTGGTTTCAATCATGGCCGTGAACAATGAGATTGGCAGTATGCAGCCGATTGTTCAGGCCGCACGGGTTTTGGATGCTTATCCCAATATTCATTTCCACGTTGATGCGGTTCAGGCGGTTGGTAAGGGCTTGGATAGCGCATTGCAGGATCCTCGGATTGATTTTCTCAGTTTTTCCGGGCACAAATTCCATGCGCCGCGCGGTACCGGGTTTATCTATGCCAAGGAAGGCCGCATGATCGATCCATTGCTGACCGGTGGTGGCCAGGAGCGTGATTGGCGTTCAGGAACCGAAAATGTCCCGGCAATTGCGGCGATGGCAAAGTCGTTGCGGTTGTTGTTAGCAAACGAAGACGACAATGTAGCCCAGCAGCAGGCGGTTCGCAAGCGTATTTACGATCATGTCAGCCAAAAGCCTAAGGTAACAATGTTTAGCCAGTTGACGCCGGATTTTGCCCCGCATGTTCTGTGTTTTGCCATTGCGGGTGTGCGCGGCGAAACGATTGTCCATGCGTTTGAAGATCATGCGATTTATATTTCGACAACTAGCGCCTGCTCAAGCAAAAAAGGCACGGAAAGCAGTACGCTGGCGGCAATGCATACTGATCCGAAAATTGCGACGTCGGCGATTCGGGTTAGCCTTGATGAAGCCAATACGCTAGCCGAGGCTGATGCGTTTAATGACGCATTTGACCAGATTTATGCGAAGTTTGCCAAGCTCGATAAGGCGACTGTCTAGCTGAAAGGATTTTAAGATGCAATATTCAGAAATAATGGTTCGTTACGGCGAACTTTCGACCAAAGGCAAGAATCGCCAAGCTTTCATCGGGCGCTTGAATGGGAACGTGACGCGTGCGCTGCATGAGTTTCCTAAGCTGACGATTCGGCCAAAACGCGACCGGATGCATATCGAGTTGAATGGCGAACCCAGTGATCAGGTGATGGCACGGCTGTCACAGGTCTTTGGCATTCAGAATTTTTCCCCGAGTATTGCCGTTGAAAAAGATATGACCAAAGTGCATGAAGTTGCCTTGCAGCTGATGAACGAAACGGCCCCTAAAGGCATTAGCTATAAGGTGAATACGCGGCGCAGTGACCATGATTTTGCGTTGGACACGAATGCGATGAATCTGGACCTCGGTGACTTTTTGACGGATAAGCGGCCGGATCTAGTGGTTAAAATGCATCATCCTGATATGATTTTGCGTGTAGAAGTTCGGCGTGAGGCTATTTATCTGTCAACCAAGACCATTCAGGGTGCAGGTGGCTTGCCGGTCGGGACAGCAGGCCGAGCTGCCTTGATGCTTAGCGGCGGCATTGATTCGCCGGTGGCAGGTTATTATGCGTTGAAGCGCGGTGTGGACATTGAAATGGTGCACTTTTTCAGTCCGCCTTATACCAGCCAACAGGCGTTAAATAAGGCCAAGCAGCTGACGGCTAAATTGACCCCGTATGTTGGGCGGATTTACTTTATTGAAGTACCGTTCACCGAAATCCAGGAAGACGTCAAGGCGAAAGTTCCGGAAGGCTATCTGATGACGGTTCAGCGGCGGATGATGTTGCGCCTCACCGAAGCAATTGCCAAGCAGCGTGGCGATCTAGCCATTTTCAACGGTGAATCGGTCGGCCAGGTAGCGTCACAAACGTTGGAGTCCATGGCGGCGATTAACGATGTGACGACCATGCCGATTATTCGACCGGTCGCGACGATGGACAAGAATGAAATCATTGCCGAAGCGGAAAAAATCGACACGTATGACTTGTCGATCATGCCGTTTGAGGATTGTTGCACGATTTTTGCGCCGCCATCCCCGAAGACCAAACCCAAGACCGATCGCGCGCGCTATTATGAAAGCAAACTGGATGTTGACGGGCTGATGACGCGTGCCTTAGCCGGGATGAAAATTCAGGAGATCAAGTCCTCCGATCAGTTTATGAATCAGGATCAGGACGTTATTGCAGAGTTGCTTTAAAGCTTAATGGCACCGGACGCAGGTGGTAACGATTTTGTTGCCTCTGCCGCCCGGTGTTATTTTGTTGTCTAAAAGAAAAAGTTCACAAAAAATCTCATCATTTTAGCGGCGGCTTCGTGAAACTGCTTTCTGATGCTTATAGATGATGATCTCCTGCATCGTTGGCAACTGAGTCAACATGAAGCACAATCTGCTATTCGCCAATTTTTTGGCATGAAAAAGGTGGCTAAAATCGCTTACATCTGTTAAACTGAATATGTGAAAAATTTAACAAATAGGTACGGAGGTGTTCATTTTGGTCGTCAATAAACAAGCATTATCGCAAGCAACGATTAAACGCATTCCGGTTTACTATCGAACGGTCAAAGCTTTACAACAATCGGGTGTCAAACGGGTGCGCTCGGATCGGTTAAGCAAGTTGGTGCACATTGCACCAGCCACCATTCGCCGCGATTTTTCTAATTTTGGCGACCTAGGCCGCAGCGGGTATGGCTATTCAGTTGATTTGCTTGCGGAAGTTTTTGGCGAGCTATTAGAGGTTCACTCCGAAGAGCAGATGCTGTTGGTAGGCTGTGGGAATCTGGGGCGCGCGCTGCTGACCAACAATTTCCGGCGCAATCCCGACTTATCGATTGTGATGGGCTTTGACACGGATCCCAGCTTGATCGGGACAACGATTGCGGGCATTCAGATTTATAACTTGGCGACCTTATCCGAAAAAATCCGTCCAGGTATGCACACCGCGATTGTCTGTGTGCCGAGTTCTGCGCAGGCAGCAGTGATTAGCCAACTTGAAGCTAACGGCATAACGGCGATTTTAACCTTTGCACCTAAGCCGGTTCCCGCCCAACCCGAAACAACAATTCGCTATATTGATCTGACTAGTGAGTTACAAGCGTTACTGTTTGTTGATCATCAAAATAAGTTAACACAAGAGCAAAAAGCACCTTTGAAGCAATCATGACAGCGTTGACCCTGCCATGTCCGCGGGTTATAATGCAGCTAATGCAATGATCAAGAGGGTCATGATCTTTTTTCCCAGCGACGAGATGGTTGGTGTGAATCTCGAAAAGGGGTCGTGATTGTAGCTTGTGAGCTGCCGTCCTGAAGTGAGTAGGGAACGGCCGGTGACAGCCGTTATCCTGAATTAAGTGGGGAAGTTATTCCCAATTTAGGTGGTACCGCGAGTGAAATCGTCCTAATTTTTATATAAATTAGGGCTTTTTTTGTGTGAGCGCGAGCCGGTGCGGTTAGGAGTCGGAGTGTAAGCGGCCTTGGGCGTGATGGCGTTTTTTGCCATTGCGACCAAGGTCCTTACACGCAGACTCCTGCGCCGGGGAGCGCGTTATGGAGAAGCGTGAGCCGGCGCGTTATAGGAAGCGCGAACCAACGCGGTCGACAAATCTGCATATTGCAGTTCTGAAAACCTGGATGGACAGAAAAAATTTGTGAGGTGGAGCCAGTGAGTGATGAAGCATTAGCACCAAAATATGATCATAAAGCGGTCGAAGCAGGCCGCTATCAGGAATGGCTGGACGAAGATGTTTTTAAACCAAGCGGCGATCCAAAAGCCAAGCCGTATTCGATTGTTATTCCGCCACCCAATGTAACCGGGAGGCTGCACATGGGCCATGCCTGGGATACAACCTTGCAGGACATCGTGATTCGCCAAAAGCGGATGCAAGGCTTCGATACGCTATGGCTGCCGGGGATGGACCATGCCGGAATTGCCACGCAGGCGAAAGTTGAAGCCAAATTGCGCAAGGAAGGCATTAGTCGCTATGACTTAGGCCGCGAAAAGTTTGTCCAGAAGGTCTGGGAATGGAAAGATGAATTTGCCAAAACCATTCACGGTCAGTGGGCAAAGATGGGCTTGTCATTGGATTACAGCCGTGAACGATTCACCTTGGATAAGGGCCTGAACGAAGCCGTTCGCAAGGTGTTTGTCGAACTCTACAAACAAGGCCTGATTTACCGCGGCGAATATATCGTTAACTGGGATCCGCAAGCCCGCACGGCATTGTCCGATATCGAAGTCATTCATAAAGACGATAAAGGCGCGTTTTACCACGTTAAGTATCCGTTTGCCGATGGTAGCGGGTATATCGAAATCGCCACGACCCGTCCGGAAACAATGATGGGCGATACCGCGGTGGCCGTTCATCCCGGCGATAAGCGTTACAAAGATATGGTCGGTAAGGAATTGATTCTGCCGCTGGCTAACCGCAAAATTCCAATTATTGAGGATGCTTACGTTGATCCTGACTTCGGAACCGGGGCCGTTAAAATCACCCCAGCGCACGATCCTAACGACTTTCAGGTTGGCAATCGCCATGATCTGAAGCGCATCAATACCATGAATGACGACGGCACGATGAATGAAAATGCCGGCAAATACAATGGGATGGATCGTTTCGAAGCGCGTAAAGCCATGGTGGCGGATTTGGATAAGGAAGGCCTATTACTTAAAGTCGAACCGATTGTGCATAGTGTTGGTCACAGCGAGCGGACCGGCGTTCAAGTCGAAGCCCGTTTGTCAACGCAGTGGTTTGTCAAAATGAAGCCGCTCGCCGAAGCAGCCATCAAGGCGCAACAGGAAAGCGACAAGAAAGTAACCTTTGTTCCGGAGCGCTTTGAGCACACTTATTTGCAATGGATGGAAAATATTCACGATTGGGTCATTTCCCGGCAATTATGGTGGGGCCATCAGATTCCGGCTTGGTACAACAAGCACACCGGTGAAACTTACGTCGGTATGGAAGCGCCGAAAGATATTGAAAATTGGCAACAGGATCCTGATGTGCTGGACACGTGGTTTTCCAGTGCTTTGTGGCCATTTTCCACGATGGGGTGGCCGAATACCGATGCGCCGGATTATAAGCGGTATTATCCGACCAACACCTTGGTCACCGGCTACGATATTATTCCATTTTGGGTTGCCCGCATGATCTTCCAAGGATTGCACTTTACTGGTGAGCGGCCATTCCAATACACGCTGATTCACGGCCTGATGCGGGACGAACAAGGCCGCAAGATGAGCAAGTCGTTAGGAAACGGGATTGATCCGATGGACGTCATTGAAAAATATGGCGCCGATGCTTTGCGGTGGTTCCTGATCACAGGTAACAAGCCGGGGCAGGATACACGGTTTAGTTACAAACAGGTTGAAGCTGCCTGGAATTTCATCAACAAGATTTGGAACATTTCACGCTTCGTGATGATGAACCTGGATGATCTAGACAAGCCGCAGCAGCCTGATCCAAGTACATTCGACTTATCCGATAAGTGGCTGTTTTCGCAATTAAATGAAACCATCAAGCAGGTTACCGATCTGTCTGAACGCTTTGAATTCGGTGAAATGGGTCGAACTCTGTACAACTTTACCTGGAATGTCTTTGCGGACTGGTATGTTGAAATGAGCAAGGAAGTTCTGTACGGCGACGATGAAAAGGCTAAGGCAGCTAAACGGGTTAATTTGGCTTATGCCCTTGATCAAATTCTGCGGCTTTTGCACCCGGTGATGCCGTTTGTGACCGAGAAGTTGTGGTTGGCTTTGCCGCACACTGGCAAATCAATCGTGACCGCCAGTTATCCGGTTGAAAATACTGCGTTTGAAAATGCCGATGCAACCAGTGCGATGGATGCCATTATTGCGCTTATTCGCGGCGTTCGCAGTATTCGTAAAGAAGCAGGCGCACCGCTTAAGACTAAGGTTGATATTATCGTGAAGTTAACGGATCCTGCTTTGAAGCCGATTTTTGACCAGAACTTCGATTTCATTGATCGGTTTGTTAACAGCAAGGACTTCACCGTCGGAACTGATGTGGCTGAGCCGAAAATGGCTGGCAGTGCCGTCATTACCGGGGCAACGATTTTTGTTCCGCTCAATGAATTGGTCGATTTGGACGAAGAAAAAGCCAAGTTAACCAAAGATGCCAAGAAGCTTGAACAGGAAATTGCCCGAATTGACAAGAAACTCAACAATCAAGGCTTCCTGTCCAAAGCGCCTGAAGCGGTTGTCGCCGAACAACGCAACAAACGCAGCGACTTCGCTGATCAGCTTAGCAGCACCCAGCAGCGGCTTGAGCAGTTGCAGCAGGCGTAAGAGGTCGAGTCATAATTTTTGTGAGAACGTTAAACGTTAATAGATTAGTAAATTCCGAACAATCAAAAAAAGCTTAGGCAATAAGTTCCTTGTCGTGCCAAACTCCGCAATCTCCGGCCAGCTGGGGCTTGCGACGCGAAGCTAGAGCGGAGACGGCGCTTTGAGCCAGGAAACCGCTGTCTCAAAGTCGCCTAACAACATCAGCGACAAAGACCGGTCGCTGTGTTGTTTTCACAGCTGAGCCCCATCTGGCCTACGATTGCTTCGCTTTGGCACTAATATCTTAAATACCCTCACCGAATTACCTCAGGGAAACAAAAAGGCGAATATACTTTGCGCGCAATGCAGAGTATGTTCGCCTTTTTATTGTGGCTATGAATTATGACCCAACCTCTTTTTTGTACACGTAAATCCGTGTGTTCACCTGAATCTGACAAAAATTTCCATTGTCAGTGAACGAGCCGACCAGCATTTTCTGGTATGATTAAGCCATATTTAGGCGCTGCAGAGGCGGTGTCTGAATGGATGTCACGATTGAAGGAAGTTAACGATGAACTACTCTGAAAGTGTTGCTTATATTCATTCTTTTCCGCGTTTAGCCAAAACCGGCGATCATCGTCGTATTTTGACACTGTTGCATGCGCTCGGCGACCCGCAGGAAAAAGGTCACTATATCCACATTACCGGCACGAACGGGAAAGGATCGACGGCTAATGCCATTGCGCACGTGCTGGAAGCGAGCGGATTAGAAGTGGGGTTGTTTACCTCGCCATTTATTATGCGTTTCAATGAACGCATGATGATTGACCATGTGCCGATCCCCGATGATGAACTGGTACAGGCGGTTGCGGTCGCCCGGGCAGCACTTGATGACTTGCGCACTGCTCACCCTGACTTTAATGTAACCGAGTTTGAATTTGTCACCGCCTTGGCTTTTTGGTATTTTCGCCAACGCCGCGTTGATGTAGCGGTTATCGAGGTCGGTATTGGCGGAGATACCGATTCAACCAATGTCATCACGCCGGTTGTGAGTGTGTTGACAGAGGTGGCGCTGGATCATCAGAAATTGTTAGGGGATACCATCACGGCGATTGCGACGCATAAGGCGGGTATTATCAAGCCTAGGGTTCCGGTCGTTACCGGTGATTTGGTACCCGAAGCAGCGGCAGTGGTAGCGGCCAAAACGCAATCCACCGGCAGTCAGTGGTTTCGCTTCGGTCGAGATTTCACTGTTCCCAAAGCCAAGCTGCACGGCTGGGGACAGCGGTTGACGTACCAAGATGAAGACGGATCGTTAGCGGATCTGACCGTGCCATTAGTCGGTGACTATCAACAGCGCAATATGGCGATTGCGATTAAAACCGCTAAAATTTATACACAGGTAACCCATTGGCCATTAACGGCGCACGATATTCGCCAAGGAATTGCGGCCAGTCGCTGGCCAGCGCGGCTTGAAAAGATCAGTGATTCGCCGTTTATTGTGCTGGATGGTGCGCATAATCCGGACGGTATCAAGGGTCTGGTCGTCGCGTTGCATGAACTGTTTTCCGGACCGGTTACGGTGATTGCCGGTATTTTGGCCGATAAGGATTATGCATCGATGGCAGATATGCTGACACGGGCTTTTGTGACTGTTTACCTCGTGCCAGTGCCGGGAACACCACGTGCATTACCTGAAGCCGGGTACCAAAGGCTTCATGAAGGGCAATTAAAAGACTCATGGCAGGCCGCGTTGGCAGCCAGCTTGGATAATGACCCGGAACAACCGATTGTGATCACTGGGTCCTTGTATCTCGCTGCTGCCGTGCGTCAAACTTTATTGGAGGGAAAGTCATGACAACAACCGTGATTTTTGATCTGGACGGAACCTTGGTTGATACCGAAGCAATTTATCTTCAAAGCAACGTGCGCGCCGCAGCTGAGTTGGGATTGAAGCGAACCGAAGATGATTTTCGCCCGTTAGTCGGTTCGGCGGGGCCAAACGAAGCCAAGATTATTGCAGATCTTGTGGGGTCGGAAAATGCTGCGTGGTTTCAAGAATTTTCGACCAAGGATGTGTTGGATCGGATTCGCAATGGTGCCGATTTTGTGTTGCCAGGAGCTGATGAAGCCTTGAGAACGCTGCAGGCTGCTCGTTATCGGCTGGCATTGGCAACTAGTAGCGCTCAGCATTATGTTGATGTGGTTTTGGCAGCAGCCGGTTGGCAAGACTGGTTTGACCCGATTTTGACCGGCAGTGATGTCGAGGCGCATAAGCCGGATCCCGAAGTGTATCAGGTCATGAAAAGGCATTTAGGCGCTGGCCCGGCGATCGTCATCGAAGACACGCACGTCGGGGTGGCGGCCGCAGAGGGAGCTGGCCTGCCTGTGGTCATGATTCCCGGTATTGCCCAGCAACCGGATGAGAAAGCGACCGCTATTTTATCATCTATCACCGAACTGCCGGACTGGCTGCAAAAGCATGGCACATTTGCGTAATCTTCCTAGTGAGTCATGAATTGGCTCAAAATCGCAGCGCGCAACCAGGACATTCAATCAGCGTCAGCTCGAAACGCAATGTGGGACTTGAACTGATGCGACCTGTACGTGTGCTACCAGGGGGAAAACGATGGCAGATGCAACTGAACAACCGCGTGAACGGTTATTGGCGCACGGACCGGCAGCACTGACAGATGCGGAATTGCTGCAACTGATTGTGCGGGCGGGCAATCAGCATTATCCGGTCAAAGAAATCGTGAGTGAGGTGTTGGCAACCTATCCGGCATTACAAGGTTTGGCGGAAGGCGATGGTGACTCACTGGATCACATTCGCGGCTTAGGTGCGGCCAAACGCGCCAGTATTTTGGCAGGTGTAGAACTGGGCCGCCGAGTGATGCGCCGACAATCCGTTCGTTATGGGCAGATTAAAAATAGCGAACAGTTAGGCAAGACCATGGTTTCGCGTTTTGCCGGTGCTAATCAGGAGTCCATGCTGATTTTGTTTTTAGATGTCAAAAATCAGATTATTACCGAGCAAACTGTGGCGATTGGTACGGTTGATTCCGCATTGGCCGATCCGCGGGTGGTATTTCGTGAAGCATTAAAGTTGAGTGCCACAAATCTCATTATGGTTCACAATCATCCGAGCGGAGATCCGGCGCCGAGTCAGGCAGATCGCGATACGACAACCCGTTTTCAGTTAGCGGCGGCGTTGCTAGGGATGAATTTGCTGGATCATTTGATTATCGGCGGGAAGGCGTTTTATTCTTTTGCCCGAGACGATCCTGACTTTAATTAATTCAAGAAAATTGTAAGGTTTTTTGAAATTGGCGGTAAGGTGCCAAAATCAGGCGGTTTCACATTTTGTCACAGAAATAAATATGCTATAATGCATGGAGTTAATACGAAATGAGTCAGCATAAGGAGAGAACGTCTTGTTTGGATTTGGATCAAAGAATATCGGGATCGATCTTGGCACCGCAAATACCTTAGTTTACGTCGACGGCAAGGGCATCGTCTTAAATGAGCCTTCCGTGGTCGCGAAGAATACTCAGACGGAAGAAGTCATTGCCGTTGGTGAAGAAGCCCGCGACATGATCGGTCGTACCCCGACCAATATCGTGGCGATCCGACCAATGAAAGATGGGGTCATCGCTGACTACGACACAACTGCGGCCATGTTGAAATACTTCATGCAAAAAGCATTGGGTAATGGCAGCCATCCGCAGGTGATGATTTGCGTGCCAAGTGGGGTTACCGAAGTTGAAAAGCGTGCCGTTATCGATGCGGCTAAAGTAGCTGGTGCACGGGATGCGTTTGTGATTGAAGAACCATACGCCGCGGCGATCGGTGCCGGCTTGCCGGTTATGGACCCGACAGGCAGTATGGTCGTTGATATCGGTGGCGGCACAACCGATGTTGCCACGATTTCATTAGGCGGCATCGTTTCGAGCCGCTCCATTCGGGTGGCTGGCGATAAGTTTGACGAAGCCATTATCAATCATCTACGACAGAATTTTAATTTATTAATCGGCGAACGAACCGCTGAAGCGATGAAAATTCAAATCGGGTCGGCATCGGTTGAAAAAGCCGCTGACATTGACGGGATGACCGTTCGCGGCCGCGACTTGTTAAGTGGTCTGCCTAAGACGATTGACATTTCGGCGACGGACATTGCCTCGGCGATTCATGAGAACGTGCTTGACATTATCACGGCTATTAAAGAGACGCTGGAAGAAACGTCTCCGGAAATTGCGGCTGATGTGATTGATCACGGTATTGTGCTAACTGGTGGCGGGGCGCTTTTGAAGCATCTGCCGGATGTCATTTCCGATGAAACCAAAGTACCGGTTTTCATCGCGCAAGACCCGCTGGATTGCGTTGCGATCGGAACTGGCGAATCGTTGAAGAATATTGACGTTTTAAAGAAACGTTAACAGCCCATAAATGAAGATGGTTTGTGTGTGGCAAGAGGCTGGGATGAAGGATCCTGGCCTCTTTTCGCGAGTGTGACGGAGGAACCAATGCAGAAATTCTTTTCCAATAAAAAATTGATCGCCCTCATGATCGCTTTGCTGGTCAGTATTGGTCTGGTCGCTGGGTCGATTTATGCGAGCAATAATCGCAACACCCCGCCATTTATTCAGCGGATTGCCAATGATGTTGTTGGCATCGGTGGCCGGTTGGTTGCCTTACCAGGGGATTTTGCCCGTAACGGGTTGGATGACGTGCATAGCCTGATGGATACGTTCCAGGAGAATCAGCACCTGAAACAACAGCTAGATAGTCTGGCCCAGACCAAAGTACAGGTTCAAACCCTGAAACGCGAAAACAAACAGCTGAAACAACAGTTGAAATTGAACGGTACTTTGACTGATTACTCGCAGATCAGTGCCGCCGTTATTTTGCGAACACCGAGTGATTGGCGGAACATGGTGGTGATTAACCAAGGCAGCGCGGCAGGGGTTAAAAAAGGCATGCCGGTGATGGCCGGATCCGGATTGGTCGGGCGGATCGTTGAAGTCAATCGAACCAGTTCAAAAGTCGAAATGCTATCGACTGCCAATAAGTCCAGTGATCGCGTCGCTGCCGCCGTTGAAACGAGTGAGGATAAAGAAGTTAACGGGATCATCACTGGCTATGACGAAAAGTCGGGTGACTTGGTTCTTGGCGAACTGAACAGCGAGCATGCGATTAAAAAAGGCGATAAAGTCGTGACCAGCGGCTTGGGCGGCATGACCCCTAAAGGCTTGCTTATCGGAGAAGTCACTAGTGTTAAAAAAGATGACTATGGGCTTGCCAATACCGTTTATCTGTCACCGGCTGCGAATCTCAATGATGTAACGGTTGTGACGGTCATTTCGCGGACAATCAAGGGTGACTGATATATGTTGAACGAAAAACACTTTACAGGGCATTGGTGGATTATTTCAATCCTGCTTTTGCTGTTATTAATTGATGGCAGTCTGGCATCCGTATTAGCCCAGTGGATTATGCGGCCGAGTTTTATGGGTACGCCGCAGCTGACTTTGTTAGGCTTGGTTATGGTGACCCTGCTAGTTCCGGAAGAGAAGTACACGACCTGGATTGCCGCCTTGATCGGGTTGATTTTTGACAGCTTTTACACCGGCATATTAGGCGTCAATGCTTTATTGTTCGCGTTAGTGATTTATATCGTGCGTCAGATTCGGCCGTACATTCCGCACACCGCGGTTTTTGTCGGGATGGTGTATATCATTGCGCTATTGCTGTATGGTGTCGCCAATTATTTTGTGAATCATTTTATTGGTTATGGCAATTCCAGTGTAGTGATGCTGATTGCCAATCATTTGGGGCCGGGGTTGACGGTCAACCTGATTCTTTTCGTCATTGTGTATGGTCCATTGCATCGGGTATTGATTAACTTAGCGGAAGAATAGTTTGGGGTGATGATGTGGACAGTGTGGTCTTAAAAGGTCGAAACGACAGTCTGGCACTGCAGCTTCAAGATACGGCGGATTTTATGCAGATCATCGGGACGCTGAAAACGTTACTGGGGAAGCTGTATGAAGAAACGCCGACTGGTGAAGTCAGTTATCGCCTGGAAACCGGTAATCGTTTGTTGACTGAAGAGCAGCTTGCCCAAATTCAATCGGTTTTCGCCGATTATCCGCGTTTTTCAATCAACGGCATTACCAGTGCGGTCGTTGACAAAGATGTGGTGGCAGATATGGTCACGGCCAAAATGACGCATCGTATTGGTGGGGTGATTCGGTCTGGCCAAACGATTGACATCATGGGTGATGTGCTGTTCTTGGGCGATCTGCATGCCGGTGCGACCTTATGTGCTTCCGGGAATGTTTTTGTGATGGGTAAGGTCAGCGGCGTGGTGCAGGCTGGCAGCCAAGGGGATACGCGCGCCGTTGTGGTTGGCGATCTTGAGGGGGCCAGCCAGGTGCGGATTGCCGATGTGATCGAGATTGTCGCTGATCACTATGATCCGCTCAAGCCAGTCGCTTATTTAAGTGAGTTACATACAATGACACACGCCAAAATGGCTGAACTGGCGAATCTTCGGCCGCGATTATTCAAGCAAATGGAGGCAATGTAGATGGGTACAGCGTTAGTGGTTACTTCCGGTAAAGGTGGTGTTGGTAAAACGACCACCTCGGCCAACATCGGCACCGCATTGGCTTTGCAGGGCAAGCGGGTGGTTTTATTGGACCTTGATATTGGCTTGCGTAATTTGGACGTGGTCATGGGGCTATCTAATCGGATTATTTATGACATTGTCGATGTCGCAACCGGCCGGGCTAAATTGCATCAAGCCTTGATCAAAGACAAACGCTTTGATGACCTTTTATACTTATTGCCAGCGGCGCAAAATGCTGAAAAGGATGCCATAGAGCCCGAGCAGGTTGTCGAAATTGTTGAACAGTTGCGGCCGGATTTTGACTATATCATTCTTGATTCGCCTGCCGGTATTGAGCAAGGCTTTCGCAATGCGACGGGTGCTGCCGATGGGGCGATTGTGGTGACCACACCGGAAATTTCGGCAGTCAGTGATGCCGATCGGGTGGTTGGTTTGCTTGAACAGCGGGATATGCCGCTGAAACCGCGATTGATCATCAACCGTATTCGGCAAAATATGCTGGCAGATGGCCGCTCGATGGACATTGACGAAATCACCAGTCATCTGGGACTCGATTTGCTGGGCATTATCGTTGATGATGACGGTGTGATTGAGAGCTCAAACAAAGGTGAAGCGATTGTGATGGATCCGGATGATTTGGCCAGCAAAGGTTACCGCAATATTGCCCGGCGACTGTTGGGCGACAGCGTGCCGTTAATGGACATTCGCCTTAAAAAGCAAGGCTTCTGGTCAAAACTTTTTCATCGGCATAACTAATTAAGCCACACGGTGTGGTGCGTCGACGTTGGAATTCGGCCATCACTTTTCCGACGAAAAGCTGCACGAATTTTTAGGAATAGTTGACTTTCGATGATTTTCGGTGTAATTTAGTGACAATTCATTAAAGCGTTGAGTGGAATCGATGAGCGGTCATGATTTTAAGCGAGTCCGGGTTGATGGGAACCGGGCAGTCATCCGTTGATCACACATCCATGAGTGGGCGATTGAACCTTAGTAGGTCGTCTCGGTTGGGCTCGTTATCGCCGTGGTTGAAATAACTACATGAGACTGATTGTGTGAGCAATTGGTAAATCTGAGGTGGAACCGCGGTTTAAGCCGTCCTCTTACAGCAGCTTGCTGTAAGAGGATTTTTTTATGACTGTGATTTCGAATGATGATTATGAAGTTGATTTCAACCACATGAGGTCGACTGTGTGAACAGTCGGCAAATTGAGGTGGTACCGCGCAAAAAAGCGTCCTCTTGCTTGATGCAAGAGGACGCTTTTTTTGCATTATCAGTCGGTCACCGGTTGCGGCCCGCCAACCACAAAACGCGTTTAATAAAATGAACAGAAACCATGGCAGTAAAGTTGTCACGTATTTGAAGGAGGAAGCACCATGACTTATATTTTTCAGATTTTACCGGCCTTATTATCTGGTGTGAAAATGACTTTGGGGATTTTTGCCATCACGTTGGTTGGCGCCATTCCACTTGGCTTGATTTTATCAGTGGGACTGATTCCCAAACCTAAATCGATTCTGGGCAAGGCAGGAAAGGGTCTTTTGGAAGGTTACGTTTGGGTCTTTCGGGGCACGCCATTATTGTTGCAATTGATGTTTATCTTTTATGGCTTACCGATTGTCGGGATTGTTTTTGATCGATTCTCGGCGGCCTTAGTCGCATTTATTCTGAATTACGCCGCCTACTTTGCAGAAATCTTCCGTGGCGGCTTTGGGGCCGTTGATGAAGGCCAATTTGAAGCTAGCACCGTTTTAAACATGACCCGCTGGCAGGCATTGCGGTATGTCGTTATCCCGCAAGTCGTTAAAATCGTGTTGCCGTCCATCGGTAACGAAGTCATCAACCTTGTGAAGGATTCCAGCTTGGTTTATGTCATCGGCTTGGGCGATCTGCTGCGGGCCGGGAATATTGCCAGTGCCCGCGATGTCACCTTGTTGCCGCTTGTGCTGGTCGGGGTCATTTACCTGTTACTGACGCTGATCCTGACGTTCCTGCAAAAACGGATCGAAGCAGCATTTTCATACTATCGCTAGGAGGCGTCGAACATGTTAGAACTGAAAAATATCAACAAATCTTTTAACGGCCGACCGGTTTTGAAAAATGTCACAGTGACCATTGAAGATGGTAAAACCCTAGCGATCGTTGGTCCCAGCGGTGCCGGGAAAACGACACTGCTGCGGATTATCAGCGGACTGGAGCAGGCTGATTCAGGTACCATGATCTGGAACGGCGAGCCGACAACCGCGCAGGCCATGCGTAAACAAGGGATCATCGGTGTTGTGTTTCAGAACTTCGAACTTTTTCCGAATTTGTCCGTGATGCGGAATATCACGCTGGCACCAACATTGCAAGGAATCGATCAACAGCAGGCAGATGCGACTGCCAAGAAATTACTGGATCAATTGGCGTTAAGCGATCAGGCTCAGGCATATCCGTATTCACTTTCCGGTGGGCAAAAACAACGGGTCGCGATCGCGCGGGCGTTGGCGTTGAATCCACAAATTCTTTTGTATGATGAACCGACCAGCGCACTGGATCCGTTGTTGCGGGAGAACGTGGCTGAGATGGTTAATCAGTTTAAGGCTTCCGGGATGACGCAGGTCGTGGTGACCCATGATATGGACTTTGCCAAGAGTGTTGCGGACACGACTTATCACGTTGGCAAAGGCGGTGATGGCCAATGAAACGGCGAATTTTATTAGCCGTCATGGTCATTTTGGCCATGGCAGGCTTTATCATTAGCGGCTGTGCGCGCGAAACCGTCAGCAATTCCTGGCCGCGGATTGAGCGCACTAAAAAAGTCGTGATTGGTTTAGACGATACGTTCGTGCCGATGGGCTTTCGGCAAAAGAATGGTCAGCTTGCCGGATATGACATTGATTTGGCAAAGGCAGTCTTTAAGCGTTATGGCATCAAAGCCGATTTTCAGACAATTGACTGGTCCATGAAAGAAACCGAACTGAAAAATCAAACCATTGACCTGATTTGGAACGGCTATTCCGTCACGCCGGAACGCAGAGAAAAAGTTGCCTTTTCCGACAACTACCTGATTAACCACCAGATTCTGGTTACCAAAACCAAGAGTCAGATCAACTCGTTGCAGGATATGAAAGGGAAAACGCTAGGCGTGCAGACGGGATCAAGCGGTGCGTTTGACCTGGACGCGCAACCGAAGATTCTAAAGAACATGATTGCCAACAAAACCCCAATTCTTTACGATACGTTCAATGATGCCTTTATTGATTTAGACGCGGGGCGGATTCAGGGGATTTTGATGGATGAGGTTTATGCGCGCTATTACATTGCCCACAAAGCGGACCCGTCAAGCTATCACATCGTTAATGATCCGTTTCCGCCAGAAGATTTTGCTGTGGGGATGCGTAAATCCGACCATGTCTTGCGTGGCAAAATTAACGCCGGTTTGAAGGCATTGAAGGCCGATGGCACCATCGCAAAACTGCAAAAGAAGTGGTTCGGTAAAGTTGAAGAGTGAGTGGCGAGTGCGGTCGGATGAGTTTTGGGTGGTAACGAGTCATCACTGATCAATCATTTATAAACGCTGAGAGTTATGCTGTGGCAGGCACTGATTCATCTTACCGTAGCATTTCCCCTAGCGTTTTTATTGTCAGAGGATGTGGGTAGGGCACCAATCTTTAGAAAGAAAACGGAGCGAGAATGAGCCGTCGTTACGTCAGTACCACTGGACTTTTACGCTGCCTTGTCGGTAAAGTAGAGTATAATCATTGCCATGCGATTGGCTGGCAAGCAGTCTGATATGGCATCTTTTAGCGTGAATCTGGCGAGGAGGCAAGTTTATGTGGCTTGGGCTGATTTTTGGCGGGCTTTATCTTGTGAATGCGTTGATTGCGATTGTGACGGTTTTTCGCTCGCATCGTGACATCTCCGCAGTATGGGCGTGGCTGTTGGTATTGATGCTGCTGCCGTTTGTGGGTTTTATCATTTATTTTGTGTTTGGCCGTAAGCTGCGGGCTAATCGCATGCAAGACTTGATGACGCAACGACTTTTAGGCATCAATGACTTGGTCGTTCAGCAGCAAGAAGCACTTGCAGCCGGCCAGCCGTTAATTGGCACCCCTGGTAGCGGCGGCGTTTCTGAGCTGGTTCGCACGTTACTGCGGGCCGATGATGCTTTGGTGACCACCCATAATGAGGTTCAGGTTTTGGCGTTACGCGAAGCTTTTTTCAAGCAACTGTTTGAAGACATCGGGTTAGCGACCGAGCACATTCATATTGAAGCTTACACGATTCAGCCGGATGCAGTGGGCCGGCAGTTACGGGATTTATTAATTGAAAAGGCGCATGCCGGTGTTACCGTACGCGTTTTGTACGACACTTTTGGTTCTCATGGCTTGCCGATCAGTTTCTGGAAAGGATTGACGGATGCCGGTGGCCAGGTCGAGCGGTTTGTCGCGACGAAACTTGGGCGGTGGAACCCCCGGATTAATTTTCGGAACCATCGTAAGCTGATTGTCATTGATGGACATCTAGCCTATTTGGGCGGCTTTAATTTAGGTAAGGAGCATCACGGCTTGCCTACGTTGCGTGATACCCAGCTCCGGATTCAAGGCAAGGCGGTCGCTGTGATTCAAGCGCGTTTCCTGATGGATTGGAATGGGACCAGCAGAAAGCAACAGGTTAAAGATGTTGATGTTCTTTTCCGCGAACCGGTTGTCACCGGCAATACAACGATGCAAGTGGTTGCCGGAGGACCGGAGCAGCAGGTTGAAGCGATTAAACTGGGCTATCTGGGTCTCATCAATCAGGCTAAGCGCAGTATCTGGATCGAGTCGCCGTATTTCGTGCCGGATGACAGTTTACTGGATGCCTTGACAATCGCGGCCAACGCCGGTGTCGATGTCCGCGTTATGATTCCCAAGAAAACCAATCAGGAACTGATGGCCAAAGCTTCGCAGTTTTACCTGAATCAAGTCGTGGCTAATGGTGGTCAGGCGTTCTTGTATGAGGAAGGTTTCCTGCATGCCAAAACCATTGTGGTCGATGGTAAATACGTTTCTACCGGAACCGCCAACTTTGACATTCGCTCCTTTAAGTTAAACTTTGAAATTGCCGCGTTCATTTATGATCACCGGATCGGTAAAACGTTTCAGAAACTTTTCCTTGCCGACATGGAGCGGGCAATGCCGTATACGCAAAAGGTTATCGATGCCAAAAAACGGCCTGCTCGACTGGGGGAGGAACTCTCGCGGTTGTTGGCCCCGATTCTGTGACACAACCGGTGCGAGCACAAGAAAAAAGGCCTAGCGACAGACGAATCGTGTCGTTAGGTCTTTTTAGCAAGTTATTCTACGATGGTTCTTGGGTGATCGGTTTAGATAAGTTGCAAACTAGCGAGGGCACCGAGAACGACGCCGAGCACAGTAATGATAATCATCACCCAAGCGCTGATGATCGTCATTTTTTGAAATTTAGACTTTTTCTTTTTCTGCACCGAAAACACCACCTTTGTTATTCTGCTGGCTCTCATTGTACTGGTTTTTGCAAGGATCGGCAACTGAGATGCTGGGGGGATTTTGAAAAAGTTGCCATTTTTTAACGGTTCGCAAAGTTCTACTTTGTGGTGAATGACAGTGGCGTTGAAATGGTTCGGCATGAGTTGCCACTGCAATGGTCCATCTTCAACTAAATCGAGCTTGACGCTTATCCTCGCTTTGGGTAGGGTTAATTAGAATAGTATCAACAGACAGCGCTTCAGGCGGCTGCCTCCAGGGGGACTTATCATGGTGTTGCTCGCGTTGGGATTGCCGATTTTAGTGTGGTGCATGGTTGTCGCGGCAGTCGTGTACTTTGACTTTCATGGCGGTTCTTGGTTCTTCTTATTGACAGTGGTTAATTTTTGGGCGATTTTCCAGCTGACTTTTACGAAAACCCCGAATTTTATTTGGGTGATTTTGTTTACGGCCATGGTGATCGCTTTGATCCTGGTTATCTGGCAGGTCGTTCGTGAATATGATCTCATTATCCACCGTTATTGGCGTATGTTGACCCGAATCCTCTCATTGGCCACCACTTGTTGGTGGTTTGGCGGCATATTGATCTACTTTTTGGGATAAGTCCCCACTTTCTACCCACGTTTTAAAAAAGTCCGTGATCCTTGTGATCACGGACTTTTTTGCGTCTTAAAGGTTTTTTAAAACATAAAATAACTAAATTTTGTTTCAATTGTGGTTAGATGTGGAGAAGAGTGGGGCGTTGTGGTAGACTAAAAATCGTAGGGAGGTGCC
Source organism: Lacticaseibacillus styriensis (assembly GCF_030770295.1). NCBI lineage: Bacteria > Bacillati > Bacillota > Bacilli > Lactobacillales > Lactobacillaceae > Lacticaseibacillus > Lacticaseibacillus styriensis. The sequence goes on from NZ_CP132483.1 coordinate 1,290,647, forward strand.
AGCTATGCTCATGGGTGAATTTGAACGCAGTATCGACGCTAAAGGGCGTCTGATTATTCCAGCTAAATTCCGTGAGCAACTGGGGGCATCGTTTGTGTTAACTCGTGGTATGGACGGCTGCCTTTTCGGTTATCCAATAGCTGAATGGGACAAGCTTCAGGCCAAACTGGCAACGTTACCGTTAGCCAAAAAAGATGCCCGTACCTTTACCCGCTTTCTTTTTTCGGCCGCAACTGAGTGTGAGATTGACAAGCAGGGGCGGATTAACATTCCTAAGTCGCTGTTTAAGCACGCGGCTTTAAAAAAGGAATGCGTGCTTGTCGGCGTCAATACTCGCATTGAAGTTTGGGATGCCGAGCGCTGGCAGGAATTTGCTGACACGGCTGAAGAAAACTTTGATGATATTTCGGAAAACTTAACGGACTTTGGGTTGTAGTGATGACAGAATTCAAACATGAAACGGTTCTATTAAAAGAAGCAACGGCAGCTTTAGCCGTGAAACCGGATGGCATCTATGTCGATGCTACGTTGGGACGCGGCGGTCATACCCGTCAGATTTTAAAGCAACTGACAACAGGGCGCTTGATCGCGTTTGATCAGGATGAAGCCGCCATTGCTGCTGTGACCGCTAGCTTTGGCAATTTACCGCCGCAACTGACGCTGGTTCACCGTAACTTTCGGGAACTAACGACGGCACTGGCTGAATTGAACATTAGCCATGTAGATGGTATTTTGTATGATCTCGGCGTCTCATCACCGCAATTTGATGATTCCAAGCGCGGCTTTTCCTACCGCTTCGATGCACCGCTGGACATGCGTATGGATCAGCGGCAGAAGCTCGATGCGAAGACCATTGTGAATGAATGGCCATATGCTGAGTTGGTTCGCATCTTCTCGCGTTATGGGGAGGAGCATTTTTCCAAACAGATTGCGCGGCGGATCGAGCAAGCCCGGGCTGAAGGGCCGATTACCACGACCTTTCAGCTCGTGGATTTGATTAAGGCGGGGATTCCTGCCAAGGCGCGGCGCACCGGTGGTCACCCCGCCAAGAAAGTGTTTCAGGCGATTCGCATTGCGGTCAATGACGAACTGTCAGCACTGGAATCATCGTTAGAGCAGGCATTGAAGTTACTCAATGTCGATGGTCGTATCAGCGTGATCACTTTTCAATCGTTAGAAGATCGGCTGGTTAAGACCATGTTTAAGGAAGTTTCGTCAGTTCAAGACGTTCCACGCGGTTTGCCGGTTGTTCCGGCATCTGCCCAGCCGCACTATCGCTTGGTCACGCGCAAGCCGATTTTACCAAGCGCTGATGAGTTGGCCGAAAACCACCGTGCACATAGCGCTAAGCTCAGAGTTATCGAAAAAATTCGCAACTAGGGGGTACAATAAATGCTTGAGAGTACAGCAAGACCTTTGGTGCAGCAACCGGCGCCTAAACCGGTACATAAAACAGTTAACGAACCCGCGCCACAAACACATATCGCTTTTAGCGGATTCGAAAAAACCTTGATGTTCGCCTGTGGTGTTTTGGCCACGGTTGTTTGTGTGGTCTGTCTGTTCATGCAAAACCGCCTGAGCAATACCCAGCGCCAATACGAAGATTTACAAGCGCGCATTATGAAGCAATCGCAGGCAACCGCGAATCTCAAGCAGGAAATTGGTGAGCTCTCTAATTCGGAACGACTCGATGCTTTCGCAAAAGCACATGGGTTTAAAATCATTAATGGCAATATAAAGCGTGTTGATAATCAATGAAACTTTTCAAATCAAAACGATCAACGAATGCACATCCAGCCCGGAATCGTAAGTTATTTGGTATCGGACTGATCGGGTTTACGCTCCTGATTCTCGGTGGCTTCGTTCTTCGTTTTTCTTTTGTTGCCACAGTTGGCGAAGTGGATTCTAACAACCTAGCCAAGCAGCGGCAAAAACAATATCGTACGGATACGGTTCTACAAGCCCAGCGCGGGGCTATTTTGGATCGCACTGGCAATGTGATTGCCGAAGACTCAAATACGTATACGATTTATGCCATTCTTGATAAACAAAATAAGAATGGTGATAAGCCTGATTACGTCACCGACAAGGCAAAAACGGCCAAAGTGTTGAGCCGTTATTTGGCGATCAGTGAAGATAAGATTCTGGCGCGTTTAAATCCGACCAAAAAGCATGTCTTCCAAGTCGAGTTCGGGACTCCCGGCACCAAATTGAGTTTGGCGATTAAAAAGCAAATCGACGCGGAAAAGCTGCCAGGAATCCATTTTCGGGAAACCCCGTCACGGCTTTATCCCAACGGCGTGTTTGCCAGTCACGTGATTGGTATTGCCCAGGCACAAGATAAAAGCAGCGGACTTACCGGGGTTATGGGACTGGAAAAGCAATTCAATACCGTTCTTGCCGGGGACAACGGTTATCGCCGCAGCGAAACCGATGCGTACGGGTACAAGCTGCCTAATGCCAAAACCAAGTTAAAAACGCCGGTTAATGGTGGAACGGTTTACACCACGCTGGACAGCGGTCTTCAATCCTATTTGGAAACGCTGATGACGGATGTCCAAACCAAATATGAACCAAAAGGGTTGACGGCGGTTTTGATGAGTGCCAAAACCGGCAAAATTTTGGCGGCCAGTCAGCGACCGACATTCGATGCCTCAACCGGTGAAGGCTTAGGCGATATGTGGCGGGATTCCTTGGTTGAAGACAATTACGAACCAGGATCCGTTATGAAAATTGTCACACTGGCATCGGCCATCCAGAGCGGCAAGTATCACCCAAATGAATATTACCAATCCGGTTCCGTGAAACTTGACGGCGGAACGGTCAATGACTGGCGCAGTGGCGGCTGGGGCTCGATTCCGCTGAGCAAAGCTTTTCCATTGTCAAGTAATGTCGGCATGGTGAAAATCGAACAGGAAATGGGTGCCGGTGTCTGGAAGAGTTATTTAGATAAATTTAAATTTGGCCAAAAAACCGGCATCACGTTACCAGGTGAAACCAACGGGCGTATCAGTTTTGCCCAGCCATTGGACCAGGCGATCACTTCGTTTGGGCAAGGCATTGAAGTGAATGTCATGCAAATGATGCAGGCGATTAGTGCGGTTTCCAATGACGGTAAAATGCTGAAGCCACAAATTGTGTCCAAGGTCGTGCACAAGAATGGCAAAGAAACGGTCTATAAACCTGAAGTTGTCGGTCAGCCCATTTCCAAAGAAACCGCCGCTCAGGTCATTGACGCCATGCGACACGTGGTTAACGATGAAGATGGTACCGGGGTTGCGTATAAAATGCCAGGCGTTGATTTAGCGGTTAAAACCGGTACCGGACAGATTGCCAGTCCGCAAGGCGGTTACCTCACCGGTGATTCTAACTACATCTTTAGTGTGGCCGGTATTGCGCCGGCTTCGGATCCGAAATATGTGCTTTATGTCACCATGAAACAGCCACAGAAAATGACGGAACCAGCTGAAACAATTTTGGCCAGCATTTTCAAACCGATGATGCAACGGGCGCTTGATACAACCGCCAACGGCACCGTCGCAAAAGACACTAATACGGCTGATGTTCCTGCGGTGACGAATGCTGCGTTAACCACCGCACAGGATACCGTGAAAAAGGCTGGCTTTGACGTTGCCACAATTGGCACAGGCAATAAAGTTGTTCAACAATTACCAGCGAGTGGAACCAAGGCACTGCGCGATTCGCGTGTGCTGCTTTTGACCAATGGTGCTATGACCATGCCTGATCTTACTGGTTGGTCGAAATCCGATGTGTTAAAATTTGTACAATTGACCGGTAAGAAATTCAAACTTGTCGGTGACGGCTTTGTTGTTCAACAAAGTATTGCCAAAGGAACTCTTTTAGGCGATACCAGCGGAACAATCGAGTTCAAACAACAATAGAATTGGGGATAGTCATGCAACTTGCTCAGATGCTCATTCCGATGGTTTCGGCATTTGCCATTACAATTATGTTTATGCCGCTATTTATCGGGTACATGCGTTACAAAAAAGAAGGCCAGGTGATTCGCGAAGAAGGGCCGAGTTGGCACGAGAAGAAATCAGGGACACCAACAATGGGCGGCCTGATTTTCATTGCCGCGATGATTATTTCGGCTATTTGGGTTAGCATTTGGCAACACCAACTGACGCTGAGTGTCTGGATTTCTTTGTTTATTTTGGTTCTATACGGCCTGCTAGGCTTTTATGATGATTTTGAAAAACTGGTTCATCATCGTAACGAAGGGCTGAAGGCTTGGCAAAAGCTGGCAGGTCAGATTCTGGGCGCCGTGATTTTTCTGATCGCGTATTTTCATGAAGGGTTCGATCATACCTTATGGGTACCGGTGATCGGCAATATCAGTGCCACATGGTTCTACGTTGTTTTTGTCATTTTTTGGCTAGTTGGTTTTAGCAATGCAGTCAATTTAACCGACGGCTTAGACGGGTTGGTTGCTGGGCAGACGACGATTTCGTTTGGTACCTATGCCATCATCGCTGCCCGCGAATGCCGGACGGATGTGCTGATTATCTGCCTTGTCACGGTCGGCGCCATGCTTGGTTTTTTGATGTTCAACCATAAACCAGCACAGATTTTTATGGGCGACCTAGGTTCCTTGGCGCTGGGCGGCATGCTGGCAGTCGTCGCCATTTTGCTTCATCGCGAATGGTCGTTATTACTGATTGGGATCATTTATGTCATTGAAACTGCCAGTGTCATCCTGCAGGTGGCGTCGTTTAAGTTAACCGGCAAACGAATCTTCCTGATGTCGCCGATTCATCATCATTTTGAGATGAAAGGTTGGTCCGAGTGGCGGATTGATTTGACGTTCTGGCTGGTCGGGCTGATCGCTAGCGGCATTTATCTGGTATTTTTTCTTTAAAGTCACGCTATAAAAAGAAGGATCAATTGTGAAAAATATTTCGGATTATCGTAATAAAAAGGTGCTTGTGTTAGGTCTGGCAAAGAGCGGTGTCAACGCTGCTCGCTTACTACATAAATTAGGTGCCTTGGTGACGGTTAATGACAAGCAGAAATTCGATAACAATAAGGATGCGCAGGAATTGTTAGCAGACGGGATGCGCGTGATTACCGGCCGGCATCCGGTCGAATTGCTGGATGAACATTTTGAATTGATGGTCAAAAATCCCGGCATTCCATACAGTAATCCCATGGTAAAGCGGGCGCAGGAGCTTGGCTTGCCGATTATTACCGAGCCGGAGTTGGCTTATCAGGTATCCGAAGCCGAATGGATCGGAATCACAGGCACGAACGGCAAGACCACCACAACCACATTAATCGGCCTGATGTTGAACCAGCAGCGGCCGCACCATGCGTTTGATGCTGGCAATATCGGCATTCCCGTCAGTCAGGTCGCCCAAAAGGCAGGCAAAGACGATACGATTGTGGCGGAGTTGTCGAGTTTTCAGCTGTGTGGCATCAAAACCCTGCATCCCCACATCGCGGTTCTGACCAACATTTATGAAGCGCATTTGGATTGGCATGGCAGTCGCGCCAATTATGTTGCAGCCAAAATGCGGATCACGATGAACCAAACGCCGGATGACTATTTCATTATGAATTGGGATCTTCCGGAAATGCATAAGCTCGCCAAGCAAAGTAACGCCCAGATTGTGCCGTTTTCCCGTAAGCAGGCGCCTGGTGCTCGTGCTTCGCTGATTGATGGCTGGCTGACGTTTGATGGCGATAAAATCATGCAAGCCAGTGAGATGCAGATTCCGGGTCTGCACAACATTGAAAACGCGCTGGCAGCGATTGCCGCAGCTAAGTTAAAAGGGGTCGAAGATGACGCGATTCGCGAGGTGTTGCGGACCTTTTCCGGGGTCAAACATCGAATTCAGTATTTGGAAACGCTGGAAGGACGCCGGATTTATAATGACTCCAAGGCGACCAACGTCGAAGCTGCGACCGTTGCGCTTAACGCGTTTCATCAGCCGATCGTTTGGCTGGCAGGTGGACTGGATCGCGGCTTGCCGATGGATGCGTTAACGCCGCTGGTCAAGGAACACGTGAAGAGCATGGTTGTTTTTGGGCAGACAGCACCACTGATGGCCAAAATCGCTAAGGATGCCGGGGTGCCGGTTCAAAAAACCGATAATGTGATGACCGCCGTACCGCTAGCTTATGAAGCCAGTCGGCCGGGGGATGTCATTTTGCTATCGCCGGCAGCAGCCAGTTGGGATCAGTATCCAAATTTTGAAGTCCGTGGCGATGACTTCATCAAGGCGGTTCATCAGTTGCAACAAACGGTCGAAAGCGAGGGCAATTAAATGCGGCTGGTTATTTCCGGTGGCGGTACTGGCGGCCATATTTATCCGGCCTTGGCGTTAATCGAGGCGTTGAGGGCGGAAGGTAAACTCGATGATGTCCTTTATGTCGGCACCGAGCATGGCTTGGAAAGTCGGATTGTGCCGGCAACCGGCCTGAAATTTGCGACACTCGACCTGCAAGGCTTCAAGCGCAGTCTTTCCTTGAGCAATCTGACAACGGTCAAAAAGTTTATTGGCAGTTTGGGTCAGGCAAAAAAGTTGTTGCGTGATTTCAAACCAGATATCGTAGTTGGCACGGGTGGTTATGTCTCCGGCGCGATTTTATTCGCTGCCGCGCAAATGCATATTCCGACCGTGATTCATGAATCGAACTCGGTTGCCGGTGTGACAAACAAGTTTCTCAGCCATTTTGTCGATCGCGTCGCCATTGTTTTTCCTGAAGTGGCTTCAGCGTTTCCGGCAAAAAAAGTGGTGGTAACCGGCAATCCCCGAGCGCAGCAGGTTGCCGGGTTAAAACCGAATGACCGTCTAAAGGATTTCGGACTTGATCCTCACAAGCGTACTTTATTGGTTTTCGGCGGTTCACGCGGAGCACCCAAGATCAATGAGGCGGTTTTAGCAGCATTGCCGGTTTGGGGCAAAGCTGATTTCCAGGTGCTTTTTGCGACTGGACGTAGCCATTATGATAACATCAAAACATCTTTGCCGCCGTTACCTTCTTCGATTAAGGTTGTGCCATACATTGATGATATGCCGTCAATTTTACCTGATGTCGGGCTGCTGATCAGCCGGGCGGGGGCGACGACGCTTGCGGAGATCACGGCGCTAGGCATTCCGGCTATTTTGATTCCGAGCCCTAACGTGACCCACCACCATCAATATTTAAATGCACAGAGTTTAACCAAACAAGGTGCGGCGCTAACCATTACCGAACCTGAATTAGGCCAGAATTTTCCCCAGCGGGTGGTGACGCTCATGGAGGATGATGCCAAACGTGCCGCCATGGCGCAGGCATCAAAGAAACTAGGCGTACCGGATGCCAGTGATCAACTGATCGCTGTGATGACAACACTCCTTTCGAAACGTAGGTGATGACTTTGGCTTGGCTCCGAAAAAAAGAACAGCAATCTGATCCGCTGACACCGTGGCAGCAATATCAAGCGCGTCAGCAACAGAAGCCGCGACATGATCGGCGCCGAAAGCCGAAGCTGGATGTTGAGCTGCCGAAGATTCAAAATTTGCGGCGACGTAAACTGATCAAGAACCTTGCGTTGATCCTGCTCCCCCTGCTATTTTTGCTGGGGGTTTTTGGCTATTTTGCCAGTCCGTTGTCTAAAGTCGGATTGGTAAGTGTCCAAGGTGTCACAACGGTACCTGATCAGCAAGTCATCAATGCGACTAAACTGTCGGATAACGATTTAATGCTCAGTGTGCTGGTGCATAAAAATGACATTGCGCAACGGGTGCAGAAATCTTTACCGGAAATTAAAGAAGCCAGCCTAACTATAAAAGGGTTCAACCGGATTATCATTCGTACAAGTGAATATCAGACGATCGGTTATGTGTATCGGAATCACGCTTACCATAAGATTCTGGTCACTGGCAAGGTGTTGAAGGCCGGCACGCAAACACCGGTTGACACTTACCCCGTCTTTTCTGGATTCACTGCCAAGGAATTACCTAAAATGATTGAGTTACTGAATCAGTTTCCTGATGCGATTCGTCATGACATTTCGGAAATCGATGCAAGCCGCGGTGACGCCAATCCCAACCAGATTGCTTTAAACATGAGCGATGGTTATCGGATCATAGCCGATTCGCGTACCATTGCCAAAAAAATCAAGTACTATCCAGCAATTGTTTCACAGGTCAAGAAAAAAGGCGTCGTTGATTTAGAAGTCGGTGCTTTCTGGCGGCCATATTCAAGTGGTGAAAAGTCGTCAAATGACTGATTTTGTAAGGTTTGTTTTCTCATCAGAAAATGAGTGTGTTACACTGATGATGGCACCGTTTTAATATGAAAATTAAGTTGATTAAAAAGTTACACAAGGAGGTTCCCGATACATGGATAATCAAGGTATTTACGTTGGACTTGATATCGGAACCACCTCAATAAAAGTCATTGTTGCCGAAGCAGTACAGGGACAAATGAATGTTATTGGTGTGGGAAGTCAGCGGTCTGAAGGCGTTAGTCGTGGGGTGATCGTTGACATCGATAAGGCAGTCGCAGTCATCCAGGCGGCCGTTGCCCAAGCTGAAGACAAGGCAAATATCAAGATCGATCGGGTTGTGGCTGGCATCCCTGCCAATATGCTACAAATTGAACAGGTTTCGGGGATGATTGCCGTTGGTGAGGAGAACAAAGAGATCTCTGACAACGATGTCCGCAGTGTTGCTGCGGCTGCATTGGTTCGCAACCTGCCGCCTGAGCGTGAAACATTGTCACTGGTTCCGACCGAATTTATCGTTGACGGGTTTGACGATATCAAGGATCCTCGTGGGATGTTGGGCGTTCGGCTTGAGATGCGCGGCATTATGCTAACGGTTCCCAAAACCGTGATTCATAACACGAAAAAAGCCATTGAAAAAGCTGGGTTACGGGTTGGCGGACTGGTCATTTCACCACTGGCGATTGGCCGGTTGGCGTTGACGGATGGTGAACAAGACTTCGGGACGGTCTTGATCGATATGGGTGGCGGCCAAAGCACAGCGGCTGTTATCCACGATCGCAAGCTCAAGTTTACGTCGGTCGATCAAGAAGGCGGCGAATATATCACCAAAGATATTTCCGTCGTATTAAACACGAGCTTTACGGATGCAGAGAAGTTAAAACGCGAATACGGCAATGCGGATTCGCTAGCTACCAGCGAAGAAGAAACCTTCCCCGTGACCGTTGTCGGTAAACATGAACCGGCGATGATTTCGGAAAAATACTTATCGGAAATTATCGAAGCGCGGGTCGCGCAAATCTTCAAGCGCCTGAAAAAGGCACTCGATGCCGTCAATGCACTTGAGCTGCCGGGTGGCGTTGTGATCACCGGTGGCACGACGGCATTGCCAGGGGTTACCGAGTTAGCACAGGATATTTTTGATCGCCCGGTCAAGCGTTTTATTCCCGATGACATGGGCCTTCGCCATCCTTCCTTTACAGAAGGACTGGCACTGATCAAATATGCTGCTCAGATGACCGATATCGAAATGCTGGTTTCCAGCGTTCTGCCGACGCCGTTTATGGTTGACGGCGCGCAGATGCCATCATCTTCGCCATCACCGGCTCCACAAAAACAGCCGGAACAAACCGCTGCTTCGGAAGGCCAGCGTCTCGTCAAGCGCAAGCCCGACAAGCAGACAGACAAAACCAAGTCTAAGGAGCCATCTGCCTTGCGCCGGTTCTTTGGTAATTTCTTTGAATAAATCTCGATTCTAGGAGGAACACGAATGGATTTTCAAATGGACGCACAGAGTGAAAAAGGCGCCAACATCAAAGTTATCGGTGTTGGCGGTGCGGGTGGCAATGCCATTAATCGCATGATTGCCGAAGACGTTAAAGGCGTTGAATTTATCGCTGCCAATACCGATTTACAGGCGCTGAATGCCAGCAACGCAGAAACCAAGATCCAGCTTGGACCGAAATTGACGCGCGGCTTGGGCGCCGGTTCCAATCCGGAAATCGGGCAGAAGGCTGCGGAAGAAAGTGAAGAGGCGATTGGTGCCGCATTACAAGGTGCCGATATGATCTTTGTCACGGCGGGCATGGGTGGCGGTTCAGGTACCGGTGCCGCGCCGATTGTGGCTAAGATTGCCAAAGACCAAGGTGCTTTGACGGTAGGGGTGGTTACCCGCCCATTCACGTTTGAAGGGCCTAAGCGGGCTAAAAACGCCACTGAAGGCATTGCCCAGCTGAAGGAACATGTCGATACATTGGTCATTATTGCCAATAACCGACTACTCGAGATCGTGGACAAAAAGACCCCGATGCTTGAAGCATTCCATGCAGCGGACAATGTTTTGCGCCAAGGGGTTCAGGGCATCTCCGATCTGATCACCAGTCCTGGATACGTCAACCTCGATTTTGCCGATGTTAAAACCGTGATGGCCAACCAAGGTTCCGCATTGATGGGAATCGGCAGTGCCACCGGCGAAAACCGGACGGTCGAAGCGACGAAAAAGGCGATTTCCAGTCCATTATTGGAAGTCAATATCAGCGGGGCCAAACAGGTGTTGCTGAATATTACAGGCGGACCGGACCTCAGTTTGTTTGAGGCACAGGATGCTTCACAAATTGTTGCCGATGCTGCCAAAGACGATGTTAACATCATTTTCGGAACGTCCATCAATGAAGAGCTTGGTGATGAAGTCGTTGTAACCGTCATTGCCACTGGGATTGAAGAAGAAGACCAGCGCCGGGAAAGCTCCCGCCGCCCAGCTGCTCAAACACGCGGTGCCGATCACGACAAAGGTAATGACACTTATCGTCCGGCATTTGCAGGTAACGATCAGCATGACGATCAGTCAGCACAAAGTGACGATCCATTTGGTAACTGGGATTTACGGCGCGAGCCAAGCAAACGACAAACACCGAGTTCCGATGACATGAACAATGTGAAGAAAAAAGATTTTGATATTTTTGAAAATCAAACCAATGCAGACGATGCCGGAAGCGACGACCAGCCGCCGTTCTTTAAGCGTCGGCGTCAATAGTCAGGAGGTCATGGAACATGGCGTTTGGTAAGTTAGGCGAAAAATTCAACAACTTCTTTGCCATGGATGATGATGAAGATGATTATCAGGACCAAGGAGACGAACAGACGCAGGCAGCGCAGCCGGAGGATCGGGATGTGAATCATTACCGCGGTAACAAGGTCGTCGCGATGGCTGCACCGACCGGGAAGGCTGCTAAGATTGTGGTGTTTGAACCCAGAATTTATTCAGATGCCAAGGAGATCGGCTCGCATCTACTGAATAATCGGGCGGTCGTTATTAATTTTGATCGGATTGGCGCAGATGATGCCAGACGGATTGTTGATTTTCTTACGGGCACGGTCTACGCGATTAATGGTGAGATTAAGCGGATCGGTGAGTCGATTTTCTTGGTTACGCCAGCCAATTTTGAAATTGACGGCTCCTTAGCCAGCACCATTGATTCTGACGGTTTGAATCTTTCATCACAACACTAAACGAGGTGTCAAGTGTTCAATTTTCTTTATGCATTATACCGAGTCGGTGACTGGGCGATTTACTTATACATGATCATGGTGTTTGTTTACATTCTGATTTCATGGTTTCCTAACGCTCAAGGGACGGCGATTGATCGCTTCCTGGAACGGTGGGTTGATCCGTTTTTAAGTATTTTCCGGCGGTTCATTCCCGCAATTGCCGGGTTGGATCTTTCTCCGATCCTGGCGTTCTTCGTGCTTTCGCTGATTAAGTTCGGCTGGTCGCGTTTATTCCTGATACTCGTTCAATTAATTGGGTGACAAATCATGGACGCCATCTATCAACATTTTCGAAAAGACGAAGCAGCACTGATCGACCATTTCGCTGAATTAGTCGAAACGGCTCGGACCGAGTATCGCGCTGTTTTGACTGATTTTACCGATCCCCGACAGCGTTTAATCGCTGACAGTCTGATCAGTGCCCACGATGACATGAAACTCATGCATTTTGGCGGATATCCGCATGCTGAGCGCCAACGGTTGATTTTTGCGCCGGATTATTATGAAGCACAACCGGATGATTTTGACATTCGCTTGTTGCAGATTGTGTATCCGGAAAAGTTTGCCGAGATGCATCATAGTACGATTCAAGGAACATTATTAAACGCCGGACTGGATCGCGATGTTTTTGGCGATATCATTACAGACGGGCAAACGTGGCAATTCTTTGTGGCCGCCCACATGGAAGACTGGGTCATGAGCAATATCACGAAAATCGGCCGTGTCGGCGTTCACTTTACCGACTATCCGTTAGATCAGGCGGTCACTCCCGAGAACGACTGGGAACCGATCGACTTTTCAATCAGTGCGTTGCGACTCGATACGGTTGTGGCGCATGGTTTCAATATGTCGCGACAACGCGCCAAGGTTTTGATTCAAGGCGGAAAAGTCCGGTTGAATTTCGGTGAAACCGAGGCGCCGGACGCTGAAGTTGCGACGTCGGATATCATCTCGGTTCGCGGTTTCGGCCGCTTGCGACTGGATGCGATTCTTGGTGAAACTAAAAAAGGTAAGTTGCGTGTGTCGGCGGCGGTTATTCATAAGTAAGGATGAGCGCGAGCTGGCGCGGTTAGAAGCCGGAGTGTAAGTGACTTTGGGCGTGATGGCGGGGTCTTTGCCATTGCGACCAAGGTCCTTACACCGCAGGCTTCTGCGCTAAGGGAGCGCGTTAAGGGAAGTGCGAACCGGCGGCGAAAGAACCAAGCTGGCGCTCATCTATACAAGGAGGACCAATTTTATGGCTTTAAGTCCACTGGACATTCATAATAAAGAATTTAGCAGTAAAATGCGCGGTTATGACAAGGATGAAGTGAATGATTTTCTTGCCCAGATCGTTAAAGATTACAGCAGTCTGATTAAGGACAATGAAGGACTTAAGAAGGAACTGGCAGATGCCAAGGAAAAGGTTCGGTATTTCACGGACATGAAAGAAGCCTTGAACCAGTCAATCATTGTGGCGCAAGAGAGTGCTGAGAAAGTCAAAAATAGTGCGCATCAGGAAGCTGATTTGATCAAGCAGCAAGCACAACAGGATGCCCAGGCGATTTTGAATCGGGCCAAATCCGATGCGGATCAAAAGATGCACCAGGCACAGGCGCAAACGGAGCAGACGTTGCATGATGCGGAACTGAAACGGCAAAATATTTCCGTTCAAACTGAGGATCTTAAACGCCAAAGCCGGGTTTTCCGTCAGCGATTACAGGTCATGCTAGAATCGCAGCTTGAAGTTGTGAAGAGTCCGGAGTGGAAAGAATTGCTTTCCAGTTCACCTGAAGCTCCGGATACCACGGATCCGAGTCAGGAATCGCTTGACAATTCGCCAGCTGGTTTCGTAAACTCTAAGGGAGCAGCTTCCGGTGCCGATGCCTACACGGAGATTATTTTCCCAGATGATCAAAGTGCAACCTCAAGCTCAGCCAACGCTGAAGCAACACCGGCTGATTCAGCGACTGCCGAATCGGAATCAGAATCAGAATCAAGTGAATCAACCAGTGACGATTCTGATGCGACAACCGATCAAAATGTCTAAAAACGTATGAACACGCGTCGTTTAGCGGTCCCCTTTGCAGCGAGCCAGGAATTAGGTGTGAGCCTGGCAAGTACCGCTTGATGATATCAGTTCGCAGTTGTCTCGCCGAGTCAATAAGCGGGACCGGTTGATCACCGTTAAGCAATCACTGAGGGGGACTTGTTCCCTGAAGTTAGGTGGTACCACGTTTGCTCGTCCTAATATAGGGCGGGCTTTTTTCATTCAATCAACAAAAGGAGCTGGACACGTGAAAATTAAAGATACGTTGAATATGGGGAAGACAACTTTCCCGATGCGCGCCGGATTACCAAAGAACGAACCGGTTTGGCAAAAAAAGTGGGACGAAGATCATGTCTATGAGCAGCGACAGAAGTTAAACGAAGGCAAACCGACCTTCATGTTGCATGATGGCCCACCCTTTGCCAATGGGAATATCCATATGGGCCATGCCCTGAATAAGATCAGCAAGGATATTATCGTTCGGTACAAGTCCATGAACGGTTTCCGGGCACCGTATGTTCCTGGCTGGGATACTCATGGACTGCCGATCGAACAGCAATTGGCCAAACAAGGGGTCAAGCGTAAGGAAATGTCGATGACTGATTATCGAGAACTGTGTCGGCAATTTGCCATGAAGGAAATTGATAAGCAGCGGACTGATTTCAAGCGTTTAGGCGTGATGGGTGACTGGGAACATCCATACATTACGCTGCATCATGCCTACGAAGCCAGCGAGATTCGGGTCTTCGGGGCAATGGCGAAAAAAGGCTACATTTACCATGGTTTGAAGCCGGTTTATTGGTCTTGGTCATCTGAATCGACGTTAGCCGAAGCCGAAATCGAATATCACGATGATAAATCACCGTCGATTTATGTAGCGTTTCCGGTAGTTGATGGCAAAGGCTTGTTGGATCAGGATACGTCACTGGTTATCTGGACCACCACGCCTTGGACCATTCCGGCGAACTACGGCATTGCGGTTAATCCGAAGTTTGATTACGTTCAGGTTCAAGTTGGCGACCACAAGTATGTTGTGGCAGCCGAACTGCTTGATCAGGTGGCTGAAGAAATTGGCTGGGATCAGCCTAAGATTCTCAAAACTTTCAAAGGCACGGCCATGGACAAAATGACGGCTAAGCATCCTCTGTATGATCGTACGAGCTTGGTTATGGAAGCTGACCACGTCACGCTTGACGCTGGGACCGGCCTAGTTCATACCGCTCCTGGACATGGGGAAGATGACTACAAAGTCGGCATGAAATATGGCTTGCCCGTGATTTCGGTCGTTGACGCCAAGGGCTACATGAACGAAAATGCGCCGGGATTTGAAGGGGTCTTTTATGATGATGCCAATAAGCTCATCACCAAAGCCTTGACTGAAAAAGGCGCACTGTTGAAACTGGATTTCTTCACCCATAGTTACCCGCATGATTGGCGTACCAAAAAGCCGGTCATTTTCCGGGCCACAACGCAATGGTTTGCCTCAATTGAAGCTTTCCGTGATCAGATTTTGAAGGCGATTGATACAGTCGACTTTAAGCCTAGTTGGGGTAAGACCCGTCTGTACAATATGATTCGTGATCGTGGTGACTGGGTCATTTCCCGCCAACGTGCATGGGGGGTTCCGCTCCCGATTTTCTACGCTGAAGACGGCGAGCCGATTATCGAAGAAGAAACCATTAACCATGTCGCCGACTTATTTGGCAAATATGGCTCCAATGTCTGGTTTGAACGCGAGGCTAAGGATCTTTTGCCGGAAGGGTACACGAACCCGCATAGCCCGCATGGTCAATTCACCAAAGAAAAAGATATCATGGATGTCTGGTTTGACTCAGGTTCATCACACCAGGCAGTCTTGGCTCAGCGTCCGGAATTGAGTTTCCCGGCTGATCTGTACCTGGAAGGATCCGACCAGTATCGTGGTTGGTTTAACTCCAGCTTGATTACCAGCGTGGCTGCAACCGGTGTCGCCCCATATCGCGGCATCCTGTCTCAAGGCTTTACGCTTGATGGCAAGGGTCGGAAAATGAGTAAAAGTCTAGGCAATACCATTGTGCCTGCCACAATTGAAAAGCAATTCGGCGCCGAGATCATTCGGCTGTGGGTCGCAACCGTGGACTCCTCGTCTGATGTCCGGGTTTCGGTTGACAATTTTGCCCAGACGTCTGAGGCTTATCGTAAAATTCGCAATACATTACGGTTTATGGTGGCTAATACCGGTGACTTTGATCCGCAAAAGGATGCCATTGCTTATGACGACCTCGGCTCCGTTGATCGCTATCTCATGGTTCGTCTGAATCAGGTCATTGCCAAGGTCAAGGCGGCCTATGATGTCTACGATTTTGCAACGGTTGAAAAAACCATTAGCAGTTTCCTGGTTAACGATCTGAGTGCCTTTTATCTCGATGTTGCCAAGGATGTGGTTTATATCGAGGCCCAAAACGATCCTAAGCGGCGGAGCATGCAGACAGTGATGTATACCGCTTTGCTGGATTTGACGAAGTTGCTGACGCCGATTTTGCCGCATACAGCGGAAGAAGTTTGGCCGTATCTGAAACAAGATACTGCTTACGCCGCCTTGTCTGACATGCCGGACGTCACGCATTTTGACGATGAGAATCAGTTACTCGACATTTGGTCAGCATTCATGGATTTCCGTTCCGAAGTGCAAAAGGCGCTTGAAGTTGCGCGGGACAACAAGGTCATCGGTAAATCGATGGAAGCAGCAGTCACGGTTTATCCATCCGAGCCGGTTCGGGACATGTTGGATGACGTTGAAGCTAACGTGATGCAACTGTTGATCACCAGTCACTTTGAAGTTGCGCCAAGCGATGCCAAAGCGCCGGCAGATGCCGAACAGTTCGAAGATATGGCAGTGGTTGTGACCCACGCTAAAGGGGAAGTATGCCCACGTTGCCGGATGGTTCGCACTGACATTGGTGCCGATCCAAAATTACCTGAATTGTGCAGTCGCTGTGCCGCCATTGTTGAGGCCAATTACCCTGAGGTCGTCGCAAACGGTTTTGATAAATAAGCAGGTGACAGCATGCAAGGACGAGTTAAGAATTTCAATGTCGACAAAGGCTATGGCTTTATCGAAGCCGATGGTCAGCCGGATATCTTCGTTCATTTTTCAGCAATTAGTGAACCCGGGTTTAAAAGTCTGACGCCGGGAGAACTGGTTGACTTTGTTATCGTGGAAGGTCCCCGTGGTCCTCAAGCTGCCAATGTGACGGTTCATCATGAGGCCGATCATTCAGACGATTAATCAACTGGCAGATATAAAGATGCGACAATCATTCAATTAAAAGAATCGGCATGATCAAAAAACCGCGATCAACTGTGATCGCGGTTTTTTGTATACAGCCTGTTTGTATGGTAGAAATATGGAGCGTAAGCGTCATATAGCACCGTACCTATAACTGTTGGAATCCTCCGTTTATACTTGTCTTATCAAGAAGATTGGAGGATTTTTTATGACCCAACCCAACGATATGGTGCCGATCCAAATGGTGAACCGCGATGGTGCCTCGGTTGTCGTAAAGCCAAAACTAGGTGCCAAGGTTAAACTCAAGGAAGCCGAGGTACTCTTTTACAATGGTATCGATAAGGTGATGGCTCGCATTATTCTGCAGGAGTTGATGACCCATGATTCCCGACCTGTCCAAAGCTAATATCTACATCATTTGCGGCCGCACCGACTTACGTAAAGGCATTGATGGCTTAGCGGCGTTAGTCACGGAAGAGTACAACATGAATGTCTTTGACAATGCGCTATTTATCTTTTGTGGCACGCGCAAGGATCGCTTCAAAGCACTGTACTGGACCAAAAGCGGTTTTCTACTTTTGTACAAACGCTTTGAAAATGGCTATATGCAATGGCCACGAGACCGCACTGAAATTCGCCGGTTGAATTACCGGCAGATGTCGCGGTTAGTCAACGGTTTAGCGATCGAGGAGCGCCGCACGATTCAGCCCATGACACCGGGGCATGTGTACTAATCCGGCCTTAGAAAGTCTTTTCCCGAAATTAGAGAAAAGGCTTTCTTTTCGTTTCTCCGCTTGATATACTTTTTTCAATTATTTGAACGGGAGACGCAAAATGCCAGCCGAAGCAGTCATCACGCAAGCAGAATATGACTATATCAAACAAGAGAATGCGCTACTTCGCGAAGAACTTGCGTTTCTAAAGCATCGTCTTTTTGGGGTTAAGCGCGAAAGCCTCACTAACGGTCAAGTGGACCTCTTCGATCAAAGTACTGTCTTTCAAACACCGGCACCGTCCGAACTGGAACAAGCGGAAACGGCGTCAAAACCGGAAAAGCCGGATTGTCATAAGAAGCAAAAGGGCAAGAAGGCCATGGTGTTAGCGCAATACCCTCAAGTCCCAGTGCATCATGAGCTGGACGGTGAGGCCCGACAATGCCCACACTGTGCGACCGAGATGCGTGATATTGGCACCACGATTACCAGTCGCGAACCCGTTAGAATTCCGGAACATTTTGAAGTACACGTCCACTATCAGCACGCCTACGAATGTCGCCAGTGTTCAAATCAACTGGATCACAGCGTCATTAAAAAGGCGGCGGTACCCCGTCCACTGATTCCCAATAGTTTCGCTTCACCGAGTATCCTCACTCAGACGATGATTGAAAAGTATCGCAAAAAAGTTCCCGTCTATCGCCAGGAAAAGGACTGGGAAGAAGCGGGGTTCCCACTGACGCGCCAACAGATTACCAACTGGCATATCTTGGCTTGCGACTATGGACTCGCTAGTCTTTATGAGCTGATGCATCAAACGCTGCTCAAACAGGACGTGGTTCACGCCGATGAAACCAGCTATCGGGTCTTGGAAAGTGAAAAGCTGAAGACCTATTACTGGGTCTTCGCTTCCGGCCGCGCAGAAGATAAGCAGATCTTTCTGTATGAGCACGCCGATTCCCGTGGCACTGAGATCCCAAAGCATTTTCTTAGTGGTTATACCCGTTATCTTCAAACCGACGGCTATCAAGTGTATGAGAAACTTGATCAAGTCACGCGAGTGGCTTGCCTCTCCCATATCCGTCGTAAGTTCTTTGAGGCCATGGGTCAACAGAGCACGACAAAGAGCAAAGCCAAGAAAGGAGTCGATTATTGCGACCGCATGTTCAAGCTGGAGCGGAACTGGAAACTGCTCACGCCGGAACAGCGCTATGAAAAGCGGCAAGCCAAACTAAAGGAAGAGCTATCCAAGTTCTTCACATGGTGTGAAACCCTCCATGTTTTACCGCAATCCAAACTTGGCCGCGCCGTTGACTATGCACTCAGCCAACGTGAAGCCATGGAAAATGTTTTATTAGACGGCCGTTTGGAGCTGTCAAATAACCGCGTTGAGCGTGCCGTCAAAGAACTCGTGATTGGCCGTAAAAACTGGCTGTTTTCCAAGAGCTTCAAAGGCGCCCGATCAAGCGGGATCATTTTAAGTGTGATACGCTCCGCCGAGGCCAACGGACTCGACTGCCGCAGATATCTTGAATACTTATTTACTGAATTACCCAACCTCCCTATTCCTGGCGATTCTAAAGCGCTACAGGATTATTTACCATGGTCGCCGCAGGTTCAAGCGAGTTGTTCACGCTAGAACGACTCAAAAACAAAAACAACGGCTTCGGTATTCCTTAACAGCATAAGGGATATCGGAGCCGTTTTAAATGTACTGCACAATCGTGCGCTTACTATGGAGCAGGTTACTTGTTGACTTCTTCGATTTTACCGTCGTACGTGCGGGCAACGGTCATTTTGGTGATGGGGATGTAACCCAGCTTAGGAACCAGCGTCTTTTGAACATTCTTTGATTGAATGTAGTTGATGAACGCTGCGGTTGATGCACTAGGCTTACCCTTGGTGTACATGTGCTCGTAAGCCCAGATCTTCCAGGTGTTGGTCGTCACGTTTTTGTCAGTTGGTTGCACCTTGTCCAGTGCGAGCTTTTGGACGCCATCTTTAATTGCCGAGAAGGCTAGATAGCTAATCGCACCAGGCGTTGAGGAAACCATCTGATAAACGGTACCGCTTGAATCCTGTTCCTGACTGGTCTTGACTTTGTCCGTCTTGATACCGAACTGTTCAAAGGTGGCACGGGTACCAGAGCCTTGCGCACGGTTAATCAAGACAATTTGTTGATCTTTACCGCCAACATCTTTCCAGTTGGTGATCTTGCCTTGGAAGATATCGACCAGCTGCTGGGTTGTAATGTTTTTAACGCCGGCATCTTTGTTGACAACCGGGGCAATGGCAACCACCGCGACCTGATGATCAACCAGATCGCTGGCCTTCAAGTCTTTCTTTTCCTGAGCGAAAATGTCTGAATTGCCGATGGTGACCGATCCAGCCGCCACCTGACTTAATCCGGCACCGGAACCGCCGCCTTGAACGGTGATTTCGGCCTTAGGATTGTCGGTTTGATATTGCTTAGCGGCCTGCTCAACCAGCGGCTGCAAGGCTGTGGACCCAACGGCAAGGATTTTACTTTGCTTCGCTGCGGCCGAGCTTGACGAGCTTGAACTGCTGGCGGATTTCGACCCGCAACCCGTTAATACTAAAGTGGCAGTTAAGGCCACGGTCAAACCGACTAACAACTTCGAATGCTTCATTACTTTTCCCTCCAATACTTGAATAACTTAAGGATAAAGAATGAGTGTAAAGACTTCGCCACTTTGATGTA
The DNA here is from genome assembly GCF_030770295.1 of Lacticaseibacillus styriensis. Taxonomy (NCBI): domain Bacteria; kingdom Bacillati; phylum Bacillota; class Bacilli; order Lactobacillales; family Lactobacillaceae; genus Lacticaseibacillus; species Lacticaseibacillus styriensis. Next base: position 1,310,885 of record NZ_CP132483.1, read on the forward strand.
AAGAATGCGTTTTGCTTTTGTAAATAAGGGGTAGGTTCCTTTGAAAAAGTAACAAGATTCGGCGTATAATAGGACAGCTAGGCGTTTGAGAAGGAGCGGAAAATGTGAAAAATTACATTGATAACCAAAAAGTCCAGAAAAACCGGTGGTGGATCATCACGGCCATCGGGATGTTTACCATCATGTCGACGCTGGACGGGTCTATTGTCAATATTGCGTTGCCGGTGATGAGTCGAGATTTGAAAATTCCGATGAATCAGGCTGAATGGGTTGTGTCCATTTATCTGATGATGATCTGCGGACTGCTTTTATTTTTCGGAAAATTAGGCGACTCGATTGGCAAGATCAAAGTATTTCGTATCGGGATGGTGCTGTTTCTCATCGGTTCATTGTTTGCCGGTTTTAACAATAGTTTGGCCTTGTTGCTGGCGGCGCGGATTGTGCAGGCAACGGGCGCATCCATGACGATGGCGAATAACAACGGGATCGTGACAGAAATTTTTCCGATGAACGAACGTGGGCGTGCCTTGGGTCTCATCGGGTCGTTTGTTTCCATTGGTGCGATTGCCGGCCCTGGGATTGGCGGGTTGATTCTGGGGCAACTGCCGTGGGGCTATATTTTTTGGATCAATATTCCAATCGGCATTGTTGCGTTGATTCTCGGATCCGTTGTTTTACCGAAGGATTTACCCAGCAAGCGGGTTCCGATTGACTGGACAGGCTTCATCAGCTTCTTAGGGTTTATTCTGGCGCTGTTCATGGGTATTTTTCTGGGTCAGGAGCGTGGTTTTACGGATCCGGTGATTCTTGCCTTGTTCGTCATCGCAATGATCGCTTTGGCTGCTTTTATTCGGATTGAAAATCATAAGACCGATCCGCTAGTTAGCTTTAAGTTATTTCGGAATAGCGCGTTTACGTTAAGTTTGTTATCGGCTTTCTTTATTTTTGTGACGAACTTCTTCTTTAATGTGATTTCGCCATTTTATTTACAGAATGCGCGCGGATTATCGCCAGAAAAAGCCGGTTACTTGCTCATGATTTTCCCGATTGTCCAAGTGATTGTGGCACCGGTGGCTGGTTCAATTGCCGACCGCATCGGTCCTTATCGAATTACTATGGTGGGATTGTTGTTCATTGTTGGCAGTCAGATTGGGTATGCGCTTTTTAATTTACAGACCTCATTTGTTTTCGTAGCATTGATGATTGGCTTAGTTGGGTTTGGTAATGGCCTGTTCCAGGCGCCGAATAATACGGTCGTGATGTCGAGTGTGGCACCGCAAGATCTTGGAATTGCAGGCGGATTGAATGCATTGGCACGTAATTTAGGTATGGTTGTCGGTATTTCGACGGCAACGACGGTTTTGTTCTCCTCAATGAGTCACACGGCTGGGCGGAAGGTAACAACTTATCTAACCGGTCGGCCTGATGTCTTTATCGCAGGGATGCACGTGTCGTTTTGGGTTGCAACCGGTTTATGCCTCTTAGCCTTGGCGCTGACAGGGTATCGGATGTGGCAAATTCGTGGCGTTGGCGATGCTTAGTCAGGGAAGCCCATTCAACTGAAAATTGGCGGGAAACGAGCCAAAACAAAAAGTCCGTGATGACGAAATCACGGACTTTACGCTATTCAAGGTTAATTAAGAATTTAGACCCATTAAACGTGCGGCGTGACGTCTTTAGGATTTTGATTATCCATATCGCCGTGGGTATAATTTAGCAGTTGCTGCTTAAGTTCGCCTTCCATTTGGACAAGTTGTTTTTCGGCATTCTGACGCTTGACGCGACCATCTTGCTGAATCTGCAGCGTCTGCTTCAAGGTATCGATCAGATCGTTTTGTGTCTGTGTCAGCGTTTCGATATCGACAACGCCACGTTCATTTTCTTTGGCAGTTTCAATTGAGCTGATCTTCAACATCTCACTATTCTTCTTAAGCAAATCGTTGGTTGTTTCCGAAACTTGGCGCTGTGCGGTGACCGCATTTTTTTGACGCAAAAGGGTGAGGGCGATAGCCACCTGGTTTTTCCATAGAGGAATGGCAGTGTTGACACTGGCTTGGATTTTTTCTGCCAGCGCCTGATTGGTGTTTTGGATCAAGCGAATCTGCGGCGCTTGCTGAATGGTAATTTGCCGCGCTAATTGCAGATCATACGCCCGTTTTTCCAAACGGCTGGCGAACTGCCGCAGATCGTTGACTTGCTGGATCGCCATTTGGTCATTAGCTGCTTCGGCGGCCTTGGCTGCTTCAGGAATCGTTTTATCATTTAATTCGGCCAGCTTCAGGTTCGCCGCTTCAATGTAAATATTCAAGGCATCAAAATACGCCTTGTTTTGGTCATAAAGCTCGTCTAAAAGCTTGTTGTCGTTTAACAAACCCTGTTGTGATGTTTCGAGCCGGTTAGCGATTGTATCGATCTGAGCACCGATTTTTTGGTACTTTGCGGTGATTTCATAAATAGATCGCTTGACACGGCCAAAAATTTTGCGGAAAATATTGTTATTTTCTGCTTTTAGTTCGTCAGGATTGGCTTCATTTAGACGCGTCATCAGGCTGGTTAACGCGTCACCAACGGCACCAGTATCTTGGCTTTGCACCTTTGTCAGCATGTTTTGAGAGAAAACCCCAAGCTGCTTTTGGGCATCGGCACCGTAGTTTAAGACAGTTTCGCCTTTAGTGACATCAATTTTGCTGGCCAAGTCCTGCGCTTTGGCTTCCTGTTCCGGGGTCAGTTTCGGCTTGGCTGTTGCTGCCTCGGAGATTTTGGGCGCGGTATCGCTTGCGCCGGATGAGGTGCTGAAGGGATCCGCTAATAGGTCATCGGTCAAATTTGTTTGTTTGTCGTCGCTCACGTTGGTCACTCCGTTTCATGCATCTTATTAGGATCAAGGTGTTTCTTGGCAAGGCGGACATCGCTATCCAGGTCATCCAAGTCATCTTTAATGAAGGCTTGATAATCGGTGCGGATCTTACCCGCCATCCCGGTCATCGTTTCAAAGGCCTTATCTAACGTTTCGTAGGTGTCAGCCGTTTTGACTTCATGGTGTGTGATTTGGGCATATTTCTGCATTAAATCCAACAGATTCGGGACCTGTTGATAGACAAAAGTGCCGGCATCTGTCAGCCGCTGCGGAGCTTGCACCAGTGCCTCGAAATAAGCGTGCAGCAAATCGATCAAATCGGTATTAAGTGTGAGCGCACGAAGCTTTGGCACTTGCTTTGTCAATGCTTCAATGGTCCGAATTTGATCGGCAAGTTCAGCCATGGTCTTTCTAAAAAGTTTGATTTCTTCATCACTTAATCCGGAAGCCGCATAGTGTTCAGCCATTTTTGGATCCAAACCGGGCAGACTGGTGGATTTTGGCTTCGGTCGGCTTAGTTCACCGATAAAGCGAGCGAAGGCAAACACAACGCCGACAAAAACAGCGATTGCCCAACGCCCAGATAAGGCACCTAATACCGCACCCATGGCGGCCCAGAGTATGATTCGCCAAATGCGAATACGTTTGCTTGTGGCCACGAGATCACTTCCTCTTTCGTTTGAGTTTAGTTTAGCACAGTCCTATAGGTTGACTATCAGCCGGAAGTTGGATATTCGCAAATTTTTTGTTAAGATCAAGCATTGCATCGTTTGCTGGTGTAAGCTGATGACATGATCTTTCATAAAAGTGGTGTTTGGCAACGTTTTGAGTCGGTTAACGATTCAGTGACTGACGGCTTGGCACTTGTGAATAAATAGGACGAGGAGGCGGCTGTGATGGAGGAAAAACCGATTGCACAACAACGGGTGTTTACGGGTGAATTGGTAGCAGTAGATGAACTGACGGTTAAACTGGCCGATGATCAGACAGCTAAGCGGGAAATCGTGCGTGCACAGCCGGCTGCGGGCATTTTGGCGTTGAGAGGACATCAAGCCTTGTTTGTCAGTCAGTTTCGGTCAACTGTTGGCCAAGCAACGCTGGAAATTCCGGCTGGAAAGATCCACCAAGGCGAGATGCCACTGGCTGCTGCCCAACGCGAATTAAATGAAGAAACCGGTTTGGAGGCACTGAACTGGCAGCCGCTTGCCAGTTATTTTCAATCACTTGGCTTTTCGGATGCGACCATGGCACTTTTTTTAGCCCGGCACTTAACACAGGCTGCCCAGCGTCTGCCGCAAGATGCCGATGAATTTGTGAATAGTCATTGGCTAACGTTTGATGAAGCTCAACAAGCAGTTGATGATGGCAGAATTTGTGACAGTAAGACGCTGTTAGCCTTGTTTTATTGGCAGCAGCAGGAGGAACAGCATGGCAGAAGTTAACACGCGTAAAGCCTACCGTGAAGCCCAGAAGAAAAAGAAGCAAGAAGCTCGTGATCGCGAAGCCAAACGGGTTGAAGTGGAAAAAGAATACGCCCGGCAGACGCGCGACAAGCCAGAGGTTAAGGCGGCACGTTTTGATGAAATGACGTTTCGCAAAGTCAATAGCCTCAAAAAACGTCTGAATTGGGCGATCGGCATTGTCTTTGGGTTGATTGTGATTGTCTTTTTGGTTCTTTATTTTGGCTAAGGGATGTATCGAACCTACGAGGCGTGAAAATAGCGTCATATTTGATAGAGAGAACGAGGGGATTTTTTGATTAAAGTCGGTGTGATTTGTGCGATGGAAGAGGAAATTCGCACGTTGTTGGCGCGGCAAACCCAGCAGCATGAGACAATTATTGCCAGTCAGCATTATTTTGAAGGCAAAATTGGCGATGTCGATGTGATTTTAGTGCAATCCGGCATTGGCAAGGTGCAAGCCGCGATGACAGCTGCATTGTTGTTGGCGACGTACAAGCCTGATGTCGTCATTAACACCGGTAGTGCCGGTGGGATTGGCCACGGCCTGGCGATCGGTGATGTGGTTATTTCTAGTGGCGTGGCTTATCACGATGTGGACGCTACGGCCTTTGGCTACTTGCCGGGACAACTTCCGCAACAGCCACAGATTTTTGAAGCAGGCATGTCATATGTGACGCAAATTCAAACAGCGGCTGCGGCAACTGGTTTGACGCACAAAGTAGGCTTGATTGTGTCAGGGGACCAATTTATTAACGGGAAAGAAGCCATTGCCCGGATTTTGAAAACCTATCCGCAGGCACTGGCCAGTGAAATGGAAGGTGCGGCAGTCGGCCAAGTTGCCAAAGAGTTCCACACGCCATTTGTCGTGATTCGCGCCATGAGTGACGTGGCCGATGAACAGTCCGGCGTCGATTTTGACAAGTTTGTGATTAAAGCAGGTGAGCAAAGTGCCGCGATGTTGTTGCAGTTCTTTGCCCATTTACAGGCATCTCAGCATGATTAGGAGCTGATTTTTTATGCAACATATTTATCTTGATAATGCCGCTACAACACCAATGGCGCCTGAAGTCATTCAGACGATGACAGATCAAATGCAGCATGACTTTGGTAACGCGAGCTCGACTCATTGGTTTGGACGGGAAGCACATACCGTGATGGACAAAAGTCGGAAAGTTCTGGCCGACTCGATTCATGCCCAGCCCGGCGAGATGGTGATTACCAGCGGTGCCACCGAAAGCAACAATACGGCCATTACCCAGACGGCGCATGCCCGCGCTGCTTTGGGGAAGCACATCATTACAACTGCGATTGAACATCCTTCAGTCTTGCAGCCACTGAAGGCCTTGGAAAAAGAGGGCTTCCAGGTCACCTATCTGCCGGTTGACGAAAATGGGCGTATTCGGTTGGCTGATTTTGATGCAGCCTTGGATGATGACACGATTCTGGTCACGATCATGATGGGCAACAATGAGGTCGGTAGCCGCATGCCAATCACTGAAATCGGCGAACGGCTGGTGGATCATCAAGCCTGGTTCCACACCGATGCCACCCAGGCTTATGGGTTATTGGATATTGATGTCAAAGCCCAGCACATTGATATGTTGAGTGTATCCGCGCACAAAATCAACGGACCAAAGGGGGTCGGCTTCTTATATCGCGATCCCAAAGTGCAGTTTCCATCGTTGCTAAAAGGCGGCGAGCAGGAACTCAAACGCCGTGCAGGCACCGAAAATATTGCCGGTATCGCCGGTTTTGCAAAGGCCGTTGAGCTGATCACTTCTGAAGAAAAGGCAAAGCGCCAGACCAAATATCTTGGCTTCAAGAAACAAATCATGAACGCCTTAGATGATGCCGATATTCCTTACGCAATTAATGGCGACATCAGACCTGACAATGTCAATCACGTCTTCAATTTGTGGCTGAAGGGTATTTCCACCTATGCCTTACAAACCAACCTCGATTTGGCCGGTGTGGCTGTTTCAGGCGGGTCTGCCTGCACGGCGGGGTCGCTGGAGCCTTCGCACGTCCTGACCGCAATGTTTGGTGCGGATAGCCCGCGGTTGGGCGAATCAATCCGTATTTCATTTGGGGCACAGACCACTCAGGAAGATATTCAAGCCTTCATTGATACGCTACTGCCGATTGTGCAACGGCTGGCTGCTAAACAAGCCGCACAGTAGTCGCATGATATGCTAAACTTAATGTTAGTAAAGCGTGTTCACGCTCATATTAACGCGTTCGCCAGCGCAGAAACCTGCGTGTAAGGACCTCTGTCGCAATGGCCTAAGTTCGGGCCATCACGCCCGAGGCCACTTACACTCCGGTTTCTAAACGCGCCGGTTCACGCTCACACATTAACGCGTTCGCCGGCGCAGGAGTCTGCGTGTAAGGACCTTGGTCGCAATGGCAAAGACCGCCATCACGCTCAAGGCCACTTACACCCCGACTCCTGAGCGCGCCGGTTCACGCTCAGGAGGATGTTTCATAATGGCATTAGCACCCACAGGATCTGCGCAAGGCGATCCGAAGACTTATCGAATTGGTTCAGAGTTGAAACGGTTTACGTTGATCGATCTTGGCTTTGTTCAAACCAAGAATGGCAATTTTCAGTTGCAACGGTCTCTGGATCCTAACTCACCGTACACGACGGCGAATAAGCTCAAAATGACGGTGGCGAAGAACTTGGACAAGTTCCAACTCGACGTAACCACTGGAAATGGCTTAAAGGCGATTAACATTTTTAAAAATGACCGTACCAAAGAAAATGTTGAACAGTATCAGTACTGGGTTAACAATTTAATTGAACGCGGCGTTATTGAACCTAAGTAATCGGGTTTGAAACCAGCAGTAATCTTCTTGTGTGAGGAGATTGCTGCTTTTTTCGTTGAGCATGAATGATTGAATCGCCGTGATGGTCATGTCTGCAAATCAAAAGTGCTAAGCTGGTATTATTAAAAGTTTTTTTAGCGTAAGCCGGCGCGTTGTGATGAGCGCGCGTCAGCAAGCACACGAATGGTTAGGGGGACGCTGGATGTTCGAGCACGGCTTCATCGAAGTGCATAACGCCAATCAGAATAATCTGCAACATGTGAATATTAAAGTTCCAAAGTACGCCATTTCCGTTTTCGTCGGGCGTTCTGGATCAGGCAAGTCGTCGTTGGTCTTTGACACCATCGCGGCTGAATCGCGCCGGGAACTAAACGAAACCTTTCCCAGCTTTACCCAGCAATATCTGCCCAAGTATGGCCAACCCGACGTGGGTTCAATTGACCATTTACCGGTCGCCATCGTAGTTGAGCAAAAACGAATCGGGAAAAATGCCCGGTCGACGCTAGCTACCTATACTGGGATTTATTCACTTTTACGGCTCCTTTTTTCCCGAATCGGCAAACCTTTTATCGGTTATTCGGATACCTTTTCATTCAACCTGCCGCAGGGAATGTGCCAAACATGTCAGGGACTCGGCTATGTCGATGATATTGATGTTAAAAAGTTGATTGATCCCGACAAATCATTGAACGAAGGCGCCATTACTTTTGTCAGTTTTGGGCCCGATACTTGGCGGTGGCGGCGCTATGTCTATAGTGGGTTGTTTGACAACGATAAACCGTTACGGGATTATACGCCGGAAGAAATGAAGCTGTTGTTATATGCGCCGCAACAGACACTCAAGCATGCACCTGCCAAATGGCCGCGAACGGCTCTGTATGAAGGGGTTGTGCCGCGCATCAAGCGATCGATTATTGGCAAAAAAGAAGCGGAGCACCACAAAGCGGCACTTGCCGAAATCGTGACGCGCAAGCCCTGTCCTGCATGCCATGGCACCCGCCTGCGTCCGGAAGTGTTGACCTGCCTCATCAATCAGACCAATATTGCGCAGGTATTAAAAATGGATCTGGTCAACGTGCGGGAGTTTTTGAAGAAAATTCAGGTTCCACTAGCGCAAGATGTGATCCGCGAACTGTTGCGGAAAATCGATGCTTTAATTGATATCGGGTTAGGTTACCTTTCGTTGGATCGGCCGACAGAAACACTTTCAGGTGGCGAGACCCAGCGCATCAAAATCGCTAAGTTTCTGACCAGCGCTTTGGTCGACATGGTTTATATTCTTGATGAACCCAGCGTCGGCCTCCACCCGCATGACATCGAATTGATTAAGCGGGCACTGGTGCGGTTAAAGCAAAAAGGCAATACGATTTTGATTGTCGAACACAATCCGGCGTTAATTGCATTAGGTGATTACATTGTCGAAGTCGGTCCCGGTGCCGGCACAACCGGTGGCCACATCACGTTCACCGGCACCTATCCGCAGTTGTTGGCTAGCCAAGCGCTGACTGGCCGTCTGCTTAAACAGCGACTGACGTTTCGTCAACCGAGGCCAGCCAAGACGACGCTTGATCTGCCTCACATTAAGCGGCACAACTTGAAAGATGTCCATGCCGTCATTCCCTTGGGCATCGAAACCGTGATTTCCGGAGTTGCGGGATCAGGTAAAAGTACGCTGGTTAGCGCATTACGCGATCATCTGACGGTGCCATACATTGATCTGGCGCAGGCCGACATCGGCGCCAATATTCGCTCGACGCCGGCAACTTACCTGAAAATTCTGGACCCGATTCGCAAAGTTTTTGCTCACGCTAACCATGTTGGCAGCAGTTGGTTTAGCTACAACGGTCGCGGCGCCTGCCCACGCTGCAAAGGCAAAGGGGTAACGATTACGAACATGGCGTTCATGGATCCGGTTGTCTCCGTCTGCGAACAATGCCACGGGCGCCGTTATAACGATCAGGCATTGAGTTACACCTATCACGGGCAAAATATTGCCGATGTGTTACAAATGCCGATTGCTAAGGCGCAAACCTTCTTCGCTGAAACAAGTGAGATTGCCAAGCCGCTACGGAATATGGCGCGGGTGGGGCTTGATTACCTAACACTCGGCCAGCCGCTGACCACGTTGTCAGGTGGGGAAAAGCAGCGCCTCAAGCTGGCGGTTGAATTAAATCGTACGGGCGAAGTTTACCTACTAGATGAACCGACAGCCGGCCTCCACTTACAGGACATCACCAAATTGTTGCGCTTGTTTGACGATTTGGTGGACGCCGGAAATTCACTGATCATTGTCGAACACAATCTGCAAGTCATCAGTCAGGCCGATTGGTTAATTGATATGGGCCCTGATGCCGGCATTTATGGTGGGCGGATTTTATACGCCGGAACCCCAGAAGCTAGCATGCAGGTCAAGCAATCCCGAACCGGCCAGGCATTGCGACAATATAACGAAGCTCCGGAACGGCGGGCATAATGCCAGAAGCGGGGTAATCGACGCCGCTTAACCGTCACAGTGCGTCTGGGCGATTTAAAAAACTTGGTCCACTTTAACCCAAAAGTCGGAAAAGGCTTGTGCAGAGCTGTGCTTGCTATCTTTTTGTGGCCTGCTATAATAACACTTACTGGAATTCGACCTTCAAATCGGATATCTCCAGAATCTGATGAAATGATGGTGATTGTTTTGGACAATTCCAACACCCGAGTTGTTGTCGGCATGTCCGGCGGCGTTGACTCCAGTGTCACGGCGCTTTTGCTGAAGCAACAGGGATATGATGTTGTCGGTGTCTTTATGAAAAATTGGGACGACACCGATGAAAATGGTGTTTGTACGGCGACCACGGACTACGAAGATGTCGCTAAGGTAGCAAGTGAAATCGGGATCCCTTATTACTCGATCAATTTCGAAAAAGAGTACTGGGACCGGGTTTTTCAGTATTTCCTAGACGAATATAAAGCCGGCCGGACACCGAATCCCGATGTTATGTGCAACAAGGAAATCAAGTTCAAGGCATTTTTGGACTATGCTGAGCAGTTAAATGCGGACTACATTGCGATGGGTCATTATGCGCAGGTGAAGACCGATGAGGATGGCGTGGTTCACATGTTGCGTGGAGCTGATGGCAATAAAGACCAGACGTATTTCCTAAGCCAGCTTTCCCAGGATCAGCTTAAGAAAGCGATGTTTCCGATTGGCCACCTGCAGAAGCCGGAAGTACGTAAGATTGCGGCTGCTGCAGGACTTGCTACAGCGAAGAAGAAAGACTCGACCGGGATCTGCTTTATCGGTGAGCGCAACTTCAAGCAGTTTCTAAGTACCTATCTGCCAGCGCAGCCCGGTAAAATGATGACCGTTGATGGTGTCGAGATGGGCACCCATGACGGGCTGATGTATTATACGATCGGTCAGCGTCAAGGCCTTGGCATCGGCGGCAATTCGCAAAATTCTGAGCCTTGGTTTGTTGTTGGCAAAGATTTAGACAAGAATATCCTTTACGTGGGCCAGGGTTTTGATAATCCTGCCTTGATGGCCACGAGTCTCAGTGCGTCAAACCTTAACTGGACAACCGGAGAGGCACCGGCAGAAGGCACCCACATGACAGCAAAGTTCCGTTATCGCCAGCGCGACACGGGCGTTACGATTCACTATCATGCGGACGGCACAGCCACTGTTGACTTTGACGAGCCGGTTCGTGCTATTACCCCAGGTCAGGCCGTTGTCTTTTATAACGGCGACGAGTGCTTAGGCGGCGGTACCATTGATGCAGCTTATGCCCACACGAATGAGTTACAGTACGTTTAGTAACGAATAATGACCGATTAGAAAAGCTTCAGTCTTGGAGATGCTTGTCGTCTCTAGGGCTGATTTTTTTTGAGCGTGAGCCGACTCCTGCGCCGGCGAACGCGTTATAGGTACCACTTGTCAGTTTTGATCCATCCCTGAGTGTGCTTGATATTTATGGCGAAAATACTGATAATGAAAAGGTTAAGACGTAAAAGGAGTGCGGCTCGTGACCAAATTATATTTTGTACGCCATGGCAAAACCGAATGGAATAATCAAGGACGTTATCAAGGCGCAAATGGGGACTCCCCGTTGCTTCCGGAAAGTTTTGAGCAAATCAAGTCATTAGCCGACTATTTGCGTGGTATTCCTTTTGCCCACGCCTATGTGAGTCCGCTTAAACGGGCGCGGGTGACGGCACAGACTTTAATTAAAGACTTAAATGAAACAATTCCACTAACGGTTATGCCGGCGTTGCGCGAATTCAACTTGGGCAAAATGGAAGGCATGACGTTCAGTGACGTTGCCAAGCATTTTCCGCAAGAGCTACATGCTTTTCGGCATGAACCGGCTGCTTATGATCCGCGAAAAATTCATGGCGAGTCGTTTCCCCAGCTGATCAATCGCGCCATTCCGGCCATCGTTGCGACAGTTGCGATGGATCGGAGCGGTGAGGCTAATTTGTTGTACATCAGTCATGGTGCCGCACTGGCCGCGGTTATCCAAAGTTTGCTGGGGACGCCATTAGCCGAGATTCGCAAAGATGGTGGCCTTACAAACAGCAGCGTGACGATTTTACAGGCAGATGGACCAAGTCTGCCGTTTAAATTAATCGACTGGAACGAGACCGGCTTTTTACCGGAACCGCCAAAACCAACCGACACCATTTGATTTTTGACACAGCATGACCACGATATGAGTAAAGAGGTTGTTATGGATTCAGATATTTTAACCGCATTTAACCAAGGAAAACACGAAGAAGCCATTCATGCAGCAGTCAAAGCCATTGATGCTGCGCCGAAAGATCCTAAGCGCTATGCCATGTTGGCAACAATGCTCATCAGCTTGAAGGCCTTGGATCAGGCTGGCGAACTGCTCGCCAAAGCCCGCAACCTTTTCCCGACTGATATTGAACTCCAATACACGGCCGGCTTATTTGCCTATGCACAGGCGGATTATCCAGCCGCAGCAGCCTGGTTTGCTAAATGTCGCAAGGACAAACACCTCAAGAACGATGCCACTTACATGTTGGCGTTGAGTTATCAACAGGCAGGTCAAACCAAAAAAGCCCTCGCATTTGCCCTCACCGCCCACGAATTGGCACCTAAACAAACCGACGCGGCTTTACTTGCAGCCGATTTGTTATTGGCAGCACAAGCGTTTGACGCGGCAGCGGACATTTTGAAGCCATTGCTTGACGCCAAACAACCGCAAATTCTGTTTACTTATGGCATGGCATTGAGCGCTGCCGGTAAGGATGGCAGTCATTATCTGGATGAAGCCAAGCAACTCGATCCGAAAGGCTATGATCAAAAGGCCAGCGCGGTCGCCGACATCAACCGGTTTTTAAAGTTACAGGGGGGTCATGATGGACAGGCATGAGGATAGTGTCACCGGCCGGGTCAAAAGCATTTTCTTTCAGAATCCGACGAATTTTTTTAAAATTCTCCTGATTGACATTACGGCTACGACCATCACCTGGACCGAGCCGGACATTGTCGTGACCGGAACGTTTGGTGACATCAAAGAAGACGAAACTTACACGTTTACCGGTCACGTAATCGACCATCCCAAGTATGGCCAACAGTTTCAAGCAGATAATTATCATGTTGATCAGCCAACCAACAAAACCGGTTTGATCAATTACCTCAGTTCGGATAAGTTTCCGGGTATCGGGCCAAAAACTGCCGAGAAGATCATTGATAAGCTTGGGGTAGATGCAATTAATCAGATTCTGGATGATCCTGCATCGCTTGAAGGCCTTGGCATCACTGCCGCAAAGCGAAAAATGCTGGTTGACAATCTCAAGACGAATCAAGGCATGGAACGCGTCATCATCGGACTGAATGATTACGGCTTCACCAGTAACATGGCCGGGCGGATTTATCAGCAGTACCGAAATGATGCGCTAGAGGTGATTAAGCAAAACCCGTATCAACTCATCAATGATATTGCCGGCATCGGGTTTACCCGCGCCGATCAAATTGCTGCCAAATTGAATATCGCACCGGATTCGCAATTGCGTCTCGGCGGTGCCGTCATGGACACGCTACAACGCCTGACCGATGGTGAAGGGGATACTTTTGTCGAACTGCGCACACTGGTTACCCAGACACTTGATTTGTTAGAGCGGGCACGGAATATAGCCGTTAAGCCGGATGACGTTGGTCAGGCCATTGTGACCCTAGCTAAAGATAATGAGCTGGTCGCTGAAGGCAAGCGGATTTTTCCTAAACGACTCTATGATTCAGAGTGGCAGATTGCCCGTCAGTTGAAGGGATTAGCCGAAGCAGGCGCGAAGGCTGAAGAACCTGAGCTGCCAGATATTGAAAAAACGTTAGCGGAAGTGCAGGCAGACACCGGCATTGCCTACGATGATGTCCAAAAAAAAGCAATTGTCACGGCTTTACGCTCGCCGATTTTCCTGTTGACTGGCGGCCCCGGTACCGGAAAAACGACCGTGACAGATGGGATCGTCCGTACTTATGCGCGACTACATGACCTCTCGTTAGATGCCAATCAGTATAACTCGGATGATCCATTTCCAATCATGTTGGCAGCACCGACTGGCCGTGCAGCTAAGCGAATTAGCGAGACGACGCAATTACCGGCCAGTACCATTCATCGATTATTGGGACTGGGCGTGGATACCCAGGATTTTGCGCCTAATGATCTGCCAGATGGGCTGTTGATTATTGATGAAATGTCGATGGTCGATACGTATTTATTTCGGACGCTGTTGACCGCGCTTCATCCCGGCATGCAGATTGTCTTGGTCGGGGATAAGGATCAGTTGCCTAGTGTGGGTCCGGGTCAGGTTTTCGCGGATCTTTTACGCAGCGGCGCATTGCCACAAGCAGCTTTAACTCATATTCATCGCCAGGACGCCGATAGTTCGATTATTCCGTTAGCTCATGCGGTGAATGCCGGTAAACTTCCTGACGATTTCACGCAACCGCAAGTGGATCGCAGTTTTTTGGCATGCACGCCTAGCCAAGTGCCGGAAGTCGTGGGTCAGGTCGTGAAGCGGGCGGCTGTTAAGCAGTTTTCGATCGCCGACATTCAGGTTTTGGCGCCAATGTATCGCGGAACGGCGGGAATTGATCGCCTCAATCCAATGCTGCAGAATATTTTAAATCCTAAACGTAGCGCGCGGACCAAAACCGTTCATTTTGGCGACACCGAGTATCGAATCGGTGATAAAATCCTGCAACTGGTCAATGATCCTAATCAGAATGTCTTCAATGGCGAAATCGGCCAGATTGTCGGGATTACGTTAGCAAAGGAAGCACCTAGCAAAACCGATGAGCTGACGATTGACTTTGACGGCAATGAGATCACCTATAAGCGTAGCGACTTTAGCAAAATCACGCTGGCCTATGCGACGTCGATCCACAAAGCTCAAGGGAGCGAATTCCCGATGGTGATTTTGCCGCTAACCTTGCAAAGTCGCCGAATGTTGCGGCGAAATTTGCTCTACACCGCCATTACCCGAGCAAAGTCATTTCTGATTTTGGTGGGTGAACTTGCAGCTTTTGAAACGGCAGTTGGCGAAGTGGCCGTGAATCGGCATACAGGGTTAGTTCAGCGGTTGCAGCAGGTGTTTGACATCGAAGGATCGCAAACGGCTGCTGAAGAAGCTGCGGTGCCACAACCAGCTTTGCCGCAACAATCCGCACAAATTGACACAAATGGTTCCGACTCGGATAATGAAGTTAGGCCTGCCAAAACGGCACCTCACCAGTTAACGCCAGCGTTGGCAGCTTCGCAGAAAATTGATCCGATGATTGGAATGGATGGTATAACCCCGCAAATGTTTATGACGAAGGAGAATTAATCTTGTATGGAGGACAACATACGCAAGTCACTGGTCATTAAGCCAGTGACGCCTAAGGATCTTGAGCAGTTCAATGATCTTTTGACTTATGTGTTTCAGGTTACGCAAAAAGACTTAGAACAATCCGGCTATGAAGAAGGCGAGTTGGAGCGGGCCAAGCGTCCGGTTTTGGAAAAGTCAGATGTGCTGGGGTGGTTTCATAAAGATGAGCTTGTCAGTTCCCTTGCTATTTATCCTTGCACGGTGAACATTCATGGGACGTTGTATCAAATGGCCGGACTAACCGGCGTCGGGACTTATCCGGAATACGCGGGTCATGGACTGATGCACGATTTAGTTAAGTTGGGCTTGGAGCATATGCGTAGCCACAAACAATGGATTTCGTATCTGTATCCTTACAGCATTCCGTTTTATCGCAAAAAAGGCTGGGAGATTATGTCGGATCATCTCACGTTTGACGTCAAAGATACTCAGCTGCCGAAACAGGTTAATGTTCCTGGTCACGTTGAACGTCTGGAAATTGATGATCCTGACGTGATTGAAACGTACAACCGCTTCGCCATGAAAAATCACGGCGCCATGATCCGCAACCAGTTAAACTGGGATGAGTATTGGCGCTGGGAAAATGAAGAAGAACGGACTGCCGGTGTGTATTATGATGCCGACGATCAACCTCAAGGCTATGTTTTGTATTGGATTGCGGACGAGGTTTTCCACGTGAAGGAAATGATCTACACCAATCAGGAAGCCCGCGTCGGGTTGTGGAACTTCATCAGTGCCCATTTTTCAATGGTGACACATGTTAAAGGCAATATTTACAAAAATGAGCCGCTGCATTTTCTCTTGGATGACGGTGATATCTATCAAACCATTAAACCTTACTTCATGGCGCGAATTGTGGATGTCAAAGCCTTCTTGGCGCAATACCCGTTTGCAACGGAGACGACTGAACCGTTCCACTTTATTGTGAGTGATCCGTTAGCGCCATGGAACAACGGGACATTCGGTGTTTACTGGGATGAAAATCAGCAGGTGCACATTACCGATCGGCCGGTTGGTGAAGCCATTACGACAGACATCCAGACACTGACGACTATGCTCATGAGTTATCGGCGGCCCTCTTATTTGGCTCAAATCGAACGGCTTTCGGCTAGTAAGCATGCCATTAAACTGTTGGAAAATGCCGTGCCAATGGAAGAGCCTTACTTTTCGGATTATTTCTGATTGGATCTTGGTAGCACAATTTAAGTAACCGGTTTGGCGTTTGTATATCCAACAAAAGCACTGAGTATCGCAAAAGGGCGAGCCTAGGTCATAATTCACGGACACAATACAGAAGCGGACATACTCCAACAATAACTGGAGTATGTCCGCTTCTAGTTTCCCAGGAGAATTTGTTA
Organism: Lacticaseibacillus styriensis; assembly: GCF_030770295.1. NCBI lineage: Bacteria > Bacillati > Bacillota > Bacilli > Lactobacillales > Lactobacillaceae > Lacticaseibacillus > Lacticaseibacillus styriensis. The sequence continues at coordinate 1,327,270 of NZ_CP132483.1, forward strand.
GGATTATTAAGATGTCAGTGCCAAAGCGGAGCAATCGTAGGCCGGATGGGGCTCAGCCGTGCAAACAACACAGCGACCGTTTTTGTCGCTGATGTTGTTAGGCGACTTTGAGACAGCGGGCTTCTGGCTCAAAGCGCCGTCACAGCGTTCCAGCCCCATCTGGCCGGAGATTGCGGAGTTTGGCACGGCAAGGAACTTGTTGCCTAAGCTTTTTTGATTGTTCGGTATTCACTTATCTATGAACGTCCTAGTAAAATTGGGCTCAGCAACTTTTGTCATTCATTTAAATACTGCGGTCAATCCAAAAGCGCTGGCTGGCCACTGAGAAGTCAATTTCAAATGGTCGCGTTCCCATCTCTTCGCCATCCATCTGGCCGAATTCCAGGGAGCTGGTCTCGACCGTTAGTTTATTCGCATGAAAAAGGTGAACGCTTTTGCTGGTCGGTGTTTTGCCGCGCAGCAGTTGTAGCATTGCCAAGGCCCATGAGACGATATTGAACCATTCTACGATCACCAAGTCTAACTGGCCATCAGTCGGATCGGCGGGTTTGTAAAGCCGGATGCCGCCGCCGAAGTAAGGAATATTCGTGGTGGTACAAATATAAGCATGGTGAAAAAAATGGCGGACACCTTTTTCATAAACTGCCACTGGAAAAGGGCGGCGGGTCAGTAACATGCCGAGAACATGGAATAAGTAGGTTAACTTGCCGAGGTGGAATTTGTTTAACAGTTGCTTACTGTCGCTGTGATTGGCGGCATTGACGACGGCTGCATCAAACCCAATGCCGATATTATTGACAAAATAACCGGATTCATCGCGAGTTCGTTCGTGGTAGTGACCGATATCAATTGTAACCGGCTTAGAAGCTTGCAGAATCTGTTCTAGCGCATGCATCGGGTCCTCTGACATACCGATGCCTCGGGCGAAATCATTGCCCGATCCGGCTGGTACATAGGCAACCGGGATGTCATGTTGGCGAGTGCCGATTAATCCATTGATAGCCTGATTCAACGTGCCATCGCCGCCGATCACCAACAGAACCGGGTGTTCATGCGTGTTGAAGTTACCGATCTGTTTGGTAATAACGTTGGTATGGCCAGGATAACGCGAGGTTTTGATCGCGTAAGGCAACTGGCGCTGATCCAAGACGGCCTTAACCTGTTTAAAAATCGGGATGGCCGCACCGCCACCAGCCGCCGGGTTATAGATAAGATAATAAAAAACAGCCGCCATCAACTTTCCTCCTAATCAGACACGCAATCAATTATACCGAAAAACTGAAGAAAAACAATGCAATGACGTCCTCTCCAGAAGCCAAAAAAATACCGTACTGCCGGCAACAATGCGGCAGTACGGCCATGATCGACATTTTGAACAACGATTGTTTTTGACAAGTCGGCTTTAAAGTAAAATCAACATCGGCAAAATAACTGGATGTCGTTCGGTTTTATCGAACAGAAATTCCTGCAAGTTACTGATAATCGCGTCTTTTAAACTTGCCTCGGTTACTTTTTCATTATTGGAAAAAGTGGATTTGATCGTGCGATAAACCCGCCGTTGCGCTTGGTTGATCAATTCGCCTGATTCACGCATGTAGATGAATCCGCGTGAGAGCAAATCCGGGCCAGCCAAAACCGCTTGCTTCTGCATGTTGATGGTTGCAACTACAACGACCAAACCTTCTTCTGACAACATACGGCGATCGCGGATAACCGCATTGCCAATGTCGCCAACACCGCTGCCATCGATGTAAACATCACCAGCAGGGAAGTGGCCCGCGATCCGCGCACTTTTTTCCGTGAGCGCCAATACGTCACCATTTTCCATGATGAAGCAATTCTTTTCCGGAACCCCGCATTGTTGCGCGAGTTCGCAGTGAATCTTTTGCATCCGATATTCACCGTGGCACGCCATGAAGAATTTCGGTTTGATCAGGCGCAACATCAATTTCTGATCTTCTTGACCACCGTGGCCGGAAGTATGGACGTTGTTGACTTTGCCATGAATCACTTCGGCACCGGCTTCGCTCAGCTGGTTAATCACGTGGTTAACGCTGACTGTGTTGCCCGGAATCGGATTACTGGAGAAGATTACCGTGTCACCGGGCTGAATGCTGATTTGGCGATGGGTACCATTCGCAATCCGGCTCAACGCAGCCATCGGTTCACCTTGCGAACCCGTGCACAGAATCATAACCTTATCGGCAGGCAGTGAATTCAGCTGGTGGGCGTCAATTAAAACATCGTCCGGGATGTTCAGATAACCTAGCTCACGGCCATTGACCATCGCGGTTTCCATCGAACGGCCAAAGACCGCAATCTTGCGGCCATGTGCCATGGCGGCATCAGCAGCCTGGGCAATTCGCGAGATGTTGGACGCAAATGTCGCGAAGATAATGCGCCCATCAATTCGATCAAAAATATGGCGAATCGACTTACCGACAAAGCGCTCTGATTTGGTAAACGTCGGGATCTCGGCATTGGTCGAATCAGACATTAAGACTAGGACGCCTTCTTCGGCGAAACGACACATTTTTTGAAAATTCGGTGAAGGTTGGTCACCAACCGGCGTCAGATCAAACTTAAAGTCACCGGTCTGAATGACAATTCCCTGTGGCGTGTGGACGGCAATACCCAATGTATCCGGGATACTGTGGGTGGTGCGGAAAAATTCAACACTCAGTTTTTTAAACTTTAAAACGGTGTCTTCATTGATCTCCGTCAGCTTTGTTGTGCGTAACAAGCCGTGTTCCTCCAGCTTGCCGCGAATCAAGGCAGCTGCTAACGGCCCAGCATAAATCGGGACGTTTGGAACCTGCTTAAGGAAGTAGGGAATACCGCCGATATGATCTTCGTGGCCATGGGTAATGACCAAAGCCTTGATCTTGTCTTTGTTCTGAACTAAATAGGAATAATCGGAAATGACATAATCAATCCCAAGCAGATCATCTTCAGGAAATTTGATCCCCGCATCGATGACGATGATTTCATCTTGGAATTGAACCCCGTACATGTTCTTCCCGATTTCACCTAAACCGCCGACAGCAAAGACGGCGGTTTCGTTATTTTTAATATTTAATTTCATATGATTAGAAGGTGGTCAGCTTAAAGTTAGCTGACTTTTCCTCATACTCCAGGAAATTTCCGGAGAGTTCCTGGATAAATTCAATGTTGTAAGGCGTGTTCGCTTCTACAAGTGCACGCGCTTCAACCGCAGATGGCGCCTCGAGGTAAAGCGTCTGGGTTGTTTCCCGCCGCGGATTTTGGACCTTGTCTTTTTGATATAAGACTTTGTAGATCATGATTGGACTCCTTCCGTGGTACAAAAAGAAAGGAAGTGTGACAAAATGGCTTCCGAAAAAAGGGACACACCACCGAGATAACGAACCATAAAAAAACATGGTCGATCTCCTTGGAATGGCCGATATTTCGCACCGCTTGAACCGCAAAATGGCAACAAAGCACCCTTGCTGTGGTTCATTTCTTGCCACAACTCCTAAAACCTTTATGACCGATCGATTTGTTGTGAATACAACAGCTAGCAATAGTTTAGCATAATCAAGAAGGAATGAACAGAGAACGCATTTTGAAGAGGGCAGTTACATGTTGAACAGCAGGATTGGACGGTGCGTAGCGGATTTTAGCGATTACCATTACCACTTTTACACGTCAGCTTCCGCGTTAACACTCACGATTGCGAGTTAAAAAATGAGTCAGCACTTTTCAGAATTTTAGATTAACGGCGATGACTGCCAAATGTTTTTGTCGGATTAGCGAGTTGCGACTGGTTTTAGGTATAATAATGATAGAAGAAACAAAAGTGTTCTCTAGAAGGGGGTGGACGTCATAGCATGGTTTTTAGTCGTCCTGTTACTGGTTGTCGTGGCAATTCTCTTAGCATTTAGGAAACGCTGGCGGCGCAACAAAGCCATTCAAATATTACTTCATCACAGCCAACGATTAACAGATCAAACAATGGCGGCAGCTTTACAGACACTGAACTTTCCCGTCGCTAAGCCGTTGGTGTCAAAACCGATGGCAGACATATGGGGACATGGCATCATGGCATTTTCATATCAATTACCGTTGCAAACAAAAACCCTCAAACAGCAGCCCCTTGAAAAAGCTTTGCAGAACGCAGCCGAAGAATTGGACATTGCAAGTTCGGATCCTGCATTGCCGCCTTTTGTGATTACCGATTTTTTTGTATTGGACGGCCAATTGCATGTCGATGTCGCGTTCATCACCAACCAAGCAACCATTGAGTATGTCCGTGATGTCAATCGCGTGGCGTGAGAGAATGATGTAGAAGGTGCAGCGCACAGTCATTGTTGTTGCGAAAATCATCCTTTGCAGGGACCAAGCGGTTAAAAGGCTGGACCATAACTTATAGCTAAAAGAAAGCATGTGCGAAGGTAAAATTTCCAACTCCCCAGAAACTTCAAAAATGAAAGGAACCGATTCAAGGCTGAAAAATAGTCTTGGATCGGTTCTTCTTTAACGCCATTATACTTTTTAACATCGAGCGGGTTCCGCACTAAGATAATAAGTAACAACACGAACCAGAGAAAATGGGAACAACAACATGGCCATTAAGCGTACAGAAAATTAAGCGCTTTTTTTGAATACTGCCTTTGTCGTACAAGATGTACAGATGTGTTGAAATTATAGGAGGAAACGTACATATGAAAATCGAGAACATCAAAGTCACAGATCCGTTCTGGACCAAGTACAGGACCATCGTCAAAGACAAGCTAATTCCTTACCAGTGGTCAGTCATTAACGACGACAGGGCCATCACGATTGAGAAAGAAAACGCTGGGGCATACGACGCCGTGGAAAAGAGCCATGCTGTTGAGAACCTAAAAATCGCTGCCGGCTTGGCCAAGGGACACTTTTATGGTTTCTGGTTCCAAGATTCCGACGTCTACAAGTGGTTGGAAGCCGTGGCGTATGCTCTTCGATATGCACCGGACAAGAGATTAGAAGGTATCGCCAACAACGTCATCGACATCATTAGCCAAGCTCAGGAGCCGGATGGGTACCTCGACACATACATTCAGATTGAAGCGCCGGAGCATAAATTTACCCACGTGTCCCTGAGCCATGAGCTGTACGTCATGGGCCATTACATTGAAGCCGGGGTTGCCTACTATCAGACGACACATTATCGGAAGGCATTGGACATCGCCAAGAAAATGGGTGACTGCATCGATGCCAACTTTGGACCCGAAGATAAAAAGATGCACGGTTATCCCGGGCACCCGGAAATTGAGTTGGCGCTGGCCAAACTGGCCGACGAAACCGGCGACGTCAAGTACACCCGGGTGGCAAAGTACATGATCGACCAGCGAGGCACCCGGCCCAATAATTTCTTCGAGGAACAGGTTAAGAACGTTCAAGCTAAGAAGATTGAGGACCCCTACTATAGCGATGCCAGCCAGCCGGATCCAGAACCATCTTACTTCCAAAATGACGTGCCTGTTCGAGAAATGACCAGTGTGGAGGGCCACGCCGTCCGGATGGTCTATCTGCTCACCGGTATGGCCCACGTGGCTCGGCAGACCAGGGATGAAAGTCTCTTTGCTGCCAGCCAGCGTCTATGGAAGAACGTTACCCGCCGGCAGATGTATATTACCGGCGGCGTGGGCTCGTCTGCACCCAAGGGCGAAGCCTTCACCTTCGATTACGATTTGCCCAACGACACAGCTTATGCCGAGACCTGCGCTTCTTGTGCGATGTCCTTCTTTGCTAAGCAGATGCGGGATACTTACCAGGATGCCGATTATGGTGATGTGCTGGAGCGGGAACTATATACTGGAGCGGGAACTATATAATGGTACGATTTCGGGCATGTCCCTGGATGGAAAGCATTTCTTCTATGTGAATCCTTTGGAAGTGGATCCCAAGGCCAGCAAGGAAGATCCCATGAAGTCCCATGTTAAAGTGCAGCGCGCCGCTTGGTTTGGCTGCGCCTGCTGCCCGCCGAACCTCGCCCGACTGGTGGCGTCGGTAGATCAGTACATCTACACCGTGACGGAGGATGCGATTTATGCGGATCAGTTCATCGGCAATGAGACCACTTTCGATAACGGGCTAACCATTGAGCAGACCGGCAATTTTCCCTGGTCTGGTGATGTGCAGTTTGCCATCACGGCAAAGAAAACGGTGAAAACGACTGTGGCAATTCGAATTCCTGCTTGGAGTCGTGATCATTACGCGGTGACCGTCAATGGTCAACCGCTGGCTGTGGAACTGGATCAAGGCTACCTGAGGATTAAGAGAAATTGGTCGGGTACAACGCAGATCGCAGTCACGCTAGACATGAGCGTGCAAATGGTCCACGCCGACCCCCGAGTTAAGGACGATGTGGGCAAAACTGCCATCCAGCGCGGGCCGGTGGTCTACACGCTAGAACAAGCAGATAATGGCTGTCAGCTCCAGGCCAATACCCTGCCGGTAACCCCGGCGTTCACCGTCACCCCCGATGATCAAGCCTTTGCGGTGCCGATAGTGAAGATTACCACGACGGCCCTGCACACGGACGCCGCCACGCCGATTGGCAACCTCTACGGTACACCGGCAACCACGCTGACACATAAGAAGCAGCTCACTTTCATCCCGTACTTTGCATGGGCGAATCGAACCCCAGGAGAAATGATGGTCTGGGTGCACCAGATGTAAGGGTGATTCGCGATACCTAATGATTTGGTTCCTCTGGTTGGCTGGGTGAGGTGTAATTTTGCTGTAACACAATCAACACTTCGAATGCTTACCAAAACTAACTGGAACGTGGGGGACGGCAATAATTGCCTGGGGTCACTTATGCTCCGATTTCTAAGGGTTCTTTCATGCTTTGCTTTTCACACTTGCAGCGGTGTGCTAATCTAGTAAAAGAAATGAACGGAGGTACGGATCTTGTATTTAATGAAGGATATCACTCGTGACGGCGCTAAAGTTTTGCGTGAAAGAGCTAAGCCAGTAACGTTTCCTCTTTCTGATGAAGACAAAAAATTGGCTCACGACATGATGGCCTATCTGGTGATTAGTCAAGATGAAGAGCAAAACGAAAAATACCATTTGCGCCCCGGCGTTGGTTTGGCAGCACCGCAAGTCGGCCAGAGCAAAGCGATGGCTGCGGTTCTCGTGCCCGGAGAAAATAACGAAATCCTTTTCAAGGAAGTTTTGATCAATCCGCGGATCATCAGCAACAGCGTACAGCACGCTGCTCTTGCTGAAGGTGAAGGCTGCTTGTCTGTTGATAAAGATATTCCCGGTTATGTCGTTCGCGCCGATCGCATCACGATTGCTTATCAAAACGAGGCCGGAGAACATAAAAAAGTCCGCCTTAAGAACTATCCTGCCATTGTGTGCCAGCACGAGATTGACCACTTGAATGGTGTTTTGTTTTACGACCACATCAATAAGGAACATCCCTTCTCAATCGATCCAAATGCTGTTTTGATTCATTAAAACAGCTGAATTTTCATTGCGGTCGGCACAATTGTGGAAGAGGGTGCGTGTTATTGTTGACATCCCTCTTTTCATCGGCTACTATAGATTACGGTAAATAAATACGGTGCTTTCCGTTAGGTGAGGCTCCTATACGAACAATGTTGCTGCTCAGAAACATCGAGAGATGCCAATTGAGTCAACTGCGTTTGCCCATTAAGGCTTACGCTAACGCAACTGAAGCTCGCTTCTAGGCGTATAGTGCTAAAACTAAACGATTGGGATGCTATTTCTGCACGTCCTCAATCGGCGTGCAGTTTTTTTATCTGAGGGAAAGTAGAAAAGGTGGTGAGCATAATGGAACAATCTTCAAAGAGTAGCGGTAGTAGCAGCGATTTAGCGGATCCCGGAAGGCCCATTATGCTGCCGCTACGATCTCTTAAGTGAAATTAATGGATTTGGCAGCATCGCGGCTCTTTTCGGGATATACGGAAAGGAGTTTGTCGATGTTGATGATGATATCAAGCGGCCTGACGCGCTATGAAGCGCAAAGGGCTCAAAAAGCAGTGACATCCCACCAGAATCCGATCAGCAAGACAAAACTCTTTTTGCCTTTGCTGGCGGTACTGGCTGGTGTGAGCAGCCTAATTAGCTTTGTCAGTCACAACTGGCTTTTAACTGCTATCATTGCGATACTGCTTGGATTTTTGATGGCTGTGGTCGTTTATTTGATCACAGCGTTGACTCGGCATCAAAGCAATCCCCAACAATCAGTGTTGGTCGTGCGTGAAGGACTGGTTCGTCAGGTTCAAGCGCAAGACCTTGTCGTTGGTGATGTTTTGATGCTGACAGCGGGAGAAAAACTGCCTGTTGATGTTGCATTGTCCCCTGAAGCGCACGTAACCTTGCCAAGTGACATGGCCGGGCTGCTGGTTTTGTTGAATCAGCGGGTGCCTGCTGGAGTGGGCGTAGCTGGTGCCGTGATGGCAACCGACGCCCAAGCGACTGTGACTGCAGTTTGGAATAATGGTCTACTGGACCGTGCGTTAATGCAGCTTGCGAATCAATCCACAAATCTAGCGTCAACTTCACTTGTAATGAGTGCGGTTACCGCTATAACGCTTGCGTTGAAACAGATTTGCTGTGTGGCTCGCATGACTGTATCAGTTCTCCCAGCAGAGTTGTTCAAAAGCAAACAAATAAATCGTGCAGTGCAAATTCATTTAGATGTGGATTTTGCACGCCACGCCACCTTGGTTGGCGCCATGAAACATCATAGTAAAACCAGTGATTTCTGGCACAACCAAGATCCGGTCTCGTGATGCACGGACAATGTTTTGAAGATGAAGAGGCACGCGATTGTGAAACGACGTGCTTTTTTTGTGTCTTAATAAAAGGGGCCGCCTGTTATAGTCTGACAATGACATAACGGGCGGCTTTTTTTCGTAAAAAGTACTTCTTGTGTACCTTGAAATAAAACGCTTGCAACGACAATTTTGCAATGTTACGCTTTGTTTGTAAAGATTTTCATTAGTACAGTTTTCCTGGGTTAATAACTACAGGAATGGAAAGAGGTTCTGATTATGGCAAAACAGCATGCTGCAGTTGATTTTAAACGACTGCTAGACAATCAAGATGCCGATTTTAAGCCGACGATCCAGATTCTGGATGAGGTTGGCAAAGTCGTCAATCCTGATATCATGCCCGATCTCAGTGATGATCAGTTGGTTGATTTGATGTCCAAGATGGTTTGGCAACGGGTGCTTGATCAACGGGCAACAGCGCTAAACCGGCAAGGACGTTTAGGATTTTATGCGCCGAGTGCAGGCGAAGAGGCCAGCATGATTGGCAGTCATGCGGCAATGAAAAAAGAAGATTGGCTGCTGCCAGCCTACCGTGATTTACCGCAGCTGATCCAACATGGCCTGCCACTGGACAAGGCATTTTTGTGGTCGCGTGGTCATGTCGCAGGTAACGAATATCCAGAAGATTTTCATGCACTGCCACCACAAATCATTATTGGTGCGCAGTATGTGCAGACTGCTGGTGTTGCGCTTGGCTTGAAGAAAAATGGCAGCGATGAAGTCGCCTTTACGTATACCGGTGATGGTGGTACGTCACAGGGGGATTTCTATGAAGGCGTTAACTTTGCCGGACACTTTAAAGCACCGGCACTCTTCATCGTTCAAGACAACGGCTTCGCGATTTCCGTTCCGCGTGCCAATCAGACGGCGGCCAAGACGCTGGCTCAAAAAGCAGTGGCTGCCGGGGTTCCCGGCGTGCAGGTTGACGGTATGGACGCACTGGCCGTTTATGAAGTTACCAAGGAAGCCAGAGCTTGGGCTGCGGCTGGCAATGGTCCGGTTTTGATTGAAACACTGACTTATCGGTATGGTCCGCATACGTTATCCGGCGATGATCCGACACGCTACCGTTCAAAGGAAACAGATGAATTGTGGCAGAAACGTGATCCGTTGATTCGAATGCGTAACTTCCTAACCGATAAAGGTCTCTGGGACAAGGACAAGGAAGACACCTTGATCGAAAAGGTTAAAGACGATATTAAGAATGCCATTAACGAAGCCGATAAGGCACCACAGCAAACGGTATCGCGGTTCCTGAAAGATACCTATGAAGAATCACCGCAGAATGTGGCTGAACAACTGGCAGAATTTCAAGGAAAGGAGTCGAAGTAACCATGGCACAAAAAACAATGATCCAAGCCATCACTGATGCGCTTGATGTTGAGTTGGCGAACGACCCTAAAACCTTGGTATTCGGCGAAGATGTTGGTAAAAACGGTGGGGTCTTCCGGGCAACGGATGGCTTGCAGGCTAAACACGGTGAGGATCGTGTCTTTGATACGCCACTTGCCGAGTCAGGCATTAGTGGTTTGGCCATTGGATTGGCATTAACCGGCTGGCGGCCGATTCCGGAAATCCAGTTCTTTGGGTTCGTTTTTGAAACCATGGATAGTATTGGCGGTCAGATGTCGCGGATGCGGTATCGGATGGGTGGTACGCGGTCCATGCCGATTACCATTCGGGCACCATTTGGCGGTGGGGTTCATACACCGGAAATGCACAGTGATAACTTTGAAGGCTTGATCGCCCAGTTCCCGGGCATGCGGGTTGTTATTCCAAGCAACCCATATGATGCTAAAGGTTTGCTGATTAGTTCCATTCGCAGCAATGACCCAGTGTTATTCCTTGAACACATGAAACTTTACCGGTCGTTCCGTCAGGATGTTCCAGAAGGGACTTACACGGTGCCGCTGGATAAGGCAGCGGTAACGCGTGAAGGAACCGACGTGTCGATCATCACTTATGGTGCGATGGTTCGTGAAGCGCTCAAGGCGGCTGATAATTTAGCTAAAGATGGCATCAATGCTGAAATTGTTGATTTAAGGACCATTGCCCCACTTGATGTTGAGACTATTATTGCATCGGTTAAGAAAACACATAAGGCAGTGGTCGTTCAAGAGGCTCAGCGGATGGCCGGTGTTGCCGCCAACGTTATCAGTGAAATTTCTGAACGGGCAATTCTGTCACTTGAGGCACCGATCGGTCGGGTTGCGGCTCCTGATACGCCGTTCCCATTTGGTCAAGCCGAAAACATTTGGCTGCCAAATGCCAAGGATATTGAAGCTAAAGTTCGGGAAACCGTTAATTTCTAGAGAGAAGAGGTGCCAACATGGCTTTTGAATTCAAACTGCCAGAACTTGGCGAAGGTTTGGCAGAAGGTGAAATCGTCAAGTGGGACGTTAAACCTGGTGATGAAATCAAGGAGGATGACACCCTTCTTGAAGTTCAGAGTGATAAAAGTGTCGAAGAAATTCCGTCGCCAGTATCCGGGAAAATTTTAAAGATTTTGGTACCGGAAGGTGAAACAGCTTCAGTCGGTGATTTATTGGTTGAAATTGATGATGGTTCAGGTGCGCCTGCCCAGTCAGCAGCACCGGCAGCTTCTACCGCTGGACCGGCTGCACCTGCGCCGACCGCCGCTAAGTCGGTGTATCAGTTTAAGCTTCCGGAATTAGGCGAAGGCTTGGCAGAAGGCGAAATCGTCAAGTGGGACGTTAAGCCTGGTGATGAAATCAAGGAGGATGATACTCTTCTTGAAGTTCAGAGTGACAAGAGTGTCGAAGAAATTCCATCTCCGGTTACCGGAACAGTTGTCAAGATTCTGGTTCCTGAAGGGGAAACGGCATCTGTTGGCGACGCCTTGGTTGATATTGATGCTCCGGGCCATAACGATACGCCAGTTGCCGGTGAACCGGCAGCTACACCGGCAACAAGTGCTGCTGGGACAGAGACTGCTTCCGCACCAAACCCAGCAGCGGGTGCCGTGCCAGCCATAACAGATCCAAATCGCGAAATTTTGGCAATGCCTTCTGTTCGGCAATACGCGCGTGAACAAGGCGTTGATATTTCGCAAGTGCCTGCAACCGGTAAGCATGGCCGCATTACCAAAGCTGACGTTGATGCGTTTAAGGCAGGTGCTTCAACCACAGCAGCAGCTCCGGCACAACCAGCACAAGCGGCAGCTAAGTCTGCTCCGGCACAAGCAGCACCGGCAGCACCAAAGCCACAACCTGTTGCACCATATGTTTCAAGCAGTAGCGAAGCCGAACTTGAAACGCGTGAAAAGATGACGCCAACGCGTAAGGCAATTGCGAAGGCAATGTTGTCATCCAAGCAGCGAAGCCCACATGTCACGAGCTTTGATGAAGTCGAAGTTTCTAAGTTGATGGCTCACCGCAAGAAATACAAGCAGTATGCGGCTGATAAAGGCATTAAGCTGACCTTCTTGCCATACATCGTCAAGGCATTGGTCACCGTCTTGCGTGAGTATCCTGAGTTTAATGCGTCTATTGACGATACCACCGATGAAATTGTCTACAAGCATTATTTCAACATCGGGATTGCAACCAACACGGATCATGGCTTGTACGTGCCGGTTATCAAGAACGCCGATGCGAAGAGTATGTTTGAAATTGCCAAAGAGATCAGTGACAATGCGCAGAAGGCATATGACAGCAAATTGAAGCCAGATGAAATGCGTGGCGGTTCCATGACCATCAGTAATGTCGGATCAATTGGCGGCGGCTGGTTCACACCGGTTATTAATCAGCCGGAAGTTGCAATTCTTGGTGTTGGTAAAATTGCCAAGGAACCATACGTCAATGCTGATAACGAAATTGTTGTCGGTAATCTGCTGAAGCTGAGTTTGAGTTATGATCACCGTCTAATTGATGGTGCGCTGGCGCAAACAGCATTGAATCTGATGGACAAATTGTTGGCGGATCCTGATCTGCTGTTGATGGAGGGATAAGTATGGTTGTAGGCGATTTTGCAATCGATTTGGATACTGTTGTAATTGGCTCCGGCCCCGGCGGCTATGTTGCTGCCATTCGTGCTGCTGAAATGGGCCAGAAAGTTACCGTGATCGAAAGTACTTTCATCGGCGGTGTTTGTTTGAATGTTGGCTGTATTCCATCAAAAGCATTGATTAATGCTGGGCATCGTTATCAAGAAGCTTTGGACGCCAGCACGTTCGGCATTAACGCTAAGGGTGCGGATCTTGACTTCAAAAAGACGCAGGACTGGAAGCAAAATAAGGTTGTTCACACCTTAACCAGCGGTGTTTCAATGTTGTTCAAGAAGCACAAGATTGATTCAATCATGGGTACTGCTTTCTTAAAAGATGACCATAGTTTACGGGTCATGCAAAAGGATTCTGCCCAAACGTACACCTTCAAAAACCTGATTATCGCAACCGGCAGTCGGCCGATTGAAATTAAGGGCTTTAAATTTGGTAAACGAATTCTTGATTCGACCGGTGGCTTGAATTTACCGGAGGTTCCAAAAGAATTCGTTGTTATCGGTGGTGGCTACATCGGTTCTGAATTGGCAAGCGCTTATGCAAACTTAGGTGCACATGTCACGATCCTTGAAGGGACCAGTTCGATTCTGCCGAACTTTGAAAAGGATATGGTTCAGTTGGTATTGAACTCCTTTAAGAAGCGCGGTGTCACGGTTATCACGAATGCGATGGCCAAAGAAGCTGAAGATACCGGTAACGGTGTCAAGGTCACTTATACCGCTGATGGCAAAGAACAGACGCTGGCCGCTGACTATGTCATGGTCACTGTCGGACGTCGGCCAAATACGGATGATTTAGGATTGGACATTGTCGGCATTGAAACGACTGATCGCGGTTTGATCAAGGTTGATGCGCAAGGCCGCACTAACAAACCAAACATCTACGCAATTGGCGATGTTGTTCCGGGTGCAGCGTTAGCCCATAAGGCCAGCTACGAAGGTAAGGTAGCTGCTGAAGCGATCAGCGGCAAAGCGAGTGCGGTTGACTATAAAGCAATGCCGGCTGTTTGTTTCACAGATCCTGAGCTTGCAACGACTGGCATGACGCTTGCAGAAGCCAAAGCCAAGGGCATCAAAGCCAAGGCAAGCAAGTTCCCATTCGCTGCTAATGGCCGCGCCTTGAGTTTGGCCCAAACAGAAGGCTTTGTCCGTCTTGTCACCAATGAAGACGGCACGGTTATTGGTGGTCAGGTAGCCGGCGCCGGCGCCAGTGATTTGATTTCCGAGCTGACTGTGGCTGTCGAAGGCGGTCTGAACGTCGAGGATTTGGCGCTGACCATTCACCCGCATCCGACCTTAAGCGAAACGATCATGGACGATGCCGAAGTTGCATTAGGCTTACCAATCAATATTTAGCAGCTGGATCGGTCATTGTCAGAATTAGTTTTAGTTTCGGGTCACAATTTCTAGGATCACTAAGCAGACACTGGATTTTCACCAGTGTCTTTTTTTGTGCACACTTTTTAAAAGACTAATCTTGCTAACTTTGAAAATTCAGGGCAATTTATGACCACCAGACAGAAGATAACAACGGTATTTTCATATGAGAAGGCGTTAATATTTCAGTTAGTTAACAATTGCACCTAAAGTCCTTTTTAATTTTGTCTTAAGATTGCGCTTCCGCTAGAATATAGGTAACGCAACTGAGGGGAAGGGGTTTCATGCAAAGAGTCGTCGTTCACGGAGCCAGTTGTAGTACACAAGCACTTTTGCAAACGTTAATTGCGTCACCACTTGATCTGGAAATTGGTTGCTACGAGCCGGATGCGGCATTGGTGGATGTCGCCGGTTTGACGGCACTGAGTCAAATTTGCCACAATACGTTTATCAAGGTAACCCCGAAAGTTCTCAAAACGGCGGATGTGTTGATTCTAACTGATACCGAAACGCCGGATGATGAAAACTTTGTGGCGACCAACATTGCCTCAATTCGTAAGGTTCTGAATTCAGCGATGGCAGCAGGCTTTACGGGTCGGGTTGTCGTGGCGATGACGCATGATGAACGCTTCACTTATTTTGCCCAGCGGTTCTCCGGGCTGAATAAACGGCAGGTTGTCGGATTAGGGACTTTCGGTGCGACGTGGCGCTTTGAACAATTCTTAGCGGATCGACTGGCTGTCCCAGCCACACAAGTAACGGCCTATGTCGTTGGCACCAGTCAGTCACCAGTATTGATCTGGAGCCGAGCCTATGTCGGGGCAACGCCAATACTGCGGTTACTAAATGATGACCAAGCCGTTTTTACCGAAGCGGCTTCGGCTGTTCATGCCTTTTTGGCAAGCGCCTTGACCGTTTTGGTGGGTCGGCTTGTAGAACCGATTCTGGCTGCGTTTGCTGGCGAAAAGCTCATTGGGACATTCGCACATCTGCGAGATTCTGACGATGAAACCGGACAAGTTGACAGCTCACCGATTTTGTTGGACGAACGTGGCGTGGTCACACTGGCGACAGTTGCGGGGTCCGATGATGAAGAGGCGGCTTTGAGCACAGCAATTCAAGCTGTTCAAGCCGAAATCGAAGCAATCGAACAAGGAGCAGATAAAAATGAAACCTAATTACAGCTATCCACTAGACCTTGACTGGACAACTGACGAAAAAATTAAAGTGACGACTTTCTTTGCACTCGTTGAAGATGCGTATGAGCATGGCGTCGATCGGGATAACCTGTTGGCAGCCTACCGTGGATTCAAACAGGTGGTACCGGATAAAGGCACTGAACGTCAACTGGATCGGGAGTTTGAAGCACTGTCCGGCTATTCCATGTATACTGTTGTACAGATGGCGCGCCAAGGTGTGAGCCAAAAGATTAAGGTGAAGGTGAGTTAAGTATGACGCAAGATCCAGAAAAACTACGGCAAACCCTGATCAGCTGGTTTGCGGAAAGTCGGAAGCAAATTTTAGCGGAAATGGCGAAACCATTAGATGTCGCGCGTAAAAGTAATCGCAATGATTTGGTCACCAATGTCGATAAAGCTAACCAGCAATTTCTAATTGATCACATCAAAGCCGAGTATCCGACAGCACGGATTATCGGCGAGGAAGGCCATGCCCATGATGATACGGATCTCAACGGATTGGTCTTTTTTGTCGATCCGATTGACGGTACGATGAATTTTGTCAAACAGCAGGCTCATTTCGCGATCATGATTGGTGTTTATCGTGACGGACAACCGGTTGTCGGGGCAATTATGGACGTCATGCGTAATGAGGTGCTGAGTGGCGGACCGGAAATACCTGTTACGTTTGCGGGACGAACATTGACAAAATTACCGGATTTGCAACTGAAAGACGGGTTGTTGGGTGTGACCGGTCCAATGACGATCAAGAATCGGCTACATTTAGGTGATATTGCGTTGGCAAGTTCCGGGCCGAGAATGAGTGGCAGTGCTGGCATGGAGTTTATCGAAATCGCGTTAGGCCGACAACTTGGCTACGTTTCATATTTGCAGCCTTGGGATGTGGCGGCCGGCATGGCGATTACAAAGGGTCTGGGTGTTCAATTCAGTCGCGAAGATGGTTCACCGATTGATCTGCGTCAACCAGGCGTCGTTGTGGCTGCCACACCGCAGGCGCATCGCACGATTCTTACAATGATGGCTGGCGAGTGATTTCAAGCCACAATAAGTAGCGCTCACAAACGAGCAACGATGACCGGCGACTGTTCGAGACGCCGGTTTTTCGTCTATTTATTAGCCTAACAGCGGTTCTTTTACGAAAATTCAGCTAAAATGGCTGCGTGAAGCAATTCACTTTTCAGAAAATCCAGACAGATTGGGTAGAGTGTGTTATAATTCAAAATCGTATAACTGTGTCAGTTGCTGGCACTTTTTTAATGTGGTAAGCGGCCTGTAGTGCCAGCAGAAAGGAAGTAGAAACGTGAAAACACGTGACGATATTCGCAATATTGCGATCATTGCCCACGTTGACCATGGTAAGACAACTTTGGTTAACGAGATGCTTAAACAATCGGATACACTTGATCAACACATTCAATTACAAGATCGGGCGATGGATACCAACGCCATTGAAAAGGAACGTGGTATCACCATCCTGAGTAAAAACACGGCGGTGAAGTATGGCGATACAACGATCAACATTCTTGATACCCCGGGACATGCCGACTTTGGCGGTGAAGTAGAACGGGTTATGAAGATGGTTGACGGGGTTTTGCTGGTTGTCGATGCCTTTGAGGGCCCGATGCCGCAAACGCGCTTTGTTTTGAAGAAGGCACTGGAACAGCATTTAACGCCTATTGTAGTTATCAACAAGGTTGACCGTCCGGGTGCCCGTCCAGAAGAAGTCGTGGACGAAGTACTTGAATTGTTCATCGAATTAGGTGCCGATGATGCGCAGTTGGAATTTCCTGTGGTCTATGCTTCCGCCGTTAACGGGACTTCCAGTATGGATTCCGACCTGTCAACGCAAAAGCATACGATGAACCCGCTTTTTGATACCATTATCAAAACAATTCCTGCGCCAATCGATAATAGTGACGAACCGTTGCAATTCCAGGTGGCCATGCTGGATTATAACGATTATGTTGGCCGAATCGGTATTGGCCGGATTTTCCGCGGCAAGATTAAAATCGGCGACAATGTTACCGTTATGAAATTGGATGGTTCGCAAAAGAACTTCCGCGTGACGAAATTATTTGGTTTCTTCGGGTTAACCCGGACTGAAATCAATTCCGCCAAAGCCGGAGATCTGATTGCCGTTTCCGGGATGGATGACATTTTTGTCGGTGAAACCGTGACGGCTGCCGACACGCCAGAAGCGTTACCGATTTTGCGGATTGACGAACCGACGCTGCAAATGATGTTTGTGGCCAATGACAGCCCGTTTGCCGGTCGCGAAGGTAAAAATGTCACTGCGCGCAAACTGGAAGAACGCTTGAAGTCCCAGTTGCAGACTGATGTATCGTTACGTGTTGACGATACCGATCAGGCTGGTGCCTGGATGGTTTCCGGTCGTGGGGAACTGCATCTGTCCATTTTGGTTGAAGAAATGCGGCGTGAAGGATTCGAGCTACAACTCGGCCGGCCAGAAGTTATCTATCGCGATATCGATGGCGTGATGATGGAACCGTTTGAAAACGTACAGATCGATACGCCGGAACAATATACCGGTACGGTTATCGATGCGATGAGCCAACGTAAAGGCGAAATGCAGAACATGGAAAATGAAGGCAACGGGCAAACGCGCCTCACTTTCCTGGCACCTTCCCGTGGCTTAATCGGCTACTCGACTGAATTTCTGTCTTCGACTGGCGGTTACGGGATCATGAACCACACCTTCGAAAAGTATGCGCCGGTTATCAAGAACTGGGAACCTGGTCGTACTCAAGGCGCTTTGGTTTCGATCAACGCCGGTACTGCTACCACTTATAGCTTGCAGTCGGTTGAAGATCGTGGGCAATTGTTCATCAATGCCGGAACCGAAGTTTATGAAGGCATGATTGTTGGCCAAAACTCCCGCGAAAATGACATTGCTGTCAATGTCACCAAGGGGAAGAACCTGACCAATACCCGTGCTGCCGGGAAAGATCACGCAGCTGCGATCAAGACGCCAAAGAAAATGACGCTTGAAGAATCCATCGAATTCTTGAATGATGATGAATATTGCGAGGTAACGCCAAAGAACATTCGCTTACGTAAGAAGATCCTGAACACAGGCGAACGTCAAAAGGCAGCCAAGCGTAAGAAGATTGCTGCATCTAAATAGTTTATTTTCTGAAAACCGCTAATTTTGGCGGTTTTTTCTTTGGCATAAATAGGCGAGTAGTGCAGTAAAAAATGGTAATGACCTGCAGCGAGGCCGACAAACCGGCTGTTTTCGAACCGTCCCGTTGCACTAATTCAGAAAAAATAGCTGCCAATTCTCACGCTTGGTGTGCATAAAATCAAGTTAAAACAAGTTAAACTTAGCAATAACTGTCTTTAAAGCGCCTTGGCGGTCGTAGTCGGTATGCTATAATAAATCCAATCATTGCTTGAAAGGCCGCGTTTTTCTTGAGGAAAAAATTACGCCATGTGGATTACTTCATTTTGGTACCCTATCTGGTTCTGTGTGCCATCGGGATCGTGATGGTCTATTCCGCTAGCGCTTATTGGGTGCAGCGGCAATATGGTGCCGCAGAAACTAAATACTTATTGCAACAAATTGTTTTTGTGGTGCTCGGGATCGGAACCGTGTTCTTCTTTGACAATATGGCCCTTAAGATTTTGCGTAATCGTTGGGTGCTATTTGTCTTGATGTCGGGTTTGTTTGTCATGTTGGTGTACCTAATCATACACGGACGGGCGGTTAACGGGGCCGCTGCATGGATCTCCATCGGCAGTTTTCGCCTGCAACCGTCTGAATTTGCCAAAATGATTTTGATTTTTTATCTGGCGCATATGTTGACGTCGCGCGAAGATAGCTTTCGGCAGGAAAATTTTCGCCTGCGTCAGATGTGGCAGCCGCTATTTATTGCCGGCATGATGATGTTGCTGGTTTTCGTCGAACCGGATACTGGCGGTTTCGCCATTCTCTTTTTGATCACGCTGGTGGTGGTGATGTCTAGCGGGATTCCAATGCGCTATGGCTTACTTTGGCTGGTTGCGCTGATTGCGACAGGGGTCTTGGGATATTACATTGTCTCGCATTATCACTTCCCGGGTCTGGAACATAATTATGCTTATCAGCGGTTGGTTGCCGCGATTCATCCCTTTGAAAAGGCAAACGCGGCCGGTAATCAGGTGGTTAATTCGCTTTATGCTATTAATCATGGCGGCTTGTTTGGCGTCGGGTTGGGGATGAGCAGTCAAAAACTGGGGTATCTACCTGAGCCTTATACTGATTTCATTTTGGCTGTCATTGCCGAAGAACTGGGCTTAGTCGGCACAGTGGTCGTACTGGGCTTACTGTTTTTCCTGGTGATGCGGTTTTATCTGATTGGCATTCGTTCCAAAAATACGTATCACACTCTGATTGCTTACGGCATTGCGACGATGATGTTTGTCCAAACGGTTTTCAATGTCGGTGCCGTCGCCGGTGTGTTACCTGTTACCGGGGTCACGCTGCCGTTTATTAGTTATGGCGGGTCAAGTATGATTGTTTTGTCGATGGCAGTCGGGATTATGCTCAATATCAGTTATCATAGCGAACGTACGCAACGAAAGGTAGAGAAAACGCATGCATAAAGTTTTAGTCGCGAATCGTGGCGAAATCGCCATTCGGATTTTCCGTGCCTGTGAGGAGTTGGGCCTCAAGACCGTTGGCATTTTTGCCAAAGAAGATGCCTTGTCGATTCACCGGTTCAAAGCTCAAGAAAGTTACCAAGTAGGCGCAGGTAAGGCACCCATTGCCGCTTATCTGGATATGGATGATATCATTCGCATTGCCAAGCAAAGCGGGGCGGATGCGATCCATCCAGGCTATGGGTTGCTTTCTGAAAACGCAACGTTTGCCCGTAAAGTTCGGGCTGCAGGATTGACGTTTGTCGGTCCGCGCTCAGAGTTGCTTGATGTGTTCGGCGATAAAGTGGCAGCGAAAGAAGCGGCACACAAAGCCGGGTTGGCAACGATCCCGGGAACACCGGAGCCAACGCGTGATTTCAGCGAGATTCAGGATTTTACCGCAACACACGGTTTCCCGGTGATGCTTAAAGCAGCCAGCGGTGGTGGCGGTAAGGGGATGCGCATCGTTCACTCCGAGGCTGAGCTGGAAGCAGTGTATCAAAATGCGGTTAATGAAGCCAAGGCTAGTTTTGGCGATGATCGCATGTACGTCGAAAAGTACATCGCTTCGGCTAAGCACGTTGAAGTTCAGGTGTTAGGCGATGAGCACGGACATCTTTTGCATCTTTTTGAACGTGACTGCTCCGTCCAGCGCCGCCAGCAAAAAGTCGTTGAAATTGCGCCGGCAGTTGCTTTGCCGGTCGCTTTGCGTGCGAAGATCTGCCAAAGTGCCGTGGACTTGATGGCAAGTCTGCATTATGAAAACGCTGGGACTGTAGAATTTCTGGTTGACGGCGATCAGTATTACTTTATTGAAGTTAATCCCCGCGTTCAGGTGGAACATACAATTACGGAACTCATCACAGGTGTCGATATTGTTCAGTCGCAATTGCGGATTGCTGCCGGAGCGGATTTGTTTGCCGATCTGCACCTGCCGCAACAAGATGAGCTGCGTGAAAATGGCGCTGCGATTCAGTGCCGGATTACGACCGAAGATCCGGAAAACAACTTCATGCCAGATACCGGAACCATCAATACTTATCGTTCTCCGGGTGGTTTTGGTATTCGGCTGGATGTCGGCAATGCTTATGCGGGCGCCGTCGTCAGCCCTTATTTTGACTCTTTGTTGGTAAAAGCCAGCGTCCATGCGCCGAATTTTCCGGCGGCAGTCGCCAAAATGCAGCGCGCCTTACACGAATTTCAAATTACCGGTGTTAAAACCAACGTTGCCTTCTTAGAGCATTTGCTGTCAACTAAAACCTTCCGAACAGGCGAAGCAGAAACAGCATTCATTGACGCCCATCCTGAGTTGTTACAGGTGCAAGCCAAGCCGGATCTGGCTTCCCGGCTGTTATGGTATATTGGCGATGTGACGATTAACGGCTTTAAAGGCGTTGAGCGCCAAACGCAAAAGTATTATCCTGAACTGCAATACGATAGCCATTTTCCAACAACCAAGCCGCAGACTGATTTAGTGGCACTGCTTAAAGACAAGGGTGCAAATGGCGTTACTGATTGGGTAAAAGACCACAAATCGCTGTTGCTGACGGATACGACTTTTCGTGATGCCCACCAAAGTTTATTTGCTACCCGCATGCGGACTCGCGATATGCTGACGGTTGCCAAGGATATGGGTAACGGCTTGCCTAATCTGTTTTCGATGGAGGTATGGGGCGGTGCGACGTTTGATGTGGCGTACCGGTTCTTGAATGAAGATCCGTGGGTCCGATTGAAAAAACTGCGCGCAGCATTACCGCATACGTTGTTACAGATGTTGTTTCGTGGCAGTAATGCCGTTGGTTATCAGAACTATCCTGACAATGTGATTAAAGCTTTCATTCAACAGGCTGCCGATGACGGTGTCGATGTTTTTCGAATATTTGACAGTCTGAACTGGCTGCCGCAAATGACGCTGAGTATTGATACGGTCAAACAAACCGGTAAGCTTGCGGAAGCAACGATGTGTTACACTGGCGATATTTTAAGCGATGCCCATCCAAAATATCAATTGGCTTATTATGTGGCGCTGGCCAAGCAACTTGTTGATGCCGGTGCGGATATGATTGCCATTAAAGATATGGCGGGACTGCTTAAACCACAAGCGGCCTCAGTCTTGATTGGTGCGTTAAAAGACGCTGTTTCGGTACCGATTCATTTGCATACCCACGATACGACCGGCAATGGCATTGCTACTTACTTGGCAGCCACGAACGCTGGAGTCGACATTGTTGATGTCGCGCAAAGTAGCTTTTCGGGGACAACCAGTCAGCCAAGTCTGGAAAGTCTCTATTATGCTTTGAGTGGCGATCAGCGTCAGCCTGAGGTGGCGATTGAAAAAGCCCAGTCGTTGGATCGTTACTTTCAGGCAATCCGGCCTTACTATGCCGACTTTGGCAACGGCGTGACCGGGCCGCTAACCGATATTTACACTGTTCAGATGCCAGGTGGCCAGTACAGCAATTTGCAACAGCAGGCCCGCAGTATGGGCATTACAGACTTCGAAGCCGTTAAAGCCATGTATGCGCAAGTCAACACTTTGTTCGGCGATATCATTAAGGTAACCCCGTCGTCAAAAGTGGTCGGTGACATGGCGCTGTTTATGCTGCAGAATCACTTGACACCGGAAATGGTCAAGGACCATGGGGAACAATATGATTTTCCGGCATCCGTGGTTGCCTTTTTCAAAGGCGATTTAGGTCAACCGGTTGGCGGTTTTCCTAAAGATTTACAGAAAAAAATCCTCAAAGGGCAAAAACCGCTGACTGTCAGACCGGGCCAACTGGCTAAGCCGGTCGATTTCGACGCTGTTCGGCAGGACTTGATCGCGGCGGGCGTGGCTGAACCAAGCACTGAAGAAGTTTTAAGCGCCATTTTATATCCGGATGTTTTCAAGGCCTTTGTTCGCAAGCAGAAGCAGATCGGACCGGTCACCAAACTTGACTCGCCTTCTTATTTCCAGGGCATGCGGATTGGCGAAACCGTTTCGGTGCCAATCAAGGCTGGTAAAACGCTGATTATTCAGTTAAATGCGATCGGGACGGCGGATGCCAGTGGCATGAAGACGCTTTATTTCACGGTTGACGGGCAGAAACAGGAGATCCAGATTCGCGATGCCCACCAAAAGAGTGCCGGATTGCAGCATCAGTTGGCAGAACCGACTGACAAGAACCAAATCGGCGCACCAATGGCCGGCAAAATTGTTTCAGTCGCAATCAAACAAGGGCAGCAGGTTGCAAAAGGCGATGCTCTGTTTGTCATCGAAGCCATGAAAATGGAAACAACCGTCCACGCGCCGTTTGCCGGCACCGTCACCCACTTGTATGTTGAGGCAGGCGCGTTAATTAAAAGTCAGGAACTGTTGGCCAAGCTTCAGCCCGGTGCCGCCAAGCAGTGAGTTTAGAAGGTGAAAGCATGTTTTCAATGAAACAGCGGCAGGGCCTAGTTGTTTGGGTGTATTCACTTAAGCAACTTAAGACGCTGCGGCGTTACGGCACCATTATGTATGTTTCGCGGCGCATGAAATATGTTTATTTGTATATGGATCGCGACGAAATTACGGCAGCGAGCAATAAATTAAGTAAGTTGCGGTTTGTCAAACGTGTCGAACCGTCGCATCGTCCGGAATTAAAAACCGAGTTCGGCAGCGATATCGGTAAATTCAAACCGACAGAAGAAGATCTGGAAACCAAAGCAAAACAGCGGCGGCGCGACCGGATGACAATTGACAAGCCAAAAGGGGATCATCATGCGAGTCATTAGCGGGGCCTTTCGCGGCTTGCGGCTGAACGCGGTGCCGGGTAACCAGACGCGACCGACAGCCGATAAAGTTAAAGAATCCATGTTTAATATGCTCGGACCATATTTTGATGGCGGTCATGCCCTTGATTTATATGCAGGCACCGGGGCACTGGGAATCGAAGCGGTGTCGCGCGGGATGCACGATGCCGTGTTAGTAGATCGTCAATACGCGGCGATCAAAACGATCAACGCCAATGTGGCACTCACCAAACATTCCGAAGATTTTACAGTCTTAAAAATGTCGGTTACCAAAGCAATCGAACATTTTACTGCCGCGGGTCAGTCGTTTGATCTCATTTTGATGGATCCGCCTTATGCGCAACAACATGCGATTGCCCAGTTAGCTGCGTTTGTCAGCGGTGATCTCTTGGTACCCGGAGGTCGGGTCTTGGTTGAAACCGGACTGGATGTCGTTTATCCTGAGGTCATTCCCGGATACACCAAACTTCGGCGCCAGACTTATGGCGTGGCACAGGTTTTGATTTTAGAGCGAAACGAGGAAGATCATGACTAAAAAAATCGCAGTATTTCCTGGCAGCTTTGATCCGTTTACGAATGGTCATTTGGATACCGTTTTGCGGGCTAGTCGCTTGTTTGATGAAGTGGTCGTAGCGGCGATGACGAATACCAGCAAGAAGGCACTTTTCTCAAGTGATGAAAAATTGGCATTGATCGCGGCCAGTACTGCCGACTTGCCAAATGTCAAAGCAGTAGCGGCACCTAGGCGTTTGACGGTTGAATTTGCCAAATCAATTGGTGCCCAGTTTATTATTCGGGGGATTCGCAACGTTGCGGACTTCGGCTATGAGGCTGATATTGCCACGGTTAATCATGACTTGGACAGTCAGATTGAAACGGTCTTTTTGCTCGCGGATAAGCAGTACGATGCATTGTCCAGTACGATTATCAAGGAAGTCGCGGCGTTTGGTGGCGACATTCATCGGTTTGTGCCGGCGCCAGTCGAAAAAGCCTTATACAAGAAACTAGGTGAGCCTCATCAAGCCAACTAATCGGTTAAAACAGAAAAAACGCTGGCGGTGGCTCATTGGTATTTTGGTTGGCGTTATCGTGCTAGCTGCGCTTCTTTTCTTCCCGACCAACTATTATCTGGAAGTACCGGGCTCGGCGGAGTCGTTGAAGCCTTATGTTAAGGTCACCGGCAGTAAAGACAATGCCAAGGGAAGTTACATGTTAACGACGGTGGGCGTGGTCGGTCCCGCTTCACCAGCGTTATTACTGTTTAGCAAAACGCAGGCCCACACCGATATTGTCTCCAAGCAAGATTTAATGGGCAATGACAGTAGCGCCGAATACGATCAGTTGCAGGCCTATTATATGAAAAGTGCCGCCAATAATGCGGTCGCAGCAGCGTTCAAAGCTGCCAAGAAACCGTATCAGATCCACCATCGCGGCATTTATGTGATGTCGATTTTGCCGCAGTCACCCTTCAAGGGAAAATTGGCTCTTGGTGACACCATTACCAAATTAAATGGTAAATCATATAAAACCGCCGACGCTTATGTGAATGCGATTAAATCGCAAAAAGTGGGCGCGGCCATTACGCTGACGTATCAACATCAAGGTAAGACCAAACAGGCCACGGCGAAGTTGATTCGCTTGCCACAGACAAAGCGCGCCGGCATTGGCATCACGCTGACCGAAAACACAGCAGTCACGAGTGATCCTAAGGTTAAGATTGATGCGGGGAATATCGGCGGCCCGAGTGCCGGCACCATGTTTGCCTTGCAGATCTATACGCAGATCACCCATCGGAATTTGCGCCGCGGACACGTGATTGCGGGAACCGGCACCATCGATTCAGCTGGTCACGTTGGCCAAATCGGCGGCATCGATAAGAAAGTGGTCGCCGCGGATGCCAAGGGGGCCAAAGTTTTCTTTGCTCCGAATCAGCCTGCCACCAAAAAGTTGAAGCACTATGATCCAAATTATGTCAACAACTATACGGAAGCGGTGCAGACGGCTAAGCAAATTAAGACCAAGATGAAAATCGTACCGGTCAAGACTTTAAGCGATGTGATTCGGTATATGGAAAATTATTCGAAAACCGCCAAGTAACGTCATGATTTTAAAACTAGAACTGTCAGTTTGGCGGTTCTTTTTTAATGGCTTGCGTAATGTGTTGTCGAGGTGAGAAAAATGACGACACTGACGTATTGGCTCAAAACATATTGGTACGCGCCTTTGATTATTGTCATCGGCGGGTTCTTTTTTTGGCAACAGGCTCAAGGCAGTTCGGCTAACCAACCGCTGTCCGAGAGTGGGCGTGCTAGCGGCAGTTCGCAGGTGATGATGTCCCGTTCTTCCGGCAGTGCAAGCAGTCGCAGTCGGCCATCGCAAGGATTTGTGCATCTCAAAGGGGCAGTCTTGCGGCCTGGTATTTATCCGGTCCGGGAAAACACGCGGTGGGATGAGGTCGTCAAAGCTGCTGGTGGGCTGACGGCCAATGCCGATATGCAACAGGTTAATTTAGCCAAAATTGCCAGTGATCAGGAAAGCCTGCATGTACCGGAAAAAGGGGAGACGGTTGCTGCACCGGCCGCTACGGCAACTTCCGGGGTTGCTTCAAGCGGCGAAGCGAAGACTCAAGCCGCTGGTGGCGGCGGTGCTGTTGATCTCAATAAAGCAGATGCGACCCAGCTGCAAACGATTAGCGGGATCGGACCGAAAAAAGCCGCTGATATTATTAATTATCGGGATAGTCATGGCGGTTTCAAAGAGATTGCCGAGCTCAAGGAAGTGCCGGGAATCGGCGATAAAACGTTTGAAACTTTGGCTCCGCAGTTTACGCTGGGGCCATGAGCGGCCGGCTTATTTTGGTGACAGTTGCTTTACTTGCCGGTAACATGGGCGGAATCGGGTTTTGGTGGGTGACGGGGTTATTGGTCATTTGGCTGATTATTAAAACGGATCGAACGATTTCTATTTGTGTTGGTTTGTTTTTCGTGATTGGGTTGGGACGCGGCGTTATGGATGTCCTTCAGTGGCGCCATCCGCCCCAGCCACATGGCAGTATCGCTATTCCGGCTTCGGCTATTAAACTTAAAGAGGGGTATGTTAGTTTTATCGGTCGGGCGGCTAACGGCGTCAGTGTTAGCGGTCGTGGTACGGTCTCCCAGGCGGTCGCCAGCAAATTGGCAACGAATGATCAGCCCGTGCGGCTAGAGGGTGCTTACGAAGTGACACGCCTAGCTCCGGCGCGCAATCAATATGAATTTGATTATGCAACTTACGCGTGGCAGAGTCGGCAACTTGCTTATGAATTAGTTAAACCAACCTTAGATTTTTCGTTCCAGCCGAAACGGCAGCTACAGGATGTCATCGACGGTTGGCGCGTTAAGATCTTTGCTTATTTTGCCCAATTGCCGCCTAAGGTACGCCAATATGCAAAGGGACTGTTATTGGGCCAAATGGATGATGACTTTATGACCCAGCGGCAGGCATTTGTCGACTTAGGCGTTTTCCACCTTTTTTCCATATCCGGATTACATCTGTTTGCATTAGTCGCGGCGCTATACTGGTTCGCTGCCCGGCTTCGGATACCTCAAGGCGTTGTTGATTTGGCGCTGATGGGCTTGTTGCCGCTTTTATTGCTCTTGTTGCCATTGGGGGCAGGCTTGTGGCGTGCTGTCTGGATGCGACTAGCCGGGATCGTTAATCGCTATCTTCAGTTAGGCTTTACCGGTCTAGATTTATTTGGCATGGTGCTGATGGTGAATTTAATCTGGCAGCCGCGAATTTTAATGACGATGGGTGGGCAGCTGACTTATTTAATGACCGGTTTACTCATTAGTTTGCCGACCATGCGTAAATGGCAACTGAATTGGCGGTTGGTTCTGGCCGGCATGCCGGTTATTGCCTGGCATACGTTTAGCTTTAATGTGCTGACAGTGATTTTTAATTGGTTATTGATGCCAATTTTTGAATTGGCGATTATGCCCGGTTTGGTTGTGGCTTTGGCATTGCCACATTCGGGAGTGACACGCCTTTTCAATGATGCCCTCCAGCTGTTGGAAACCGTGTTGATCGGACTGAGCCGACTGCCGGGACAAATGATCATCGGTGCTTTTCCTAGTTGGTTAGCTGTTGCCGGTGTGCTTGTGATGGCCATTGTTATTACTCGGCTGAAGTGGCCACTCGCCATTAGCTGGTTTTTGGTTGTGCTGGCGTGGTGCTGGTATCAACCGAATTATCGGGTCGTGATGTTTGATGTGGGGCAAGGGGACGCTATTTTAATCGAAGCGCCTTTTCGCCGTGGCGTGATGTTGATTGATACTGGCGGACGAATCTTTGGTCAAACCAGTCATCCACCTGTCAGCCGGGCCATTGTTCCTTACCTGCATGCGCGCGGATATGCGCGTTTAAATACATTGGTCGTGACCCATCCGCATATGGATCATCTGGGGGATGCCCCGTTACTGGCGCAACTCATGCCGATCAGTCGCCTAATTACGACGCCAACCGCGCAGAGCCATCCCATGATTCGTAAGGTTCGACAGCGGGTGGGAACGATGCAGGTTGTTACGGCTGATCAGCAGCTTCAGGTGGGCCCGTTACAATTTCAGGTGCTCTGGCCGACGGTAGATGCGCGCCCCAATCCGCAAGATAAGAACGCCGATTCGATTGTGCTCTATGGTAAAATAGGCAAAAGTAACTGGTTGTTTACCGGTGATGCTGATCAGACGATTGAAAGGTCACAAGTTTTACCGCGCCAACTTAAGGCCGATTTTTTAAAAGCAGGGCATCACGGTTCAAAAACTTCCAGTGATCCCGCGGTTGTTGCAAGTTTAGATTTAAAGGCAGCGTTAATTTCTGCAGGAGTTGCCAATCGCTATGGTCACCCGCATCGGGAGACACTTGAAACGTTTGCCAAGGCCGGTGTGCCAGCGGTAGGCACGTATGAGCAGGGGATGATATGGGTTGAATCAAGCCCTTATCGCCAAGAAGACGAATTATTCAGTTGGTTAAAAATAAAGGAGTTTAGGTCACATGCAGGTCCGTGATTTTATCAAACATCTAAAAAATGGCGATCGCCCGCCACTGACGCTCATTCTTGGCGAAGAACAGGCGCTGCGTGAACAGGCCCAACAAGCGATTGCCAGCATGATTCCCGAAGATCAAAAGGCAATGAACTTTGGTCGTTACGATATGCATCAGACCCCTGTGGGCGTGGCTTTAGACGATGCTACGTCAATGCCGTTTTTCGGCGATTATCGCGAAGTAGTGATTGACGCACCTTACTTTTTAACCGGCGAGAAAAGTACGGATAAAATTGATCATGATCTTGCCGGATTACAGGCCTATTTTGAAAATCCTGTGCCGTCAACCATGATGGTGTTGGTGGCACCTTACAAGAAGTTGGATGAACGTAAGCGACTGACAAAAGCACTGAAAAAGTCCGCGTTGATTGTTGACGCGGCGCCACTTGATGAACGGGCTGCCCGCATGGCATTGGCGCAAATTTTCAAGCAACATAAAGTTAGCATTGAGGCTCCAGCACTGGACACACTTGTGCAGCGCACGAATGGCCAGTATTCCATCATGATGGGAGAAGTGCGCAAACTTTTGACCTACGCCAGCGATGGTAGCCCGCTAACTGTTGCGGCGGTCTCGGCACTCGTACCCAAGCAACTCAATGACCGAGTCTTTGATTTGGTAACGGATGTGTTACGCAAACATGCAGCGGATGCTTTGGCATTGTACCGGGATCTGCTTGCCCAGCGAGAAGAGCCGATTCGGTTGAATTCCTTGATGCTTGGTCAATTTCGTTTATTACTGCAAGTTAAGCTGTTGGCTCAAAAAGGGTATGGCCAAGGGAATATTGCCACAACGCTTAAAGCGCATCCTTATCGCGTTAAGTTGGCACTGCGACAAGTTGATCGATTGCCTTACCAACAGCTAGCGCAGGCTTATAGTGGTTTGGTTGATACCGAAACGGCTATGAAAACCGGGACCATTGATAAGGAATTGGCGTTTGAACTTTTTATGCTTAAATATACGGGACAGTCATCGGCTGGTCATCGTGGTAATCAGCGTCAATCAGTACGTTAACCGGGCGATGAGTGGTCGCTAAATACCGCGGCTTGTTTGTTAGGGTAATGGTCGTCATCAGTTGGTCAAATACTTGGACATCAAAAAACAGCTACCACGTGTCGCAAAACACGCGGTAGCTGTTTTAAATTGGCTTAACGCCTTGATTACTTGTTGAGTAGGGCTGAAAGACGGCTCTTATCGCGGCCGGCCTTGTTCTTTTTGATGAGGCCCTTGCTGTTTGCCATGTCGATGGCACGAGTTGCTGCCTTGTAAAGATCCTGACTGTTGTCAGCATTTTGTTCGGTTGCACTCTTGAACTTCTTAACAGCAGTACGCATTGCGTTCAACTGAGCGATGTTGCGTTCGCGAGCGGCTTCTTGTGTCTTAACACGCTTGATTGCAGATTTGATTTGTGGCATGAGATGTTCACCTCCAACAGTGGATTATGATAAAACTGCATAAGTTTCAACAGACGCTATTATACAGAAGCCAAGCGGCCAATGCAATAAAAACTTGTAAAGGAAAATTGCTTGATAGCTAAAATGACTTGCAATCGCCGGTCAACTCCGGTAAAGTTAGACAGTACTTTGAACCTGATACTTAGTTTGGCGATCCACCGACGCTTTACTCAGTTTCAGGCAATATTCAGAAAGGTGGTACACAACATTGGCAATTGACCAAACTCAAAAGAACGAAATCATTAAGCAATATGCACGACATGATGGTGATACCGGTTCACCAGAGGTTCAGATCGCGGTTTTGACAGCAGAAATTCTGGCATTAAACGATCACTTGTCCGTCCACAAGAAAGATCATCACAGCTACGTCGGTCTGATGAAGAAAATCGGCCATCGTCGTAACTTGCTGGCTTATCTGCGTAACAAAGATATCATCCGCTACCGTGACTTAATCAAGTCATTAGGCCTGCGTCGTTAAGCTATTCACCAAAGGTCGCCTGTTGAGGCGGCCTTTTTTGGTGTGAGCGTGAACCAGCCCGGTTAGAAACCGGAGCATAAGCGGCCTCGAACCTTAATGGCTGGGCTTTGCCATTAAGGTTCGAGGTCCTTATGTGCAGGTTTCTGGGCTGGTGAACGCGTTATGGTAGTAGCAAGGGAAAGTGCGGTTTTGGCCATTTAGCCTTGAGGTCCTTACACGCAGGCTCCTGCGTCAGTGAACGCGTTATAGAAATCAGAAGAAGGGTATCGTACCAGGCCTTGAATAGAACGCTTTTGCCCTAATTGCAGTTTTTGGCCATTGCGACCAAGGTCTTTACACTCCGGATCCTGCACCCATAAGCGCGTGATGTCATCTTGGCTATTCTTAGGTCAAAATGCTATAACCAACGTAACAGCAAGACAAACCAGCTAAGGAGATGGGCGATTATGTACGAAGAATACCGGCAACGCTATCAAAATCAACTATTACGGGTCACTGTTTTGGGCGCTACCCCAAACAGCGCTTGGGTGCTTGCGGCAATAAACGGTCACTGGGCATTTGTTGCCGTGACCCGCGATGAGCAGGCTCAAGTTATTTCGTCTCAAATTGATCCGGCAATTGTGCAGTTGATCCGGTCGATCGCTAACCGGTTGCTCGGATTTGATCCGGACACGTCCATGCTGCCGGAGTCGCTTAAAGCAATGGTAACGGCACTTTCACCTGATGAAGCCAGCCGGCCACGCAAGACTTTCCCGTTGACTTTAATTCGCCAACCTGCTGGCACGTCTCTGGACTTCTGGTCCTTGGGCGAAGCAGCGTTTTTAACGGTGCCTGATCAAAAATTACAACCAGCTGACTTGCGCACTTGGTTAGTTAATCTGCTGCCGCATGCTCATGGTGTCGGGTTTGGCCCAGTGACTGATCGCGCGGCGCTAGCGGTAATGGCGCTTGATCATGGGCGACAATTTGCTGCTGGCAGTTCGCCCGAAGTTGCCGTGGTTTTAGCGGATGGCCGCGAAGTCGCCGCGTACCATTTGGATGCCGCACAAACTAGCGATGCCGGTTATCAGGCTGCACTTGAAGCGGCCAAGCAAAATCAGGCAAATGTCCGCAGGTTCTTTGCCGACGAAGTGTGAATGGATGGCAGTACAAGCAACTAAAAACGACCATTGAAAAAAGAACGCTAGTAGTCACGTTACCTGCCTGTTCGAATAAATCCGTCTTATGCAGCTCGCTGACTTGCTACCAGCTCATCAAACGTTGCTAGGCCGGCAGTTCGGGGAGGCTTTTTGCATTCAAACATCATAGGATCAGGTGCCGGCAATGTCGGTTCTATAGGTTTTCACCGCTTCGTGTGTTACACTGGTAGCAGAATTTATTCGGCGGAAGCATGTTGCAACGCACGGTTGTCAACGATGCTTCCATAATTTAACCACGAGGTGAAACCATGACGAAGATCAATCTGGTCGCTCTTGGTGGGGTACGTGAAAACGGAAAAAACATGTACGCCGTCGAAGTTGACGACCAAATTTTTGTATGCGATTTTGGATTGAAATATCCTGATAATGAGTTACTGGGAATTGATGTTGTCATTCCCGATTTTAGCTACCTAACCGAAAATGCTGACCGTATTGCCGGTATTTTCCTGAGTCACGGGCATGCAGATGCTGTTGGGGCGCTGCCGTATTTTCTGGTAGATCATCCGGTTCCGGTTTTTGGATCGGAATTGACGATTGCCATGGCCAAAGTCTTTATGCAGCATGACAGTCAGGCCAAGAAATTTAAGGATTTTCATGTCATTGACGAAAAGTCCGTGATCGATTTTGGCGATGTGTCTGTGTCGTTCTTTAAGACTACGCATAGTATTCCGGGTTCATTGGGGATTGATATTGAAACCAGCGAAGGCCAGATTGTCTACACTGGGGACTTTAAGTTTGATCCTAGTGCGACGCCGATGTATCAAACGGACTGGTCACGGCTGGCACAAATTGGCAACAAGAAGGTTCTCGCGTTGCTGTCAGACTCAGCCAATGCGGAATCGCCTTATCCGAATGCCAATGAGCATGAAATCTACGACCATATCAAAGAAACATTTGAATATCAGGATGGCCGGATTATTGTGGCAGGGGTTGCCAGCAACATTCAGCGGATTCAGCAAGTCATTAATGCTGCCGCATCACTCGGCCGCCGGGTTGTCTTGACCGGGCGCGATGTCGAAAAGGTGGTTAAGACGGCCATTCGCTTAGGCTATATCAAGCTGCCTAATGACGATATTTTGGCTAAAACCAAGGAATTGAAGGCATTGGCGCCAGAAAAAACCGTTATTCTCGAAACCGGTCGGATGGGCGAACCAATGAAGTCGCTGCAACGAATGGCAACATCACGCCATCGCCTCATCCACATTCATGACGGCGATCTCGTCTTCATCACGACAACCATTGCTCATGCGATGGAAACCATGGCAGCGCGGACAAAAGATATGATTTATCGCGCTGGTGGTGACGTTAAGGTTTTGGGCGATGATATTCATTCCTCCGGCCATGCTTATAAGAACGATCTTCAATTGATGATCGACCTGCTGAAGCCGGAATATCTGATACCGGTGCAAGGCGAGTATCGGCTGTTGGCGGCGCATGCTGAAATCGCGCATGAAGCCGGGATCCCGCTAGCAAATATCTTTATTGTCGGCATGGGCGATATTTTACGCTATGAAAAAGGCCAGATGAATGCTTCTGGTCATGTCAATGCCGGCAACACCATGATCGATGGCATTGGCGTTGGCGACATTGGTAACATCGTCCTGCGCGATCGTAAAATGCTTGCTGAAGATGGCATCTTTATTGCCGTCGTCACGATTGACCGCAAGAAAAAGCGGGTTGTTTCCACGCCTAAAGTAACCAGTCGTGGCTTCGTTTATCTGAAAACCAGCCGTGATTTGCTTGCGGAAAGTGGCACTTTGGTCACAGAAACGGTTCAAAAGAATCTCGATAATAAGGAGTTTGATTGGACCCATCTAAAACAGGATGTTCGCGATAAGCTCAGCCGCTTCTTGTTTGAGCAAACCAAGCGCCGTCCCGTGATTTTACCGGTGATCATGGAAGTTAACCAGAATAGTGCCAAGCGCCAATAGCTAAGTAAAAAATTCGGGACAGTATCCGGATTTTTTTGTTTAGCTTAGAGACAAGTGATTATCGGCAAGATAGGAGGATTGTATGGCAAAGATGGTATCATTACCGGACAACGAAAATCGCCACTTTGTTATTGGTGAGAAAGCTCTACAAAAGGGCAACTTTGCCTCGGCAGCCGCACATCTTGAAAAGGCCTATGAGGCTGAGCAGAATTTTGCCATTGCCAGGCCATTATCGGCCAGTCTGAACGGGCTTAAGCAATATCATGAAAGTCTCAATGTGATCCTGCCGCATTACAAGACATTTTTAGAAACCGATGCAGACACCCAACTGGCATTGGATGCTTGGCTGGGTACATTGAATTTCGTCATGGCGCGGACGATGTTACGTGAGCTGAAGCCGGAGCGGCGGCAACATTTTCTAAAACAAATCGAAACCGCTGAAGCTGCAGTTTTAAAACAGCGTGGCGAACAAATTGCAGACTTGGTGCGCAAGCTAAGCCATTTAGGCGGCTTTTCACGGCAAGAACAGCAAGATCTATTCAGTCAGGTCGGACTTCTGCCAAAAGAACAATTGATTGAAGCCGCGGTACCCGATTTGATGGACTTGTCAGTGCCGGTTGCCATGCGCGTCTCGTTGCTGGATTTGCTGACAAATGTCGGGTATGATCAGCCGGTGCAGTATCAAGCTTACGATCGGCAGGAGACACTGATTCCTAGTGAACTGCCGGGAATGGCGGAGGAAACAGCTGGACCGCAAATTCTGGCGCGGCTTCAGGATGCACTGGGCGATGACGATCAGGAGTTAGGCAAGGCGCTTGTCCAGATGGCGCGAGTGCAAATCGCATTCTTGTATCCGGACATCGAACGATTGATTCCGGATCAAGCGGCGTTTGTGCAGGCGTATCTTGATCATCATCAGGGGAAAGCAACTGGTTTTGACAAACTTTTCGCTTGGCAGGCGGCCGAAACAGCGAAATTGTCTGAATAGGCGAAATGATACGTTTTCACTGTAAATGAAAGAAACTTGACGCTATCTGTTTACAAAGTGAAAATGACCATGTATACTCATTGCTGGAATTCATTTCCAGCGTAGATATTTGTTTTGGTATTTACGCTCAAATGTAGTACACTTAAACGTAAAGGATTATCAGGGTACACAAACGTATCCTGTATTCTTACGAAAAATACAGGAGGTTCGTTTTTTCATGGCTGAAAAAGAACACTATGAACGCACAAAGCCCCACGTAAACATTGGTACGATCGGGCACGTTGACCACGGTAAAACAACATTGACCGCGGCTATTACCAAAGTATTGGCGGAGAAAGGCCTTGCCAAAGCGCAGGACTATGCTTCGATTGATGCTGCACCAGAAGAAAAAGAACGTGGCATCACTATCAACACCGCCCACGTTGAATATGAAACGGAAAAGCGCCACTATGCACATATCGATGCACCAGGGCATGCTGACTACGTTAAGAACATGATCACCGGTGCTGCGCAGATGGACGGTGCGATTCTGGTCGTTGCCGCAACTGATGGCCCAATGCCACAAACACGTGAACACATTCTGTTGGCACGTCAGGTTGGTGTTGATTACATCGTTGTATTCCTGAACAAGACTGACTTGGTTGATGATCCAGAATTGATCGATTTGGTTGAAATGGAAGTTCGGGAACTCCTCAGCGAATACGATTATCCTGGTGATGATATTCCTGTCCTCCGTGGTTCTGCTTTGAAAGCACTTGAAGGCGACAAGGAACAGGAAAAGGTTATCATGGAATTGATGGATACCATCGACGAATATATCCCAACTCCAGTTCGTGAAACCGACAAGCCATTCTTGATGCCTGTTGAAGATGTCTTCACTATCACTGGTCGTGGTACTGTTGCTTCTGGCCGTATCGATCGTGGTACCGTTAAGGTCGGCGATGAAGTTGAAATCATCGGCTTGAAGCCAGATGTTCTCAAGTCCACCGTTACGGGTCTTGAAATGTTCCGTAAGACCTTGGATCTTGGTGAAGCCGGCGATAACGTTGGTGTTCTGCTTCGTGGGATCAACCGTGACCAAGTTGAACGTGGTCAGGTTCTGGCAAAGCCAGGTTCCATCCAGTTGCACAACAAGTTCAAGGGTGAAGTTTATATCCTGACAAAAGAAGAAGGTGGCCGTCATACGCCATTCTTCTCCAACTATCGTCCGCAGTTTTACTTCCACACCACCGATGTTACCGGTGTGATCGAATTGCCAGAAGGCGTTGAAATGGTTATGCCTGGCGATAACGTTACTTTCGAAGTTGACCTGATTGCTCCGGTTGCTATCGAAAAAGGTACCAAGTTCACCGTTCGTGAAGGCGGTCGTACTGTTGGTGCCGGCGTTGTTTCCGAAATTCTTGACTAATTTCTGAATAAACGTTTAAAGTCCGCAAGCTTGCTTGTGGGCTTTTTTGTTTGAGCGTGAGCCAGCCCGGTTAGAAAGCGCACGTAAGATACTTAATTGCCTCAAATAGAATAGCTCCTTTTAACGTATCTATGGACGTGACGCCCACAAGCCTTCACACGCAAACTCTTACGCCAGCGAAAAAGTGCCTATTTCAAACAACCAAAAACATCTCAAGCCGAGTAAGACTTGAGATTTTTTAATACGATTGATTGGCTGCCACTGCTCATAGAGGACGACTTGCTCAAATCCCCGAAGTTAGTCAGATTACCTTTAAGCAGACTGCTTCGTTTCGCCAGGCTCCGCCAATGTGATCTGCGTTTTCTCAGGTTCGATTTTATCAGCTTCCAAAATAGTTTTACCGATAGATTGCGCCCGAATATTCCCGCTGCCTGGATTTTTGACACTGATAATATCTGAGCAAATATCCGCATCAATATTGGTGCTATATTCAAAAACCAGATCAGAATGGAGCAGGGCACAATTCTTCATGGTTAAATGATCGATATAACACAATCCCTGATTGCTCTCGATGGTGCAGTTGATGAGCGTCAGGTTCTTGGCATTCCAGCCGAGGTAATTGCCGTTGATGGTGGAGTCGTAAATGGTGACATTTTCAGAGTTCCAAAACGCATCTTTAGCCACAAGCGTAGAGTGATGCATCTCGACGTTTTTGGCACCATCAAAGGCGTAATCACCAATCAAATTGAGATGGTCGGCGACGATGTTCGAGCTGTTCATGCCAAAATAGTTGCCACTTGCCTGCACGTGGTCGAGGCTGATGTGATCGCAGTTCCACAAACTTTCACTTGCATCGGAAAAATGGACGTTTTTTAGACGAATATCCTGACTCCGGCGAAAAGTTTTCGGAGCCTGGATCTCACTATCCGAAACCGCGATGTCAACCGTATACCAGATGCCTGATCGAGCCATGGCTTCAAAAATGGTGTTCGTCACTGCAATGTGCTGGCTGTACCACAGAGGATACTTGTACTGAAAGATTGATTGATTTAACTTGATATGCCGGCTTTCCTTTAGCGGGGACTCGCCTTTTCCAAAAGTTGTACCAACGATGGTGGCATGTTCCTGACCGAATAAGGGACGTTCACCATGAAAAAATTGATTGTTGTAATTCACCATGATAGGTTCGCTTCTTTCTTTGTGGTTCCAGAAAATGATTTGATGCATGCGGCATTTTTCAGACCGTTAACACAATGATCTGAGACTTTTCAAGCTACGATGCTACTGAGAATCTCAGCAGCTTTACCAGATAAATAAACAGTGTTTGGCTCTGCCAGGTGTTCCATAGAGACTCGGGATGCATTGATGACGATTTTGGGGCAACCCAACCGAAAACCTGAGGCGGATTGACGCGTGCCAATGATTAATAATAGGTCCGCTTGTGCTAGCATTTGCTGGCCGTGCCGAATTTCGTCTGGATAAGTTGCCAAGTGCCTTAGAACGAAATCCGGTAAAATCAGTCCGCCACAGTTAGGGCAAAGCGGGAGGGCAGCTGTCGGCGTTTTTTGCCAGTCACTGGGGCGATGGCAAATCGTGCAATGATTACGCCGGACATCACCCCAGTATTCCGCAATATTGTGGGTTCCGGCTTTTTGATGTAGATAGTCAACATTCATCGTCACAACACCGAGCAGCTTTTTTGCCTGTTCGAGTTGTACTAACGCTTTATGGGCATTATTGGGACGTGCCTGCGGTTGGCAAAATGTCTGCCGGTACATTTGGTAAAAAGCATGTGGATCGGCGATCGCCTCTTTCGGGTCAAGAAAACGAAAGACATTACCGGCAAATTTATGCGATCTTTTTAAGATTTGATCAATCCCATCCAAATCCGGGATTCCCGATTCAGTCGAGATACCGGCGCCCGTAAATGCAACGATTCGGTGATGTTGACGAATCAGCGCTGCTGCCTGTTGCAAACGTTGCTTTTGGCTCATGGCGCTCATCTGGTTTCAAAAACGCGCCGCGCAACGGTTAAGCCATTGAGTACCCGAGGGAAGCCGATATAGGGTATGCAATGAATCATGGTTTCGACGATTTCGGTTTTGGTCAAACCAACGTTAAGCGCGCCATTGAGATGGACTTGTAGTTGATCGGCAGTGTCACCTTGGATAAGCAGCGCGGTCAGGGTAATCATTTCCCGTTGCTTTAAATCCAACCCGGGACGATTGTAAATGTCGCTAAAAGCAAACTCCAAAATATACTTCCCAACATCAGGCGCAATATCTGCTAGCGAATGCATGACGTTGGCAGCCGCTGCACCATCAACTTGAGCAAGGGTTTCCTGACCATTTTCTAATCGTGTTTTTTCTGACATGTTCATAACCTCTTTCATTTAGGATGTCTTTACCCTAAATGCTGGAGTTAACTCCATGTCAATCATTTTTTTTAATTCTTTTCTAGCAATTTTGCTTTTAGCTGATGATACGTCGCAATTTTATTTTCCAAGAATGCAATATGGGCATCAATTTCCTGTCGTTGCGCCATTAAGCGGGCTTTTTGGGTGAATAGCAACTCCAGACGCTCGTCAATCGTGCTATTACCTTGATAACGTAAACGTGCATACGTTTTGATTTCCTTAATGGGCATGCCGGTAGCCTTTAACCGTTTGATGAAGGCAATCCAGCGTTGGTCGGCGTCTGTGTAGGTTCGGCGATTATTTTGATCGCGGTCGGGAACAATTAAGTGTTCTTTTTCGTAGTAGCGTAACGTATCAATTGACAGTGAAACCATTTTTGAAAATTTACCAATCGGGTAACCCATCAGTGAAGCCTTCTTTCATAGATCATGTTGGGTTGTATGATGAGACTTTCCGTAAGATTAGTCAACACTTATATAAAAGCCTGAGCATTTTAATCGCTTAATTAAAATTATTGTTATATGATAAAGCTTCGGAAAAGGGGGGCATTCATTTGGCGAAATCAACAACTTGGCGAATGATCGCATTTTTCTGGCGCCAGCTGGCGGATATGAAACGTAAATTGTTACGTATCATTGTAGCGTTAGTTGGCGTAGCCGTGGCTTCGTACCTGGTTCCGCGAATAACGCAATATGTCATTGATCAGGTGATTCCCCAACGCGCTATGGGGACACTGCTTGGCGCGATTGCCTTGGCATTATTGCTGACGGCGGTGGCCGGCTTGCTAAGCGGGCTCAGCACTTATTGGATCGGGCAGGTCAGTTTACATGCGATTGCCCGCATGCGTGATGACTTGTTTCGGCACACGTTAGGCTTGGATATGCGGTATTTCGAGACGAGCCAGACCGGTGATCTGATGGTGGTGCTCACGAGCGACGTGAATACGTTGCAGCGGCTAATTTCGAGCAATACGCTGGGATTATTTGGCAGCCTGCTCAGTTTTGTCGTGGTGCTGGTTCTGATGATTGTTCAGGATTGGCAACTGACCGGACTGATTTTGTTGACCTTTCCGGTTTTATTTGTTTTGAACAATATTTTCGTGCGCAGCATTCGGGCTGCTTATCGCCAGGTGCGGGCAAGCTCCGGGATGATGAATAATCAAATTCAGCAGGCTTTAACCAGCATTGGATTGATTAAAAGTTTTACAACCGAGGAAATGACAGCAACCGCGTTTCAACACGCCAATGCGCGCAACCGTGACTATCAGCTTAAAGCAACCAAACTCAGTGCAACCTTTTCGCCGTTAACCGACTTCGTTAACTATTTAGGAACGGCGATTATCTTGGGCTTTGGTGCTATTCAGGTCATGCATGGCCAGTTCACGGTCGGTTTGATCGTTGCTTATACCGCTTATCTTGGCATTTTACAGGCGCCGATTCGTCAGTTGACCGGACTCATTCAACAATTGCAACAGGCGACGGTGTCATTTGAGCGAATTGAGGCATTGCAGGCCGCTTCACCGCAAATCGTGTCGCCGCCAAACGCCGTGCGCTTACCGCGATTTCAGAAACAAATTCGGTTTGATCACGTTGACTTCAGTTACGATGAGGATGTGCCGGTGTTGCACGACATCAACTTTGCCATCAATAAAGAAGAAGTGGTAGCGCTAGTGGGTTCTTCCGGCGCAGGGAAAACGACGATTACGAATTTATTGGCGCGGTTTTATGATCCTACTGGCGGGCGAATTCTGATGGATGGCATCGATTTGCGCCAGGCGGATCTGATGAGTTTGCGCCAACAGATTGCCATCGTTTCGCAAGATGTGATTCTGCTCGATGGCACTATTCAGGAGAATCTTGAATATGGGACGCCATCTGCCAGCGAAGCAGCGATTTGGCAGGCTGCCGAAGCGGCTAACATTGCCGATTTTATACGCAGTTTGCCTCAAGGTCTGGCGACTCAGGTAGGCGAGCGCGGAATTCGGTTATCTGGCGGCCAGAAGCAACGAATTGCAATTGCCCGGGTCTTTTTGAAAAATGCCCCGATTGTCATCCTAGATGAGGCGACGGCAGCTTTGGACAATGAGTCGGAGCGTTTTGTACAAGCCAGCTTCGATCGGTTAATGGCCGACCGGACGTCGTTAGTGATTGCGCACAGGCTTTCAACCGTGCGACACGCTGATAAAATTCTTGTGTTAGAGCATGGTCAAATTGTGGAGGCTGGTAATCATGAGCAGTTAATGGCGCAAAACGGTCGCTACAAAGAACTTTATGATTTGCAGTTCAATTAGTCAGGCAAAACCCTGATACTCAAATGTTCACACCACCAGTGAGATCCTCATGTACCAGTTTTAAATGTGAAAAAAAACATCTAATGTCGCCTTTTTCCGGCACAACGTTTACATTCCCACCGGTTTCGGGTATCATACATTAAGTATGCAATGTGAATTGCGAGACTAATTGTCGGAGGTACAGCATGTCTGCAAAATGGGAAAAAAAGGGCACCAATGATGGTGAACTTACTTTTGAAATCGATTTACCAAAAATTCAACAAGGTTTAGACCAGGCGTTTCAACGTGTTCGCAAGAACCTGACCGTTCCTGGATTCCGAAAAGGCAAAGTAAGCCGCACGGTGTTCAAGCGGATGTACGGTGACGCAGCATTATACGAAGACGCGTTAAATATTTTGTTACCGGATGCGTATGAAGCAGCGGTTAAAGAATCCGGCATCGATCCAGTCGACCAGCCGAAAATCGATGTTGAGTCGATGGACGATGGTAAGCCTTGGGTTATCAAGGCAAATGTCACGGTTAAGCCTGAAGTTAAGCTTGGCGAATATAAAGGCGTTGAAGTGCCTAAGCAAGATGTTGAGGTATCTGACGACGATGTTAACGCTGAACTGGAAAAGCGTCGCGAACAACAAGCCGAACTTGTGGTCAAGGACGATAAAGCAGCCGAAAACGGCGACACGGTTGTCATTGACTATGTCGGCACCATCGATGGCAAAGAATTCGATGGCGGCTCGTCCAAGAACTATAGCTTGGAATTAGGATCCAACTCCTTTATTCCTGGCTTTGAAGAACAGCTTGTCGGCCACAAATCCGGCGATGAAGTCACAGTAAAAGTGACCTTCCCGGATGACTACAAAGCCACCGATCTTGCTGGCAAAGCCGCAGAATTCAAAACAACGATTCATGAAGTCAAGGTTAAGGAATTGCCAGAGCTTGATGATGACTTTGCCAAGGACCTCGATGAGGATGTTGACACCCTTGATGAATTGAAGCAAAAGATCAAGAAGGAACTGACTGATCAGCGTAAGGAAGCTGCAAAGAATGCGGTGCAGGAAGCGGCAATCAAGAAAGCAACCGAGAATGCGACGATCGAAGAAGTGCCTAGTGCCATGATCGAACAAGAAGTGCACAATCAGATGGATCAATATCTTGGCAATATGCAACGTCAAGGGATCGACCCGAAGATGTACTATCAACTAACTGGTACGACCGAAGCTGATTTGCACAAGCAGTTTGAGGCCGACGCCGAAACCCGTGTTCGTACCAACTTGGTTCTTGAAGCGATTGTAAAAGCTGAAGATATTCAGCCAACCGAGGATCAGGTTAAGGAAGAGGTTAAGAATCTTGCCTCTGAATACAACATGGATGAAAAGGCTGTTCGTCAGGCTTTAAGCGAAGATATGCTGAAGCATGATATCGGTGTTAAAGAAGCCATTGATATCATTACGGATAACGCCAAAGAAGTTGAACCAGCCAAGGACGAAGAAGCTGACAAGGCTGATTCTGATAGTGAAACCGATAAATAGGTGTCAATGTCGCGTCAAAGAGACGATCCTTGATCGTCTCTTTTGTCGTCTTGAGGCACGCATCTAGCAAGCAGTTTTGTTGACAAAGCCTAACTGTGTCGTTGCTAGTCGGTACTTGACGGTTCTGGTAGAATAAAGGTAACAAGAAAGGGTTGAATCAGATGTTTGACAACGTTGAAACAACGGGTCCGGTTACTTGCTCTTTTTGCGGCAAGTCACAGGATCAAGTGAAGAAAATCGTTGCTGGCCCTGGGGTTTATATTTGTAATGAATGTATTGACCTCTGCAAAGAGATCATTGACGAAGAATTTAAAGAAGAAGCCTATCAAAATCTGCTAGAAGTACCGAAGCCAATTGAGATCATGAAGACCCTTAACGACTATGTTATTGGTCAAGATGCCGCCAAGAAGGCGCTTTCGGTTGCCGTTTATAACCACTACAAGCGGGTTAATCAGATGCAGACGGCAACGAAAGACGATACCGAGCTCCAAAAGAGCAACATTGCGCTGATCGGGCCAACCGGTTCAGGGAAGACGTTCCTGGCACAGACACTGGCCAAGATTCTCAACGTGCCGTTTGCCATTGCGGATGCGACAACGTTGACCGAAGCCGGTTATGTCGGTGAAGATGTCGAGAACATTTTGCTTAAATTGTTGCAAAATGCCGATTACGACGTTGAACGGGCAGAAAAAGGGATCGTCTACATTGACGAAATCGATAAGATCGCCAAAAAGGCCGAGAACGTTTCAATTACCCGGGATGTCTCAGGTGAAGGCGTTCAACAGGCACTTCTAAAGATTTTGGAAGGTACCATTGCCAATGTTCCGCCGCAGGGTGGCCGTAAGCATCCCCAGCAGGAATTCATTCAAATCGATACGACCAACATCCTCTTTATCGTTGGTGGTGCTTTTGATGGCATTGAAAGTATCGTGAAGAATCGAATCGGGGAGAAGACCATCGGCTTTGGCACGGACTCCAACAATCAGGTTGATCCGGATAAATCCTTGATGCAGCAGATTATTCCAGAAGACTTGATGCAGTTTGGGATTATTCCTGAATTCATTGGCCGTATCCCGATTCTGGCAGCTTTGGAGAAACTTAACGAGAATGACTTAGTTCGCATTTTGACGGAACCTAAGAATGCACTGGTTAAGCAGTATCAGAAGCTATTGAGTCTGGATGATACCGATCTGGAATTCACACCTAACGCGTTGAAGGCCATTGCTCATCAGGCAATTGTCCGTGACACCGGTGCGCGTGGATTGCGGTCGATCATGGAAGCCATTATGCAAGACACCATGTTTGACCTGCCAAGCCGCAGCGATGTGGACAAGGTGGTTGTCACCAAGGCAGCCGTTGAAGGCAAAGCTAAGCCACAATTGGTTTTAACCAAGGGTCGCGAAGCATCTTAACGATAACTATGTAGATTGAAGGCATCAGGCGAAGCAGCCTGGTGCTTTTTTGCGTTTATGAATAAAAGCTTATGTACCCTTTGCTTCTATTCCGTCTAACCAGTGAGGCGGGCGCCGGCAAAGTATGCTAAACTATTGAAGGCAACGGC
The DNA here is from genome assembly GCF_030770295.1 of Lacticaseibacillus styriensis. Lineage (NCBI taxonomy): Bacteria > Bacillati > Bacillota > Bacilli > Lactobacillales > Lactobacillaceae > Lacticaseibacillus > Lacticaseibacillus styriensis. The sequence continues at coordinate 1,371,427 of NZ_CP132483.1, forward strand.
GTACTTGCGTCGATTAAAGTGATAACAAGAAAAGGAGGCCATTCAAGATGGACGTCCATGATGTCAAACTGACAATCAGTGCAGTGGCAGCTGCGCAATATCCTACAGATGGTCGTCCGGAGATTGCCTTTCTCGGACGGAGCAATGTTGGAAAGTCTTCACTCATTAATAGACTGATCAAGCGCAAAGCCATGGCGCGAACTTCTAGCGTGCCTGGGAAAACCCAGACGCTTAATTTTTATGACCTTGATAGTCGGCTTTTTTTTGTTGACGTTCCTGGCTATGGCTATGCTAAGGTCAGTAAAGCGGCACGGGCGAAGTTTGCTGCGATGATCGAGACGTACCTGACAACACGGCAGCCGCTGCATGGTGCCGTGTTGCTGGTGGATAGTCGGCATGATCCGACAGCTGACGACATCAGCATGTATCAATACTTAAAGTACTATCAAATTAAAACACTGGTTGTGGCGACCAAAATCGATAAAACGCCTAAAAGCAAACGGCTGCATGTGGTTAAGCAAATTACCAAACGCATGGACTTGAATCAAACAGATGTGGTGATTCCGTTTTCGGCTGTGACAGGTGAGGGTTATGATGCCATTTGGTCGTGGTTGGAGCAGACAGCGGGTGTGGAGGGAAGTTTGAAATGAATTTTAATGAGTATCAACAAAAAGCCAATCGCACATTGGCTGGGAACGAACATGTTTTGACTAATTTGTCTTTAGGCTTGGCAAGTGAAAGCGGCGAAGCCATTGACTTGATTAAAAAGTATACTTTCCAAGGTCAGGATCTGGACAAAGAAGAGCTGAAACATGAATTAGGCGATGTGCTGTGGTACCTTTCACAGATTGCTTTATGGGCAGATATTGATTTTGATGATGTCGCGAACGACAATATTAAGACGTTGGCAAAGCGGTATCCGCAATCAAAGAAGTAATCTTCATTTAGAGTTTTCAATCAAGTGTGCATAAAAAAAGATTCAAGCGCCGAGGGTCAGCGCTTGAATCTTTTTTGTTGTTCACCATTTTTTACACAGCATACTGGATCACAAAGTTAATCCTTTGCTTTTTTCTCGTCGGTTTTATGGGCTTTTTTAGCCAGTTTCTCTTGATGTTTCGGATCCGGCCCGGTTGCCTGTTCCTTATCGCCAGGTAAACTTGCAAATTTATCGAACATGTCGTTCAGGTTGGTTTGAGTGTTGATCTTAAGTGCCATGCACGCCACCCCTTTCCTTGGTGAAAGTATAGCATCAACAATCCGAAGCGTCTAGGCTCCTGCGCCGGTGAACGCGTTTTTGCTCCTGCGCCGGTGAACGCGTTTTTGCGCAAGAAAGTCACAGACCGGGCTTGGCCATTCCGACCAAGGCCCTTACACGCAGACTCTACGCCAGAGAACGCATTTAAAAGAAGAAGTGTAGGCCTGGCGCGGGTAGTTGATAGTCGCTGTCCCATCAGTCACGGATGTCGTTATAAACCGAGTAAATTACCAAAAAGCAAATTATGAATATTAGTTGCATAAAAATGAATTTTAGCGTATAGTACGTTCTTGTAATCAAGGAGGGTATTATGAATCATTTGAAACGCTGGTTAGTCGCTTTGTTCGCAGTTTTTGCCGCGGTTGTGACCTTAAATATGCAAACCGTTCACGCTGATGACAGTCTGGCAAAGATTCAACAAAAAGGCACAATTGTCATGGGGACAAGCCCCGATTATGCACCTTATGAGTTTTTGGTGAATAAACATGATAAGAATCAGGTTGTCGGCATGGATGTCGAGGTTGCTCGTAAAATTGCGAAAGATCTTGGCGTCAAGCTGGTGATTAAGCAGATGAATTTTAGTTCATTGCTGGTCGCCTTGCAGTCGGGCAAGGTTGATATGGTGCTTGCTGCGATGTCGCCAACCAATGCCCGCCGTAAGTCGATTGACTTTTCCAATACGTATTATAAATCGGGCCAGGATATTATCATCAACAAAACCGATGCCAAGATTTATAAGGACCACAAAAGCTTCGCCAATAAAAAAGTCGGGGTCCAAAACGGAAGTCTTCAAGAAACCTTAGCTAAAAGCCAGATGAAATCAAGCACGACGCTGGGATTGACGAAGGTGACCGATTTAATCTTGGCGTTGAAGACGCATAAAGTGGCCGGCGTTGTGGCCGAAGGGGCGGTTGCTCAGGCGTATACGTCCAATGACGATTCACTTGTCGAAATCCCCGGACATTTTAATCTCTCCAGTGACACGATGGGGACGGCGATTGGGTTTGCCAAAGGATCCGATTCGCTGGTGGCAGCGGCGAATAAAAGTCTGGCGGAGATCAAACAGAAAAAGCTGATTCCGCAATACCTTAAAACCGCTGGCAGTTACATGAAGACGAATACCGAGGATACGAGCATGTTGCACTACTGGACTTATTTCCTTAAAGGGGTTGAGTATACCTTACTCATCAGTGCAATTGGGGCGTTCTTCGGGGTCTTGCTCGGTACGATTTTTGCCTTATTGCGGTTGAGCAAACACCGCCTGCCACATCTCATCGGGGTTGCTTACATCGAATTTGTTCGAGGCACGCCGTTGATGATTCAGGTCATGTTTGTCTACTTCGGGATCGGGATTTTCATCGACATTCCGGCACTGGTCGCCGGACTTATCGCGGTATCGCTTAATTCCGCTGCGTATGTGGCGGAGATTATCCGAAGCGGGATCGATAGCATTCCGGTCGGTCAAACCGAAGCAGCACGTTCGCTTGGGCTATCCGAACGGCAAACGATGACGAGCGTTGTTTTACCGCAAGCCATCAAGAATATCTGGCCGGCGTTGGGGAATGAATTTATCTCGCTGATTAAGGAAAGCTCCATTGTCTCCATCATTGGGGTCACGGACCTGATTTATCAGCTGACAGTGGTTCAAACCGCAACGTACAAAGGGGTTCAACCAATTCTGGTTGCCATGGTCCTTTACTTTGTTCTGACATTCGGGCTATCCAAGCTCCTGAGTCATTTTGAAAGGAAGATGAATCATGCAGCATAAACCTTTAATTCAAATTAACCACCTGATCAAGAAGTTTGGTGACAATGTGGTTTTGAATGACATTAGCGAAACCATCAATCAAGGTGACGTGATTGTTGTGATCGGCGCATCCGGCGGCGGGAAAAGTACCTTTTTGCGCAGCTTAAATCTGCTTAATCGGCCGACACAAGGCGAGATTCTGTTTGAAGGCACTAATTTGGTTGATCTCAGCGAAAAGCAGCTTGATAATGTCCGGGAAAAAATGGGCATGGTGTTCCAAAGCTTCAACCTTTTCCCGAATATGACGGTTTTGGAAAATATCAAGCTGGCGCCGTTAAAAGTCAAAACTGTGACGGATGAAGAAGCAACCAAAACGGCCAAGGAACTTCTGGAACAGGTTGGCTTGGGTGAAAAAGCCGATGCCTACCCAGCCAGTCTTTCTGGCGGCCAACAGCAGCGGGTGGCCATTGCCCGGGCGCTGGCGATGCATCCGGATGTCATGCTATTCGACGAACCGACCAGTGCATTGGATCCCGAAATGGTCGGCGAGGTGCTCAAGGTTATGCAGGATCTTGCCAAAACCGGCATGACGATGGTGGTGGTGACCCACGAAATGGGCTTTGCCCGCAGCGTGGCTGACCAAGTATGGTTCATGGACGGCGGCAAAATTCTTGAAAAAGGCACACCTGAAGAGCTGTTCGAACACCCCAAGGAAGCCCGGACACAGGATTTCCTATCCAAGATTTTGGCGCAATAAGTTTTTACCTCATGACCTTATCCGGCATTTTCTGGGTAAGGTTTTTGTTTGGGTTGACACGTAAGGTGCGCTGGCAAATAGCTTCACATTCGCGGCCGTACGTGGCAAGTGCGTCGCTTGCAATCTAATTTTAGAATCTTTATAATGTTAAGCGAACATTTGTTTTATAAGGAGATTACGATGGCATCAGCACACATTGAGCATAAATTATCGTTGCTGCCGGATCTGCCCGGCAGTTACCAGATGAAAGATATTAACGGGAAGATTATTTATGTCGGTAAGGCCAAAAATCTAAAGAATCGCGTTCGCTCTTACTTCAAGAGCTCACATGATGGCAAAGTAGCAGCGATGGTGGCACAGGTGGCTGATTTTGACTATATTGTGACCTCGACGAATAAAGAAGCGTTTTTGCTTGAAATCACGTTGATTCAAAAGTACCAGCCGTATTACAACATCAAGCTCAAAAAGGGGACTGGCTATCCTTACATCAAGATTACTCACGAGCGCGATCCGAAAATTGAAATCACCGGCACGATTCGCAAAGATGGCGGCTACTACTTCGGTCCGTATCCCAATGTTTATGCGGCGCAGGAAACGATGCACTTTATTCAAAAAGTGTACCCATTACGCCGGTGCAACGGGTATCAAGGACGACCGTGTCTGTATTATCACATGGGTCAGTGTCTGGGCGCATGTTTTCGCACTGTACCGGAAAAAGAATATGCCGACCAGATTGCTCGGATCAAACGTTTCCTGAATGGTAACGTCAGCAAAGCCAAGGCCAGTCTGACGGCAAAAATGGAGCGGGCAGCTAAAAACCTGCAGTTCGAACGGGCGGCGGAGATTCGCGACCAGTTGTATTACATTGAACAAACCGTTGAAAAGCAAAAAATTATTTCGAATGACAATACCACGCGTGACTTGTTTAATTTCTATATGGACAAAGGCTGGATCAGCATCCAGGTCTTCTTCATTCGTCAGGCGCGGTTGATGAAGCGCGAATCGCGGCTTTTTCCGGTCGTTAACACGGCAAAAGAAGAGTTCGAGTCTTTCATTTTGCAGTTTTATAGTCGCAAAAATAATGTCAAACCGCATGAAGTTTTGGTGCCGGCAGGGCTGGATAATAAGGTGCTTGCCGATATCTTAGGTGTTCCGGTGCGTACCCCGCAACGAGGCGAGAAACGCGATCTGATGGCATTAGCCGCGAAGAACAGCCAAATCAAGCTCGAAGATAAGTTTCGCTTAATGGAATTGGATAATCGCACAACAATCGGGGCTATGAAGGAATTGATGGCGGCGTTAAAGTTACCAATGGGCCATGTGGTTGAAGCTTTTGACCACAGTCATATTCAAGGTGCCGATCCGGTTTCTGCAATGGTTCAATTTGTTGACGGACAGCCAGCCAAGAACAACTATCGCAAATATAAGTTGGATGCTGACAAAACTCATAATGGTGCGGACGAAGCGGCGAATACGCGTGAGGTCATTCGGCGGCGATATACCCGGTTGTTAAAGGAACATGCGGCACTGCCAGATTTGATTTTGATGGATGGCGGCGAAATTGAAATGAATGCTGCCAAAGACGTTTTGGAAAATGAATTGAACCTTGATATTCCGGTTGCCGGGATGGTTAAGAATAACAAGCATAAAACCGCAGCGCTTCTGTTTGGCAATGCTGATCAAATGATTAATCTGGATCCGAAGTCACAGGGCTTTTATTTACTGGAACGCATCCAGGATGAGGTTCACCGGTTTGCAATTTCATTTCACCGTCAATTGCACGCCAAGAACTCACTGGCATCGCGTTTGGAAGGCATCAAGGGTGTCGGTCCCAAGACCCGCCTGAAGTTGTTGCGTAAGTTTAAAACAATCACCAAAATCAAAGAAGCGCCGATCGAAGACCTTCAGGAGCTGGGCATTTCCAAACGCGTTGCGCAGGCATTGAAGCTTTCGTTAACGGCTGATCCAACGCCAGCGCGCCGGGTTTAAGTCTTACTCAGAAAAATTGGATACAAAAAAATCGCAGCGATTTGTTTGTCGCTGCGATTTCTTATTTGAGCATCAATTAATGGTACAGGTTGAACCTGCGCTAAAACGAATCATTGATTCTCTTTAGCCACCGGGCGCCAGAAGCCAAGAATTAACGCGGCAATGACAGTCCCGATGATGAGTGACATGACGAACCCCAGTTTCTGATTTGTTAGCAGAAGGGCCACAATGCCGCCGTGCGGTGCCGGAACATTGACGTGCCAGAGCTGGGTTAACCCGCCGGCAATCGCGGAGCCAACAACGGAACTACCGATAATATGCACGGGATCGGTCGCGGCAAATGGGATCGCACCTTCAGTAATAAAGGTCAACCCAAGTGCATAGTTGGATAAGCCGGCATTACGTTCCTGCAACGTGAATTTCTTCGGGAAGAAGGTGGAGGCAACCGCAATGGCCAATGGTGGAATCATCCCGCCGATCATGACAGCAGCCATCCAACGGCCGTCTTTAAAGCCAGATGCCTGATAAACCCCGATGGCAAACGTGTAAGCCGCCTTGTTGAACGGGCCGCCCATATCGATACTCATCATGGCAGCCAAAATGACACCGATGAGAATGGCATTACCGGTTCCCATACCTTCAAGGAAACTAATTAATGCCCCGTTGATCGCGGCGAAAATCGGGTTGATGATGAAGAACATCAGCAGGCCCATAATGGCCAAACCGATGACGGGATACAGCAGGATAGTGCGCATGCCGTCTAGTGACTTCGGCATTTTGGCCAAAGCCTTTTTCAGACCAACGATCATCCAGCCGGCAGCAAACCCGGCAACCAAACCGCCTAAGAAACCAGCCGGATTCTGGGCCTTCACAACCGAAGCGGAAGCGACCGTTGCCATATAACCACCAACGAACCCAGGCATCAAGGCCGGTCGATCGCCGATAGATTCAGCGATATACGCCGCTAGTACTGGGACCAGGAAGCTAAAAGCAAATGTCCCCAGATTATTAGTGAAGGTGAACCACATGGAAGTCTTACCCAACCATTGTTCAAGGATGAATGAGATCGCCATGATAATCCCGCCGCCGACAACGAATGGCAGCATGTTGGAAACACCGTTCATCAGGTCTTTGTAGATTCGATTCCAGAGGCCGCCGGAAGTTTCTTCATTATCAGAGCTTTGCGCATCCGCACCGCTTGCGTGGAAGACCTGCCCCTGACCTTTAAGGGTTTCTTCGATTAATTCTTCAGGCTTTTTGATGCCATCGATGACAGGCCGGTTCAGCAACTTCTTACCGTTGAACCGATCCATCTCGACCTTTTTATCAGCAGCAACGATGACCCCGGTTGCTCGGTTGATATCGCTGTCGGTTAATTTATGCTTGATCCCTTCGGAGCCGTTGGTTTCGACTTTAATATCGACACCCATCTTTTCCGCGGTTTCTTTTAACGCAGCCTCCGCCATGTACGTGTGGGCAATCCCGGTCGGGCAGGCGGTAACAGCGACGATAAATGGTCGCTCTTTACGCTTTTCTTCTTTGAATTCGGCTTGCTTAGCGGCAGCATCTTTAGCTTCCTGCGCTTTTTCCGCTTCAGCCTCTTTTTTATCTTTAGCAACTTTTTCGGCTTGAGCCTTGCCGAATAAATCCAGTACCTCGTCCGGTGTTTTGGCTTGCTTCAAGTCCGCTACCAGTTTTGGATTGATTAAAAGGGAAGATAGGGCAGCCAGAGCGGCAAGATGTTCATTGTTGGCGCCTTCAGGGGCGGCAATCATGAAGAATAAGTGTACCGGCTGGCCATCGAGCGCGTTAAAGTCAACACCCTTGGCACTTTTGGCAAAAAGCACGGTTGCTCGAGTAACGGCACTGTCTTTGGCGTGAGGCATCGCAATGCCTTCACCAATCCCAGTGGTGGACTCAGCTTCACGTTTTAAAATATCCTGACGATATTCGTCGGCATCGGTTACAATGCCTTCTGCGTGATACTTGTCGACCATTTCATTGATCACAGCCTCTTTGGTGGTTCCTTTGAGATCCATGATCATGACATTTTTTAGTAGTAAGTCACGAATGTCCATTTTGTCCTCCTAAACTTCAGTGATGCTGATGGTTTGTTTAACAGCAGCGATTTTATCGGCAGTGGCAAGATCCTTGGAAAAGGCAGTCGCAGAACCGCACGCGATACCGACCTTGAAACTTTCCAAGGCGTCATGGGTTTGGGCAAACGTTCCGGTAAAGCCCGCCAGCATACTATCACCGGCACCGACCGAGTTAACGGCCGGCTGCTTTGGAACTGTCCCGAGCCAGGCGTGATCGCGTTCAATCATCAAAGCACCGGCACCAGCCATCGAAATCAAAACGTGCTGTGCCCCTTGATCCAATAAGCGGCGACCAGCCTTAATAATGGCATCATTGTCGGCATACGGCTTGTCGTTAAATAAGGCTGCGAGTTCATGATGATTGGGCTTGACGACCAGTGGATGATCCGGAAGCGTGTCTAGCAGTGCCTGGCCGGTGGTGTCAATAACAAAATCGGCCTGATGCTCGTGGATGGCCGGAATTAAGTCGCGATAAAAGGTGGCTGGCAGCCCTTGTGGCAAACTACCAGACATCACGACAACATCGCCAGCTGCGAGTTTGGCTAGCTTTGCTTTAAAGTCGGCAATTTCATCATTGGTAATGGTTGGCCCGCTTGCGTTGAGCTCGGTTTCCGATTCAGCTTTGAGTTTGACGTTAATTCGGGTATCACCTTTGATCTTCGTGAAGTCACAAGGCATCGCGATGGCATCGAGTTGTTGTTGAATAAAGGTGCCGGTGAATCCCCCGAGAAATCCCCAAGCAGTTGTCGGTAAGCCAAGTGTCTGAAGAATTCGGCTGACATTGATGCCTTTACCGCCTGGCAACTTAACCGCGTGGGTCAAACGATTGACGGCACCAAGGTCAAGCTGGGGCAATTCGATGACATAATCAATCGAAGGGTTGAGCGTAACTGAATAGATCAAGAATGGACCTCCTTAATATTTTGGAACCGGTGGTAACTTGCTGGCAGTCCTTGTAATGAACTGGTGAGAATCGTGACATCGCCAATGTCAGCGAATTTCACGAAACTGACCTGTTCGAACTTGCTTGGATCGGCAAGAATCATCGGCTGACGTGCTTGATGAATCGCCAAGCGCTTGATCACGGCTTCTTCCGGATCAGGTGTGGTGTTCCCAAACTCAGGGTGAATCCCATTCGTACCGATAAAGGCGATATCGAAACGATAATGATGAAGTGCTTCTGCAGTGGTCGCGCCAATAAGCGCTTTGGTTGCTGACTTAACCATGCCGCCAAGCATCAGTGTCGGAATTTGATAATCCGCCAGTAAAGAGGCATTATCAACACCAGTCGTGATCACCGTCACCCCAAGGTCAGCCAGAAAAGGGATGAGTTGGGCTGTCGTTGTCCCGGCATCCAGAAAAACTAGATCATCCTGTTCGACTTGGTGGGCGGCGGCGCGGGCAATAGCTTGTTTCGCGCGTAAGTTTTGGGTCGACTTGCTGGCCACATCGGGTTCGTCGCCAAGGCCGTTAATTCGTTTGGCCCCGCCGTGAATCCGTTTAAGTTCGCCCGCGGCTTCAAGTTCGTCCAAATCTCGCCGAATGGTTGATTCTGACGCGTCCAAAGCCGCCATTAACGCTTTTGATTTGACGACAGTATGCTGTTGTAACTGGCTAAGAATGTATTGTCGCCGTTCTTCTGTAAGCACTTTCGTTTCACCTCGCTCTTCATTATACTGATGAAACGTTCAAAATCAACCTAAAACCGTTGAAAACATTCACAACGGTCAAAAACAGGCGTGTTTCAAGGGACTTTGCACTTTTTTCATTTGTTGTGCTTAAAGTACTTGTCCTACTGTCTGACGTGGTAAAATAAGAAAGACATGCGATCTGCTATGCGGATGGCGGGTTAACGGGTATAATTATAAATTATGTTTTTTCAGAAAGGGGATCGCCAATGTTTGTCGATCAGGTACAAGTAGAAGTTCAGGCGGGCAAAGGCGGTGACGGCATGGTCGCGTTTCGGCGTGAGAAATTCGTGCCGTTTGGCGGCCCGGCTGGAGGTGATGGCGGCCGTGGTGGTAGTATCATTTTATATGTCGATGAAGGGTTGCGAACCTTGATGGACTTCAGATACCAACGCCACTTCAAAGCGCCAGCCGGTGGCAATGGCCAGGGGAAGTCCATGTATGGGCGGGCAGCTGAAGATCGGCGGATTGCCGTACCGGCAGGAACCACAGTCACCGATGCCGATACCGGTGAAGTCCTCGGTGACCTGACGAAGCCAGGGCAAGAACTGGTTGTTGCCAAAGGCGGTCGTGGCGGGCGCGGTAATATTCATTTTGTGTCACCCAAAAACACTGCGCCGGAAATTGCCGAAAATGGTGAACCCGGACAACATCGCTTCATTAAATTGGAGTTGAAAGTCCTCGCTGATGTCGGTCTGGTTGGGTTCCCGTCAGTCGGCAAGTCAACTTTATTGTCGGTGGTCACGCAGGCTAAGCCCAAGATTGCCGCGTACCAGTTTACGACATTAGTGCCAAACCTTGGCATGGTCCAGCTAGACGACGGCACAGATTTTGTTATGGCTGATTTGCCGGGTTTAATTGAAGGCGCCTCACATGGTGTCGGCCTTGGTATCCAGTTCTTGCGGCACGTCGAGCGAACGCGGGTTCTGTTGCATCTGGTTGAAATGGATCCGGAAAACGGCCGCGAACCGCTGGAAGATTATGACCAGATTCGTCGCGAACTAGGTGCTTATGATGAGAATATCTTAAAGCGGCCGGAATTAATTGTTGCGACGAAAATGGATCTGCCAGGTGCAGATGAAAGATTTGCTGAGTTTAAAGCAGCTTTGCTTAAGCGTGGCATTGATCCAGCCAATATTTTTGAAATTTCCAGTCTGATGCATCGCGGGGTCATGCCGTTAATGCATCGCACCGCGCAAGTGCTGAAAACCGCACCACAATTTGAACCGAAACAGGAAACCGTTAAAACCGCCGATTACAAGTTTGCTCCCGAACCGGCCTTGAAGGTGACGCGGGATAGCGATGGCACCTTTGTTTTAACCGGTGAAAAAGTGGAACGCGCGTTTAAGATGGCGAATCTTGATCACGAAGATGGCGTCATGCGGTTTGCGCGGCAGTTACGGAGCATGGGTGTTGACGATGCGCTGCGCGAAGCAGGTGCGCAAAGCGGCGATTTAGTTGCGATTGATGATTTTACCTTTGAATTTGTTGAATAATCTCCAGTGAACTAGCTGGGAGCAGTAATCTTTTTAAAGAATGGTGGGGCCTCAATTGAAACAGACGCGTAGACGAAAGCGCCGGTATATTCATGGATTTGACGGTTTACGGACAATTGGTGTCATTGGTGTTATCCTGTATCATTTGCGTCCCGAATTATTTCGGGGTGGTTACCTAGGTGTCCCGATCTTCATGGTTGTGTCCGGTTATTTAATTACGGATGGCTTATTGATCGAGTTTAATCGCAATGGGCGAATTGATTTTAAGAGTTTTTTCATTCGGCGATTTAAACGTCTTTATCCGGCACTCATTACCGTTTTGTTTGGAACTGCAGCTTATATCACGCTTTTTTCGCAAAATCTCCTGCACAATCTGCATATGATGGTGTTGACCAATTTACTTTATGTCTATAATTGGTGGCAGATTTTGAACGGTCAGTCTTATTTTGCGCGCTATGCTAACGGCGAATCACCTTTCACGCATTTGTGGACGCTTTCAATCGAAGGGCAGTATTATCTGGTATGGCCATTTTTGGTTTTAGGCTTGCTGCTATTAGTTAAAAACCGGCATCAGATTGCCAATATTGTCTTGATTTTGGCGGCAGCCAGTGGCGCGTGGATGGCCATCTTATATATGATGACCGTTGCGCACACGTCACCTGCTGCCTTTGATCCGAGCCGATTGTACTATGGTACCGACACACGGGCGTTTTCGATTTTGCTCGGTGCCGCCTTAGCGTTCATTTGGCCAAGTGGTCGGCTTTCGGAGCATTTACCGCGAAAGTGGGTGATTAGTCTCGATTTAATGGGAACGGTGAGCTTCGTTGGTTTATTAGCCATGGTCTTCACGGTTGACGCCCAAAGCAGCTTTCTTTATGAAGGCGGCATGGTGCTGTTCTCCATTTTGACGACGATTCTGGTTGCGGTTGTTGCCCATCCGGCGGCGCATTTTGATCGCCTGCTGAGTAATCCATTGTTTAGCTATATCGGTAGTCGCAGTTATGGCTTGTACCTTTACCAATTTCCAGTCATGATTTTCTGGGAGAATCGTTTCCGCAACATTGCCGATCATCCGGTTTTGTATCCGGTGATTGAAGTCGTCTTAATCGTGGCGATCTCCGAGGCTTCGTATCGGTGGATTGAGCAGCCAGCGGCGCATTTTGACTATCATAAAACCTGGGCGTTTATCAAGGGGTTGGCCGATCCGAAGAAACGTATGGGCAAGGCGCGTTGGATCAGCTATGCAGCGTTGGTCATTCTGGCGATTGGCAGTGTTGGTTTAGCCAAGGCACCATCAGCTAAGGCGGTTGGCGACGACTCGCCGCTGGCCAAACAACTTAAGAAACGCGCGGAATCGCCTAAGGAAAAGGCCAAGCGTCTGGAAGCCATGCGTTCTAGCTTAGCCGAAGAGCGTAAAGAAGCCAAAAATAAAACTGAACAAAAATCGCGATCCCGTGCACAGGAGTCGAAGTATGCTTCGCAAGCCAAGGCCCATCCGGTTAACCAAGAGTATGAACAATATGGCTTAACCCAAATCGAATTGCAACGGGCCCAGGATCTGGGATTAACCGCGATTGGCGACTCAGTCATGCTTGACGGGCAAGAGGGCCTACAGAAGATCTTCCCTAAAGCAGTGATTGATGCGGCTGTATCTCGGCAAATGATCAATAGTATTGATCTGGTTCGCAGTTATGCGGAAAAAGGCGTGTTAGCGAACGTTGTGTTAATCGGTTTAGGCACCAACGGCCCATTTTCCGACGAACAGCTTGCTCAGATGATGCAGGCGATTGGCCCGGATCGGCAAGTCTTCTGGATTAATGTGCGGGTGCCAACGCGGGCATGGCAAAATGATGTCAATGGCAGGTTGGACGCTGCGCAAAAGCAATATAAGAATCTGACGGTGATTGACTGGTTCCGTAAATCTGATGGACATCCTGATTGGTTCTACAAGGATATGGTGCACATGAATCCAACAGGTAACCCACAGTATGCGGCGTTTATTGCCAAGACCATTTTGGATAAAACCAAACAGTCAGCTGATTAACATTTTATTGAAGCTAGCGTCAACTAAACTGAGTTCCGGTAAGGGGTTGGAAAGCCAATCGTTCTTATCGGAACTTTCTTTTGCCTGTGCGCCGCTTTGCCAAGGCTAAGCAGCGTTATCCGCGATCAAACAAGGATAATTCTGCAGGACTTGTGGTAGACTACAAAGTGAAGTTTGACAGAATAGGAAGTATGGTATGGAAATTCAATTTTTGGGTACAGGCGCCGGTTCGCCTTCCAAAGTTCGCAATGTCAGCAGTCTGGCTTTAAAGCTGCTTGACGAACGCAATGAGGTTTGGCTATTTGATGTTGGCGAAGGCACCCAGCATCAGATTCTGCAGACCACGATTAAACCGCGAAAGATTGCCAAGGTGTTCATCACCCATTTGCATGGCGACCACATTTTCGGGTTACCGGGGTTTTTGGCGAGTCGCGCTAACCAAGGCGGCACTGATCCGCTCACGATTTACGGGCCGCCTGGCATTGAGGATTTTGTTAGAACCAGTCTGAAGGTTTCCCAGAGTCATTTGAGTTATGCCTTAAAGTTTGTGTTGCTGCGGCATCCGGGAACGGTTTTTGAAGATCAGACCTTTAAAGTCAGTTTCGACCGACTTGACCATCGCATCACCAGTTTTGGGTTTCGGGTTGAGGAAAAGCCACATCCGGGTGAGTTGCTGATTGATAAGGTCCGGGCCGCTAAAATTCCGTCTGGACCGGTTTATGCCGAGTTAAAGGCAGGTAAACAGGTGACGTTGCCCGATGGCCGGACGTTTGACGGTCATGATTTTATCGGGCCAGCACAACCGGGCCGGATTGTGACTATTTTTGGCGACACCAGAAAATGCAGTCGCGCGTTGCCACTAGCAGCTGGTGCAGATGTTCTGGTTCACGAGAGTACTTTTGGCCCGGACGAAAGCCAGTTAGCCAAACAGTACTATCATTCAACCAATATTCAGGCTGCCGAGTTAGCCAAGCGCGCCGGTGTCAGCAAGTTGTTGCTGAATCACATTTCTGCGCGGTATCTTGGCCCCGGCGTTGCGATGTTAGAAAAAAGTGCCCAGCGTATTTTCCCCAATACCCACGTGGTGAAGGATTTTGAAGAAGTTAATATTCCGTTTGCCAGTCCCCAGTTGACGTCGGCGGGATCCGTTCAATAACCGGTTCTGTCAGCAAGCGACAATGGTGATTGGCTGAAAAGCAGTGCCGGCTTGAAGTTACAGTGGCTTAAGCGTGATTGGAACAGCAAAGCGTACAAGGAGGGAGCAGCATCGTGAAACAACACCTAACAGTAGTTATTTCTGGCGGATCAGCCGGATTGGGTAAAGCAATTGGGTTGGAAGCCGCCAAAAAAGGGGCAACGGTGGTTTTCCTAGCACGTAGACGTGACAAGTTGCGTCAGGCTCAAGCAGAGGCAAGTTCACTTTCTGGTCGGCCAGCGTTTGCTTTTCCGGTTGATGTGGCTGATCCTGTCGCTATTGAAGCCGTCGTTGAGCGCATTCATGCCACCGTCGGATCTGTCGATGTGTTAGTCAACGCAGCCGGTTTTGGTCATTTTGAGAATGCATTTGACACGGATATGCACTTGGTTGAACGCATGTTTCGCGTGAATGTTTTGGGAACCATGTACTTAACCAAGCTGCTGGGACGCGACATGGCGATTCGTGGCCAAGGACACATCATCAATGTCTCATCGATGGCCGGTAAAATTGCCACACCCAAGTCAGCTATTTATTCGGCGACAAAGTTTGCAGTGGTGGGTTATAGTAACGGACTGCGACTGGAATTGAAGCCATTTGGGGTCAATGTGACAACCGTTAACCCGGGACCAATTGCAACCGACTTCTTCAAATCGGCTGGGGCATTGGACTACTTGGCCAGCGTTTCTTGGCTGGTATTGGATCCTGATAAACTGGCGTGGCGAATTGTTGCAACATTTAACCATCCGGTACGGGAAATCAATACACCTCGGTTGATGAATCTGGGTGCTGACCTGTATACTTTATTTCCACATATCGGCGATTGGTTAGCAGGCGGTTTGCTGAACAAAAAATAAAGGGGTGGCTTGAATGAAGGGTCAACAGCGATTTATTATCGGATTGGTACTTGCATTAATTTTAATTATTTTTGCGTTGCTAAATGGTCAAGGCGTTTCGGTTAACTTTTTTGGGATTCAGTTGGAGTGGCCATTGATCGTGATCATTGCGGTTTCTGTGTTAATCGGCGCAGTGGTCACCTGGTTAATTTCAACCAGTGCCGTTGCCAATGCCAAAAAACAGATTCGTGAATTGCAGCAGCGCATCACTGAATTGACGAAGGCGAACAAAGCCGAAAAGCCAGCGCCTAAACCGGTTCAGGCACCTAAGGAAGAGCCGGTTGATTCAACGAAAAAATAACGACAAAACGCGGATGATGCGATTCGCGTTTTTTATTCGATAATGTTTGACCTTTACTGACCAATATCGTAAAGTGGATTTGAAAACAATAAACAGTTAATGAACGGTTATGGAGGGATACGTGGATGAATCCAGATAATTTTACCCAAGCAGTTGCCGAGGCTTTAGGCGCTGCGCAGCAAATTGCCCAAGTGCGACATCATCAAGAAATTGACATTCCGCATGTCATGAAAAGTCTAGTCCAACCTAATCAGTTGGCTGAGCAGATTTATCGTGAAGCCGGCGTGAATGTTCAAGGACTGAATGCAGCCATTGATGCGGCGCTTGAAGCTGAGCCAGTCGTGGAAGGCGCCAGTACTTATGGCCAGAGTATGTCCCAAAACCTGGCACAATTACTGACAGACGCCAACACCGTTAAAGATGAATTCGGTGACACTTACATCTCGACTGAGGCGTTGTTGCTTGCGCTTTATCAACAACGCTATAACACGATTACCCAGTACTTACTCAACGATGCTAAAGTTGATGCCAAGAAGCTACGCCAGGTTGTCGACAAGATTCGTGGCGGGGAAAAAGTGACCAGCAAAAATGCCGAAGCGAACTACAAGAGTCTGGAGAAATACGGCACTGACTTGGTCAAAGAAGCACGCAGCGGAAAAATGGACCCAATCATTGGTAGGGATGAGGAAATCCGCGATGTGATCCGAATCCTGAGTCGTAAAACCAAGAACAATCCGGTTTTGATTGGCGAACCGGGGGTCGGGAAAACCGCGATCGTTGAGGGCTTGGCCCAACGGATTGTTAAAAACGATGTGCCGGACAATTTAAAAAATAAAACGATTATTTCCTTGGATATGGGCAGTCTGGTAGCAGGTGCCAAATACCGTGGGGAATTCGAAGAACGGTTAAAGTCGGTTTTGAAAGAAGTCAAAAAGAGTGAAGGGCAAATCATTCTTTTTATTGACGAAATTCATAACATTGTCGGTGCCGGTCGCGCTGAGGGTTCCATGGATGCTGGCAACTTGCTTAAGCCGATGCTGGCGCGTGGTGAGTTGCATCTGATCGGCGCTACAACGCTTGATGAGTATCGCGAAAACATTGAAAAAGACAAAGCCTTGGAGCGGCGTTTTCAGCGGGTTCTGGTACAGGAACCAAGCGTCGAAGACACGATCAGCATTCTGCGCGGCTTGAAGGAACGATTTGAAATTTTCCACAAGGTACGAATTCATGACTCGGCGCTCGTGGCAGCCGCAACCTTGTCGAACCGGTATATTACGGACCGGTTTTTACCGGATAAGGCGATCGATTTGGTCGATGAAGCGTGCGCAACGATCAATGTCGAAATGAACTCCCGCCCAACCGAACTGGACGTTGCTGAACGCAAACAGATGCAATTGGAAATCGAACAGCAGGCGTTGAAGAATGAAAGTGATCCGGCAAGTAAGAAGCGCCTAGAGAACGCTGATGCCGAATTGGCTAACTTGAAGGAAAAAACCAATAAGTTAAAGGCGCAGTGGGAAGCAGAAAAGAAAGATATCCGGCAGCTTAACGAGAAAAAGTCGGCAATTGACAAGGCTAAACATGAGCTGGAAGATGCCCAAAGCCGTTATGATCTAGAAACCGCGGCCCGCCTACAACATGGCACGATCCCCCAACTTGAAAAAGAGTTGCAAGCTATGGAAAACAACGATCGGCCCCAGTCCTGGTTAGTGCAGGAAAGTGTGACTGAAAATGAAATTGCGGCAGTGATTTCACGGGAAACCGGCATTCCAATTGCTAAACTGGTTGAAGGCGATCGCCAAAAGTTGCTGCATCTGGCAGACAATTTACACAAACGCGTTATTGGCCAGAATGAAGCGGTCACGGCGGTTTCTGATGCGGTTTTGCGCTCGCGTGCCGGGCTGCAAGACCCAAGCCGTCCACTGGGCAGTTTCCTTTTCCTGGGACCCACAGGTGTCGGGAAGACCGAACTTGCCAAAGCGTTGGCTGAGGATTTATTTGATTCGGAAAAGCACATGGTCCGCATTGATATGTCAGAGTATATGGAAAAAGCCAGTGTTTCAAGGTTGGTTGGTGCCGCGCCGGGTTATGTCGGTTATGAACAAGGCGGGCAATTGACAGAAGCGGTTCGGCGTAATCCATATACGATTGTGTTGCTGGACGAAATCGAAAAAGCCAATCCGGATGTTTTCAATATCTTATTGCAAGTGTTAGATGACGGGCGCTTAACCGATGGACAAGGCCGGACGGTTGATTTTAAGAACACGATCATCATTATGACCTCGAATCTGGGTTCGGAATACCTTTTGGATGGCGTTCAAGCTGATGGCACCGTCAGTCAGCAGGCGAAGGATCAAGTGCGTCAACTGGTCAATAAGGCCTTCAAACCGGAATTCTTGAACCGAATTGATGACATTATCATGTTCCACCCGCTCTCACTGGATGATGTTAAACAAATTGCCGTTAAAGATTTGCATCAGTTGGGAACCCGGTTGGCCGATCAGCAGATCACTTTGGATATGACGCCAGAAGCACAGACTTGGCTGGCCGACAAGGGCTACGATCCGGCATTTGGCGCTCGGCCGCTGCAACGTTTAATCACCAGTGCCGTTGAAACGCCGTTGGCCAAAGAGCTCATTCGCGGCACCATCGAACCCGGTCAGGAAGTCGTGATCACTGTTGTCGACGATCAGTTGCAATTTAAAGCCAAGCAGGTCGCAGCCAAGGCGTAAGCTTGCAACAGCTGAATTATTCTGTAAAGACCCTTGCCTTGACGCCGCTTTTCATGTATGATTAGCGTTGCTGTGACAGAACAAGTTTCTGTCCACGCGTGATGATGATCGGACTTGCATTTTGATCATCGACCGTATAAAGTAGTTTAGAAATCTTACTAAAAAAGGGGTTTTCCGCTCATGGCAGTTCCAGCACGCAGAACGTCAAAGACCAAGAAGCGTATGCGCCGCGGTCACATTAAGTTGAATGTGCCTAACTTGCAATTCGATGCAGCAACCGGCGAATACCGCGTTTCCCACCACGTTTCACCTAAGGGTTATTACAAGGGTGCACAAGTGGTCAAGAAGTCTGACGATAACGCAAATGCATAATAAAAAGCCAACACATCATCGGTGTTGGCTTTTTTGTTGAGCGCGAACCGGCGCGGTTAGAAGCCGAAGCATAAGTGGCCTCGCACCTAAATGGCTGGTCTTTGGCCATTTAGGTGCGAGGTCCTTATGTGCAGGCTTCTGCGCCGGTGAGCGCGTTATAGAAAGCGAAAGTCGACTACACATTTGCCCACAATAGAACAGTGCTTCCCGTTAACGTTATTTTGGCCATTTAGGTCTGAGGTCCTTACACACAGGCTTCTGCGCCGGTGATCGCGTAATCAAACGCGAGAACCGAAAAAACCCATGCATAGATAGCCCCCTATAAATAATCAGATCTTTAGAAATTAAATAAATACAGGACAAATAGCATAGTAGATATTCAACTATTGAACCAGTGAACATTTGGTTATCAAAACTAACTGTCATGATATAATGTAGCTAAAACGAGGTGCAATATGGCTGATAACAAAAAATTTGCTGACTACCTGCGACAACTTCAAGAAGCACAGTTTCCGCGCTGGGCCGATTTACCCCAATTTGATCTTTACATGGATCAGGTTATTCAATATGTGAATGACATTGTATCACCGCTTGGTTTTGGTGAGATCACATCGACCATGGTGAACAACTATGTCAAAAAAGGGGTGATTAAGGCGCCAATCAAGAAAAAATACCATCCGGAACAATTGGCGAATATTTTAGTGATTGCCATGTTGAAACCGGTTTTTGCGTTGGACATGATTGCAAAAGGGATCCGTTTTGCCAAAGAAGATCGACCAGTCGCTCAAGCGTATGACACCTTTATCCTTACATTTGTCAGTGCCATTGAGCAGGCAAACTCAGATTTTAATGATGCCTTGACCATTAACCGGGTTAATAAACCAGACACCACGGCGACTCAGCATGCAGTGGTGACATTAGCGATTAATGCGGTTTTGCAAAAGCTGATGGTTGAAAAAATGCTGGAACTCGAAGAAACACCGGCGCCAAAGGAAGGAAAAAAGGCATGAAACTCACGATATTGTCGACCAGCGATACCCATGGTTTTGTTCTGCCAACTAATTATGTTAAACGCCAGCAGGACCTGCCTTTCTCCCTTGCCAAAGCCAAAACGATTTTGGATGCGCAAAAAGCTGCTGCCCCAGGTCCGGTTTTGACGATTGAAAATGGCGATTGGCTGCAAGGTTCGCCATTAGCGTATTATGTCGCCAAGATTAGTCGCCAGCCGGAGCAGATTACACAAATTTACAACGCGATTGGTTATGATGCGGGCATCATCGGCAACCATGAGTTTAACTATGGTGCCGACTATTTACGGCAAGCGTTGGCAACGCTGAATTATCCAACGTTGAATGCGAATATTACCCGTGATGGTAAACCCACTTTTGGTGCTCCTTATCAAATTTTTGAACGGGATGGGGTCAAAATTGCTGTTCTTGGCTTGACAACTTCCTATATCCCGCACTGGGAGGCACCTAAAAATATTGCCGGGCTTCAATTTCAGGATGTAATCACGACGGCGAAGTATTATGTGCCGCGTTTACGACAGCAGGCAGATGTTGTCATTGTGGCCTATCATGGCGGTTTTGAGCGGGATTTAAGAACCGGGCAGCCTACCGAACGCTTAACTGGTGAAAATGTGGGTTATGCGTTGACGCAGATTCCTGGAATCGATGCGTTGATTACGGGCCATCAACATCGCCAGTTGGCCGCAACTGTTAACTGCGTTCCGATTACGCAACCGGGCTATCGCGGCGAAGCAGTCGGTAAAATCACTTTAACCCTGACCCCAACTGCAACTGGTTATCAGGTGACCGATAGCAAAGCGGTTTTGGTTAAAGCCGGTGCTTCGGCTGCCAGCGAAGCCATTGTGGACGTTGCCAAGCCGCTCAATCAAGTTGTCGAGACTTGGCTTGATCAGCCATTGGCAAAAGTCCAAGGTGACATGCGGATTCGGGATCCGTTTGCGGCGCGGGTGCATGAAACTCCTTATATCGAGTTTATTCAGCGAGTACAAATGGCCAGTACCGGCGCCGATATTTCCGGTACCGCTTTGTTTAATAACGAAGGCCGCGGTTTCGGCGCGACCATCACGATGCGCGATGTCGTGACCAACTATATCTATCCTAATACACTGGCTGTCTTGCGCTTGACGGGTGCGGATCTTAAAGCCGCATTAGAACAATGTGCGACCTACTTTTCATTGACTGCTGATGGTCAGTTGACAGTGACACCGCGATTCGAGCGTCCTAAGCCGCAACATTATAATTATGATATGTATCAGGGCATCGATTATACGTTGGACATTCGCCAGCCAGTCGGTCAACGCGTGACCAAACTGACGTACCATGGGCAACCGGTGACAGCAGCGCAAAGCTATGATGTTGCCGTCAACCAATACCGAGCAGCCGGTGGTGGTAATTTTGCTATGTTTGGACCGGAAAAGATCATTCGCGAAAACCAAAAAGATATGACCGAATTGATTGCTGATTATTTGAAGGTTCATCCGATTTTAAAAGCAGTGGCAGATCATAATTTCACCGTCTTGCCGTCAATGTGACACTGAGTCATATTTTGCTTGTCAAGTGCCCAGTGAACGCTTATGCTGATGGACGTCATTAATTGAGATCAAGTGAAGGGAATGTTCCGTCATGAAGTTTTGGAAATACGGTCTGATTGGTCTATTGGCATTATTGCTGGTAGGCTGCGGGCAGCAATTAAGCACCACAAAAACAACTTACGGCCGCGATGGGCTAGTTGCAACGGTCAAGGGCAATGCCAGTGGCGTCAAACGCGTCAGTTACACCAGTGACGCTGGCAAAGGAAGCGTGCCGGTTAACAGTGGCACGTTTGTCATCGATGTACCGATCACCGATAAGGCACAGAAGGTTAACCTCAAGGCGGGTTCACTCAAAACTAATGTTACTGTTAAAGCAGGCAAGTCATTAGGGAATTACGCCGATATTGCAACTAAATTCAATCAGATGCTGGCAGTATCGAGTCTTTCAAAAGCTGATCAAGCTAAGTTGAAACAGGGGCAGGCAGCAGCGGCTGCGCTCCAAAAAAATGCGGCTGGCATGACCCCTGCAGAAAAAATGGCAGCTGCACAACAGGCACAGGCACTTAAAACGCTGATGGCCCAGGCAACGGCCAATACAAAGACAAATCAATTGCCAACAACGGCCAAAACCGGTATTCAGTCCATCTTAAAAACCGCTGATATCAATTATCGCGCGAGTGTTGCGCATGGCAAGGCAATGGGCTTTGCTGTTATTGTGCCGTTAGCGGTTCTCAAGGACAGCAAGAAGATGCAGGCCTTCGCAACTGATTTCGGGCTCCTCAGTACGGCGGTCGGTGCCAATGCCAAAACCGTTTTCTCGCACTTCAAGAAACTGACAAAAGATGCCAAATCTAAGAACAACGCCACAACGATTAGCACGATTAAGAGCAACGGTGTGCATTTTGACGTTGGCTATTCAACCACCGCTTTGTACCTTTACGTCACAAAGTAGTTCAACCAAAATTGTTGAATGGCTGGTTCCACGCGCACTGATCATGTAGTTTGGAGCCCAACTGAACATCGAAATTTAGAGATCATGAAAATAGCACCTGAGGGCAGCCAATACGAAGGCCGTCTCCAGGTGCTTTTTTGGGATACTGATCTGTCAAGCGTATTCAATTGGCACGTTGTAGTTTAATGTTCTGGTTTTCCTGCTGACTTGGCAAAGTGCTGCATAACCGGCGGGAAGAAAAATAAAATCACGATGAAAATAACACTAACGATCGCGCTTGTTTTAGGATCGTAACTGCTGCCGCTCAAGGCGCCGACCAGGAAGCCGACAACTTGGCCGAGGATCAGGCCCCAGACGATGGTAGGTAGATACCGCATGAAATCCCTCTTTTCTGTCGTCATCTTACCACGACTCTTGATGAAATCAACTGAAATTGTGACAATTTTCAGTATAATAGGGGTGAGGTGGCAAGATGACGTTTACCCAATTACAGGTTCATAGCAATTATACCCTATTACACAGCCCATTGGCACTGCCTGATTTGATTCAGGCAGCCAAAACAAGGGGTTACACGGCCATTGCCTTAACCGACACCAATGTGGTTTACGGTCTGGTCGAGTTTTATCGCCAGGCAAAAGCTGCAGGGCTAAAGCCGTTGCTGGGCATGCAGATTGATATTGACGATGCCCGCTTATTAGTCATTGCTGAAAATACTGCCGGTTATCACCAGCTCCTGAAATTATCGACGCAAATCATGCTGGCGAAGACACCGGTTAAGTTTGCTGATTTATTACCGCTGACTGGGTTGGCCGCCATTGCGCTGCCGGATTCGCCATTTGCGGAGGCCGTTACGACGCATCACGATGAGCAGGCAATGGCGTTTTTAACGGCTTTAAAAGCCAAGCAGCCGGCGTCGGTTTATGTCGGTGTGGATGAGGCGCATCTTGACAGTGCTATTCCGGCGTTTATCGCAGCGCACCAGCTTGAACCGCTGGCATTGGGCAATGTTCTTTATCGTGACCCAACCGATGCCTTTACGCAAAAAGTCATGGTTGCCATTGATGAAGGCAGCCAATTAAACTTTCGTGATCCGGTTTTAACCGATGCCGGTGAAGCTTGGTTAAAACCGCCAACAGACGCTGCTGCACCGTTTGCAGCGGCTGGGCTACAGACAGCGGTGGATCATACTGCTGACATTGCCGCCCGTGCCGATGTCACCATTGACTTTAAACAGCCTCAGCTGCCGCATTACCAGACGCCGGATCAGATACCGTCGAAAGATTATTTGACCAAACTGGCTAAATCCGGTCTTGACGCTCGTTTTCATGGCCAGCCGATTCCAGAAGCTTACCAGAAACGTTTGCAATATGAGCTGCATGTCATTATCGAAATGGGCTTTGCCGATTATTTTCTGGTGGTTTGGGATGTGATGAATTATGCGCACAAGGTGAACATCATGACCGGCGCCGGACGTGGCTCGGCGGCTGGCTCGTTAGTGAGTTATGCGCTGGCCATTACCGAAGTCGATCCGATTGAATATAATCTGCTGTTCGAACGATTTTTGAATCCGGCACGGGCGCAGATGCCGGATATTGATCTGGATATTCCAGACAACCGCCGCGGCGAGTTAATTCAGTATGTGCACGACAAGTATGGCGAGAATCACATGGCGCAGATCATTACTTTTGGAACATTCGGGGCCAAGCAGGCGATTCGTGATGTTGCGCGGGTATTTGGCTTAAGTCAGTTTGAAAGTAACACATGGAGTAAGGCAATCCCTAATTTGTTTCACATTGATTTGAAGACAGCTTATGAGCAAAGCCAGCCGCTCAAGAATTTGGTTGCCGACTCACCCAAAAATCGGATGCTGTTTCAAACCGCACTAGCTTTAGAAGGGTTGCCGCGGCATTACTCCACGCATGCGGCGGGTATCGTGCTGTCAGAAGAGCCACTAACCGATACCGTGGCCTTGCAGCCCAGTGGTGACGGACTCGAACAAACTCAGGTTCCCAAGGATGACGTTGAAGCGTTAGGCTTGTTGAAAATGGATTTTCTGGGACTGAAGAACCTTAATATTTTGGCCGCTGCCAGCCATTTTGTGGCACGGGATACCGGCAAGCCGTTTGATCCCAAGACCATTCCGCTGGACGACAAACCGACGCTAAACTTGTTTGCGCGTGGCGATACCAATGGCGTTTTTCAGTTCGAGTCTTCCGGCATCAAAAATGTCTTGCGAAAATTGCATCCGACTGCATTTGAAGATGTCGTTGCGGTTAATGCCTTGTATCGACCCGGGCCAATGGAAAATATCGATACTTTCATTGCTCGCAAAAACGGCCAGGAGCCGATTGCCTACCCAGATCCGGCGCTGACCGAAATCCTCAAGCCGACCTATGGCGTGCTCGTTTATCAGGAGCAGGTCATGCAGGTTGCCAACGTTATGGGCGGCTTCAGTCTTGGCGAAGCGGACTTGTTACGACGAGCGATGAGCAAGAAAAAGTCCGCAGTGCTGGCAGCCGAACAGGACAAGTTTATCGAAGGCGCCGTTAAACAGGGATTCCCTGAAGAAACGGCCAAAACCGTTTACGCCTACATTGATCGGTTTGCCAATTATGGCTTCAACCGTTCACATGCTGTTGCGTATAGCAAGGTTGCCTTTTGGCTGGCTTATTTAAAAGTTCATTATCCGGCAGCGTTTTTTGCCGCCTTGATGAATGCCAGTATGAACAATCTGCCAAAACTGCGTACCTACGTTCAAGAAGCCAAGGCCCGGAAAGTCGGTTTGCTAGGCCCTGATATTAATGCCAGCAATGGCGGTTTTAAATTAAGCCAAGGAAAAATTCGTTTTGGCCTGTTGTCCGTCAAAGGGATGCGCCGCGACTTTAGCGAAGCCATTTTTACCGCCCGTCAAAATGGCCCGTTTAAAAACTTACGCGATCTTTTACAACGATTGGATCCCAAGTGGTTAAAAGCTGACAACTTTAAATCATTGATTCTTGCCGGGGCATTTGATACGTTTGATGCGAATCGGGCGCAAACGCTAGCCAATCTGGACGAGTTGATTAATTCTGTTAAATTGGCAGGCAACGACGTCGGGCTCTTTTCGATGTTGGCGCCTAAAACAATCAAAGTGCCGGAAATGTCCGCCAGTGAGCGGCTTGAAGCCGAAGCGGAGGTTCTTGGGGTTTATCTATCCGGACATCCGGTTGATAAATATGCGCCGTTGAAAACCCAATATACCTTGGTGAGCGTCAGCGATCTGGAGGAAGGGCAGACGGTAAACATTTTGCTGCTGGTGCGGCATATCAAACGAATTCGGACGAAAACAGGCAAACCGATGGCCTTTGTGGACGGCCAGGATGCTACCGGCAATGTGTCGCTGACAGTTTTCCCAAACCTTTATCCGACGATTGAAGACTTAACCACGGATACGGTGGTATTTGTGAACGGGCGCGTGGAAAAGCGCAATGACGACTTGCAGCTGGTGGTAAATCGGATTCAGGATGCACAACCGTTATTAGCTAGCCTGCCAAGTGCCGAATTATTCATTCGGCTGGACGCGAAGAATACGGTTTTGCGAACCGATTTACTGAAAAAATTGCAAGCCGCTCATGGAACAACACCTGTTATCACTGTCGATACCGCTACTCGTGAAAGTATTTTGTTAGACAAGCGATACTGGGTCAAGGCTGATACAACATTGGTGGAAGCCCTGAAGTCACAGTTCGGCGCCACCAATGTTGTTCTAAGAACGCGTCAGGAGTCCTAGAGAAAATTGTAAAATGTTCTCATTTTCAAGGACTTTGTTTCAGAAAAGTGGTAAACTCAATGAGTATTTGTGGTAGGACATATCGCAAAAGAATATGCATGAGGTGAAATAATGAAACGCATTGGTATTTTGACCAGTGGCGGCGATGCACCAGGCATGAACGCTGCGGTCCGGGCTGTTGCTCGCAAGGCGATGCATGAAGGCCTTGAAGTATACGGCATCAATTATGGCTTTGCCGGATTAGTTGCTGGCGATATTTTTAAAATGAGCGAGTCAACTGTCGGCGATAAGATTCAGCGTGGCGGGACCATGCTGTACTCGGCACGCTATCCGCAATTTGCTCAAGAAGAAGGCCAGTTGCGCGGCGTTGAACAGCTGAACAAGTTCGGAATTGAAGCATTGGTTGTCATTGGCGGCGATGGTTCTTATCACGGAGCTTTGGCATTAACCCGCCACGGTTTCAATACGATCGGCTTGCCGGGAACGATTGATAACGATATTCCGTACACCGACTTTACGATCGGTTTTGATACTGCAGTCAATACCGTGGTTGAGGCGGTCGACCGGTTGCGTGATACCGCGGCTTCCCATGAACGTACCTTTGTTGTCGAGGTTATGGGTCGTGAGGCTGGTGACATCGCACTTTGGTCTGGGGTAGCCGGTGGCGCTGAAGATGTCATCATTCCGGAACACGACTTTGATGTTAAAAAGATTGCATCGAAGTTGCAAAGTTCCCGTGAACGCGGTCAGAAGCATGCGGTTATTTTGCTGGCTGAAGGCGTGATGCATGCCGATCAGTTCGCCAAAGAATTGGCAGCTTACGGCGACTTCCAGTTACGTGCAACGGTTCTGGGCCATATTGTCCGGGGCGGTGCACCATCCGCTCGTGATCGCGTATTGGCTTCACAAATGGGTGCTTACGCCGTTGAACTTTTGCTGGACGGCAAGGGTGC
Organism: Lacticaseibacillus styriensis; assembly: GCF_030770295.1. Classification (NCBI taxonomy): domain Bacteria; kingdom Bacillati; phylum Bacillota; class Bacilli; order Lactobacillales; family Lactobacillaceae; genus Lacticaseibacillus; species Lacticaseibacillus styriensis. The sequence goes on from NZ_CP132483.1 coordinate 1,398,232, forward strand.
ATTAGCAGTCGGCATTGAAAACAACAAGATCACGGCGCATGACGTCCGGACCTTGTTTGATGCTAAGCACCACGCTGAACTTTCGCTCTACACCTTGGCGGAAGAGTTAACATTTTAATTTCTGTAAACAAACGACATTAACGTCTGTTTAAATAATTGCAAGGAGCGATTTCACTTATGAAAAAAACCAAGATCGTCAGCACACTTGGACCTGCTAGTAACACCACTGACATCATCGTTAAGTTGATCGAAGCGGGCGCCAACGTTTTCCGTTTCAACTTTTCCCATGGTGATCACGAAGAACACTTGGCACGGATGAAGATGGTTCACGAGGCTGAAAAGATCACGGGCAAGACCGTTGGTATCATGCTTGATACGAAAGGTGCCGAAATTCGGACCACGCTTGAGGATACCCCAGATGGCACGATCGAATTCCACACGGGTGATAAAGTTCGCATCTCCATGGATGCCAGTTTGAAGGGTACTAAGGAAAAGGTTGCCGTTACTTATCCTGGTCTTTACGATGACACGCATGTTGGCGGCCACGTTTTGTTCGATGATGGCTTGATCGACATGAAGATCACCGAAAAAGACGAGAAGAACCGCGAGCTTGTCACTGTTGTTCAAAACGACGGTGTTCTTGGCGGTAAGAAAGGTGTCAATGCTCCAGGCGTTGCCATCAATTTACCTGGTATCACTGAAAAAGACTCCAATGATATTCGTTTCGGTTTGGATCACGGGATCAACTTCATTGCTGCATCCTTTGTTCGTAAGCCTCAGGATGTTTTGGACATTCGTGAACTCCTTGAAGAAAAGAACGCGCTTAATGTTCAGATCTTCCCTAAGATTGAATCTCAAGAAGGTATCGACAACATCGATGACATCTTGAAGGTTTCTGACGGTTTGATGGTTGCTCGTGGCGACATGGGTGTTGAAATTCCATTTGAACATGTCCCGATCGTTCAAAAACGGTTGATCAAGAAGTGCAATGCTTTGGGCAAGCCGGTTATTACCGCTACTCAAATGCTTGATTCCATGCAGGAAAACCCTCGTCCTACCCGTGCCGAAGTAAACGACGTTGCGAACGCTGTTTTTGATGGTACCGATGCAACGATGCTTTCCGGTGAATCTGCTAATGGTGATTATCCTGTTGAGTCTGTTGCTGCAATGGCCCGGATCGACGAATATACCGAAGCAGCGATGATGGATCAAGATGCATTTGCCTTGAAGGAATACAGCAACAAGAACATTACCGAAGCTGTTGGCCAAAGTGTTGCACACACGGCTCGTAACCTCGGCGTCAAGACGATTGTTGCTGCTACCCAGTCCGGTTACACCGCACGGATGATTTCCAAGTATCGTCCGAAGGCTGACATTCTTGCCATTACCTTTAACGAGAAGACCCAGCGTGGTTTGATGGTTAACTGGGGTGTTTACCCAATTATTGCCGACAAACCTGCTAACACCGATGCTATGTTCGACTTGGCAACGAAGAAGGCTCAAGATCTTGGCTTTGCTAAGGAAGGCGATCTGATTCTGATCACTGCCGGTGTTCCTGTTGGCGAATCTGGCACAACCAACGTGATGAAGGTTCAACTTATCGGCTCCAAGCTGGTTCAAGGCTCAGGTGTCGGTGACGAATCCACGATTGGTAAAGCGGTCATTGCAAGCAATGCGCAAGAAGCTGCTGCTAAGATGCAAAAGGGTGACATTCTGGTTGTTAAGACGACCGATAAAGATTACCTGCCAGCAATCGAAAAAGCGGCTGCCTTGGTTGTTGAAACTGGCGGCTTGACCAGTCACGCTGCTGTTGTCGGCATTGCCATGGGCATTCCGGTTGTTGTTGGTGCTGAAAATGCTACCAGCGTTATCTCTGACGGCCAGATCATTACCGTTGATTCTCGTCGGGGGATTGTTTATAAAGGTGCTACCAACGCCCTTTAATCCGGACAATCAATTTAACATTGGTTTTCAGAAACTCCTGAGGAAACTCAGGAGTTTTTTGATGGCTGAAATGAGTTCTCATTTTAGCAATTAACTGCTAGCAAAAATGACTGGGGACTCGTCAGCGATGATCGGGTAGCTTATAATGAAGAGCAGTATGAATTGATGAGATGAATAGCAGGCAGCCGATGATCCTGATCGGCAAATGATTGGAGGAGCGCACCTGTGGAAAGTTGGTTATTTTTACTTGCCATTTTGATCATTGCGTTACTTGGCAAAAATAAGAGCCTCGTGATCGGCGTTGCTGTCGTGATGGTGCTAAAAATACTGCCGCAAACGCAGCATTTGATGAAATTGTTGCAGAGTCAAGGCATTAACTGGGGTGTCACCGTCATTTCGGCTGCGATTATGGTGCCGATTGCGACAGGTGAAATCGGCTTGAAAGAGTTATTGCACGTGATTAAAAGTCCGGCTGGCTGGATTGCCATTGGCTGCGGCGTTTTAGTGGCAGTGTTATCTGCCAAAGGTGTCGGTCTGCTAGCCATGAGTCCGGAAATGACAGTTGCTTTGGTTTTTGGCACGATTTTAGGGGTTGTGTTCTTAAAAGGCATCGCTGCCGGTCCGGTGATTGCTAGTGGCATTACTTATGTTATTTTGACAGCGTTCAACATACTGCCTGGACGGTAAGGCAAGTCGGATCCAGCTAAAAGGGAGACATGATCATTAAAATGAAATTCAATGGCCAAATCGTCACCGCACACGTGACGGATCACAATGAAAAAGAAGTATTCGCTCAGTACGATGGCGTTACCTTGGCAATCGATCGTAAGGAATTAGCAGCTTTGCCTGAGATCGGCAGTGAACTTGAAGGTTTTGCTTATGAGAATAAGCATGGCGAGGCCCGCTTAACGACCAAACTGCCTAAGGTGGGCCGCGATCACTACGCATTCGCGCCAGTTGTTGAAGTGCGCCGCGATTTAGGGGTCTTTGTTGATATCGGCTTACCGGATAAAGATATCGTGGTGAGTGAGGATCAATTGCCTGAGCTCAATCGACTTTGGCCTCAACGCGGAGATCGGCTGATGATTGCTTTGACAACCGATAAAAAAGACCGGTTGTGGGGCAATCTCGCCGACGAAACGATTATTCGGGCAGTGGCCAATCGTGCCAAACCTGACCAAATGAATGCTGATGTGACCGCAACGGCTTATCGCCTGAAAATGGCGGGTACGCGGGTATTGACAGATGACTTTTACCTTGGCTTTATTCATCCAAGTCAACGTGATGTCGAGCCGCGACTGGGTCAGGTGTTGCATGCCCGCGTGATTGGTGTCAGTGATCAAGGCGAACTGAATCTATCGTTGAAGCCACGGGCATACCAGGCGATTGGCGACGATGCGGCGATGATTTTGGCGGTGTTGCAACATGATCCTGCTGGCAAAATCGCCTATACCGACAAAAGCGATCCAGATGCGATTAAACAGGTCTTTGGCATTAGTAAAGGCGCGTTTAAGCGGGCATTAGGTCACTTATTGAAAGCCGGATTGATTAAAGAAGAAGCAGGTTATACGATTTTGTTAAAGACAAACGGTAACGCATCTCAGGAGTAAGAACATGCACGGGTTGATTGCAGATTTTATTCATTATTTAGATGTTGAGCGTGGATTGGCGGCCACGACGCAAATAAGCTATCAACAGGACTTAATGACCTTTCAGGCTTGGCTGACATCCCAAAAACGGACCACCTTTCCGGAAGATTTTGCGGTTATTCAGTCATTTTTGAAAAAACAAAATGATACGAAAGCCCCTGCGTCAGTCAGTCGGATGATTTCGGCGCTGCGAAAATTTTACCGATTTTTGTTGCGGGAAGGGGCTGTTAAAACCGACCCGATGACCAAAATCGATACCCCGAAGAAGGCGCAGCATTTACCGGCAACGTTGTCAGGGCCAGAAATCGACGCGCTTATGGCCAAACCGGATATTACGAAACCACTTGGCCTGCGTGATCGCGCCATTTTTGAATTGATGTATGCGACCGGGTTGCGCGTGTCGGAACTCATCGGGCTACGCATGGATCAACTGCATTTAGCCATGAACTTGTTGCAGGTGACTGGGAAAGGTGACAAGGAGCGGCTCGTGCCAATCAGTCCCCAGGCAACAGAGTGGGTTAATCGATATTTGCGTGATGCGCGGCCACGGTTGATTAAGCAGCACCAACCTAAAGCTGTTTTCGTCAATTTTCATGGACATGCGCTCACCCGGCAGGCAATTTGGAAGAATTTAAAGGCCTATATTGCCAGTGTGGGCATTCAAAAAGATGTCACCCCGCATACGCTGCGGCACAGTTTTGCAACGCGACTGCTTGAAAACGGGGCAGATTTACGGGTTGTTCAGGAATTATTGGGACATAGTGACATTAGTACGACGCAGATTTACACGCATCTTAGTAATCAGCATTTGGTTGCGGTCTACCATAAAACGCATCCGCGCGGTTAGGGAGTACGTTGCTCCAACGCGGTTTGTATGATAGAGTGTTACGAGAGTATCTCTTGGAGGCAAATATGCTGGTTAAATACAAAAACGACTACGAAAAGATCGCCATGGGACTTTTGTCTTTTATTCCCGATCTCAAAGATGTCGGACACTTGAGGACCGAACTTAAGATGTACACCGAAGACGATTCGCATGCGCTGTATTTGTATAAGCAGGGGCATGATTTTGTCGGTGTGATCGGTATCGAGTTAAGTGATGATTTTGTTTTGGTGCGGCATTTGAGCTTTTCACCGAATTTTCGTGATCAGGCGACGGCGTTTGCTGCGCTGACAGAGTTGACGAAGCTTTTCCCTGATAAGAAATTGATGGGGGCTTTAGAGCATGCGTCATTGATAGCTGCTTTTAACAAGTTTCGAAAAGAGGATGACCATGGCACTGACACTCGTGCTGAATGATTTCTCCGGACCGTTGGATTTGTTGTGGCATTTGATTCGGACAAACGAAGTGGATATTTACGATATTCCGATCGCCGAGATTACCACCCAGTACCTTGATTACCTGCACCAGATGCAGGATCTGGCGCTGGATGTAGCCGGCGATTATTTTGTCATGGCCGCTAATTTAATGGTTTTAAAAAGTCGGCTTTTGTTGCCGCAACCGGAACCGGAAACCACTGAGCCGGAAGAGCCAACCGATCCGCGGGCGGATTTAGTGGCCCAGCTGTTGACTTATCAGGTTTACCAAGAAGCAGCCAAAGATTTAAAGCACCGGGAAGCTAAACGAGCACAATCCTTTGCCAAGCCGACGACATTACCAGACGAGAAAATGGCTGTGCCGCTCGCTCCGGGAACCGTCAAATTGATTGACCTGCAGGCAGCGATGGCCCGGGTCATGAAAGCGCAACAGGCGGCTCGCCAGACAATTGCGCATATTGAAACCGAGCCGGTGTCGGTCGAAAAACGCATCGGGGAAGTTTTGAAGACGTTGCAAAAAGACGGTCAATGTTTGTTTGCCGATTTGTTGGCGGTCCATTCGGTTGAACAGGTGGTTACGACCTTTTTGGCCTTGTTGGAACTGATGAAAAGCGATCAGGTGATTTGCGAACAAGATGCGCCGTTTGATCCGATCACGGTGACGCTGAAGGAGGCCGCTTAATGGAGCCGGTATTAGAAGCTATTCTGTATACAGCAGGTGAAAGCGGCGTGACCCTAGGCGAACTTGCCGGGATTTTGGAAATCAGCGAAAGTGCGATGCGCCAACAACTGGAAGCATATCAGCAAAAGCTGGCCGCCGACAAACAGCGGGGCTTACAGATCCAACAGTTTGCTGACCGTTACTACTTGTTAACCAAACCGGCCTTTGCAGCTGCTATCAAAAAGTATTTTGCCGGTCCTCCTGCTGCTGGTTTGTCACAGGCAGCGCTGGAAGTTTTGGCTATCATTGCTTATCAGCAACCGATTACGCGAATCGAAATTGACGAAATTCGGGGCGTTCAAAGTTCCGGTGCGTTGACAACATTAGCATCCCGGCAACTGATTAAAGAAGCCGGCCGTAAAGAAGCACCGGGACGGCCGATTTTGTATGCGACCACCCAGTTTTTCCTTGATTACTTTGGCCTCAATCGGTTGGCAGATCTGCCGCCACTGGCCGATGCACCTGAAGATACCGGTGAAGTCGATCTTTTTACAGCATTTCGTGATGATGGTCAGTCGCAACAGGCTGAAGACGATAAGAAAATGGAGCAAAACCAACAAGATGACAACCAAAACTGAACGATTGCAAAAAGTCATTGCCAATGCCGGCATCGCCTCACGCCGTCATGCAGAGACACTCATCGCTACCGGGCATGTGAAAGTTAATGGCCAAGTTGCAACTGAAATGGGCATTAAAGTCGGTCCGCATGATGACGTTGAAGTAGACGGTGTTCCAATCGGCAAAGAGGCTAAACGGTATTTTCTGTTTTATAAACCGCGTGGCGTGATTAGCGCAGTCGAGGACAACAAAGGCCGGAAAGTCGTCACTGATTATTTTGAAGATATTCGCGAACGACTTTACCCGGTTGGCCGTCTAGACTATGACACCAGCGGTTTGTTAGTGATGACGAATGATGGCGAGTTAGCCAACCATCTCATGCATCCGCGCTATGCACTCGAGAAAAAGTATGTCGCCAAAGTGGAAGGCATTCCGAATCGTCCTGCCTTAGCGCCGCTTAAAGCAGGGGTGGTCATTGACGGTAAAATGACGGCACCAGCAAAATTCGAGATTCTGTCGACAGATAAGGCAAAGAAAACCGCAATTGTGGCGCTCACCATTCATCAAGGCATGAATCATCAGGTGAAAAAGATGTTTAAAGCGGTTGGCTTCCCAGTGATCAAGCTGTCCCGTGAAGCTTATGGCAACCTGACACTTGCCGGTTTACAACCGGGAGAACACCGTGAGATTAAACCGCAGGAGTTGCATGATTTACGGCAACTTACTGGTGATCAGGACGAAAAACATTAAGTTGTTAACGTTTTCAAGGTAATCGCTTGAATTTAAGCCTTACCTCTGATAAAGTATGCTTGTAATTAAATAATTGGTTCGTCTTCAGGGCAGGGTGTAATTCCCGACCGGCGGTATAGTCCGCGACCCGCGTTTGCGGTGGAACCGGTGTGACTCCGGTACCGATAGTGATAGTCTAGATGGAAGAAGATGGGGCTTTTTTGAATCTGCATTCAATCGAGACCTATTCCCCCTGAAGGAGGAATAGGTCTTTTTAAGTTCCGGAAGACGGCCTCATGGAGGTTATGTATTATGGCAAGTCGTTCTAAAGTTCATCGTTTGGTAGGTATCGCACTATTAGCGGCGATCGGTTACGTATTGATGATGTTCTCGTTTCCGATTATTCCGGCGTTTCCGTTCTTGAAGTTGGATTTATCTGACTTGGTTGTGTTGCTAGGAGGGCTGCTTTATGGGCCGGTTGGCGGCATCGGTGTCGCCTTTATTCGGAGTCTGGTCCATTTCGCTTTGACTGGCGGCGGTGTTGTGAACCTCATCGGTGATTTGGCCGCCTTTATTGCCAGTGTCGGCTTCTTACTGCCGGTGGTTTACACCGTTCGCGGCAAACACAGTTTATGGCGCCAAGTCGAAGGCCTGGTCTTAGGTACTTTAAGCCTTACTTTGGTGATGAGCATTCTGAACTGGCTGGTGATCACGCCGATGTACATGGCGGTCTTCAATTTCAACTTAGGCATGTCGCTAACCCGTTACGTGCTGATTGGCGTTGTGCCATTCAATCTGATTAAGGGTGTCGTGATTTCAGTCGCCTTCTTTGCGATTGCGAAGGCACTGGCACCTTGGCTTGCCCGTCAAGAAATGCAGATGAGCCACTAATCGATTCGTCGAGGCCTTTTGGAACCTTTAGTAGCTGCACGTTTGCAAACAAAAACTTCCGTCAATTTGGCGGAAGTTTTTTTGCGCGACTTGGCTACAGGCAGGCATCATTTGAAAACGGCGTAGTGTATGAATAGAGCGTTAATCGATGTATGAGAGAGACAGCTGACTTATTCTGCCTTGGTTGGCGTATAAGGATCGGCGTCAAACGGATGGTCACTGCGTTTGATTGCACGCGTCGGGCACCGTTTATACGCTAAACGAAAATGAATCGTCGCCTGATCATCAAGCGCTTTTGTGCCGGTATTGCGATCAGGCTTATAATAGGCGATGCCTGCCTGATCGTAGTCAAATAAGTCTGGCGCCAGCATCTGGCATAAACCACACGCGATGCATTCAGGCCGTTCCACTCTGCCATATAAAGCCATTATCGTATTCGCCTTCAATCTTTTGTCATGATTTCAACTACCTGTCATTGTACAATAACAACCGGGAAAAAGAGGTGCTTATTTTGCTGCCGGACTTGGTGATCCAATTTTTTAATACCCAACCGCGCCGCGAACGGTCTGTATTTGGGCTGTTAACCGGTAAACAAACCATTTCTATCCTCTATGCGGCTTTGAGTCATCATCAGTTGCAATGGCTCCATCTTTATCCCGGATTATCGAAGGAGGCGTTTTTAGCCACCGTGGCGAAGCTAAAAGCACAAAAATGTTTAGCGGCCACGGAAACCGGATTGGTGTTAACGGAAAGCGGCCAAAAGCGTCGGATTCAAGCAGCACAGAAGGTGTCACTACCTGCTTACTACCAACCATGGATGCGGGTTGACAGGTTCGCACCGCGCTTCTTTTTAGCAGTTCAGGTTTTATCCGAAGCCAGCTATCATTCGCAAGCTTACCGACCGATCAGTACTGATTGGGCAACCCAGCAGGCTGTGAAGCGCTGGTATCGACAAACGCGTGTTCAGACAGCGGTTGATGAATTAACCGATCTTTTTGAGCGATTACCGGCGTCGCTTGCTGATGAGCTCGCCGCCAACCTGATCGGGCACAATTACGCAGGTCAGCGCCAACCGGCAACATTATCGGCACATTTTGCCAATGTGAATGCTTTAGCTGCGTTGATTCAGGAAATTGCTGCAGCCAAGAATCAATGGTATGCCTTGTGGGGTGGACCGCAGGAGTTGGTGACGCGTCCGGCTCAAGCGACCTTGAAGCAAGTTCGGTTAGGCGTTGATTTGGCGACAGTTGCCGCACAAAGTCATCGCAAAATGAGTACTGTCAAAGAGCATCTACTATTAGCCGCTATCATGGGTCAGGATGTTCCGATAGCCAGACTGATTCCGCCAGCGGTGCATCACGCTTTGGATCAGGTGGATCAATGGCAGGATCATCAGACGTTACTGGCGACGATTCCGGACAGTGAATTTTTTCAGATTCGTTTGTTTCAGATTTTTAAACTGCAAGGGAGATGGCCGCGTGCCGCAACTTGAAACTTTATTGGCCGACCATTTCGGCTTTGAACATTTTCGGCCCGGACAAAAAGCAATTATTCAGGCAGTCTTAGCAGGGCAGGATACTTTGGGGATACTGCCAACCGGTAGCGGTAAGTCACTTTGTTATCAGTTGCCAACGATCATCAAAGCAAAGCCAACGTTGATTATCGAGCCTTTAATTGCTTTGATGCACGATCAGGTGGGCCGGTTGCAGGCGGCGGGTGAGAAACGGGTCTTGGCTTTGTCGGGACAAATTGTCCCAAATGTGTTTCCTGAAGTTTTGCAAAACTTGAGCCAGTATCGTTATCTTTTCATTTCTCCGGAAATGTTGCAGCGTGCGGATGTATTGGTGGCACTCAAGCAACTTGATTTGGGCTTGTTTGTGGTTGATGAGGCGCATTGTATTTCTCAATGGGGCCCGGATTTTCGCCCGGCCTATTTACAGTTGGGACAAGTCCGAAGCCAATTACACGTTGATGCCGTTTTGGCGCTTACGGCAACCGCTCCTGAACGGGTTCGCACAGATATTTTGACGCAATTGGGCATGCAAAACCCAGTCACCATTGCCGGTTCGGTTGATCGCCCGAATATTTTTCTCGGGGTTGATGTCTGTCCCAATGAGAAAGCAAAGCAGCAGGAGCTTCAACATATTATGGCAGCAAACATTGGGTCAACGATTGTGTACTGTCCGACCCGAGCAGCATCTGAGAACCTGGCCGGCGAATTGCAAAAAGCCGGGACGGCAGCCGCCTTTTATCATGCCGGATTGGACCAGCATCAGCGTGATTTGATTCAGCGACAGTTTCAATCCGATCAGCTTCAGGTGATTTGCGCCACAAGTGCTTTTGGCATGGGCATCGATAAGGCAAATGTCCGCCTTGTCGTTCATTTACATGTACCCGAGTCGCTTGAAGCGTATTACCAGGCAATCGGTCGCGCCGGGCGTGATGGGGCGCCTAGTTTAGCGGCGATGGTGGTGACTCAGGATGACTTGAAACGCAGTCAGGCGCTGGCAGGAATGCTGCCTGACCAAACGATGATTCAGACTATTTTTGCCCACCCGGAGATTTATCGCAATTTTGACGATCCGCAAGTCAGCTTGATTGAAGCGTATATTACGGCCGGCTTTTCGCTGCTTCAAACGCAGCAGCAACTTGAGAAGCGAATGACGGAAAAACAGAATAGTTTTACGGCGATGGCAGCTTTTGTCAACGCATCCGGTTGTCGACGGGCGTTATTACTTAAGCACTTTGATTCACCGGCTCCGGCACACGGCTCATTTTGCTGCGGCCCAGTGACGTCGGACGTCTTACAAACTTTTGTCACAGAAAAAAGACATCAGACAACCCAGCCGAAACACTGGCAAGCCGTTTTTAGGCAAATCTTTAGATAAGCGGCGTCCTGATTTGCTGCGATATGATACAATAAATCCATGTAGTGAGGAGGTTCGTGATGGCCGAAAAAGATAAACACCAACATGACAGTGCGGATCAAGAACATAAGCGTGACGATCAAAACAAGCCTTGGGAAACCCTTTTCGATGATGATCGTGATGACCAAGGCAATTTAAGTCGATTGGCCACCCGTAAAAAACGCCAAGGTAGCTCAAAATTTACATGGATTTTGGCAATTATTTTGATTTTGCTCGTTTTATCGCCAATTATTTACTTTAAGGTTTGGGGAAGCCAAGGCAGCAGTGGCTCAAATTTGTCAAATGACAAAGTGGTGATTCAAAGCGCCAAGAAAGCCAGCCATCGATCAAAGGTTAAAAAATCCGAAAAGTCTTCTAAAGCGGCAAAAACTTCTAAGAATGAAGCAAGCAGCAAGCAGCCGGCACAGCAGCCGTCGACTCAACAGCAGGAGACGAATAAGGCATCGGTAGCCAGCAGCGCCTCTGTACAAACACAGCCTAGCGCAGCGGCGTCTGCAGCGAGCACTGCAACGCCGAGTCAGGCCAGTACTGCGGCGGCCAATTCATACACGGTTAAGTCTGGGGATAATCTTTATCGGATTGCAACTAATCATGGTATGTCGTTGGATGAACTTTTGCAGCTAAATGGCCTCAGCGCCAATTCCAGCCTGACACCCGGAACCGTTTTAAAAGTGAAATAAATGTAACGCGCCCCTGTTCGAACCATTGACGAGATGAACAGGGGCGTGTGTTGTGGAGGAAATTCATGCAGATTGCGATCGACGGCCCGGCAAGCGCCGGCAAAAGTACCATTGCAAAACTTGTCGCCAAGAAATTAGGCTTTATTTATTGCGATACCGGTGCGATGTATCGCACCGTCACATATATGGCGCTTAAGGATCAATTACCGCTGGACGACGAAACAGCCATTATGCAGCATCTCGCCAAGATGGTGATTCGGTTTGCCCCCGGCGAAACGGAACAACAGGTTTTCATGAATGACGAGGACGTGACGCTGGCCATCCGTGAGCCCGATGTGACGAATAATGTATCCCAGGTTTCGGCGTTACCGCGTGTGCGAACCGAATTGGTTAAGCGGCAGCGTGACATTGCAGCGACTCATGATATTGTGATGGATGGCCGCGATATCGGGACAACCGTTTTGCCAAACGCCGCTTTGAAAATTTTCATGGTAGCGTCAGTTACAGAGCGTGCTAAGCGGCGCTATAAAGAAAACGTTCAAAAGGGGATCACGACACCACTGGCGACACTCGAGGCTGAAATTGCCGAGCGTGACCGTAAAGATTCCCATCGGGCGGTGTCACCTTTACGGCAAGCGTCCGATGCGATTCGGATCGATACGACCGATATGTCGATTGATGAAGTCGTGGCACGGATTCTGACATTAGTGGCAGAAGCGAAAACGCATTAGTTAACCGGGGCGAAATAAGCGCTGGTAATTTGTTTCGTTTTCAAGTACAATAGATCCAGTATACAGCTGCATAGGAGGATTTTTTGGCATGAGTGATAATAACGTTAATGAGAACACCGAAACAATGGCGGACGCCCTTAAGAGTGTCACTACAGTAAAGATTGGTGACACTGTTAAGGCAGATGTCCTTGCTGTTGAAGATAAACAATTGATCGTTGGGATCGAAGGAACAGGCGTCGAAGGCGTGGTCCCGATCAAGGAGTTATCAACTCAGCCAATCGATGACATTCACGATGTTGCCAAGGTCGGCGACAAACTTGATTTAGTTGTGCTTTCAACGGTTGGCAAAGATAAAGAAAATGGTCAGTTCCTGCTGTCCAAGCGCCGTCTTGAAGCACAAAAGGTTTGGAAAGAAATCCAGGCTAAATATGAAGCCGGCGAAACCATCACGGCACCTGTCACCAGCGTTGTCAAAGGTGGTTTGGTTGTCAATGCCGGTGTTCGTGGCTTTGTCCCGGCATCAATGGTTGAAGATCACTTTGTTGAAGATCTCAATCAATATAAAGGCAAAGAACTCGAATTTAAGATTATTGAAATCGAACCTAGTGAAAACCGCTTGATTCTTTCGCATCGAGCGATTGTTGAAGCAAGCAAAGCTGAAGCACGCAAAGAAATCTTTGCTAAGATTCAACCAGGCGATGTCGTTGAAGGTAAGGTTGCTCGTTTGACCAACTTTGGTGCCTTTGTTGATCTCGGCGGTGTGGATGGTTTGGTTCATGTGTCTGAAATTTCATTCGACCATGTTGATAAGCCAAGTGATGTCTTGAAGGTTGGTCAAGAGATTAAGGTTAAGGTTTTGAATGTTGATCCTGACCGTAATCGCATCTCCTTGTCCATCAAGGCAACCCTGCCACAGCCATGGGATAATATCGAAGAAAAAGCACCGGCTGGCTCAGTTTTGACCGGCACGGTTAAGCGCTTGACGACGTTTGGTGCGTTCGTTGAAGTATTCCCTGGTGTCGAAGGCCTTGTTCATATTTCTCAGATTTCACATGAGCATGTTGCAACGCCAGCTGATGTTTTAAAGGAAGGCCAAGAAGTGAAGGTTAAAGTGCTGTCAGTTGACCCTGACGCACATCGCTTGGCATTGTCCATCAAAGCATTGCAGGATCGTCCAGCAGGCGCCAGCGAAACGCCAGCGCACGAAGGCGGCAATAACAGCGGCAATAACGAACATCGCCGTTCATCCCGTCCGCGTCGTGGCAATGATCGTCATCAGTCGACATCGATTCCTGCTGAGTATCAGCAAGATGATTCCGGCTTCTCACTTGGTGATATCTTGGGCGATGCGTTGAAAGACGCTGCTAAAGGTAAGAACGATGATCAGGATGACAACAAGTAATTGTTCCGTCCTTTAAAAAGTTGAGCCTTGGCTCAACTTTTTTTATGGCTAACGGTCTGTTGCACATAAAATTAGCGGATCGGTTGCGATACATTTTAAAAGTGCTCATAAAAGACCTCAGCAAAGAAAGGAGGCCACAACATGGTTTTACCAACACTTGCCATTGTCGGCCGGCCTAACGTCGGTAAATCAACTATTTTTAATCGGATTCTCGGTGAACGGGTTTCGATTGTTGAAGATACGCCAGGCGTCACGCGCGATCGGATTTACGGTAAAAGCGAATGGCTAGGCAAAGAATTCGCGGTGATCGATACTGGCGGGATTGATCTCGGCGATGAGCCGTTTCTGTCCCAAATTAAAGATCAGGCTGAAATTGCCATTGAGGAAGCCGATGTGATTCTGTTTCTGACCAGTGTCGAAGCAGGTGTCACTGATGCTGATGAACGGGTGGCACAGATACTTTATCGAGCGAAAAAGCCGGTTGTTTTGGCTGTAAACAAAGTCGATAATCCAGAGCGCCGGCAGGATATCTATGACTTTTATTCATTAGGCTTTGGCGAACCATTTCCGCTTTCCGGTACCCATGGCATCGGTTTAGGCGATGTTTTGGATGCTGTTTTGGCGGCGTTCCCCAAAGAAGCCAATTCAGTTGAAGACGATAGTATTAAGTTCAGTCTGATTGGCCGCCCGAATGTCGGGAAGTCATCGCTTGTGAATGCTATTCTAGGGGAGAATCGCGTCATCGTGAGTCCCATTGAAGGCACAACGCGCGACGCCATCGACACCAAGTTTGAAGCCGATGGCGAAACATTTACCATGATTGATACCGCCGGGATTCGTAAACGCGGCAAGGTTTACGAAAATACAGAAAAATACGCCGTACTGCGGGCTTTACGTGCGATTGACCGATCAGATGTGGTTTTGGTCGTCATTAATGCGGAAGAAGGCATTCGCGAACAGGACAAGAAAGTCGCCGGTTATGCCCATGAAGCTGGACGCGGTATTATTATCGTGGTGAATAAATGGGATACGGTAGAAAAAGATAATCACACCATGAAAGATTTTGAGAATTTGATTCGCCAGGAATTCCAATATCTGGATTATGCGCCGATAATTTTTGTCTCAGCTAAGACCAAACAACGTTTACAGAGCTTGCCAGCTATGATCGTCGAGGTTTCAGAAAACCAAACCCGGCGAATTCAGAGTAGCGTGTTGAATGATGTCTTGATGGATGCCATTACTGTCACACCAACACCGACAGTTAATGGGAAACGCTTGCGAATTTATTATATGACGCAAGTGGCCGTCAAACCGCCAACTTTCGTGGTTTTCGTGAATGATCCCGATTTATTGCACTTTTCTTACGAGCGCTTTCTCATAAACCAGTTGCGTCAGGCATTTGATTTTAGCGGGACGCCGATTCACGTCATTGCCCGTCAACGTAAATAATTTTTACAATGTTGGATAATGACTTTTCATTCAATAAATCGAGATTTTCGATAACCAATCCGCGATTATCGAGCAAAAATTTTGGCAAAAACCTTGTCACGGCGGGCTTGCTATGCTATGTTTAAACCTGAAATGGTGATACATAATTATCATTGTTTCTTCATTCCTGAGCGGTCAGGAATGGACATGTTTAGGTGTTCACGCATCTAATCAATTATGGAGGTGAAATGTTCATGGCAAACAAAGCAGAATTGATCGAAAGCGTTGCAACTGCAACCGGTTTGACCAAGAAGGACGCAACCGCAGCTGTTGATGCAGTTTTCGGTTCCATCCAGGATTCCCTTTCAAAGGGTGACAAGGTTCAATTAATCGGCTTTGGTAACTTCGAAGTTCGTGAGCGTGCTGCTCGTAAGGGTCGCAACCCACAAACCGGTGCCGAGATCAAGATCCCAGCATCTAAAGTACCAGCATTCAAGCCTGGTAAAGCACTCAAGGATGCCGTTAAATAAACGGTTCAATTGAGTCAACTGTTAAAGTACCACCAAAAACCGAGTCTTAGCGGACTCGGTTTTTGCGCGTTTTGGCTGTGATAAGTCATGATGTGGTTACTGGCTCAAGTACCGGTTCACGCTCACATTAACGTGTTCACCGGCGCAGAAGTCTGCGTGTAAGGACCTTGGTCGCAATGGCAAAGCCCGCCATCACGCCCAAGGCCACTTACACTCCGGCTTCTCCCGCGCCGGTTCACGCTCACACATGTTAAACTTATGCATATGGAATTTATTTTGGCTTTTCAGATACGGAGGCAGTTATGAGTTACGCACAAAAAATGCTCGATGCACTTGAAGCAGGTCAGATGGAGACGGCGCGTCAACTTTTTACGCAGGTTTTGAAGCATGATGACGACGAAACCCAATACAATCTAGCTGAAGAACTTTACGCCATGGGCTTCAATGGCCAAGCTAAGCGGTTGTATCAGGGCCTATTAGGTCGGTATCCGGATCAAGGCGACTTGGCCACTGCTTTGGCCGATATTGCGGTTTCTGACGGCGATACAGATGCTGCACTGAACTATCTGAGTCGCATTCAGCCAGGCGATCCGGCTTATGTCCAAAGTCTGGTAAGCGCCGCCGATGTTTATCAGACACTGGGGTTGTATGAAGTTAGTGAGCAGAAGTTATTGGAAGCCAAGAAACTGGCGCCCAAAGAGCCGGTCGTAACATTTGCGCTTGGCGAGTTTTATTTTGACTGGGGTCATTTTCCTCAGGCGATTGCGGCGTACAACGAGCTTCTTGCGGGCGGAACCAAGGAACTTGCCGGGGTTAACATTGAAGCGCGGCTGGCGGCCAGTCTGGCGCAAACCGGCCAATATGAAGACGCAGTGGCTGCTTATGAGGATGTCGGTGTGGATGCATTGGATCTCAGTGGCCGATTTGAACTTGGCGGTTTGTATTTGCAGTTGGATGATCCGGCCAAGGCCATTACCAACTTACAGGCGGTAATTGACACCGATCCAAGTTATGCCAATGCTTATTTACCGTTGGCACGTGCGTATGAGGCCCAGAATCAGCCTGATAAGGCCTTAGACACCGTTCAAGCGGGGGTTATGGTCGATGACACGAACCCAAACTTATACGCGTTAGGCGGCAAACTAGCGCTTAGTGAAGATAATCCCGATTTAGCCGAAAATTATTTACAAAAAGCACTGAAAATCGATCCGGAAGATCAAGGCAATATGTTGGCCTGGAGTAATTTTCTGGTTCAGCAGGAACGTGATCAGGAGAATATCGATTTTCTTAGCCAGATTGATCGCAGCGGTGATGTCGACCCGCAGATTTACTGGAACATGGCTAAAAGTTATGATCGGCTGGATGATGTTAAAAAAGCCCGAGAGAATTACCTGTTAGCGTTCAATCGCTTCCAGGATTCGCCAGACTTTCTTCATGATTTGATTGATTTCTTCCAGTCAACCGGTGCCCGCGCCGAACTCAAAGCTGCTTTGGTTCGTTACCTGAAACTGGTGCCGACCGATGATGACATGCAAATGCGGTTAGATGAACTCAATGATGAGGCGGATTAAAGTGCGAGGGATTAGTGGCCGAACAAAAGTCGTCGCCGTTTCTTCTGGTAAGTGAAGCCTTCGCCTAATGCTTCGTGGACATCCAGAATGCTGATGAAGGCGTGGGGATCGATGGCCTCGATCAACCGTTTCGTATAGGCGATTTCCGTTGAGGCAACAACCGCGTAAACGACTTGCTTGCGATCATGCGCAAAGCCGCCTTCCGCGTGCAAAAAGGTGGTGCCGCGTTCAAGATCATTCATAATTGCCGTGGCAATTGCCTGGCTGTGGTCCGAAACAATCAGCACACCTTTGGCTGCATATGCGCCATCCAGCGTAAAGTTAACAATGCGGGAAAAGACGTAGGCACCCAGCAATGTGTACATCATCAATTCAAGGTTCAAATAAGTCAGCGAAATGGTCAAAACGATTGCATCAAAAATGAGCAGTGTCCGCCCCATCGGCACCCCCGTTTGTTGCTCGACAATTCTGGCCACAACATCGGTGCCGCCAGTTGTGCCGCCGTGGCGGTAAATCAAGCCGCTGCCAAAACCGCCAAAAAGACCGGCCAGCACCCCGGAAATGAACAAGTCGTGGTGAATATCGATGCTTAATGGCACCCGCTGCCAAATCCATAGCCATGCCGACAACATTAACGTTCCGAAAATCGTATACGCCAACGCCCGTTTTCCCAGAAACTTATACCCCACGATGAGAAGCGGGATATTAAGCAATACTGTGCTGTAAGCCGGGTCCACGTGCCACCAGTAACGAATCAGCAGCGTAATCCCCGTGACGCCGCCTTCTGCCAGGTGGTTGGCAATGTTAATATAGACCAAGCCAAATCCGTATAAAGCACAACCGAGAACAATCATCAAAAGATCCAGACAAACCCGCATGTTGCGTGACATAAGGTGCCTCCCAAAAAAGAATTTAAGCTCATTTTAACAGAAATCTTATTTTGCGGTATTTTTGAGGTGAGGTCAACGCCAAAACAAAAGGAGTAGGGCAAATGCAGTTAGATTTAAAGCAGCCTGATTTTCAAGCTGCGATTCCCATTTTAAAAAAAATCGAAGCAGCCGGTTATGAAGCTTATTTTGTCGGTGGCAGTGTGCGCGATGCGTTGTTAGGGCTGCCGATCCATGATGTCGATATCGCCAGCTCAGCCTACCCGGAGGAGATTAAGCGCATTTTTAAGCGCACCGTCGATACCGGTATCGAGCATGGGACTGTGATGGTGTTGGACCATGGGACGGGATACGAAGTCACCACATTTCGAACCGAGTCGCGGTATCAGGATTTTCGCCGGCCGGATCACGTGACATTTGTCCGGTCATTGGCAGAAGATCTCAAACGCCGAGACTTTACGATTAATGCCTTGGCAGTTCGCCATGACGGCACGATTATTGATTTATTCGACGGACTGGCCGATTTGAAAAAGCACCAGTTGCGGGCAGTTGGTGATCCGCACGCGCGTTTTCACGAGGATGCGCTGCGGATGATGCGCGCCGTCCGGTTTGAAAGTCAGCTGGGTTTTCACATTGAGCCGGCGACCAAAGAAGCAATTACGGCAAATGCTCCGCTGCTAAAGCATATTTCGGTTGAACGGACTGCGGCGGAATTTAACCGGCTTTTGATAGGGATTGATCGACGGTTTGGTATTCAAGACTTTGTGACGACCGGATTGTTTGCGTATGCCCCGGAACTGGCTGGCCAGCGAACGGCTTTGTGGCACTTTAGCGAGCTACCGGACACCCCTTTTAGCGGTATTGCCAGCGGTTGGAGCGCGCTGCTTTTTATGCTCAAGTTAGCTCCGGAACCAACCTTAAAAGCCTGGAAGCAATCTAACGACTTAATTGATCTGGTCAGTCAGACGGTGACGCTGCTGGCCAAAATATCAACGCCGACTGCCTGGGATTTGTATACTGCCGGCTCCCGAGCTGTGGCAGTTGCTGGTGAAGTGGCCGCCTTGCTGAAACCGGACTTTGATCGACAGGCGCTGGCAGCAGCATATGCCCAGTTGCCAATTCACTCAAAAAAGGAGCTGGCACTGACCGGGCGTGATTTAATCACAGCCGGTGTTCGTCCCGGCCCCGAAATGGGGAAATTGCTTCGTCAGGTTGAATCACAGGTTGTGGCCGGTGTTTTGCCCAATGATCCCAAAAAGTTGTTGCCTGCAGCAATTGAAATGTCTCGAGAACGGCAGTGAGTGTGTTATGATGAGCATGTAAGCACATACAACAACGTCACATCAGGATCAATGGGTGGTCGCAAGGCTTCCCAAAAGTTTCTGGCCAACCTTGATGCTGGTGTGATCGTGAAGGGGGATTTCTAATGGCAGAACATGTTTTTGAACAATTGGTTTTTCATTTTCGTAATGGTGATGAATGGACGGTCCAGCATGATGAGTTGGCCGATGTCTGGATCAGCCGGGTAACCACCAGCTATGGGCGGATTCACGGCGGCCAGATTCAGGAAATTCATCCTTGCAAGAGCTTCAAGGTTGAAATTTTACCGGAAGCCGATCATGTCAAATCAAGCGACATCAACACCGGTTCACTTGAAATGGGCATGTTTGGTCGCGCTACGAAATATCAGGACATTGAAAAAATGGACTTGGTATTCGATGCCGAAGCCAAAAAGCAGGTTCAAATTTACTTCCCGTTTAAGCAAAAAGATCCGAGCGGGCTTGATAATGAGTATCAAACCAGTAAGCTAGCCAAGAATGGTCATCTTTACATCGTCATTGATGCCCAACATACCGTGGACGACGAATATCCACGGATTTAAGGCAGCAAACAGGCAGGTCGACAGTGAGTCGGCCTTTTCTTGTGCCTTGCTTCTTGCTAAGATGGACAACGATACAAGGGAAATGAGGGACAACATGCAGACGCTAACAGCAGAAGGCCTGAGCAAGGCATACGGTGACAAGCAATTATTCAAACAAATCGACTTTTTAATCAATGAAGGCGAACGCATCGGGTTGATCGGGGTGAACGGTACCGGAAAGACCACGCTGATTCGCGCCTTGGCTGGGCTGGAAGCATTAGACGCCGGCACGGTTAAAACGCCGAAGAATTATCGCATCAGCTACCTGGCCCAGGTACCTGATCTTGATCCTGAGCTGCCGATCATGGATGCCATTTATCGTGGGGATTCGCCGGTTTTTCAGGCTATTCGGCAGTATGAACGGGCATTGGCTGCCTACACCAAGGATCCACTGAATCAGGCGAAAACCGATGCCTACACCAAAGCCGATGCCCGAATGACCCAAGAAGACGCATGGTCGGCCGAAACCGATATTAAGACGATTCTGACACAACTGCATATTGACGACTTGTCGGCTCGGGTCGGTAGCCTCTCCGGCGGGCAGCAAAAGCGGGTAGGACTGGCGCAGGTTTTGATTGAATCACCTGATCTCTTGCTGCTGGATGAGCCGACGAACCATCTTGACTTTGATTCCATCGCCTGGCTCGAAAAATATTTAAGCAATTATCGCGGCGCCTTAATCGTGGTCACCCACGATCGCTATTTTTTGGATCGCGTCACCAATCGCATTTTTGAGTTGGATCGCGGCCGACTTTTCCAGTATCAAGGCAACTATCAGGCATATGTCGCCAAAAAGGCTGATCAACTGGAGGCTGAGAAATCGGCTAACCATAAACAGGCGCAACTTTATCGCCAGGAGCTGGCTTGGATGCATGCGGGCGCTCAAGCACGGTCGACCAAGCAGCAGGCGCGGATCAATCGGTTTAAAGAACTGCAAGCAGCTAAAGACGATGCGCCGACACCTGATCAGCAATTGGATCCGATCCAGATTGCCAGTGCGCGGCTCGGCAAGAAAGTGATCGAAATGAACCACGCCAACCTGAGCTTCGGTCATCAGGTCATATTAAACGATTTTAACTGGTTGGTTCAGCCGGGAACCCGAATCGGCATTACCGGGCAAAACGGCGCCGGTAAGTCAACGTTGTTAAACATTATTGCCGGCAAGCAGAAGCTGGACAGCGGCACGATTTCGTTAGGAGAAACGGTTCAGTTGGGGTATTACACCCAGATGAATACCGATCTCGATCCAAATAAACGGATCATTACCTATTTGCAAGAAGTCGGCGAAGAAGTCGTGCAGGCAGATGGTCAACGGGTATCAGTGACCCAGATGCTGGAGCAGTTTCTGTTTCCACGCAATATGCACGGCACGTTAATCGGACGGCTTTCCGGCGGCGAAAAGCGGCGGCTTTATTTGTTGCAGGTGCTCATGCGGCAACCGAATGTTTTGCTGTTGGATGAACCGACGAACGACCTGGATATTGCGACGTTGACGGTCTTAGAAGATTATCTGGATCATTTTCCCGGCACCGTGATCACCGTGTCGCATGATCGCTATTTTCTTGATAAAGTGGCCGATCAGCTGCTGATCTTCAATGGCAATGGCCAGATTGACCGCGCTGTTGGTGAATTTTCCGATTACCTGGCTAAGCAAGCTGCGCAACCGGCGACACCAAAAGCTAAGCCTGTCGCAACCAAACCGGCACCGGAAAAAGTTGCGCCGAAAGCGAAGTCGAAACTCACATACGCGGAAAAAATAGAGTATGATAAACTGCAACAAGAACTCGATGAACTCGACGAGCGCTTGGCCAAAGTGCAGGCGGAAATGGCCGATGTCAACGGCGAAGATTACGTTAAGTTAGGTGATCTTCAGGCAAAGAGTGACAAAATCAACCAGACGATTGACCAGAAGTTTGACCGGTTCGCCGAGCTGGATCAATATGTATGAGCAATAAACGATAGAAGGGGAAAGACGATGTTAGAGCAGCCATATCTCGATCTTGCAAAAAAAGTCCTCGATGAAGGACATTTCAAACCCGATCGCACCCACACCGGCACTTACAGTATTTTTGGAGATCAAATGCGCTTTGATCTCAGCAAGGGGTTCCCGTTGCTGACGACTAAAAAAGTGCCATTTGGTTTAATTAAAAGTGAACTGTTGTGGTTCTTGCGCGGCGACACCAACATTCGGTTCTTACTGCAACACAAAAACCATATCTGGGATGAATGGGCATTTGAAAAATGGGTCACCAGTCCGGAATATCACGGACCGGATATGACGGATTTTGGTCATCGCCGGGTAAAAGACCCCGAGTTTGCAAAAGTTTATCAGGAAGAAATGGCTAAGTTCGACGAAAAGGTTTTGAACGATGATGCCTTCGCTGCGAAATATGGCGATCTCGGGTTGGTTTATGGGTCCCAATGGCGTGCCTGGCGCACCAGTACCGGCCAAACCATCGACCAGCTAGGGGATGTTATCGAGCAGATCAAGACGCACCCGTATTCGCGGCGTTTAATTGTATCGGCTTGGAATCCCGAAGATGTTCCGACCATGGCATTGCCGCCTTGCCATACGCTTTATCAGTTTTATGTCAATGACGGCAAGTTGTCCTTGCAACTTTACCAGCGGTCAGGCGATATTTTTCTGGGTGTCCCGTTTAACATTGCCTCGTACGCGTTACTGACGCATTTAGTCGCGCACCAGTGCGGGCTAAAAGTCGGCGAGTTCGTTCATACATTTGGCGATGCTCATCTCTATGTCAATCACATTGATCAAATTAAAGAGCAACTGACCCGCACCCCGCGTCCAGCACCAAAATTGGTTTTGAATCCGGATAAGCACGATATTTTTGATTTTGAGATGAAAGATATTAAATTGCTGAACTATGATCCATACCCGGCCATCAAGGCGCCAGTTGCGGTTTGACGGGCTTGTCAGGGGACTCATTAATGCGGCCCGTGGTATGATCAATTAAATCATTGATGGCAAAAGTGTTTATCCAGCGACTTGGAGATTTTTCAACGATCAAGGGGGAGTTTCATATGACCGAATTTTTATGGGCACAGGATCGCAATGGCATTATCGGCAAGGATGGCCATTTGCCTTGGCATCTGCCGGATGATTTACATTATTTTCGGGCACAAACGGTGGGCAAAATCATGGTTGTGGGTCGGCGTACCTACGAAAGCTTTCCTAAGCGGCCGCTGCCTGAGCGCACGAATGTTGTTTTGACCCATCAAGCCGATTATCAGGCGCCGGGGGCTGTTGTGCTGCATGATGTCCCTGAAGTCTTCGCTTACGCCAAGCGGCATCCTGACCAAGATCTCGTTATCGCAGGCGGCGCACAAATCTTTACAGCCTTTAAAGATGACGTTGATACTTTGCTGGTCACGCGATTGGCCGGAAGTTTTGATGGCGATACGAAAATGATCCCGTTAGATTGGGATGCCTTCACCAAAGTATCCAGCCGCACTGTTGAAGATGTTAATCCGGATTTGACCCACACGTATGAAGTTTGGAAAAAGTAGGCTTAATTCAACTTTAGTAAGCGCTACTTTTGGATGTATTAGTCTTTGCCAGTAAAACATGCCGGGGATAAAATCTCGGTAACAATAGCCAAGAAAAAACGTCTCTTCACATGACGGGAGAGGCGTTTTTTCGTGGCTATTTTACGTTTACAGGTAAAAGTAAATCGACAAGTACATACACAAGCTGCCAAGGATGACGAAGAGATGCCAGATAACGTGAATGTATGGGATGCCTTTTTGCAAGTAGAGCATGGCACCACCAGTGTAAGCTAGGCCGCCAGCCACTAATAAGCTGAATCCGACCGGGCCCAGGTGATGCCATAGCGGAACCATGCCGATCACGCAGAGCCAACCTAACACCACATAAATCATGGTTTCCAAATGTTTGAAGCGATTCAGGAAAAAGAGCTTATAGCCAATTCCCCCGAGGCATAAAGTCCAAATGGCGATTAAAAGACCGGTGCCTAGTTTGCCGCCAATGGCCACCAAGCAATACGGCAGGTAGGAACCGGCGATTAAAATGAAGACGCCGGAGTGATCCAGTACCTGCAAAACATGGCGGGCCTTGCTAAAATAGAAACCATGAAAGGCAGTTGAAGCAGTGTAGAGCAACATCAGCGAAACACCGAACCCGATAAGGCTGAATAATTCGACCTGACTACCACTGTTGATTCCCTTAACGCCTAACATGACGGTTCCCATCACGGCCAAGCCGAGTGCGAACGCATGGGTGATGGCGCTAAACATTTCATTGTTAAATTCATAATGGCTTGATTTTGACACGCGCATTGCCAACCTCCTTGAAGACAGCCGCGTAAATTTTGAATGCGACTGTCGCTGCTACATATCAAATTCTACCATGTTACGGTTTACAAAACAACACAATGTAGTTATGATAACTAGGTAATGTATACTGACATTGGTTAGGGAGTTTGCTATAATTATGACGGTAGACGAACCTAACAGAAAGCGTGGCTCAGACATGGCAAATATCAAGATCGTCACGGATTCCTCCGTTCAGCTGACTCCAGAAGAGATCAGCAAGTACCATATTACGGTTGTTCCGTTGACTATTATGATTGACAATACGGTTTACATTGACGGTGAAACGATCACCCGCGAAGACTTTATGGATGAAATGGCAGCGGCGCATAATCTGCCAAAGACATCCCAGCCGGCAATCGGCACTTTTACGGATGTTTTCGATAAGTTGACTGCCGATGGGAGCCAGGTGTTGGCGATTCATATGACGGAAACGCTTAGTGGCACCGTTAACTCAGCACGGCAGGCCGCGCAACTTGCAAAGGGCAAAGTGACGGTCGTTGATTCGTTATCGACGGATCGCGGGCTGGCCTTTCAGGTTTTGGCAGCTGCGGAAATGGCAGAGGCCGGTAAGGATCTGCAAACGATTCTTGATAAAATCAAGCAAATCCGCGACAACACAACATTGGTTTTAGGGGTCACGAGTTTGGATAACTTGGTTAAAGGTGGACGGATTAGTCGCGTTTCCGGTTTGATTTCGTCATTCTTGAATATCAAAGTTGTTTTGCAGTTGAAAGATGGCGAGTTGTCAGCGCTACGCAAAGGCCGCGGCATGAAGACCATCAATAACTTTATCACTGAAACAATCAGTCAAATGGCCAAAATGCCGAATATAAAAAGTGTTGGCATTTCAACGGCGGGTGCAACCGAGTTAGGTGAAGACGTTGGCAAGCGCATTGCGGAAGTCTTACCAAGCGTCCCGGTTCTGGTGCGGCCAACCGATCCGGTCATCGCAACCCACACCGGTCCCGGCGCCCTTGCGATCATTTATTACGTTGATTAAATTTTATATAAACTTCGATCGGCCGGCGTGGAGGCGTTGGCCTTTTTTGTTTGTGAGCGTGAACCGGCGCGGTTAGGAGCCGGAGCATAAGTGGCCTCAAGCTTAAATGGCTGGTTTTTGGCCATTTAGGCTTGAGGTCCTTATGTGCAGGCTCCTGCGCCGGTGAACGCGTTATAGAAAGCGAAAATTTGATAATACATTTGCCCGCAATAGAACACCGCCGCTTTAAATAGATTTTGGCCATTTAGGCTTGAGGTCCTTATGTGGAGGTTTCTGGGCTGGTGAGCGCGTTATAGCCAAGCGCAGGCCCAACGACACATCCGCACTCAACCAAACACCGCTTGCTAAACGCCAACAACCACCACGCAAAAATAACTGGTATCGATACCATAAAAACAAGTCAAAAAGCATTCACCTTTGTTTATTCACCCGCGGTCAAGTACAATAATCTATTATGACTAACAACACATGCGTTCATGGGAGGCAATATGGCTAAATTAAAAAATATTTTTATAGCTTGTGGCGTTGTGCTGGTTGCCTGCCTGCTGGCGTTTGGCGGGTGGCAGCTGTTTGGACCAGCAACTAGCCCAAGTGAGGTTAAAGTTGCCTCGAACACGCCTAAACAGATCCAGCTGACGGCGGTTGGCGATTCGTTAACTTATGGTGTCGGCGACGCAACCAACAATGGCGGGTATGTCGGGTTAACGAAAAGTGATTTAGAGGCAACCGGCCAGTATCAGGTCACGACGAAAAATTACGGGGTTAGTGGCGACACCAGCACGCAAATTCTCAACCGCATCAACAAACAGGCCAAGATCCGTACTGACCTGAAACGCGCCAATATCATTACCGTGACTGCCGGCGGAAATGATTTAATGCATGTCCTCCAAAAGCACTTTTTGACGCTATCTGAAAAGCAGATTACGGCAGGCAGTACTGCGTTTCAAAAACGCCTGACAACGCTACTTACCACGATTCGCAAGGAAAATCCATCCGCGCCGATTTACGTTTTTGGCATTTACAATCCATTTTACGTTTATTTTCCAAAAATGACGGCGATGACCAACAGCGTCACTGCCTGGAATCAAGCGACTCAAAAAACATTACAACAGTTTAAACACGTTTACTACGTTGATATTGACAGCGTTTTGTCGAGCGGGGACACAGCAGCAAACAAGGCTTCGGCTAAAGAAGCGCTCAAAGAAGCAACTTCCGGCGAAGGTAATCCGCTTATTTTCTCTCAGGATCATTTTCATCCCAATAATGCTGGTTATGCGCAGATGACGAAGCAGCTTATGAAACAAATACAGGCAACGAAGAAAGAGTGGGAGTAGGTAGGATGGAAGCAAAGAAACGATCACGTCAGCGAAACACGCCGCAGCCCAAAAAAATCAGAACCGGGATTAACTGGTGGAAATGGTTATTGCTTGTGCTGGTCGGGTTACTGCTGGGAACCGGTATCTGGTTCACGAAGACAATTTTGACACCGGTGAACATCAACACAACCGCTAAAACCGCCACGGCCACGAATGAACCGGTTTTCACCGTGAAGCTCACCAAAGCCAGCGCCAATCGCATCATGGCCCACTATTTAAAAAATTATCTGCGTGACAGCAACGTCAAATATGCGGTGACGCTGGGTACGAACGAGGCTGCGTTAAGCGGTAAGTTCAAATTTCTTGGCAATTCCGTTAAATTTCAGTTAACGTTCGATCCATTGGTTCTGAAAAATGGCGACGTGCTGCTCAAAGCGAAGGATCTGAATGTCGGTGCGTTACCGGTGCCGATTAGTTTTGTCATGAGTTATATCGGTAATAGTTATAAAATCCCGCGTTGGGTAAGTCTGAATAGTAAGGCCGGAACTGTTGTGCTAAAATTGAGCCAATTTAAACTTCAAAATGGGATGACACTAAAGGCCACCAAATTGGATCTCACCAATGATGATCTTGAATTTGCGGTTTATCTGCCTGATGAGCCGTAACCATTAGAAAGAGGCTGATGAAACATGAAAAAAGAAACTGCTATTTTTGCCGGCGGGTGTTTTTGGTGCATGGTTGAACCGTTCGAGGAACAACCTGGCATTTTAAATGTGGTTTCCGGTTATACCGGTGGGCATGTGCCTAATCCAACTTATGAACAAGTATCTTCGCATACGACCGGCCATACCGAAGCCGTTGAGATCACTTTTGATGCAGACGTTATTGACTATCCCGCATTGTTGGAAATCTATTGGCAGCAAACCGATCCCACTGATGCCATGGGACAGTTTCAGGATCGTGGCGACAATTATCGGCCGGTTATTTTCGTGAAAGACGAAGCGCAACGCAAAGCCGCTGAAGCGTCGAAGGCGGCGTTAGAAGCCAGCGGACGCTTCCCCGACCCAATTGTGACGCAGATTGAACCGGCCAAGCCGTTTTATCCGGCCGAACCGGAGCATCAGCAATTTTACGCCAAGAATCCGCGGCGGTACGCAATGGAACATGCACAACGCCAAGCTTTTATTGACAAAAACTGGAAGGACTAATCATGCATCGGACTTTTTACGAATATCTCATGACATTGCGCAATCCCAATGACCATGGGGAAATTGCCGAGTTTGCCAAGAACGCTTTTCTGGATCAAAGTTTTCCGAAACAGGAGAAAGATTACCATCGGCTAAGTGATTACCTGGAATTAAACGGTAATTATCTGCCGACAATGGCGATTTTTGATGAAACGTACCACGACTATCTGGCCAGCGAAAGCACAGGAGGCGATTCCAATCAATAAACACAAGGTTCCACTGTGGGCGGTCATTTTGATCTTTGTAGTTGCGCTTGGCGGCGGTGCAGCAGGCGGCTATGCCTTGTCGTATCAGCAGGCCCAACAAAGCGTGCTGAAAACCGGCGTTCCTAAGGCATTGGCACCTGTCGTTTCCGCGTACGAAACAGTCACCAACAATTACTACAAAAAGGTGAACACGACCAAGCTGACAGACGGGGCGATCAAGGGGATGTTGGGGACGCTTGACGACCCTTACTCGGTCTATTTGCAAAACAATGACAAAACCGACCTTGACGACACCATCTCTGCCTCGTTTGGGGGAATTGGCGCCACGATTCAACAAAATCACGACAGTCTGTCGATTGCCAGCATTTTGCCAGGCACGCCAGCCAAAAAAGCCGGCATGCAGGTAGGCGATGTCCTGCTCAAAGTTGACGGGAAAGATGTCGCCAAAAAGACGGTCACGCAAGCGGTTGACAAGATTCGCGGTAAAATCGGAACGACTGTTGCAGTGACGGTCAAGCGCGGCAACAAGCAGGCAACATTTTCCATGAAGCGCAAGAAGATTACGGTTGATACCGTGACTGGCAAGCTTGCGCCGGAAAACAAGCAGGTTGGTGTCATCACGATCTCCACCTTCAGCGAACCGACTGTGAAGCAATTCAAAGCAACCGTTAAGAAATTGCGCAAAGAAGGCGCGAAGTCGTTTGTACTCGACCTGCGCCAAAATCCTGGCGGCATGATGACAGCTGCTTTGTCGATCAGCTCGATGTTTTCCAAGAATGGCCAAACCGTGATGCAGATCGAAGACCGTAACGGCGCCAAAGAGGTCTACAAAGCTGGTAAGAAACTCGATGGCGGCTTTAAGATTACCGAGAAAACCGCGGTGCTGATTGATGGCAATTCAGCTTCGGCCAGCGAAATCACGGCGGCTGCATTGCACCAAAACCGCAATATTCCGTTAGTCGGTGAGAAGAGTTTTGGTAAAGGCACCGTTCAAAATGTCGGCGAAATGGGCAGTAACAAAGAGCTCAAACTGACCGTTGCCAAATGGCTCACACCAGACGGCACCTGGATCAACCACAAGGGCTTAACCCCCGATGTGAAGGTTGACTATCCGGCTGCGGCCAAAATCACGTTGATCAATGCGACCCAGCTCAAGCCCGGAGACAAGGGTAGCGATGTGAAATCCCTGCAGCAAATGTTGACGGCTTTGAAAGTTGGTTCTGTTAACGTTAACGGCCAATACGACGATGCGACTCAAGCTGCCGTCAAATCCTTCCAGCAAGCCAACAAACTCGACGCAACCGGCACAGCTGATCAGGGAACCTTGGCAGCTCTTGCCCAGAAGTTGAGTGATCAGCTGACCAAAGATGATCCGATGGTGAAAGCCGCGGTGCAGGAAGTCACGAAGTAAGTTAGATTGAAGTTATTTAGATGCGCGCATGCCTTAAGGGTGTGGGCGTATTTTTTTACGTTTAAATACTAATATAAATATTGATTGTGCAAAATTATACTGTATACTATTTGAAATAAAAGTATACTGGCTTAATTAAATAGCTAAGTCCTCGTGTGAAAACGGACTGTTAATCTACATCATCCTTACTTAAGCCAGAAACAAAGAAAGATGTGAGTTAATAAAATGCAAGTATCCGATTTTTTAGGAATGATCAAAAAGTTACAGTCGCAATCTCCGGAACATGCCTTGATGCTGTTGAACGCGCCCACAGGTACCGGGAAAAGTTATACAATTATCCGGGCTCTGTGCCGCTATGCCGCTAAGCACGAAAACTTTCGCGCCTTTTTTGTCACCGATCAAAAAAAGAATTTGAAAGAACAGGATTTTGAGGCTGCTTGGCGTGAAGAGTCAGGTGCAGTACATAAAGCTTTTAGTGAGCGAGTTGCGGTTGTTCGTTCGTTGGAAGATACCGTCAACAAATTGATCAATGACTGGGATCATCAACAAATCCCCGACCTTTATAGGAATTCACCTATTTTTAAAAAAAGTTTAGAAAACTTAGGAAATGCTTTTAAATCTTTTGGAATGATGAAAGAGAACGAATTTGATCTGAAGAATGCTTGGACCATGCTTAGCCGTGCTGATTATCAAGTTCGTCGGGCGATGATCACGATTTTGGCAGATAAAGCTCATGTGAAACTCAGGAACATCTCCGGAGAGGGAGCATCTGCGTTCAAGTTAAATAGTATTAGTAAAGGGAAGATCCGCGAATTTGTAAGTAAGCAACCGAAAGCGGATTCGAAATGGCTAAATGAAACGTATCCGACGTTTGATTTAGAAAAAAAGCAAATCATTATTTTAACAACGGCCAAGTTTATTAAAAGCTATACACCATTCTTCGAAAAACGATCAAAGGCATTCCGGTATTCTCCGATCCTGAAAGATGCATTAGTCGTCCTTGATGAATTTGATAGCACCAAAAAGCAGATTTTAGAGAGCGCTATTGATGAAGCCTTGAAGATACAAGCTGATTTAAATTCTTTGTTTGTAGATCTTAGCAAAGGGTTGAATAAAGTTAATGAAGGACAACTACCGGCCAAGCTGGGAAAAAGCTTCACCTCCCGCGATGCATTTAAGAGAATCCTGAACGACGCAGAACAACTGACAGCTGAGTTCAAACTGGACTTTCTGTACAAAATGGAGGAACAAGGGCGGGATTCAGGATTTGTTATGCACGTTCCTCAAACAAATTGGGTGAGCGTGGGGAAACCTTGGCATGCCTATTTTGATGAGGAATTAAGGCAAGTTGTGCTCGGTAGACAACCACGCAATGACTTAAATTTTCAAAGAATGTTGCCGAGAATTTCTGTGTTTCTTAAAGGTGCAACGAAGTTTATTTTGAATCGGGCCCGGGAATACCAGGTTTCAGAGAATCAGAAGTTAAGCTCGCTTGATGATGCCATGACGATCGAGGATGCCTGCTTCAGCATTTATGCTGCTTTGGGATTGTCTAAATCGCAAGCTAAGATTCTGTTTTCATTAGGCCATGACTTTTCATCTCCCACTAAGGTTAAAACGACGTATCACGCTCACAGTGGTCGACGTTTCCAGCAACGTGGGCTGAGTTTATTCCAGTTCACAAATGATCCCCAGCATGACCTGCAAACAAAAATTAATGCGTGCTTTTTCAATGAGACACCCGAACGTTCTTTATTGAATCTTTTAAGCAAGGCGAACGTTTTGGGTTTATCTGCCACTGCTACTTTGCCTACCGTGTTAGACAACTATGACCTTGATTATCTTAGAGAGATGCTTGGTCCGCGTCTGCTGGATGGTGTTCATTACCTGAGTGAGACGACCATTAAAGAATTTGACTTTGAAAGTCGCTATGCCAAACAGAATATTGAAGCCAAAGTAGAAACGGGTATTGTTGATCGTTCTTTTTCGGAAATACTTCCGAAAAACAATCAAAAGATTGATAACAAGAAAATCTGGGAACTAGATGCGGAATTGGCAAAGCTAGTGAATTGTATTCCGGCCTCGGAGCAATCACGGATTGACAAAAAGTACTTTACAAGACGATACCTCAACCTATTCAACAGTTTTGTCATTTTTCTGACTGATCCATCAATGACGTCGTTTTTGGGTTTGCAATCATTACTCCCCGGTGCTGATGGGAAAATGGATGAGAATTATATTAAGGGTACTTTTACAACGCTTAAAGAATTACTTGGTGGAAGGATGGGTATGAACACAGAACTTAGGATTGTCTCATCACGAAATCCAGAAAACCCTCAAAATCAGCTTTCTGATGCTTTGAATTTAGTTAGCCAAGGCGGTAAACGTGTCTATATTTTGAGCGCTTATCAAACGATCGGCATTGGACAAAATCTCCAACACGAGATGAATGAGTACGAAAGGGAGCAAGCTGCCAACATTGCGCCAAAGGGGGTTAGTAAAGATGATCCTCGTCAACATACCATTGATTTAGCCGGCATGTATTTAGGCGAAGTCACCCATATTCTCAGCAGCAATTTGCCGTTTGGGATGGATGCAGCAGGGCTTCATTCCATTATTGAGCGAGAATATCTTTTTGATGCTAATGAGATAAACATCAAATATCTAAATGAATATTTAACTAGCTTACAACAGCAAAAGCTTAAGAGGCATCCTGAATATGCTCGCAGTCTTTATGTCAGCTATTCACGGACCATCATTCAAGCGCTTGGAAGAATGAACCGTTCTTTCAACAAAATGCCCGTAATCCGCCTTGTTATGCCTTTGAATGTGTTACAGATGGTGACGGACAGTGGTATCGACGTAGAGAAGACTGGTCAAGAATATCGCTGCTTACTGGTGGCTGCTAAAGACTGGGAGCGTGACTTTGAGAAGCCTAGTGCTGAAATTGCCAAACAGAATGCGACATTTAATACATTTCGTGATTTTCGATTCGTTTTGGCGTATTTACAGACCAGTAAAAGCTGGGCACAAATCTATCATGACACCAGATGGTTTTATGTACGCCACCCCACTGTGAGCGATAAGGATTTGAAATCCAGTCAGGTCTTTCAACAACGTGACGACGAATTCGGTTTGCAATATTTATTGAACGAGCATTTAGATGTCAGTTATGAAGTCAAACCAATCAATCATAAAAGAGGTCAGTTTGATTTTAATGGAACCGGTATGGAAATTTCGGCTGAAGCGGCAGGTTTAGTCGCAATGTGTCGTTATCCAGGTCTAAAAGAGGCACTTGAGTCGCTAGATATTCCGACAAAGTGGGAACCAAATGAACGGATCTTGAATCCAGCCCAGTTTTACAACTATCGCGGACTGCTTGGCGAAGTGAGTGGTCAGTTTATCTTTCAAAACGAGTGGTCGCTTAAGTTAGAGGATTTTTTCAAGCCTGAAAATTACGAACTGTTTGATTTTCAATGGGAAGGAAAAGTGGCCCTTGATTTCAAAAATTGGCGTGATGCACCTGACGTTGACACAAAAGCTGAACGTCAAAAAGTTGAAGCAAAGCTGGCAAAATTACAGGCTAACACGCAACGGAAATGGCGTGTCGTTATTATTAACATTCTGGCCAGCAATCAAATACAACCTGTTATGACGGTTGACGGGAAGATACTTGAAATCTCCGGTCTCATTGATCATCAAGGAAAGTTTTTACTAACGCCTGAGCAAAAATTAAATGTTTGGAGGTTCCTGAATGGAACAACAGTCAATGATTCGAACGACGCGATTAGATTACAAGATTAATATGATGCAGTTGCAAGCAGATTTTAAGTTCTTGTTTGTGAAGATTAAAGATCGAAGCGCCTTTAAGGACTATAACAAATTGCTTGCATCATGGTCGCCAGAGGCCGTTACGAGTATCAGAGATCGTTACAAAAAGGGTGACTATCTCATGATGTTTCGCCAATTACCAGCCATACCGACCATTGCCGGTTTGGAATTGCACGAGATACTGCTGGAAGATATGGTGAAGTTCAAAATCTATCCTAACCATTTATTGCAACTACTGTTAAATCAGCAATCGGCAAACGAAAATTCACTTTTGGAGCCTTGCAAGACACCAGAGCTCTTGATCTCTGGGCAGGATTGGTACCGAGAATTTCGTGATATGCGCCAGCAGTATTATGCACTGAAGTTAAAGGTTAATTGGCAGCAGGATCTGGATTTGAGCATTCAAACTTTCACGCAAGTAACCGAATTCCAGTGGGACAAACGAATTTATCAATATGATAGCGAGCGCGAACGCTTTCAACGCCGTTACCAGCCGTCACCCGGAATCTATTTTGTCCGGGGTAATCACACATCAAATCGGAATTATATCGACTTTCTATCATTGAGAGATTTATCAAGCTTCTTTAGATGCAAAGTTGGCGTCGCGCAACTCGTTCTCGACAATCTTAATTTACATGCGGGAAAATATCTACTTCGTCCTGTGACGTTCCACAAAAGCTTAGTCGAACATTCTTCACGTTTGAAGCTCAGCAAACGTGAAACCATTTGGCAACAATTAGCTGGATCTTCACTTAATATTTATGCGCAGGAGAATGATCTGTTATCGCAGGAATTGGCTGATCAACTGGCTGACCATTTGACTCGAAGCCAACTGGTACGTAAAAACAGCGTACATGTTGTTCGTTCGCAGAAAATTCAATCTGGGTTCAACATACAGGTTATTCGCGATGTCCGTGGTAGCGCGGTGGAGGATGGTTATGAAGTAGCTAAGAATGATCAAATTGTTCAACATGTGACGGTAGAAAATTTCGGTCATTATCAGGAGGACAACGAGGAAATCACGTGGAAGCCAAAGGTGTCAGGGAAGCATCACGATCCTGCGCGAGATGTGGCGATAGTAAAACTTATTCAAGAACTATGTATTAAGCGTGACTTGGCAAATGGGAAATTAAAAACGGTGGAACCAAAGCTTGCCAGTCTGACGCAGCCGCTGGAGTTTTACTACTTCGCCTTCTTGAAAAAATCCTTCGATCCCGAAGTAATGGTTATCAAATTAGCCTTTACACCAGAGATGGAACTAAGGTTTTCTAAGAAAAAAGTGCGTTTAAATGCTTTAACCAGCGATGATGAGTATACGCAGGTTTGCAAAAGGGTGTTTGATAGTCTTGCGGCTCCAAAGTTTTATTCTGTATGGGATAGCGTGGACTGTGTCGTGCGTTTTGGAAATAAACAACTGTTGATTCAACGCCTCAATCGTACGGTTATGCCAGATGGTAAACAAATCCGGAAACAGCTGGAACTTAATAGGCCTGACAAACCCCTTACGAGAAGCGAAGTAGTTGAAGAATTAAAAAAACTGCGGCCAATGGTTTCCGGAGACTCAGACTATGTTGCGGCATACGAACAATTGCAAGCACTCGTGACTAGTATGCCACCCAATTTTCCCTTAAAAGATTTGGATGAAGCAGCCCGCAAAGCAGGACTCAATCCGAAGCGTCGCGATATGAGACAGGTTAACCAGTTTTTGACCGAAAATGCGACATTTACACTGAAAACAACCTTACAGCGAGAATTGCCGGACTCGCCACTTGCAGGGATGAAATGGATTGGCCTTACGCGTATCGAAGAAGGCGAAGGGCATTTTAACACGTTTTACTTCGTAGGCAGCGATAAATCGTTAAAACCGGTTGTGAATCGTGCGGTGACACTGCGCCGTCTTTTGCCGCTAGCAGGTGACGCTGGCATAATTGATGAATTATTTCCTAAACTGGCAGCTATGATGAGCGTCGAGTTTGTCCGCAGTGGGCAGTACACAGTCGTACCATATCCAGTGAAATATCTCAGAGAATATTGGGGTAGTGTAATGAGACAGCATCCGGAATATCGATAGATCAAGAATAATTAATGCCAGAAGCTTATCTTGACCTTTAAATTCTTCCAGTAAACCACCGAATTTGCCGCAATAGGCACAGCCGATCAGGAAACCTTGGCAGCTCTTGCCCAGAAGTTGAGTGATCAGCTCACGAAAGATGATCCGATGGTGAAAGCCGCGGTGCAGGAAGTCACGAAGTAAGTTAGATTGAAGTTATTTAGATGCGCGCATGCCTTGATTGGGTGTGCGCTTTTCTGTAAGGTTAAGGAAATAATCGGAGGAGTTGAACAACATTGATTGAATTAGAAGGATTTGCTGTCCATCCCGACAAAATTGCGCGTGCCCAAGAATGGATGGCTTTCTTGAAAAGTCATCAGGAGGCTGTCAATGCAACTTTAGTGCCTGAACACATCACCGTTGAGCGAATCTTTTCGCTTTCGTGTAATAGTCGGATGTATCTGTGCTGGTATTCTGAGCAAACCGCGCCTAGTCCAGATGTTGAAGAAAGTTCCAATCCCATCGATCAGGCTCACGTTGCTTTTTGGCGTGAATGTATTGATGAATCGGTTCCAAGCTTGAAGTTCCGGCTGGAAAATGAATTTGTTAATCCGAACCTGATAGGTAACTGAATAGCTTTGGGGTTTATCATATTTTTAAAGAACTTTGTTTATGGTGAAGAGACAACTCGCTGCCACGAAGAGTACCAAGGGGAGAGAAAGACAGATGGATCAGCAGGAAACCTTTGCCAACAAAGTATTGGCATTTAGTGAAAGCCTCAAGCATGTCTCAATTGATTTGCCCAGAAACTATCGCATAGTCAATCCTTTTAGCGGTACTCAAAAAAATGCCGTCAATAAGACAGTGACGACATTTTATAAAAAGTATTTCAATGACACCAAGCCGCGGCGATTGATACTTGGAAGTTCACCTGCACGCCGTGGAACAGCGATAACCGGCGTTCCTTTTGAAGATGAAGATGAGCTTAAAAAAGAGACAGGTATTACAATTAATGAATTTCGGGTTAATCGAGGCTCATCAAGCTTCTTATACGACGTTATGGACAAGTACGGTGGTAAGGATAAATTTTACAAAGACTTTTTTCTAAGTTTTGTATGCCCTCTAGGATTGATCAAAGTAAATGAAAAGGGCAATGAGGTCAATTGCAACTATTATGAGAACAGACGCCTTCAGCAAAAGCTGTTACCATTTATTGTAAATTCACTGCGAAGTCAGATTGAGTTTGGAGTGAACACGGAAGTTTGCTATTGTATTGGAAGTGGCGAAAACTATAGGAAATTAAATGAAATTAATCAGACAGAGCACTTCTTTAAATCAATCGTCCCACTTGAACACCCACGCTACATTATGCAATATAATCTCAGAAACAAGGACTTTTATATGGGAAAATATATTTCAGCATTAAGCAGAACTTGACGACACAAGCGTTATGGCTATTCGACGATTTGGACAAGCTTTTAGGAAAAAGAGCCATCTTTTCCTATGGATTGAAATAAGCTCTTCTTTATCTGAACCGCACTAAACTTAGACTCAAAGTCTATGCTATATCTAAGTGGTTTGCTATACTAACGATAATCTAGCATCACAAGGGTAGCTCCCGAAAGAGATCTAGCCCAGCAGTTTTGCAGGACATCACCCCTCAACTATTTATCTGAAGGCGGAGGTGAGGTCAATGCAAAATCGGAGTGACTGGAGGGTTCGCGATGGTTGATTTTGCCATCGCTGTCTGGATCTTGTCCAAGGCGTATCTCAATTACGCCAAGGCTCGCCAGATACTAAAAAAGCCAGCTCGTAAGAACTAGCTTTGATCCAGTCTTCTGAACTGCGCTTGAGGCCATCGAGGGGCAACTCGATGGCCTCTATTCAACTATAGAAATTGTATCATGGAATTCACTGGTTGTAAAAAATATTGGGAATAATTTGATTTGAGTGATGCAGTGTTTTGAATCGCATTGGCAGTACTTGTTTTCTCGTGTAACATAAGCATCGGTAACTTTCAAAATCAAACTTTAAACAAGCTTTATATAA
The DNA here is from genome assembly GCF_030770295.1 of Lacticaseibacillus styriensis. Lineage (NCBI taxonomy): Bacteria > Bacillati > Bacillota > Bacilli > Lactobacillales > Lactobacillaceae > Lacticaseibacillus > Lacticaseibacillus styriensis. The sequence continues at coordinate 1,435,581 of NZ_CP132483.1, forward strand.
CTCAGATATAAACAAGTATTTTGCCCATAAGGAGTCTGAAAATCTTGGCAATTCAATGGTTCCCGGGCCACATGGCGAAGGCCCGTAAACAGGTACAGGAAAAAATTAAACAAGTCGATCTCATTCTTGAGGTTGTTGACGCGCGTACACCTGAATCATCGCGCAACCCAATGTTAGATGAAATAATTGGCGAAAAGCCGCGCATGGTGATCCTCAATAAGCAAGATTTGGCGGATCCGACCCTGACACGAGAATGGGTGCAATACTATCAAGATCAAGGTTTTGCCGCGATTGCGATTGATGCGCAACATGCCAAACGACTGCAGCAAATTCCGCAGTTGGCCACCAAATTGATGGCGGAGAAAATTGCTCGGAAGAAGTCGCGGGGGATTCGTAATCCCATGATCAAGGCGATGTGTATTGGCATCCCTAACGTTGGCAAGTCGACGGTTCTGAATCGCCTGGTTCATCGCAATATTGCGGTAACTGGCAACAAGCCCGGTGTGACCAAGAATCAACAGTGGTTAAAGGCAAGTGATAATTTTCAGTTGCTGGATACCCCTGGGATTTTGTGGCCCAAGTTTGCCTCACAGACGATCGGGATGCGTCTGGCGTTTACCGGTGCGATTGCCGACGCAGTATTCCAAGAAGATGTGGTCGGTTTATATGGCTTAACTTATTTTATGGCACATTACCCGGACGCCCTGAAAAAAGCTTACCATCTCACTGATATTGACTTGCAAGCAGCACCGCATGACTTGCTGGTGAAGCTGACAAAAACGCAGGGATTCGGAGAGGAATTCAATCGAATGGCGGAACGGCTGATTTTCGATGCTCGGCAGGGGAAATTAGGCCGCTTTACCTTGGAAAAGCCTGGTGAGACCGATGCCGACACTGAGTGAGTATAAGGCGCTTTTGCAAGCAGATCATGTCGATCCCGCGATCTTAACGGCGCTCAAAAATGATAGTCGCATTGGTGCGGGCAAATTACTGTCGGCTTATCAACGGCGTGAAGACCATCGCGCTGCCGAGGCGGTGGCACTGAAATATCGCAGCAGGTATGAGCGCCAGTTATGGGGAACGTACCAGTATGTTGCTGGGTTAGACGAAGTAGGGCGGGGACCGCTGGCTGGCCCAGTTGTGACGGCGGCGGTTATCCTGCCGCATCATTTTCGATGGCCAGTGAATGATTCAAAGCAACTGACGGCTCACGAGCGCAATGTGCTCTACCCGCATATTTTGACGGAGGCCATCGCGGTTGGCATTGGCGTTGCCGATAATCGCGAGATCGATCGGGAGAATATTTACCACGCGACTGAACTTGCGATGGCAACGGCGGTGAGTCATTTACGCGTTGCGCCGGAGTTTTTGCTGGTAGACGCGATGCATGTGCCGGTCGATTTGCCACAAGAACGGTTGATAAAAGGCGACGCAAATAGTATTAGCATCGCCTCGGCTAGTATTGTTGCGAAAGTGATTCGGGATCGGCTGATGGTGATGTACGATCAAGTTTATCCTGGTTATGATTTTAAACACAACATGGGTTACGGTACGAAAGCACACTTAGCAGGTCTGGCTGCTCATGGCGTCACGCCGATTCATCGGCGAAGTTTTGGGCCAGTGCGTGATTGTTTAAACTCCTAAGATGTGATTGTCGTTAAGCCGCGTAATGTATTGACAGGAGGAACTTCTGGCATGACATTACGTGACTTTTTATTAACTTGGCATCTAGTAACCCATCAGAATCCGCGCTTGGCGGTCGCTTTGGAAGAAGCTATTCGTGCCAAAACCGATTTAACAGCATTTCAACGCGAACTTGACAAGAAACTGACTCAGTCGGCGGAACCATTATTGGCGGTAGCGCGGCAGTCAGCTTACGTCACTTATGTCGATGCTGCTTATCCACCACGGTTGCGTGAAATTCCCCAGCCGCCACTGGTGCTTTTTTATCGCGGTCAGATAAAGTTGCTTCAGCAATTAACGCTGGGTGTTGTTGGTTCGCGAAAGGCTACCGGTTATTCAGCGGCTGCCTTAGCACAATTATTCCCGCAGCTGCCGGCAATGACGATTGTAAGTGGCTTAGCAACCGGCGCCGACAGCATGGCCCATGAGGCGGCACTCACAGCTGGTTTGCCGACAATTGCGGTGATCGCTAACGGTATCGATCAGGTCTATCCGGCTAAGCATCGTTTGCTGCAGGAACGGATCGGCCGCGCTGGGTTGATTGTGAGCGAGTACCCGCCCGGAACAGCTCCGCAACGGTTCCAATTTGTGGCACGTAATCGGATTATTGCCGGGTTGGCGCATGGGGTGATGGTCACTGAAGCGGAAATCAAAAGCGGCAGTCTGATCACGGCAAATTATGCCTTGCAGCATAATCGTGAAGTTTTTGCGTTACCTAATCGTTTTGGCGAGCGTTTAGGCGCGGGAACCAATGCGCTAATTCAAGCGGGCGCGGCAATTGTGACCGGTCCGGATACGTTGATCGAGAACCTGCATTATTACCCGTGAAGTGCCAAAAAGTGCCCTTTCTATAGTAGGAAAATTTTCATTTGATTTGACAAGAGCAAAATGACTAGCTTATGATAGCAACTGTTTTGAGCCAGCAGGCGTGATCGGATGGTTTTAGGCGGAAGTGTATTGCGCCACTGTGACCGATCGTAGTAACCTACTGAATCATGAAGCACTGACGGTAACCCGTCAGCCCGCACAAATTAATCAGGGCTTGCTGTTGTAGCAATGCCACCGGAAGGAGCGCGTTCATGGCCGACAAGAAGTTAGTCATTGTTGAATCGCCAGCTAAAGCCAAGACCATTGAAAAATATCTTGGCCGCACCTATAAAGTTGTTGCTAGTTTAGGGCATATTCGCGATTTACCTAAGAGTCAAATGGGTGTTGATGTTGAAAACAACTACGAACCTCGGTACATTTCGATTCGTGGTAAAGGCGATGTCATTAAATCCTTAAAGAAAGACGCTAAAAAAGCTAGCCGCGTTTATCTCGCAGCCGATCCGGATCGTGAAGGAGAAGCCATTGCGTGGCATGTCAGCCATATTCTCGGTTTGGATCCCCAGGCCAAAAATCGTGTCGTCTTTAACGAAATCACCAAAGACGCAGTTAAAAACGCGTTTAAGACGCCACGCGGGATTGATATGGATCTCGTCGATGCCCAACAGGCCCGGCGGATTCTCGATCGGCTCGTAGGCTATTCCATCAGCCCATTGCTGTGGAAGAAGGTCAAAAAAGGCTTAAGTGCCGGCCGGGTTCAGAGTGTCGCATTAAAACTGATCATTGATCGCGAAAATGAAATCAAGAATTTCATTCCTGAAGAGTATTGGTCACTGGATGCAGAGTTCCAGAAAGGCCGCAGCAAAAAGTTTACAGCCAGTTTTTACGGCATCAAGAACAAGAAACAGGCCTTAAAGAATAATGAGGCTGTTCAAAAAGTCTTAAGCCAGGTCGATAAAACCAAGCCGTTTAACGTGACCAAAGTAGTTAAGAAAGAGCGCAAGCGTTTCCCGGCACCGCCGTTTACCACCAGTACCTTGCAACAGGAAGCCAACCGTAAGCTGGGTTTCCGAACCCGGAAAACCATGATGTTGGCGCAACAGCTGTACGAAGGTATTAATTTAGGCGGCAAGTTAGGCACGGTCGGGTTGATTACGTATATGCGTACTGACTCCACTCGTGTTTCGAATGTCGCCAAAACCGAGACCAGCCACTATCTGCACGAAAAGTACGGCGAAGCTTATGCCGCTGTCAAAATCCGTCAAGGCAAACTTCAGGAAGGGGCTCAAGACGCCCATGAAGCGATTCGCCCAACCAGTACGTTGCGGACGCCCGAAAGTCTGGCTTCGGTTTTGGATAAAGACCAAATGAAGCTATATCGGTTGATTTGGAGCCGATTTGTTGCCAGTGAAATGACACCGGCAGTGATCGACACCGTCGCCGTTACTCTTGACCAAAATGATGTTACGTTCCGTGCTAATGGCAGTCAGATGAAGTTTGAAGGCTTTACTAAGCTCTACGTATCCTCGCGGGATAACGATGAAAAGGACAATGTCTTGCCGCCGCTTGCTGTCGGGGATGCCGTTAAAATGCTGAAAACCGATCCGGCCCAGCATTTTACCCAGCCACCAGCCCGTTACTCAGAAGCTAATCTGGTTAAGGCGTTGGAAGAAAATGGTGTTGGTCGGCCGTCAACATACGCTCCGACCATTGAAACCATCCAGAAGCGCTATTACGTTAAGCTCAATGCCCGCCGGTTTGAACCGACCGAATTAGGCGAAATCGTCAACAGTCTGATCGTTGAATTCTTCCCTGATATCGTCAATATTAAGTTCACGGCAAATGTTGAGTCCGAATTAGACAGCATCGAAACCGGCGAAGCCAACTGGGTAAAGGTTATTGATCAGTTCTACAAGCCGTTTGAGAAAGAAGTAGCGCACGCCGAAACCGGCATCGAAAAGATTCAGATTAAGGACGAACCAGCAGGCTTTAACTGCGACATCTGTGGCGCACCCATGGTTATCAAAATGGGGCGTTACGGTAAATTTTACGCCTGTTCTCGATTCCCGGATTGCCGCAACACCAAGGCGATTGTCAAAGAAATTGGCGTCATTTGTCCTAAGTGTCACGAGGGTCAGGTGGTCGAACGCAAGAGCAAGCGTAACCGTGTCTTTTATGGCTGCTCGCGCTACCCGGACTGTGACTTTGTCTCCTGGGACAAACCAGTTGGCCGCGACTGCCCGGTCTGTGGTCATTTCTTAGTCGAAAAGAAAACCAAAGCCGGCACCCAAGTCGTTTGCCCAAACAACGATTACAAGGAAGCCTTACAAAAAGCATAAAACCAAAACCAGCAAGCCCGAATCCTTTGGGTCTGCTGTTTTTTTTGATAAACTAGGCAAGAGCGTGAGCTGGCGCGCTCAGAAGTCGGAGTATAAGTGGCCTTAGGCGTGATGGCCCGGGTTTAGGCCATTGCGCGTAAGGTCCTTATACGCAGACTTTTGCGCCAGCGAACGCGTTTACGGCAGCATCGGACAAATTTCTTTCCATAAGAAGATCTTCCTTGGCTATTACGCCCAAGGTTCCTACACACAAGCCGCTGGACCAATAAGCACATGTTAAATGCAGCATCACCAAACCCACATCAAACAAACTTTAAGAATCCCCGTTCCACTCTCGATCCAAAACCCCACACCAAAGGAGGAAATTCACCATGCCTATTGTTAACGTCATCGGCGCTGGCCTGGCCGGGTCCGAAGCCGCTTGGCAAATCGCCCAAACAGGTGTCGACGTCAATTTATATGAAATGCGTCCGGTTACCATGACCCCGGCGCATCACACCGCCAATTTTGCGGAACTGGTCTGTACAAACTCGCTGCGTGCCAATCAGATTACGAACGCGGTTGGACTGTTGAAAGAAGAAATGCGGCGCTTAGATTCGATTATTATTCAAAGTGCCGATGCGACCGCCGTGCCAGCTGGCGGTGCGCTAGCGGTTGACCGCGAGCCATTTTCCCAGTTAGTGACCCAGAAACTCATGGCGCATCCCCGGGTTCATGTCATCCATGAAGAGCTGACTGATTTCCCTGAAGGGGTGACAGTAGTTGCTACAGGGCCGTTGACCGCACCGGGCTTGGCTGATGCTATTGTCGCCTTAAACGGTGAAGCTGGCTTATCATTTTTTGATGCTGCCGCGCCGATTTTGGACGCCAGCACCATTGATACCGACATTGTTTATAAAAAGTCGCGCTATGATCGTGGCGAAGCTGCTTACTTAAATTGCCCGATGAACCGGGAAGAATTTCAGGCGTTCTATCAGGCATTGATCTCCGCTGAGGTTGCGGAAGGACATGACTTTGAAAAAATGACGGTTTTTGAAGGCTGCATGCCAATTGAAGTGATGGCCAAACGCGGGATTAAGACCATGCTGTTCGGTCCGCTGAAACCAGTTGGCTTGGAGGATCCGCGAACCGGCAAAACACCGTATGCGGTCGTTCAGCTGCGGCAGGATAACGCGGCGGCGAGCCTATATAACATCGTGGGCTTCCAGACGCATCTCAAGTGGGGTGAACAAAAACGGGTCTTCCGGATGATTCCGGGATTGGAAAATGTTCAGATTGTCCGCTATGGCGTGATGCATCGCAATACATTCATGAAATCACCGGCTGTCCTTGAGCCGACGTATGCGTCTAAACGGCGCGCGGATCTCTTCTTTGCAGGGCAGATGACCGGCGTTGAAGGTTACGTTGAAAGTGCTGCCAGCGGATTAATTGCCGGGACAAATGCAGCTCGGCTGGCACAGAATTTGCCACCGCTGGTATTTCCGGAAACAACGGCGATGGGTGCCATGGCACATTACATCACCCACACCTCGCCAACGCATTTTCAGCCGATGAACGCAAACTTCGGCATTATGCCGCCGCTAGCAGTCAAAGTGCGGCAAAAGAAGGAGCGCAACCAGCAACTAGCAGAACGGGCCTTGACCGATCTTGCGGCATTTAAAAATGAATTAAGCCGCGTTAACCAACCTTAAAAATATACAAAGATCTCGGGTAACCGGGATTTTTTCATTGTCGTGTCATGTTATCTTCATAAAGAACTTATTATAATGGAACAAAGCCAGTGCTTAAGCAATCTTGGTGCCTGGAGAGCGAAAATTCACCGCCAGCTATTAAGGTTTAGCTTCTGAAAACGTCAACAATCGTTCTTTTTATGTTAATCTATTAAGCGGAGGGATGTCGGGATGAAGCCAATTACAGCTTTTCAGGAATACTTAACGGTCGAGCGGCAGTATTCACCAGAAACCGTCACGGCGTATTTAAACGACATTCAGGAATTCCAGGCTTTTCTCAAGGCCAATGGCGGATTCACGGATTTTAGCAAGGTAGATGACCTGGACGTTCAGACTTACTTAACCAATTTGAATAAACAGGGACTGGCTCGTACTTCCATTGCCCGCAAAATTAGCAGTTTGCGTAGCTTTTATCGGTACCTGGTACGAATTGGTGCTGTGAAGCGCAATCCATTTGAATTAGTTGAATTGAAGAAGCAACACCATAACCTGCCGCAGTTTTTCTATGAGGCGGAAATTCAGGAACTGTTTAAAACCGTTGAAGGCAAAACGCCACTTGACCAGCGCAATCGGGCATTGCTGGAAGTCTTGTATGGCACCGGCATCCGGGTTTCCGAGTGTGCCAACTTAACACTCAACCAGGTGGACTTTAATACAGGGTTGTTACTGATTCATGGGAAAGGCAATAAGGATCGCTACGTACCATTTGGTCAGTACGCCCAGCGCGCGTTACAAACTTATCTAAAGGATGGACGCCACACGTTGATGCAGAAGCACCAAACCCAACATCGGGTGGTATTCGTCAACCAATATGGTCGGCCGATCACAGCACGCGGGATTGAATACATTCTGGATCAGCTTATTAAACAGACGAGTCTGACTGCCAATATCCATCCCCACATGTTGCGGCACAGCTTCGCCACGCACATGTTAGATCATGGAGCGGATTTACGCACCGTCCAGGAATTGCTAGGCCATGCGAGTCTGTCGACGACCCAGATTTATACCCACGTCACGATGGCGCATTTAAAAAACGAGTACATGAAATATTATCCTAAGCATCATTAAGACTAAAGTACGATGTAATCGGTGCTTGAGTTTTCTAAAGTATGACTATTGGTCGGTTGCTAATAACCGCCACCGCTGATGAGTTTCAATTCATCAGGGGGGAAAGAAAAGGAGCATAATAATGACAACAATTGCAGCAGTTAGAAGAGATGGCGTAACCGCTTTAGCAGGCGATGGCCAGGTTACCTTGGGCGAAAAAGTCATTATGAAAGGCAACGCCCAAAAAGTTCGGCGCATTTATCATGATCAAGTTGTCATCGGCTTTGCCGGTGGCGTTGCCGACGCGTTCACTTTACAAGATTGGTTTGAAAAGAAGCTTGAGCACTATGCCGGCAACTTACGGCGTTCCGCAGTGGCGCTGGCACAGGATTGGCGCAAAGATCCAACGCTGCAAAAGCTCGAAGCGATGATGATCGTCATGGACGAACACGACTTGTTGCTTGTATCCGGCTCAGGGGAAGTCATTGATCCGGACGAGGATGTCGTGGCGATCGGCTCAGGCGGTAATTTTGCCCAAGCTGCTGCCATTGCGATGTTGCGGCACGCTCCTGACATGACGCCGGCCGACATTGCCAAAGAGGCAGTTAATATTGCCGGTAACATTGACATTTTCACCAACCACAACATTATCGTTGAGAGTTTCTGACTAGGCCAGAGCACGCTCACAGGAGGTTTAAAATGGTAGAGGTTCAAACACCTAAACAAATCGTTGAAAAACTTGACCAATATGTCATCGGTCAGGACGATGCCAAACGCGCCGTTGCGGTTGCCTTATATAATCGCTACCGCCGGATGCAGTTGTCACCCAAGATGCAAGAAGAAATCACGCCGAAGAACTTGTTGATGATCGGACCAACCGGTGTCGGGAAAACGGAAATTGCCCGCCGATTAGCCAAAATTGTAGATGCGCCTTTCGTTAAAGTCGAAGCGACCAAATTCACGGAAGTCGGCTATGTCGGTCGGGATGTTGAATCCATGGTCCGTGATCTTGCTGAAACCGCAGTGGCGATGGAAGAAGAAAAGCAGTTCAAGAAAGTCCGCGTTCGCGCCGAAAAGGAAGCCAACAAACGCCTCGTTAAAATTTTGGTACCAGCGATTCGCAAAGAAAAGAACTCGAATCCGATGGCTGAAATGATGAACATGTTACAAGGCATGCAAAACGGCAAGACACCTGCTGCTGACGATGCCGATGCTGGTGGCGAAGTGACCGATGACATTCGGAACAAACGCCTGAGTGTCGCTGAACAGCTGGAAAAAGGCTTGCTAGAGGATCGGGAAATTACCGTTGCCGTCAACGACGAGAAAAAAGGCGGCGGCATGAGTGATATGTACGGCCAAATGGGGATTGACTTAAGTGATACGATTGGTGCGTTAATGCCCAAGAAAAAAGTCGAGCGCACCATGACCGTTAAGGAAGCCCGCGAAATCTTCATTAAAGAAGAGTCGGATAAACTGGTCAACCATGCCGATATTTATCACGACGCCATCCAGAGTGCCGAAAACAATGGCATTATCTTTATTGACGAAATTGATAAAATCGCAGCAGGCGACAAGCATACCAGTGGTGAAGTTTCTCGCGAAGGGGTTCAACGCGATATTTTGCCAATCGTCGAAGGCTCGCAGATTAACACCAAGTATGGGCCAATTAACACGGATCATATTTTGTTTATCGGTTCAGGGGCATTTGCTGAAGCCAAACCGAGTGATTTGATTGCCGAATTGCAAGGTCGGTTCCCGATCAGGGTTGAGCTAAAGGATTTGACCGAAAAAGACTTCGTACGGATTCTGACCGAACCGGACAATGCGTTGATTAAACAATATATTGCCTTGATTGGTGCTGATGGCGTGAAAATCACGTTTACCAAGGAAGCCGTTAATCGGATTGCCGAAATTGCCACGCAGGTTAATCACGATACCGATAATATCGGCGCGCGACGGTTAGCAACCATCTTGGAAAAGCTATTGGAAGATGTGCTTTACGAAGGTCCGGATATGGCAATGGGCAGTGTGACGGTGACCCAGCAGTATGTCGATGATAAGATCGGCCATATCGCTGCCGATACGAACATGACCCGGTATATTTTGTAAGGCAACCCGTGGAGAACTGTAGATAAAGGATGAGGATGTATGGTAACGATTGCAAATGACTTTTTGACCGTTGACATCAGTCGGCATGGTGCCGAGCTGACTAGTATCAAGGATAACCTGACTGGGCGTGAGCGCCTGTGGCAGGCTGATCCGGAAGTCTGGCCGCGGCACGCACCGGTGTTATTCCCGATTGTCGGGGCACTGGCTGATGACCAATATCATTATGCTGGCAAAACTTACCACATGACCCAGCATGGCTTTGCCCGTGATCGTGATTTCACAGTCGTGTCGGCAACGCCTTTTAAGGCCAGCCTTGTTCTTAAAGATGACGACAAGACGCGTGCCATGTATCCCTTTGCGTTTCGTCTGATTATCACCTATGCATTGGAAAATAATAACCTACACGTTACTTACCATGTCGATAATCCAGACAAAACGGCCCCTTTATACTTCAGTGTTGGCGGACACCCCGGCTTCAAGGTGCCGATGACAGCAGACACGCAGTTTACGGATTATTACATGAACTTCAAACCGCGCAAGTCGCTGGTTCAAATTCCGCTGGTTGCCGGCAAAGGCGTGGATTATACGCACCGAACGCTGGCCGCAACTGATGCCAATCTGGCGCTGACCCATGAGACGTTTAAAAATGATGCACTCATCTTTGCTCCGCTTGGTAAGACCTCGTTTAATCTGCTTTCGGACAAAACCAAACACGGTGTGAGTGTCACCATGACAGACACACCTTACTTAGGCGTATGGAGCCCCTATCCCAAGACGGGTGAGTTTGTTTGCATTGAGCCTTGGTGGGGCATCGCAGATACGATTGGCACGACCGGCGATTTCACCAAGAAGCTGGGCATCAATCGTCTCGAACCGGGAACGGCGTTTGAAAAGGGCTACACAATCAGCATTTTTTAATTCGGTAGGATAGCTGGTGATCGATAACAAAAAGACATCCAACAGGGGATGTCTTTTTGCTTGGTACATTTCGTTGCCCTTATCGCTGCCGGCGGTGTTGCCGTAAGTAAAGGCCGAGGCCAAATGGGACCATGTTCTCGTCGCCCGCTTTGATGCGCTTAAAATTGGCCCGATGTTTAATGAAGAAAACGACAAGCAGACCGCAAGCCACGGTGGTCAGCAACCAGTCGTGATAAACAAGCGACCAGCAGGTGATAATGACCATGCCAAGTGTACTGGCGACACTGACCATGGACGTTAGCAAGATCAGACTAAACCAGATAGCAAAGGCAATGAAGAAGAATTCCGGATTATACGCCAGCAAAATGCCGGCACTCGTCGCCACTGCTTTGCCACCTTTGAAATGAATATAAATCGAAAAGGTATGACCTAAGACAGCCGCCAGCCCGACAATCAGAATCAGCCAGTGGTGGTCAATTCCAAACAAAATCGGTAAACTGGCTGACAACGTTCCTTTTAGAATATCCAATAGCAACACCAGTGTTCCGCCAACCGGTCCTAGCATTCGATAAGCGTTGGTTGTCCCGATATTATGGCTGCCACCTTTGCGGATGTCGGTATGATAAAATACTTTGCCAATCACCACACCAAACGGAATGGCACCAATGAAATAAGCGAGTATAAAACAAAGCACAAGAACCAAGTGTGCCCCTCCTCTCAGACTTAAAAACTATTTTAGCATTTTTGACTTTTGAGTGATACGCCGTTAAAATAATGCGAACACACATTCGATTTGCAATAATGGGTTAAATGCCCTAGAGAAACGTCAACGCAGACTTTTTATGGACGTGAAGGCTACACTGGAAATACGTAGCTCATAAAGCGGTTGCGTGCGAATGTTGGCCGAGATCGCCTTCGTGCCGTTTTCTAAGTATTTTTTAGTCATGCTTTGTTCGCGCTCTGCGGGTGCGTGGTGTATTCTATAAATTAGTTGTTTCAAAAAGGGAGTTTATTATGGACAAAGCAACGCAAGCATATAATGATTCATCCATTCAGGTGCTGCACGGTCTGGAAGCCGTTCGCAAGCGGCCTGGGATGTATATTGGTTCCACCGATGGCCGCGGATTGCACCATTTGGTTTATGAAATCGTGGATAACTCAGTCGATGAAGCGCTCGCGGGGTTTGGGGACGAAATCAATGTAACCATTCACGCCGATAATTCAGTTACCGTGCAGGATCACGGACGGGGGATGCCGACGGGGATGCATCCCAGCGGCAAGCCGACGATTGAAGTGATCCTAACGGTGCTGCACGCCGGCGGGAAGTTTAACCAAAACAGCTATAAAACGTCAGGCGGTCTGCACGGGGTTGGGTCCAGTGTCGTGAATGCCTTATCTGAATCACTGACCGTGAGGGTTGTCCGCGACAAACGGGCTTTTGAGGAGCACTTCATCAACGGTGGTCATCCGGACGGTGGTTTGCAAAAGCTGGGTAAGGTGAATGAGCCAAATGGCACCACGATCACCTTCAAACCGGATCCGACGATTTTCCAGACCACGGTTTTCAACTATGATACACTCGCTGAACGGTTGCGCGAATCAGCCTTTTTGCTGAAAAATATTACGATTAACTTAATTGACGAGCGCACCGGCAAACGCGATCAGTATCACTATCCGGATGGCTTGGTGAGTTTCGTTAAGTATCTGAATGAAGGTAAAGATGCCTTGTCGCAAGTCATCAATTTTGAAGGCAAGAAAGACGGCATTGTGGTTGACTTTGCCGGCCAATATAATGATGGCTATTCCGAAAATATTATTTCCTTCGTTAACAATGTGCGCACCGGAGATGGCGGCACGCACGAAATCGGCCTGCGTAGTGGGATGACCCGGGCGTTTAATGAGTTCGCACGCAAAGTCGGCTTGTTGAAAGACAGGGATAAGAACCTTGAAGGCAGTGATGTTCGGGAAGGCTTCGCCGGTATTTTAAGCGTGCGGATTCCTGAAGAAATCCTGCAGTTTGAAGGCCAGACAAAAGGCAAACTGGGTACCCCGCAAGCTCGCACAGTTGTCGACGGTATTGTTTACGAAAATCTTTCCACGTTTTTGATGGAAAATGGGGAAGAGTCCCAGGAACTCGTACGTAAGGCGATTAAGGCCAGGGATGCCCGCGAAGCAGCGCGTAAGGCGCGCGATGACAGTCGGACCGGCCGTAAGCGGAAAAAAGATCAGGGACTGCTCTCCGGTAAATTAACCCCAGCACAGACCAAAAATCCTAAACGCAATGAACTTTACCTAGTCGAAGGGGATTCGGCCGGCGGTTCTGCTAAACAAGGTCGAGATCGCAAGTTCCAGGCGATTTTACCGTTGCGTGGGAAAGTCCTGAATACGCAAAAGGCCAAGCTACAAGACATCGTTAAGAACGAAGAAATCAATACGATGATTTACACAATCGGTGCCGGTGTCGGCGCAGATTTTGATATCCAGCAGGCAAACTACAACAAGATCATCATCATGACCGATGCGGATACCGATGGCGCGCATATTCAGATTCTGCTGCTGACATTCTTTTATCGGTACATGCGCCCGCTGATTGATGCTGGACGGGTTTATATTGCGTTACCGCCGTTATATCGGCTGCAAAAAGGTGCTGGTGCTAAAACTAAGATCAGCTATGCCTGGACCGATGAAGAGCTGGCTAAGGAAACCAAAGCCATGGGGAAGGGCTATACGCTGACCCGTTTCAAAGGGCTTGGAGAAATGAATGCCGATCAGTTGTGGGAAACCACTATGAATCCAGAGACGCGCACGTTGATTCGGGTGCGGATTGACGACGCCCAGTTAGCCGAACGGCGCGTGACGACTTTGATGGGCGATCGCGTCGAACCGCGGCGTGAATGGATTGAACATCATGTTAAGTTTGACATGGATGACGACGGTAGTATTTTGGAAACACCGACAGCTAACCACGAAAAGTTGCAGTTTGGTGCCAAGCAAATCGTTAAACAGTTAGACAAGAAAGGAAAGTAAAAGCCATTGGCCAATCAGATTCAGGAGTTGACCTTAGAAGAGGTCATGGGCGACCGGTTTGGCCGGTACTCGAAATACATCATTCAAGAGCGGGCATTGCCGGATGTTCGTGACGGGCTAAAGCCGGTTCAGCGCCGAATTTTGTTTGCGATGAATCAGGATGGCAACACTTACGACAAAGGTTTTCGTAAATCGGCTAAAAGTGTCGGTAACGTTATGGGTAACTATCATCCACATGGCGATAGTTCGATTTATGAAGCAATGGTCCGGCTCAGCCAGGATTGGAAGTTGCGGGCACCGTTGATTCAAATGCACGGCAACAACGGATCGATGGACGGGGATCCGCCTGCCGCAATGCGGTACACGGAAGCGCGTCTGAGCAAGATCAGTAAAGAAATGCTGGCGGATATTGACAAAGAGACCGTGGACATGGTCCTTAATTTCGATGACACGGCGCAGGAGCCAACAGTTTTACCGGCTGGATTTCCTAATTTGTTAGTCAACGGTGCGACCGGTATTTCCGCTGGTTACGCGACCGAAATTCCGCCGCATAATTTGCGCGAAGTAGTGGATGCCATTTTGCACCTGTTAAAGCACCCGCAAGCTGACCTAAATGACTTGATGCAATATGTCAAAGGTCCGGATTTTCCAACCGGTGGGATTATTCAAGGGCTTGACGGCATCAAGCAAGCATATGAAACCGGCCGCGGCAAGATTGTGGTGCGTTCACGCACGCATATCGAAACCATGCGTGGCGGACGGGAAAAGATTGTTGTCACCGAGATTCCTTACGATGTCAATAAAGCCTTAATGATCAAGAAAATTGACGAACTGCGCCTTAACAAGAAAGTCGATGGCATCGCAGAAGTTCGGGATGAAAGTGACCGTTTTGGTTTAAGCGTTGTCATTGAGCTGAAGAAAGAAGCCGACGCCCAAGGCATTTTGAATTATCTGTTCAAAAATACCGACCTGCAGATCACTTATAACTTTAATATGGTTGCCATCGCCGATATGCAGCCAAAACTGCTAGGTTTAAAGCCGATGCTGGAAGCGTATGTTGCCCATCGCCGTGATGTCGTCACTCGCCGCACGCGGTATGAACTGAACAAAGCACAGGCACGGCAGCATATTGTTGAAGGCCTGATCAAGATGCTGTCGATTTTGGATCAGGTGATCGCGGCTATTCGTGCTTCTAAGGATAAAGGCGATGCCAAGCGTAATTTGGTTAAGCAGTTTGACTTTTCCGAGGCGCAAGCAGAAGCTATCGTGTCCTTGCAGCTGTATCGCCTGACCAATACCGATATTACTGCCTTACAAAACGAAGCGGCGCAACTGGCTAAGGCTATCGCTGGTTATCAGGATATTCTGGCGCGGCCGGCCGCGCGTGATCGGGTCATTGAGCAGGAACTCAAGCGGATTGCCAAGGAATACGGGGACGATCGCCGTAGCAGTATCCAGGCTAAAATTGAAACGCTTGAAGTTGCAACGACGGTGACGGTTGCTGATGAGCCAGTTATGGTTCAAGTATCACGGGATGGCTACGTCAAGCGCAGTTCGTTGCGCAGTTACCAGGCCGTTGACCCTGACGATAACGGGCTCAAAGCGAATGATTTGGCCATTTTCACTGGTGAGTTGCGCACGCTGCAGCACCTTTATATTGTGACCAATGCCGGGAACATCATTTATCGGCCGGTTTACGAAATCGGTGATGCCCGCTGGAAAGATACTGGCGAGCACCTGAGCCAGACAGTCGGACTGGGTACCGATGAAAAGGTATTGGCAGTCTTTGCCTTTGATCAGTTGCACATTGCCGGTAGTTTTGTTCTTGGTTCCAGTGATGGCTATATTAAACAGACAGCGCTGAGTGATTTACAGCCGCAGCGAACTTATAAACGCAAACCGATGCTGGCTATGAAGCTCAAGACGGCCGGTGCAGTGGTCACGAATGCTTATTTCACCACTGATCAGTTGCAAGATGTTTTTGTTGTCAGTCGGCACGCATATGGATTAACATTCCCGTTAGCTGATGTTTCGACTGTTGGCGCACGGGCAACCGGCGTTAAAAGTATGGATCTAAAACCGGAAGACGAGGTTGTTAACTTCATTCTGGTTAAAGACCCGCAAAGTGCGGTGGTCGGGATTCTGACCCAACGCGGCGCCTTCAAACGGATGGCATTAAGTGAAGTCGGCGAAATGAGTCGGGCTCGACGCGGTCTGCTGGTCTTGCGCGAGCTTAAGCGTGATCCGCATCGCATCGTCGCCATGATGGCAGTTGATGTGAATACCCGCTTGGATGTACTGACTGATGCTGACAAAGTTGTCACGCTGACGCCGAGCCAACACCCAACCGGTGATCGTTACTCCAACGGCTCATTTGTCATCGATACGGATGTTCAAGGGACACCGGTCTTTGTCCGTACCCGTGAAGTGATTCCGGAAAAGGACTAAACAAGAAATACCAAAATAGCCACTTCTGTAATAGTACAGGAGCGGCTATTTTTAATTATTCTAGTACAGAACGATTGTGCACAACTTATCAAAATAGCTCTTAAGCATTTTTTATGAAACAACTAAATACACTAAAAAAACAAAAGAACCCCTGTTATATAGGCAATAAAACGCTTGCATAGATCCCGCACCGTGTTATACTGAGTTTGTAAGAACTGTCACATCTGTAATTCACTTTAGGAGGCAAACACCTATGAAACAGCTTGACGAAACCAAAGTTCCTAATTATTGGGAAGGCTTTAACGGCGGTGACTGGCAAGAAGAAATCAATGTGCGCGATTTTATCGAGCATAACCTGAACCAATATGATGGGGACGAGAGTTTCCTTGCTGGCCCCACTGAAGCAACAACTGTTTTGAACAACCAGGTTCTGAACTTGAAGAAGCAAGAACGTGCCAATGGCGGCGTTTTGGATGCAGACAACAACATTCCATCAACCATTACGTCACATGGCCCTGGCTATCTCAACAAAGATCTCGAAAAGATTGTCGGCGTTCAAACGGACAAGCCATTCAAACGTGCTTTTATGCCATTTGGTGGCATTCGGATGGCGGAAGATGCTTTGAAAGCTTATGGCTTCGAAACTGATCCTGCAGAACACAAAATTTTCACTGAATATCGTAAAACCCATAACCAAGGCGTCTTTGATGCTTATACACCGGAAATGCGCAAGGCTCGTCACTGCAAGATCGTTACTGGGTTACCTGATGCATATGGCCGTGGTCGAATCGTCTCAGACTTTCCACGGATTGCCATCTATGGTATCGATCGGTTGATGGAAGAAAAGGTTAACGATTATAACCTGACTGGCGACGGTGAAATGACCGATGATGTCATCAAACTGCGCGAAGAAATCAACGAACAATATCGTGCGTTAAACGATATGAAGAAAATGGCCAAAGAATATGGTTATGACATTTCCCGGCCTGCAGCAAACGCTCAAGAAGCCGTTCAATGGATTTACTTTGGCTATCTGGCAGCCGTTAAGACGCAAAATGGTGCGGCGATGTCTGTTGGCCGGATCGATACGGTTATCGATGCTTACATTCAACGGGATATGCGTCTCGGCAAGTTAAACGAAGAACAGGCTCAGGAACTGATTGATCATTTGGTTATGAAATTGCGGATGGTTCGGTTCATTCGGACTGAAGAATATAATTCACTCTTCTCCGGCGATCCGATCTGGGCAACCCTGTCCTTAGCCGGTATGGGTAATGATGGTCGGCATCATGTCACCAAGACCGCTTTCCGGTTCCTGAAGACCTTAGACAACATGGGTGCAGCACCGGAACCAAACATTACGTTATTGTGGAGCGAACGCTTACCAGAAGGCTTCAAGCGCTACGCAACTGAAGTCTCCATCCAAAGTTCAACCATTCAATACGAAAATGATGATCTGATGCGTAACGAATGGGGCACGGACTATTATGGCATTGCCTGCTGTGTATCCGCACAGCCGATCGCTGACGGCGTTCAGTACTTTGGCGCTCGGGCAAACCTGGCAAAGACCGTCTTATATGCCATCAATGGTGGGAAAGACGAAATCCAGGAAGCACAAGTGGGTCCTGAATATGAACCAATCACCAGTGATTACATCGATTACGACGAATTCATGAAGAAGTTCGACAAGATGATGGACTGGTTAGCTGACGTTTATGTTAATGCGCTGAATGTCATTCACTACATGCATGACAAGTATTACTACGAAGCAGCACAGTTGGCATTGAAGGACACCCGGCTGAACCGGACGTTTGCAACTGGTATTTCCGGCTTGTCACATGCGGTTGACTCTATTAGTGCGATCAAGTACGGTCATGTTAAAGTGATTCGCGATGAAAATGGTATTGCGATTGACTTTGTTGCTGACAACGACGACTATCCGCGTTATGGTAACAATGACGATCGGGCCGACAACATCGCTAAGTGGTTGGTGAAGACCTTCTACAATAAGATGAACACCCATCATCTGTATCGCGGTGCTAAGTTGAGTACCAGTGTTCTGACCATCACCTCCAACGTGGTTTATGGTAAGAACACCGGGACAACACCAAACGGCCGTCAGAAAGGCGAACCATTCTCACCAGGTGCCAACCCGGCATATGGCGCAGAAAAGAACGGTGCCTTGGCTTCCTTGATGTCCACCGCCAAGATTCCATATCATTATGCAACTGACGGTATCAGCAACACGTTCGGGGTTACACCAAATACCCTGGGACATGATGATGAAACCCGTAAGGACACCTTGGTTCACATGGTCGACGGTTATATGGAGAACAGCGGCATGCATCTAAACATCAACGTCTTCAACAAGGAAACGTTAATCGATGCACAGAAGCACCCAGAAGAATACCCAACCTTAACTGTCCGGGTTTCAGGTTATTGCGTATACTTCGCAGACTTGACGAAGGAACAGCAAGATGACGTTATCGCACGGACATTCTTCGACGAAATGTAATCCAGTCAACTCAACATCAAAACAGGAAATCATTCCTGTTTTGTCAAAAGACGGCAACGTTGCTGTTGCCGTTTTTTGACAAACTGAAATGAAAATCGTTTGAAAACTATCAGCATACTAGCAGTGGAGGCGGCATAGATGAAACTTATCGATCAATCACAAAGCCCGTTAAATATTTTGGAACAGGTCGGGCAGGATCATGAAGGCCCAATTAAGGGTTACGTTCACTCAGTCGAAAGCTTCGGCTCAGTCGATGGACCCGGGATTCGTTTTGTCGTCTTCATGCAGGGGTGTCGCATGCGTTGTCAATACTGCCACAATCCTGATACTTGGAATATCGGCGTCGGTGAGGAAATGACAGCTGATCAGATTTTGGCGGATGCACAGCGCTATAAGGCTTTCTGGGGCGAACAAGGCGGGATTACCTGCAGCGGCGGGGAAAGTCTGGTGCAAATCGACTTTATCCTGGAACTCTTTACTAAAGCCAAGGAGCTTGGTATTTCAACTTGTCTTGATACTTCGGGTGGGCCATTCACGCGCGATCAGCCGTGGTTTGGTCAGTTTGAGAAGCTTATGGCGGTCACGGATATTTCATTGGTGGATATTAAGCATATTGATTCCGCTGAGCACAAGAAATTAACGGGATTCCCCAACGAAAACATTTTGGATATGGTTCAATATATGTCTGATCACGGTGATGATATGTGGATCCGGCACGTGTTGGTACCACAACGTACCGATTTTGATTCTTACCTTAAACGGTTAGGGGACTACGTCGCAACTTTAGACAAGAATGTGGTTCAAAAAGTCGAGATCCTTCCTTATCACACGCTGGGGGTCAAGAAATACCATGAACTTGGCATTACCTATCCACTGGAAGGCATCGAACCACCATCAGCAGATCGGGTTAAGAATGCGGAAAATCTGTTGCATGTCCAAGATTACACTGGCTGGCAAAATTGGCGTCCGCGTCCGGCTACCAAGGCGTAGTTTAGTTAGAACTTAACGTAACGATTAAAAACGCGGCAAATCTGTTGCGTTTTTTTAAAATGCCACTTATGATGATAAATGATCAGTATTATAAATTTATAAATGAAAGGGAAGCCGCCCATGAAAACGAAGCAAGAGCGCATTTTCTCCTCGAAGACTCTCACGTATTTTCTGCAACTTGCAGAAACAATGAACTACACCCAGTCCGCTCAGCTGTTGGGCATTACCCAACCTGCATTAACGCAGCAAATCAAGAAGCTGGAGCGGACAGTGGGGGCGCCGCTGTTCTACTCTGTTGGGAAGAAACTGCATTTGTCGGATGCCGGTCAGACAATGTTGAAGGCAACCCACGAGATCTATGAGATCCTGAACCAGACGACTGACGAGATTCAGCAAAGTACCAGCGCAACTGTGGGTAAGATTAACATTGGCTTGTTGAGTTCGATTGAAGACAGTGCCTTTAACGCCTTCATTGCGCATTACTATGATTTGAATCCCGAAGTTGAAATCACTTTGCGGATGATGACCCGTCACGAAATTTGGGAAGCATTAGAAAACAATCAGGTTGACTTGGCGATTATGAATCTGCCTGATGAGACGATCAAGAACTGGAAACCATACGCCAGCAAGAAAATTCTTGATGAGCAATTGCTGTTTTTACATCATGACGATTCGTTGGCAAACCGTAAGCGCCTTCATTTTAAAGATACGCTTGCTGAACCATGGGTTACTTATCCGGATGATTATTTCCTGGGGCAGATGCTTCACGAAGCCTACAAGAATCAGATGGTTGATTTTCCGCATGTAGTTGCGCACTTTACCACGCCATATCAACTTACGCAGTTTGTTAATCACACCGGCGTGAATACTGCCTTGCCGACGAGTTTTGTGACGGCCCACGCTGATCAAATCAAAGCCCATGCTGTTTCATTCGAACCGGCCATTCGCTTTGAGACCTCGTTCGTTTATCGAAAAGAAAAAGCTGATATTCCGCGGATTGCCAACTTCTTTAAGACGTTTGACGCCTATCTGGCAGAAAAAGATTATCTGTCGCGGGTCGGCGAAAACAGTGGTAAGATTGAAAGGTAAATATTGAGCTGAGGAGCGATCGATTAATATGACGACTTTGATTTTTGGACATCAAAACCCAGATACGGATGCGATTACCAGTGCCATGAGCTGGGCCGAGTTTCAAAAGCAGGCGGGCAACACAGATGTTGAAGCAGTAGCACTCGGTGAACCAAATGACGAGACCAAGTTTGTTTTGGATCATTTCAAGGTTCAAGCACCGCGGGTCATTAAAACTGCAGCAAATGAAACTGACACTGTGATGTTGGTGGACCATAACGAATTTCAACAGAGTGTTGCTGATATCGAGGACGTGCAGATTGCGTCAGTGGTTGATCATCACCGGATTGCGAACTTTCACACCGCTGCACCGCTGTTCTATCGCGCAGAACCGGTTGGCAGCACGAACACCGTGATTTTCGAACTATTTCAGGAACACGGCTACACGATCTCGCCAACATTGGCTGGCTTGATGGCATCGGGGTTGATTTCCGACACATTGTTGCTGAAATCGCCGACTGCCACGGACAAGGACAAAAAGATTCTTCCTGAAATGGCTAAAATTGCCGGAATTGATTTGCAATCGTACGGCTTAGCCATGCTGAAGGCTGGCACTAATTTGGCTGCTAAGTCTGATATGGATATTATCGAAGGCGACGCCAAGAGCTTCACAATGGGCGGCAAGTCGATCCGGATCGGTCAGGTCAATACCGTTGATCTGGATGACATCTATGCGCGTCAGGACGATCTGTTGAACGCCATGACCAAGGAAGCACAGGCCAAAGGTTATGACGACTTCTTGCTGATCGCAACGGATATTTTGAACAGCAACTCAACTGGCTTTGCTGTTGGTGCGGATCGCGATAAAGTCGCGGCAGCGTTTAACGAAAAGTTTGATGCGAACGCTCGTTTGTCATTGCCTGGAGTAGTTTCACGTAAAAAGCAAGTCGTGCCACCGATGCAAAAAGTATTTGAAGGTTGATCTGTCCGTTTTACGAATATAGTTAATTAAGTCGCAGCTGAACGCCTTGGCTGCGATTTTTTGTGTTGTTTAAGTTGGCAAGATGGTAGAGCACTTAAGCTAAACTGAGTGACTCGTTCGATTGAAAGCAGATGTCCTGACGATGATGATCAAACGTGGTTAGCAAATTTTTGTGAACCAAGATTTGGTGTAGACTTGATTGACTGTATGTGTGCCGGAAATTTACGAGCGGTTAACTGATCGGCTCAATGAGCACACGAGAATGCTAGATTTGCGTAATTTGAGTGAACTTCCTGGAAAATATGCGAAATCAACGACCTACATACTACTTCGTATAATATATATTATGTAAACTAGAATGGAGAATCAAGGAACGGCAATTTTCGCTGTATTTTGCCGTGGCAGTAAATTCTTCCTAGTACACTCCCCCACTCGTGGATATCGGAAATTTTTTAACAGCAACGAGATCGGCACAAAAGCAGCGGTTTGATTCGAGGTTAAGAATTTTTCGCAAACTTTATGTACGATGACTGATCAGCAAACTTTATGCAGATGTTTTGGCTTAAACGGACATTTATCGGATAATCAGTAAATTTGCCCAGACTGGCAAAAATCAATCAATTGTTGCATCATTGCCATTTTTGTGATGGCCGCATATTTTGGCTGATAGCTGATAGCTGATTCATGATGAATTGCTGAAGCTTGTTCAAAATTGTAGCCAAACAACAACCACCAACTGAATTTTTCCAGTAGCAAGCAGCATCCAGTGCTGCAGACTGCGAATTTTAAAGTTCGGTGGTGCGAGCGAGTTTTCATACATAAATTCGGTTCATAAACACGTTTAAGAATTAACGGGATTTGGCGACCTTAACCAGACTTTGACGTTTACCTTTGGATAAAGCTAGAACTTTATTCAATACAGTCTCACGTCATTTTGCCGAGACGATCTGCGTTAAATCGCGGTTAAGTCGCTCATCTTCCTCGGCATCCGCCTCTTTTTTCAGGTATACTAGCATTATCTAGAAGAAAACATATGTTCGAGGTGATGCTGCTTGTCGACTCAGAATTATCCAAAATTAATCCACGTCATGCTGCCCTCTTTGCCTGACTACATTCAGGACTACTATCACAGCCAAAAAGCGATTCCGATTGCTGACTCTACCCTTTATCAGTATCTGCATTTTTATCAGGAGTTTCTTGACTGGCTGATCGCTAGCGGCGTGACGACCGCCACTTCCCAGCAATCTGTGCCGCTTGAAACACTGGAGCACCTTTCTTTACGCGATGCGCAGGCTTTTATGGCTTATCTGCTAGAGCGGCCTTCCAAAACGCATCCAAATAAACGGATGACGCGGCGCAGTGTTGCCTTGCGATTGGTGGGCATTAAGGCGCTTTATCGATTTTTGACCGAGGAAAGTGAACCGCATGAAGACGGTGAGCCTTACTTTTACCGCAATGTCTGGAATAAGGTTAAATTAAAAACCCACGCCGAGACGACGGCTTATCGCAATCACAAATTGCAGGAAATGCTGTTTGTGGACGGTGAAGATGCTAAATTTCTGCACTGGCTGGATCAGGTTTATGCGCATCAACTGCCTTCGAAACAACGCGCGTATTTTGAGGCTGCCAAACAACGCAACTTGGCGATTATTGCGTTGCTGTTTGGGTCTGGTGTGCGTGTGAGTGAGTTGGTCAATATGAATCTGGAAGATTTGAATATGGACCGACACACGGTGCAGGTTGTGCGCAAAGGCAATTTTCAGGATCGGGTGAATTTTGCGGACTGGATTGACCCCTATCTCACCGCGTATTTACAACAACGTGCGGCCATTATTGGCTATCAAAAGCCGACCTCGCCGCTGTTTGTAACGCAGGTCGGTCAAACGGTGAAGCGGATTCGCCAAAATACGATCGAGGCTTTTTTTAAACGTTACACGACGGCTTATGGTCGACCATCCACACCGCATAAAGCGCGGCATACGTTAGGGACGAATATTTATACGGTGACCAAGGATGTGCAACAAGTGGCCGATCAGCTTGGGCAGACGACCACAAGTGCGACTGATCTTTACATTAACCTAAGCGATAAACGTGGAAAAGCCGCGCTGCGTGAGGTTTCTGAAACAGCAGCCAAGGCGTTGGATCGGCACACCCAACAACCGCATGAAAACTAGTGCGCCTGAATTAGCCTAGACGGGTGTTATTCAGGCGTTTTTTCATGGACAGGCTTATAATGAAGCCAGTTAGCATAGGGGTAAATAGAAAGGCGTGATTCATTGTGTTGGATGTTAAGGATTCAGTGAACCGGCTGGCTTGGACCACCGAGCACCATTTTCTGCATATTCAGGCGCGGCATGATTTCATGCGGGCTTGGGCTGTACAATTCGAAATGGCTTATACGGATTTCCGGGTAATTCAGATGGCTTTGCAGCTTGGCGGTGAGCAGTATCATGATCTGCTAAAGCGGTTTGCGGCTGCCTATGAAGCAGTTTGTCCATTCGAATACGCATTTGCGGCAGGCGGCCTTGCCGGTTTTGATGAGCAATTCGCCGATAAAATGGCCGATTATCAAACCGCTGAACAAAACTTGCTTAAGCTGATTGCCGAGATTAAAGCCTTGCAGCCGGCTTGAGACATAACAACTAAAAGTGCCGTTTCTGACAGTATCGTTGTAAATAAACGATGGGTCAGGAACGGCACTTTTTTTAGAGTTTTGGTGGTCACCGGACTATCGCCAGAGCCCCCTTAACTACCTGCGACTGGTTGGTTGGCGGCGGGAAACGATGCGGTAATAAACATTGCCGGTCAGACGATACATTAACACGTAGATCACGGCAAAAATGGCTAACGTGATGAGTGAAACGGTCAGGAAGAATTGCCAATCAGGCAAGCCAAACAGCATCATGATTCGCTGAACGAATGGCAAGGCAAAGCCAACGTGGATGGCAGCGACGACCAACGGCAGATAAAACAGCATGAGCAGTTGGCTGTTGATGGTTGACCGCACCTCGCGCAGGCTTAAGCCGACTCGCTGGAGAATGGTGTAACGCCGCTCATCAGCATAACCTTCTGCCAGTTGCTTGTAGTAAAGTATTAGCAAAGTTGCCAAGATAAACGTGGCACCAAAGACGATGCCGAGGAACAGAAAGCTGCTCATCATGCTGGCGGTATCGTCGTAATTGACGGCGCGGGACTGAACAGTGTCAGGAAGTGCGATGCCACTTTTGTTTAAATCTTGATACAGCTTAGTTTGGTTGGCATGACTGCCGCTCAACATTAAATCCTGATTCGTGGTGACATCTGTTTTAAGCTCGGCCATGGTCTTTTTCGGGTACAAATGATGCAATGCCGCGAGCATTTGTGTTTCAGATGGAAATGCGACGAAAAGATTGGGAATAAACGTTTTCGGTGCATTGGGAAAGCTTGAAACCCGCGTTGCGACATGGTAAGTTTGCTTCCCGATTGTCAGAGTATTGCCAGCGAAATGATTGGACGTGTAAATAAGAATATTGTTTCCATTCAGCGAACGGTGTTGTCCAGTGTAACGATTATAGTTCGCAATGGTCATCAACTGGACGCTGCGGGCATTGTCAAAGCCAAACGGTCCGTTGATACTGCTTTGGGAATTCAACCGGTTTTTTTCAAGCAATGCCAACGTGCTGGAAGGGCCAGTAAACGTGCGAATTGACCGGATACGGACGTGATGGGTTTTGGCCAGCTCGGTGACGCGATTGGCAGCTTCGGTATCATTTGTTTTAAGGGAGTAAGATAAGTCGACTGGCGTTTGTGCGTTAACGATTTCATTGATACCAAAGAAAAGCGTGGCGGTCGTGGCCAGCGTAATGAGGGTCATGGTCACCAAAATGGCAATTGATGCTAAACCGGCGCCGTTTTGTTGCATTCGGTAAAGCAGATTCGAGACATTAATGAAATGCTTAGGCTGGTAGTAATAGTTTTTTTGACGCCGCAGCCATTTTAAGACAAAAACCGAACCCGACGTGAATAAGCCATATGTTCCTGTGATGACCAGTATGACCGCAAAGAAAAACATACTCATGGCTTCCAGCGGATTGGTGATGACAACGGCCAGTGTATAGCCGGCGATTAAACATACAAGGCTGAAAATCAGCGTGAACCACGCAATCTTCGGTTCCCGCTCACCGGCGCTTTGTTCGCGAACAATGTCAATTGGCTGCTTGCGAATAAGCCAGATTTCATCGATGAACATTAAGATGATGAAGAGTCCGATTGTGATGATGCCGGCAATGCTGAAGGCTTGTTGGCTCAGACCAAACTCAAGGTGGTGGTTGACATGCAGCACCTTGGCCAGTGTCAGATAGCTAATCCGCGACAGGACTGTTCCCAAAGCACCGCCCAATAGCAATGTTGCCAACAGAAGCAGCAATTTTTCGATGGCCATCATTTTGCTGAGTTCGCCTTTGCCAAAACCGATGATGTTGTACAAACCGAGCTGACGGATGCGTTGCTTGCGAAGAAAATTGTTGGCATAAATCACTAAAATGATGGAGACGATTGCGGTAATGACCGAGCCAAACATGAACAGCGATCTGCCAGCCGAAGCGCCAAATTCGCTGAACAGAACATCACTGCTGGCATAGGCATTTAGCATGATCAGATTGATCGCCATTAGGAAGCTGGTGGTGATGACAAATGGGACAAATAAGCGGCGGTCTGCTTTGAGGTTGGTGGCGGCCAGTTTGAAATAGAATTTCATTGGCCTTCGCCTTCCTTCGTCAGCATCGCCGTCATCGTCTCGCTGATTCGGGTCAGGAACTCTGGCTGATCAAGTTCGCCCCGGTAAAGTTGATGGAAAATTTGGCCATCCCGGATGAAAAGTACCCGCTTGCTATGGCTGGCAGCAATGGCACTATGCGTCACCATGAGAATGGTTTGCTGACTCTGGGCATTCACGTCTGTCAGCAAGTCCAAGAGTTCGCTCGAAGTTTTGGAATCAAGCGCCCCAGTCGGCTCATCGGCCAGCAGAATTTCCGGTTCGGTGATCATGGCGCGGGCGGCGGCGACCCGTTGCTGCTGGCCGCCGGAGAGCTCGTACGGATACTTTTGTAAGAGGTCGCTGATGCCCAACCGCGGTGCGAGTTTAGCCAAGCGCTCTTTCATGATCGCCAGCGGCTTTTTTGCCAAAACCAGTGGCAGAAAAATGTTGTCTTGCACGTTGAAGGTATCAAGCAAGTCAAAATCCTGAAAAATAAAACCAAGGTGCTCCCGCCGGAATTTGGCGCGCGCCCCTTCTTTGACTTTGCGCAGATCCTGGCCGTTGAGCGTGATTTCACCGCCTGTAGGGTTATCCAGTGTCGCAATCAGGTTCAGCAGCGTACTTTTACCGGATCCTGATTCCCCCATAATGGCGACGAATTCGCTTGATTCGACTGTAAAACTGATATTAACCAATGCTTGAACGGGTTGGGCGCCCCGACTTGTATAGGTTTTTTCGACATTTTTTAATTTAAGTAACGTTGACATACGATCTTCCCCTTTCACTGACTAGCTTAAAAGGGATGGCACCCTAAAACTACTTACAGTCGGCTGCGGTTGCTTACAAGCTGGTAAGCTGGCTTACTCTGCCAGCCATCGGGTTTGGGGAAAATGAATCGCAAACGTACTGCCAACGCCGACTTTTGACGTCACCGTTAACCGCAAGCCTAATTTTTCGGCGATCTGACGGCTAAGGAATAAGCCTAATCCGCTAGCCTTTTGATTAGCGCGTCCGTTATAGCCGGAATACCCCTGTTCAAAAATCCGCGGTAGGTCTTCTGGCAGAATACCGATACCAGTGTCGGCGACAAAAACGGCATCCCCTTTTGCGTAAATCCGGATGGACCCGCGCGGCGTGTATTTAATGGCATTCGTCAAGAGTTGTTCAAAAATAAACCGCAGCCACTGACTATCACTGACAACGGTTGGCAATGCTTCGACGGAGACCGTTAAATCCTTGGCAATAAACAATTTAGCCAGATCGCGAACGGTTTCGTTGACGAGTGGTTTTAGCGCCACTTCGGTTAAAACCAGATCGGTGTTGAGGGTTGTCAGTTTGAGGTAGTTTAACATCACCGTCAGATAGCGATTGATTTTGCTGATTTCCAGCCGGGCATCGTTTGCATTGACCGGTTCTACCTGCAGTAGCAAATCCAAAGCCGTTAGCGGCGTTTTGATTTGGTGCGTCCACAACTGCAAGGTGTCTAACATTTCCTGCTCGCGATCGCGGTAGGTGTCGCTGTTTTTTCGCACAGTTTGTTGCAAAGACTGGATTTTTTGGTAATACGCGCGGCCCAACGGATCGGTGATTTGGGTATCGTCCAGCAACGAGACATCCGCTTGTAATTGCTGCCATTCCCGGTTGAAACGCCACAGATCGTAACCGCCAATCACGAGTAACGGAATCAGGGCGAACAGCCACATGTTAAGGATTACCTCAATTGAGACATTAACCAGCCAATTTGCCAATAAACCGGTCAGAAGCAACGTGAGCAGGCTTAACCAAACCATCCAGCGTGCATGGTAATAAGCCTTAATCATGGCCGGCCTCCTTGCTGGCCAACCGATAACCTTTACCTTTGACCGTCTCAATCAGTTGCGCCAGGCCAACCGGTGCGACTTTCTTGCGCAGCCGATTCATATTCACGGCCAATGCATTGCGGTCGATAAACTCGTCGCCTTCCCACAATTTTTCGATCATGGCTTCGCGGGTCACAACTTCGCCATTGGCACTAAACAAAAGGCTCAATAACTTAGTCTCAGTGGGCGTGATATCAAGCACGCCTGCTGGTGAGCGAAGCTGATTATCGGTTGGCACCAGTGTGAAATCGTCGTGGGTTAAATTGGTTTCGGTTTGCTGATACTGATAAGTCCGCCGCAGCATCCCCTGAATCTTCGCCAACAAAACCGGCAATTCGATCGGTTTGGCCAAAAAGTCGTCAGCACCCAGGTTCATGGCCATCACGAGGTTCATATCATCGCCGGAACTCGTCAGAAAAATAACCGGTACGTTGCTGTGCTTGCGTAGTTCGCTCAGCCAGTGAAAGCCGTTAAAATATGGCAGACTGATGTCCATAATCACAAGATCCGGTGCAGCGGCGCGAATCTCTTCATCGACTTGGTCAAACTTTTTAACCAGGCTGACCGTGAACGCCCAGCGATTCAGGTAATTAGCGATCGTTTTAGCGATCACATCATCGTCTTCAACAATAAAAATTTTTTGGGGCATGCTCATTGCGCTCCCTTCGTGGTGATTCGTGGGTTTTTTTGATCTTTTGATTTACACTAAAGTCAGTTTCTATTTTAACTGATTTCAGGTGTTTAAGTTGGGACAATCAAAAATCGGCTGGCAAGGACAAACTGCGGCCTTTCTGTTGAGTCAAAATTTATTTGTTTTCGGTACGTCAACCGTCTTTTTTGCGGTGCTTTGGGACATTGCCTTAAAAACGTCTTCAGGCGCGTGGATGACGTATGTGTCATTGGCTACCTCGTTACCGGCGATTTTAATCTCCTTATCCGCTGGCGTTTTGGCTGATCGGTATAACCGAAAATGGCTGATTGTTCTCTCTGCCGTTGCGGTCACGGTTTTGACCCTCGTTGTTGCCTACGTGTTTGCTTTTGTGACCCAGGAACTATGGCTGTTGCTGGTGATTGCCGTGATCCGCAGCTTTGGCAACGGACTGGAAAATCCGGCGGCCAATGCCTTATTGCCGCAGCTGGTGCCGGCTAAACAAATTACGCGGGTCAATGGCTACAATCAAATTTTGATGGCGGCAATGCTGGTGATGTCACCATTATTGGCGGGCTATATTCTCAGCGATCTGGGAATCTTCTGGATATTCGTCATTGATGCCTTGACTGCGGCGTTAGCGGTACTTTGCCTAGGGGTGGTTCATGTACCGACGCCAACTGCGCGCCGGGATCGGGCCAGCAAACGGCAAAATGGGATCTCGGCCGGCCTGCGTTACGTGGGGAATACACCGTTGCTGTTGGCGTTCATGTTGTTTACCGGCGCGGCCTTTATTTTAATTGCGCCATCCTCGCAACTATCAACGTTGTATGTGAATCGGACATTTGGCTCGGAAGTCTGGCATTTGACGTTCAACGAATGGTCGTGGACGATCGGTGCTGGCTTAGGGGGCCTGTTTATTGCCCGCCACAAAAAGTTTCGCGACCAGCTTGGCCTCATCGCCATTGGCTTTGCCGGCAGCGGTATTGCGTTTGCGGAAATGGGGCTGAAACAGCCGTTCATCACTTATCTGTTCTTCATGTTTATTTCCGGTATTTTTTATCCGTTGATTCAAGCCGGCCAGACGATTTATCTGCAGGAGAATGTACCAGCAGATAAGTTAGGGCGCGTCTTTTCGTTATGGGCAATCCTATCGACCGGTATCTATCCGCTGGCGATGTTGGCATATGGACCATTGGCAGATTGGGTGCCGATCGGATGGATTTTCATCGTCACCGGGCTACTATTAATTGGCGTTGCATACTGGTTCTGGCAGCGGTTAAAAAAATTGAGTTGGTAGCGATGCCTACTGCTGATCACGATGTATTCAAAAATGCCTCATCACGACGGGCCGGACAGCGGCACTTCATGTGTGATGAGGCGTTTTTCTATTCAAGTTTAAAATCGCTGAAGAGCTGCTGGTAAAAAACGCCAGTGGTCAGTCATCATGACCCACCAGCAGACGTTTGCGAGCAATATGTTTATTTAAAAAAGGTGACTTTACTTGCTGGGATCCGATAAAGTGAGTCCGGCGCATTCTTTGGCTTACCCACAGCAATAAGCAGCGTTGGCATGAAATGCTCAGGATCAAGATCGAGTGCCGGTAAGATCTTCTCGTGATCAAAACCAGTCATAGCGCCGGTTTCATAGCCATAGGCGCGCGCAGCCAACATGAAGGACATAGCGGCCAGACTGCTGTTTTGAATGATGAATTCACGTAACGCCTGTTTGTCGGTTTGGAAAGATGCTACCAGATTCTCGATCATGGGTTTTTGATGCTCAACGGCGCGGTCGGTCAGCAAGCCTGCTGCCGCTGCTCGCTTGAACAGTTCTGCTTCAAATGGCCCTAAATCCAGTTCACCACCGACAAGCACAACCGCGGATGCGGACAAAATTTCCGGTGCATTAGTTCCAGCCACGCTGGCGATTTTTTCTTTTGCTGCGTTACTTTGGGCCACGACAAAACGGGTCGGTTGCATATTTAATGCGCTCGGCGCCTTTGTCGCATAAGTAATCATCTGTAGCAATTCGCCTTTGCTGATAGTAATTTCCGGATCAAATTCGCGTGCAGTGTGGCGTTTCATGACGACTTCATCAAAGTTATTGTTTTCCAACATCAAATTCACCTCTTAGAATGTGAGCGTAAGCCGGCGCGCTTAGAAGTCGGAGTGTAAGTGGCCTTGGGTGTGATGGCCCGGGCTTAGGCCATTGCGACCAAGGTCCTTACACGCAGACTTCTGCGCCGGGGAACGCGTTAATATTTTTGAACATCTTCAGGATACGCTAAATGTTGGCGTTTTCCTAGTGATATTTAAAAATGGTATAGGCCTTATAAGAAAAATGAAAGCGCCATCATTAGTCTGCTATGCCATCGTCAACTGTAATGCACCTAATTCTGTAATCGCCGCTGTCAATTGATCGCCAGGCTTCAAAAAGACTTGCGGATCGCGGCCAACACCTGTACCACTCGGCGTTCCGGTGAAGATGAGATCGCCGGGCTGCAGTGCCACAATCCCACTAAGATAATGGATTAACGTGGGTACTTTAAAGATCAGTTGGTCCAGACTTGCCTGCTGCATCACCTGACCATTGACCGTTGTTGTGATTTGTAGCCTATCCAGATTGGCGATTTCGTCAGGTGATGTGACCCACGGACCGATGGGTGAATAGTTTTGAAACGACTTTGCCAAAGAAAATTGCGGTTCCGCATTCGCAAACTGAACCGCCCGATCGCTTAAATCTTCGCCGACCATCCAGCCGGCAACATGGCGCATCGCCTCGCCTTCAGGAATATTGCGGCCACCAAGCCCGATCACCACGACTAACTCGGTTTCCCAGTCGGTTTTGGGCCCATGCATGCGCACCGTGGCAGTCGGCTTGGCCAATGAGCTACTGAATTTGGTAAAAACACTTGGAACCGTTGGCAACTTGATGTGAATTTCTTCCGAGTGATCCAAAAAGTTCATCCCGATCGCAAAAATCTGCTGGCTAGTCGTGATGGGTGCTTCCAGCTGGTCAGCGGTAAATTGAAAAGTCGGCCCGAGCGTTAATGATGCCGGCTGCGTTAAGGCAGTCAAAACTTCCGGCGCATTCGTAATCGGTTGTGCAGTCGATGCTGACGTGATCAGATGCGGCTGACCGCCAATGTTGGCAATTTTCACTTGAAAAACTTCCTTTCAGAAGTATTAAGGTACGTCTTCAGTTTACTTCTGAAAAATCGTGGTGCCAAATGCATTAGCCGTGATAGATGAGTTAATCTTAGGTGACGCGAGGCGATGAACTAAGACACGATCTTGGTATACGCTCATCAGAGATTCGCCTGAAACGCCTGAATAACTTGCTGAACGGCTTGATTTTGGCTTCCGGTTCCAAAAGTGACTCTCAACCAGCCAGGCATGAGTCCATCACGAACAAGAAAGCCGTGCTGAAGCAATTCCTGCTTGAGGGCTTGCGCTTGATTTTGTGGTGCCTGAAAAAATTGAAAGTTCGTTTGGCTGAGATAATGCGGCAACGCGCTATCTGTCAAAAAAGTTTCCCAGCTGCGACGTGCCTGCCGAACGCGGCTTCGTGTTGTCTGAACAAATGCCTGATCAGCCAACGCAGCCTGGGCGCTCAATTGTGCGATGGTACTGAGATTATAAGGCAAGCGTACCGACTGAAGATAGGCGACCAGCTGCTTCGGAAAAATCCCAAAACCAACGCGAAAATTGGCCAGCCCGTAGATTTTGGAAAAAGTGCGTAAGACAACCAGATTATCGAATTGCGTCAGCAGGCCGATTGCACTTGTGGCGGGATAGTCGTCGGTGAATTCGATATAAGCTTCGTCTACCAGAACCAGTACATCTTCCGGTACTTGGCGCATGAACCGGGTTAATGCCGTCAGTGACAGCAGTGTGCCTGTGGGATTGTTCGGGTTACATAACCATATCAGCTTTGTTCGTGGTGTGATGGCCTGCACCACCGCGGCTAGATCGAAGTTGCCGGTTTCGGGTTGAACCGGGACATCCACCACCTTGGCGCCTTCAATTTCGGCATGTAACCGGTATTCGGAAAACGTCGGCCAAGGCTCGACAACTTCATCCCCCGGCTCCAAAAAGGTTCGGGCAATTAAGGCAATCACTTCGTCAAGACCGTTACCAAACACAAGCTGCTCACTCGCAACATGAAGTTGGTTAGCCACCGCCATGCGCAACTGACTCGCGTTACCGTCCGGATAATCACGACTTTGCGCAAAGTTCCAGCTAGCTACCGCCTGTTTCACTTCAGGACTGGTACCAAAAGGATTTTCGTTTGCCGACATTCGGACCAGGCTGGTTAACCCCAGCTCTTTTTTTAAATCGGTCAGTGGTTTTTCTGGGATGTAAGGTTGTAAATGCTCAACGGTGTGTTTAAGCATGTTCTTTTCCTCCTCGTGTGCAAAAAAAGTGAGCGTGAGCCGGCGCGGTTAGAAGTCGGAGTGTAAGTGGGCTTGGGCGTGATGGCCCGGGCTTAGGCCATTCGACCAAGGTCCTTACACATAGACTTCTGCGCCGGGGAGCGCGTTATAGTGAGCGTGAGCGAGCGGCGTTAAATGTGTGACAACCGCTGGCTATTCAACCATCAATATTTATTGATGCTGCTGCGTTCCTTCAGACGACTCATTTTCCCTGCGCGACTCGCCAATTCTTCTTCGATCTGATCAAGGGTGATACCGCGTTCAACCATCAGCACTAGAATATGATAAGTCAGATCGGCGACTTCGAGGACAAAGGCGGCGTCATCAGGATTTTTGGCAGCGACAATGACCTCGGTGCTTTCCTCGCCGACTTTTTTTAGAATCTTGTCCAGTCCCTTGGTGAAGAGATAATCCGTATAGGAACCGGGAATCGGCTGGGTTTGGCGGTCTTTGATGAGGTCATATAGTTCGGTGATACTTTGTTTGGCAGCTGTCATGGCTGATCATTCCTTTCTTGCATAAGTGCGATAAAAACAACTCGTGTGCCCGGTGTGACAGGCGGGACCTGCGGGTAGAACCGATATCAGCAACGTGTCCGCATCGCAGTCAACGGCGATTGATTGGACTTTTTGGATGTTGCCGCTAGTTTCACCTTTGTGCCACAACATCTGGCGACTGCGCGACCAAAACCAGGTTTCACCGGTTGCCAAGGTTTTTTCAAAACTTTCGGCATTCATGTACGCCACCATCAAAACCTGTTGAGTTTGAGCATCTTGAATAACTGTCGTGATCAAACCTGAGCCCTTTTTAAAATCAAGTGCGATCATCGAACCACCACCTTTGCTTGTTTTAAAACCGTTTTAACTTCGGGGATGGTTAATTGACCAAAATGGAAAATGGACGCGGCGAGGCCGGCCGAAACGGCGGTCTCTTTGAACAAGTCAACGAAATCTTCGGCGGAACCTGCACCGCCGCTTGCGACAATGGGAACTGTCACCGCGGCACTTAATTGGCGATACAAAGCTAAGTCGAAGCCTTTCTGCGTGCCGTCAGCGTCCATTGACGTGACCAACAGCTCACCTGCTCCGGCGGCGACTGCCTGTTTGGCCCACCTAATTGCATCGAGATCCACCGGCGTGCGGCCACCATTAATCGTGACCTGGTAGCGTTGGCGTTCAGGTTGCCACCGGGTGTCAATGGCGACCACTACCGCCTGACTGCCGAATGTCTCGGCACCGGCCGTGATAAGTTTCGGCTGCTTCACAGCAGCCGAGTTTAAAGCAATCTTGTCAGCTCCGGCGCGCAACAAGTCGTGCATATCGGCAACTGAGCGAATCCCCCCGCCCACCGTGAGCGGCATGAAAACCTGCGCTGCCACTGCGGCCACTGTTTGGGTCATGGTTTGGCGGGCGTCAGTCGTGGCAGTGATGTCCAGAAAGACAAGTTCATCGGCTCCTTGGGCTTCATAAGCTTTGGCGATGGCAACCGGGTCGCCAACATCTTTGAGCTGGATGAAATGAACGCCTTTTTTAACCCGTCCCTGATCGACATCAAGGCATGGAATAATTCGTTTGGTCAGCATCGTCATCCTCCAATTCTTTGAGTTTGTTTAGATCAATGGCGCCGGTTTGCCACGCTTTTCCGATAATGGCGGCGTGAATGCCGGCTGTGCGTAAGGCGGTTAAGTCAGCCAGCGTCCGAACACCACCACTGGCTACAATGTTGATCTCAGGGATGGTGTGTTGAAGCGTCCTTAGTAAGTCAACGTTTGGCCCTTGCATCGTGCCATCCCGGCCGATATCGGTCACGATCACCGTGTGCACCCCGGCTGTCTGCATCGTTTGCATCACGTCCACGCCGTTTTGCCGAGTTGTGGTCAGCCAGCCGTTTGTGGCGACTTTACCAGAGCGAACGTCAATGCCGACAACAATTCGCCGTGAACCAAATTGCGCAATCGCCTGCTCAACCATTTCAGGATCCGTAATGGCAACGGAACCGAGGACAAGGCGATCAATACCGGCTGTCAGATATTCATTCATCGTTGCCAGATTGCGAATACCGCCGCCAAGTTCGATAAACGCCGAGGTGTGTTGGCGAATGGTCTTGATGGCAGCTTGATTAATCGGTTGTTGGGCACGGGCGCCGTCTAAATCAACCAAGTGCAGACGGGTTAAACCCGCAGCATTTAACCGTGCCACCTGGTCCAGCGGGTCTGCGCTTAAACTGACGCGTTGGTAATCGCCTTGCGTTAAGCGGACGCTTTTGCCGGCTAATAAATCAATGGCTGGATAAAGTTGCATGGTCGGTCATCTCCTTAAAACGCTGCAAACCGGCAAGGCCAATCGCGCCGCTTTTTTCTGGGTGAAATTGGGTGCCGAGAATATTTTGGCGCCGAACGATACTGGTCAGTGGTTGTCCGTAATCGGTTGTGGCAAGTGTATACGCGCTTTTGGTCTGGACGTAATAAGAATGCACGAAATAGGTCGCTTGATTGGCAAATCCTGCCGCAAACGGATCGTCTTGGGTCAGCGTGTTGGTGTTCCAGCCCATGTGTGGGATCGTGATACCCCCTTTTGTCGGAATCGCGACGACCTGTCCGGGGATAAGTCCCAGGCCTTGCGTTTCGCCAAACTCATCACTGCGATCAAACAAGAGCTGCATGCCTAAACAGATTCCGAGTAATGGCTTACCGGTTGCAGCAAAAGCCTGGATCACCGAGATGAGATGTCTTTGCTGCAAGGCGTTCATGGCCGTTTTGAAGGCGCCCACCCCTGGCAAAATCAGACCGCTTGCTGCCATGATAATGGCAGGATCGGCGGAAAGCTGATTGTCAATCGCCAAATAGTCGAGCGCTTTTTTGACGTTAAGCGTGTTGCCGGTGTCATAGTCCACGATGACGATCATCAAATCACTCCTTTAGTTGAAGGAATCCCCTTGACAGCCGGATTCTCGGCAACGGCCGCTTGCATGCTGCAACCAAGCGCTTTGAACAAGGCTTCAATTTTATGGTGGGTATTGCGTCCGTATAAAACAGCCGCATGCAAGTTAAACTCGCCAGCAAAGGCAATTGCCTGAAAAAAATCTTCGGTGACTTCCGTGTCAAAGCCGCCCAGTCGTTGGTTGGTTAACTCGGCGTCAAACACCAGGTAGGCGCGACCGGAAAGATCAACGACAACACGGGCCAGTGTTTCGTCCATGGGAACAAAGGCGCTGCCAAAACGTTCAATACCCGCTTTGTCACCGAGCGCTTGCTTGAAACAACTGCCTAAGACGATACCGGTATCTTCAATCGTGTGATGCGGGTCAACATCTAGGTCGCCTTGGGCTTTGATTGTCAGACCAAAGCGGCCATGCTTGGCAAACGCCTCTAGCATATGGTCAAAAAACCCTATGCCCGTATCGATGGCAATACCGCTTTGCTGATCAAGGTCGAGACTGATCGTAATTTGGGTTTCTTTGGTTGTTCGGGTGATCGTGGCTGTACGCATGGAAAAACCTCCTTGTCGTTAAGTGATGCGTTGACAAACATTTATCGGGCTGTCCGTTTCAAAATGGCTTCAGCATGACCGTCTAGTCCCTCGGTTCGCGCCAACGTCACGATCGCATCAGCTTGTCGCGCCAGCGCTTCGGAACTGTACTGAATAAATTGGGTTCGTTTCACAAAATCATAAACGCCTAAAGGTGAGAAAAATCGCGCCGATCCGGCAGTTGGCAAGACGTGGTTCGGGCCGGCCACATAATCGCCTACCGGTTCTGCAGCATTTTCGCCAAGGAATACCGAGCCAGCATGCTGGATCTGATTTAAGTAAGTGATCGGATCAGGCAATTGGATCTCTAAGTGTTCCGGCGCAATCGTATTTATGAGGGTAAATGCGGCATCCGTGTCGTTAACAACAGCGATAAAGCCCTGATTCCTGATCGCAGTGCGGGCAATGGCCGCTCGTGGCAACGTTGCTAACTGAATTTCGACTTGATCACTGACGGCCTCAGCCAACTTTTCACTAGGTGTAACGAGCATTGCCCGGGCGTTGGGGTCATGTTCTGCTTGCGATAAGAGATCGGCGGCTACACGCACAGGATCGGCCGAATCGTCGGCAATAATCCCGATTTCCGATGGACCGGCAATCATATCGATGGCAACCGCTCCGAAGACTTGTTTTTTGGCTTCCGCGACATATTGATTTCCTGGCCCCATAATTTTGTCGACGCGTGGGATGGTTTCCGTACCAAAAGCCAAAGCCCCGATCGCCTGGGCGCCACCGATCTGGTAAATTTCGTCAATACCAGCCAATTTGGCAGCGGCCAAAACCACCGGATTGAGTCCTTCTTTTTGTGGTGGTGTCACCATGACGATTTTCTTGACGCCCGCAAGCTTGGCCGGGATCGCCGTCATGAGAATCGTTGACGGATAAGCAGCGGTACCTCCGGGAACGTATAAGCCAACTGCGTCAAGCGGCGTCACTTTTTGGCCGCGTATGATGCCTGCGGACGGACTATCGATAAAGCCATGGCTGATTTCTAACTGGTGGTAACTTGTGATGTTGGTCTTGGCCAAGTTCAACGCTGTTAATAATTTCGGCGATAAGTTTGCCAAGGCAGCATCAATTGTTGCTTGCGGAACGCGCAGGTCATCGATTGAGACGTGATCAAGTTGCATGCTGTAGTTCCGCAAAGCAGCGTCTCCTTTTGCTTTCACGTTAGCCAGAATTTCCTGTACGGTTGTTTGAACCGCCGTATTTTGTGTTAGGTTTTGTTCGCGAGCAGCGACTTGTTTTTGAAGTTGGGTTAAAGTGCCGGTAAGAATTTTCATGTTAAACCTCCTGGGGACGAACCCGTTTCAGTGCTTGGATGAGTTGGTAAATGGCAAATTTCTTTTGCTTGAGCGCCAGCCGATTCACCACAAGATGGGTGGACACTGGCGTTAGTGTGGCAAAAACCTTCAAATGATTTTCGCGTAAGGTCGTCCCGGTTTCAGTGATGTCGACAATCGCATCAGCCATGCCGGTCAGTGGTGCCAGCTCAACCGACCCTTCGATTTTAATCATCTCAACGTCTTCGCCTTGTGTCTGAAAATAGCGCTGGGCGATGTGCGGATATTTGGTGGCGATTCGTTTGCGACTTGTCTGATATGGGTCAAAGTCAGGGGTTGATGCGAGAATGAAGCGGCAACGACCGGTTCTAAGATCCAACAGGTCAAACTGTTGATGACCTTGTTCCTCGAGGATATCCGAACCGACAATGCCGATATCCACGGTGCCGCGGTTCAAGTAAGTCAAGACATCAGGCGCTTTGACAAGGACAAAATGAAAATCCGGATCATCGGTAAAGAGCAAGCGCCGGCTTTTTTCCTGGAGCGGCGTACAGTCAATACCGGCAGCGCTGAGTAGTGGCAGCACCTGTTCAGTTGTCCTGCCTTTTGCCAATGCAATGGTTAACGTCATAGTGTGGCCTCCTTGGGGGAAAGATCAATTAAGCGGGCATGGCGGTTTTTTGCCAATGCCCGGGCTTCAGCAAGCGAATCGACTAGGCAAAGCCGGGCATTGGGCGTTGTGGCGACAACCGCTGCTGCTTCCTGCCACTGGGAAGGTAAGCTATAAACAAAGGTCTGCGATGATGCGGTTGGTTCCTGAACGGTGTCCGTTAAGGCATCAACATCAAATGCCAATCCGACTGCCGGCAGCAGATCGCGTTGAAAGCTGGCCATGAGCCGGTCGTAGCGCCCGCCGCTAAACAGATATTCGCGCCGATTAGGGACGTAAGCGTGGAAGAAAATGCCGGTATAATACGATTGCGGTGGCTGACTGGTTAAATCCAGTGTGACGTTAAGGTTCGGAAACTGCTCCTTTAAGAAATCGACGGTCGTCTGCAGACGTGCTACCTGATCGCTTACAAATGCCGGTGGCAATAATTGCCTTAATTGTTCGAAAACATTGGCAGCCGGGCCGAATAACCAAGGCCACTGTTTTAAGAATAGGTATAGCGCATTGTCGGCAAGTGGTTCGATCAGTCGTTCGTAGGCACTAAGATTCTTCGTGAAAAAGGCTTTCTGCAGTGTCTGCTTGGTCTCGGGATCCAGCGCTAAAGCCTGCAGAATTTGCGGAACAAAGCGCGCATCGGAAAGCTCCAGCGTTAAATCGGCAACCTGCAAGTCATCACAAATGCGGATGGCTTCGCTTAAACACGCCCATTCGGCTTTCAAAGACGCGTAACCGATCAACTCAATGCCTGCTTGGGTGATTTGATTGTAAGTACCGCTCAGACTTTTTCTAACGCGGAAAATATCACCGACATACCACCAGTGAACCGGCGGCTGAATATTGGTAGTGCTCAATAAGCGCGCCAATGGCAATGTCAAATCCGGTCGCATCACAACTGTCTCCCCTGCGTCATCGAGCATCTGATAAGGTTGTTCACCCGTGACGGTCAGCGGCTGGAAAACATCGCGATATTCCAACAAGGGCGTTTTGACCCGATCGAATCCGGCATCGATAAAATGGCGGCTCATGATTTGAATTAGGTTTTCTTTACGGATAGCGCGCGGCCCGAATTCGTCGCGGGTACCAACAGGCAAATGGCGATTTGACATGACGGTGCTCCTTTCGTTGGTGCGGTTTTTTCTGGTGTGAAGTTGTTTGGGGTGGTGATCTTTCTATTGTGGGCGATTAGTCTGGTTGAATTTTCGCTTTCTATAACGCGCTCCCCGGCGCAGGAGTCTGCGTGTAAGGACCTCGGACGCGATGGCCTAAACCCGGGCCATCACGCCCAAGGCCACTTACACTCCGACCCCTAAACGCGCCGGCTCGCGCTCATATAAAAAAAGCCCCCGAAAACGTTTTTACGTTTTCGAGGGCGACTGGTGATCGCGGTACCACCTCAATTTTGTTTGGACCTCACGACCCAAACCTCACCTACCAGCCACAAGTCGGCTTGCGCGAACTGTGACTGGCAGCGGTGATAACGCAACGGGTGCGTGACAGCCTACTTGGTTCAGCCATCAAGTTCTTAGATGTGTGTTCGGCTGGTCGATCGCGCTTTCTCAGCAATGAGCGCTCTCTTGGGATCGGTGGTAGCTTACTTGGTCTAATCACAACTTCATGTTTGTTAATGTGACTCTAATCATAACGACCTTTAGAAAAATGTCAACCACTTTTTTAAAATAACTGCATTAGGTTCCGCCGATTGCCAACCGTTTGTTTTTTAATTTAGATGCAAGAACGAGATTGCGATATTCAAAATGATCATTTTGCCAGCGGAGATGTCGTCTTCAAAAAATCGAGCAACAACCCCTGCACTTCAGCATCCTGTTCTGGCGTCCCAAAGCTTTGGCGAATCCATCCGGGAACCATACTATCGCGCACTAGATAACCATGCTGCTTTAAGAAAGCGCCTAATGCTTGTGGTTGCGGCACTTGGTACAGCATAAAGTTGGTCTGAGTGGTGTAATGTCGGATGTGCTGGTGATCGAAGAATGCTGTCCATTGCTGGCGCGCCGCAAAAAGTTGGCGTTTAACTTTTTGCGTGAAGGCAACATCTTTCCATGCTGCCAAAGCGGCCGTTTGGCTGAGACCGCTAATGTTATAAGGCAAGCGCACGTTTTGCATTTTTGGGATGAGCGCCTTAGGGACGATGCTAAAGCCGACGCGGAAATTGGCGAGGCCGTAAAGCTTGGAAAAGGTGCGCATTAACAATAAATTGGCGAACTTTGTGATAAGCGGCAAGACTGAAGGATTGGGGACCTGATCAACAAAGTCAATATAGGCTTCATCCACCACAACCAGAATTTCCGCCGGTACTTGCGCCATGAATTCGGCAATTTCGCTGACCGACAAGTAGGTTCCGGTGGGATTGTTTGGATTGCATAACCAAATGACTTTCGTTTTTGCCGTGATGCCTGCCAACAGAGCCTGAAGATCAATACGTCCTGTGTCCTCGTCGACCGGTGCGTTAACCGTCACGGCACCGGCAATCGCTGCTTGCAATTGATATTCCGGATAAGTTGGCCATGGCTGAAGGCTCTCGTCGCCAACGTCTAGGAAGGTCCGGCAAATCAAGGCAATCATTTCGTCCAAGCCACTTGAAAAAAGCAGTTGATCTGCGGGCACCTGCAGCCGCTCAGCCACGGCGGTTCGCAGCGGCATGGCATCCGGATCAGGGTAACTGCGGGCTTGTGAAAAAGTCCAGTTGGCAATGGCCTCCTGCACTTTAGGAGAAGTGCCGACAGGATTTTCATTGAAAGATAAACGTGTCATTTTTGCCAAACCCGCTGCTTTGGCGATTCTTTCCGGGGTACTGTCTGATACGTAATCCGGCAACCCGGCGATACTTTTGCGCAACATCACGCCACCTGCTTTCTTGATTGCCTTAGAGTTTACCCGCATTTGGGTGCGATGTAAATATAAAATGCATAAATATTCATAAATGTAACAGAGCCTAACCTGAATTTTCTCGCTTGAAAGTTTCAAACGTTATTCAATTGTGCTAAATATAAAAGATGTTGGAGCCTTTTACATCATTTATGCCAGACGAAGTTCGTTGCCAACAGTCTTACGCCATCGACTTTTGCCCACACAAACAGGCACTAAAAGACGGAATTCAGTCCTTTAGTGCCTGTTTGGTGTCATGGATCAGCGAACTTCAGCTATTGGCAACAAAGGATAAATAGTAAGTCACTGCCGCAACGGTTTGAGCCGAGTTGATTTTACCTGCTTTGACGCCTTCAACCAGCTCAGAAAACGGCACTAAACGGCTGGTGACGAATTCGTCCTTATCGAAATCTTGCGATGTTTTGGCGGCTAAGTTAATTTTGGCCAGCACAAGATTGACTGTTTCATCGGTCATCCCTTCGCTGGAACGGACCGCGGTCAGCCATTGCAAATCATGGGTCAGATAACCGGTTTCCTCGTGCAGTTCCCTGCTCGCCGCAGTTTGCCAATCTTCACCAGGATCGATTAATCCGGCAGGCAATCCAAAAACTTCGCTGTTGGTTGCCACCCGATATTCCCGATTGACTAACACTCGCCCATCGTTTGTCAGTGCCAGCATGGCAACAGCATTGGCGTGGCGAATCAAATCGCGTTCAACCGTCAGACCATCAGGCGTTTTGATTTTTTGCGTCACAACATCGAAAATCGGACCGTGATAATGCGGCGTTTCACTTAAAATTTTTCCCTTCGCTAAGGGTTGGTCAAAAAACATACTGAGTCCTCCTCAAAATAACGCGCTCCTGCTCACGCTCAAATCAAAAAAGCCGCGCCTGGACGCGACTTTACTTATGCTTTGGTGAAATCCTTCATCCATGCTAGGGCAATGGCCTTTTCGCCTAAGTGTGTCCCGACAACCGGGCCGAAATAGGAAAGTTCGAACGGAACAGTCGGAAACTTCTGCTG
Organism: Lacticaseibacillus styriensis; assembly: GCF_030770295.1. Classification (NCBI taxonomy): domain Bacteria; kingdom Bacillati; phylum Bacillota; class Bacilli; order Lactobacillales; family Lactobacillaceae; genus Lacticaseibacillus; species Lacticaseibacillus styriensis. The sequence goes on from NZ_CP132483.1 coordinate 1,478,326, forward strand.
AAGATCCGTCAACCAGCGCTGTGCTTCCTCAGGGTCATTAGCATGAATCACCACAGCGCGAATCGGATAATCGACTCGTTCAAGTTCTTGCTGGAACAACGTCTCAACGCGGGCGTAAGCTTTTTTGATGGAACGGATTTTTTCGATAGCAACGATTTTATGGGACTGATCGTCGAAAGTTAATAATGGCTTAATTTTCAGCATACCACCGATAAAGGCTGAGGCATTACTTAAGCGGCCGCCGCGGACGAGGTTTTGCAAGTCGTTAACAATGAAGTATTCGCCCATAGTGCTGCGCAGATCATCCAGCCGTGCCAAAATGGCTTCCGGATCCTTACCGGCCTCAGCCATTTGCGCCGCAGCTAGAACCAACCAGCCCATTAGGATAACGGTAATTTGGGAATCGTAAACATAAACTTTAGCGCCATGAACTTCATCAACAGCACCTTTTAAGGTATTGACAAAGCCGGAAATCGTGCTGGCAAGATGAATGCTGATAATGGTGTCATAGCCTTCGTTGGCGAGATTTTCGTAAAGCTTCAGCATCTCACCCAGTGGCGGTTGCGTGGTGCTGGGAAATGTTTTTGCGGTTTTTAGTTTGGCGTAGAATTCTTCTGTGGTAATATCCTTACCTTCGTCATAGACTGCGCCGTCAAGAATGACCGGAATCGGCACCACGGTAATGTGATGTTTGTCGATTTCGGCTTGCGGCAGATAACAGGTACTATCCGTCACGATAGCAGTTTTCATACAGGCACCCACTTTTTTAAAAATGATTGTCTACATCATACCATAAAATGCAAAGATCAAGGAGAAACACCCGGGAGCGTGTTATCTAAATTTGACGATAGATGGTTCGCGACCGTTTTCCGGACGGCTGTCTTTCAACACTAACTATGCTATATTTTGAGCATAGACAATTCTAAGGAGGACCTTGCAGTGACGACTTCAAAGCATACCACATTGGCCGTGGCCAAAATGACCAGTAAGCACCAGATCACCATTCCCAAGGTCGTTCGTGAAAAACTGGGATTGAGCGATCATGATAAGCTTGCTTTTCAGCTGACTGATCATGGACAAGTTATGATCGATAAAGAACAAAAGTCGGATCTATGGTCGATCATTCGCGAACAGGATGCGGCCCACGGTAGTATCGACACACCTGAGCCTGATTGGGGGAAAGATGTTGGGGCAGAGTTGATCGATGACTGAAAATAGAAGGTTTCACTAGAGCGACGTCATTTCCCTAAATCTTGATCTTACTGAAGGACGCAAATCTCTCGCTCTTCCATAAACGCCTTAAAACCGGTAAAATGATTGGGACAATTGGAAAGCGAGCGGATTAACATGTCTTTTGATGGAATCTTTACTCATGCCATGGCCCAAGAGCTTAACGGAATCTTAAGCGGAGGCCGTGTTGTAAAAATTCAACAGCCTTATGAAAACGAAGTCGTGATTACCATTCGCGCTGGACGTAAAAATCATCCCCTGCTACTGTCGGCCAATCCGCAGTACGCGCGGGTGCAAATTACCCATATTCCCTTTACGAATCCCGATGTTCCCGCTACCTTTACCATGACGCTGCGAAAGTATTTTAACGCCGCAACATTAACGGCAGTTCATCAGGTGCAAAACGATCGCGTGTTGCATTTTGAATTCTCAACGCGCGATGAACTGGGTGATGAGTTAGGACTGCGTTTGATTATCGAGATGATGGGCCGACACAGTAATATTTTTTTGGTTAGCAAGCGAACCGGAAAAATCATTGATTTGATTCGCCACGTCTCGGCTGACCAGAATCGCTATCGCCCGTTGATGCCTGGTGCGCCGTATGTGGAGCCGCCAAAACAGGACAAAATCAATCCGTTTGATGATCCTGATCGACTTTACCACGAACTAGAACGTCAAGTGACGCCAACACTCAGCCGCGCCGCCTTGCTTCAGCAACATTATCAAGGGTTAGCCAAGGATTCTGCGGCGGAACTGGCTTTGCGCCTCAATCAAGGCGATGCTGGATGGGATGGCTTTTTCAAGGAACTTGAAGCGCCAGCGCCGACGATTACGACGCAAGGCAAAAAAGCGGTCTTTACTGCCATCCCCTATCAGTCGCTGTCAGGCGATCAGCAGTACTACCCGACCTTGAGCACAATGCTTGACGCGTATTATGAACAAAAAGCCGAGCACGATCGCGTCTTGCAACAAGGCGGCAACCTGATTCATGTCATTAAAAACGTCATCGATAAAGACCGTAAAAAACAGCGTAAATTGAAACGCACGCTGGAGGAAACGGAAAAGGCCGATGATTACCGCATTCGTGGGGAAATTCTGACGACGTATCTGAGTCAGGTGAAGCGTGGCATGACCAGCATCGAATTACCGAATTTTTATGCGGATAACCAGCCGATTAAAATTACACTCTCGAATCAGCTCACGCCATCCCGCAATGCCCAGAAATATTTTGCCAAATACACGAAATTACGCAATGCGGTTGCTCATGTGAACCAACAAATGCAGGAAAATCAGGAGGAACTCGATTATCTGGAAGGCATTATGGCCCAAATTAATGTGGCCAGCCCCAAGGATTTAGCCGATATTCGCCTTGAGCTGCAGCAGCAAGGCTATTTGCGGAAACAGAAGCAGAAGAAAGGTAACAAACGTCAGAAAGTTTCCAAGCCGGATCAATTTTATGCCAGTGATGGTACGAAAATCTGGGTGGGCAAGAACAATTTACAAAATGACCAACTGACTTTGCATACCGCCAAGAAAACCGATATTTGGCTGCATGTCAAGGATATTCCTGGCTCGCACGTCATTATCGACAGCAGTAAGCCCAGTGAGAAAACACTGCTAGAGGCGGCTAAACTGGCGGCATATTTTTCTAAAGCTCGGGAAAGCGCCAATGTTCCCGTTGATTGGATTGAAGTGAAGAAAATTCGTAAACCCAATGGCGCCAAACCCGGCTTTGTTGTTTACGAAGGGCAAAAAACGGTGAGTGTCACGCCAGATGCTGAATTAGTCGACAAACTGCGCACCCCGCCGACGAAATAGAAAGGGATTTTAAATGACCAACACATCTGCACAAATTAGTCGACCGATTCAGGAACACATTATTGCTAACAAAGTTAAACATGGCTGGAACACGACCGATACCAATTTTGAAATGCTGCTCGCCTATCATGAAATGGCTGAACTGACCACAGCACTGCTTAAGCGCGACCAAGACAATATCGCTGAAGAATTGGCTGACGTCACCATTTATCTGCTCGGCATCGCCGAAATCAAGGGGATTGATTTGGCTGAGGCGGTTAATGCAAAAGTTGCCATCAATGACCATCGTGTATATGATGCTCAAGGCCATAAGCATCTTGAATGAAGCAGTGTCTAGGTAAAGATTGAGACTGCGCGATCATGTTCCACGGCCAATAAAAAATGACCAAATATACCCGCTTGCGATTGGGGATATTTGGTCATTTTTTGGTTACTATTTTTGGATATTTTTTAGAGTGCGTCTTTACTAACCCAAAAATTTGAAAACAACTCGGCTGTCGAACAATTTTAGTATCTTTTCAAATAGCACTTTGCTTAGCAATGCTGCCGCGATTGGAATAGCAATCCAGCAAAGTAAAACCAGCGGAATCGCCAACCCAGCATCCATGGCCGCAAGTGGGCCGACCATGCCAACAATTCCGAAGCCGGCCGACTGTGGCGTCCCGCTGATTGACAATAACGCGACCGGAATTGCGGAGATGATTGCCGTGAACAAGCATGGAAGCAAGATAATTGGGTGCTTAAACAGATTTGGCATCATGATTTTCATTCCGCCTAATGCAATGGCAATCGTGACGCCAGATTTGTTGACCTTCCAGGAATAAACCACCAGTGCTAAGGTTGTGGCGGCAACGCCCATTGCTGATGCCCCTGCCGAAACGCCGTGAAGTTGGATCGCCAGCCCGATAGCAACAGTTGAAATCGGACTGACAATTAAAATGGCAAAAGAACAGCAGATCAGAACGGCCATCAGGATCGGTTGCAAGGTGGTGAAGCTATTGATGACATCGCCGATCGCCGTTGTGAAAGCAGCGATGAATGGCAGCAACAGTACCCCAATATAAGCGACGCCACACCCGACTAGAATTGGCATAGCAATAACAGCTGTTGAACCAAACCGATCTTTCACCCATAGCAAGACTAAGACAGCGATTGATGCCGTGATCATGGTATTGATCAAATCGCCAGTCCCGGCACCGACATAGGTTTTTGTAACGGGATTGAACTTCACGACTCCCGAGCCAACAAACGCTGCCCCTGCCGTTACCATCATCTGCAAAGGCTTCAGTTCAAATTGCAGCGCGATTAAGCCGCCGATAATTAAGGGGGTGGCAATTTGAAAAATGGCTGCGACTTGCGTCAAGGTTACCGCGAATGTGTTCGTTCCAAAATACTTGAGAATGCCGGACAAAACCGCATTTGGAATCAATCCAATAATGACCCCTAACGCTGTCCCTGATAAAACCTTATTGATAAAAGCCGTCACTGTCATACTGGTTGCCTGGGCAGTCGTCGCGTGAGAACCTCGCTCTCCTTGCATCGGTGCGTCAGCAATTGTTTCGGCTGCAGCGGGCATTCCTTTTGTTGTTGAATCTCCTGCCATTGACTTTTCCCCCTTAATAAGAATGTAATGAGAATATTAACAGAAGATGTGCAAATAAGTCTAGCATTAGATTGAAATTAATTAATATAATTTTTCTGTTATATATCAGTGGGTATTGCAATGGTCGCAACGATAAATTATAGTCGCGAAATTAAACGTTTTGGCCGTCAATAAGTGAACTTTAGATCAAGGGGAACCCGCGTATTAATTCAATTTTAAAAGGACATATTCAGTATTTGCTGGCCATCTTTAGACATGATTGTGATTCAATGATCGTTATCAGGGAGCACTACGCTTAATATGAAACAGCCAGTATGCTCAGCTGTTTGCAATTACACTTTTAATGATAGTCATAGCTAACGCACAAAAATTGCAAAACGTCCTCGTAGCTTTAGACACATTTCAACAAAGAAAGGCCCTGTCAGCAATGTCGATTTTCAACATTGCTGACAGGGCCTTTCCGATTAAATTTTGATGAATATGCTCGACGGCCTAGCGATTATTGGAACCGATCGCCCCACTTGGCGGGATCCTCACGCCATTGATGTAAGGAACTTAGCTGCTGAGTCGTAATGGCGCCTTGAGCTTCAGCAGTTTGAATGAGCGCCGTATAGTTGGTCAGCGTGAAGAATGGCAAGCCTGCTTTGGCGAAGTTAGCAGTCACTGCTGCCAGCTGATAACTGAAGATTGCTGCGACCCCCAGAACGTTGACACCGTCTTTTTGCGCTGCGGCCACGGCACTGAGCACGGAACCGCCCGTCGATAGCAGGTCATCAATGACGACCAGCTTGGCGTCTTCTGGAAGGTGCCCTTCAATCTGTCTCCCCTGCCCGTGGTCTTTAGGCTTACTCCGAATATAAACCAATGGCAAGTTCAGCAGATTGGCGACTAAAGCCGCATGCGGAATCCCGGCAGTGGCCACCCCACCGATGGCCGTCACGTCCGGGTAATGAGCCACGATTTCCTGGGCTAAGCCGGCCGCAATTTTACTGCGAACGTCAGGGTAACCGATAGTGAGACGATTATCGGTATAAATTGGACTTTTTAACCCACTTGCCCAAGTAAATGGCTCTTCGGGACGTAATGTGACGGCTTTGATGCGGAGTAAATCGCTGGCAATTTGATTTTCTAGTTTAGTCATGTGCTGTTTCCCACGCTTTCTTAATCGATTGATAGGCTTCAACTGGATCAGGTGCCTGTGTGATCGGGCGGCCGACAACAATGGCCGAACTGCCTAACCGTTTGGCCCGTCCCGGTGTGACGATCCGTTTTTGGTCGCCGATTGCCGCACCCTGTGGCCGGATTCCCGGTGTGACGACAAGAAACTCAGGTTTAGTCACACTGCGGATCAATGGCGTTTCTAAGGCGCTGGCAACAACGCCGTCTGCATCACTGGCCTGCGCGATGGCCGCCAAGTGTTGAACGGCCTGATTAAGCGGCACGTCGATGGACAATTGGTTTTCCAACATGGTTTGATCAGTTGAGGTCAGGTGGGTAATGGCGAGCATTTTGGGTGCTGGATGGTGCGCGGCTTTAGCTCCTGCCAACAAGCCGCGTTTGGCTGCCAGCATCATTTCCTTACCGCCGGCTGCGTGCACGGTTGTCAGCGCCACACCTAATTTGCCTAATTGCCAAGCGGCTTTTTCAACTGTATTCGGAATATCATGAAGTTTCAAATCGAGAAAGATATCAACCGGGTGTGCTGCCTGAATGGCGGTAATAATCGCCGGCCCTTCAGCATAGAAAAGTTCCATCCCGATTTTGACGAAAAGCCGTTCATCTTTGGGAAAACGCGCTAAAAAATCAAGTGTGGTCGCCTGATCTTTAAAATCGAGTGCAATGATAGGTGTCATACCGCCTGTCCTTCCTGAATGCGTGCAAATGCTGCGGCAATTTTAGGAATTGCCTTTTCTTCGTAGTAATTGGCCGATCCGATTGCGACTGCCTGGGTGCCTGCAGCTAACATCTCAGCAGCATCGTGGCCGGAGCTGACCCCACCCATGCCGACAATTGGAACATGAACAGTGTGGGCAACCTGATAAACCAGATGCAGTGCTATCGGTAGAATGGCCGGACCGGAAACACCGCCGGTCACATTGTCCAAAACCGGTCGGCCAGTGTGAATATCCAAGCGCATGCCCACCAGCGTGTTAATCAAGGAGATGCCATCTGCACCAGCGGCTTCGACTGCTTTAGCAATCACGGTGATGTCAGTGACATTAGGCGTGAGTTTAACGAAAATCGGGACCGAACTGGCTTCCTTGACAGCGCGCGTGACGGCCGCAGCAACCACCGGATCCGTACCAAACGCCATGCCACCTTGTTTCACATTTGGGCAGGAAATGTTAACTTCCAGAGCTTTGACATTTGGGGCCGCGCTCAACTTTTTAGCAACCGCTGCATATTCAGAAACATCGGCACCGGCAATGCTTGCGATGATTGGCAGATCAGGATAGTTCTTTGCCAGCCAAGGCAGTTTTTCGCGTAACACAACCTCGGATCCTGGATTCTTCAACCCGACGGCATTCAGTGTACTGCTCGGGCCGTCAGCAAAAATCTTGCCTTGGTTGCCAACCCGTGGCAATAAGGTGGTTGATTTGGTCACCAATGCCCCCAGCAGATTCAAATCATATTGTTTGGCGTATTGTTCGCCAAAACCGAATGTCCCGCTGGCGGGCATGAACGGATTCTTCATCGTAAAGCCGGGTAATTGAATCATGTGATGCTGCCTCCTTTATTGTAACGGTTGCTACTGCCGGCAGTTGTCGGTTTTAACTTCTAATTGGTGTCATCGAGAATGCCCGTGATTCCAAGACCTTCAAAATGGCATCTGCGGTATCGAGGCTGGTCATCAATGGTACGCCATGTTCGATAGCAGTTTCCCGAATGCGGAAGCCATCACTTGAGGTCTTCTTGTCGGCGGTCATGGTGTTGATCACCAACTGAATCTTGCGGTCGGCAATGTCTTCCAAAATAGTTTCTTTGCCGCTATCAAGTTTTTCGATGGTTTCAACCGTAATCCCGGCTTTTTCAAATGCTTTGGCTGTGCCGCTGGTGGCGACCAGCTGGTAACCGACTTCGCGGAACCGTTTGGCCAGTTCGGTTGCTTCGGTTTTATCAGCGTCTTTAACCGTGATTAACGCGCGGCCAAATTGTGGCAAGTGCATGCCGGCTGCTTCGAATGCTTTATACAAAGCTTTGGCTAGGGTGGTATCACTGCCCATAACTTCGCCGGTAGACTTCATTTCCGGTCCTAACAAGCTATCGACATGATTCAACTTGGAGAAGCTGAACACTGGTGCTTTGACGTGGATCCCTGCCTGGTTTGGCAGTAAGCCCGTTTTAAAGCCCTGCTCTTTCAGACTCAATCCAAGAATCGCCAAGGTCGCAACTTGTGCCAGTTTGACATTGGTTACTTTACTTAAGAAAGGAACCGTGCGGCTGGCTCGCGGATTAACTTCGATGACATATGCTTTGCCTTGATGAATGATGAATTGGACGTTCATCAAGCCGATGCAGTTCAAAGCCCGTGAAAGTTTGATCGTTGCATCGGTAATCTGGTCAATGATGTCCTGACTGAAGGTTTGCGGCGGATAAACAGCCATCGAGTCGCCGCTGTGAATGCCGGCGCGTTCGATATGTTCCATGATCCCCGGCAAAACCACCGTTTCACCATCAGAGATGCAATCCACTTCACATTCTTTACCGACCAGATAGTGATCAATTAAAACCGGATGGTCGTGGGAAACCGACACAGCCCGATCAATGTAACTGGCTAATTCATCGGCATCATGAACGATTTCCATCGCCCGGCCGCCTAACACGTAGCTTGGCCGAACCAAAACCGGATAACCAATCTTGTCGGCAACTGCCAGTGCGCCGGCTTTATCGGTTGCGGTACCGCCTTCTGGTTGCGGTAACTTCAATTGTTTGATGACTTGATCAAACAGATCCCGATCTTCCGCCCGATTAAGATCCTCAACGGAGGTGCCCAGAATTTTAATGCCGCGTTTAGCCAGTGGCTCCGCCAGATTAATCGCTGTTTGGCCGCCAAACTGCACGATCACGCCTTCTGGTTGTTCCAGGTCAATGACGTTCAGAACATCTTCAAGGGTTAATGGTTCAAAATACAGCTTATCCGCAATCGAAAAGTCAGTGGAAACCGTTTCTGGATTGCTGTTCATGATGATGGCTTCATAGCCGGCTTTTTGAATGGCCTTAACGCTGTGAACCGTTGCATAGTCGAATTCGACCCCTTGACCAATCCGAATCGGACCGGAACCGATGACTAAGACGCTCGGCTTATCGCTTTTGAAGCTTTCCGTGCTGCTTTCATAAGTGCTGTAGTAATACGGGGTATCACTAGCAAATTCGCCGGCACAGGTATCGACCATTTTGTAAACCGGTAAAATGTGCTGTTCCTTGCGCATTTGCCGAATCTGATCCGCATGTAAGCCCCAAAGCTGGGCAATTTCTTCATCAGCAAAGCCATAACGCTTTGCTTCGGCGAGCAACGGCAAATCGGCTTTATGCGCAGCTGGTTCCCGTTCCAATTCGACGATGTGTTTAATCTTGTCGAGGAAGAATGGGTTCATCTTGGACAATTCGGCGACTTCATCGATGGTGTAATCCCGCCGAAATGCTTCAGCTAGATAAAAGAGCCGTTCGTCGTTGGCTTGAATGATATGCTTACTTAATTCATCGTCACTGAGCTTGGCAAAAGCCGGACGGCGAGGATGAATGAGGCCGACTTCAAGTGAGCGTACCGCTTTTAGCAGACTTTCTTCAAGTGTTCGGCCAATCGCCATGACTTCACCGGTGGCCTTCATTTGGGTGCCGAGGGTGCGGTCGCCATTTTCAAATTTATCGAATGGGAAACGCGGTAATTTGGTAACCACATAGTCCAAGGCCGGTTCGAATTCGGCCCAAGTCTTCTTGGTGACCGGATTCTTGATTTCGTCCAGATGCAAGCCGACTGCAATTTTAGCGGCCATTTTGGCGATTGGATAACCGGTGGCCTTGGAAGCTAACGCGCTGGACCGGGAGACCCGAGGATTGACTTCGATGACATAGTACTTGAAGCTGTTGCGATCAAGGGCAAACTGAACGTTGCAGCCGCCTTCGATCTTCAACGCACGAATGATCTTCAAGGCTGAGTCACGCAACATCTGGACTTCTTTATCCGTGAGCGTTTGCGTCGGGGCGAAGACCATTGAATCGCCGGTATGCACACCGACTGGATCGAAGTTTTCCATGTTGCAGACCACAATGGCGGAATCGGAAGCATCGCGCATGACTTCGAATTCGATTTCCTTATAGCCGGCAATGGAACGCTCGATCAACACTTGGGTGACCGGGCTCAGGTTCAAACCGTTTTCGGCAATTTCGGCCAGCTCTTTTTCATTATCGGCAATACCGCCGCCTGTGCCGCCCATGGTGAAGGCTGGGCGAATGATGACAGGAAAGCCGATTTTGTCGGCAAACTCCTGCGCTTCATCCACGTTGTTGGCGATGGCGGACTCCGGAACCGGCTCGTGGAGTTTTTGCATCAGATTTTTGAACAATTCGCGGTCTTCGGCTTGATCGATTGCGCTAAGCTTGGTGCCCAGTAATTCGATGCCGAGCTCGTCCAAAATGCCGGTGTTGCTTAGTTTCATGGCAAGGTTCAGACCGATTTGTCCGCCGATTGTTGGCAAAATGGCATCTGGCAACTCTTTACGCAAGATCTGGCTGACGAATTCGACGGTCAACGGCTCGATATAAACCCGATCGGCGATTTCCGTGTCGGTCATGATGGTGGCCGGATTGGAGTTTACCAAAACAACTTCATAGCCTTCTTCACGTAAGGCAAGGCAAGCCTGAGTCCCCGAGTAATCAAATTCTGCGGCCTGACCGATGATAATCGGACCTGAGCCGATCACTAAGATTTTATGAATATCTTGACGTTTTGGCATGATTATCCTTTCTGCGTACGATCTGAAAATGCATCCATCATTTCCATAAACTCATCAAAAAGATGGTCGGCGTCATGTGGACCCGGAGCAGCATCCGGATGGAACTGAACCGTGAAGGCTGGGTAAAGCCGGTGGCGTAAGCCTTCTACCGTACCATCATTGATTTCAACGTGGGTGACTAATAAGGTGTCTGGATCAATGCTGTCCGGATCAACGGCATAACCGTGGTTTTGGCTGGTAAAATCGATACGGCCAGTCGCAATCTCGCGAACCGGATGATTAAACCCGCGATGACCGTATTTCATCTTAAAAGTATCAGCGCCGTTGGCCAAGGCAAACAACTGGTGGCCGAGGCAAATCCCGAATAACGGAATTTTACCTTCAATGCCGCGAATCATATCCAGCGCTTCCGGCACATCTTTTGGATCACCGGGGCCATTGGTCAGCATCACGCCATCCGGTGCCAATTCAAGAATGGTGGCAGCTGTTGTCGTCGCTGGCAACACGGTTACGTTGTATTGACGCTTGGCCAATTCCCGTAAAATGCTATGCTTGAGGCCAAAATCGATGACCACCACATTGCGGCCGGTACCAGGTGCCGGATAGGCTTGCTGAGTCGAAACCTGTTGCACCTGATTCTTCGGAAGCACCAACGCTTTGAGTTGATCAAAAGCATGTTCATCGGCTGCATCCACAATGCTGGCCTTCATGGCGCCGACTTCCCGAATTTTTTTGGTTAGAGCACGGGTGTCAACACCGCTGATGCCCGGAATATGTTTGCGTTTAAGAAATTCATCGAGTGTCATCTGACTGCGCCAGTTGCCGGTGACCCGCGCTACCTCCCGCACCACGATGCCTTTGGCGGTGGGATCAATGCTTTCATAATCATCGCGGTTGATCCCTACATTGCCGATAAGCGGCTGAGTGAAGGTAATGATCTGGCCGTTGTAACTTTGGTCGGTAATCGTTTCCTGATAACCGCTCATGCCGGTGTTAAACACAATTTCGCCGGTTGTGACGGTTTCCGCACCAAAGCCGACGCCAGGAAAAACGCTGCCGTCTTCAAGAATTAAATAGCGCTTCATGCTTGTCCTCCCTTTTGATAGGCAATCCGCCCGCGACTGATCGTATACAAGGCCTGGCCCTGAACTTTTTCGCCGATAAACGGTGAATTCTTGCCCTTTGAGAACCAGTCAGCAGGATCAATGGTGTATGTGGTATCCAAATCAAGAATCGTCAGATCAGCGGGACCACCTACCGTAATATGGCCGCCTGGCAGACCAAACTTCTCTGCCGGAACCCTACTCATTTTGGCAATCAGTTGCTTAAGCGTGAACATTTTTGATTTGACCAGTTTGGTGTAAAGCAGTGGAAAGGCGGTTTCGGAACCGACGATGCCGAACGCCGCAGTTTTAAAAGAACCGGATTTTTCTGCAGCTGTATGCGGCGCGTGATCGGTGGCGATCATGTCCAGTGTGCCGTCTTGCAAGCCTTCAAGTAAGGCCAGATGATCGGCGCGGGAACGCAATGGCGGGTTCATCTTGAACATCGGGTTATCGCCTGGAATATTATTTTCATCAAGTAGTAAGTGATGTGGTGAAACTTCGGCAGTGACGTGAACGCCGCGTTTTTTGGCTTCGCGAATCAAGGCCACGCTTTGGCGAGTTGAAACATGGCAGGCGTGGTAATGAACACCGGTGGCTTCTGCCAAGTCCAGATCGCGCGCCAGCTGGCTGCTTTCGGTCTGATTGATGATACCAGGCAGGTTCAATTTCTCGGCAACCGGGCCGGCATTGATGACGCCGCCGTGCATGAGACTGGCATCTTCGATATGGGCGACAATCGGTGCTTTCAGTTTAGCCGCCTGTTTCATAGCTTGATACATGGTATCGGCATCCTGAACGCCAACGCCGTCGTTGGAAAAGCCCAGAGCGCCTGCTTCCAGCAACGCCGGCATGTCGACTAGCTGATCTGAATGTAAGTCATGCGTAATCGGGGCAAACTGCCGGACGGTAATCTTGGCATCGCTCCGGTTTTTCGCCAATACCGGTGTCAAGGTGGCGACTGTGTCGGGAACAGGTTTTAGATTGCTCATCGCAACAACAGTGGTAAATCCGCCATGTGCGGCTGCTTGAGCCCCGGTTTTAATCGTTTCTTTAGCAGTAAAGCCAGGTTCGCGAAAATGAACATGGACGTCAATCAGTCCCGGAACGACTGTTGCACCGGTGGCATCAATGACGGTTTCATCACCGCGGGCAGCAAGTTGCTGGCCGATCGCCGTAATTTTGTCGTCGGTGATCTGAATATCCGCCGTGTATTCGGTATCGCTGATGATATGGGCATTTTTGATGAGCATAAGTAAAGTTACTCCTCTCCGAAGTGACGGGCGTTGATAACCGCTTCAAGCATCGCCATCCGCATGAAGACGCCATTTTGCATTTGGGTGAAGATCCGTGAGCGCGGACCGTCAACCAAGTCGCTGGCTAATTCAACATCGCGGTTGACCGGTGCCGGATGCATGAAAATGGCATTGGGCTTCATGGTTTTGGCTAAAGCATCCGTGATACCGTATTTCGCATGATAGCTTTCTTTGGAAAATGCTTCGCGGTTGTCAGCATTAAACCGCTCAAGCTGAACCCGCAGTAACATCAAAACGTCGACCTGTTTGACCAGGTCTGGCACGCTGATGAAGTCGCCGTAACGGTCGAAGCTAGGATCGTACCATTGTTTTGGCCCGGCAAAATGCAACGTCGCACCGAGTCTGTGGAGCATTTGCATGTCACTGCGCGCAACCCGACTGTGGCTAAGATCCCCGACAATCCCGATATTCAGGCCGTCAAAATGCCCGAATTCTTCGTGAATCGTCATTAAATCCAACATCATCTGGGATGGATGCTGACCGGCACCGTCACCGGCATTGACAATGGCAGTTGTCGGCCAGGCGCCCATGAGTTCTTTGTAATAGCCGTCTTTAGAATGACGCATGACAGCGATGTTGACACCGATGGCACCGATCGTTTTGATCGTATCTTCCAAGGTTTCGCCTTTCGAAACCGAACTGTGGGCGGGATCAAAAGGAATAACGGTCAACCCTAGTTTGCGTTCGGCCATTTCGAAGCTGGTGTGTGTGCGGGTGCTATTTTCAAAGAATAAATTGGCAGCATAGATCGGCTCCGGAAAATGAACTGTCTGACCAGCCTTGAAGTCTTCGGCCCGGTTAATTAATGCCAAGGCGCTTTTTTCGTCAACTTGTTCAGCGGAAACAAAATCTTTAAATGGTGTATCAGTGAGATTAGATAAGGTCATTTTTTTCTGCCCCTTCTTCGTTAGCGGCATGTTCTGGTAAAACAAAGTTCAGGAAGATTCCGATCACGGTTGCCAGTGCAAGGCCGGAGAATTGATACCCGGCGAATTGCAGGCTGGCATTGCCGATACCGATCACAAGAATGGTCGAGGCAATCATCAGGTTGCGTTTTTTGTCGAAGTCGACTTTGTTGTCAATTAAAACCCGTAAGCCATTGGAAGCGATAACGCCGAACAGCAGGAAGCTGATGCCGCCGATGACCGGACTTGGAATACTGCGAATCAAAGCACTTAACTTACCAATGAAAGCGAACAGGATGGCAAACATGCCAGCGCCGCCTAACACATAGACACTGTGAACTTTGGTCATGGCAAGCACCCCGATATTTTCGCCGTAACTGGTCACCGGTGGGCCGCCGACGAAACCGGCGATAATGGAAGCCGTGCCATCCCCTGCCAAAGTATGATTCAGGCCCGGATCCTTAAAGAAGTCGCGTTTTGTCAATTTGTTGAGGACCATGATGTGGCCCATGTGTTCGGTCATGGTGACAAAAGCGATGGGTGCCATTGAGAGAATTGCACCCCAGTAAAGTTGCGGTTTGTAGCTGATGAATGGCAACTCGAACTTCGGGAGGTCAAACCAGGCAGCTTGCTGAACGGAAGTCAGATCCACGATGCCAAACAGTAGCGCTACCACATAACCAGTGACAATTCCCAACAGAATCGGTAACAAGCTAATGAATTTTTTGAGATACATGTTGTAAATGATGACCGAAGCCAACGTGATCATGGCAACGGCGAAGTAGCGCAGGTCGTACACGCTTTTGGTCGCGGAAATCGTTCGCATGGTGGCGTCAGTTGCGGCAGTGCCGGCCAGTGACAATCCGATGACCATGACAATCGGCCCAACGACAATCGGCGGTAAGGCGCGATCAATCCAAGCCGACCCGCTGCGGGCAACGATCAAGGCTACGATCAGGTAAACAACCCCGACAGCAACGGTGCCTTGTGCTATCGCGGGATAACCGGCACCTTTCATCAACGCCTGCATGATGGTAATGAATGAAAAACTTGATCCCATGTAGGCCGGAATTTTACCGCGGGTGATCAAAATATAGACTAAAGTGCCAACCCCGCTTGAGAATAAGGCAATACTTGGATCCAAACCGACCAGAATCGGTACCAGCACGGTTGACCCGAACATGGCGAAAAGATGTTGAATGGATAAGCCCACCCATTGACCGAACTTCGGCTTGTCGCCGATGTCCAACACCGCTTCATCGTTGTGAAAAGCCATTGACTAGTCCCCCATCTTTTCGATGCTGATGCCGTCTTTGCCGTCAAGTTCCGCAACCTGTACCTGAATCTGTTCGTCAAGGGAGGTTGGAATATTTTTGCCGACGAAATCAGGACGAATCGGTAACTCGCGATGACCGCGATCAACTAAAACTGCCAGACTGATTTTCCGTGGCCGGCCTTCGTCCATCAAGGCATCCAGAGCCGCGCGGATGGTGCGGCCAGTGAAAATGACATCGTCTACCAGGATGACGTGCTTACCAGTGATGTTAACTGGCAGCTGCGCACCTTCAACATCGGGTTGATGTTCGTGATCGATTTTATGAACATCATCGCGATAAAAGCGGATGTCCAGTTCGCCGACCGGAACCTGGAGGCCTTCGAGCTGTTCAAGGCGTTTGGCAATGCGGTGGGCCAGATAAATCCCCCGTGTTTTAATGCCGACAAGAACGAGATCGTTCAAGCCTTTGTTTTGTTCGATGATTTCATAACTGATTCGGGTCAATGCGCGTTTCATCGTTACCTCGTCGACTACCTGTTTGGACTGTGTCATGATGTGCCATCCTTTCTTGTATGTATGCTGGTTGGTGTGGGTTGTGGGTGGAAAAGGTGCTTGCTTGGGGCTGTTCTATTGGAGGCGATTCAGTGATTGGGTTTTCTCGTTCTATAACGCGCTCCCTGGCGCAGAAGCCTGCGTGTAAGGACCTTGGTCGCAATGGCCAAAACCGGGCCATCACGCCCAAGGCCACTTACACTCCGGCTTCTAACCGCGCCAGCTCGCGCACAAAAAAAACGCCTCCCATCCAATTTGGATAGAAGGCGACCGTAGCCTGAATAATCCGCCGCAACGGAAAGGGACCTTCTAAGCCTCACTGGACTTAGTTAAAGGTGCTTGTTTGATTGAGTTAAGATTACCGGACGTTGCGGGTCTTGTCAATGCCTGCGCGCAGATCAACTAAGGTTTTTTCGAAAATTTCGGGGACCGGTGCCGTGAATGTTAAGCGTTTGCCGGTGGTTGGATGGACAAAACCGAGCTTGGCGGCGTGGAGAAATTGGCCGTTGCCTGGGAGTGTGCGTTTAGGCCCATACAAAGGATCGCCTGCTACCGGATGGTGAATGTAAGCCATGTGCACGCGGATCTGATGCGTCCGGCCGGTTTCCAGAACGCATTTGATCAAGGTATAGTGGGCAAATCGTTCCAGCACCTGAAAATGGGTAACAGCATGCCGACCGTCAGCAACCACGGCCTGCCGTTTGCGGTCACGCGGATCACGGCCAAGCGGCGCATCGATTGTACCTTCATCTTCTTTAAACGTCCCGTGAACTAACGCAAGGTATTCACGAATGGACGTTTTGGCTTTAAGTTGCGCCGATAAACTCAATTGGGCTTTTTCGGTTTTGGCCACCATCAGCAAGCCGCTAGTGTCTTTATCGATGCGGTGCACAATCCCCGGCCGAATGACGCCGTTGATACCAGGCAAGTCAGTATGATAAAGCAGGCCGTTCACCAAGGTGCCGTCAGGATGGCCCGGCGCTGGATGGACAACCATGCCTTGAGGTTTATTAACCACGATCACCTGGTCGTCTTCATAGACAATGTCAAGCGGAATCGGTTCCGCAACGGCTTTTAAGGGCCGGGCTTCCGGAATTGAAACGGCAATGACATCTCCTGACGAGACCTTGTAATTGGCCTTCACCAGCTGGCCGTTAACGGTGACCAGGCCGTCCTGAAGCCATTTTTGTACCTGACTGCGGGTATGGGTCGATTCGTGTGCCGTGATCACCTTATCGATACGCCCTTGTTCAGTCGTGATGGTAAAGGTCTCGGTCATGCGGACACCGCCTTGTCGCGATCAAACAAAATAAACACTAAAACCAGAATCACCCCGAACGTGATGCACATATCGGCAAAATTAAAAATAGCGTTGAACCGCCACTGATCCAAAAATTCAAGGTGAAACATATCCGTGACGTATTGGAACCGCAGCCGATCAATGAAGTTACCAATCGCCCCTGCCGTGATCAGCGTCAGACCCAGGCGATAAACCGGTTTGTGCAGGCTATCACGCCAAAGCAACGCTACGACCACAAACGCCAGGACTGTTGTGACGTAGAAGAACCACTGTTTCCCTTCAAACATGGAAAAAGCCGCACCGGTATTACGGATGTGCGTGAGATCAATCACGCCCGGAATCAGTTGCTGGCTTTCGCCAAGTGGAATATGCGCGCTCACCCAGGTTTTAATGACAAAATCAATCAAAACCAAGACAGCTGCAACGATCACATAGATAAACACAGAAGTTCCCCCTGAATAAATGACATTTGCCTTTAAGTGTACCGCGCCAAAAGAAAAACCGCCATTCGAAAAATGACGGTTACATCTTGTGCCGAAAACATGAATGATTTAAAAGAGTCCGGAAATTTTACCATCATCGGTGACATCCATGTTTAAAGCGGCTGGCGCTTTTGGTAGTCCTGGCATGGTCAAAACGGTTCCGGTCATGACGACTAAGAACCCTGCTCCAAGCTTAGGGATAATGTCGCGTACGTGAATCGTAAATCCTTCAGGTGCCCCTAATGTTTTGGGGTTATCGGTCAATGAATACTGGGTCTTCGCCATGCAAACCGGTAAATCCTGCCAACCATTTTTAGCGATCGTTCGCAGTGCAGCGTTGGCTTTTCCTTCATAAACAACGTCACCACCACCGTAGATCTTTTGCACAATGGTTTTGATCTTGGTTTTGACATCCTGATGTACATCATAGAGTGGCGTGAAACTTGCCGGCTGCTTCAAGGCATCCAACACCGCATCTGCCACTGCTAAACCACCGCGGCCGCCGTCAGCCCAAACCGTTGCGGTAACAGCTTTGACGTTTAATTTTGCGCAAGCATCGATAAGCCACTGAACCTCGGCATCTGTATCGCTTGTGAAGCGGTTAACGGCTACCACAACCGGCACGCCATAGCCCTGCATGCTGTGAATATGCCGCTTAAGGTTCGCAAAACCTTGAGCCAAGGCATCCAGGTTTTCCTGTTGTAAATCAGCTAACGCAACGCCACCGTTGTATTTCAGGGCGCGAACCGTTGCCACAATAACCACGGCATCCGGGGTTTTACCCAAAACAGGTGTCTTAATATCCATGAACTTTTCGCCACCAAGGTCAGCGCCGAAACCTGCCTCGGTAATGGCGATGTTCCCCAGTTGCAACGCTGTCCGGGTAGCTAAAACGGAATTACAGCCGTGGGCAATGTTGGCAAATGGGCCGCCATGAATGAACGCCGGCGTATGTTCCAGGGTCTGGACCAGATTTGGCTTCAACGCATCCCGCAATAACATGGCAATGGCGCCGGTGACCTTTAAGTCGGCCACGGTTACAGGCTTACGATCATAAGTATAGCCAATCACGATGCGACTGATGCGGGCTTTGAGATCCGCGATGTTTTCCGCAAGACACAAGACGGCCATTAATTCGCTTGCGACGGTAATATCAAAACCGTCTTCACGCGGCACGCCGCTGGTTGGGCCGCCTAACCCGATCGTGACGTGGCGCAATGCACGATCGTTAATATCCAAAGCGCGCTTCCAAAGAATTCGCCGTGGGTCGATATTAAGTGTGTTGCCTTGTTGCAGATGGTTGTCGATTAAGGCTGCGAGGGTGTCGACCGCGGTTGTCAGAGCGTGCATGTCACCGGTGAAATGTAAGTTGATGTCTTCCATCGGCACAACCTGCGCATAACCGCCGCCGGTCGCGCCGCCTTTCATCCCCATCACCGGGCCTAATGATGGCTCCCGCAATGCGATGACGGGATGCTGGCCGCGCTGCTGAAGCGCATCGCCTAAGCCAACCGTAATCGTCGATTTGCCTTCACCAGCTGGAGTCGGGTTAATCGAGGTCACCAAAACAAGCTTGCCAAAAGGCTTGTCTTTTAACGCATTGAGAGCCGCGAAGCTAAGTTTGGCTTTAGACTTGCCATAAAGTTCCAGATCATCATCGGTCAGGCCTAGATTTGCTGCAACTTTCGTAATTGGCCACATTGAGGTCGCTTCATTGGCCTGGGCAATTTCAATATCAGACATACAACACACTCCTTATTTAGTTGATGTTTCCAATCCTTTTTCGATCAACGCTACGATCTTTTGTTTTCGCTTTTTGCCGAACATCAGGAACGAAACCCGACCGTATTGTTTGGTTTTAAGCATAACTGTCAAATGGCCGGACGTAAACCCCTCAATTTCGCTCCATGACAGATTAATCGTATTACTTTTAAAAAGACTGGTTAATCGAATGCCTTTTTCAGTCGCAATCAGGCGAAGCAGCAAAATCTGGCCGATAGCCGTCAAAATCGTAATCGCCGCAATCGCAATCGCCAGCCATGAAGGTTTCGTACTTTCCAGCTGGACGATGATCGCCAAGCTGAGACCGATCACGATCGCGCTCCAAAACATGCTAAAATCGATCCAGGCAGGTTGATAATGTGTTCGATAGTCAGCCAATTTGTCACTTCCTTAGGAGAAATCATGCTTAAACTATACACAGATGGCGCTACAAAAGGCAACCCAGGCCCGACTGGCATTGGCATCCTAGTCAGCGGTTTGCCTCAGCAAATCCAACGACATGCCGCTTTACCACCGATGACCAATCATGAGGCGGAATTTGCTGCTGCGATTGCTGGATTTGAACTATTAATCAATGCTAAGTTAACAACCGCGCCAGTCGCCTTTTATAGTGACTCCAAGCTCGTCGTTCAGGCGGTTGAGAAACGCTATGCCAAACATTATCCTGCTTTAACCGCAGAATTGCTGGCCTTGATTGACCGGTTTCCGCTTGTGCTGCCTAACTGGTTGCCCGATCGTCAAAACCGTGGTGCTCACACGTTGGCTCAGCAAGGGTTACGTGAAGCAGAGACGAAAAGTTAATTTTTCGACAAAAAGAGACCGTGACATTCCATTATTCGGAATATCGCGGCCTCTTTTGGCATGAACATAGATTTTTAAAGTAAAATGACGCCTCAGCCGAAAGACTTCAGCACCTGTGATTACATGAATACTTTAAACTGGCTGGTACGATCCATATAATCCTTATCTTGTGCCGGTGCCTCGATGGAACCAAACGGCATCTGGGCACGCAATTGCCAGTTTTGCGGGATATCAAAGGCGTCGCTGACAAGCTCATCAATGATGGGATTGTAGTGTTGCAGATTTGCACCAATGCCATTGTTAGCCAGGGCCACCCAGGTGTTGAGTTGAGCCGATCCCTGAGCCTGCTCTGCCCAGGTTGCAAAGTTATCTGCGTACAGCGGGAAGTCATGCTCCAGCTGCTTCACGATGTCGGTATCGGTAAAGTACATAATCGTTGCATAGGCGGCTTTGAAGCCAGCTACTTTCTTCTTGGTTGCCTCGTAGGCTTCCTCAGTCGGAACTTCACTCTTCAAGCGCTTAACCACGATATCCCAAAGCTTGTCGTGTTGTCCGCCAAATAGGAAAACTGCTCGGGTTGTTTGCGAATTGAAGGCCGTTGGTGTTGCCTGAATGACAGATTCAACTTGTTCGATGATGTCATCGTCTTTTTGCTTAACATCTTTGCCGAGTGCGTAGATGGAACGGCGTTGCTTGAGAAGGTTCAGAAGATCTTGATTCACAGGAAAACCACCTTTTTCTATTAATGGCCACATTGTCACGCATGTATCTGATAACCTAGCTATTCACTAGCCCTCAGGAAAGACAATGCGAAAAAAATGTAGCAGAACAAAAGTAAGTGTACCAACTCACTATTAGTAAGTAAACCCCTTGAGCGATATTTTTTCAGAAAGTGCAACATATGGCTCGATCATCAGGTCACGATCACACTTAAGCGTATTTACCAGAAGGGATTGTTTCCGTTAACGTGACAGAGATAGGTGGCTTGGGTACAATGAAACTATTCTTCTTGGAGGTGCGCTATGTCGCTGATCACCTGGCTAATTATTATTATTTTGGTTTTGAACACGACGGGTGCGATTTTTACGGTTCTTCGTGAAGTTCGCGACATTTCGACAACCTGGGCCTGGTTGCTGGTGCTGATTTTCCTGCCAATCATCGGGTTCGGTTTTTATCTGTTCGCGGGTCGCGGACTCTCGACCAAAAAACTGCGCCGGATTCAGCGTGAGTATGAGTCTGGGGTCAAAGCGTTTGTGTCGCTTCAAAAACACGAAAATGCCCGAAATAAACTTTTGCCTCCTACTGATTACACTCCGGCGGCAAAAGCTCTGACCGCCTTTTTCCTGAATACGGCCCAGGCACCGGTGCTGGCCCATAACCAGGTTCAGCTTTATACCGATGGCGAAAAGAAGTTTGCTGCGTTGTTTCGCGACATTGAAAGCGCCAAGCACTACATTTATGTCGAGTATTACACCATTTATAATGATGAATTAGGCAATCAGTTTCAGCAATTATTGATTAAAAAGGCCAAACAAGGCGTGACGGTTAAGGTTTTATATGACGCTTGGGGGTCGATGGGTGCCTCGGCAAAATGGTGGCGCCGACTAACCGATGTCGGCGGTCAGGCTGAGAGCTATTTTAGCTCCAAACATCCGATTACCGACTTTCGCTTGAATTACCGCGATCATCGCAAAATCGTTGTGATTGATGATCACGTCGGCTATATTGGCGGCTTCAATGTCGGCGATCAGTATGTTTCCCGTAAACCAAAATTCGGCTATTGGCGCGATACCCACCTGCGTATCATCGGTAACACCATTTATGCGCTGAAAATTCGCTTCACAATGGATTGGAATGCGACGGTCGGTGAACAGGACGAGATTGCCTACAATGTCGAGCAGGATAGTACCGAAAATCGCTCAAACGAGAGCATGACGGCTGGCAGCACACCGATTCAAATTGTCGCATCGGGACCTGATCGCCCTACCCAGCAAATCAAGTTAGGTTACACCAAGCTGATCACCAGCGCTACCAAGTCGGTTTGGATTCAAAGCCCTTACTTGGTTCCGGATGACACGGTGATTGATGCGCTCGTTTCCGCCGCCATGTCGGGCATTGATGTCCGAATCATGATTCCCGATATGCCGGATCATCCGTTTATTTTCCGTGCGACCCAGTACTATGCCACCTATCTGGCTCGTGCTGGCGTCAAAATTTACCACTATCAACATGGCTTCATGCATGCAAAAACCGTGGTTGTCGACGATGCCATTGCCAGTGTCGGGTCAGCCAATTTCGATATTCGTAGTTTTAAATTGAATTTTGAAGTGAATGCCTTCATTTACGATCGTAAGGTTGCTGGGGCACTTGCCGAAATCTTTGAAGCGGATATGAAGCAGAGCTACTTATTGACACCAGCGATTATCGCTAGTCAAAGCCGCTGGTTACGCTTCAAACAGGACTTTTCCCGGCTTCTGTCGCCGATTTTGTAAGCCAGCCTGTAAGTCATCAAAAATTGAACAATGTTGTCACAAAAACGCCGCTTCAGCATGGTGTGTTGAGGCGGCGTTTTTGCGGTTTAAAATATGGTATTTTTCAGAATAAGCATAGGTGTTTGGCTGATCGCCAGAATAGCACTTGAGAAGACTTGACGAGTCGGCTAATTACCGTTGCCAATCGTCTAGTGCCTTGGTGTGGCCGAGAAGATAGTGGATGGCAGCTTGGACAAGTGTGTCACGGGCAGTCGTTAACTCGTCGCCTTCCAGGTTATATTTGTCGCGCAGGTAACCTTCCGCAATAGCCTGATATTCTTTGCGGGCCTCGCCCCCATCTTTTAGGTAGGCATCAATGGCATTCAGATCATCTTTAGCGCGGTTAGCTAATTCTTCAGCCAGATCTTCGACATGTGGCTGGCGTTTATGGGCATAGTCCATCAGCGTGTCATTCATATCAACGACAGCGGCCTCGTCTGCTTTCTTGTCACGTTTCATGTTCGCAGTCATCTCCTAATACTTTTAGTATGCACCTACGCCGGATTTTCATCAACGCCGCCTATTTTACCAAAAGCATCGGTAACAGCGTTTTTACTAATCTATTAAAGTTTGCGTCGGTGATGCCTGCCCATTTTTCAGAGATGAAACTGCTGGCGTGAGCGTCGAAATAATACTTGATAAAGCGCAGACCAGCTTTCAAAGCGCTCACTGTCTAGATAAAAGACCGGGGTATCAGGTACAATGGATTCCTCGCTTGCAGCCAAAGTATGCGCGGAAATCACGAAATCGGGATGTTGGTTAATGGTAACTAGGCGAATGTATGCGGGATGCACAAGATTCAGCCGCACGGTTTCGTATAAAGGCTGGGGCATCAGTGGATCAAGCGCTACTTTTAGCTTATTGGCAACCGCACTTTCGGTCATGAACGGCCAAAGCAATTGATAGAAGCCGTCAATGATCTCTGAACGGACTCTCTCATCCGGTTCTTCTCGAGCAAAAAAGGCTTCAATCGCCTTGCCAAGACGTGGAAAAAGCGGCCGCATTGGGCCGGCGGTTTTCGCTAAGTCGATATACGCGCCATCAGGAAAAATCCGTTCACTGATCAGAATTTTCAATAAATTGCCGGCTAAGGCCAGATCTTTGGAAACTGCTGGTGAAATACCGATTAGATGCCGACTGAATTCGGTGCGGATTTTTTCGACGGTCTGCCACGCCGAGGTATTGTGGGCAACATGGTAACCGACAAATCCGGCAGCGTCGAATTGTTGTTCAGTGTGGAAACGCGGAATCCGCCACTGCCCGAGATACAAATAAAGGATTTCGGCTTCCGCCACTTCACGGGGTAAATGTGCCAAGACATCTGGCAGCTCCTCAGGCAACACTGGGCGAGGTTGTAATGCCGCGAAATTCAGGGTGTTGCTGATTGAATGATTCGCCTGCAGTCGATACAGATTAATGTTGGCCGAAAATTGAAGTTGCTTGACGGAGAAGTCCGGTCGAATCAAACCGGCTGCCTGCAAAGACTGAACCAGCTGGCGGGACTGCGGCATCATCGTGGCAAACAGTGGATCCTGGGTGTCGACTAGCTGCCACAATAATTGGCGATAAACTTGGCGAATTCGCGGCTCTGCGCCGGCAAGTGCCAAAGGCGTGAGATTAATGGTGACCTCTTTTTGGCGCAAGTACCCGCGTAATGCGGAAATCCGTCGGAAAAAAGCTGCTCGTGAGAAACCGGTTTCTTCTAATAACATGGGCAACGTTAAATCAGGTTGCATCAATGTTTTGACCAAGAGTTTTCCCGGAAGCGATCGGCGAAACAAAAAGATCCGGTAACGAACGCGACTAATCGGAGGCGGTGCCGTCATATTGCCATCCCCTCTACGTAATAAAGGTGGTGCATCAGGATCAATTGCATGTAAATCCTCGGCGACCTTCGCCATTTGCCGTCGCAGTTGCCGGTAGCTCTCGCCGCGGGCCATCGCTGCCGTTGCAATATTCATTTGCCGATTAGGCGCGTCTCGCAAATCGCCATAAAGCGCCAACCGCTCGCGTTCTTCGCGGTCTAGGAACAATTCTTCAAACGCCATGGTGACGACTCCCTTTCCAAATTTTTGCTATAGTATAGCAAAGAAGATCGGCAACCGGATAAATGATGCTTGTGTACTTGTCTCAGACGCCTGTTTCCTTAGCGGACAGGCTTTCGCCACTTTAAGTCAGTCTATGATTGATTAGCACTGGCGTCTGACATGCATTCTTGCTATACTAAAAGTAAGCGAAAATCAAGTCGACACCATATGCTTTGGGGCATCAAAAAAATTAGCCCCAAGATATGGTGTTTTTCATTGACATGCACCCCAATATTGAGTATTCTAAACTACATAAGATAACAAGAAAGGATGATACCTATGCGTAACATCACACTGTTCACGCGCAATGGCTGTCCACAATGCCGGATGACAAAGCGCTACCTCGATACCCACAAGATTCCATTTACGGAACACAACATCAACGAGGAACCTGAATACATCGATTACTTAAAGAAAAAGGGATTCCAGCAGGTTCCTGTTCTTGAAGCAGATGGGCTTGATTCATTCTCCGGGTTTCGACCGGATGCCTTGAAGCAACTGGCTGTCTGAACAGCCAGTTTTTTTATCGCATCGAACTTAACCGAATGAAGATAAATTGCAGTGAAAGCAGGGATTAGCATGTCATTAAAAACAATCAGTCCGGACGAGGTTACTTATTACGCCCTTAACAACGAGATCAATATTCCCGTTAACGACCAAATTCCGCTCAATAAGGACAAGGAAGCCTTACAAGCCTTTTTGACTGAAAATGTGGCGCCAAATACGATGAAGTTTTCGTCGCTACAAGAGCGCTTGAAGTATTTGGTTGACCATCACTATTATGAAGCCGACTTTTTAAAAAAGTATCAGCCGGCCTTCCTGGAAAAGCTGGATCAATTTCTGACGGCCCAGCATTTTCAGTTTAAGTCCTTCATGGCGGCCTATAAGTATTACGCTCAGTATGCGTTAAAGACCGACGATGGCACTCAGTATCTTGAAGATTACAAAGATCGGGTGTTTGCCAATGCCCTCTTCTTTGCGGATGGTAATGAGCAGCTAGCGGTTGACTTAGCGGATGAAATGATCCATCAGCGGTATCAGCCGGCTACCCCATCATTCCTGAACGCTGGTCGGCAACGCCGCGGTGAACTGGTATCCTGTTTTCTACTGCAAATTACCGATGATATGAATTCGATTGGCCGCGCGATTAACTCTGCCCTTGAGTTGTCACGAATTGGTGGCGGGGTTGGCCTGACGCTGTCGAATCTGCGTGAAGCCGGTGCGCCAATCAAAGGCATTGACGGTGCTGCAAGTGGCGTATTGCCGGTCATGAAGTTGTTGGAAGATTCTTTTTCCTACAGCAATCAACTGGGCCAACGTCAAGGTGCCGGTGTGGTTTATTTGAATGTCTTCCATCCTGATATCATCAGTTTCCTGGGTGCCAAGAAGGAAAATGCGGATGAAAAGTATCGGGTGAAGACCCTTAGCCTCGGCGTGATTGTCCCTGATAAGTATTACGAGCTTATTAAGGACAACGCCGATATGTATCTGTTCTCCCCTTATTCGGTTGAACGGGCTTATGGCAAGCCATTTTCGTATGTGGACATTACCAAGGAATACGACAACATGGTGGCCAATCCGGACATTAAGAAATACAAGATCAAGGCCCGCGATCTGGAAAATGAAATTTCCAAATTGCAGCAGGAATCCGGCTATCCTTACATCATCAACATCGACACTGCCAACAATGCGAGCCCGATCGATGGCAAAATCATCATGAGCAACCTGTGCTCGGAAATCATGCAGGTGCAGGTACCGTCCAAGCTCAACAACAAACAGGAATATGAAGTCTTAGGGACAGATGTTTCCTGCAACCTGGGCAGCACGAATATTCCTAATTTGATGCATAGTCGCGATTTTGGTCACAGCGTTGAAGCCATGGTTCGGGCATTGACCTATGTCACCGATCACAGCAATATCGACGTTGTGCCATCTGTTCAGCACGGTAATCACATGGCGCACAGCATCGGCCTTGGTGCGATGGGCTTGCACACGTACTTTGCTAAGAACCATATGTATTATGGTTCACCGGAAAGTCTTGATTTCACCAACATCTATTTCTTGTTGCTGAATTATTACACGTTGAAGGCATCCAACAAGATTGCTAAAGAACGTGGCGAGTCCTTCCATAATTTTGAAAACAGTAAATACGCTGATGGCAGTTATTTTGACAAGTATATCCAACAATCATGGGCACCTAAGTACGACAAGGTGCGTGATTTGTTTAAGGATGTTCACATTCCGACCCAGGCGGACTGGGAAGCACTCAAAGAGAGTGTGATGAAGGACGGCTTGTATCATCAAAACCGGATGGCTGTGGCCCCTAATGGCTCGATCAGCTATATTAACGATACCAGTGCCTCCTTGCAGCCGATTGTTAACCGGATTGAGGATCGTCAAGAGAAGAAAATCGGTACGATTTATTACCCGGCACCCGGTTTGTCGAATGACACCATGCCTTACTATCAAAGTGCCTACGACATCGACATGCGTAAAGTCATTGATGTTTATGCCGCTGCCCAACAGCACGTTGATCAAGGGATGGCGATGACCTTGTTCATGCGTAGTACCATTCCTGCTGGCCTTTATCCGTGGAAAGACGGCCGAACCGACAAGATGACGACGCGTGATTTGAATATTTTGCGGAACTACGCACATCACAAAGGTCTGAAGTCGATTTACTACATCCGGACTTACACCGATGACCAGGAAGAAATCGGCAGCAATGCTTGTGAAAGTTGCTCAATTTGATTATCTTTTAACAGGGGGATCTCCCCTGTTTTTACATACAAGGAGCGAGGAATATGGCAAAACAATATATTGCGATTAACTGGAATGCGATTGAAGATGAAGTCGATAAGGCGACTTGGGAAAAGTTGACGGAACAATTTTGGCTGGATACCCGGATCCCTTTGTCCAATGATTTAGACGATTGGCGCTCACTGAGTCCTGATGAACAGTGGGTTGTCGGGCATGTTTTTGGCGGGCTGACGCTGCTGGATACCTTGCAGAGTCAAGACGGCATGGCAAGTTTGCGGCAGAATATCCGTACACAGCAGGAAACAGCGGTCTTGAACAACATTCAATTCATGGAAAGTGTTCATGCCAAGAGTTATTCGTCGATTTTCTCAACG
The DNA here is from genome assembly GCF_030770295.1 of Lacticaseibacillus styriensis. Taxonomy (NCBI): domain Bacteria; kingdom Bacillati; phylum Bacillota; class Bacilli; order Lactobacillales; family Lactobacillaceae; genus Lacticaseibacillus; species Lacticaseibacillus styriensis. The sequence goes on from NZ_CP132483.1 coordinate 1,506,200, forward strand.
CTGAACACCCCTGCTGAAATTGATGAAATCTTCGACTGGACGAATCATAATGAACATCTTCAGTACAAAGCCAACAAGATCAACGATATTTACCACAATGGTTCGGCGTTGCAAAAGAAAATCGCCAGCGTCTTTTTGGAAACCTTCCTGTTCTATTCAGGCTTCTTTACCCCACTCTATTATTTAGGCAACAACAAGCTGACCAATGTGGCGGAGATCATCAAGCTGATCATTCGGGATGAAAGTGTCCATGGCACGTACATCGGCTACAAGTTCCAATTAGGCTTCAATGAATTACCAGAAGCCGAGCAGCAAAAGTTGCAGGACTGGATGTACGATTTACTTTACGATCTGTACGAAAATGAAGAAAAGTATACGAATGATTTGTATGCTAAAACCAAGTGGACGGACGAGGTTTTGACTTTCCTGCGTTACAACGCCAACAAAGCGCTCATGAATCTGGGCCAGGAAACCGCCTTTCCAGATACGGCTGACGATGTGAACCCGATTGTTATGAACGGCATTTCGACGTCAACAGCCAACCACGACTTCTTCTCCCAAGTTGGTAATGGTTATCGACTGGGACAGGTTGAAGCCATGCAGGATGACGACTATACATTTTCAACCGAAGACGAAGGCCACGATAAGTAAGGCTTTCGGAAATGAATGTGTTGAAAAATTAAAAAACCGGCTCCAGATGCGTCGCAGGTTATGCGATCCGTATCTGGAGCCGGTTTTTGATATTCACTTTTTAAGTCAGACTGGCGAGAATAACCCATTTTGGATGATCGTGCGAGAGCCGCTTTTCCTTTCGGTCTAACTTTCTGCTTTTTGCCGGCTGATCGTTTCATGAACGAGGCTTAAGAAGCGTTGGGCGATGCGTGAAAGTTCGCGGTCTCTTTTCCACACTAACGCAATCGGATCGGCTAATGCCGGAGCTAAAGGACGGAAAGTTAAGGAAGTGTTCGATGTTTGCGTCGCCAGATATTCGAGACATAGCGCGCGCCCTAATCCGACTGCGGTCATACCTAAAGCATCAGCGGTCAAATCGTAGGTGCCAACGATGAAAGCCGGGTCGAGTCCCTGTCCTAACCAGTGTTCAAAGGCATTGCGAGTATGCGTGGCTCGCGGCAGAATCAGCTCGCTATCGTTGAGATCGTTTGGCGTGATCAGAAGGTTATCGGTTAAGGGATCATCTGTGGTCATCAAAACGCCCCAGGCATCGCGAATCGGTAGCGGCAGGCTTTCGTACTGAGTCTGTTCCTTGCCTGGACGTAGAATAAAATCGTACATGCCTGCTTCAAGATTAGCAATCAGACTTTCATCGGAACCATAAGTCACATGGACATGTAGACTGGGGTACTGCAGCCGGAGTGATTGGGCAACCTGCAACATCAGGCGCTTGCCACTGGTTTCGCTGGCACCAATGTAAAGATCACCACCCAGTGTATGTTTGCCTTGCAAATTATTTTTGGTGCGTTCGGCGATGGCGGTTAACTCGCGGGCCCGGTTCAATAAGTAGGTGCCATCTTCCGTCAAGGTGACTCGTCGATTCCCCCTGATCAGCAGTTTAACGCCCAGTTCTTTTTCCAGATCTTTTAATTGCCGCGATAACCCCGGCTGGGAAATACCTAATGTTCTGGCAGCAGCCGTAATACTGCCATGGTCGGCAATTTCAATAAAGTTACGCAACGTCTGCAGTTCCATAAGCTCCCCTACTTCCTATCAGTTCTGATTATCGCAGATTCTTTCCTATAATTATTATAACCTATCAAGACCACTTTGTATTCCCTTTCACACGCCTTTGCTCAACTGTGGTTTAAATCCGCAGCTCGGAAGATGATGCTTCAATGCATTCACTTCTGGTTATCAGCATTTCGTGGTGCTTTGTTTAGCCCATTCTTCTAAAAAAGCATCGACTCACTGAGTCGATGCTAATGGGATTACCAAATTTGAACGCGTTTTTCCGGCGGCAGATACATGCCGTCGCCTGGTTGAACATCAAAGGTCGTGTACCAGTCATCCAGATTACGTGGCTGGATATTGGCACGCAGCTCATGCGGGGCATGAACATCGACAGCCAGCAACATTTTTGCCCGTTCTAGGCGGGACTTGGAGCGCCAGATACGCGCCCAGTTAATGAAAAATGCACGCAGATCGGCATCCGGCTCGCGTTTGGCAGTATCCAAAGCTGCCGCCAAACCACCGGCGTCGGCGATATTTTCCGACACAACGAGTTTACCGTTAACTTTGCCTGCTTCGGTTTCGAGACCATCAAATTCGTCAATCATGGCTTTGGTTAGCTCATTAAAGTGCGCATAGTCTGCTTTTTGCCACCAGTTGACCATATTACCGAATTCGTCAAACTGTGCCCCGTTATTATCGAACCCATGCGAAATTTCGTGAGCGATAACGGCGCCGATGCCACCAAGGTTTTCTGAGGCGGTCTGCTTCAATGAATAAAATGGCGCCTGCAGGATCGCTGCTGGGAAGGTGATGTCATTTTTTGACGGGTCGTAACTGGCATTGACCAAATGGCCCGGCATGTTCCAGACACTGCGATCAACCGGCTTGCCCAGCTTATCGTAATTGTATTGTTGCTGAACAATTTGCATGGCTTTTAAGTTTTCAAGTAAAGACTTTTCCGGGTCAACGTGCAGTAAATCATAAATGGCTTCAGGCTTGTCCGGATAGCCCATTTTGAGTACCATCTTATCCAGCTTAAGGATGGCTTTATCTTTGGTTGGTTGTGAGAGCCAGTCAGAATTGGCCAAGCGCTGTTTGTATGTGGCAATCATTTTTTCCACCAACTGGGTTACATCGGCTTTCGCCTTTTCGCCAAAATAAGTGCGGCCATAGTAAATACCGATTGGCTCACTGAAATAGGCATTGGCTACCCGATAAGCATGCTTAACCTGATCCGGTGATTTCGGTGCCCCGGATAATGCGCGATTATAGGTGCCGCCTAATTGTCGCAGCGGTTCGCTCAAGAAACCTGCAACACTATCGAGACTTAATACATAAAGCCAGTCGCGGTAGTTCGCAAAATTGGCTTCATTGAATAACTGACCGAATTCATCCAAAAAGCGCGGATCTGCGACAACAATGGTATCCGGAACCGTTTTGAAAATTGCCTTAAGGAAGTTTTCAAAATCAAACGGTTTGAGCTTTTCAACGACAGTGGTTGTCGGCATTGGATTGTAAGCTTTTGGATAATCTGCCCACTCTTCGGAACTTTTGACGTGTTTAGCAATTTCGGCATCAAAAGCAAGCGCGCCAGCCAAGGTTGACTTTTGCGCCGCTTCATCAAGATCGGTGTATGCCAATAGCTTGCTCATCATGTCCTTGAAGATCGCAAGTAGTTGGGCGCCGTTTTGATTGTCTTTGGCGTAATAGGAAGTATCCGGCAAAATGGTCTTGGGTCCCATGAGATTAATCACATTTTTGCTGGTATCTTTCATATCGGCATCGACGAAGACGTTGAACGGCGGATCAATGAGCTGTTGTTGCAGTAATTCGGCAGCACGTTGATTGTAGTCAGCCAAATCTTTGATGGCGACAACTTGGTGCAACGTTGGTAAAGCCGGTGCAAAGCCGGCAGCGTCACGCGTCTTAAAATCCTTGGCTTGCTGATAAAGCGTGACTGCCTGCGCAAAATATTTGTCCGGTGCTTCTTTTGAACCATCGGCAACAGCTGCAAAGTCAGCCATCATTTTTTCTTCTACTTCGTCGGCTAAATCCTGAAAGCCGCCGGTACTGCTTTTGTCATCAGGAATGACTGCTTGATCCATCCACGCCCCATTTACTGCTCGGTATAGATCATCTTGGTAGCGCACTTTACTCGTCATTCAAAAGCTCCTTTCATAATAAAACGATATATGACAATCTTAACGCATTTCTCATTTAGTTGCACGAGGAATCAGCTGAACGGCCGGCGTTGTCAACAAAAAGCGGAAACGGATGATCAATAAAAAATGTTCAACTCGCCAGTATATAAAAATATTTTATGGAATCGATACCATTCGAACTAATGAATTGTTTACAATCGAAATCGCTTTCTTTTTAATGATTAACTCGTTAAAATAGAGCATGTACCAAATGGCGCTTAACAATCTTCGTTGAGTGCCACAAGATCGGATGTTGAACCGGCCTTTCGGTTTCTAACCGCGCCGGTTCACGCTCACAAGGAGGAAACCCATAGATGTACTATGTCATTATGAAGTCCCACGATATTCGCGAGAATTTGGCGACGGAGCAGTATTTGATGAACGCCAAACAGTTCGATGAGCCATTGTTGCTTTTTTATTATGAAAAGCCGAGTGTGATTGTCGGGCGCAACCAGAATACACTGGAAGAATTGAATCAGAAGTATGTTGAGGAACACAATATTGTTGTCACGCGGCGGCTATCAGGCGGCGGTGCGGTTTACCATGATTTGGGCAACCTGTGCTTCTCGTTTGTGGTCGATAGTGATTCTGAAGAATTCGGCGACTTCAAGTCCTTCACTCAGCCGATTGTGGATGCGATTCACACGTTGGGTGCCACGAGCGCCGAGGTTTCCGGCCGCAACGATATGCTGGTTGACGGCAAGAAGTTCTCTGGCAGTGCGATGTACACCCGCAACGGCAAGACGTTCTCTCATGGTACTTTAATGCTGGATGTGGACATGAGTGTCATTCCAAAGGTCCTCAACGTACCGGAAGACAAGATTAAGAGTAAAGGTATTAAGTCCGTTAAGAGTCGGGTCACCAACCTGCGCCCTTACTTGGACAAAAAGTATCAGGATATGACGCTTCCAGAATTTCGGGATATCTTGTTAACGCGTTTGTTCGGTGTGGATGATGTTGCTGAGATTAAAGACAAGGAATATCACGTTACTGACGCTGACCAAGTCGAAATCAAGAAGATTTATGACGACGTTTACAACAATTGGGACTGGGTTTATGGCCACAGTCCGGAATTCACTACCAAGAAGCGTAAGCATTTCGATTACGGTACAATCGATGCCCGCTTTGATATTAAAGACGGCAAAATCGCAAACGTTAAATTCTACGGTGACTTCTTTGGACCACAAGATGTTGCTGACGTCGCTGCTGCGTTGAAAGACAAGCCGTATACGTCTCAGGCAGTTAAGGAGACGCTGGATGGCATTAACACCAATGATTACTTCACCAATATTCCTAAAGATGACGTGATCAACTTGCTGGTACCTTAAGCATTAATCAGTTCAATATTTCCAAAAAGGGGCAGCCATTTTACCGGCTGCCCCTTTATCTACGTCTTCTTAGAAGCGTTAATTATATTTAATTTGGCTAATGGCGTACGCCTGAATTCGTTTAGCTCCTCGCCCAGTTGCTACCGTAATGACGCCGCGTTCGTTGTACGGCTTAACTTTTGCCGCCTTAATGTCGACGACACGGCCTTTTAGGCAGCGGCGATCGATCGTATCGATCGCAACCTCGTGCTGTGAGTGTAAAGCATCTTGAAGCAAGTTGGTAATTTCTTCCGGGCGTTGTGCCATAAGAATTCCTCCTTCATCTTCATGCCGTCTGAAATGCTGGCGGCAACTGTTTCAACGCGTATTGTCGGTTTGCCGGGCAATACAGTAACTGAAAACGTTTACGAGTTCAGTATAACGGTTGCCGGACTAAATTTCAGTAACCTCGGCTCAGATCGACTTGGTGACTCGCTAACTGACCGCGTGATACCAAGGCTTGGAGGTTTTCATTAAAAATTTTAAAAACTTGGTCGCGCAAATGAGGAACCGTGCCGGAAATGTGCGGCGTCAACAAAACCTGATCCATGTCCCAAAGCGGCGAGGTTTGTGGCAATGGCTCGGGATCGACCACGTCAAGGACAGCGGCACGCAACTGCTGGGATTGCAGCGCTTGAACGAGTGCCGCTGTTTCAACGGACGCCCCGCGCCCGATGTTAACGAAAATTGGCTGCCGATCGAGAGCAGCAAAGAATTCTTCGTTGTAAAAATGTCTGGTAGCAGGCGTGAGCGGCAGTGCGTTAATCACAATGTCAGCCGTTCGAATCACCCGCTTTGTCTCAGCATCGGTCACGACATCCTCAAAGCCAGCTGCAGGCCGACCATGGGCACTGACACCAATCGTATGCAATCCTAGCGCTTGCAACTTGGAGGCAATCGTCGAGCCAATATGGCCGGTTCCGAAAATAACCACCGTTAACCCCTTCAGTAGCGTCATTGGCGGCCGTTCCTGACGCAATGTCCACATATGGCGCCCTGCGCGAATCGCCGGTAGGATGCCACGACTGATGGTGAACAAAGCGCCGAGCACATATTCAGCGATCGGTTCTGCGTGAATGCCGCTGGTATTGGCCAGTAAGACGTGATGCTTGGCAAAATCAGCGAGCGGTAAATAGTCAACACCAGCGGACATTGCCTGGACAAACTGCAGATGGTCATAATTAACCGTTGCTGAGGCCGCATGCCAGCCGTAAATGACATCGATTTGCTGGACGGTCGTTGCGTCCAGTTGGTCTTCTTCGATCACGGTATGCCCGGCTTTTTCCAATGCCTGCCGTTGCGCCGGTTCAAGACTAAAGCTATTTAGAATCTTCACGATTCATCCCTCTTTTCTGTTGTGATGGTGCCAATTGGGTTTACCCCAATATTGGAAAAGATCGGTTCGGATTGTGCCATTGTAAAGTTTGCGGCGTTTGGTCGCTTTACTGCCATAGGCTTTCTCAAAGCCCATGTCGCTCGTTAGAATGTATTTGCTCCAGGTGGTCAAAGGCGCAAAAGCCCGACCCATTTCCGCATATAGCTGGCGAACGGCCGCTTGATCGCTTAGACGTTGGCCATAAGGCGGATTAGCCACTATGACGCCATTTTCTTTAGTGGTCGTGAAATCTTTAACCGCTAATTGTTTAAACTGAATGCTATGAAGTAAACCTGCTTGCTGGGCGTTTAACTTGGCCATGTCAATCATGTCACCGTTAATGTCACTCGCCTGAATATCAAGTTCTCGGTCAAAGTCTGCCTGATCCATAGCCTGATCTTTGGTAGTCTGCAACACGTTTTGATCAAAAAAGCCGAAGTTTTCAAATGCGAAGTGTCGTTGTAAGCCAGGCGCCAAATGATGGCCAATCAAAGCCGCTTCAATCGCGATGGTTCCGGAACCAGTTGTGGGGTCGACGAACGGCATATCAGGATGCCAGTTGGTGAGCAAAACCAGTGCCGCAGCAAAGTTTTCTTTCAGCGGTGCCTCCCCTTTGGCAATCCGATAGCCGCGTTTAAATAAGCTGGGACCGGTTGTATCCAGCGTCAGTGTTGCCACATCTTTTAAAATCGAAACTTCAAGCGGATACTTAGCTCCGGTTTCGGGTAAACGGGTGGTGCGGTGGTAAACGGCCGACATTTTCTCGACAATCGCCTTTTTGGTAATGGCTTGCGCGTCAGGCTCAGAATGCAGCTGTGAGCGAACCGCCCGGCCTTCAACCGGGAACGCCGCATCCAGTGGCAAATACTGATCCCACGGCAATGCTTTGACGCCTTCAAACAATTCATCGAAAGTGCGCGCCTTAAACTGACCGACCACGATTTTGATTCGATCGGCACTACGCAACCAGACGTTGGTTAAGGCAATGGTTTGATCATCGCCTTGAAAATACACTTTGCCATTTTCGGTTCGGGTCTCAATGCCCAGTGCTTTTAGTTCCTTGGTCGTAACAGCTTCAAGTCCTGCTGCCATGGTTGCGACGAGTTGATATGTCATGACGTGATTTCCTTTCAAAATGCCGGTTTAAAGAATGGTGTTCAGGTTTAGTTTAACTTTTTTTGGCGGGGTTGGCGATGTTGGATTTTAAGGTGGGGGAATTGTTGGTGACGGGATAGGCGAGGATAGGCGATTGAGTTTTGCATTCTGTAACGCGTTTACCGGCGTGTAAGAGCCTTTGGCGTGATGGCAAAGCTCGCGTTAACTAGGAGATTTCTATTGTGGGCAAGTATTAGTCTGACTTGCGCTTTCTATAACTCGCTCGCCAGCGCAGAAGCTTGCGTGTAAGGACCTTGGTCGCAATGGTAAAGACCGTGTAAACAGGAGATTTCTATTGTGGGCAAGTATTAGTCTAACTTTCGCTTTCTATAACGCGCTCACAGTCGCAGAAATCTGCGTGTAAGGACCTCGAGCGCAATGGCCAAAAACCTGCTAACTTAAGATCTTTCTATTTGAGGACTATCGGAGGTCTTACTTTCGCTTTCTATAACGCGCTCGCCAGCCCAGAAACCTGCGTGTAAGGACCTTGGTCGCAATGGCAAAGACCGCCATCACGCCCAAGGCCACTTACACTCCGGTTTCTAAGCGGGCTGGCTCGCGCTCACAAAAAAACAGCCCGAGTCTCCCCGAGCTGTGCCTGCATGTAGATCCCTATAAGCCATGTTTTGTTCCAGAACCTGTTCAGGCGCAGGTTCCTTCAGTCATCATCTATCTCAGCGTTGCCGCTGTATTGCCGTCGCTTCAGTTTGCTTGGCAAAACGCCCCTACCAAAAGTTTGGGTTACTCGCTCGCGGGGTTTACCCGTTCCACCGTTTAGGTTTCCCTGAACGTTTCGTCACTGTGGCACTTTTCAGACCTACTGGCGCATAGCCGAAACCTTAGCGCGGTTGGTCGCCGTAACCGTTGATACGGTCCCTAAGCTTATTGGGCTTAGCACGAACACTACAAGCATCGCAGCTTGTGCGGGCATGGACTTTCCTCAGCCTGCAGATGCAGACCGCGATCACTCAGGATCTACATGTGATCATCAATATTGGTCAACGTCGGAATGGCTGTTGTCATCGTGGGTATCAGCGCTGCCGCTATCCGACAGCTTTGAACCGAAAACATGACGCTCCAGATTACTCAGACGTTTAAGAATATCATAATTTGTGGCGGCAGCGTTGGTTTGCGGTGTCTGCGCACTGACATTCTTGGAAACACTCAGCTGTTTGGTTAGCTCATCGACCCGACTAAACAGCTTTGCATTTTCTTCTTTCAGTCGATCAATCTCGTTAGTAAAAGCTTCATAATCACGAATGATGCCGTCTAAAAATTCGTCGACTTCATCCGGATCATAACCGCGAACCTTATTCTTGAACTTCTTGTCCAAAATATCTTTAGGTCCGTACTGGATACTAAATTTTGTTTCTTTGTTACTATCCATTCCGACACACCTCATTGTTTTCATGGAACCAGACTAACAATAAGCTTACCATATCTCAATCGTTTTGAAAATGCTCATTTTCCGCTTCTGCCATTTCTTGGGCAGTGTCTTCCAAATCGTCCATCGTAATCAACGTGACCGGATAATCACGCCGGTTTGCCATATCTTCGGCAGCGCGGTAATCCCACTGCGGCTTACCGGGAAACTCCGGATCGTAAACAATCACCGCAGCATCCGTGTGTGCGGTCATGAACCGTGTGTAACCTTGTAACTGCGCGGGCCGTTGATAAGGTGCCTGCGAAACCGCATCGGAAAAATCGACTTGCTGGCGTAGTGCGGCCAGTTGTCCCTGATTTGCTTCATTCCACTTTGAGCCAAAATCCGTAAACGGCAGCATCATCGCAATTTTAAAGTCGGAATACAATGGCTTCAGCGTTAAAGCGACCTCGATTGCCCACTGCTCAACGCCTAATTGGCCGCCGGTAATCAACCAGTCTAAACCTTCATCCAGATACTGAAGTAAGGTGTTTTTTAATGAAGTTTTAAGGACTTTTAGCTTCGGGTCCTGATTGCCAAAGACGTTGAGTTCATAGGCACGGTATCCGGTTATCCATAATCGTTTTCCAGCCATGATTTTCCTCCAAATATTAGGCCAACGCGGTTGATATTGGTATAATAGCGCCAGGAGTGTGATCGCATGACCATTCGTTATCCCAATGGTAATCCATACAAAGACGGGACGCAATTGTCACCCAGTTCCGTTTCGCGCCCAACGATTTATGGCGGGCGTGGGATGACATTAGAAGAAGAACTTAATCTCAGTAATCAGTATTATCGCAGTGTTGACAAGGCGGTCGTGTATAAAAAGCCGACGCCTGTGCAAATTGTAAAAGTCGACTACCCCAAACGTAGCCAGGCGGTGATTCGTGAAGCCTACTTTAAGACCCCTTCCACCACAGATTATAATGGGGTTTATCGTGGTTATTACCTTGACTTTGAGGCCAAGGAAACCAAGAATAAGACAAGCTTCCCGCTAAAAAACTTCCATCAGCACCAGATTGATCATTTTCGGCGTTGCTTGAAGCAAAACGGGATCTGTTTTGTTGTGATTCGATTTGCGACAATTAAGCGGCTTTTTGTTTTTCCGGCAAGCCGATTAATCGCATGCTGGGATCACCAGAGCACCGGTGGCCGTAAGTCGATTCCTTTAACAAAAATCATTCAACACGGATTTGAACTCCATCCGCAGTTGCAACCGGTCGTGCCGTTTCTTGACGGCGTTGACTGGTTGATCGAAACGAAAGTAGGTAATTTGCGTGGCTGATAATCAGAACATGTCGCGAATGGCGCGACGCCGCGAAGATAAACTCACTAATGGACCCAAGCCGCCAAAGAAATTGTGGCGGCGTATTCTCAAGTGGACATTGCTTGGATTGCTTGTCCTGTTCATTGCAGGCGTGGGCCTGTTCTCTTGGTATGCCAAAGATGCCCCTGAAGTCACCCAGGCGAAGTTGGAATCAGGCGGTTCCAGCACCATTTATGATCGCAGCGGAAACGAGATCACGACGCTTGGACTCGAAAACCGTGATTACGTGAAAGCTTCCGAAATTCCGCAGCGGTTGAAAGATGCCGTTGTTTCGATTGAAGATCGCCGGTTTTACGATGAAAAGTTAGGCATTGATCCGGTTCGAATCATCGGCGCCGCCTTCAACAACCTTACTGGAACCAGCGATGGCCTTCAAGGTGGTTCGACTTTGACGCAGCAGCTCATTAAGCTGTCTGTTTTTAGTACCAAGTCTTCTGACCAAACCCTACGTCGTAAAGCTCAGGAAGCTTGGCTAGCGATGCAGGTTCAGCAAAAATACAGTAAGGATCAGATTCTGGAGTACTACATCAACAAAGTCTTCATGAATTATGGTCAGTACGGGATGAGCACCGGCGCCAAGTTTTATTTTAATAAATCGCTCAAAGATCTGACGTTAGCGCAGACGGCGTTTATTGCCGGCCTTCCGCAAAGCCCTGCAGGCTATGACCCTTACAAATATCCGCAAAAGGCAACCCAGCGCCGCAATGCGGTTATTGATGCCATGCTGCGGGACAAGAAGATCACAGCAGCAGACGCTAAAAAGGCCAAGGCTACGCCGATTACGGATGGCTTGCAGCCGAAACAGCAGCAAACTAATACCACGACCAATGACAAGATTGTCGATTCTTACCTCACCCAGGTGATAGCCGAAGTGAAGAAGAAAACCGGGTTAAATCCGTATACTGATAATCTGGATATCTATACCAATATTGACATGAGTGCTCAGCGCCGGTTGTATGACATTGTTAATACCGATGACTATGTGAGCTTCCCTGATGATTCTTTCCAAACCGGGGTTACCATGACCGATCCGGATAATGGTGAAGTGCTGGCACAGATTGGTGGCCGTAAAACCGGCGATGTCCGCCTTGCTTATAACCGCGCGGCGCAAAACACCCGTAGTAATGGGTCAACCATGAAACCGCTCATGGATTATGGCCCGGCAATTGAATATCTGAACTATTCCACGTATGAGCAAATGCTGGATGAACCTTACCAGTATCCGGGAACCAGTATTTCCTTGTATGACTGGGACAAAAAATATCAAGGCCGTATTTCCATGCGGACGGCACTGGAACAATCGCGGAATATTCCGGCGGTCAAAACTTTGAGTGCTGTTGGTATGACCAACGCCGTGAAGTTCCTGAAAGGCTTGGGCATTGATTTGCCAAGTTCGGAACAATATCTTTCAAGTGCGATTGGTGCTTCGGTTAACACGGTTCAAGAGGCCGGCGCTTATGGCGCGTTTGCGAACGGCGGCACGTATTACAAACCGTATTACGTCAACAAGGTTGTGAGTGCTGACGGCAACACACAGACCTTTAATAGTCAAGGAACGCGTGCGATGAAGTCCAGCACGGCGTATATGATTACGGATATGCTGAAAGGTGTCTTGACTAAGGGTACCGGGACAGCGGCAGCTATTTCCGGACTTCACCAGGCCGGCAAAACCGGGACCACCGATTACAGCGATGCCGAACTTAAACAAAATCCGGCGTTAAACGCAACGGGAATTGCTAAGGACGCTTGGTTCACCGGATATACGCGCAATCGGGTCATTTCGGTTTGGACAGGCTACGATAAACCGACGTCGCATGGCATTAGTTATGCTGAGCAGGAGATCTCGCAGAAAATATACAAAGCGCTGATGAGTTATACCTCACAGAATCTGGATAATCGCGACTGGACCAAACCAGATACGGTTGAATCCTACAACATTCTAAAAGGCAGCAATCCAGGAACCGCGATTACTGGCGGCTCAGGTAATACAACTAAGGAACTGTACGTCCGTGGTCATGGGCCAAGCAGCCGTAAAGCCGTCGCTGAGTCATCGTCTTCAAGCACGAGTTCCGAATCCTCGTCTTCTCATGCCAGTGATGAAAGCTCAAGCAGTGAAGTTTCCGAAAGTGTTGCATCAAGCGTTTCCACACCGAGTGTCACAACGCCAAGTGCCTCGCAGGCTTCACAAGAAGAGCCATCTTCATCTTCAAATAGTACGCCTTCATCGGCAAGCGGTGGTGGCTCCTCTGGCGGCAATCAGTAAGGCATTTAAACTGCCGACTGAATACTAAAAAGCTCGACGTTACTGCCAAATGTTTTGGCGGTGGCGTCGAGTTTTTTGACGTGGAAACTTGATCGAATTCTGGGTCCGTCCAATTTCGCATTTCATGTAAAAAGGTCCCACTGCTTTGATGCATACACATCAAACAGTGAGACCTTTTCTGTAACATTAATCTTGTGGTGCTAAATGTAAGACATCCAAATGATGTTGTTTTAACAACGCCTCACCATATGGGTCATTGCGATAGTCGTGCGCGTAAACAATGCGCTTAATCCCGGCTTGAATCAAAGCTTTGGTGCAATTCAGACACGGGAAAAAGTTCACGTAAACGGTTGCGCCGTGGGTACTGACACCGTTGGCTGCGCATTGGATAATTGCGTTCATCTCTGCGTGAATCGTGCGAATGCAGTGGCCGTCACGCATTAAGTGCCCTGCCTCATCACAATGCGGATCGCCACTGATGGCGCCATTATAGCCTGTGGCAATAATGCGGTGTTCCTGCACTAAAACAGCGCCAACCGTGGCCCGCTCACAAGTTGACCGTTCCGAAACTTGTTGCGCGAGTTCGAGAAAATAATGATCCCAACTTTCACGGTGAACCTTTCGTTTAGATGGCACAATTTTATCTGTCAATGCTTAGCTGCCTCCTTAAGCGGCGCGTAATGCTGTGCTAAAAATGACCATTCGGAACCGGCCGGTATTTTTGGGTCGCGGGCGCGTAAATGCTCGCGACCAAAACGAATCAAGCTGCGGTGCAACTTGATCCAGGTAGACTTCGGCATTAATGCTTCCAGTCGCTTCTGAATCTGAACTGGTGTGGCCTTAGGCGAAACTAATCCCAACCCCTTCACAATCCGACTGACATGTGTATCGACGGCCACGCCCGGAATGCCGAACGCATCGCTAAGTACGACCGTCGCCGTTTTCTTGCCGACCCCTGGCAGCTTAACCAAATCAGCTGCGTCAGCCGGAACCTTACCGCCATATGACTGAACCAAAATGGCACTTAATGCCTTTAAGTGGGCTGCTTTCGTCCGGTACAACCCGAGTCGGCTGATTTTTTCGGCAATATCCGTCACCGGCGCAGCGGCCATTGCTTCCGGAGTTGGATAAGCCGCAAACAATGCCGGGGTGACAGCATTGACGGCAACATCTGTCGTTTGCGCCGACAGCATCACCGCTACCAGAATTTCAAAGGGATTTGTCGCGTGTAACGTCGGTTCGGGATCAGGATATAGTGCCATGATTTGGTTAAACAATTGCCTAGCCTCTGCGTCAGTCATGAATGCGCCTCCTAGTTTCACCGGTTTTACTCAATGAAAGTATGATAATGTGATGGGGAATCTAAAGTTCCTGATGCCGCTTGATGTCAGCTTGAACTTGCTGCGCGGTTTTGAGATGGCGACGTTCCCAGTTTAGCAAAATGCGATCCATATATTTTAATGAGTATGCCGAATTCAAAACTGCCTCGCGTAATGCCAATAAAATGACCTCCGGCAGATAATGATCAGTGGTCAACCAGTCCCGAATGGTTTCCTGCTCAATTGGTGAAAGCGGCCGACCAAACTCAATTTCGATTTGATTGAAAACGTTTGTCTGGGCATCGGCATTTGGTTGCGTCATCGCCGTGCTGGCGGTTTGGCCGCTATTCGGAATCTTTGCAAGTAGCGGACTGAGATCATAGTAATCACGCATCCGCCCTTGATTGTCAGGAACGCTTTCCAGCACGATCGCCTTTTTTTGAATCAAGGTTTCAATGGCTGTGTAAATCGCGTTGGGTGCGACATTCATCTGGTTGGCTAATGCTTTGAGATCCGGTGCCTGATGATGCTCGGATTGCCATTGGTCCAAAAAAAGATACGTCAGAAATTCGGTCTGTGTCAGTCCCAATGCTGGATAATGGTCAAACAGCAGGTTCGAGACACTGAACTGCCCTGCTTCAGTGTAAGTCCTTAAATCAGTCATTCTTGTGACCCTCCAAAAAAAGCCGGCGCGTTGGCGTCCGACTTTTGCGTGCCATTACGGCTTCAAACGATTGATCATGCGTGGGAATGGGATGGCTTCGCGTAAGTGATCCAGCTTGCAGATCCAGGTAATTGCCCGCTCCAGACCCAAACCAAAACCGGAATGCGGCACGGATCCATACTTGCGCAAGTCTAGGTACCATTCGTATTCATCCAAATCAAGCCCGGCTTTTTCGATGGCAGCCTTTAACGTGTCATAATCGGTTTCACGTTCGGAACCGCCAATGATTTCACCATAGCCTTCAGGTGCTAGCATATCGGCACAGACATATTGCTGCGGGTCATCCGGATCCGTCAACATATAAAACGGCTTGATGTTTTTCGGATAATTCAAAACAAACACCGGCTGATCGAATTGGTCAGACAGGTAGGTTTCTTCAGGCGAACCAAAATCATCACCATACTTCACATCCATTCCGGCATCCTGCAGCATTTCGATCGCTTTTTTATAGCTGATGCGGGGGTATGGGAGCTTGGTGTATTGTTTGAGGACTTCAGGATCGCGACCGAGCAAATGCAACGGATAACTGCAGTTATCCAACACCGCCTGAACTAAGTAAGCAACATAACGCTCCTGAACCTTGAGGCTTTCTTCCTGATGACAAAAGGCCATTTCTGGTTCGATCATCCAAAACTCGGTCAAATGACGGCGGGTCTTGCTCTTTTCCGCCCGGAACACAGGACCGCAAGTGAAGACTTTACCATAAGCCATAGCACCTGCTTCGGCATACAGCTGGCCGGACTGACTGAGATAAGCCTTCTTATCAAAGTAATCGGTCTCGAACAATTCGGTTGTTCCTTCGGGTGCCGAATCAGTCAGAATTGGCGGGTCCATTTTGATAAAGCCTTCGTTGTTGAAGAATTCAAAGGTTGCCCGGATCATTTCGTTACGGATTTGTTGAATGGCAAATTGCCGTTTGGACCGTAACCAAAGATGGCGGTGATCCAGTAAAAATTCAATCCCGTGTTCCTTAGGGGTAATCGGATAATCTTCAGAGTCGCCGACAAGTTCGATGTCGCGAACTTCAATTTCGTAGCCAAAATGACTTCGGCTGTCTTGATGAATGACGCCGGTGATCCACATGCTGGACTCTTGGCGCAATTCCTTGGCAAGCTTGAAAACTTCATCAGACACGTCGGCTTTAGAAACAACGCCTTGAAAATACGCCGAGCCATCGCGTAACTGAAGAAAGGCAATCTTGCCCGAGCTTCGTTTGTCAGTCAACCACGCGCCAATTTTTACTTCTTCGTTTACATGTTCCTTTGCATCAATGATGCGAATCTTTTCGGTCATGCCTTAACTCCCCACTTTAAAAATATAAAATTATTTCCGGACAAATTCCTGAATGCGCCGCGCTGCTTCGCGCAGACTGTTAAGATCTTTACAATAACTGATGCGCGCATGATCCGGCATCCCAAAGGCGCGCCCAGGAACAATCGCAACCCCGGTTTCATTCAACAGTGCGCTAATAAAATCATCAACGGTGCCATAATGGCTCAACTGCGCTGCTCGCTTAATATTCGGGAAAAGGTAAAAGGCCCCTTGTGGTTTTTCGCCCATATCAAACCCAGGAATTTCGGCCAACAAATCGTAAAAAAGGTTGAGTCGTTCTTCAAACGCCTGGCGCATCTTTTCGACAACGCTCTGGTCACCGGTAAGCGCCGCTACTGCAGCGTATTCGGAGACGGCTGCCGGATTAGAGGTGGTATGGCTGATGAAGGTTGCCATGGCTTGCATGAGCTTTTCCGGACCCGCCGCATAGCCGATTCGCCAACCGGTCATGGCATAAGATTTGGAAACGCCTGAAATTAAAACCGTATTATCTGCAATGTCAGGATCAATACTGATCATGGATGTATAGGATGTGCCATTGTAAATCAGATCCCGATAAATATCATCAGTGACTACCAGAATGTGATGTTTTAAGGCCCAGTTGCCGATTAAGGTCAATTCGGTGCGATTATAGACGACACCGCTTGGGTTTTGCGGCGAATTGATGATCAACGCGCGCGTTTTGTCCGTTCGCGCAGCTTCAAGATCATCAACGCTGACTTTATGGCCAACTGCTGGCATGACCAAGTGTGGGATGCCGCTGGCTAATTTAATCTGTTCCTCATAGGAAACCCAATACGGAACCGGAATCAACACCTCATCGCCTGGGTTTAAATAAATCTGGAATAAGGCGTATAAAGCAAACTTTGCTCCAGTAGTCGCAACAATCTGGCGCGCCGGATAGCGGACCCCATCCTGGGCAAAAATCCGATCGCTGATGGCTTGTTTTAATTCCGGAATACCGGTTGCTGCCGTATAGAAGCTAGCATTGCCGGCTTGAATGGCAGCAACTGCCGCGTCATCGATGGCTTTAGGGGTCGGAAAATCCGGCTGACCGATCGATAAGTCAATCACATCGGCGCCTTTCGCCTTCAGTTCCTTAGTCTGATTACTTAATGCTAATGTCGCGGACGGTGCAACGTTGAGGATTCTTTTTGCTAAATGCACGAGGGCGCCTCCTACAGTGTCGACACCACGCAGGATGTCGAATCATGCTAATTTATAGATTTTTGATCGCGTTCAGCTGTTCGCCGCTGCGAAAACTGTACGTCACGTAATTCAGTTTACCAGACTTTGACAGATAGCCAATATCCCAAACGAATTCCGAGCCACGTTTACCTAAGGAAGCGTTTAAAATCTTCTTCGGGTTGTTATCACTTGTCGCTTGTTGGATCGCCTGTTGCCGGGTGATACCGGATTTTTGGTTTAAAATATCGACTTTGCCGGTTTTTTTCTGAATAACAACGTAGACGGACTTATTTTTTTGCGTTCGTCCGGCAACGCTTAGGTAGCTTTTATCGCGGTTATACCACCAAAAGCCGTTAATCGTTTTCAGGTCGGCCCGATTGGTGGCAATTCGTTCAGCTTGGCTGCGTAATTGCTGATAAGGCGAGATACTTTTGGCATAAATACCGATAACCGCGATGATGAGAATGATGAGGCCGCTGATCAAGGAAAATTTGAGCCAATCAAAACGTCGGTGACGCCGCATGGATTGTTCCCTCCTTTGTTGGGTGAGTGAGTTGTAAGTATAAGGTTGGCCGATGCTGCTGAAACGCGATCACCGGCGCAGGAGTCTGCGTGTAAGGACCTTGGTCGCAATGGCCTAAGCCCGGGCCATTGCGACCAAGGCCACTTACACTCCGACTCCTAAGCGCGCCGGTTCACGCTCTTAGCCACATTTTGACATACTCTGGCATATCGTTTAGAGGCATGGTCATGGGTTTAATATTCGGTAAGGATTTTTGCATCTTTTTACCGTATTGCGTAGTGATGAAGCGCGGATCCAAGATGACGAAAGCACCGCGGTCGGTTTCGGTACGGATAAGGCGGCCGAAGCTTTGGCGTAAGCGAAGCGTTGCTCGTGGCAGTGCATCGTTGGTGAATGGATCGCCGCCGCTGGCTTTGATTTGCGCATAGCGGGCCTTGGTGATGGGTGCTTCCGGTGCGTCAAACGGTAAGCGGGTTAAGATGACCATTTCGAGCAAGCGATCAGGATAGTCGATACCTTCAAAAAAGCTGGCAGCGCCTAACAACAAGCTCTGTTCGCCGACTGCAAAGCGCTTGGCAATCTTTTCCGCCGAGCCGGTCACGCCTTGTGCCAACAGTTCTTTGAGGTCGGCAATGGGGCGATGGATCAGTCGCTGATAAACCTCGTCAATCACATTCAGAGAGTTGAACAGGACAATGGTTTGATGCTGATTGTCGGCTAGCAGCTCAATTGCCTGAGCGAGGTAGTCTGCATAGGCTGATGCTGACACCTCGCTGGCGTTTGGCGCATCTGTCGCAACCAACACCTTGGCTTGGTCACGATAATGAAACGGACTGCGGAGTTTCAGAAAACTCGTTTCCGGCAACTCAGGGTAGCCTAGTTGCCGGGTCAAAAAATCAAAGGAGCGGGCAGCCGTCAACGTTGCGCCGACGAAAACCGGTGCCGTAAATTGCCGAAGTAACTGTTGCACCGCCGCGCCAACTTGAAAAACATCCCAACTTAAGCCTAAGCTTGCCACATCCTTCACCTGGCTCAAGGTAATTGACGCAACGGCAGCCCGGCCGTTGATTAGCTCCGGCAATCGCCGAAGCATTTCCTGCAGCCGATTGCGTTGATCAGCCAAGCTCATGCGCAACGCTGCCAGTGCCTGAAAACGTTGACCGTCACTTTTTAAAAAGAACCGTGGGCGTTTATTAAAATCCGCCGTCAGTTTATCCGCCGTCACTGTTAGCCGGCCAATGACTTTGATTAATAGTTTAACCTTATCCGACTGAGTTTCACGTAGCCAGTCGACGGCGGCCGGATCCAAACTTAAATTGACAAAACCAGACATCGCCGTCGTTTTACCGTGGAAAAAGTGCCGGTAGATGTCTTGCTGCAAAGTGGTGACGGTTGTTTGCGCCGTTTCCGTTAACTGATGTAGTTGTCGCAGAACCATTTGCATCGCCGGCTCGCTTTGATAAACCGCAACTAAGGAGTGAGATTCATCGGGATCGCTTAACTGCCATAGATGGCGCAATTGACGCCGCAAATGGCCTAACGCCATATGTTGGGCGAACGCTGCTGCGGTGTTATCCGCAAAATGCTGTGCTTCATCCACCACCAAAAATGGCTGTCCACCTGCAAGTTGCTCGACATGGCGCGCAAGAAAGGCATGATTCGTGACCACAATTACCGCTGCGTCCGTGGCCGTTTGCAGACGTCGATAAAAATCCAACGTGTAAAACGGATTGGTAAACGGCGTACCGACATCGCCGGTGTGCCGAATCTGCAAAAACAAGGGCGCACGATATGTCGTCAGATGCAACTCGTCCAAATCACCTGTCGTTGTCTGAGTCAGCCAAACCAACAATTTCATTTGCAGTAACTGGGTTTGCCGGGTCGGTGCTTCCTGATGCAGGCTGGCAGCAAATTTATTTAGATCCAGATAATGCTGCGGGCTTTTAACTTCCACACTTGGTACTGTGCGCCCTAGCAAGTCGTTGAGTGCCGGAATGGCTTTCTGCATGAGCTGGGTTTGCAAAACCAATGTTGGCGTTGCAATAACCAGTTTGTGCTCGGGGGTCGCAGCGTAAGCATAAGGTAAGAGATAGCCTAATGTCTTCCCTAACCCTGTGCCGGCTTCTACAAATAATGGTTGCTCAGGTTGATGCGTATGGGCAAAGATGGCATCCATCATTTTGGCTTGTGCCTTGCGAAACCGATAACGCGGTTGCAACAGATGCTTTTTGGCTAAGTCGGTTGCCGGATAAGCGCCTGAAAGTGCAAAGTCGGTTGTCGGTGTCACGGGCCGCCGCAGCACCAACGAGCCGACTTGAACGTAGGCTTTTTTAAGCGGCTGCGGCGGTGTCGCAATCAGGTTGAGGTAATCGCCGGTTTCCCGAATAAATCCGTCGCGATGTTGAATTAGCGCCTGTTGGGTCGGACTAGGCAGTTCCTGAAATCGTTTGGTTAATTGTAATAGCAATTTGCCGGTGCTGATCGCGTCGCTGTCGGCTTGGTGTGGATTATCGTGTCGAATGGCAAGATACGCGGTTAAATCGCTCAAGCGAAAGCTGCTGATTTCCGGCAGCAAAACCTGCGCCAGTTCAACGGTATCAATGGCTTCCAACTGCAATTTTGGCAAGCCGACCCGTTCAAATTCCGCATTCAAAAATGGATAATCGAAATTAACGTTGTGCGCAACAAAAACCGTGTTTGTCAGCAAGTCGTGTAAGACCGGTGCCACTTCGTCAAAATACGGTGCTGCGACTAACCGATCGGGATTAATCCCTGTCAGCCGTAGAATGGTCTGCGGCACCGAGCGATCAGGATTAACCATTTGTGAAATTGTTTGAATGATTTTGCCATGGCGCAACAAGGCACATCCGAACTGAATCATCCGGTCGCCATCTTTGACGCTGGTGCCGGTTGTTTCCAGATCGACCACAGCAAACGTGGTGTCAGCATTCATAAATTCTTATCCATTCCCGTCTAAACATACTGCGTCTATCATACTATTTCCCGATTGGGTTGGCCACCAAATCAACAATCGTACCGGTTCGCAACAAAACCAGATAACGATGGTTAACCGGCTTGGTTTGCAGCCGGGTCAATGCCTGTGCATAAAGGTTCAACTGACCGCGATAACGCGCCACTAATACTTCAGGATCAGGTTCGTGATCCGTTTTATAATCAAAAAGCGTCACCCCATCGGTATCACTGACATAACCGTCAATGATCCCGTGAATCAGAACATCTTCGCCGGGGTCATCCTTCATGCCTTCGAATAACCGATCTGCCGGCAACAACATGGAAAATGGCACTTCCCGATGAACTTGCTGCGGTTTGGCCTGCAGCAGGCGACCCAAGTCAGTCGCAAAAAAGCGCACTAGTGCGGACAAGTCAATACGGGTGGCTACTTCCTTAGGGATAGCGCCCGTGGTTATCAGATGGCGTCGTAGTTCATCAAGGCTTGTATGCGTCACCGGTTGCGTCAGGTCTACCAGTTGCAACAACAAATGGGTGGCGGTGCCGACTTCGGTCGCACTGACGCCACCTGCCGATTGGGTCAGAAAAGCCGGTGCGGCTAAGTCCCCCAGCGGTGGTTGTGCTCCCAAAAACCGATCGGCACCCACCAGTTCCATCGTATCCGGGTCATCAAAGGCGCGTTTGATTTCAGAAACACTTTGGAAGCCGGCAGTGGTGGTGGCGGCCTGAAATGGATACTGCTGCTTGAACCAGCTGCTTAAGTCGAGTGACGGCGCTTCAGTCGGAGCTGATTTTGTAGCGGTGGCCGCCGGTTTAACTTGCGGATTAACCTCGATTTCAATGGCAAATTCGGTTGAATCACCGATGAGAGCAGGCTTTACGGTAGTTTCGGCTAAACCTTTGACTTGGGGATGGCGAATCAGTGCCGGACCGATCCAATCCAGGTAATTTGTCGCGGCGCTGCGAATCTGGGGAGCCAGTACCAGTTCTTCGCCTTCTGCTTCTTTAGCCCATCTTGCCACCGTTTTGTCGGCAGATGTGAGTTGCTGGCCGCTCATCGTTGCCCCAACAACATATAGCCGTTGCTGCGCTCGGGTTAAGGCGACATACAGCAGCCGCATTTCTTCAGCAAGCGTCTGATTTTGGCGGGCGGCTTTTGCGGCCTGATACTGCGGTAATTCGTATTCAACCCGGGTTTCCGGATCCAGCCATTTAACGCCGATGCCATTTTTGGTCAAAATGGCCGCGCCGCGTTGATCACGTCGATTAAAATGTTTATTGGTTTGCATGACAAAAACGACCGGGAATTCGAGGCCCTTACTTTTATGAATCGTCATTAACCTAACCGCGTCTTGATCCGGATCGACTTGGGCAGGTGTGGCGAGATCCTGATCCTGTTTCTGCATGAGGGTGATGAAATGAATAAAGGCAAACAGGCCCTTAAATCCGCCTGATTCATACGTTTGGGCCCGGTCAATCAAGGCTTGCAAATTGGCCTGACGTTGACTGCCACCGGGGGTTCCACCGACATAATCGAGAAAACCGGTTTCTTGATAAATCGCCCATAGCAAGGTCACAAGATCATTTTCCCGTGCGAGGTCACGAAAATGTTTTAACTGCTGGAAAAATTGTGTGAGTGTTGCGTGGGTTTGCTTGGCTAACGGCGTGGACGGTGTCGCAGCCAAAAAGGCAGTGACTGCATCATAGTAAGGAACCTGTTTAGCTGCTAGGCGAATGAGCGCTAGTTGATCCGCTGACAGTCCGACAATTGGCGAACGCAAAACCGCAACTAATGGAATATCCTGCTTGGGGTTGTCAATAATCTTAAGCAACGCAAGCATGACCATCAGTTCGGTGGTTTTAAAGAAGTTCTTCGTATCCGCCACGAACAGCGGTACGCCGGCTGCAGCAAACTGTGTCTGGATCAGACTGTTTTGTGTGGTTTGGCGGGTTAACAAGGTGATGTCACGATAATGGATCCGACGGTAAGTTTGATTCGCCCGGTCCCATAACTTCGCCTCCGGATCCTCAACCAATCGCTGAATTTCGGCAATGACCATTTGGGTTTGGCCGGTGGCGACATCTAAAGGTTCATCATCGTCTTCATTTTCAGGCAAATCAGGTGCATCAGTACTCTCGTCATCCTCATCTGAGGTGGCCTTGCTGTATAACAGCATTTTGACCGCCGGATGGCATTCGCCGTAATCCACGGCCCCATACTTCAAAGCGGCGCGATCATCGTAGCTTAAGTCTCCCACCTCTGGATCCATGATTTGGCTGAAAATAAGATTGGTGAATGCCAACACATTCTTGGTTGAGCGAAAGTTCTCTGCCAGAATAATCCGTTCGGGAGCGGTAGGATCACTGGGCTGATCGGCAAAAGATTGGTATTTATGAATGAAGAGTTGCGGATCGGCTAACCGAAAGCCATAGATGCTTTGCTTGACATCCCCTACCATGAAGCGGTCACCGGGGTCAGAGGTGCTGACAGCTGCTAATAATGCTTCCTGCAGCGGACTGATATCCTGATATTCATCGACCATCACTTCATCGAAGCTAGCACGATAATTCTCGGCAATCGGTGCACCGGTTTGGGGATCCTGTTGCTGCAGAATCTTCAACGCGTTGTGGGCGATGTCGCTATAATCCTGGACATGACGATCTGCTTTTTCAGCGGTTAAGGCCGCCAAAAACTGTCGTGCCACTTTTGTCAACATTTGCATCATTGGCTGAACCGTCTGCAGCAGATCCTTGATTTGTTCACCTGTCAGTGCAAATTCCGGCGCAACTTGTTTTTGCCATGTGGTTTTGGCCGCATCACGTAATTGTTTAGCCGCTTTTTTGGTTGCTTTATCATTGTCATCAAGCCCTTTCCTGGTGCTCGACCATGTTTCAAATTGATGATCAGCCAAAACGGCTCGGACCGTGTCATAAGTCGGGGCGGCATTTTCCAATAAATGTTGCAGTGGTGCCAGATCGGCTTCGATTTGGCGCTGCCAGATCGGGTTGGGTAATTGATCGGCCAGTGCTGCTGCTTGGGTGAGATCTGTGGTGATTTGCAGTAATTTTTGTTTCATCCGCGGCCAGATCTGGGTGTTGAAGGTTTGCTCCCACGCCTCGGGTGCATACGGTTCGGCTAATTGACGCAAATAGGCTTCAGGATCGGTCGTCGCCGCTGCTTGACGCATTAGCTCAAACATCAAATCCTGGAGGCCACTGTCATCACGGTCACCGCTAAAATTAGCCGTTAACTGCTCAAAAGCGGCGGCATCGTCACCAGCATAGAATTGCTCGCGTAAGTCATTCCACACGCGTTCCTGCAACATATAACGTTCTGTTTCATCCGTAAGTAACCGAAAACCAGGATCAAGATCGATGACGTAATAGTAGGTTTGGACAATCTGCAGGCTAAAAGCATCCAAAGTACTGATTTTGGCCGCGTTCACCATCGCAATCTGATTGGCTAAATGGCGGCGGTCCTCGGCATTGAGTTCATGCCGTTTTTGCGTCAGTGTCTGCTTTAAAGCCGACTGAATTTTGGTCCGCATTTCGGCGGTTGCTGCGCGGGTAAAAGTGACGATCAACATTCTGGTGATATCGGCATGCTGTTTGAGGATCTTCTGAATAATCCGTTCAACTAACACCGTCGTTTTGCCGCTACCGGCAGAAGCAGAAACCAGCACATCATGGCCATGATGATCGATCGCTGCCTGTTGAGACGAAGTAAATTTTGTCATGATTGCGGTGTCTCCTTTTTAGAATCTGGCGTCTGCTTAGGGTCCGTTGTGAGGCGATTGACGACATCTTTCCGTTTTAATTTAGGAACATGATGATAATGATCAAAGCCGGTTGCCGGATCAAAAAGCATGATGCTTTGGTAATCACTGCGACTGACGACTTCTGAGGATTGACCGTATTGGAAAGGTGCCAGGTCAATATTGCCGGAGAGAATTTGAGTGGCCGCATCGATGATCAGTGCTTGATTGTGTGCCAAGTAAGCGCGTAAATCATCCGGCGTTAAAATATTCGACTGACTACGGTTGAAGCTGCCATCCTTTTTAAACCCTAACGGAGCAACCTCGCTAGCGCCGCCACTTTCCGGTGAAATCGTGCGATCAACCGCGGCGAGTTCGTCACCATGATTGGCAACCAGAAAACCCAGATACTTGAATTTCTTGAGCCGCTCAATGACCGGTTCCAACGTCGGTGTGTATTGAAGCGTTGGATCCTGAAGATGAAAATACAATGCTCCGGCCGGGACAAACGGCGGGTCGACAGGAACGTTTGTCATGGCTTCAATGTACGTCAGCATTTGCAAGGCAATCCCGTAATAGGCATCACTGTCATTAAACCGATGCTGGGTACTCTTATAGTCAACAATGATAAAGCGGCGCGCATTCGGTTCACGATAAACATCTAAGCGATCGATTTTGCCGCGAACGTTGACGCGGCCACCATGCGGCAACGGCCAGGATAACCCCGGCAAGCCTTTGGTGTCCCCGATTCGTCCAAATTGCAATTCGGTGCGCAGCGGACGAAACCCACTGCGTTGTTGTTGCTGGCGCATGTTGACCAGTACTTGGATCAGTAGCCGGCTTAAACGTCTGGTCAGATAGAGCATGCGATGCGTGCTGCCGAGAATTTCGTAGCCCGGCTGGCTGGCAATGTCTTCGACAAGTGGCGGAATGGCGGCAGCGATGACGGCTGGGTCAACGTCTGCCAGTGCCACATGTTCTTCGCGTAGTTGGGTCAAATAGCGATCCAGCACCGCATGAAACAGGCTGCCGGTGTCGGCTGGTGAAAGTTCGAATTCCGGGCGCGGTTGCAGGAGCAAGCCGTACTTGAGAAAATATTCAAAGTGGTTCAGATAGTAAGTTTCAAGCCGGGAAACCGACACATTCATGTCCCGCCCGTAAAGTTGGATAGCTAAATCCGGATCAAGGCGCCCCGGATCATTTTGATAGGTTAAGCTACCGGCGAGGCGGCGGGATAACGTTGCCAAATCGGTTTGTTTCAACGCCGCCAAAACACTTTGCCACGCTTGACCCAACGGCAGCTTTTGTTGTTGGGCATCACCAGCAGTGCGCACAAAGTCACTCAACATTGCCCGCGGACTGCCTAAAACGGTTTCGACTGGCGTTGTCAGCGAAACCGGCGCCCAGGCGGTTGGCGTTAGGTGCAGTGCATTTCCCATTTGCTGAAAATAAGGTGAGGCCTGATTTTCGCTGTTTTCCTGGGCGTTTTGAACCGGATAGCTCAACGTCAATTCGTCTGACGCTGCCATGAAGCCTAGGTAATTGATAAATGGATCGCCTAAAGTCGTTGCCGGTCCCTGTTCAGGCAAGAAGCGATCATCCGGCAATTGAGCAGCCAACAATTGGCGCTCCTCACTGTTCAACACGCCATCATCAGTGGGAACATCCGGCATGGCCGTATTGGTTGCACCAATGACGAATACATGTTTTGCCTTCGCTAGCCGCACCAATCCGGTTTCAGAAATAACAACCGCGTCAAGCGTCGCTGGAATCTGGGTGTACGTGGCACTGGCAAATCCCGCGGCCAGCAATTCGTGAAACTGCTCCCGGTCAAATTTGGCACTGCCCAAGATCGTGACATAGTCGTCCAATAACGCGGTAAAAGTGGTCCACGCCTGTTCATGGGCGCGGTTGCGGGTCAGATCACCGGCGTCACTGGCAGTTTGTCGCCAAGCGCGCAGTTGATCAACAACGCCATTTGCGTCCAACCAACGATACAGGTCACCTGCAGCCTCCGCCCCTGTTTTTGCGGTCTGCCACTGTTTTAGCAACGTTGGGACGGTTTGGGCGATCAACGTTTTAATCGCATTGATCTGCGCGGTTTTAGCAGCTTCCGGATCCATCTGCGGATCATCGGCGTCAGGATTGCGCTGAAAATAGCGCCATGCAGCTGGTTGCGTCCAGCGCTGCTTCCCGGCAATGCCCGTCCGCACTAGGTGGTTATCCGTTGTGTCCACTGCATCCCGAAATTCGGCCAGTGACATCCCTTCCGGCAACAATAGTTCTGTGTGTAGTAGACGCATGACATCCTGATACTGATAATCGTGTTTTTGAATTGCAAACAGACTTTCCATCAGGACAACTAGCGGATGGTCCTTCATCGGTCGTTGCAAATCAGTAAACTGCGGGATCGAAAATTCGGCAAAAATCGCCGGAATCACGGTTGCATAGGGTTCCAATCGTCGTGCTAAAATCAGGAAATCACGATAGCGCGCACCATGCCGAACTGCGCGATAAATGTGCTGAGCCACATGCCGCAGTTCCTGATACGGGTCGGTCGCGATGGCCAGATGAATTTGCTCACCGGTTTCAGAAGTCGGAGCTGTTGATGGTTGCAGGTCCGTATTGGCCTCCCACCAATTTGCAACTTGTTGCATGCCGCGACTGATTTGACGAGGTGCCGCAAATCGATCCGGGCGAATCGGAACATGCAGCGTTTTCGCCTTTTGATAAAGCCGTTGATAAAGTCGGCCAGCGGGTAAAAATAAGTTGGGAGCAACAGGCGGATTAAGCGGATAGGGCTTATTCAAAACTAACCCGAGCGTTACCTCGGCGGCCGTTTCGAGCATGGTTTCGACTAACGCGGACTCGGAAGCAGAAAATACGTTAAAATCATTGAGATAGATAAACGTATGGCTTAGGTCCTGCGTGCGCATGGCTTGCTGCAAGCCACTCAGTAAACTTGCGGTCGTGGCATAAGGGCCGATTTCTGCTTCATATTGGTCAAGAATGATTCCCAAATCGCGCAACTTCGCGCGATGCCGATCACCGGGAGCTAAAGCCGATACCGTATGCATCAGATCTTCGGCCGTGATGCGGCCGATCATCAATTCGCTTAGTTGATCGGCAAGTTGCGTCACAAAACCGGTATGTTGCGCTTCGCCGGCATAAATGGTCAAGTCGTCTTGCCGATCAGCCAGAATTTTGGCCACCAACATGGTATTGCTTGCCTGATCAAGCCGTGGTTGTTGATAAAGTGGCGTGTTTTTCAAATAAAACCAGGCCAGACGCGAAAATGACAGTACCTGCACCCGACTCTGAGCGTACGCATCCGCCTCACCCTGTTGCAATTGGCGCAAGCGTTTGAGAAGATCGATTTCTGCTTCGAATTTAATATGGTTCGGCACTAAAAAGAAAATCTGATTTTGCGGATCAGCCGCGAGTTGTTCCTGGATCATAGCTGCCATGGTTTGGGCATGATCCCTTGTTGCGTCGCCTAAAATAAACTGCAGCCCCATGCTGTGCCTCCTCAAGTTTCAATCAATGGTGATGATGACTTATGCTTTAGTCTAGCATAACTAAGTAGTGTCCGATCGGCGTTTGCGCTATCATAAGTAAAGAATATTAACGAGGTGTTTATATGGAAATCGGGACGGGTAAAAGTTACGCAAAAATTATTCTTATTGGGGAGCACGCGGTCGTTTATGGGGAACCCGCTATTGCGCTTCCGGTCAAAAGCATCGGCTTGTCAGCACGGGTGGCGCCGCTGCCTGATGGTCGCCAAGAGGTGACGTCGGCTTTTTTTACCGGTGATTTGAACGCGGGTCAGCTGACCAACTTTGCCGGCATTGCCATGCTGATTCGCCGGTTGCTTGTGTTCTTCGATGCCAGTAAGCAAGGTTTTCACCTCACCATTACTAGTGCCTTGCCATCTGAGCGAGGAATGGGATCATCAGCTGCAACTGCGGTGGCGGTCGTGCGGGCCTTTTACGATGCGTTTCAGACGCCGTTAACGCGCACGGCGTTGTTGAACTGGGCCGATATTTCCGAAAAAGCGCTACATGGCAACCCCAGCGGCTTAGATGCAGCAACGGCTAGTGCCGAAAAGCCGCAGTGGTTTGTTCGGGGCAAATCATTGCGGTCAATCATGATGCCGCGGAATGGCGTTTTGCTCATTGCTGATACCGGCATTGCGGGTCAAACCAAAGTCGCGGTCGATCTTGTCGCGCAAAAGCTTAAACAGGCGCCTAAAGTTTATCGACCGCTTATTACGGACATCGGCACCGCGGTTCGCCAGGCAGCATTAGCTTTGGCACAGGATGATATCATCATGTTAGGGCAACTATTGAATCGCGATCAGGCCGATTTGGCTGCACTTGGTGTCAGTAGTCCGGAGCTGGATCGATTGATTAATGTCGCCATCGATCACGGCGCATATGGGGCTAAATTAACTGGCTCCGGCATGGGCGGCTGTATGATTGCCCTTGCTGCAGAAGACCAGGCGCCGACGATTATTCAGGCGCTTAAAGCAGCTAATGCGGTCAAGGTCTGGGAATATCACTTTGAAACGAAATGAGGCACCTATGACAACTTACGCACGTGCGCATACGAATATTGCGCTCATTAAATACTGGGGTAAAGCTGACAAGAAGTTTATGTTGCCGGCAACGAGCAGCATTTCTCTGACGCTGAACGATTTTTATACAGATACAGCGGTGACGTTTGATTCAACACTTTCAGAAGACCAGTTTGTCCTCAATGATCAACCACAATCGCCAGTCGCTGTCAGCCGGTTCTTGGATCACGTCCGGAAGTTAGCTAATATTAAAACCCGCGCCCGGGTGAGCTCGTTGAACCACGTACCAACTGCTGCCGGTTTGGCCAGTTCTGCCTCGGCATTTGCGGCATTGGCATTGGCCGCCAGTCGTGCCGCTGGCTTAGATTTATCCCCGACCGACTTATCGCGTTTGGCTCGGCGCGGATCCGGCTCGGCAACCCGATCGATTTTTGGCGGCGCCGTCATCTGGCATCGCGGCTTTGACGATGCCTCTTCATTTGCCGAACCCTTGGCGATTCAGCCGACCTTGCCGTTACGCATGTTGGTTGTCACCGTTTCGGATCAGAAAAAAGCGGTCAGTTCCCGCACCGGCATGGCCAATACGGCCGCAACCAGCCCTTATTACCAGGCGTGGGTGGAGGCTAACGAAACCTTGATAAGTCCCATGATCACGGCGTTGGCTGAAGACGATTTTGACACGATCGGCGCGCTCACTGAATTGTCAAGTATGCGTATGCACGCTGCGATCATGGCTGAAGAGCCGCCGTTTACCTATTTTCTGCCAGAAACCTTACGCGCCTGGCAATTGGTGCAGGAACAGCGCCGACTCGGTATTCCGGCCTTTGTTACTATGGATGCGGGACCTAATGTCAAAATTCTCACAACGGCACCCTATGTGGATGTGCTCATGACCGCATTGCGGCCAGCTTTCGGTGATCGCATCCTCAGCACTAAAATTGGCCCAGACGCTCAAGTGATTACAAAGGAGCAGTTTGATGACACAGAGTCAGCAATCACATCGCAAGGATGAGCACGTCTTCTTGGCGGAAAAATATTTCAAAGCCGATGCTAATGCCGGGTTTGATCAAATCCGACTGCTTCATCGTGCGCTTCCGGAAACGGCCTTAGCTGATGTTGATCTGACGCCTCCGTTACCTTTTGGGTGGCGCTGGCCGATTTATATTAACGCGATGACTGGCGGTTCGCCACAGACCGGCAAATTGAATACCCAACTCGGCGGATTGGCAAATGCGTTGGGTGTTGCAATTGCCAGTGGTTCGCAGTCAGTCGCCTTGCATGATCCCGAGTTGAGTTCAACATTCACGACATTACGGCAACACAATCCTGATGGCTTTATTCTGGCTAACATCGGTGCCGGTCATGATGTACACGCAGCCAAGAAGGCAGTGGCCATGTTGCACGCGAATGCGCTGGAGGTGCATTTGAATGCGGCGCAGGAAGTTGTTATGCCTGAAGGTGATCGCGACTTTTTATGGCAGGACAACATTCAGGCGATCGCGGCGGGAGTCTCCGTCCCGGTGGTGGCAAAAGAAGTCGGTAACGGATTTATTCGTGAAGACTTGCAGACCTTGCAACAGCTTGGTATCCGCTATGTCGATGTAGGCGGTCGTGGCGGCACCAATTTTGCCGTCATTGAAAATGCACGCCGGCCGCAGCAGGACTTTGCGTATATGCGGGACTGGGGTCAGACGACGGCTGAATCCTTGCTTGAAGCCCGGGGTTTGCCGCTGACGATTCTGGCGACCGGTGGCGTTCGTTCACCGCTAGATGTGGTCAAGGCGCAGCGGTTAGGCGCACACGCGGTCGGGATTAGCGGACTTGTGCTTCATCATTTGATTCAAACCGGCTATGCCGCAACCCTTGCTTATTTTCAGGAGTTTCTACACCAGATCCGGCAACTCTATGCATTGCTTGGCGTCACAAACTGGCAAGCTTTGCAAAGTGCTCCCGCCCTTCTCGGCACCGAGCTGGAGCATTATCGCCGTGCTCGCAATTTGCCGGCGATTTGACCGTTAACAGCAGTGGGTCCGGCAAAAAAGATGATCTAAGAGTCAAAAGTCGCACTCTTGGATCATCTTTTTTAATACCGATTACTGGCTAAACGCGCAGCCCTTTTGGATAAAAGTTCTTGATGGTGCCATTGACCAATTTGCCGATCGCAAACGGTTTGTGTTCAAACGTGAGTAACACAAATCGCTTACCAGCGGCGGTTGCCGATAAGGTTTCACCATGGCGATAGCGGGCATAATCACCCTGATCAACCTCGATGACGGTCTGAAACGTATTTGCCGATAATGCGGTGGCCAAACTGTGGCTGGGTTCGAAACGTTTTTTGCGAAAACTGCCAAGTTCCAAACCTGCCCGCACCACTTTGACCCGGTCAAATGGCAGCATGGTTGCTGGCAGCAATGACAAGAAATCACCGTGACGATAGAATTGCCCGGTTAACGGCTGATTTAAACTGGTCGCAAAAAAGTCGCGGACCTCTTCCATTGCTGGCTTCGCTAAAGGTTTGACTGAAACCGTTGCAGGTGTGTGCACCGTTTTTTCGCCAGCTAGGCGTAATTTAGCCACAAAATGACCTTCGCCGCGCAGCCGATGTGGGAACAAGCGTACCGTTTTGGCTAACTCTTGGTTGCCATCGGCCCATTCCGGTCGCCCGGCTTCCATTCCCGAATAGGTTTTGATGGGCTCAACTGTCATGTCATAGTTTGCCAGTAACCATGCGATGATTTGCTCGTCTTCTTCCGGACTGAAGGTGCATGTCGAATAAATCAACTCGCCGCCGGGTTGCAGCATTTTAACGGCCGCTTGCAGAATCTGCTTCTGTCTGGCAGCGCATTCGGCCGGATAATCGCGATGCCAATATTGAACCGCATCCGGATCCTTGCGAAACATGCCTTCGCCTGAACACGGTGCATCAACCAAAATTCGGTCAAATGTTTGCGGCCAAGCCTTCGCCAACGTGTCGGGATCATTATTGGTCACCAAAATGTTTTGACTGCCCCAGCGCTCGAGATTGCCGGATAACACCTTGGATCGGGCCGGGTTGATTTCATTGCTAACGAGCAACCCGGTATCGCCCAGATAACTAGCCAATTGCGTCGACTTACCGCCAGGAGCGGCGCAAAGATCAAGAAGCCGTTCACCTGCTTGTGGCGCAGCGACCGTGCCCACAAACTGAGCGCTGGGTTCCTGGCTGTAAACGAGACCGGCCACATGATCAATATCGTTTCCGGCAATTTTGCCGTAATACCCCCAAGGACTCCAAGGAACAGGATCATCCGTTGCTTCATCCAGCGGCCAGGGTTTGGCGGGATCACGCCGGAAGCCACTCACCGGTGCTGCATCAAAACTGGCCAAAAAAGCCGCTGCATCCGCACCTAATAGCCGGGTATATTTTTCTTTAAAAGCTTCAGGTAGTTGCACTTGTTCGATCCTTTCTGCGAATTAAGTAACGCAGGAAAATAATAGTGGCGATCGTTAAAATAACCAGAAAACTCCAGATATTGGTCCGGGTGGTAAAGTAGAACCACCAATTGGCAAACAGGCCGCCGAGAAACAGACTGATGCCCACGTGACTAGCACAGCTAGATAAAACACCGCGTAAATATCTGGCACGCATGTTGATTTCCAAGCCGGATGTTTGTAACGGCCCGATCAACGTCACCATCAATAAACTTAAGATTCCTGCTCCCATTAGCAGTAACACACAGAATAAAGCAGTTTGCCCATAAGCGCGCCACCAGGTAGCCGCATCGCTGTCGCTAAAATGAACGCGATGGACACGACTTGCCCGTAAAATAGTTTTCAATGTCTTACTATGCTGATTGGCGCCATCGACATAAATTTTAACGTGCTTCAAGGTCAGACCTTCATTCGCCATACTCGGCGAAGCATTCAGGAAAACTGCTTTGTTAAGGGGGCTGCCCTTGCGCGTACCGACTGTCCCCATGACCGGAATGTACTGGCTGTTAACACTCAGATAACGTTGATTATTACTGCCGGTATAAAGCTTATCTGCTAAATCATGGCCGACCACCGCCACGGGCAGACTTGAGGCAAAATCCCCCGTTGAAAACCATTGTCCGGTTTCCACTGGAAGACTCGCGACCGACCCACGTTGATACACGTAAACCAGCTGTTTCGTCACAAACTGCACTTGGTAACCGGAAAAATCGGTTTTCTCAAGCTCAGCCACCGCCTTCGTCACACTTCGCGAACTGCTCGTGACATATTCCTGCGCCATTTCAGACATCCCAAGATGATCCAGCTGACTGGCATATTCATTTTGATCATGCTGCGACCAAACCAACCCAGCCAAAATCGCCAAGCCGATCCATAGAAAATCAATCAAAAATAATTTTTTCACGAGACCCTCCTGTGAAGTGAGCTGAGCGTGAGCCGGCGCGCTTAGGGGTCGGAGTGTAAGCGGCCTTGGTCGCGATGGCCCGGGCTTAGGCCATTGCGACCAAGGTCCTTACACGCAGACCCCTGCGCCGGCGAACGCGTTATGGTGAAAGGAAAACCCACTTTTTAACTAGCAGTAGACTATCAGAAATAGTAACCACCCCACCAGCCAGCATCACTGCAACCGATACACCCGCTCATGAATCGCATCAAAATGACCCAAAGCTCGATTCAACGCGAACACGCGTCTATCCGGTACCTGTCGAGCTTCCTGCCAAAACAAGCGACTGTTGGTGGCCCCTTGGCGCTCACCGATCACAAACAATTGTTTATCGGGAAAAGACCGCGCCATGATATGTAAAAAGCGCACATCGTTCGGATCCTTATCCGGGCTCCACGCCATGACCACCGCATCAACCTGGTCGGCATATAGGAACAAGGAAGCATTAGCGGTGGCGGTTTTAACTGGGACTAAAGGTTGCTGGCCGGTCACGTTTTCTTTGACCCAAGTGTGCGCGTCCGTTGTAATCGTGGTATCGCCTTGTGCCCGCAAACCGGCGCTAACATAACCATTACCGGCTGCCACTTCCAAATAACGCTGGGAGCCATATAAATGATGCCAGACGTTAAAGAAGTCGGTGTGGACAAATGACCACATCCCATAATGAAACGCAATGTAACGCCGAAAATTATGCAACAAATGATCCAGTTGCTGCAACTCCGCCAATCGCGCGTCAGGCAAAGCTAAAGCATGTTCGATTTGCGGCGCAGTCAATCCTAACCAAGGTAAGGCGTGTTGCGGCAGGCGATGATTCGCTACTGCCGTTTGCCACGCATCCATTGCCGTCATTTGTTCTTTAAGTGGCAAAATGGGCGTATACTTGCGCGCTAATTCATTTAACCGGGTCCAATAAGCCATGTCAACCTCGATATTTAACGAATGCTAGTAAAAAAGAAACTTGCAGGAAAACACTCAAAAGCCGCCAGAAACGGCGGCTTTTACGGTGAATTTTGACAACCAAAACGTTAATGGATACCCAGTGCCATTTTGGCATAGCGACTGAGCCGTTCCGGGCCCCATGCCGGGTACCAAACCAGATGGATTTCGACACTCTCGATCCCATCAATCGCAGTCAAGGCCCGCTTAATATCGGCATCCAGCATATCCGTCAATGGGCAACCCATCGTGGTCAGCGTCATTTCAACGGTACACTTGCCATCTTCATCCAGATCAACCCCGTAAATGAGCCCAAGATTAATCAAATCGATTCCCAATTCAGGATCGATCACTGTCTCCAGCGCATCAAGAATCTGTTGCTTCATTTTATCAAAATATGCCTGATCCTGGGTGGCGGCTTCGTCATGATCTGCCATCAGCGGTCCCTTCTTTCCAAAAAACTTGCAGAACCTTACGCCTTATCGGCCGCTAAAACACCCGCAACGGCGTAATGTTCTTTTGCCATTTCATTTAACACAATGTGCACATGTTCAGCTGGGGCGCCGGTATCCTTAACAATTGCAGCAGTCACATCTTTGACAAGCGCCTTCAATTGCTCCGGCGAGCGGCCTTCAATTAAATCAATATGGACTAATGGCATAGCATTTCGCTCCTTCAATCATCATTGGTGAAAGTTAATTTGTTTCATTTTAGCATGCAAAGCCGTTTTGCGCACGTTTTCGCGAAGCCTAGTATGGGTCAAGATTCTCTAGGCGTTAGTTTAGTGTCTTGCCCAACCTAGTGATTGAACGCTGATTTTTTTGATTATCTGACGGTGACTACATAAACGTAAACGGATCCGTGGATAACTTGGACGGAATAGCTTTGACGTCCCAACCTTCTACTGCTGCCCATTCATTGATCAAGGCGGCTACTTTGCCTTTCATGATGGCTTCGATGTGATGGCCTGGGTCGATGACGGGCAAATCCGCTGCCAACATGTCATGGCCGGTGTGATAGTACACATCACCGGTAATGAAAACATCCGCGCCGGCTTCCTTGGCATCGTTGAACGCGTCGCCGCCATCACCGCCAAGAATGGCAACCCGCTGAACCTGGCGATCCAAGTCGCGCGCGATCACCCGAAGTCCCTTAACGTTGTAAGCAGCTTTGACCTGTTCAACGAAGGCTTCGAGCCGGACTGGTTCCGGTAAAAGGCCGATCCGCCCCATATTGGCGCCTTCACCTTCGTTAATAAACGGCACGACCTGGCTTAAACCGAGTGCTTCGGCCAGCCAGTCATTCATACCTTCCTGAACCCGATCCAAATTCGTATGGGCGCTATAAACCAGCAAATCGTCCTTCAGAATCTGCGCATACATAGCGTTTTGCGGTACCCGCAGGTCGAGGTTGTGAACTGGCCGAAACATGGCCGGATGGTGGGAAAAAATCATGTCAGCATGAACCGCTTTGGCTTCCTCAACCACTTCCGGACGAACATCAAGGGTCACCAAAACCGTTTTGACTGTTCGTTCTGGATTGCCTAATTGCAGCCCACTGGGATCCCGTTCCCAAGCAAGGCTTAAAGGTGCATAATCTTCGAATCGATTGATAATCTGCTTACCGCTTGTCATGTGCGTTTAACTCCTCCTTAATGAGCGCCAGGATATGCTCCTGTTCGCGAATCTTAGCCAGTGGCACCATTCGCGCGTCTGCCAACCCCTCAAGAACGGCTTCGGTCTTCTCAGCCTCCCGATGCATCTTTTTCATAAACACCGGATTTTTCTGGCGGCGCAAAATGGGGCCGAAGCGCAGATCTGCTTCTGAATACGGAACATCCGGCTTGGTTTTGCCAGCTGCCATCATCTCGTAAATATGGCCTTCATCTTCGACAATCTGTTCGCTGATAATACCGTATCCATGCTTGTCTAGCCAGAGACGGACATCATATTGGTGACGATTCGGCGCCAGTACCAGTGTTTCGGTGCCGTCCATGCGCGTACTGCCTGCGTCTAGAATATTGGTAATTAATTGCCCGCCCATGCCAGCAATGACAATGGTCGAGATGGCATCAACCGGCTTGATTCCGGCTAAACCGTCTGCCTCGCGCACGTCGATTTGCTCGGTTAACCCCGCGGCAGCCACGTTTTGTTTGGCGATTGCCACCGGACCGGCGCCGATGTCGCTTGCAACGGCGAATTGAATGATGCCGCGCTGCACAAGCTCAATTGGTAAAAAAGCATGATCGGTACCAATATCCGCAACCCGTTCGCCGGGTTCGATAAACGTACTGATCGTTTGCAGGCGCTTTGATAAATGTATATGATCCATTAACTTTACGATCCCCTCATCTAATTAACAGTTTTCATTATAACAAACTGATGCGAAGATGCTGGTATTCGGTCTAAAATCAATTGGTTTGAACGCAAAAAGCCGCTATCTCTCAACCGAGAGACGGCGGCTTTGCAGACTTGCTTTAATTATTCAAGAAAATCTTTAAGTTGCTTGGAACGACTTGGATGGCGTAGTTTCCGCAGCGCCTTTGCTTCAATTTGCCGAATCCGTTCGCGGGTCACACCGAAGACTTTGCCGACTTCTTCCAGTGTCCGAGTACGACCATCGTCAAGACCGAAGCGCAACCGCAAAACATTTTCTTCGCGGTCAGTTAAGGTATCGAGAACACTTTCCAGCTGTTCCTTGAGCAGTTCATAGGAAGCATGGTCTTCCGGACTGGTGGCGTCCTGATCTTCAATGAAATCACCTAAATGGGAATCGTCCTCTTCACCAATTGGGGTTTCAAGGGATACCGGTTCTTGGGCGATTTTAAGGATTTCACGGACTTTTTCAGTTGGCATATCCATTTCGGCACCAATTTCTTCAGGTGTTGGTTCACGACCAAGATCCTGAAGCAGTTGCCGCTGAATGCGGATCAGCTTGTTGATGGTTTCAACCATATGCACCGGAATCCGAATGGTGCGGGCTTGGTCGGCAATCGCACGGGTGATCGCCTGACGAATCCACCAGGTCGCGTACGTGGAGAACTTGAATCCTTTGCGGTAATCAAACTTCTCGACCGCCTTCATCAGGCCCATGTTACCTTCCTGAATCAGATCCAGGAATTGCATGCCCCGGCCGACGTACCGCTTGGCAATTGAAACAACCAACCGTAAATTGGCTTCAGCCAGGCGCTGTTTGGCTTCCTGATCGCCTTGTTCAATCTTCAGCGCCAGCGCGACTTCTTCGTCCGCCGTCAGTAAGGAAACACGACCGATTTCCTTCAGGTACATCCGCACAGGGTCATTAATCTTGACCCCTGAAGGTGCGGACATGTCGCTCATTTCCTTCTTGGAAACCTTCTTTTGCTTTTTCAGGCTGATGGTTGCCGGCTCGCCGTTTTCATCGACGATCGCAATGCCGTTGTCTTCGATTTTCTGCATCAAATCATCAATCGCATTGCTCTTAAGCTCGAATGGCTTGATCAATTTAGCGGTCAGGTCATCTTCGGTAATCTGCTTTTTCTTCTTGTAATCTTTGATCACAGCCTTGACAGCACTATCATATGCCTTCGTGGTTGTGTGGGTCTTGCTAGCGGTAGTCTTCTTGGCCGTTGTTTTCTTGGTTGCGGTCTTTTTGGCCGTCGCCTTCACATCTGTTGCCGTCTTCTTGGCAGATGCAGCCGTTGTCTTCTTTGTGGTCTTGCTTACTTCAGTTGCTGTTTTTTTCTCAGCCATTAAAGTTCCTCCCCTAGCCTTGTTGTTGCTTCAAAAGTTTCATGAGATTCACATATTGCACCGTTAACTCGCCTTGTTTCTGCTTGTCTCCCAAACGTTGCGCTTCAACAATCGCCTGTTTGATTGCCTGCAGCCGGGTCACCGTCGAGGCAGACGTGATCGTCTGAATTAACTCGTCAATGGTTGCCTCGGTGGCTTCAGGCAATGACTGCATCGCAACATCCGTCGCCACGCCGCTGAGTTCGGGATCAACCCGATCCAGGAATCCCGCTAAATCACCGTCTGGCTGTTCATGCAAAAAGTTCAACCAGCCGGTAAAAAGTGTCTGGAAATAAGCGGTTGGAAATACGAATGTTGCATTTTTCAACCGCTGCATCACCAAATCATCATGCCACACATAATATAATAACTGCCGTTGCGCCGCCGTGTACCGATCAAGCGGGCGTGCCGGTTGTTCCGTAACAGCAGGGCGCGCAACGGGTGGTTGTGACTGCTGCGGTTTGGGCAAACTTTGATTCAACGCCGCGATCGGCACATCGGTCGTTTCGGCTAGCTGTTTAACGTAAACTGCCCGGGCAACCGGATCGCTGATCTTACCAATGATTTTCAATGCAGCATTCAAGTAAGTCAATTTAGCCTGATCGTTATGCATATCCACACCGCGGGCCAAGAATTGTAACATAAAAGCTGTTGGTGTCAAAACCGACTTGACTTGCGCCTGAAAAGCTTCAGCACCGCGGGCTCGAATATATTCATCAGGATCCATGCCATCTGGCAAAACCACCACATCGGTTTGCAGCCTAGGATGATCGGCTAACATCGTCACTGCGCGTTCAATGGCTCTTTGGCCGGGTTCATCACCATCGTAACAAACAGTCAACCGTTTGCTCAAATGGCTGATGATGTCGACTTGCTCGGTCGTCAAGCTAGTACCCATTGACGCAATGCCGTTTTTAACGCCGGCTTGATAAGCAGCGATGACATCCATGTAGCCTTCAAAAAGAATCGGTCCCCCGTCGCGCCCAATTTCGGCTTTTGCGCGATGCAGGTTAAACAGGACATCGCGTTTGTTAAACAACTTTGTCTCCGGACTATTCAGGTACTTGGCCTGCGACTTATCATTTTGCAGGATCCGCCCGGAAAAACCGACCACCTTACCATTGCCGTCTGTCAATGGAAACATGACACGATCATTAAAGCGGTCAAACAATTTACCTGCCTGATCTTCGACAAATAAACCACTTGCGCGTTGATCCTGATAATCGATTTTACGGTTATTCAGGAAAGCCACTAACAGATTGCGTTCTTCTGGAGCGTAGCCCAACTGGAATTCTTCAATCGTTTCATCTGTCAACCCACGTTTATGCAAATATGCCAGTGCTGCTTCACCTTTTTCGGTGTTTACCAGAATGTGGTGAAATAAATCGGCAGTATCTTGCAGGATGTGTTGCTGCTTGGCAATCTCCGGGTCAACCGGTGCGGCGTGACCGATTTGCACATTAAGCGGGATACCGGCGAAATCAGCCACTTTCTTAACGGCTTCGGGAAACGTGACATTATCGTAGTCCATCACGAACTTAAAGACATTGCCACCTCGCCCACATGAAAAGCAATGGAAAATCTGCTTTGACTCATTGACGGAAAATGATGGCGTATGCTCTTCATGAAAAGGACAGAGGCCAAAAAGATTTTGGCCGGTTTTACGCAACTGGACAAATTGTCCGATATAGTCAGCAATGTTAACTGCTTTCAGGACTTGATCGACAGTGGCCTCTGGAATCATTCCGGCGATATCAGCTCACTCCCTTTCCATGACAGGCGCAACAGCAATGGCGCTCCCGCTTGACTGTTGCACGACTTGAACCGACTGAAACAGCGGTAAAAAGTCGCACTTCTCATGTGAAATGCGACTTTTCAATAGTCTATCGGCATAATAATACAAGATACAGTATAGCGCTTCCTCGTCAAAAAGGCAAATCTACTTAACAATCACCTGGCTAACATCACCGAATTGGCGAATAAGCTGGGCGAGTTGCTGCAAGGTAGCCAAGCGATTAGCCCGCACCGCGGCATCGTCGGCCATCACCATCGTGGCGTCAAAATAAGCATTAATAGGCTCAACCAAGGCTTTTAATGCTTGGTAATCGGCTTCAGTCGGTTCAGCATCGAAGGTCTTAGCCGTCGTCGTCACTGCTTCGTGCAGCTGACCTTCAGTTTCATTTTCAAATTTGGCGAGATCAACGGGAGTATCAACGGTTTTTTTGCCGGTAATCCGTAAAACCCGTCCCAAGGCTTCCATAACCGCTTTAAAGTCATCATCCGCTGCATGGGCAGTCAACAGCTTGGCCGCATCCAAAATGCCGGCAATGTCAGCGTCGCTGCGAATGGTGACCGCATCCACGATGTCGTGGCGAATCTTTTCAGCTTGTAGTAGTTGCTTGGCGCGGTCAATGATGAAGTCATTAAGTGCCTGTTGATGGGCGGCGAAATCAAGCCCGTTTGTTTTTCCGGCAGCAGTTAATGCTTTGGCAATCGCTGGCTGCAGCTTAGCTAGCGCAAATGGCCAGTCGTGGGCGGCGATCATGCGCACGACGCCGTATGCTTGGCGGCGCAAGGCGTATGGATCATTGGAACCGCTTGGAATCAGATCAACCGCAAAGAAGCTCATGAGCGAATCCAGTTTGTCCGCAATGGCCAATACGGTGCCGACAAGACTTTGCGGCAGCGCCCCGTCTGCAGCAATCGGTTCGTAATGCTCGGCAATGGCTTGGGCAACAGACGGCTTCTCGCCAGCCAGTTGCGCATAATGTTCGCCCATGATGCCCTGCAGTTCAGGAAATTCGCCGACCATTGACGTGACCAGATCAAACTTGTAAATCGACGCTGCCCGGTCCAGATCAGCCTTATCTGTGGCAGAGAGGCCAAACTGGTCAGCAAGCAAATCAGCAATAACTTTTGTGCGCGCCATTTTGTCATACATCGAACTGATTTTATCGTGGAAACTGACCGCTTTCAGGCGCTCAACATCGTCGGCAATACTGCGCTTTTGATCTTCAGCATAAAAGAAGGCAGCATCCTCAAGGCGGGCAGTCAACACTTTTTCATTTCCGGCAATCACGTTGGCCAAGTGGTCGCGGTTACCATTGCGGACGCCGATGAAGGCATTGACCATTTTCCCGTTTGCATCGCGGGCATAAAAGTAACGCTGATTGTCCTTCATTGAGGTGATCAGAACAGCTTCAGGAATGGCCAGATATTTCTTGTCAAACGTGCCGGCAAAAGCAGTTGGCCATTCAACCAGATTATTGACTTCTTCCAATAAATCGGCATCAAGATCGATTTGCCACTGATGATCAGTGGCAATTTGCTTGATTTGGTCGCGGATAAGCTGCTTACGCGCCGCTGGTTCCACAATCACAAATTGGTCTTTTAAAGCAGACACATAGGCATCAGGATTCGGCAAGGAAACAGGTTTTCCGAGGAAGCGATGGCCTTGGGTCACACGACCGGCTTCGACATCCAGCAACTTCATCGGCACAACTTCACCATCCAGCAAACTGACTAGCCAGTGAATCGGGCGAATGTATTCAAAATCATACGCGCCCCACTTCATTCGTGTTGGGAAGGTCAGACTCTTGATGACATCCAGCATCCCTGGCAGAATCTCGGCAGCACTTTTCCCCTTGATCGCTTTATGCAGGTAAACATAATCGACCCCTTTGACGGTTTTAAAGACAATGTCGTCTGGGGTCATGCCCTGACCGCGCGAAAAGCCGATCGCAGCCTTCGTCCAGTTGCCATCTGCATCTTGGGCAATCTTTTTAGCCGGGCCTTTGACATCTTCTTCAATATCCGCTTGTTTCGCCGCCAGATCATGAACCAGTAACGCGAGCCGCCGCGGGGTTGCGTAACGGTCAATACGCCCATGTTCAAGATGATTGGCTTTTAGAAAAGCAACTGTTTTCTCGTGGAATTGATTCAAACTTGGCGTGACAACATGGGCAGGCATGTCTTCAAGGCCAATTTCGATCAGATAGTCATGCGTCATGTTATTGCACCTCCGTTTTGTGCTGCAGCAATGGGAAGCCCAGCTTTTTGCGTTCAGCTACAAATGCTCGGGCAACCTTGTGTGCCATCTTGCGAATCCGACTCATATACCCGGCCCGTTCTGTCACGGAAACAGCCCCGCGTGCGTCTAGCAAGTTGAAAGTGTGGCTGCATTTGAGAATGTAATCGTAAGCAGGGTGAACCAAGCCAAGATCCATCAGCCGCCACGCTTCTTTTTCATAAGCATCGAAAAATCCCAATAACATTTTCTGGTCGCTGACTTCAAAGGCATATTTGCTGTGTTCATATTCAGGTTCTTTGAAAATGTCCCCATACAAAACACCGTCGCCCCATTCGAGATCGAAGACACTGTTAACATCTTGAATGTAAGAAGCTAAGCGCTCAACGCCATAGGTAATTTCACTTGTCACCGGTGATACTTCAAGACCGCCGACCACCTGGAAATACGTAAACTGGCTGACTTCCATCCCGTCAAGCCAGACTTCCCAGCCAACACCGGCGCAACCCATGGAAGGATTCTCCCAGTTATCTTCAACAAAGCGGATATCGTGTTCCAAAGGATCAATACCAAGCGCAGCAAGTGAATCCAGATAGTAATCCTGGATGTTTTCCGGCGACGGCTTCATGACCACCTGAAATTGGTGATGCTGGAACAGCCGATTCGGATTTTCACCGTAACGACCATCTGCCGGGCGCCGCGATGGTTCCACATACGCGGCATTCCAAGGCTCCGGTCCGATTGCCCGTAAAAAGGTATACGGACTCATAGTGCCGGCGCCTTTTTCTACATCATAGGCTTGCATCAACATGCAGCCTTTGTCACCCCAGAATTTTTGCAGGGTCTGGATCATCGTTTGGATGTCCATTTTTGTTGTCATGACAACCTCTTTCCCGGTGAATCGAAGTGGATCTTGGCTCGGGCAACTGTTTTTATAAACACGAAAACGTCCCTACGCCAAGATATGGCGTAGGGACGCTTCTGCGCGGTTCCACCCTACTTCAGACAGTTACAAAACCTGCCTGCAGCTTCATCATTTGGTTCGAAAACGCCAATCATACCGACCGCCACCAGGCTTACACTATCCCTGACTCGCTGAAGTTCAGTACCGATATGACCCTTTTTCTCATCACCGATTCAATTTTCTTAATAAGTATAGCATCGCGGTAGGTGCTGTCAAGCAACTTTCTGAAAACAGAGCGTGAACTGTCGACTTTCTGAAAACAGAGCGTGAACTGGCGCGGTTAGAAGTCGGAGTGTAAGTGGCCTCAGGTGTGATGGCCCGGGCTTGGCCATTGCGCCTGAGGTCTTTACACGCAGACTTCTGCGCCAGTAAACGCGTTTTCAAAAAATGGACATGTCAACCAGCCGCTTCAAGAAATGCTAATTAATCCCAGACAGCTGATCAATGCTTGACTTGCTGTTATGCCAAAGTTCCTCAGGCGTATAGGTATCTTTTTCAAAAAGCGTCACCTTGCCATCGGATTCGATCCGGGCATTGGCACCGAGCCATTCCCAAGTCGGTGCCACAAAAAAGTTAACCCGTTTGTCCTTGCCCTTGCTCGGCGACCATGAGGATACATAATTATCGATAAAATGTGTCCGCATGAACCACGTTTGCCCGTTATCAAACTCGATTTGCAATATGTTTGCGCCCATCCAGACTTTGACAGCTCTGGGTAATGTCTCTGCCATGCTCGCCACCCCTTTTAAAACACCTGCTGAAATCATCTTCACCCAAAAATCATCAATCACGAAACCGCTTACTTATCTTCAATCTACCATAAACACGTGGAAAAACAATGACTATTCTCGATGCTCGTTGTCCGACTGGGAGTCGCTGGGTTGATGCGCGTCCGGCAGGCGATCCTGCCAGTGATTCATTTGGTCGATAAACCGCTTGGCCTTGGGGGTCACGCCGACCATATCGGTATAAATGACATCCAGAATGCGTTTTAGCTCAGCTTTGGTGGCAGGCTTAACGTCAATGTGTTTAACCTGACCCAGATTCAATGTACTGAATCGGCGCAGGTAAAAGATCGCGCGTGCACTGGCATGAAGTCGATGGGGATCTTTATCCCAGTGACGCTGGCAGAGTAAACCGCCATAGCTTTCAGAAAAATCAAGTGGCAAGTCAGTGCGGCCGTCGATCACACAACCGCGCCAATTGGGCTCCACGCCGTACACTTTAAGCATCTGAACTTCAATCACATTAGCGATAATTTGCGGATCAAGACCGGTATCAATCAAATGCAGGGCTTGCTTGATCTGATTAAACCAAAACCCGAC
Organism: Lacticaseibacillus styriensis; assembly: GCF_030770295.1. Classification (NCBI taxonomy): domain Bacteria; kingdom Bacillati; phylum Bacillota; class Bacilli; order Lactobacillales; family Lactobacillaceae; genus Lacticaseibacillus; species Lacticaseibacillus styriensis. The sequence goes on from NZ_CP132483.1 coordinate 1,550,823, forward strand.
TGGTTGCCCATCCGGATAAGCCAGATCGAGCAACCCAAAGATGTACGATGCGTAAGCGTTTAGCGTGATATCGGTTGAAATCTGCCGGTATTGCGTGGCATTTTTAATTGCGGACAAATACGAGAGGCCCGACTCACGAATCTCCCCGATGTAGTCGGCATGCGTAAATGGCAAAATGCCAGCAGCTAAAGTAAAACCGGGCTTGCGCGCCCGGTTCAACAGAAACATTTTCTTACCGAACTGATCGGTTAAAATTTTAACTAACATATCGGATTCGCGATAATTTTGGCGGGACATCACAAGTCCCTCAAAGGTTTGCGCTTGCTTGACCATTACCGCAGATCCTTTGTGTTATAGCCGAGTGATTTGAGATAAGCATTGTTGTCGCGCCAGTTTTTCTGGACGCGAACCCACAGCTTCAAGTTCACCTTATCGCCCAGTAAATTCTCAATGTCTCGGCGTGCTCGAATACCGATTTGCTTCAGCATTTGCCCGCCGTGGCCGATAATGATGCCTTTTTGACTATCCCGTTCGACAATAATGTAGGCCTCAATCTGCAGTTTGCCGCCTTCTCGATCTTTCATGCGCTCGACCTGAACAGCTGTGGCGTGCGGCACCTCATCGCGGGTAAGTTCGAGGACTTTCTCCCGAATCAATTCACCCACGACGAAATATTCCGGATGGTCGGTCAGCTGATCTTCCGGATAATACTGCGGCCCGACCGGCAGGGCTGCGGTCAACGAGGTCAATAAGTCGTCGACATTGTTACCCATGGTTGCGCTGATCGGGAAGACCTGGGCGAAGTCATAATCATGCTGATAGCTTTCGATAAGCGGTAAAAGATCGTCCGGTTTAACCAAATCGATTTTATTCAGAATTAAATAAACCGGCTTCTTCACCTCGGCCAGTTGCCGCATAATATAGGCATCACCGGCACCTTTTTGCTCATCTGCAGCGACCATGAATAAAATAGCATCAACCTGATTCAGGGTCGACAATGCCGCTTTATCCATGTAGTCGTCAAGTTCATTTTTAGGCTTGTGAATCCCGGGCGTGTCAACAAACACAATCTGGGCATCTGGCGTGGTATAAATGCCGTTGATTTTATTTCGCGTTGTTTGAGCCTTAGGTGACATAATGGCAATCTTTTCACCCAAAATCCGATTCATGAAAGTTGATTTGCCGACATTTGGTCGACCGATAATGGCCACAAAGCCAGAATGATGTTCGCTCACGCGTTTAAGTCTCCTTTCGAAAATGCTCCCGGCAGTAATGCTTGCGGCGTTGTTTGTTGCGAATCGCCGCGAACGTTGGCCAGCGTGATAACTGCATCGGCTGGAAAGAACTCGCTGATGACTTGCCTGCATGCCCCACAAGGTGAAACCGGGCCTTCCGTGTCGGCAATCACCAGTAATTCATCTAACTTGGTATAGCCAGCGCTCACAGCCGCAAAAATCGCACTCCGCTCAGCGCAATTACTTAGGCCGTAACTGGCATTTTCGATGTTGGCGCCAGAGAAAATCCGGTCACCGACGCGGACAGCCGCGCCGACCGCAAAATGGGAATAAGGAACATACGCATTTTCGCGTGCTGCCAAGGCAGCGGTACGTAAAACAGACAACATTACCAACTCCTCAAAAGGTCTAACAACGGTGGCCCAAAAACATAAACGCCGGCGACTACGGCGATTAAGGATACCAGCAAAACGGCGCCAGCACTCATATCCTTAATTTTTTTTGCCCGTAAATCATAGTGTTCCCCAATAATGAAGTCCACCAGATTTTCAACAATGGTATTCAATAATTCGCCTAAGAAAACCAGCAGAATGGCTAAAATCAGGACGAACCAAGAAAATGGCGGTACTTTTAGCCAGATACCGGCAATAATCACCAAAGCCGCGCTGGTAAATTCGCGTTTGAAATTATTTTCGTCGACAAAAAAGACGCGCAGCCCATCGAGCGCGTGGCGGGCGCTTTGGATAAAATGTTTGTTTTTGCCGATTTGTTTATCGGGTAAGGCCATAAGCTGCCAGAATTTTCTTTTGAAGCGGAATCATCACGGCTTCATCTTCCGGCTTAATGTGATCATAGCCGTTTAGATGTAAGAAGCCGTGAACCACCGTGTACCCCAGCTCGCGCTCAAAGCTGTGGCCATACTCCTTGGCGTGGCGGCGAACCGTCAGCGGATCAATAAACAGATCACCAATGTTCTTTGCCATGCCCGGAAGTAGCGGCAGATCGTCTTCGCCATCTTCAATCGCAAAACTAATGACATCCGTCGCGCGATCGGTGTCGCGATATTTCCGATTAATTTCCTGAATGTCATCATCACCGACAATCGTGATGGACATTTCGGTATCAGTTGGCAATTTTAACTGTTGTCCGCAAAAAACAACCAATTTCTGAATCAGATCATGATGTTGTGCGTCTAATAAATGATCATCATCGTATAATTCTAAGTCCATCGCTTACCCCTTTGTCCGTTTCTGCAGCTGTAAGTCGTGTTTGCCGTACGCTTCGATAATCTTGGCAACGACCGGATGCCGCACAACGTCTTGTGATGAAAATTGCGTAAAGGCAATGTGGCTAATCCCTTTTAGCAGTTGTTCCGCCTGTAGCAGACCGCTTTTGGCATTATTCGGCAAATCGATTTGCGTGATGTCGCCGTTGACGATCATTTTTGAGCCGAAACCAAGACGTGTTAGAAACATTTTCATTTGTGCCTGCGTCGTATTCTGCGCTTCATCAAGAATGGCAAAAGCGTTGTCGAGTGTGCGGCCGCGCATATAGGCTAACGGCGCGATTTCAATGACTCCGCGATCCATTAGCCGATCAGTGTGTTCTTTGCCCAAAACGGCGTACAACGCATCATAAACCGGGCGCAGATAAGGATCGACCTTTTCTTTGAGGTCACCGGGAAGAAAGCCTAGACTTTCCCCTGCTTCGACAGCCGGCCGCGTCAAAATAATCCGCTCCACTTGTCCGGCCTTCATCGCGGCAACGGCCATGACTACAGCTAAGAAAGTTTTCCCTGTCCCAGCAGGACCGATCCCGAAAGTAATATCGTTATGCTTGATCGCATCGACATATTGGCGTTGGCCAAAATTTTTAACTCGAATCGGTTGGCCTTTAGCGTCCCGCAGCAAGGTTTCGCTATACATGTCGGCAAAATACTCCAATGTCCCGCGTTTCGCCATGGCAACCGCACTGGCAATATCCTGCGGTGACAACTTAATGCCCTGCGACAACAACTTACTCGTTGCTTCCAGCAGCTGCAAAGTCAAACTAACCGTCTCCGGTTCGCCGCTAATGCGCAATTCGTCACCAAAAGGCGAAATACGAACGTTCAAGCCTTCTTCAATCAACGTCAAATTAGCATCATTAATGCCGACAAGGTTAATCGCCATGTCTGGATTACTAAGTCGGAAAATTTTCTCCGAGGTTTCCTGTGCCAAATATTGGCCCCCTAACAAATATTTTAAGCGGTAAAGATGGTATTAGTTTAGCATATTTTAAGAGCGTAAGCAGGCCCGGTTAGAAACCGGAGTGTAAGTGGCCTCAGACCTAAATGGCTGGTCTTTTGCCATTTAGGTCTGAGGTCCTTACACGCAGGTTTCTGGGCCTGCGAACGCGTTTCCGCAGCAGTATCGATCATACTTCTTCTGCGGAACAGCACAGTTTTGGCATTTTAGCCATTTAGCTCTAAGACCCTTACACGTAGATTTCTGCGACTGCGAACGCGTTTCTGCGCAAGAAAGCCACAGTTCCTTACACTTAGCCCATGTGCAACCTAAACGCCAACACTCGACAACACGCGCAATCACCACAATAAAAAGCCGGTGCTAACACCGGCTTTGTCGTTAACTAAGTTTTTCTTTTACCACGCTGCTGACGAGACCGCCATCAGCTTGGCCTTTAACCTTGGGCATCAGCGTCTTCATTACCTTGCCGAAGTCTTGCTTGCCTGTTGCTCCGACTTCTTTGATTGTTGCATCAACGATGTCGGCAACTTGGTCTTTACTTAACTGGGCTGGCAGAAAACGTTCCACAACCTTGATTTCAGCTTCGGTTTCCTGAACCAGATCATCACGGCCGCCTTTTTTGAATTCCGAAACGCTTTCCTTGCGCTGCTTTAATTCAGTCGCAAGAACGCTCTTTTCTTCATCCTCGGAAAGCTCATGGCCGACTTTGATCTTTTCATTGACCAACGCTGTTTTCAACATCCGGACGACGCTCAACGTTACCTTGTCCTTGGCTAACATGCTTTGTTTCATCTGAGCATTAAGCTCATCCATTAAAGCCACTATTCACCAAGTCCTTTATTAATACTTCTTACGCTTACGCGCAGCTTCTGACTTCAGCTTGCGGCGTACGCTAGGCTTCTCGTAGAATTCACGCTTGCGGTATTCAGCGAGTGTACCAGACTTGGATACAGTACGCTTAAAGCGCCGAAGAGCGTCATCGAGAGATTCGTTTTTCTTAACAACTGTCTTAGCCATGTGATATCCCTCCCTCCGACACTTGTGTAACCACTGACGGATATCATAGCCAATAGTTCGTTTATTAGTATACAAAACTGACAACCACGCGTCAATAAGCGATTCCAGATTTTTATATAAACTGTCGACCGCAAGCGATATTGTCTTAAGTAAGCAGTTAGCCAAAGTGTCACAAAAACTGTAACCTCTTAGAAGATACATCTAGGAGGAATCACATGAAGAAGGTTGTCTTAACAATGAAAGAAGAAGAACGTTACCGAGTCATCAAAGCAGTGGTCAATGGTAAGACCTCCGTGCAACGCGCAGCCGTTAAGCTCAAGCGCTCCGAACGAACCATCTACCGATTGATCAAGCTTTACAAGCAACAAGGCAAAGACGGCTTTATCCATGGCAATGCCGGTCGTGAGCCCGCCAATAAACGCAACGCGCAACTCGAACGCCAGATCATTCGTCTGTACACCAACAAGTATGCCGGATTCAACATCGCCCATTTTCATGAGTTCTTAACCACTGCCGAACAAATCGCCATCTCCGAATCCTCACTCCGGCTCTTATTCAGACACCACCACATTCTCTCACCCAAAGCTCACAAGGCCACAAAACGTCGGATCAAGCGTGAATTAAAAGAAAAAGAAAAGAAGTCCAAGCTCCTATCCAAACGTGATGAAGCCACCTTGTCAGCCATCGAGGTCGTTGAAAACATCAAAGCCCATCCAGAACGTCCTCGGAAACATTATTCTGGTGAACAGGTACAAATGGATGCTTCCTGGGAGTATTGGTTTGGCACTCAAAAAACCACTTTACACGCAGCCATTGATGATCAGTCCGGGAACGTTGTCGGCGGCTACTTTGCCCAACAGGAAACACTCAGCGGCTATTATCACGTGTTTGCCCAAGTCCTTCGCGATTATGGCGCTCCAGCAGAATTCCTAACGGATCGGCGCACCGTGTTTAACAGCAACAAAAAAGAGGGCTCACCTTCGACCGAGAACCCTCTTACACGTTTCGGTTATGCCTGCCAGACACTTGGAACAGAACTTTCGGTCACCAGTATTCCGCAAGCCAAAGGCCGTATAGAACGTCTTCTGGAGACTTTTCAAGATCGGCTCACAAGTGAACTGCGGTTGCATAACATCACCACAATCGCAGATGCCAATCGGTTTTTGGTCGGCTTTATCAAGCGTTACAATGACCGCTTCGCATCTACCATCAAAAGTAGCATGTCGGTGTTTGATAAGCAACTAACACCCAAGGAAATTGACAATATTTTGATCATTGCCAATGAACGCAGCATCGGCCACGGACATTGTGTTCGCTTTGATAACAAACGCTATCTGCCACACCGGAATGGCGAATTGGTTTACTTACCACCGCATACAAAGGTCTTAGTCATCAAAAGCTTCACGGGCAGACTTTATATGACCACTGATGATGACCAGGTGTACGATCTTTTCTGTGTGCCAAAAGAACAGTTCATGTCAGCCAAATTCGATCTTACGCCAGCTGCGGCACCAACTCCTAAACGAACCAAGAAAATCCCGGCAATTACGCATCCGTGGCGCCGCGCCAACTATCGCGATTACCTTGATTCTCTTGGCATTAACAGGACAAGGGCTAAACAGTTGGTCGCCGAACGATATCCATACAAGAATTCACAAGCGATTCAAGTCTAATTAGGATCATCTCGCGTCCAGTTTTCGGACGCATGTTTTATGGAATTTACTGTCAAAGTCGAAAATCGCTTGACATAAGCGATTCCAGATTTTTATATAAACAACCGCTGTTATCCGCAATGATGCGTTCTCAACTAAATCTTAACGCCATTATCGGTTACAATCAAAGATTTGCTAGCGTCTGGTAACCTGTTCTTCAACATTCACTTGCTCGTTTGAATTATGCTATGATAGCGTTATCTAAGTAGCGAGGTGGCATTATGACCCAAGAATTGAATTTATACATCATGTCAGATTCGGTTGGTGAAACCGGACTGCGACTTGCGCAGGCGGTTGCCGCACAGTTCCCGGAATTTGAAGCCCATTACGTGCGATTTCCGTTTATTCATACAAAGGAAAAGATCTACAGTTCACTTGATGAAGCAAAGAAAGAAAATGCGTTGGCGATCATGACGTTTGTTACGGACGGTTTCGCCCAACTGGCAACGCATTACGCCAAAGACCAAGGCGTCATCGCGATCGATGTCATGTCGCCGATCATCAGCGGCATCAAATCAATTACGCATGAAGAACCCAACCACGTTCCAGGTGCCGTGCATGATCTCAATGAACGTTATTTTGATCGGATTTCGGCGATGGAATTTGCGGTCTTGTATGATGACGGCAAAGACCCGAAAGGCTTTTTGGAAGCAGATATTGTGTTGCTCGGCGTATCACGGACAAGCAAAACACCACTATCCCTTTTTCTCGCCAATCGCAATCTCAAAGTCGCCAATTTGCCTTTGGTACCCAATGCCCATATTCCCGAAGAAATCTGGCAGGTTGATCCCAAAAAGATTGTCGGCCTGACCACAGATGCTTCCGTTTTAATGGAATTTCGGCGCCAGCGCATGATTCAATATGGCTTGAATCCGGACACTGCCTATTCGGCGCGTGATCAAGTCAATCAAGAATTGAAGTTTGCTGAAGATCTCTACAAAAAAATCGGCTGCATGGTGATCAACACCGCACACCGATCGATTGAAGAAACCGCGACTTTGATTTTGGAGCACATGGGCTTAGATGAATTTGATAATACTGAGACCCATTAATCCATCAACCGGCGCAAAGCTTCCGGTTGAAAATGGCCGCTTTTGAGCCACTTGATTTCTTCCCCGTATGGCGGGACCTGATGTTTCTTATCTGGCCCGACATACGGGGTTTCGAGTATCTTGGGCAACTTTTCCAATGCGGGATGATGGGCAATTCGATTTAAAGCGTCAAACCCGATTGTTCCAAACCCGATGTTGGCATGGCGATCCTTATGGCTACCACGCGGATTCTTGGAATCGTTTACGTGAATGACGCTCAATCGATCCACACCGATGACGTGATCAAATTCATTTAAAACGCCATCAAAATCATCTTTAACATCGTAACCGGCGTCGTTGGTATGGCAAGTATCAAAAGTCACGCGTAGCTTTTCGTTATAGGTCACGCCGTCAATGATCGCGGCAAGTTCTTCAAACGAACGACCGATTTCCGTTCCTTTCCCTGCCATGGTTTCAAGCGCAATCGTGACGTTCTGTTTAGGGTCAATAATAAGATTCAAGCCTTTCACAATTTGCTTGATAGCGGCTTCAGGACCGGCGCCCACATGCGCACCGGGATGAAATGGCATGGTATAGGCGTGTAACGCGTCTGCTCGGGCAACTTCTTCCCGCATGAATTGCACCGCAAATTCAAAGTTCTCGGGTTTCTTCGTATTGCCAAGATTAACAATATAAGGTGCGTGAATAACGGTATGACTGATGCCGTCTTTGGTCATCGCCGCCAGTCCTTCAGGAATGCGCATTTCGCTCGTTGGTTTACGCCGTGTATTTTGCGGTGCGCCCGTATAAAACTGCAGCGTATTGGCATCATAACTAGCCGCTTCTTCAACGGCTCCTAACAACATTTTTGTGCCTTTCATACTGACATTGGCACCGATTAACATTTAAAAAGCCCCCTATGTATGATCAACCAGCAATCGTTTCAATTGAGATTGCTGGTGATCAGAAAAAATTTCATCAAAAAACCCGGCTGTTTTCCGGGTTCATGTTAGCGCGGTTAATCCGTTTTTGGCTCGTAAAAATGGCCGAGGATTTTGACCGAGTCCGTAATTGACACAAATGCATACGGATCGCTGTGACGCATGGCCTGCTCTAAGTCATACATTTCGGCCCGGGAAATGATCGTGAACAGGATGGTTTTTTCCTCGTGATGGAAGGCTCCTTCTGCATCGTGAACAATGGTGATGCCGCGGCGTAGCGAACCTTGAATCTCCCGAACCACCTGCTTAGGCCGGGCAGTCACAATCATAACCTGCAGCCGTTGCTGGCGCGTGTATAGCGAATCCATGACCCGCCCATTGATGAAGATTGCCAATGCCGAATACAACGCATGCGGCCAATCATTGACAAAACCGGCAAGAAAGATAATCAGCACGTTGAACATAATATTGATCGTGCCAACCGTCCGTCCGGTCCGTTTACGCAGAACGATCCCGAGAATATCGATACCGCCAGTGGAAATATTATTGCGCAAAGCAAAGCCGGTACCCAAGCCATTCACAACCGCGCCAAAGATACCACAAACGATGGGGTCTTTAGTCAGCGGTGTTAATACCCCAAGCAACCGAATCATGATCGTCGAAAAGATAACCGCCAAAAAGGTGAACACCGTAAAGCGGTGGCCGATTGCCTTCCATGCCAAAATAAACAGTGGCACGTTCAAGAAAAATAGCAGGGTCCCAGTTGAAAATAAATCCGTTGTCGCCAGCGAAAAGAATGGCAGCGCAATGTCGAAGTTAAACCATTTTCGCACCACAGTCGCCAAAAGCTGTGCCGCACCGGTAATGCCACTGGCAAAAACCCCACCCGGTTCCCAAAACATATTCAACGCAACGGCGACACAAATACTATAGAAAAATGCCGCTGATAATCGTGACCAATTTTGATGTCGGCGAATTAGCCGATCAATCTCTTCCATATCAAAAACCGCTCCCTGTCACCCATAATCATGTCGTGATCAAGTATAACAAGGGCGGTCTTTGATTGCTACCAAATCAAAAAATCGGTCGGTTTATTTATTTTGACGGGTGTCATAATGCGTTCACCAGCGCAGGATCATAACTGCGCCAGCTCCCGCTCACTTTAACGCGTTCACTGGCGCAGAAGTCTGCGTGTAAGGGCCTTGGTCGCAATGGTCAAAGCCCGACCATCACGCCCAAGGCCACTTACACTCCGACTTCTAACCGCGCCAGCTCACGCTCACTTGAATAGTTGCCGGTACTGGCCGTAGCCTTCTTTGTCGAGATCGGCAACCGGGATGAAACGAAGCGCTGCGGAATTGATGCAATAGCGCAAGCCGCCTTTTGTAATCGGGCCATCGTTAAAGACGTGACCAAGGTGTGAATCAGCTTCGGGACTACGGACTTCGACGCGTTCCATCCCAAAGCTCTGATCCCGGTGTTCGGCGAGTTTTGCAATCGGTTTGGTAAAAGATGGCCAGCCACAGCCAGCATCATATTTATCTTGGGAGGAAAATAGCGGTTCGCCGCTAACAACATCTACATAGATGCCATCTTGATAAAAATCATCATACTGACCGGAAAACGGCCGTTCAGTCGCGGCTTTTTGCGTAACCGCATAAGCTTCAGGTGACAGTTGCTTCTTTAGATCGGCTTTTGACGGCCGTTTTGCTTTATCGAACATAAAAAAACACCTCCGCTACAACTCATTATAGCGGTAGGTGCTTCAATTGTCAGCAATTAAATTGTACAGCAACTTCAGGCGAAAGTGACGACCCTTATTCGGTTAAGTTCTCGTCACCTTCATGCTCTTTTTCCGGATCAACATCGGGGCGAACTTCGATACCTAAATCCTTAAGTTGTACGTCCGCAACTGGTGAAGGTGCACTGGTCATCGGTTCGCTGGCTTTGCTGTTCTTCGGGAAGGCAATGACATCGCGAATGTTGGTGCGGCCTGTGAGCAGCATGACAAACCGATCCAATCCAATAGCCAAGCCACCATGCGGCGGGAAGCCGTAATCAAGCGCCGTCAGCAGGAAGCCAAAGCTCTTTTGAGCACGTTCCGGTGTAAAGCCAAGCGCTTTGAGCATTTTTTCTTGAATCTCGCGGTTGTGAATACGGATGGAGCCGCCGCCTAATTCATAACCATTCAATACAATATCGTAACTTTGGGCATGTGCTGCATGCGGATCGGTGTCAAGCAGATGAACGTCTTCCTCGTTTGGCATCGTGAATGGATGATGCGCCGGAACCCAACGTTGAATTCCTTCGTCATATTCGAACAGTGGCCAGTCAACCACCCAGCAGAAGCGGAACTGCTTGTCATCAATCAAACCGAGATCATGGCCAAAATGGGTGCGAAGATAACCTAGCGAATCAGCAACGACCTTTGCCTTATCTGCTACAAATAAAACCAGATCCCCAGCATGGGCGCCAACCGCTTGTGTCAGCGTCTTGCCGTCACCGAAGAACTTGGCAATTGGGCCGCTAATGCCATCAGTTGTTACTTTCAACCACGCCAAGCCCTTAGCACCAAAACGTTTGATGTAGTCCTGTTGGGCATCGATCATCTTCCGTGAATATTTATCGGCTCCGCCAGGCAAAACGATTGCCCGCACTTGGCCGCCATTTTGCACGGCACCCGCAAAAACTTTGAAATCAGAATCTTTGACTAAATCGGAAACATCCTGAATCTGCATGCCAAAGCGAAGATCCGGCTTATCAGAGCCATATTTATCCATCGCATCCTGCCAGGTAATCCGCTCGAATGGCAATTTGACATCAATGCCTTTTACATCGTGCATCACCTGAGCAATTAGGCCTTCAGTAATATCTTGAATTTCTTCTGCCGTCAAGAAACTGGTCTCAAGGTCAATCTGGGTGAATTCCGGTTGGCGGTCGCCGCGCAAGTCTTCATCGCGGAAGCACCGGGCGATTTGGTAGTACCGATCAAATCCGGCCCCCATCAGGAGTTGCTTAAATAATTGCGGTGATTGTGGTAAAGCATAGAAGCTACCAGGGTAAACCCGCGATGGCACTAGATAGTCCCGGGCCCCTTCAGGCGTACTAGCAGTTAACGTCGGCGTTTCGACATCAATAAAGCCATTGTCATCTAAGTAATGGTGCACACTACGCATGATGTGAGCGCGGGTAAAGATATTCTTTTGCATCTCAGGCCGGCGCAAGTCAAGGTAGCGATACTTTAATTTGGTCTCTTCTGTTACGGCAACATTGTCTTCAATATAAAATGGCGGCGTTTTGGCCTTGTTCAAAATAGTGATGTCATGGACTTCAACTTCGACATCACCGGTTTTCATTTCCGGGTTCACCGCTTGCGGCTTGCGTTTTTTGACCACTCCGTGCACTTCGATCACATACTCGGAGCGTACCGAATTGGCCACTGTCAACGCGTCCTGATCAAATTCTTCAGAAAAAACAAGTTGAACGATGCCTTCCCGATCCCGCAAATCAATAAAAATCAGACTGCCGAGACTGCGGCGTTTCTGCACCCACCCTTTTAAGGTTACTTCCTGATCGACATAATCGGTGGTCACATCACCGGCATAACAGGTTCGTTTACTCATACTATTTTGCCTCCGTTACTTGCGTATAAATTTTACCAAAATCCGCCAACACATCTGCTTGCAGAAAAGCTTGTTGCTGGCCGGTTGCCATATTTTTAATCTGGACGGTGCCGGCTGCGCGTTCGCTTTCGCCGATCGTCAAAACCAGCTTCGCATGCGCTTTGTTGGCTGCTTTAAACTGGCCCTTTGCTTTGCGGCCCATGTAATCCATCTCGCCGGTAAAGCCTTGTTGACGCAAGGCTGTCAGCATTTGCAAGGCTTCTTGGTCAGCACCCTGATCGATGGTGACGATGTAGGCATCCGGTTGTGCGGCTTCTTGGTCTGATTGCATCAACAGCATCAAGCGCTCAACGCCCATAGCAAAACCAATTCCGGGAGTCTCGGGACCGCCGAGTTCTTCAACCAGCCCGTTATAACGGCCGCCTGCCAAGATCGTCGTGTAGCCGCCACCAAAGACTTTATCATCGGACATGACTTCAAAAATCGTGTGGTTGTAATAATCAAGCCCGCGGACCATGGTCGCATCCACGTCAAAATCAATCCCCAACCCTGTCAGCAACGTCTTCACGCGATCAAAATGCTGTTGAGCTTCTGGGGTCAGATAATCCAGAATTGAAGGCGCATTGGCGACAATCTCTTGGTCATGACGATCTTTACTATCGAGAATGCGCAGTGGATTTTTTTCTAAACGAACTTTAGAATCTTCAGAAAGCTCATCTTTGAACGGCGTCAGGTAATCAACAAGCGCTGCATGAAATGCTTTACGCGTCGCTGGGTCCCCCAACGAATTGATGACAAACTTAAGGTGTTTGGCGCCTAAAGCTTCAAGCAACTGCTTAGCCAAGGCGAGCGTTTCGGCATCGAGTACCGGAGAATCGCTGCCAAAAGCTTCGACCCCAATTTGATGGAACTGCCGCTGGCGGCCACTTTGCGGGCGTTCATACCTGAACATTGGCCCCATATAATAAACTTTGTAAGGCTTCGCATATTCAGGACCGTATAATTTGTTTTCGACATAGGCCCGCACGACACCGGCAGTGCCTTCAGGACGCAAGGCCATCATTCGATCGCCTTTATCTTTAAAGGTATACATTTCTTTGGTCACAATGTCGCTGGTGTCGCCAGCACTGCGCGAGAATACGTCGACATTTTCAAAAATCGGCGTGCGGATTTCACGGTATTGGTATTGGGCAAAAATTTTACGGGCAACAGCTTCTACCTGCTGCCAACGTTCACTTTGGCCAGGTAAAATATCGGCTGTGCCTTTTGGACGTTGATAATTCATGAGGGACCTCCTGTAGTCTGAGAGATGTGATGGGGTTGGGTGATCGGGTGGATTTTGATGGTGGGCGTGTTACGGGAGCCTGTCTAAGATTCTCGAGTCTAAATGGCGAAATTCCGTTCGACTATGGGATTGGAACAATAGATATTGGGAGGCAATCCGGTTCCGAAACGCGCTCACTGGCGCAGGAGCCTGCGTGTAAGGACCTTGGTCGCAATGGCCAAAAACCAGCCATCACGCCCAAGGACGCTTACACTCCGGCTCCTAACCGCGCCAGTTCGCGCTCTAAAAAAATGCACCCCTCGATTACTCGAAGGGTGCGGACACGGTACCACCTTGTGTTTTACTTTGCCATAACGGTGGCGTTCCGGAATTTGATCACCTCGGGAGTGTCTTTTCGATCGGTCCCGGCTTTCACCATCTCCGGGTCGCTTAAAGTTGATCTATCCTACTCCGTCACAGGTCTTAGTTATTGTTTAAAGCATACGGTTTACAGAAAGCTTTGTCAACGGCGTTTAGCCTGATGTAAACGCTAAATTTGCTTTCAGAGCGACATTGTCTTTAAAAAGCCATGCGCGTATGATGATTTTAATTTACAAAATTAAATTTTGATTAGGGATGATGGCGGTGTGGCAAGATAATCGCATTCAGTCGGCTTTAGCGGGTAAAAATCCGATGGTGATGGCAGAGTTACCAGGTGGCTTTGCTGTTTTTGGTGATGTTCAGTTTCTTCCCGGATATAGCGTGTTGTTGCCAAAACGCGAAGTTGATAGCTTAAATCAATTGACAAAACCTGAACAAACCTTATTTTTGCAAAGTATGGCCGCTTTGGGCGATGCGGTCTTATCTGCATGCCAGCCAGTGCGCGTGAACTATGACATTCTTGGTAACACTGATCACTTCTTACATGCACATGTGTTTCCACGATACAAAACAGAAAGTCCGAACCGTCTGGCAAAGCCGGTTTGGTTGTATCCCGCGTCATACTGGAGTGATTCGCGATATCAATACGATCCTATTAGGCATCATATGATTCGGCAGCGAATTACTGATGCATTGAAACTGCAACTCGAATCTAACCATTAAAAGATAGGAAGTGTTCGTTTGATCTTAACGTTTGATTGCTATGGGACTTTGTTAGATACCACCCCGATTAAGCAATTGCTGATGCAACTGGCGCGCAAATGTAAACGCAATGAGACAACAGTTGTCAATACATACAGCAGTTTTGAAGATCGTCTGATGTACGGTGAGACAATCGTGCCTTATGAAAACCTCATTCAAAGGGATCTTGAATACTTAGATATGATATTTGGAACGGCATTGTTCTTTCAAAAGCAGGCAAAATTGCTTGTTCAAGCTTATCATCAACTTAGGCCCTTTCCCGAGGTCATGGCCGTTCTTCAACAACTTAAAGAAAAGCAACACACTTTGCTTCTCATGTCGAATGCCTCGATTGACATCATGGCCGATAATGCCGCAACGCTTGGCTATCTTTTTGATGACATCTTTTTACCGGAACAAACGGGCTGTTACAAGCCAACGCTGGCATTCTTTCAGTATGTTGATCATCAAATCGGTCATTCCACTAAACAGCACGTGCATATTGCCAAAGGTTTTTGGTGGGATATTGTTCCTTGTACAAAGATGGGCTGGCAAAAAGTCTGGATCAACCGTGAGCATCTCAACGGCATGACAAGGTATCAGCCCTATCAGGTTTTTAATGACCTGACACCAGTGCCAGCGTACATTGCGAAACTTGCCGCGCAGGATTTGTCTGATTGAGACGGGCATTTTTTTACACGCTAAGTTGAAAATAACCTGGAGTCGCCTTTCCAGACCGCTAAAACCGTCTTTACCGCCTTTTTACCAGCCGATTTGCTATAATGAACTTAACGATTTTTAGAGAATGGTGAGGCTGGGTCATGAAACCTATCGGACAATTGAAAAAATGGCCATTGATCATTTTGCTGGCGGTGTTGTTTGGCGTTGGTGCCGCGACGACCAGTGTCATGGCCAATACGCAATATATGACGGTCAAGGCCGACACGGTTAACGTGCGGCTGGGGCCCGGGCTTGCTTATGGCATTATGGGCCAGGTTAAGTCGGGCAATCAGCTGACGATTATCGGTGCCAAGAATTCCTGGTACCAAGTGCGGCTTGCCGGGAATCGAATTGGTTGGGTGGCATCATGGCTGGTCGATCAAAGCGAAGCCGCCACAACTCGGGCAAAAGTTGCCACCGTCAATCAACCGGTCAATGTGCGCGAATATGCGAGCCAGGATGCCAAACAATTAGGCTCCCTTAATGCTGGCGTGAGTGTTAAGGTCGTCTATCAGGAAGGCAACTGGACGCAAATCGCATACAACAATACTGCGGCGTGGATCACCAGCAGCAGTGTCCAGCTGACCGGCCAGACAACGAACCTCGCACAACCTGCTCAGGCAAATCTGACGCAGACCCAAAGTAACCCCTCGCTAAAAGTCACGACCAACACAACGACTAATTTACGAAATGCGGCGGGTATCAATGCGCCGGTTGTCGAAAAACTGGACAAAGGCACGGAACTAACCGTTATCAAGCAGCAGGATGATTGGTACCAAGTTACCACGCCTGATGGAAAAACCGGTTTTGTGGCTAGTTGGACAGTCAGCGCGCCTAATGACGGTCAGACGCAAAAAGCCGCAACCAAGCTTTCCGAAGCGACGATTGTTCTTGATCCGGGTCACGGCGGTACCGATACCGGCGCCATTGCCAATGATGGCTCTGATTATGAAAAAACCTACACCCTGAAAACGGCAGACCTTGTCGCCAATGCTTTGCGCGCAGCCGGAGCAAACGTCATCATGACACGCACCACCGATACGTTTGTTGATCTTGCTCCACGACCGACCACCGCCAACAATGCCCACGCAGACGCGTTCATCTCCTTCCACTTTGACTCTAGTCCATCCAAAAACTCTGCTTCAGGCTTCACCACCTATTACTACAGCAGTAAAAAGGATCTCGCGCTGGCCAAATCGATTAATGGTGCGCTGACCGGCTTACCGCTGGAGAATCGTGGTGTGGCTTTTGGTAATTATGAAGTTTTGCGCGATAACAAGCAGCCGGCCATTTTGAACGAAATGGGCTACATCAACAATGACAAAGACTTCAAACACATCAAGGATCCGACATATCAGTCCAAAATAGCGACGGATATCGTCAATGGGTTGAATGCTTACTTCAAGGCTGGCAATCACCAATAATCGTTTCACTTGTTTTCGACCAATCAAATACCCGCTAAGGCAGCTGCGGTTGCCTTAGCGGGTATTTTGGTTGCAACTATTTACTTACGGAACAAAGGCGGAATTTCTTCCAAAGTATTCACCTTAAAGTCCGCTTGCGGTACGGCATTTAACCCATCGACATTGAAGTAAATGGTTTTGACCCCTGCGTTGACGCCAGCATCAATGTCCAGAGAACGGTCACCGATCATGGCGGTAACTGCCGGGTTCAGCTGAAACCGGTCAAGCAGATACTGAATCGCATCCGGTGCCGGTTTGCGCGGTAGGTTCAGATCGGAATCCACACCACCGAGAAACAACGTATCCGCATGATCATCCCCTAGAATCTGCCATGCGCTGTGGTCGCGATGCGTTAACAACAGATTGTTGCCACCTTGATCCTTGATTGCCTGCAACACTGGCAGCGCCGCCGGGTAAGGATGAATGTCATGAAGGTAAGCACGAGCACGGTGATGGTAGTCAGCCTCTAATTCATCCACCGAGCGCCCTACTTTGCTACCGAAATCGGTTAGAAACTTTTTGATCGAAGTCTTTTTGACTTGGTGGTACAAAGCATCCGGTTCAATTTGCCCGCCGTTGTCCAATACGAGGCTTCTAAGGGCTTTCATCATGCCGGGATAGGAATCATACAGCGTGCCGTCAAAATCCCAAATAGCATTAACCAGCATTACTTCGCCTCCGTATCAAACAGAATGGTAACTGGACCGTCGTTAGTGAGACTCACCTGCATATCGCCACCGAATTCACCGGTCGCCACTGTGACCCCCAGTTGCCGTAGTTTGGTATTGAAGTCTTGGTACAGTTGCTCACCTAAAGCCGGGGCTGCTGCATTGGTAAAACTCGGCCGATTGCCACGGCGGGTATCGGCATATAACGTGAATTGGGAAATCGACAAAATCTGACCACCGACATCTGCCAAGGCCAAATTCATTTTGCCGGCATCATCACTAAACACCCTTAATTTACTGATTTTTTCCGCCAGATAGTCGCTGTCGGCCTGGGTATCGTTCGGACCAACGCCTAATAACACGACAAAACCGTGGTCGATGGCTCCGACTGTCTGCCCCTCAATGGTCACTTGGGCGGCTAGACTGCGTTGTACGACTGCGCGCATAAATGTCTCTCCTTTTCTCGTTCATTTTCATTTGAAACCGGTGCTGTCTCATCGTGGCCGAAAAAGGCAGCAGGAACAAACATCTCAGTCTAAGCTGGTGATGTTGCTCGACTGCTGCCTTCGATCAACCATTGGCCCGTTTAACTTCATAAATATCCGGGACATTTTTAACAGCGTCCATCAACTTATCCAAGTGGGCAAGGTTGCGGACCCCGACCGTAACATGAATGTCAGCCATTTTGTCATGGTCGACCCGGCCATTGATATTATTCAAGGCTTTGGTTTGGGCGTTGAGAACCTGCAGAACATCACTCAGCAATCCGCTGCGATTGTATCCGTAAATTTCGAGATCTGTGTTGAAGAGCTGCTTTTGATCCTCTTCATTCTCCCAGCGAACCTCAATCAGCCGGCCGGACATTTCCTTGGAATTTTGAACGTTGGGGCAATCGGCACGATGAACAGTCACACCACGGCCTTTGGTGACATACCCGACAATCGCATCCCCAGGCACAGGCATGCAGCACTTGGCCAGATGAACCAGCAGATTATCGACGCCTTCAATCACCACGCCATCTTCGGAATGGGTTTGTGGCTGATGGCGTTCGCTGGAAACCGTCGTCACTTTTTGATTCTTCGACAGGATCGCGGCTTCTTTAGCTTTACGATCTTTTTCGGCCTTCTCGTGGCGATACTTCTCAGTCAGCCGATTAGCAATGACTTTCGGTGTATATTCACCATAGCCGATCGAACTCATCAGTTCATCTTCGGTTTGAAAATTCAGCCGCTGCATGAGCCCGGACAGGTTTTCCTTGGTCAGGAACTCTTTAGGGGTATAGCCTTCCTCCTGCAGCTCGTGTTCCAGCATATCGCGGCCTTTTTCGGCATTTTCGCTTTTATCGGCTTGCTTAAAATAGCGCTTGATCTTGTTGCGGGCACGGGAGGTATAAACAATCTTGATCCAGTCACGACTCGGAGCACTGCCACTCGCTGTCAGCATTTCGACAATATCGCCGTTTTTGAGCACATAATTCAGCGGTACGATTTTACCGTTGACCTTTGCCCCGACCGTATGATTACCGACTTCAGTGTGAATGAGATAGCCAAAATCAAGTGGATTACTACCTTTAGGGAGCTCGTAGACATCACCCTTGGGCGTAAATACATAAACCCGATCGGTGAAAATATCGCCTTTGACACTTTCCATGAAGTCGGCCGCATCGCTGCTTTCATCCTGCAGTTCGAGGATTTCGCGGAAAATATCCAGTTTCTTACCAGCCTTGTCATACTGAACTTTACTGGTCTGACCTTCTTTGTAGGCCCAGTGTGCCGCAACACCATATTCAGCCACATGATGCATCTCTTCGGTTCGAATCTGCACTTCTAGTGGTTTGCCCATGGGCCCGATAACCGTTGTATGAATACTTTGATACAGGTTGGCTTTTGGCATCGCGATGTAATCTTTAAACCGTCCAGGCATCGGTTTCCATTTGGTATGGATGGCGCCTAAAACCGCATAACAGTCTTTAATCGTTTCGGTGATCACCCGAATGGCAAGCAGGTCATAGAGTTCGTCAAACTGCTTGTGTTTGTCGCGCATTTTTTTGTAAATCGAATAAATGTGCTTGGGACGACCATAGATTTCGTATTTGATATGCAAGTCAGCCAATGCTTTTTTGATTTCTTCAATGGCCTCTTGGATATAGGCTTCGCGTTCGGTTCGCTTGCTGTTCATCAAGTGGGCAATCCGATAGTACTGTTGCGGGTTTAGATAGCGCAGCGACAAATCTTCGAGCTCCCACTTGATGGTGCTGATCCCCAAACGATCAGCTAAAGGCGCATATATCTCCAACGTTTCATTGGCAATCCGCCGCTGCTTGTCCGGGCGTAAGTGCTGGAGCGTCCGCATATTGTGCAGGCGATCCGCCAGTTTGACCATGATGACCCGTAAGTCCTTGGCCATCGCCAACAACATCTTCCGGTGGTTTTCAGCAAGTTCGTCTTTATGCGCAACATACGTGACTTTGCTCAGTTTGGTGACGCCATCAACAATAACCGCAACATCGTGCCCAAATACTTCTTCAATGTCACCTAACGTAATGTTGGTGTCTTCGACGACATCATGTAAATACCCGGAAGCCACAGTCTCCGGATCCATTTTTAATTCGGCAAGAATCCCGGCTACCTGAATGGGATGGATGATGTAAGGTTCACCGGACTTGCGAACCTGATCTTTATGAACGTATGCAGCAAATTTATAGGCCTTTTCGACGAATGCCAAATGTTCAGGATTCATATAAGCTTTGCACAACTTCATGACATCCGGTTGGGTAAGTTCAACTTCTTCGGCCATTCCAATTCCTCCTAAGCGCTCACCAGCGCGGTTAAAAGTCGGAATGTAAGCGGCCTTGGACGTGATGGCCGGTTCTTGGCCATTGCGTTCAAGGTCCTTACATGCAGACTTCTGCGCCGGTGAGCGCGTTAATAGGCGCACCGACATTATGAGAAGGGCGATAAACGGTCTGTTCCGACTTGGCCGGGACAACACGCTTATCGCCGCTTCGTTACGCTTGATTAATCGCGTCAGTTCGCGCATGATCGCTGCACGTTGTTGATGAAACAATAGTCGCACAGCTGGTTTCATCTGTTCTTAAACTACCCTTAAATTATAACGATTCTCTGGCAAAATGCTAGTCCTTTGCCATTGCCAGTAGGCTTAAAACGATGTAGATCGGTGGAAAAAAGTACCCATACCATTTGTAACGCCATAAAACCATCAACGTAAACAAGACAGGTAAAACCAGAAGCCACCACCAGCCTAAATGATGGCGATGAATCATTTTGCCAATCCACCAGGCACTCAACATATTGATCAAAATGAACAGTACCCCAACGCGAATGGCAGTGCTGAGATGCAGTAACGGGAAGACCCAAGGGAGGAGCAAGGTCACGAAGACACTCCAACAAATAATGGTGTTGCGCGGAACTTTGACCCAATTCATGACACGACTCATCAGCGATAGTCTCCTTTATCAATGATTCAATTTTTAATTAAGTAAGCTCGGTGAGAACCGAAACGGCACTCAGTAAGTAAAGCGGCGCCGTTTCTGCCCGTAGAATTCGCGGGCCAAGACCGGCTGGTGTGAAGCCATTTGCTTTTAACCCAGCTAATTCAGCCGGTGAAATACCGCCTTCCGGACCAAAAACAACACATAATGATGCCGGCTTTTCTGCCAACGCTGCTACCAGTGCGGCATGTTCGCCTTGCTTGGCACTTTCTTCGTAAGCAACCAGCTTGACTGCCGCGCTATTGCCTACATCACTAAGCTTAGCATACATTGCCACTTCAGGAACCAGATTGCGATGACTTTGCTCCGCGGCATTCTGCGCGATGGTCGCCAGCCGGCTCAATTTTTTGGCAACCCGTTCGGCCGGCCAGCGGGCAGTGCCCCACTGTGCATTAAAAAAGCCGATCTTGGCAGCGCCTAATTCGGTTGCTTTTTGGACAATCCACTCGGCTTTATCGCCTTTGCTGACACCGCAGACAATTTCAACTGCAATCGGCAGTTCAACGGGTTGCGTAACATCCTCGCCGATCAAGACCGTCAGCGGATCTGTGGTTTGAATCGTGGCGTGATAAACGTGGCGTTCGGGATCGGCCAACTCAATCACATCGCCCACCTCATGCCGCAACACCTTAATGGCATGCTTGGCAATCGCTGGTTCCAATGTTAACGTCTGCTTTTCATGCAACTTATGTATGGTGAAAAACCGTTGCATCAGTCGTCCTCCTCTTGAATCACGGCATCGAGTGCCACCCAGCCGCCTGTTTCACGCCGTTGGGCAATCGTAAACCCATTGGCCTGCAAAGTCTGCGTGATCAAGGCAGCTTTGTCGGCGATAATGCCGGAAAGCAAGAAATGACCCCTGGGCTTCAAGCGTTCCTGAACCTGCGGAATTAAAGGCACTAAAACCTCAGCTAAAATGTTGGCAACAATCAAATCAGCAGACATCGTGATTCCTTGTAGCAAATCATTTGCCTTTACCGTGATGTGGCTGACAGGATTGAGCTCAATGTTAGACTGGGCATTTTTGACGGCAACATCATCGACATCGGTTGCTAAAATCCGGCTGACACCCAAACGCTCGGCTGCAATCGCCAAAATTCCGGAACCCGTTCCGACATCAATCATCGTCTCGCCGCCACGAACCACTGATTCCAGTAATCCTAACATCAGCTGGGTGGTCGGATGAGTACCAGTGCCAAACGCCATGCCCGGATCCAGCGTTAAGACGATTTCGCCATTTTGTTCCGGGGTGTAATGTTCCCACTTAGGCACAATGGTCAAAAACCGCGAAACTCGAAGCGGATGATAATACTGTTTCCACACATTGGCCCAATCCGCCTGCCGCACATCGGTCAACGTGACCGTTGCCGCCCCGGGATCTAATCCGAATTGCTTCAATTCTTTGACTTGAGACGCAATGTGGTCGCGCTGTTCAATGAGTGAAATAGCTGGATCAAAATAACCAATCACCTGAGCGCCTGAAGCCAAATGCGGAATAGTCGTCGGGTCGAACCAAGTTCCGTGAGCATCAATTGTCGCCTTTTTGAAGTCAGCGGCGTCCTTAATTTGAATCCCTTCGGCGCCGGCTTCCATCAAAATATTACTAACCGCCTCTATCGCTTCAGTCGAGGTTGTTACCGTTAACGCTGTCCAATCGTTGTTCATCGATGTCTCCTTTTAGTGCCGCCTATCATCCACTTGCGGTTAACACTCACTCATCAACTTATTAATACTTTGGATACGGCAAAAAGATCCGATTGTTGGCGTCAGGTTGTTGCGCCAGAATCTCTTCAAACGCCGCATCGTCGAAATTCAATGAAAAAAGATCATTGTCAGACGTGCCATCGACAAAATCCATCAGATCGCTTTCACCATCGTCCAGCAAATCCTGCAAGTAAATGAACAACGCATCCACGGTTGCGACGTCAATGCCTTTCTTGCCGTTAAACCCGAAAATGGCCAGATAGTCATCGGCGTAATCTTCACCATGCAGCCGGGTTTCGTCATAAAAAAGAATTGCATCTTGATAAGTGACCGGTCCGTCATCAATGGTCGCGCCGTTTTGGTCTTCAACCTCGATGCCTGCCTCACCCTGTGCCGTCATCGTGATTTCCAGTTCAATGACGTGGGCATCCTTATCCCAGTTCAAACTAAGATCGCCGTCAAAATCGAGCTGATCCATTTTCTCGCCGATTGCATCTAACATATTCAGTTGGCTCATGCTTGCCATCCTTTCATTTTCCGATCCTGGTCTCGCCGCGGCAAGCCCGACACAAACGGATTGCCGGACACATAAAATCGCAGTGGCGCACTTGTCCAAGGTTCCTTATTGGGGATGCCAATTCGGGGACTGACTGCGATATTCTGGGGCCGATACGTTGTTGGCGTTAGTTTTAATTGACCGTCATTTAACGCAGTCCCATCGAGCTGGCGATCAATCGCTAACGCCTGGCATAACTTTCCCGGCCCGTTTGTAAGCCCAACACCGGTTTGATGACGCCGGTGCGCCATGTCCTCCAGTCCGCTAATCGGTTCAAGCGCTCGGATCAGAATACACTCCGGAATATCAGCCGCCTGTGTCACAATATTCAACAGACAATATTGGCGCATTTGATACACATAGACAGTCCCGGCTTCCAGGAATAAACTGTGATTACGCAGTGTATGCCGATTACCAAACGCATGTGCCGCTTGATCGCGAACACCGAGGTAAGCTTCGGTTTCGACAATTAAGCCGCTGCAGTTGGCTAAACTTAACTTCATCCCCAGCAATTGTTGGGCGGATTGAAGTGTTGGTTGTGTTGCTAACCAAGGAATTATCATGCTTAATATATTAGCCTAGCTTCAGACGAATGCAAAGGGCTAAGTGGCTTTGCCTTCAAAATATCGCCAGGTATAATAGTAACCAACTGGAAAGGAAGCTGAACATGGCAGAAAACTTAGCATTGCGCGCGCTTATCAGTCAACAAGCCGATACACTGGTCTCCGAACTCTACACAGACGACAAGGTCAATGCCCGCCTCCAAAAATGGTTAGCCAAAGTACCGGATCCGGGTGTAGCTGACACCTATAGTTATTTGCTATCAGAGTCGCGGGATTTTTCCGAAGAACTACTTTATCGAATCTTAAGCAAATTGGTCGAAGACGGCGCGCTTACATTGCCTGACCAAAAATAATGGCTAGCAAAAAAAGGCAAACTAGCAGTCTTTATAGGCTGTTGTTTGCCTCTTTTTTACGTGTGAACCGATATGGCTAGAAAGCAAAGCGTGGTCGGACTCAGCTCAGGTCTCTGTACTATGTCCATGCCATGCTAGCGTCATGCTCTCAATGCCACCGAAAACTACTTAAGCTTATCCTTAATCGCCGCAGGAACCGAATCTGCCGAAACGGTTTGTGGTCCAGCAATGACCCGTTTTTGCGAAATCTTGGCTTTAACATACGTACCTGGTGTTAATGGCTTGGGATCAGCCGATTCTGGAGATGAGAACCCGAGTTTTCGTTCTTGACCATCTTTTGTAATCCAGACGAAATCGTATTCATACGTGTAGTATTGTTTGCCATTCACTTTATAAGGCGAGCCATCATCATTCTTGGAAGCTTCCTTTTTGCCTTCAGTGACCACGGCATAAGCGTCAACCCCATTATAGGTACTGTTCCAATACTGATAACCAAAAAAGCCCAAAACGAGAACCGCAAGTAACGCAACCACACCTATAACTCTTTTCATGGATAATCGCTCCTTTTTGTTACCAACATTATGTCAATCCAATTGAAAAGTTGCAACTATCTTTACCGCCTTTAGAGTTTTCTTAAATCGTGACAAAAATGTCATGAACGTAAGGTGGACAAGGACTACAGAGGCATCTGCGTTAGTTGCATAGGTTCACAGACCGTCATTTTAAGGGACGAATAAGGTCTTGATCGAACATTTTTGTAAGATCAAAACAACAAAATAATTACTCTTAATTTAGCTTTAATACTTTTGCAAGTATCGCTCGGCGGAAGGTAATCTCGAAATATCTGAGGATTGTTTGCGTGACAGCAGCATAAACAAATGCGCGGCAACAAAATCAGCCTCGGAGACAAAGATCGTCCCGAGGCTGATATACCTTCTTGTATAACTACTAAATGGTCTTAACGCGCATCTTTGGGTGAATGCTTCACTGGCGGATGATTGTTATTGTTTTTATGCGGACTGCGTTTTAGTCGGCTGAAGACTGACTGAACCGCCTTGAAACGTTGCGGATCGCGGCGGGCATTTTTAACAAACTGGCTAAAATCATGATCGCCAATGCCGACTTCCGGTTCGTCATCTTTTTTATGCTTTAACCAAGGCATCATGACACCTCCGACTCCTCGCGCATTCGATGTGAGCGATTGGCGCCTCTCAAAATAAGCAGCATGGCAACGACCAATCCAATCAATGCGAAGACACTATAATTAGGAATCAAAATAAAGGCAATAAAGGCGCATAACCCAATGATGTTGCCCACTGTTAGCAATCGTGAATGTTGACTCACAAAATACGACAGTAGATGAAAAATGATGCCAGGCACGGTCAACCACCACAGATGGTCCGCCCATGTCATCAGCGTTGCGCCAACGCTTGTAAAAGAAAATCCGTTGGGCAAAGTTGTTACGATCGCAACAATCAGCATCACAAGGGCAAACGCCCCGTAAATCAAATCATAAAGTGCCGGTACTTTTTTAATGGAAATTTTCAAGTGTCGATCATCCCTTGTTTTAGCAGTAACTGTATTATACAAGTTTGCAGAAACCATTGCACGATGATGGATCCTGTTTATACAAAGGTTATTAATCTTCTGCTGTTGAATTGTGGTATAGCGAGTAAAAATGAAACGGACTGGATGGAAACCGACCGCGTGATGTGCAGGTTCGCATAGTCGATTTTGGAACCATACTAATGGCGTAAAAAAAGCGTGATAACAGGCGTTAAATCCCGGTATCACGCTCTTTCAATCTCAGGAGAGTACAGGATTTGAACCTGCGCGCCGGTATTAGCCGGTTCGACGGATTTCGAGTCCGTTGCATTACCACTCTGCCAACTCTCCAAAACACAAGAACTAGTATAACAAAATGCCTGCATTTTGGGAAGCAAATCTCTTAAAATTTGTGTGACTAACTTCAAAGAGACTAAATCTTGTTGCTGATCATTTAGATGAACGGTGACACTGTGTCGCCTTCTAATTATGTGACGTTTGTAACTGTTTTGTCTGATTTGATTATGCATGCCTTTGCAAAATTACTAAATACAAGTCTAAATTTAATCTATAAATAAAAAGTGTTATTAAAATATTTAAATTTGTGCACAATCTTTTTGTACCATCTACAAGTTTTATTTTGTTGACATAAATTGTTAGACTGTATAATATGCTTCTAAAGGTGCAAACAGGCGCCTTCGACTTTCAGCTCTTCGGGAAGTTAATGCCCATTTTATCGTTGTTGTGAAGGTTCACAAGTGAAATGACAAGTAGGAATCCCGATCTGTCGGGGCAGATCGGATTATTTTTAAACAATTAAATAGATAATTTGGAGGAAAAGTTAAGTGAAGAAAAAGCCGATTTATAAGCGAATTTGGTTCTGGTTACTTGTTGTCGTTGTTATGATTATTGCTGGCGGAATGGCTGGGGGTAAAGGTAACAACAGCTCAAAACAAACATCTAGCTCTAGTCAAACTGAAAGTAAAACTGCTGATGCGTCAAAATCAACGCCATCCAAGGCTGAATCCAAAGAACCTGATGTACCGGCCGATTATCGCTCGGCATTAGCCAAGGCAACGTCCTATGCAACGATGATGAATATGTCGAAACAAGGCGTTTATGACCAACTTACCTCTGAGCATGGTGAAAAGTTCTCAGCTCAAGCAGCGCAGTATGCGATTGATCATGTCACGTCGGACTGGAATAAGAATGCTGTTAAGAAAGCTAAAAATTATGCTGACACAATGCACATGTCAAAGGCTGGCATACTGGATCAACTGACTTCTGAACACGGCGAAAAGTTCACCGCTGAAGAAGGCAATTATGCCATTCAAAATGTCAAAGCAGATTGGAACAAAAACGCGTTGGAGAAAGCTAAGTCGTACCAAAAGGACATGGCGATGTCACCTGATGCAATTCGTGACCAGCTAACTTCAGAGCATGGTGAAAAGTTCACCGCTGAAGAAGCAAATTATGCTGTTCAACATCTTAGTGATAAGTAGCCGCAACTCTTTTTAAACTTGAGTTACGCTGAAACAACCTTCGCTCAATGATCGAGCCTAAATCAAGCTAACACTTGGTTTGGGGGACAAGATTGCCTGTTTACATCAACTATCGAGAACACCCGTGAGAAAATAACTCACCGGTGTCTTTTTGTCTTTTTAGCATTTTATTCTGATTCAGATTTTGGCAACGCAATCATCGAGATCAAGATGCCCGCTTTAATCCAGACGATTCAAAAAATCTGTCAAAAAAGCTAAACGCCTTTGCGCCTGCCCAAAAACATCCGGCTGATATTGCGTGAGCACCTCTTCACCAAAAGTCCTGTGCGCAATGTACTGGTCATAGCGCAGTTCAATTTGAATCGCCGTTATTCCCTGTTGGTGCCCATAATGACGCGTGATGTCGCCTCCGCGAAACGGAAAATTATTTTCGACAGTCCAGCCCTGCTTGATTAACCGATTTGTTAGTGCTTGCCGAAATGTTTTGCTGGAGGTCTTGTCATGATCGTTGCCTAAGACAATGGTTTTTGGCTTAACGCCCGGATAATATGGATATTGGGCAAAGCTGTGCAGGTCAATTAAATAAGCATGACCAAATTTTGCTTTCTTTTGATTCAGCAAGCTAGCCAGCTGATGACGATAAGGCCAATAAAACATGCGGACGCGTTGCTGCATCTGCACAGTCGTCAAAGGTTTTGCGTAGAGCGGATGGTCAAACGTGTTGCGTTGATAGATAGTGGCCGAGCGATAATCATGGTGCAGATCGTAAGTCACGGCGCGGTTGGGATCGGCAACGTAACGATTGACGTGATTGATCAATGTCGTAAACCCAGCGGCTGGTAAAAAGCGATAGAGTTTCGGCAAAAACCAATCCGTGTTGGCTAGCACAGCAGTTGGTAACAATGCCTGTTTCATGGACTCAGGGAGCCAAGTGCCACTGTGCGGTAAACTGATGACGACCGGTGAATGACGATCCGGATTCAACACCGTGTACGTCGCGTTTTGGTCATTCAAATATGAAGCACCCCCTTATTGCAAACGATGCACCGTAAAAAATCAGCACCGAACGATTTTCGCCCGATGCTGATTAGCCCTTTTACTTGATTAAGTGCGACATTACGATTCGCGGTGGCCTTCTTCAGGTAAAAGAATGGTTTGACTCTCACCATCATCATAAGCCATCACGGTGTCCGGGAAGCTGGGATCGTATGGGAATGGCAGATCCACGGCCATTTCCGTGTCGGCCCCTTCCTCACTAAAATGAACCGTGAGCTTACCTTGATTGTTCTGCAGATCAAAGCGCAGTAAGTTGTTCAGTGGCACCACGCCTTGTAAGTTGCGGTCGATGATCATCCAAATACTATCGATAATTTCGCCTGGCAAGTTCGAAATTATGCCAAATGTCGCGAATCGACTGTGATTTGCTTCAAACATGACTTGGCTCCTTTCCTCAGTCCTGCGTGGCAATATCCGCAAACTGTGCATCGACAAAGTCTGCCAACACTTTGGGATCAATGCCAACGGAACGGCCGACTTTGCCAGCTGATACAATCATTTGCTGCTGATTTTCGGCCTCTTGACTGATAAAGATCGGGTACTTGTGGCGTTCATGAATGCCAATCGGTGTGTTAGCGCCGTGTTCATAGCCAGTCGTTTTCACAAGGTCTTTCAATGGCACCATGCCTACTTTACGATTACCGGAGACCTTGCTTAGCTTCTTGTAGTCGACATGTCGGTCTAAGGGAACAACGCCAACCACTGGACCGGTCTTGTTGCCGGTCAATACCAGCGTTTTATAAATCTGATGTTCCGGAACATCGAGGTGATCGACTTCCAACTGGGCAACGTCGCCCACTTCTTCGGTCGGAAATTCATAAGGCACGTAGGTAATGCCCGCTTTGTCTAACATTTTTTCGACCAAGGTTTTTTCTGTCTTATGATGTTTAGCCATTGCGACCCCTCCTCACGAAATTTCCATCTGACCTACTTGAAAACCTTCACTTAAAATACTAGGGCAATTGCAGCGAAAATACCACCATCAAGCGCCGGTGTATGCCATTAACGTGAACATATCGTAGTCCTTGATCTTATCGCGGCCATGTAAGTCGCTTAATTCAATCAAAAAGGCTGTACCAACCACCACACCACCCAGTTGTTCAACTAGGCGAATCGTTGCGGCAATGGTACCCCCGGTTGCCAGCAGGTCATCACAAACCAGGACCCGTTGCCCCGGCTTGATGGCATCCTTGTGTAAATAAAGGGTGGCTTCGCCATATTCCAGATCATAGCTGGCCTTAACGGTTGGCCGCGGCAGCTTTCCCTTTTTCCGGGCCGGTGCGAAACCAATGCCTAACTTGTAAGCGACCGGACAACCAACAATAAAGCCGCGTGCCTCCGGACCGACGATCATCTCAACGCCTTTGTCCTGGGCGTAAGCGGCAATTTCGTCAGTTGCTGCGGCATATGCCTTTCCATCTGCCATCAGCGGTGAAATATCGCGAAAAATAATTCCCGGTTCCGGAAAATCCTTCACACTTGCGATGTAATCTTTAAAATTGATGGTCATGATTCTACCTCACTGTCTGTATGCTCCGTCAGCAACATCGCTTCCAACTGGGCCCGCGGCATGGTTTGCAGCTGCTGCGCGAGCGTCAGGAATTCTTCGCGCGCTGCATAAGCCTTGGCCGTCTGCAGTGGCTTCTTGGCCGGTGCTGTGACTGGAGAAATAAAAGCACCATCTATTGTAACAAAGTCAAGTTCAAAAAACACCTGAATCGCCAAGATCACCTGATGGACCGTCAAGTGCACGGCTTTAGCGATTGCCGGAATGTAGTGCTTGTCAAAACCGGGATGGGCCTTGAGAAAATGCAAAACAGCGCCGAACTCAACGCGCGTCGGAATGGCCACTAAATGACTGGGTGCGCCGTAAAACATAATGGCGACTGGTGGTTGGATTTGCTGCATGACCGCCCGCAACTGTGCCCGATTCTGCGGCAAATCAACCAAAACGGCGTTGGCTAACGGCGATGTGACTTGCTCAGCCGTCAGCGTCGGGCCACCAAAGGAGAATTGCCGCTCAAACTGCTGCTTAACTTTCGCATCAAAAAAGACATAGGT
Organism: Lacticaseibacillus styriensis; assembly: GCF_030770295.1. Lineage (NCBI taxonomy): Bacteria > Bacillati > Bacillota > Bacilli > Lactobacillales > Lactobacillaceae > Lacticaseibacillus > Lacticaseibacillus styriensis. The sequence goes on from NZ_CP132483.1 coordinate 1,580,716, forward strand.
GCGACTGCTTTTGAATTGACCGCCATCGATGGAAGGCATTCGCCAATCAATGACTTGCGGTTGCTTGACTTCATAATCTTTTAGCATCAGTTGCAGGCTCGTATTGCCTTGCCAGGTGTTCTGATCCAGTCTGACAGCAAGCTTAACGGCTTGGGCGTCAACCAGCGTTGCGGCGGCCTCACCAAAGCCAAAACCGATGACATTAATGCCATTGTCTACCTGAAACCGGAGATGAGTATTTTCTTTGCCGATTTGCTTCACATTTTGAATCACTTGCGGCCGAAGTGAAAAGGTTGGTTCGGGATTGCCCTGGCCAAAAGGCGCAAGTTGGCGAATCAATTCGTAATGCGCTAACGTCAAATCATCATTTTCCAGACGCGCAGCAATCGGCAGTGTCGGTTTTGGCACGGTTTTGAGCATCGTTGCTGCAGCCGCCTCCATCTGTGCATGAATTGCCGGTAGTGCCTCGACCTTGGCCGTTAACCCAACGGCCATATGATGACCGCCAAACGCCACCATTTTGTCTCTAACCGGTTCTAAGGCGTTAAAAAGATGATACGCCTCGATCGAACGGCCCGAGCCTTTAGCAGTCATACCGTCATCGGCGATATTCATAATCAGTGTCGGCTTGCCAGTCGCCTCAACCACTTTACTGGCAACGATCCCGACAACGCCTTCGTGCCAGCCTTTTTTCGCCAGCAGCAAAGTCTTGGCAGCCTGGTTTTCCGGGGTCTGTGCCATTGCCAGTGCTTCTGTAGCAATCTTGCTGACCAATCCTTGGCGCTCCTGATTTAATTTACCAACCTGTTGCGCCAGATCAGCCGCAACATCTTCTTCGAAAGTCGTCAGCAAGGTGACGCCGGGATTCGCATCGCCCATGCGTCCTAGTGCATTCAGTCGCGGACCAATCACAAAGCCGACTGTTGTTTCGTTGACAGTTTCTGGGGCAACGCCCGCCTCTTTTAAGATTGCGGCAATCCCCACCCGCGGCTGAGTTTGAATCATTTTCAAACCCAACTGTGCAATGACGCGATTCTCATCGGTTAGACTAACCAAATCCGCGATCGTCCCTAAGGCAGCCAAATCGACGCTTTCAAGCGGCGGCTCGCCAAGCAGTGCGGTTGCCACTTTGAACGCCACGCCGGCACCGGAAAGATCGCCAAACGGATAATGACCATCAGGATGCCGCGGGTGCACGACCGCTACCGCATGAGGCAGGTTTGCGGGTAGTTCATGGTGATCCGTGACCACAACGTCCATCCCGGCTTCCTGAGCGGCGTCAATCACAGAAGCGCCAGCCACGCCGTTATCAACCGTGATCACCAGTTGCGTCCCAGTTTTCTGCAAATAGGCATAAACTTCGGCATTTGGGCCGTAACCGTCAGCAAATCGATCCGGAATAAACACATCAGGTTCCGCGCCAAGGCTCTGCAATGTTTCAAGCATAATGGCGCTGCTGGTCAGGCCGTCAACGTCATAGTCACCGTAAATCGTGATCTTTTCATTATGTTCGATTGCTTTTAGGATTCGCGCAACTGCCTTATCCATGCCGTGCAACGCAAATGGATCGTGCAGCCGGCTGATGTCTGGGTGTACGAACGCTTCGTAGTCAGATTTATCCTTAATACCGCGCTGCCACAACAAAGTCGCCAAAAAGGCCGGCACGCCTAATGTCTGGCTTAATTGTTGAACGGCTGCTGGATCGGGTTGTGCGGCGAGTTGCCACTGATACTGCGTCATATTGTTTCGTTCCTTTCTAACCGATCCAGTATACCAGACAACCCGCCACGAATTAACCGGTTGCCACAAGTTTTCCATTGCAGCACTGGCTTTCTTAACCTCCTCTAACGCTTCTTTACCAAACCCATCCGTTCGGGCAAGAAAAAGCGTGATATAATTAAACTGTTAGAAAGCCCTACTCCAGTCAGCGACTTTAACCGGACAATCCGTAATTGAGGGGTTGTCTTTATTAGACAAAGCGTAACGGATTAAAGCCTTTCGCAGACCGTTACGATTTTTAAGGAGGAAGCACCATGGCAAAATCTCAAGACCAATTCAATGAAAAGGCCGGCAAGAAGATTACAGTTTCTGACGAAGCAGTCGATAAGGCAGCTAAGCAAATTGAGAAAGTCGGTTATGTAACGGAAAAAGACGTTCCGGAAATGATCGACCGTGATTACACCCGGGCATTGTCGAAGAAGGTTTCCGCAAAACTTCACAGCGACAACGACGATGATTACTTCTACGAGGAACCTTTTGATTACGAAAATGGACGAATCGCCAACATCATCTGGGATATGGATAAAATCAAGACACGTGAAGAAGCCATGAAGACTTTGGCAAATGAACTTGGTTTAACCGTACCGAAGATCGTCATGCGCAAAGTTGACGAACAGGTCTTCTAAAACTGAATGTTGACAAATCGATGCCCGCGCAAGGCATCGATTTTTTCTTACTGTTAAATGATGCTTCTGTATCAAGAAGGACCTAATGGCGGGCATTGACTGATACTCATGTGTGCGGCCTTTTAATGAGATAATCATGCACCATTTTGAGAATTGTGTGATAATAATGATAAAGAAAGGACGTGAAAGTCATGGCTGATCAGCAAGTATTGGACGACTTTTTTGCTAAAGCCAAAGCTGCATTGGATCTACCCGCCGCAACCTACGAAGATGCCTATCAACTGGGCGGACCTGAGTTGGCTGACCAGCTGGCTGCTCTCGTGAAAGCCGGCCAAAAGACCGCAACCACCAGCGGCTTTGAACTCTATACCATTGAGCAGGATCCACTACCAATTGCCGGTGTTTACAACATCATCTTGGATCGTCAGGATCGCCCTGTCGCCTTGACTTTCACGGACAATGTGTTTGTGACGCCATTTACCAAAGTCGATGCCACGATCGCCAAACGTGAAGGTAAAGGCTCCCAATCGTTGGCAAGCTGGCGGGCAGCTCATGAGGCGTTTTTCCGCCAAGAATATCAGGCAAACGGCATTCAGTTTGATCCCGCCTCATCAATGGTTGTTGTCGAAGAGTTTCACACGGTTTATCCGATTGTTCAAGCGAGGTGACGAACATGAGTCTTAAAAATCGCACGGCATTAGCGGAAAAGAAAGTCACAGGGAAACTCGAGGACATCCCTCACCCTACTTTAGACGCGACTATCTACATCCTTGTTTTCGGCATTACAGCGCTCGGCGGATTGGTTTCCTATGGCGCATACCAGTTCTTCAAACCGGAACGCAAGCTGGCACATAAGGCAAAACATATTGTGGATGATCATCAGCGTAAGAATGAGGGCTATTAGACTGCACGAAAGTAGATTAAAACAACCAGACGCCACGGATCACCAGCGCCTGGTTGTTTCGCTACTATGAGTTATTGTCAGCTGTCAAAAATGCATAGCTGCCGTTTAGAGGAACAGTCTCAGTAAACGTTACAGATTTAAATGACTACAAACCGCTATTTACCGCGGCTTTCTTCGTCATTCATCTTAAGAATGCTCATAAACGCCTCCTGAGGCACCTCCACAGACCCCACCGCTTTCATTCTTTTCTTACCGGCCTTTTGTTTCTCCAGCAATTTGCGTTTTCGGGTAATGTCACCGCCATAGCATTTAGCCAGAACGTTTTTACGATAAGCCTTGACGGTGCTGCGGGCGATAATCTTGTTGCCGATGGCTGCCTGAATCGGAATTTCAAACTGTTGCCGCGGAATGGTTGTTTTCAACCGGGCTACAATGGCCTTGCCGCGGTCATAAGCAAAGTCTTTGTGAACAATGGTGCTTAGGGCATCAACCGGATCGTCGTTGAGCAGGATGTCCATTTTGACCAGATCACTTTGACGGTAACCAATAATTTCGTAGTCCAGACTAGCGTATCCTTTGGTGCTGCTCTTGAGGTCGTCAAAGAAGTCATAGATGATTTCGGATAACGGTAGTTCGTAGATCACATTAACCCGATACTTATCCAGATAATCCATCGTAACAAATTCGCCGCGCTTACGCTGGGATAGTTCCATGACCGGCCCGACATAATCGTTTGGCACCATAATCGAAGCCTTCACGTAGGGTTCGCGAATTTCTTTGATTTCACTGGCATCCGGCATGTCAGCTGGGTTATCAATGGTCTTTTCGGTTCCGTCTGTCAGGACTACCTGATAGTCCACACTTGGCGCTGTCATGATTAAATCAAGGCCATAGTCGCGTTCCAGGCGCTCCTGGACGACATCCATGTGTAACAGCCCTAGGAACCCACAACGGAAGCCAAAACCAAGCGCCTGGGACGTTTCTGGTTCGAACTCTAGCGCCGCATCGTTGAGCTGTAATTTTTCCAATGCTTCGCGCAAATCATTAAACTTCGCATTATCGACTGGGAAAAGTCCGGAGTAAACCATTGGCGTGATTTTCCGGTAGCCTTTTAATGGTTCTTTTGCCGGCCGATCCGCTAGTGTGACAGTATCACCGACACGAGTATCCTGAATCGTCTTAATTGATGCAGTAATGTAGCCGACATCCCCTACCATCAAAAAGTCGCGCTTAACGGCTTTAGGCGACATAACCCCGACTTCTGTTACCTGAAACTGCTTGCCGTTGCTCATCAGCTGAATGGTGTCACCGACCTTGACCTGACCTTCCTTAACGCGGACATCAAGCACAACGCCACGATAATCATCGTAAACCGAATCAAAAATTAAAGCTTGCAAGGGTGCGTTTATATCTCCAGATGGTGCAGGAATGTCTTTTACAATCCGTTCAAGAATTTCCGGAACACCGAGCCCGGTTTTGCCACTTGCCAAAATCGCATCGGAAGCATCAAGGCCGATCATTTCCTCGATTTCTTCTTTGACCACATCCGGCTGGGCGCTGGGCAGGTCGACTTTATTGATGACAGGAATAATTTCCAGATCATCGTCAATCGCCAAATAAACATTGGCGAGCGTTTGGGCTTCGACCCCTTGAGTGGCATCGACAACTAACAGTGCCCCTTCACACGCCGCCAGACTGCGACTGACTTCATAACTAAAATCAACGTGTCCCGGCGTATCAATCAAGTGGAAAATATAGGGTTCGCCATTTTTGGCTTTATAGTGCAATTCGACCGCGTTGAGTTTAATCGTAATCCCGCGCTCCCGCTCAAGCGCCATATCATCAAGCACTTGCGCCTGCATGTCACGCTTGGCAATGGTGTCGGTTAATTCCAAAATGCGATCGGCAAGCGTCGATTTGCCATGATCAATATGGGCAATAATCGAAAAATTGCGGATATGCTTTTGTCGTTCCAGCATTTCTTCATGATTCATCTTTAATAGTGCCTACTTTCTAAGCGAACGTTTGATTCTTATTATAGCAGAGCGTGAGCTGGCGCGGTTAGAAACCGGAGTGTAAGTGGCCTTGGGCGTGATGGTCCGGTTTTGGCCATTGCGACCAAGGTCCTTACATGCAGGTTTCTGCGCCAGCGAACGCGTTTCAAGCAGAGCGTGAGCCGGCGCGGTTAGAAGTCGGAGTATAAGTGGCCTTGGGCGTGATGGCCCGGGCTTAGGCCATTGCGACCAAGGTCCTTATACGCAGACTTCTGCGACTGTGAGCGCGTTTCCGCAACCAGACAAGTTAGATTGAAGTTGCCAGACAAGGATATCAAAAAATCGGTTCCAGCGACAAGTTGCCTCCAGAACCGATTTTTTTGTGTCAATTAATTTTAGCGCTTTATTTCCCGCCTTTAAACGCTTCTTTAACACGGTCAAACAACGTGCCATTATGCGGCGTGACATCTTCACCGCTGGCAGCAGCAAATTGCATCAATGCTGCTCTTTGTTTCTCATTCAGATGCTTTGGCGTTTGAATTTCGACGGTAACAATTTCATCGCCGGTTCCGTTGCCGCGCAGTCTTGGCGCACCCTTACCGCGTAGTCTGAACTTAGTCTGGCTTTGGGTACCTGCCGGGATCTTCAACTCAACCGGTCCATGAACCGTATCGACTTTGATTTCGTCGCCCAATGCAGCCTGCGCAAAGCTTAATGGGATGGTCAGATAGATTTCTGCGCCGTCCCGTTGATACTTTTTGCTTGGTGCAACTCGGAAAACAATGTACAGATCACCGTAAGGCCCGCCGTTGGTTCCCGCTTCACCAGCTTGTTGCAGCCGCATTTGCTGACCGTCTTCAACGCCGGCTGGAACCTTGACATCAATAGTGTGACGTTCTTGTTCATGACCGCTACCATGGCAAGTCGGGCACTTTTCTTTGATTTCTTTACCGGTACCGCCGCAGACGTCGCAAACCTGGCGTGTCATCATCGTGCCAAAGGCCGTATTTCGTTGTACCTGGATGTAACCGGTACCATGGCACTTATGGCACGTTACCGGGCTGGTACCCGGTTTAGCGCCACTACCATGACAGGTATGACAAACAGCTTCGCGATCGTAGGAGATCTTGGTATCTTTACCAAAAATCGCCTCTTCAAACGTCAAGTCCATCCGGTATTGTAAATCGGCGCCTTGACGCGGTGCTGACGGATTCGCTTGAGCACCACCACCAGCTCCGCCAAAGAATTGGCTGAAGATATCGTCAAAGCCGCCGCCAAAACCACCTTGGCCACCGAAATCGCCAAAGCCGCCTGCCTGGCCTCCTCCTGCGCCGGCGTTGCCAAATCCCTGCGGACCATCAGCAGAACCATACTGATCATAGGCCGCACGTTTCTGGGGATCAGACAGGACCTGATAGGCTTCATTTATCTCTTTAAACTTTTGCTCTGCACCTGGTGCGTGATTGAGATCGGGATGATATTTTTTCGATAGCCTGCGAAAAGCCTTACGAATGGTGTCATCATCGGCATCCCGGCTCACACCGAGCGTCTCATAATAATCTTTCTGATCCGCCATGAGTTCCTCCTCGATTCAGATCGTGACTGAAAATGCCAATTCAGCATAGCATAATTCAAACAAAAAGCCAAAACCGCGCCGCGGCTTCGGCTTTTTGCTGATGATCTGCGACCTTACTTCTTATCGTCGTCAGAAACATCCTTGTAATCGCCATTGATGGTATCATCGTCAGACTTCTTGTCGGTACCGCCTTGCGTTGCACCGGTTGCAGCACCACTCGCAGCGCCGCCTTGTGCCTGCTGATTCTTCTGGGCGTTTTCATAAAGCTTAACGGTCATGTCCTGAACCAGCTTGTTCAAGTCGTCCCGCTTTTGCTTCATGTCATCAAGGTTGTTTTCTTGTTGCGCTTTCTTCAAAGCTTCTTGAGCATCCTTGACTTTCTTGATATCTTCTTCAGGAACCTTGCCGTCAACGTCCTTGAGTGTCTTATCAGTCTGGAAGAGTAACTGATCGACATCGTTCTTCAAGTCGACTTCTTCCTTACGCTTTTCGTCGGCTTCGGCGTTTTCTTCGGCTTCCTTCTTCATGCGTTCGATTTCTTCATCGGACAAACCACTGGAACTCTTAATGGTGATGTTCTGTGACTTGCCGGTGCCGAGATCCTTGGCAGAAACTTGAACGATCCCGTTCTTATCGATATCAAACTTGACTTCGATTTGCGGAACCCCACGTGGTGCCGGCGGAATATCCGTCAATTCGAAGCGACCAAGCGTTTTGTCATCCGCTGCCATTGGCCGTTCACCTTGCAGAACGTGAATGTCAACGGCCGGCTGGTTATCAGCTGCAGTTGAGAAGACCTGGCTCTTGGAAGTCGGAATGGTCGTGTTACGATCGATTAATTTGGTGAAGACACCACCCATGGTTTCAATACCCAGTGACAGCGGGGTAACATCCAGCAGGACAACATCCTTAACATCACCGGAAATGACACCACCTTGGATAGCAGCACCCAAAGCAACAGCTTCATCAGGGTTGATACTGTGATCTGGGTCTTTGCCGGTCCATTCTTTAACGGCTTCCTGAACCGCCGGAATTCGTGTAGAACCACCGTTCAAGATAACCTTGTCGATGTCAGCGTTGGTTAGCTTGGCATCCTTCAACGCATTTTCAACCGGTTGCTTGGTCTTGGCAACCAAGTCAGCGGTCATTTCGTCAAACTGAGCACGCGTCAAAGTGCGTTCCAAGTGCAACGGTCCATTAGGGCCAGCAGAGATAAATGGTAGACTGATCTGGGTCTGGGTAACGCCAGACAGATCCTTCTTTGCCTTTTCAGCAGCATCCTTTAAACGTTGCATGGCCATCTTGTCCTTAGACAGGTCGATGTTGTTGTCCTTCTTGAATTCGGAAACCAACCAGTTGATGATCTTGTTATCAAAATCATCCCCGCCCAAATGGGTATCGCCATTGGTTGACAGAACTTCAAAGACGCCATCACCTAATTGCAGAATGGAAACATCAAAGGTCCCACCGCCAAGGTCATAAACCAGGATCTTTTCATCCTTGTCGCCTTTGTCCAAGCCATAAGCCAATGCTGAGGCGGTTGGTTCGTTAATGATCCGCTGAACATTCAAGCCGGCAATCTTCCCGGCATCCTTGGTAGCTTGACGCTGACTGTCATTGAAGTAAGCCGGCACGGTAATAACGGCATCTTTAACCGGTTCGCCCAGATAGTCTTCAGAAAATTTCTTGATGTATTGCAGAATCATCGCAGAAATTTCCTGAGGGGTGTATTCCTTGTCGCCAACCTTAACCTTGTAATTGGCTTCGCCCATGTGGCGTTTGATCGAAACAATCGTATCCGGGTTGGTAATTGCCTGACGCTTGGCAACTTCACCGACTTGAATTTCACCATCTTTAAAAGCAACAACAGACGGTGTGGTCCGATTGCCTTCAGGATTTGTAATGATCTTTGGCTGATTGCCTTCCAAAACCGCAACAGCTGAGTTGGTGGTTCCTAAGTCAATACCAATAACTTTACTCATATTGTTATACCTTCTTTATTTTCAGTTTAATTATTTAGCAACAACGACCATAGCAGGGCGTAAAACGCGATCTTTGAGATAATACCCTTTTTGCAGGACCTGAGCGACAGTATCAGCTGCGTGTTTGTCATCAGCCGCGACTGTTTGTACAGCCTGTTGGGTATTCGGGTCGAATTTTTCACCGGTGCCATCAATAGCAGTGATGCCGTTCTCCTTCAAAGCACGCTCCAAATGGTCATAAACCATCTGGACACCTTTTTTCAGTGAAGCAGCACTATCATCTTTGGCCTCGGTTGCAAGCGCACGTTCAAGATTATCGACAACTGGCAAAATCGCCTTTGCTAACTTCTGGCCGTCGTACTTCAGCATCTTCTGTTGCTCTTTTTCGAACCGATGATTCATGTTTTGAATCTCCGCGGCTGCTCGCAGATATTTATCTTCAAATTCATCACGTTCTTTCTTCAACTGTTCACCGTCATGTTGGCTGGTTTTCAGTTGATCATTGAGATCAGCGATGCTTTCTTTCAGAATTTCTTCTTTAAGCGAAGATCCTGACGTTTCAGCAGGTTGCTTTGCCTGTTTGGCGGTATCTGCCGCGGTTTGCTTTGCTTTTTTCTCTGCCATGGTATCCTCCCTTTAAACCATATTTGCCAGTCGTCATGAAGCAACGCTAGCAAATATTTTTTAATATTCATTGATCAAAGTTGGCATAATAATCCGTCAACCGTTTTGCCAGCTCTTCACGGAAAACATCCAGCAGTCCGATCATTTTCGAATAAGGCATCTGTGTCGGGCCTAGCAAGGCGATCATCCCGGTGCCGTGATCACCAACATCGTAGCTAGCGGTGATCAAACTGAGGTTGGCCAAATCAATTGGCTTAAGCTCCGGCCCCAAACGTACTTGAACCGGCGTTTGGCGAATCGGTCCGCCAAGCAGTTCCGTCAGATCACCGTGATCAGCGTCAATCAATGACATAATCTTTTTCAGTTCATGGATATCGGAATCGCCTAGGTAATCCATCAGATTCAACCGTCCGCCAACGTAAAAGCGCTCGGACGCAGCTGATTTCAAAACGTTACCAAAGATATCCAAGAAGCCTTCAGGACTGGTCAGATACTGCATTAACATCGAAGGCACATCGGTTTTCAGCCGCTGTGCAACTTGAATTAATGGCAGTCCAACGAGTTGATCATTGACAATTCGAATCGCCTTTTCAAGCTCATCGGATGAGATGTTTTGCGATACGGTAAAGACCTGGTTTTCAATGTTACCGTTATTCGTGACCAAAATCGCCATGACTTGGTGATTGCCTAATGGAACAAGGCGAAAACCTGTCAGCTTGATATTGGTTACTTCAGGTCCCAAGCTAATGGCCGTGTAACTCGTCAGATTGGACAAAATTTGCGCACTTTGCGCGACAATCTCATCCATCTTATTGTATCGCTGGCTAAATGCCTGCTTGATAGTCGCCAGTTCTTGATGCGAAACACGCACCGGTTCAACAAGGTGATCGAGATAATAACGATAGCCTTGCGTTGACGGTACACGCCCGGAACTGCTGTGGGTCTTGGTGATCAAACCGGCATCTTCTAGCGACGCCATATCATTACGGATTGTGGCGGAACTGACATGAATGGGCAGCTCGCGCATCAATCGCTTTGAACCAACCGGCTCTCCGCTTTCAGTAAACAGGCGGATGATTTCTTTTAAGACGAGCACTTGCCGTTTCGTCAACATTTTCTCACCTCACCTTTAGCACTCGTTTCGCGCGAGTGCTAATACACTGAATAATATACCAAGCACCGTTAGCAAAGTCAAGGCGACATTGCTAAAATCTTCAGTGTTTTCGGTGTTTCTAGCCAGTGGCGGCCATTTTTTCAAGAAAAAAGAGCCGTTTAAATAAGCGGCTCGTCAAGCAAAAACTGTTGAAAGACTTCGTTACCTAAAAACTTGCCCTTGTTGGTCAGCCGAATGAAGCCATCATTGCGCTGTAACAAGCCTTGGCTTTCCAACTCAGGTACGGTCTCGCCATAAACGGCATCAACGGTCAGATGATAGCGCTGATAGAAGCGTTTTTCACTTACGCTGCGCATGGTTCGCAAACCAAGAAACATTTCCTCTTCAATTTGTTCGGACACCGGAACCAAGTGATGGGCCAAAACCGGTAAACGATCGGTGTGAAGCGGCGTAAGGTACTGTTTGATCGGACCATAATTGTGATACCGATCGCGACCAAGATAACCAAACGCACCAGCTCCAAAGCCAAAATATTTGTCATTTTGCCAGTAAAGCAGGTTGTGTTGGCATTGATAGCCATCCTTGGCAAAATTGCTGATTTCATATTGATGTCTGCCATGTGCTTCCATTAAATCAATGGCATCCTGGTACATATCGGCTTCGACATCCTGCGTTGGCAAGCGCAATTTGCCCTGGCGCATCAAATTATAAAAGATGGTTTTCCGTTCAAGAATGAGTGAATACGTCGAATAATGCGGTAAATCCAAATCGAGTGCTTTTTGTAGACTATTTAAAAAGTCGTTCCGGCTTTGATCAGGTAATCGGAAAATCAAATCAATCGACAGATTATCAAAACCGACTTTTCTGGCATTGGCAATCGCGACATACACATCCTTGGCGCGATGAATCCGTCCGATCCGTTTGAGGACATCGTCGTTAAAAGACTGAACCCCGATTGATAGTCGATTGACACCATAATCATGCAAAACCTGCAACTTATCGGTCGTCAGCAAATCATTGGGGTTCGCCTCAAACGTGAATTCACCAGAATCGAAGTGCAAGATGTCGCGAATGCCTTGGCAAAGTGTCGCTAACTGTTTGGGCGTCAACGTTGTAGGTGTCCCGCCGCCGACATACACCGTTTCGATTTTCTCATCGGGGTGCTCTGACATGACCATCCGCATTTCCTTAAGCAGCATCGCAACATAGTCATCAACCGGCTGACCTTCAATGAAGACTTTATTGAAATCACAGTAGTAACAAATATGTTCGCAAAACGGAATATGAATATATGCGCCTGCCATTTTAACCCTTCCTCGCGAAATACTGACGGACCGCCGCTTCATCTTTCTTTAACTGGATAATCAAACCTTCTGCATTGGCAAATTTCACTTCACCGCGCAGATAGTGGTACCAACGAACCTGGACAGTTTTGCCATAGATCATGCGGCTAAAATCGAGCAGATTAATCTCAAGCGTCACATCGCGATCACTGCCAAACGTGACATTGCGGCCAATCGAAGCCATCCCCAGATACCAAGTACCATCCACGTTTACCGTCACGGCATAAATCCCGATGCCAGGAAGCCGCTGCTGACCTAATGTTGCCAGATTAATGGTCGGAAAGCCAAGTTCTCGACCACGGGCTTCGCCATGCACCACTTTGCCAGTCGTTAAATAAGCGTACCCTAATAGCTCGTTTGCCGTATCGATATCCCCTTGATCCAACGCATCACGAATCCGGGTCGAACTGATTTTTGCACCATCTTCGGCCAACTTAGGTACGCTAACAACTTCAAACCTGCCGTGCGCGTAGTCGGGCAGCAACGCCATATTGGCAATCGCGCGTTTACCGTAAGTATAGTCAAAACCGGCCACAACTGTATCAGCTTTCAAGCCCACCAAATACTGATCCACAAACGCTTGCGGCGATAAGGCAGCAAATTCTGGTGTAAAGTGAACAAAATACAACAAATCCACGCCTAATTGCCGCATTAGATCAATCTTTTCGTCACGCGTAGACAGATACTGAATCGTTGTTTTACTAACGCCGCGATAAACAACAGCCGGATGAATATCAAATGTCATCACGGCTAACGGCAATTTTTTGGTTAAAGCTATTTGCTTTCCTGCTTTAATCACGGCTTGATGGCCGCGATGTACACCATCAAAGAAACCCAGCGTTAAAACAATGGGCTGTGGCGGCGCCGCTGATGCCTGCAACGGCGGGTGAATATCAATGACTTCCATTAAAATTATCTCTCATTCTTCTCATTCGCTAAAAACATAATATCAGGGCGATACTGCTGCTTTTCGAACCGATAAATCGCCTTCAAAACGCCAGCATAGTGTAGACGAACCCGTGGCGCATGCAGCTGAAGGGTCAAAAATCGGCCATGCCGGACATCTTCATATTGATTTGTCGTCAAATCGACTTGCGGTAAATCGGCAAATGCAATGTCAATCGGTTGAATCACTGCCGCTAAAGTGCCCTCAGCAATATGTTGCCCCAAGGCTTCAAGACTGACCGCTTGGGCTAATGTAAAGCCGCCGCTTTTAATCCGCGTCAATTGGCTCATCACTGCAGCGACGCCTAGCGATTGGCCAACATCAACTGCCAAGGTTCGGATATAGGTCCCCTTAGACACCGCAGCCTCAAAACGAAAACGTTGGATCCCTTGAGTTGCATCGAAAACCGGTTCACTGGTTCGCTCAAACCGTTTTACCGTTACCTGACGTTTTGGCCGTTCAACCGACTCACCTGCTCGGGCATATTCATACAACCGTCTGCCATTGACTTTGACGGCTGAAAACATCGGCGGCACTTGGGTAATTTCGCCCGTCAATTGGGTGAGTGCCTGATCCAGTTCATGCACCGGTACCGGCTTCACCATCGGCGTTCGCTTCACCACCTCACCATCAAGATCTTCAGTGGTCGTTGCAAAGCCAAGTGTGATTTCGCCGGTATAAATTTTGCCACTGGCCATTAATTGGGGCACGGCTTTGGTTGCCGCGCCAATCGCGAGCGGCAAAACACCGTCAACGTTTGGGTCAAGCGTGCCGGAATGACCGATTTTTTTAATGTGAAGAAGCTTGCGTGCATGATAAACGGCATCGGCACTGGTCATGCCGGTCGGTTTATACAGCGGAAGAATGCCGTTCATGAATTCGGCCCCTTTCAATTTTTAAAATTAAAAAACGCTGACTATTGTACGCCATCACGCTTTTGGCTTGGTATACATACTGCGATGATGCTTGGCATGCACCGCATGTCGCCATCCTGCCCAAATGAAAATCAACACCACCAAAATCGAAAAAAGCCAGTCCGGCGTTTTAACGTTAATCATAGGCAAACTTAATCCAAGCTTGATGGCAATAAGACCAACAAGGACATACGCCGCAGTTTCCAGTTCAGGTACCCGGTCAATGAAGGTCGTGATCACTTGAGCAACAATCCGCATCGCCAAAATACCTAAGCAACCACCGATTAAAACAATGACCGGATTACTGGAGACAGCCAAAGCTGCCAGGATTGAATCAACTGAGAAGACAATATCGAGGCTCTCAATTTGAAAAACCGTTCCCCATAAACCATGAACGCGTTTGGTTCGCTTGCCGGTGTTACTTTTAGGATGACGAACCGCATAAAAATAACTGGCACTCATCCATACCAGATACAAAGCGCCAAGTGCCTTAATCGGCCAAAACTGTAATAAGTAAGTTCCCAGTCCGATGGCAATGAAGCGAAACAGATACGCCCCACCCATGCCATACATCAAGGCCTTTTTGCGATCCGACTCGGCCTTAAGCTGTTCAGTCTGGGCAGCGAGAACAACCGCATTATCAACGGAGAGCATACATTCTAAAAGGATTAAGCTAAAAATCGTGACTAAGCCGCTGATCGAAAAAGCCAGCTGCCAGTTGTGGATAGAAAAGAATGGTCCGTATAAGGCCCCTAAAAACTTGATCGTGATCCTTCCCTTCTCAATGCTTATTATTATACCGTTCAAGCCAGGAAAGCTAAAGCGGCTATTGCGAGAAAAAGAAGACTGCTCGTTGCATGATGATGTTATTGAAAATTGGTGCACCAAAAAAGGATCCAGTCTTTGCGACTGAACCCTCTCTGGTTGAACAACGCTATTCTAAATTCTTGCGCCGCACTTCGTTAATTAACTGATCAATACGGGCACCATACTGAACGGATTTGTCTTGAGCAAATTCGATTTCCGGCACCTTGAACAGCCGAATCCGCTGCCCGACTTCACGCCGAATCAGTCCACTGGCTTTATCCAAGCCGGTTTGGGCTGCTTCGACTTTATCAGGTGCATCATCGAGAATACTGTAGAAAATGGTGGCATGTTGCAGATCACCGGTCAGTTTGACTCCGGTAATCGTCACGCCTTTGACCCGCGGATCGTTAACATCCTTTAACAAGATATCATCAACTTCACGTTGGATCTGAGTCTCAACTCGACCGATACGATGCTTCATCTGCGAATTACCTCCTGTTGAGCGTGAGCCGGCGCGCTTAAAGGCCAAAGTGTAAGTGGCCTTGGGCGTGATAGCGCTCTTTGTCATTGCGACCAAGGTCCTTACACGCAGGCTTCTGCGCCGGCGAACGCGTTATGGTGGAGCGTTCGTCAACTTTTCACAGCCAGCAAACGCCTATCCCTTAAATGACTTCCGTACACTGTTTACTTAACCGGTACTTCTTCCATTGTAAAGGCTTCGATCTGATCACCGACTTTAATATCATTATAATTCTCAATGGTCAGCCCGAGTTCAAAGCCTTGGCGAACTTGCTTGACATCATCTTTAAACCGACGAAGTGAACCAAGTTTGCCTTCATACTTGACAATACCATCACGGATGAGGCGAACGCCGGCATCGCGGGTAATATACCCGGAGTCAACGTAACCACCGACAACCGTGCCGACTTTGGAAACCGGAATCGTTTCACGAACGGTGACCGTACCGATAACCTTCTCTTCATAAGTTGGCTCCAGCATACCCTTCATCGCAGACTCGACTTCTTCGATTGCCTTGTAGATGACACTGTGCAGGCGAATATCAACATCATCCTGTTCTGCCTGCGCCTTAGCCATTGCGGTCGGCCGAACGTTGAAGCCAATGATGATGGCATTACTTGCTGCGGCCAGTGTCACATCACTTTCATTAATCGCACCAACTGCTTGGTGGATAATGTTGACCCGAACGCCTTTGACTTCAATCTTCTCAAGACTACCTGCCAAAGCTTCAACAGATCCTTGGACATCCGCCTTGATGATAACGTCAACTTCTTTGAGTTGACCTTCTTTCATCGTTTCAAACAGATTGTCCAACGTGACATGCGTTGTGTTCTTGCGTTCTTCTTCTTGAGCCCGTTTTGCCCGTTCTTCACCGGCCGCCCGCGCAGTCCGTTCGTCCGCAAAGACAACGAACTTATCAGCGGATTGCGGCACGTCATTGAGTCCGGTAATTTCGACTGGCATGGATGGCAACGCATCCTTGACCCGGCGGCCATGATCGTTGGTCATAGCACGGACACGGCCAAAGGTATTCCCGACAACAATCGGATCGCCGGTATGCAACGTCCCTTGTTGAACCAAGACCGTTGCAACTGGTCCCTTGCCTTTATCCAAACGTGCTTCGATAACCGTACCGACAGCTCGCTGATCAGGGTTAGCCTTCAATTCGAGCACATCCGCTTCCAGTAAGATCATTTCCAATAATTCGTCAATGTTCTTACCGAATTTAGCTGAGATTTTGACAAAAATCGTGTCGCCGCCCCAGTCTTCTGGAATCAGCCCATATTCGGTCAATTGCTCCATGACGTGTTCCGGATTGGCACCTGGTTTATCGATTTTGTTGACCGCTACAATGATCGGCGCCTTGGCAGCCTGGGCGTGATGAATCGCTTCAATGGTTTGCGGCATCACACCATCGTCAGCAGCAACCACCAGAACAACAATATCGGTAATATCAGCACCGCGCGCCCGCATGTTGGTGAAGGCCGCGTGCCCCGGAGTATCGAGGAACGTAATCAAGCGATCACGTAATTTAACTTGATACGCGCCAATATGCTGCGTAATGCCACCGGCTTCGCCTTCAGTCACGTGCGTATGCCGTAACTTGTCCAGCAAGGTTGTTTTACCATGGTCAACGTGCCCCATGATCGTCACAACTGGCGGCCGTGGCTGCAAGTTGTCTTGGTTCTTGTTTTCTTCTTCGAACACTTTGTCCAAATCGGAAATATCTTCGTGAACCTTTTCCTTCGCGTCAATACCATAATCGGTGGCCAGAAGTTCGATGGTGTCTTTGTCTAGGCTCTGGTTTTGGTTGACCATCACGCCCAGCATAAACAGTTTCTTGATTAATTCAGCTGGCTCACGGTGAAGGATCTTGCCCAGTTCCTGAGCATTCATCCCAACTTCATAATTCAAGACTTCTGGTAACGGCCGCTCTTTGCGCTGTGGCATTTCCTTCTTCGGCTGGCTCTGCTGACGGCGCTTGTTCTTCTTGTTGCGTCGGTTGCTGTTGCGGTTAAACCCGTTGCGATTCCCAAAGCTGTTGCCGCGACCAAAGTTGTTATTCCCACCACCGCGCCGACTATTGCGGTTGTCCTGACTGCCGACCGTTGCTGGTTTGGCAGCTGGCGTAACGGCAGCCGGTTTTGTAAAGCGTTGATTGGTTTTTGCAGCTGGTTGTTGTTCGGTGCGAGGACGCTGTTCTGTCCGTTGCGGCCGTTGTTCCGTTTGTGGCCGCTGCTTCGTCCGAGTCGACTCAGAGCGTTCAGGACGTTTACTCGCTACGGCTGGTTTAGCCTCTTGTTGGCGCTTTGGCTGTTGTCGTTCGGATTCCGGCTTGACGAATTTCCCGCCATTGCCTGCAACGGGACGCGGATTGCCATTGGCTGCGGTCGGACGTCCGGCACGTGGCATTGGGCCAGTCACACGTTGGTTGTCAAACCGGCGATTACGATCGCGCCGATTGCGATCATTCGGGCGATTGTTATTCGCAGAACGGTTGTTATTGTTGCTGCGATTGGTATTGCGGTTTCCTGTTTTAGCAGCTGCTGCCGGTTGCTCGCCACCGCGGTTGTGATTCCCGGACTTATGCGCTGTCTGGGTGCCCCGTGGTCGCAAAATCGTTGACTTACTTAAAATGATTTTACCGTCAGCAGTTTTGTTGGACCGTGCCGGCTTATGCTCATGCCGGGTCGGTTTTTCTGCAGCTGCATGCTGATTATCTTTAGCACTTGCAGGCGCTGCTGCTGACTTGGTCGGTTTAGCAGCCGCTGATGTTGAAGGTGTTTTAGCTGCTGAAGACTTGCTCAACACCCCCTTGATTTTTGCTTCTTGATCTTGATCGATCGAGGACATGTGATTCTTTACTTCGATACCCAAGTTTTTGGCAATATCGATCACGTCTTTATTATCGACGTGCATTTCTTTGGCAAATTCATAAACGCGTTTTTTGCCCATTTCTTCACGCTCCCTGCAATTTAGGTGAGCAGCTCTTGCATCTTCTTGGCGAAGCCTGCATCTGCCACGGCAATGATTGAACGATCACTACCAATAGCCTGTGATAAGTCCATTTTGGAGAATACTGTCACCAAAGGAACTTTATAGTAGCTGCTTTTATCGGAAAACTTCTTGCGGGTATTGGCACTTGCGTCACTGGCGACGAACACCAACTTTGCATCGCCGGAACGAATCGCTCCTAACACCAGTTGGTCACCGGTGGTAAGGCGACTGGCGCGGCGGGCCAATCCCAATAAATTCAAAACGGCTTGTTTTTGCATGGTTACTTGCCGAATAGTTCCTGACGCGCCTTTTGGTGATCGACATAAGCAAAAAGATCATCATAAAAGGTCGGGTCAATGGTGATACCGAAGGCTGCGTCAATCAGTTTCTTTCCCTTAGCCTGTTTCACAGCATCAGGATTCAACGCTACATATGCGCCCCGTCCTGCTGCTTTGCCAGTCGGATCGATTGCGACAACATTCTCCTTGTTCTTAACAATCCGAACAAGTTCTTTCTTGGGCATCATCGTGTTGCTTAGCAAGTCCTTGCGCATTGGAATCTTACGCTTTTTCATGGCTCGCCTCCTTATGCCTGTGACTGGTCGTCAGCGTTTGGGGTGACCGGTGTTGCCTCGGATGTGTCATCCGATTGTTCGGCTTCGGTTGGTTCATCGCTAGCTGCCTCGGTGTTGTCGACCTGATCATCTGACGCCTCTGCTGCTTCAGCTTCCGCCTCTGACAACTCATCGTCATCCACGAATTCAACTTCGGACTCTGGCTTAATATCGATCTTATAGCCAGTCAACTTTGCGGCAAGCCGCGCATTTTGACCTTTTTTACCGATGGCCAGTGACAGCTGATAATCAGGAACGATCACGGTTGCCGAACGGTCATTATCTTCATCGTTGAATTGAACCGCGATGACCTGTGCCGGATTCAAAGCATTGGCGATGTAATCAGCAGGATCTTCTTCCCACTGAACAACATCCATGTTTTCGCCTGACAGCTCATTGACCACCGCCTGCACTCGAGCACCGCGCGGGCCAACCGTCGTACCGACAGCATCGACAGCATCATTAGTCGCCCGAACCGCAATCTTCGTCCGATCGCCGGGTTCACGCGCAATGTTGACAATTTCAACCGTACCGTCGAAAATCTCCGGAACTTCTTGCTCAAACAAGCGTTTAACCAAGCCCGGATGCGTTCGACTAACGAAGACTTGCGGGCCTTTGCTGGTATTTTCGACCTTGGTCACATAAACCTTGATGCGATCGTGTGCCTCATACTTCTCGTTCGGCATCTGATCTTGGCGGCCTAAAACGGCTTCGATCTTACCTAAGTTAACGTAGATGAACCGATTATCGCGCCGCTCGACGACCCCTTGTAAAATTTCATCTTCATACTGAGAATACTCATCATAGACAATACTGCGTTCGGCTTCCCGCACACGCTGCATAATCACCTGCTTGGCGGTTTGGGCAGCGATTCGTCCGAAGTCCTTCGGGGTGACTTCGAATTTGATTTTGTCGCCGATTTCGTAAGCCTTATTGATCGCCAAGGCATCCTTGAGGCTTACTTCCAGTCGCGAATCAAAAACTTCATCAGTTACTTCTTTGACAGCATAGACATGAATGTCGCCTTGTTTAGGATCAAATTCCACATCGACATTTTGCGCCTGATTGTAATTACGCTTATACGCGGAAACCAATGCGGCTTCCAAAGCTTCGATCACAACCTCTTTCTTAACGCCTTTTTCTTGCTCTAAGGCGTCAAGTGCTTGGATCATTTCCTTTGACATGCTTTTCTTACCTCCACTAGAATTCGATCGCCAACCGTGCAGAAGCGATCAATTTTCGGTCGATGACCTGATCGAATTTGCGGCTTTTATCTTTGACCGTTAATGTCAACTGGTCAGGTTTCAGATCTTTCAAAGTACCTTCGAAGATTTTCTTACCGTCCAGCTTCTTGAATAGCGAGACATGAATATAGTCGCCGACTGCCTGCTCATAATCCATCTCACGTTTCAACGGTCGCTCGGCACCGGGACTGGAAACTTCAAGGAAGTATTGTTGCGGAATCGGATCCGGGTCCATACTGTCCAGTTTCTCGGACAAAGCTTCGCTGACCAACACACATTCATCCAGTGTGATGCCACCTGGCTTGTCGATATACACCCGCAAGTACCAGCCGCCGCCTTCCTTCACAAATTCGACATCCGTGAGGTAAAAATGATGGTCGTCCAAAATCGGTTTGACCAAAGCGGTCACGGTTTCAACAACCGATTGCGTACTCAAGCCACCGCCTCCTTTATTGTTCACTCAAGACCTTTGATTCTAACGGTTGCCAGACAAACATCATGACGTTCGCCAATAAAAAGAGTGAGCATCGCTGCTCACTCACCGCCAGAACCTTACTTTACTATTGCTACAATACCATAGATAGCCGCCACTTGCAAACAGGCAGTCCGTTGTGGTAGTAAGCGTCACTACCAACTTCACATGATTTTGCTACTTTGAGGTTATGCCACCATCATATTGCCTGACATTTTAAAATAATCCGTCAAAAAGCGAGAGTTGGTTCTCGTCTGGTAAATCATCTAGCACATGGTTGGTTGTCATGTAATCAATCAGTGTCTTAGAGACTTTACCACGATTGGCAAGATCTTCTTTAGACAGGAACGGTTTCTCTTCGCGGGCAGCAACAATCTGTTTCGCAACGTTATCGCCCAACCCCGGAACCGCGCGGAACGGCGCCAGAATCGTGTGGTCATCTTGAATCAGAAAATCATGCGAATCAGACTTAGTGACATCAATCATTTTAATCTTGAAGCCGCGTTCCAGACATTCGTTGGCAATCTCCAGCACGGTCAGGAGTTGCTTCTCTTTCGTCGAAGCATCCATCCCTTTGTCAGTGATTTCCTTCATGGCGGCCTTAACCGCTTCTTTGCCGTGGCTCATCGCGGCCAGGTCAAAGTCTTCCGCACGCACGGAGAAGTAAGCCGTGTAGTACACCAGCGGATAATGAACCTTGAACCAGGCAATTCGTAACGCCATCAAAATATAAGCCGTGGCATGGGCCTTCGGGAACATATACTTGATCTTCAAGCAGGAATCGATGTACCAGTCCGGCACGTTTTCATTTTCCCGCATGGCTTTTTGCCAATCATCCGGAATCCCACGCCCTTTACGAACGTGTTCCATAATGTTAAAGGCCATCGAGTCATCCATGCCCCAATGAATCAAGTCCATCATGATGTTGTCACGACAACCAATGACTTCTTTTAGCGTGACAATGCCTTGCTTGATCAATTCCTCGGCATTACCTAACCACACGTCGGTCCCATGTGAAAGACCGGAGATTTGAAGTAATTCGCTGAAGGTTGTCGGTTTGGTTTCTTCGAGCATGCCGCGGACAAACCGAGTACCAAATTCAGGAATGCCCAGTGTGCCCATTTTCGAGTTGATCTGTTCAGGGGTAACCCCGAGACTTTCAGTGCCAGAGAAAAGCGCCATCACACCAGGGTCATCAGTCGGAATTGACTTCGGCTCAACTCCGGATAAATCTTGCAACATGCGGATCATGGTCGGATCATCATGGCCCAGTACATCCATTTTCAAAATGTTGTCATGAATCGAATGGAAATCAAAATGCGTCGTCATCCAGGCAGCGTTTTGATCATCTGCCGGATACTGGATCGGGGTAAAGTCGTAAATATCCATATCAGCCGGGACGATTAGAATGCCGGCAGGATGTTGCCCGGTTGTTCGTTTAACCCCGGTATCACCTTGCGCCAGCCGATCGATTTCGGCTCCGCGCAGTTGCTGGCCAGTGTCACGTTCATAAGCTTTGACATAACCATAAGCTGTTTTGTCAGCAACCGTACCGATTGTTCCGGCCCGGAAACTGTGATCCTCACCAAACATGACCTTGATATAGTTATGGGCGATCGGTTGATAATCACCGGAAAAGTTCAAATCAATATCTGGCACCTTATCGCCGTGGAACCCGAGGAAGGTTTCGAAAGGAATGTCGTGACCGTCTTTGTGCAGCTCAGCGCCACACTTCGGGCAGACCTTATCAGGTAAGTCAAAACCGGAACCGACTTCGCCATGCGTAAAGAATTCACTGTATTGACACTTAGGGCAGCGATAATGCGGCGGCAACGGATTGACCTCGGTAATGCCCGCCATTGTCGCTGCCAAACTAGAGCCAACCGATCCTCGCGAACCAACCAAATATCCGTCCTTGTTCGACTTTAAAACCAGTCGTTGGGCAATGTTGTAGATGACCGAGAATCCGTTACCAATGATACTTTTTAACTCTTTGTCCAGCCGTTGTTCGACGATTTCCGGCAAAGGATCACCATATAATTCATGAGCGGTGGTCATGACATCATGCTTGAGTTTGTCTTCCACACCAGGCACGTCAGGCGTATAGAGTTTGGTTTTGACTGGCGAAATGTCATCGTCAATCCAGTCAGCAATCAGATTGGAGTTGGTCACAACCAATTCTTTGGCCTTTTCAGCACCTAGCCAGTCAAAATCATCCAGCATTTCCCGAGTTGAGCGAAAATGCACATCAGGCAAACTGTGACGATTCAGCGGGTTGGCACCGCCTTGGCTATGAATCAGAATTTTGCGATAAATGGCATCGTGTTGATCAAGGTAATGAGCATCACCGGTGACCACCACCGGTTTCTCCATATCTTCGCCGATTTTGATAATTTTTTGCAAAATATCCTTTAGATGCGATTCGCCTTTGATCAAATCTGCTTCCAACAAGGGCTGATAAACCGATAATGGCTGGATTTCAAGATAATCATAGAAAGCAGCCTTTTCCCGGGCCTCGGCTTCCCCTTTTTGCATCATTGCCGTGAAAACTTCACCATTGGAGCAGGCCGATCCGACAAGCAAACCTTCACGTAATTTTTGCAACTGACTGCGTGGCACCCGTGGTACGCGGTAGAAATATTTAACATTAGAAAGTGAAACCAGTTTGAACAGATTCTTCAATCCCGCCTGCGTCTTAGCCAAAACCACGGCATGACTCGGTCGGGCAGCCTTGTAAGCATCGCCCGCTCCAACCCGATCATTCAGCTGATTAAGCTTGGTCATGCCATAAAGCTTGGCCGCTTCCTTTTCCAACGCGTAAAGCAAATAACCGGTTGCCTCGGCGTCGGCGTTGGCGCGATGGTGGTGTTCCAGACTGACCTTATATAGCTTAGCCAACGTATCGAGCTTATGATTCTTGCGTTCCGGATGCAGCATGCGCGACAATTCCAGCGTATCAATAACAGGATTCTCGATGTCCGGTAGTCCGTGGCGTTCATACCCGTTATCCAGGAAGCCCACGTCAAACGTCACATTGTGGCCAACCATAATGGCACCGTCACAAAATTGCTGGAAAAGTTTGAAGACTTCTTCTTCCGATTTCGAACCGTGAACCATGTCATCTGTAATATGCGTCAAATTAATCGTCAATTCTGACAAGGGAAAACCAGGATCGATCATTTCTTCAAATTGATCAATCACTTGACCATCTTTCATCTTAACCGCGGCCAATTCAATGACCTTGTCATAGACCGCTGATAATCCGGTTGTTTCAACGTCAAAGACGACATATTCGGAATCGGCAAGGTCGCGAGGTTCGTTAGCGCGATAAGCGACAGGTGTGCCATCGTCAACTAGGTTAATTTCAACGCCGTATAGCATTTTTAATCCGGCCTTATCTGCCGCTGTGTGTGCTTCTGGGTAAGCCTGCAAGCCGGCATGATCCGTCACGGCAATGGCTTTATGACCCCATTCTTTTGCGCGGTTAACAAAATCGGTGATCGAATTCGTTGCATCCATCTGGCTCATGTTGGTATGCAAATGGAGTTCAACCCGTTTTTCACCTTCCACGTCATCAGTCGGATCAGGGTGTGAAACGGTTTGAATATCCTGGGCATTAATCGTCAATTCACGGGAATAATTATCTTCCTGAACGCTGCCTCGGACGCGTAACCATTGGCCTTTTTGAATTCGGGCAAACATTGCCTCGTCATCGGCACCGTTACTAAACTTCTTGGCAATGAAACTGGAACTGTAATCCGTGATTTTAAAGATTAATAATTGGCGCTTGGAGCGTAACTCGCGCACCTCGACATCAAAAACGTAGCCTTCAACGGTAACGGATCGCTCTTCTTGTGTGATGGTCACCATCTGCTGTGGCGGATCGCTCATTTTTAGCTGACGACCCATTTGAACTGGGCCATCAGTGCTTTCTTGTTTCTGCTTGGCGGCTTGGCGTTTAACCACTTCGGCCGCGGCCTGCGCCATTTTGGCCGTTTGGGCGGCTTTTTGGGCTTCGAAGGCAGCGACTGACTGAGCAGCCTGCTCTTCATCAACATCTGCCTGCATCCGCAACCCGGTGAATCCGACTTGCTGATAGGTCTCCTCAAGCTTGCCTAAACCCTGATGAATCAAGTATTGGCGAACCTGTTCGTTTTCCGCGGTGATCACCGCACGACCATTGACCAAGGTCGGAACCTGCTTTTCACACAACTCCCGCACGATCCCAGTACCGATTTCCGCGTTTTGCACGACAAACCGCCAATATTGAGCCAGCAATTCATCGGTTAAAACCGGATGAGCCACCGCAATGGTCAAGTTAGTTTTGGCAATTTGTTTAAACGCAAGCGGCAATTGGGTCGCCAGTGGATTAAAAATCTGAAACGGCAGAATCGCAGGGAATCCCAGCGTAAAGTCATACCTCTGTGATTGCTCGTGGATGGTCACGCCTTGGACCACACCTTCTGCCAGCGCCGGATCATTTTTGACATCCGCTGGCAAATCAAGCTGATCCAGTAATTTTTCAAACATCTCATGTTGGGATAAAGCCAAATTGTGCACCCCTCTTAGATGGCAGAAACTGGGACAACCCGCCACGTGGTGATCAATGCCATGTCGAAATTACTTTTGTCATGGCGATCATCGGATTGGCGATTTTGCCCCAGCATCATCGTAATCAATTATGCTTTTGCTTGTTCTTGTTTATGCAGCTGGGCCATGAGGATTTTGATCGAACTGATCAGCTCTTCCTTCTTGACTTCAATGGTCTCGCCGGTTTTACGCAACTTTAGTTCAACAATCTCGTCGACCGCTTTTTTCCCGACTGTTACGCGTAATGGTACCCCGATCAAGTCAGAATCAGCGAATTTAACCCCCGGTCGCTCATTACGGTCATCAACCAAAACACTGTAACCAGCCTCTTCAAGCATACTTTCGATTGAAGCTGTCAGCGTCTTTTGTTCCTCGCGCTTTAGATTAACCGGAATTAAGTGAATGTCAAATGGTGCGATCGTCGTTGGCCAAATCAAGCCATGATCGTCAGCTTGCTGTTCGGCAATCGCTGAAAGCAAGCGCGAAACACCGATCCCATATGAACCCATGATGATGGGTTGGCTGCGGCCATTTTCGTCGAGAAAATTGGCACCCATGGTTTCTGAGTAACGTGTGCCCAACTTAAAGATATGGCCGATTTCGATCCCACGGGTAAACTTAAGCACGCCCTGCCCATCCGGCGAGACTTCGCCTTCCTTGACAAATCGGATATCAGCAAAGCTTTCCGGCGTGACATCGCGATCAAAGTTAACATTTAGAAAATGGGTGTGCGCCTTATTAGCACCTGCCACCAAGTTCGTCAAGCCGCTTAAACTGTTATCGGCAATAATCCGCACGTCTTTGTCGACGTTAACGGGACCGATATTGCCAACTTCGGCATGCATGACCGTCTCAACCTGTTCAGGGGTTGCCATTTCAAGAAAGTCTGCACCTAAAATGTTCTTTAGCTTGGTGTCGTTCACTTCATAATCACCACGCACCAAAGCCAGGACTGGCGCGCCATCAGCCATAAACAAAACGGCCTTAATCAGCTTTTGTTCTGGTACCTTCAATAATGCGGCAACTTCCGCAATGGTTTTGGCATCTTTGGTATCAACCGGTTTTAATTCCGCCTGAGCTTCTACGCCTTGCTTAGGTAGCGCCATGCTGGTGGCCATTTCCAAATTGGCAGCATAGTCGGAACTATCCGAATAGACGATAGTATCTTCACCGATGGGCGCAATCGCGGAGAACTCCTTGGAATCCTTACCGCCCATGGCCCCACCATCACCGATAATGGTGCGGTAGCGCAGCCCTAAGCGATCAAAGATATTGGTGTAAGCATGCTCCATCTGGCGATAAATCGTATCCAGATCCTGATCATTGCTGGTAAACGAATAGGCATCTTTCATAATAAATTCACGACCGCGTAAGACGCCGTAGCGTGGACGATCTTCATCACGAAACTTATCCTGAATTTGATAAAGAACCAGCGGCATGCGCTTGTACGATTTTAGTTCATTGCGAACCAAGTCCGTGAAGGTTTCTTCATGGGTCGGCCCCAGAATCATTTTACGATCCTGGCGATTTTTCAACTTAAACAGGTTCGGTCCATAAGTTTCATAACGTCCGGATTCTTCCCAGAGTTCGGCTGGCAACAAGACCGGCATCTTCATCTTAACCGCATCAATCTTCGTCATTTCATCGTCAATGATAGCTTCAATGCGAGTTAGGACGCGTTCAGCGAGCGGCAAATAAGCGTAAACACCAGCTTGAACTTGGCGAACAAAGCCAGAACGCAACATCATTTTATGTGATTTTGCTTCCGCTGAACTCGGTACTTCTTTTTCTGTGGGAATAAACATCCGTGATTGTTTCATGTCAGCCTCCAAAGCTAGTTTATTTAAAAGTAACGCATAATGTCATTAATCGTGACGGCGAGCATCAACAAGACCATCAAACCCAGACCGATCATCGTGACCACACCTTCAGTTTCCGGTTTGAGTGGTTTGCGCCGAATGATTTCGATCAGGTTTAATAGAATTTTCCCGCCGTCCAAGACCGGAATCGGCAATAGGTTGGAAATGCCCAAACCAAGGCTTAGGTAACCCATGAAAAACAACAAGCCGGCAAGCCCGCCTTTAGCACTTTGGCTGGTCATGGTATAAATGCCAACCGGCCCGGCGAGCTTATTAAGTGAAAAACCGCCAGTGACCATTGACTTCAAGACGTCCCAGGTACGAACAGCTAGATCCCATGTTTGGGTAAACCCATAAGTAAAGGCGCGCGCCGGTGACTTCTCAACGGGCACCATCACGCCAATCTTACCTTTCTTATCCGGTTTAATCGCAATATTTTGTGTTTTGCCATCCTGCTTGACAGTAAACATGACTGATTTGCCGGCATGTTTGCTGACCTGATTCGAAAGATCCGTAAATGAATGAATCTTCTTACCATCGATGGATTCAACCCTAGCATTCGATTTAAGTCCTGCTTGGGCAGCCGGGTAGTCGGGAAGAACGGTTCCAACCTGATTAGTATTCAAAATCTGCACGCCAAAAATCAGACCATAAATAATGAACGTCAAAATAGCGAGAATAAAGTTATTCATCGGTCCGGCAAAATTGACCAAGAGCCGCCGCCAAACCGGTGCATTTTGAAATTGCACGTCTTCCGGCGCAATCTGGACTTCTGTGCCATCTTCTTCGATGATAGTGGCGTCATGATCAACCTGCCAACTTTGCAAGGTCTCTTCATCACCATTCGGATAACCTTCGATGACAAGGTCCTTGACCAAATCGACGCGACTGACCTGAACCGGCATGCCGCCTTCTAATGTTGTTTTGTCACTGGCATTAATGCGGACAACTTTACCGGCATCGTTCAAAATCAAGCTCAGCATCGTGCCTGGTTTGATATCATCTTCATCATCCTGCCAGCCTGCCATACGCACATAACCGCCCAGTGGCAACAGGCGCAATGTGTAGGTCGTATTATTCTTATGTGACGCCCAAAGCTTTGGACCCATGCCAATCGAAAATTCACGCACCAGAATACCGCTGCGTTTTGCAAAGTAGAAATGGCCAAACTCGTGAACCACCACAAGAATGCAGAAGATAACAATAAAAGCAATGATTGTGGTCATATGTGCTCCTTAAAGGTTAGACAATGCCAAAGAGATGCAACATTGGCAATACCAGCAGTAGACTGTCGAATCGATCCAAGATGCCGCCGTGTCCCGGTAAAATTTTCCCGGAATCCTTAACGCCATAAAACCGTTTCAACGCAGATTCAATCAAATCCCCGATTTGCCCGATAACGGATAAACACAGCGCAATGCCCATCATCGGCCAGAATGTATAGTATTGCGGTAAAAACATTAAGTAAATAGCAGAGGTAATCAACGCCAGAACAATGCCGCCGATGCTGCCTTCAATCGTTTTGTTGGGGCTAATCGCCGGCCATAGTTTGTGACGGCCCAACTTACGGCCGATCATATAAGCACCGGTATCGGTAAGCCAGACGATTAACAGCGCAAACATCAACGTATCCAAACCTGCATCATTCCGCACGCTGATCAGATAATGAAAACCGGTTCCAATGTAAAAGAACGAAAGCACCGAGACGCCGATATCATCGAAGGTTGTCCGATTTTTGGTCGTGACCGTTAAAAATAGCAACAAGGCAACCGCAACATAAATCAAATCGATACGGCCCAAAAAGGCAGGCAGCCAGCGGAAAAAGCTATTTGGCAAAACCACGACCAAGACACCAAGCGCCGCAATCAGGAAATCCGGCGAAAGAATAATCCGCTTCCGCATAATATAGACTTCTGATAAAGCGATCAATGCCAAAACCGCCCCGGCTGTATCGATCCAACCGCCGCCCAGGATTAAAATCGGAATAAAAATCGCTAAGGCAACGACCGCCGTTATGACCCGTTGTTTCATGATAATAAATCCTCCATCACCATTTCATTAATTGATTATTTTTTCAAACCGCCAAAGCGGCGATCCCGCGCTTGATAAGCTGCGATCGCCGACTCAAGGGCAGCCGGTGAGAAGTCCGGCCAATAATCATCCACAAAAACCAGTTCACTGTATGCAATCTGCCACAGTAAAAAGTTAGAAATCCGCAACTCGCCACTGGTCCGAATCAGCAGGTCCGGATCAGCCAACGGGCCCAGAAATCCTGTCATCAAAGCGGAGGAAAAATGGGAATCATCAATTTCCTCTGGTTTGAGCGTACCTTCCTGAACCTGTTTAGCCAACTTTTGGGCGGCGTGAACCAGTTCATCACGACCGCCATAATTCAAAGCAAAGTTGAGAATCATCCCGGTATTATTAGCCGTATCAGCCATTGCCTTTTCACTCGCTTGACGTGTCGGCTCAGGCAAGTCAGCCAACTCACCCATAACTTCAACTTTAACATTTTCCTTAATTAAATCAGGCATGAAGTCATTAAAAAAGTCGACTGGCAAGCGCATTAAGTAATTGACCTCAGAACCTGGCCGCTTCCAATTTTCGGTTGAAAAAGCATACAAAGTCAAAACCTTAACGCCAAGGCGACTCGCCGCTTTGGTAATGGTTTTAACATTTTGCATGCCCTGCTTATGCCCGGCAACCCGCGGCAAAAAACGCCGCTTCGCCCAGCGGCCATTACCGTCCATAATAATCGCAATATGCGCAGGAATGCGTGAAAGATCAAGCTTTACTTTAGAACCCTTGGCTGTGGCCAAACTGGCGCCTCCTCACAACGTCCATGGTACCCTCAAGCACCAAATGTCTTAAACGATTGTAGCAGAAAAAAGGCAAGAGCGCGAACTGGCCCGGGTAGAAATCGGAGTGTAAGTGGCCTTGGGCGTGATGGCCGGGCTTTGGCCATTGCGACCAAGGTCCTTACACGCAGATTTCTGGGCCAGTGAGCGCGTTTCCATGCAGCATCGGCAAATCTTCCTCACACACCAGAGGTAGAAGCTTTGGCCATTGCGGTCAAGGTCCTTACACGCAAGCTTCTGCGCTAGGGAGCGCGTTTCCATGCAGCATCGGCTAACAGTGCTTCACTCAACACCGGCAGTTGAAAGTGAAAAGTTTTGTGCCATTGCGACCAAGGTCCTTACACGCAGATTTCTGGGCCAGTGAGCGCGTTTCCGTGCAGCATCGGCGAATCCTCCTCACACACCAGAGGTAGAAGCTTTGGCCATTGCGGTCAAGGTCCTTACACGCAAGCTTCTGCGCTGGGGAGCGCGTTTCCATGCAGCATCGGCTAACAGTACTTCACTCAACACCGGCAGTTGAAGTGAAAAGCTTTGTGCAATCGCCCCCAAAGCTCTTACACACAGACGCCCGCGCACTCACGCACCACCAAAAAACAAAAACCCCAGATTTCCTCTGAGGTTTGCCCACAACCATTAAGCTTCAGTGATCTCAAACTTCGGTAATTTCTTTTTCCTTAGCTGCGGCAATGTCGTCAATGCGCTTGGTTGCTTCATCCGTGACTTTTTGCATGTCTTTTTCAAGCCGATGCAATTCATCTTCGGTGATATCCCCGTCTTTTTCCTGACGTTTCAGCTTGTCAAGTCCTTCACGCCGGATATTGCGCACTGCAATTTTGGCATTTTCGGAAAATTTACCGACTTCTTTAGCAATTTCCTTCCGGCGCTCGCCTGTGAGTTGCGGAATCACCAGACGAATCACGTCGCCATCGTTAGCCGGATTAATGCCCAAATCACTGGCATTAATGGCCGTTTCAATGTTTTTCAGCGCAGATTTGTCATAAGGGCTGATTTGTAAGACCCGCGCTTCAGGAACAGTGATAGCTGCCATCTGGTTCAGCGGGGTAGGCGCACCATAATATTCCACCGTAATCTGATTAAGTAAACTGGCGTTGGCGCGACCTGCGCGAATATTACCTAGTTCGCGCTGCAATGATTCTTCGGTTTTGCCCATATTGGTTTTTGCCTGTTCGATAATTTGATTTGCCATTAGCTTCTCCCTTCGATTGTGGTGCCGATCTTTTGGCCTTCCACAACCCGTTTGATATTACCGGGCTCATTCAAGTTAAAGACAACTAAGTCGATGTCATTGTCCATTGACAACGTGCTGGCGGTTGAGTCCATGACCTTCAGATCCTTATTGATGATGTCCATGTGTGTGAGACTTTCGTACTTCACGGCGTGGGTATCTTTATTAGGATCAGCGGAGTATACGCCATCGACGTTGTTCTTCGCCATCAAAATGACATCAGCACCGATTTCTGCAGCACGTAACGCTGCCGTTGTGTCTGTGCTGAAGTACGGGTTGCCGGTACCGCCAGCGAAGATCACCACACGGCCCTTTTCTAAATGGCGAATGGCCTTGCGTCGAATGTAAGGTTCCGCAATCTGCCGCATCTCGATCGACGTTTGTACCCGAGTCGGGACACCTTGGCTTTCCAGATTATCCTGCAAAGCCAGTGCATTCATGACGGTGGCTAACATGCCCATGTAATCGGCTTGCGCGCGTTCCATGCCCATCTCGGCACCGGTTTCACCGCGCCAGATATTACCGCCGCCACAAACAATGGCGATTTGCACACCCAGTTCATGCACCTGCTTGATTTGTTCAGCGATCGTTGCAATGACGGGTGGCTTAATCCCAAAACCAGCCTCTCCTGCCAGCGCTTCTCCGCTGATTTTTAAAACGATCCGATTATATTTGACCATGTATCTTATCCCTCCGTTGGTTGCTGGCACTATTTTACCATAGTCACAGCATTTCTGCGGCAAGAAGCTGCAGACAACTGCCTGTTTTACCAGCTCTTCAACTGGATGGCCGAAAATTCATGACGCCCGCTGACATCCAACTTTCCTTTGTCCAAAACGTGGCGCCTTCATTTTGCCATAGAAAAGGGGCCCTGCCTCATCGACAGTCCCCTTTTGTTGGGTCATTAACCCTTGATTTGGTCCATGACCTCATCAGCAAAGTTTTCTTGTTTCTTTTCAATACCTTCGCCGACTTCATAACGAACGTAACCCTTGACGGTGCCGCCCTTAGCAGCAACGTACTTGGCAACGGTTTGGTCCGGATCCTTAACAAATTCCTGGTCAACCAGTGAAATCTCGCTCAACCACTTGTTAACTCGGCCTTCAACGATACGAGGGACAATCTTTTCTGGCTTGCCTTCGTTCTTGGTCTCTTCAGTGAAAATATCTGTCTGATGCTTCAATTCATCAGTTGGCACCTTGCTGCGATCTAGATATTCAGGATTGATCGCAGCAACATGCATTGCGACATCTTTGGCAGTGTCGTCATCGGCACCATCCAGAACCGTCAAAGCGGCAATTTGGCCACCGTTATGCAAGTAGGCACCAAAATGTTCATTATCTGTCTTGGTAACGACCTGGAAACGCCGCAAACTGATCTTTTCGCCAATAACCGCGGTCAAGGCAATAGCACCTTCATCGATTGTCTGACCATCACTCATCTTGGTCGCCTTGGCAGCGTCAAGATCAGCCGGCTTGTTAGCAGCAATCGCCGCTGCTACCTTGTTGACATAGTCCTTAAACTGATCATTCGAAGCCACAAAGTCGGTTTCCGAGTTCACTTCAACAATCGCAGCGGTGTTACCGTTAATGGCAATTTCTGCCAAACCTTCAGCTGCAATGTTGCCGCTCTTTTTAGCCGCTTTTGCCAAACCTTTTTCGCGCAAGACATCAATCGCCTTGTCCATATCGCCGTCAGCTGCGACCAACGCCTTCTTGGCATCCATCATCCCAACCTGGGTGCGGTCACGTAATTCTTTAACTTGTGCAGCAGTAATTTGAGCCATGGATCTGATCCTCCTTGATTGTAAAAAAGCTGCCTGCAGATCTTGCAGTATGCGAAACCCTCAGACAGCTTAATGTTTAATTAATTAATTAGCGCTCTTGTTGTCGCCTTCAACGGCTTCCACGATATCTTCCATGGAGTCAGCCTTCTTATCGGCAGCTGGCTGCTGGTCCTGGTCGTCGCCTTGGTCTTCACCCTGGTTGCCTTCAATGATTGCATCAGCCATCTTGGAAGTAATCAGACGAACGGCACGAATCGCGTCATCGTTAGAAGGAATGATGACATCAATATCATCAGGATCGGTGTTTGTATCAACCATCGCAACGATCGGAATGTTCAGCTTTTGTGCTTCCTGAACCGCAATCTTTTCCTTGCGTGGGTCAACAATGAACAGCACATCCGGAATCCGTGGCATGTCTTCGATGCCGCCAAGGAATTTTTCAAGCTTTTCTTGTTGCTTCTTCAGAAGTGAAACTTCTTTCTTAGGAAGGACATCAAAAGTGCCATCTGTAGCCATCTTCTTGATGTCTTTAAGCCGCTTGATCCGGGTTTGAATCGTGTTCCAGTTGGTCAGCGTACCACCGAGCCAACGGTGATTAACGTAGTATTGACCAGCGCGGGTTGCTTCTTCAGCAATAGCATCTTGTGCCTGCTTTTTTGTTCCAACGAACAAGAAGACGCCGCCGTTTTGGGCTTCTTCCTTCACGAAATTATAAGCATCGTCAATCATCTTAACGGTCTTTTGCAGATCGATGATGTAGATACCGTTTCTTTCCGTAAAGATATACGGCTTCATCTTAGGATTCCAACGACGGGTTTGATGCCCGAAATGTACACCAGCTTCAAGAAGCTGTTTCATGCTTAATACTGCCATGTGTTTGTTCCTCCATTATGGTTTTATTCCTCTTGACAACGTCAGCTCGCAGGTGGACTTCAAAGGAAGCACCCCACTCACGATCAGTCAGTCAATGTGGTTTGTGCATACCGCACTCGATAAAGTATACAGACTTTTCACGACTTTGACAAGCCCTACCACTTGACATGATGCGCGGTTAAAAATTGCTCTTTTTTGCGCCGATTTTGATGTTTAAAGTGCCATTCCGCCGAGAGTGCTTCGTGCTTTTCGGGAAATGCTTCCTGGTACAACAACCGAACCGGTCGCCGCGATGCCGTATACTTCGCACCCTTACCGGCATTGTGCGTGGCTAATCGCGCTTCAACATCATCAGTAAAGCCGCCATAGAAGGTTCCATCGGCGCATAAGAGTACGTAAAAGTAATAATACTTACTCACCATGCAACAACCTCCTGACGACTGGCGTATAGCTGCCATCTGCCTCATGCACAATCAGTGGCGGCATGATTCGCAAGCCATCCGGTCGTCCGGCTTTGATGGCTGCAATCAAAACCATGTTTGCCTCCCGATCCTCGCGCGGATGAATGAATTGCAACTGCTTAGGCGCCAAACCGGCCGCGGTTAAAGTTGCCAGCAATTCTGCAAGGCGTTCCGGACGGTGAACAAAATAGGCTTTGCCTTGATACTTCAATAAATCGGCGCTGACTTTTGCCACCGTAGCGAAGTCAGTGGTTAATTCATGTCGCGCTAAAGCAAGATGATCATTCGGGTTGGTGATACTTTGGTCACTCACCTTAAAATAGGGAGGATTACACGTCACAACGTCAACTGAATCCTTTGCGACCACCTGAGTTGTCTGTGCTAAATCACCAGCATGCACATCAACGTTTGTCAGATGATTCAATTCGACACTACGACGCGCCATATCTGCCAACCGTGGTTGTAATTCCACCATGGTCACCTGGCCATCTGTTTCGCGCGCCAAAAAAAGCCCGACAGCACCATTGCCGGCTGCTAAATCAACTACTCGGCTGTGCCGCTTGATTTGGGCGAAATTGGCCAGTAAAACTGCATCTAATGAAAACGAAAAAACCGTAGCACTTTGTATAATTTTAATGTTGCGACTGGCCAGCACGTCGACCCGTTCATCTGGCAGTAATGACATCTCCAACACCTTTTTCCTCCGAAAGCTGGTTTACAATGGTATAATTTACCACAAAAGTTTAACCATGAAGGAAGAATAAGCCATGTTTTATAGTTTTCTGCGTTATGTCGTAGCCGGTTTACTCTGGCTCATCAATGGACACGTTAAGGCTCAGGATAAGCAACAATTGCCTGACGGGCCATTTGTCCTGGTTGCGCCTCACCGCTCCTGGCTCGACCCGGTTTTCCTCGCACTTGCCTCTTGGCCGCACCATTTTTCATTTATGGCAAAAAGCGAATTGTTTAAAAATCCCCTGTTGCGCTGGTTACTTGTTAAAGTTGGGGCTTTCCCGGTTGATCGTGCGCATCCCGGCCCCAGTGCCATCAAGGTTCCGGTCCGTGCTTTAAAGCAGGAAAATAAGGCGCTAATGATTTTCCCTACCGGCTCGCGTTACTCCGCGGATATGAAAGGCGGGGCGATTCTGATTGCCAAGTTGGCAAAAGCGCCGATTGTACCGGCTGTCTATCAAGGCCCGGGAACTTTTTGGTCATTGTTTAAACGCAAACCTGCAATTGTCCGTTTCGGATCACCGGTTGAGCCTCCAAAAGGTCGGCTGACTGACGAAGCGCTCGCAACCTTTAGCGATCAGTTGCAAGAAAAGTTTGCGGCGTTGGATCACGCGATCAATCCGGATTATAAGTACATTCCTGATAAGAAGAAATATCTGGAAGAAAAAGAACATGGTGACGTTTGAGGTTCGCTTGTCGAACCTTTTTCGTTGGATGGGCTTGTGTTGAACCGTTTGATGTTATGTGCTTTTGGGTGTAGTACCCAGTGAACGTTCAGCCCCCTCAACGCGTTCGCCGATACAGGAGTTGGCTCACGCTCACTTCTTCATAACGCGCTCCCCGGCGCAGAATAGAAAGGACAAGTATCCTTATGAATCTTTGGAAAAGAATGACCCGTAAGCCAGACTTGGCGGCCGCACTTAAAGCTGATGATTTACTGACACGAAGCTTAACGACGCGAGATTTGATTGCATTAGGCATTGGTGCCGTTATCGGTACTGGGATTTTTATTTTGCCTGGTACCGTTGCCGCTACAACGAGTGGCCCGGCAATCACGATAGCGTTCATTTTGGCGGCGGTTGTGTGTTCATTGGCTGCCATGTGTTATGCGGAATTTGCTTCGGCACTGCCGGTGGCGGGTTCGGCTTATGCGTATGGCAATATTGTTTTCGGGCAGGTTTTTGGCTGGATCATTGGCTGGGCACTCATTCTTGAATACATGTTGGCAGTTGCTGCGGTTTCGACTAGCTTTTCTGCCTACTTTGCCAGTTTGCTAACGGGTTTTCATATTCATCTGCCTGCAGCGATTGCCGGACCGTTCTCGCCTAGCCACGGTACTTATGTCAACCTGATTGCCGTCCTTGTTGTTTTGTTAATCGGCATTATGCTTTCGCGTGGCATGCAGTCTTCGATGGCGATCAATCGACTCATGGTTTTAGTTAAATTGCTTATCATTCTTATTTTCGTGATCGTCGGTTTCTTTTACGTTCAGCCGGCGAATTGGCATCCTTACCTGCCATTTGGTGCCAAAGGCGTTCTCGCCGGGGCTGCCATGGTTTTCTTTGCTTACCTTGGCTTTGACGCAGTGTCGGCGTCAGCTCCTGAAGTAAAGCAACCTCAACACACCTTGCCTCGTGGGATTATCGGTACCTTGATCATCGCCACAGTCCTATATGTTTTAGTCGCCATTGTTTTGACAGGAATGGTGCCATTTACCAAACTGGACGTTGCTGATCCAGTTGCGTTTGCGCTCGGTGCGGTTCATTTACGCGGTCTTGGCGGTTTCATTTCGGTTGGTGCACTGGCAGGGATGTTCACCATGATGGTCACGATGATTTACAGCTCATCCCGATTGATTTATGCTATTGGCCGTGATGGCTTGCTTCCCCGTTGGTTCGGTCATATTAGCGGACATCTACCGGAAAATGCCCTCTGGACAGTGGTTGCGATTATCGCGATCATGGGCGGGCTGGTGCCGCTAAACCAGCTGGTCAACCTTGTTAACATCGGCACGCTGATTGCATTCGCGTTTGTGTCCATCGGCATCATCCCGTTACGTCGACATAAAGCCATCACTAATGATGGCTTTCACGTTCCCGGTTACCCAGTGACGCCAATCGTGTCGTTTCTCTTTTGCCTGTTGCTCATGACCCAATTAAGTGTTGAAACCTGGCTTATGAGTCTCGCGTGGTTTGCGTTTGGCTTGGTCATTTATTTCAGCTATGGCATCAGACACGGGCACGTTTCCGAAGCAAAAATCAGGTAACAATCAACATCATATTTACTTAAGAGAGGAAAATAATATTGGTCAATAAACAAACAGCAACCTGCCTTGTTGATGGTCAAGTATATGCCATCAGTGATGGGCTTTTCTTAAGTGATCTGGAAACCAAACTCGTCAACATTATCAAAAACGATTATCCCAAGGCCACTAAGAATAGTTTCATCTGCAATTCGCATTTATTAAATTATCGGCTTGAACGGATGCGACGCCAACAACGCCAAGATGAACGGGCCCATGAAAAGATCAACCGTAAAATGTCGCAGGCATTGGTCAAGGATGATTTTCAACTGACCGATGTTTACGACAACATGGAAGCAACGAACACATTCGGCGAACGAATTGCTGACGCGGTTGCCAAGTATGCCGGCTCATGGCCGTTTATCATCCTCTTCTCCGGCTTCATGGTGGTTTGGATGATTCTCAACACGGTGGGCATCTTTGGCCATAAGTTTGATCCGTTCCCGTTCATTTTATTAAACCTCTTTTTGAGTATGGTAGCAGCGTTGCAGGCACCGCTCATTATGATGAGCCAGAACCGCGCGGCTGAGTATGATCGACTTGAAGCCAAGAATGACTATCATGTTAATCTTAAGTCGGAAGAAGAGATTCGCTTACTTCATTCCAAACTGGACCACATTATTGCCGACGACAACCCGAATTTATTTGAAAGTCAGCGCCTGACAGTTGAGGTTATGGGCGAAATGGTCAACCAGTTGACGGAAACCCGCCAACAGCTTGAACTACTTAAAGCCAGTCAGGATGAAACCGACAAGGTCGTGCACGAGGAAAAATCGAAAAAATAAAACATCCCTATTTGGCGTGGCATGTGATGCCCACTTACCAAACAGCGGATGTTCTTTTTTACACCAAATTTTCGGATACCATCATTTGTTAGTGGATTCAGCGCCACTGTCACCGACTTGCAGATGATACATTTCATAATAGCGACCATGTTTAGCCAATAAGGATTCATGCGTCCCACGTTCGACAATTCGCCCGGCATTCAGTACCAAAATAAGGTTGGCATCCTGAATAGTCGAAAGACGATGGGCAATGGCGATCGTCGTCCGTCCCTGTCGAATACGCCGCAAGCCCTCCTGAATCACTGACTCGGTTTCTGTGTCGATATTGGCAGTTGCCTCATCCAAGACGAGAATCTTGGGATTCGTCACAACCGTGCGGGCGAATGAAATGAGCTGCCGTTCGCCGCTGGAAAACTCGCTTCCGCCTTCAATAACCTTGGCATGATAGTGATCCGGTAATTTGTTGATGAAGCGATCCGCCTGAACGAATTCAGCCGCTTGCTGAACCTGCTGATCCGTAATCTGATCATTGAACAAGCGAATATTGCTACTGATATCCCCATAAAACATGAAGGAATCCTGCAGCACCAAACCAAGCTTCTTCCGCAATTCTTCCATCGGGTAATCACGAATGTCGACATCATCAATCAAAATCTGCCCTTTGCCAAACTCGTAAAAGCGCATCATGACATTGATAATCGAACTTTTACCCGAACCGGTATGACCAACTAATGCCACCGTCTCCCCAGGGTTGGCAACAAAACTGATATCATGCAAAATATCGTGCTTGCCATCATAGGCAAAACTAACATGGCGGAATTCAATTTTGCCTTGCTGAATCACCGCATGCGCGTCAGGGTGCTGGGCGGGCGCGTACTCTTTGCTATCCAAAATCCGGAAAATTCGGCTACCAGCTACCACACCGTCTTGTAGAAACGACAGATTATCCATCATGTTGACCATCGGGTTGAAGAAGTTAGCAGTATACGTGGTGAACGCATACACCAAACCAGCTTCAACATAACTATGCATGGAAATCAGCCCGAACGTCCACAAGACTGCAATCAATGCGAACGAATATAACAGATTGATCACAGACGACAGCAGCAAGGAGTTCACGCGAATCATGGCCTTTCGAGCGTCAAGGTATTCCTGATTCGTCGCTTCAAACTCACGGCTAATCCGGTTTTCCTGGCGAAACTGCTGAATAATGCTGATACCTTCAATCGATTCATTCAGCTGGGTATTCAACTCGGAAAGCTTTTCGCGCATGTGCCGATAAACTTTGGAGCTGTACGTGCTGTAATACCAGACAACCACTAACAAAATGGGTAAGAACGCAGCCACCAACAACGCAATTTTAGGATTAGCCGCAAACATGATGGTAAAGCTACTGATAACCGAGAACAAGCCGACGATGACCGCCAAAATAACGTTCCAGAAATCAGAGAAAGTCATGGTATCATTCGTGACGCGCGAGACAATCGAACCAGCCGGCGTCTGATCAAAATAACGCATGCCAAGTGTATGCAGTTTAGCAAACAACTGTCGCCGCGCATCTTCAAGTCCCCGTTCAGCGCCCATGTTGAATAAAAAGGTCTGGAAGAACTGAAAGACGGCTTTTACGAAGGTGCCAAATGCGTATAAGACCGCAAACAATAGGAGAATTTTGACGGTCGCGCTTTGATTCGCCAAATACCGATCCATAAAAATCTGCAGGATCTTTGGCAGTAAGACGTTCATACCTGCCAATAACGCCGCAGCAACAATCGCACCGATGAATTGACGTTTGTATGGTCGGGTAAAGCCCATGAGTCGACGCATAATCTTAATCTGTTGTCGCACCGGGATACTTTTAGACCATGCACTTTCGTAACCTTTACTTGCCACGTACGTCACCTTCCTCCGCTGCTTCCATTTCCTGCTTTGCCCACATTTCGGCATACCAACCATGTTTGGCCAACAATTGGGCATGTGTACCACGCTCAATGACCTGGCCGTTTTCCAAAACAATAATTTCATCGGCATGCATCACTGAGCTCAAGCGATGAGCCGCAATGATCGTTGTTTTATGCGCGCGATCACGTTTCATGTTGGTCAGAATTTCTTCTTCGGTTTTCGCATCCACTGCTGACAAGGCATCATCCAGGATCAACAATTCAGGCGCATTGATGACCGCCCGAGCGATGGCCAAGCGTTGTTTCTGTCCGCCAGATAAACTGACGCCTTTTTCGCCGACTAACGTTTCATAACCCGCCGTGAATTTTCTGATATCATCATGCACCGCACTTTCCCTGGCAGCATTTTCCACGTCCTGCTGGCCCTTTTCAAAGGCAGAGAAGCGAATGTTGTCCGCGACCGTGGTTGAAAACAGAAAATTATCCTGCGGGACATAGCCGATCGAATCAAGCAAGGCATCCAGCGAATAATCCTTGATGTTATGACCGCCGAATTCAATGAACCCATCGTAATTATCGAATTCACGCAACAGAAGTTTGAAAATCGTACTCTTGCCGGCGCCGACCTTCCCGACAATCCCGAGCGTGTTGCCTTCCAACAAAGTAAAATGGACCCGACTCAAGGCCACCTGCTGATCGTTGGGATAACTAAACTTGTTGATCTGATACCGGATATTACCATGCGCCGGCGTGGTAATCGCGTCTTTGGCTTCGAGAATTGTCGAGCGTTCCTGAAGCAGTTCGTTGACCCGATCATAACTGGCATTCCCACGTTCAAGAATGTTAAACAGTCGGCCAATCGCAAACATAGGCCAGACTAACGCCGAAACATAAGTCACAAATGAAACTAACTGGCCAATTGAAATTTGCCCGTGCACCACTTGCCAGCCGCCATAAATGATCGTAATCACATAGGTAAGCCCCATAATCAAACTGGTCGTCGGATCAAACAACGCATCAATAAAATTAACCCGGCGATTAATCTGCACGGTTCGATCGACAATCCGGTTAAAGTCGGCCGTATCCTCCGCTTCCTGGCCGAATGTCTTGATCACTTTGATACCGCTGACACTTTCCTGCGTTTTATCATTCAACCGCGAAAATGCCGCCTGCGACTCGGAAAACGCCGCATGCAGTCTGGTGCCTAACTTACGCGCCATCACGGCCAGCAGAGGCATCGGCAAAATAGCCACAATCGTCAGTCGCCAATCAACGACCAAAATCATCGCGATAATGGTCGTGCCTCCCGTAATGAACGAATCAAATAAGGTCAAAATTCCGGCACCAGCCACGTTTTGCACCGCGTTTAAATCATTGGTAGCATGTGCCATCAAATCCCCGGTGCGATGTTTTTGATAAAAA
Organism: Lacticaseibacillus styriensis; assembly: GCF_030770295.1. Lineage (NCBI taxonomy): Bacteria > Bacillati > Bacillota > Bacilli > Lactobacillales > Lactobacillaceae > Lacticaseibacillus > Lacticaseibacillus styriensis. Next base: position 1,621,982 of record NZ_CP132483.1, read on the forward strand.
GTCGCGTCCATTTTCATAAAATGCCAAAATAAACGGGTCCGCAACGTGCGCTCCAACTTTGCGGCCCCGCCCCAGATTGCATTACGCCATCCATAACGGAAGAGATATTGCGCAATTCCGGAGAACAGCAGCAGCCCCAGCATAAGGGCAAGATAATTGCCTGTCAGCCGTGATTTACTCATCGCGTCAACTAGATCGCCGATGACCTTTGGCGGAATCAAATTAACCAAGGCTACTAATAGTAAAAAGGTCACGCCTAACAGGTAACGCCGCCACTCTTGTTTAAAATACCACCCTAATTTTCTAAAAATTCCCACAACCATGCTCCTTAAATCGCCAACCTAATTCGCGCGTTCAGAATCAAGCTGCTTGTTTTATGAAATAAATGACTTATGTTTTCTCATAAGCGCCGTTAGTTATGAATATTCTCTCATGATAGCACAAACATCGTTAGGACGCGAAAACGCGACGACAGAAAGCATCTCTGTCATCGCGTTTTCTTAGCAATTACTTAGCATTACGTTGGGCTTGTTTCATTTGCGCCATCATTTGGTTCAGTTTCTTAGCAGATGGCTTTTGCCCCATTTGCATCATCATGGTGCGCAGCATGTCTTCGTTCACAGGCGGATTATCTTGAAAATACTTTTTCATATATGCCCGTGCGCCGAAGAATCCGCCTGCTAAGCCGACCAGTAACGCAATGATCCCCACAAGTATTGTGATTAGCAATGTGCGGCCTCCTTCAAGTTTCATTTCTCATTGTACTAAAGCGCTTTGTTGTTGAAAAGACTAATCTTTCCGCCAGCCATGTTCGCGTTGGATTTTTTGGACTTTTTTGCTGGTGATTTCTTGTCCTTTTTTGTCAAAAACCTGGGTGTGCTCGATTTGATCGCGTAAACCGGCACGAAAATCTTTTAAATAAGCTTCACGCAGCTGTTGACGTTCGATTTTTTCCTCAGGTGTCAACCCTACGCTGCGATCTTTCTTGGCTAATTCATTGATCCGATCCAGTCGTTCTTTTGGTTGTTGTGCCATCATGTTGCCCCCTAAGTTTTAATATCATCACTTAATTTAGTTGAACCGCGTGGTAGTGATAATTTGCGGCTTCATGATCAGGATACGGCGCATTTTGTAACATCGCAACATATTCTGCGGCACGGCGCCGAGAAGAGAAGGCTTTGAGCAACTCGATAGGCGCCAAGCGGTCCGCGTAGTAGACAACATAAATCAACTGATCGTTCATGAGCCTTCACCTCGAGTCTGTCGTGGCGCGGTGGTGGCGTGAGCTGGAATCCCCGTTAACTCCCATAACGCGCTCGCAGTCGCAGAAATCTGCGTGTAAGGACCTTTTGTGGTTCTTGTACTAGTCTGGCTTTTGGACTGGGATCCCCCGTCAACTCCCATAACGCGTTCACCGGCGCAGAAGTCTGCGTGTAAGGACCTTGGTCGCAATGGCCAAAGCCCGGCCATTACGCCCAAGGCCACTTACACTCCGACTTCTAAACGCGCCGGTTCACGCTCAAAACAAAAAAAGACCGTTTCCGGCCTTTTCCAAGATTAACGACGCTTTTCGCGGATACGTGCTGCTTTGCCGCGGAGTGCGCGTAGGTAGTAGAGTTTTGCCCGACGAACCTGGCCGTGACGGGTGACTTCAATCTTTTCGACCCGTGGGGAGTGTAATGGGAATGTCCGTTCCACACCGACACCGTTTGAGATTTTACGAACAGTGTAGGTAGCGGAAATGCCAACACCGCGACGTTTGATTACAACGCCTTCAAAGAGCTGAATACGTTCACGTTCGCCTTCAACGATCTTGGCGTGGACGCGGACGTTATCACCTGCACGGAAGTCAGGAATATCGTCGCGTAACTGTTTCTTGGTAATTTCTTGAATCAATGGGTTCATTGGTCTTTCTCCTTTGCCGACATTCATAATCATCCCGAACAGCGGAATGCCGTTGATATGTGACGTATCACAATCAATAAGTTTAGCATGTCCGGTGATGCGTGTAAAGAGAAAATTCTTTACAAGATTGGCAGCCACTATGTTTCTAAACAACCAGACTGCCTAATCCAAAAACCTCGTAGCATTTCGGGCCTAATTTTGCTCCGAATCTTCTGCGTTCCGGGTGCTTGCATTTAACCGTCTTTCTGCTGCTTTAGTAGCCTCTTCTGTTTTAACCTCGCGTAACAGTTTTTTGGCAGCATCATCAAGTTCGACCCGCTCAAGCAAATCCGGCCGCCGCAGAAAGGTTCGACGCAGACTTTCCTTCAACCGCCAGCGGGCAATCAGCTGATGGTTGCCATTTTGGAGGACTTCAGGCACCTTCATACCGCGATATTCAGGCGGACGGGTGTATTGCGGATACTCGAGCAGGCCATTTTCAAAACTGTCGGTGTGGGCACTTTCGTCATTACCCAAAACACCTGGCAAAAGCCGGACAATGGCATCAATCATGACCATTGCCGGCAGCTCGCCGCCGGTTAGGACATAGTCGCCAAGTGAATATTCATCGGTGACAAGTGTCCGAATCCGTTCATCATAACCTTCGTAATGCCCACAAATGAAGACCAGGTGGCTTTCTTGCGAGAGTTCCCGGGCGGCTTGCTGGTCGAACTTTTTGCCTGCCGGATCCATCAAAATAACCCGCTTAGGCCCCGGATGGCGTTGATTGACCCCATCCATGGCCTCAAACAGCGGTTCCGGCTTGAGCAACATGCCAGCACCGCCACCATAAGGCGTGTCATCTACGTGATGGTGTTTGTCATGGCTATAACTGCGATAATCAACCACATCAAAGTTAAGCAGGTGGCGTTCAAGCGCCTTCCCGATCATGCTTTCGCGCAATGGCTCAAACATATTTGGAAACAAGCTTAAAACATCAATCTGCATCGTCAATCAACCCTTCCGGCACGATGACGTGCGCTTCCTTGCGTTCCAGATCAATCGACTGTACCACAGACTTTAAAAACGGCAACAAAATCTCACTTTTACCGGCGCGGGGAATTACCCAGACATCATTAGGACCGGGGCTGAGAATCTCACTGACTTTGCCGAGTGTCTGACCATGCTCATCAATCACCGTCAAGCCGATAATATCTTTATAATAATAGCTACCGGCTTCAAGCGGCTGTAAGGCAGCATCCGTGACCTGCATTTTTTTTCCTTTGAACGGTAAAACCTGGTTAATATCCGTATAGCCTTTAAACGTCAGCATCGTGAGGCCTTTATGTTCGCGAACTGATTGAATCGTCAGCGCCGTTTTGGGCGAAGTCGCAACATAGACCGTCTTCCCCACCTGAAACCGCTGTTCCGGAAAATCTGTCGTCACAAGTACGCGAACCTCACCGCGGATGCCATGGGTATTCACAATCGTACCAATATCATAATACTCGGGCATACATTTCCTCCTTATGTCTCCACCAGTCATGTCAAAATAAAAAGACCGACGCGGTATGCGCCAGCCTTTTTATTTTGTATGCGGCGCATCCAAAATATTGAGCCGCACCCGCTTATTGTACGGGCTTTTAACACTGTATACAATGGTTCGGATTGCCTGGGCAACCCGGCCCTGTTTGCCGATCACGCGGCCGACATCTTCAGGTGCAACAGCCAGATCAAAGGCCATATACTCGCCTGTTTCATGTGCCGTCACCTTTACGGCTTCTGGTTTGGTAACCAGCGGGGTAACAATGGCTTTGATCAAACTACCGATATCCACCATTCAAGACCGCCCTTATTTCTTAGCAAAGCGCGCTTCATGATACTTCTGCATGATACCCTTGCTGCCAAGCAAGTTACGTACAGTATCTGAAGGTTGTGCGCCTTTTTGAAGCCAATTCAAAATATCTTCTTCATTTAACTTTAAATCGACTGGATTAGTCAACGGGTTGTAATAGCCCACGGCTTCGATGAAACGACCGTCACGCGGCGAGCGTGAGTCTGCTACAACGATCCGGTAGAAAGGCTTACGCTTTGAACCCATCCGCTTTAAACGAATTTTAACTGCCACTAAGTCCACCTCCTGCTCATTTATCAACCTTGATAGCATAGCAAAAAAAATTTAAGCTGTAAAGCCTTTTTTCTTTACACGGAAAATTGTTCGGCTTATGAATGGAATCGCTTGGCCTTTTTAAGCCGCTTCTTCTTGTTGCGCTTTTGCTTGCGGACCATTGAGTTCATCGCCATTTTTCCTAGCTTGCCGGAAACACCGCCACCCATGAGTCCGTCAAGGCCCTTCATATTGCCTTTACTCATCTGGTTCATCATTTGTTTACTTTGATTGAACTGTTTAATCATGCGATTGACTTCAACAACCGGCCGGCCTGAACCACCGGCGATCCGCCGCCGCCGACTCGGATTCAGCAAATCCGGATTTTCCCGTTCTTGCGGGGTCATCGAATAAACAATGGCCTTCATGTGGGCAATGTCCTTAGGATCCATTTTGACATTTGCCAGCGCCTTATTATTCGCCATCCCGGGAATCATCTTCATGATGTCCTCAAGCGGCCCCATTTTGCTAATTTGGTCCATCTGATCGAGAAAATCGTTAAAATCAAACGAATTCTCACGGATCTTCTCAGCGACTTCTTGCGCTTGCTTTTCATCATAGTTCTTTTGGGCTTTGTCAATCAGCGTCAACATGTCGCCCATGCCAAGAATCCGGTTGGCCATCCGGTCCGGATAAAAGACATCCAAGGCATCCATCTTTTCGCCTTGCCCGATGAACTTGATCGGTTTGCCGGTGACGGCGCGAATAGACAGTGCCGCCCCGCCACGGGTATCGCCATCCAACTTCGTCAAAACAACTCCGGTAATATCCAGCTGTTCATTGAAGCCTTTGGCAACATCAACCGCCGCTTGACCGGTCATGGCATCAACGACCAGCAAAATGTCATTCGGATGCGCAAGTGCTTTGATGTTCTTAAGCTCGTTCATGAGCTTTTCATCAATCTGCAAGCGGCCAGCGGTATCGATGAGGACGTAATCGTTTTTGTTTTCTTTGGCGGTGGCCAAGCCTTGCCGCACAATTTCAACCGGATCGGTATCGGTGCCCATCTCAAAGACTGGCACATTCAGCTGCTTGCCAATGGTTTGCAGCTGATCAATCGCTGCAGGGCGATAAACGTCGGCCGCGATCAGCAAAGGCCGCGCCTTCTCGTTGTCCATCAAATATTTGGCTAGCTTGCCGACCGTTGTGGTTTTCCCGGCCCCTTGCAACCCAGCCATCATAATGACGGTTGGAATATGCGGCGCCTTGTTCAGCGGCACCGCTGCCTCGCCCATGGTTTTGACTAACTCGTCGTTGACAATCTTAATGATTTGTTGGGCGGGGGTCAGGCTTTCGAGTACTTCTGTACCAACTGCTTTAGTGCGGACGTTTTTGATGAACGTCTTAACCACATCAAAATTGACATCGGCTTCCAGCAACGCCAGCCGAATTTCCCGCATGGCCTCGCGAACGTCGCTTTCACTGACCTTACCTTTTCGCCGTAATCCGCTAAAGGCTTTTTGTAACCGTTCCGATAATCCTTCAAATGCCATAGTATCCCCCTGCTATTTCGCGGTTTGATCCGCGACTCGTTCTAATAATGTGCTCAAAACCTTGTCGTCCGGGTAATGGGTGCGGACATAGCCCACCAGCGCATCCACCGCCTCATTTTGCGCTTGGTAATTGGCAAAAAGATGCAGCTTCTTTTCATATTCTTCCAGACTGGCTTCGGTTCGGCGAATATTGTCGTAAACCGCCTGGCGCGACACGTTGAATTCAGTCGCAATTTCGCCCAGCGAATAATCATCGCCGTAATACAAAGCCAAATACGCATGTTGTTTATCCGTTAATAACGGGCCATAAAACTCAAACAATGAGTTCATGCGATAATTTTTTTCGATTTCCATCATGTCATTCCCTTAATCCCATGATTGCCGGTATATCGGTTCTCCGGCCGCTTGAACATGGTCCTTGTATAAGGATACCGGTATCGCCGGAAATGGTCAATTAGCAGTGGCAAATAGTTGGCGCATCTTACGGTTTAAAAAAGACGACAAGCTAGACGAACGGTCATTAAGCACTTAAAATGTAATCGGTTACAACCACCTCATCGTCATTTAGAAAGGACTGGATTTCACATGCCAAAAACGGATCTAAAAATGACAGCAGCTGGTTTTAAAACTACCGATGATTTAGTTGACGCTACCATCCATCTGCTTGATGAGAACGACTATCACTTTCTGGCGATCGCACTAGCGCAAGAGCTGGTGTATCATCGTAGCGACCAAGACAAAGTGACGTTGATTAAAGAATATGTCCAGCTTGTGTAGTTAGGAAGCTGCATTCGGGGATGAGCATAATTCTGAAAAAGCATTCACAGTTTAGTGACTTCCGAACGATAACGAAAAGTCTCAGGCAATAGGCTCTAGGCCGCGCCAAACTCCGCAATCTCCGGCCAGATGGGGCTGGAACGCTGTGACGGCGCTTTGAGCCAGAAAACCGCTGTCTCAAAGTCGCCTAACAACATCAGCGACAAAGCTCGGTCGCTGTGTTGTTTCCACAGCTGAGCCCCATCTGGCCTATGATTGCTCCGCCTTGGCACTAACATCTCGACACTCTGCCGAATTATTCTTGGGAAAACAAAGAACCATACTGCCGTTGTGAATTATGACCTAGACAAAACAGGATGGATCGACGAAAGCGGATTCACATTTCCGGTTTTGCCTCATTTCGTGGTACACTGAACATGTGAAAAATTGGAGGGAAGAATATGGTCGCAACCTTTATTTACTGGGCCGTGTTTGCTGTCCTTGCTGCTTGGGGATTGTGGAGTTTGGTTTTCTCATGTGTTTACCTGAGCAACCATGAAAACGGCAATTTATGGTTCTTTGCTATTATCAACACCATTTTCGGTCTTTTAGGCTGGCTATTTGCATGGATCATGAGCAATACAGCATGGCAACAATACTGGTTTGCAAGTAAAGTCCAACCATCCGCTTGGTTCACTTACCTGCTAATCGGCTACCTTGTCTTGGTTATCTTGCAAGTCATCTTTGGCCGGGAAAAGAAAGTCCAGACAGCCTAAATCATCAACGCGCTGGATTGACGCACGTAAAAAGCGTTGCACTGGAACGAACAGGTGCAACGCTTTTTTCTTTTCATTTATTGCCTTGACTTAGGCTTTGACTTCAATCAAGCCCTTAAACAAGCCGGTCACAAACTTCGTCGGATCAAATGCCTGCAAGTCATCCATTTTTTCGCCCAGCCCCACTAACTTGACCGGTACATGCAGCTCATTGCGGATTGCCAAGACGATGCCGCCTTTGCCAGAACCGTCCAGCTTGGTTAGCACGATGCCGGTAATTTGGGTCGTCTGGTTAAACTCTTTCGCCTGATTCAGTGCATTCTGGCCGGTCGTGGCATCCAGCACTAACAAGACTTCTTGCGGCGCATCCGGCAATTCACGGACGATCACGCGTTTAATCTTGTTTAACTCATTCATCAAGTTGACTTTGTTTTGCAAGCGGCCAGCGGTGTCGACCAACACCACATCGTAGCCTTCTTCTTTTGCCCGCTTAACGCCGTCAAAAACAACGGCTGCGGGATCGCCGCCTTCTTTCGTGGCCACCACCGGCACATCAACGCGGCGGCCCCATTCTTGCAATTGCTGAATAGCGCCCGCACGGAAGGTATCGGCTGCCACTAGCAAGACGCGCTTGCCTTCTTCTTTGAGCTGATGCGCTAGCTTGCCAACAGTGGTCGTTTTGCCGGCGCCATTAACGCCCACAAACAGAAAGACAGTTGGCCCTTCTTCGGCAAAGTGGAGCTGGTTATCTTCACCTTTGCCGGCCTCACCATACATATCTACCAGCTTCTCAACGATGACTCGCGAAACGGCCTTGGGATCCTTCGCATTTTTAAGCTTAACTTCTTCGCGCAATTCATCGCTCAACCGAACCGCTGTTTCAAACCCGACATCGGATTCGATAAGCATCTCTTCAAGGTCATCGAAAAAGTCTTCATCCACCGTCCGAAAATTGGCAAATAACGCATTAAGCTTTTCGCCAAAACTGCTGCGGCTTTTTTTCAGACCTTCATCATATTTATTTTCTTCAGGCGTTTCCGGTTCATCCCCGGTGAACGCCTTTTTAATCGCATCAAAAAGTCCCATTAACTTGTCGCCTCTTTCTGTGATTGATCCAGACTGACTGCCATAATCCGACTCACACCGGATTCCTGCATGGTCACGCCGTACAAGACATTGGCCGCAACCATCGTGCCGTGACGGTGCGTGATCACGATAAATTGGGTCGCGCTGGCATAATGGCGTAAGAACTCGCCAAACCGGTTAACGTTGACATCATCTAGTGACGCCTCAACTTCATCCAAAATCGAAAATGGCACCGGACGGACTTTTAGAATCGCGAAAAGCAACACAATCGCGGTTAACGCCCGTTCGCCACCTGACAGCAATGACAATCGCGTCAGCTTCTTACCAGGCGGTTGTGCGGAAATCTCGATCCCGGTTGCCAACAGATCGTCAGGATCGGTCAAGCTGAGATGGGCATGCCCACCGCCAAACATTTGCGGGAAAATCGCTTCAAACGCACTATTCGTCTGGTCAAACATATTTTTGAATCGTGTTTTGACGGTTTCATCCAATTCGTGCATCGTCTCTTCAAGCTGCTGTTTAGCCGCCAAAAGATCGTCTTGCTGCTTGGTGAGAAACTCGTAGCGCTGATTGACCTCTTTGAACTGCTCGATCGCATTCAGATTAACCGGCCCCAATTCATCAATGCCGCGTTTCAAAAGCTTCAACTTGCTCTTTAATTCAGGAATCGGTGCGTGATCCGGCACCACGGCAGCTTTGGCCGCTTCGTAAGTGAGCTGATAATCCTCGGCTAACGTGTTCAGGCGAGCATCCAAGCCCAACTTCACCCGGTTAAGTGCCACCGCCTGTTGTTCGGAGGTAGCCATGGCCTGATGCTGTTGTTCATAGGTCGTTGTAATCCTGGCAGAAATCTCGCTTAATTTGCCGCGATTGGCTGCCTTGGTTTGGGTGACTTTGGTTTGCTCGGCTTTCAGTTGCTTCAGTTCCTCTTGCAACTTGGCAATTGTGGCCGTACGACTGGCTTTTTCTGCCGCCGTTTCCTTAGCCGTTGCGGTAATGTGCTCAATGCGTTGCTGAAGTTCCGTGATTTGTTCGGTTGCATCCCTCGCCTGCGTTTGCCATTGCTGATGCTGATCATGCAGTGTCTGCAAGTCATTGGTCACCACTGCCAGCTTCGTCTTCAACGCATTTTCGGCTGTTGCTTGCTTCGACCGGGAATCGGCCGCAGCGGCAGCGGCAGCTTTCAGTTGTTCGATTTCTGTCTGGGCGTCTTCGATGTCACGAGCAATTTTTTTGCCCGCTTGATGAAGCTCGGTCATTTTGGTACTTAAATCAGCCTGAGCCGTATTAGCCTGTTGTGCGGCAGCCAACTGTCGCTGCGCCTGCCGTAGCGTCTCTGCCTGTGCAGTGTGCTGACTGGTAATGGCCGTTAGATCGGCTGCTAACGCCTGAGACTGCGCCTGAGCGTCTTGCCAGGCGGTTTGGGCGGTGTTCTCCTGCTTGGTCAATTCGGTCAAGTCAGTTTGCTTCTTTTTGAGATCTTCGACTAATTCCTGCAGTTGGGTCTTTAGATGGCGGGCTTCCTGATTGCGTGCCAGCGGTGAAGCTTGCCGGCCTTGCTTGACCTGGCCGCCTGTCAGTGAGCCACCTGGATTCAAAATATCCCCAGCCGTCGTTACAATACGATAACGGTGATGAGTGGTGTTGGCAATGGTAATCGCGTGCGGCAGGGTATCGACAATCAAGACACTCCCTAGCAGATTAGCCATCACGGACTTTAGATCAGCCGGATATTGGGCAAGCTGCAGCCCTGTGCCTAAAAAGCCGTCCGCACCTTTGACCAGTTGCAAAACCGCACTCGGCAGCTCACGTGGCCGCATCACAGCAGCAGGTAGAAAAGTCGCCCGACCGGCTCGCTGTTGCTTTAACAGGCTGATGGCACGTTGGGCTGCTGCTTCATCGCGGGTGACAATGGCCTGTAGATTGCTACCTAACGCCAAATCAAACGCTTGCTGGTAAGCGGTCGGTACTTCCAACAATTCAGCCACCGCACCAATCACACCCGGCAAGGTTGCTTTATGCTTCAGCACAACCCGAACGCCGTTATAAAAGCCCGCATAGTCTTCATTCAATTCAGAAAGCGTCTCATACCGTGCGCGTGCGCGTTGATAAGTCGCCATTTCGTCTTGATAAGTTTGTTGCTGGGCAGTGCGGTTTTGTTGCAGCTGATTCAACTTGGTTTTAGCTTCTTCAACGACAGTTTGTTGCGTTTCGGCTTTGGCCTGTAACTTTTGCTGCTGGCTTAACAGCGTATTGACCTTGGCCTCCTGGTCCTGCGCCTGCTTGCTCAGTTCATAGATTCGCCGATCGTGCGCCGCGTTTTGACTCGCCGCAAGTTGCTGGTCTTTTTGTAAGGCAGCCTGAGCATTTTTATTGTCAGCTTGGGCTTTCAACAAATCAATGTAGTGATTCTGAACAGACTCCAACTGACGATTTAAAGCAGCCGGGTCTTGGCTAGCTTGCTTTTGTTGGGCCAACTGTTCCTTGAGGTCTTGCTGTTTTTTCTGGGAGGCATCAAGCTGCTTGGTTAAGTCGGCCAGTCGCTGATTTGCCTCTGTTAGCGCCTGCTGAGCGTGGGTCAACCGATCTTTTAAATCAGCCAAGGTTGTCGCCGCGTTGGCTGAGCGTTCGCTAGAGAGGTTCGCTTCACCGCTGAGATTTTCCAGTTTCATCGAACGACTCAAGACTTGGTCATTCAGCTGGTTCAACCGTTCTTCATGCTGATGATCCACCGCACTCAACTGTTCAGACTGATTTTCCAGATCCTTAACCTTTGCCGTCAGCGCCGCAATGGTCGCCTTGGTCACTTTGGCTTCACCTTGCGTCTTCTCCTGCTCCGCCGCTAGCTGTTCGATTTCCAGTGCCAAAAGTGTTTGGTGAATCTTTTTATAGTCCGCGGTTTGCTGCTGATAATCCTTGGCCAGTGAAGCTTGCTCCCGCAGTGGTTCAACCTGATGCTTCAACTCGACAATAATATCGTTAATCCGCGCTAGGTTGTCGTCATTGTTAGCCAACTCGCGCTCGGCTTTGGTTTTCTGTTGCTTATATTTATAAACGCCAGCGGCTTCTTCGATGATGCCCCGGCGTTCTTCTGGTTTGCTATTAAAAATCGCTTCAACCCGGCCTTGCGAGATAAACGAAAAACTCTCACGCCCCAAGCCGGAATCCATGAACAGATCGACAATGTCCTTCAATCGAACATCTTGATTATTGAGCAGAAATTCCGAGGTGCCATCGCGATACAATCGGCGCGTCACCGAAACTTCGGCTGGCTGATTTTTGAGATAACCATCGCTGTTGTCGAAGGTCATGGTAACCGCCGCACGATTCAAAGCAGGTCGGCTGTCCGTACCTGCAAAGATAACATCACCCATTCGCTCGCCGCGCAGGCTTTTGGCACTTTGCTCGCCTAATGCCCAGCGAATCGCCTCGGTGATGTTACTTTTTCCACTACCATTTGGCCCAACAATCCCAGTCAGACCGGATACAAAATCAATTTCGGTTTTATCTGCAAATGATTTGAAGCCATTAATGATCAAACGCTTTAATTCCATGATGACCCCATTCTAGTTCTTACTTTTTCAAGCGGGCTAAAGCCGCCTTGGCTGCAGCTTGTTCAGCCGCTTTTTTATTTTTACCGAACCCGGTCCCTAATACCCGACCTTCAACTTCAACATCAACGTGAAATTGGCGTTCATGAGCAGGACCTTTTTCATCCAGGAGGTGATACACAATCGCCACATCACCATTTTGCTGCAGGGTTTCCTGTAATGCAGTCTTATGATCCTGGTTAGCCGAAAACTCACCGGCATCAATCTTAGGAAAAATGATCTGTTCGGCAAATTTGATATTGGCTTTACGGCCTTGATCCAAGTACAAGGCACCGTTAAATGCTTCAAACAAGTCTTCCAGCAACGTCAATCGCTTGCGGGCACCGGCTTTTTCTTCACCTTTTCCCAGCTTAATATAGCGATCAAAATGCGCCTCTTTTGAAAACGCCGAAAAGGCTGCAGTTTGAACCGCGGCAGCACGGATACGGGTCAAATCACCTTCCGGCTTGTCCGGAAACTTACGATACAGATAGTCAGAAACGGTCAGTTCAAGCACCGCGTCACCAAGAAATTCAAGTCGCTCGTTATCTTTTAACCCTAATTCTTTGTGTTCATTAACATACGAGGAATGCGTGAAGGCTTCATCCAATAGACTGAGATCGTGAAATTCAATCCCATAACGCTGACGCAATTCACTCACAAACTCTGAGGCAACCATGAAGAGCCCTCCTTTTTATCACCTTCTAATTATACAAGAGCACACCAAAAAAGACACCTGCGATTGCAGATGCCTTTTTCGAGGTACTTTGACTAGTTCTTCGCTGTGCTGGTGCTGGTAACAGCAATCTTTGCCCAGTTCAGGTTGTTAGCCGAAGCATAGTCAACGCTAGCATTCTTCACACGTTTGTTAACCGGGAAGATTTGCTGGCGATACAGAGTTGGGATAACGAAGGCTTCATCTTGGGCGTATTCTTGCCATGCCCGGAAGGCCTTGTTCCGATAACTCTGATTCATTGCCTTTGAGCCATCAATGTCATTTAACAATTGCGTGTTCTTGTCCGAAACGAAACGCGTGTAGTTAAATGGTGCCTTTTGTGAATACAGATCCATTGGAGATGGGTCAGATGACAACTGCCATGCAGCTTGATAAACATCAACGCTCTTATCATCCTTCTGAACCTTATCGTAGAAGGAATTGAATTCCATTGGCCGACCAGTTGTCAGCTTGACACGCAAGCCGATCTTCTTCCATTGCTGAACATAATCTTGAGCCAACGGTGTAGCCGTTGAACCGCCAGCCATGGTAGCAAAGTTAATGGTCAACTTCTTACCATTTGGATCAGTCCGATAACCATCTTTGCCTTTCTTGTAGCCAGCCTTGTCAAGTAAGCTATTAGCCTTCTTGATATTAAGATCATAACCCTTTAAGTCAGCATGAGCTTTACCAAAGATAGGAGGAATCAATGTTGTCGCACGAGAACGGGTGCCATTGTAGAACTTGGCAGCAACCTCGTCATTGTTGAGGGCATAACCCATGGCTTGACGCAGGCTCTTGTTGGCCATCTTAGCCTTAGGATTATAAACATTTTCGCTCTTACTGTCGTCCCATTTACCTAACTTAAAGCCGATGTAAGTATAAATCAGACCTTGGCGACCTAAGTTCTGATAGCCTTTGACACTCTTCCAGTCGCTCCAAGTATCCGTCGGCATTTCATAAACTAGATCGTACTTGTGATTCTTAAGCGCCGAGGCACTGGAAGCAGAAGAAACGTTTTCAAAGGTGATCTTATCCAACTTCGGCTTGCCATTCCAGTAATACTTATTTGGTGTATATTGAACGCTTTGACCTGCAACAATCTTACTCATCTGATATGGCCCAAAGAAGAGCGGATGCTTACGAATCTTGTCGCTTGATTCCAACTTATCGAAAGCCACATCATGCAAGTAGTGATAAGGTGCGGCACTTTCTAGGAAGTAACCATTGCCGGATGTGTTGAACGAAGGTTTCATTTCCTTGAAATGAATGACCAGCGTGTCGCCATTATCACCTTTAGGCATGGTTAATCCAGAAATCGAATCGGCTTTGCCTTCATGGTATTCGGTTAAGCCTTCAATATTCTGGAGAGATTCAGTATAACGTTGACTCTTGGTTGCTTTGTTCGCAATGATCTCGTATGCATAAACCAAATCACGTGCAACAACCGGTTGGCCATCCGACCACTTGACATTTGGCTTAATCGTTACAGTGACTGTTTTGGCATTATTGTCTTGCTTCAATGTGGCAGCACCTTTGTTGTTGAACTTAAAGGTGCTGTTGTAAGCAAAAAGACTTTCAGCCGCAGGATACATATAATCAGCATCGTATCCATCTGTATAAAGTTCTTCGTTGAAAACCCCCTTAAATGGTGAGTCGTCAACGACACCGACATTAAGAGTACCACCCTTAATTGCCTTTTTGGTGTTGTTATAAGAGATCGGTAATTTCACAGCCTTATTAGATGTACTTGAGCTGGAGTTCGAACTCTTACTGCCACAGGCTACCAAGGTGATGGATAAAGCGGTAGCGAGCGTGATCATTCCGAGCACAGAACGCTTTTTCATACTTTTTCCCCCTTCCGCGCCGTCATCGCAATATGTAAGCGAAGCAACGCTTCATGTGAGTTAAATGATAGCATAATTAGAACGAAATGACCAATGTTTCGCCACAAATTTTTCTTTTTTTCTTCAAAAATAAAGAGCCACCCAGTTTTGTCTGAGTGTCTCTTCATGAAATTTCAGAAAAAGTAAATCAACTTAACCACGCCGCTGCCGTGAATCAGCCGCGCGCCGCAAAGCCTGGCCCACAAAGTTAATTGATAGTGACAGTGTCAGCAAGACCAGCACTGCAGGGAACCAAACCCACCAACGATCAAAGATCAAATCAGGATTTGAAGCGTAACCGATTAAGGTCCCCAAACTAGGTGTATCCATTGGTAGCCCAAAGCCCAAGAAAGAAAGTGCCGTCTCAATCCCAATAGAACTGGCAATCGTCAAGGTTAAGTCGGTGATAATCAATGAACTTATATTTGGCAAAACACCGGTAAACATGATTTTGAAGTTCGATGTTCCTGATGTTTTTGAGGCCATGACGTATTCACTACGCGCTTCCGATAGCACTAACGAGCGCATCAGTCGAGTCGTGGTCATCCAGTAAAAAGCAGACATAATCAAAATGATGCTAATAACGTTATACTGCGGAACGATGGTGACTAACACAATGATAACTAGCAACGACGGAATAATCATCCAAAAGTCAACTAGTCGCATGATCACAGAATCGATCCAACCACCGAAATATCCAGAAATTGTTCCAAGCACGACGCCAACAAACTCGATGATTAAAGCAACGGAAATCCCGATAGTAATTGAGTTGCGGGCAGCAAAGAACAAATATTTGAACATATCCCGGCCACCTTCATCGGTTCCGAGAATATACCCATTGACACCAGGTGCCGTATAACGATCCATGATACTAACCTGTGTTGCACCGCCAACGTTAAACAGCATTGAGCCAATAAACGCAGCTAGAATAATGGCTACCGCTAAGAATAGCGAGACCACGGCAACCTTGTCTTTGCGGAATTCGTTCAGAATCACCTTGAAGTTAGAAGGTGATTGTTCAATTTTTGTGGTGTTAGCCGCCACTTCATTTGCATTGTTTTGCATAAACTTTCCCCACCTTCTACTCGATCCGGATCCGCGGATCCACGATACTCATGATGATATCTGACAGTAAGTTACCAAGCAACGTCAGGAAGCCGAACAAAAGCACCAGCGAGATAACCACCGGATAATCACGGCTGGTCATCGACGAAACAAAGAGTTGACCCATTCCAGGATAACTGAAGACGGTTTCCAAGATGACGGAGCCGCCCAGCAGGCTGGTAATTTGATTACCCATGAACGCTGCAATCGGCAATAAGGAATTACGCAAAATATGTTTATCAAAAATAACGCGGGCCGGCACACCTTTAGAACGAGCGGTCCGAACAAAGTCTTGGTGAGTATTATCGATGACCCCGGTACGCAGATACTGAATCGTACTTGGCGTCGTGATAATCCCCGCGACTAACGCCGGTAGAATCATGTGATAGATCCGATCCCAGACATAGCCCAGTGTTCCCGGATTATACGTTGACGACACACTCCCACCGGTTGGGAACCATTGTAAGAAGAAGCCGAAGAAAATGAGCCCTAACAGATAGAAAACAAATGGTGGTACGGCCATCAAAATGAAGGATGCAACCGAAATTGCAGAATCTCGTTTACTACCTTCATAACGGCCGGCAATCACACCGGCTGGAATGGCGATAACATAGAGAATCACCGTTGACATCAATGCCAGCCAGAATGTGTTCACAGCCCGTTCACCGATCAGACCAGTTACCGACCGTTTATAAACGAAGCTCTGACCCAAATCACCATGGAACATGTTGCCAACCCATTTGACATATTGAATATACCACGGGTCATTCAAGCCATATTGTTGACGTAAGGCCGCCATCTGCGCTGCGCTTTGCCCTTGCTGAAAATTACCGGATAACGGATCCCCTGGCATCATTTTCGACAGGACGAAAACCAGCACACTCAGTAAAATCAATTGCGGGATCATGATTAAGATCCGGCGTAGAATTGTTTTCCACATTAATCATGCACTCCCTTCATCGTTGAATCTGGCAGCGCAACGTAATGTGTATCGGAAATCTTCTGGAGATCCAAAACGCGGCCTTCCTTGGAATAATATTTAGATTCTTCTTCTTTAAAAACGCGTTCGACTTCGCGCCGATGTTCTTTGTTCTCCTCGCGATCATCGGGGTTAACATCAGGAATCGCGGATAAAAGCCGTTGCGTGTAAATATGTTGCGGATGATTATAAATATCTTCACGCGTTCCGATTTCAACGAAACGGCCACGATGCATGATCGCCATCTTTTTACACATGTGTTTCACAACGCCCAGATCATGTGAGATGAACAGATAAGAAATGTTGTATTCTTCCTGAATGCGTTTCATAAAGTTCAGCACTTGCGCTTGAACGGACAAATCCAGTGCCGATACGGGTTCGTCGGCGATAATCAACTTAGGATTCGTCGCCATGGCCCGGGCAACCCCGATCCGCTGACGCTGGCCGCCGGAAAATTCATGCGGATACTTGTACAAAGCATCACTCGGCATCCCAACGATATCCAGTAATTCCTGAACACGATGACGCTCCTCGTCTTTGGTCAGGTTCTGAAAATTACGAATCGGCTCAGCAATGATATCTTCAATGCGCTTACGGGGATTCAGGCTAGATAGCGAATCCTGGAAAATCATCTGCACGTCCTTGTTGTACTGCATGTGCTTGCGAACGCTGCGCTTGGTGATGTCCTGACCCTTGTACATGATCGAACCGGACGTCACTGGTTCCAGTCCAACAATCGCTTTGCCGGTTGTCGATTTGCCTGAACCGGACTCGCCAATCAGGCCATATGTTTCGCCTTGCTCAATGTCAAAATCGATCCCATCGACTGCCAGCACATGATCCGTCACCCGATTAAAGAAGCCGGAACGAATGGGATAATGTATTTTTAGATTTCTAACTTCAATCATTGCCATAATTACTCACCTTTTTCAGCCGCTTGGTCGTCATCCGGGAAATAGAAGTCTTTGTAGCACGTGCACTGAACAAAATGATCAGGTGCGACCTCATGCATGGTCGGATGCTCTTCGTGAGCAGATGCCGGAATCCATGGAATTCGGGGAGCAAATCGGCAGCCTTCCATCTGCATATTCTTCAATGACGGCACCACGCCTTGGATGACGTGTAACTCGTCATCATCGGAGTCGGCTTGCGGCATCGAGCGCAACAGACTGCGGGTATATGGGTGGGTCGGATGTTTGAAGACATCCATCACCGAGCCACTTTCGACAATCTGTCCCGCATACATCACCGCCACGCGATCAGCGGTTTCAGCCACAACGCCGAGATCATGGGTAATTAAAATAATGCCGGAATGCATTTCCCGTTGAATATCTTCCAACAAATCCAGAATTTGTGCCTGAATCGTGACATCCAAAGCGGTAGTTGGTTCGTCGGCAATGATAATCGGTGGTTTGCAGGCAATCGCAATCGCAATGACAATCCGCTGCCGCATCCCGCCAGATAGTTCATGCGGGTAAGAACGTGCCGTCCGTTCGGGATTGGGAATGCCGACTTGATTCAGCAGTTCCAGCACCCGTTTATCGCGTTCTTCCTTGTTCATCTTGGTATGGTAAACCAGCGTCTCTTCAATTTGCTCGCCAATCCGCATCAACGGATTCAACGCAGCTAACGGATCCTGGAAAATCATGCCAATATCCTTACCCCGAATCCGATCAAACAGGGTTTCATTTAACCCGACCAGATTCAGATTGTTATACAAGATATCACCGGTCACTTTTGTATTACGCGGATCATGAAGCCCAATAATACTGGTTGCCAAAGTACTCTTGCCGGAGCCTGATTCACCTACAATCGCCAGAATCTCATCTTTTCGTAACGTGATGCTGACATCATCGACAGCATCATAAAAAGCATCTCCAAGTCTGAATCCGGTGTGCAGATGTTGCACATCTAGCAGCAAATCTTCAGGTTTATCCAAACGAACTCCTCCTTTGCGTACTTGACGCAAGATTAAAACAAGATGAGATTTTTGAAATAATTGTCTCTAAGTATAAAGAAATTATAGTGGTTATGCAAGCCAAAAATGCGTCCCAACGCCATTGAAGCGCGAAATTTACGGATAAATCCATCAATGATTCGTGCACAAGGATGGCGAGCTTTAAGGAAAATCGAGCATCCTCAACATGATGCTGCAAGCTGATCATATCAGAAAATTCGGTTTGTTTGAAGAAAACGTCCTTTATAGTCTGCGTGCGGCTCGTAAAAACGAAAGTGAGTCGCGCTCACCATAACGCGCTCCCCGGCGCAAGAGCCTGCATGTAAGGATCTTGGTCGCAATGCCATTACTCCAAAGACCACTTACACTCCGGCTCCTAACCGCGCCGGCTCGCGCTCACAAATAAAAAAGCCGCCATCACTGGCAGCTCACGCATTCACTATTTTTGATGTGCTTTGATGTAATCAACCGCATCTTGAACTGTTTGGATCTTTTCCGCATCGTCATCTGGAATTTCCGCGCCGAATGCATCTTCGAGTTCCAAAACAAATTCGACAATGTCAATCGAATCTGCATCAAGGTCTTGCTTGAAATTCAAGCTTGGACTGATTTTGTCAGGACTTAACTGAAAATGGTCCTGAATCAAGCCTGCGATCTTTTGATAAATTTCGTCTTCACTCATGCCGCTCCTCCATTCATCTGCCAATTTAGTTTACTTGTTTCCGCCGTCGTTGTCTACGGCTTTATCAGTGGTTTTTGCTTCGGCAATTTCAGGGTGAGCGTCAAAATAATCCACCACTTTGGCTACCGTGCCATTTTTAACCATTTTGGCTGTCTGCAGCAAGGTGTAATAAACCGTGTCAGCATCAGCCGCGCCGTGAGCTTTGACCAGCGGCGCTTTAAGCCCAAGCAAGACCGCGCCACCGTATGAAGAAATATCGAAGGTTTGTGCCATCGACTTGAGGTTGTTTTTCAAAAACAGACCACCTAATTTGCCGGAAACACCGCCATCGTAAATGGCACCCTTTAACATGTGCATAACAGTGCGGACAGTACCCTCAATTGCCTTTAACGTTGCGTTGCCGGTAAAGCCGTCAGTGACGACCACATCGGCAGGTCCATTGAGAATATCACTGGACTCGACGTTTCCCACGAAGTTAATCCCAGGAGCAGCAGACAAAAGATCATGCGCTTCTTGATGCAACTTGTCGCCCTTGTTTGCTTCTGTGCCGTTGTTAAGCAAGCCCACGCGTGGATTGTCAACGCCGCGAACGTCTTTAGCATAGTAGCTACCCATGATTGCGTATTGTAACAAATGATACGGACGGTTTTCCGCATTGGCACCAACGTCCAACATCACAAAGCCTTTGCCGTCAACAGTCGGCAACGTTGGCAACAAACCCGGCCGTTCAATGGCCTTGATCCGGCCGATAATGAATAAGCCGGCTGCCAATAACGCCCCGGTGGAGCCTAGTGAAACCATCGCGGTCGCGTCGCCTTGTTTAACTGCTTGCGCCGCCAACACCATCGAAGCCTGTTTCTTACGCCGAATCG
Organism: Lacticaseibacillus styriensis; assembly: GCF_030770295.1. NCBI lineage: Bacteria > Bacillati > Bacillota > Bacilli > Lactobacillales > Lactobacillaceae > Lacticaseibacillus > Lacticaseibacillus styriensis. Next base: position 1,641,929 of record NZ_CP132483.1, read on the forward strand.
CCCGAACCGGTTCATCGTCACTGTTAATCTTTTCGGCCGTGTGCACGATCGTCAGCCGATCCTGATTATGAATCAAAGGTTTGATTTTGGCTTCATCCCCATAGAGGATAAATTCTAAATCCGCGTCATGGTCGCGCGCCTTTTCCGTTCCGGCAATCACAACTTCCGGAGCGTGGTCACCGCCCATTGCATCAATTGCAATTTTCATAAAATTCTTCGTTCCTTTCGCATTTAATCCAAACTGCCGTTCATCTGCCGACTAGCAGCCAGATAAGCGGCTAGCGGTTGATGCTCAGGTTCCAGCAAGTGCGGATCAGTTTTAAAAATCCGGGCCACAATCTGTTGGGCAGCTTCCAGAGTTGGAAAATCCCCGACAGGATCGGCCACTTTAAATTCTGGCAGTCCTGACTGCTTATCTCCAAAAATATCACCCGAACCGCGCATTTCCAAATCTTTTTGGGCTAACAAGAAGCCGTCATTGGTTTTGGTCATGATTTGCATGCGCGCGACTCCTTGCTCATTTTTAGGATCAGCAATCAACAAACACTGCGCTGCTTTGCTGCCACGACCCACCCGGCCGCGGAGCTGGTGAAGTTGCGATAGGCCGAAGCGATCAGCATCGAAAATGGCCATCACCGTCGCATTGGGGACGTCCACCCCAACTTCAACCACCGTCGTCGAAACCAGCACCGCAATGTCACCCTGACTAAACGCCCGCATGATTCGATCTTTTTCATCCGGCTTCATTTTGCCGTGCAACAACGCAACCTGCCCAAGATTGCCAACCGCTTTTTGCATATCTGCAAAAAGCTGCTCGGCGTTCTGTAGGTCGATCTTTTCCGATTCCGCAATCAGCGGGGTAATGGCAAACACCTGACTTCCTGCCTGCACCTGACTGCGAATCAGCCGATAAACCTGACCGACTTGATTCTTGCGCAACCAAGTGGTGGTAATCGGCTTGCGCCCTGCCGGCAATTCATCAATGGTGGAGACATCCATTTCACCGTATGCCGTAATCGCTAGCGTTCTAGGAATCGGCGTCGCGGTCATGGACAGTAGATCTGGTTTCTGCCCTTTTTCCTGAAGCACCTTGCGTTGATTGACCCCAAAGCGATGCTGCTCATCGATAACCACCAACCCCAAGGCTTTAAAATCGACGCCTTTTTGAATCAGCGCATGGGTCCCGATGATCAAATTAAGTGTGCCCATTCGCAGGTCGGTCAGCAGTTCACGCCGCCTCTTCGCGGTTGTGGATCCCGTCAAGAGCCCCAGCTTAACCGGAAAATTGGCGAAAAGTTTTTGCAGCTTAGCAAAATGTTGCTCCGCCAGCACTTCTGTCGGCACCATCAAGGCAGCCTGATAGCCGGCTGTGACCGCCGCATACAAGACAATCGCTGCAACAATCGTTTTCCCGCTGCCCACATCACCTTGCAACAGGCGATTCATATGATTGGGCCGGCGCATGTCCGCACAGATCTCATTCACAACCCGCTTTTGCGCATTGGTCAATGAAAACGGCAGCGTCGCAATCAGTGCGCGCAACGCCTGATTGTCGTACGGAATAGCAAGGCCGTTGCTACTGTTGGTATTAAGCTGTTTCAGCGCTTGTATTTGCAGTTGAAACAGGAAAAACTCGCGAAAAACACCGGTTCGGCGCGCTGCCTTGGCTTCTTGCGGCGTGTCGGGAAAATGCATCCCATGGACCAGCTGTTCGTCCGTCATTAACCGATAATGCTCACGAATGCTAGCAGGGATCAGATCATGGATATGCTGATGATCACGCGCCCACGCCGCCTTAATCAGGTCAAGTAACGTACCCATCCGGATGTTTTTATTCACAGTATAAATCGCTGCCATGGACGGCTGATCCTGTGACTGGGTGGCCAGAATTTTCATCCCAGTCAAACTGCGGCGCTGGGCATCCCACTTGCCAAAAATTGCTGCTTCATCGCCCATCTGAAAGCGATCTTTTAACCACGGTTGATTGAAGAAAGTGACCAGAATGACGCTGCGTTCGACCTGCAGCTTGACATTCACCCGGCTGCGATGCGGCCCAAAACGGCTAATAACCGGATCGGCAACCACGACGCCTTTGATCGTCAGCTTTTCTTGATCGGCTGCTTCAGCAAGGTCTTTAACTTTAAGGTCATCATAGCGATATGGAAAATAAAACAGAACATCACCGACCGTATGAATGCCTAAACTGGCCAAGCCTTCTTCACGCTTAGGACCAACACCGGGTAAAACGCTAACCGGGTCCGTGAGCGCCATCATCATCCCTCCTTCGCAATAAGATGGTAAACGACAAACTGTGCTTAGCCTTTCATGTCGCAAAAAAGTGCCCCGCATGCGGGACACCTTGGCAGTAAAGCAACTTGTTTACTCGACTGAGACAAGATAAGGATAAACCGGCTGATCGCCTTGGTGAATTTCAAATTCCAGATCCGGATGCGCTTTGCCAACTGCATCCGCGATTTTCTTAGCTTCGCCTTGATTAGCATCGGCGCCCACAATGATCGTGACAATTTCGCTGTCGTCATTGATCATCCTGTTTACCATGGCAATCGCTGCTTGTTGGCGATCCTGATCAGTGACGCTAATCGTGCCGTCAATGATCCCCATCCAATCGTGATTTTTGATAGCCAGTCCATTAATGGTGGTATCGCGAATTGCTTGCGTAATAGAACCGCTAATCACATTCGGTAGTTGGGCGGTCATTTCGCTTTGATTGGTAGCCAAATCGGCGTCTGGATTATACCCAAGCATAGCGGTCATGCCTTGATTGATGGTCTTGCTTTTCACGACAGCGACTTCTACGTCAGTTGCGGCCTTAGCAGCAGCTTCTGCCGCCATGAAAATATTGCCGTTATTTGGTAAGACGATCACATGCTTGGCGTGAGCGGCCTTCACAGCATCCAAAATATCATTGGTACTTGGATTCATGGTTTGCCCGCCGTTTAGCACATAAGTCACGCCCAGACTCTTGAATAGCTCGCCGAGTCCCTCACCGGCAGCGATGGCAACAACACCCATCTCAGCTAGTGGTTGGTCATTGGCATGAGCATCTAGAGAGCCTTCCCGTTCGATAATGCTTTCCTGTTGCAAGCGCATGTTATCGACTTTGATTTTCATAAGCTCACCGAATTGCTGGCCGTAACGAAAAACCGTGCCAGGATGTTCAGTGTGAACGTGGACTTTGACCACTTCTTCATCAGCAACCACCAATGTCGAGTCGCCAAGGGTATTCAAATAGTTACGAAACGGTTCATAATCAAAGTGCTTGAAATGATCGCCGGTTTCGAGTTCAACCATCATTTCGGTACAATAACCATAAACAATGTCGGCCGGATCCAGTTGGGTCTGGGCGCTCTGGTGGTGGACGGCGTTGATCATTTCGGTCATTTCTTCGTCTGTGACATCATGAACATCCGAACTGACTTCACCGGATAAGCCTTCACGAAATCCTTCATAGATAAAGACCAGTCCTTGACCGCCTGAATCAACCACACCGACTTCTTTCAAAACAGCCAGCAGATCCGGCGTCTTGGCTAATGCACGTTTAGCACCCTTAACAACGGCCGTCATAACGACCAAAGCGTCATCTGAGCCATTAGCCGCTTTTAAGCCGGCTTTGGCGGCTTCACGGGCAACAGTCAGGATCGTGCCTTCAACCGGCTTCATTACCGCTTTATACGCCGTCTCGACGCCATGAGCAAACGCGTCAGCCAAATCCTGAGCGGTCAGACTCTTCTTACCTTCTACGCTCTTGGCAAAGCCACGAAAAAGCTGGGAACTGATAACCCCCGAATTACCCCGGGCGCCCATCAACAGGCCCTTGCCTAAGTGCTTGGCCAGATCGCCAACGCCAGCATCGTTAGATTCCAACACTGCCTTGGCACCGGTTTGAAACGTCAGATTCATATTGGTTCCGGTATCGCCATCAGGCACCGGAAAAACATTTAATGAATTCACAAAATCAGCATTTTTATTGATGCGATGTGCGGCTACCCGGATCATGTCCTGGAATTTAGTCGCCGTTATTTCGGTTACTGCCACGAAACATCCTCCTCGAAGAACTTAATATCGTTACACCGTCAGCTGACAGTGCCTTAATGTCAGTCGCCTAATACCTTGACGCCCTGGACGATGACGGTCACTTCGTCGGTTGTGACCCCCAACATCGTTTCGAGGTTGTATTTTACTTTGTCTTGGACATTTCGGCAAACTTCGGATATTTTGGTACCATAACTGACAATGATGTTGACTTCAATCTTGACGCCATTGTCAGTTTGGCGTACCACAACACCGCGCGCATAATTTTCACGCTTCAAAATGTCATTGAGATTATCCCGAATCTGGTTACGGCTTGCCATCCCGACAATCCCGTAAATCGATGTCGCGGCACCACCAACCACTGTTGCAATGACATTGTTGGAAATGTCGATAATCCCATACTTGGTTTTGATTTTGACCGCCATGCTGAATCCTCCTAGCCATTCACGATGCGCTTTCACACCGCGTACAATTCTACCAGTTAGTGTAGCATAGGCACGAAAGCATTAAAAGCGCCACCGCTTGTGGATTCCTGCCTAGGCCATCGTACTGACGGATGCTTCGACGCCCGCGCTGAAGAAGCAAAAAGATCCTGACAATGATGGATACATCACATTCATTGTCAGGATCTTTTTGTATTTATGGTATCAAACCCGGGTCAGTTTACCTGATTTAAGGGCACGTGCAGAAACCCATACCCGCTTTGGTTTACCATCAACAAGGATACGAACCTTGTGCAGGTTGGCTTTCCATGTGCGCCGGCTTGAATTCAAAGCGTGTGAACGCTTGTTGCCAAACGTGGTATGACGACCTGTAATAACATCTTTAGCCACAATATGACCTCCTTTTTTTCAAGGTCACCCTCGAATTTTTCACTCAACTAACTTATCATAGCCCCGCGGCGAATGCAAGAAGTTTTGCAAAGTAAAATTACTTGACAGCCTCGATTGGCCGCGACAATGATTACACACTGACTGTCATTTGGTAGCTAGTTGTCGACTTTTTGACCGATACGATCGCGGCTGTAAATGATCGCAACTTGGCCTGCTGTCCAACTGACCGTAAACGGTTCGTTTCCAATGAATTCGTTTGACGCCCACGCGTAAGGAAACGCACCGTCCCACGCTTTCAGAGGATACTTGGCACCAATGATCGTCAAAGCCGTCACGGGCGTTAAATTAATAACCGCCACGTAGCGATAACCCGATAACGGCTGAATTTCGTGTTTTCCCGGACCGTAATAATCGACGCGATTTTGCTCGTCTAGAAGATGAATCCGTTCAATGTCATCAAGAAAACGCGGCTGAAGCGGCAAAAACAGGTTGGACAAAAAATGATCCAGTCGGCCGCCAGTTGCCCCGATCAGTGTCACTTTGTCTGCGGAAAAGTCCGTTAAGGCCGCCTTCACCGCCAGTTCGGTATCCGTATCGTCTTTTGCCGACGGAACCTGTTCAATCTTTTGAACGTGCTCACGAACTAATTGAAATTCACTCGCTGTTAATGAGTCAAAATCGCCGACTGCCAGTACTGGCTTAATACCTGCTTTGACCAATCGCAGGGTGCCTCGATCAACCCCGATCCATTCGCCGACCAACTGTTGCCAGTCCTCTGAGAGATTCTCATGCGGTCCGCCAGCCATGATATTGACGTCTGTCATTTGACCGCCTCGCGCAGTGCCGTGATTGCGTCACCGACATTTGGCGCGCCGAACGCATAGGAACCTGCCACAAAGATATCGGTGCCGGCTGCTGCGGCCGCCTTCACTGTCTGGTCGTTAATCCCACCATCAACTTCGATCGCAAAATGTAAATCTCGTTCCTGCCGAATTTTGTGCAATCGCGCAACCTTATCAACCATTGGCGTCAGGAACTTCTGCCCACCAAATCCGGGATTGACCGTCATCACCAAAACCTGGTCGACAAGGGGCAACACTTCATCCAGACTGCTCAGTGAAGTACCGGGATTCACCACCACTCCGGCACGAACCCCGGCAGCGCGAATATGTTGCAAGACACCATAAAGATGACTGGTTGCTTCTTCGTGCACCAAAATCGTATCGGCACCGGCCTCGGCAAACTCCGGTGCCCAAACACCCGGATCACTCACCATAAGATGCACTTCCAGCGGCAGATTCGTCACCGGACGCAACGCCTGAATGACCAAGGGACCAAACGTCAGATTACCGACAAAGTGGCCATCCATAACATCCACATGCAACAAATCCGCCCCTGCTTTCTCGACTCTTTCAACATCGCGAGCTAAATGAGCAAAATCAGCACTTAAAATTGATGGGGCAATTTTCATAGGAATCCCTCCGTGAGCGCGAGCCAGCGCGGTCAGAAGCCGGAGTGTAAGTGGCCTTGGGCGTGATGGCCCGGGCTTAGGCCATTGCGACCAAGGTCCTTACACGCAGGCTTCTGCGCTGGCGAGCGCGTTAATGTGAGCGTGAACCGCGCGCTTAAAAGTCGGTCCTCGCATGATCGATTACTTTTTCTTATAAACCGGGCGCTTACCGCTTAATTCTTCGCGAAACTGCAAATAATTTTCATAGCGACTCGCCATGATCTTGCCAGCGGCCAAAGCTGCCTTGACTGCACAGTGGGGCTCGCTAACGTGTTGACACCCGCGAAACTTACAGTTAGGTGCCAAAGCAACAAATTCAGGGAATCGGTCGCGTAAATCATCTAAGGTCACATCTAGCAGGCCAAGCGATGAAAACCCTGGGGTGTCAGCCACTAACCCGCCATGAATCGGATACAAATCCGTTGTCCGCGTCGTATGCCTCCCACGATTCAATGCACGACTGATAGACGCAGTCGCCAAATCCAGTCCCGGCACCAAGTGGTTGATCAAAGTCGATTTCCCTGATCCTGTTTGGCCAGTAAAAATCGTCAATTTATCCGCAAAACTAGCTTGAACCTGTTTCAAAACCGCTTGATCAAAAACATGCTCCGGCGCAAAAACAGCGTAGCCGATCGCTTGGTAGCCTGTCAATGATGTTCGAATCTTTTCCAGTAACTTGGCAGGGGTCAAATCGGTTTTGGTCAAATAAATTTCAGCGTGAATCGCATGGCCTTCGAGATAAACCAGAAAGCGATCCAATAAATTCAAGGAAAAGTCCGGTTCAACGGCAGAGGTAATCAGTAAAGCCTGATCCACATTAGCGACTGGCGGGCGTGCCAACGCATTTTGCCGCGGCAAGATCCGTAAAAGATAACCTTCATCATCCCCGTGGCCGGGTTGAAAGACCGCAAAGTCACCCACCAGCGGCGTGATGTTGTCATTGCGCAGACTACCACGGCCACGGGTGCGATAAACTGTCTCACCGGCCGCAATATCATAGTACCCACTAATTTGTTTAATGATTCTTCCGGTTAATTCATCACTCATTGGGTAATATTTGCCTCCTGCGCAATCACTGTGCCATCCCGCACAACGCGGTAGCTTCCGGGATACTTCTTGCTAACTTGCAACGTAATCGTGACTTGGTCATCTGCCGTGATATTGAATGTTTTATTGATGTCACTGATATTGTGTGTCTTATCACCAATAAAGACCTGAATGCCATTTGGTGTCACGCCACTGCTGCTTGCGCTGGCACTCGCGCTCGCGCTACCGGAAGCAGCAGATGGTGCCTGGTACGGAATCGAAATAGTTTTTGAAACAGTTTTGACTTTATCAGGGTCTGCGCCTTGGGAAATGGTGACATTGACAGTGTCTCCAGATTGAACCTGTGTCCCTGCAGCTGGGTTCTGACTAATCACCATGCCAGTATCGACCGTATCGGAGTAACTTTGACTGATCACAATCTTTAAGCCGACTTCATTAGCGTAGTCGCGTAAACTCTTTTCCGTGTAACCGGTGAGATCACGTAAAGCAAACGTTGTGTTGTCTTTTTTGACTTTGATTGGTTCGGCAACGCCAAACGTGATGGTTGTCTTGCTGGCGATCACTTTTGTTCCGGCTTTAATACTTTGAGACAGAATCTTGCCTGCAGCCGCTTCGTTTGTTTTAATCAGCTTCTCTTTTACAGTCACGCCCCGTTTTTGCAGATCAGACTTGGCATCGCTGTAATCCTGCCCGACATAATTATCCAGCGTGATCCGCGGTTGTCCCCGACTTAAAATCAGGTTGACGCTCGACGACTCTTTCACGCTGACTTGCCGTTTAGGATCAGAATCGATGACTAAATCCTTATCCACCTTGGTTGAGTATGCATAGCGGTACTTTCCGACCTTCAACCGCGCACTTTTAAGCGCGGTTTTGGCTTGAGCGGTTGTCATGCCGCGTAAATCGGGTACGGTTACGTCTGCCTTTTGATTGGCCGTCACAACGCCAATCCCGATCAGCAGCAAAAGAACCACGACTGCACTAATGGCCACAATAAGCCAGCGGCGGCGCTTCTTTTTAGGGCGGTTCTCAGGCGCAGATTGATTGGCAGGCTGATCCGCCCCGCCATCAGAATTGTGCGGTGGAGTTGGGCCATTAGGAACGATCGGCACAACTCGCGTTTCATCCAAATCGTCTTTAGGAACCACGTACTTGGCTTCATGCGCTCGGGCAGGACTCAATGCAGTGTTCAAATCGCTTGCCATGGCCTCTGCACTGGTATACCGATTGGCAGGATTCTTTGCAGTCGCTTTGAAGACAACATTCTCGAGAGCTTGCGGAATATGGGGATCAAACGCCCGAACTGAAGGAACCTCTTCCTGAAAATGCTTCAACGCAATCGAGACTGCCGAATCGCCTTCAAACGGAACCGACCCCGTCAGCATTTCAAAAAGAATGATCCCGAGCGCATAAATGTCGCTTTGTCGCGTGGGCATACTCCCCCGAGCCTGCTCAGGGGAAAGATAATGAACCGATCCCAATAACGAATTGGTCATCGTCATGGAATTTTCCGATAGCGCGACCGCAATCCCGAAATCAGTAATTTTGGCATGCCCGTTTGCATCAATCAAAATATTCTGCGGTTTTAAATCGCGGTGAATAATATTGTGATCATGAGCCGTTTGAACCGCAGACAGAATTTCCTCCATCATATCGACAACGCGCTGATAAGGAATCGGAAAATGCTCAACGATATAATGTTTTAAATCAGAGCCTTTAACATACTCCATGACCAGAAACTGCTGACCATGGCTTTCACCCACATCATAAATCGACACGATATTAGGGTGCACCAATTCGCTGGTCGCCATGGCTTCACGTTGAAACCGCCGAACCGTGTCAGGATCGTTTTGTAAATCAAGTCGCAAAACCTTGACCGCAACGTCACGATCGAGGATAAGATCGTGCGCTAAATAGACGTTGGCCATGCCGCCTTCGCCTAATGTTTTGATGAGCTTATAGCGTTCATTTAAAATCGTCCCCGGCTCGATCATGACGGTTCCCTCCGATCCTGATGAATGATCAAGGCGCTAATATTGTCAGGGCCACCAGCTGCGTTGGCTTGAAGAATCAACTCCTGGGCCTTGCTGCCAATTGGCATATCTTCGCGTAAAACCGCCGCAATGCTTTCGTTGTCAACCATGTTGGTCAGGCCATCTGAACAGAGCAGCAGGTAATCATCATACTCCATGTCGTAGATCGTTACGTCAGCGTCAACATCGCTGCTGACCCCTAAAGAACGGGTGATCACATTCCGTTGCGGAAAGCGTTTGGCCTCTTCAGGCGTCAGTTCGCCATGTTTCACCAGCTCGTTGACCAAGCTATGATCCTCAGTAATCTGAATCAGATGTCCGTTACGATAAAGGTACCCGCGCGAATCACCGATATTGGCCACGACAAACCGTGAGCCACTGATAATGACCGACACCACGGTTGTTCCCATGCCAGACAGATCAGTGTATTGCTTGGCTTTTTGTAAAATCATGTCATTTTCTTGTTGCAACTCAAAAATAAGCCAACGCACGATTGACTCGATTTCCGCCGTATCGGTCTTTTCAAACGCATAGCCAAGATGCGAGACCGCCATTTCACTGGCAACATCGCCGCCGCGGTGGCCACCCATCCCATCAGCCACTAAGGCAAACGTTGCGTCGGATTTGTTCTTGAAAATGCCGACATAATCCTGATTATTTGGTCGCCGCCGACCGATGTCCGTGCGATAAGCAAACTCCATACATACCCCTCATTTACGGCGAATCATACTGGCAATGAAAAAGCCGTCGGTATCATAATCGTCTGGAAATAGTTGCAGTGCCGGTGCCCCATGCGCCTTGGTTAATGGCTTGAGCGTCAAAACCGGCACCTGTTCAAATTCAGGATGAGCAGCCAAAAATTGCGCGACAACATCCTGATTCTCCTCTTTCACCATTGTACATGTACTATACGTCAGGCGGCCACCGATTTTTAATGTGGGCGCCACGCTATTAAGAATCGCCAACTGAATCTGTTGTAAATGGCGCGGATCATCAGCCTGTTTGGTGTACTTGATTTCCGGTTTACGGCGAATCAGTCCCAATCCGGAGCAAGGCGCATCAACTAAAATCTTGTCAAACGATTCAGGAGCAAAAGTTGTATCAACTTGCCGTGCATCCAACATTTGGGCAGAAACCCGATCGGCTAATCCGAGGCGGTTGGCATTTTGCTGAATCAGCCGAATTTTATTGGCATGAAGGTCCAGGGCTGTAACGTGCCCGCCTTGGTCAGGATCAAGATACTGGGCAATGTGGGTCGTTTTGCCACCAGGAGCCGCACATGCATCCAACACTGCATCACCTGGCTGAATATCCAGACTCGGCGCCACCAACATCGAACTTTCATCCTGCATGGTGTAATTCCCTGCAGCAAATTCCGGCGTGCCCGCCAAATGTCCGCCGGGAGCAATCAAGCCGATCGGCGTCAGCGGGCTTTCCCGTAGTTCAGGAAAGCTCGGCTGTAAGATTTTCAGCAAAGCATCCGGCGTTATTTTGGTGGTATTGACGCGAATTGACGCATGCGCAGGCTGATTGATGGCCGCCAGTACGCTGGCTGTTTTGGCGACACCCAACTGTTCCTGGAGCTTCTTAACCAGCCAAATCGGCGTGCTGCTGGTGACTGCAAGCCGTTCGAGCGGATCGGGAATGGTCGCGGGATCCGGGAAGCCGGTGCGCTGTGCTTGGCGCAACACCCCGGTCACAAACTTGGCAATGCCTTGATGGCCCAGTTGTTTGGCGATTTCGGTGCTGTCAAAAAAAACTGCCCGCGCCGGCACTTTGTCTAAATACTGTAGTTGATAGACAGCAGTTTGCAGCAAACACCGAACCCAGGGATCCAGCTGGCGATTTTTGACGAACGGCTTCAACAAGTAGTCTAAGGTTAATTGATGCTGAATCACCCCATAGACAATGTTGGTCAACAAACCAGCGTCCCGACTGTCAAGCCGATACTTAGTGATGACGTGGTCAAGTGTCAGATTGGAGTACCCGCCTTTACCCACAACGCGGGTCAAGGTCTGGACTGCCAGCAATCGCGGATTATTTGGCTTCATCGGTGATCACCTGCTGTCCGACTGTCAAATCACGGCCAGGACCGTTCAAATAATCGGCGATATGTTGCTTGCCTTTACCGGCTGGCTGCAATTCGTCAACTTGAAAAGTGGTTTGATCCCCAGCTGCCACCACCAATTGATGCTTGCTGCGTTCCACGACACTGCCAGCAGGCAAGTCCGTTTTTTCGGACAATGGCGTCACTGCCCACAGTTTCGTGCGCTGGCCATTCATATAGACATAGCCTCCCACATCAGGCCGAAGCGCACGAACCCACTGATCTAACGCTTGCGCCGGTAAATGAAAGTTGAGATGTTCCTGCTCTTTGGTAATCGTTGGCGCAAACGTCACTTTTTCAGGATCCTGCGGGGTGCGGGTTGCTGTGTTGTCAATAATCTTCGGCAGTGTTGCCAACAACAAATCGCGGCCCAACAACGACAGCTTAGCAAAAACGGTGCCGGTATCATCTTGGCGGGTTAGCGGTAACTTAGCTTGGGCAAACATGTCGCCGGCGTCCATTTTCTTCACCATTTCAATAATCGTCACGCCGGTTTCGGCATCACCGTTGATAATGCTGTATTGAATCGGCGCGCCGCCACGATATTTTGGCAGCAAAGAGCCATGGACATTGACCGCCGCGATTTGGGCTGCCTGCAAAAACTTGGTCGGCAAGAACTGTCCATAAGCTGCCGTCACGATTAAATCAGGCGCCAAAGCAATGGCCTTGGCTAATTCGGGACTGCCGCTAAGTTTTTCCGGCTGTAACACGGGGATGTCATGGGCGACGGCAGCCTGCTTAACCGGACTGGCAGCCACCTTCTGCTTACGACCGACTTTTCGATCCGGCTGGGTCATGACCGCCACAACATCATAGTTTTGGTCAATCAGACCTTCTAGAATGGGTACCGCAAAATCGGGTGTACCTAAGAAAATTACTGAAGTCATATTTTCCTCCAAACCTTAAGTTCGTTAACAAGATACTAACGAATCGGTTGTTGTTTTTTTACACAAATGAAAGTGGTTCGGGATCAATCGTCACCTGAAAGCCTTGACGACTGCTTTGTTGGGTTTCTTCAAGAATGTGTTGCAATGTTTCAGCCAACGTCGGCTCATGCTTGTATTTTAAAACGATCTGATAAATATAGCGATTTTTCAAACGGGCAATCGGTCCGGGCGTCGGGCCAAGCATGATCACTTGATCGGATAACCGATCGCGTAGCTCCTTTGCCAGCGAAAAAATGGCTTTAGCAGCTTGGGTTTCATCGACATGACTGACACCGATCTTAGTCGAAAAAAAGTACGGCGGATAGTTGCCTTGATGACGAACCGCCATTTCCTGCCGAAAGAAGCCTTCATAATCCTGGCGTTTGGCATACTGAATGGCATAATGATCCGGGTTAAAGGTCTGCACAAATACTTCACCGGACTTATCAGCGCGCCCGGCACGGCCACTGACCTGCGTCAACAACTGAAACGTCTTCTCACTTGCTCGAAAATCCGGCAAACCTAGCGCCGTATCGGCATTAATCACGCCAACCAGTGTTACGTCAGGGAAATCCAATCCTTTGGCAATCATTTGGGTGCCTAACAAAATATCTGCCTGGTGGGCCCCAAAAGCATTCAAAATCCGCGCATGACCACCTTTGCGCCGTGTGGTATCGACATCCATACGCAAAATCCGTGCATCTGGCAGCAACTTTTGCAATTGTGCTTCCACTTTTTGCGTACCGGTGCCGAAGTAACGGATTTTATCCGAGCCACACTGCGGGCAGCGCCGCGGAATGGCTTCTTCGTGGCCGCAATAATGACACTTCAACGTGTGCGTATCCATGTGTAACGTGAGGCTGATGTCGCAGTTAGGGCACTTTGCAACATAACCGCAATCCCGACACATAACAAAACTCGAATAACCACGGCGATTCAGCAGCAACACACTTTGCTCATGACGCTGCAGCCGTAACTTCAAAGCGTCCAACAGCGGCGCGGAAAAGTCTTCTTGCCCACCTTGCGCAAAGCTTTCACGCATATCCACAATGTGAACCGGTGGTAACGGTTGATCATTGATTCGATGCGGCAACCGTAATAGTGTATAGACGCCTTTTTCCGCTCGGGCACGTGATTCCAATGAAGGCGTTGCGGAGCCTAAAACGACCGGTGCATGATGAATCTGCGCCCGTTTTAACAAGACGTCACGTGCATGGTAACGTGGCGTGGAGTCTTGCTTATAACTGGTTTCGTGTTCCTCATCCATGATGAAGACGCCAATATGCTTCAACGGCGCAAAAGCAGCAGAGCGGGCGCCGACGACCACTTGGGCTTCGCCGCGGGCAATTCGCCGCCATTCATCGTACTTTTCCCCATCTGACAAGCCTGAGTGCATCACCGCCACGTGCATGCCAAACCGACCTTTGACGCGATCCACCATCTGTGGCGTGAGCGCAATTTCGGGAACCAGCATCAAGGCTGTCTGTCCAGCCGCTAGCACTTGGGCAATCACCTGAAGATAGACTTCAGTTTTACCGGAACCGGTGACGCCTTCCAACAAGAACGTCTCAGGTTCCTTAGCTTTAACGGCCGCGTTAATGGTTTTGACCACTGCCTGCTGGTCGTCTGTGAGCGGCAATGGTTGCGTCAATGGCTGATGCTGAAGTTGCGGATAAGGATCACGGTAGGTTTCATGCGCTTCTAGTTTCAGCCAGCCTTTTGCCACTGCCTGATTAATAACCGATTTTGTCAGGTGATGGCGATGCTCCACTTCCGTTAACAAAGGGCGCTGATGTTCCGCCGACCAGGTTTTGATGAAGGAAAGAAGTTCCAGCTGTTTGACGGCGTTTTTGCGTACCTGTTTTTTTTGCTCCTCAGCCTGCTCAGGTGACAACTGCGGCACAAGATAAAAGACCTTTTTGACGCGTGCACGATCTTTTTTAATGTAAGAAATCGCCACTTTGCCGGCCTGGGCCAACTTCATCAGGGCAATCTGTTGCTCATCACTTAATGTATTCATGGCGACGCTATCTGCTTGACCGAAGTATCGGGTGCGTTCATCAGCAGACAACCCAAGAGGCTCGGCTACCTTGACGGCATCGATTTTTAGCATCGTTGGCAGCATCGTTTGCATGCAGGCAATCCAAAATGAATAAGTGGTTTCCGCCAACCATTTGGACAATCCTAGCATTTCGTGATTAAGCACCGGCGCCGGATCGAGTACATCCAGGAGCGGCTTAAGTTCGCCATCATATTGACTTTGATTGGCAATGGCCACAACCATGCCACTGACTTTGCGATCGCCTTTGCCAAATTGCACCCAAACGCGCATGCCTGCTTGAAGTGCACCATCCAAACGCGGTGGCACTAGGTAATCAAACGGCCGATCAGTTTGCATGGTCGGAACATCCACAATCACTTTGGCAATCGTTGCCAAGCGCTCACCCCTTTTGTTTCGGTAACATCGTTGCTAGCTGTTTGACCAGCGCGGTGGCCACTTGTTGCTTGGACATCTCTGGTAATGTCACTGGCGGCTGGTTTGGCCGCAATAAAGTCACCGCATCCGTATCGGCATTGAACCCATGCGTTGCATCAACCGCATTGGCAACGATCATATCTGCTTTTTTCTTCGTTAGTTTGACTTGGGCATTCGCCAACAAGTCATTGGTTTCAGCGGCAAACCCAATCACCAACTGATGGGTTTTCTTTTGGCCTAACGTCGCCAGAATGTCCGGATTCTGAACCAAGGTCAACGTTAAGCCGCTATTGGCGTCAACTTTTTTGAGTTTATGGTCACTAATGGTCGGTGCGCGGTAATCCGCCACTGCTGCCGCCATCACCACAGCATCGGCCTCTGCAAACTCATTCATAATGGCATCTGCCATCGACTGAGCGCTTGTCACCGGTTTAACCGTCACGCCAGGAACAACTGGCAATTGCTTCGTTGTGACCAGCGTGACAGTAGCCCCGGCACCAGCCGCTGCATTGGCAATAGCGGTACCCATTTTGCCAGATGAATCATTGGTTAAAAACCGTACCGGATCCAACCGTTCCTTGGTGCCCCCGGCTGACACGATAATATGCCGACCCTTTAGCAGCGGTTCATCAAGGCTTTCGATGTAAAGGGCAATCTGGTCTGGCTCTGGCATTCTGCCAACGCCGACATAGCCTTCTGCTAACTGACCGGTTGCCGGTAGCAGTAAAAGATACCCTTGCTGCTCGGTTAGCTTGGTTATATTGTGTTGTGTTTGCGGATTTTGCCACATTTGATCATTCATAGCCGGCACCATGAGCTTGGGAGCGGCCATCGCTAATAAGGTTGTCGTCACAACGTTATCGGCCATCCCTGCCGCCAGTTTTGCCAGGGTATTGGCCGTGGCTGGCACAATAACGCCTAAGTCGGCCCAACGAGCCAAAGCCACGTGAGCGACATGTTCGGGATGGTCAAATTCATGTCCATCGGTTAAAACGGCGTGCTTGCTAACAATCGCAAGTGTTTCCGGCGTGACAAACTTTTCAGCACTCGTTGTCATTGCAACGCGCACATCATGGCCTGCTTTTACTAAAGCCCGAACCAGCAACGGCGTTTTGTAAGCAGCAATACCGCCAGTGACAAACAGGGCTATCTGTTGCTTCTTCATGAGGCACCCCTTTTACTTCTGTATTCTTAGGTTCATTATAGCAAACAGTGAACGGCATGCTTGCATGGTTGCGAGAGCCGAGCGTCAGAGTCTGGATTACCGATTTCCAAACGCTCCTGCTCGCGCTCAATAAAAAGAGGCAGTGGACTTTTTTGCAGCGTCCCTGCCTCCTTTTCCTATTGGCGCAAACCCAAATGGATAAACATCATGGGTGCTTATGCTTGTTCCTTGTGATCCAGCTTTTCAGCATCGCGTTCAAGTAACTTGGACTTTGGATCGATGACCACGTCACCCGCGGCAATTTCTTCAAGTGCTTTGCCGACACTCTTGTCAGATTTATAATCAGACAACATTTTCAGATCCCCGGATTCTAGTTCATGAGCACGTTTTGCGGCCAACACCGCTAGCGAATAGCGTGAAGGTACTTTTTCCAGTAACTTGTCAATAGAAGGATAAATAATCATAATGAAGCTCCTTTTTGTCATAATAGCCGCTCTGCCATGGCGAGCAGTCAGCCTGTCATTATCTGGCTAAGTCGGCGCTTGCCAACATGCCTTTATAACGATCAATCACGCGTGGCACCCGTAAATGTTCGCTTTCAATGATGCGTTCAATCCGTTTTACAGCCAAATCAACCTTGTCATTGACCACGGCATAATCGTAGTTTTCCATCATCGTGATTTCCGAAGCCGCCTTGCGAATGCGTTTATCAATCGTTTCATCGTCATCGGTACCACGGCCTTTTAGCCGATGGCGCAACTCACCTAAGTCTGGTGGCGTCAGGAAAATAAAAACGCCATTGGGACATTTCTTGCGCACTTGCATCGCACCATTGACTTCGATTTCAAGTAACACATCACGCCCGGAATCAAGCGTCTCATTCACATATTTCAGCGGCGTACCATAGTAGTTATCCACGTACTTCGCATATTCCAGCATACCACCTGTCGCAATTTCGTGCTCAAACTGCGCCTTGGTTCTGAAATAATAATCAACCCCGTCAACCTCACCGGGCCGCATTTGGCGTGTCGTCATTGAAATTGAATATTGAAAATCCCGATAGTTACCATTCAGCATGGCCTGCCGAACTGTTCCTTTGCCAACGCCACTAGGGCCAGACAAAACAATCAGCATCCCCCGTTCGTGCATGTGTGAACCTCTTTCGTTAAGTATTACCAAACATTTTGCACTTTTTCGACGCTGATTTCAACTGCTTCATTGATGTGGTAACAAAAACGTCATGCGGGGTAACGCTTTTTTGGCATCCTGACGACCCAATTCCAACATGGCAGCGATGGCACTTGGCCGAAAATCAAAGAGCTGCGGCAACCGGCGACTGGGTTTTAGATAGCAATCGCCGTGATCATGACCGATGCGGCCAATGCCTTCACCACTAATCGCCACGACAAAATCAGCACCGATATCTCTGGCAAGATCAACCGGTAAATCATTGACCACGCCACCATCCACAAAATTAACGCCTTGTCGTTTGATCGGCGTGAACACACCCGGCATCGCACTTGATGCTAATAACCATTCTCTGGCATCCACGGCATCAAGCACGTCTAACCTAGTGACATGAGCTTTAAAATCCGGCAGCGAGGTTGTCACAACCAGCACCGCTCGATCATCGCGTTTGGGCATCTTCAGCATTTGATCAAGCAGTGGAACAAAATTACGTCGTGCAAACACCGGTCCGGTCATTTTGCGTGCCGTAAAATATTGCCACCAGCGGGCTAATTGGAATGGCGTCATGCGGGCTGTTGCCGCCGCGTTAATGGCTCCGATTGAAGAACCGATCACAAAAGTCGGTGCCAGGCGCGGACCCAAAACAGTCCACACGCCTGCCTGATATGCGCCATGCGCCGCGCCACCACCGAAAACAACTGCAAGGGTCAAACTAACGCACCTCCGTTTGCACATCACCTTGTGACTGAAGCGATCTTAAGTTAAAAAAGTAGTTGCAAGTTTGAACACATGTTCGTATAATGAAGTTACAAACAAATGTTCGGAGGCTTGATCATGGAAAATAAATCATCAGCACTGCAAAGCGTCACCCAGCATCTTGTGGCTTCTTATCGCGAAATATTCGATCTGGCAGCGCCCACTGCTCGCATGCCAATGCATCAGGTGGATCTTTTCATTGATCAGGCCATGCAGCGTCACTATAAAGTGGCACTCTTCTTTAATCACGAATCGTCACCTTTTGTTGGTCACATTATTCGGACGCTCGGCAACAACCGCTTTCTAGCCAAAGCATACCACAGCAACGTTTTCCGCGTCATGACCAGCACAAGTGTCAACTTTATCAAGCGCTTTGATTAACAGGCCCTTTCCAATTCCAATCATGTTGAACATTAAAGCTGTGCATTAGAAACCATCGCTACGTTTCTAAGTTGCATCGTTAGGCTAACATCACATGTTTGCCGCACTGAAGCCAGTGATACATTTAAATTAAAATCGCTCGCAAAGACAAAGTTTATGTCTTGCGAGCGATTTTTTTGCTATTCAGTTCCGTAAATGTACATCACTTAATGGCTAAGCTTGGACGCCAAATGAGGTCATGTCCGACCGTGTTTGAACTCATCGGCCATTTTCAACAACTCTTCGGCGTGTTCGACCGTTAGTTTGGTGATCTTTTCACCAGCCAGCATACGGGCAATTTCATCAACCCGTGCTTTAGCCGTTAGTTTGTTAACTTGCGTGGTGGTTCGCCCGTCATGGACGTTTTTACTGATCACATACTCGTGATCCGCCATGGCAGCGACCTGTGGCAGATGCGTAATGCAAAGAACCTGCGAAGATTTGGCAATGAGGCTGATTTTATTGGCAATTGCCTGGGCAACTCGACCGGATACCCCAGTGTCAACTTCATCAAAGATAATGGCTGTCACACCTTCGGATCGGGCAAAAATCGTTTTCATTGCCAGCATCAAGCGCGATAGTTCGCCACCTGAGGCAATTTTAGCCAGCGGTTTTGCTTCTTCACCTGGGTTTGTCTGGATATAGAAAACCGCTTCGTCCAAACCATCTGGCCGAAAATCTTTGGCCTTCGTGAAATGAACCGAGAAGACTGTTTTATCCATGTATAGCGATGCTAGCTGTTCATGAATCGCTTTGGTCAGTTGTTTGGCCGCCGCATGCCGCCGCTTGGACAAGGCTGACCCCAGTTTTTGCAACTGCGCGCGGGATTCTTTCAAAGTACTGTCTAGATCTTCAACCGAGGTTTCGGCCTGCTCCATCTGACTTAATTCTGCGGCCGCACGCTTACCATAGGCAATGACTTCATCAAGCGTTTCACCGTATTTACGTTTGAGTTGATTAAATAAATCAAGGCGCTTTTCAACTTCATCAAGCCGACCTTCATCAAACTCCTGATCATCAAGCTCGTTAGATAAATCATTTTGGACATCCTGCAAACTGTAATAGGCACTTTGCAGATTATCGGCGATGGCCGCAAAATCAGGATCCAAATCCGCAATACTTTGCATACTCGACATGGCTTGGCCGATTTGGTCAAGCGCATTAACCTCTTCGTCGCTTAGCAATGCATAACTCTCCTGTAACGCTGAATTAATTTTTTGAAAATTGGCCAAGCGTTCTCGCTCGGTACTTAAATCCGTATCTTCATGCGGATGCAGATCTGCACTTTGAATTTCATTAACCTGGAATTTCAGCATATCCAGCCGTTGTGCCCATTCCTGTTCGTTTGCCTGTTTTTGCTTAACGGCCTGTAAGGTGTGTTGGTAATTGTGATAAACCTCAGCATACTGTTGCCGAATTTTCAGCAAATCATCACCAGCAAAGGCATCCAACAAACCTAAGTGCGTTTCGGAATGCATTAACTGCTGATGTTCGTTTTGACCATGAATGTCGACCAGCGTCTCGCCGATAGCTTTTAACGTGGCAGTATTCACCAAATGTCCATTGACGCGGCAAACATTACGCCCACTGCGGAATAATTCACGCTGTAATAAGACCGTGTCTTTTTGATCCGGATCCATGACCCCGTATGCCTGCAATTTGGCTTCAGTAGCCGGATTTGCTTGCGCATCAAACAAGCCCTCCAAGCTGGCTTTGGCAGTGCCGGTCCGAATGAAGTCCACGGAACCGCGTCCGCCCGCAAGCAGACCGACCGCATCAATAATGATTGACTTCCCGGCACCGGTTTCTCCTGTAAGCGCCGTCATCCCTGGCTGAAAGCTCAGCGCCAGGTTGTCAATGATGGCAAAATCATGAATTGCTAACTCTTGTAACATTGCTTCACCCCACCATTGCCTCAAGTTCAGACAACACTGCTGACGCATATTGCGCCGACCGACAAATAATCAAAATTGACGCATCACCACTAATCGTTGCAAAAATCCGCTGATCATCCAACTGCTCAATTAATGTTTCAACTGCTGCCGCCGTTCCCGGCAACAACGCTAAATGGACGAAGTTATCCATGGCCTCGCCCCACTTCATCGCTGTAACAAGCGTCCGCTTCAATTTGTCAGTTGCCGGAAGCTGCTTTTCAACTGGCATACTGTAGCGATAGTGGCCTTCCCCTGCCGGCACTTTAATCAACTGCATTTCTTTGATGTCGCGTGAAATGGTTGCTTGGGTTACCGGAATGTTCAAGTCGTTCAGGCGCGCCACCAAGTCTTCTTGCCGCTCAATGGGTTCATCCCGAATTAACCGCTGAATGGTTGCTTGTCGTTCACGCTTGCGCATATGCTCACCTCTATCAAAAATGGCATCCCAGTAGCTCGAATGCTTTAGCTCTAGCATAGCGCATGCATTGCAGGGTTGCCACGGTTTTGCATAAATATACATTAAGGGCGTTTTAACTCGGCATAAGCAGCCTTCAATGTTGCCTCAATATCCACAGTGGGCGCGACCTTGCCCGGCGTTTGCTCGGCATTTTGTAAATGAATTAAAAATTCAATATTGCCTTCGCCGCCTTTAATCGGGCTATAGTCTAATCCCAAAACGTTGTAACCAGTCGCACTGGCAAAATCAACGATCATTTTTAAAACATCGCGATGGACCTGGGGATCACGGACAATGCCGTGCTTGCCAACATGGGCTGGACCTGCTTCAAACTGCGGCTTAATTAAAGCAACCGCATGGCCATTGGGGATCAGAATTGCTTTTAGTGGCGGTAAAATCAATTTCAATGAAATAAAGCTAACATCTGTCATTGCAAATTCAACCGGGCCGTTAGTAAAATCTTCCGGTTTGCTGTAGCGAAAATTCACGCGTTCCATCACCTTGACTCGCGGATCTTCGCGCAATTTCCACGCTAACTGATTATAGCCAACATCCAAGGCATAGCTCATCTTGGCACCTTTTTGTAATGCAACGTCAGTGAAACCGCCCGTTGATGCACCGATATCCAAAACCGTTTTGCCGGTTAAATCAAGGTGAAACGATTTCAAGGCTTTTGCCAGTTTAAGTCCGCCGCGGCTGACATACGGCATTTTTTTACCTTTCACGTGCAAAATCGCATCGCCTGGGATCTTGACACCGGGCTTGTCCAAGCGCTGGTTGTTCTGATCATAGACCTCACCAGCCATGACCGATCGCTTTGCTTGTTCGCGGGATTCAAAAAGTCCCTGTTCAACCAGCAGGACATCGACTCGTTCTTTTTTGACTTTTTCCATCATTTCAACACCGCCAAAATCGATTGTAGCGTCGCCGCATCGACGGTTAAGCTCTTTAACGCTGCATCAGCTTGCTGAATTTGAGTTACCAACGCCTGCTCGGCACCTTTTAGTCCAAGTAGCTCGGGGAAGGTGTTTTTATGTTCGGCAACGTCCTTATCCGCTGTTTTGCCTAACTCGGCAGTTGTTTTGGTGACATCGTTAATATCATCCTTGATCTGAAAACCGAGACCAAAAGCAGCCGCAAAATCTGCCAAGGCCGCCTGATCAGCTTCGGGGATCGTTACGAATACGGTGCCCATCGCCACAGCGGCTTGAATCAAGGCACCGGTTTTGGCTTGATGCATGTGCTTCAGCGTCGCCAAATCATACTGGACTCGCTCGCCATCCATATCGAGGACCTGGCCTTCAACCATCCCCGAACTACCGGCTGCCTCGGCAAGAATCTGAACCAACGCAGCGCATTTATCCGGATAATGTTGACTCAATAAGGCAAAGGCATCGGTTAAAAGTGCGTCCCCGGCCAAGATCGCCAATGCTTCGCCAAACTGCTTGTGATTTGTTGGCTTGCCGCGCCGCAAATCATCATTATCCATCGCGGGCAAATCGTCATGAATTAATGAATAAGTATGCACAAATTCAAGCGAAGCAGCGGCAGGCAGTGCTTCAGCAACCACACCATCATACATAGCAACCACACTCAATAAAAGCAGCGGGCGCAATCGCTTCCCACCTGCATCGACGGAGTAAGCCATCGCGGCACGCAAATGCGGGTTAGGTACCTTTGCCAATGTTTCATCTAATGTATGTTCAACGGCTGTCCGCCATTGACTTAAAATCGGGTTCATTGTTGGCCTTCTTTAGGTTGAAAAGGTTGGGTGGTGCCATCGTCACTCACCATTTCTGTCACTGTTTTTTCAGCTGACTTCAATGTTTTTTCGAGTTCCTGACTCAGTTTCACACCAGCTTTAAATTGATCCAAGGCTTTTTCAAGCGGTACATCGCCTTGCTCTAACTGATTCACAATTGCCTCAAGTTGGGCAAGTTTTTCTTCAAACGTAGGTTCAGCCATGATTCTTCTCCTTTGTTGTCACATGAGCGCCAATTTGACCATCCGCAACATGAATGTGAATGTCGGCATCGACCGCATAGTCATCTGTCTTTTTGAGCATCTGCCCGGTGTCATCCGTTACATAGGCAAATCCTCGGCCCAGTATCTTCAATGGGCTCAAATGGTCCAGTCCAAGCGCCGCATTGGCCACCGCTTGACGCTTAGCCTTTACAACACTGATGACTGCCCGATCTAGACGGTGTTGATCATCGAGCAGTTGCCGTTTGAGGTTCACGACTTTTATCAGTAATTGCCGCCCATCAAGTTGCTGCGTCGCCATGGCCAGACGATGGTCATTTTCGCGCAATTGATTGACCATGCTTTGATTAAGCCGCTGCCGCAATTGATCGACGCGTTGCACGTACTGGTCGTACAAACGATCAGGCTGGGTTAAGACGACGCTTTCTGCAGAGCGCTGCAGTCGGCTGGCAGCATTTTTGAGTCGGTTGTGCATGGCATTGACCAGACGCACCCGATCTTCTGAGATGCGATTAAGTGCGTCTACCAGCGTCACGGGCGTTACAATTTCCGCAGCAGCCGTTGGCGTAGCCGCCCGCCGATCGGCAATGAAGTCCGTAATGGTCGTATCGGTCTCATGTCCGACCGAACTCACAATCGGGATGGGCATGTCGACTAAAGCCCGCGCCACTTTCTCTTCGTTAAACGGCCACAGGTCTTCAATCGAACCGCCGCCGCGGCCGATAATGACGGCATCAAAGTCTGACATGGCCTTAATGCGGTTCAACTGTTTGACAATCGAATCCGCCGCCTGATCCCCTTGGACAACCGCCGGAAAAAGAGTCAGCTGTAGAATCGGATAACGGCGCGCCACAGTGGTCATGATATCCTGAATCACCGCACCACTGGGACTGGTCACAACCGCCACGCGTTTAGGAAACAACGGCAACGAACGTTTATTGCGATCAAATAACCCTTCGCTAGCCAGCTTTTTCTTTAACTGCTCAAAGGCTTGGTAGAGTGCGCCAACGCCGTCCGGTTCCAATCGTTCCACAATCAGCCGGTATTCACCACTTGGTTCATACAGACTAACGCGGCCAACTGCCAGAACCTTCATGCCTTCTTCAAGATTGAATTGCAACTTGCTAAAAGCATTGCGGAACATCAAGGCGCCAATCTTAGCGTGATCATCTTTGAGCGAAAAATATTGATTGCCCACCCGTTTACGATAGTTGGAAATTTCACCGGTTAAATAAACCTTGGCCAGATAAGGATCGGCATCGAATTTACGTTTTAAATATTGGGTTAGTGCGGTGACACTTAAGTACTGGTCGGTATCAACCATGCAATCGCCTCTTCGCCAGTTCAACCGTTTGAGCCATTAGCGAGGCAATGGTCATTGGTCCTACGCCACCCGGTACCGGTGTTAAAGCACCAGCAATAGGCTCAACCGCTTCGGCATCAACATCGCCGTGCAGTTTACCATCAGCTCCGCGCGAAATACCGACATCAATAACCGTTGCCCCGGGTTTAACCGCATCAGCGCCAATAAAATGCGGCACGCCAATGGCAACAACCAAAATATCCGCTTCACGGGTTAACGCTTTAAGGTCACGGGTTTTACTGTGGGCAATGGTCACCGTCGCATCGTGATTCACCATCAGACCAGCGAGCGGCCGGCCGACAATGTTCGAGCGGCCAACAATGACCACCCGCTTACCGATGACATCAATCTGATAGGCATCTAACAGCGCCATAATGCCATAAGGGGTCGAAGCCACAACAGTCGGTTCATTGGTCCACAAGCGGCCCACACTCACCGGGCTAAAGCCATCCACGTCTTTATCGGGATCGATCGCATTAATCACGACCTGTTCATCCAGTTGCTTTGGCAATGGCAGCTGGACCAGAATGCCATCCACATCGGGATCCTGATTCAATTCAGCTACCTTTGCCAACAAGGTTTCCTGAGAGGTTTCTTCTGGCAACTTAAACATTAAGGAACGAACCCCGATTTCCTCCGCGCGCCGTTGTTTGTTACGCACATAAACCTGACTGGCCGGATCCGATCCCACTAAAATGACTGCAAGTGTTGGCGTCACACCTTGTTGCGCCAAACCAGTCACTGTCTGTTGAAGTTCACTAAGAATGCGTTTTGAAACTACCTTGCCATCCAATCGCGTTGCCACAAAAACCACTCCCCATTTGATTAGCATTGTCTGATATAACAACCAATGTTCGGTTCCTCGATCGCGTCAAGTACCGGTATAAAGCAAAAACCGGCCAAAGTAATTGTCTTTGACCGGTTAACTTACGCTTTCGGCGATGCTTCAATAAAATTAGCCAAAATGCCATTGATAAACTTAGCAGATTGGTCATCGCTGTAACGTTTGGCCAAATTGATGGCTTCATTAATTGCCGCAGCTTCCGGCATCGCTTCTTCATAGCGAATTTCATACAAGCCCAAGCGCAGAATCATTAAGTCCGGTTTGGTCAACCGATTCAGCGTCCATCCCTTTTTAAGCTGAGGCGTTAAGGCAGCATCCAATGCCTCCTGATGCGTCAAGACGCCTTCTACCAATTCACTTAAATAAGGCGGCACTTCAGTATCTTTAGGTAAAACTTCTGCGTATACGGCGCTTTTATCTGCTTCCGGATTCGTTGCCAACGCAAAAAGCGCTCGAAAGGCAGCTTCACGGATCGCGTGTCGTGATTCCATGTTAATCGTCATCCTTGCTGCTCGTTGTTGATGGTTCATCAGTGTCATCATCTTTAAACAGATCATCCGGATTGACTTTTTCCGTCTTTTCAGGGATGACGCCAACGACATGCACATTCACTTCGCTTAACGTCAAATCCGTCATAAAGAGTAACTGTTCACGTAGCTGTTCTTGCATGGCCAAAGCCACTTTCGGAACGGAGACACCATAATCCAGATAAACGTAGACATCAGCCGTAATCTTATCATCGGCAACTGTCACACTAACGCCTTTACCGTGGTTGGCACGGCCAAACCAGGCGTTAATTGAAGAGCCTAATGTACCGCGCATTTGATAGACACCGTCTACCTGACTCGCAGCAATGCCCAAAATGACTTCCAAAACTTCAGGAACAATTTCAATGGTCCCTTGGGCATCCGTCCGATTTGCTAATATGATATTGGTTTCTTCAGCCATCGCGAGAACCCTCCTAAGCCTTAATTATTGGCACGTGAAATGTAAGTACCATCATCCGTGTTAATCGTCAGTACGTCGCCAGTGTTGATGAAAAACGGCACTTGAACGACTAGTCCGGTTTCCATGGTGGCTGGTTTTGAACCGCCGCTGCTGGTATTACCGCGAATGCCTGGCTCGGTTTCCTTAACCGTTAAGTCAACGGTTTTCGGCAACTCAATACCCAGGGTTTCATTGCCGTGCATGATAATTTTAACATTCATGTTTTCTTTTAAATAATTCAACTGGTCGCGAATCTCATCGCCAGGAAGTGTCAGTTGATCGTAAGTATCGGTGTCCATGAAGACGTAATTATCGCCATCGGCATAAAGGTACTGCATGTTTTTACTGTCGATCTGCGCTTTTTCAACCTTTTCAGTTGATCGGAACGTTTTTTCCTGTACCGCACCCGTGCGCAGGTTCTTCAAGGTTGAGCGAACAAATGCCGAACCCTTGCCTGGCTTAACGTGTTGAAATTCAACGATTCGCCATAGGTCACCGTCGACCTCAATCGTCAAACCATTCTTAAAATCATTAACAGATATCATGAACTTCCTCCATACATTCAGTTGTAAGCTAAATCTATTCTAGCAAGCGGTGAAGATGCTTGCAACAGCCATGCCACGTAGACAGCCTCACAGTACCAGTAATTCAGCTGGTGCCGGTTGACTAAGACTTTGATTGCCGTCTGCAGTCACGACCAAATCGTCTTCAATTCGGACACCGCCAAGATCCGGAACATAGATGCCGGGTTCATCGGTCACGACATTGCCTTTTGCGGCTGGCACATCGAGATAAGGACCCCAGGCGCCAGGGCCTTCATGAATCGACAAGCCAATGCCGTGTCCGGTACCATGGCCAAAATATTGACCATAGCCAGCGTCATTAATTGCGTTATGCGCCAAGTCATTAATCGTCCGGCCCATGACACCAGGCTTCAAAGCTTGCTGGACTTTCTGATTCGTCGCATAAACAATTTGGTAAATCGTCTTAAGCTTGGCATCTGGCTCACCGACTGCAAACGTCCGCGTCAAATCGGACATGTAGCCGTGATAGATGCATCCCCAATCGAGGGTCACAATGTCCCCTTTGGCAATCTTCTTTTCCGTTGCTGCGCCATGCGGCATTGCCGAACGCGTGCCGGAAGCCACAATTGTTTCAAACGAGACATTGCTGGCACCAAGTTGACGCATGAAAAAGTCCAGGTCATTGGCAATGTCAATTTCCCGCATGCCAGGTTTGATCGTATCAAGAACATGCTGGTAACCTTTTTCGGCAATGGCAACTGCCTTTTTGATCAAGGCCAGTTCCTCATCGTCTTTGACTTCGCGTTGGGTTTCAACAAAGTCACGGGTTGGCACCAGTGTTCCCTGCGTTAAAAGATCAAAGGCTTCATAATCGGCATAATTCAGATGAACGGCTTCAAAGCCAATTCTGGTCAACTGCAATTGATTGGCTAAGTCGCCTGCTGTCTTATACAAACCATCTTGATGCAACACCAGTTTGGCATTATGTACCTGCTGCTTAAATTGCTCGGTAAACCGAGAATCCGTTATAAAATAAGCTTTCTCCGGCGTCACCAGCAAGGCGCTTTCTTCACCAGTAAAACCTGTCAAATAAGTAACGTTGGTGGCATCGGTAACAAAAAAGCCATCCAATTTCTTGTCCAGAATCCGCGCCTGCAATGCTGTCATTCGATCCATCCAAACCACTCCTTATTGACGTCATTTTAAAATTTTGAAAAAAAGACGCCCCGATTACCGGGACGTCATCAATATTTATTCAGCAGCTGCTGCCGGATAAACTGAAACCTTCTTCTTGTCACGGCCGAAGCGTTCAAACTTGACAACGCCGTCAGCAGTCGCAAACAAGGTATCGTCGCCGCCGCGGCCAACGTTTTCACCAGGATGGATCTTGGTACCGCGCTGGCGATACAAGATGTTGCCTGCCTTAACAAACTGACCATCGGCACGCTTGCTACCTAAACGCCGGCCTGCAGAATTACGGCCGTTAGATGTCGAACCGCCACCTTTATGGTGAGAGAAGAATTGCAGATTCATCTTTAACATAACGTACACCTCCGAGAATTAATTTTGTTTTAATTGTTTTGTCGTAATCAAAATGCGATCAGGATATTGATCTTGGATGCTTTGTAATTCAAGCAATAAATTTTCCAACAAAATCTGACTAATGTGCAACTGTTCGCCAGTGATTGCCGACTTGAGCGTCATTTGCAGATGGCCGCCATGGACCTCATCCGCATCAACGTCAGGCTTAAAA
The DNA here is from genome assembly GCF_030770295.1 of Lacticaseibacillus styriensis. Classification (NCBI taxonomy): domain Bacteria; kingdom Bacillati; phylum Bacillota; class Bacilli; order Lactobacillales; family Lactobacillaceae; genus Lacticaseibacillus; species Lacticaseibacillus styriensis. The sequence continues at coordinate 1,670,288 of NZ_CP132483.1, forward strand.
CCCGCCAGCGCTTCGACACCATTGACGGCGCCGATACTCACAGCCGAAACAGCAGCACAGACGATATCCTTGCCGGTTTTACCGGCATCGGCATGGCCACTCAGTTCGAAACTGACGATATCGCCATGCTCATCGCGATGAAAAATTGCCTTGATCATAAACTGACCTCTTATGCGTTAATCGCGTCGATAACGACTTTCGTGTATGGCTGACGATGGCCCTTCTTTTGATGAGAATGCTTCTTAGGCTTGTACTTGTAAGTAACAACCTTTTTCTCGCGCCCTTGTTTTTCGACCTTGCCAGTCACGGTTGCGCCGGCTACAGTTGGCGTGCCAATCTTGGCATCACCTTCACCAGCAACCATAATCACTTCGTCAAAAGTAACTTGCTTGCCTTCTTCGGCATCAAGTTTTTCAACATAGATGGCTTCACCGACTTCAGCTTTATACTGCTTGCCGCCTGTTTTGATAATTGCGTACACTGTGTGCACCTCCTGTTTTGCCTCTCGGCTTTTCCCCTGAAGACTCGCCAAGTTAGGTGCTTACGCTTAAAACCTAACGATGTGCGGTTGCATAGGAGGGGTGCCAAATACAACGGACTAATATTACCAGACAGCACGCCAAGTTGCAAGCACATCGCCGATAATAGCCGTTTTTTGTCGATCGCTGATGATAACAGCTTTTGATTGTTCCAAACCCGCTACCGTTTTGCAACTCGGCTTGACGTCAATTAAATGGTCAAATTAAATTGCAGACTTAAGACAGTAGCTTTCTTATTGCGGCAAGTGCTGCTGGCGGTAAAGCCAAACGCCAATGATGACCGCGGGCATATAAAGCGCATAAATCAAGGTAAAGAACGTCAACCAGCCGCCAAACGCTGCATTAATCAGCAGTAAGGCCACATATAAAATGCCATCAACAATCCAATTAATCGGTTTTCTGAGTTGGGTGGTTACCGTTATTAGCAATGCGGCGGTAACCAGTAAAATGAAGATGTTCAGCAAAATGATGATAAGTGCCACCCCCTGGATGGAATTATAGCCAAGCCAACCAGTTTCAACAAGGAAACGTTTTAATCGGCGACTTCGAGCCAAAAAAAGGCCCAGAAAAAATCTGAGCCTGCCCCTGCCAAGGAACCTAATATAGCATAAAAAGTCTCCATGGCACTAGTCCCTTGGCAAAAAAGAAAGCCGCCGGTATGAAGTCATTCACCGGCAGCAAGACATTATTTCTTCAGTTGTTGCAACGCTTTTTCAATTGTCTCGCCTCTACCAATGTGCTTAGCATTGTGCGGATCAATCGCGATAAATTCTTGCGTCTTCATGTTCAACTGGATTCGATATCCCATCAGAATCCCTCCATTCTTAAAAAATGTGAATGGCCTTCGGTAGCGATTGAGTGTATGTTACTCACTTATTGTTAGGAAGTCAAGAGCGTGAGCAGGAGCGCTTAGAAATCTCCGTGTAAGTGGCCTCAAGCCTAAATGGCTGGGCTTTGGCCATTTAGGCTTGAGGTCCTTACACGGAGATTTCTGCGACTGCGAACGCGTTTCAAAGCCGGATTGCCTAACTACGAGCGCTGTAAAGCTGCCAACACGTAACCCCCCTCCCGCACCATTAAACACTCTTCGCCCCACCTCACAAAGTCCAAGTTCCTCAACATTCCGTTGACGCCTACCCGCGCTTCTCGTATACTTAATAACGATTTGTGCCAGTAGCTCAGCTGGATAGAGCAACGGTCTTCTAAACCGTTTGTCCCGGGTTCAAATCCCGGCTGGCACACTTAAAGTAAGCAGATTTCCCACTCAAAGTCCGATATCTCGGGCTTTTTGTTTTACCCAAGGTTACTTAAATGCCGCCCTTAAATAGCTTCTGTGCCAGTAGCAACTTCCCTGGAACCCTCACTTTTTAACCGCAACCTGTGATCAACCATTTCGTAAATCTTTACGCCATACGCCTGCGCCAAGGCTTCCTGATAATGATGCGCGACTTCAATGACCGTTGCAGGTAGCGTGTAAATAATGCGATGAATTTTATCAGCATTGGTCTGATCAAGACTTGAGGAAATCTCATCAAGTAAAAAGATGGGACTTTTGCGCAACAGTCCGCGGGCAATCGCAATGCGCTGCGCTTGTCCACCTGATAGATTACTGCCGTTATCAACAATTTTGAAATCAAGCACATGCTCACCCAATTCCTGATCAAGGCCCACCAGCCGCAAAACCGCCAAAACCGCGGCATCATCGTAAGCCTGATATAACGTGATATTATCCCGCAACGTACCATTAAATAACCAGACATTTTGCGACACCAAAACAAAATCACCAGCATGCAGCGGCTGACCGGCAAACCGAATCGCACCCTGAGATGTCACTTGACCGGTGATTGCTTTTAGAAGGGTTGTTTTACCTATTCCAGAAGGACCGGTCACGATGACTTTGCTACCCGGTTCAAGGCGGATATTGACATCACTCAAGATTAAATGCCGATCACGCACAACAGTTAGATCGCTGATGTCAAGCTGACCTTCTAAAGCTTCTGGGTTTGACTCGCCATCATCAACCTTGGATATTTCAAATTTACCAGCCGCCGGTAACACGCGTAGCTGACTCGTGCTAACAATTTGGCTTTGATATTTGCTCAAACTGCGAGCGCCGCCTACAACAGAATCTGCCGTCATTGTCAGTGTCAAAATGACGCTGGTCGTCACACCAAACAATCCTTTGGCCATCAAGAGGAGGCCGATAAAAAATGGCAACAAAAACGCCGCAATGGCAAATAGCCAAGAAACATATTGAAATAAATATTGAAAGTTATTCATTCGTTCATAGTCGCGTTCTTCTTGGCTCAAATGTTGCTTAAATCGGGTGAAGAAGACCGGCCAGGCTTTAAAATTAAAGATTTCCATTCGGCCTTGAAAAATGTCTTTCATACTCAAGACCAAACCGGCATTGGTGTTAGCCCAAATGTCCGACTTTTTTGCCAGGCTCTTTCTGCCAAAGTGACTCGGAAGCAGTGACAATGCAGAAAATAACACATAGACCAAACTTAACACGATATTGGTTTTCAGGATAAAAGCCACAGCGATGATCAAGCCAATCACTTGTTGCAGCATGTTGATAAGTCCGACAAAGTAGGCTTGTTCAATTTGTTTCGCAACGCCGGTCACATCATTGATCGTGTCAGAAACCTCCGTGGCGTCAGTCCCTGCGTGCGCGACTGAGGCGGTGAAATACGCTGATTTAAGTGCCTGATTCAACACCCGAACAGCGCGTTGCTGGGCGCGCAAAAACAGATAGAGTGATGTGTAGGTAACGAGGTAGGCAGCTGCAGCTAATGACACATAACGCACCACAGCGTCAAGATTACTAAAGTCAATATTGACCAGCTGACCGAAAACCACGCCATTTAAAATTGGCTCCAAAGTGCTTGTCAGACTCAGTAAAAATAGCACCACTATTAAAGTCAGCGGCAACTGTCGAATAACCCAACGTAAATTAATCTGACGTTCTTGATGAACCATCCACTTCACGTCCTTTTCCCGAGACGGCGTAAACTTATGACGATGTTGTCCTCAACCGTGGACGGTATTTTTTAAAGTCGGAATGGCAATGTTAAAGTACTTTTCGCCAAGTCAACCTGATAATGCGTGGTTTTTGTCGGTCGGATCGTTTGCGCCATATCGGCACCATGGATGATCAAGGCAAGCTGCCGGCCGGTCGGTAAGTGATAGTGCGTCGGTTGCAGATCCAGACTCACGTGAAAAAACTGGCCCGGTGTGATTTGCTGCACTTCGTAGGCGTTTTTAGGATTTTGTAAATTAATATGACCTAACGTTATCAGTTTACTTGGGGTTGGCTTAGCGGCCGGCTTGAATTCGACAATATCGGTTGTTTTAAAATCAAAGCCTAACTGTAAATCATTGGCCGCAACGGTGGCTGCGGTTTCGCCAAAACGCTTGGCCTCGCCGAGATCCACGAGCCGAACACTAAGAATGCCGGTCGGTGCATCAACTGCCAACGTCAGCTCAAGATGTGGAATGCCTTCCAGGATTTGATCACGCTCAAGCACTGGTTGGGTCAACCACAACCGGCTGTTAGCGTAAGCACTATTAGGGGTAATGATGGCCTTTTCGAAACTGGCGCTGGTGTCATGTTGCGCCGCAAACGTTGCCGTGGCATGATCGGTAAACTGATCGGTAGCTGCTTCAAAGTCATTCTTCAGGTTGACCTCAGTTGTCACATGTTCCGCTTCCGGATTAGCAAAATCGGTATAGGCTGACCAGGTCTGCGGAGTCACGTTATCTTGCACAATAACATTCGGCAAAACATCTGCAACATCATTGGCTACCCCTAACAGCTCATGTGTCAACCACAAGTTCATCATGTCCAAAAAGTCCAACGAGCGAACATTGTGAACATAAACATGTTGTCCTTGATGTAAAATCAGTTTCTTTTGAATCGGCAAATCTGAGATTGCCTGCCAGAAGCGAATCGCGTTTTTAGGTTTCACATTCCAGTCATTGAGCCCGTGAATCAACACCACGTCGGCTTTGACGTTGGCGGCATTTTTGCGGTAATTACGCGCATCCCACCACGCGGTATAGGCACCCGTCGTCCGATCCTGATCACGGGTAATCGCAGCAAGATGACGCTCCCAAGCCGACTTGATGCGAATCATATCGCCGCCGGATTTCTGCCGGGAAAACGTATCAACGGCCAAAACATCGGCGTCTTCGCCTTGAAAGCCGCCGGGCGCCACGACCAGCCCATTTTCGCGGTAATAATCATACCAGCTAGAAATGCCGGCATCGGCAATGATGGTTTTCAACCCTTCAACACCGGTTGTTGCTGCAGCAATAGCCAGCGTGGCTAAGTAAGACTTACCGGTCATCGCAACTTTGCCGGTTGACCACCAAGCTTTAATAGCAACACCTGAAGTACGATTCGCGAACGCCCGGCGCTTACCGGTCAGCCATTCGATGACCGCAACCGCGCCAGCAGTTTCCTCAGGTCCACCAATGGTCCGAAAGCCGTCTGAATACCGCGTCCCGACGCCGGCTGAGTAAACCACGGCAAACCCGCGCGCAAGAAAATAATCATTGAACGCATACATACTATTTTCTTCGGCATAAGCCTCTGCCTCTGTCACCTCGCCAGTAACGACCCGCTTCGGTAAGTCTTCGGTTTGAGCCGGTGTAGCTGTCACTTCCGCCTTCGAGGCTCCATGCGACTTGACCGCCAAAACCGTTTCCGGAACATGCGTCGCAGCTGTCACATCATTGGTCCCATGAAAGTATGGATTCGCGGTAAATAGAACCGGAACCTTCAATCCTTGCTCGGTGGCTTTTGGTCGATAAATCGTCGCTTCTAAAAGATCCCGCATTCCATCGTGGTCTGAGTCGACATCAGACTCAATCCATACCAGCTCGCGGATAGCTTGACGCGCATCGAAAACCTGTTGCACTTTACCATTAAACAATAAAGGTTTCGGTTGGGTTGCCGACGACTGAAAATCTTTGAAAAAGCCACGATTGGCTAAATCATCGAGAAAGTTCACCAAGTGTTTGGTTCGCGTCATCAACAATAAGTAGCTAGCCTTAAGGAAATCCTCGGTGTCAAGCAAATCATGATCAATGCTTGGCAATTTTGTCGCTGCCATAAACGTCAATGGATCTGCCAAATCGAAATCGGTGAAGGCTTCAAACCCCAGCAACTGCAGGGCTACATTGTAAAAGTTTTGCCGGGTCATCTGCGTGGGCCCCGATGCCAACCATTCAGTCAGATTCTGCCGCGAATCGACTGCAATCTGAGCGAATTTATCTTGTTTGGCCGCGGGCTGATAAGCTTCCGGGAAAAAGGCCGCATACATGGCTGCAGCCGTATCTGCAAAGTCACCTTTAGGATCTGCCGGCAAGCCGATGCGGGCAAGTTCCGTTAATTGTTGGCTAAATTCAGGTGTTAACCGCGCGAATTGGTTTAATTTCATGAGCAGTGCCGTCCTTTATGAGAGAAATGTGATAAATTCAGTGTAGCCATCTCATTTAGCGTTTTCAACTATTAATATTGATTAACTCCCTACAACAGTTGAGGTTTTTCAGATCGTACGCAATCAAAAAAGCTTCAGGCGTGGTTGCGTCTGAAGCTTTTTGAAATATGGAATGCTTGACTGTTTTTACCAGTTAGTCAAGGAAAAGGTTAACAACAGCTTTTGGGTGGCTGGAATTAATACAATTCCAGGTATTGTTGCCGTTCCCATTCGGAAACCTGCTGGCGGTATGCGGACCATTCGAGGTTCTTCGAATCCATAAAGCTTTGATACAAATGTTCACCCAGGGCAGCCTTGACCACGTCATCAGCCGCCAATGCCTTCAACGCATTGTGCAAGGTTGATGGGAGGTCTTGAATATGATTTGCTTTACGTTCGTCGTCTTGCATCCGATAAATGTTACGATCTACCGCTTCTTCCGGCTTCAACTGGTTCTTGACGCCATCAAGGCCGGCCTGAAGGATTGCGGCAATGGCTAAGTAAGGATTGGCAGTCGGATCAACCGAGCGTAACTCCAAGCGGGTTGATAATCCCCGTGACTGCGGTACCCGAATCAGTGGTGAGCGGTTTTTGCCGGACCAAGCCACATAAACCGGGGCTTCAAATCCTGGCACCAGTCGTTTGTAGGAGTTGACGGTTGGGTTGTTAACCGCGGTCAGCGCATAAGCATGGCGCAAAACGCCAGCAAGGAAATGCATCGCCGTTTCACTCAACTGATCGTCGGTATTTGGATCATAGAAAGCATTGCCTTTGTCGTGGAAAAGGCTCATGTTGATGTGCATGCCGCTACCGTTGATGCCGTGAAGCGGTTTTGGCATAAAGGTCGCATACAAGCCGTGTTTGCGGGCAATGGTTTTGACCACAAGTTTAAAGGTTTGAATGTTATCGGCAGCGTCAAGTGCATCGGCATATTTGAAGTCGATTTCGTGCTGGCCCGGTGCTACTTCATGATGGGAAGCTTCGACTTCAAAGCCCATCTTTTCCAACTCAAGGACAATATCACGCCGGCAATTTTCGCCCATATCAAGCGGCGCAAAATCGAAGTAAGAACCATGATCGTTCAGCTTCGTTGTCGGATTGCCATTTTCGTCCAGTTTAAACAAGAAGAATTCCGGTTCAGGGCCGATATTGAAAGCTGTGAAGCCGGCTTCTTTCATTTCATTCACGACACGGATCAGATTGTTACGCGGATCGCCGCCAAAAGGTGTGCCGTCTGGACGATGAACCGAGCAGATCAGCCGGGCAATCTTACCATGATCATTCTCCCACGGGAACAATAGCCAAGTGTTAAGATCCGGATAGAGCAGCATATCGCTTTCTTCGATTCGAACAAAACCGTCAATCGACGAACCATCGAAGGTAATCTTATTATTCAGCACCTTTTCCAACTGGGAAATCGGCACCTCGACGTTCTTAATGATCCCGTTAATGTCGGTAAACATCAGGCGCAAGAATAAGACGTTCTCATCCTTAACTGTCTGGCGAATCTCATCAGCGGTAATTGCTTTTCTTGCCATATACGTGAACTCCTATCTTTAGTGTGATTGTCGGAAGCCGATGGTGGGACCCGGATCCGGGCTTTGATTGAGTCGACTCTGATTCAGCAGTTCGTCGCGCAACACTTTGCGAACTTCGGCATCACTATCCTCGCGATGACGTGGATGCTTCAACCGCTTGACGTCAGCCAGCGTGAAACCATCTGCCATCTGACTGCGGATTTCCAGCAGTTCATCAACGTCATTAAGCGAATAAGTTCGGTGATTGCCGGCGTTGCGCTCGGGCTTGACCAACCCCTGGGCTTCATAGTAACGAATCTGGCGGGCAGTCAAGTCTGTTAACAACATAACTGTACCAATCGGCAAAACCGATCGCGTTCTCAGATCAGCGATCTCAGCCATAGGCATCCTCCTTTACAACGATGTCAGCTTATCAAACCAGATAAACGGTGTCAACGCAACATGTAAGGTTTTCTTACATTTACCGTAAAAAATGAAAAAATTTTATTTTTACGGTCAACTTGTTATAGACCAATATGTTGATCTAATCATTCAAAAAAGAAGCGTTTTCTGCTAAGTCAACTTGCCATTCTTGTCCATATTATCCGAGCAATCCGAAAGCTTACTGCAAGCCAGATTTTTTCTAGGTATTTTCAGCTATGAAACGTATGATAACAGTAACTAGGCTTTTGAAAGGACGTTGTCATCATGACCTTACATTTACACGTTGGGTACACCCCGACCATGAAATCTGTCAACTTACCCACTGACTGGCTGCCGTTTAATGATTACCCTTCGGCAGCTTTCAATGCAGTGGTGGTGCATGCGGCCGATCAAAATGTCTTTGACCAACTTGTTGCCAGTGAACTGCCTTTGCCGGTCTTTGTCATTGGCCACCGCCAAAATGATTCAACCGGCCAGCTGGACGTGACTGAAGCACCGCGACTTGATGCTAGTTTGCTCACTCAAATCACCGCGGCAGCGACACATTACGAAAAGACCATGATTCCTGCTTTTCTAAATGATCTACTGAATTTTGCGCAGGCAAATCCCACAAGCTTTGCCACCCCCGGTCACCACAGCGGCCATTACGATCGATTAGCGCCCGCCGGTTATTTACTTTATCAAGCTTATGGTGACACTTTTTTTGCCAGCGATACCAGCGATGTCGTCACTGCGCTGGGGGACATGTTGACACATGGCGGCAGCCCGCTGGCAGCTGAACAAGCCACGGGGCGGTTATACCATGCTGATGAAACTTATTTTGTCACCAATGGCACGACTGGCTCCAACAACATTGTAGCCAGTGCGTTGCTGACGCTAGGTGATCTGGTTTTATTTGACCGCAATAATCACAAATCATTTTATAATGCCGCGCTGGTACAAAATGGGGCCCGCCCGGTTTACCTTGACACCCTCCGTACCCAACGCGGATTAATCGGTCCACTCGACCTTACTGATATCAGCGCTAACCGGCTACGCCAACTGGTTGCGGCCATTGATCCGCAAAAAGCCAAAGAGCGCCATCCGTTTAGACTGACCATTCTTGAGCTGGAAACCTTCGACGGTATTGTTCCTAATGTCCGCCAATTACTTGATCTTTTTGGCCCACTAACGGACTACATTGCCTTTGATGCCGCTTGGGGCGGATACGAGCCCTTCATTCCGGCCATGAAACCAACGGATCCTTTGCAAGTGCCATTGGGTCCGGATGATCCGGGCATCATCGTCACCCAAAGCGTTCACAAGCAACAATCCGGCTTCGGCCAAGCGTCTCAGATTCATAAAAAAGATGCGCACATCAAAGGACAGCCACGCTATGTCACCCATGAGCAGTTCAACCATGCGTACCTTAAACATGTCACCACTAGCTACTCTTACCCACTTTATGCATCGTTGGTCGCTAATACCGCAATCAATCAAGGCCGCCGGGGTCAAAAGATCTGGGCCGATGCGCTTCTGGCGGCACTCGCCTTCCGCCGCTCGTTAAGTGATTCTCGTTTGTTTTCGGCCTATCAAAACCCGACATTAACCGCAATTGCTCCTGAAAAGGCAACGACTTCTGCGGAAGCCTGGTCAATGACGCCTAACGCCAAGTGGCATCAGCTCCTGCACTTAAAGCCGAACCAAGCTTATCTTGATCCTGGCAAGGTCACGGTGCTGCTACCGGAAACGGCGACATTTGGCGTTAGCGGCTGGTTGGTCGATCGCTACTTGCTTGATCACGGAATTGTCCCGGAAAAAGCCGATTTGAACAGCTTGCTCTTTTTGGTAACGCCGGGATCTGCCGCAACCGACTGGCAGCACCTTCGCCGAGTTTTGCAACAATTCGAAAAAGATTACTTTGCCAACAAAACCGTTACCGAAACATTGCCAAAATTAGTGGCTGAAACCGGTGAAGCTTATCTGCATATGACCTTACGCGAACTGGGCCAGAACATGTCCGACTTTTTCCGCGAAGCTAAGTTAGTCCAGCAGCAACAATTACTTTTTACAAACACGAACAACATACCGACTGCTATGACGCCGCAAGCAGCCGACCGTTGCTTTGTTCGTGGAGAATTTGAAACCATCCCGTTACAGGCAGCGGAAGGCCGAATCGCGGTTGCCGGGGCATTGCCATATCCTCCTGGCATTTTCGTCGTCGTGCCGGGCGAACGCTGGCGTGCGGTGGCCATTCACTATTTTGAAACCCTATTTGCCGGGATTCGGCGTTTTCCCGGATTCACGCCGGAGATTCAGGGCATTGTGACCGGTGCGGACGGTGAACCTTACGTGCAGGTCGTGGCTGAGAAATAGCGATTTTTGGAATTTTTCAGACTTTACATTTTTCACGAGCAAATCAAAAAAGCGCCAGTGCACTGCCTGTTTGCAGTGACGCTGACGCTTTTTGACATACAAATCGTTTATTGAGCTTGATCAAAAAAAGTCGATTGGGCCGCTCCCATGGTTGCCAACTTAATATGCGCGTAAGTCAAGCCGCCTTGCAAATACAGTGTGTATGGCGGACGCAATGGACCATCACCGGAAAATTCAACCGTCGATCCGGCCACAAAAGTACCACCGGCCATGATGACCTCGTCTTCATAACCAGCCATTTTCTCCGGAATCGGCGTCACGAAGCTGTCAACCGGCGAATTGGCCTGAATAGCTTTGGCAAACTTGACCATGTCAGCTTGATTACCGAAATTAACCGTTTGAATCAGGTCCGTCCGCGGCGCATCCCAGGTTGGTGATACATCTAAGCCTAGTTTAGCAAATAATGCCGCTTCAAAGATCGCCCCTTTAATCGCATTACCGGTTGTTTGCGGTGAAATGAAGAAACCTTGATACATATCAGCCAGCGCACCGACAGTCGCCCCCTCGGCACCACCAAGACCAGGAACTGTAAAGCGATAGCTGATGCGCTCAATTAAATCCTTCTTGCCGACAATATACCCACCGGTTTTGGCCATGCCGCCACCAGCATTTTTAAACAGCGACCCGGCCATGACGTCGGCGCCAACTTCAAGTGGTTCGGTTGTCTCGGAAAATTCGCCATAAGCGTTATCGACAAAAATCCAGACATTCGGCAACACGCTGCGAACAACTTTGATCATCGCCGCAATTTGATCAACCGTAAACGAATCGCGCGTTGCATACCCACGCGAACGCTGAATCGCAACCACTTTGGTTTTAGCGGTCAGCCGTGCCTTAACCGCGTCATTGTCGACTGCCCCATTTGGCAAAAGATCGACATAATCGACGCCAATGCCATATTCTTTAGGACTACCAATGCCGTTGCCAGCAAGTCCCAACACCTCTTGCAACGTATCATACGGCTTTCCGGTGATGTACAAAATCTCATCCCCCGGGCGGACAAGCCCAAGCAATGCAACCCCGATGGCGTGGGTGCCGGAGACAAATTGCGGCCGCACAAGCGCATCTTCACCGCCTAAAACGTCAGCATAGATGGCCTCAAGCACATCGCGGCCCTCATCGTTATGGCCATAACCGGTTGATCCGGTTAAATAGCTTTCGGCAACATGGTGTTTCTGAAAGCTCGTTAAAACTTTATCTTGGTTCTCCAAAATTCGTTCATCAATCGCAGCCAATTGTGGTGCGATTTGGGTATCGACTTCCCTGACCATTTTTAATAAGGCGGGATCAAATTTATCTGTCCAACTCATCTTTTTCTCCTTTAACCGATTGCTTCAGCCATCGCCGCACTAACGCAACCACTGCCTGCTTTTCTTCCGGATGAGCAACCAAATCAAACCAGTGTGTCGGCATTTGGTTGCGAAAATACGTCAGCTGCCGTTTGGCAAAGTGGCGTGAATGCTGCTTGATGAGTGCCACACAGTCAGCCAAATCAGCTTGACCTTTAAAATATGGAACCAGTTCTTTATAGCCAATGGCCTGCATTGCCTGAGCATCAGGCGGAACGGTTTTTAACAAATTGGCGACTTCTGCTTCCAGTCCCTCAACCATCATGGCATTCACCCGCGCATTGATTCGCTCGTATAAAACCGCGCGGTCCGTGGTCAAGCCGATAACCAATGTTTCATAAAGCGGTTGGGGCTGAGTCTGTTCGGAAAACCGCCTGCCAGTCAATTCAATGACTTCCAGTGCGCGAATCACCCGGCGCGTATTAGCAGGTTCAATCTGCTTGGCCGCGACCGGATCACGCTGTACCAACTGCGTCCATAACCATGACGCACCATGCTCGGCTAATGCCTTTTGCCATCGCTGACGGACACTTTTTGGCGGCGCTTTACCACCCAGCGGCAGATTCAGGCGTAAACTATTCAAATAAAAACCGGTCCCGCCAACTAAAATCGGCAGATGATGCCGTTTGCTGACCAGCGTGATGGCATTTTCGGCGGCTTCTTTAAACTTAGCGACTGTATAAGGCATCGTCGGCTCAACGATATCCAGTAAATGATGCGGAACACCGGCCATTTCGTCAGGCATGATTTTGGCCGTACCAATATTCATATGACGATAAATTTGATACGCATCACCATTGATGACTTCGCCTTGAAGCTGCTGGGCCAAGTAAATGCCAAGATCACTTTTACCCACTGCTGTTGGTCCCACAATCATGACGATGCGGTTTACCGGTTTATCCATTTCATTAAGCTCCATCAATATAGTATAATAAATTCAGTATCACAGATCACCAATCAGGGGGGATTCTCATGAAACATAAATTTGCACGCGGCTTTTTCGTTGGCACGTTGATGACGCTTGGCGCCATTGCCGGCAGTGTTTTCGCCTTCAAGAAAAACTATGTCGAACCTGTTGAAACCAAGGCCGATGAAATCAATGAAAATCGGCGCAAAGCTAATCGCAAACGCTTCTCAGCCCATCAAGGCTAAGCAAATAAGCATCGCTTAACAAAAAAGCAATCGACCAGTGCGATTGCTTTTTTTGCTGCCTATGTACGGCTCAATAATTAGTCGGGCTTTTTTTGATTTTGCCTGACCAGTTATCGTAACCGCCTTTTAACCAGCTGATCTTCTCAAAGCCATTCTTGCGCAAGCGCCGTGCTGCCCGCAACGAAAGGACGCCGGTTTTGTCATAGAGATAGACCGGCAAATCTTTACGCATCTCGCCTAACCGCTCACGCAGCTGCGTATACGGAAGGTCACGCGCACCAAGAATATGGCCTGCTTTGAATTCGTTGCGTTCCCGTAAGTCGATAATCTGGGCTTTGCGCATCGTGTGCTCAAATTCTTCAGGTGAAATTTCGCCACCGATGGCCTTGAATTTCGACTTTTGATAATAGCTCCACAACCAGCTGAAGCCCCAGTAAATTAAAAATAATCCAACAAAGATTAACAGATAAGTTAACACTTACACGACTCTCCTTTTTCCCTTACTTCAGCGCCAAGCTTGCGGCCCCAATGACGCCAGCTGTATTGCCCAACGTTGCCAACCGCAATCGGGTGGTTTCACGAACATTCGGGAACGTATTTTCTTTGAAATACTTATCGACGCGTTTAAGCAAAAAGTCGCCCGCTGCCGACACACCGCCACCGATGACGATGAATTTCGGATTCAATAAATTACCAACGTTCGCTAAGGCCAAACCAAGATAGAAGCAAACCCGGTCCACAATCATCAAAGCCAGGCGATCGCCGTCCTTTGCCAAATCGAAAACGATTTTGCTAGAAATCTCGTCCCCATCGTCCAGCGTTTGCTTCAACTTTGAGTCGCCGGCAAATTCTTCTGCCATGTCCCGAGCAACCCGCACCACGCCGGTCGCACTAGCTACTGTTTCGAGGCAGCCGCGCTTGCCACAGGTACATAGATACCCGTTAACCGGATCGACGGTGACATGTCCTAACTCACCGGCAGAACCGGCAACGCCATGTAACAGCTCGCCATCTGCAATAATGCCCCCACCAACGCCCGTACCAAGCGTCACGAAGGTCACATCCGGATCATTTTCACCGGCGCCTTTCCAGCGTTCGCCCAATGCCGCAACATTGGCGTCATTATCAATGTTAAAAGGAATCTTGGTGCCGGATTCAATCACTTTTTTGGCTTGCTGTAATGTTTTCCAGTTCAAATTATATGCGCCAATAACGGTGCCAGCTTTGATATCAACAGAACCCGGAGACCCCATGCCGATGCCGGCAAAATCGGCTGGCGACATGTTGTAAAGTTTTAGGTGTTCGTTAATGGATGTCACAATATCCGGCAAAATATGGCTGCCTTCATCCAGAATGTTGGTGTCGATACTCCAGCGCTGCTGAATATCGCCTGCTTGGGTTAAAATAGCAAATTTAATGGTTGTCCCGCCTAAGTCAACCCCGATTAATTTTTGATTATTCATTTTGATCATTCCTCCGTTGATCCGAATGCAAAGGTAAATCGTGATTCAAGGGATCTTGCTCTTCTTGTTCATGGGCATGCCGCAAAACAACTTTCGCATTCAGATAAACCTTATCGTCAATCAATTTTGCCTGATGCAAACGGTCTAATTCTAGTGCTGCCAGCTCAATATCCCACACCCGTTTACCGACATGGATAAAGGTGCCAAAGCTCTTTAATAATTGCAAAACATCATAATAAGTTTTCATACGATTCCGCGCTGAATTCCAAATAAAATCAAAGCAACCAGTCCAAAGATCAAGGTGACTGCCGAAGCGACGCGCCGGACAGTCCCCATACGACCAAGTGCCGGGGCTCCCAACATGCCGGCCGCTAAGAAACCGCCTAGCACACCGCCAATGTGGCCATAAATATCAACGCCGCTAGAGAAAAGGTTAAATGCCAAGTTCAAGACAACCAACAACAAAAATTGACGCGACAATTGCCGAATGACGGGGTTATCGCGGTAGGTATCCCCCAACATCAAGCAAGCTCCCAACAACCCAAAAATCGCGGTGCTGGCTCCTGCTGCCAACGTGTTGGGACTGAAAGCAAAACTTGCCACGTTGCCGGCAAAACCGGAAATGAAATATAGCAGGAAGAACCGCCAATGACCAAATAAACGTTCGGTCATTTCGCCTAAAAAGTATAACGAAAAGCCATTCATCAAGATGTGCGTTAAGCCAATATGAACAAATACCGGGGTGATCAGGCGCCACCATTGTCCGTATAAAATAAGCGGATTAGCTCGGGCACCATAAGCAATCAGCACTTCAGTATTGGTGCTGCCACCGGAAAGTGTCTCTAGAATGAACACCAAAATCGTAACGGCCAAAATGCCGTTGGTCACATAGGCTGAATTTTGAAAGCGTGAGCGCCAATTTGCGTAGTTCATTGAAATCCTTTCTAACCTGACTGCCCAAGCAGCTAGTGCGTGTATAACCGTCGCCAAGCGGCAATCTCGCTAAAAAAACAACAGGTGACCCTGTTGTTTTCCCATTGCCACCAGTGCCAATCAATCACTTGACGGCCATGTTCTTGTAGTAGTTTAGCATTTTTTGCACACGCTGCCAACAAAACAACGTTAACCATTGACGGTCTTTTGATGAATTGAATAGCCCTTGTCTTCTTTGATGTCATTCATCTTGTAGAAGTCGCTAAACATTTCTTTGGCAATTTGCAACTGATAAGGCGTCGTCGTTTCAGCTTTCAGGTTGGGAATAATAACCGCGATCGCAATTTTGGGATTTTTCGCGGGCGCATACCCAACAAAACTTTCCGTAATGGTCTCAGTCAACGCCGACCCTTTTGATTGACGAGTAAAGCCTTGCGCAGTCCCGGTTTTCCCAGCGACTCCAGGATTCAGACTATTCAGAGACGTTGCCGTCGTCCACCCGTTCGTACCATGGACAACCTGCCACATTCCCTGCTTAACCAGATCGATTTGTGCTTGCGTATTCTCGATTTTAGACGTCACAGATGGCTGAGTGGTACTTAAAGTCGGTCCCTTACTGCCATCGCTCAAGGTCTGACTAATACTATTGACCAGATAAGGGCGCATCCGGTAGCCATTATTAGCAATCGCACTGATGTATTGCAGCATCTGAATCAAGGTGTAGTTATCGTAGTTTCCGTAAGCCAAGTCCAGCGCTGACCCCACGAGTAGGTTACCTGACGTATCATGTGTTTTACCTTCTAGCCCGGCAATTTCACCGGGTAAGTCAATGCCGGTCTTAATCCCTAAACCGAACTGATTGAAGTAACCGCGCATCTTGCTGAAAATGTTGTTGTCTAGTTTTAGATAATTATTCGGCGAGTAAGCGTAATGGCCTTCCTTCATCGCCAGCCACATCATGTAAATGTTACTGGACACTTCCAGCGCTGAAGCAGCATCCAGCGAGCTGAACGTACCGACAGGGTAAACGGATTTTTTAACTGGTGTACCCGGCAAATAAATCGGCGTGTCTGCCTGGGTATTGTGGTCAACCGTAATAACTCCGTCTTGAAGTGCACCGAGAACCGTTGCCCCTTTGACCGCAGACCCGACAACAAAGGCACGATTGATAACCCCAAGCGCATCGTCTTCGACTTTATGGGTCTGCGTATCCTGATGTTGCCCGGCCATGGCCAGAATCCGCCCGGTATTTGGATCCATTGCCACGGCATATGCACCATCCGATAAACTGCCGGCACCGGCCGAGCGAACCGAACTAAAGGTGTCATCCAACGCCTTTTCGACTTTCTTTTGGTATTCCGAATCAATGGTCAGATTCAGATTGGCTCCCTGCTGCCCCTTGAATTTGGAAACCGACTGGACAATCTGGTTGTTGTTGCCGATTTCAACCTGGGTTTGGCTCTTTGAACCTTTCAAAACGTTCTCATACGCTTTTTCCAAGTAACTGGTACCGACGCGATCATTACGCGCATACCCATTCGCTAAGTAGGCGTTCAGTTCATCGGCAGGCAGCCCGCTTTTTTCGTTGGAAACTCGGCCGATGATCGAGGTCATTGACTCGCCATTAGGGTATGAGCGTTCCCAATCAGTGCCGAGGTTAACGCCTGGCATCTGCGTCAGCCGTTCACCGACAACCGCCACCTCATGAGCAGTGACATTTTGGTTTTTCAAATAAACCGTGGACAACTGCGTGGCACCGTTCATGATTTTATAAAGTCCTGCTGCTTCTTTTTGAATGGGCGTCAACGTCGGCATATGTTTGCGAACATAGGCAACTTGATATTTATACAATTTATCGGAGTCCGCTGAAGGCAATTTTTGAATCTGCTTAGGCAGCTTTTTGGTGATTCGCTTTGACACCTTGGTCTGCGCAAGGTAGTAATCAATATAATCACGCTTGGTTAGATTCTCAGCCGGCTTATCAATCAACTTGGCCAGCTGATTGGCAATATCATACATTTGCTGGGATTTGGTTCCGACACTCTTGGTATAGGTGATGGCATTATTAGCCTTATTAGTCACAAGTGCGCGACCTTTACTGTCATAAATCAACCCACGCGGTACATTGCCGGTGACCGTTGTTTTGTTCGTCCGATCGACTTCGGCAGCCAATCGGGGACCATTTAGAATCTGCAAATAAGCCAGCTGGGCAACCAGTGCCGCTAACAAAAGAAACGCAATGAAAAACAATAAATTTAAGCGAAACGGAATGTGACTTTTATTTCGTTTCGGCTGCGGTGTACGAATGTACTTCACCCTAAATGCTCCTTTGAAATCTCTATCTTTTAAAGTGTAGCAAAGAACCCGGCAAAACGCTATGTGTCTTATGATATGCTTGAAATAGCGATGCCGGACGAAAATAAGCCGGAATTAATTTTAATTTAGAAGTTGGTGGGTACCTGTGCGACGACGATGGTTAAAAAACAATCCGCTGATCCTTAGTTTTTTACTGCCGGGACTGTTAGTCGGTCTTTACTTTGCTATTCGCGGCGTTTTCCCGTTTGGTTCCAGCAGCGTGCTCACGGTTGATCTGGGCCAACAGTATATTGACTTTTTTGCCTATCTTCGCCAAACTCTGCTCGGCCACCCAGGGCAGCTTTTTTATGCCTTTAATAAAGGATTAGGCGGCGACATGTTTGGCGTCTTTGCATATTATTTACTGAGTCCGTTTAATTTGTTGGTAATTCTTTTCCCCGCTGACATGCTGGATGTTGCTGCTTTTTTGATCATGATTCTAAAAATCAGCACGGCCGGATTAACCATGGGATGGTATGCCAAACACCACGGAATTAACGGGCTGATGATTTCCGCTTTTGGATTGGCATATGCGCTTAGCGGTTGGCTGTTGGCAAACAGTTTCAACTTGATGTGGCTAGATGCAGCGATTTTGCTGCCACTGATCGTTCAAAGTGCGGAGGCGTTGTTCACCAAAGGCCGGAACATTGCCTATATCGGCTGGCTGGCAGCTGCCCTAATCATTAACTTTTACACAGGCTATATGATCGCTTTGTTTCTGGTATTATACGCCGCTTATTGGCTCGGTGCCCATGCCAAGTCTTGGCGGCACGCCTGGCGCATCGGCCTGCGCTTTATAGGCGCCAGCTTACTGGCAGCTATGTGCAGCGCCGTGGTACTCCTTCCAACCTGGTTTCAACTTGCCCAATCCAAAGCAACTTATACGGTCAAAACGTTCCAGTGGCGCTTTGAGTATGCCCCGGATCGCTTGTTAAGCAAGCTGATCCCGGGCAGTTTCAACTTTGATCAAATGCCTTCAGGGTTCCCGAATATTTACGTCGGCGCCTTAGGATTTGTTCTAGCAGTCCTTTTCTTCTTATCCAGACAGCAGTCATGGCGGCAGAAAATTGCGGCTGCCTTGGTGACCGGTTTCTTGCTACTTTCCTGCATGTTCGAACCGCTGGATTTATTGTGGCATGGTTTTCAATTTCCGGTTTGGTATCCGTATCGTTTTACATTTGTCTTGTGCTTCTGGTTCCTGAGTTTAGGTATTAGCAGTCTGGCAAAGATAGAAACAGGATTATCGCTTCAAAAGCTCGTCATTTTACTCATCGTATTCGGGCTGATTTATGGTGATGTCGCACTTAATCTGAAACACTTCAGCTTTTTGACTTTCGGTAATCTCGTGTTTGGCATCGGTTCGCTGTTACTAGTTCTTGTGTGGCTCAGTCTGGACCAGCACCGGCCGTTATGGTTTGGGTTTGCCATTGTTTTGGTGGATATGAGCGGCAGCATGATTCTGACACTGAATCAGCTGGCTTACCTCGACCACCGTGATTACCACGATTATACCGCGGCGCTCGTCCAAGGTGCCAACGCCGTTAAGAAAGAAGATCACGGATTCTTTCGCATTGGCAAAACCACAATTCGGACGCGTAACGATCCGATGACCGGCAACTATCGCGGTGCCGATCAATTCAACTCGCTGCTTGAGCCTGCTTTGCCGAAGTTCTTTGGACAAATTGGCCAACCCGAAGACGATGGCTCGGTTGCATACACCAATGGCACCTTAATCACCGATAGTCTGCTGGGGATGAAGTACTTTTTGACGCCGACTCATGCGCGGTCTTCTCTCCCTGATGCCGGGCAACGACCTGATTTAAAGTGGTATCGGCAAGTGAACCAAGTCGGCCCTTGGAAAATTCTGCGGTCGCCATTCGCTCAACAAATTGGCTTCGCGGCCAACACTGATTTACTGAAACAGCAACTTTATAGTGATACGCCTGTTGCCAATCAATCGTTTATTCTCCAAGCTGCCCTAGGAAAAGACACCGATCCTTATTTTAGCGCGTTGCCACTCCCCGAACCGACACTTACCGGCGTTCGCCGCACGACATCAAATGGCACCTCGACATTTACCAAGGTTGGCAAGGGCCGCCATACTGTGACCTATCGTTTTAAACCGCAAGCGGGAAAATGCTACGTTCTGACGCTTGGCAGCCATTTTGCCAATCATCTGGTGAACCTCAAGCAAAATGGGAAAACCGTGGCGCTACCTGACAGTTTTAACAACACCCTCACTGTTAACGTCACGCCTAAGAAGGGCCTCCAGGAGCAATTGTTAACTTTTCAGCTCAATAAAAAAGAAGCCTGGTTTGACAATGTTGGTCTGTATCAAGCTGATGTCGGTACTATTCAACACGATCTCAAACAGTTACAAGCTGGCGGTTGGCGGGTTAAACACGCCACTGACACCACCATTGCGGCTGATGTCACTATTCGCAGACCAAATCAAATGTTACAAACAACGATCCCAACGGCACCAGGCTGGCACGTCCGCGTTAACGGCCGCCCGGTTTCCGTCAAAACCAGTCTCGGTATTTTCATGGCCATTCCGCTTAAGCCCGGGCATTATCGCATCACCATGCGCTACACGCCGCCATTATTGGGCTGGGGCAGCCTGATAACGGTTATCGGCTTGCTTCTGACGGTGGGGTGGTGGTTTGTCACAACTCGGCACCAGCCCTACCGGAAATCCTGATCTGAAAAGCAAAAAATCCTTAGGCAACAGCAACCGCGCCCGAGGATTTTTTTGCGTGCAGATTAATCATACATGAAGTATGACTGCAATCTGGCTTATTCTTCTTTAAATTCGTACTTAGGTTCATCCAGATGGGCATCGTAATCAACCGTCATTGCAAGGTTTTCAAAGAACCATGCATCGGTCGGATTGACAAAATAGGTCACACCGTCTTTTTCGACCGACATGATTGGATGCTCAGGATGATCATCCCTTGTCATCCCCACGCTAAAACCATCATGAACCTGGGTCTTCCCATAAGCTTTGCCGAAGAAACGAATGCCGGCACCTTGATCCGGTAAATTTAATTCACGGTGAAACCATTGACTTGCTTTATCAGTGATCGCGAGTTGCAACCCCATCATCTCCTTGATCATTTTTAACCAGACCATGCTTGAGCGCATAAATCGCCGCCTGGGTCCGATCCTCGACATCCAACTTGGCTAATATGTTTGAGACGTGCGTTTTAACCGTTTTTAATGTAATGAATAGCGCCGAGGCAATTTCCTGATTCGACTTGCCTTGCGCAATCAACTGCAAAACTTCGCGTTCGCGGTTAGTCAGTTCGTCGTACTGCGGTTGCGGATGATTCATGCGATTCATCATTTTGGTGGTCACTTGCGGCTCAAGTACCCGTTCGCCCTTGGCAGTCTGACGAATGGCTTTGGCAATTTCTTCCGCCGTTGCGGTTTTCAGAATATAGCTCGCCGCCCCTGCCTCCATGGCTGGATACACTTTGGCATCATCGATGAAACTGGTCAAAATGATAATCCGCGCTTCTGGCCAAGCTTTCAGAATCTCCTTAGTCGCCGTAATGCCGTCTTTTACCGGCATCACCAGATCCATCAAGATAATATCAGGCCGATCTTTCAACGCCATATCGACGCCTTCCTGGCCGTTTTCGGCTTGATCGACCACCTCTAAGTCAGGCTGAACGCCAATATAAGTCGCCAGTCCCAATCGAACCATTTCGTGATCATCAACGATCAATACTTTAATCATGCGCAACATCCTTTGATAACGGTACTCTGACTTCAACACTGGTTCCTTGACCGACTACGCTCACGACCTTGGCTGTTCCACCCATGGCCGCCGCGCGTTCCTTGATATTGGCAAGACCATAGTTACCGTTGCCACTAGTTTCTTTTGGATCAAACCCAACACCATCATCCACCATACGCAAAATAACCATATCTTGCAACCGCTTCAGATAAACTTCAAGGCTATCGGCTTTAGCATGGCGTAATGTATTACTAAGCAGCTCTTGAACAATCCGGAAAAGATTATCCTCAGTCGCCGCATTTAACTTAATGTCATCCAATTGCCATGTGATTTTGATTGTAATCTTGGTTTGCAATTCTTTCAACAACTGGATAATCCCCTGCTTTAGCGATTTGCCTTCAAGATTAGTCGGACGTAGATGCAATAGCAACGCCCGCATTTCCGCCTGGGCTTCATTGATCACTTTTTGAATCGTATCCAACTGCTTCTGCAAAGCTTCCTGCTTAGGATCGCGTTCCGCGACACTCCGCAGTGCGGACAACATCATCATCGCCGCAAATAACTGCTGGGAAACCGAATCATGCAGTTCCCGGGCCAACCGATGACGTTCACCGGTCAGAATGGCCTCACGGGTTTCGCCGGAAAAGCGCACAGGCGTATTACTATAACGTTCAATCTCACGTTGTAAGCGTATCATTTTTTGCCGTAACGCTTCAAGCAAGTCAGCTGGTTGCTGGCCTAATGCTGCGACCGCTTGTTGAGAGCGACTAAAAATCGGGGCTTGATATTGCCCGGCATTCAACTGCGCAAGACGACTATCTAACTGATTGCGCATCACCCGTTGTCGCCATAACACAATCACGGTGGCGCCGGAACTGATCAGTAAGGCTCCAATAAAAAGATAAACAAATAACGGCGCTGAAAGCACATTTGCTAACAACAGCTGCAAAAAATCATGATGGGTCACTTTTGCCAGCATAAACACCAAACAGGCCTCGACCAAAATCGTCCAGACCAGAAGAATCAGAAAAAAACCGACTAACATCCGTCTCCTCATACTGCCAGCACCTCCAAGTCGCCCACCACCACATTCGTGATAATGTGGATTCGACGCGGTGCATCGTCGTAATCCTGCGAATAAGCGGTCACGCTTTGGCTATGCAGCATCGAGTCGGAATCTTCAAAATGCAGCCGCCCATAAAACGTCGCATGTTCTACAGCAACGCCAACACCCACGGGAACCAAAATTCTGGTTTTACCAAAGCCTTTGCGAATCATAATCACGCTATCGCCTTTGGGTAAAAAAGTGTCACCTAGGTCAATGATGGTATCGCCGGCCGGCACCACCATGTTGATGTCATCCCAATCGTAACTGGGTGCAATCGTTTGCCGCCCCGCCCAGGAATGAATCGTTCGGCGCCCGGCTTTTTTACCTGGAGCCTCCGTTACCGGCGCAACGTACTGTTTATGATTCCAAACCGAAAAGCCTGCTTTTGGCTTGGTCAGAACCATCATCAAAAAGATCCCGGCCACCATCAATATGAGCCAAATCGCGGGATTAATAAAAATACCCAGCACCATTAATACACCGCCAAACGTGACACTAAAAGTCCGCAGCCGGTGCCAGTGCATCCCTAAGAAAAGAAATAGAAAGCCAATCAGGATCGTTGCCAACGCCATGGGATTCGTAATGATCTGGAATCCTAGCCAGAGTAAGAGCGCAAATTCAATCCCCAAAAACAGTTGCCAGCGGCGCATTTGCGATCCCTCCTTTTAATCAAAATCGTGAATTTATCTGGCAGTGAGGCATCACCAAATTCGTACCCGACTACCATATCCTTGATTTATTATAACGAATCAAATGCTCGCTAGCTTAGGGCGTAAGGCTGATATTCACCGGCAAGTGATATTTGCTCATAAGAAAAGCCAGCAAGCACATCCTCGTCGTCGGAGATGTGCTTGCCGGCTAGCTTTTATAAAATGGGATTAGCCTTCAACCTTTGTAATCGTCACGGTCATTTCGCCGCCTGGAGTGTTGATGGTAACTTTGTCGCCAACTTTACGACCAATAAGGCCTTGGGCAATCGGGCTTTCATTACTGATCTTGCCATTGAAAGCATCGGCTTCTGCTGCCCCGACAATTTCGTATGTTTCCTCGTCGCCGTCTTCTTCAAAGGTCACTTTTTTACCAATGGAGACTTCGTTTTTGGCAACGGCCTTGGCATCAATGATCTCGGCGTAACGCAGCATTGTTTGAATCGTCACGATCCGATTTTCAAGTGTGGATTGCTCATCCTTGGCTGCTTCGTACTCTGAGTTTTCGGACAAATCGCCGAACCCCCGGGCTACCTTGATCCGCTCAATAACTTCTGGGCGTTTCTTGGTTTTTAGTTCCTCAAGTTCGTTTTCAAGTTTCTTTTTACCTTCTGCTGTCATCGGATAGCTTTTGTCTGCCATAAAATACTTACCTCACTTCTTATTTTCCTTAGTCACTTTATTAATCCGGGAGCCATTTGTCAATGGCTACTCTTGTAAACCGCGTTCCGCTAGAATGGCTTTGATCTTGGTCACCAGTAAATCAATGGCGACCTGATTCTGACCGCCTTCCGGAACGATCAGATCCGCATAGCGTTTCGTTGGTTCAACAAATTGATGATACATCGGTTTTACGGTTTTTAAATATTGATTAATAATTGAATCTAGTGTCCGCCCGCGCGAAATCATGTCGCGCCGGATCCGACGAATGACACGAATATCGTCATCTGTATCAACAAATACCTTAATGTCCATCATGTTACGTAACGACTCATCATCAAGAATCAGAATCCCTTCAAGAATGATCACATCTTTAGGCTCAAGGTGCACCGTTTTATCCGAACGATTATGAATCGTGTAATCATAAACGGGCTGGTCAACCGCGTGGCGATGGATCAACTCATCCAGGTGATGCTTCAGTAGCGGAGTGTCAAACGCCAACGGATGATCATAATTGATTTTCTTCCGCTCCGAGAACGGTTTGTCGCTTTTCTTATAATACGCATCCTGTGCCAGCAAGAGCAAAGAATGCCCGGAAAAGTGATCGAAAATCGCCCGACTGACGCTGGTCTTGCCACTGGCAGAACCACCGGTCACACCGATCACAATGGGTTTCTTTTGCTGCATCTGCTGGCCTTCTTTCAATTTAAATCGTTGACAGAAAAAACTGCGCACAACAGCCTTGGAAAAGATGTCCAGCATTCAAGCATCATTTCCAAGGCCGTTTTTCTTTAATTGAGTCACTAAACTTTCGCCACTGATTCTAACACGATAGAACTGCTCCGTCTTGCCTGTCAAGATCAATCCATAAGTAAATCATGCTACTAAAGTCGTGGATAAGGGGCGCTATGGCCAACATATAAATTACTTATTGACTGATGAGTTATCGCTGGCAAACTTAGCCGTGTTCTCGTCGTGTTGTTCACGCGTGGTAGCATACAGCACTTCGCCGGTCTTCAGGTTGGCAACAAAGTACAGATAATGCTTGCTGCGGTCGTTTGGACTCAACACCGCGGTGATACTTTGCTCACTTGGCGAATCAAATGGACCCGGCCCGTAACCGGTGTGCACATATAGGTTATACGGCGAATCAACACTGGTATCCTTATTGGTCAAATGAGTTTTATGCGTATTTAAAGCATACATAACTGAAATATCGGATTGCAATGGCATATCCGCATCAATACGGTTCAAGAAGACCCCGGCAATTGTCCGGCGATCTTCCTGGGTCACCCCTTCACGCTCAACCAGCGAAGCCAAGGTCATGACTTCCTGAACCGTATACCCTTGCTTCTTGATACTCTTATAGTAACTTTGCATGACGCTGTCGGTTTTAGCTAACATCGCTTCAACCAGATCCTCTACCGTTTCGCCTGCGCTCACACTATAGGTGGCTGGGAAAAGGTAACCTTCCAGGCGGTAGCGAACGCCTTGGGCCGAAGCAGCAGAACTCAGGAGCTGCGGGTATTTCTTGGCCATTTTATTAAAGAAGGTCTGATTTTTCATGAGCGCCATGAACTTCTTGCTTGTCAGATTCTGATTTGATTTACCCAGCTTGTTCACGGATGTCGCAATTTGCTCGATTGTCGCGCCTTCTTTAACCAGCAACTGTCCCGCCGCGGTGGCTGCTGTGCCGCCAGCCCGCAACTTTTGGATCACCTGATTCATCGAATCACGTTGTGTCAACTGATAACTGCCGGCCTGAAAGTCAGCAATGTTGTGAAACTTGACATAATAATTGAACACCATGGCACTTTTGATCACGTGCTTGGCTTCCAATTTGGCGGCAATTTGTTTGGTGGATGAACCTGCAGGCACCGTTACATTGACAGAAGTCTGACCATTCGGATTCACCGGCTGAAGTGCCGAGTGGACGTACCGATACCCCATCAGGCCAACAATCACCAGCACCGCAAACAAGATACTCAGAACCCACGCGACAATCTTGTGCGACGCCTTTTTTTCATCAGCGCGCAACCGCCGTTTGTCCTCTACATGTCGGGATCGCCTATCCAAAAAAGATGCCTCCTTTTTACGTACTGTTGTTTATCGCGGATTAACCTAAATGTGCCTATAATCCAAACTGGCAGCATACAGCCGCTTATGTAACAGAACCACCGCCGAACTATCTTCGGCAGCAGCTTAATAACCAGTGACCATCATACCTAATTGCGCGGTAAATTGCGACTGATGATTAGCGAATCTCAGCAGCCAAATCTGATGCTAACGCAGACTTAACACGATCGAACGCTTGCGTCACTTCGTCTTCAGTCAGCGTCTGGTCATCCCGCCGATAAGTCAGCGTGTATGCCAAGCTCTTTTGGCCTTCAGCAACGTGTTCACCTGCGTAAACATCAAAAAGTTTAACCTGCTTGAGATAGGCACCGCCGTGTTGCCGGAAAACGTCCATCACTTGTGCATTCGTGACTGTTTCGGCGACCTGAAGTGCAATATCGCGCGTAACGGCCGGGAACTTCGGCGCCGGTTGGGCAATCTTTTCCTGTTTTGGAGCAACGAACAAGGCGTCAAGATCCAGCTGAAAGACAAACGTCTCTGGTAAATGGTTGTCATGCTCAAATGCGGGATGCAGGCGCCCTAAGAAGCCAATGCGCGTGTCGCCAACAAAAACATCGGCAGCTTGACCCGGATGCAGTTCGGCCACTGCCTGCGTTGCCGCAAACCGTACCGGCTCTGTCAATGAATAATCTTCAAGCAAGTGGGTGACAATCCCTTTGACATAAAAGAAATCAACGGGACGGGCATCCTGGTTCCAAGTCTTGGTCGTCACCTGACCAGTCAATGCACCACCTAGGTACTCGATTTCAGTCGGGCGAACCTGATTGCCGGTTTTGGTAAAAATGCGGCCCTGCTCATAAATCGCCACATTGGTTTCTTTACGGGCCTGATTGTATTTAATGACATCTAATAACCCAGTGACCATGTTCATGCGTAACACAGCGTGATCGGTTGTCATCGGCGAATCAACCTGAGTTGGCTTGCCTGGTTGCAATTTGAATTGCTCAGCCGCTTTGGCAGTGGTTAAGCCATAAGTGATCGCCTGCGTTAAGCCCAACCCTTCAAGAAGATGCCGCGTCCGCCGAATCCGTTTCTGCTTCGGGGTATATTCCCCAATCGTCATGGTTGTCGTTGGTAAGGTACTTGGTAAATTGTCAAAGCCATAAATACGCGCAACTTCTTCAACCAGATCCGCTTTAATGTGGATATCCCAGCGGCGTGGCGGAACCGCAACCGCAAAAAGACCGTCCGCAACTGTGACGCCAAAACCTAACTGGCGAAAAATGCCGGTTACCTGGTCTTCTTGCAGATCGGTGCCTAAGACGTGATTGATGTGGTCTAGTGAGATATCTACCACCACATCCTTGGCTTCAACAGCAGTCGGACCCAAAGTGCCTTTAGCCGATTGACCGCCACCCAATTCAGCCATCCAAGCGACGGCAGCATCCAACGCATGATTAATATCAGCCAGATTGATGCCTTTTTCGAAGCGGGAAGACGCCTCTGAGCGCAGATTATATTTCAACGCGGTTTTCCGCACATTGACCGGATTAAAGCTAGCCGCTTCAACGACAACGGTTGTGGTGGTTTCGGAAATTTCCGAATTCAAGCCGCCCATGACCCCGGCCAAAGCAACCGGCACCTGACCGTTCGTAATGACGATATCGCGATCATCCAGTTCATGTTCCCGACCATCCAAGGTAGTTAACGGCTCACCGTTTTTGGCACGGCGGACTTCGATGTGTTGGCTGCCGAGTTTGGCATAATCAAACGCGTGCAGCGGCTGACCATATGCCAACATAATCAGATTCGTGATATCGACAATATTATTAATTGGTCGAACGCCGGCATTCCAGAGACGCCGTTGCAACCAGAGTGGACTTTCTTTGACCTTAACATGATCAATAACCCGCAGCTGATAGCTCGGTGCATCGTGGGCATCTTTGACTTCCGCACTTAGATAGTCGGCAATCGACTTTGTGCCCTCGGTTAACGGTTTCTCGTCAAAATGCGGTTTTTCGGCATAGGTGGCACCGACCTCCCACGCAACGCCGTGCATCCCTAAAGCATCCGCGCGGTTAGGGGTAATTTCAAAATCCAAAATGGCATCATGCATGCCTAACGCGGCTAAGGCATCACTACCTGGCTTCAATGGTTCGTTGAAGACATAGATGCCGTTTAAATAGGACTTCGGCACCACATTTTCGTTAAAGCCGATTTCCTGAAGCGCACAAATCATCCCGAGGCTTTCTTCGCCGCGCATTTTGCCTTTTTTAATTTTGACATTGTCCGCAATCCGCGCACCTGGCAGTGCCACAATGACCGTTTGTCCTGCAGCGACATTAGGAGCACCGCAAACAATCTGCCGCGGATCCGCTTCGCCGACATCCACTTCACAAAGCTTGAGATGATCGGAATTCGGATGCGGCTTACTTGTCAGCACTTTCCCGACCACAATTTTTTTCAATCCGGCGTCAGGGTGCTTAACCCCATCAATTTCTATCCCGGTTCGGGAAACCTTGTCGGCCAGTTCTTCTGGTGAAACCGGGACATTGACGAGTTCTTTTAACCAATCATATGAAACGTTCATCTTAACCCTCCTGACTGAACTGCGTTAGGAAGCGCAAGTCGTCTGTATAAAAGCTGCGAATATCGTCAATGCCATATTTCAGCATGGCAAACCGATCCGGACCGAGGCCAAATGCAAAGCCACCATAGACATCGGCATCAATCTTAGCTGCCCGCAGAACATTCGGATGCACCATGCCGGCACCGAGGACTTCAATCCACCCGGTATACTTGCAAACCGGGCAGCCCTTGCCACCGCACCGGAAGCAGGAAACATCAACTTCGACAGACGGTTCCGTGAATGGAAAATAGCTCGGACGTAACCGAATCGTTCGATCAGCGCCAAACACGTGCTGACACATGGCCAGTAAGGTGCCTTTGAGATCAGCCATGGTAATGTGCTTATCAATGACTAATCCTTCCATTTGGTGAAATTGATGGCTATGCGTGGCATCGTCATCATCGCGACGATAAACCACACCCGGACTGATCATCTTCAACGGCCCCTTACTGAAATCATGCTTTTCCATGGTCCGCGCCTGCATCGGGCTCGTCTGTGATCGCATCAGCAATTCATTGTTGATATAAAAAGTTTCCTGCATATCACGCGCCGGATGGTCCTTGGGAATGTTCATCATTTCAAAGTTATAATGATCTTCCTCGACTTCCGGGCCACTCAGCACTTGATACCCCATGCCCATGAAGAAGCTTTCAAGATCGTCCATGATTTGGATAATGATGTGCGGCGTACCAGCAACAACCGGGTCGCCCGGCAATGTCACGTCAATGGTTTCCGACGCCAATTTGGCATCAATAACCGCCTGTTCCAGTTGCGCTTTGCGGGCTTCAATCGCGGCACTCAACTCATCACGAATTTTGTTGGCAAATGCACCGACTTTTGGTCGTTCATCGGCTGCAAGATCCTTCATCCCACGCAGGACGCTGGTGATCGGACCTTTTTTCCCTAATAGCTGCACGCGAATCTGATTCAAGTCATCCAACGAATTGACTTCTTTGATGCGCTCGTTGTTTTGTTGAAAAAGTTGTTCGAGCTTGGTTTGAAAATCCATATTTTTCCTCCTCGATTACTGACTGCAAGTGGCATTTTTTTATGCGTTTTGAAGGCATAAAAAAAGTCCCTCTTCAAAAGGGACGAAGCGTCGCGGTACCACCCTTGTTCATGGTCACACTGATCCATGCACTCAACAAGGTAACGGCCAGGCCGGAGCTTTCTAAGTGTTGCCACCTCAAAAGTCAACTCGGAAAGTGAAGACAAACATTTTGGTAACAGACGTCTCGCAGTCTTATGAACGTCACTCCCTGTCTTACCAGCCTGTTTGGGCTTTCGTCATGGTTTTTATGTTTTTAGATAAAACAAGCTTAGCAAATTGAGCGCTGACGTCAAGAGCTGATTTTTTAACTGGCTCCTGTTAAAAAGAAAAAACGCGTGAATTACGCGTTTTTCTGAGTCTCATTGGCGTGGCACTCTTCATCCGTAACCCAGGCATCGCCCCAAGCGTGTGCCGCTGCCATCACCGAATTCAAAGCCCGGCCTTTATCTGTCAGTGCATATTCGATTAACGCCGAATCCTTATGGGTCAAACGATTGATCAAGCCTTCGCCCTCAAGTTCTTTCAGACGCTCAACCAAAACCCGGTCTGAACAACGCGGAATCAGCTTCGCAATATCCTTGAACCGGGAATTGCCATTGTTCAATAACACTTCCAGGATCAAACCGTTCCATTTCTTGCCTAGAATTTCAAATGTATGTTGAAATTTAGGACAAAGAGCGACTTGCTGACTTTGACAATCGGTTGTACTGGTTACTGTTGCATCCACTCTACTCACCTCATTATTCCCACTTACTTACATTTAGATAGTGCTAGCATACCACACTGGCAAAATATTACAACCCGATGTATAAGAAAGTCCAGACAAACTTGGCAAATTAGCTAATAAAGTAACTCACTAGGTTCGAATGGGACGGTCTTCCCTAAAAAAGAACCGCAGATAAATATCCGCGGTTCCCGTGTGGACGGTGGCAACTACCACTGTCATATCACGATCCTAATTTAAAGCCTTTAAGTGGGTGTGGATCGGATGCCGGAGCTTGTGCATCCATGGTACGACGACCTCATCCATCGCAGCATAATCATCAACTAGAGATACAACAAAACTCTCCTTGTATTTAGGCAAGCC
This sequence comes from Lacticaseibacillus styriensis, assembly GCF_030770295.1. Classification (NCBI taxonomy): domain Bacteria; kingdom Bacillati; phylum Bacillota; class Bacilli; order Lactobacillales; family Lactobacillaceae; genus Lacticaseibacillus; species Lacticaseibacillus styriensis. The sequence goes on from NZ_CP132483.1 coordinate 1,701,001, forward strand.
AACTGTTGCGCCCCACATGTGCTTGATGATGATGTCTTTTTCCATCGGTGACAATTCGGTCAGCTTCTCAGCGTTCCGTAAAGCAATCCGAGGATGGATAAAGGCATGCGTCCCCAAGTCAAACTTGGTTTTGCGCCAATCATAGTAAAACAGATCGTGCAACAAGCCTGCTCGGGCGATCGCACGAACATTCAGATGCAGCCGTTTCCCGATCAGATAGCTCTGATAGGAAACACTGATCGAGTGCTCCAATCGGTTAGAATAATGATGTTGCGGGTGTTCTGCCAGTCGCTGAACCTCAGGCTTGGCCAATAAATCAGCCACATACCCTACATACTCAGCATCCGATTGCCAATCGCGTTTTTTGCTCAAGACATCTGCTCCTTTTGTGGTTTGATGAACACACTTATAGTATAACAGCTTCCACCCCTAAAAGGCACCTTCATAATAGATTCTTAATCCCCAACTAGATGAAACATCATGATCGCTGCAGCGACCGCAACATTCAACGATTCTGCCTGTCCGCGAATGGGAATATATAAATTTGTATCGGTTTGCTTTAAAAGAACAGGATCCATACCGTTACCTTCGTTGCCGACAATCAACCCGAATTGCGCACTTGGCTGAATCTTGCGATAACTCTTGGCCTTCTCATTGAGTTCCGACCCATAAACCGGAATGCCGGCCCGTTGCAGTGCTTTGATAATCGGCATCAGCTTGGCAGAGACAATACGGACATGGAACTGACTGCCCTGCATGGCCCGCAAGACTTTTGGACCAAAAGCATCTGCCGTTCCCTGCCCGAAAATCACGGTCTTGATGCCGGCAGCATCTGCCGTACGTACTAAAGTTCCGACATTGCCGGGATCCTGAATCGCGTCTAACAACAAAAATTGCCCGCTCAAAGGATCAGGTAATTGTTCGGCCTGCCGTGGCATAACCGCAAAAATGCCTTGCGGTGTCTCGGTGTCACTGAGATGTTCCGCGACTGATTCCGAAATCTGGGTGATTTTGTCATAAAACGGCTTGAGCGCGCGGTCATCCAAATATTGTTCGGTTGCATAAATATCGTAAGGCGTCTGACCACTCGCCAGCGCCTCCTGAACCAAATGACGCCCTTCCAATAAGTAACGTCCGGCATCTTTTTGGTGTTTCTTAACGGTTAATTTTTTAGCGGTCTTGATTCTGTCGTTCTTAGGTGATGAAATATATTCCATAAAATTCTCCTTCTGGCGCCAATGTTCGGCGATGTTTACAGTTGCCAACAAGTTCATTTTTAAAAATCAAACTTTAGTCCATTGTCGCCGCACTCATAAGCCTTATGCTACACTAGTATGGACTGTGGAGAAAGCGCGGATAAGGACTTTAATGCTTTTTCACAGGCAGTTTTCTCACGAGATGAGCGCACCTGGAAGCTTTCTGATACTAGGTATGCGTGATAGTAAGAAAGGAAGTGTCTTTTTGGTCAAACTTGCAAAACAAATCGTCGTCCGTGGCCGGGTGCAAGGCGTCGGTTTCCGCTGGGCCACGAAGATGATTGCGGATAATCTGAACATTAGCGGCACCATCGAAAACCGCTCTGACGGCTCTGTTTTTATTCAGGCAGCCGGCGAACCGCTTAATCTGGCAAAATTTGTCGCCCAGGTTAAGGCAGGTCCTAATCCTTATGCTAACGTTTCGACTTATGAAGAGAAGCCCTTGGAAAACATTCCAGACTTCCATGGTTTTCGCGTCACCGGTTGAATCCGTTCAGCCCATACAGTATAGTTAAACCCGATGACATTTTGAAGGGAAATTATTCATGCACAAGTCGAAAAAAGTATTTACACTAGGAATTGTGGGCTTATTGCCCTTACTATTAGCCGCGTGTGCTCCAACCACGAAACAAGGGGTCACGCTTAAACCACCAACGGATCCATTCTTTGGCACTTTTTATAAAGTCATTGGGCTGCCACTTCAGCACTTGATGGAGTGGATTGCCGGGTTTGTCGGCACGACCAGCAGCTACGGGATTGCGATTATCGTGATCACCTTACTGGTCCGCTTAATCGTGTTACCGCTCATGTTACGGCAACAACGGACCATGACGGCTTATCAGGAAAAGCAAAAAATCCTCCAGCCACAACTGAAAATTGTCCAAGAAGCGACCAAAAAAGCCAAAACCCCGGAGCAACAATTAGCTGCCAATAACTACATGCGGAAAATTTATTCCGCCAACGGGACGAGTATGATTCCGTCCATGGGTTGTTTGCCGATGCTCATTCAGTTGCCGATTTTCTCAGGTCTTTACCAAGCCATTGCGTACTCACCGGAAATCTCGCGGGCAACCTTCTTTGGTATTCAACTAGGCCACTCCAATTTCATCGTCACAATTTTAGCCACCTTGCCGTATATTGTGGTCAGCTTGATCATGTTGCAGGGCGTGCCGCCGGAACAGCGAAAAGCGATGCAGACAACGGCCTTTTTGAACCCGATCATGACGTTTATTTTTTGTATGATGTACAATGCCGGCTTAGGTCTCTACTTTGGTGCTGGCGGCATTATCCTCATCATCCAGCAAGCGATTGTGACTTACATCGTAACGCCTAACATTCGTAAGCGGCTCGATGAAGAAATGGAAGAAAATCCACCGGTCATCGTTGTTAATGAACATACCTTTGATGACTGGGGCAAAGTCACTGCGACAGCTGGTGCGACTAGCGGCAGTCACCAGCCGGCAGATCCAGATGCCATCGACCATAACAAATTACGTAAGCGCAATGCCGGTAAGCAGCAGCGACCACGCAAATAAACCGATCAAATTTCTTAGTCGTCCGTTTTCCCGGGCGGCTTTTTTGATACTGTGCGCGCTCACCAAGGTGCTAAGGCAACTAAAATTTCTGATCGTAAGACAACAAAATCGGCTGCAAAGACAAATTTTGTCTCTGCAGCCGATTTTGCGTGAGAAGCGCTAACAACTTTCAGTCAACTTGGAAGTCACAAATTACTTTTAATCGTGGTATCGCTTTTTGGCGCGGCCGCTTGTTTAGCTTCTTCCTGAGCCTTAAGCGCCTTCGCTTTTGCTTCGGTAATGGTCGGCAAGTCAATTCGGAAAATGGAACCATGTCCCAACGCCGAGTCGACTTCGATTTGTCCGTGGTAGCTTTCAATTAACTGTTGGGCGATCGATAATCCGAGCCCATTGCCGCCTTTTTCCCGACTGCGAGCCTTGTCAACGCGGTAGAAGCGATTGAACACACGGCGTCGATCCTTTTCGGCAATGCCTTCGCCAAAGTCCTGCACGGCCAAAGCAACACCATTGCCACTGTTTTGCGCCATTGACACATGAATCTCTTTCCGGTTAGTCGAATATTTGACCGCATTGTCCATTAAAATAATCATGACCTGCTCTAAATGATTACGATACATGCGAACATACGTGGTCTTCTCGAGGTCATCATCTAACGTAAACGTGAAGTCGGGATGGATCATCCGAAAGTCAGCGACAACTTGCTGAACAGTTTTATGCACATCGACCACGGCATTAGGAAATTGAACATCCACTTGATCAGCACGAGTCAGATCCAGCATCTCCTGAATCAGACTCTTCATGCGGGTAATTTCCTGCAACGATGCCTTCAAAGACTCATCCAAGACCTCGGGATCATCCTTGCCCCACCGGTTCAACAGTTGCAGATGGCCTTCCAAAATGGCAACCGGCGTCCGCAGCTCATGCGAGACATCCTGTACAAATTCGCTTTGCTGATCAATATAACGTTGAATCCGATCTAACATGCCATTAAATTCAAGCACTAGGTCACCGAGCTCATCGTTGCGCTTCAACGCGGGAATGCGAACGGTGCTTTCCGGTTCCTCATTCACCACATCAATGGCATTCGTGATTAATTTAATGGGTTTTAAAAAGCGGGTTGCCAAAACATAACCAATTAGAATTGAAATCAACACCGCCGCAAAGCTCAATCCCATAATCAGTAAGGTGATTTCGTGCATGGTCGCATGGAACGCCGTTAGTTTATTCGTCACTTGTACATAACCAATTAGGTCAGACGTCGTGGCCGAATAAATTGGTGCAGTGCCTACCAGACCGTTAAAATCACCAATATGGCTCTCCTGTACCTCGGTGCCATGAACCTTGCCTAACGTGATGGGCGTATCCCGCGACTGAAAAATATTCGTGCGATCGCGCGAGAAAACCGAAACACTCACATCGGCCTGCGCCAACTTTTGAATCACCGAATCAGAAAAAATCCGCTCACGTGATTCACTCGGTGCCGGTAACGAAGGTTGATCCGACGCCGTTGTACCTTCCAACCGCGGAACAACCTGGGCAATGGTCAAATCGCCACTGACTGGGGAAAGTCGTTGGACGACAGTACTAAGCGTGTCCGTGACGGTTCGGCGCTCCTGATTCAACAGAATCTGTCGCATTGCGCCGTAAAGAATCATCGAAAAGGTGACAAAAGTGACAAAAATCCCGACACCAACCGTTACGGCCCATTTGACCTTTAACGAGATGCGGGGACTTTTCTTCTTTTGCCCGGTACTTGTCTGTTTAATCACCATTACGAGCGCATGACATAGCCGGTTCCCCGAACCGTCTGAATATAACTAGGTTCACCCGGCCGATCGATTTTGTTACGAATATAGCGGACATACACATCGACAACATTCGTTTCAACATCGGAGTTATAACCCCAGACCTTGGAAAGCAAGACGTCACGAGCCAAGACCACATTGACGTTCTCCATCAAAGTCAAAAGCAATTCATACTCACGCTTGGTCAGCTCGATAATGTCATCACCGCGCCGAACAACCCGGTTTTCCTTTTCAATCACGAGATCACGATATTTGATCGTGGTTTGTTTAGCGGTGTTGTTTTCGCCTTCGATACTAATTCGGCGTAACAACGCGCGTAACCGCGCCAACAATTCTTCGATGGCAAATGGCTTGACAATGTAATCATCGGCGCCGTGGTCCAAGCCACTAACGCGATCAATCACAGAATCACGGGCCGTCATCATGATAATCGGCGTATTCTTGACCTGTCGTACCCGTCGGCAGACTTCAAGGCCATTCAACTCAGGTAACATCAAATCAAGCAGGATGGCATCCCAGTCTTCAGCCAACGCCGCCTCAAGTCCGGTGCGACCATTGAAATGGACTTCCGTTTCGTAGCCTTCGTGTTTTAATTCCAGCTCGACAAACCGGGCAAGATTTTTTTCGTCTTCAATAATCAGTATTTTACTCATCAGGGTCTCCTTATGCTTTCTTAGTGGCACTACACACGCAACGCAACTTTATTCGTGATTTCTCATTAAAAAACGATGCTAAGCTAGTTTAGCACAGTTTTCTCATTTTGGCTATAAGCCGCGCAATGATGGGCACAATCGCCATTGAAAAAAGTTTGTTCGGTGGTTTTCTCATTTTTCAATCCGGACAGGTTCTCATAAACAGGTCCACGCTCATACTTAACCGAGTTACCCACTCGCCCAGCACTTCTCTAATTTTATTTTCATAAGCGGTCTACCGCCAATTTCCATCAAGCCATCAGCGTACATCTTTGGCTCAGCCTTTAACCCAAAAAGAGCCAATCCGGTATGTTTACGGATTGACTCGATTGATTGGTCATTAAATTTTTAAGCTTCGTGGTACCAACTATAGTGGAAAATGCCATCGCGATCGGTTCGTTCGTAAGTGTGGGCACCAAAGTAATCGCGTTGCGCCTGCGTCAGGTTAGCTGGGAGCACTGGCGAACGATAAGAGTCGTAGTAGCTGATCGCTGCGGAGAAACCCGGAACCGGCACACCGGCTTTAACGGCGAGACCAACCAGATCACGGACACTTTCCTGATAATTCTTGGCGATATTCAGGAAGTAATCGTCTAGCAATAAGTTTTGCAAGTCTGGCTTTTTGTTGTAAGCATCCGTGATGTTTTGCAAGAAGCGGGCACGGATGATGCAGCCGGCACGCCAGATCTTTGCCAATTCGCCATATTGGAGATTCCAGTCGTATTTTTCTGAGGCGAAGCGCATTTGTTCAAAGCCTTGAGCATATGACATCAGTTTGCTGAAGTACAGAGCCTTGCGAATCATTTCGATGGCTTCTTTTTTGTCGACCGAAACGTTGGCAACCGGCTTTGGCAAAACTTTACTTGCTGCCACCCGTTCCTGCTTCATGGCACTGATGTAACGAGCATATACGGATTCGGTGATCACACTCTGCGGAACGCCCAATTCAAGCGCTGATTGTGATGACCATTTACCCGTGCCTTTATTACCGGCACGATCCAGAATCACGTCAACAATTGGTTTGTCGCTGCCAAGATCGTCCTTGCGGGTCAAAATGTCGGCTGTAATGTCAATGAGATAAGAGTCCAGTTCGCCTTTATTCCAGTCACTGAAAATGTCGGCAATTTCTTTAACATCCAAGCCAAGCAGGTTACGCATCAAATTGTAACTTTCAGCGATAAGTTCCATATCGCCGTATTCGATGCCGTTATGCACCATTTTGACATAATGACCGGCACCATTTGGCCCAATGTAAGTGACACATGGTGCGCCATCGTCAGCTTTTGCAGAAATGGCTTCAAGAATTGGTGCAACCAGATCATAGGCTTCCTTTTGACCACCAGGCATGAGGGAAGGACCGTGCAGCGCACCTAATTCGCCACCGGAAACGCCCATGCCGATGAAATTAATGCCGGATTTGTCCAATTCGGTACTCCGGCGCATGGTATCTTCAAAGAAAGTATTCCCACCATCAATTAAAACATCGCCTTTATCAAGCAAAGGCAACAATTCTTTGATAACCGCGTCAGTGCCGGCGCCAGCTTTAACCATCATGATAATTCGGCGCGGCTTTTCGAGCGAAGCAACAAAGTCCTCGATCTTATAACTTGGTACCAACTTCTTATCTGGATGCTCGTCAACAACCGCCTTGGTCTTACTTCCGGTTCGATTGTAGATTGCAACGGTATTGCCGCGGCTTTCAATGTTCAAGGCAAGATTCTTACCCATTACAGCCATACCGACAACGCCGATTTGTGGTTTATCCATTACGGAAACCTCCTCATTAATTTCAACATTTACTCCATTCATGTTAGCAGAAACAGCCTTGATTTAACAGTCTTCAGAAGCCTTCGCAGGCAGGTAAAATGTATTATTTTCAAGTTAGCCAAGTTCGGACTGAGTGACCAGGCAAATAAAAAAAGCAGTGCCCGACTTATGCCAGTGAGCACTGCTTAATTCATGATTAGAACCTAGTATCTGTTCATATTTTATCATGCAGGTTTGCCTGGCGCTTTTTAGCAACAAGCGTACCCATCACGATTCATCCTGATCCGGGAACATCCCCTTCAACTTTGCAAAGGGATTATCTGCCTTCTTTTCTTCTTCTGTCCGCTTCTTGTATTCATCTTCGGCGAGCACTTCCCATTCATCTCCGGCAGGCATATCACCGGTGGCTGCTTCTTCCGGTGTGAGCACCTGCATAGGAATACTGAGCAACAAATGATCCTCGACCGCTGGCAAAAGATCAAGCTCGGATTCTTCGAGGGGCATCAGGATTTCGCCGTCTTCATACTGATCCGCATGGCCTTCATCGGTTAAATAGATTTCGCTAAAAGTAAAGTTCTGCGGCATGGTCACCGGTTTCAGGCTGCGGGTGGACGGCACCACGAGCGTACCGGTCAGATTAACACTGACCAGAAAATCGCCGCGATCATACAACACATCCCCACTCACCTGAATGGGACTCACATCAAGAATCTCCGGATCGCGATCCTGCAGATCATCCTTGACATCTAACGTGGTACTGAAGTGTAACGGTTGCTCATCATGTTTCATTAATTCCTGAATGGTCCATTTCAACATGGCAGTCTCCTCCTTAAAAATACATGCGAAAGCCTAGGACCTTCGGATAAAAATCGATTCATACGCCTCACATGAGTGGCGGTCGACCATAATTCTGTTCGACGCCACCAATGGCTGTGATTAATCGATCCGCGCGATGGGTCATGGCCAAGACCCCATCCGGTGCAAGCATATCAGCACTGACACGTGTGAGCAAGGGGTAAGCCAAGTGGTGTTTGACAGTGCGCAGATATTGCCGGCCAGTCGGTGTAAAACCAAGGACATGCAGTTGTGGCAGGCGCCGGGCTTTCGCAACAGCAGCGGTTGTCATATTGAGTGTGATGGCTAAGGCAAGCCGGCGCAATCGGGCATAGGTATAGCGCTTTGACTTAACCCGGTGTAAAAATTCGGTCATATCATGAGCATCATCAATCTGCTGGGTGAACCGATATTCCAACCCCTCTGCCATCGTCGCCACTTGCCGCAACTCAGCTAAATCAGCCGTTTGCAGGCGATATTTTAACCACGGGAAAAATTGCGACCAGCCATATTGCGGTTGCTCAGCATAAACCGAAATCAAATCTGCTGGCACAATACCTGTGATGGGCTCCCCTTCCCGCAAGTGTTGTCGCACCGCCGACGCACTGGCAAGATTGGCTTTGATCTTCTGGTCATCATGCCCAACACCCTGTCGGCCGAAAGGGTAAAGCTGCATCGGCGCCTGTAATGCCAAAACCGCTTTGGCATAGCTCAAGCCCAACATAAAGTTTGGGTCCGTCTGCGTAATCCCCGCCACCTTCGCATAGGCAGCATTCAGCTGGGTCGCGTAAGTCTGCGTATAATCGGCAAAACCCGGGTCCGTGATATCAGTCGACGCCAATTGCCGGGCAAGATCTAAATAATCTAACTCAGGGTGTTCGGTACCAAATGCCAGTGCCGGTACATGCAATGCTGCTAAGGCTGACACACCGGCTTGCGCGAATTGATCGGCCGCTTGAACGGCACCGGTCACCGGTAATTCAAGCACGATATCGGCGCCATGAGTCAGTGCCGCCTCTGCACGTACCCACTTATCAAAAATCGCCGGTTCCCCACGTTGCACATAATTGCCTGACATGACCACCACGACGACATCTGCGTGCGTTAAATTTCGCGCTTTAGCCAATGCAAAAGCATGGCCTGAGTGAAACGGATTAAATTCCGCAATCATGCCAACAGCTTGCATACGCACCTCCAGAATCGCCTTCGTCAGTCAAATCAGAATTCGTTTTTGCCTACCGCTTCTTGGCGTGAAAGAACCAGCGGGTACTCTTGGCCGAAACCGGTTGCGTCCCAAAATCAGCCGTGACTTCAACCTTTTCAAAGCCGGTCGCCTGCAGCGCCGCCAGATAATCTTCCAGCGGATAAGTGCGCTCCTTGTGGGTTTCGGTTAGCGGCTTGTAAGCATCTAAGTCCTCGTCATAAATGAAAAACGTCAGATCGTGTTCGATACTATGCGGTTTTTCACCGACAAAACTGTTCCATAAAAAAGCGAAGTCATCGCTTTGATAATTGTACATATAGCCCGGAAAAACGTGATCCATCTGGTAAAGCGAATGGGCATCAAAAAGAAAATCTCCGTCTGAAGGTAGCAATGCCGCCACCTGGGCGAAGACTTGCTTAACTGCATCAAGATCGGGCATATAGCAAATGGAATCATCAAAGCAGGTGACCACGGGGAACTTCGGCAAGTCATGTAAATCCCGCATGTCACCTTGGATCAGCGTTAAATCAACATCAGCAGTAAGTGCTTTTTCTTCAGCTAATGTCAACATGTCGTCTGACAGATCGAGATCGGTGACTTGATAGCCTGACTGTGCCAACAACACGGCGAGAAAGCCCGAACCACCAGCAAGCTCCAGCAAAGGCTGATTGGCTGGCGCTACCCGCCGTTTAACGTAATCCCGCCACCGTAAATACAGTGACTGATCCATCAATTTGTCATAAACTTCGGCAAAAGTGGTGTAAATCATGCCTCAACCCACTGATCCACGTTGACAAGCGGTGCACTTTGCCACAACTTCTCAAGGTTATAGAATTGCCGTTCTTCCGGCATAAAGACATGAACAACCACATCATTTAAATCGATGAGCATCCATTTCGAACCTTTTTGGCCTTCGATTCGGCGAATATCGACACCCGCAGCTTCTTCTTTTTCTTCGATTTCATCCACAATCGCCTGTACCTGACGATCTGAAGTGCCGCTCATAATGACAAAATAATCCGCCAATAAGCTCACACCGCGCATATCCAAAGCGACAATATCCTCGGCCCGCTTTGAATCGCCGGCTTTAACAGCAATTTCCAACATTGTTTTTGCGTCGACCATAAACTACTCCTTTGATAAAAATGCGTTATAAGTTAACAGTGTTTTAGGAAAGACCAACTTGCGCGCGCCGATCAGGTACATCAACGTATTTTCCAGTTCGATGCGGCTGGCCTCTTCCAGATTCGTTTCAGCAGCCTTGCGCGCCTTGGCTTCGACAGGCAAAGCTCGTTGCGGCTCAATAAAATCGCCGACAAAGATACATTCATCTAATGGCGTCATTTCCGGATCCCCGGTTGTGTGCCGGGCAATCGCAGTCAAGACCTGCTTATCCGTAATGCCGACTTCGGTTTGGATAAAATGAACGCCGACAACCCCGTGCCAAACGCCTCGGCCATATTGCAACAAACTGGGATCAAAGCCATCTTCGACAATCACCCGTTTGTAGGTTTCGACCGGGATTTCTTTGCCATAATCGTGCAGCAAACCGGCCAAACCGGCACGATCAACATCTTGATCAAATCGCTTAGCCAGTTCAATGGCTGTTTGTTCCACGCGCAGGCAATGCTCGTAACGCGGTTCGTCCAGGCGGTTGCGTAAGCGATTTAAGATTTCTTGGCGGCTTAAGCCGTGTGTCAAGCTGTCAGGGTACTGATGTTCATTCACGATATAATCCCTCTTTTTGAATATAGTCAATAACTGGGTCTGGTACCAAATAACGCAGGCTGCGTCCATTTTGCACCCGTTCACGCACCGCGGTCGAACTGATATCGATTAGCGGGGCATCGACCCATAAAATCGGATAGCGACTGGCCGGTGTATAACCGCGGCGTTTAACGCCCACGAAAGTCACAAGTTTGACCAGTTCATCAATATGAGCCCACTTGGGTAAATAATCGACCATGTCAGCGCCGATGATGAAATAATAGTCAGTGTCCGGATGTAGCCGTCGCAACGCCTGCATGGTTTGATAGGTATAACTAATACCGCCTCGGCGTATTTCGATGCCTTCCAATCCAAAAAGCGGATTGTCAGCAATGGCCAATTGTACCATGTTCACCCGATGCCGTGCCGAGATAGCTGTTTTAGTATCAACATGTGGCGGCTGATTATCCGGCATAAAGTAAACTTTTTCCAAGCCGAGTTCGGTGCCCGCTGCCTCCGCCATAATTAAATGGCCGTTGTGAATTGGATTAAAGGTTCCGCCAAACAGGCCCACCTGCTTGCGGCGATGCACACCTAGAATCTGTTCGCGCATCGCCACTGAGATGACCGGCTGAGTTAAGGTGACACTCTGCGTCTTTTCCATCGCAATCCCTACCGTGCGTTCACTTCAAGACTAATTCGGCGATGCTCGATTTTGGCTGCTTCTTTGTAGACAATCACCGTGCGGCCGATAATCTGAGCCACTTCCAAGCCGGTAATCGCGGCCTGTAAAGTGTCAGCAACTTCCCGCGGGGTATCATCGGCGGTTGGCAGCAGACTGATTTTTACCAATTCTCGCGTTTCCAACGCATCTTTGACGCCAGCGACAAACGCATCACCAAGCCCATTTTTGCCAACTTGAATCAACGGTTTGGTCGTCATCGCCAGGCTCCGTAAATAGCGTTTCTGTTTACCAGTTAACATATTTTTAAAACAACTCCTCTGATGGCACTTTCGTCAACTTTGACTCAACTGCGGCTAGCCACATCGTTGCGATCGCAATCAAACTTAAATAAATGCTTTTCGCAATAGAACATCCACACCTTTAGGCGCATAGCCTGCGATCGTGACACCGGCCGGTACGGTAATCCAGCCAAGTCCGGCAAAAACGAGATCCGACTTTTCCTTTGGGGTGAACTCAAACCGTACCAGTGGCGGAAACTGGGCCACTTCATCGGCTTGCGGTGGCGCAAGCAGGCCGCCAACATGTCTTTGGTAAAAATCATCAGCGTTAGCTAACTTGGTGCGGTGCAACGGCAATTGATTATCCGTGTAGATCACGAACGACTGACGGCCGCCGCGAAGATAGTCGAATCGCGCCAATCCACCAAGAAAAATCGTCTGTCCTTCATTTAACTGATAGGTGGCCGGCTTGATCACCGATGTCGGGGATACCAGTTTTAAATCCTTAGGTCCCACAAAATGTGCCATCTGATGCCGATGAATAATACCTGGTGTATCAATCAGCGACTGGCCGTCATCTAGCGGAATCATAATCCGATCCAGCGTTGTGCCTGGAAAACGCGAAGTGGTAATCAGGTTCTCAACACCCGTTAATTCCTTGATAATTCGGTTGATTAAAGTCGATTTTCCGGTATTTGTCACGCCAACAACGTAGACATCGCGATGCTCTCGATATTTTTCGATTGCGTTTAATAAGTCGTCAACGCCAAACCCCTTTTTGGCACTGGCCAGTATCGTCGCAACCGGGCGTAACCCCTGTGCTTTGGCTTGCTGCTGCAACCAATTTTTTAACCTGTTCGGATTCAGCGACCTAGGCAGAACATCGGCTTTATTGCCCACCAAAATGACCGGATTATCGCCGACAAACCGGTGTAATCCGGGAATCACGCTGCCATTAAAATCAAAAATATCAATCACATTCACGATTAGCGCGTTGCTCTCACCAATTGCGTTCAACAAACGTAAAAAGTCGTCATCTGTCAATGTGACCGGTGCGATTTCATTATAATGCCGCAACCGAAAACACCGTTGACAATAAATATCGTCTTCAGTGTCAGCTTTAGCTAAAGTAGCAGCAGGCAAGTATCCGGGTTGTTTTGGATCTGTTGTCTGTAAAATAGCGCCACAGCCTATGCAGCGGCGCTCTTCATCATTTTTGATGGTGTCCATGAATATCCTCCTGATAATTCAGCTGCCGTTTTTTCGCAAGTGCTTTAAAAACGAAGCCTTCAAAAAACCGATTGATCCGCGTGTTCCACGCATCACTTTCCACCAGTGGTTGCGTTAGAATCGTGCGCACGCCGGCAAGGTTGCCAGCCCAAATATCAGTCAGGAGCTGATCCCCGACCATCACCACTTCCGAGCGTTTTAAGTCCAATTCCTTACGTGCTTTGGTAATCCCCACCGGCAACGGCTTCAATGCTCGCGCCACATACGCGACCTGAAGCTTGGCCATTGCCTTGTGGATACGATTAGCGTTGTTATTTGAGACGACCACCACTTGAATGCCGCCTTTTTTCAGATCTGAAAGCCAGCGAGTCAGTTTAGCCGTACCTTCCGGATGATCCCAAGCCATCAACGTATTATCAAGATCCGTCAACACCGCTTTAATGCCTTGCTGTTTCAGACTGGCAGGCGTCAGACTGAAGATATTCGTTACCAGCCAAGTCGGCTCAAAAACTGCCACAAATCTTGTCCCCTCTCCGGTTGTTCATATTCTATATATTATAGCGGAAAAGATGCCTAAGCGCGAGGCCGTTTGCCTAATACCTACGACGCGTCCACAATGAAAACGCTATTTTAAAAAGACGAAATAATCGCCTTATTGTTGCAAACAGGGTACGATGAATTTGAAATCAAACGCTCGCATTCCGTTATTAAGCCTGTTATACTTATTTTTAGTAAGTGTTTCAAAATAGGAGGCAACACCATGACCCGTTTGCATCATGTCTCGCTTTTAACTGGCGACGCAACCGCAACTATTCATTTTTATACAAATGTTTTGGGCTTGCGGTTGGTAAAAAATACGGTTAATCAGGAAAATATTCACGTCCGGCATCTGTTTTTCGGTGATTATCAGGGAACGCCTGGCAGCGTCGTGACTTTTTTCGTCATTGATCGGCTTGGCCACCGTTATGACGGGCGCAATCAATTAGGCGGGATCGATTTGGCGATCCCCGGCGATTCTTTGCCTTTTTGGTTTGAACGGCTGCAGCAAGCCGGCTGTGTGATTTCTGAAGCCGCGGACCGTCTTACGTTGGTTGATCCTTCTGATACGCCGGTTCGGCTGATTGCCTTCCAGAAGACTTTGCCAGATCATTTAACGGTTCCTAACGACATCCCCGGCAACCGACAGATCACCGGCCTCATCAATGTTGACATCCCTGTTGCTGATCACGAGGCTGAGAAGGCTTTCTTCGAAGCAATGCTAGGCCAGAAAGCCGAACATGAACAATTTAAGCTGGCAGCGGGCAACACTTTGACACTAAAACCGAGCCTGACTGACGATGTCAAACGGTTTGGCCGTGGCAGTATGGATCATTTCGCTTTAACCGTTGACCATGAAGAAGCGTTGCCGCGTCTTGGTACCATTGCCGCACAACATGGTTACGAAGTTGAAGAGTTTGCCGATCGCGGCTGGTTTAAAAGCCTTTATGTTCGTGATCCGGCTGACAACCGCATTGAATTTGCAACCCAAGAGCCCGGCTTTACATTAGACGAGCCGCTGGAACACTTAGGCGAGAAACTGGGCCTGCCGCCGAAGTTCGAAGCGCGGCGGGCGACCATTGAAAGTTATTTTAAAACCAAAGGAGTGGATTTCCATGATTGAACATCCATTACTCGGCATGAACCACGTCACCGCCATGGCAAGTAATCCTCAAGCCATTTTTGATTTCATGAGCAAGACTTTAGGGCTGCATCTGATCAAGAAAACAGTGAATCAGGATGCTTTAGACACCTATCACTTCTATTTTACCGATGACCAAGGCACTGCCGGCACCGACATGACCTTCTTCACGTTCCCCAATCAGGAAAAAGGCAAAAAAGGCACGAATATGATTTCGCGGGCCAGCTTCCGGGTACCAAGTGATGCTGCCTTAGATTACTGGCTCAAGCGATTTGCGGAAAAAGGAGTCGCAAACGATGGCATCAGCACCCAGTTTGATGCCAAAATCATTAATTTCCACGATCAGGATGATCAGCAGTTTCAGCTTATCTCCGATGAACACAATCATGGAGTCGCAGGTGGCACCCCTTGGAAACACAATGATGTTCCGGAAGAATTTGCCATCACCGGTCTTGGGCCGGTCACGGTTACGATTTTCAATCTCGGCCACATGCAATATGTGCTAACAGAAATTATGGGTTATACCAAGATCGCCGAAGACGGTAACTGGTCCCTATACGAAGTTGGTGAAGGCGGTCACGGAGCACAGGTCATTTTGGAACACCGCGAAGATCTGCCAATTGCCGTTGAAGGCTTTGGTAACATTCATCACGCCGCCTTTTCCACGGATACACGTGAGACGCTTGGCACATGGATTGATCGTATCAAGCAATATCGCCTGCCGCAATCCGGCTATGTCGACCGCTTCTACTTTAAGTCCGAGTATTTCCGGGCAGCACCGCAAATTCTTTTCGAAATCGCTACAACCGGACCAGGCTTCTTACAAGACGAAACTTATGATGAAGCCGGCATCCACCTTGAGTTGCCGCCATTCCTGGAAAGCAAACGCGATGAAATCGAAAAGCAGCTCACACCAGTCAAAACCGATTGGCGCGGTCGTTAATTTGTGGAGGTAGTTATGGCAGAAGAAAACGTCAATTATACTTTTGTAAAAGGTGACCCCACCGTCTCCCCTTTGTTATTGCTACACGGCCAAGGCGGCAATGAAAATGATTTGCTGCCGATCGGGAAATACCTGTCGCCTAATAGTCCCATGCTTTCGATACGTGGACGCATTCAGGAACAAGGGATGAATCGTTATTTTCGGCATTCGGAAAACGGCGGCTTTGATTTGGCCAACCTTGAGCAGGAAACCACTTGGCTTTTTTCGGTTTTAAACGAGCTTTGCCAGAAATTCAATATTGACTATAACCGGTTTGTGGTCGTCGGCTATTCAAACGGTGCCAACGTTGCTGCGCGCGCATTGTTGACGCGGCGCGATACTTTTCACACCGGCATCTTTTTCCACCCGATGGCACTTTCAACGGTTGATTCCCAGCAAGATCTAAGTGATGTCAAAGTCTGGATGTCTCATGGCGATCAGGATCCGATCGTGCCAGCCCAGAACTTTAAGGTGTTGACCACTTATCTCAAAGAACAAGGGGCGGACGTGACGATTTTCCGGCACGGGCAAAGCCATAATTTAAATGAAGCTGAATTGGCAAATGCCAAATCCTGGTTGGCGAATAGTGGCCGACTGCAGGATTGGCAACGGAGGTGAATCTTATGCAACGTTTTGGGTTTGAGGAATATGGCAAGCCAAGTGTTTTTAAAAGTATTGACGCCCCGGTTCCAGAACCAAAAGCCGGTCAGGTACAGTTGCGGGTCTTGGGTTTTGGCTTGAACCCTTATGACGCTTCTCTGCGCCGCGGTGAACAGGCGGCGTTTCGGAAAGTTAAGTTCCCCGTGGTACCGGGAACGGATGTGGTTGGCCGTATTACCAAGCTGGGTGAAGGTGTCACGGATTTTGCCGTGGGCGATGTTGTTTTGAATTATCGTCCGATCGGCGGCTATAGTGAATTTGTGACGGCTTCAACCTCTAAAGTTTACAAAAAGCCGACTGCGCTAAGCTTTTTGGATGCTGCGGCGTTACCGCAAGTCGGCTTGGCAGCGTTTAACATTCTTCACTATATGTTGAATCTTAAACCTGGAGAAACATTGGGCGTCATCGGTGCCAGCGGTGGCGTCGGTGCCATCTTGGTGCAGATTGCCAAGTTTGAAAAGTTGCACGTCATCGCCGTGGCTGGTGAGCAGCATCGTGAGTATCTGCGGCAGCTAGGTGCCGATCAAATCTTCGGCTACACTGACGATTTGCCGGAAGATGCAGCCAATGCTGTGGTCAATGCCGTGTTCGGCGCTGCCGATCATGGCGCTGCATTAAAACTTGTTAAGCCAAACGGTCAGTATGTCACAACGGCTTATGCCGATGTTGATCTCAGCAGCAAACCAGACGTGACTCATTTGCAGTTAAATCCGTCGAAGGACTACTCGGTGCATGATGGCTTTGCCTATCTCAAGGATGTCGCCCAAAAATGGGGACTACAGGTTCGTGTCGCTCAGGCTTTCCCATTTAATGTTGACGGTGTGATTGCCGGCCATGAAATGCTGGAAACGCATCACGCGCCAGGCAAGTTAGTCGTTATGCAAGGCCGCCATGTCATCCACCCGATTCGCAAAGACGTTAACCACCTGTAGTGCCTCAAAAAACCGCTTGCGACCCGCCTTTTCCCGCCGTATGATAACAACATGCACGGAAAGGCGGAAAGATATGAAAATTGCAGTCTATTGCGGTGCCAATCATGGCGTTAATGATGAATTTCTTCAGGCAGCTACACAGGTTGGTGCCTGGATTGCCGAGCGTGGTGATACTTTAATCTACGGCGGCGGCAAGCTAGGCTTAATGGGTGCGGTTGCCGGCAGTACGCTTCAACATGGCGGTCAAGTCATTGGCGTCATGCCTCAGGTGTTAGCAGATCGCGGCCTGGCCATGCCCGACCTGACGGATTTGGAAGTTGTCGCGGATATGGGTACCCGTAAGGCCCGAATGATTGAACTGGCCGATGTCGATATCGCCTTACCCGGCGGCCCGGGAACGTTAGAAGAAATTACGGAAGCCATTTCTTTTTCCCGGATCGGATTAAACGCCAGTCCTACTGTTTTGTTCAATCAAGACGGTTATTACGAGCCGCTGCATCAGATGTACCAAACAGCGGTAGATCAAGGGTTCTTCGACCAGGATGCATTTGACAACCTGTTATTTTCATCTGATCTGCAGGAAATCAGCACGTTCATCGCTAATTACCAACCGCTCGGGGTACGACAATATCATTAACCAATCAAGCTGGTATATAACTCATATAAAAAAACACGCCGTTTCATTCAGAGCGAATGGAATGACGTGTCTTTTTTATAAGTAAGCGTAAACTGACGCAACTAGAACCTACGCCAGTCAACAGGTTACATGATGATTAAGCCAAAGCCTTTTTAGCGGTATCCGCCAAAGCCTTGAAACCGTCCGGGTCGCTGACAGCAAGATCAGCGAGCATCTTACGGTTCATGTCGACATTGGCGAGTTTCAGGCCGTGCATCAACTTGCTGTAAGAAATATCGTTCATGCGCGCTGCTGCGTTAATCCGGGCAATCCAAAGACGCCGGAAATCGCGCTTCTTGGCGCGGCGATCGCGGAATGCATAGCGATACGAAACCATGACCTGGGCACTGGCTGCCTTAAACAGTAAATGCTTGGCACCACGATAACCCTTAGCGAGTTTCAGTACCTTCTTACGACGCTTACGAGTAACTGTTCCACCTTTAACACGTGGCATTAGAATTCCTCCTCAAATCAAATCCGATAGCTTATTATTTCATCTGGCTGAGCATCTGGCGGATCCGCTTCATATCTGAGTGGGATACCAATGCTGACTTACGCAATTGACGACGCTGCTTCTTCGTCTTGCCGTGGAAACGGTGTGACGTGTATGCGTGACCGCGCTTAAGGGCACCTGATGCGGTTTTCTTAAAACGCTTTGCGGAAGCGCGGTGGGTCTTGAATTTTGGCATGTCTTTTTCCTCCTCTAAACATCAATGCGCGCACGACTACTTAAAGCCGTGCACGCCTTTGTAACATTCGCCGATGATTATTTATCGGCTCGCGGTGCAAGCATTAAGAACATGCTGCGACCATCCATCTTTGGATGAGTTTCAACAGTAGCAATTTCCTTAACGGCATCCGCCATCTGTTCAAGAACCTTACGACCAAGATCCTTGTGCGTAATTGCTCGACCACGGAATCGAACGCTCACTTTGACCTTGTCCCCTTTTTTCAGGAACTTCGTCGCGTTCTTAAGCCGGGTATTGAAATCTGCTTCACCAATGGTCGGGCTCAAGCGGATTTCCTTAATGGTGACAGTCTTTTGTTTCTTCCGAGCATCGCGCTCTTTTTTCTGCAGCTCGAATCGGAATTTCCCGTAGTCCATGATGCGGGCAACCGGTGGCTTGGCATTAGGCGATACTAAGACAACATCTAAGTTTGCATCCTCGGCAATGGCCAAGGCGTCACGCGTACTCTTAACGCCGAGCTGTTCACCGGTCTGGGAGATCAATCGAACTTCACGTGCGCGAATACTGTCATTGACTATCAGATCTCTTGCTATGGTTGTTCACCTCCGTGTGAATTTCAGAGAAAAAACAAAAACAGCGTGGCCGCAAAGACCCCCGCTGTTCATTAAATACCGAACTAATGAGCCTAGAGGTCTAAAGACGTGGGCGAGAAGCGGGAACTTCTGCTTTTTCTCAACATCAACTACTATACAGGAGCAACCTGCCTGCGTCAAGAAGTTCGTTGTCGATGTATGTTTGGATTGTATTGACCGCAGCTGTTTTTTGCGGCCTTTTTAAACTCTTTGCATATAAGATATCAGTGATCAAGAACTTCGTCAGCAAGTGTCGCGATGTTAGTGCCGACACCATAAACGCTCTCCCAGTCTTTGGTAAAGTCAAGAACGGCATTACTAATAGCAGGGTTTTGTAAGGCAGAGCGCAAAATATCGACACCCATGGTTGCTGCCTGAGCGCCAGCTTGGAAAGCGTCATTTACTTGTCCAACGGTGTGGAAACTAGCAGCTAGGATCTTAGTGGATGCGTGCTGAAACGCAATTTGATCGGCAAGATGCTTAATAACCTGTTTGGCATCAATACCCATATTGATCATCCGATTATAATAAGGCGCCAGATAATCTGACCCGGCTTCGATCGCAAGGCGGCCTTGGAATTCACTGTAGATCGCGGTTGCAGTCACATGAATATCATTTTGCTTCAGAATCTTAATCGCAGCAAGTCCTGCCTCATTCGTCGGTACTTTGACAAAAACATCTTCATCAATGTTAGAAACGATTGCAAAGGCATCCTTAACAATCGCATCTGTGGTTTGGCCAACAGCCTGAACATGAAGAGACTGATCGCGACCAATAATGGAACGAATCTGGCGCATATGATCGAAAAAGTCGACCTTACCTTCTTTCTTTACGATCGTTGGATTGGATGTCACCCCAGCTAAAGAAATGATCTTAGCGTATTTTTCAATATCAGCAATGTGAATTGTGTCTAAAAGAAATTCCATTTTTCCACCTCATATGTTTTCTATTGTCTTTACAATAATCTAGTTCAAGTTTCATCAAGCGTGATCAGTTAACAATATGAACATCTCAAACTGACCAGCGCTTGAACGTCTAAATACTGATTATTTCGTGCTTCTGTGTGCCATTCTACGAAAATTACCAACCATTAATAGTTGCTTTTATCCCCGCTTGTTGCAAGATCTCTTGAAAGCTTTCGAGGTCGCTTGTCTGAAGCTGCTTAACATCCTTCAAAGCATACTCTCGATGCAAGTCTTCGTACTTCTTGAGACCAA
The DNA here is from genome assembly GCF_030770295.1 of Lacticaseibacillus styriensis. Lineage (NCBI taxonomy): Bacteria > Bacillati > Bacillota > Bacilli > Lactobacillales > Lactobacillaceae > Lacticaseibacillus > Lacticaseibacillus styriensis. Next base: position 1,721,460 of record NZ_CP132483.1, read on the forward strand.
ATTGGTGAAACGGCAACAACTCCACTTCTGGGACATGAATACGATTGAATAATTCACCAAAATGCCTCGCATCATCATCACTATAATTAAAGCCGGGAATGACTGGTATGCGGACACGTACCGTAAGTTTTTGCATATGCATCGCCGTTTGCAAATTTTTCAAAATAAGTTCATTGCGCGCATTTGTACCTGCTCGATGCTTGTCAGAATCCCATTGCTTACAGTCGTAATACATCAAGTCAATGTACTGAGCCAGATCCGTGAACACTTTTGGATTAGCATAGCCAGTTGTTTCGCACGCAACATTAATGCCGGCATTGTGGCACGCCTTTGCTAATGCCGTGACAAAAGTAGGCTGAAAAAGAATCTCACCACCGGAAAGCGTGACGCCCCCACCGGATTCTTCATAGAAATCCATATCCTGAACAATGATTTTCATCACATCATCAACGGTATACCACCGCCCGACTGTCACATTGCGTTGCTTCGATTCATCGTACATAGGTTCCGGTTTTCCCAATTGTGATTCAGGGTTTGAACACCACTTACAACGCAATGGACAACCTTTAAAGAACACGACCGTCCTAATGCCCGGACCATCATTGAGGCTAAACTTCTGAATATTGAATACTAGTCCTAGTTCATTGGACATAACCAGCACCTCCTCAATTCATACGTTAGCATCTTCACTTACGAACGCAACAATTATGAATTGTGGTAAAACATGTTTGTTTAGTTTTTATAGAAGTGTTTCATTGTTATTTAGCTAAGGATCGGTCTTTTTGGCTTAACCCCAGGAAAGGCCAACAAGTTCAAAAATTTCGGCCAAGCACATTTGTGCAATCGCGAGCAACACGATGCTTACTGATTGATTTACGAATGAAGCAATGTTACATTTTGTTTGTAATTAGTTAGACGCAACCGATTATTGCCATGAAATGCTTATTTCAAGGAGGTCGAACCATTATGGATGCTGTCGTACAAAATAAAACTACGAAATTCACGCCCATCACACAAGGTGAATTCGGCAAGTTAACACCACGTATGAACAATTTACGTAACAAGATTATCAATGCAAAACCATATGTCGATCCAGAACGTGCCGTATTGGCGACAGAGGCTTACAAAGCGCACCAAAATGAACAAGTGGATGTTTTACGAGCCAAGTTACTCGCACATATTCTCGACAAGATGACGATTTTTATTGAGCCTGAAACTTTAATCGTCGGCAATCAAGCACAAAAAAATCGTTGGGCTCCAGTCTTCCCTGAATATTCGATGAATTGGGTTATTGACGAACTAGATACCTTCGAAAAACGTCCAGGTGACGTTTTCTACATCACTGAAGACAGTAAAAAGAAACTCCGCGAAATTGCGCCATACTGGCAAAACAATACGTTGGAGGATCGCGGATTAGCCGCCTTCCCTCCTAAAAGCCGTCTTTTCTACGACTTAGGGATTATCGGCGCTGACGGCAACATCACTTCCGGTGACGGTCATATCGCAGTAGGCTACAGCACATTAATCAACAAAGGCTTGAAGTGGTACGAGGCTCGGGTTCAGACGGCGATGGCTGACCTTGACCTGACTGACTATGACCAACAAAAGAAACTTTATTTCTATCAGGCCAGCCTGATCGTGATTAACGCAGTGCGGCGCTTTGCTCAGCGTTACGTTGACCTCGCAACAAAAATGGCCAGCAAAACGGCTGATCCAAACGAAAAAGCCAACCTCGAAAAGATCGCCACGATTTTACAAAAAGTTCCTTACGAACCGGCAACAACTTTTCGGGAAGCTGTTCAATCGGTTTGGTTAATCCACCTGATCCTCCAAATCGAATCCAATGGTCACTCTGTTTCATACGGCCGCGTCGACCAATACTTGGATCCTTTCTATGAAGCTGACATCAAAGCCGGGCGAATAACGTCAGATCAGGCGGTCGAACTGTTGACAAACCTCGCTTTGAAGACTTTGACGATCAACAAGGTTCGATCATGGGCGCACACAGAGTTTTCAGCCGGCTCACCGCTATACCAAAACATTACAATCGGTGGCCAGACCAAAGACGGACAAGATGCTGTTAACCCAATGTCCTATTTGATCCTTCAAGCAATCGCTCAAGCGCATCTCCCTCAGCCAAACCTAACCGTCCGTTATCACAAGAATTTATCTGACGATTTTATGCTGGCCTGCGTGCAAGTCGTGAAGCAAGGCCTTGGGATGCCGGCTTTCAACAACGATGAAATCATTATCCCTTCCTTCATCGCCCGCGGCATTAAAAAAGAAGATGCGTATAACTATTCTGCCATTGGCTGCGTGGAAACTGCCATCCCCGGAAAATGGGGCTATCGTTGCACCGGAATGAGTTTTGTTAATTTTCCCCGGACACTTCTGATTGTCATGAATGGTGGGGTTGATCCTGAATCCGGCAAACAGCTTTTACCTGACTATGGCCGCTTTTCGGAAATGACCAGTTACGATCAATTGATGGCTGCATGGGACAAGTCGCTGCGGGAGATCACCAGACAAAGTGTCATTATCGAGAATACCTGCGACATGGTCTTGGAACGGGGATATCCCGATATCTTGTGTTCGACGTTGACAGACGATTGCATTGGTCGCGGCAAAACGATCAAAGAAGGCGGAGCTGTTTACGATTTCATTTCCGGTTTACAAGTCGGAATCGCTAACTTAGCAGACTCACTGGCAGCAATTAAAAAATTAGTCTTCGAAGAAAAAAAGCTTACTCCCGAACAGCTGTGGGAAGCCCTCAAAAACGACTTTGCCGGTGCTGACGGTGAACAAATTCGCCAGATGTTACTCAATGACGCGCCAAAATATGGTAACGATAATGATTATGTCGATCAGTTGATTGCTGATGCATATCAACCTTATATTGATGAAATCGCAAAATACAAAAATACGCGCTATGGTCGCGGCCCAATCGGTGGTCTTCGCTACGCCGGAACAAGCTCGATTTCAGCCAACGTTGGTCAAGGTCACAGTACCTTGGCAACCCCAGATGGCCGTCATGCGCGGACACCGCTTTCCGAAGGTTGTTCACCCGAACACGCCATGGATACCAATGGACCGACTGCTGTTTTCAAAAGTGTCTCCAAGCTTAATACCAAAGCCATTACTGGCGGCGTACTACTGAACCAAAAGATGTCACCGCAGATCCTGCGAACGACCGAGTCTTGCATGAAACTGGTAGCATTACTGCGCACGTTCTTCAACAGGCTGCATGGCTACCATGTTCAATACAATATTGTTGATCGTGCAACTTTGATTGATGCCCAAATACATCCTGACCAACACCGCGATCTAATCGTTCGCGTTGCCGGATACTCTGCCTTCTTCGTTGGATTGTCCAAGGAAACGCAGGATGATATCATTGCAAGAACCGAACAAAGCTTTTAAAAGCCAGCTTCTTTTCAGTCTTCCCGCATTTAACCACTTCAACAAAAAATGACCGCAACATCATTTACGGTCAAACTATGCGAACATGCTTAGGTGTGTTCGCTTTTTGTTGCTCGATGTAAGTGCAAGATTGTGAAGTCCATTTAAAACGGCTTCGATAGCCCTTATCTAAAAGGAACATCGAAGCCGTTGCGTTCAGTCTTTCTAGCGTAAGCAATCCAGTTAAATCTGCGGTAGCCACAGCATTTTGTGACGAATAGAGTAAAGTTAAACTGGAATGTTGTTGAGTCTTGTGGTATTCCACAACAGGTGACTCTGTCATACAATGGTCACCTTGACATCTGCGTCTTCTAAAGCTTGTTGAGCCGCTTGTGGAATCCCTTTATCTGTGATCACTTGATTGATGTCTGCGAAATCTAACTGATGCACAAGACTAACAGAATTGAATTTACTCGAATCAGTCAGGATAGTCACAAACCGGGATTGCCGCGCCATTGCCTGAACGATTTCGGTGCGAAGGATATCATTGCCATAAAAACCTTGCTGAGCACTGAAACCGTCTGTGCCGACAAACAACTGCTGCACCTGAAAATTTGCTAACATTTGCTTTGTCAATGGACCAACAGAAACCTGCGCAGTAGCTTGATAGTTCCCGCCCAACAAGATCACGCTTAAATTTGGATAATTGCTGACATAATCCGCAATAAAACTTGAAATCGTAATGATGGTTATTTGCTTGCCTTCTTTACCGAGGGTTTCGGCTAGTAAGGCGCAAGTCGATCCAGATTCAATCATGATCGTACTATGATCCTTGACCTGCGCTGCTGCTTTAGCTGCGATTTTCTCCTTAGTTTCATAATGTTGTGCCAAGCGAAAACGTAAATTGGCTGGATCGTTTAGAATCGCGACCCCGTGCTGCCTTCGTAACAGACCTTTATCCTCGAGAGTCGTTAGATCTTTTCTGATTGTAACCTGCGAAACTGCAAGTTCTTTCGCTAACTGAGAAACTTCAATCTCTCCGGCTTGATTAACGCGATCAAGGATACGGTCAATGCGCTTTTCTCCCATGCTGATCCCTCCGATGTATTTAAAGTTTATCACTTAATATCGTAAATATATAGTTTCAAATGAACTCACTTTGTTTACGTTTGACATTTGTTATGCTACGTTTGGTGGGAGGTGATGGTGATGTCTGAACAACCAGATGACTTTGTTGCTCGAGTTGCTTATCTATATTACGTGAAAGATCAAACCCAATCGCAAATTGCGAAAACTATCAATATTGACCGTTCAACTGTCAGTCGCTTACTAAAACGCGCCCGCACCAAAGGCATTGTGACAGTCCGGGTCAATCACGCCAATACCGAAATCTTTGAGCTTGAGGAAAAGTTGAGGCAGGCTTTTAAACTGCGCCAAGTAGTGATCATTCCCTCTTCAGCAAGTGATTCGGTTGAGGCTAAAAATCAACAACTCGCAACAGCAGCAGCACACTACCTTAAACGTGTGATCAAACCGCACGATCGCGTTGGCTTTGCTTGGGGAACAACGCTAGCTGGCATGATTGGCCAACTCAACCATCCCGTCCACACCAACGCCATTTTCGTCCCATTAGTTGGCGGACCAAGTCCTAAAAATACTAAATACCACGTCAACGCGATCGTTTATGACGCGGCTCGTCAGTTCAATGGCAAAGCTCTGTTTATTGATGCTGCTGCAGTGCAAAAAACACAAGCATTACACGATCAGATTGTGAATTCACAAAAATTCCAACCCGTGCGGGATGCTTGGGCACATCTGGACTTAGCCTTCGTTGGGATTGGCGGGGCGTTGAGACAAGGAACAAGTCGTTGGCGTGACCTGCTGTCAACTCAGGATTTTGACGAGCTGTCTGATCGCGAAGTCATTGGCGATTGCTGTTGTACTTTTTTCGATCGTAACGGTAAAATACTGCGCGGTGATCTATTTTCACGTACGATTGCGATCGATCCCAAGCAATTAAAAACCACGCCCAACACCGTTGCGGTTGCGCGTGGTTTATCAAAAGCGCCAGCAATCAACGCTTGCTTACGGATGGATCTAATCAACACTTTAATCACCGATCAACAAACTGCGGAACGGATCAATACGCTGAGAGACAAATAATGTCATCGCTGATAAAAAGGCGAAAACTCACCACTGACATATCTGCCTAGTTCATTATCGGTTGGACTGACATGAAATTGCTGAGTTTCCGGTAAGTAAGCTTCCGCAAAACCAACCAATGCGTGTAAATCAGCGTCTTTGTCAGCATCGACAACCAGTAGCAAACTCTGTGCGTCATCCGCACGCATCATCGTAACCAAATAAGCGGCGTGCACAGTTGGCATTTTTGGCAGGTATTCCCGCAACTGCTCAACAAGATCAGCGGTTTCGCGAGGTGGTTCACTAATTCGAACAGCCTCGCCATGTTTGGCTTGATCCGGCTTTGCCACATAAAATAGATTGGCACGTGACAATACCATGTTTTCATCATATGGATTGATGACCACGCCGAAAATGTCGCGATCCTCATATAGAAAGTTGGCACAATCAGCAATCGTCGCAACCGCAAAATGATCGTGATCCGGACTTTTGGCAAAGTTTGCCTGATCCGTAAAAATTGGCAAATAATCATGCCCATTGTCATCAGTAAGCATCACCACGGTCGGGTCGCCTGTACGTGCCGTTCCGACTGGTAACATAAACTTGGCACTTTTCAAGCCAGCATAAAAAGCCGCTTGCGTGTCATCATTTTGATCCGTTCTTAAAAGCCGCATCAAATGAATTAACTGGGGATTTTGAACTTGTGGCTCATTGGTCATCGTCATCTTCTCCTTTATTGTGCTGCCGGTTGAGGTTCATTTTATTGCGAAAATTCCGTAATTTTTTAGGTAAGCCGATCAGCCATGACAATAAAACGATGCCGACACTGCCGAAAACCGCAACGCCTTGAGGCTGAAATTCAATTTTACCGAACCACCAATTGGCAATGCCATACGCGGCCAGTGCCGTTAAAAACATCACGATCCCCATCAACACCAGCAGGCCGCGACCACGATGGGCAATGAGCCAGCGGCCGCGCTGACTGGGAGTCCGCCACGGCAACTTCAAGTAAACCAGTAGAACAACAAAATACAAGCTGGCTGCCAAAACTTTTGTGACGAAAAATAAAACGAGCCATGAAGCCCATAACGCAATAACCACCTAGTCACCCTTTCCTTGCTGTCTGTCGTAAATGTGTCCAGTGTATCATACATAAGTGAAACCAGTCAGATTCTGTGATAAGTTGAAAGCAAATCTCAAATTGACCGCGTTAACTTGAAGATTGCCAATGATTAAGGGGATATCTATGACAATAATTGATATGATCAGACATGCTGAATCTGACACGACAGTCCATGATGATTTTTCTCGACCGTTTACACAAAAGGGATATCGTCAAAGTCAGCAAATCGCTTACAATCTACGGCAGATACCTTACAGCACAATTTTTTCGAGTCCGTTTAAACGTGCAGTCGATACAGTTGTCCCCATCGCGCGCGATCATGGTTTGCCTATTCAAACTGATGACAGACTTGTCGAGCGAAAAATGCCTTCATGGGTATCCGACTTTTCTGAATATGTTGCTCACCAATGGCGTGATCTGACATTCTTTAAAAGCCCTGGTGAGTCCATTTTTCAGGTTCAAAAACGTTATCTTTCTTTTCTGTTCAGTCTGCCAGCTACTTCATTCGTTGCAATAGGCAGCCATGGGACAGCAATAAGCAGTGTCATTGAGTCCGCAATGCCTGGTAAGGGTGGTGATTTTTTCAAAACCTTATCCTATGCAGCCGTGACTCGGCTTGAAGTCTCTGATCATCAAATCGTCCGGATCGCTTCTTGGTCGGAAAATTTCAAAGCATTCATTTCGCTAGAATAGTTTTCACCTTCAATTCAATCTTACCCGCCTAACCAATACGCTATTTGTGCAAAACAAAAGGGAGCCTCATCCAAGGGTTCCCTCTTTGTTCACTTCGACAAGCTATTTATCGCCTAAGACCTTCTTTGCCTCGGTGGGCTTGGTTTTGCCATCGCGACTGTAGTTCTTGACTTCAGCGACCATCGCGTCAATGAACATGTTACCGGCTTCTTCTTCGGTATGCTCATCACCGTAACGCCGAACCGAAACGGCAGCATCGTTGAGTTCCTTATCACCGACAACAACCGTATACGGGATCTTCTTAGTCTGGGCTTCACGAATCTTGTAGCCCATCTTTTCATTCCGATCATCGACTTTGACCCGCAAGCCGGCTGCCAACATCTGGCGCTTGATGCGGTTGACATAGTCTAAGTGCAGATCATTGTTAACCGGGATCAAAACAGCCTGTGTCGGTGCTAACCAGGTCGGGAAGGCACCCTTGTAGATTTCGGTCAGATAAGCGATGAAGCGCTCCATCGTGCCGACAATGCCACGATGAATCATGACTGGTCGATGTTCTTCACCATCTTTGCCAACATAGGTCAGGTTGAAGCGTTCTGGCAACATGAAGTCCAACTGGATGGTCGACATCGTTTCGTCATTACCCAAGGCCGTCTTGGTCTGGATATCCAGCTTTGGCCCATAAAAGGCAGCTTCGCCTTCAGCTTCGTAGTAATCAAGATGCAGATCATCCATCGCACCTTTAAGCATGCTCTGGCTGCGGGTCCACATTTCATCGTCATCAAAATACTTTTCGGTATTCTTGGGATCACGATATGAAAGCCGGAAGCTGTAATCGGTAATGTTGAAGTCTTCGTAAACGTCCATGATCAGGCGCAGAATCTTTTTGAATTCTTCTTGAACCTGATCCAAGGCAACAAAAGTGTGGCCGTCATTTAGCGTCATTTCCCGAACACGCTGCAAGCCGGACAGTGCGCCGGACTTTTCATAGCGGTGCATCATGCCCAATTCAGCAATGCGCAGCGGTAATTCACGATAAGAACGGATATGATGGTTGTAAATCTGAATGTGGCTTGGGCAGTTCATCGGCCGCAATTCAAGCATTTCACCATCGCCCATGTCCATTGGCGGGAACATGTCTTCGCGGTAGTGATCCCAGTGACCGGATGTCTTGTATAAGTCGAGGTTGGCAAGCACCGGCGTATAAACGTGTTCGTAGCCGTCTGCGATTTCCTTGTCGATAATATACCGTTCGATCACCCGCCGGATTGTTGCCCCATTTGGCATCCAGTAAGGCAAACCGGCACCGACTTTAGGATCGACGAAGAAAAGATCCAAGTCGCGGCCGATAACCCGGTGATCATGCTCAGCTGCTTCCTGACGGCGTTTAGCATCATCTTCGAGACCTTTTTCACTCCAATAAGCCGTCCCGTAAATCCGCTGGAGCATCGGATTGCTGCTCTTGCCTTGCCAGTAAGCGCCGGCAACTGACAGCAGTTTGAAATGCTTCAGATCTTTGAGACTTGGTAGCAGGACTTTTTCTTCGAAGTCAACAAAGTCACCGAGCTTGTAACCCTTAATCGGATCACCAGCAGCTTCGACCAATTGCTTCTTGAAAGGATCGTCTTTGAAGCGGGCAAAAGCATCGGCACGACTGAGAACAACCGGTTCCAAAGCAGCGTTGGCCTTAATGATTTCTTCCATTTTCTTTTGAACCGTTGGCAAATCATCGACACTTACCTGGCCATCCGCCCGATCGGTATCGTAATAGAAGCCATCCTCGGTCGCCTGACCCTGACCAAAATGAATATCAGGATACAAAGCTTTGAGTGCTGCAGCCAAAACAAACGCTGCCGTTTGCCGGAGAACCGTCAGCCCCTCGGCATCATCCTTGGTCATAATCTGCAGTTTGCCAGAATGAGCAATCGGTTCGTCATAAGCGATCAACTCGCCATCCAACTTGCCGGCAACCGCCTTTTTGGCCAAACTGTTACTAATGCCTTCTGTAATAGCTTTCACCGTTGTACCATCTGGAAATTGTTTAACATTGCCATCTGGAAACGTAATATCTAATGCCATAAGAAAGACTCTCCTTTGTTGTTTTTTCGAAGAAACCATCCGTTCACCGATGCAGAGACCTGTGCGTAAGGATCTTGGTCGCAATGCCTAAGGGCACAACGCTTCAGTTCCAGACACTGCGGCTTCCGCTTGCGATAACGCGTTCGCAGTCGCAGAAATCTCCGTGTAAGGACCTCAAGCCTAAATGGCCAAAGTCCAGCCATTTAGGCTTGAGGCCACTTACACTCCGATTTCTAAGCGCTCCTGCTCACGCTCACAAAAAAATCGCCCCTAACATCTCCTAAGAGACATCAGGGACGATTTGTGATCGCGGTTCCACCCAGGTTGCCGACAGTCTTGCTGCGGGCCACTTCATTAACGCGTAACCTGCGCAACTGGGCCTTTCGGCAATCTCAAGAAGTGGTTCGGATCAGATCTTGCAAGACTTTCAGCCGCGGCCTTGCTCTCTGTCGGATGATCCTTTATTGCTTCCGTCTTCGATAGCTACATTGAACCACATTGCGCGGCCAGGTGCAAGCGGTTTTCTGAAAATTGCGTTATTCTCTTTTGAATTGCACTTAATTGGCCAGCGGATTGCGGCGATTTTCTCCGCCGACCGTTACTTCTTTAGCCAGAAAACGGATCCGTTCCATGATGCGTTGCGCTTTTAGCATCTCGGAATTACCCCGGTCAGTTCCGGCCAAAGATTCGGTTAAATCGGCCATGCTTTTGTTGGAGCTGAACAGCGTCGGCATTTTTTCCTGCATGCGGTATTGCAAAATGATGCCAAGCACATCATCCCGCACCCAGGGACTGATACTTTCAGCACCAATATCATCAAGCATCAGCACTTGCGCACGTTTGACGCTATCGATTTTTTTCAAAACCGTGTTGCTGCCAATGGCACTCTTCATTTCAACAACAAAGGTCGGGACATGAATCAGCGTCGTGGCAATGCCGCCTTTGCTGGCAAGATCATTGGCAATGGCACCGAGCAAATAGGTTTTACCGACGCCAAATGGACCGCTTAGATACAGGCCTTGGTGAAATGTTTTGGGATCGGCGACCACTGCCAATACAAACCGGTTTGCTGCCAAGAGCGCATCTACTCGCTCATCAGTCGGATCGTAACTTGTCAGACTTGCATCGTGAATATCTTTGGGCATATTAACCGAGGTCACTAGCGACGCCTGCTTGGCCTCTTCGTCAGCCGCAAGCTTTGCATCTGTCGGCTCATACGCAACATCAATCAGCCCGTTAGCAACGACTAACGTGGGTTGATAGCCGGGTGCCAATGGTAATTCACCACGGGCAATCTTGTTCCGCTCACTGACGAATTCATATATCTTCGCCGTGCCGCGATCAATCGCATCATCAGCTAATTCTGCCTCGTGTTGCTTAAGGAAGGTCTGGACATCAGGATCCTGCAAGGCTGCCTTGACCATTTTGAAATACCGCTCCCGCCACTGTCGAGAGTCCATTAACATTGCCAAGCGTTTGCGCATATCTTCCATTAGTTCGTCCCTCCCTTATCACCGAGTTGCCGTAACTTTTCCAGTTGAGCAGCCAACGTCTGGCGATCTGCTTCGCTGACCTTTTTCTTCTTGGGTTGATAGCCTTCCTTAGCCCAATCTGGCAGCTTTTCCTGCCGCACACCTTTGGATTGGCTTTGAAAACGCTTTTTTCCAGTTGCTTTTTGCTCTTCAAACGTATGAATCTGCTGTAACGCTGCTTCCGGGCTCGTCACGTTGGCCTTCAACCAGCTGTTGGCAATGGCATCCATCAACGCTTGATTGATACTATCATTCGTTCGGAGAATATAATCGATCAAAATATTAATGGTGGGGGCATCAAAAACGTTGCGTTCACTAAGGCTCTGTACCGCGCGCAATTCATTATTAGCCGGATACATCCGGTCATTTTTAGCCTGCTTGGTTGCGGTTAAAAACTGGCGTGGCGGCATGCTTTTCGCCCGTTTCAGCAGCGCTTCGTCAGCACTGGCCACTTTTGGTGGTTTGGTTGCCACTGGTTGCGGCTTAGTTTTAGGCTGCTGGCGGGTATAACTTTGCTCGGCCAGCCGCCGCAACGCGTTCAAGTCGATTTTGCCCGTCATCACATCCGTCGCCCGACTGATCAGCCGCGCAAAGTCAGGTGGTTGAATCCCGTAAAACCCGGCGATTTGATACAGTGCCTCTTGGTGTTTGGCTAATTGACCTGACTGAATATTGCTGTTGGCTAACAACGATTGCAAAAGTTCCCAGTCATAGCCTTCGCCATTACCAAGCCGCGGTAGTTGAGGCTGATTTTGAGCCATTGCCTTTTTGGCGGCAACCACCGCACTTGGTTCCCCGCTTAAGTTGTGGTCAAAGCGAAACACGTCCAAAAAGTTTGCCGTGATCTCCTGCCATTCCGGGCGGCGAACCGGTTTCAGACTGAACTGTGCAACCAGTTCGTCATACCGTTTTTCACCAACCTTGTCATAAAGCAACAGGCCCATCAAATCATCTTTAAAAAAGGCATCTGGTTGCACTGGCGGGTAAAGTTCATAAGCGTAATAGCGTCCTAGGGAATCGACTTGCGTATAAGTTCGCAATAAGCCGACTGCTTCCAGTTTGACGCGAGCCACAAAGAGTTGATCGATGTCGATATCCAACAAATCCAACAGCCAGAGTTGCGGGCGCCGATCCGTCACCAAAGCGCGGTCTTTGACCTCCTGCCATAGACTTAGATAAAGCGCCATGGCAATCGGCCCCACGAGCGGTTGATAAAGCGAGATAGCGATCTTTTCATCAAAGTCGCTAAAATAACCTGCCTTGGTCAACACAAAGCCTGCTTGGGGCATAAACGTATCCGGACGCTGCATATCGAATTCACCTCTTTTCAGACAACGGACCTGAGACAACTGCCCCAGGTCCGTTTGTTTCACGTTCACTATTTCTTGGTCTTTTCCTTCTTCATCATATCCTGAAGCTCTTGCATGAAGACGGACATATCTTTGAATTGCCGATAAACACTGGCGAAGCGAATATAAGCCACGTCGTCAACATCTGCTAGCTTGGACATGACATACTCGCCAATGGCTTGACTGGAAACTTCATTTTCACCAATCGCACGCAATTGGTTTTCAACCGAATCAACGATCCCTTGCATCTGCTCCATGGTGACCGGTCGTTTTTCTGCGGCCCGGATCAGCCCTTTCAGAATCTTCTCACGATTGAACTCTTCTCTGGTACCATTTTTCTTAATTACCAATAACGGGGTTTGCTCGACTCGTTCAAAAGTCGTGAAGCGAAACCCGCAATTCTCGCATTCGCGCCGGCGTCGGATCGCCCGACCGCCGTCTGTGGGACGCGAATCAACGACCCGCGAACTATTATGATGGCAATGGGGACATTGCACGACTCCACCTTCTTAATCAAAGTTTGATAATTAATTATAGCACGCACACGCCGCTTATGATAGGTGCTGTAACTGGCGGATTAAGGCTTTCGCTTGGGCAATCGTTGCTTCTGATTTTCCGTTATTGTCAATGACAAAATCAGCCATGGCCGCTTTTTCCGCCAAGGGTATCTGTGATGCAATGCGTTCTTTGGCTTCGGCTTCTGTCAAACCATCGCGGGCCATCAGCCGGGCCAGTTGAACATCAGGAGCAACGGTGACCACAGCAACACCATCGAATGCATCGGCATAATCAGCTTCATAAAGAAGTGGAATGTCGCCAACTACAATCGCAGCACCGCCGGCTTTTGCCTGCTCTAACGCTTGATTAATCGCCGCGCGCAGGTACGGTCGATTAATTTGATTCAGCGCCTCCAAACGTCGCGGTTGGGAAAAGACAATCTCACCAAGCTTGGCACGGTTGAGTTTACCGTCCGCGCGCAGCACTTGTGGCCCAAATGCCTGGACAATGCGGGCGAGTGCAGGCCGACCGGGTTCGACAATCCGGCGCGCAATCACATCGGCATCTACGACTGGATAGCCAGCTGCTTTAAAGACTCGACTCACCGTTGACTTTCCTGAGGCAATACCGCCTGTCAAACCCAATAAATAGGTCATGCCGGACGCCTCCTTTGATGCAGAGGTTGGCAGTGGGGACAATAGTGGGTACCGCGTTGGCCGACTTTGATTTTAACAATGAGTGTGCCGCAGCGATCACAAGGCGTCCCTTCCCGATCGTAAACATGCAAGGCATCTTGAAAAGAGCCGCGGTTACCTTTTGCATCCACGTAGGTATGAGCACTGGTGCCACCAGCAGCAATGGCAGCATCTAACTCCTTGATAATATTGTCATGTAAGGTATGAATTTCTTTTTTTGTCAGCGTATCAGCTGGCTGCAATGGATTCAAACGACTCAACCATAAAACTTCGTCGGCATAAATATTGCCGATACCGGCAACAACGGTCTGATCCAGTAAAACCGATTTGATCGCTTTATGATGGCGTTTTAGTTTTTGGGCAAACGCCGCCTCGTCAAACGTCGCAGGGGTCGGCTCCGGACCTAATTTTGCCAACGCCGGCACCGATTGTTCCTGACCAGTATGAATCAAGCGCATGCGGCCAAACTTGCGTAAATCCCGGTAGCGCAGTTGGCTTCCATCCTGGAACGTAAAAGTCACATGATCGTGCTTGTCAAATGGCGTATGGTCATCGCTAACGACGTAATAGCGACCTTCCATGCGTAAATGGCTGACAATGGTTTCACCGTTGTTCAGCCGAATCAACAGGTATTTTCCCCGGCGATCGATCGTGGTGACAGCAGCGCCGACGACTTCTTTTTGAAAAGTTGGCAAGCCATTAATCAGAATTTTCGCCCAATTCGTACTAATCGCGGTGATCCGTTTGTTTTTGATAAGTGGCAATAATGAACGGCGAACCGTTTCGACTTCAGGTAACTCTGGCATTCCCGTTCTCCTTATTTTGCATCAAACCAAGTCGGGCCGTAGTGGCTATCGACCTTCAACGGCACGTCCAGTTGCACGGCAGAGTCCATGATCTTAGGCACAAGTTTGCCAAGCTGTTCCATTTCTGAGGTGGGAGCTTCAAAAATGAGTTCATCGTGCACTTGCAACAGCATTTTGGCTTGCAGATGGGCATCGGTTAACGCTTTTTGCATGCGAATCATTGCAACTTTGATAATGTCCGCTGCACTGCCTTGGATCGGCGTGTTCATCGCGGTGCGCTCAGCAAATTTACGTAAATTAAAGTTACGTGAATGAATTTGCGGCAAATAGCGGCGGCGATGGAACAGTGTCTCGACGTAACCGTCTTCGCGCGCCTTTTTAACCATATTGGCCATGTAATCATGAACCTTAGGATACTGCTCGAAATAGCCATCAATGAAAGCTTTGGCTTGCTTACGCGAAATTCCGATATTCTGTGCCAGGCCATAGTCGCTAATACCATAAACAATTCCAAAATTAGTTGCCTTGGCTTGCCGTCGCATATCCGGCGTGACTTGATCCGGTGAATCCAAGCCAAAAATCTTCATCGCTGTGTTGGCATGAATATCGACGCCATTTTTAAAGGCTTGTTGCATATTTTCGTCACCGGAAATATGTGACAACACGCGTAATTCGATTTGCGAATAGTCCGAACTAAAAATCTGCCAATCAGGATGGGACGGCACAAACGCCTTCCGAATGATTTTGCCTTCGTCTCGCGCTGGAATGTTTTGCATATTCGGATCAACGGAACTTAAGCGGCCGGTCTGGGTTAACGTCTGCAAGTAACGGGTATGAATCTTGTGATCCGGCATTTGCGCCTTCAGTAACCCCACAACATACGTCGAATTCAACTTAGCCCACCCGCGATAATCCAGAATATCCTGAACAATTGGACTGGCAGACTTTAGCTCGTTTAAGACATCGACACTGGTAGAATAACCTGTCTTGGTCTTCTTGATGACCGGCAGATTCAGCTTTTCAAATAAGATCTCGCCCAGTTGCTTTGGCGAATTCAGATTGAACTTAACGCCAGCCTCACCATAAATCTTTTCTTCCAGCACCTTGATGCTTTGTGAAAACTCTGTACCCATATCTTTTAAGGTCTGGGCATCAAGCGTGATTCCCTGAATTTCCATCTCTGCCAACACGCGCGCCAATGGCATTTCCATGTCCGTGAAAAGATCGGTCTGTTCCTGTTTAGCCAGATCTTCGGTTAAGTCGGGACGTAACGCAAAAAGTGCCATTGACTTGCGGGCAAATTGGGCAAATAGCTTTTTATCTTCTGGTACTTGGCGCTTGGCTCCTTTGCCATAAACATCTTCATCCCGCGGCAGGTCGTGATAATCATGGTCTTCGGCGATTTTGCCTAAATCATTGCTATTTTCGTCCGGATTGATCAAGTATGAAGCCAGTAAAACATCAAACGCGATGTCCGGTAACTCTAATCCTAAGCGATGGGCAGCCACAATGTTGCGCTTGCCATCGAACACCGTCAAATCCCGCTTCGAATCACCTAGCCATTTGGTCACTTCGGGAATCGTCAGCAAGGAAACGTCCGTGCTGACATACGTTTCGTCTTTCGTGCCAATAAAAAAACCAATCTGGTCGGCAATATGATAATTGTCGTCCAACATTTCGATTTCAAAAGTGATTGGTTCCGTGATTTTCGTCAGGGCCAAAATGGACTTATCATCCAGCACCGAAAAATGAACCGGCTGCGTAGGTTTAGCCACATCCCCGCCGATCTTTTTCAGTAACGAGTTCATGTTCATCTTGGTATAAAATTCCCGCAGTTTGGCTAAGTCAGGTCCAGAATAAGTGACATCAGCCAAGTCGACTGTGACGGGAGCATCGCGATCAATCGTGGCGAGTTGCTTACTGAGATAGGCTTTATCCTTATCATTGATCAGGTTCTCTTTCAACTTGGATGTTTTCATCCCGTCAATATTCGCATAAAGGTTATCAATGCTGCCATACTGCTTCAGCAATTTCAACGCGGTTTTTTCGCCGACTTTGGTAACCCCAGGATAATTGTCAGAGGTGTCACCCATTAAGCCTTTCAGGTCGATGATTTGTGTCGGCGTAATCCCCAGCTTTTCTTTAACATGCTCCGGCGTATACGCTTCAAGTTCATTGACGCCTTTGACAGTCACCTGCACTGTCGTCTGGTCGGTGGTCAATTGGGTCAAGTCTCGATCACCGGTCACGATCGTTGTTTGCCAGCCAGCGTCATCTGCCCGCTTCGCCATGGTTCCGATGATGTCGTCGGCTTCGTAATCTTTTAATTCATAATGCTGAATGCCCATATCGTCAAGCAATTCTTTGATATACGGCAGCTGTTCCAATAACTCGCTTGGCGTTTTGGCTCGGCCACTCTTATAATCCGCATACTTCGCGGTGCGGAACGTGGTCTTACCGGCGTCAAATGCCACCAGCGCCGCGTCAGGTTGAACAGACTTCAAAACAATTTCCAGCATGTTATTGAACGCGTAAATCGCATTCGTATGCAGCCCATCCTGATTGGTGAACCGATCGAGCTGATTGTATAAGGCAAAAAAAGCGCGAAACGCAATCGAGTTGCCGTCAATCAGCAATAATTTAGTTTGACTCGTCATATATGAGCTTCCTTTTCTTCTCAGACCACCTCTGAAGATGTCATGAGTTAATTGTCACAATCATTGTACCAAATTCTAGGCCTTTTTGGCGGGTGGTTCATATTTGGCGGTTCGCCACTAGCGTTAGTTTTGGGTAGAAAAAAAGCCGGCATTCAGCCAGCTTTTGAATACATTTAATTATTATTGTTGCCAACGCCCAGAATCTGCAGAATGGCGGTGAATAGGTTCAGAAAATCCAGATAGAGCATCAATGCTCCGACAACAGCCAGGGAATTTTCTGAAATTGCCGCCTGACCGTCACTGCCGGTTGTCAGGTACAGGTTCTTTAAACGCTGCGTATCCCAAGCGGTCAAGACGATGAAGATAATCAAGATGGCATAGGAGATCAGCATCTGTAGACCTGTCGAACCCATAAACACGTTGACTAAAGACATGATGATCACGCCGAACAACGCAACAAAGGCAATGTTACCGGCTTTGCTCAAATCACGCTTGCCAAAATGGCCAACCATCGACATGACGAGGAAGACCACCGCCGTTGTTGCCAAAGCAACTGCCAAGTTCGAAGTCCGCGCAACCATCGCAACCATTGCAAAGGTAAAGCCAAAGCTTGCCGACATCAGATAAAACATCAACGTTGCATAACCCGCACTGGCTTGGGCGCGTCGTCCTGTGACAAAGAAGGATAAAATCAGCGGTAAAGCAAGCATAACCCAGAAAACAATCGGATGTGCACCTACAAAGTTCGTATAATCTGCTTTAAAAGTGACTCCAAGTAAATAACTCACGAGCGCCGTCACAACCAGCCCGCTCCCCATCAAGGTGTAGATGCGGGAGAAGAACTGTGTCAAGCCGGCCTCGTTCACAACACGGCGTTCTTGCATATTGCGTTCATTCCTTTCAACTATCTGTATCTATTATAACTGCTATTGTAGCATTTGTCAGTCCGACCAACGACCGATCTTGTGCTGCCGGGTTTGATGACTGATAATGCTCTCAATATCTTGAGGTGCAGTGATTTTATTGTAACTTTTAATGACGCAGATAAACAGCAAAAAGCCTCCTCATTCACTCTAGAACGAGTATGAGAAGGCCTACTTTCTTAACTTACGGCAATGATTTTCAAACTCACTCAGACAACTTCGTCATTGAGCAGAGTCGGTGAATCAGATTACCGTTTGCAGCGGCGAATTGATTGGATTTTCTTGAAACCGGCATAAAGGCTGATACCTAACACGATCCCACCAATGAGAATCAAGTACCACGGTATCGATGCTGCTGGCGTCTCTGGTTTAGATAACTCACGTAACTTGTCGGCATCTTTCTTGGAAACGGTAAATGTCCGCGTCAGGTTCCACGTGCGCCCGCCTCCTTTGGCAACCAGCTTAAGTCGATATTTTCCCGGTTCCAACGGGCCTTTACCAAGATTAAGCTTGAAATTAAAATTGGAATTCGGTGCCATGTTGATACGAGTTTTTTCGGATCGATAAAGCGCCTTACCGCCTGATTGGCGATAAAGATAACCGCTCACGTGCAAATTGCGCAGGATGGCTGCTTCAAAGTTCTGGATATTAGCAAGAATTGCCGGCTGACCGTGATCGTTATCCGCTGCCACTTGTCGCAATTTCAAATCCGGTACGACCGGCTGATCGGATTCCGACAACATTAAGCCGACCGCATAAACATAGCGATTGGTTACAGCACCTTTTTCCGTGTCTTTATCATCAGGCTTGGCCTTGAATTGCAACCCACCAAGCACCGTTCCTGAGAAGGGCTTGGCCGGCATTTTCAAATGGATCTTAACGGTTTGTTGGCTAAGAGCAGGAATCGTCACCTCAGCCGGCAACGTCACAATTTCCTGCAGGTTGACCGGTAAAGTCGGATCAGCCGGTTTAGGAGACTTACCGTATTCAACGACCCCGTTATCATTGGTAAACGCTGAGTGGGCAGCCAGTAAAACTGTCAAAGGTGCTGTGTTGCGGTTCTGAATCACGACCTCTAGATCCTGCTCCTGATTCGGCGAGACCCGCAAATCAAAATATGTCTGACTTGTATCCCGCTGGTTTGCCGGTAAAACCGTTTTGACGGTAAAGCCGGCATCATCAGCAGCCAACACCTGTTGCGGCCGCAAACCAATCCCAAAAGCAATCAACCCTATAGCCAAGCTCAACAAAAGCCAATTTTTCTTAATCATTTTTCTTCTTGAAACCAGCCCAAAAGGTCAGCTATCAAGCCACACCAACACTCAGTTTGCCAGGCACTGATATTTGCACTGGGTCTTATCCTTTCTTTAAAGTTAATCGATCCATAACCTTTTTCCGACCATACAAAACACTCGCGATCAAGAGAATGCCAATGCCGCAAAGCACCAGACTATTTTTGATCCATTCGTTTAGTTTTGGCAGGTATCGAGCATCCCCGCTCTCAACGCTCAACGAAGACAATCCACGATCAGGCACTTTTGAACTCTTAATCTGAATCGACTTAAAGTCAGGCAGTGGCAACGACCCGCCGCGTTGACCGGTCGGTTCGATAACGATTTGAACGCGCGCTTCGGTTTCAAAGGTAGCTGATGCGGTAACCTGCCCGGGTGGCATGCTCACCAAGTAGGCCAAGATGACGAAAGCCCCGCTGATACCCTTCTTCATCATCTTGATTAAATCGGCGCACTGGTTAGCGTCCATGTCAACTTGGTGGTGAATTCAGCTGACTTCAAGCCCTTCGTTGTGTAGCTTTCAGCCGGAACGGTCAATGACACACCTTCCCCTGCCTTAGCCGGATTAAAAAGGTTAATAAAGGTTCCCTTAGCGACATCTTTGTCGTTGACGGCCAAAACGTCAGTCGCTTGGCCGTCACCCATATAAACTTTAATGGCTTTACTTAAGCCAAAATGGTTGCTGGCATCGCGAGCCTGTCCATCCACAACACTGCTTTCCAGCAATGTGATGAAAGCATTCTCCAGCTTAACTGTCTTTCCTTGGCTATCCTTTTCGTCTGACTTCAGATCGGATGCCGACAAGCTGACCTTCCAAGCGTCTGCCCCCAGCCGCTTATCCGTCACCTGGAAGCGATTAGGCACCGGAATCGTTTTGCCATCCTGGCCTGTCCACTGATCAGGCTTAGCATAAACTGTTGTCGCAACAGTCGGATCCAACTTTAATTGGCCAAAGTCAAGTTGCGACACATAGTCTAACGTTAAGCCTTCACCACCTGCATTTTTGGTATTGTCGCCATTAGCTACCGTACCCGGCGTCTTGTCTTTGGGGTTAAGTGGATTTAAAACCCGAGTCGGCGCATCTGATTGCATAATCTTGACGCTGCCGTCAGTTGTCACCGTGCGGGCGTCGTCGGCATGGACAACCGCTGAGTTCGCTGCCATCCCCACCGTCAACGCCGCAAACGCCATGAACTTTAATTTTGTGTGTGTCTTCATTTGTCATCTTCCTCCTGAATAAATTCTTCACATCTCAGACTGGTGTGTCGCCTAACGTCCATTGCAATTTAAAATCATAAGTGTCAGCCGAAAAATCAAACATATTCTCCGGAATGCGTAGCAACAACCCTGCTTGCGCATCATAGGTAAAGCTATGATCGATTTGTGCTTTGGAAACTTTCTTAATCCGTTGATTCGTACCCACTTTCAGCGGATATTCATGTGCATCTTCACGGAAAAACAATAGCGATTGCTTAACCGTTCGCTGCTTGCTGTCGGTCAATGGCGACTGTTGTTGAACATCAAGCGTCCAACTTGTCTTTCGACTCCGACCATCTCTGACTTTAATCGTCATGGTTGATTGATCGCCTACTCTAGGGACTTCAATCTTCTGCCCGTCAATCCGGACACTACCAAAATCAATCACTTTAGGCATTTGAACAAAGCTGAGACTGCCTTCAGTTACTTCAATAGGAATCTCGTACACATAGGCAATCCGCTGATTAACACTGGCAACGCTGGCTTGGCTGACCTTGAGTTGAATTTGCTTTTTCCCAACAGTCTTTAAGTCAGGCATGTCAATTGATTCAATCTTCAATGACGCCTGTTGCTTGGCAACTTCATTTTTAATGACCTGTTCGACCTTCGACGGATCCGTATGGTTTTCAAATGTTAATGCTGGGAAAACCATTTGATTCAAATCTAACAATCGATAGCCTTGATCGGTGACTTCGAACAGCCACTCCTTTTTGTTTTGACGTTTGGGCATACTTTGGGCAACACCGTTTTGCATCCAACTCACTTTGTTTTCAAGATGTTCCACAGCAAGTACATCGCCAGGTTTGGTCGCGGCAATCCGATCTTTTCCCCACTGATCCAGCAGCTGTTGCTTCCGAGTATCGCCATTTGCTGTCATTTCGGCAGCAAGCTGTTTGCGATCATGTACGGTTAACATGGTACCCGTGGTGGTATAAAGAGACGTGCTGAGATACTTCTGCTTTGGAAAGATACTGTGAACCTCGCGATTATCATCATCGAGACCATCCGTTGCCACGATTTGCAACTGATTCTGCTCTTTAACAAGCGCCAAGACGCCGCCAGCATAGCGCGGTGTCATTTCATAACCTTTGATCGCAATCGCATTCCCATAACCAACCTTCATGGTGTTGGTGGACAAGACGCTCCCAGTGCTGGCATCAAAACGCATCGTCACATCAATGGGATTACCGATTTTGGTCAAGCGCTGGTTCTTAGGATTTAACAACTTGTCGATGGCTTGCGGCCGATTGATCGAGAGCTTCTGATCACCCCACTTGACGTCGCGGTCATCGTACTCTTTAGCTGACACAAGCATCGCACCTAATTTCGCCATCGTGACAGTTTCACCTAAATTGAAGGTGATTGGCTGAGTCGCAAAAGTGGCTCGCTTCACAACTTGAACCGGCACGTCATAGGTGGCTTCAACTTCCTTACCACTCATTAATTTTTCGGAAACGACTACCTTTGCCGATGTCTTGCCGACTTTACCGACGTCAGGGTTACTTTCATAACGTTTGATTGCCAGCTTGGCTTTGGCCGGTAATTTAAAGAATTCACGCAACCGTAGATCCATTTCATCTTGAGTGGCATGAACAGGAATATTGACACTTTGTGGTTTTAACTGATTCACCTGTAGTGGTCGATAACCGTTATCGGTAATTTCAAAATAAAGCTCCTTGGGACGATTAATCGCCGTCAGTTGCTGTTCTTTAGAATCCTGGGTATAACCGATTTTACCTGCTTCATTGGCCACTAAGATGACATCACCCGGTTCGACCGGCAATTCACGATTGTTGCCCCACGCATTCAGAAAGTCTTGCTTTTTAGCATCACCATTAAACCAATTGAGTGATTCTTTTGACAGATTCTTGGTGGTTGACTGTTTCATATCAACATGAGCAATCGCAGCGTATGGCTTTCCCTTAAACTGGTCATTGAGTGCGTTATTATCATTAGCCGCACCAGAAGTGGCGATGACTTTTAAGCCGTCATCATTCAACAACACATAGGCACCACCGGCATCACGCGATTGACCAGCTTCGTCACCCTGGCCGCGCATAACAATGGCGTTACCATAGGTTGCCGTTGCCGTCTGCGTGGACTGAATGTGACCCGTATTCGAATTGAAGAGGAACGGTGCAGGAAGCTTTTGGAACAGGACATCAATCCGCCTAGTCTTAGCATTCAGCTTGTCGTTGATTGCCTGCGGTAGCAAAAGTTCGATTTGATCATCCACCCATGCAACCGGGGTGCCATCAAGTTGGTTGGCACTGACAAACATGCGTTTTAAATTTTTCGCCCGCCACTGTTCACCTAGGACAAAATGACCGTCCCTAGCTTTAATGTCGCCAGCCGGAATCACATTTAATTCGACTTCATAGTCAAAATCCGCAACGCGATCTTCTTCTAACACTTCAAAAGTCCGGACAAATGCTTTGGTTTTACCGGGCTTGCTAACATCCGGTCGCGTTCTAAACCGCTTAGCAACGATATTGTATTTAATGCCGAGTGCTTTAGGGAACGTTGCATCTAATTCCGCATCAGTGGCATTTTGTGGCACATCGACAACTCTTGTTTCAAGCTGGTTCACTTTCATCGGTTTAAACCCTTGTTTCGTGATTTGAAAGAAAACCGCTTTCTTAATATTGGGATATTCAGCTTCCGACAACGTATGCACCTGTGAGTCTTTGGCATAGCTGATTTTGCCTTCAACATTTTCCACTTTAATGATGTCACCCAGCTGAACGGGTTGCACGCGATTCAAACCCCACTGATTCAGAAAATCCTGCTTCTTGGTATTCCCGGTGGCACCAGCAGTATTATCTTGAAAAAAGCCCAAATTCAAAAATTTGTGATCCCGCATCGAAATATATTCAAACCGACCATAAAATTGGTCTCCAAAGTTTGAATTGATTTTTCCATTGTCACTACTACCGCCAGATGTGGCAATCACTTTTAAAACCCCATCCGGATCACTGTCAACCAAGGACAAAACGCCCATGGCATTGCGATTTGCTGAGGTTTCTCGGCCATTAACAATAATGGCATTACCATATTTAGCAGTTGCCGAGCCAACGCCCGTCACTTTGCCTGTGCGCGAATGAAACAGCAAATCAATCTGTTGATTGTTATACAACACGTCAATTCGCTTATTGGGTTCATTCAACCCCATTTGCCGTGTCGCGCTCTGAACCTTGTCGGGAATTGTTGGCCAAATATTCGAATTGGAATATGGGACACTGGTGCCATCAGCTTCATAAGCACCCTTCATCCACCGTGATCTTGTCTGGGTACTAAAATACTCACCCAGTGTAAACACTGCATCCTGTCCCTCAATCCTTGCTCCAGGCAGTAGCAGTCTTGCTGATAAGGCAGGGCCGGCCGTTTTGCTTAAAGGCACCATCGCTGGTTGCTTCAGCTTGCCATACTGTGTATTCCCAGCCATGCGACGATCAGCGGCCTTAACTGGGTTCGCAATCCGGTCTTTAAACCGCGTTTGCACGTT
This sequence comes from Lacticaseibacillus styriensis, assembly GCF_030770295.1. Lineage (NCBI taxonomy): Bacteria > Bacillati > Bacillota > Bacilli > Lactobacillales > Lactobacillaceae > Lacticaseibacillus > Lacticaseibacillus styriensis. The sequence goes on from NZ_CP132483.1 coordinate 1,745,410, forward strand.
ACCTTGCTTCTCAAAAGCAAAAAATGCGCAACTGATGCATACACCGGTAAACAGCGCTAATAGCACGAAACACCATCTTATGTGCTTTGACGGCACCTTTATCACTCCTTTCATAATATCCAATTGTGTAACACTGAATGTTACAAAAACTAATTTTATAGGTTTTGCGTGTCTCATAAATTTCACATTTTTGGGTATTGTGATTTTTGGAGATTCTGATTTTGGCTTTTATATTGTTTTATATTTATCGTGTATATTAATTTTTTCTAATTAAAATCAGTTACTTTCGTTGTAAGAACTGCTTCCTGCATCAATTCTATTTTATTTTCTAAATACCGAATATTCATCATCCAATTAACCTAAATGCCATAAATCATTAATTAAAAACGGTTCTGAGCTGCGGCCTTGCCTTTTCAAAACTGACTGGAGATGGCAGCTTGCTCGCGAATGATGCTGACCAGCAAAGACTTGATTTGATCAATATCGTAAGTTGTTTCAATTTCATTGATTTGATAATGATACTTAGCGGCAATTGCGGCTGACGACATTTTGAAACTGGTAATCAGCAAATCATATGTCGCCGGTGCCTCCGCAATTTCAAGGACAACCGAGCACATGCCCGCCAAAGCCAGTTTTAAGCGCGCCATTACCGCAGATGTCGCCAACCAGTCGTCGTTCAGCAGAAGGCCGATTCGAATCGGTTTAGCGATTTGAACATGGGTCACCATTAAAAGTCGCACATAATGTTGCGTTAAAAAAAGCCGTTTAGCAGGCGCAGCGCAACATGGGTCATCCTTGGCCACGATCGCAGTCAACTCACTGGCCAATGTTTCTAAATGTTGCAACTGCTGATCATTGATTGACACCCGGTCAGATGGCTGAGCCAATAACCTAAAGTCTCCTTGGAAAAACTGAATTCGATGATGTAATTGATTTAATGTGTACTGCATGCGGATCCTGGAAGCATCTGAACACTGCGTCTCAAAGCCCGCACAGATTTGCCGCAACGCCGCCATAAAATATTGATTCCGCTGCTGCACAGTCGGTAAAGCTAGTGCCAAATATTTTTCAACGTGACGAGGATCAGTTGCTGAGAAATCAATGATGTCCATCGAACAAACAAAAATATAGATGTTATAGACTTCAAATTCATCCAAAGCCAGCGCATATTGCTTGGCAATTTCAAATAGCCAATTTCTAATCATGTGATAAAGCGGATTTACTTCCAGCTGATGAAGCGTTTCTTCCGGGATACCGGTAAATTTTTTATCGCCGGTAAAATGACGTTTAAGTGCAATATCCAGCCAAACACAAAGCTTGATTTCACCATGAGGAGAAAATTTGACCTTTGATCGGGCTTCGAATCTCTTAATGTAACGCCGGGCCGAAAAAGTTGCCGCCAAAGCTGCAAGTTCTTCGCTATCATAACTATTTAAAACCAACTGGTAATATAAATACCGAATCTCAACCTCTGAGCCAGTCAACGTGCCATTTTTAATTTTGATCGCATGCGACTTCAATCCGAGATTTAATTGTTTGATTTTGCGAAACACGGCGGCTTTGCTCATGTACAACTGCGCGACAAACTCGTCAACCCGACATTTTCCTTTTTCCAGTAGTGTTGCCAAGATCTGATATTCCTTCGACTGTCGCAAAAGTTTCCGGTACAAGTCATCAAACAACACCGGCTTTTGCGTTTCCAAAAAGAGCCTGCGCCCTTTTCCCTCGTTGCATTGTCTAATTTGAGCTGCTTCGTCAAATGCCTGCAGCCGTTGTTGCAAAGACGCCACAGTGGCAGCAAGTGTACTTGGAGTCACTTGTAGACTTTCGAGTAATCGGGAGTAAGAACAGCCATGCGTTCCGGCTGTCAAAAGTAACTGCAACAGCTTCACATCTCTAGCTTCGTTGCTTTCAATAAAATCATACAAATCCATGCCATTCGCCTCGCGATCTTACCATTGGATTATTCTAAGTTATCGTTCATCAATGTTTCATCATGTTAACATGACAATGTTATCGTGTCAGCTTGTTTTTTTAGTGTCTTTTATCCGCAGAATAGATGTTTCTACAATTTTTATAATTTTAATATGATTTTTAATCCAAATAAAAACCCAATATAAGCAACTGGTCTTGGCGTAAGACACAGTGCCTATATTGGGACACATCAGTAAAACAATCGATTGAAATGGTTCAGCGGCTTTTTAGTCATTTAGGGAATGATTCTTCATTGAGTAACGACTCATAAGCCTTTTCGTACTTTTGAATATCGCCGGCGCCCATGAAGACAACAACCGCGTGATGGAACTTGAGCAGTGGTCGCATGTCTTCCTGATGGATCACCGCAGCGCCTTTGATTTGGGCCACAACGTCCTCTGACCGAATGTTGCCATTTTTTTCACGGGCAGAACTGAAAATCGGTGTCAGGAACGTTTGATCAGCCTGGCTCAACACTTGGACATATTGCGGTTCATAGGCTTTGGTTCGGCTATAAGTATGAGGTTGGAAAACCGCAATGATCGCTTTATCAGGATACTTTTGGCGGGCTGCATCCAGCGTTGCCTTAATTTCATTAGGATGATGGGCATAATCGTCCACGATGATCATATCCTTGAGATCCTTTTCGGCAAAGCGCCGTTTGACCCCGCCGAAGTTTCCCAGCTCACGGGCAATTAACCCAGCGTCAAGTTTCTCCATATGTGCGACTGCAACAACAGCCAACGCATTGAGGACACTGTGTTCGCCAAACAATGGAACAAAGAAGTGGCCGATTAGCTGATCGTGGAAATAGGCATCAAAACTGCTGCCTTTAGTGTCGCGATCCACGTTCCGCGCCTGAAAATCGTCCCGATCACTGGTGCCGTAATAATAAACCGGCACCTTAGCCTTTAATTTGCGTAACCATGGATCATCACCCCAGGCCACGATCGCTTTTTGAACCTGATTAGCCTCAGTTTCAAAAGCATCGTAGACATCTTCAAAGCCGTGATAATAGTCAGGATGATCAAAGTCGATGTTCGTCATGATCATGTAATCGGGATGATAAGCCAAGAAATGCCGCCGATATTCGTCCGCTTCAAAAACAAAGAATTTTGAATCGCGCACGCCTTTGCCGGTACCATCACCGATCAAATAACTGGTTTTGGCAACACCACTTAACGTGTGGGCCAGCAACCCCGTTGTACTGGTTTTGCCATGGGCACCGGCAACCCCGATGCTGGTATAACCCTTAATCAATTGGCCGAGGAACTCATGATAGCGATAAATGGTCAGCCCCATCGCCTTGGCCTGCTTGATTTCCGGATGATCTTCGGTAAAACTGTTGCCGGCAATGACGGTGTAGCCTGGCTTCAGATTGGCAGGATCAAATGGTAGCATGGTGATTCCGGCTGCTGCCAAACCTTTTTGTGTAAATGTGTACTGGGTAATATCACTGCCCAACACCTTGTGGCCCAAATCATGTAGCACCAGTGCCAACGCACTCATTCCTGAGCCTTTGATACCAATAAAATAATAGGTTGCCTCTGTCATGACGATTGTTCCTCTTTCTTTGCTTGTGTGTAATAAACTTCACGCGGTTTGGCGCCTTTAGCTGCCGACACTAGATGCCGAGCTTCCAGTGTATCAATGAGATTTGCCGCGCGATTGTACCCGATTGAAAAGACGCGCTGCAGTTTAGATGTCGAAATGTGGCGTTCACCAGCCAGGTAGTCCAAAACATCGGGCATAAGCTCATCTTCATGGGCATAGCTGGCTTCGGCTTCAGCCGACTTGACAAGTCCTGCTGGATCAAATAAGTACCGCGGTCCTTGCCGCGCCTTCACATAATCTACAATTTGATCGATTTCCCGATCGACAAACGTACCTTGCAGTCGAATCGGCTGACTGGCACCGTTGCCTAAGTACAACATGTCGCCGCGGCCTAAAAGCCGTTCTGCGCCAGCGGTATCGATAATGGTTCGCGAGTCAATTTGACTGGCGGTCATGAAGGCAATTCGCGTTGGAATATTATTCTTAATCGTACCGGTGATCACATCAACACTAGGACGTTGGGTGGCAACCAGCAAATGAATACCAGCCGCACGCGCCTTGGCGGTGATCCGCGCAATATCGTCTTGAATCTCGCTACCAGCTGCCAACATCAAATCCGCCAACTCATCAATAATAATGACCAAATACGGCAACACTTGGTTATATTCTTGATGGCGCTTAGCCTTCACATTAAATTGTTCCAGATTTCGAACGCCGGCCGCTGCCAGCTTCTTATAACGGTCATTCATCGTGGTAACAACCCACTTCAATGCCGCGCTGGCAGCTTTAGGATCGGAGATAACCGGCGACACCAGATGTGGTAAACCATTGTATCCAGCCAGCTCAACGGCCTTAGGATCGATCAAAAGCAAACGAACTTGCTGTGGCGTGGCTTTGTACAACAACGAAACCAGCAAGCTATTGATAAAGACCGACTTGCCCGATCCGGTCGCACCGGCAATCAACCCGTGCGGCATTTTGGCCAGATTTGTGACGACTGGCTGACCAAAAAGATCCACCCCAAGTGCAATGGTTAAAGGCGATTTTGCTTGTTGAAAGGCGGGAGTATCGAGCACTTCCCGTAACATGACCGGTCGCGGTTTCAAATTGGGGATTTCGATACCAACCGTATTTTTCCCGGGAATCGGAGCTTCAATGCGGATGTCTTTGGCAGCAAGTGCCAGTTTAAGGTCATCATTCAAGTTGGTGATTTTGCTAACCTTAACCCCGCTTGCCAAACTGACCTGAAATTGCGTCACGGTGGGACCGATGGTATGAGCGACCACATGTGCGTCCACGTTAAAGGCTTGAAGCGTTTGATCAAGTTGCTGGCGCTGTTGCAGCACCCAGTCACGCTGGGCTGCCTGATCAGCCACGACTGGCGGCGAAAGTAAGCGTAATGGCGGGATGGTCTCTGTGGTGGCATCATCTGCGCTAACCGCTGTAACGGGGTGTTCCGACGTTGTCATTGACGCAGGCAGCCCGGCTGTTCCTGATTGCGATTGTGCTGTAGACGCCTCGCTTGCGCCTCGTGCTTCCGGTATTGACGGCGCTGACCGTGCACTTTCGGCATCCCTGCTTGCTAACGTCTTCGCCTTCTGTGCTGCTAACGCCTTGCGCAGTTTCTTGGCTTCATGCTTGCGTCTTAACGCCTCGATTCGGGCAGCTTTGCGGCTATTAGGCCCATGCGGTTTCGTCTCCTGCCCGGCATTGGCGGATGGCGTCTTTGGCATTGATGAAACTTCCACTGACGGCGCAGGGTTGCTGTTTTCTTTGGCCGTCCCCTGCTTTTCTGCGTCAGACGCCGGTTGCGACTCAACTGGTTTAGCAACAGCTGCTGCAACGGCATGCGACTTATGCGGTTCACTTGCCTCATGAACAGCCGCGGCCGGTTCGCCTGCAACTGGTCCGGAAGCAGTTGTTGAAGTTGCCCCAGAAGCCCCTTCTTCTTTGCCAACAGATTCCGATGATGTCACCGCAATCGCTAATGAATTAGCTTCAATCTGCTTACTTGGCTTGGTGCCGTGACCCACAAAAAGATAAACGCTTTGCTCATCCGGCCTTAAAGCTGTCGCGATCTTCTGATAGTCAATCCGCTCTTTCGGCAGGGTTCGAACCGTACTATTCGGTGTTTTGAGACTCGCAATTCGATCGCGATCATGGCTTTGCAGCGGATGACTCATGGCCCGCAAATCGGCTTGCGCTTCTGCAACTTTCCGCGGATTCACCGGTTTTTTTGGCGTATGTGCCAGCTGAGGTGGCAGGTGATATGGTTCATCTTGCGGCTGCTTCCATTTCGAATTCGTTAATTCGGATTCAGGTGTTGGCAAGTTATTTTGATGTAAAAATGCCGGCCCATCATAATGTGCCATGATTGAATCCCCTTTTTATCGTGTTTTAACGGTGTCTCCATTTTAGCATACGCACCGGTTCCCCGAATCCTTGATCTATAAAAATAATCTTTTCCTCATAACGCGCTCACAAAAAATCGACTCAAGCATCATTGCACTTGAGTCGATTTACAATCTACCTTGAATGTTCTATTAGGCTTGCGCAGCCACCACTTTAGCGGCTTCTTTAGCATCAAACGGAGTACCGGCAGCCAGCTCATCTGGCATCACAAGAATACCACGGCGTTGTGGTGCCCCCGGAATGGCTAATTCTCGGGCGCTGCTGATCATGCCGTAAGAGGCGACCCCGCGCAAGGAACCGGGCCAGATAATCTTACCATCTGGCATCATCGCACCAGGCAGTGCCACCACGACCGTTTGTCCTAAAGCCGCATTGGGCGCGCCACAAACAATCTGCACTTGCTTCTCACCAATATCAACCTGCGCCACATGTAGATGGTCAGCATCAGGATGATCCTTGAAATCGACAATTTTGCCAATCACAAACTTGGGCTTGTCATCTGCTTCAAGCTGGCCCGGCAACCCTGCTTCTTGAATAGCAGCATTTAGTTTCGCCACTTGTTCTTTGGTCAACTTAACCTGACCTTTGCCTGTTAAAGAACCCAGCCATTGACTGACCTTGAAAAAGTTATAGCCGATCACCTGATTTTGGTCATTTAAGATCGCCACAACGTCCCCATTTTGCTGGGTTGTCTGTGTCGCTGTATCCGGCCCTGTGATCGCAATTAACGTATCGCCGAATGCTGATTGATTATAACTGGTAATAAGCATGCGTACCTCCAAAATTAATGCAAGCCGTTGATAAAGTCCTCGACTTGTTGTTTCGTTTTACGATCTTTATTGACAAACCGGCCGACTTCTTTGCCGTCATTAAAGGCAATAAAGCTAGGAATACCGAAGACACCCATGTCCTGGGCAACTTCTAAATTCTTATCGCGATCAACCGCGACAAATTCATAGTCCGGAAAATCTTTTTCGATTTCCGGCATTGCCGGTTTGATGAAGCGGCAATCCGAGCACCAATCCGCAGAAAAGAACAGCATTTTTTTGCCTGGTTTTTTAACCTCATCCAAAATTGCTGTATTCGATCCAAGTTCTTTCATAGCCAACATCCTTTCACTTACTATTTAAAAGTAACTATAACAGGAAAATCGCATTGGTGCAATGTCACTTCATATTAGTTACATTATACTTAAGTTAGACGTTTAGCCACAAGCTGATAACTGAAAAAAGTCGTCGCATCTTTTGCGTTAAGGAGGGCTATCATGCGAGTTTCGAAATTAAGATCGTCTTTTGCTGTCTGGCTAGCAACCGGCATCATCACAGCGGGAACATCGGTGCTGATTCATCACCGACTTTATTACCGAACCATCCCTAATCGGCTTCTAGCCAACATTAAAGCCGGTTTCGCAAACCGCGGAACCATTGAGAACAGTTGGATTGCCATGTATCCGACAACGATTGAAACGCCTAGTCAGCACCATATCCGAGTTTATACAGGTGGCCTGACGATACGTCAACACCATACACACCAACAATTTGAATTTGCGGTACAACCTGATGGCCATTTATGGCGACGCCACCAACTTCACTTGGTGGAAATCTAAAAATGCGCAACTAACTCGTAAATCCGGCCGCCGTCAGCACTGAACTTCTCCTCATACTCGGTAGGCACATTGTCGGTAATGCGCTTGTCGTGATGAAGATCAAGCGACACGAGGTCAAAGGTCATGCCAAAGTTATTCATGCTCACCAACGAATATTCAAAAAGCCATTGATTATCGGTCTTAAACTGCAGCAATGCGTTTGGTTTCATAATTGCTTGATATTGCCGCAAAAAGTCGCGATAAGTCAGCCGTCTTTTTTCGTGTCTGGTTTTTGGCCATGGATCGGAAAAGTTCAAAAACAAACCGCTAATTTCACCATCAGCAAAATAATCAGTTAAATCGGCGCCATCGCCTAAAACGAGCTGAAGATTAGGCAGTTTTAACGCCACCTGCTTCTTTAGAATCATGGCAATGGCCGCCTCCTGCAATTCCAAAGCGATGAAATTATATTCCGGATGGGCTTGAGCCATGGCAACAATAAACTGGCCTTTGCCAGAACCGACTTCAAGATACAGTGGCTGTCCCTGCGTAAACCGCGTCTGCCACTGACCGGGCATTTTTTCTGGCCGTACGAGGATCATCTCTGGATGAGCCTCAATCAATGGTTTGGCCCATGTTTTGTTACGTAATCGCATTGGTATCGTTTCCTTATCTTTGAGTATTGTTTAATGCGGTGATTTTTTGAGTTAACTTGCATATTTGTTTAGGGCTGGTGGCTGCCGTAACGCGTTCGCTAGCCCAGAAACCTGCGTGTAAGGACCTTGGTCGCAATGGCCAAAGCCCGGCCATCACGCCCAAGGCCACTTACACTCCGGTTTCTAACCGGACTGGCTCACGCTCAGCTCTCCATAACGCGTTCGCCGGCGCAGAAGCCTGCACATAAGGACCTTGAACCTGAATGGCCAAAGACCAGCCATTCAGGTTCAAGGCCACTTATGCTCCGGCTTCTAACCGCGCCGGCTCACGCTCAACAAATCAAAAGACCCGCGACAAAGCCATTTTGCCACAGGCCTTTTGATTTGCTACTTGTTGCACCACTTCAATGTGTGGATTGCAGTACTTCGAACTGGCGCAGGGCTTTTGCCACTTCATCCGATCGCTGATGTAACGCAGCGGTCTTCATATCGCTTAATAAGTGCAGGTCACTGTACCAATAAAGCCGATGTTGCAAATGATCATCCACGTTTGCCCCATAAGCTGTTAGGAACGCCGGCCACGTGTCGTGGTTACCATAATGCGCCATGACATCGGCAAGATCATAAGCCGGATCGCCCAGCGCCACTTGCTCCCAATCAACTAAATACAGGCGGCCGTTTGCTCGCAGCCAATTTTTGTGATTCAGGTCGCCGTGGCAGACACTTTGCACGGTCACCCGCGGCACCCAGCGTTGGATCTCCGCCAGTGCCTGCTCCACTCGCGGTTGGGCCGCGAGATTTTCGGGAAAGTTTTGCAACAACGATTGGCGTAACTGATCAGGATCCAAAACCTGACCGCCAACTTGGCGAAGCATTCGCTTTAATAAACTTGAGTGGTGCACCTTTGCTAACATGCTGGCGACGACCGGCTGCATCATTTGCTCGCGGGTCAACGTTTCGCCGTCTAACCATTCTTGTGCGGTTAACACATCGCCGGTACTGACCCGGCGCGTCCATAGCAACCGCGGGGTGATGTGTTCAACTGAAAGTGCCGCAAGAAATGGTGACGCGTTACGTTTAAGGAAATATTTTTGATTCGCATAAACCCCAAGAAACGCACTTCCGGTGGAACCGCCTGCAGGCTGCAGGGACCACCCGGCATCTAATTCAAACTCCATAGGCACTACTCCTTATATCTGGCCGCAGGAATGGTTCTAGTCATCAAAAAGACACTCCCAGGCGCTCGTGCGTCCACGTTTCATATTACTAAGTTGCGATTTACCCGTCAAGACTAACTGCCAATTGCAGCTGACCTGACGAAATACGCAGGCTTTTCATTTTCCACCGAACGTTTTTGATTTGACTTAGAGCTGTCAGCCAACCAGGATTAAATCATGACGTGATGCTGTTTTAACCGCATGCGCGCATACCAGCGGGTAAATGCCCAGACGAAAAGTCCTCCGCCGATGAAGATTGACCCGGCTGCCAACCATTGCAGCCGAACAAGTGTCACAAGCGTAAATGTCAGTACTTCAATCAACAGCAAAACCGTTAACAGCTGCTCAAACGCAGCCGGCTTCTGCTCAGGCGCCACGGGATACAAATGCACAAAGACAATATCATCATACTGATAATAAAACGGTAACAGTTGGAACCCGACCATGTAAAGAAACAAGATGGCAAAGCCCAGCACCAGCCACCACGGTGACAAAACGGCCACGATCACGGCACCAATGACGAGTAAACGCACATACAAACCAAGGTATTCGCCGCCGCGCAAAAAGCCACGCAAATACAGGAATAGCCATGTCGTTGCCTGCTGGGGCTTGACCAGTTTCAACAATCCATCCAGATATCGGCGTCGATGGACACTGTTGGCTAAGCCAGGCACATCGGTAAAGAGATTGTAAAACCGATACAGCCGCCCCATTCGTGCCTCTTCCAAGCTAATTAAAGCGGAAAAATTCAATTGTCCTTGGTCAAGCACCGATTTTAACTGCCATCTAAAAACAAGATCCAAGATTAACGCCACCAAAAGCGTCATGGCAGGATGAAGGTAAAATCCGCCAAACAAGGCGATGAACGCAATGCTAAGCAGTATAAGCCGCTGGTGATGCCAACGATTCGGCAGGTGGTACCGCTGTAAAAACTGCAACCACAAATCAAGATCTTTAAACAACCACAAGGACACGAGCAATGCCATCGTTCCGCTTGCCGGATCCTGACCAAGCTGCGCAAATAACGGCCACATCGCTAAACTCGTAAACGTCAACAAGACGCCAGGTAGGATCATGCTATAATGGCGTGCCTTCAACAAATAAGCTTTAAAGGCTTCGGCTTTTGGCAACAAGAAAATTTGATCCGGTGCTTCCGCAAGCGTGGCCAGCTGACCAAGGCTCAGAAAGCCGGTGAAAATCAGAGCCAGTCCTAAAGCAAGCCATCCAGAAGGTTGCAAGGTTTTAACAATTTGACTATATGCATAAAGCGCACCGCCAAACAAAATCAGCAAAATCAAAACGAAATGATCGTTAAACACCAACCGCAAATATTTTTGCTGTTCTTGCACATGTTGACGGAGACGGGTTCGCCACAACTTGATCATGCTTTTTCCTCCGTCATCTTCATGTAAATATCATCCAGGCTGCCGTCCTGCAAACCGAATTGTTGCTTCAGGGAGGCCATGTCGCCGGTCGCCCGCACTTTTCCGGATTTGATCAACACAAACTCGTCAGCATACTGCTGGGCGGTTGCCAGGATATGCGTTGACATGAGCACCGATGCCCCTTGCTGCTTTTTAGCCGTGACGATGTCCAAAAGATCATGAATGGCCAGCGGATCAAGACCGGTAAACGGTTCGTCGATGATGAATAGTTGGGCATGCGTCATAAACGCCGCCACTATCATCACCTTTTGCTGCATACCTTTTGAAAATTTAGCCGGGAACCAGTCCAGTTTGTTGTCAAGGCGGAACCGTTCTAGCATTGTATCGGCTTCGCGCCAAGCTTCGTCTTCATCGAGGTCGTAAGCCATGATCGTCATGTCAAGATGTTCGCGCAGCGTCAACTCGGGATAAAGCACCGGGGTTTCGGGGACATAAGCTAGGCTTGCGCGAAACCCGGTCGGATCGGTTTTGAGCGTTTTGCCATCTAAGTCAATCGTGCCGGCTTGTGGCGTCAGTAAACCGATAATATGTTTAATGGTTGTCGATTTGCCTGCTCCGTTGAGGCCGATCAACCCGACAATTTTGCCTGAAGGTACCGAGAAGCTGACATCTTTGAGAATCGTTAAATTGCCGTAACCGCCAGTGAGTCCATCAATTGTTAAAGTCATCTTACCAGTCCCTATCTGTATAATTTCAGTTAGGGATATGATAGCATGAAATCAAGGTTTCTATTAACAAAAGCGTAAGCAGAAATGAGGCAAGGACATGATTGATTGCATTTTTTGTAAAATTGTTCGCAATGAGATTCCCAACGTTCCGGTTTATGAAGACGATGTCGTGAAGGCGTTTTTGGATATCACGCAGGTTACGCCGGGCCATACGTTAATCGTACCTAAGAAACACGTTCCCGATATTTTTGCCTATGATACCGACCTGGCCGCCGCAGTTTTTGAACGGGTGCCTAAAATTGCCCGGGCGATTAAGGCAAGCAATCCGGCGATCAAAGGCATGAACATTTTGAACAATAACGGCAAAGTTGCTTATCAAAGCGTCTTTCATTCACATATCCACTTGATCCCGCGCTACAGCGATCAAGACGACTTCGGTATGCATTTCGGCGATCACAGCGCTCAGTACGATAATGCCAAGCTTGAGGCCGTTGCCGCCAAAATTCGCAACCAGCTGGAGGCACAAGCATGAAATTTCGTCACGGCTTTTTATTAGGCGCGGTTGCCGGTACAATTTATGGAATATTAACGGCCAAAAAAACCGGTCCGCAACGGCAACAGGAGATTGCTGCTTATTTTAACGGCGTTGCAAATGGCGTCACCCAAGTTCGCCAAAGCATCAACCACCTCAGTGAGACGCTAACGAACTTGTCCGCTGAAGTTGATCAAACGCTCAAGCCAGCCATGAAAGACATTACCAACAGCGTCGAAACTTTCGAATTCGAAACGGCACCGCGCACGGACGCGATCCAGGAACATCTCGACAAGATCAATGAGGCAGTCAGCGATCTTGGCACCAAAGCACCGACGTCTACAGCAAAACCTTAACCCAAACATTGAAAATGGCGTAAGCAGTTGTCGCCAAGCCGTGACGGATTATTGAAAGTTATGTGAAGATCGGCGTATGGCGATAAGTTATGGTATAGTAGACGGCAGTGTTAAACAGAAACTTTTTAGATTAGGATGTGTGATTGCATGAAAAAATGGATTCTCGGCGTTGTTGGCTTGTTTGTAGCAGTGACCTTAGCAGGCTGTTCAAGCGGCACTGTTGCAAATATGAAGGGTGCCAAGATCACCAAAGATGAGTATTATAACGCCATGAAGAAGACCACCACCGGTCAAGCGACCTTACGTAACATGATCGTTTTAAAGGCGTTAGAACAACAATACCCGAACAAGGTGTCAGACAAAAAGGTCAACAGCCAGTTCAACAAGCTGAAGAAGCAATATGGTTCTTCATTTGATTCAACGCTTGAACAAAACGGCTACACCGAATCAAGCTTCAAAGATCAAATCCGGACAACGTTGTATTCCGAAGTTGCTTTAAAGGACATGAAGAAGCCAACCACGAAGCAAATTGAAGCCCAGTGGAAGAAGTACCAACCCAAGATTCAGGTACAGCATATCTTGGTTAAGACCGAAGATGAAGCTAAGCAAATCATTTCCGATTACCAAAAGGATCCAACCGAAAAGAACTTCGAGGCTTTGGCTAAGAAGAACTCTATCGATACAGGTACCAAGAATAAAGGTGGTAAGTTAACTGCCTTCGATAACACGGATACCAGCTTGGATTCAACCTTCAAGACAGCTGCCTTCAAGCTCAAAAAGCCTGGCGATATCACGACAACACCGGTTAAGACCCAATATGGGTACCATGTCATTCGTGCCATTTCCATCGGCAAGAAAGGTACCATGAAGGAACACAAGAAGGATCTGGAAAATCAGATTTACACTTCATGGCAGAGTGATCAGACCGTGATGAACGGTGTTATTACCAAAGTCTTGAAGAAGGCTAACGTTTCAATTAAGGATAACGACCTTAAAGACGTTCTTTCAAGCTACCTGAGCAGCGGCTCAAGCAGTTCAAGCACTTCCAACTAAAAACAGGACCAAGCAAGATAGCAAAAGGCTCGCGCCGTGGCGCGAGCCTTTTTGTGTATCTTTTATTTTTGAAAGTCCATTTTACTTAATGGCATCAATGCGGATCCGGAAATGTCTGACCGTTCGTCGGCCGATAAAAGCGGCGATTATCCATGCCAAAAAGTCGTTCGGTAAACGTCCCCGGATCAACATGCTGGTAAGCGGTGGTCATCATATTGATAGAGGCATCCATCTCATCCAGCTCATGCAGCACTTGCGCCTCTAATAACTGCGGGCGAACCGGTGAGCCATATTCAAGCAATCCGTGATGGGCCAAAACCACATGCCGCAACAGCAACATATCTTCCCCATTGATGTCGATTTTAAGCTGATGGGCAGCCAGCACAATTTGCTCGTCAATCAAGACAATGTGCCCGATTAAATTCCCGGGTACTGTGTAATCGGTCGAAATCGATCCGCTTAATTCGATGGTTTTTCCTAAGTCATGCAAAATGGCCCCGGCGTATAGCAGACTTTTATTTAGACTCGAATACTGAGCGGTGACACTTTTGGCCAACCGCAAGATACTCAGCGTGTGAAACGCCAGCCCGCCAGCAAACGCATGGTGATTCGACTTGGCAGCCGGATAACTGAAGAACGCCTTTTTGTGATCGTTAATCAACTTACGGACGATGCGATTCCAGTTGGCGTTGGTGATCTCAAAAATAAAGCTATTCAGCTCTTCTTCCATGGCATTAGGCGCTTCCGGTGCCCGCTCGACAAAATTCTTGGGATCGTTGCCCTCCTCCTGTGTTGCAAGGCGCATTGAATAAATCTTGATTTGCGGATTACCTTGGTATAGTTCACGTTTCCCGGATAGCCGAACCACCTCACCCGCTTTAAACTGGGCAATATCATTAGCGGTGGCATCCCAGAACTTCCCGGAAATATGGCCGGAGTTATCCTGGAAAATCATCGCAATAAATTTTTTGCCATTCTTGGCTACGCGAACTTCAGCCGATTTAATCAGCACGGGAAGCCGTACATCTTCTTCATTATGGTAATCAAAAAGCCGTTTTGCCACGGTTGTCACCTTTTCCTTTACTATACAAGCTAACTAAATCATACCGATGTCAGTCCTAAAGTACAAGGAAGGTCTCAATTGTTCGTCACTTGTTGCCAAAATAAAAAAGCCCCAGAGAGAACGCTCTCCGGAACTTTTTCCAGTGCAGGTTCCTAAACGGATTCAGCACCTACACTGACCCAGTTAACTGATTAAGGTTTGCTTTGATAAACATCAATAATTGGCTGGGAAATAATCTTATTCAGTTCGTCCATCATCTGTGACAGGCCTTGTTCCTTGGCCATCAGGTTTTGGATCGGTTGGATGTCGCGCATCTTGTCGCCAAGTGCCTGCAGCGATTTCACTTCTTCATCCGTGAAATCCTGTCCCTGCATTGACTTTTGCTGCATCTCGTATTGCTTTTGCTGAAACTGTTGGAACAAGCCGTAAGCAACGGTGTCCAACTTCAACAAGTCAAATGCCTTCTTGAGATCCTGAAATTCCTGAGTGGTCTTGATATCTTCCGCCATCTGATTAGCGGTGTCGTAAACGTTTGCCATACTTTACCTCACTTTTTTGAGCCTATTTGAACCAGCCCTTGATATTATCATACCATTTTCCCACAGTTTGCTTGGCACTGTCTATGCCTTTATCGATACCATCTTGAATTCCTTGCCAAATATCGTCATTTTTTTCTGGTGTCTGAATACTTGCCATTTGTGCCGCATCCTTGGTATCAAAGGCGGTTTGCGGGGTATTGGGCATTAATTTGGACATTTCAAGCTTGAACAACGGTGCTACGCCAGAAGTGCTTGTGCCCTGCAGGAAATGCTGACTGTCGGTTGTCGGATAACCGATCCAGGTCGCATTGACGATATCCGGTGTATATCCGACAACCCACTGGTCTTTTGTACCATAGCCCCAACTGCTTGGCACTTCGGTACTGCCGGTTTTCCCGGCAATGGTGTAGCCGGATGGTTTGGCCGTCGATCCGGTGCCTTCGTTGAACGTGCCAATCATCATGCTGGTCATTTCCTGCGCCACTTTTTTGGAGATGATCTGCCGGCTTGGCGGGTTCGAATTATCGACCACCGTCTGGCCCGTCGCGTCGACAATTTTGCGGATAAAATGGGTCGTCGGCAGCTTACCGCCGTTGGCAAACGCCGCATACGCCCGCGCTAACATGAGCGGGGACACCCCATTTTTCAAACCGCCAAGTGCCGCTGCTAGGTTCTGGTCGCTTGATTTGAGTTGAATGCCGAAACGATCAAGACTGGAAACCCCTTTTTGAACGCCGATCTTGTTTAACAACCATACCGCCGGCGCATTAATCGAATCCGCCAGCGCTTTATACATTGGCACGGTACCCAGATAGGTTCCCGTAGCATTGGTCGGCGTATATTGATTTTTACCATAACTAAGCTTTTCGTCTTTCAGAATCGAATCGTAATGGTAGCCATTTTCCAGTGCCGGCGTGTAAACCATCAGCGGCTTAATCGTCGAACCGGGTGAATTGCGCAACTGGGTGGCATAATTAAACCCTAAGAAGGTATGCTCACCGCGATTGCCCACGACTGCGCGCACACCACCGGTTTTGGGATCCAAGATGATGGAGGCACCCTGAACCTGTTTACCATCCGCAGCATCGGCCGGGAATGCCCAGTTCTGCTCAAAACTGGTTTGCAGGTTCTGCTGATACGTTTGATCTAAGTTCGTGTAAATCTTATAACCTTTGTTCAAAATGTCATCAACACTAATACCTTCACTCCGCGCTTCTTCAATAACCGAGTCGAAATAAGACGGGTATTTCTGCGCATTAGCCGTTGAAAAGGCATCGACAACCTGCACCGACTGGGCTTTAGCCGCATTGGCCTGAGCCTGGGTTAACTTATGGTTGTCGGCCATCAGTTGCAAAACAACGTTGCGTCGCGAAATGGCGTTGTCTTTATGGTCAGCAGGATTGTAGTAACTGGGATTCCGCAGCATCCCTGCTAAAATGGCCCCTTCACTGGCATCCAATTGACTGGCATTTTTGCCAAAATACCGTTTCGCCGCATCCTGCACGCCCCAAACACCATTGCCAAAATACGCATTGTTGAGATACATGGCAAGGATATCCTGCTTGGAGTAAACTTTATTCAGCTGAATGGCCATGAACAATTCCTGCGCCTTACGCATGATCGTCTGTTTCTGTGTCAATAACGTATTCTTGGCGAGTTGCTGGGTGATCGTACTGCCACCACCCATAATCTGACCGTGGTGGATAACATAATTGAATGCAGACCGCAGAATCCCCTTAATCGAAAACCCGCCATTGGTATAAAAAGTTCGATCTTCCGTTGAGATCACCGCATTTTGAACCTGCTTACTAATGTCTTTTAACTCAACATAGGTCCCTTTTTGGCCATACAATGTCCCTGCTTCTTCATTGTTATCATCATAAATGACCGTTTTGGTTTGCAAGGTACTTTTAATATTTTGAACATCAGCGGTTTTGGCTTTATAAGTAAACCAGGCAGAGAACACCAAAATGACCGTTAGTCCGATTAAAATCAGCCAACGAATCACCTGAAACCGGCGGAAGAACCACCGAATGCCCTGCCAGACACGTGATAAAAATTCCATGCCTGCCCTCCTATTGTGAATCTTATTTATTGTAGCATAGCCAGGCGCTACCTAAATCCCGGCTTCAGGTTTTTAAGCAAACTTTATGGTCAAAGGAAACGAGGAAAACTCTTGTTATTTCAAACCATCGCCATTGCTAAAACGCATGCGAGTCTGCGTGATCAGCTTCAATCCTGGTTGATTCCCCGCAAACGGCAACATCAGATGCGCGTTGCTCGATCGATCCAGGTAAATGGGCATTATCGGCATTTTAACGAGCCAGTGGCCACCGGTGACCGTATCGCCATGACTTACGACGAACCGATTCGCCTGGCCTATGTGCCGGAAACGCCCCATCTCGATATCCGCTATGAAGATGACAACTTACTCATTGTCGACAAACCTGCAGGCATGAAAACCCATCCGAATCAGCCGGGAGAAACCGGCACCTTGATGAATCAGGCTGCAGCGTATTTGGCCCCACAGCCGGCGCTAATCACGCACCGGCTCGATATGGCAACTAGCGGACTTTTAGTCATTGCCAAAAATCCCCTGGCACAAGCCATCATTAATCGGCAGCTGGCGACCAAAACCATGCACCGCGACTATCTTGCGGTGGTTCAGCGCGGCATCCCCAAAGAAGGCCGTATTGACGCACCAATCGGCCATGATCCGCAAGACAAACGCAAGCGGATGATTCGGCCTGACGGTGCGCCGGCTGTCACTCATTACCAACGAATTGCGGAAACGGCGACGACTGCCACCGTTCTGCTTCGCCTGGAAACCGGCCGCACTCACCAGATCCGCGTCCATCTCGCCAGCATCGGCTATCCAATCATCGGTGATCCATTATACGCATTGCCAAGTGATGAACCGCGAATGCGCCTGCACGCCTATCGCGTTCGCCTTACAAAGCCGCTTAGTGACGAACAACTCACCGTCACTAGTCCGGTGCCATTTTAGGTGATCGGTCGCATAGAAAGACGAGGCCGAGCCATAATTTTGCAAGAGCGTTCATAGATTAGTGAATTCTTAACAATCAAAAAAGCTCAGGTAATAAGTTCCGAGTCGTGCCAAACTCCACAATCTCCGGCCAGCTGGGTCTGGAACGTGGTGGGCACGACTTAGAGCCTCTGCAAAACCGGCAGAGTCTCTAAGCTCGGCCTTGTACTACGCCGGGAAGACCGCCCGGCTAGTACAATCTCACCACTGAGCCCCATCTGGCCTACGATTGCTCCGCTTTGGCACTGATATCTTAATAATCCTAGCAAATTCTCCTGGGAAAACAAAAAGCGGACATACTCAAATCAGCATTGGAAAGTATGTTCGCTTCTGTATTGTCGTCATTAGTTATGGCTCAGCCACGTCTTTTGTC
Organism: Lacticaseibacillus styriensis; assembly: GCF_030770295.1. NCBI lineage: Bacteria > Bacillati > Bacillota > Bacilli > Lactobacillales > Lactobacillaceae > Lacticaseibacillus > Lacticaseibacillus styriensis. Next base: position 1,763,883 of record NZ_CP132483.1, read on the forward strand.
AACTCGTCACGCCTCAACCAAACAACACCGCCATCACCGATCAAAAGCATGCCGATATGCTTCTTCAAACCACTTCGCCTGCTCTTCATCGGGACTGATGACCACGATGGTATCATGACCGGCGATGGTGCCGACGACCTGATCGAAATCGATATCGTCGATGATGGCAGCCAGCAGGTTACCGTTACTCGGCAGTGTTTTGATGACATTCATAAATTGAACCCGGGTGATTGACAAGCCGACTTCACGGATCGAACGGCCTAGACGCTCGAGTTGTGATTCCGCCGAGCCACGAAAAATCGTATACCGCAGCGTTCCTGTTGCATCTTGTGCCTTCACGATTTTCATTTCGCGAATATCGCGGGAAATCGTTGCCTGTGTGGCATCAATACCAGCCGCTTTTAAAGCCGCCAGAAGCTCTTCTTGGGTGGCGATTGGCTTTTGATTGATGATCCGCGCCAACGCTGCCTGCCGTTCATTCTTGTTCATCCCAATACCTCCACCATGACGCTGTCGCTAGTCGCGATGATCTGACGGACTACATCTCTTCCGGTGCGGCCACGCCGAGTAAATTCAAGGCATTCTCCAAAACCTGCGTGGTCGCCTTCACCATCGCGAGCCGGGCCGGCAATTCACTGTCTTCAACCAGGACCTTGACGTTGGCATAATACTGATTGAACGCCTTGGCCAAACGCAAAGCATACTTGGCAATCACGGAAGGTTCATACTCCTTGGCAGCACGCGCAACAATGGCTGGGAAGTCGCCTAATGCCCGCAAAACATCCCATGCAGCCGGATCGCTCAAGGCAACTTCCGGCGCAGGTGCAATGTCTGCTTTCCGCAAAATGCTGTGCGCCCGGGCATTGGTATATTGGACATAAGGACCGGTTTCGCCTTCAAACCGAACCACTTCTTCCAAATTGAAATCAAAGTTGTCCAAACGTTCATTTTTCAGGTCGTGGAAAATAACCGCCCCGACACCCACTTCATGGGCTACCTTTTGCGCATTCGGCAAATCCGGGTGCTTTTCGGCAATTTGCTGCTTGGCTAGATCAACCGCATCGTTTAAAACTTTTTCCAGCAAAATAATGTTGCCACGGCGGGTTGACAGTTTCTTGCCATTCGCCGTAATCAAACCAAACGGAATATGATGAATATCATTGGCCCATTCATAACCCATCTCCAGCAAAACTGCTTTCAACTGCTGGAAATGCTCGCGCTGTTCATTACCAACCACATACAGGCTTTGGACAAAGTGATAATGATTCTTGCGGAAAATTGCCGCAGCAAGGTCACGCGTCATATAAAGCGTAGCGCCATCGGACTTCTTGATCAGCGCCGGATTAAGGTTGTACTTGCTTAAATCGACAATTTCAGCACCTTGACTGGTTTTGAGCAGATGTTTGTCCTCAAGCGTTTTAACCACACTGTCCATTTTGTCGTTGTAAAAAGCTTCCCCGTTGTAAGAATCAAAATCTACGCCGAGGATCTTGTAAATGCGGTTGAATTCAGCCAGTGACACGGTCCGGAACCAGCGCCATAGCGTGAGTGCTTCGTCATCGCCATCTTCAAGGCGTTTGAACCATGCCCGTGCTTCTCCTTCCAATTCGGGGTCCTTTTCGGCTTTCTCATGAAACTGCACATAATAGTGAAGCAGGTTTTTGATCGGATCGGCTTTGACCGCATCTTCGGAGCCCCATTTTTTATAGGCCACGATTAACTTACCGAATTGGGTGCCCCAGTCGCCAAGGTGATTGATTTTAATTGGACTGTATCCGACTTTTGCCAAAATATTGGCCAGCGCATTGCCGATAACCGTCGAACGCAGATGGCCCATTGACATTGGCTTGGCAATATTAGGGCTGCTCATATCGATCGGGACATTGCCTTTGCCCAACTCTGCATCGCCGTAATGCTCGCCTTCCTGCGCAATGGCTTTCAGGACTTCGTGGGCAAAACTAATCTTGTCCAAATAAAAGTTCACATAACCGCCAACCGCTTTAACCTGTTCAAATGGCGCCGCATCGATTTTTTCCACCAAATCGCTGGCAATCATTTTGGGTGCGCGATGCAGGATTTTGGCTAATGAGAAAGTTGGAAAAGCATAATCACCTAAGTCAGACGATTTAGGCGTTTCAACTAACGCGGCAATCTTCGCTTCATCCAGTTGACCCGCCAAGGCTGATTTAAGGGCATTGACAACAAGTTCTTTAAAATCCATAAGTTCCTCCTAAAATGATGATGCCACGAAAAAAGACCCATCTCTCCCTTATCGAAGAGACGAGCCTTTGCCCGCGGTACCACTCTACTTGACATATGTCCACTCAAAACACTGATCCTCAAAAGCGCGCCGCCTGGTCTGACGTGATCGTTTGCACTAGCCGATCTCACTGTCAAAACGCCGATTGACCTGACATCCTCTTTCTCTTCGGACCTATACAGCGGTCGACGAGAATCGAACTCGCGACACCAGCTTGGGAAGCTGGAGTTTTACCACTAAACTACGACCGCAAATCAACGCATATAAGTGTATCACGGCGATGCGCATTTGCAAAGCCGCAATCGGTCTTTTTTTCTATGATTTCAATGAGAAAACATCTTAAAAATGAGTACGCGTAATTTTGTTGTTAATCTTTCTCACCGTGCTATAATAATAGGAAAGAAGAGGAGTGGTTGAGATGGCAAAAACGGGACGTCACTATTATTTCGTGGCGCGCAACGAGAAAACCAAAACTGGTTATCGCATCAGTTTTCCTAATATCCCTAATGCTGAGGCAGTCGGGACAACGTATGAAGAAACCGTTTATTATTCATATCGGGTCTTGGCTGATTTCTTAAGCCATCTGCCAAAAAAAGAAGCCGAGATCCGCGCCTATACACTGTCAGATATTCCGGATACTGTTTCAAGTAACGTTTTCTACTCGTTAGTGAGCGTCACGCCAGACTTTGATCCCCACAAAATGGAGACACACTTTACCTTACCGCAAACGCCGCCAGACGATATTCGGCAAAAAGCCGCCAAACTTGCAGGCTTGGTAACGCCAAATGACAATGTTGCTTTGTAGGGTACTGATAAGATGCGAACTTTTCAAATGATCTTATTGGCAGTCTTTGTTGTTGGTATTCTCTCAGCTTTTGTCGGTTTATTGAGTTGGCTGGTGTTGATGCTTAGGCATCGGCCACCTGATCGCGCTCGTCGTTTGACGCTGATGAGTGGTGCAGTTGCTTTAATTGCTTTGGTTTTGAATGCCTTCACTTAATGATTAACGCTCCGTACGCCATCTTTTCCGCGATGCCGGGGCGTTTTTGTTTGGCTGGCGAGCCGGCGACTGGTTTCTGGCGCTTTTCTATGCTTAAATGGGAACAGCAAATATTGAAGGAGTGTGGACATGACTGATCTGCATACAAGTATTGATAAGTTTCAATTTGACAACGTGTTTATGAATGCCAGTGGCGTACGTTGCTACACCAAAGGCGAACTGGATGAACTGGCACAAAGCGATGCCGGAACTTTGGTTACCAAGAGCGCGACCCAGGCAAAGCGGCTTGGCAATCCCAGCCCGCGGTATGCCCGCTTAGAACTAGGCTCGATTAATTCCATGGGGTTGCCTAATGAAGGTCTGGAGTATTACTTGGACTATGCACTGAATTTCCAAAAAGCCAATCCTGACAAGCCGATTTTTCTGTCAGTTGCCGGTCTTTCCATGGAAGAAAATCTGGCGATGGCCCACGCCATTGAAGATTCAGATTTTAACGGTTTGGTTGAGTTCAATTTAAGCTGCCCGAATGTTCCCGGCAAGCCTCAGACCGGTTATGATTTTGACCGGACACAGGAAGTTTTGACCAATCTCTTTAGCTTCTTTACCAAACCGGCCGGTGTCAAGTTGCCGCCTTATTTTGACCTCGCGCAATTTGACCAGATGGCGGCGATTCTCAATCAATTCCCGCTTAAATTCGTAAATTCGATTAACAGCCTCGGCAACGGCCTGATGATTGATCCGGAAACCGACACGGCGTTGATCAAGCCTAAGGGTGGCTTTGGCGGCATCGGCGGTGCTTACGCCAAACCAATCGCACTTGCTAACGTCCGGGCCTTTTCGCAGCGCCTCGATCCTAAGATTCAACTAATCGGAACCGGTGGCGTGACCAACGGCCGGGATGCTTACGATTTAATTCTGGCCGGCGCAAGTCTTGTGCAGGTGGGTACCCTCTTGCAAGAAGAAGGCCCCGCTGCGTTCACGCGGTTAACTCGGGAGTTACGCGCCGTGATGCAAACTAAGGGCTACAGTGCCATTAGCGACTTCAAGGGGCAATTGAAAGTCTTATCATGAACGAAAAAATCAGAGTCTGGGCGTATTTCAAGCACAATAGTCAAGACTTTGCCCGACACTGGGGTGCCTATTTTCTGCTTATTAGCGTGACCAATTTAGTTGTCGGTCTCGCCATCATCCCACTACTAACTTTCGGTGCCCAACAAGTCTTACGCTTAGGAAAGGTACCCTATATTACTTTGACTAACCTGGGACAGATTGCCACGGCCAAACCGGTCACAGCACTGTTACTGGTGCTAATCGGACTGATATTGCTGTTGTTTGTTTACTGGCAGTTTGCATTTTTGTTGTTAGGCATTCAAAACATTCATCGACAAACACACTTAAGCTTTAGGCAACTGGCCGGCGCCACTATTAGGAAAACCAGGCGCCTGACACCCACGACCATTGTGAGTTTAATTGCTTACTTCGTGTTAATCTTCCCCTTTTCAAGCATCGTCTTTAAAACCAGTTTATTGGCAAAACTGACAATTCCTGATTTCATCATCGATTACATCTTTGATCGGTGGTATTTAACCGTTTTGATCGTGGTGCTTTATTTATTGGGCACTTGGCTGGCTATTCGCCTCTTGCCTTTATTGCCTGCTCTAATCCTCAGTGATCAATCGCCGCGGGCAACGGTGGTTCGCAGCTGGCGGGCAACCCGCGGTCAAACCTGGCGAACTTTATGGGCAGTTATCCTGATTGTGATTCCCGTGTTAGTGCTTTCCATCCTGCTAGTTGCAGGCCTGTATGCTTTTCAAACCTATCTAGACCAGCAGTGGCAACAGTGGTCACTACTGGGTGCAACGATTAATCTCGGCCTTTTGCAAGTCGCCATGTTGCTGATCACGGCCTTTTTCACTGTCATGCTTTACCAACTGGCGACTTCGCAAGCGGAAACGTTTCATCTGATCGACAGTCAGGACCACGTTGTGCAAATACCAAAGCGGCGACGCAATTGGGTTTTTAGAGTGAGCGCATTTGCCTTAATCATGATGATTATCGGCGGAACGAGTCTGTTTTATCATGCCTACCTGATCGGCGCGTTAACCACCCAGCCGTTAACGATCTCTCACCGCGGCGTCGATAACGGCAACGGGGTTCAAAACACCATTCCGGCGCTTCTGGCAACTGCCAAAGAAAAACCAGATTATGTCGAAATGGATCTTCACGAAACCAAGGATCATCAGTTTGTCGTCATGCACGACGAGAATCTGAAGGCTCTAACTGGTAAAGACGCGACGCCACATCAACTAACACTGGCGGAAATCACGCAACTGACCGCGCGCGAAAATGGCCACGCAGCCAAAGTCGCAAGCTTTGACCAATATTTGGCCGCAGCTGAACAGGTTCATCAAAAACTGCTAGTGGAGATCAAAACCACGCCACAGGACAGTCCGCAGATGATGGATCGATTCATCAACCACTATGCCAAACGCTTATTAGCCAATCATGATCAAGTACATTCGCTTGATTACGGTGTGGTTAAGACGCTGCGCAAACGGGTTCCGAAGCTTAAGACGTTCTTTATTTTACCGTACACGTTGGTTTTCCCAGAAACGCCAGCTAGCGGCTATACGTTAGAATCAACCACACTTTCTACCACGGTTGCTGATCAAGCCCACGACCATCATCAAGCTGTCTATGCTTGGACCATTAACGATCCTGATGACATGCAGAAAATGACGTTCATGGACGCTGATGGCATCATTACTGATCAGTTGCGTCTGTTAAAGACGACGTTGCGCGAGATGAATGATCACCCTAGTTATGCTGATCAGCTCTTGAATTATTTGAATGGTTTTTCAACCGAAGACAATGCACCATTTTAATGCCTCGAGTGACATCTTTTGAGCACAGACAACGCAAAAGCCGGCATCTTTTCCAGTTTGGAAAAGGTGCCGGCTTTCTTTAGACGATCAATATCGCTCAGTTACTGAACCTATTTATTTAAAGTAATAACGTGCCGTTTCTAACGCACTGGTCTCCATCAAACGCTTACCATATTCGGACAGAACTGCGGATGATAGTGGCGAACGATCACCAAATTCCAGTGCAACCGCCATTTCGTCATGGGCTTCGTTAGAGGAAATCTCATTAGGATAGAACGTTAATACGAGGTAATAATTTTGCTTATACCGGTAAAGGTCGCTCTTTCCGCCTTCCAAACGCAGCGTCTGCGCAAGGCTGATAAAGTCTTCAAAGTCCTTTAATTTCAAAACGAGTTCGGTTTGCGGAGCCTTTTTAGCGTCAATATAACCGCCTTCGTCGACTGCCTGCTGATCGTGTTGATCATTGGCGTCTAAGCCCTGCAGCTGCTGACGAATATAATCCGGTACTTGGGTGTCCGTACTGTCATCATCAGAACCGGTGTCGCTATCATCATTCTTTTGACCATTCTTACTGATCAACAATTCGAGCCCGGATTGACTTGGCATGACCTGAAACGTCACGGCCTCGTTTGTGGCAAACGTATGGTCTTTGTCAACTTCATCGAGGATGCTGTAAAAGAAGCTCTCAATCTGCTTGTGATTGCCAAGCAGATCCAATACCGTAATCCCCCGTTGCGCTAGATCATCGTTACCTAACATGACCCGGATCGTATTTGCATTAATCCGTTCCATTTCCATGATTGCTGCACCTCACTTTAGTCACGGAACCCTGAGTTCTGTGGTTCATCACATGACCACTTACTACATTATAGCAGATTTACTACGTCAAGGCATTCTACCGCACGTAAGCGCTATGATCAAGTCTAGTGCACAGAGCGTGAATTGGCGCGGTTAGAAGTCGGAGTGTAAGTGGCCTCAGACGTGATGGCCCGGTTTTAGGCCATTGCGGCTGAGGTCCTTACACGCAGACTTCTGCGCCAATGAACGCGTTTCAGAGCGTGAGCAGGCCCGGTTAGAAACCGGAGCATAAGTGGCCTCGAACCTAAATGGCTGGGCTTTGGCCATTTAGGTTCGAGGTCCTTATGTGGAGGTTTCTGGGCCTGCGAGCGCGTTTCGGAACCGGATTGCCCCACACCCCTCAATCTGGCCACAGTGCAGTGACCAAGGCCCGTATTGCAAGGCTTCTGGCCAGTCAACGCATTTCAGAACCAAATCCTCCCCCCAAAAAAATTTATTCGTCAAAACGAAAAAATGCCCCAACACTTATACGTGTGTCGAGACAATTTGTTATTTGTTTTATGATTAATGACCGATTGGCTGCTAGCTTGTGTAAGTACAACAGTCACGCGGGTAAAAGACCACGACTTTTCAAATTAAAATCCTGCCAATAATTGCGCCTGTTGAAGTTCCAAGGTACGCACAGACCGCGGCAAAAAGCGCCGGATCTCGTCTTCGTTATAACCAACCTGAAGACGCTTGTCGTCCATCATGATCGGCCGCCGCAGTAAACCCGGATATTTTGCTACCAGTTTAATCAGCGTGCCAGTCGATAACTCATCGATGTTAATCCCTAGCTCCTGGAAGATCTTCGAACGTGTTGAAATAATTTCTTCGGTACCCTCTTCGGTCATCATCAATAACCGCTTGATTTCATCAACGTTCAATGGATCAGAAAAAATATTACGTTCTTTAAAAGGAATCTTATTTTCCTTTAACCAGGCGCGCGCCTTCCGACAAGATGTGCAACTTGGGGACGTGTATAAAATAACCATGAGCGCTCGCTCCTTTTTCTTTGACGAGGAATCCTTCTCAACTACAGGTATAGTATACGAGATTGCCTCGAAGCGGCGCAATCATATTCAGAAAAATAATTTTTTAAAAATTGAAAATCCAATTTTGAAATCTCTGTAGATCTCTGCACAATCAACGTTTTTATAAGTTTTCTTGTGAAAAATAGCTCAAGTTATAATAACTAATTTTTTAACATTTAGTTCTCATTTTAAGTGAACATTTATGATCACTATCAGACATTAATTGTCAAGTCATCTGTCGCTAACAAAATTGGTATGCCCACTGCTTGTTTTGCAGCCTGTTGTTTTAAGGTATCAAGGTCGAGTTGTTGCGGCAAATGTGTCAACAAGAGTTGCTTGACGTCGGCATCCTTTGCTAAGCCGCCGGCCTCAGGTGCGGTTAAATGCCATCGTGGTGTCGGTTGATCCGCCAGAAAATTGGTATCTGCCATCAAGAGATCGGCGTTTTTTGCAAACGGTACCAATCCAGGAAAGTAACGCGTATCACTTGTGTTGACCAGCACTTTATTGGTCCCTGATTCAACAATGCGCACAGCAAAGGCTGGCACTGGATGCTGCGTCTCAAGAAACGTGATCGTGAACGGTCCTAAATGCAAGGTACTGTCAGCGGAGTAGCCCATGCCTTGTGTATACGGGCCAAAGGTAAGACTGCCAAAGTTTAACGGATCCATCGTGTGACCGTAAATTGGCAGTGGCGAGACTTTTTTGTCACCCTTACGCAGCTGATAGTAATATTGCAACACCCCGACATCCGCCGTGTGATCGTGGTGATAATGCGTCAGCAATACGGCGTCTAGTTGCAATGGATCAAAAACCTTCTCCAAGGCAAGCAGACCGCCACTGCCTAAATCCATTAATAAATGGTAATCGCCGCTTTCAACTAAGTAGGTGCTGGTCGCGTGGCCGGCATCCGGATAACCGCCAAGATAACCTAAAACTGTCAATTTCATTTAGTTTTTCCTCCCTTTCAACCTGAAAAGCCACTAAGAAGTTTATAATAAGTGTGGAGGTGGTCGGTATGTCCACAATACAAACAGTCTTCGGTAGCAAGTCGTTCCTTGTCAAATTGCTCGATGAGCGCCATGATCCCCAACTAAAATTGTTAAAGCCGGCACAAAGCGGCCTGGATTACATGATTTACGATCCGAGTGGCCGGGCGACATTCAGTGCGCCATTGCGTTACGACATCATTACGAGCTTAGGCCCAACCGAACAAAACGGCTATGTGCAGTTCATGTATTTTAATTTGGACACGGACGATGTCAAAGTGTTCTTATCAAAAATCAAACAATTGATCGATAACCACGACATCTTGCTTGGGGAAAATCACATCCTGTTGGCGCAAGAAGTCAAACACCCTGATAATTTTCTGATGGTTTCTGTCTGGCAATCCAGCAATGACTACTACGAGTTCAAGAATACCCCAGCGCTCTCGTCAGTCAAGGAGTTCATTCGCCGCGCCGCTTCGGCTAATGGCTTTCATGAAGCGGGTTATACCGTCATTGACCCCCATCAAAAAGAGTCAACCACCACTGGCTAAAGTCAGTGGCTTGTGAGCAAACACCCCTGTTACGAGCACTTGAATCACAATTTGCACAGATACACCACTGCAGGCAGTTCTACGAACTGCCTGTCTTACACGGCAATTACCAGTGCCTTTAGTGTCCCCAGGTTGCCATAGGGACGAGCCTATTCAGGCTAATTTAGCAACACCTTTGATCAGTATGTTCTGAGCGGCATTGTGATCGCGAACGTGATGGGTCTGGCATTTAGGACACATCCATTCTCGATCAGCAAGCGTCAGCTTATCAGTGCCTTCTGTTCCCATGACGAAGTCGCAATGATGGCAGGTTTGAGTGGTATTCTTAGGATTAACCGTTATAAACTGGCGACCATAAAGGTCGGCCTTGTAAGTTAGCATGCCTAAGAATGTACGCCAGCCTACGTCTGCGATACTCATGGCCAAGGCATGATTTTTTAGTAAGTTCTTACTTCGCAATTCCTCTGCAACCACCAAATCGTGGTTCTTGATGAGTGTGGTTGAGACGTTGTGCAGGAAGTTCTTACGGCGATCTAGAACCTTGGCATGAATTTTGGCAACTACCAAGCGCTGTTTTTGGTAATTTTTACTGTTCCGTAACGGCCGATGCTCTTTCTTTGCCCTTCGAGCACGGCGTGACAAAATGCGTTGTTCCTTAGCCAATCGTCCCTTAATTGTTCGATAGTAGCGCGGGTTGGCTACGACTTTGCCATCACTGGTGGTCAAGAAGTTTTCCGTGTTGAGGTCAATGCCAGTTTGTCGGTTGGTCTTGGCAGGCTTCGTCATGAAGGGTGTATCAGAACCCAGCTGCATGGATAAAAAGAAACGGTCTGCGGCGTCCTTAGTAATCGTGACCGTGCCAATACGAGTTTCTGCTTTCCGATTCAGTAATCGTTTGTGGGAGCCTTTAATGCGTAGCCGACCTAACTTAGGCACTAAAATGTGCTTGCCATCTTCAAAGCAGACGGTCCCGTTGGTTAGCTGCGTCGTTTTCTGCTGGATATATTGGCAATTAGTCTGATAGCCCCACGCATAGCTTTTGCGGTGGAATTTTGGGACGCCAGTACTATGAACCTTCCGAAAGGCTTTCCATGCCTTGCGGTAGTTCTGGATAGCGTTAGCCTTAGCAAGACTGTCAATTCGCTTGTCTTCTAAGAATTGGAAATGATTTGACAGCTGCTTGGCATTTTGCCGTAGTTCAAGCTGCTTGATTCGATCTTGAACCGTATCAATTGGTAGCTTAACTTGTTTTAATTGCCAGAGCTCTTTACCAATCGCAACCATCTCGTTATAGACGAAGCGACTGGCATCGCTGTTCAGCTTAATCAATTTCTTTTGATGGTCACTTGGGTAGATGCGAACCTTCAAGCCATAATGATATTCTAATTGTGCCATTGACTTCATTTAATCTCACCTCTTTTCTTGCTGTAATGGTATTATAGCATTGGACAATGACTCTAACAATTGAGGTGACTTTTATGACTAAAGGAAAATTCCAAGACGCAATTTATACCAGACGCTATATCTATAATTTTCATTACCATTTGATCTGGGTCACGAAATATCGCAATCAAACTTTTGCGACTAAGGAACTGGCAGATGAAATGAAGAACATTTTACAAAAGGTTGCCGATGATAATGAGATTGTGATCGAAAAAATGGCAGTCATGCCCGATCATGTCCATGTCTTGATCAGTTTTCCGCCTAGCAAGGCACCAACCAGTGCCATCAAGGCGCTCAAGGGTAGAAGTGCCTTTATCTTTCTCAAACGACATCCGGAAATTCGTCATTCTCAAGATTGGAGCGGACATTTATGGTCACCCAGCTACTACATGAGTACACTTGGCAATATGAGCAAGGACGTCGTTGAGAATTACATCAACAACCAAAAGTACAACGAACTAAAAAACCTAACAGGCGTTGACAGGGCCTATCCATCCCATGACTAAAGTCACTGGATTTCCGGCCAGCCATAATTAAAACAAGCCGATCATGCAGCTGGAAAATTTTTAACATACCCGTCACGTGACCCGGCCAGTATTCGGCTAACATCAAAGCACCAGAATTCGGCGGAACCGATTCCCCGATAACTAACCACCGTTATCGCTGATCTTCGCTGGTCATTCTGGTGCTTTTTGATGCATTTTCATCAGTCGCTAACCCACCGGCTAACCGGCCCATCAACCATACGAATCATGACATGCACAGTCGCCTGATAAAACAGCCAGTCAATCCCGGCATAAATGGCAATCATCAGACCGAGATAACGCGACGGCGGATTATCAAGATAATTGGTCATCACGCTGATCACACACAGTGCCATGATAATACCGAATACAAGTGGGACGGCGAAAACAACCCCCGCCTGGCGATAAATCGTGTGTCGAATCTGTTGCGGATCCATCCCCAGATGCTTCAGTATCTGAAAATGCCGAGTCTCCTGACGAACGGCGATGACTTGTTTGAGCAATAAAATACTGCCGGTTGCGACCACAAAAACGCCACTTAACAGTAAGATCAAAAATAGTAAAAAGCCATATAACGTACTGACGAAATTTTGTTGCGATGCTTGCAGCCCGATCGGATTGCGCCAGAAGTTCATTTTGGTACGCACCCGATTAGTGACCGTCAAATCATCGCCTGCCAGCTCATTGTCACCTATATTGACGTATTCCTGTAGATTCTGGCTATTGTCCAGATGCTGCAGTTGTGCCAGTGCCCGTCGCGCGGTCTTGTTTTTTGGCAGCTTAGCCATATATAGCCGGTCCGGGGTGCCTTCTAACATGTCAAATGTCTGGTCACTAACCAGTAATCCCCGATCAAAATAGTTGTTACTGCCAGTTGGAAAAAGATTGGTTGTCTGGGTGAGCCGAAGTGACGTATCACTGCCTGGTAACATAATCGCCCGATCCGGATTACGCCGCGCGCCAACCGGTCGAAACCCGGTTCTGTTTGGCAACATTAGCTGAGCTTCCTGTTGGCGTAATCGAACTGGCGTTAAACCCTTTTGCAGTCGTGCTGCCCGCCGATAATCACGCATTGCAACAACATTGTAAACACCAGGCTGCTCGCGAACCTGCCCGACCTGATCCCGTAACCGAATCTCGGCATAGACTAATTTAGACGAAATGGTAACCGCATGGGTCGGCTTAACCTTGGCTTTTTTCAAAACGTCGGTCACATTATCGACGCCGACACCGGAGGCCACGACAGTCGTTGGAATTTCGCGCAATACCAGCTCCTGCTTGTATTGAAAAAGCATGACTGAACTGCCCAGCATCGTAATCGTCACCGCGCAAAGAAGAGTCGTCAACCACAATGAATGGGCATTGCCTTGCAACCTTTTGATAATCAGATGACGGGAAATCCCACTTGCATTGCGGGTCTGCATCTCATGACGACGTTGAAACCACGCCACCAATCCTGGAAGGAAGTCGGCGAAGACTAAAAATAGCCCCAGTAACAAAGCTGCCACGACTACGACCAATAAAATCGGCAGCATCATTCGACCCGGAATCCATGGCAGCAAGCGCATTAAACTGCCGCTAATCGGCAACAGGCGTAACATGGTTAATAAACTACCGACCAGTAACGTAAAACCGCCAATGCCAAGCCAAAACCGCCACCAAGTCTGCGGTTTAGGCGCAACCGGCACATCTTGTTGCCGAATGAATTGCCGGAGTGGATTTTGAACATAAATGGCGTTAACCGCACCGACTAACAGATAGACAACGCCCATCAATGTCAAAACATCCAGCAACGCTGACGGCGAAACCATAAAACCAATCGGCGTATGCAAGGCCATCAAGCGGATCAACACCATGCCTAACAATGGCGACAGAATAAGTCCAAGCAAGACACCAGCCACAAACCCGATAGCACCGACAATCAAGCTTTCAATAAACACGGTCAGGCCAAGTTTGGCTCCAGATAATCCCAATAGTCGGTATAAGCCGATCTCCTGATCACGGCGGGCAATTAACAGGCTATTTAAATACAATAGGAAACTGATCGAAAACAAAGCGAGCAGGACCATGACAATCATTAACAGACTGGGTACAATATCCAGACTGCCTAGGCGCTTGCTGGCATCGGTTAAAATCAACCGATTGTTCGCCACCGCGCCAATCGCATACATAATGGCGTTGATTAACGCAGCGATCATGATCTGCAAGCCATCTTCGTGCCGATGTCGCACAAGGTTGGTCTTAATCTGTTGCCACACGTGCATGGCCTCCTCCGCTTACCGTCGCTTCCATATCAATGATGCGATCAAAGAACTGTTCACGGGATTTGCCGCGGGTTACTTCAGCAAAAAACGCGCCATCTTTAATGAAAATAATCCGACTGGCAAAACTAGCCGTAAACGGATCATGGGTGACCATCAAAATTGTGGTTTTCTCCTGCTGATTTAACTGCTGGAGATACCGCAAAAAGTCTGTAGCTGCCAATGAGTCAAGGCTTCCAGTCGGTTCATCAGCCAGCAGCAGGCTCGGCTGCGTGATCACCGCCCGTGCAGCCGCCACCCGCTGCCGCTGTCCCATGCTTAATTCACCGGGAAACGCTTTTAATAACGGGTCTAAATTGAGATGCTGGGACACCGTCCGGAGACGTTCAGCGCGATCTGGTTGAACATGACGCTGTAACGTCAGTGGTAAAAGGACATTTTGCGCGACCGTCATATCATCTAACAGATTAAAATCCTGAAAAACAAAGCCCAGATGGTCACGGCGGAATGCGGCTTGTTGGCTTTCATTCAAAGCTTCCAGATCATATCCGGCAATTTTGACCTTACCTGTGCTAGGCGTTTCAATCGTGGCCAAAATATTCAGCAAGGTCGACTTCCCGGCACCACTTGGCCCCATGATACCGATGAATTCACCGGCTGCAACCTGAAAGCTAAGGTCATTTAAAGCGCGAACCCGATCATGTCGCTGTCCAAAGATTTTACTTAAATTAGATACTTCTAAAATTGCCATGGCTTACCTCCGTCATCATTCTACCAAAAACCAGTGGTGACTGCTGTTCATCGTCCTCACTGACAAACTGCCCATGTCAGCGATATTTTCTTATTAACCAACTGTTCTCGCGGCTTGTGCTTCCTGGCCAAAACTTATACGATAAGTGCAGGAATGGAGTTGATCACGTGTTTAAAATCATGATCGTAGAGGATGATCAGACCATCAGCGGCCTGATCGCTGACAACCTAAAAAAATGGCAGTTCGAACCAGTCGTTGTGACTGATTTTAACGCTGTATTCGATGATTTTCTGCAAGAAAAGCCTCACTTGGTTTTATTGGACATCAATCTGCCGGTTTTTGACGGCTATTATTGGGTCCAAAAGATTCGCGAAGTCTCTAAGGTGCCGGTCATCTTTATCTCAAGCCGCAACACCAATATGGACATGGTCATGGCCATGAACATGGGCGCCGATGATTTCTTAAATAAACCGTTTGCGATGGAAGTTTTGATCGCCAAAATCAACGCACTGTTGCGCCGAACCTATAATTACGCCGATCAAGGCACGGATGTTTTGGAACACAACGGCCTTATGTTGAACCTAAAAAACGGAATGGCGCAGGTTAATGATAATGAAATCAACCTTTCAAAAAACGAGTACAAGTTACTGCAGATCCTCATGCGGCAACATGGGCAGATCGTCAGCCGGTCCCGTCTCCTTAAAGATCTCTGGCAAGATGAACGTTTTGTTGACGATAATACGCTAACGGTTAACATCAATCGGTTGCGCAAAAAAATCGAAGAAGCCGGCTTAAAAGATTATATCCAAACCAAAGTCGGTCAGGGCTATATCGTTCCTTAGGAGGCTGCCATGCGTTTTCGCGATTACGTCAAAGACCACCTGTGGCCTATTGGCGGTTACATTTTATGTGTTGGGTTAGCGGCCATCATTATCTGGCTGGATCCTCAACATCGAGTTAAAATGTCAACACTCTGGTACGCAGTGTTATTAGTAACACTTGTTGCGAGCGCTTTTTTTGTGGCCCACTTTGGCCGAATTCGGCGGTTTGCGGCCCAACTTCATGACCGTCAAGAGGCCAAGGATGCGGCGCTGGACTGGCCGCTGCCTGGTGGCGAATCAGGCCTCGAACAAGTTGTTGCCGATACGTACAACCAAATGCTGACGCTGCATCGCCAACAGATTACCGCCTTATTAGCCCAGCAACAAGATCAAAAAGACTTCATTGATTCCTGGGTCCATGAAATTAAAGTGCCGCTAGCGGCGGTTTCGCTTTTGGCTGAGAGTTTTGAAGGGCAAGTACCGGACGACAAACTCGATAATCTTAATTTGCAATTGGATCAGATCGAATTTTATGTCGAGCAAGTTTTGTACTACTCCCGACTCGACAGTTTTTCCAAAGATTATCTGCTGCACAACACGCCGTTAAAACCACTTGTAAATGATGTCGTCGCCAGTCAGCGGAACGGGTTTATCAACAAACGCCTGTCATTTAAGCTTAATGGCGAGGATCAAACCGTGCTAACCGATAATAAGTGGCTGCGGTTTATTTTGGCGCAACTGATTTCAAATGCCGTGAAATACACACCGGAAGGCGGCCGCATCAGTGCTACCATTCGCAATACCGGCAAAGAAACCCAGCTCATGATTACCGACACTGGCATTGGCATTCCTAAAGATGAACAACATCGTGTGTTTGAAAAAGGCTTTACTGGGAGCAATGGACGGATATCGAATCACAAATCAACTGGTTTGGGGCTCTTTTTGGCGGAAAAGCTTTCCGAAAAACTTGGCCATCATTTGACGCTGACGTCCGTGATCAACCAAGGGACCACCGTGACCATTCATTTTCCATATGTCAGCTATTACAGTGATCCCGGCCAAACGGTCCATCATCCCAAAACCAACCGCGAGCAATCTTCTAATAGTTAAATGCATGAGGCTGAGCCATAATTTTGCAAGAACGTTCATAGATTAGTGAATTTTGAACGATCAAACAGTTTTAGGCAATACGTTCCTTGCCATGCCAAACTCCGCAATCTCCGGCCAGCTGGGGTGGCGAAGCGAAGCTAGAGCGGAGACGGCGCTTTGAGCCAGAAAACCGCTGTCTCAAAGTCGCCTAACAACATCAGCGACAAGATCGGTCGCTGTGTTGTTTGCACGGCTGAGCCCCATCTGGCCTACGATTGCTCCGCTTTGGCACTAACGTCTTAAATAACCCAATCATATTACCTCACGGAAACAAAAAGGAAGCATACTACCCTCATTATTGCAGAGTGTGTCCACCTTTTCATTGTAGCTATAAATTATGACGCAGACTCATGCGCCTTTTAGTCAGCAACATCTAACAAAAAAAGAACGAGTGACTTTCTGCATTAAACTGCATGTCGGAAGTCACTCGTTCTTTTTTTATGTTAGCGAATCAGGTTCTTCCAAAGTTTAATCTCGCCAGCCGCTTGCGTTGCCGGCACGTCGATGATGCGTTGATTGGCGCTGCCGCGAAATTGTAAGGTTAAATCTTTTTGTGCCAGTAAGAAGCGGCCGTCGACCAGGATGTCGATGAGCCCTAATAACGTCAACTTATCTTCAGAATCCTGCATCAGTTCCTCGTATGTGTACCCGCTCCAACTCCAGATGTCTTTGTCGTGGCCAAATTCCTGCCGAATCCGGCGGCATAACCGAATGCATACCTGCGTGTTCAAAAACGGTTCGCCGCCCAATAATGTCAGCCCTTGTACATATGACTGACTAAGATCTTCAATAATCTGATCTTCTAACTCCTGAGTGTAAGGTTTCCCATATCGAAAATTCTGGGCAACCCGATTGTAACAGCCGGGGCAGGCAAACCGGCAGCCAGATACGTATAAACTACAACGCACACCTTCGCCATCCACAAAGTTAAATGGTTTGTAATCCGCAATACGTTGCTGGGAAAGGTCGCTAGCGAGCCATTCCTTAGGTTTAGGATTCTGTGGTAAGCGATTGGTGGTCATAACAATATCTGCCTCTTTCTGAAGTCATTGTAGCGATGCAGTGTAAGACTTGGTTTCTACCGAAGTGCTGGTCGGTAAACCGGCACCTTGTTTGGTAAGTCTTTTTTATCGTATCATCTTTTAACCCCAATATATAGTATTAGTTGTACACAAAATACCGGCTTGTCATCTATATCTTGATGGCGAGCCGGTATTCATATCAAAGCTTGATTATTCTAAGCACGGTTCAAATGCAGCGTCATGGCATTTAACGCAACCACGATCGTTGATAACGACATGATCGCCGCGCCGACTGCCGGACTGAGAATGAAACCAATCGGCGCCAGGATACCAGCTGCCAACGGAATGGCTAAAATGTTGTAGCCAGCTCCCCACCAAAGGTTCTGCACCATTTTGCGGTTCGTCGCCTTTGCCAGCGATAAGAAGTTAAGAATATCAGCCGGGTCGCTGTGAACCAGAACCACATCGGCCGTATCAATGGCCACATCGGTACCAGCACCGATTGCTACCCCGATATCTGCTTGAGCCAGACTAGGCGCATCGTTGACACCATCGCCGACCATCATCACAACGCCACGCTGCTGATAAGCCTTGACCTGAGCAACTTTATCTTCAGGCTTGAGCTCTGCCTGAAAATCGGTTAACCCCAGCTGGTCCGCAACCTTCTTGGCTGTTTCATGATTGTCACCAGTCAACATAACTGGTGTGATCCCTTGACGCTTCAAGGCCGCTACGAACGGCTTGCTTGATGGCTTCAACTGATCGCCTTCAGCTACCATCCCTAAAACCTGATCCTTCTGTAGTAAGAAGGCCAATGAGTTCCCGGCAGCCGCCAAATGATCGGCTTGGGCCTGATCATAACTTAACTGATGGTCTTTCAAGTAACGCGCATTGACGATGGTATAAGCTTGGCCATCAACTTCGCCTTGAAGACCAATACCCTTGAGTACCTGAACATTTTGAGCAGCAGGTACATTTAATTGCTGTTCCTTGGCTGCGGCTTTAATGCCGGTTGCCAGCGGATGCTCTGAATGACTCTCAAGTGCGGCCATCAAGGCTAAGACTTGGGCTTCATCATGATTGGCAAATGCAACGGTTTTGGCAACGGTGAATTTACCTTCAGTCAACGTACCGGTTTTGTCCATTAAGATAAACTTCGCATGTTTGGCAGTTTCAAGTGCCTGACGATTACGAATCAATAAGCCATTGGTTGCGCCAATACTGGTGCTACGCGCGATGACCAATGGAATTGCCAGTCCCAGTGCGTGCGGGCAGGCAATGATGAAAACGGTGACCATGCGTTCAAAGGCAATTGCCGCTCCATCTGTTAGCCAAATGAAGAATGCCAGAATACCGACTGCTAATGCTGCGTAGAAAAGCCAGCCAGCAACTTTGTCGGCCATCCCTTCTGCCTTACTCTTATTGGCCTGGGCACTTTGAACCAGCTTCATCACTTGCGACAGGTAGCCGCTTTCGCCAGTACCGGTGACTTTGATTTCAATGACGCCATCACCATTGACTGATCCACCAATGACCCGATCGCCTTCAGCTTTATGAATGGCTTTGGCTTCACCGGTAACTAGGGATTCATTCACACTACTGCTACCACTGACGATCTGGCCATCAGCCGGCATCTGTTCACCTGCCAGAACGCGCAAACGCGTGCCGACCTGAACTTCTGCTAACGGCATGTCCATCACGTGATCGCCATGCACGACATGCGCTTGGCTTGGCAGCAACGCCGCAAGTTTCTCGACCGCATTGCCCGCTGCCATGACCGCATTCATTTCAATCCAGTGCCCTAACAGCATGATCACGATCAATGTTGCCAGTTCCCAGAAGAAATCCATGACCATACCATTCGGCGCGATAAAATGATTCATCACAAACGCGTAAAGTGAATAACCATAAGCAACGGTAATGCCCATTGCAATCAGCGTCATCATCGCTGGCTGCCGCTGTTGCAATTCGGATTTAGCTCCGGTCAAAAATGGCCAGCCACCATAGAAGAACAGAAATGACGATAAAATCAGAACCAGCCAGTCAGATCCGGGAAATACGATCGGTAGTTGCAAAGCGCCTAAGTGGAT
This sequence comes from Lacticaseibacillus styriensis, assembly GCF_030770295.1. Taxonomy (NCBI): domain Bacteria; kingdom Bacillati; phylum Bacillota; class Bacilli; order Lactobacillales; family Lactobacillaceae; genus Lacticaseibacillus; species Lacticaseibacillus styriensis. The sequence continues at coordinate 1,783,500 of NZ_CP132483.1, forward strand.
GTTCATCCCCATAAACTGGGAAAGCAAAAGCACTGGAATCATCACAATCAGGCTGACCCAGAACTTTTGCTTGAGATTGCCCATATGCATCATATGACCACCACCGTGATCCATGTCCATATGCGACATATCGCCGTGATGCATATCCATATGGCTCATGTCACCATGGCTCATATGCATGTCGCCATGATTCATTTGACCATGAGCCATGGTTCCCTGGTCCATGGCCATGGTTTCCATACCAGCTTGGTGCCCCATCTGTTCATTGTCCATTGGCATATCCGCCATATCATCATGTTGCATGTGCTCATGTTGCATCTCACTGGTTTTTCCAGTCGTTCCGTTTGCATGTTCCATCTTACTATCCTTCATGAACTTCCTCCTTACACCCTTCTGGCAAGCAATTGCAGCTGACCATTGTCGGTGCATCCGGCAGCTTGGCTGTCAATGTTTGTTGTAGGTCGTTGATGTCGTGTTTTGATAAAGTCACGTGCGTTATCAAGTGATCCAATGTCTTGCCTATTTTCATCTGGCATAAATGGCTAAACAGCTCAGTCACTGCTGCATCCATGGATGCTTGCTCGCCGACCGTAGCATGGTACAAAAATTCACGACCTTGTTTTTCCGTTACAAGTGCGCCTTTTTTAACCAAGCGTCCTAAAAAGGTTTTGGTAGTTGCAACCTTCCAGCCCATCTTATCCGCCAAAATAGCGGCAAGCGTGCTGCTTTTTAAAGGTCCGAGTGTCCAAATAATACGCATGACCTCCCATTCCGATTGGGAGATGTCGACTGTTGGTGTTTCCATAATTGCCTCCGTTTACACTTGTAATCTTTCAACGCTTATAATTTACAACTGTAAACGATGAATGTCAATATCAATTTTTTAATTTTATTTGGAAATGCCTGCGCATCCTGAAAAAATGGACATACAAATAGGCACCGCGACAAGAAACTGTCACAGTGCCTATTTCGTTAATGCTATTCGCCAAAATCAGGCTTTACCGCTGATTGTTTTCTTCAGGCTTTGACCGCATGGAAACCAATGTCAGTGCGATAATCTAAAACCCCTTGGACACTTTCCATGGCCTTTTTAGCCTTCATAATAGCTTCAGAAAGAGTTGGTGCCGCCTCTACGACCGAGAAAATTCGGCCTGAACTGCTAATCCAGCCGTTTTCCATCAGGTTAACGCCTGCTGGCAACCAGGTGCCAATCGGCCAGTCTTTTGGCACAATCACCGGGACCTGCTTTAATCCTGAACCGGGATAATCCGGATTTACCGCAACAAAGCACGCGTAGGATTGGCCATTTAACTTCAAATCCGGTTGTTGGCCGTTCAACAAATCCGTTACCAACTGATAAAAATCATTTTCGATCTGAGGTAACAGCACCTGTGTTTCCGGATCACCAAAGCGCATGTTGTATTCCAAAATTTTAGGACCATCAGCGGTAAAAATCAGGCCGATGTACATCACGCCTTGCCCGCTAAGACCATCCTCCTGCATCCCTGCCAACGTCGCATCAACTAATGCCTCAGCTGCCTCTACTTGGTCGGCAGTGAATTGTGGTAGCGGACTAATGGCGCCCATGCCACCGGTGTTAGGCCCACGATCGGCCGCGAACCGGCGTTTATGATCCTGCGACAATGGTAAAATCACGCGGTTTTGACCATTGAAAAGCGCCATCACCGATGCTTCTTCCCCTTCAAGGTATTGTTCAAGAAGCACCGTTGCATCTGGGTGCCCCTCATAAAGTCGATCAATCGCATCGTCCAAGGCAGCGGCGTCTTGGGCAATGACGACCCCTTTTCCGGCGGCAAGACCATCTTTTTTAAGAACAATTGGTAATCCCATTAACGTTGCCTCGGCATGGGCTTCCAGTGCACTGTGGACGGTTTTGCTGGCAGCGGTCGGAAGATGGTGGCGATTCATAAAGTCTTTGGCAAACGTCTTACTGGATTCGAGTTGGGCGAGTTTTTTCGTCACGCCAAAAATCGGCTGATGAGCTTCTTGAAAAGCATCGACAATGCCAGCCGCCAAGGGTACTTCAGGACCGACAAACGTCAAATCAATCTGATGATCCCGGGCAAACTGAATCAGTTCCGGCACTTCGGCTTCTTTTATACCAATTGGCTCAACGCCTAAAAGCGTCATAGCCGGATTACCGGGTGCCACATAGACGTGGTCAACTTGTGGCGACTGGTTGAATTTTAGCGCAAGGGCACTTTCTCTGGCACCGCCGCCAATGACAAGAACCTGTTTCATAAAACCTCCTCGCGCGTATGGGCGCATATTTGTGGGTGATGAGGGTGGCATTTACGCGTTTGCTGGCGTAAAAATTTTGTGTGAGGGTGTTGAGCATAAATGACCTAAGACCGACACTGCAGCTTTCTGATGCCAAAACGCGTTCACTGGCACAGAAGTCTACGTATAAGGACATCTAGCCCTAAATGGCAAAGACCAGCACTGTAGCTTTCTGACGCCAAAACGCGTTCGCCAGCCCAGAAACCTGCGTGTAAGGACCTTGACCGCAATGGCCCAAGACCTGCACTGCAGCTTTCTGGCGCCAAAACGCGTTCGCTGGCGCAGAAGTCTACGTATAAGGACCTTAGGCGTAATGGCCAAGTTCGGGCCATCACACCTAAGGCCACTTATACTCCGACTTCTAACCGCGCCAGCTCACGCTCTCACGCTCTTAATGCCTAAAGTGCCGCACACCCGTTGTTACCATGGCGATGCCGTATTCATCTGCTTTGGCGATGGAGTCTTTGTCGCGGATGCTGCCGCCTGGTTGGATGATGGCTTTGATGTCGTGTTTCGCAGCGTAATCAACGCAATCGTCCATTGGGAAGAAGGCGTCGCTGGCCATGACGGCGCCGGCAAAGTTTTCGTTTTGTTGCGCCTCGGTCAATGCCAATTCGACTGACCCGATCCGATTCATTTGACCGGCGCCAATGCCTAACGTCTGATCTGCCTGGGCGACCACAATCGCATTGCTCTTCACGTGTTTAACCACGGTTTGCGCAAACGCCAAGGCTTTTAACTGATCAGCAGTCGGCTGCACCTTGGTCACAACGGTCATATCTGCCGGTGTTTCCGTCTTATCGTCACGCGTTTGTACCAGTAGGCCGCCGAAAATCGAAACCGTTTCGGTGCCCAGTTCTTCTGGCACATCGGCCGTATTAATCGTTAACAAGCGCACATTTTTCTTCTTAGCCAAAATCTCGTAGGCATCATCGTCAAAGCCCGGCGCCATGATGATTTCAAGGAATAATTTATGCATTTTTTCGGCAGTCGCCAAGTCTACTTGCCGATTCAGCGCAATAATGCCACCGAAGATCGACATCGGATCTGCCGCATACGCCTTGTCCCATGCAGCTTCGATCGTTTCGCCCAAGCCAATGCCACAAGGATTCATATGTTTAACTGCCACAACAGCCGGCTGCTTGAATTCACGCAGCATCGCCAAAGCAGCATCAGCATCCTTGATATTGTTGTACGAAAGCTCTTTGCCGTGCAACTGCTTGGCAGCCGCCAGACTCGTCGGATCAGGATCCGGTTCAACGTAAAACGCCGCTTGCTGATGACTATTTTCCCCATAGCGCAGGTCTTGGCGCTTGTGGTAAGTCGGGGTGAATTGCTCCGGAAATGGTTCTGGATCTAAGTAATGAACGATTTGGGCATCATAAGCCGCCGTTACTGCAAAAACCTTGGCTGCCAGTTTCTGCCGCAACGCCGCATCATCTTGATCAAGACCGGTCAAAACTGCTGAATAATCAGCCGGGTCAACCACGGCCCAGACACTATCACTATTTTTAGCCGCGGCGCGCAAAGCAGAAGGACCACCGATGTCAATTTGTTCAATAGCTTCGGCCCGGGTCACATCAGCCCGTTTAATGGTTTCAGCAAACGGATACAGATTCACACACACCACGTCAATCGGTTGGATGTCATGATCGGCCAACGCCTGCATATGCTTCGGATCATCCCGGCGCGCCAGGATACCGGCATGAATTTTAGGATGCAGTGTCTTAACCCGGCCATCAAGCATCTCCGGAAAACCGGTCACATCTTCAACACTGGTCACGGCCACGCCTGCTTCAGCCAGTTCACGATGGGTGCCGCCAGTTGAAATCAGTTCAAAACCCCGTTCAATCAATCCCTTAGCAAAAGGTACCAAACCGGTTTTATCAGAGACACTTAACAATGCTCGTTTCACTTAAATCGCTCCTTCTTGAATGAGTTTCTTGACAGTTTCCGGAAAAGTGTGATGCTCCTGACGGTGAATGGCGGCTTCCAATTCGGCTAATGTCATGCCGGGCAGTACCCGGACAGGATCCTGGGCAATGATTTCGCCGGTATCGATACCCGCATCAACGTAATGGACGGTCACACCAGTTACTTTCACCCCATAATCAAAGGCATCCTTGATCCCTTGGCGCCCGGGAAAACTTGGCAACAGTGCCGGATGCAGGTTGATAATGCGCCGCGGAAATGCATCTAACAAGGTCGGGCCGATAATGCGCATGTAGCCTGCCAGAATCAACGCGTCGACCGGCGGAAGCGCCGTCAAAATGTGAGCTTCGGCTGCCGCCTTATCGGTATAGTCCTTGAAGTTCACGACAATGGTTGGAATCTGATGATGGGCTGCTTTGCGAATCACCGGGGCACGTGCCCGATCACAAACCACCACCACAATGCGAAAATTGCTATCATGCGCCTGCGAAGCCGCAAACAATGCTTCAAAATTGGTTCCGTTCCCTGATGCAAAAACAGCTAATGCTTTCATTCGCCTGCCACCTGCCAGTGAATCTTTTCCGCTGGGTCTGCGACAACTTCGCCGATCACTTTACTGCTTGGCAAGGCCGTCTGGACTGCGGAAACCGATTCCTTAGCGACTACCAAAATCATACCGATGCCAAGATTAAAGGTCATCCGCATCGTGCTTTCACTCAAATGACCGGCATGTTGCAGACGATCAAAAAGTTCCGGCCGCCGCCATGCTTGCGGATCGACGTGGGCACTTAAACCATCGGGGATCACCCGTGGCAGATTCTCGGTAATCCCCCCACCGGTAATATGCGCTGCCGCATGGATCAGGCCCTGCTGCATCAAAGGCAGCACCTGTTTAACATAGATTCGCGTCGGTCGCATGAGCGCTTGCATCATTTCCGAACCGTCTTCCAGTGTCTGACTGCCCAAATCGGTTTCGGCCAACAACTTCCGCACCAGCGAATAGCCGTTACTGTGAACCCCGGAACTTGGCAAACCGATCAGCACGTCCCCTTCAGCGACATGTTGCGGTAACCGTTTTGGTGCCGAAACAACGCCAACCGCAAACCCAGCCAAATCGTAATGATGTTGCGGATACATATCCGGCATCTCAGCAGTCTCACCACCGATAAGCGCCATCTCGGCCTGTTGGCAACCGAACGCAATCCCGCGAACCACAGACTCGGCACGCGCCACATCCAAATGATCCACCGCCATGTAATCAAGGAAAAACAATGGCTGCGCACCTGAGGCAAGCAAATCATTGGCCACCATCGCCACCAAATCAATGCCAACCGTTTCATGCGCATCGCACTGCAAGGCCAACAGTAGCTTGGTTCCGACCCCATCCGTGGCACTGATTAAAGTCGGCTGTGGGACAGACGGCAACCGATATGCCGCCGCAAAACCGCCAACACTTGCTAACACATTTTCATTCGTTGTTTCCTTGGCTAACGCGGCAATTCGTTGCACCGCTTCATCACCGGCTTTAATATCAACGCCAGCGTCTTTGTAATCTGTCATGCGCTAACCTCCGCAACATTAACTTTGAGTGACGCAACTTCTTTATTCAGGTCGGATTCATAATCGTCAAGCGGCGTTGGATATTTTCCGGTGAAATAAGCCACGCATAACCCGCCATTCGGAGCCGTGGTCGGTAACCCGATACTATCTTCAAGCCCTTGAGTCGAAAGAAATCCAAGTGATTCAACATTCAACAAATCACGCATTTCCGGAACCGTGTGATTGGCTGCAAACAGCTCGCTGGTCGTTTGAAAATCAATGCCATAAAAGCACGGGAACCGCAATGGCGGACTGGCAATGCGCAGGTGAACCTCGGCAGCTCCGGCTTCTTTGAGCAATTTAACGATTTGTTTGGAAGTGGTTCCCCGCACAATCGAATCATCGACCAAAACGATCCGCTTTCCGGCAACGACGGGCTTAATGACACTCAACTTCATTTTGACGCTTTTTTCACGCAAGGCCTGCGTCGGTTGAATGAATGTCCGCGCCACATACTGGCTCTTGACCAGTCCCATTTCATAAGGGATCCCGCTGGCCTTAGCATAACCGATCGCGGCTGACAGTGATGAATTAGGCACCCCGACAACAATATCGGCGTCGGCCGGTTGTTCCTTAGCCAAACGCTCGCCCATGCGTACGCGCGCCTGGTGAACGTTGATGCCATGAATGTCAGAATCCGGACGGGCAAAATAAATATATTCCATTGAACAAACGGCCAGCGTGGTATCTGTCGTGAAATGATCAAGGTGCAACCCGGCATCGTCAATTGTAATTAATTCACCAGGCTGAACATCGCGAACAAAGTCGGCGCCCACCGCATCTAACGCAGCAGTTTCGCTGCAAACGATGTAACCACCATCTGGCATGACGCCGACCACCATCGGCCGAAAGCCGTGAGGATCAACCGCTGCATACAAGCCATGCTCGGTCAGCAAAACAAACGCAAAACCACCGTGCACTTCATTCAGTGCCGTTTTTAGCTGAACCAACCAAGGCTTGTCGACCTGGCGACGAATCAAATGCATGAGCACTTCGGTATCCGAAGTGGATTGAAAAATGGCACCTTGATCTTCAAGTTCCCGCCGCAAGCTAATCGCGTTGGTCAAATTGCCATTGTGCGCTAAAGCGATTGACTCATCAGAAAACCGGAAAAGTAGCGGCTGGATATTTTCCAGAACGCGACCGCCTGCTGTTGAATAGCGAACATGACCTAAAGCAGCCCGACCCATCAATGGCCGCAACTGATCGGTGTTAGTAAACACTTCACTTAGCAGTCCCAAACCATAATGGCGCCGCATGCCTTCTTTGGTGAGACCAACGATGCCGGCACCTTCCTGTCCACGATGTTGCAGCGTGTGCAGGCCCAGATGGGTAATACTGGCAGCGTTGGGGTTGCCCCAAATACCAAAGACGCCGCATTCTTCATTTAAGCCTTTTGGTTCATGTACCATGGGAGTGCCTCCTCAAATGCAGTTTGCAGCTGGCTCAAGGCCACCGAAAATTGATGACTGACCGTTGTGACGTCGAATTGTGGTGCTGCCTGGACATGGCCAATCAGTTTGGCCGAACCGTTTAAAGCTTCGAATGCTGCTTGATTCTCTGGTGCCACCGTTATCAAGAAGCGGCCTTGGGTTTCGGAAAAGCCCCAGCTGGTTGGCAACGTCACCTTAATCTTGGCGCCCAGACCATTGGCAAAGCCCATTTCTGCAAGTGCCACCAGCAGCCCACCATCACTTAAATCATGGGCGGCAGTCACCAAATGTTGCCGAATCGCTTTTAAGACGAACGCTTGATTAGTCTGTTCTGCTTCTAAATCAAAGTCGAATAATCGACCGGAAACGCCGCCAGTTTGTAGTTTTTGCAACTCACTGCCGTTAAAGTCGCCATGCGTTTCACCGACCAGATAAATCAGATCATCGGCGTGCTTAAACGCTGCTGTCGTGATGGTGCTGAGATCTTCAATCAGCCCCACCATCCCGATCATCGGCGTCGGATAAATCGCGTGCCCATTCGTTTCGTTATAAAGCGACACATTACCGGAAATCACCGGTGCATTAAACGCTTTGGTCGCTTGAATAATGCCTTTAGCTGCCTCGGCAAGTTCGTAAAATGCCTCCGGTTTGGTCGGATCGCCAAAGTTGAGGCAATCGGTAATCCCCAATGGCTCTGCGCCGCTGGCAACCAGATTCCGCGCGGCCTCGGCGACACTTATTGCGGCACCGACTTGCGGATCGAGATAGAGATACCGTCCCTTACTGTCGGTCGTCATCGCCAGTGCCCGATGCGTCCCTCGCACACGAATCACTGCGGCATCGCTGCCTGGCAGAACCACGGTATTGGTTTGCACTTGCGCGTCATAGCGCCGGTACAAGGATGACTTGTCGGCAATGGTCGGCATCGCCATCATCGCTTTCCAGGTTGCGACCGGATCTGTCACAATCGGATCAAAATCAGGTGCCGGGTTAGCCAGACGCTCCGGCTGCTTAGCCTCTTGTTCATAAACCGGTGCATCATCGGTTAAAGAGCTGACCGGCACATCGCAAACCAATTTGCCATGATGATAAAGTTTGTATTGATGACCTTCAATCACGTGGCCAACAACTGCTGCGTCTAAATCATAGGCAGCAAAGACATCCAAGACTTCTTGTTCAAAACCGGCGCGAACACAAAGCAGCATGCGTTCCTGCGACTCGGATAACATAATCTCAAATGGCGTCATGTTGGCTTCGCGCTGCGGAATCAAGTCAAGATCCAAGGCCATGCCGCTATTGGCTTTACCGGCCATTTCAACACTGGACGAAACCAACCCTGCCGCACCCATATCCTGAATGCCGACAAGTGCCTGCTGATGTTGCTGGGTGATCTCAAGGCACGCATCCATCAATAGCTTTTCCATAAATGGATCGCCGACCTGAACGGCTGAGCGATCCGCCGCCTCGTCGTCGGAAAATTCACTAGAGGCAAAGCTGGCACCATTAATGCCATCCCGACCGGTTTTGGCACCGACATAAATCAAGGCATTACCGACGCCGGCTGCTTTGCCTTTTTGAATCTGATCCTTATCCATGATGCCCACACACATCGCATTTACCAGCGGATTGCGCGTATAGCTACCATCAAAATTGGTTTCGCCACCCACTGTCGGAATGCCGATTGCATTGCCATAACCGCCAATGCCGGCAACAATCCGGTCAACCAGATGTTGCGTGTGCGGTTGATTAAGATCGCCAAAAGCCAGTGAATCCAGCATCGCTACAGGCTTAGCGCCAATGGAGAAAATGTCGCGGATAATCCCGCCGACACCGGTTGCGGCACCTTCATAAGGTTCGACGGCGGAAGGGTGATTATGGCTTTCGGCTTTAAACACCACCGCTTTGCCTTCACCGATATCAATGACACCGGCACCTTCACCAGGCCCCATCAAAACCCGTTCATTTTTGGTCCAGAACTGGCGTAAGATCGGTTTGCTGTACTTATAAGCACAGTGTTCACTCCACATGCCGCTTGCCAAACCGATTTCAGTGTCATTAGGTTGATGGCCGATTAATTCGGCAAAACGCTCATACTCGGCCTCAGTCAATCCCAAGTCCAGATAGGATTTCTTTTCCGCAATGGCCGTTGGACTCATTTCAACGTGTGCCACGAATGTCGGCTCCTTTCGTTTGTTGGATAAGCGAATGAAAGACGCCTAATCCATCAGTACCGCCAAGTAAGGCTTCAACCGCACGCTCCGGATGCGGCATCATCCCTAAAACATTACCCGCCGCATTGGTCACGCCTGCAATGTCATGAACACTACCATTCGGATTGTCGACGTACCGAAACACCACTTGGCCATTAGCTTCGAGCTCCGCCAACGTTTCGGGATCGGCATAATAATTGCCTTCACCATGGGCAATCGGCAACGTCAACTGTTCGCCGACCTGATATTGATTCGAGAATGCCGTGTCCGCGCGATCAACGGTCAACGCCACCGGCTCGCAGATAAAGTTCAGATCGCGATTCCACTGCAAGGCCCCTGGCAACAAACCGGCTTCAGTTAAAATCTGAAAGCCATTGCAGATACCAAGCACATACCCGCCAGCATCCGCAAAATCTTTTAGCGCCGTCATGACGGGTGAAAACCGGGCGATGGCACCGCTGCGCAAATAATCACCGTAAGAAAAACCGCCGGGTACCATCACGACGTCGTAACTGCTTAAATCGGTTTGATCCTGCTTGATCAATTCACAGTCGGCACCGGCAATTTGCTGCACTGCCCACTGCAAATCCAGATCACAATTGGATCCGGGAAAAGAAATAACGGCCGCTTTCATGCCTCATCCTCCGTGACTGGCTCCAAGTCAAAGCGATAAGTTTCCATATTGACGTTAGCAAGCAACTGATCACAAATCGTATCGACTTGCTTTCGTACCGCTGCTTCGGTGCCGCTAAGCTTTAATTCGAAATATTTACCATACAAGACGTCATCAACATTGTGATAATCCATCCGGCTTAAGGCCGTTTTGATGACTTCAGCCTTGGGATCCAGTACAGAAGGTTTGTAGGTCACGTAAACTTTAGCTTTAAACATGAGCAGCTCCTTTTTCTTGTAGTCGATTAAGCACTTCTTGATAAACCGGTGTTAGCGGACCCCGATTTTGGCGAAAAACGTCTTTATCAAGCGACGCGCCTGTTTGTTGGTCAACCAAGCGGAAATTATCCGGTGACAGTTCGTCTGCTAATACCAATGTGCCGTCTTTTAACGTCCCATATTCAAGCTTGAAATCAACCAAGGTGATGCCAACTTCATTGAAACGTTTTGTGAGATAGGCATTAATGCGGTCGGTTAATGCACGAACTTCACGTAATTGTTCAGGCGTTGCTTCATGTAAAGCGAAAATTTGTGCCTCGTTCATGAATGGATCGCCGAGTTCATCGGACTTGTAATAGTATTCGTGGATCGGCGGGTCGAGCTTCATCATCGGTTTCACATTGAATTTCGTGACAAAGTGTCCTGATGCATAATTACGCACCACCACTTCCAGCGGCAGCATCGTCGCTTTTTTGACGATCATCGTAGTGGCATCCGGCGAATCAATGTAATGGGTTGGAATACCGGCGGCAGCTAACTCTTTAAACAACAAGGTCGAAATGGCGCGATTTAGCTCACCTTTATGATCAATCTGTGCCTTCTTTTCCCCGTTTAAAGCCGTGGCCTGATTGGTGTAAGCCATCCATAAAACATCCGGATCCTCGGTTGCAAAAACCTGCTTGGCTTTGCCGGTATACAGTAACGTTGTCTTCTTCACCATGCTGCCTCCATTTGTTTAAGTATGTCCAAAACATTGCGATCATCGGTCACCGTGATGTGCCCCATCTTACGGCCAGGGCGAATCTCGACTTTGCCATAATCATGCATGTGCCATTCGGGATGCTGCGGCCACTTTGCTTTGGCCTGGGTTAAATCGTCACCGAGCAAATTGCGCATGACCGCTGACTGCTTCAATTCAATCGGCGGGATTGGCAAGCCACAGATGCTCAGAATGTGCGCATCGAACTGGGAAAAGTTACATGCTTCGATCGAGTAGTGACCGGAGTTATGCGGCCGCGGTGCCAGCTCGTTGGCAATGACGTTATCCCCTTCAAGGAACAGCTCAACGCCTAACACACCACGTAAATCAAGTCCTAAGGCGATTTTGGTCGCCAGGTCATCAATCTTGTGCGCTAACACCGATGAAATGCTCGGCGCCGGTGCTAAAGTGAGATGCAAAATGTGATTTTTGTGCCGATTTTCAACAATCGGGAAAACTCGGACTTGATCGCGACCATCACGCGTGATCATGACAGAGGCTTCGCGATCGAATTGCTGGCGTTTTTCTAAAATGCAGGGCCCATGCGCAAGTAGTTTTTCCGCCGCCGGTACATCTGCCAGTGTGTTGATATCCTGTTGGCCGTGTCCGTCATAACCGCCTGTTGTGGTTTTCAGAATCGCTGGCAGGCCGATCTTGGCAATCGCGGTTTTCAGTGTTGCCGGTGAATCAACGGCCGCAAACGGTGTTACTGGAACGCCGTGGGTTTCAAGAAAAGTCTTTTCCTTGATGCGGTCTCGGGTCGTTGCTAGAATCGCAGTGCCTTGAGGGATGCGAGTTAAATGTCGGACAGCCTCAAGTGCAGCTAAGTCAACATTTTCGAACTCATAAGTTAAAACATCGGATTCCTTGGCTAACTTGGTCAACGCCGCTTGGTCATCGTAGGGCGCCGTAATTTGGAAGTCCGCGACCTGCCCTGCCGGTGAATTGGGTGTGGGTTCGAGAATGCCGACACGATAACCCATCGTCTTGGCGCTTTGGACTAACATCCGACCAAGCTGACCACCGCCGATAATGCCGATTGTTGCCGGAGACGTCACCACATCAATCATTTGAGCGCAGCCTCGCTTTCTTCGGCGCGTTTGGTCTGCTCGGCACGAAAGGCTTCGAGACGTTGGGTTAATGCCTCATCTGTCAAAGCTAGGATTGAAGCGGCAAATAAAGCAGCATTTACAGCACCGGCATCACCGATGGCCATGGTTCCGACTGGCACTCCGCCGGGCATCTGGACAATCGATAACAAACTATCAATGCCATTTAATGTTCGGGTTTTAATTGGCACCCCGATGACAGGCAAAAGGGTGTTGGCTGCGAGCATCCCCGGTAAATGAGCCGCACCGCCTGCTCCAGCAATAATCACCCCAAAGCCTTGATCAGCCGCTTGCTTACCGAATTCCGCAAGCTTATCCGGCATCCGATGAGCCGAAATAACGCGCTTTTCATAAGGGATCGCCAGCGCCGTCAATTGCGTTGCAACCTGTTGCATGGTTGGCCAATCGGAGCTTGAGCCCATGACCACAGCTACTTTCTGCATCTTGTTCCCTGCTTTCTTTAAGATATTTTGAGAATAGCACGTTCAGAAACAACATTCAACCGTAAAATGGAACTATATTGGACTTATTTCAAATTAATGTTCGTGTTTTACTAGAGATATTAATTCTTGCAGTGCCTAAAACTTGAATCATCGTTAACTTCAATGGGAAAATTTGGCTACGTAAAGGGCTTCAAATTCAGCAACTGCCGCGCTAATCATCTTCAGTTTTCTTGAAAACAAAAAAATCGGCTCCAAAGATTTGTTTCATCTTTGGAACCGATTTAAGGCCTAGATGCCTAACCCCTTACAATACGGGGAGACAAGAACCAGCCAGTCATTTTTACGAATGATGCAACGGCTTAAGCTGCTTTGGTAGAAAGCGACTTGCCATCTTTGGCAATAAAGAGTTGTGGCGCGACCGTTAGCAAAATGCCGACAACGACAATCGCCAATACGGTACTGAACAGCGCAGATCCGCCGTTAACGATCAACGAATAGATCCAGGCATTCATGCCTTTTGGTGCATAACTGCCCCAGAAAACAACACCAGCGATAAAGTGAATGAAGTACTTAGCAAAAGTACCGATGATAATACCGGCGAAAGCATAGCCGCTAGCCTTTACCTTTTCACCGCCGCGAACGTTCTTTTGAAAGGCAGCATAGGTCAATCCCATTAAACCAACTAGCGTAAAGGCGATTGGATATTCAAGAAAGCCCTGAATCGGGTTCAGAACACTGCCGCCACTAAGGCCACGCAGAATCAAATCAAGAATGCCCCAGACAAAGCCAGCCCATGCGGCAGGAATCGCCCCACGCCGCATCGCCAGCACCGCAATCGGAATCAAGCCATAATTCAACTCAATCGCCGAAACACCGGTGGTATGCGGAATATACGTCAGCGCCATCGCAAACGCGGCAATAATCGCTGTTTCCAAAATAACAACCAGACGCTTATGTTGTTGCATAAAAAAAGCCTCCTAGTGAATCCCCACTCACAAAGAAGGTCGCTTCCGACCGTTCACAAATCCCTACGCTCGCATTAACGAACAGGTTCGAAGGGTCCGGGTCTCCCCGATCTCAGCCAATGGCTCCCCTTTGTGAAGGTTCATCGAATTAATTGATACAACTTTATCCTACCAGACTTTGGAGAAAGGGCAAATATTTTACCCAGAGCAGAGCGTGAACCAGCCCGGTTAGAAACCGGAGCATAAGTGGCCTCAGACCTAAATGGCCGGGCTTTGGCCATTTAGGTCTGAGGTCCTTATGTGGAGGTTTCTGGGCTGGTGAGCGCGTTTTTAAGTGCATCAGGAACTGATCTGCCTTTTACCATTTATACTTGAGAGAGGTCCTTACACGCAGGTTTCTGGGCCTGCGAACGCGTTTTATGGAGCGTGAGCGTACTTCAGAACAGCGGCAATCTTGCAACATGAATTTTTTCACTCACCGACTCAACCGCGCCTTTTCTTCACGGTGCAAAGCCTCCAACGACTTCCCTGCCGTCTCCGGTACAAAGATAACGACAAACAGCAACGAGACAATATTCGTCACAATGAAGCAAACGAACGTCCAAAACATCCCCATCTGTGCCAAGCCAATTGGGAAAAGCACCCCAACCGCAAAATTACTCAACCACAGGAAGAAGGTCGCTGTGCCCATACCAAGGCCGCGCAACTGTTCCGGTAAAATCTCCGACATAAGCAGCCAGGTCATTGGGCTAATCGCTCCTTGGAAGAAGGCCAGGAAGAGCATCATCATCAGAATGGTTGTAAAAGAACGCATCGGCGATCCTGCCGGCAAACGGGAAGCAAATGTCACACCTGTAATCGCCAGTGACGTACCAATTAAACCAATAATCAATAATGGTCGGCGCGGCACATGTTTAAGCAGTTGCATCGTGACAATTGTAGCAGCGACCGCCGTGACCCCATTGGCAATGTTGGCAATCAACGCACTGTTGCGGCCAAATCCAGTCATCTGCAAAATTGATGTTCCATAATACATCATGACATTAATCCCAGCGATTTGTTGGATAACGCCTAAGCCGATACCGATCATCAATAGTCGGCGAATCCACTTAACCTTGAGTGCATCAACCGGCTTGACCTTTTTATGTTCTGCACTTTTCGCAATCGTCTGTTTTAAATGTTCAAGCTCATTTGGAACCTCTTGCGGTGTTCGCAAAACTGCGAGGCTGTCTTCAGCATCTTGCTGACGGCCCTTCATCATTAACCAACGCGGTGATTCAGGAACAAAATGGGTGCCAACACCCAGAAGAATAGCTGGGATCACGGCCAAGACGATCATCCACCGCCAAATACCGTGAACATTGCCAAAATTCGTCCCTAAAACGGCATTCAAGATGAACGCAAGCAGTTGACCCGAGACGACCATTAATTCATTTTGGGTCACAAGCCGACCACGCCGATTCGTTGGCGCAATTTCAGCCAGAAAGCTAGGAACCAAAACCGAAACACCACCGACTGCCAGCCCCAAGACCATCCGGGCCCCAATCAACCAACCAGCACTGGGCGCTAGTGAAGAAGCGAGGGTGGCGAGAAAAAATAAACCGGCTAATCCGGTAATCAAACGTTTTCGCCCGTATCGATCACTAACCCGGCCGACCAACACAGCACCAAATGCCGCGCCTAACGTTAAACTACTGGTGACCCATCCTTGTAAACCCGGTGCTAATTTAAGTTCACTGGAAATAAACGGCAAAGCGCCATTGATGACGCCGGTATCATAGCCAAAAAGAAGCCCGCCCATTGTCGAAATGAGCGCCACTAGTCGTAACCGAACACGCGCAGTGGAAAAAGCACCAGTCCTGCGCTGCAAGCCTGTTTTTGTTTGATGTTGTAAATACATGCAATTCCCCCTCATTCGGTGAACCACCATACTTACTATCACAGATCTGCATCGCGGCTCGACCTTTTTAGTTTACATAATAACCATACCACTTTTCTGAAAATGCTGCATGTGCACCAGGTAAATACGATCTGCCCAGGCATTGCCGTCTACTTACCAAGCCACTTAAAAGAAATGACAAAGCTCTCGCCAAAGCTTTAAAGCAATTAAAAAAGACCGCCACCCTGTTTGGGATGACAGCCTTCTTCAAATCATGACGTCATTACTGACCGGTTGTCTTTTTAACCAAGTCCGCATTTTCGTCATTCGAAATATTTTCATTTAGAGCAACATCGGCCATCTTAGCCATGTCCTCGGTGGAGAGCCGCTTCATCAAGCTGCGCACCTTAAGAACAGAAGTTGCAGACATGGAATATTCGTCAAGTCCCATACCAAGCAGCAACGGAACCATGATCGGATCACCAGCAGCTTCACCACACATGCCAGCCCATTTGCCTTCCTTGTGGGCTGAGTCAATCACATGCTTGACCAGCCGGAGGATCGATGGGTTGTATGGTTGATACAGGTAAGAAACATGTTCGTTCCCACGATCAGCCGCCATTGAGTACTGAATTAAATCGTTAGTCCCGATCGAGAAGAAGTCGACATACTTAGCAAACTGATCAGCCAGAACTGCCGCAGCAGGAATTTCGATCATAATGCCAAGCTGAATGTTGTCGGATACCTTAACGCCATCCTTAACCAACTTGTCTTTTTCTTCTGTGAAGATCTGCTTAGCCTGTTTGAACTCGGAAATGGTTGCGATCATCGGGAACATGATCCGCAGATTACCGAATGCAGATGCGCGCAACAAAGCCCGCAATTGGGTACGGAAAATATCCTGACGATCAAGACTGATCCGGATCGCACGATAACCTAAGAATGGGTTTTGTTCTTGCGGTAATGGCAGGTACGGCAAATGCTTATCCCCGCCAATATCCATTGTCCGAACAACGACCGGCTTTGGATTCATGGTTTCAAGAACCTTCTTGTAGGCCTCGAACTGATCGTCTTCAGTCGGCAATTCGGAAGAATCCATGTAAAGGAATTCGGTACGATACAGGCCGATACCTTCAGCACCATTTGCCAGCACACCATCAAGATCCTTCGGGGTCCCGATGTTAGCCGCAACATCAAAATGCTTGCCATCAGCCGTCACGGATTTCGCCGTCTTCAGTTGCGCCCATTCAGCCTTTTGCTTGGCAAATGCTTCAGCAGCTTGCTTGAATTTGGCAACCTCATCCGTCGAAGGATCAATGACCACTTCACCAGTCAGACCGTCAACGGAAATCAATTGACCGTTTTGGGCCTTCTTGGTGACGTCATCGGTTCCGACAACAGCAGGAATTTCCAATGAACGCGCCATGATTGCGCTGTGGGCCGTCCGACCACCGATATCAGTGACGAATGCCTTCACATACTTCTTGTTGAGCTGTGCCGTGTCAGAAGGGGTCAAATCGTGAGCCACGATAATGACTTCTTCATCAATCAACGCCGGATTCGGCAATGTACGACCCAACAAATGCGCCATAATACGCTTTGTTACATCGCGAACATCGGCAGCACGTTCCTGCATATACGGATTATCAGTCATGCCTTCAAAGGTCTGAATGAAGAATTCGGAAACTTCCTTCACAGCTTGTTCGGCATTTACTTTTTCGTCCTTGATCTTGGATTCGATCTGACCGGTAAAGTCAGGATCAGCCAAAATCATCATATGGGCATCAAAAACTTGAGCCTCTTCTTCGCCAAGCGATTCAGCGGCCTTTGCACGGATAACCTTTAACTCATCATTACTTTGATCAAGTGCCTGCTTCAGCCGATTGATTTCCTTTGAAGGATCATCAACCGTTTTTTTGTCAAATGATAAATCAGGTTGAACCAGTAAATAGGCCTTCGCTGTGGCGATCCCATCACTAGCAGCGATTCCCTTCAAATGTTCAGCCATTATTCAGCCAAGCCTTCTTTTTTCATAGTATCGGTAATAGCAGCAATTGCGTCTGCTTCGTCAGCACCTTCAGCAGAAATGGTAACATCGGCGCCTTGGCCAACACCCAAACTCATAACACCCATAATGGACTTCAGGTTAACGCTCTTGCCTTTATATTCCAAGTTGATGTCTGAGTTGAACTTGCTGGCTGCTTGTACCAACAAGGTTGCCGGACGTGCGTGGATCCCGGTTTCTGCAATAATGTTAAATTCACGTTTTTCCATGACTGATCTGCTCCTTCATATTAACTAGATTTCTAGTGTTTTTCCGAATAGTTTATAGGCACACTAACACCTAAAACAATTCATGTAAACCTTACCATTTTTTGTAGCTTGCCACAAGCGTCACATGAGATTTGACGCTTATTTAGCGGGAATCAACTGACCGGTAATGGTATTCGATGACACCATCGCGTTTTGCCGTCCCCACAATTTCTTCACGATCGGGATAATTTGTCCATGCCGCCCGAAACGCCATGAATGTTTCGGGCGTCACCGTGATCTTGTCACGCTGACCAGTCTTTAACTCATCCATTAAAGCGACATAATCCTGAGTCATCTATTTGCCTCACCTCACTCCATAAGGTTAGCATAAAAGTAGGCATTGAAAAAGCGCTAATGCCTGATATCACTGAAATATTTGGAACTTTTTAGCACTCTTGTGTGTCGAGTGCTTGCATTCTCAACATGAGGGTGTATACTATTGCCATAGGTCAAGAAAGGTCAAACCTTTTTCGACTATATGTGGCACCTAATTAGACAGGAAGGTTGTGACAAAATGTTATGTGAAAACTGTCATAAGAATCCAGCCACTATTCATCTTTCAACCGTTGTTAACGGAACGCGGCAGGAGATCAATCTCTGCCAAAACTGTTATCAATTACTCAAGAAACAAGCAGGAGGAAATATGAATCCAACAAATGCTACTGATCCGTTTGGGTTCGGGAGCTTAGATGATATCTTCCGTGCGATGAATCAGGGAATGGATCGGCCGCAACAGCCTAACGCGCAGATCCCGCCTACTCAGGCAGGACGCGGCGGCAATGGTAACAACGGCCGCAATGGCAATGGCGGTAAGGGATTACTGGGTCAATTCGGTGTTGATCTGACCGAACAGGCACGCAAAGGCCAAATTGATCCGGTCATCGGCCGCGACAAGGAAATTTCACGGGTGATCGAAATCCTGAATCGCCGGACGAAGAATAACCCGGTTCTGATCGGTGAAGCCGGTGTCGGTAAAACCGCTGTCGTCGAAGGCTTGGCTTTGAAGATTGCCAATGGCGACGTACCGGCAAAACTCCAGGATCGTCACGTTATTCGCCTTGATGTCGTTTCCCTCGTTCAAGGAACCGGTATTCGTGGTCAATTCGAGCAGCGGATGCAACAATTGATCGATGAACTCAAACAAAATAAAAACATTATCCTATTTATTGATGAAATTCACGAAATTGTCGGTGCCGGCAACGCTGAAGGCGGTATGGATGCAGGCAACGTTTTGAAACCTGCCCTCGCTCGTGGCGAATTGCAACTGGTTGGCGCAACCACCAGCAACGAGTATCGGCAAATTGAAAAAGATTCCGCACTTGCTCGGCGACTCCAGCCAGTCATGGTTGAAGAACCTAGCGTTGACGAAACCATTAAAATTCTGAAAGGCTTGCAGCCGCGTTATCAAGACTTCCATCACGTTAAGTACACGGAAGCCGCGATTGAAGCCGCAGCTACACTCAGCAACCGCTACATTCAGGATCGCTTTTTGCCCGACAAGGCCATTGACCTGTTGGACGAAGCCGGATCCCGTAAGAATCTGACGATTGCGACCGTTGATCCTGAAACGATTAAAACCAAGATTGCGGATGCCGAGAATCAAAAACAGGCAGCACTGAAACAGGAAGATTACGAAAAAGCCGCCTTCTATCGCGATCAAGTCACGAAATTAGAAGACATGGCCAAGAAGCAATCAAATCTCCCTGAAAATGAAGTGCCAACTGTCACCGAAAAGGACATGGAAAAGATTGTCGAAGAAAAGACCAACATTCCTGTCGGTGAACTGAAAGCACAAGAACAGGCACAGTTGAAGAACCTTGCCAGCGATCTTGAAAAGCACGTCATCGGTCAAAACGAGGCGGTTGACAAGGTTGCGCGGGCCATTCGCCGTAACCGGATTGGCTTCAATAAGACCGGCCGGCCAATCGGTTCCTTCCTCTTCGTTGGGCCTACCGGTGTTGGTAAAACCGAGCTGGCCAAGCAGCTTGCCAAAGAGCTGTTCGGTTCGGAAGATGCCATGATTCGGTTTGACATGTCGGAGTACATGGAGAAATTCAGCGTCTCCAAACTGATCGGGTCACCGCCAGGCTATGTTGGCTACGAGGAAGCCGGCCAGTTAACTGAAAAAGTTCGGCGGAATCCTTATAGTCTGATTTTGTTAGATGAAATTGAAAAAGCCCATCCCGATGTTATGAACATGTTCCTGCAGATTCTGGATGATGGCCGCTTGACAGATTCGCAAGGCCGTACCGTTTCCTTCAAGGACACCATCATCATCATGACGTCCAACGCCGGATCAACTGACGCCGAGGCTAATGTCGGTTTTGGTGCAACCTTGAGTGGCAAGACGCACAGCGTTCTGGATCAGCTTGGCAATTACTTCAAGCCGGAATTCCTCAACCGTTTCGATGATATTGTTGAATTCAAGCCACTTTCTAAAGATGACTTGTTGAAGATCGTTTCCTTAATGATCACTGACACCAACAATAATCTCAAGAGTCAGGGTCTGACGATTCATGTCACCGATCCGGTCAAAGAGAAGCTGGTCAGTCTGGGTTACAATCCATCCATGGGTGCGCGGCCATTACGCAGGGTAATCCAGGAACAGATTGAAGATCGGGTAGCTGACTTCTATCTGGATCATCCGGATGCCAAGGAACTTGAAGCACGCATCAGCAATGGTGAAATTACGGTTGGCGAACCTGCGAAAGCCGAAACGCCTTCAAAAACCAGTAAAAAGTAACAACCAGCAAACATCAAACATCACCCGATCATAACGATCAGGATGATTGATGCAAAGACAGAAAGCCCGCGGACAAAATGTTCGCGGGCTTTCGATTGTACATAATATTATTTTTCCTTAAATTGTTTTATAATAAAACCAGTAGGAAGAGAAATGGAGGGCCTGACCATGCGACTAATTAATGTCACCAACAGCTTTAGAAATTTGGTAAGCCAGCAACTGAGCGGCACTGATGCCCGACTTGTCAAAGTCTTTTCACTCGGTCAAACCACCGTTGTTTATACAGAAGCACCTTCACACATCGAGATACTGTTCACCAACGAACGCCGCAACATTCAACGTGAGGAAATTGCCTTCACGCTTGACCGGCTGCTCAAAAAGTCCATTGACGAGGTTTCGCCAATCATGGGCCACCATTTAGCCGAGGTAACGGTGCCTAAGCTAGAACGTCAGGCTGAATAAAAGAGGGCTTTTGTTCGTTCGTTAGGCGATCAAACGATGCATCGTCATGGTTCTCGTGTATAAGCGAAAAGGCACCTCAAAATCCGGCAACAAAAAAGCGGCCAACAGCCGTTTTTTTGTTGCCAAGATTAAAGCTTAGCCGTCAATTTCACATCCGGATACTTGTCCGCAAACCACCGCTCGGCGTATTGGTTTTCAAACAAGAACAACGGATCACCGTGAATGTCTTGCACGAGCAAGTTCCGCGAACTGCTCATCTTTTCGTCCATTTGATCCGGATCAATCCAGCGAGCAATGCGCGAACCGATCGGGGTCATCACAACCTCGGAGTGATATTCATGCAACATCCGGAACTGGAAAACTTCAAACTGCAATTGCCCGACCGCACCGAGAATGTAGTCATTTGTATGGTAAGTCTTATAAAGTTGGACCGCCCCTTCTTGAACCAGCTGCTGCATGCCCTTATGAAATGACTTTTGTTTCATGACATTTTTAGGGGTGACGCGCACGAAGATTTCTGGGGTAAACTGTGGCAACTTTTCAAATTGGATCGGCGTTTTACCTTGATAAATGGTATCGCCAATCTGAAAATTACCGGTGTCATATAAGCCGACGATATCTCCGGCAACCGCAGTCGAAACGGTTTCGCGGCTGTCTGCCATAAATTCGGTCGAATTATTCAACCGCATCGTTTTACCGGTACGATGTAAAACGACATCCATGCCGCGCTCAAATTCGCCGGAAACAATTCGCACAAACGCAATCCGATCGCGATGGGCCGGGTTCATATTCGCTTGGATCTTGAAGACGAACGCTGAGAATTCCGGATTGGTCGGCATCACTTCATCACCTTGCTCGGTCTTTTTGGGACCCGGCTCAGGCGCATATTTCACGAAACTTTTTAAAAAGGTTTCAACGCCGAAATTAGTTAAGGCTGATCCGAAGAAAACCGGCGTCTGATCACCAGCCATGATTTTCTTGAGGCTAAATTGATTACCCGCATCGTTTAACAGCTCGATGTCATCCATCGTTTGCGTGTAAATGGAATCCTGAGTCAATGGTTCACTGGGATCAAGCTCGCCTTTATCATTAAGCGGCAAAAACCGATCGTCACCTTCTCGTCGGTACAGTTCGATCCGGTTATTCACCCGATCGTACAGCCCTTTCAAGCCTTTGCCCATCCCAATCGGCCAGTTCATCGCATAACCTTCAATGCCCAGCAAATCTTCCAATTCAGCAATCAAATCCAACGGCTCGCGGCCGTCACGATCCAATTTGTTCATGAAGGTAAAAATAGGAATACCACGCTGCTTAACAACTTTAAACAGCTTCTTCGTCTGGGCTTCGATCCCTTTCGCCGAATCAATCACCATCACGGCAGCATCGACAGCCATCAGCGTCCGATACGTATCTTCGGAAAAGTCCTCGTGCCCAGGGGTATCCAAAATATTAATACGTTTGCCTTGATAATCGAACTGCATCACCGAACTCGTAACCGAAATACCACGTTTCTTTTCGATTTCCATCCAATCCGATTTGGCAAAATGCCCGGACTTTCGGCCTTTAACCGTTCCGGCTTCACGGATAACGCCCCCAAACAGCAATAACTGCTCGGTAATCGTAGTCTTCCCAGCATCCGGGTGAGAAATAATCGCAAATGTCCGCCGTTTTGCGACTTCTTGTGCTAATTCCTGTGGTTTCATTATCTGGTTCCTTCCAAAATGTTCAAAGTTACTGCCAGCATCTGCTCTATGTCATTTTGAGCCGTGCTAGCTATCCGTCTCCTTGGACGACACTTCTGTCGATGTCTCTAACGTCGGCACATCAGTTAAATGAATGTGAACGTTGACAAGCCGTGACCCTTCCACTTTGCCGGTCGACAACATGACGCCCGGTGCCAGCTCAAGCTTTTCGCTATGATGCGTCGAAGGGATCGCACCAAGCTGCGTCAACACATAGCCGGCGATGGTATCAACATCCGGCACATCCAGACTGGTTTTGAATAAATCATTGAACTCCGAAATCGGCATCCGCCCGGAAACGACATAGTCATGCTCCGTTTGTTTCGTATAAAGCTGCTCCGCCTGATCCGATTCATCATCAATATCGCCGACGATTTCTTCAAGTAAATCTTCAATCGTGACAATGCCAACAACACCGCCATACTCATCCAAAAGAATGGCGATTTGTTGTTGGCGGGTTTGCATTTCCTTGAGCAATGCATCCACGGTAATGGTTTCCGGCACAAACACCGGCTCCGTCATCACCGATTCGATTTTAACATGTTCAAAACCGACTCGCCGTGCCTCCTTGAGTAAGTTCTTGATATGGACAATCCCGATGACATGGTCCTTATCCTCTTCGTAAACCGGGATTCGTGAATAAATATTATTTAAAATCGCGTCGATTGCTTTTTGATCAGGTTCTTCGGCATCAATCATGAAGGCATCTGTTCGTGGGACCATCACTTCGCGGGCCATTGTGTCTGACAACGAGATAATCCCTTCAAACATTTGATATTCATCAGGATCAATGGCGCCGGCATTCCGACCATTTTCGATCATGGCGACCATTTCTTCACGCGTAACAGATTCGCCTTGGTGGTTAAATTCCATGGGGGTCAACTTCATTAAAAGTTGAGTTGATGCCGACAAAAGCCAGACAAACGGACGCATTAAGGTCGCTAACCAACTAATCGGTGTCACACTCATCTTGGCCACGCGTTCTGCCCGTTGAAGCGCCACTTGCTTGGGATAAAGTTCACCGAAGACGAGCGAAAAATACGATAAGATCAACGTGACTAAAATCACCGCTGCTTCATGCGCAAAAGACCAGTTACCAAAAATCGGCGCAATCCGATCAGCCAACGTGGTTGCCGCCGAAGCCGACGCAAAAAATCCGGCAAAGGTAATGCCGACTTGAATCGTGGCCAAAAACCGGCTGGAATCCTTCATAATGGCAACCAACTTAGCTGCCTTTCGATCACCCTTGTCTGCCTGTGCTTGCATTCGGGTACGTGAGCTTGAAACGACCGCAATTTCTGCGGCAGCAAATCCTGCATTAATTAAAGTCAAAAAGATAATGAGGATTAACTGTCCCCATATCTGACCGTCTGGGTCACTGCCCATTCAAAAACACAACCTTTCGTAAAAAAAACGGGGACTCATCCCCGTAGTTCGATCACTTCAGTATAGCAAGTCCTTATTTCTTTTTCAATTCAGAATCGTGCTGCGCGCCGTCCTGTGGGGTCGGCTCGGGTAGTTCGCGCTCATCATCAAAATCTTCGTCATCCTTATGTTCTTGATGGAACCGATATAGTTCGTATAAGTAAGTAATGACGGTTTTGATCACGGCATAAGTCGGTACAGCCAAAATAGTGCCCAGTAGCCCCCATAAATTGCCCGCCACCATCAGCAAAATGATGATGGTTAACGGATGAATGTCCAAAGACCGACCGATGACATTAGGATAGATGAAGTTCCCGTCAGTCATCTGAATAATGACAACAACCAAGACAACCAGCAAAACTTTGGTCCATCCCTGGGTTGCCGCAATGACCAGCGCTGGGGCAATGCCAATATACGGTCCCAAATAAGGAATGATGGTGACCACACCGGCAATGAAACCCAGCAGATACGCGTATGGCATGCCAATGATCAGATAGCCAATAAAGGTAAAGGTGCCAACGAATAAACATTCAATTGCCTGACCACCGATATAATGCGATAGTGTGGCATTCAAGCGTGTGAACACTGTTGCCACCTCCGCATGATACCGCCGCGGTAAGAGTCGCTGAATACTTGGCACGAAGTTTTCGCCGTCTTTAAGGAAGTAAAAGAGCATCACCGGAATCGTAATAATGCTGACCACAATGCTTGCCAAGGAGCCAATCATACCTGGCAGGCCGCTTGAAAAGCTGCCTAACACCTGGCTCAACAATTTGCTCGGCGATATTTGTAAACTTGCCACATATTTACCAATGTTAAGCCGTTGATACCAAGTATAGTGCGACGCCTTACTGATAAAGGATCGCAGCCCTTTTAAGAAGTCCGGGATATTGGTAACGAATTGCGTAACCTGATAGATCAGATTCGGCAAGACGGCCATGACAATCAGAACAATGGCACCGATGACGACTAGGAAAATCAAAAGAATCGAAATATTGCGACTGATATGAAGCCGCTGCAACAGCTTCACAATCGGATTAAACAAATAGAACAAAAATCCGGCCGACAGAATCGGGATCAGCAGCGTTGAAAAGAACGTTGCAACCGGCGCAAATAAGAACGAGACCTGGGTTAAGCCGATCACCACGAAAATCAGTACCAATAACTCGACTGACCAGAACATTAATTTTGAATGGCGTAACTTATCAAACATAATTGGCCTCCCCAACCTCTTCTCGCTAGTGTTATAATAGCAAACAATTTATCAAAACGGAAAGAAGGTTCGTACCTTGGAAGTAAAGACAACAACTGCTTTAGATTCACCGATTCACCAAGATAGCGTTCAGATCCGGACACATGTTTTCGTCAAGGAACAGCACGTCCCGGCAGATCTGGAAGTCGACAGTGATGAAGGAAAAGCCACCTACTTTGTCCTTTATGACGCTGGCTTGCCTGTGGCTACTGCTCGAATTTTACCGGAAGCAAACGGCTATCACGTTCAACGCGTTGCCGTGGAAAAGGTCTACCGCAAGCATGGCCTTGGCAAAATGGTGCTAACCGCCATCATCAAATATGCCCGCCAGCACCATGTGGCGTTTCTAAAACTCGGCGCCCAGATTCAGGCAGTTGGTTTTTATAAAACTTTAGGATTTGAATTAACGAATCGACCGGAATTCCTGGATGCCGGCATTCGCCATCGTGAAATGATACTGAAACTAGATTAGGCGGTGCTTCAGGTTAGTCCGATTAAACCATTCAAATTTGAAAAAAATACGCTTCTAATTTGATTTTATTAGAAGCCCATCACTGCAAGCAGGCCATGCCGGGCTTGCTTTTTTATTCATATTCGTCAACCCCGGTCAACTGATCCGGATCAATATAAAGGCGATAAGCCACCGTTTTGACCGCCGCCCCATCAAGCAGATAACTTTCTAAATAATACGGATGATCCGTCTGACCTAGGCGTTCCGGGAGCGGATACCCTGCCTGCTCGATGATCTGTAAGCCTTTATTAAAGCTGGTAGCCAACGGTAATTCTTTTGCCAAAACTTGACTGGCCGGTTGCTTCACTTGCCCGGCCGTCGCCGCTGGCAGTTGGAAACAGTCGTAAGCTTTTGGTACATCTGTCCCCGCCGGCAATAAGCTGCCAATCCAGTACAGAAAGGTATCATACGGCGAAAAGATCACCATCGCCGTTCGGTTAGGCGTTTTGGCCAACTGATCAAGCGATTTAAATCCCAGTCGCTGTTCGAAATCCGTCCACGCAGGGCGAAACGTGCCGAGTTGATCGCTACTTTCGGTTGTATAAGCATGACCTGCAAATAATTGTGCAGGTTGTTGCGGAATTTGTTTCATATTGCCTCCAACATTCATACCGTCTTCAGATTCGATGGGCCAATTGTAAGTACCGGCGATACCACAAATCTACATAGGCTTGGGAAAAAGGCCCCTTACCGTGGTTGATCCAATCGACCAGCACTTTAACGTTGGCTTTCAAAATACGATCCGTCGTGGCGGGGTACTGCCACATTTTGCGGTGGGCTTCATATTCATCAACATCCAGCAGGCGCTTTTCCCCGTCCGCAAACACTTTGACATCTAAATCGTAATCAATATATTTCAGTGCTTCCTGATCCATGGTAAAAGGGGTCGCCAAGTTGCAATAATACGAAACGCCGCCTTCACGAATCATCGCAATCACATTGAACCAGTAATGCTTGTGAAAGAAAATAATTGCCGGCTCCCGCGTCAACCAGCGACGCCCGTCAGACTCGGTGACCAAGGTATGATCATTGCAGCCGATCAAGGCGTCTTCACTCGTTTTAAGCACCATCGTGTCACGCCAGGTGCGATGCAAACTGCCATCATGTTTATAACTCTGAATGGCGAACGAGTCGCCTTCTTTAGGGATCAGCATACAAAACCCGCTTTCTAAAATTCCGATTTCCATTATAACAAAGCTTATCGGATACCGCTAAAAAACTAGAGCTCTAGTCCTTTTCTGCCAAATCCGCCAAAACATCATCGATGGCATCCAAATCGAACCCCTTGCGAAATAAGGCCGACTTGACCTTTTGCTTACGAATTCGCGCTTCGTAATGTTGTTTTAACCGCCACTGTTTCGCTGCCTCGGCTTTTAAAAGTGCCAGCTCACTTTCTGCATCCGGTTGCGGATCGAGAATTTCAATCGCGGCAGTAATCGTTGCTTCGTCAAAACCTTTTTGAATCAAGGCAATCCGCAGTCGCTGTAATTGATCCTTAAATGCCCGGTTTTGATGGTGGCGCAGATTTTTTTGACCCGCACGCACCGCTGCTTCAGTCCAGGTTGTTGAAGGGATGGTGGCCAGTTGCTCGGTTAACAAATCGGCCGCAATGCCTTTCTGTTCAAGCTTGTGACGCACCATGCGTGGTCCGGCTTCGCCCATTTTGCTATTGGCTTCTAAATAACGCTGAACATACTCGGCATCGTTTAAAAACCCCAACTCGGTTAAACGCTGTAAGATTTGGCCGATGACGTCTTCTGGAAATTCTTCTTTCGCCAACCGTTCCTTGACTTCATGGCGAGTGCGACTTTGATGATTGATATAATTCAAACCAATCTCCAAACCCATGGCAACGACTTCGCTGTCCTTGATCTGGGCCTCCTCCGCTGGTGTGAGTGTCATCCCTTTGGCGAGCTGATAATTCACCAATGTCGTCTCACTGACCGGAAAGGCATACTCACCGTCCAAAAAAATATTATAGCGTCCCCGCCGTTTTTGCGCTGTTATCTTTGTAATTTGCCCCATGCGCTTTTGACCACCTTTCTAATCATGTCATCACTTATGTTATACTTTTGATAAATAAGATGGAGGTCTGTTATGTTTGAAGCTAGTTTTTTTGACCGTCATAGTTTGATTAATTATCAACTATTTCGGGCAATGAAGACCTTGCCACAAACAACCATATCGATCAATGCACTTAGCCGCACAACAGGTTTATCATACTCGCAAACCTACACGGCATTTCAGACCGTTTTGGTTCAGCTTAATAAAATCATTCCTGACGAAGCCGTTGACGAGGCAAATTTTACCCAATTTTTAAAACGGGTCACGCTCAACCAATACCGCTTTGCCTTGCTTAAAGACAGCCTGCCGTTTGAATTCTTTGATGACGTGTTTAAAAATCCGCATCCTGATTTTCACCGATTTAAAGAAAATCACCAGACAAGTGTTTCAACCTTGAGACGCCGGATTACCCCATTTCGGGATTACTTGGCGGACAATGGCGTCAGTCTCAACAGCACAACCTGGGCAATCGAAGGTGATGAGCTACATATCCGCTTGGCGATGTTTACCTTTTTTATGCTTGCTTATCGTGGTGCGGGCTGGCCGTTTTCAGCTGATCAGGAGCAGCAGGCAAAGACGCTTTTGACGGAGATTAATCAGGTTGCGCCAACCTTTTTGTTGGTACCGGTGCAACCGATGTCCAAGGAAGCATTGGTCATTCTTGCCATTCAGCTGATGCGGATCAAAGCAGGCCATGCCCTATTGCCGAATCGCCGCATGCAGCTGCTTTTTTCCGGACACGATGACCTGCCGGATTTGATTTTTACCCAATCACGGTTTCCTAATCTGTCAGCGTCAGAACTAAAGGCGGAAAAACAATTTTATTATTTTATGCGCATGTATTTTATGACCGTGACTCGGCAACCGCAAACGCTTGATCGGCAAATCATCGAACATTTCGATGAAACCGATAACCTCGTGAATCGATTTGTTTTTGGGTTGCTCAGCCACTTGAACGATCAGCTGCAAGAAACGGATCGCCAGCTGATTGCCGAAAGCCAAGTCATGATTGCTAATCTGTATCGTCTCAGTTTTAATGAATATGTACTCGATGGGCGATTTAGCCAGCGCATCGACTTTGCCCAATCACCTTACGAAGAAGCCGACAGCAGTCAATTAGCTGCGGAAATTCAACAGTACCTCAAAAAAATTCCTAAATCGATGCCTGAATCCATTTTTGCTGACTTCCCCGAGCCGTTCGTCAGCGGCCTGTATCTGTTGGTGAGAGACAATTATCCTGAACTTAACCGGGACATGCAGATGGTTGTCAATGTTCTCATCGAGCATGACTCGTTTGCCAAACGGGACTTGCTCAACTTTTTGGATGATCTGGGCTTTATCCGGGTTGTGCCACCTGATGCAGCGGTTAAACCGGATTTGATCATCACCAGCCTCACCAAACCAAAACGGGTGATCCCGCGTCTGGGCCACCCGTTTGATCCCGCAACCCCGCTGATTACCTGGATGCCGGAACCGACTGATTTAGATTATTTCAATCTTTATCGCCGACTCAAACAATTACAGCGTCAACACGGCTCATCAGCGCAGTTGTGAACCTTTTTATTTTAGTGAAAAGGCTTGGCGGTATAGCCGACAAAATAAACCAACGCCTCATAGCCGGCCAGTCCCAGAACGACCGCGGTAACCAACATCGTGTTGTTTAAGTTACTATTGCGGTTAAACCACAAAAAAACCACCATCAGAAACATCACGACAAAGTAGGCATTTTGCAGGCTGCGATTGATCTGAATTTCAAATTTAGCCTCAGGACTTTGATAATCAATCGCATGTACCTTGTTCAATCTGCCAACTTTATAGGTTATTTTGTCGCCGCGTTGGACTTTGAGATCTAACGTTTCGCCAACGTGCATGACATGTGGCGTTTCGTTTTGCCAAACGGTCGCCGTCATTTTTTTGCTCATGGTATTCGAATAAGTAATTTTCACAGTCAATCCTCCTGAAAGTACATTATACTAGAATTTTTCAGGGATCGTCACCATTTGTCAGCGTAAAGGAGTATTTATGGCAACCACGGTTAAAATCGGACAACGTTTTCCATTGACTATCAAGCGTTTGGATATCAACGGCGCAGGTATCGGGTACTATCAACGCAAAATCACCTTTGTCACCGGTGCGCTCCCCGGCGAGGTTGTCGTTGCTGAAGTAACAGCGATTCATGACCGCTATCTTGAAGCCAAGGTGCACAAAATTCGTTCGGCCTCACCTGATCGGGTGAAACCCACGGAACCGCTCTATGGGCAGATCGGCGGGATCGAATTAAACCACCTTGCTTATCCGGCACAATTGCGCTTCAAACGGGATGTGGTCGCACAGGCCTTAGCCAAGTTCAAACCAGCCGGCTGGCAGCATTATGACTTAAAGCCAACCATCGGCATGGCACACCCGACGCATTATCGCAACAAGGCTCAGTTCCCAGTTCGGGTCATTGATGGTCATGTTCGCGCCGGCTTATATGCGCCCGGCTCACATCATCTCGTCCCGTTAACCCATTTTTTGACGCAAGCACCATTAACGATGAAAGTCGTGACTGCTTTGTGTCAGCTGCTTGAAGAGCTCCAGATTCCAATTTACGAAGAAAAAAAGAACGCCGGCATTGTCAAAACGTTGGTCGTTCGGGAGTCTTTTGCAACTGGTGAAGTGCAAGTCACGTTCATTACCAACAGCGCTAAACTACCGCAGCAGACAAAATTAGTCGCGGCCATTGCAACGCGCTTGCCTATGGTCGTCAGCATTGCTCAAAATATTAACCCCGGCAATACATCGTTGATCTGGGGCAAGGAAAGCCGACTATTGGCTGGCCAGCCTTATATTCAAGAGACGTTGTTAGGCCGCACTTTTCAGGTGTCGCCACAAGCCTTTTTGCAACTTAATCCAGCGCAAACAGAACGTCTTTATACTGTCGCAAAAGATGCCCTTGAATTGGCACCATGCGATACACTGGTCGATGCGTATTGTGGAATCGGCACTGTCGGTATCAGCCTCGCTGACCGATACCAGACAATCTACGGCATGGATACGGTGCCTGAAGCGATTGCCGACGCGAAGGCCAACGCGGCTCATAATGGCTTTACCCAGGCCCATTATTTTGTTGGCAAAGCCGAGACACTGTTTCCTAAGTGGCTGGAAGAAGGAATTCACCCTGACGCCGTGATTGTCGACCCGCCGCGTGCCGGCCTTGAACGTCCATTTATCGATGCCTTGCTGAACCTTAATCCTAAGAAGTTCGTTTATATTTCCTGCAACCCCTCAACGTTAGCGCGGGATCTCGTTCCTCTGGCCAAACATTACAAGGTCGATTGGATTCAAAGCATCGACATGTTCCCACAAACGGCGCGCTGTGAGGCGGTTGTTAAGTTTACGCGACGCTAATCGCGTTAAATGAAGCAGCATCTTCACCAATCCCCATTCTTCCCCCAATTCATCCATTCAAAGCGAGGTTCCTGCCATGAAAATTTATTTTGCCAACGCCCTTTTCAGTCATGCCGACTTTGATTACAACGCAAAATTAGCCGCGCAAATTCGCACCGCCGTTCCTGAGGTCGATCTGTATGTGCCTCAAGAAAACGCGGCAATTAACAATAAGGAAGCTTATGCCGATTCCAAAATGATCGCCCAGGCTGATACTGATCGCCTGGAGGCTGCTGATCTGTTGGTGGCTATCTTAGACGGCCCAGTCATCGATAATGGGGTGGCCACTGAAATTGGGGTCGCCTATGCCACCAAAATCCCGATACTCGGCCTTTACACCGACAGTCGGCGTCTTGGCGCTACTAATCAGCAAAAGCTTGACGCCTTGCAACGGGTTGCCGAAAATCAATTCCATTATCTAAATCTTTATACGACAGGGCTAATCAAACTCAATGGCGCCATCTACACCGATGAAGCAGCGTTGGTTGCGGCCATAAAAGTCCGAGCAAACCTTAAGCCTAGCTAATCAAAAAAGCTTCCGCCACCAGATAACAATCTGATGAACGGAAGCTTTTTTTATGACTCAACTAAACATTCGCAGTGGTTTTTTCTGCATCTTCAAGCAATTGCCGGAACGGGATCAGACTCTCGGCATGATACTTCTTCACGAAGGCATCAACGGCTTCGGGATCCTGGGTTTGCTTGTCGAGAACCAATTGCTCAACCGGAATCGGCCGCAAGTTGGAAATCTTCACATCAATCACAACCGGACCCTTCCGATCCTTCGCCTTAGCAAACGCATCCTTAAGTTCATCCAGGGTGTGGACTTCAAAACCTTGAGCGCCCATGGCTTCGGCAGCTTTGCCATAATCGGCACCGATCAGATCAACTCCTGAGTGTGGCTGGTGCGTATCATCCTGCTCTGCTTCGATGAACCCTAGGCTTTGGTTCGTCAAAACCACGTTAATGATCGGCAGGTGATACTTCACTTGTGTCATAATGTCTTGCATCACCATCGCAAAGCCACCATCACCAGAGATTGACCATACCTGACGATCCGGGAACTCTGATTGTGCCCCAATCGCTGCTGGCAACGCATAACCCATCGTCGCATACCAGCCGGACGTGGTGAAGGCCTGATCATCGTTAGCCTTAAGATAGCGCATCCCGTTAATCGTCACGTTACCAACGTCGACTTGGAAAATGGCATCCTTTTCCGCCATTTCATTGATGAGCTTGAAGATTGGCTCAACCCGCAATGGCGTTTCAGCGTCGTCTTCAAAAGACTTCATCCAATCAACCCAGTTTGCCTTATTGGCTAATGAAGCGCGATACCAAGCCGTTTCCGGTAATGGCTCAGCGACGTTGGTCAATGCTTTGATGAACTTCTTGGCATCAGCAAGAACCGCTAAATCAACGGTGTGACGTCGGCCAAACTTGCTGGCATCAATATCAACTTGAATATATTTGGCATTCGGTGCGATAAAGTATGGCTGGAATGGGAAATCCGAACCAAGGAACAAGACCATATCGGCACCACGGGCAACCTCAACGCCCGGCTTGGACGCAACCCGGCCGGCAGAACCCATATTTGCCTTGTAGTCGTCAGGAACAACGCCTTTTGCCAAAGCCGTCGTGATAATCGGAATGTGCGTTTTTTCAGAAAAAGCGATAATCTCGTCCCGAGCACCACGCGCGCCATTACCAACGTATAAAATCGGCTTCTTGGCACCTTTGATGATGCTCCAAGCTGTCGCAACCTGCTCCGGGTCCGGCTCAGGCAAAAGCGGTTTCTGATAAAGGTTGGCCGATGATACATAATTGTCATCAATCTGTTCCCAACCAAGATCTTTAGGAATCGTCACCACTGCCACACCCTGATGCTTGTATGCCTGGCGAATGGCCTCGTCAACCACATGTGGCAACTGAGCAGCCGTCATCGCTGTCCGATTGTAAACCGAAACATCGGCAAACATCGGATTCTCATTCATTTCCTGGAAAAAGTTGGTGTTCATGGCAGCAGTCGGCACCTGCCCGACCAAAGCCAAAACCGGCACATGATCGTATTGAGCATCATACAACCCATTCAGCAGATGTACTGCCCCAGGCCCAGCAGAACCAAACGTTGCGCCAATGCGGCCAGTTACTTTAGCTTCACCGGCTGCGGCTAACGCACCGACTTCTTCATGCCGAACCTGAACATAGTTGATCGTGTGACGCCGATTATAAAGTGCATTCATCGTGCTATCAAAAGAACCACCAGGCAACCCATAAATGTTATGAATGCCCCAGTCTTCGAGCACCTTGATCATTGCGTCTGCAGCGTTGATTTTTTCTGTCATGACACTTGCCTCCATTATTACTTACATTTTGTAAGTTCATTACAAAAATGAGTATAACAATTAATCGTCAGCAATGCAAGCCCTTTCACCTCAACTAATCTTGCAAAAAAGCCAAAAGCCTAGTAATCGCTTCCATGACCGGCATAATAAGCCCGTTGGAACCATAACAGTCAACCAAATTGACTAATACAGATTGACATGTTTCA
This sequence comes from Lacticaseibacillus styriensis, assembly GCF_030770295.1. Lineage (NCBI taxonomy): Bacteria > Bacillati > Bacillota > Bacilli > Lactobacillales > Lactobacillaceae > Lacticaseibacillus > Lacticaseibacillus styriensis. Next base: position 1,817,511 of record NZ_CP132483.1, read on the forward strand.
TACCGTTTGCCGAAAATAACCGCCATAAAATAACCAGCCACAAATCAGATTAACGTGTCGAAGTCGATGAATTAGCCGGCCGCTTTTCGTACAAGCGCTCTTGCCCAACCACGCCAGTCAACACAAATTTGCCACGGAAGTACGCTGGATCCGGCCGATAATCTTCGGGATCATAAGGCACCTTGTCGCTGAACAGGGCCTCGTATTCCGGCACCGTCAACTGTTGTCGCTCATCTAACTGACGCGCGTGGGCGGCCGAGTTTAGTTGATCCTTAAAGCCCGGCTGCAAAATCCCGCTGAAGAACTCCGCCACGGCACCCGAGCCATATGAAAAGAGCCCGATACGGTCGCCGGCCTGCAGTGTTGCATCGTGCTCCAATAAGGAAAGCAGACCCAAATAAAGCGATCCCGTGTAAATATTTCCGATCCGGCGGCAGTAACGGGTGCTAGCGTCAAAACGTTTCTTTAACCGGCTCACAGTCTGGTCGTCGGCTTCGGGCAAGACTAAATCCAACGCCTTTTTGCCCATTTTGGTGTAAGGCAAATGGAAGGTCATCCCCGCAAAATCAGCTGCGGTCAAACTGTTTTCTGTCTGATAACGATCCCAGACCGCCTGAAAGAAGGCCAGGTACTGTTCAGTGGAATACTTTCCCTGTGCAATTGCAGTATCTTGATAAACCGGCCGCCAAAAATCATTAATTGATGCCGAACGATAAACCGAATCCGGCTCGATCGTGATCAGTCGCGGAGCCGCCTTGACGATCATCGCCACGGCGCCGGCACCTTGAGTGACTTCACCCGCTGTCGCCAAGCCGTACCGGGCAATATCAGCCGCAATGACCAGCACGCTTTTATCTGGATGCCCAGCAACATAATCCCGCGCCATCATCAAAGCCGCGGTTCCGCCATAACAGGCTTCTTTTAATTCAACTGCACGTACCCATTCAGGCAAGTCCAGCAGCTGATGAATAAACAACGCTGCCGATTTGCTTGCATCCACACCACTTTCGGTTCCGACCAGCACCATTCCCAGGCTGTCCCAGACTGCCGGGGTCATCAGTGGCGCTGCAGCATTGGCACCCATGGTCACAATGTCTTGACTTGAAGGCGGTACCGCCTGTTCATCTTGGCCGATACCGATGGTGTACTTGTCCGGTTCATCTCCCCGAACCTTTGCGAGTTCCACTAAATCGACGTAAAAGTCCGGTGTATCCATTGCAATGGCATCAATCCCGATTTTCATTGTTTGATTGGCCTACTTTCTGATTTGATCGAATGTTTGCTAAATAAGTTTTGGCATGTGCTAGGTCCATTTGCCCTTCCCGCAATGCAGCGACCAGAGCAGGCAGTTCGCGTTCGTCGGCACCAGCCGCGATCGCTAAGGCATTAGCTTGCAGCTTCATATGCCCGGCTTGAATACCCGGTCCGGCCAGTGCCCGCAATGCCGCAAGATTCTGCACCAAGCCCAATGCCGCAATCACCTGCTGCATGGTGGCTAAATCTCGATAACCACCAAGGCGGCGGACAGCTTGTGCCAGTGGCAAGGCACCGATTGCACCACCGACCGCTCCGAGCGGTAACGGTATTTGCAAGGTTCCTTCTAACTTACCGGCATGCATCACCCAGCGCGATAAAGGTTGATATTGGCCGCTAGCAGCTGCGAAAGCACCCACACTTGCGGCAATCGCCCGCGTGTCATTGCCAGTTGCCAAAACTGCTCCAATGACGCCGTTAAGAATTCCTTTATTATGCGTTACGGCACGTTCCGGATCGACAAAAGCCAATTCGCTAAGTTGCACGATTTTTTTGGCAATTACCTCACCTGACGCTGTCTTCGTGGCAAGGGTCGGCGGATCAAGTTGCACCGTCGCGGTCACTAACTCTGCTGGGGCATTTGTTAAAATACTGACCAAAATCGTTCCGTTGAGCCAGGTTTTAACGACTGCTGCAACTGCTTCGGCTACCGTATTGGCATAATTGGCGCCCATCGCCTCTTTAGGGTCAAGGGTTAAGCGAATCTTCAAAAAACGGTTGGCTAACACCGACACGGCAACGCCAACTAACCCGCCACCACGCTGAATCATGGAAGGATGGGCGGCTGCCACAATCGCTTTGATGTCTGCTTGATGGGCCAAAGCCGTTTGCTTGGCAGCTTCCAAATCGGCTAAGTCTGTCAAAACCACCTCGGTGACCACCTGATGCGAATCAACCCGTGCCACAACCCCGCCATTTTCGGCAGCAATCCGCGCACCATTACTGGCGGCTGCTACAACAGAAGGTTCTTCGTTGGCAAGTGGCACCTGATGTAACTGGCCATTCACTAATAGATTTCGGGCAATCCCTAAAGGTAGCGAAAATTCACCGATTGAATTTTCGATCAGCTTCGCTTCGGTTGCGGCAGGAAGGGATAACGTTGCCGCGAATAAACTGGCATCCGCCTGCGTCAGCGAACCTTCGCGAATCAATTGCGTGCGCCTTTCTTCAGGCGTTTTTTCGTAAAATTTCATCACGCCCTCCTAAACATGCCGGACGACTTGCATCGCGATGCCGATACCGCCGCCGACACATAAAGCTGCAATACCGGTCTTTTCATCACGTTCTGCTAAGTTATAAAGTAATGAAACCATAATGCGCGCACCGGATGCCCCAAGTGGATGCCCTAACGCTAAGGCACCGCCATTGATATTCACCTGTTCATCGGTTAAGCCCAAGTCACGCATCACCGCAACGCTTTGGGAGGCAAAGGCTTCATTAAGTTCGACTTGATCAATGGACGCGATCGAAGTGCCATTGGTCTGAAGCAATTGATCAATCGCCAATTTAGGCGCATAGCCCATGATATCCGGATCAATGCCGACTTCAGTATAATCGGTAATCGTCGCTAAATAATGTAGTCCTAGTTGCTCGGCTTTACTTTTGGCCATCAAAACCAAAGCCGCAGCACCATCATTAATACCGCTTGCATTACCAGCCGTCACCGTACCGCCAACTTCAAAAACCGGCGGCAGCTTGGCTAGTTGGGCCAGTGACGTGTCTGGACGGATGGCGGAATCGGTTTCGACGGTGACATCGCCATGGCGACCGGCAATCGTGACTGGCGCCATCTGCGATTTAAATCGACCTTCAGCCGCTGCAGCTGCCGCGCGTAAATGGGAGCGCAAGGCAAACTCATCTTGGTCGCGACGGCTAATCTCAAAGCGCGTGGCAATATTTTCCGCGGTGATCCCCATGGGTTGCTGACTGAAGGCGTCATTTAAACCGTCGCGGCTCAATCCGTCAACAAATGCCGTGTCGCCAAATTTATGGCCGGCACGCATGGCTTCGGCGTAATAAGGTACCTGACTCATACTTTCTGTACCGCCAACCAGCACAGCAGTGGCTTCGCCTAATTGAATCGCCGCCTGTCCCAGCCGAATCGCCTTTAATCCGGATCCGCACACTTCATTGACCGTCATGGCCGTGGAGCGATTTGCCATCCCGCTTTTTAACGCAATTTGCCGTGCCACATTCTGACCGGAACCGGCCTGTAAGACATTCCCGAAAATAGCCTGATCCAATTGTTCAGGATCAACCCGCGCTGCTTTAATAGCTGCCTGTGCCGCTGCAACCCCCAAATCAACCGCACTGGCGCCAGCAAGCTCGCCGCCCAGCTTCCCAATCGGCGTTCGCTTGGCACTGAGAATGACAACTTCTTCCATGATGACCTCCTAATACGTCCAATCGCGCTTCTTACGCTTTTTAGATAAACCGTTACAGTTTATCACAGACTTAACTGCAAAACACTGAGCTATAATTAGAGAGCGTGAACTGGCGCGGGTAGAAGCCGAAGTGTAAGTAGCCTCAGGCGTGATGGCCCGGGCTTAGGCCATTGCGACTGAGGTCCTTACACGCAGGCTTCTGCGCCAGTGAACGCGTTTGAGAGCGTGAACTGGCGCGCTTAGAAGCCGAAGTGTCGGCAGGCACCTGCACAAAAACTGTGCTTACAAAGCCAGCGCACGTTCTTATAAATTCACCCAAGCCTCCCGCGCAAATTAACCACTCGTTATGCTATCTACATCTCATAAAACCAAATCAAACATAAGCTTGCTTAAATTGTATGCGATTGTTCTGATAAGCACCAACCTTCTTCATGAATCCTTAACTTTTGCCATTAGAAAGGAGGCCGCCACCATGCGAGTGATTGATTTACTCGCGTTATTAGCCGACCAAAACAAAAACGCCTCCGTGTTGCTGGACACGCAACCAACACCGAGCCGTTTTGATGACTTTATCCTGACAACCGCGGACGATCAGCCGCAACTGATTTTTAAACCCAACTTGACCCGGAAAGCGCCTTTACGTGTCTGGGAATTGCAGCTCTTATTAAATAAACCGGATCTCCAAGCGCGATTTTTGTATCTGACTGACGCAAATGGACCACGCGCTCTTTTTGGGTTCATCAAGCGCCAGAACGATTTACTACTTAACTAGGCTGGGTGCTTGGCTGCGGCTAATTCCTCAGCCACCTTTTCTAAATAGTGATGGCTGGCAATCATTTCTTCACAGTTGAATTGATCCTTCAATCCGATTTCATAAATCCGACTGGCCTTAGGGTTGAGCAGCGGCAAAACCCGCGCCCAGTCAATCCGGCCTTGCCCAAGTGGCAGGCTGTCATGCGTTTTACCCATCGAATCGACAAGATGATAGTGCCGAACCAAAGGCTTTAGATTCGCCAGACTGGCCATGAGCCGATCATTATCGCCGTGAAGCGTGATGAAGGTGTGGCTGGTATCATAGGCTAACGGTAGCTGCCAACGCAATATCCGCGCCTCAAAATCAGGATCGCCATAGCGAAAAATGGGGGACATGGAGTTTTCAAAGACAACGTGTCCCGGTGCCTCCTGAGCAAACGCAATCATCCGCGCTAAAGCAACATCCTGCGCCTTGGCAACGTCCGTCCACCCAGCATAATCGCCTGGTGTGTCCACCCGATAACCCCCATGGATCAACGCCGTCGCATTCACCTTTTTGGCCAGATTCATGAGCTTAATCGAACTAGTCATCATAAAATCATAACGCGTCGGATACTTGGTCGGATTCATGGCTAATTCATTACGTTGACCGCCGAACCGCATCGGATGATGGAAAACCACTGTAGGCACTTGGCTGCGCACCCAAGTCACCATTTTCAAAAAATGGGCCCATCCCGTTGCCGTAAAATCGTTTTCGGTTAAGTGAAATTCAAATACGTCCGGATGATACTGCAACCGATCACGAATCTGCCGTTCATCTGTACTAGCTTTTAATCCCAGTAACATCGATTGTTTGCTGCCTCCTCATCAAACTGATAACACGCGGTTGCCCAAATTACCATAACGCGTTCGCCGGCGCAGAAGTCTGCGTGTAAGGACCTTGGTCGTGATGGCCTAAGCCCGGGCAATCACGCCCAAGACCACTTACACTCCGACTTCTAAGCGCGCCGGCTCACGCTCACCTCAACTTGGCAGTCTTCTCATAAGCCGCTTGAGCTTTTTGCGATCAATGAGCATAACCCCTAGATCATCCGCTAGTGCGATTGCCGAGTCGGAAAAGTCACTGTTGGTGATCACCGCTGCTTGATCAAGTTTATAAAATTGATGGCCGGCCCAAACTTCCTGCACCGCTTTATTGCCGACAAAACCGGTATAGCGTTTGCATTGAAACCCAATGGACTGCCCTTTTTTTCGAGCGATAATGTCGATTCCCTGATCACCGGAAGCTTGCGTCAGCTGAATATGTTTAAAACCGTTTCGCTTCAACAAGTAAGCACAAAACTCCTCAAATTTCTCGCCTTCCATGATGTCGACATTTTCCATTTTTAAATCACGGAAGCGAAAATGGTGATGGTACAGCCAAACGGCATTCACCACCACAAACAGACTAATGATCACAAAACTTGCCGGATCGCCATATGGTCGCAACTGCCGGGGCAGAATGTCGCGGGCCCAGAAACTGTAGGCAAGTGCCAGAATAAATAGTGCCCACAGTAATTGATAGGCCTTCTTAAGTAACGTTCTCATGGTTCCACCCTTCTCTTTCCTTATCAAGCCTAGCAGATTCAAGTCATGATTGCATTGAATCTGGAGCAATTTTTCTGTAGGCTTAAACTATTGAGAGAGGAAGCGTTTTCGCCATGAAACTAAGCGCCAAAATTTTTGCCAAAGTCGGTCAGGAACGAATTACCCAATATACTTTGGTGAACGATCATCACATGACCTTACGCTTTTTAACGTTCGGTGCCCGGGTCCAACAGGTTCGTCTGCCTAATGCGACCGGATTTGACCCTAACTTACTGCTTGGATTTGTCACTTTAGAAGACTATCTGCATCAGCCCGGCTTTTTCGGCGCCATGACCGGTCCGCTGCAACCAGACGAAGCCAATGTCCCTGGCGCATGGCAAAACTGGAACTGGGCGGTGAAAACCAGTCAGGATCCTGATTTAGTCATCACGTTTTCGCTAGACTTGCCAGAAGGTGCTGATGGCCAGCCCGGCATGCGTCAACTTAGCATTACCCACCGACTCAACAATGCGAACGTCTGGACAATTGATATGACAATCCAAACCAGCGCTTCAATTCATCTACATCCGCGGCTGGTATTGCCTTGGCTGCTCACAGCTGATCCGGCACAAACGATGATGCAGGCTAAATTAACAATTGCCTCGCAGCCAAGTATGATCGCACAACAGTCAAAAGTTTATGCGGCTCAGGACTACGACTTAGCAGCCGCTGACTGGCAACTCCATTACCTGACCGATGCGCCGGCTACCCGAATCGATCCGTTTGCCGACATTGGCACGCAAAACAATTTCAACGGCATCCTCGGACAGCCCCATGTGGCAGTCGGCTTTGCCCCTGAAGCTAATTTGCAAGCACAAGCCTGGGAACTTCCTGCAGGTGCGACATGGCACCATCATGCTGAATATCACCTAGGCATTCGGCACGAGTCGTAAGCCAGACTCAGTTGCGTCTAACAAACGCATTTAGTTGACCAAAAAACCTTGTACGCATGACCCGCACAAGGTTTTTTGATTGTCAATATTCTGGTTAATAGTTCAGGAAAACATCTTTATAAACTTTCACACTGTCAAAAACATCTTGAAGCGCCACATATTCGTTGGTCTCATGTGATGTATCATTTCCCGGCCCATAAATTGCCAGATCCAACCCATCGTGATAAAACAGTGCTGCATCAGTAATCCCGGTCCGATACGCCACGGCCCCGCGATCAAGACCGATACGTTGCCGTGCCTGCTGAACGGTCTCAATCAAGGCATTGTCAGGCGAAGCAGCAGCCGCGCCCAGTACTGAGTCAATTGAAAGCGCCAGATGCACGCCTTTAGGTACAGGCGTTTTCGCTGCTTGTTTTAGCGCCTGAATAAACGCATCATTGTCGGCGATCATGGTTGTGCGAATATTGCCACGCAGATAGGCCGACTCAGGTAGCGAGTTGATCTGGTTCCCGCCATGGATAATATCAATATTGTGCGTGGCGTGTCCCAAAATCGGATCATCCTTGGCCTGCAACGGCGCTGTTGCGGTCAATGCCGCATTAGCAAATGCAAACAAACCGTGAATGGCATTGGCCCCAAGATCCGGACGCGATGAATGCGCTGCTTTACCATGCGCGGTCAACGTATAATCGATAATCCCGCGCTCAGCCGCATCCACGTTACTATTGCCAGGCTCTGCCACTAAAAGACCATTGAGGCGGTCGCCATAACCCGCTGCTGCCAATTGCCGGGCGCCATAATTATCGATTTCTTCACCGACAGTGGCCATCAACTGAATCCCATGATCCAGTTGCGCATGCGCGACTTGTTTCAAAGCGACAACCACCGCTGCCAACCCGGATTTCATATCCGTTGCCCCGCGGCCATATAACTTGCCGTCTTTTACCTGTCCTGAAAACGGTGGAAACTGCCATTTGGATTCATCGCCGGCATCGACAACATCCATGTGCCCATCGACACCTAGCCACCGTTTGGCATTTGGATCGCCAACGGTCAAAACCAGATTATCCCGTCCCGGCGCATATGTGATCCGCTCGCGCTTAATTAAACCGGCTTGCAACTCAGGGGCTAAATAAGCCTCAATCAGCTCAGCAACTTGACCTTCTTTTGCGCCAACACTCGGTACTTGTACCATTGCCTGCAATAAATCAACGACTTGCTGCTCTTCATCTGTCAATCCAAAACCTCCGCTTCTCAAAACTCATGATTGCTGATTCTAAAACTACTTTCGCCGAAAACGCAGTAACGCATGGCCTAAGATGGGTGTGACAATACCGCCTAGCAAAGCTTCAGCAACCGCGTTAATGGCCAGCGCCGTGATCAGCAGCCACCCAAGATTGGATGCATTAGCACCTGGCACAATTTGCGCAGCCTTGCTCGAAAAAAGCAACCAGGTAAAGCCAATGACCAAAAGTGTGTTGGTCAAGGCACCGGCCACACCGGCGAATACCATTTTAATCGTTTGCGCCAGCGCACTTTGATGGCGCTTAAACATTTGGTGAAAGATAAACGCCGCCACGAGACCCACCATGACGCGCGGCACCAATGCAATAATCGGATTACGAAAAAGCAATAAAGTCACAGGATCAGTCGCTGATGTATAAGCACGGATCAGGCTCGTCAGCCCCCATAATAAGCCAAGACTGGCACCACCGCCATATCCTAGAACAATCCCACCAATAATGACGGTCAAATGAATCGTCGAAATGGCAGGCCAGGCTGGAAAAATCTGAACATACCCCACCATCGGAATATAAGCCTGGAGGATAATTAAAGCACCGAGAATTCCAATAATAGCAATGTTATACGCTTTCCCTCGACGCGTCATGCTGGACACCCCCTATTTGTTTACAGTTAGCTCTATCAGATTATACACGTTCCAAGCAGCACCAAACAAGTTCAGCTTTCAGTCAGGACTTGTCAACTTTTCGCCACTCTACGGGTTCAACCGAATAGTAAATTTTTGTTGACTTTGATCATCTGATTTTCTATAATATTTCTTGTGCTTAAATAGCCATGCGGGCATGGCGGAATTGGTAGACGCGCAAGATTAAGGATCTTGTGAGCATTTTTGCTCATGGAAGTTCGAGTCTTCTTGCCCGCAGCGTAAAAAGATCCGACCAACAACGATAACTTGTTGATCGGATCTTTTTTAATGATTGGTTATCCGTAACCGCTTAATTCGAATGAGATAGGAGTAACTTAAAATGCTTCGTGAAGCCCAGTTTGTTGATCTGTCTGCAATCGTGGATCTTTACCAACAGCTTACAACGGAAATGGCGACATTGGCGCCAGAAACGTATCGACCATTAGCCACTGATAACCGCCAATATTTTGCCGATTATCTGCAAAACGACCTTGCCCGGTTATTTGTGACCGAAAGTCATGGGAAACTTACCGGTTTTGCCTTGGTTGTCTTAGCACAAACCAGTGCCAGTCCTGAATTCGTGCCGCAACATTTTGCCCAACTCATCGACCTCTTCGTCATCCCTGATCAGCGTCATCACGGCTTGGCAAAGCAGCTGATGGCGGCAGTTACGGCTTTTGCCAAAAGTCACCAGGCATCTTTTATCCAACTCAATGTCCTCAGTGCTAATAAGACGGCTCGTGAAGTATACGCCAAGGCCGGTTTTGAACCAGTCAATTTAACGTTACAAAAGCCACTCAACTGATCACCGTTTTTTGTAGTCGTAACTTGCCTCGGCAGTGGCCACAGGCATACCGTCTGACGTCAATCCGCCGCCGACGAATGAATTGCCGGCCGCATTGCGTACAAACATAGGTATATTGACGGCCGGTCGTGGGTAGCGGCGGAGCAAAGCGGGACCCGCCAACTGCTGCCAGTAATTGGCGAAAATCATGATCGCGGTGTTGGTACCCGCGATGCTGGGCGTACAAATGATAGTGCACCAGTTCGTGCTTGATGATGCCATCGGTGATTGCTGGGGGATAAGCGGCAAAGAGTTTGGGGTTAAAGTCCAAATTCATGTCAGCTGGATGAAACCGGCCACCAGTTGTTTTAAGCCGGGCATTGAAAATGGCACGGTGGCGGAACGGCTGGTGAAATGCCGCCACGGAAATTGCCTCCACGCGTGCCTGTAGTTCTTGGTTTGTCATCGTTGAACATTACCTCCGAGCCAACAGTGTACATCAAGTGATGCTCGATTGCACGACTGACGCTGACCGCTAATCTGTTCATAAAAAATCTATACCAATAATACAAAATCGGTTCTAGGCGTTCATGCATGATTGATGTGCACGATCATCTAGAACCGATTTTTAATGTCATTGCAAAATTAAATCTGACTCACGCGTCACGCATTTTTTATGCATCGAGACGCATTGACTTGAATGCTTCAGCTAACTAAAAATATTATTTTAGCTGAAGAACGCCAACACATCGTTACGGGTTAGCGCCGCTTTTCTCTTTTGATCAAAATCAGCCACAATCTGGCCGGCATCCAAAACGATTAAGCGCGTGCCATAGCGTAACGCATCTTCGACTTGATGGGTAATCATTAAGCAGGTTAAATGTTGGCCCGAAACAATTTCGTTAGTCAGCGTCATGATTGATTGGCTCGTGTGCGGGTCCAGTGCTGCCGTGTGCTCATCAAGTAATAACAGATCAGGCTCGCGCATGGTGGCCATTAATAGACTCAGTGCCTGCCGTTGCCCGCCGGAAAGTTGTTCAGTCGGCTTATCAAGCGCTTCAGCCAGACCATTCCCGGTTTTGGCCGCAAGTTCTTTCAGCCGCTCCTTTTGGGCAGTAAGTCCCCGTGAGCGCAAACTTAAGCGCTGGCCACGGTGACTGGCTAATAGCAAGTTTTCGGCGACCGTCATCCGCGGGGCTGTGCCCATTTTCGGATCTTGGAAGACTCGGGCAATGTGACGCGCCCGTTGCTCCGGACGTTGCCCATTCAACTTTTTACCCGCTAAGGTCACCGTTCCTCCGCTCACCGGCAGATCACCGGTAATGGCGTTAAACAGCGTCGATTTTCCTGCGCCGTTATGGCCTAAGACTGTTACGAAATCACCGGTTTTGACCGTTAACGTCACGTCTTGAAGCAAGGTTTTTACTTCCGTTGCGACCGGTACATTGACTGTGACGTGATCCAATATTAATTCAGCCATGTGCCTGCACCCCTTTTTGCAAAACTCGCCGTAATCGCAGTTGATGATCGATTTGCGGCACCATGATGGCAACGGCTAGGACCACTGCCGAAATCAATTTCAGGTCGTCGGCGTTGAATCCCAGTGCCAAAACCACTAGCAGAACAAACCGGTATAGAATACTGCCCAGAATCACGGCGACCAAGCGCTGTGACAAGGTCAGTTCACCGAAAACGACTTCACCGATGATGATGGCGGCAAGCCCGATAACAATGATCCCGATACCCATATTGACATCCGCGTAGCCGTTGTTCTGCGCTAACAAGCCACCGGCAAGTCCGACAAGCCCATTCCCGACCATTAAACCAAGCACCATTTGATGATCAGGGTCAATCCCCAAACTACGCGCCATGTTCGGATTATCTCCGGCAGCAATAAAGCCCTGGCCCAATTGGGTGTTTAAAAACAGCATCAGTAATCCGACGACAACGACCGCAACCACCAGCCCAATCACGACGCTGTTAAAGTATGGCGGCAGATCCTTCAAAAACGATTCCTGAAAAAGATTGGCTTGATGCAACAAGGATAAGTTCGCCCGCCCCATAATTCGTAAGTTAATCGAAAACAGGCCGGTCATAACCAAAATACCAGCAAGCAAGACCGGAATCCGTCCTTTTGTCGTTAATAAGCCTGTTGCCAAGCCCGCAAGCATCCCCGCTCCGGTAGCAAGCAGTGTCGCAATGATCGGCGAAATGCCATGGGTAATCGCACTAACCGCGACTGCCGCCCCAAACGGGAAAGTCCCTTCAACTGTCATATCGGGAAAATCCAGAACCCGAAATGTTAAAAACAAGCCAAGTCCGATTAACCCATAAAGTAATCCTTGACCAATTGCCGAAACGCCTAAACTCATTTGATCACCGTTCCCTTCGTCTCTGCCTGTTTGACTAACGCGCTAGGTAAGGTCAACCCTAACTGTTTTGCCTGTTTCTCGTTTAAAATAAGCTCGCCTGTTTTTTCAAAATGAATGGGCGTCGTTGCGGGTTTGGTTTTGCCTTTCAAAACATCCGCTAACATGTGTCCGGTCACAACGCCTAGATGAAACTGATTGATTCCGATCGTGGCAACTCCACCTTGTTTAACCATGGTATCGACAGTCGGAAAAATTGGCACCTTGCGCGCATTAGCCGCCGCAACCAGCGTTTGCATCGCGCTTGCAACCGTGTTGTCAGTCGGCACGAAAACGGCATCAACTTGGCTGACCATTTGACTTGCCACTTGGTTTAAATCATTGGTGGAACTAATGGCATACCGTTTCACCGTAAACCCTTCTTTTGGTCCGAGTTTTGCCACCATTTTAGCTTGTGTCTGGGCTGAGTCGTCGCTAGAAGTGGCAATCACACCCAGCGTTTTGGCGTCAGGCATGATCTGGCGAATCAGCTTCAGTTGGGCCGCAATCGGCGCCTGGTCAGAAACACCGGTGATATTGCCACCCGGTTTTTTGACATTTTTGACTAATTTAGCCGCCACCGGATCGGTAATGGCGCCAAGAATGATCGGCGTTTTCTGGTTAACATTGGCCAGTGCCTGAGCCGCCGGTGTTGCAATTCCCACGGTGGCCGCCGCATTTTCTTGGGTAAACCGTTCCGACATTGACTTCAGATTGCTCTGATCATTTTCAGCATTCTGGAAGTCGATCTTAATGTTTTTTCCGTTAACGTAACCCTTATCTTTTAGTCCTGAAATAATGCCTTTATGAATCGCATCTAACGCCGGGTGAGTCGTCAGCTGTAAAATTCCTACTGTTGGCTTTGTTTGCGTCCGTTGCATTGTCGTACCGCTTTGAAAATAGGCAATGCCTAAAAAGCCGAAAATGATGATGATCAATCCAAGCATTCGCTTCATGCGGGTTCCTCCAATTGTTGTGATTTTTGGTTTGGTGTGGTGAGGTTGTTGTGTGTATCGAGCCGTGACGCGTGTATCGGCATGTAAAGGCCTTGTTGTCGCCATGGCTCATTTCCTTCCAACCATGGCAGCTAGTTCTAATGACGTCTAGTCGATAAATTCTGCTTTCGCTTTCTATAACGCGTTCGCAGTCGCAGAAATCTACGTGTAAGGACCTCAAGCCTAAATGGCAAAACCCAGCCATTTAGGCTTGAGGCCACTTACACTCCGATTTCTAAGCACTCCTGCTCACGCTCAGCTTTCTATAACGCGTTCGCCAGCCCAGAAACCTGCGTGTAAGGACCTTGGTCGCAATGGCCAAAGCCCGGCCATCACGCCTGAGGCCACTTACACTCCGACCCCTAAGCGCGCCGGCTCACGCTCACACAAAAATTGCCGCGGCAGGTTTAGACCTTCGCGGCAAATAAAAAACCGCATAGTCCCGTTGTAGGGTATCTATGCGGACAAATTGATCAGAAGCCAACATAGACACAACCTGCGCGTCTGGCAGGTTGCGTCTGCAACCTACCTAAAGTTGGCTTTGCCAAGTTTTTAAGGTAAGCAGTGCTTTCATGTTGGTTTCCTCCATTCGTTTAAACTTGAAATAAGTTGGTAAATTAAAGATACGTGAGCAAACTTCTCATGTCAAGCGAAAATGATCCTTTTCACGAAGAAAAATCACTGTAAGATCGCTGAAATCTTTTGAATTTGCTTGGTGAATTTTTGGATCGCTTCGTCTTGCGCTTTTTCGGCTGCATTAAACGCTGTGACATCCACTTCTAAGTCAGACTTGAGGCTTTCGGTCATGGCTTCACACGCCTCCGTGAAGGTCGCAAAGTTGTGAATTAGTGTACGGTGTGGCCCGACCAACCGTGCAGGAACCGCGACTTCTTGCAATCGAGTGAGTAACTTTTTGTAAGCATCGGTACCCTCACGAAACACGACCCGCGTGTCATCATAGGTGTCCTGATCATAATCGGCCAATTTGCCGGCATCAATCGCTTCACGTAATGGCTCAAACAAAGGCGCCATCTTTTCCTGATTGTCCTGGGTTTGTTCCACCACATCATTGATCGTGGTACCATAGTGCGCCATTTTAATTTGTTGCTTGTTCATGAAAAGCACGAATCCTCTCTTGAAAACTAATCCATCAATTTTTTCCGAATGCTGAAGATTTACAGACCGCGCCGCTTGCGCCGAGCACGTTCGAAGATCTTGACGATTTCGACGAGCACAATCATGGTAACCCCGGCACTTAAAACCGTTAACCATTGGTGCCAATCCAGCGTTGTCACGTGGAAGAGTCCATTGAATCCCGGTACCAGAATGGTGACAGCCAACAACACAAAGGAAGCAAGGATTGCCCAGTTGAAAGCTTTATTTCTGAAGGCACCAACTGTGAAGAGGCTTTGATGAATGCTTTTGACGTTAAAGGCATGGAAGAGCTGAATCAAGCCCAAAGTAGCATACGCCATCGTCAATGCGTCCGCATGCATCGCTGCTTGACCACTGTGAACCGGATACGTGATGGCAAACCAGTAAACGCCTAAGGTCAGTAAGCCTTCAAGAATACCCTGCCAGATGACCGCTGGACCGACGCCGCCTGAGAAGAAGTTGGATTTGCGACCACGTGGCTTTTGCTTCATGATCCCCGGCTCTGTCGGTTCAACCCCAAGGGCAATCGCCGGGAATGTATCCGTCACCAAGTTAATCCAAAGAATGTGCACCGGTGCCAGGATATCCCAGCCAAGCATGGTCATCATGAACAACGTCAGTACTTCGCCAAGGTTGGCGGACAACAGGTATTGAATCGCCTTTTGAATGTTGGAAAAGACTTTTCGGCCTTCTTCAACGGCCACAACGATCGTGGCGAAGTTGTCATCGGCTAGCACCATGTCAGAGGCACCCTTGGAAACTTCTGTGCCGGTGATCCCCATGCCAATGCCGATATCGGCGGCCTTCAAAGCAGGCGCATCATTGACACCGTCACCGGTCATCGCAACAACTTTACCTTTTTTCTGCCAGGCGTTGACAATCCGAACTTTATGCTCTGGTGCCACTCGTGCATAAACGCTGTATTTACCAACATTTTTGGCAAATTCTTCGTCACTTTGCTGATCAAGTTCGGCGCCGGTAATGACAGCATCATCATCGCCTTGATCAATGATCCCCAGCCGAACCGCAATTGCTTCAGCAGTATCGCGGTGATCGCCGGTAATCATCATTGGCCGAATCCCGGCTGATTTTGCTTCTGCAACCGCTGCTTCTGCTTCAGGCCGCTCCGGATCGATCATCCCAACCAAACCGGCGAAAATCAGATTATTTTCAACTGTCTCCGAATTGACCGGTTCAGGAACTGCAGCAATGACCTTATACGCCATGCCCAACACCCGCAAAGCCTGGGTGGCCATATCTTTATTGGCCTTTAAAATGGCATCACGTTCGCTGTCAGACATCGGTGCTGCCTGATCACCGGTGGCCAATTCAGTCACGCGCTTGAGCAATTCATCCGGCGCACCCTTGGTTGTCACCAGAATCTTGCCGTCTGCCCGCCGATGAAGGGTCGACATCAATTTACGTTCAGAATCAAATGGTACTTCATCGATCCGCGGTTCGTCTGCCAAGGCGTGATTCAGATCAAACGATTGGGTCTTCCCATATGCGACCAGCGCGGTTTCGGTTGGATCCCCCAGTAATTTACCATCATCCTGAACCTGCGTATCATTAGCAAAATTCATAATGGTCATCAGCGGATTGCCGCCGTGGATGCCGTCACTGGCATTATTTAGCTGACCGTCGTAATAAACCTTTTCAACGGTCATTTTATTTTGCGTCAGCGTTCCGGTTTTATCACTGGCAATAATATCGGTGCTACCTAAAGTTTCCACAGCTGGCAGCTTGCGGACCAAAGCGTGGCGCTTGGCCATTTTCTGGGTTCCCAGTGCCAAAATAATCGTTACAATTGCCGGCAGTCCTTCAGGAATAGCCGCAACCGCTAAGGACACCGCCGTCAGGAACATTTCCGGCAGACTTGCCGCATTCCGCCAAATACCGACTGCAAACACAATGACTGCAATGACCAGAATCATCACGGTCAGCGTCTTACCCAGACTCTTAAGGTTTTCCTGTAACGGCGTCGTGGTTTCTTCTGCGGCATTGATCATCCCGGCAATCCGACCAACTTCAGTCTTCATCCCGGTGGCAACAACGACCCCAACACCACGACCGTAAGTGATATTACTGTTCATGAAGGCCATATTGGTTCGGTCACCGATGCCAACGTCATCAGCGTCCAGTGGTGCCGTGGATTTATCAACCGGCACACTTTCACCTGTTAAGGCACTTTCTTCGATTTTTAAATTAGCGCTTTCCACCAACCGTAAATCAGCAGGAACCACGTCACCAGCTTCCAGCAACACGATATCGCCCAGAACCAGCTGACTGCTTGGAATCGTCAAAACCTGATCGCCACGCCGAACGTGTGCATTCGGCGTCGACATCTCCTTGAGCGCGTCAATCGCTTCTTCGGCCTTGCTTTCCTGAAAAACGCCGAAAACGGCATTCAGTAACACAACAGCCAAAATAATCCCGGCATCTGCCCATTCACTCAACAAGAACCCGGCAATCAAAGCAGCGGCAAGCAAGACAATGATCATGAAATCCTTGAACTGATCCAAAAAGCGCGCCAACATGCTCTTTTTCTCGGCCTGGGCCAATTCATTCGGCCCGTTTTCACCCAACCGGGTTTGTGCCGTTTCTTTAGATAGTCCAGTCAATTGGGTTTGTTCTTCTTGCAAAACTTCTTGACTGCTTAATGCATATGGCGGTTTCTTTGCCAAGATAGTGCCTCCTTCTTTGTTTGGGCCGGTAGCCAAAAAGAGACTTATGGCCTACCAGCAGTAGATCCATAAGTCTCACTATTTAAGACAACACCAGACATAGCCTTGTTGGTGATGTTGTCGCAGAAAAGCTCTGCTAGTTACTCCCCTATGTTGCTTCAAGTATATCAGGTCAAAGCAGCCTTGCGCAAGCGATCGTTAAAAATCCAGAGCGTGAGCAGGCCCGGTCAGAAACCGGAGTGTAAGCGGCCTTGGGCGTGATGGCCTGGTCTTTGGCCATCGCGACCAAGGTCCTTACACGCGGGTTTCTGGGCCTGCGATCGCGTTTCAGAGCGCGAACAGGAGCGCTTAGAAACCGGAGTGTAAGTGGCCTTGAGCGTGATGGCCGGGCTTGGGCCATCACGCTCAAGGTCCTTACACGTAGGTTTCTGCGACTGTAAGCGCGTTTCGGAGCCGGATTGCCTCACAGGCCTTATTCCCCCAAGCTCAGGCTTTGGCCATTGCGATCAAGGGCCTTATACGCAGACTCCTACGCCAGTGAACGCCTTTCAACAAGCCAAATTAATTCACAAAGGGGTTCGACCTATCCCTTTTGCCGCAACGTTTGGAACAAACGAACGGCTTCATCATGGAGATTGAGCGCATGTGAATTATAATTGCTCAACAAAATCACAGCGTCTTTGCCATCATGGCTAATAGCAGTTGATGCCATTTGCCCGGCCACGGTGCCATTCGTTGAGTAAAAGTCGCTATGATTATAAATACCTGCCGTATAAACCCCGTCATCGCGATTGCGCAATGTCTTTAACGCTGATAATGGCAAAACTTTTCCATCATCGATGCCCCGCAGCAACCGATACAAATCAGCAACAGTCGTATACATATTGCCGGTACCCAGCTCGCGGTTGTACCACAGTTCTGGTTCGCCAATGGAGGTTTGATAAGGATTCGTTACCGGCCCCGTGTACGTCAATGAGCGGTTGGTATCTGTCAGCATTCCCGGCAAGAATCCGGTGTGTCTAAGCCCCAATCGGTCAATAATCGTCTTTCTGATCTGCTGCTCATAAGAACGGCCAGCGACTTTTTCAACCACACCGGCGAGTAATTGGTAATTAACCGCCTGGTACGCGTAGTTTCGCTGCGGTAAATAGGTCATATTGCCGATTGCCCAGCGAATAATACCGGCATCGTCCATAACGGAAGGCTGATACTTTCTAAGCGCAAAACCACTACGCATATCGATCATCATGCGCAATGTCACCTGATCACCGGTTTTGATGCCGGATAAATACTTGCCAACCGGATCATCCAAATGCAACTTGCCTTCTTCAGCCAGCTGCATGACGGCAACTGCAGTGACCGCTTTTTGGATCGATCCGATCTGGAACAAAGTCGTTGGCCCATTAACGCGTTTCGCTGCGGCATCGGCGTAACCCACGCCGCCATTGAAGATAATTTCACCCTGTTTGATAATCAAAGCACTGCCAATAAATTTATCGTTTGTTAAGGTTT
This sequence comes from Lacticaseibacillus styriensis, assembly GCF_030770295.1. NCBI lineage: Bacteria > Bacillati > Bacillota > Bacilli > Lactobacillales > Lactobacillaceae > Lacticaseibacillus > Lacticaseibacillus styriensis. Next base: position 1,835,946 of record NZ_CP132483.1, read on the forward strand.
CTTTGAACGATTTGCCTGCCGATGTGTCGATCGGCCGGTCCAGACGCTCATCAAAATGCGTTGCTGCCGTTTGCACGGCTTCACGGTGAGTCGCCTGCTCATGCCGCTGCGACGACAAAACCTTAGCCTGTCTATCCGGAATAGCTATCTTCTTCTGCCAGACAAAAGCCACAGCGCCTAATAAAAGTGCACTTAATGTCACAATGCCTAACCAAAGAGCCCAACGATGACGCACTGCGTTTCAACCTCCTACTGCCATGTGTACCAAAGCATACCTTAAACCAGCGCAAAAAAACAGCCATAACACCTTTGAGCGAAACTTCGCCGATGTTGGCTGTTTGCCATGCTTATTTCCAAAAAGTATCAAAAACCGTAATCGGCAGATGGCGCTTATGTGCGGTTTTCTGGTACCAACGTTCGATCGTCTCGGCAGCATGGTCACTCACTTGCTTGCCTTCTAGATAATCATCGATGTCCTTGTATTTGACGCCAAGCGCAACTTCATCTGGCAAAGCCGGCCGATTGTCTTCAAGATCGGCAGTCGGCGCCTTTTTATAAAGATGTGCCGGTGCGCCCAGCGTCTTCAGCAAAGCCGCACCTTGGCGTTTGTCCAAGCGATAAAGCGGCGTCAAATCAGCACCGCCGTCACCAAATTTGGTATAAAAACCGGTGACCGCCTCCGCGGCATGATCCGTGCCAATGACGGCGCCGGACATATTACCGGCGATCGCGTATTGGGCAATCATGCGCATTCGGGCTTTAATATTGCCCTTGTTAAAATCGGAAATGGCTGATCCGTTGGCTTCCACTGCCGCGACCATGGCATCGACACTAGGTTTGATATTGACCCGTTTAACCACGTCTGCCTGCATGAAGTCAATGGCTGCCATGGCATCCGCCTCATCGGCTTGTTCGCCATAAGGTAGACGAACGGCCACAAATTGATACGCCTGATCGCCGGTTTCGGCGCGCATCTCCTGCATGGCTTTTTCCGTCAACGTCCCGGCAAGCGTCGAGTCTTGGCCACCTGAGATTCCCAACACATATGTTTTCAAAAACGTATTTTTCTTAAGATAGTCTTTTAAAAAATCAATACTCCGCCGAATCTCGGTTTCAGGATCAATTGTTGGCTGTACGCCTAATGCTTTAATAATCTTTGCTTGTAATGGACGCATTACTTCACTCCCTTAATCATGTCATGATAAAGTGCTTGGGCTAGATCCCGCGTCACCTGATCCGTATTTGCCAACAGCACGACCGCATTTTGACCGCTGCTATCCATGACAGTTGCCGCTGATTGTGCGGCCACAACGCCATGCGTCAGTGTGTAGTTGCCAAAATTATACACACCCGCCGTGTATTGGCCTTGATTCAGATCACGTAATGTGGCGACCGATGAGCGCCTGATAATCTTGCCTTGATTGATGGCCGCCATAATCTGGTATAAATCACCGGCACTCGTGTAAATATTACCAGTCCCCAATTCCCGATTATAATTCAAAGACGGCTCGACGTAACGGCGCGAATAAGGATTCGCCTTGGGACCATTATACCCAAATGATTGATTAGGTTCACGATACAATTCAGGCATAAATCCCGAATGCGTCAACTTTAACTTTTTAAATATTTCCTGCTGAATTAAGTCGGCGTATAAATGACCGGTCACTTTTTCAATCACTCCGGCTAATAAAACAAAATTAACCGGTTCATACGCGTACTGTTTCGCACCATAATTCAAATTGGCAATTGACCACCGGACTATTCCAGCATCTGATAGTTGGGTCGGTTGATTACGCTTCAATGAAAAGCCACTTCGCATATCCAGCATCATCCGCAACGTCACCTGTTTGCCCGTGCGAATGCCTGGTAAATAGCGACTAATCGGATCCGTCAGGTGTACCTTGCCTTGTTCCACAAGTTTCATGAGCAAGACCGCAGTGAGCCCTTTTTGAATCGAGCCAATTTGATACAGACTCTCAGGCCCGTTCAAACGACCAGATTCAGCGTCGGCATAACCCAACCCCGTGTTCAGGATCACTTTCCCTTTGCGCATCATTAAAACGGTACCGCTAAAATGATCGGCTTCCAGTTTTTTTAAAAAAGGTTGCGCTTCTGCAGGGATAACCTGTTGCATCAGCCGATCAGTGGTGCTCGTTGCCTGACGCGTGGCATTTTGCAGGCGTTGCTCGATCGCGCGATGCCGATTCAGCTCGGTTTCATACTTGCGCCGGGCGCGTTCTTCTTTGGCTTCGGTTTGCGGGCGGAGATAAAAGTAATCATAACTACCATAAACCGCGATGCCGATGACAAGGCCGGCGAAGAGTCCCAAGATCAACCAGCGTGTCCAACCCCATTTTTTTTCGTGTTTCATATTATTCCTCGCGGTCAGCAACCGCCGATTTCACTTTTTTAATTAAGTCCATCTTGTTATCCCACACCCGCTGCGATAAGTCGACCGGATAGTCTTGCGGATTCAAAATGCGCCGATATTCATCCCACAAAGCATTGGTACTGCGGGTGGCATACGCCTGAACCTCAGCGAGTGGCGGGGTTTGATAAACCTGTTTCCCCTGATCGTAAATGAGTTGCAACAGTGGCTTGGCTTCAAAGTTTTTAACCGTTTTATTGATATACGGAAAATTAGGGTGGAACATGTAGAGGCTGCGGTCAGTGTCAATCTGCTCATCGGCTAATGCCACGTAATCGCCTTCCGACTTACCGTCATCCCGGCGTGTAATCCGCCAAACCTGTTTCTTGCCTGGCGTCGACACCTTTTCGGCATTATTGGATAACTTAATCGTGTCATGCATCTTACCGCTGGCGTCTTCAATCGAGACAAGCTTGAATACAGCTCCCAACGCTGGCTGGTCGTACGCGGTGATCAGTCGCGTACCAACACCCCAGATGTCAATTTTGGCACCTTGCATTTTCAGGTTTTGAATCGTGTTTTCATCGAGATCATTCGATGCATAAATTTTTGCTGAAGTATACCCGGCATCGTCTAATTGCTGACGCACACGCTTGGAAATAAACGCCATATCGCCACTGTCAATCCGAACGCCAAGGAAATTGATCCGGCCTTTAAACTCATTAGCCACTTTAATTGCCGCGGGAACACCGGAACGCAAGGTGTCATAAGTATCAACTAAGAAAACCACGTTCTTGTTGCTCTGCGCATACGCTTTAAAGGCATCGTAGTCGTTGCCATAGGCCTGAACCAGCGAGTGGGCGTGGGTTCCGCTAATCGGGATACCGAACTCTTTACCGGCCAAAACATTGCTCGTCGCGTTAAAACCACCGATGTAAGCCGCTCGAGTGCCCCACAACGCTGCTGCGGTTTCCTGTGCCCGGCGCGTACCGAATTCCATCAAGGGGTCGGCGCCGGCAACACTGCGAATCCGCGCCGCTTTGGTGGCAACAAGCGTTTGATAATTGATCATGTTCAAAACAGCGGTTTCAACCAACTGCGCCTGCGCCAGTGGCCCTTCGATTTGCCAAATCGGTTCATTATTGAAAACCAGATCGCCTTCTAAAGCTGATCGCACTGTGCAGCTAAATTTAAACTTTCGCAAGTAATCGATAAACGCATCCGAATAATTTGTCTGCGCCTTAAGATAAGCCAGGTCGTCTTCGGAAAAGCTGAGATGATTCAGGTAATCAATCACATGTTCTAGTCCGGCGAATACAGCAAACCCCGAGCCAAATGGTAACTCCCGAAAGAAAACCTCGAATACTGCATGACGTTCACTGATCCCTCGTTCAAAAAATGTGTTCATCATATTCAATTCATAAAAATCGGTGTGGAGTGTCAGTCCTTCACCCAATTGCGTAGCCATCATCTTTCCCCTTCCAGCAACATACAAAAACAACGTACGTTAACTTTTGAGCATTTAATTCAATCATATAGGTAATGATTATATACCACTGCGGACCGCTTTGCAGGAAGCGTGCTGTGCCATTTTTCTCATCATCGCAAAAGGCCAGAAAACAATAAAATCTGTTTTCTGGCCTTTTGGTCATGCTAATACTGATTCATTACCGCTCTAGATAAAACTCAAATCGCTCGCCAACATACTGCGTGCGGACGTATTCAAACGGTGTGCCGTCGTTTAAGAACGAAACCTGCCGCAGCCGTAGAATTGCATCGCCGCGTTTGATCGCCAAATATTCGGAAATCCGTTCGCTGGCTAACATTGCGCTGACGGTTTGTTGTGCGCCGCCAAGAACGTAGCCGCCTTTTTTCTCCAAGGTGTGATAGAAACTAGCCGTCATTTCTTTTTTGGTGAAGTTTTTGACTAAATCATGCGGAACAGCAGCTGTTTCAAAACTGATCGGCACCTTGTCGGCATACCTGATTCGTTCCATCCGCAGCACTTGCTCGCCTGGAGCCAGCTTCAACTTTTCAACTTCCGAACTGGTTGGCTGGGCCACGTGATAAGATACCGTCTTGCTGGATGGTACCTTACCTTGGGCCTGCATCAAATCCGTGAAGCTAGTTACGCCGGACATTTTTTCTTGAACTTTTTGATTCGCGACATACGTTCCGGAACCCACGCGCCGTTCTAAAATACCTTCGTCGACTAAAGTTTGAATGGCCTGCCGCAACGTCATTCGGGAAACATTAAAGGTCACCGCGAGATCGCGTTCGGAAGGAATACGATCGCCGACCTGCCATTTTCCGGCTTCGATATCAGCCCGAATCGCGTTATGAATTTGAATATAAACCGGTACCTCCATCAATCATCATCTCCAATACGTGGTTCAGTCTTCAGTGTCATGTTTGACGCCATAACTATAAGTGGCAATGAGATCATGGTTGCGATCCAACATGTTAATATCGGCGTCCTTACCTACTTCAAGGGTTCCTTTGGACGTCAGATTGAATTCGCGAGCCTGATTGACTGACGACATTTCAACCGCATCAAACAGAGAAGCATCCATGAAGCTCATCGCATTTTTAAAGGCATCCTTGTACATTAAAACGGAACCGGCAAGCGTACCATCAGCTAGCCGCGCCTGTTTGTCTTTAACATACACCGTCTGGCCGCCTAATTCACTTTTTCCTTCCGGCATCCCTTTGCTGCGCATGGAATCGGTAACCAATTCAATCCGTTCCGGACCTTTTTGATCAAAGGCCAAGCGTAACATGTCAGGCACAATATGGAAACCGTCGCAGATCAATTCGCAGTACATATTGTCTTCAAGCATCGCGTGGCCGGTGACGCCTGGTTCACGGTGACGTAACCCACGCTGTGCATTGTATAGATGAGTCACATGGGTCGCTTTGCTTTGCAGCATCTGTTCGCGCGTTGCATTACTGTGGCCGACTGATGGCACAATGTTGTGTGCTAAAAGATAATCTTCAAATTCGCGGGAACCTTCATCTTCCGGCGCATAAGTGATCAGCTTAACCAGACCGCCGGATAATTCCTGCCATTGCTTAACTAAATCGATATTAGGATTCTTAATATATTCTTCTGGTTGGGCACCCTTGAAGACCTTGCTGATAAACGGACCTTCGAGGTGGACACCTTGGATAATGCGATTGCGTTCGGCTGCCTGTTTCACGCCGCGCATGGCCTTATCAATATTTTCGGTTGATTGAGTCATGGTTGTAGCAAAAAGGGTGGTAACCCCTTCGTGCGTCATCATCTTGGTGGCCATTTCATCGATTTGATCGGCATCACCATCCATGGCATCAAAGCCATAACCGCCGTGAGCATGGACATCAATGAATCCCGGTATCAACGTTTTACCTTGAACGTCAACGACCTGTTCACCAGCCTGAGCCTTGTAATCAAACATATCGCCAACCGCCAGAATCTTGTCGTCAAAGCGGATATACCCATCTTCAATGCGTTCCAATCCTGTATAAATTGTTGCGTGTTTCAATACCGTAACCGTCACAATACCACTCCTAATCATTTAATGTCCTGACTATCATTAACCAGTATAACCGGTATAGACCAGAGTTGCAAGGTGGCCTACCTCGTATTTACAGGAAGTTTAATTATTTTTCATTCCTGTCGATCTTTGGCAATCGTCGCATCGACACCTTTGACCACAGCGGACATCAGCCCGGCTTCTTCCATGGCCAACAATCCGGCAACAGTGGTACCGCCCGGGCTGGATACCTGATCGATCAAGTCAAACGGTGATTGGGTACTTGCCAGAACATTTTTAGCACTGCCCATGACGGCTTGGGCAGCAATGGCAGTTGCTTCACTTTTTTCTAGGCCGTACTTGACACCGGCGCGGGCAAGACTGTCGATGAACAAATACACAAACGCCGGAGAGGAACCTGCCAGTGCCACAAACGTTGAAAATTGGTCTTCCGGTAACGACATGGTTTTGCCCAGAACGTTCAGTAAATCCAAAAGGCCATCCAGTTGACCGGCCACCGCATCATTAGCGGCGTAAGCAATCATGCCGGCATTAATCGCGACATTCACGTTCGGCATGATCCGTAAAATCGGTTGGTCATGATCGTTCAATGCTTCTTCTAACGCCGCCAGCGAAACGCCGGTTAACATTGAAATCACGGGTACATGCCGTTTCTTCAAGGTTGCCCCGATGGCACTTAAAATCGGTGCACCCAGTTTCGGCGCGACCGCCAGAAAAACAACGTCTGAAACCTCGGCAACAGCCTGATTGCTGTCGACAGCTTTGATACCGACTTTGGCTGCGTATGGTTCATAATGCAGCGGATGGCCACCGTGAACAACGATGTCCGCCGGGTCAATGGCCTTTTTGGCTAGTAATCCGCTAATGATCGCCTGGGCCATGTTACCAGCACCGATAAATCCAATTGTCATCCTTATTCTCCTTTAGCTTCTTGTTTTGATTGGTGGGCATCAAACCAGTCCGTAATCGCGGTTAGACGTGCGATCCGCAAGTTGGGTAAGCCACTGCGAGACAAGTCATGATTTGATTTCGGGAACCGCATGAATTTGGTTTCAACCCCATGTAGTTTCAACCCGATATAAAATTCTTCACCCTGGCCGATCGGACACCGTTGATCGTCTTCGCTATGCATCACCAGCGTCGGTGTTTTGGCAAAATCGATATGTGCCAAGGGGGAGAAGTCCCAAAGACCTTGCACGTCTGACAAATCGCCGCTCCACTTGCCTTCCAGCTCCCAAGGCGTGAAGTAATACCCGATGTCGCTGGTGCCATACATACTTAACCAGTTGGCAATCGAGCGCTGGGTAACGGCCGCTTTAAAGCGATGTGTGTGGGTCACGATCCAATTCGTCATGAAGCCGCCATAAGAACCGCCGGCAACAAATAAGTGCTCAGGATCAATGGTCGTATCCAATTTCAAGGCCTCATCAACCGCAGCTAGGCAATCTTGATAGTCATCCTGGCCGTAATGTTTAATAACCGCTGCCGTGAACGCTTCACCATAACCTAATCCGCCCCGCGGGTTGGGACAGATAACACCATATCCCTTGGCAGCCAGATATTGCATTTCATGAAAAAAGGTATACCCATAACCAACTGCTGGGCCGCCATGCACATATAAAATGGCCGGATGCGATGCGGCTGCTTTTTGCGGTGGGAAATACCAACCCTCAATTTCAAAACCAGCACGATTGAAATTAAAAGTCAGTGGCGTAACCAACCCAAGCGTGCGCGTAACCCGCCGATTTGGGTCATATAAAACCGTTTCTTCTTCGGAGGCCAGATCAAAGTACACTAATCGACTCGGAATGGTCATCGTGCTTTCAGTGAACACAACGCCACGGTGATCAGGTGTCAAGGCAAAATCCGTCACATGCCGTCGACCATCAATCAACGGCGTCAAGCGCTCATCCGGTCCGCCAGCGTATAGGCTCGTCTTCCCGTGGTCAAAACCAATCGTCAGATAATAATCGGCTGTGACAAAATCGGCCACTTTGCCTGATAAGTCCTGCTGAAAGTCACCATTGACATAACCCGGAATATCAAAATCCACGTCATCGGCAACGTCCTGCAGTTTCTGGCTCTTTAGATCGTAATGCTACAAGTGGCCTTGCGACACATTAGGCAAATGATTGTCAGAGCCATACAACAACAATTGTTGCGAATCCGCTGAAAAGGCTGCTGGCGTCAACTCTGCTTGCGGCAAATGCTCATTCACCATCGTCACCTGCTGCGTGGTTAAATCGAGCAAATAAGCAGCTTGGCTAAAGTCGTTGGGATCATCCGGTAACCGTTCCGCCGCAAACGCAATTTTTTGACCATCCGGCGCGATTGCACCAATTTGGAAGTCATGTTGGCGCTGCATCACAATATGGCTAGTTTTTTGGCGTCTTTGCTGCACCCGCAATTCGTAAGTCACGTTTTCTGGTAACAAGCCGACACCATTGAGCTTGTACTGCGCGCGCGTGACCGTCACCGGCTGCGGTTTTTTGGCATCTTCCGGTGATAGCTTCTTTTTGGCACCAATCGTTGTTTGAAGAAAAACAGCCTTGCTATCAGGTCGCCAAGCGAAATCCGTCACGTCCTCTTTTTCAGCCGTCAACTGGTGGGCCACGCCGCCGTCAACTGCTTGCAGGAAGACCTGCGTTGTTTTGTCTGCAGCTTGGCTCAGGAACGCCAACCATTGCTGATCCGGGCTTAGTTTAGGATGCCGGTCGTGTTTTTGGTCAGTCCCATAAACGGTCATCTGGCCACGCGGATTCACGAAACAAAGCCGCTGGTAATAGGTATTGTCCGCCTCCGAAATCCGGTTTTCTTGAAAAAAATAGCCCCGATTTGTCGCAATTGGATACGATAACGATACCAATTTGAAAAGATCCGTCGCTTTTATTGCCATGCAATCACACCCTTCATTGTCTTGCTTTAAGCGTAGCGGTTGGGCTATACCGTGTCAAACTACTGGACCGGTGAAATCAAAAAAACAGCCGAGATGTGTTGGCATCTCGGCTGCGAGTGATAAAAACTGGTAATCGTTAGACATCACACGACACCTGCTTAGTTGGCCTAAACGTTTAGTGCGAACGCTTCTTCCGGGTAAAGAACAAACTGGATCCTAAGCTTAACAAGCCACCTAAGATCACCATCAACAGCGACTGCTGCTCACCAGTTTTAGGGAAATGATCCTGACTGGTGGCAGGTTTAGCCTTGGATTTGGCTTTAACGGTAGGTGCAGCTTTACCGGCTTGATATTGTGCATCAATGGCTTTAATACCATTGTCTTTCGCCTGCTCAACGAGATCTGCACTGCCGGCAGCATCAATCGCCTGTTTGGCTTTCGTTGCTTGCGTTGTGACAGCCTGTTTTTGCGCGGTTTTTTGGGCATCGCTCAACAAGTTATCGCGATCAATCTGAGCCATCACTTTAGCGGCTTCAGCATCAATTACTTGCTTGGCTTCAGTTTGGCGGGTCGCGATGGCTGTGCCTGACTGATGTTGTGCATCAATCGCTTTGATGCCGGCAATCTTGGCTTGATCAACGCCATCGGCATCCCCAGCAGCATCGATCGCCTGCTTAGCTTTGACTGCTTCCGCTGCGACCGCTTGTTTCTGGGCAGTCTTTTGCGCACCCGTCAGTGTGGCATCCTGATCGATAGCTGTAGTGACATTCGCAGCCTCCACATCAATTGCTTTTTTAGCCTCGGCCTTGCGAACCATGATCGTTGCACCTGACTGGTGTTGCGCATCAATGGTCTTGATACCTTCAATTTTGGCGTTTGTAACAGCTTCGATGTTTAGGGCATCGTCAATCGCCTGTTTAGCCTTGACCGCTTCAGCAACAGCCGCTGCCTTCTGTTGCTTTTTGGCAGCTGCAGTCAACGTTGCATCTTGATCAATTTCATGCTGAACTTTCACGACTTCGGCATCGATCGCTTTTTTGTGATCTGCTTTGCTACGATCCATTGCCTGACCGGATACATGTTGCGCACCAATTGCCTGAACACCGGCATCCTTCGTCTGATCGACGCTGTCGGCATCCTGCGCCGCGTCAATGGCAGCTTTAGCTTTGGTTGTTTCATCCGCAACTGCTTGCCGCTGCGCCGTTTTTTCAGCAATAGTTAATGTCACATCCTGATCAATTGCTTGCGTCACTTTGACAGCTTCAGCATCGACGACTGCTTTAGCGTCATCTTTGCGGGTTGCCAACGCGTTGCCAGCTTGATGAGTCGCATCGATCGTCTTGAGGTTCTGGTTTACCGTTTGATCGACACCATCGGCATCCTGCGCCTGATCGACCACCGCTTTAACTTTAGCAGCCGCATCAGTCGCCGCCTGTCTTTGCTTAGCTTTTTCGGCAGCGGTGAGTGTCACATCACGATTAATGCTGCCAATGATTTGTGCAACATGGTCATCAATCGTCTTTTTCGCTTCATCTTTGCGCGTTGCAACCGCTGTTCCTGGTTGATGTTGACCATCGATTGCTTGAATCCCGTCTGTTTTGGCTTGATCGGCCGCATCGGCGTCAGTTGCGGCGTCGATGTTTTGCTTGGCCTTGGCTGCTTCGGCCGCCACCGCCTGTCTCTGAACAGCTTTTTGGGCACCAGTCAGCGTTGCGTCTTGATCAATGCTTGCCGTCACCTTGGCAGCCGCCGCATCAATGGCGGTTTTGTGCGCTTCTTTGCGGGTCGTTAAATCCTTTCCGGAGCGGTGCTGGTCATCAATTGCTTTAATACCTTGAGCAATCGCTTGATTGATCTGATCAACATCCTTGGCTTGCTGAATCTTCTTCTTGGCCGTAATGACCTCTTCAGCAACGGACTGTTTTTGTGAAGCTTTTTCCGCGCCAGTTAACGTCACATCCTGATCGATGGTTTGGATGACCTTTGCAGCTTCCGCATCAATCGCCTTTTCGGCAACTTGCTTGTGTGCCTTTAGCGTCGCGTCAGCTTGATGTTGTTCATCAATGTGCTTAATGCCGTGGGTTTTGGCATTATTGACCTTATCCGCATCGGTTGCGGCGCCAATCGCCTTCTTCTCTTTTGCCTCCTTGTCTTTAACAGCGCGTTTTTGCATCGCCTTTTTAGTGCTAGTAAGAGTCACATCGCGCTCAATCGCGTTGATAACTTTAATTGCTTCGGCATCAATCGCTTTTTCGGCGGCGGTTTTGCGTGTGGCCAAATCGGTACCGGCGTGGTGCTGGTCATCAATGGCCTTGATTCCGTCGACTTCTGCCTGATCAACCGCATCCGCATTTAAGGCGCTGTCGATATTGTTTTTCGCCTTGGCTGCTTCATCCACAACTGCTTGTTTTTGTGTCGCCTTTTGGTCAGTCGTCAAGGTGACATCCTGGTCAATGGCCTGCTCAACCTTGCCAGCTTCAGCATCAATGGCTTGTTTAGCAGCGTCCTTCCGGGTGTCCAAAAGGGTTCCGGATTGGTGAACGGCATCGATAGCCTTCACACCATCGAATGTCGCTTGGTTGACACCATCAATATCTTGCGCCTGGGCGATCGCAGCTTTGGCCGCAACGGCTTTATCAGCCACGGCTTGTTTTTGCTTTGCTTTTTCGCCGCTAGTTAACGTCACATCTTGATCAATCGCATCCGTTTCCAAAGCAGCTTCAGCATCAATGGCCTTTTGGGCTTCGGTTTGGCGGGTTGCTAAATCGGTACCGGACTGATGCTGATCATCAACTGTGCGGATACCGTCGACTTGGGCTTGCTCAACCTCGTCGGCGTCTTGAGTGCCATCAACGATCGCCTTGGCTTTAGCAGCCTCATCAGCAACACCTTGTTTTTGCGCTTGTTTTTCGGCGGCAGTCAAAGTGTTGTCTTGATCAATATCGCCGGCAACTTTAGCAGCTTCGGTATCAATGGCCTGCTTGGCATCATCCTTGCGCGTTGCGAGTGCAGTACCGGCTTGATGCTGTCCGGCGATGGCTTTGTTTCCGTCTGCAATCGCCTGGTCAACCGCATCGGCACTTTGCGCACCATCAATGGCCTGTTTAGCCTTATCTGCCGCTGCAGTGACGGCTTGTTTCTGGTTGCCTTTTTCAGCTTTTGTCAAAGTGACATCTTGGTCAATCGCAGTCACGGTTTTAGCAACTTCCTTAGCAATCGCTTGTTTTGCATCATCGCGGCGATTGGTAAGCGCCTTGCCTGGTTGATGCTGATCCGCGATGTTTTTCAAACCGTCTGTCTTCGCCTGATCAACTGCATCAGCGCTTTGTGCGGCGTCAATTGCTGCCTTGGCTTTAGCTGCTTCGTCAGTAGCCGCCTGTTTTTGCGTTTTCTTTGCGGCGGCTGTCAACGTTGCATCTTGATCAATTTCATCTGCGATTTTGACGGCTTGCGCATCAATGGCTTGCTTGGCATCGGTTTTACGGGCGTCTAAGGCGATTCCCGGTTGATATTGTGCGTTAATGTGCTGAATGCCGTCGTTTTGGCTCTGATCAACCGCATCAGCGTCCTTAGCCACGTCAATAACTGCCTTGGCCTTGGTGACTTCATCGGTAACTGCCTGTTTTTGCTTTGCCTTTTCAGCGTTGGTCAACGTGGCATCTTGATCAATCGCAGCCGTCACTTTCGCGGCTTCGGTGTCCATTGCCTGCTTGGCATCTGCTTTACGGGTATCCAAAAGTGCGCCCGACTGGTGAGCCGCAGCGACTGCTTTAACCCCATCAGCCTTAGCTTGGTCAACCGCATCGGCGTCATTAGCCGTATCGATGGCAGCCTTAGCCTTCGTTGCTTCATCGACAGCAGCTTGTTTTTGCGTTGCTTTTTCCGCAGCGATTAATGTGACATCTTGGTCAATCGCCTGCTGAACTTGGGTCACTTCAGCATCAATCGCCTTTTTCGCTTCGGCTTTGCGCGTGTCCAAAAGTGTACCGGATTGATGAACGTCATCAACGCCTTTGATGCCAGCTGCTTCAGCTTGATTGACGCCATCGACATCCTGCGCTTTGAGAATCGTGTCTTTGGCTGCCGCTGCTTTGTCAGTTATAGCCTGCTTTTGAACAGCTTTTTCGCTGGTGGTCAGAGTAACATCTTGATCAATCGCATCTGCTTCTAGCACCGCTTCAGCATCAATGGCTTTTTGAGCTTCCGCCTTGCGAACAGCCAAATCCGTACCGGCTTGGTGCTGGTCATCAACGGCTCGAATGCCATCAGTTTGCGTCTTAATCACACTGTCAGCATTTTGAGCCGCGTCAATCGCCGCCTTGACCTTGGCAGCTTCATCGGCAACTGCTTGTTTTTGCGCCTGTTTGTCTGCGGCCGTCAGGGTAACATCTTGGTCAATATCACCGGTCACTTTAGCAGCCTCATCATCGATGGCCTGTTTCGCGGTTGCTTTTTGCTTGCTTAACGCCACCCCTAATTGATGCTGGCCGTCAATAGCTTTGATCCCCTCAGCCTGTTTCTGGTCCACCTCATCGGCATTTTGCGCTTGGTCAATGGCAGTTTTGGCTTTGGCAGTCGCATCAACGACTGCCTGTTTCTGGGTCTTCTTTTCAGCTGCTGTTAGTGTCGAATCCTGGTCAATCGCAGTGGTGATTTTGGCTGCTTCGGCATCAAGTGCCTTTTTGGCGGTGTCTTGCCTAGTCGGAAGTGCAACGCCAGCTTGGTGCTGGTCGTCGATTGCCTTAATTCCATCCGCTTTAGCCTGATTCAGATGATCCATATCCTGCACTTTGTCAACGGCAGCTTTGGCACTGTCTGCTGCCTTCGCAACTGCTTGTTTTTGGTTTTGCTTTTCCGCAGCCGTCAACGTGGCATCCTGATCAATGGTAGCGGTGACTTTCTTAGCTTCAGCATCAAGTGCCTGCTTAGCCTGCTCTTTTTGTTTATCAAAATCAGCGCCTGATTGATGTTGAACGTCGATAGCCTTGATACCATCCGTTTTAGCCTGATTAATGGCTTCAATAGTTTGTACCTGATCAATCGCGGCTTTGGCTTTCGTTACTTCATCGGCCGTTGCTTGCTTTTGCGCGGTTTTTTCCGCGGCCGTCAAAGTATGATCCTGGTCAATGGCGGCAGTGACTTTCGCAGCCTCGGCATCAATGTCCTTTTTTGCGTCGCTTCTGCGCACATCCAAGGCGGTACCTGGCTTGTGTTGCGCGTCAATGGTCGCAATCCCGGCAGCCTTTGCTTGTTTAACGCCGGCATCGTCTTGTGCTTGGTCAACTACCGTTTTGGCTTTGGCTGTTTCTGCGGTCACGGCATCCTTTTGCTTAGTCTTTTCGCTGGCAGTTAATGTCGGATCACTGTCAATCTTGGCATTAACGGTAGCAGCCTCGCCGTCAAGATCGTCTTTTGCCTGTTCCTTGTGCGCACCTGTCACCACTTGCGGTAAAACCTTGGCAAAATCATCGTCAACTTTGACTTGATCGATCTTTTTCTTAGCCTCGGCTTGAACGGCCTTGGAGTCAGTGGCCACGTCGGCGACAGCTTTTTTCTTCATCGCTTCGAGCAGCTTGGCGTTGAGTGCTGGACCGAAGTCTTTGTATTCGAGAACCCTAGCTGAATTCCAGGCAGGCCGAATCGGCGTTAAATTCTTCAATCGACTACTTTCCATTTGGACGGCAATCCAGTCATTAGGCGTGATTTTATGCGCCTGCATATAAATCACGGCATCCGCAGTCCCGCCGACTCGAGTGCTAACATCCCATTGGTGAGTAAACTGGTGGGTCGTGGGATCCATGTGGTTAATAACTGCAGTATCTAAACCGTCGGGCGAGATCACCACCCGCTTAACCTTGCCCTCCAGTTCATCATTAAAGGAATACGAAAATTTCAGATAACGATCCAGTCCACCGGCAATGTTCGCCGACCCAAAACGAATCGGGATCTTAAAGGTGTCCGTTTTTTGATCGTACGTGATGGTATCGTTGCTATAGCTAAACGTAATGCTATCAACAACTCTTTTATACGCAATACTGTCACCACCGATAAAAACATTGCCAGCTTGTGGCTTTACGGCCGCTTGCACCACAATTGTGGAATCCCAAAGGCCAATTGTGACAATGCCAGTTGCCAAAAAGAATGTTAATGTTCCTTTTTTCAATTTATTGTCGCTCCCCCTCTTGCTAACCCCCAAAACAGCACGCATTTAAAATGGTTGCTCATTATTAAAATATTAATATTATTTATCACCTTTCAATTGTCAATGCGTTACTGTTGAAATAAATCTCTCCGTGTTGCTATAATTCATAACGATTTAAATGTCGTTAATGCAACACGCAAATTAGTATAAGTAAATCGTTGGGTGGTATCAGGTCAAATGTTGCCTAACGTTAGGCAACATTTGAGAAATTAACAAACATCAAGGGGGTAAGGGTTATGGAGGAACTGCTAGAGAATAGTTTGCTGAAGCACTATTACATTATTAGTTTTTTGTTGAACAAAGACTGGACGACCATTGACCGTTTAGCCCAAGAAATCAAAATTCCTGCGCGGACCATCAGACAAGATATCGGGAATATTAATCAATACATTGCCCCAGCCAAAATCGAAAGCAGTCAACGTTTCGGTATTCGACTCACTTACGATGCGTCACACAATCCGCTTTACATTTATGCGGCTATTTATCGCCAATCGACCCGCTTCTTGATTCTTGAAGAACTTTTTCTACACCGCTTTTCATCGATGACCCAATTAGCCGAAGAACTCTTCATCAGTGAGTCAACCTTAAAACGGCACATACTGGCGATTAATCAAGTGTTGGAACATGAAGGCTTTAGAATTGATACGCAAACTCTGGATATTGTCGGCAACGAAAAGAAAATTCATTTTTTCTATTACTGCTATTTTCTGGAAAGATACTGGTTCATTGACGCCTTTTTGTCTCAAGATGAATTACAGCTCATTGATGAGATCATTGCTGATTTTTCAGCCCATTTTCCGGTTTTGAAATCGCCGAGATATCAGTCGTTTTCGTTTTTAAACAAACTGCGAACGACCGTCTTTATCTGTCTCACCCGCAATAGTCGCGGCCACACTTTCAAAGATGCAAGTTTGGTGAAGGAAAATGACACGTTTTCGCCTGAGTTACGGCAAAAGATTACTCGAATTTATAGGATTAATTGTTCCTCGTTTGTCTTTTCACATTTGTTTTATCTCTTCTTTAACTCACGCAACGCCCTGACTTACCAGGATCTCCTGGTTAAAGCCCGCCATAATCCGGTGATTCATTCGATTTATCAAGCACTGTCACACTTTCTTGATGTGACGGCGGCATCGCAAAAACTGAAACTAGCTAATCGTGATTTGGTGCTGCTGCGTCTGTATAATGCCATTGAGTACACTTGGGGACCGACCAAGATTCTGTATAATCCGGATGAGGCGTTCTTCATGAACATGAACAAATTTGAGCAGACGTTCATTAAACAAACCAAAGAAACGTTAATCGCCATTTTGCGCGCCGAAAAAATCTGGAAGCAAATTGACGAGGCGTTGATCACCCGCCTGCTTTTCATCTTGGTCACTTCTTGGGAAAACCTGACCCTTCAATTAGAAGAAAGAGCGCCAAAAGTCAGAACCGGCCTCTTCTTCAACACAAGTTTTGAGCACAGCCAATTTTTATTGCAGGAATTAAGCTATCACATGCGGTCAAGCTTGAAGCCCGAATTGATGCACGTCAATACGCTTGCCAAATTAAAAGCCGCCGCCCCTCATTTTGATATGATTATCACCAATTTGCCGCTCCTGAACCTGCCGAAATGCCACATCGTCTCCATTCAGCCTCATCCCACACCTGAAGACTTTGACAATATTCTAGCTGTTTACAACAAGATTATTAGCGCAAAAACGGTTAAAATGCCGGCCTCTTAAAAAGCAAGCAAATCAATGTCAGTTCAATCAGGCATCATTCTTTTTTAAAAGCTGAAATGCTTCTGTATTTTTAACCACAAATATTAAGGTATAAGTGCCTACAATCGCATAAAAAATCCGCCTAACGCAATGATCGCGTTAAGCGGATTTTTGTCGTGTCGGCAGCGCAACTACACACTGCCATTAAAAAATGGAGGAGATAGGATTCGAACCTATGAACCCGAAGGAGCGGATTTACAGTCCGCCGCGTTTAGCCTCTTCGCTACTCCTCCATACGTTTGCAAGTAGCCAACTCAAATAGTGTACAAAAACAGGTTATAAAAAGCAACCATTTTCAGGCAGTTTTTATAACCCGTTGTCGACCGCAAGCGATATTGTCTTAAGTAAGCAGTTAGCCAAAGTGTCACAAAAACTGTAACCTCTTAGAAGATACATCTAGGAGGAATCACATGAAGAAGGTTGTCTTAACAATGAAAGAAGAAGAACGTTACCGAGTCATTAAAGCAGTGGTCAATGGTAAGACCTCCGTGCAACGCGCAGCCGTTAAGCTCAAGCGCTCCGAACGAACCATCTACCGACTGATCAAGCTTTACAAGCAACAAGGCAAAGATGGCTTTATTCACGGCAATGCCGGTCGTGAGCCCGCCAACAAACGCAACGCACAACTCGAACGCCAGATCATTCATCTGTACACGAACAAGTACGCCGGCTTTAACATCGCCCATTTCCACGAGTTCTTAACCACTGCCGAACAAATCGCCATCTCCGAATCCTCACTCCGGCTCTTATTCAGACACCACCACATTCTGTCACCCAAAGCCCATAAAGCCACCAAGCGCCGAGTCAAGCGTGAGTTAAAAGAAAAAGAAAAGAAGGCCAAGCTCCTATCCAAACGTGATGAAGCCACCTTGTCAGCCATCGAAGTCGTTGAAAACATCAAAGCCCATCCAGAACGTCCTCGAAAACATTATTCTGGTGAACAGGTACAAATGGATGCTTCCTGGGAGTATTGGTTTGGTACTCAAAAAACCACCTTACACGCAGCCATTGATGATCAGTCCGGAAACGTTGTCGGCGGCTACTTTGCCAAACAAGAAACACTCAGCGGCTATTATCATGTGTTTGCCCAAGTCCTTCGCGATTATGGCGCTCCAGCAGAATTCCTAACGGATCGGCGCACCGTGTTTAACAGCAACAAAAAAGAGGGCTCACCTTCGACCGAGAACCCTCTTACACGTTTCGGTTATGCCTGCCAGACACTTGGAACAGAACTTTCGGTCACCAGTATTCCGCAAGCCAAAGGCCGTATAGAACGTCTTCTGGAGACTTTTCAAGATCGGCTCACAAGTGAACTGCGGTTGCATAACATCACCACAATCGCAGATGCCAATCGGTTTTTGGTCGGCTTTATCAAGCGTTACAATGACCGCTTCGCATCTACCATCAAAAGTAGCATGTCGGTGTTTGATAAGCAACTAACACCCAAGGAAATTGACAATATTTTGATCATTGCCAATGAACGCAGCATCGGCCACGGACATTGTGTTCGCTTTGATAACAAACGCTATCTGCCACACCGGAATGGCGAATTGGTTTACTTACCACCGCATACAAAGGTCTTAGTCATCAAAAGCTTCACGGGTAGACTTTATATGACCACTGATGATGACCAGGTGTACGATCTTTTCTGTGTGCCAAAAGAACAGTTCATGTCAGCCAAATTCGATCTTACGCCAGCTGCGGCACCAACTCCTAAACGAACCAAGAAAATCCCGGCAATTACGCATCCGTGGCGCCGCGCCAACTATCGCGATTACCTTGATTCTCTTGGCATTAACAGGACAAGGGTTAAACAGTTGGTCGCCGAACGATATCCATACAAGAATTCACAAGCGATTCAAGTCTAATTAGGATCATCTCGCGTCCAGTTTTCGGACGCATGTTTTATGGAATTTACTGTCAAAGTCGAAAATCGCTTGACACATTTTCAGGCAGTTTTTATAACCCGTTTTGCATGTCATTGACGAATTCAGGATTTAGCCAATGACGGTACATGCAACGTGACCAGCGTGTTCCGCCACTCCGTCAACCAATCATGACTTTCCCATTCAAATAAGCGCTTCAGGCCATATCCCAGCGGCTGGTGGTAATAGACCGTTTTACCGAGTAGTTTAGGCGCATCACGAAAATGTTCATGGCCAAATGCCACCGCGTCAACCTGGCCTGTCAACAGTGCGCCAAGTTTCGCTGATCCCATGAGCGCCGTCGCCATTTGCCACGATGGCCGATCCACCGCATAGACCATGGCACCGCGAATCGGCACGAAATGGGTCACATAAATCATTTGCCGCCCTTGGTTGGCATCAATTGCTGCTTGGGTCGTCTGTAAAACCCGCTGCATTCGCTCAGCGTCACTCAGCGGTGAATCAATCGCACTATCGATCCAAAAAGCGCGTTTCCACTGTGCATAAG
Organism: Lacticaseibacillus styriensis; assembly: GCF_030770295.1. Lineage (NCBI taxonomy): Bacteria > Bacillati > Bacillota > Bacilli > Lactobacillales > Lactobacillaceae > Lacticaseibacillus > Lacticaseibacillus styriensis. Next base: position 1,855,147 of record NZ_CP132483.1, read on the forward strand.
CTGCATCCGTTTTAGTCTTTCCCAACTGGCCAAGCGAATAATCATACCAACCATTGTTGCCAATGATCACGGCATTGGTGGACGGAATCGGCAATACCTTTTCGTGCAAATATAGCGGATCAACATCTGACTGAATTTCATCATAGGTAGCACCCTTGACCATGTCGTGATTGCCGGCCAAAAAGCGTACCATGACCTGTTGACCCACTTCCTGTTGCAATGCCCGGTAGTAGGCCAGCGTTTTGGTGAAATCATTGTACGTATCACCGGCGTTGACATAAATTTGATAACCGTTTTCTACCAGATAGTCTGCCTGGTATTTTAGCATTTCAAAGCCATCGACATGATTCACATCAAAATGATTATCGACGCTGATTGCAACTTTTATCATGAGGACACTTCCTGTTAGCGACTAACGCAAAAGTGAGTCAGCCGCCATTAATTGACCCCTTGCATGAGCTTCTCGATGCGTGGCGTGTAAAAAGCTAAGATGATCGCAAATGCCACTGAAACCAGCCCGACAATCGCGAAGTAAGCTACTTCGTGACTCGGCGTGTAGAAGCGCACAATTTGCGCATTGACCGCCTGCGCTGACGCATCAGCCAAGAACCACATACTCATCATTTGGGATGAATAGGCTTTTGGTGCCAGCTTGGTCGTCACCGACAGTCCGACCGGGGAAATCAACATTTCGCCGATTTCGACAATGGCCCAACTCATCACTAGCCACAAAGGTGATACCTTCGCACTACTGCCAAAAAGCATGACCGGGATAACCATCCACAGATAAGAGGCTCCGGCAAAAATCAAACCTAAATAAAACTTCTTCGGTGATGTCGGTTGGCGTTTGCCAAGCTTCATCCACAACCAGGCAAACAACGGACCGTAAAGCAAAATGAACAATGGATTCAGCGTCTGAAAATTCCCTGGAAGGATTTTAAAGAACCCAAAATCCAATTTAGTTTGTTGCGCTGCAAACAGTGCCAACACAACCGATCCCTGTTCCTCGATGGCCCAGAAAATCATCGCCGCCAAAAATAGCGGGATATAGGCAATGACCCGTGAGCGTTCGGTTTTGGTCACCTTTTTGCTGCGAATCATCAAAATAAAGTACCAAACCGGCAAGCCGATCGCAATGACCGTAATCAGACTGATGACATTGGCAATCGTCAACGCCTTGAAGGCTGCCATAATGGCCAAGATGACGCCAACCACAACGACCGCGCCGACAATCCGCGTGACCAGCGGGCGGACATCTTCCGGCTTTAATGGATCCGGCGCCGTATTGTCAGCCGGATTGATATACTTGCGGCCGTCAACCACGTAAAAGATCAAGCCGATGAACATCCCGATAGCAGCCAACGAGAAGCCAGCGTGGAAATTGACTTTATCAGCCATCCATGGGACAAAAATCGGCGCAATCAACGAGCCAAAGTTAATCCCCATAACGAAAATGCTGAACCCGGAATCGCGCCGTAAGTCCTCTTCAGGATAGAGGCTACCGACCATCTCGGAGACGTTGGGCTTAAGCAACCCCGTGCCCAAAACAATCAAAACAATCGAGCCAAAAAGCCCAATCGAACCAATCGGGATGGACAAGACGATGTGCCCCAGCATAATCAGCACACCGCCCCAAAAGACGGTACGCCGGGAGCCGAGCAACCGGTCACTGATGAAGCCACCAATTGTGGAACTCAAATAAACCAATGACCCGTAAATCGACATAATTGACAAGGCAGTCGGTTGATCAAAACCTAAGCCGCCCTTTTCCACTGAATAGTACATGTAGTAGATCAGGATCGCCCGCATGCCATAGTAACTGAACCGCTCCCAGAATTCGGTCATCGACAGCGTTAATAGTCCGCGGGGATGACCCATAAACGTGCGGCCCTCTGAATTATTCAATTGAAATACATCCTCTCGCTAGAAAAATAATCCTCCTAGCTGCTCTCATGACACTTCCCTCAAAATGCCAATCAATGAATCTTCATTATAATAGTTACGCCCGCCCAAAACAAATTTATGCAACTTTACGTCTTGTGCAAATGTCAGCTTTCCGGACATAGGCCCAATTGGAAAATAAAAAGCAAACGCACCCATGTTTGTTTGCTTTGACATTGAAGTCTTAGATGATGCACAGATTAATCAGCACGTAACGCGATCGCTGCATCCTTGTTCGCCGCCATGCGCGCTGGAATATGGCCGCCAAGAACCGTTAGAATCGTACTGATTAAGATCAGAATCACCGCGTGAATCGGATTCAGCTGCGCCACATTCGGCAACTGGGTCATGTTATATAAGATGACGTTGATCGGGAAGGTCAGGAGCCAGGCAATGATAATCCCCAGCACCCCGGAACTCACGCCGAGAATGATGGTCTCGGCATCAAAGACCCGAGTCACATCCTTGCGCCGCGCACCCAACGCCTTGAGCACCCCGATTTCCTTGGTTCGTTCCAGAACCGACGTATACGTCAGAATCGCAATCATGATCATCGAAGTTACCAATGAGATTCCCGCAAAAGCAACCAAGACAATGGTGATCGCCGACATAATCCCGCCGGTCATACTCGAAATCGTACCCGCCAAATCCGTGTAAATGACTTGATCGGCTTTTTTCTTGCCGTGGTTGAATTTATCCAGGTAGCTGAGAATCTTATCCTTATCTTTGAAACTCGTCGGATAAATCGTGATTTGCGTTGGCGTTTCTGAGCCGCCTAAACTGGTGATCAGCTGATCTTTAGTTGCATCGTCAATTTCCTGATTGGTGAAAATATTCACATCACTATTGCGTTGTGCTTTGACAACTGCAGAATCTTTATTCATCGCGACCAGATCTTTGGTTAACCGATCAGAGTAAGCAAATCCTTGGCTCAAAAGTCCGTCACTGGTCTTGGAACGCGTCCGCAATACCCCTGTCACGGTTAACTCCCGATTGCCACTTTGTTGGTACGCATCCGCATAGTTCTTGGTCGGCACATAAACACTGCCACCAACATTTTGATAGTAGTGATCATTGGCAATGGCCTTTAGTTTTGTCCCTACAATATCGCTGAACTTAAGCTTCTGACCATTTTTAACTGAAAAGCCAAGATTCTTCAACGCGTTAATATTCGTTGAATTGTCCCGATCAACAATCAAAATGACATCGCTGTCTTTCTTGGGATAACTTCCGGCAACGACTTCATAATTTTTCTTCAGATAACTGGTGCCGCCTTCGCGATCGACGGGATAAACCGATGAACTGACACTGGAAAAGCCGCGTTGTGATTGGTTATTTGTCGGTTTGGCTGTTGAAAATTGTACTGGCTTCACCTTCCCGTTGACGTCGCGCAGTAAGTTCATACCGGTGCCATACGTATAGCCAATGTTGTCGGTCAGGCGTTTACTGATGCCATTCACATAATCAATATACTTTTGATTTAATTTGTTCGTGTGCTGCGCTTTGTCACTGGCACTTTGCTTTGCCAGCACCGTTTTGGTCGTCTTAAACGTTGACGTCTTGGTATTATCTTGTGCCCCGGCCGTTAGATTGGTCGCGTTCGTTGAAATTGTGATGGGAAACTGGGCCAATGTTTCTGCTTGGGTATTATCAATTTGCTTTTGAAACCCGGATGAAAGCGCCAGGACGACCGCAATGCCAATGATCCCGATGCTGGAGGCAAACGCCGTTAGAAAAGTGCGGCCTTTTTTGGTCATAATGTTCGTAAAGGACAGCTTCAGCGCCGTCAAATAGCTCATTTTCGTCCGGCGCAGATCAAAATGACTGCCCTGTTCCTCCGCATCATACGGACGCGAATCGGACAGAATTTTACCGTCCTTGAACTCGATAATCCGCTGGGCATAATCGTGCGCCAGTTGCGGATTGTGCGTCACCATGATGACCAAACGCTCCCGCGACAAGTCGGCAATCAACTTCATGATTTCCTGACTGGTTTCGGTGTCCAAGGCACCAGTCGGCTCATCCGCCAACAAAATCGACGGTTCCGAGACAATCGCCCGAGCAATGGCCACCCGCTGCATCTGCCCACCGGAAAGCTGATTAGGCTGCTTGCTCATGTGCTCTTTTAGGCCAACTTTAACCAGCGCGGCCTCCGCCTTTTTGCGCCGCTCCTTGGCAGAAACGCCGCTCAACGTTAAGCCGAGTTCGACGTTTTCCAAAATGCTCAGGTGCATGATCAGGTTATAACTCTGAAAAATAAACCCGACAGAATTATTCCGATAAGCATCCCAATCAGATTCCTTGAAGTTTTGGGTGGACCGACCATGCAATAATAGATCGCCTGAATCGTAGCGATCAAGGCCGCCAATCACGTTCAGCAGCGTTGTTTTCCCGGAGCCGCTGGGGCCAAGAATGGCTACGAATTCCTGTTCACGAAACTGAACCGAAACATCATCGAGGGCCTTCGTGGTGTAGTCACCGGTTTGGTAATATTTTTTAATGTGCTTTAGCTCTAGCAACGTTCGCTCCTCCTCTTGCTGTCTATGGCAAGGCGTTGAAATGAAATAACTTGCCATATCTTAGCATACTTAGCGGCTACTTGATAATCGGTCTAAAGCCTAAGACGTTGCCGATTTATCAAAAAAGTCAGCTTTTAGAATGCGGCGCCTGCGTAAATAAAAAGAACCTGCCTTAAAAAAGGAGGTCCTCCGATAGATCCGTGCCGATCAATTTAGGATGGCACACTGAGCAACGGTCGCCAATAAATCAAGTCCAAACTATGATCCGGATAAATGTAATAAGTAATGTTCAATTTGGAAAAAGGATTCGCCATTGCCATTAAATAGATCCGTTGCGGTGCGTGAGCCAATCCCGCAACAGAAACGAGAATATACTTGGCCATTTGTTCAAACAACGGTTGCGTCAAACCAGATGTTAGCTCAAAATCCAGATCCACATAAATAAGTTCTTTGGTTTGCCGCGTCAGCCTGATATGGTGAATCGGCATCCCCCCGAAGTTGCCTTCTTGGTTGAGTTCATCGACCATTTGCTTAATCTGGCGATGTTTAAACTGCGGGCGGGCAAACATCATGCGCCAAACTGCCAAGCACTCACCCCCTCTGCTTCAATTATGCCACATTGAAGCAGGGAAGCGGACTAAAAAATCGGATCAAGAATTTTGGAGAAAGCCGAATCAATCTGCGCCCGAGCTGCTTGCTGTTCAGCCAAACCTGCATCGAAGCGTTCGTGATCGATTTGATCCGGGCCAATCGCCTGAAGAATGTCTAACACGCCACTGCGAATGCCGCGCAGGCCGCTGACCAACACGCGATGAAAGGCCGCGTAATTGCAAGGTGCGGCTTCGGCATCAACACTGTCTACAAAACTGCAGAACTTAATCACATTTTTGGTGAAGTACACACGCAACCGATCGAGACTTTCGCTGGCATAGCAATTGCCCTTCTCGATGTTCTTGCATGTGTGGACGTATTCTTTGAAAACCGTCTCAAAAACAAGTAGCCGTTCCAGATTCTGATTAATTACTTCAACATAACTAGGTGCATTGCTCGTCGCGTACATTTAAAAGTCCCTCCTAATCTTGTGCGTTCATCAACTTACACACTTAATTATACGTGTTAATGGCTTATAATCAATATAATTATTGACTAATATTTAAATACCTAACGTTATATAACCCGTTTAAAGGCCATTATTAGTGGGATTTACATACATTACACCAGTCTGTGAAAACCGTTTTCTTTGGAATTGTACGCAATGTATCTTTTTGTGAAAACTGAACTTATCAACGCCTGCGTCCCCTGTCTTGACATCTCGTTTTTGACACGTATTTTATTTGCTAAGCGCTTCCATCAAAAATAAGATAACGAAAATATTTTTTAGATATTTTGAACTTATATTTCAATATTTCTCAACAATCGTGCAAATACCGCCTATAAAGATTCTTATTTCTACGCGGTTATAACTTATTTTATTTTAGCGGAGGGAGTTAATAGCAAGTTCTCAGGACATCACCTATAATCAAAGCAAGAGCATGACGCGTGCACCGCTTGAGGTTAAACGCTTCATCGGTTGGGTGAAGTGCAACCCGTGATTGTGATGCGGCATGAACGTCATTCCTTTTTGGAGGGTGCAAACATTGAAAGACTATCCGAAGAATTACCCCCTTGATCCGCGTACTTTTTTTGGGATCAATACCATGGGGCTCATCAGCACAACGGCGTACTATCTTTATACGGCTGTCTTAATGATGTTTATTACCGATTATTCCGGGATTTATACAGGAGTACCCGGTAAAGCGGCAGCTGTTGCAACGACCTTATTATTTGTGGGTCGGCTTTGGGATGCGGTGAATGACCTGTGGACAGGTTATGTCATCGATATTTCACCTCGAACCCGCTGGGGCAAGTTCAAGCCCTATGTACTGGCAGGCACTTTTTTTGCGGGCATCTTGGGTATGATGCTGTTTCACATTCCTCAAGGCATCAGTGATTTTGGCAAGGAAGTTTACCTTTATATTGTCTACTTTCTATTTATGCTTGCTTATACGATCATCGTCACAGTGCCGTTGACCAGTACGATGTCAGCAGACCAGGAAATTCGCTCCAAACTTATTTCATGGCCCCGCATTACCAGTAATGTTGTCGGTGTCGTGTTTGCCTTCTTTATGGCCATCGCCACCTTTCTTGGAACTAAGAAGAGTCCCAATATCCCGCTGACGGTGGACGTGATTGTCATTCCATTTTTGATTATTGCCCTGATCGGCGGCTTAATGGTCAAAGAAGGGCCGGTTGCTGAAGGCACCAAACCGCCCAAGCTTCGCGATATCGGCCGGATGGTGAAGATCAACAAGCCTTTTCGGGTCAACCTGTACTTTACCTTTGTCGGCGGCTTTGTCTGGGCCTTGCTCACCGCGACATCCCTGTACTACATCAAATACGCGTTTGGCGTGGCTAATTTAGGGATTCAGTCTATGTATTTTGGCTTGTTAACTTTGGTCACGTTGGTTGGTGGGACGTTCATCTCGCAAAAAGCCATGAAATATATGTCGGCACTTCGCGGCATTCAGCTTTGCTATTTAGGCATGGCACCGTTCCTGCTCTTAATGTTCGCCATCAATGAGTTTCAGGTGATCCACAATCCTTGGCTGTTCTACATCCTGATTGGGATTGTCATGACGCTTGCCGGCGCGCAATTTGTTCCGGCTAACCTGATCATCATGGAGACAATGGATTACAATCGCCTCAAGCTGAATTCAGGGATGGAAGCTACCATCAACGCGGTCAACATGTTCTTACAGAAACTTCAGTCCGGACTGGCTACAATTGGCGTCGGCGCAGCACTCTTACTCGTCGGGTACAACGCGCAAACCCTTGAAAAAGCGGCGCAGGTACCTGATAGTCTGCTTCAGAGTTTAGGCGTCGTTTTATTTGGCTTGCCGGCCATTTTCTCGTTTGTCGCCTATCTGTTGACCAAGCAATATCCGCTGCAAGGCGAAGCCCGTACCAAAATGTACGCCGAACTCGCTGCCAAAACTGCTGCCGCGCAAAAGCAAGCCGATCAGTCTTGAGCCAAAGCTGTTTCGAGCGGTTATCGGCTGTATTTTAAAACTCAATCAAAAAGACGCTAGCGATCAAGTGGATTTGTCGCTAGCGTCTTTGCTGTATTTGCGGATAAACTTTCCGCATTAGTCGCCTGCATGCATAAACGACGCGGTGATTATCCCAGCCGATTAATCGCTGCCCAGCTGGCAAGTGCTTCGGGATGAAAGCCATTCCAGGTGGCCAAAACATCCCCGGTTTCATCATCGCGCACCCGCACAATCGGAAAGCGATCATAACCATCCTGCCGAAACTTCACAACTTTTTGCGCACTCCAAGCACGCTTGAGTGGATCGTCCGAATTGGGATCCACCAAATTCGTTTCACCACGGCGATTGGTCGTGCGAAAACGCTGATGATGCGTCAACAACCACCGCCGCGTCAACCGACAAGATTCGCAATGGGGCTTTTCGTAAACTACAAAATGAATTGCCATACGCATATCCTCCATAAATGGCCTAGTGCCGCTGTCATGCATTTGATACGAGGCGTATGTCCTGTCGTTTATACTATCCCCTATTTTAAGCGAGCGTGCAATGATGGAAATTGAGTTGGCCCTTTGTGATGTCGCACCTGAAATTCAGTTCGACTCCGAAAGCGCGGTAAGAACCTTTTCCAGTGCGTGAGTGGCAGCTTCCGGCAACTTATCATAGCCACCATCGGCTGTCTCTTTGGTGGTCAAAAATGCCAAGCGAGCTTCCAAACGCTTACGCAACAAAGCCCGATAATCAGGTGTCGTAAAGTCTACTTTAAAAGTTGGTAATACCAGATAACTCATATCTGGTAACGGCCCAAATGGTTGAAATTGTGCGGTGCCATCTACAATCGCCGCAATCGCATCCAACGTGTCAGCCGGTTTCACTTTTTGGCCGCGGTAAAAACCGGTATTAAGAATGTAGCAAGTCGTGCCACGTTCCTGAAAGAGTTCATAAAAATCCTGGTAGTCTTCGGCTAGCGGATAACAACGAAACGGATTGGCAAACGGTTCAATGACCAACTGATCGCGATCCACATGAGCCCCGACGTTTTCGGCAGTTGATCGCTTAGTTGCTAACGTTGCCCCAAATGCCGCCGCCAAATCAGGATTCTCGATCCGAACCACCGGTGGCAACGTGTCGTCTTTCATGATCCAAAAAACGGCATCAATACTCTGGGTCAAATGATCGACACGATTAGGCGTCACGAACCGCGACTTAACCGTTCGCCCGTTCCCATTACGAATGTCCTCGGTGACCAGTGTTTTCCGGTCATGATCATCCAAAGTAACGCCCACATTTTGCACTGTCAGAAAATACCGAATTCCTGGATCGCTTAACGGATAATCCTGGGTTTTGTCAAAATACGCGGGTTCCAGCGCAGTCGTGGCACCGGTTTGCCGATCAATCACGAATGCGTCATCGTGCAGCACTTTCACTGGGTAGCGATCGCCGTGACTCGTCAGTGTGATCGTTGATTTACCCGAGCCAGACAAGCCAAACGCTGCCATGGTAAACGTGCCGTCTTGCCGCTGATACTGTTTCATCCCGCCATGACAGGCAACAAAGCCATTTCGATGTGCCGTCGCCCACGCCAACGTCAAGGTGCCCTTTTTCAATTCGCCAAAGTAGCGTAAGCCTAAGATGATTGCCGCATTGTGTAGCGGATCAAAAATCGCCAGGCCATCCGGATACGCCGGATCGTGCCAATCAGGATCGGCATAAAGATAAAGGTCATCTTCTGGAAGCGGGCGCGACCGGGCGTAGTGTTTTTCTGCTTCAGCCGTCATGATTTGAAAGTTCAATAAATAGCTGTAAAGGTTATTCGCATATGCTTCAGGCAACATCATATGCGCTTCAACAGAAAAATCGGGCGACAGACCAACCGCAACCCGGCCACTCAAGAATCGCTTGCGACCGCCTTGAAAGACCGCTTCACGCGCAACCTTTACCATTGTGTTTGCGTCAACACCGGGCTGCCCGATAATCCGGCGAGCCGCAGCGGTTCGGCCGACAACCAGACCGTCATTTGCAACCAAGATGCGGGCGTCTTCTGGCAGCCCGAGATCACTGGCATGCTGAATCGGCAAATCCGTGATAATGACACCTGGCGCGGCTTTGGCCAATTCGTATGCTTCTGTCAATGTGGTCACCGGCCGGACATTCGTGCCATAAAATGCCGTCTCGACGGTCGCTTTGAGTGGTGAAAAATAGCCACTCGCTGTGGTCACATCACGGATCGGAAATTGTTGTTTTGTTGTCATGGTTGCATCCCCCTTGTACATCCGGTACACCGCAATGGTACTTACCCCTGCGCCACTATCTCCTCCGTTTTGTGCAACGGTCGCCGGAGCGCAAACAATGTACGTTCAGTCGTTTTTTGTAAAGGCTTTCACAACTCAATTATACATAGTTCACTTTAGCAACGCGAGTTTTAAAAATTCACCGGATCACAAAGGCTATTTCAATCACAAACCACATTCACTTACCAATCAAGCGGTATTGAATCTCGTTATGCTTTACGCCGTTTGTTGGCCTGAACCATTTTGGCCTGATCAATCAACGGACAGCCAACATCTTCACATTGGCTGCAACCGCCTGCTTTGTTTTTTCGAAAAAAGGTGCGATATAAGACGAAAACGATCGCCAAAACGACGACACTGCCAATTAGCCACGTTGCCATGATAAAAGATCTCCTTCTTTAAATATCCGTGCTATAACCCGACGCAACCACGGGATGCGGGCGTTTGAGCCACAGGCCGTAAATAATGAGTGTCACTGCCAGTGCGACCAGTCCGAAACTAAGCACATTGGCCTGACCACTCACAATGAGACTGCCTTGATAAATCAACATCGTCAGCAAATACGCCACGCCTGTTTGATAACCAACGGCACGCCAGGTCCAGCGCGCATTGCCAAACTCCTTGTACATGGTGCCAATGGCCGCAAAGCACGGGGCACATAAAAGATTGAACATCAAAAACGCATACCCTGCCATCGCCGGATAAGTCGCCCGCAATGCCTGACCAAAGCCGCCAGTCCCACCGAAGCTAATGTGCAGCGTGCTGACACAGTTTTCCTTGGCGATCAAACCGGCTAAAGTAGCCACTGTGGTGTGCCAGTCGCCAAACCCCAGCGGCGCAAAAATCGGGGCAATGACCCCACCAATTCCTCGTAACATACTCTTATTTTGCTGGACCATGTGTAACGTAAAGTCAAAGTTCGAAAGGAACCATAACAAAACACATGACAAGAAAATAATCGTCCCCGCTTTATGCACAAAGGCTCGTGCCCGCGACATGACACTGCGATAAAGGTTGGTGACGCGCGGCAAATGGTACGCTGGTAACTCCATGACAAATGGGGCTGGTGGTCCGGCAAACAAAGCGGTCTTTTTCAGAAAAATGCCGGAGCAGACAACGGCAATAATGCCCATGAAATAAGCTGACGGCGCAACCCAGCTGTTATTCGGAAAGAAGGTTCCGCTAACCAGCGCAATAACAGTCAATTTAGCGGAACACGGCATAAAGGTTGTCAGCATAATGCTCATTCGTCGATCTTTTTCGCTTTCGATGGTTCGTGTGGCCATAATACCAGGAACCCCGCAGCCGGTAGCGATTAGAATGGGTATGAAGCTTTTGCCGCTGAGATTAAACCGGTGAAACAGGCGATCCATCACAAACGCGATCCGTGCCATATACCCGCAGTCTTCAAGAATACCCAGACATAGAAACAGCATCATGATCTGCGGCAAGAACCCCAACACGGAGCCAATCCCACCGATCAAGCCGTTCACAATCAGGCCTGACAACCACGGCGCAACCGCCCAGCTCTTCAACGCCCCGCCGACCACCGCCGGCAACCAGCCGCCAAAGACCGTATCATTGAGGTAGTCACTGCCGATGGTTCCGACTGTCTGGATCGAAAGGTAATAAACCACCCACATCACCAGTACAAAAATCGGCAAGGCCAGATAGCGATCCGTCACGATGCGGTCAATCCGATCGCTGACCGACATGACAAAATCTTCTTTATCAACGACACACATCGCCATGACGCGGGCGATGAAATCATATCTTGCATTCACGATGATGCTATCGCTCGCATCATCAAAAAGATGCTCAGCCGTATGTAAAATTTCCGCGACCTGTTGCTGTTCAGCTGTTGTAAAAGCCAGCTGCTGCGCGATTTGCGGATCTTTTTCAAAAAGCTTGATGGCATACCATCGCAAACGATCGGCGGACACCCGTTCGCCGATGACTTCCTCAAGCATGCTTAAAGCGGATTCGAGCCGGGGATCATATTCCGGAAAAGCATATGGTTTAGGTAACGGCGCTTGGATGGCCTGAACAAGTTCCTTTAAAGCTGCTGGTTTAGTGGCAGTGGTGCCGATGACTGGTACCTGCAGGGCATAACTCAACTTTTTCAAATTGATCGTGCGGCGGCGGGACTTTTCAAGGACATCCATCATGTTGAGCGCCACGATTAATGGCCGCCCGGTTTCCATCACTTGTAATGTTAAATATAGATTGCGTTCGAGATTCGTGGCATCGACGACGTTGATGACTAAATCCGGTTGCTTTTCAAGCAAAAAATTCCGCGTCACAATTTCTTCACTGCTATAAGGCGACAGTGAATAGGTTCCCGGCAGGTCTTCGATGACCACCGCCGGATTGGCTTTAAGCCGACTGGATTTTCGTTCAACTGTGACGCCCGGCCAATTGCCAATATGTTGTTTGGCACCGGTCAGTGCATTAAACAAAGTTGTTTTGCCACTATTAGGGTTGCCGACAAGCGCTAAGGTCTCATCCATGGTCATCAGCGGTCACCTCCGTTACCAGCACATGCGCCGCGTCTTGCTTACGAATACTCAACTTATAACCACGTACCGCTAGCTCGATGGGATCACCAAGCGGGGCAATCTGGTGAATTTTCACCAATGTTCCCTTGGTTAAACCCATGTCCATCAGGCGGTGTCGCAGCGGCGGATCTCCTTGAATCTTCTGCACCAACCCAGTTCGCTTGAGTGGCAAGTGAGCTAACGGTATCGCCGGCCTCTCAGCATCTGCGGCAAACGGTCGCACCACCAGCAAAGCAGCAATCTCGTCACTGATAGCCAGTCGCTGCCCCTGAAAGAAAATCACCAGACCGGTCACTTTGCTCGCAGGTTGCACCACGGTCAACTTCTTGCCGGCAACCAGTCCCATCTCAGCCAAATGCCGGCGCAATGCAGCACTGCCTCCGACACTCATTAACAAATAAGCTCCCGGTTGTTGGGTATCAAGCAATGCCTGCATCTGCTCACCTCCACGATGATCGCCAGCGATAGACGATCATTAATCTGTCTCGATCTCACCGGTATTTAAAATACTGTCATGAGAACATCTGTTGTCATTTTTCCGCTTGGTTACTAACCATCAACCGCCCAGCACCCGATCAGGCGTCGAAAAAGGTCATTGTGCTTTTGCCAAAACGGCTTTTGCAACCGTCGCAACATAATGCGTCTGACCATCAGTTGACGGATGGGTTTTGTCGGCTGTCAGCCAATCATCATGTCCGGCAGAAGCACCATGCCAATCAACAATATGCAGATTCTTGTAACGCTTGGCCATTTTGCCCAGATCGCGATTGACCTCATCCGTCCATTTCGCATCAGAACGGACATTAATCCAATAAACCTGACGCTGATCACCAATACTTGTCATAATGGACTGAAATGCTTCATTCGTAAACGTACCATTGGTGCCCAAACCGATGATCACGGTACTAGCCAATTTGTCGGAAGCAGCCAGCGACTTAAACAAAGCCGGAACCTGATAGATTTGGCGGCTAACCGTCGCATCAAAATAGATCTTCGGGAACAACTCTTTATACAAATACTCACTGCCGAGCATGACGGAATCACCGACCGCCGTCACGGATAATTTCTTGGCGGCTTGAACTTGATGGTAGCTGAGTCCGTCAGCAGCAAAGTCTTTATACACTGGGTCCGCCGCCTTTTGCGAAGCTTCAACCGCCTGACTGGCCTTGGCAGCCGAACGTGACTGGGCAACCGAACGTGCCTTGGAACGCGACACGGATGAAGCTTCTTGAGCTCTTGCCTGCGCCTGCCGATTAAGGCCAAACCACAAGCCACCCGCCACTAAAATAACCGCTAAAATCACAATCGTCCAAATCAATCCCGCTTTTGAACTTGTTTTCTGTCTATGCATACTGCACCCCTTCAACCAATCACTTACCGTACGATCATAGCATACAAGCGCTTAAAAAAGGGCGATAAGTTGCTTGGGATAGGGATTTCGGAGAAGATTCTAATTTTTTGCTTTTCTTGGGATTCCATAAGCTCGCTCTATAAATGATTGAACTCTTGTGATCCTAAAGATAGAATTAAATCATCGTTAAAGACGCTGGGTTATTTCGTTCGCGTTGGGTATGGGGCAACTATGTAATTGGGGATGGCATTTTGAAATCAGATTCACGTTTTATTCGTTACTACAATGTTGTGATTGCACTACTGGCGGTCATTTCTATTGTGATGGTTATTTTGGACTATTCATCAGTCATTAGCCTGACAGCCTTTCCCTACGATGTGGTAGACAATGCGATACTCGCTATCTTTACCGTCGATTACTTCGCGCGTCTCTTAACTGCAGACAACAAGTTTCAGTTCTTTAAAACTCATTTGCTGGATCTGTTGGCAATCATTCCATTCAATGCCATCTTCTCGTTTTTCCGGTTCGCCCGGGCCTTTCGTATTGTCCGACTCAGCCGCGCATTTCACATCACCCGACTTGCCGGCATCATCAGCATTTTACAGGGACGAACCAGGAAGTTTCTCCACAAAGGCGGTCTCATTTATTATCTATGGTTATCGGTCATCCTAGTCATCATTGCGGCTGCCATCTATTCGTTAGCCGAGGGTGCTTCATACAGTGATTCAATCTGGTGGGCAATCGTCACCGCCACCACCGTTGGCTACGGCGACATTTCACCTCACACGCTTCTAGGAAGAATTGCCGCTGTTCTACTCATGTTCAATGGCATCGGTCTCATCGGCGCCCTCACAAGCTCTATTACTGCTTATTTAGCTGATGACAGCAACACTGTTTCAACGCAAATTGACGATCTGGTGAAACTTAAAAAGCTGCTTGATTCCGGAGGGCTAAGCCAGGACGAGTATGCGCAGTTGAAGCATCATATTTTGGCAAACGCAAGTCAACATGACACGGATGGATAAAATCGATGTTCCCATATTTCGTCTACGCGAATTTCCAAGAGGCTTGGCCATAGTAACATCAGCACTACCCTTAACGTCTATTCGCATATTATTAACGAGCTAGACGAACAACAAAATGAAAAGGCTCTCGGTGTACTTGATGATCTCACGGCATCAACGAAGCCTAACGCCAACAAGAAGTTAATGTAAATGTGCACCAAATCGTGTTGGTGCACAAAAAATATCAGCAACGTGCACCAAATTTGCACCAAAGTTTCGAAAGCTAGGGAAATTCGGGAAAACAAAAAATGCAGAAGCCTTATAATATCAAGGTTTCTGCATTTCAGGAAAGCTAGGAAAACTTATTTCTGCCGGCTGCAGGACTTGAACCTGTGACCCTCGGTTTACGATACCGATGCTCTACCAACTGAGCTAAGCCGGCATACTGACCCGTACGGGATTTGAACCCATGTTACCGCCGTGAAAGGGCGGTGTCTTAACCACTTGACCAACGGGCCATTGCTGAACAACAAGTAAGATTATACAGGAGCAATATAGCACTGTAAAGCCTTTTTTCTCACACAATTTGGATTCCGAAAAGTACGTTGAAAAGACAGTGGAAGATTTAATTTTGGGCCAATTTAATTGTCTATCTACTTTTAGTAAGTGTATCATAAACCTTGAACCGACTCGTTATGAAAGGATGTTGTTATAGATGAAGATTGCAATTATTGGTGCGACTGGCAATGCAGGATCGGCGATCTACAAAGAAGCGCTTAAGCGAGGCCACGAAGTTACCGGTTACGTTCGTCATCCAGACAAAGGTATCGGCGTTCTTCCGCCTGATGCCGAATTAGTGCAACAAGACGCCTTCACCCTCACCCGCGATCAGCTGCTAGGCTACGATGCGGTTGTTGATGCCTTCGCGACAACCGTTGAACAAGCCTATCTCCATATTGATTTAGCCGATCACCTGATTCACGAGTTACGGGAGACCACCTCCCCGCGGCTAGTCTTTATCCTTGGCGCAGGCAGCCTGGAAACTGACGGCAAGCTCCTGTATGATTTACTTAAAAATGACCCGCATGCACCGGCATTTATCAATACGCCTAAGAACCAGCTCAGAGAGTATCAACTGTTACAGTGGACCGACAATGTCAACTGGATCGGTATTTCGCCAAGCATGAACTTTGAACACGGCCCGGCAACTGAATACGTTCGCGGCGACAACACACTACTAAAAGACGACAGCGGTAAATCCGTGCTCAACAGCGGCACATTGGCGGTTGCCTTGCTAGATGAATTGGAAAAGCCGTCCATTAAACAGGCGCGCTTCACTGCCCGTAATGCATAGCTTTATTTTTAAATCATCGAAAAGGATGTGAAATTATTTGGCACAAGTCACTTTAACCATTCATTATGTCGATGAAAACGGCAAGACATTAGGCCCAGACAATCACTTAATGAATACGCCAGAACATCATTTTCGACTCACTGCTCCGACCTTAATCGGTTATGACTTTCAAAAAGCCGTTCTCCCCGACGGCCAGCATGTCGGTGATCCAACTGTCACCGGTACCATGACGGGTGATGACCCGCAGCTAACCTTTATTTACACAACGGCGTCATCACTGGTTCATCACCCGGTTCCGGCAACATTGGTTATTCAGTACTTTGATAATCACAAACGGCCATTGCGTGACGCCCAGGTGCTGCATACCAAAACCGGTCACCAATATGAACTGACGGCACCGGACTTCCCTAATTTTCGGTATCACCACGCTATGTTACCCGGCGGCATGATCATGTCCGACAAAACCGTTTCTGGTCGCCTTATCCAGCCACATAATGAACTGACATTTATGTATGAACCTAAGTAAATTGTTGTTTCAATCAAAAACAGCTTCCGTTATGGCTTCATTGCCATGCGGGAGCTGTTTTGTTTTTACTGACCGGTCAATAAATTCTGTAACGTACTAGTGTTACCTTGTTGTTGCAACGATTTGACATCCTGATACGCTCGATAGTAGTCACCTGAAGCGATTGCTTGGCGAACCGGAGTGATCGATTTCTCTTGGAACAACAATGCTGCAGCTAGCTTAGCTTGCGCCTGATTGGCACCAGTTGCCTTTTGCAGTAGAACCGCTGCCTGATCCTGATCTTGCGCGGCTTTCATGATCGTACTCATTTTGGTCTCTTTCAATGTATCAGCTGCGCGTTGGAGTGCCGCATCAGTCGTTGCATTGCCCGTCTTCTGCGCAGTAATTTCCGACACCAAACGAGATTTAACTGCGGCATCTGCTGGCGTATCATTGCCCGTCACATTGCGAATCGTATTATTGATTTGCGGAAAAAAGAAAACGCAAGCGACGATCAACAAAACCAAGACGCCTGCAACAATTGCAAAAATTTTAAGTCCCCGATGACGAGGCTTTTTCTGCTGGCGAAGTTGAATCCGATTATTCATCACGATACCTCTTTCATTTTCACTGACAAAACTCTGTATCAACATTATGCGGATATTGCCAAGCCTGGTCAAGTTTGACCATTACGTCATTGGCAATGACACGTGTCCGCTAAGCTACTACGTTTTTAAGCATCTTTTCGTGTATTCAAATGACAGATCAATTTCAATACGTGGTGACACTGTGTCACTCCTTATTTCATCATGTCATTAATGATCACTTACATCAATCTTTTGTAGAAAAAAACACCCGTCAACGACGAGTGTTTCATGAGCTCCGGTTGTCAGGCTCGAACTGACGACAACCTGATTAACAGTCAGGTGCTCTACCAACTGAGCTAAACCGGAATAAACAGCGTGGCAGCTTCCTACCCTCGCAGGCAGTTTCCCACCAACTACTCTCGGCGTGAAGAAGCTTAACTTCTGTGTTCGGCATGGGAACAGGTGTATCCTTCTTGCTATCGCCACCACACTTATGAGAACTTTGCGCTCTCAAAACTGGCTATCATTGTTGCTGGTTTGCTTTGCTGAGAATCGGCGTATTTCATCGAAACGCGTTCGCAGTCGCAGAAACCTCCACATAAGGACCCTGAGTCCATTGGCCAAAACCCGGCCAACGAACTCAGGCCCGCTTATGCTCTGGTTTCTAAGCGCTCCTGCTCACGCTCTACTTGGTTAAGTCCTCGACCGATTAGTACTGGTCCGCTCCATGCATCGCTGCACTTCCACTTCCAGCCTATCTACCTGATCATCTCTCAGGGGTCTTACTTCCATATAGGAATGGGAAATCTCATCTCGAGGGGGGCTTCACACTTAGATGCTTTCAGCGTTTATCCCTTCCGTTCATAGCTACCCAGCGATGCGCCTGGCGGCACAACTGGTACACCAGCGGAACGTCCATCCCGGTCCTCTCGTACTAAGGACAGCTCCTCTCAAATTTCCTGCGCCCGCGACGGATAGGGACCGAACTGTCTCACGACGTTCTGAACCCAGCTCGCGTACCGCTTTAATGGGCGAACAGCCCAACCCTTGGGACCGACTACAGCCCCAGGATGCGATGAGCCGACATCGAGGTGCCAAACCTCCCCGTCGATGTGGACTCTTGGGGGAGATAAGCCTGTTATCCCCAGGGTAGCTTTTATCCGTTGAGCGATGGCCCTTCCATACGGAACCACCGGATCACTAAGCCCGACTTTCGTCCCTGCTCGACTTGTCAGTCTCGCAGTCAAGCTCCCTTCTACCTTTACACTCTGCGAATGATTTCCAACCATTCTGAGGGAACCTTTGGGCGCCTCCGTTACATTTTAGGAGGCGACCGCCCCAGTCAAACTGCCTACCTGACACTGTCTCCCGCCACGATCAGTGGCGCGGGTTAGAGTGTTCATACAGCTAGGGTAGTATCCCACCAACGCCTCCATCGAAACTAGCGTTCCGATCTCTACGGCTCCTACCTATCCTGTACAAGCGGTACCAACACTCAATATCAAGCTACAGTAAAGCTCCATGGGGTCTTTCCGTCCTGTCGCGGGTAACCCGCATCTTCACGGGTACTATAATTTCACCGAGTCTCTCGTTGAGACAGTGCCCAAATCATTACGCCTTTCGTGCGGGTCGGAACTTACCCGACAAGGAATTTCGCTACCTTAGGACCGTTATAGTTACGGCCGCCGTTTACTGGGGCTTCAATTCTGGGCTTCGCTTGCGCTAACTCATCCTCTTAACCTTCCAGCACCGGGCAGGCGTCAGCCCCTATACATCATCTTTCGATTTAGCAGAGACCTGTGTTTTTGATAAACAGTTGTTTGGGCCTATTCACTGCGGCTGACCTTGCGGTCAGCACCCCTTCTTCCGAAGTTACGGGGTCATTTTGCCGAGTTCCTTAACGAGAGTTCGCTCGCTCACCTGAGGATACTCTCCTCGACTACCTGTGTCGGTTTGCGGTACGGGTAGTTTATTTCTCACTAGAAGCTTTTCTTGGCAGTGTGACATCAGGAACTTCGCTACTTTAATTTCGCTCCCCATCACCGCTTGTCCTTATGGTCGCAAGCATTTCACTCGCCACCAGACTTGCGGCTTGGACGCACTTTTCCAGCCGTGCGCTTTCCTTAGCCTCCTGCGTCCCTCCATCGCTTAAACAAAATAAACTAGTGCAGGAATCTCAACCTGCTTGTCATCGACTACGCCTTGCGGCCTCGCCTTAGATCCCGACTAACCCTGGGAGGACGAGCCTTCCCCAGGAAACCTTAGTCATACGGTGGATCAGATTCTCACTGATCTTTCGCTACTCATGCCGGCATTCTCACTTCTAAGCGCTCCAGCCGTCCTCACGATCGACCTTCAACGCCCTTAGAACGCTCTCCTACCGCGCACCCTGACGGGTGCACCCACAGTTTCGGTATTATGCTTAGCCCCGGTATATTTTCGGCGCAGTGCCACTCGACTAGTGAGCTATTACGCACTCTTTAAATGGTGGCTGCTTCTGAGCCAACATCCTAGTTGTCTGTGCAACGCCACATCCTTTTCCACTTAGCATAAATTTAGGGACCTTAACTGGTGATCTGGGCTGTTCCCCTTTCGACAATGGACCTTATCGCTCACTGTCTGACTCCCGGAGTAAGATCGATGGTATTCGGAGTTTATCTGAATTCAGTAACCCTTGATGGGCCCCTAGTTCAAACAGTGCTCTACCTCCATGATCCATCCTCCGAGGCTAACCCTAAAGCTATTTCGGAGAGAACCAGCTATCTCCAAGTTCGTTTGGAATTTCACCGCTACCCACAACTCATCCCAGCATTTTTCAACATACATGGGTTCGGTCCTCCAGTGTGTTTCACCACACCTTCAACCTGGTCATGGGTAGGTCACTTGGTTTCGGGTCTACATCTGCCTACTCATTCGCCCTGTTCAGACTCGCTTTCGCTCCGGCTCCGACTTTTCATCTTAACCTCGCAGGCAAACGTAACTCGCCGGTTCATTCTACAAAAGGCACGCCATCACCCCTTAACGGGCTTTGACTAATTGTAGGCACACGGTTTCAGGAACTGTTTCACTCCCCTTCCGGGGTGCTTTTCACCTTTCCCTCACGGTACTGGTTCACTATCGGTCACTAGGGAGTATTTAGCCTTGGGAGATGGTCCTCCCGGATTCCGACGGAATTTCACGTGTTCCGCCGTACTCAGGATCCTGGACGGAGGGTCCGCCGTTTCGCTTACAGGGCTTTCACCTTCTATGGCGCAGCTTTCCAGCTGACTTCGACTACGTCGAACTTTGGTAACTCCAATGTCCAGTCCTACAACCCCGAGAAGCAAGCTTCTCGGTTTGGGCTCTTCCCACTTCGCTCGCCGCTACTATGGGAATCGAGTTTTCTTTCTCTTCCTGCGGGTACTGAGATGTTTCAGTTCCCCGCGTCTGCCGCCAACAAGCTATGAATTCACTTGCAGGCAATACACTGCTGTGTACTGGGTTCCCCCATTCGGAAATCTCCGGATCAAAGCTTACTTATAGCTCCCCGAAGCATATCGGTATTAGTTCCGTCCTTCATCGGCTCCTAGTGCCAAGGCATCCACCGTGCGCCCTTTGTAACTTAACCTGTACTGACTTGCGTCAGCGGTTATGCGATGCGAATTTCTATATTAGAAACTCATACAAATACGCTGTGTTCTCGGCAATTTAAAACATTTACAACAATGATATCCAGTTTTCAAAGAACAAAGTCGCCGACTTACGTCGGTGAATTGGCCTGACGGCCAATGGAGGATAACGGGATCGAACCGATGACCTCCTGCTTGCAAAGCAGGCGCTCTCCCAGCTGAGCTAATCCCCCATAAGGGTTGTTCAATTAACAAGCGAACGCTTGATGGGCCTAGATGGACTTGAACCATCGACCTCACGCTTATCAAGCGTGCGCTCTAACCAACTGAGCTATAGGCCCGATAGGCGTAAAAAGAGAGGTCGTCCCCTCAAAACTAAACAAAGTTTCGTGTGTGCAGGTTTCCGTCAGACTTAATGTCTGTTTCCTTAGAAAGGAGGTGATCCAGCCGCAGGTTCTCCTACGGCTACCTTGTTACGACTTCACCCTAATCATTTGTCCCACCTTAGACGGCTCGCTCCCTAAAAGGGTTACGCCACCGGCTTCGGGTGTTACAAACTCTCATGGTGTGACGGGCGGTGTGTACAAGGCCCGGGAACGTATTCACCGCGGCGTGCTGATCCGCGATTACTAGCGATTCCGACTTCGTGTAGGCGAGTTGCAGCCTACAGTCCGAACTGAGAATGGCTTTAAGAGATTAGCTTGACCTCACGGTCTCGCAACTCGTTGTACCATCCATTGTAGCACGTGTGTAGCCCAGGTCATAAGGGGCATGATGATTTGACGTCATCCCCACCTTCCTCCGGTTTGTCACCGGCAGTCTTACTAGAGTGCCCAACTCAATGCTGGCAACTAGTCATAAGGGTTGCGCTCGTTGCGGGACTTAACCCAACATCTCACGACACGAGCTGACGACAACCATGCACCACCTGTCATTTTGCCCCCGAAGGGGAAACCTGATCTCTCAGGTGATCAAAAGATGTCAAGACCTGGTAAGGTTCTTCGCGTTGCTTCGAATTAAACCACATGCTCCACCGCTTGTGCGGGCCCCCGTCAATTCCTTTGAGTTTCAACCTTGCGGTCGTACTCCCCAGGCGGAATGCTTAATGCGTTAGCTGCGGCACTGAAGGGCGGAAGCCCTCCAACACCTAGCATTCATCGTTTACGGCATGGACTACCAGGGTATCTAATCCTGTTCGCTACCCATGCTTTCGAGCCTCAGCGTCAGTTACAGACCAGACAGCCGCCTTCGCCACTGGTGTTCTTCCATATATCTACGCATTTCACCGCTACACATGGAGTTCCACTGTCCTCTTCTGCACTCAAGTTTCCCAGTTTCCGATGCGCTTCCTCGGTTAAGCCGAGGGCTTTCACATCAGACTTAAAAAACCGCCTGCGCTCGCTTTACGCCCAATAAATCCGGATAACGCTTGCCACCTACGTATTACCGCGGCTGCTGGCACGTAGTTAGCCGTGGCTTTCTGGTTGGATACCGTCACGCCGACAACAGTTACTCTGCCGACCATTCTTCTCCAACAACAGAGTTTTACGACCCGAAAGCCTTCTTCACTCACGCGGCGTTGCTCCATCAGACTTGCGTCCATTGTGGAAGATTCCCTACTGCTGCCTCCCGTAGGAGTTTGGGCCGTGTCTCAGTCCCAATGTGGCCGATCAACCTCTCAGTTCGGCTACGTATCATGGCCTTGGTGAGCCGTTACCTCACCAACTAGCTAATACG
This sequence comes from Lacticaseibacillus styriensis, assembly GCF_030770295.1. Taxonomy (NCBI): domain Bacteria; kingdom Bacillati; phylum Bacillota; class Bacilli; order Lactobacillales; family Lactobacillaceae; genus Lacticaseibacillus; species Lacticaseibacillus styriensis. Next base: position 1,877,688 of record NZ_CP132483.1, read on the forward strand.
CCGCGGGTCCATCCAAAAGCGATAGCTTACGCCATCTTTCAGCCAAGAACCATGCGGTTCTTGGATTTATGCGGTATTAGCATCTGTTTCCAAATGTTATCCCCCACTTAAGGGCAGGTTACCCACGTGTTACTCACCCGTCCGCCACTCGTTTTAAGTTGAATCACAGTGCAAGCACCGTTCATCGACCAAAACTCGTTCGACTTGCATGTATTAGGCACGCCGCCAGCGTTCATCCTGAGCCAGGATCAAACTCTCATATAAATATGAGCTGTTCGAATAGCTCGATTTGTTGTTCTAGCGAATTGACTTCGCAAATGTTACTTTTTGCCTCGATACCGAAGTATCAAGGACCCTGCACATTTAAACGAAACTTTGTTCAGTTTTCAAAGGACGACCTAGTCAAAAGACAACTTTGATAGATTATCATGATGAGCAAATCATGTCAACAACTTTTTGAATAAACATGCATTTGTTGAATGTCCTGATGTGCTATCAATTTGACAACGAAGAATATGATAGCAACTTTGTTGAACGCCGTCAATACTTTTTAAATGAGGTTTTACTAAGAAATTGAAGGCCGAACATTCAATCAAAAATGCAGCGAATTATTAACAATTCGCTGCATAAACATGCATTTTTTCAATTAGTCTTCTTGTTTGATGACAGTTTGGCCATGCATGTAAGGAACTAAGACATCCGGAATCTTAACGGTGCCGTCTTCTTGTTGGTAATTTTCAAGAATGGCTGCTACCGTTCGGCCAACTGCCAGTCCTGAACCGTTGAGTGTGTGGACAAACTGCAACTTGCCTTCGTCGTCGCGATAACGGATCTGCGCACGGCGCGCTTGAAAGTCTGTGCAATTGCTGCAGCTCGAGATTTCTCGGTATCGGTCTTGCGCTGGCAACCAGACTTCAAGGTCATTCGTCTTTGCACTGGTAAAGCTGGCGTCGTTGCTGGCTAACGTGATGACATGGTAAGGCAATCCGAGTTTACGCAACAGATCCTCGGCGTCATGAATCAGATTGGCTAATTCTTTCCATGAATCTTCCGGTTTACAAAACTTCACCATTTCAACTTTATTAAATTGGTGCATGCGGATCAGGCCGCGGGTGTCGCGGCCGGCACTTCCGGCTTCGGAACGAAACGCTGGCGTTAAAGCCGTAAAATTAATTGGCAGTTTATCAGCATCAATAATGTCACCACGATAATAGTTCACCAATGGCACTTCGGCTGTCGGAATCATGGTTAATGGCTCGCCGTCATTTGTAATGGTGTAAGTAGCATCGGTAAACTTAGGAAACTGGCCAGTCCCAAACATGGAGTCATTGTTAACCAAGTAAGGAGGGATGATTTCCTCGTAGCCTTCTTTTTGATGTTCATCTAAAAAGAAATTGTAAACGGCACGTTCTAAACGGGCTCCTGCCCCTTTATAGTAAACAAAACGGCTGCCTGAAACTTTTGCGGCTCGTTCAAAGTCCAAAATACCCAGACTCTCCCCGATATCCCAGTGATGCTTCGGCTTAAAGTCAAAACTTGGGATCTTACCCCATTTGTATTCTTCCCGGGAGTCATCTTCATTAAGCGACATTGGCACGTCATCTGCCGGAAAATTCGGTAAACGCACAAGAATATAAGTCACTTTTTCATTAAGTGTCGCCAGTTCTTTGTCTAAAGCACTGATCTTCTGGCCGACTTCACGCATCGCTGCAATTTGGTCATCCGCATTTTCTTTGTTGCGCTTCATGACGGCAATCTTCCCGGAAACTTCATTACGCTGAGCTTTTAGTTCCTCGGTTTGCACTGTCACTTTTCTGCGTTTTTCATCTAGAGCCAGTAGCTCGTCGATTTCTTCACCCTTAATCGCCCGGGCGGCTAATTTTTTCTTCGCCCATTCAGGCTTTTGCCGAATCAATTTCAGATCTAACATACTTTTCCTCCCTCATCATTTTGATGTATCTGACACGTCAAAGTTTGCCTTGCCGCGTTTGCCGGCGCAGAAGCCTGCATGTAAGGACCTCGGTCGTAAAGGCCAAGGACAAGCCATCACGACCGAGGCCACTTACACTCCGGTTTCTAACCGCGCCGGTTCGCGCTCAACACAAAAAGCCCTTCATCTCCAATGGGACGAAAGGCTTCTTTCCGCGGTACCACCCAAGTTTGGCGTAGAACGCCACCCTCTTAGCCGATAACGGTCGGCTTCCGTGCAGCTCATCACTGCCCACTCATGCGCTGGAATAAGGATGATTGTCAGCTTGCACCAACCGCTGACTCTCTAAAACATCCACTTAGGCGCTTCAGACGTGTTAACTATACATTGCTAAAATACCGCATCTCGACATAGGATACAAGAAATTTTCGGATTTTTAGGATGAAGACGTACCCTACTCCAGTTAATTGAACGGATTGCATCGCGTTCTAGTAGATAAACCGGGCTTCTTTGAGCATCTTTTCATCCCAAAGTTCACGTAGCAAACTATAAAGCTGGCCGTAGTGGTCATTGGTGACATTGATGTGCCACGGGAAAATCTGCGTCTTACCGACATTGTCTTGAATGAGCCCTACCGAAGTCGTGATGACCAGATCAACATCCTTGAGATTAGCATCAGGCGACGCTAACTCAACGAACGGGACTGCATGCAAAAACGCCAAGAGATCGATATATCCAGTCATTGTTTGTTCGATAATCGGAGCAACCAACACTTTTTTGCGTGGCTGAAATTGAACTACAAGTTGATGCAGGCTGCGATAAAATGCCTCGGTCAAAACTTCTCGGCAATTTCGAAACGATGACAGCTTCTTGCGCCCAATCACTTCGTCAAGCGTGACCTTAACCTGTTGGTAAAATGCCGGATCATCCTTGGTTTGCTGAATGTTTGAACTGAACTCGGCTAACAAACTGGTCGTAAAATCCTTATTAAACGCCAGCACACTCACCGTCACACTTAGCATATTGACGAATAGCAAACGGTAAGTATCATCAGGTAGGTGAATATCACGCTTGAAGCTGTATGGAAAATGCTCGAAAAATCCACTGATCAGTTGATAAATCTCGGGATTATAGTTGTTGTAGCGCTCGATCATCCGCTTTTCAACTTGCTCATCCGTGATAATATATAGCGGTGCAAAATTAAATAGAAAATAAAGCGCGTCACTTTCGCTCTGCTGCTGCTGGGTGGTCAAATGCTCAAATTGTTTTGATTTATCCAGTAGTCGCGAGGCCGCGTCGCTGAACAAATTGGGAACTGGGTAATGCAGCACCTCCGATTGCGCATCGTGCACCAAAATGTGGCCGCTTAAAATGCGCTGATGGGAAATCGCCACATAATACATTAGTAACTCACGCGTGATGGTATTGACCTTGCCGCCATCGAAAACGACCAGTAAGCCATCTAGAATCTGGCCAGCTTGCTGGTGCGTTAAATTTTCAAAAGGCCACGCCACGCCATTGGTTGCCAGCCAATAAGCAATTGTCATAAACAGCCGGATGTTTAATTCCGGGCCGGTAAATGATAGTGTTTCATACGAGAACTGCACCCCGCTTTGCCGCGCATAGCCTCGAATCGCTTTTAGATGGCGCAAAACCGTAGCTTTAGAGCTATCGCACGCTTTCAAAAAATCGTCAAGATTCTCATAACGTTGATATAAGACAGCGTCTAAAAATTTGTATGGATGTGATTGTGCGACGAGATGATAGCGAAATTCATCGGGTGGTACCGCAAATAAAGTTTTCACCGAACTGTGGTGACGGCCGAGCATTGCCTGTAGTGAACTGATCAGGCCGTTATAAGTATTATAGACGCTGCCATAATTGCGGTTCGTAAGCGCTGCTATCTGTTTGAGATTAACCTCACTTACCAAGGGCCGATGACCACGATAAGCCGCTAATTTTGCCGTAACTGGTGTCTGCGCTTCCCGTACCTCGATAATGGTACGAAACAACCCCAGTTTCTCAGCGTCAGACATTGACAAAAAAATATCATGATTGTCTTTCATAAAATCTCCCTACTTCAGATAATTTACCCCATTTCCCATGATTATACTTCATCGAACATACAGCGTCAGGTTTCAAGCTCGGCACAAAGCTTGTCTATACCATTTTTATAGCAGTTTCCTATCTTAACAGATGGTTTTACGCATGTTTAAAGTTCAATAGTTCACTAATAAAACGTCATACTTTTCATTCTTTGTTATAATTGATATTGAAGCGAACTAAACTGTCTTCAGATTGGGGGATCACGATGCTTTACGAACAAACCTTTCTTGACCGCGCTGATTTACAAAAGTACCAAATGTTTTCAGCTATCAAGGATAGTAATGTCCAAACTTACACCATTAATACCCTCAGTCGGCACCTAGACCTTTCTTATCAGCAAGGTTACAACATCTTGCAGGAACTCTTCCGCGATCTAACTGAATTAACTGCCCACCCGGAAAATCTTAAACGTAAACAAATCAACCTTCTCATGGAAATTGACGTGACGGTTGATGATTATCACCTTTATTTGCTAAAACATGCGATCGCGTTTCAATTTGTCGACTACATTGTTCAGGCAAATCATCCTTCTACCGAGCAATTTTGTCGCGCCCATTTCATTAGTCGCTCGACGTTGGTGCGGAAAACCGTCGCCTTGCGCGCATTGCTCGAACGATTCCAAATTAAGCTGTCTTTTAGTGACTTATGCTTTATCGGCGAAGAAAGCCGAATCCGGCTGTTTCTGTTTGATTTTTACTGGCTGGGCTATCATGGCGTGGACTGGCCATTTAAAGTTTTGGATGAGCAGCAAATTGTCAAAGAATACATGGCCTTGCCCAATGCCAAAACCAATCCGGTCGATATTCTTGAAGAGATCCTCTTTTGGGCAATCTGTCGGGTGCGGATCAGTGGCAACCATTTTGTTACCGGCAACGAGCCGTTTGACCGGATTTTCAACGATTATCCGCCCTTCCAGCATGCCGTTTATACGCGAGAAATGTTCCCGGCGTTTAATCAGCAATTCATGAAGGGTGAAAATGACTTTTTCTATTTTCAGCAACATCGCACGATTACCTTTTTGCCTGATACACCGGCCGATCAAGACTTTATTCATTATGTTCTTAAGCAAAAAACGATTACGGCGGATTTCGTGAAACGACTTTTGGCCTTCTTAGGTGATCATATTCGGCATCACACCGTCTTTGACCTTCAGCATGAACAAGGCTTAATCCTCAATTTAACCCGAATCGCCTTGAACAACGAAATTTTGGGTGGCGACTTCATGCATTTAGTCGACTTTTTCAATCCCCGCGCGTTGAATTACACCAAAACCAATCTTTATCAAGGACTCGAGGAATTTATTGCCACCCTGCCTGATACGCCTGCATATCAGCATTTTCTTGGTCAGCAGCATCTATTCTTACGGACACTTTACTATTTGTTGACACCTTATCTGCGCTACTTCGCCGAGACGCCTACCGTTCGGGTCAGATTGGCCTATCTTGATCATAATTTGCTGAACCGGCGCCTCGTCAACTTCCTATCCGATCTACCAATGGTTCACTTATTGCCAGAACGTGCCGTTTTTAAAACAGCAGACCTCGTCATTACCAGCGTCGATAATGAGCAGGCCATCAAAGCCGCTGCGCCTGCCGGTTTTCACGGGCACATCATTAGTTGGACAGCCGAAGACAGCGATGACGCCATCTTCCAACTGTATTTGTTGATTCGCCGCTTGTACCTAAAGAAAACCGACGCCTCGTTATCAGCCCAAAATGTCGATCCCCCTTCGTAGGCTCCCGTCGTTCGAATAAATTTTGACAGTTAACCATCAAAAAACGGCTCTAAAACGCAGCAATTTGCGTTTTAGAGCTGTTTTAGTTTGGAGAGAATTCATAACTATCGCGAGAAACGTTGCAGCCAGAAAGCCAATCGGGTAACCCGTTACTCACGCTTACTTGTTTGCCTGATGCTCGCGGTGCGGTGAAAGATCGACTTTTTCTAGCGGAATCAGTTTGGTCTTATGCTTCACCTTGTACCAGACAAATAAAACGATAAACAGTGGAATCGACATGTAGGAAATCAGTAGGCGTCCCCAGGCAAAATGTTGCACCGCTTGCAGATCCTGACCCACAATCACAATTAAGCTCATGATAATCGCCAAAATCGGACCAACCGGGAACCATTTTGCATGATATTTTAACTCATGAACATCATGCCCTTGCTTCACAAACGCACGGCGGAAGCGAAAATGCGACACCGCAATCCCAAGCCACGCCAGGAATCCGGTCAGACCGGATGCGGCGACCAACAGTTGGTAAACATGGGGTCCCATGATGCTGGTTAAAAATGTCAAACCCCCGACCAGCGTCGTCAGTAGTAAGGCTGCAATCGGAATGCCGCGTGTATTCGTTTTTTGAAAAACGCGTGGCGCAAACCCGGATCCGCCCATGGCCCACAACATTCGGGTTGAAGCATACATGCCGGAATTGGCAGACGATAAAACCGATGTCAGAATCACGGCGTTCATCACGCTGGCCGCTCCGGCGAGGCCAATTCGATCAAAAACCAGCGTAAACGGCGAAATTGCCACTTGATCAACACTGGCGCCTAACAGGTTCGGACTGGTATAAGGAATGATGGCGGCAATGACAGCGATAGACAAAATATAGAACAATAAGATCCGCCAAAACACCTGCTTAATCGCCTTGGGAATGCTGGTTTCCGGGGTAGCACTTTCGCCCGCGGTAATCCCGATTAGCTCGGTGCCTTGAAAAGAAAACCCTGCGACCACGAAAACCGCTAATGTTGCCGGCAGCCCACCAACAAACGGCGCCGCGCCGGTCGTATAATTTTTAAAGCCGATGGGACCGTGCCCGCCCATGATTCCCAGAATGGTTAACAAACCTACGACCAGAAAAACCAGGACGGTGATCACTTTGATTAATGACAGCCAGTATTCGGTTTCGCCAAACGACTTAACGGAAATAATGTTAATCGTAAAAATGAGCGCCAAAAAGCCCAGCGAAAACAGCCAGCCCGGCACATCTGGCAACCAGAAGTGCATCACAATGGCCGTTGTTGAAACATCGACGGCAACGGTGATCGCCCAGTTAAACCAGTAGTTCCAACCTAAGGCAAAACCAAACGCCGGATCAACAAACCGGCTGGCGTACTCTGAAAAGGAACCGGATACCGGCACATAGGTGGCCATTTCGCCTAAACTAGTCATCAGAAAGAACACCATTAACCCGATACCAATATAAGCTGCGATTGCGCCGCCCGGTCCGGCAGTTGCAATCGCGCTGCCGCTGGCGACAAAAAGTCCGGTGCCAATACTGCCGCCGAGGGCAATCATTGAAAGATGCCGGGTTTTGAGTTCTCGTTTTACCTGATTCGTTGCTGACTGTGCCACAAATGTACTCCTTTGCTGAATGGGTTGAGATGTTAAACGTTGGGTTTGTTACAGTTACAGGGCGTTTAAGCACTAAAAAAAACCGGTGGGTGTCAGTAACTAACCCATCGGCTTATTCTACTTCTCGTCATGAATAAACGTGATCCGATTTGTTAGCGCCCCGCGATAGTCGCGACAGTCCAGCAGATGTTATCCACTGGCCCAACACCGCCTTACTGAACTAAGCCGGCATTTCGGCACCTTTCCCTTTAACAACTGCGCATCTGGCGTTCAGGCCATTGCAGTTGCGACTGATGATCGGTGCGACCTCTAATCTTGATTATGGTTCACGTTATCATGTCTTGTTTCTAACGGCAACCGGCTCTCACCCGGTTTTAACTCAATTTTCAGCTTTGCGGATGTCATCGACTAAACTAGCCGTGTCAAAGTGCTGCCTTAAGAACGGTTCGTCATCGGTTGGCAAGTGTAACTGAAAGTCGCTAAACTTTTGTAAAAATAATTCGCCACTGTCGAGCTCAAATCCGAGAATGTGCCCGCCCATGTGATGATCAGCCGACAAAAAGTGCAAATGGAAACCCGGCGATACCGCACCGGCATAAAGATCCGGTGAAAAGTAACCGATCAGCGTGCCTTTGACGTTATCGGCATGGAATTCTTTTTGGCCTGAAGCCGTCTCTGTCAACGTCGGATAAGGAGGCTGTTGCGGCAACACAGCGCGCGTGTGCATTTGCGTGAAGGTACCTTCGACCCGAACTGCCGCAAAAAGATTGCTCGTTTGTAACCGATCAAGAACCGCTTTCTGAAATCCGGTCAGATCCAACCCCTGAAGCTTCCCGGCCGAAACATCGGCTTGATAATGAACATTCGCAAACGGCACTTTCTCATCCGCTGCAACTTCGCGAACGGTACCTTGTGCGTTAACCTGATAAACTTTGCCGGCTTGAATAATCAACTCGCCATCAAGGCCGGTCAACGTGCCAATACCAGTGTCACCATGTTGCAACAACGCTTCAATTGTCTGCGTTCCGGCAAACAAACCAGGCACTAACATTGCCAGTGTCCCATGTTGATACAATCGATCCGTTTCCAAAAAGAAGTCCCTCCTTTTGCGCAGGGTTGGGCCTGCAGCCGCCCAGAATCAACCTGCCGCCAACGATTAATAAATCTGGTCAGGCAGCATTGCCGCGCCGAGTTCCGCATTGTCGGAATAATCGACCGGAATGTCAACCAGCACTGGCCCTTTAGTCGCAAACGCTTCATCAAGCACCTTGCCAAGTTCACTCGGTTTATTGACCCGCAGACCCTTGGCACCAAAAGCTTCTGCATACTTCACAAAATCAACCGGACCAAAGTCGACACCTGCTGCCCGACCATATTTCATCTCTTCTTGGAATTTTACCATATCATAATGGCCATCGTTCCAAATAATGTGAACCAAATCAGCCTTCAAACGAACGGCTGTTTCTAGCTCTTGGCCAGAGAAAAGAAAACCGCCATCGCCTGACACTGAAACTGCTTTTTTGCCCGGACGTACCAAAGTCGCCGCAATCGCCCAAGGTAAAGCAACCCCTAACGTCTGCATCCCATTGGAAAACAGCAAGTGGCGCGGTTCGTAACTCCGAAAATGGCGGGCCATCCAGATATAGTGACTGCCGACGTCCACAGCAACTGTCATGTCGTCAGTCACACGTTTTTGCAATGCGGCTACAATACTGAGCGGGTGTAAGACTTTTTGATCTGAGAGGGCTGGCGGAACATCACTTTCCTGTAATTTGGCCTGTAACTCTGTGAGATACTGCTTGCTTTCAGGCGCAACCTGATAACCCCGCAGTAACGGGACTAAAATATCGAGCGTCTGGGAAATATCACCAATCAGCTCTGTTTCTGGCTGGAAGTTGTGATCGATTTCCGCTGGCACATCGTCAATGACAATGATGCGCGACTTGCCATCCGCGTTCCAGTTACGTGGTTCATATTCAACCGGATCATAGCCGATCGCAATGACAAGATCGCTGTGTTGCAATAACATATCCCCCGGTTGGTTGCGGAACAAACCCACCCGGCCAAAGAAATTGTCGATTTGGCGGTGAGAGATAATACCTGCACCTTGGAAGGTTTCAACAACCGGCAACTCGGTAACTGACAACAACTCGCGAATTTCTTCGGTTACGTCGCTTGATGACGCACGCATTCCCAAAAGCAAAACAGGCAGCGACGCCTCTTTAATGGCATGCGCCAGGTAAGTCATATCACTAGGACTCGCCGGCCCTAACTTTGGCGCCACCAGCGGCTTAATCGGTTCCGAATTCACCGGTGAATCAGTGACGTCTTGAGGAATCGACACGAAGCTTGCCCCTTGCTTGCCGGATTCCGCGGCTTGATAAGCATTGGCAATGATTTCACTAACATTGTCCGGATCCTGCACTTCAGCGGCATATTTGGTAATCGGCGCAAAGAGATCGGCATTACGCATGCTTTGGTGGGAACTACGCAACAGATCCGCCCGCTTTACCTGACCAGACAAAGCCAAAACCGGATCCCCTTCAGCGGTTGCGGTCACTAGGCCAGTTGCCAGGTTTGAAGCACCTGGTCCGGAAGTTGTCAGGACAACGCCGGGTTTGCCAGTCAAACGCCCGATCCCAGCAGCCATGAACGCAGCGTTCTGTTCATGCCGGGCCACGATTAATTGCGGACTCTTTTCTGATTTGGGATGCTCCAAGGTTTCAAAAACCCGATCGATTTTGGCGCCGGGGATACCGAAAACATAATCAATCCCGTGATTTGCCAAACTTTCGACAATTAAATCTGCGCCATAGCGCTTCTCTTCTGCCATTTCGCCACTTCCTAAATTATTGATGTGTTTCATAATACGCTTTTTGTGTTCCGTTTCAAGCCCAGTTTTTTTGAAAAACACTGACTAAACAGAAATGTTCTGTTACATATTTTTCATCAATCTGTACCAATTATAAAATTGGTCGAGTCGGTCGGGAGTCACTTAGCTGATGTTTTTTAGCATCATCTTGATTTTAAACGAAACGGCATAAACTTTGCTTAAAAACTGCTCACAAAGTGCCGCGGGGGACGGGTCAGATTATTTGTTTGCTTACAGGTGTTCTCTTTTAGGGCAATTAACGGCCAAACTCTGGTTTCTATAACGCGCTCAACGGCGCGGAAGCCTGCACATAAGGGCCTCGAGCCAAAATGGCCAAAGACCAGCCATTTTGGCTCGAGGCCACTTATGCTCCGACTTCTTACCGTGCCGGTTCACGCTCATCAAAAAAGCACCGCCACAATAGGCGATGCCAACTCAATCATACAACTTCCAAATAACGACTGCTTTCAAGACTGCATGGAACGACTGATTTTGCCGATGCCGGTCTTGGGGTCTGTCATTTTCATATTAAAACCGAATTTCGTGAAAATGTGTCGTAACTTAGCTAAGTTAACTTTGTCAAACGAACTGATCGTGCCGTCGACTAAACCGATGTCGGCTTTCATTGCCAGGTTAAGAAATGCTTTTAACGCCAGCTGTGCCAAACCCAGATTCTCAAAATCGTAAAAAGCCAGCCGACTTTCAGAACCCAGTGTCTCCAAGACGGTGATGTGCATCACATTATCCCAGCGATTGGTTTCAAACAGGAGCTGTGCTTGATAATCCGCTTTCGAATGGCCATACTTGTCAACATTTTCAAATGGTGTGTAGACGTAAATCGAGTTCGTTTTTTGCTTTTGTTCGTCGGATTTAAAGTCAGTGAACACAATATATTGGCTCACTTTCTTTTGCGCCGGATCCTGTGGCTGATTCATGCTTGACAACACGGTGAACTGCGGATCGGCTTCGATTGCTGCAAGCCGCTTCTTATAGGCCTGCTGGTACTCTGTTTGCACAGTCATTTTGAAACCTCCAGACTATTACTCGTTTTTCATTATAGCATTTTTCAATCCGATGCCTACACAAAAGAAAAAAACCGCGTTGAATTCACCCGGCTTTCAAAAACTGATTAAAGAAAATCCTCATTTTTCAAACTGTTTCGGCAAAAGTCGAAAGTATTGTTCATCGCGCGGCTGGTGCTCGGTTAACCCTCGTGGTAATGGCACCTCAAACTGGAAAACAAAGCCTAATCTTTTTAATAAATGAATGGACGCCTGATTGCCAGGAAAAACGCCTGCCCAGATGGCCTTGATGCCATGAGCAAATTGATCAGCGATGACAAGCTGCAGGCCCTCGCGCATAAGTCCTTGATGCCAAAAATCCGGATTAAGGATATACCCGATCTCACGCGTCATGTCATCCCCTGTTTCCGGCGATAAGGCGCGAGGATAGACCCCAATGTTGCCAATCACATGCATTTGGTAAACTAACGCCAGATCCTGCTGCTCGCGGGCGAAGCGTTGAACATGATTGGCCGCCGCCTCGCGCGTCATTAGCGGTGCCATCCCCGCGGCCATGGTCACCTGTTTCAGTCTGGCATAAGCAAAATAATCATCCGTATCTGCCAGTACAAAAGGGCGAACTGTCACCCGTGGTCCTTGTAACATGGTTCCTCCCCCTGACGCTTGTCTCATTTAGTGGAAAATTTTTTCCATTTATTGAGATGAACGTCCTTCCCATTTGAATTAAAGCCCGCATTTTCTTCGGCGGCAAACTATTTATCTTTTCATATTATCGAGTATTCGTGACGCGATGACAAGCCCCGCTCATTGTGGCTCATGCGATCGCGCAACCATGCACAAGCATTTTATGCTGGATGAATGTTACTTATCGGTAAAATAAAGTTGTTATCTGAAAATAATTCAATATAACAATCAGACAAGGCGATGCTCGATTTACTAGCAAACCTCACCCGCGTCTGACAGGCAGCGATAAATGTGATCGCACTCGGTGGCACCTGTTGCCACCTACATATTACAGACAAAAGGTGAGGACACATGAAAAAGCTTGTACGTAACATTTTGTTACTTTTTATATTCATGGCTTTTATCTGGCCACTCCGCATCGTCAACGCCGCAGTTGCGCCAAAATTCACCGTCACGCCGATTTTACCGGCTAATCAACGTCAGACAGTTACTGGCTATTTTGACTTGGAGGTTCAACCCGGTCAGCAAGAAGACTTACAATTGCGGATCGCCAATCAAACTAATGAAACCCAAACGTATACGCTCGCTGCAAACCCTGCTTACACCACCAATAGTGGCATGATCGCCTTCGATCAGAGTCGGCCGTTGTTAGATCAAAATGCCATTCGCCTGAATACGCTGATTAGGGGACCGGCCTCGGCTACGATTGCCGCGGGAAGCAATCAGGTGGTCACTTACCATTTGCAGTCCCCATCCACGCATTTTATCGGCATTATTTCTGGTGGCTTTTATGTTTTGCAAAAAGGCGGCACAGCGGCAACGTCATCAACTAGCGGCGTCCGATTCACGGATCAATTTGCAATTGGCATCCCGCTGATTTTACGACAGGATTTGAAAACCCCTAATCCGCCGATGTTGGAACTCACAAAAGCCAGTATTGGGACTGCCAATCATTATCCGGTGGTGAACGCCAACATTTATAATCCTTCAAGCAATCAGTTTGGCGAAATCGCGACTGATTATACGTTATTCCCAACAGGCGGGAACAAGACCGTATTGACCGCACATTTCGCCGGCTTGGCGGTTGCGCCGCATTCCCGCTTCACACAAAGCATTCCACTAAGTGGCAAGCAATTACAGGCTGGATCTTATACCTTAAAGTGGACAGCGAAATCCGGTTCGTATACTTGGAGCAAGCAGGTTAACTTTCGGTACAACGGCCACCTGCCAAGCAATACCATCACCTCGCAGCCGCAAACTCCTGCCGCGTCGCCAAACAATCTAACACTCCCCTGGGTTATTGCTGGCATCGCAATAGCATTGCTCATCATGATCCTGGGTATTTGGCGCTGGACTGTTGTTCGCCACAAGTAAAATCAGCAGAAAAGCGTGCCGTTACAGCTTCTTTGGCTTATGATAAAGGTAGCGCACAGACACCGGCCTCAAGGCATCATGGTTTTAGCGATTGCTTAAGACCGGTTGTATTGACTGCCGCATTATTGAAACATGGTAGCGCCAAGAACGCGTCCGCAGTGCTGTTTATTGCCGGAGATTTAGCAAAACTGTCCGGGTTTTGGTTACGCGCTCGGTAACCGCGCTGGCTCGCGCTCACCATAACGCGTTCGGTGGCGCAGAAGCAGGACAGTTTACGTTCACCATAACGCGCTCCCCGGCGCAGAAGCTTGCGTGTAAGGACCTTGAAGCCTAAATGGCCAAAGCCCAGCCATTTAGGCTTCAAGGCCACTTACACTCCAGCTTCTAACCGCGCCGGCTCACGCTCACCTCACGCTCACCATGTTTGAAGGAGGATTTTCCCATGTCAAATAACCGCATACTTGGTAATGAATTTCAAACCGCTTATGAAGACGCGGGCGGTACGGATATTTTAAAGTTTTTGGCGGATGTCAAACAGGCTTACCGCTGCATTAGCGATCTGACCGCGCGGATTACGGCGATGCCGGATTCGGTCAAGACCGAGTCGGTTCCGCAGCTCTTGGTTCAGCAATTGGATCAGACCACGTTTGCTGAAAGTTCCGTTCGCAAATGGGAAGATGATTTGCGCCGGTTTGCTGCTTATTTAACGCCGCTGGAACCGCCAATTGCGATTCTTGACAGCTGGGATACACTCACCGATTTTCTCGAAGCCAACCAGGCATTGCTAAGTTCATTGCAAAATGTACCGTTATTGCACCAAGACACACAGGATGTCAAAACGGCCACTCAGCTGCTGGTTTATCCGGCCGAACCGCTTTTCCAAGTTGTGCAAGCCGATACCGGTGAAAGTGACGCTATTGATTTACCTGGGTTAACGGCTGCTGATCCCGATGGTGTGGCTGAAATTGCCAAAACCCATGGCGTGACGCCGCTTGCCGCCTTTACGGTTCAGCCTTGATTTTGCCCTGTCAATCCTGTATGCTTGACAAGTTAAATCATGAAAAAGCGAGGTGCTGAAAGATGCGGAACAATATCATCTTAGGTAACAATGAAACCGGCGAACGTATCTATTTAACTTCTAAGAACAAGCGGAACACGCCTGATCGTCTGCAACTCAAGAAGTATTCACCAAAGCTGCGCAAACGTGTGGTCTTTACCGAAGTTAAGTAGGCTATAAGCCGTCAAAAATCAAAAAGTACCTCTTTGCTGGAATTATCGGCAAGGAGGTACTTTTTTTAAACGCCAAATGGCACGCCTATCATCATTTTTCGTTCAATAGCGTCTCAAACAAAGACGGAATGGGCAGCGCTGTGTGAATTTGCTTTTTTGAAAATGGATCGACAAAGCTTAAACGCGTGGCCTGTAACGCCTGATGGTCAATCAAAGTGCTTGGTTGACCATAAAGTCGATCGCCAATGAGCGGGTGACCGAGACTGGCAAAATGAACGCGTATTTGATGAGTGCGGCCGGTTAACAATTGCACATCAACAAGGGTGTTGGTTGCCATTTTCAGGACTTTATACCTAGTTTGAGCCGGTTGACCAGCATCGGTAATGATTCGGTGAATCCCATCCGCCCCCAAGCCGATAGGAGCATCAATCTCGCCTTCTGATTTCGTGAGCTGACCACTAACAACGGCGACATACTGTTTTTCCAACGTTGCGTGTTGCGCCTGATCAAAGCGGCCTTGCGCGTAAGGGTGCTTGGCTGCCAGGACAAGTCCAACAGTATCGCGATCCAGCCGAGTGATGATGGCTGGCTGCGGTTCAGTGATGCCCTGTTGCTGCAAATACCACACGATCCGATTTAACAAGCTATGATTAGGTGCATGCGGGCCGGGAACACTGGTCACGTTGGCTGGCTTGGCTACGATTAGCCAGTTGTCGTCTTCGTATAGCACATGAAGCGGCACCTTTTCCGGCGTGACCGTTTTGGTGGTTGGAATCGCAAAGCGCACGACCTGCCCAGCGTTAATCGCAATATTGCCGACCGCCTGACCATCCACCCACAGAAGCCGATCACTCAGCATCTTTTTGAATAAGCGATGGCTGACGCCTTGCTTGGCCAACAGACGTTTAACCGTGGTGGTGGCTGTCGCTTTTGAATCAAATGTATATCGCATGGTTTTCCCTTCGTCATGACCAGCATTTCTGCGCCTTAAAGCCGAACGAATTTTTTGGAAAGTTTGCATTCAAACGGCTTTTGGGACTATGGTTAGAGTATAACTAATGTACAAGAATAAGGAGGAACAGGCAAATATGCAAGTAGAAAAAGATGTGATTTACGATGAGGCCCATAATTTACCCGCTGATATTTATGTGCCAGAGGATGCCAATGGTGCGGCCATCGTGTATGCCCACGGCGGCGGCTGGTTCCGTGGAGATAAAAAAAATGAAGATGATTTAGGTGAATATTTTGCCAATGCCGGTTATCTCGTGGCGATTCCCAATTTTCGCCTAGCACCGAAGTTTTTGTATCCGACAGCGCAAAACGATTTCGATCATTTTGTCGACTGGCTGCTTGCTTCCCCTTATGACTTCGATCGCAAACGTCTGGGCCTGTTAGGTGCCAGTTCAGGCGGTACCATGGTTTTGCAAAACAGCCTATCTTCCGGCTATCCCGTGGTTGCGTGGTCACCGGTTGTCGACTTTGCCAATTGGGTTCAGAAAAATCAAATGGTGAAAGCTTCGGTTGATGCCAAAAGTGAATTTGGCCTCACTGAGATTCATGAAATCCACGATGCTTTTTATAAGTACTTTATTCAAACATATTTAGGCGGCCTGGATCCGCGGCTGTTAACAGCGGTCAATCCAACGAATCATTTGACCGACCAACTCGGGCCAACGTTGCTCTTTAACTCCGCAGATGAGCTAATGCCTCTGCCAAGTGCCTTACATTTCGTGCAACAGGCAGCTATGTTTGGCCGCGACATTTCATTGCATGTGGTGCCAGGTACCGGTCATGCACGCGACTACACCAGTTTCGCATTACCTGAAACCAAGGGCTTCCTTGATGATCATCTCTTTACCAGCGTTGAAGATAAAACGCTCAACAAGGCGACAGATTAAGTTTTTATTTGTAAAATCGGCGAGTTGCCAAATTAAAAAATCGTCTCCGACGTCACACAGACGCTAGAGCCGATTTTTTTATGTCTTCATGTTTAAGCGTTATGGCCGAAGTATCAGTGGGGTGGTCGCTCCCGGTGCAACCCACTGGAGACCGCCGTTTACTGGCACTAAATAAATGGGATCTGCGGCAACATCGGTCGGCGTTAAAATCATGCCGTTTCCCTGTTGTGCTGCCGTGTAACCAGAAGTCGTGTTTGCCCCTGCTTGGGTAATGGTCATCTGGTCGCCGGTAATCGTCAGTGTCACGTGCTCATTGTGCCATGTGCCAATATAAAACGGCGCTTTAACCGTGGGCTGACTGGTCGCTGAAGACGCGGCGGCGCTAGATGAATTGACAGCATCAGTTGCGGTGCTGGCGGTCGTAGTGGTCACATCCGTTTTGGCCGAGGTCGTCACGTTAGTTTCACTCTCACTTGCTGGCGTGCTCACTTGTACACTAGCCTGACTTGTCAGCGATTGACGCGTCGATGCTTTTGTTGACGTCGTCTCGGTATCTGCCGTTCTTACCTCACTTTTAGCACTGACTTGATGCTGATAAAACGCGGCGCCGGAAAGTCCGCCAAGTGTTACCAAGGCTGCTGCTATCATCATCCATTTCTTCATGTCAACCACTCCCACTCAAACCTGATCAGCATTTTGCTTCTTTCAACATTTTTAGTCTAGCATGCAGATCATTCTAAATGTTACAAAAAGATGTCAAAGCAAACAAATCTTAATATTTACAAGGCTTTGGCATGTCATCTTTTTGTAACTTAGTAAAAATAGTACGAATAGCTTGCAAAAGCAAACATATGTTCGTAATATTGTTCTGAGGTGATTTGAATGACGTATGAAGATAAAATCGGCGAGCAAAAGTTTGCGGCGTTGGTCGACGATTTTTTTGCCAATCGATATATCGACCGTGGCATGCGCAAGTGGCAAGGCTATTACCTCTCCGACCATACCGCAGCGTTAAAAAAGCAGGCAAAGGCCGAAAGTGTCACCTATCCGCCGCTTTCTTTACAAGAGCAGCCTTATATTCGCATGATTTTGTTGCGCGCGTATGCTGAAGGCCAATCCGTCACCCTTCAGCTTGATTTGCAAACACCAAATGACCAGATGTTGCCGCCAATCACCGGCAAAGTGGCCGGATTAAGCGATAGCGATGTGGTCAATGTTGACGGTCAAAACATCAGTATCGACATGATTCGGCATATCGATTTGATTCCTTTTCCGGTTTGAATCAAAAACGGCGCCCGCAATTACCACGAGTGCCATGCTTTAGCTTCTTATTTTGGAAACTGAATAATCTGGTCACGCTGGCTGGCTTCCCAGGAGCGTCAATGCGTCAAAAAAGTATGCCAGACTCAGATAATCGGCCGTACCGCCCGGGCTCAGATTCAGGGTGATCATTTCGGCGTTCAAGGTGCGCAAGGCATTGGGTAACTGCGTATCGGAAACATGCAACAACGTCTTCGCCGCATCCTGAACAAATCGCAAACCGGCCGGACCGCCGCGATGCAAAAGATTGGCATCTTCAACTTGCGCCATCAAATGCACCATTAAGCGCAGATAACGCAAATCGCCCTGTGTCGTCGTCTGTCGCAGATATGGCAACATGTGCTCACGAATGGTTGGATAACCGGCCAAAGCCTCACCACGGACTCCTGTGACGCCGTGTTTCACATATAAAGCTTCGCCGTGGCTTAGCTGCGCTTTGTCACCTAAATGGCGAAAATCGCCGGCGACACCTTGTGCAATTTGCGCAACTGCCGGAAAAAGCGGCGCAAATTCCGCCGCCACCAAATCATGCAAGGAATTCTGCTGCAACAACCAGCCAAGTGCCCCTAATAAAAAGCCAAAAGAAAAGTTGGCACCACGATGCGTATTGACACCGTGCGTTGCCGTCAGCATGGCACTTTCTGCGTCCATGCCAATCGTACGCAACTCCTGATAAAGTTGTGGCACTGTTTTAGCTGCCAGACCAGCACGCAAGTATTGTGTGAAGTAAGGCTCCAATGCATCAATACTGGCCTCAAATGTCGTAACATCCATATCCCGGTGGGCCCCGTTAGACTCGGGATCGACTAAACCTGGCTTGGGCGCAAGCAGCACTTCCGCATGTAAACTGTTCACCGCTGCTTGAGCGATAAGTTGTTCATTCAATGTGTTTGGCCTTCATGACTTTTAGAATATATTGCAATGAGTGTTCGAGATGTTCCCGAGTGATGAGCTTGATCTGATCATCATCACGATTTAACATGCCGCGATAAAGCAGCCAATGCTCCTGAATCGCTAAATTACGCCGATCATCACCATTAATACTAATATCGCGAAAATAAATCAAATAATTTTGCAGCTGATTGACAATCATTTTCAACCGCAACATGTGACTCGCATCATAAATAAAGTTGTTAAATTCCGTAAATTTCGCCATGACTTCCGACACTCGTCCCGCATCGTTTAAACGATCCGTCTCCTCCAAAAGCGCCCGCATCTGCTTAAATTGATCAGGCGTCATCAGCCGCATCGCCTTACGAATCGCTAAAACATCCAATTCCTTGCGAATGTCAAAAATCTCGTAAGCATCATTAATCGAAATACCCTTCACAACAACGCCAATACCGGTCTTGCGTTCGACCAGGTCCTCTTCATCCAGACGCTCGAGCGCATAACGAATAGGTGTACGACTGATATTGAGATTTTCGGATAGATTCTTCTCGTTAATCCGTTCACCGCTGGGTATTTCACCCAGCAAGATGGTTTTGCGCAACGCTTCGTAAACCGCTTCTTTAATCGGCCGGTTCTGTGAAAGATCCAAATTTTTCTTAACGGCTGGCACCACTTCATTCATCGTTCGTTCCCCCTCGTCCTGAGGGCCATTATACCAAAAAAAGCCGTTAACTAGTCGGTTAACGGCTTGACCCATGTTTCTTCCAGCGAAAATCGATTTATCCGCAAAAAGGCACAGGTCATGAAACTCAGTTATGGGTAGGATCAAACGTCAAATCAACTGTTTGAACCGGAACATCGTAGAATGGATCTTCACGCCGACCTAAAAAGTCTTTCGCCTGATCAGGGAACAAAGCATAGCTCAAAACGTCTTCTTCTGAATGAGCGTATTTGGCGATCGCTTTACGGAATCCCGGCATCTGCGGCTCGATTAAATCAGCCGGACGTGTCGTCACGATCGACGCATCACCAATGATTTTCTTGGTCATTTCCGGAGAAATCGGTACAGGCGGGCGGCCATATAAACCGCGTACATAGTCTTTGATTTCTTTTGGAATCAACTTATAACGCTCACCGCTCATGACATTCATCAAGCTCTGGGTGCCGACCATTTGTGATAATGGCGTTACCAGCGGTGGGTACCCTAAGTCGGCGCGGACGCGAGGCACTTCTTTTAAAACATCCCCGTATAAGGATTCCTGCCCTTGATCCTTGAGTTGAGCCAGCAAGTTAGACAACATCCCGCCTGGCACTTGATAAATCAATGACTTCGGTTCAACATCCTTGACCCGCGGATTTAGCTGTCCGGAATCGCGGAATCGATCACGAATCGGGGCAAAATAATTGGCAATGTCACTCACTGTATCCAGCTTGACGTCGGTCGGATAACCGAGATCCTGCAAAGCAACCAGCATTGATTCAGTCGCTGGCTGACTGGTACCGCCGGCAAATGGGGAAACGGCGGTATCAATGATGTCGGCTCCTGCGCGCACGGATTCGAGATACGTCATTTCAGCCATGCCCGCGGTTGCATGCGTATGCACCTCAAGCGGCACGGTGATCTCCTGCTTAATGCCGGTCACGAGATCAAAAGCTTTCTGTGGCGTCAAAATGCCTGCCATATCTTTGATCGCAATCGAATCGGCACCCATATCTGCCATTTCCTTGGCTAATTTGATGAAGTAATCAACCGTGTGGAACTCGCTGGTGGTATAACTAATTGCCAGCTGTGCGTGGCCACCCGCATTTTTGGTGGCTTCAAGCGCGGTCTTTAAGTTACGCGTGTCATTTAAGGCATCAAAGATCCGAATAATATCAATGCCGTTTTCAACCGATTTTGTGACAAAATCGGTGACAACATCATCGGCGTAATTTTTATAACCAAGTAAATTTTGACCGCGCAACAGCATCTGCAGCTTAGTGTGCTTCACGGCTTGACGAATCTTGCGTAGACGCTCCCACGGGTCTTCGTTCAAGTAACGGAGGCAGGCATCAAAAGTGGCCCCACCCCACATTTCTAACGAATGATAGCCGGCAGCATCCATTTTGCCTAAAATTGGCAGAATGTCGCTTAACGGCATCCGCGTGGCAATCAGACTCTGCTGACCGTCACGCAAGACGGTTTCCATAAATTGGACTTTTTGTTTAGCCATGTGTGGTCCAACCCTCCTTTATGATTGTTTCGACCACTTTTTGAACTTCCGGCAGGCCGTGCCGCCGTGATCGAGCACAGACCTTGGCATCCCCGCCGCAAACCAAGCAGGTGCGCGGTGGCACGTCAAGATCAGCGCGCGAAATCTGATGCAGTTGCCCGTCTTTTAACGTCACCACGTCCAAATCTAGCAGATCGCAAAAACGCTGTTGCTGCTCAAAACCGACCATCAGTCGCTTCAAGGTAATCGGTGACAGCTGAACTGCTAAATAAGCTTCGGGGCCAGTTGCCAAGGTTTCGATTTGGCTTTCCTGCACTGCTTCACCCAGTTGATCCTCTAGCGCTTGCATCGCTGCCGAAAAGACTGCGACCACTCGCTGGCCAGTCTTAACCGGACCTGGAATTCGCAAAGTCACATGCAACAAAACGGTTTCGGGATGAGCGGTCAACCATTCACGTTCCTTGACGATCCTGGCATCTTTAGCTGCGAGCATTTGTCCGAGATCAACTTGTGGACCGTCTAAAACTGACAACTTAAACATTGTGGACCACATCGATCAAGGTACCATCCCGATATTCGATCAACGCAACGACCTTGTCACCATATTGAATCGGTTCCGGCGTTCCGGTAATCTTGTATGCCATTTCTTTAAGCGCTTCAATCGAAAATTGTGGCACTTTCAATTGCTTGAACATTTCAATCAAGTCTGGCCGATCTGGGTTGATCGCCACCCCGACTTCGGTGACCACGACATCAACGCTGGCGCCTGGTGTCACCACCGTATTGACACTTTCGACGATCGTTGGAATCCGGCCCCGAACCAATGGCGCAATGACCATACTCATTTTGCAGGCAGCACTTGTATCACTATGACCGCCTGATGCTCCGCGAATAATCCCGTCAGAGCCGGTAATGACGTTGACATTAAAATCAGTGTCGATTTCCAGCGCTGATAAAATCGCGATATCAAGCTGATTAATCACCGCACCTTTGCTCAGTGGCGAAGCATACATATTGGCATCGATTTCGTAATGATCGGCGTTTTCTCCAAGCGAGACCGCTGAAGGATGGTCAAAGTCTTGGACATCGATGATTTTTTCAACAAGTCCTTCTTTCAAAAGTTCAACCATGGAATTGGTAATCCCACCTAGTGCAAAGCTTGCTTTAATGTCTTGCTTCAGCATCGCTTCCCGCAAGAAACGGGCAACGGCAAGTGATGAGCCACCTGTGCCGGTTTGGAAGGAAAAACCATTTTTAAAGTAAGCAGACTTGGTAATTACTTCTGCGGCATATTCCGCAATTTTTAATTCTTTAGGATTCTTGGTAAAGCGGGTCGCCCCTTTGGCAATGCCGGTTGGATCACCAATAGAATCAACCTGAACCACATAATCAACATCGGTTTGTGGAATGCTGATCGGTGTATTCGGGTAAGGAACCAGACTATCGGTAATGGCAACGACTTGATCGGCATACTTGGCATCAATCATGGCATAACCTAAGGAACCACAAGTTGCTTTTCCTTTAGTGCCATTGATGTTACCGTATTCATCACTGCTTGGTGCACCGAGGAAAGCCACGTCAATGTGAATATCACCGCGTGCAATTGCCCGCGCCCGACCACCATGGGACCGGATCACAACCGGATTTTCCATGATACCGCTGGAAATCGCTGCACCGACTTTGTCACGCAAGCCAGAACTGGTGATGTTGGTGACCACGCCATTCTTAATGTGTTCGATAAGCGGTTCGTGCACGTTGGCAATTGAACTTGGGGCAATCGAGAGATTCTTAATTCCCATTTTGGCAATTTCTGCCATGACCATGTTCATCACATAATCGCCTTCGCGAAAATGGTGATGAAATGAAATAGTCATGCCGTCTTTTAAGCCAGTGGCCACAATGGCATCGTGAATCGAAGCAACCAATTTACTATGATCGGGCTTCACCGGCTTGATGTGGCGCGCGTGTTCATCATAAGGCCGAATATTGGCAAACTCGCCACCATAAACCCCATACTGATCGGCGTATGGCGCCGGGATCTCACGATTAAGCTTATTCTTGACCATCAGTCTACCTCCATTCCTGATGCCTTAGCGAGCGCAATCGTATATTGAGCCCGTTCGACCACTGGCTTATCAACCATTTGACCATTGACAGAGACAACGCCGGCCCCTTTAGCTTCGGCTTCTTTCAAGCCGGCAACAATTTCGCGGGCTTTTTGTACTTCAGCCAACGCCGGAGCAAAGACACTGTTGATCACTGGAATTTGCCGCGGATTGATGACTGATTTACCGTCAAATCCAAGTTGTTTGATTAACTCGGTTTCATGGCGCAAACCCTCTTCGTTATCGACTTGCGTGTAAACCGTATCAATAGCAGAAATGCCGGCTTCTCTAGCTGCATGCAGAATATAGTTACGGGCAAAAGACAATTCCGCCCCATCAGCAGAACGGTGCGTGTGCTGGCTGGTTAGATAGTCCTCCGCACCCAACGCAATACCGATCATGCGTGACGACGCCTGCGCAATTTCACGGGCATTCAAAACGCCTTCTGCGGATTCAATCGCAGCCATCATATGCGTGGTGCCGACTTCAATGCCGTATTTTTCTTCAACTGCCGTGATCACGGCATCGACATCGCGAATATCCTGCGCGGTTTCCGTCTTTGGTAACCGGATCACATTAATGCCGCCAAGTACCATCGCTTCGATATCCTGATCGCCACCAGCATCGAGTGCATTGACCCGGACAACCGTTTCAACACTGCTATAGTCAAAAGTTTTCAAAGCTGAGTACACCAACATCCGGGCCGTATCTTTTTCTTTTAATGAAACGGCATCTTCAAGATCAAACATGATGGCATCCGCACCGTAAATGGGGGCATCGCGTAACATTCCCGGGTTAGCCCCTGGGACAAACATCATGGTTCTTCTTAATTTATCCATGCGTTGATCTCCTCCCAGTCAAATGTCTTGTTATCCGCTGCACGGTAGGCTGCCGCAATGGTCCGTGCTTTGATGGTACAATCCAAAGCACCTTTATCGTTTGCTTCTACCGCAACCCCTTCGATACCCAATTTTGTCAAAGTTGCTGCGATCACGGCACGGATCTGCTCGCCAAACTGCTTTTCAACACTGCTTTGCAGTTGGATCGTGGTGCCGCTATCGGCAGGGGCCAGCGTGATTTGGATATCACTTGACTCTAATGTCCCAGCCGTTGCGGGATGATTAATTTTCATGAGTTGATCGCTCCTTTATTTCTGTATAAACCTCCGGATAAACCATTTGTTCGACCGTGGCCCAGTCATGGTGCTTGATCGCGGCACGAACACGGGTGGCGCTGACCACCGAACCGCCAATCGTCAAACGCGGCACCACAATTAATTCAATGTCATCAGCAAAAGTCGCTGCCAATTGCTGATTGTAAATCGCCGTGACCGGCGAAAGCGGTTCTTCGCCAACATATCGCCGGGTGATGCCAAGAATCGGGGCAATGCGTTGTTTAAAAAGTGCCGCGTCTAGTCCGGCTTGCGCGGTCGCAATCGCCGCATCTGCCCGATCCTTGAGAAAGTAACTTGGAAACGTGGTACTGGAGACCATGTAGTCCTGTGTCGGCAAAACCACCACGTTGGACCAGCGTGCTGCCACCTTTTTGACTAAGGCCAGACGCTCTGTTGCCGTGAACATCGATCGTTCAGCTGATAAGACAAAAACGTAAACAACTGCATTATTCTTTGCTGCTTGTTCGATTAAATAGGCGTGGCCGCGGGTGACCGGATTCGCATTCATCACAATGGCTGCAACAGGCTTTCCCGATTGGCGAGATTCTTCCAGCAGCTTGGTATAATCGGCAAAGTTAGGATAGCCCCGTTCCAATAAAACCACTGAGTCGGTGGCCGCCAGCTGTTTAAATCCCAGTGACTGGAAAAACTTCAGCGTGCTCGGTTTGGTATAAACAAAGCTACGCGTGATGGCTTCATCATCCAGCCGATCGAGCAAGGCCTGAATAATTTGCGCCAACAGATTCTCATGTTGAGCTGTGGGTGAAATTGCCACTTCTTTGATAATATTGCCTGACAACGAACCCGTCGCCAGCAAGTCGTCTCCTTCAAAAATGCCAACTGTATAATCGACTTGGCGATCCGGAGTCAAGCCAGCATCAACCAGCAACGTCTGCCAGGCTTCAGCGGCCTGCGGGTTCAAATCGAACCAAATGCGCTTTAACGTCGCCATTTTATTTTGCCGCTTTTTTGGCTGGTGCAAATTTAAGCAATAGTTTGGCGACAATGTAGATGATGAATAAAACAATAAACACGCCGCCCATACCTACCAGCATCAATTCACCAGCCTGTTCAACAGCAGTCGGATCAAATTTCATAACGCAAAACCTCCCAAGGGTGTTCAGACTTCTCAACTGACAGGTGCATTGATGTTAAGCACCAAAGAATGACAGCAAGAGACCGCCAGCAATAACCGAACCGATTTGACCGGAAACATTGGCCCCAACGGCATACATCAATACAAAGTTCTGCGGATCTTCATCCGTCGCCATCTTCTGAATGACCCGGCTTGACATCGGAAAGGCCGAGATGCCTGCCGCACCGATCATCGGGTTGATCTTTTCTTTGCGGAACAGATTCAATAGCTTGGCGAAAAGGACGCCGCCGACCGAATCCATGATGAAGGCGAAAAGCCCAAACGCAATGATCATCAATGTTTGAATATTGAGGAACTGATCCGCTTGTAATTTAACGGAAATCGTCAGCCCTAACAGGATCGAGACAATGTTGACCAGCTCGTTTTGCGCGGTGTTGGACAATCGATCCAACACGCCACATTCCCTGAGCAAGTTGCCGAACATCAGGAACCCTACTAATGGCAGGGAAATCGGAGCAATAAATCCAGCGATGATGGTGATGATAATCGGGAACAGAATTTTGGTTGTCTTGGAAACCCCTTCTGCGCGATAGGTCATCCGGATGCGACGTTCATGCTTCGTCGTGACTGCTTTGATTGCCATCGGTTGAATGATTGGCACCAACGCCATGTACGAATACGCCGCGACCGTAATGGCCCCCAGTAAATTCGGTGCCAGCTGGTTAGAGACGAAAATGGATGTTGGGCCGTCTGCTGCACCAATGATCCCGATTGACGCCGCCTCTTTAATGTTGAAGCCGAAGAAAACGGCAACGAAGACGGTGGCGAAAATACCGAATTGAGCGGCAGCCCCGAAAAGTAACATAAATGGATTTTGTAACAACGGACCAAAGTCGATCATGGCGCCGATCCCAATGAAAATCAGTAATGGGAAAAGTTCGGTGTTGATGCCGGCTTTGAACAGGACATCCAACACCCCTTCCGTCTTAGTGCCGCCAACAACCTGGGTTAAAACCCCGGTTCCGGGGAAGTTCACCAAAATGGCGCCCAATCCCATCGGAACCAATAACGTTGGTTCGTATTCTTTCTTAATACCCAGATACATCAAGAGCGCACCGATCAGCATCATTGCAATTTGGCCTAGCGTAATGGTCGTGATTCCGTGAATGAGCGCTTCCATACCTTCACTTCCCTCCTCTTTACTTGTTAAATAATGCTGATCAGTCCATCACCCGAGTTTACATTTTGATTCAGCGTTGCGATGATCTCGCCAACAGTACCGGCTTTGGGTGCCACAATTTCGTTTTCCATTTTCATGGCTTCGAGAATCATCAGCGGTTGGTTTTCGGTGACAGCATCACCGGCTTTAACCAGAATCTTGGTGACAGTGCCAGGCATAGGTGCCGTTACGACTTCTCCCTCACCACTCGGGGTAGCCGGAGCAGCAGGTGCCGACGCCGGTTCAGGCGTTGGCGCTGCTGGTGCCGGGGCACTTGACGCAGCTGGAGCAGCAGGTGCTGCTGGTGCGGCCGGTGCTGCTGGCGTACCGCCGATTTCTTCCATTTCGACCAGATAGGTTTTCCCATCGATCGTGATCTTGAATTTTCTCAACATCTTTTTCAGTCCACCTTTTTCTTAATTGACTTGACCACATAATGCCCATGACCATCCCCCGCCGCAATCGCGCTGGCAATCAAGCCAACCCGTTTGGCCTCGGGATTTTCAACATACAAATGTTTAAGCACAAGTTTGGCATCAGGCGCTGTGTCCGCAGTAACGGCAGCAGCGATCAAACTGGCAGTTAATTCGTTAGCTGGATCAACTTCCAGATAATTGGGTACTTCTTCCCATTCATGCGCCTGAGCTGCTTCATCAGCATTCACCGATTTAACCGGCGCCGATTCAACTGGCGTTTGCGGTTGTTTTCGCCGATGCAACCATTTAAACATTTTCACACCCCCTAAGCGTGAGCCGGTGCGGGTAAAAGCCGGGAGTAAGTGGCCTTTTGACGTGTTACGACGGGGTCCCTTACAGGTAAGCTTCTGCACCAGCAAACGCGTTAATGTAAGCATGAGCCGGCGTTGTTAAATGCCGAATCAAGCGTTATCGTCATGCATTTTCTGGTTCTTATCAATCTTATAATACGGGGAAAAGCCAATCACGATTGGCTTTTCGGTGTCTTTTTGAATTGGTGCTTATTTTTGTGGTAGATAGAATGGTACGTGGCCGAAGAGCATAACGGTTACCACGAAGATTGCGAAAACGCCTAATGCATATTTTCCGGCTTCGCGTTGCCACTTACCCATGTCCAAACCGGTGAGCCGGAGCAATAGATAAATGAAAGCAACTAACGGTGAAAGCAAGTGGAATGCTTGCCCCATTAATGAAGCTAAAGCCATCTGCATATTGGTAAAGCCGTATGCACGTCCCGCAGTTGCCAGCACCGGCATAACGCCGAAGTAGAAGCCGTCGTTACTTAAGAAGAAGGTCCCTGGTGCGGAAATCAACGCAATAACCAATCCCCAGAAGCCAGCCATGGAACTTGGGATAATCGCGGTGAAACTCTTGGCAAGTGCTTCGGCCATCCCGGTTCCTTGGAATAAGCCCATGAAGACCCCGGCAGCAAAAACCAGAATAACAACTTGCACGGCATCGCCGCCGTTAGCACCAATTCGCTTGCTTTGGTCGCCTAACTTAGGATAGTTAGCCATCAATGCAATACAGGTACCAACCAAGAAGAGCAAAAGCGGTGGCATTGCAATTGCCTTAATAAAGGAACTTGCCACCAACCAGGCAATGAGCACAATGGTCAGAATGCCGTTAAAAGCAAACATATTTGGACGGCGAATTTCGGAAACTTCAGGATCAACCACTGACGTCATCTCATCGATTTCTTCATCGGTTAATTCCCGAACACCCAAGCGTTTCCGTTCTGCGCGACCCATGTGCGGTGCAACGTAGAAAACAACATAAGCCAAGGCCAGAATCATACCTGGCAATAAATACGTCAAAATATCGGCATCAACCTTCAAAACTGCCATGGCCCGAGCAGTTGGTCCTCCCCAAGGCAGCAGGTTCATGATCGTATTTTGCAAAATAATCAAAACACCGAGGTTCATCATATTCATGTTGAGTTTCTTATAAATCGGAATAAATGCCGAGCAGCAGATCAAGGTCGTTGTAGTGCCATCCCCGTTAAGTGAAACTGCCATCGCAACAATCGCGGTTGCCATAAGCACTTTCATCGGGTCGCCTTTCGCGATCTTGATCATCCGGGCTGTAATCGGATCGAACAGACCGGCGTCGAGCATAATGGAAAAATACAGAATAGCGAATAAGAGCATGATCCCTGTGTTAGCGGTCGTTGTCAGACCCTTCAACACAAAATCGCCGATCGTCCCTTTCTTCGCCACGCCTGCCACCATTGCAATAATTGCAAACAGCAGCGGGATCATCACTAAAGAAGTGAATGGTGAGAGCTTCTTGGTCATGATGACGTACATGAAAACAATAATCATGGCGTAAGCAATGACGGTGAGTAACATAGTCCCAACCTCTTTTCATAAGTTTTTGTCGCTATCCACATGATACGTGATTTCTGTCACGAAAAGGCCGATTTCGCTTCTTTAGAACACCAAAAGAACAATTGTACGGTTAAGGGAAAACTAAAATTTTCAAGAAAAAGAAAACGCCTTCATTTGCTTAAAATTCGGTTTTAAGTCAACGGAGGCATTTTTAAATGATACGATTGTAACGATTGAAAAAGAACGTTTTTCAATTGATACTTATTTCACAATAGACTAATACAGAGACGTTTTTCTGTGTTAGTCTACCAATCCTGAAAGCGCTCATCTTCCAACTTTTTCAACAGTTGGTGAAAGTTTTCCCGTGACGGAGCGTGATCTAATGTTTCTTGCTGCAACTCATTAAACCGCTCTGCTAAGTAATAAGCAGTGAGATAAAGCGTCAGTTTTCGTTTGACAATGGCTTCCGGATCTTTGTCGTCCGGTACTTGGTGTGACCCCACAACAAGATTGGCGAACTGTTTCGGATTTAACCGTAAATCATCAGGTGCATCAGCCTTCATGATAGAACCTCCTTTTTTAAGTATGCCTAATACTAACATAAAAAAACGAACGTTTCCGGCCAAAAGCGGGCGTTCGTCACGATGTTGGGGATGATGTTCGGGTTAAAAATGCCGGGGGAACTGCATGCACCAACCAAACCTGACTCCCTGTCGGATAAAAAGTTTTACCGGCAGCTGCTGCCGATTGCGCGGCCACGCGATAAATAACCGGATGAGGGTCATGCCGCACACCAACTTGCCAGGCCATTTTCGGATTCTCGGAAAGATGGACAAAATCGCGGTCCATTGGTTTAAGCCCTTCAACATCAATCAAAGCGGCTGCTTGATGTGACGTGCCATGATATAACCAGATGGGTGGCCGCCGCGCCGGCATTAACGGCAAGACTGGGACGCTATGGCCGTACACCGCTCTGATGGTGCTCCCCTCAATCGCAAACCGTTGCTTATCGCTTTGTGTCATAATGTCATCAAGCACCTGACGATCAAGGTGCATCTGATAATGCGCATTGAATCGCCGAATCAACGTTTCCAAATCCGTGCGGCCATAGCGATCCAGTTTGACACCGATTTTTTCCGGATGGTGCCGCAAGATCAGGCTTAATGTTTTACTGATTCTGACGAGTCGCTTATCCATTGATGACCACCTCGTTTTTCAAATTGACAAAGCAAAGAAGGCATGACATTGAAACTGCATTTTTCTACAGCGAACTTAACCGATCTTGACGCCATTATGCGAATCGAACAGGCAGGCTTCACACCCCAGGAGGCTGCCAGTCGTTCCAGCATGGCGGCCCGCATCATTCATTATCCTGACACGTTTATTGTAGCGCGGACTGATCAAACAATTGCGGGTTATATTGTTGGACCAGCCACTTCACAGTCAACCATTACCGACGATTTATTTGTTACCATCCAGCCTAACTCGGCAGCTGCGCCGTATATTGCAATTTTGAGTCTTGCAGTTGCGCCTGATCTGCAACATCACGGCATTGGCCGCCAACTCCTAGCCAAAATGAGCGATGTCGCGCGCAAGCAAAACCGCATCGCCATTACCTTAACCTGCCTCCAGCGTCTTATCCCCTTCTACGAGCACGCGGGCTTCCACAATGACGGCCAAGCCGCCTCCACTCATGCCGGCGAAGTTTGGTTTAACATGACAAAAGCTGTGACGCCGATGAGTGAGTCGTGAGGTAAAGGGGAACGAGACCGGTAATTCAATTTCGATTTCCGATTTTGTCACGCTCATTTTCCGCTTCAAAAGTGGTGTTTTAAGTCCCATTAACAAAGAACAATACCGTTCTCTCAAATTAAAATATGGAATCATAGCCGGCGATCTTCGTCGGCTATTTTGCTTTACATGCTAGTCGTTTCGGTTTAAACTACTAGTGTGCAAAACATATTAGGTGAAAGGATGATACTGATGGCGAGAGACGACAACAGCCAGATGCTAAAAGGCATTTTACAAGGGTGCCTGCTCATCTTGCTCGCGCGCAAAGAACAATATGGCTATGCCATCAGCGAATCGCTTAATCTTTTCGGCTTCGAAAATGTTCCTAAAGGGACGATCTATCCCCTGCTAATGACAATGGAAAAGAAGGGCCTCTTGACAAGTCATATGCGCCCATCGCCGGACGGACCAAGTCGCAAGTATTATGCGATCACAGCAGATGGCGAAAAGGCCAGGCAAACATTCATCTTGCAGTGGCATGATCTCAAAAGTCACGTTGATCAAATCATTGCGAACCAACCCAGGAGGGATTAGCCATGAACAAGCGCACGGAAGCGGTCAATAAAATAGCAGCTGAGAACAATCAATTACGTAAACAACTGACAAAAGCCAACCGCGACTACTACGAAGATTTGCTGGTTTACATGCGGGGCAAAAACTTGTTCCGGGACGACTATCAACTTGAAGAAAGTTTGCTAGGTATTCTCCAAGACCTCATTGACGCGCAAAATGATGGAACGGATGCGATGACTTATTTTGGACACGACCCCAAACAGACGGCAACTGAACTACTAAAGTCGATTCCCCTGCGTATCGGTAATTTTATCTGGTTTAACTTAAAATTGGCAGCAATGATGATCTTTATTTTGTGGCTGCCGCGTCTGACCTATCCAAACGTAACCTTCGATGCCGGAAGTTTGTTGCTGGCTTCCGGCATCGCGATTGTCAGTGCGTGGGGTGGGCTTTGGTATGTCGGTAGCCACGCTTTTGCCAAACCGTCCCGTCTTCAACTAACGGCAATTATTATTCTCGGCGTGATACTGTTTGGCATCATGGTCAGCATCTTGCTGTTTCTCAAAACCAGCTGGCAAATTCGACTGTCTGCACATACTTCGTTCACCGTCATTATTTTAGGGTTAGTCATTGCAGCGATTTTGCCGTTTGTCCATCACCTCACTGAACTTGAGCGCCCCATTTACTACTTCAGCTTGTTTATTCTCATTCTTGGTTTGCTTGTCTATTTGCGAGCCACACGTTCCTTTTTCAGGACCAAGATCGACTTTGGAAAGTGGCAATGGTTGCTTTATGTCTTCATAATCCTCTCGGGAGTCGGCATCGGCGTATTAATTTGGTGGCTGGGAGAACGACGGCATCATCATTAAAAAGCCTGTCATCACGACAAAGTCCTTAACGGTAAGTTATCTTTTCCAACTAAAAGTGCGCCCCTACCGCAACATTCCGCTAAAATAGATGGCATACGCATTGATTGAAGGAGTGACCTTTTTGACTCAAAACGAAACCATTCGCCGTCAGCTCCATCACCGCTCTATTCGGCGGTTTAAACCTGAGCACCTCAGCCATCAGACGATTCAGACGCTGCTGGATGTTGCCCAGCACACCGCAAGTTCCATGTATTTACAGCTTTTTTCGGTCATCCATATTCTTGATCCGAAAATTCGGGCCAAAATTGCGGCGATGAGTACGCAAACTTACCTGAATGGACCGGGCGAACTGTTTATTTTCATTGCCGACTTGCACCGCGTCGCCGACTTAACCAAGGCGGCACAGCAACCCCTTGACCGCCTCGGCCGGATGGATAAGTTCTTGCAGGCAAGTGCCGATGCCACCTTGGCGCTGCAGAACATGGTTGTGGCAGCTGAAAGTCTCGGCTTGGGCACCGTCACATTAGGCAGTATTCAAAATGATGCGCAAGCCTTGATCGATTTGCTGCATTTGCCTAAGTACACGTTCCCGTTATTAGGGCTCGCAATCGGGTTCCCGGATGAGCATCCTGATGAAAAGCCACGTATGCCCGAATCACTGGTCGCCTTCACGAATCACTATGGCGAACCGGAACCGGCTACTGATGCAATGGCCGATTATAATCGTACGGTGCATGATTACTACGCCACCCGTCACGGCAACCCGCGCGAAGAAACTTACACCGATCTGGCGGTCAGCGCAGCCACGCACACGCCAGCCAAACGTGATGACCTATTCAAGGTGATGCGGCGTCAGGGTTTCTTCCCGGAAAGTTGAAAATTGCTTTTTGCATCCAGATTTTAAAAATCCGCATAACCCAACTGCCCCGCCGACTGCTTGATGAAATGATCAGGCAGTCGGCTTTTTTGCTTCGATTTTAAAAGACGTCGGCTCCATGATTTGAAAGCTTTCACCTTTCATGATTGATTCAGCATGGCGCTTTGGACTGCGCCTATCAAAATTCATTGACCGATCAGTCAATTTGCGATTGACCCATCAGTCAATCGCAACTATACTTCAGGCGAAAAGGAAAATACGACGGGAACACGAGCCGCAAGTACTACCTTTCAAGCAGAATGCCAGCATCTTTTAACAGGATCGCATTCATAGGAGGCTACCATGGCAACTAATGTCATCGAATTAGATCACGTTCAAAAAAAGTTTGGCAAGTTTGAGGCGTTAAAGAATGTCAGCTTTACATTAAGTTCCGGACAGGTTCTCGGCTTTTTGGGGCCTAATGGTGCGGGCAAGTCGACGACGATTCGCATCATTTTAGGCATGTTAAAGAAAACTGCCGGCAGTGTCACCGTATTTGGTCACGATGCCTGGCGTGACGATGCCGTTATTCATCCGCGGATTGCCTACATTCCCGGCGATGTTTATTTGTGGCCGAATCTGTCCGGCGGCGAAATTATCGATTTGCTGCTTAGGTTAAACGGCCGCGACCATAACCAGAAAACCGATGACTTAATGCAGCGATTCAAATTTGATCCAACCAAAAAAGCCCGCACCTACTCCAAAGGTAATCGGCAAAAAGTCGCGCTGATTGCCGCTTTGTCGCAAGATGCGGACCTGTATATTTTTGACGAACCGACTTCTGGCCTTGACCCACTTAATGAGCAGACTTTTCAACAGGAAGTCCTTAAACTTAAGCAGGCAGGTAAAAGTGTTTTGCTATCGAGTCATATTTTGTCAGAAGTGGAGCGGATGTGCGATTCCATCGTGATTATCCGTGACGGCAGTGTGATTGAAAGCGGCAATTTAGACCAGATGCAGCACTTGGCGCGGCTAAAAGTCGAAGTCACGACAACAACAGCCAATGATGATTTAGCTCGGGTTGCTGGTGTTCACGACCTGACATTTGCAGCGGACGACCACACCAAAGCGGTCTTCACCGCCGATCGCGATGAGTTGAGTCGCATTATGCAGACCTTAGCGACCACCTCGATCCTAGACTTGCGGGTCTCACCGCCAACGTTAGAGGATCTGTTTATGCGTTATTACGGAAAGCCGGGTGAATCACATGCGGCGGAATAATCGGCATGCTGGCTATCTTTTAAAAGCCAACCTCAAACAAAATCTCAAATTTTCGGTTGTCTGGCTAGTCATTCTCATCATGATGATTCTCAGCGGTGCCGTGAAATTAGAAGCAGCCTTCGTTAACGGGGCTTCCGGTTCAAAAGACATTGTCAAAATGCTGCAGGCACCGGGGATGGCCGCGATGTTTGGCGCAACGCCTAAGGTTAGCACTTACAACGCTGCCATCATTTTTGCCGGTGTGATGGTCGTTTTTATGATCATTTTACAAGCCTTGTGGGTCATGCCGCTGATGATTCGCGACACCCGTGGACAGGAAGAAAGCGGCTTGTTGGAAATGGTCCGGGCGCGCGATGTCGGGCGCACGGCGGATGTCATCGCTGCCATTTGGGAGCTGCTACTGGTCAGCTTTGTGATGGCGGCCGCCTACTTCGCCTCGCTGCTCGCTGTCAACATGGACGGGACTGACATGACCGGCGATTTGTTGTTCGCCATTGCCATGCTGATCGCCAATCTGGTTTTCGGCAGTATCGCTTTGCTGTTCGCCCAGCTGGCCAACAATACCCGCACCGCCAGCATGTTAAGTTATATGGTCTTAGCCGCCGCCTATCTCATTCGGCTCGTCACCGATCTTAACCACCAACAACTCACCTGGCTTTCCCCGATCGGCTGGTTTGAAAAGGTCGACTTTTATACGAAAAATCAACTCACGCCGCTGTTTCTGGGCCTTGCCTGCAGCATCTTGCTTTGTGGTGCTGCCATGGCCATTGCGCAAAGTCGCGATCTCGGCGCCGGTGTGCTGGCGGAAGAAAAAGGTCGCGCCACCGCAGCGCCGTGGTTACGATCGATGCCGGCTTTGATCTGGCGTACCGAACGCGGTCTGCTGTCCGGGTGGCTGATTGGTGCGGTTATTTTCGGCGGCGTCATGGGCAGTGTTCTGGGCGGCGTTGGCGATATTCTTAAAACCAACCCGATTTATCGCCAGCTCTTAGACGTCAAGCAAATTCACGCCGCCAATCAAACCATGGTGCTTTCGTTTCTGGCGATGTATATGGCCATCTTTGTCGCTTTAGCAGTCACCGCTGGGGTTCAGATTGCCTTTCGCCTTAAGCATGACGATCGGCTGGGTTATCTTGGCATCATTCACGCAGAAAAGCCCACGCGGACCACGATCAGTACCAGTTACAACTGCTGGGCCTTACTCGTGGGCATTTCGGTGCTTTCTGTCGGGTTGCTCGCCTTATTTTTGACGGGCAATGCGGTCCTAGACCAACCGCTACCGGTAAAGTATCTCGGGCGACTCTTCATCGGTGGTCTGCCTGCAGTCCTGGCATTTATCGCGTTAGGCATTGCGTTAGCCGGTTTGTGGCCAAGATTGAGTAGTCTCTTTTGGCTTTATATGGGCGCCGGGCTGATCGTGCAGGTCTTTCACGGGTTATTTTCACTGCCCAAGCATGCAGGCGATTTTACTCCTTTTGGCTGGATTGCTGATGTTCCGATCAAGGCTTTAGGCCAATCGTGGCTTGCCATCATGCTTGTCAGTGCCGTGATTCTTTTCGTCATTGGAGTTGCCGGATATCGTCGACAGGATCTGAGCGTATGAAAAAAGTCGTCACCGACCCGCAAAAAGTAACCCGAATTTTACAAGTAGCAACTGACGCCTTCGGACAATTAGGCTTTGCGAAAACCAAAACCGATCAAATCGCCGCCACTGCCGGTGTTTCAAAGGGCTTGATTTTTCATTATTTTGGCAATAAACAAGCCTTATACCTCGACACCTTTAAAACCGCTTATCAGCGGATCTATGCCCATATGGATCCGCACCAATGGCAAGACGCCCCGGGTTTAGCCGCTATGATGTCAGCGGCAGTGAAATACGAGATGAAACTGCAATTAGCCTTTCCTGCCGAATACCGCCTCATGATGCAAGCTTATGCAGATTTACCACATTTTCCCCAACCCTTGCAGCAGCAAATCCAACAGGAAACTCGAGCCATTTCCGTGGAAGCCAATCGAATTTTTCGTGAAAAAATCGAACAATTACCCCGCCGACAAGGGATTTCCGTTGATGACATTTTCAGTGTGGTTTCTGCGCTTATTGCCCAACAAACCGCGGTCACAACACAGCTAATCGCCACTGGCAAGTACCGCAATTTTGAAGACCTGCAGGCGGTGGTTGATCAAATGAACCGCCAGTTGAAGATCGTCGAACACGGCTTTTTGCCAGACTAATTGGCGGTTTAATGAATTTCAAATGATCAAAAGAGCTTAGGCAATAATTTCCAAGCCGTGCCAAACTCCGCAATCTCCGGCTAGCTGGGGCTGGAACGCTGTGACGGCGCTTTGAGCCAGAAAACCGCTGTCTCAAAGTCGCCTAACAACATCAGCGACAAGACCGGTCGCTGTGTTGTTTGCACGGCTGAGCCCCATCTAGCCTACGATTGCTCCGCTTTGGCACTAACATCTTAAACAACTTAATCAAATTACCTTGGGAACAAACGGTGAACATACTCTCGATGCGATAATCCCTTGATACCTCGCATAGCGAAGAGTGCGTTCACCTTCTTATAGTAGTTATGAATTATGACCTAGCCTTAAACTGTCTGAGTCTTTTTAACCTGTCATCAAACTTTTGCTTTCGTCAGTTTAAACAAACGCGCGTAAAAGCCGAAGTTGACCAAGCCGATCAAGAGTAATAGTGCAAAAGCTAATTGACTGCCAATGCCGACGTTCTGGGCGTGGGTCAGACCGGGCACCGTGACCGCGGTCATCATTCCAGCCAAGACGGTGGTGCCGATCGACCCGGTGACTTGTTGGCCGGTGCTGTATAAAGCGTTGGCGTCACTTTGATACTGGTGGGCCATGACCTTCAAGCCGTAAGCCGTACTGTTGCCGAATGCCATCGACCGTCCAATGGCGAAGATCAGATACAGGATCGTCACGCCTAACACACCGATATGGCGACCCCAAATCGTAAAGCCCAGCATCCCAACCGTAAACAGACTGTTGCCCAGCAAAAGCGGCAGCCGCCCGCCAAAATGATCCAGCATCCAGCCATACACCGGCTGTCCCAGACCATTAAACACACTGCCCGGCAGTAAAATCAGCCCGCCGACAAACGCACTGGCGCCATCCACGGTTTGCACGTAATTTGGCAGCAGAAAATTAATCCCCACATTGGAAAACTGCATCAAAATATACGGCAAAAAGCTGTACAAAAAGCCACCGTCATGAAAAACATCCAGCTTAAACAGCGCTTTGGCATGATGCTTGGATAACCATAAAAAGACAACCATCGCCACGAGCACGATGGCACCGGCCACACCCGCAATAAGCCAAGTATGTTCACTAATGCCGTTTAAAGCGACTGTCAAACTAATCAAAGCAACCCCCAGCGCCGCAAACCGCAGCCAATCAAACGCAAAGGCAGAAGTCGGCGTATATTGCTTAATACGCCCTTGCCCCAATACGAGCAGCAAAGTCGCAAACGGCAAGGTGCTCCAAAAAATCATCCGCCAATCAAAAAAGTTGGCAATGGCTCCGCCAAAAGTCGGTCCCAAGGCTGGTCCGATCAGAATGATGAGGTTTGCGATGCCCATATATGTACCCAATTTGCTGGTGGGCACCGTGTCCAAAATAATGTTCACCATCAATGGCCCGCACAAGCCGACACACCCCGCCTGAACTAAGCGTCCAAGCAATAACACCCAGAACACCGGCGCTAAGGCACACATCAAGTCGCCGATGATGAAAAGCAGCGCCGCCGTAATGAAAAGCTGGCGATTGGTAAAGCGGCGTTTCATGTAAGCAGAGCTAAGCATCACGAGTGCCGCCGCCAAAAGATAGCCTGATGTCACCCACTGCACAGTTGTCAAAGAAACATGAAAATCATGCATTAACGTCGGAAACGTGACATTCATGGATGTTTCCGTTAAAACCCCGAAAAAAGACATAAGCGCCACAATGGTGATCACAAATAAGGCATGACGCGTGTTCTTTTCCTTTTGCTCGATGGTTGTTTTTGCCATGGTCGGCCTCCCTTTATCTTCCATGATAAGCCGGGCCATTTTCAGTAACAATATTGAAATTTAAATAATTCCGTGAAAACCAGAATTTTGGCTAGCACTTTTTCTGAAAGTCAGCGCAAAAGTGCGCTAATATGGAATCAATTAATAAAAATTATTTTATCAAGCGTGTTTAGCGAAACATGCTGTGCGGATATCCGGCAATCACCGGGCATCCCACTTGGAGGAAATTTCATGACAATCGTTTTGATTCTCCTCGGCTTTTTGGTCGGGGCTTTTATTATGACAATGGGTGGCGGCGGTGGCGCTTTCTACCTTGGTATTATGACCGGTGTCGCGCATTTGTCGCCGAGTACGGCGGCCGCGACTTCGCTTTTTACCGCCATTCCGGCACTGGCGGTAGGCTGTTATAGTCACTATCGCACTGGCAATATGCGGTTTCACGCCGGCAATCGGATTCTGCTCACCGCTGTTCCCGCCACAATTGTCGGCAGTTTGGCAGCGCCTTACATTCCTGAACTGATTTATTCATGGGCCATCGCCATTATTTTTGTCGTGCTCGGCGTGCAGATGCTGCGGCAATCGTTTACTCGTCACGCCAAAAAGACCGGCCAGCCCACTTGGTTTGCCTATGTGCTAGGCATCATTAGCGGCCTAATGGTGGGCATTGCCGGCTTAAGCGGCGGCGGACCGATCATGGCCGGGTTGATGTTAATGGGGTTGGATATGCCCCACGCAGCCGCCACCTCCTCTTATGCGTTGGTTGCATTGTCTATCATTGGCTGCCTTCTGCACGCGACCCAAGGCACAATTGCCTGGACGGTGGGCGGCTTGCTAATGCTCGGATCGCTGGTAGGCGCCGCCATTACTCCACGCATCCTCAACCGTTTCGATCCTCGGTTACTCACCGCCATCTTGCGCCCGGTTCTCGGTGTTTTACTGATCGTGATGGCTGTCAATCAGGTGTGGTAACCACATTGCGGCAACTTAACCAGCAGTTAAAAAATTTGCCACGAACTTGAAAGCGTCTCCATTGTTTTTGCATACGCCTCTCTGCATAATGAAACTAAAGATCATTAAAAAATGAGGGGTGAACATCATGCAACTGAGCCAAATAATCCGTAATAAGCGGCTAGCCGCCGGGTTAACGCAAGAAGAACTCGCGCAAAAAGTAGGTGTCTCCGCGCCTGCTGTCAGTAAATGGGAAAAAGGCACATCTTATCCTGACATTACCTTGTTACCTGTGTTGGCGCGTAACCTCGGCACGGATATCAACACGTTGCTGGACTTTTCTTCTGACTTAGATCCAGCGGCTCTCCAAGACTTTAACGCCAAGCTAACCATGACAGCATAAAAAGATGGTTGGCAAGCCGCCGTTGCGCTGATTGATCAAGAGTTGCGCGACTATCCATCAGTTTCACAATTACAGATGATGGCGGCACCTTTTCTTGACATGCTGAAGCCCCAGATTCCCAAAGACGACTGGCCTCCCGTACAACAACGGATTATTAAGTTGTACAAGGCGGCTGAGCAAAGCTCCGATTTGCAACAGGCACAACTTGCTGCACTGGGTCTTTTCAATTTTTATCTCAGTGAAGAGCAATTCGACGCGGCTGAAAAACAACTTGCTGCGTTACCTACCGAAACGGTAACTGCCTGGGCGTTAAAACCTAAATTGCAATTAAAACGTGGTCAGATGGCTGAGGCCTATGTTGAAGGCGAGAAACTATTGGGTAGCGATTATGGTGCTCTAGGACAAGTACTCGACTTGCTAACTCAAGTGGCCATTGCTGACCATCAGCTGGCAACCGCTGAGGAATATGTGAAGCTCGCTCAAGCATTGGGCCAAGCGCTCCCTATGAACAATCCATTCCTTATTGACACCGAACTGCAACTCGCCAAGGTGACCAAGGATGCCAAACGGGCAGTGGCAGTTATCCGGCAATACGCTGATAATTTAGATCAGCCATTCCCAAAGGTTTTTCAACATCTGCCTCAACCAAAACCGCAGGAATCGCCAGCTGTGGCACGCAAGCAATTCGTTCAGAACGTTGTGCTTGACCCAGACTTGGCATTTTTGAAAGATACTCCTGAATTTGACGAGTTGCTTAAGCAGTATGCAGATTAACTGCTCTTGTTTAAATGTTTTAGCATTCAATTCATGTACTACCTAAAAAGCATCGTCCACACAAGATTGCGGACGATGCTTTTCTACGTTTTACGAATTAATGAACCGGACCATTCAAAAACAATATCGGTCAGCCCAGCTTTAAAAAGTCGAAAGACGACGCTAATCCAACTGCATATATAAAAGTGGATATGGGTTACCTTGTTCGTCAAAATCCGTTCGATTATAAACTTCGAAACCAAGATGTTCATAAAATCCTTTTGCTTGGGGATTCTGCTCGTTGACCGCCAATCTCTTGATGCCATCGTTTTCTATTCCGAATTGTACGAGCCGCTTCCCAAGACCTTCTCCTCTTTTTGCAGGCGTCACAAATAACATTTCGAGCATTTCATTCTCTGTACCCATAAATGCTACTGGAACGCCATCTTCTTCTGCGATGATGAGATGCGCAACCTGACGCAATGCCTGAGGAACATATTCCTCAATGCGCTTCATTTCATCATCAGATAAGAATGAGTGTGTCGCCCTGACGGATTGTCTCCATACCGCTAAAAGTTGCTGAATTAACACAGGTTGCCTGTCTTTGACTTCAATTATCTTCATGTACCACCAATTCCTTCTCAACAAATACCGACCTGAATCGCTTATTGATCAGTAATCTTACCCGTGCTCAAAAACTCATACAGATACCGGTTGACCAACGGGTTGTGCTCATGCAACTTGCTGTGCTGTGCCTTGCTGTTGGTAATTTCACGCTCGGTGTAGCTTTTGGCTCGGCCTGCCACAATATACCGCAATGAGCGGGCGGAATTGACAGGGACGCGGCCATCGGATCCTTTGCCCAGATTGCCAAATAGATTCAAAACCGCCGCTGTCTTGGGAAAATTGCGCCGATTTTCATACATCGGCTTGTAGCGATCTGACATCACGCTGGGGCGGCCATCGCTCGCCAACTTGATGTCTTGTCCGCTGTTCATCCCCGGCATCCCGGGAAAACCATTGAATGGGCCGGCAATGGTGATGAGCCGTTGCAACGTTGGTTCGCCTTTTTTGTCTTTGGTGACTGCCCAATCAGCCCAAGCCGCGGAACCGGCAGAATGGCCAACAGCATTAAAGTCTTGAATGCCGTAACGTTTTTTCAACTGCTTAAGAATCTTGGTCAGCGTGGCCGCATCTGGCCGCCCGCTGCTGAACACAACGGCAATCAGCGGATGACGAACGCTCGGCGACCACGAACCGCTCACACTTAGCTGGCCCGTATTCGTCACGGTATAACGCAAAACCTGACGATAACCGGGATGCTTGCTAAGGTCGTTGATCATATCTTTTTCCGAGCCATAACCGCCACCAAAACCGTGAACAAACAATGTCGGTGTTTGATATGTCCCGGCAACGCGTTTGGTCGAAGGTGCCTCGCCGCGGTTCACCCACCACCACGCGCCGCCACTCACAACCAGAAAGATGCCGATGATGAGCATCACTTTGCCCCATTTTTTCGTCATCCTTCGCCTCACTTTCTCATGCTGGTTCTTGCCTTGCATTGTACCACGCAGCGGCGATTTTGGAACTTAGAAGCCACTCTCGCCGTTAAAATACTGGCCAGTGATACTTGGCAAACACGAGGATTATTGATACACTGTGTTAGATAACTAATACACTAATAAGGAGACACACCGTGGAATTTGACGATAAAGTTCCGATCTACCTGCAAATCAAGCAGTACCTATACCAAGCCATTATCACGGATCGGCTTAAGTCCGGTGCGCAATTGCCGGCTGTTCGGCAACTGGCTGCCGAGCTAACAGTGAATGTCAACACGGTTCAACGCGCATTAAGTGAACTGATTCAAGAAGGCGTGCTCGTCACCCGCCGCGGCCGCGGTAATTTTGTGACCGACGACATTAAGGTCTTGATTGAGTTGAAAAATCGCGTCATCGCCACCGAACTCGGCACCTTGTATCGCCAACTGGCTGACCTGAATCTTAGCGCCGCGGAAATGAAAGACGCTTTTGCCCAATATGTTGATGAACAGGAGGCTCACCATGACCACGAATAAGATTTCCGCAGAACACCTAACCTATAAACGCAATCGCCAACTCATTCTGGATGATCTCAATCTTGAGGTCCAGCAAGGTCATTTCATCGGGTTACTGGGCGCAAACGGTGCTGGCAAAACCACATTGATGCGGCTTTTAAACGGGGTGGCGACCAATTTTACCGGTACCATTCAAATCGGCGCCTCGGAAAGCATTGTCGACCGCAAGCAACTCAGCAGCTTTAGCGAATCGCTTAAAGGCGTCAACGCCCACCGCACGTTGCACCAAATCGCCACCGATTACGCCATCATGTATCTCGACTTTTCAGAAAAGGCGTTTGAAAACTTCACCGATAAGTACGAATTGGACTGTCACCAAAAATTAAGTGCGCTCTCCAAAGGTAATCGGAAAAAATTTGCGACCGCGCTCACCTTGTCACGTCAAACGCAACTCTATTTACTCGATGAACCATTTGAAGGCATTGACAGCATGACGCGCAAACGCCTTATCAGCAACATGATCGCCTGGAAGCCTGCTGCGGCCACGGTCATGATCTCGGATCACCATGTCAACGATGTCGTGAACATTCTCGACGAAATTGTTGTGCTAAAAGACAAACATGTTGTCGCGCACCGGAATACGGAACAACTCCGCGAAGAAACCGGTATGAGTGTCGAAGCTTATTATGAAAGCCTCTATGAAGGGAGCACCACAAATGACTAATACTTGGACGATGACAAAAGTCTTAATTCGGCAGCGCATTCAAACCGTGGTCAACACATTTGTCGTCACGATCGTTGCAACCATCATCACGGCGATTTTAATGTATTTTGGCGGTAGTGCCCGCTTCTCCATTGAACTTTTCTACTATGCGTTTCAACCATACTTAATTATTGGCGGACTTTACTTATTTATTCGACTCGCCATCAGGCAGGAACATACCTGGGTCGACAATTATTACCGCTCCGTGCCGATTACCAACCTAAAACTCTACATGGCCAATTTATTCAGCACTATTTCTAACTTTGTCATTTACTGTCTGGCGCAGAGCTTGGTATTTACTATCTTGCAGCTAACGACTTATGGCATTCATTGGCCAGAGATGTCTGTCTGGATGGACGCTGCTGAAGGAATCATCATTCTTGGCTTAACCTGCCTATTTATCTGGACATTCGTCAGTCTGGTCCACCTGCTCTCCGTTACCATCATGGCCTTCTTACCTGAAACTCAAATTCGTCTCGCGCAATGGGCCATTTATCTAGTCGTGATCATCACGGCCTCCTATCTGTTCAACCAGTTATGGCAACTATTCTTAATGCCCTTTAGTAACTACAACATAACCGCCATTCTCGGCGTTTTCCTAGTGATCTTCGCCCTCATTTCCAGCCTTAACGTCTACTTGCTGGAAAAATGGGTTGAGACTAAGTAGGTCGGGTATTGGCATATGCCATCGTTCTGCGCTAAAAGCTTTTATGAGTATTCACATAATAAAAATGGACTTTCAAGCGGCATCAGCTGTCACTTGGAAGTCCATTTTTGTGATAACCCGTAAAAGATCTTAAGCCTAAGGCGCCAACACCCAGTGGTCTGGTGCCGCCTCGGTTAAGGCCGCACCAGCCGGAATCGGTGTGCGGTCAAAATGAACACGTGGCTTTTGCTGCTCAAACAGCGGATCTGCTTGTGGCACCGAAGCGAGTAGCGTCTGCGTATACGGATGCAACGGATGACGGTAAACGGCTTCGGTAGCACCGGTTTCCACAATTTGCCCTTGATACATAACGACGATCTGGTCGCTGATGTAGTGCACCATGGACAGGTCATGGGCAATGAAAAGATACGTCAGATGCTGGGCTTGCTGAATCTGCCGCAACAGGTTCACAATTTGCGCTTGGATTGACACATCCAAGGCAGAAATGGGTTCATCCAATACCAGAAATTTTGGTTCAACCGCCAATGCCCGGGCAATGCCGATACGCTGCCGCTGACCACCGGAAAATTCATGCGGAAACCGATTAATCGCATCCGGCGGCAAGCCAACTTGCTCCAGCAACTGCAAAACCCGATCAAGTCGCTCCTGTGGCGATGACGCCAAGTGAAAATTATCAATGCCTTCCGCAATAATATCGGCCACTTTTTGGCGCGGATTCAACGATGCAAATGGATCTTGAAACACCATCTGGACTTGCCGCCGAAATTGCTTACGTTCAGCATGCGAAAAATGTTGAATCGACTCACCTGAAAACAGTACATCCCCGCCTGAAATCGGTCCGATGCCGGCAATCGCACGGCCAGTGGTCGTTTTTCCCGAACCTGACTCGCCCACCAAGCCAACGGTGGTGCCAGAAGCAATTGTAAAATTAATGTGATTCACTG
Source organism: Lacticaseibacillus styriensis (assembly GCF_030770295.1). Classification (NCBI taxonomy): domain Bacteria; kingdom Bacillati; phylum Bacillota; class Bacilli; order Lactobacillales; family Lactobacillaceae; genus Lacticaseibacillus; species Lacticaseibacillus styriensis. The sequence goes on from NZ_CP132483.1 coordinate 1,922,354, forward strand.
CTTTGATGAGCCGCTGATCTTTCCGGAAGTTGACGCTTAGATCTTGAATGGCAAATAACGGTTCTGTCAAAAATAACCATCTCCATTTGTAAAAGGCTTCGAATTAGGCCTGATTCACCACGACCGCCAATGAAGGCTCCTTGGTGAGTTCGGCAAACCGCGCCCACCGCTTTTGAATCGTAACCGGCGGCTGGTAACTCGGGGTACGCGGATCAAGCAGCCAAGAACGAACGAAGTGGGTAGGTGATACCTGAAACAGCGGCGGCATTTCCTTGAAATCAATAGCCAGCGCATAGGGGTTGCGGGGTGCAAACGGATCGCCTTTGATCGGCTTCCGTAAATCCGGCGGTGTTCCCGGCAAGGTAAATAGCTCTTTACGCTGATCATCCGAACTCGGCACCGCATCCAGCAAGCCCCAAGTATACGGGTGCTGCGGATTATAAAAGATTTCATTTGCCGTGCCAGTTTCGACAATTTTACCGGCGTACATAATGGCCACGCGGTCGGCAATATTCGCAACCACCCCCAGATCGTGGGTGATGAAGATCACGCTTAAATCGCGCTTGGCCTTCTGGCGCTTGATCAAGTCCAGCACTTGCGCCTGCAGGGTCACGTCCAAAGCAGTGGTTGGTTCATCGGCAATCAGAACCTTGGGCTGCATGATCATCGCCATGGCAATCATGGCACGTTGCCGCTGACCGCCAGATAGCTCATGCGGGTACTTGCGCGCTATCAAGGCCGGATCAGACAAGCCGACATCTTGAATCGCCGCGTTGACCGCCTGCTTTAAAGCGGCCCCGTGCAGGTGGCGGTGCGCCTTAACCCCTTCGCCAATCTGCCGGCCGATGCGCATAGTTGGATTCAGCCCGCTTAGCGAATCCTGAAAAATCAATCCAAGCTCCTGTCCGCGCAATCGCGTATAAGTTTTCCTACTGGCGTGCAGCAGATCGGTTTCGCCATATTGCATGGCATCAGCCTTGACCTCTGCATCTTTGCCAAGTAAACCCAGTAGCGCATGCGTGGTCACTGATTTACCCGAACCGGACTCGCCAACCAAAGCGAGCGTCTCGCCTTGATGCAGTGTTAAATCCACCCCATTGACGGCATAGACATTTTCGTTGGCTTCATGAAACGTGACGGTTAAGTTTTTAATTGAAACAATATCAGTCATGCTGCGCTCCTTTCAAAATTCATTTTTTAATACAAAAACAAATCAATCACGGTGCCGCCAATCAGATTCACGGCGACCCAAATGCCTAATTGCAAGTTGCCAGGCAACGCCCCGAGCATCTTGCTGGTTAAGTTAGCATGTGGGCGGCGGGTGTGCAGCAGCAATTTAATCCCCACGGCAAGTATCGCCAAACCCACCAGCAGCCAAAACGTCTGGTGTAGCCCCCACAATATGGCCAGGGTCAGGCCTTCGCGCGTTAACGACAAGCCTGTGGTGACCACCAGCAAGCCAACGAAAAGCGCGGCGCCGACCTGCCAAGGATGTTTTTGGATCATTTTGACACTTCCTTAAAGAGGTTGTGCTGACTACCAATGCAGCGGCTTTTGGGTGAAGCCTGCAAACAAGCTTCTCGCTGCTGGCAGTCGGCTGATTTAACCTTGGAATTTCGGATCAAGGGCATCGCGCAAGCCGTCACCTACGATATTAAACGCAAAGACGATCGCGACTAAAACCAGAATCGGAATGTAAAGTTGCAGTGGATGTTGAAGCATCTGATCCTGACCACTGGCAATCAGGATGCCAAGGCTCGTGTTCGGAGCCTGAATCCCCAGTCCCAGAAAACTAAGGCTGGCTTCACCAAAGATGTTGCCGGGGATGCTTTGGCCAATATCCAGAATCAGAATACTCATCATATTCGGCACCAGATGTCGGGTCATAATCCGCCACACCGGCGTATCCAGCATCACGGCAGCCGTCACATAATCAAGTTGCCGCAATTGCATCACCAGTCCCCGCGCCTGCCGCGCCGCATCTGACCAACTGGTGAGCGCAAGTGCAAACAACATCGTCCACATACCATTGCCTAAAACAACCATGATCAGCATGGTGATTAACAGCCCCGGCAGCGAATTAAATACTTCAATAATCCGCATCATGATTTCATCGACCCAGCCACCAAAAAACGCCATGACCATGCCATAAATCGTGCCGAAGCCAATTGCCAGAACGGTACTGAGAATCGCCACCAAGAGCGAAACCTGAATACCGATGCAGGTGCGCGTAAACAAATCCCGCCCCAAGCGATCAGTGCCAAACCAATGAGCCGTACTCGGCCCGACATTTCGCGCATTGACTCGAATCAAATTGGGATCATAGTGCTGCAGTTGCGGCCCGATTAAGGCCACTAGCACAATGAGAATCAAAATAATACCCCACGCGACTGCCAAGTGGTCTTTTAGCAATTTTTGCCGCGCCGATGCCCAGAAACTGATGCTTTTGGGTGCATTCGTCTCATCCACTGATACTGCGGGTTGTTCTGTCAGTGGCGTTGGTATACCAGCATGATCGGGTCCTTGAACAAAATGAAAATCCGTATCACTCACAGCCATTCGCCTGACTCCCTTCAGTTGTCATATAACTTAATCCGCGGATCAACCACGGTATACAGCAGATCCGTGATAAACATCGTGACAATGTACAAGATCGCCAGCAACACCGTTTCGCCCATAATAATCGGCACATCGCGATTCGTCAGCGCCGTCACAAAATACTGCCCGATGCCGGGAATCACAAAAATGCTTTCAATGAAAATCGATCCGGTGATGCCAAAAGCCAACGTCACTGGCAACGAGGTAATAATCGGAATGAACGCATTTCGCACAATATGGTGTAACACGATTTGCGGTTCCGATAATCCCTTGGCGCGCGCCGTCATGACATACTCGCTCGAGGCCACATCCACCATTGAATTTTTCAGCAACCGCGCATAACCGGCAATGTAGCCGACCCCGCCGGCAATCGTCGGCAAAATGGTGTAAATCCAGCCACCCCACCACAATTGATCGCCACTGGGCCACCCGATAATCGGGAACCAGCCGAGTTTGCCGCCAAAATAACTTTGCAGTAACAGTCCCAGCACCAGACTCGGAAACGACATCAAAAACAGTGCCAGAATTGTCACCACCCGATCAATCCAGGTGTTTTTATACACAGCCGCCAGAATCCCCAGCAGTAGCCCCAGCGGAATGCCTAGCAACATTTGCTGGATACCTAGACGCGCCGATGCCGGCAGACGATCGCGGATCAAGTTCGACATGGTCACAGACGGATCGGCAATCGACTCGCCAAACTGCCCATGCAACATGTTGTTCATGGTGATGACATATCGTTCCATCACCGGCTTATTGAGACCCGTGTTCTTGTAAACCTGCGCGCGGGTCGCTGCCGGTAATTTATCGGTTTGGGCACTCAGAGCATCACCAGGCACTGCCGAAATCAGGAAAAAAGTTGCCGTGGCAATAAGAAAGGTTGAAATCAGCAATTCCACGAAACGTCGAATGATCAACTTAATCATGGCCGCAACCACCTTCTCCTTGAATCAAAATGAGTCATTTTGCCATCTCCTATTGACCTTATGTACATTGGCCGTGTTTATGGCCAATGTGACTAGCTAGCTATTCTTTTGACGCATAAGTGTAGTTGAACGTGGCGCCAAAGACGGTTGATTGAAGGTTTTTAACTGACTTGTTGATATAAATACGTGATTCCGAATTGGTTAACGGCACGACACCGAAATCCTTGGCAACCAGTTGTGTCTCCAGTTGCTTATAAAGGGCCAGCCGTTCTTTCGTACTTAAATTGGCATTTAACTTGGCGTCGAGATCGTCAAACGTCTTGCTGTTATACCCGCCGAAGAATTGCTGGAAGCCGTTATTTGAATCCCACAGGCTCAAATACGAATTCGGATCGGCGCTTCCTGACCAGCCATTGTCAAGCAAATCATACTGATTATCATTTCTGGACTTCACAAAGCTAGGTACATCGGGGGCAGTTTTGATCGTGACTTTGACGCCTAACTGTTGATCAAGCTCTTGTTTCAGCCAAGTACCGGTGTCATCATCATCGACAGTCAGGTAAACAAAGTTCAGCTTACTGAGATCCGTTGACTTACCCAGTTCCTTCAAGCCCTCTTTCAACAGGGCCTGACGCTTAGCCTTGGTGTTGTACTGTGCCTGTAAATCTTTCAGTGGATTACCGACGTACTCGCCGTAGTTTGTTGATCCAACGTTCACCGACTGCGGCACCATGGTATAAGTTGGCTGGTCTTTGCCGTCATTGACCGCCTTGTTGTAACTTTGGCGATTAATAGAAAGTGAGACTGCTTCACGCACCTTCGTATTCTTGAAAAGTCCCTGCGTCCCGCCATTGTGTTGATTCATGATTAAAACGGTCGTCCCAGAACCATCTTGTTTTCGCGAGACCAGTTTGTTACTTTTAGCCAATTTGTTGAAGTCACTGATCTGTTTACCGGAAGCAGACAAGGCGTCCAACTGGCCACTTTGCATTAACGAAAGCACTGTCGACGGCTTGTTTGTCGTGGTGTAGGTGACGGTTTGCAGCTCCACCTTTTTGGCATTCCAATAAGTGTTGTTCTTCTTCAGCGTGATCTTGTCATTCTTTTTCCAAGATGTTAGCTTGAACGGACCGTTAAAGACCTGATCCTTCACATCAGTCTTCCACTTCTTGTTGCCGACTTTATTAATTTTGTCGAGGCGGACTGGGTAATAAATAACCGATGCAAAATCTGACAAAAGAGACGGATGGGCATAAGCAAGCTGAACCTGAAGTGTTTTGGCATTCAAGGCTTTTACACCCAAGTCTTCGGCGCTACCTTTGCCAGTGTTGTAGGCTTCGGCACCCTTGATAAAGTATGCACCGGTAGCCTGGGAAAAGGCGTTCTCCTTTTTCAATAACCGGCGAAAGGAATCCACGTATTGCTGGGCAGTGACTTTCTTGCCATCTGACCATTTGGCATCGCGTAACTTGAAGGTATACGTTAAGCCATCTGCTGACTTAGTGTAGGATTTGGCACCGGTTAAAACGACTTTATCTTTGCCGTTTTTCGATTCAATCGTAGTCAAGCCTTCCTGAACTTCTGAAAGAATATCGTTCTCGTTAGTATTGCGCATATCATTCACATCTAACGTCGTCGGATCAAGCTCTTCGGTCAAATTCAACGTCTGCGAGCTGCTTGATGATGCAGAACCTTTACTGCCGCAACCGACAAGTAGCGTTGCCAGCGCGACGCCGGTAATAAGAGCTGCGAGCCAATGGGACTTCTTCATACATGCCATCTCCTAAAGTAAAATAAAAACTGGCGGTGCATCTAGGATTCTAGATACACCGCCAGTTTTGTCCTTCGTTCAAGTCACGTTTGTCCGTCACCCAAGCCAATATCCAGCCATGTAAATAGAACCGCTATGTTGTTCATAGCAGCAGCACATGGACATGGACATGACTTGGTTGAACTGGGTCATCACGTTGACTCCTCTCGAAGAAATTAGCATTAGCATACTTTTAAAAATATTATTCGTCAACGGGTAATTTCTTAAAACCTGATTGGCACTTGGTGATTTCATGGCGTGATGCCGCGTGGCTACGGGGTTTTAGCTTACTCACAGAATTTTAATTTTTGTTGACTGTCATTGTGATCAGATGGCGATTGCGCCGGAACCGGCCATGCTAAGCGGTCTTCTTACGAGAGAATGGCAAAATCGCACGATAGGTTCATTTGAAATGGTTTTGTTTGCAATTTACTACTGCTTGGTTTTCTCTAAAGCTTACCAACTCGCACCCGCAATGTATGTCCTTCTGCCAAGCAGAGAACCGTATGCTGTCCTCACAAACTTCATTTTGAAACTATTTTGAATTTTGCGATCACAAAAATAGCCGACCGGGACGACTCACATTCCCAATCGGCTGTTTTCAGTTCAAACAGACACGTACGTTACGCTTCTGCGCGGTGGTGCATCAATACCCACAGAAGTGCAGCGCCGGCGCCGATAAACAGCAACGCCGATACCCCGTTAGCTGCCGACAACATGGCAAATGCCATCGTTGCAAAAAGGCCGCCAATCGAAAGGCCAATCCCCCATTTTTGAATCGGTGTCAAGCTGGCAAACGAAGCGCGGAACCCCCACGCTAACAAGAGCGATCCAACAAATGAGATCAGGCCAAAGATAATGTGCCCTAAAATCAACCAGTTAAACATCTTATTCCCCCTTTCTGATAAGCAATTCGCTACGCTCAGAAATTGGTGTCAACGCTTCAAGTTCGATGACTGTTCATCCAGCCACAGCGCCCGAAACCAACACCCAAGTCTTTGCGCAGGGAATCGCGTCAATACGCTTTTACTATACGTGAGATGGTAGCGGTTGCCAACTATTTTGGCTTAGCGAGACTTTCTTCGTTTAAGCGGCCATTTTCTAGGCGCAAGGCCCGATCCCAAAACCGCGTGATATCCAGTCGATGGGAAATAGCCATCATGGCAATTGGCAATGATTTTAAGCGTTGACTCAGTGCTTTTGCCGACGCGGCATCTAAGTTGGCAAACGGTTCGTCTAGCAATAACATCGCCCGTTTTGCGACAAGCGCTCGCGCTAGTCCGATTTTTTGCAATTCGCCTGCCGACACATTGGCTTTCGTCTGGCCGTGCAGCTGCGTGGCGAGTCCTTGCGGCAGACGGTCAACGAATGCCTGAAAATCGGTTTGGGCAAGCACAGTTTCAATTGCTTCCTGGGTAACCGGGCGACCGAGCGTGATATTTTGCAACAAAGTATCATCAAACAGCGCCACGACTTGCGGAACAAAACCAATCTTGTCGGCTAGCTGCTCAGAACCTGTGTCTGCCGGTTTTCCTTGAATCGTACCGACCTGTGGAATCAGCAAGCCTAAAATGATCTGAATCAACGTCGACTTCCCGCCGCCGCTTGGGCCCGTGACCAAAATCTTTTCATGGGCCGCAACATCAATCGTTAAATCAAGTCGCTGTAATACTGGCTGGTGCGCGGATGGATAGGTGTATCTTAGATCCTGTAAAACCAGTTGCTCTCCAGAACAGGAGGCGGCGGAGGTTGGGAACTGTCGGGATGCTTTTTGGGTTAGGTCTGAATGTTTTTGTTCCGGCGATGTCACCAATGCGAGCAAGCGTTTGGCTGCGACCAACTGCCGTGAAAGTTGGGCATACTGGCCTGGCATGCTGTAGAACAACCACGTAAAGCTCGGCGTTAACATGGCAAACGCCGCAAATTGACCGACCGTGATCATTTTGAAACCGACAAACAGCAATTCAACACCTAAAATGGCAATGTCAACGAATAACCCCAGTGCAAAACCCAGCACAATGGTTCCGGTTTGCTGAATGCCCATGTGATACTGGGAATCTGCAAAAGTCTGGTAAGTCTTCCGAAAAAGTTGTAAACCAAACTGTTCACTTTGATAGTCTCTTAATAGTGTTCGTCCTGCAAGTACTTCCAATAAAGCTGATTGCATGCGGCCATTTTCGACTTGTTGGGTGTCCTGTGCCTGAGTTAAGCGACCAGCCATGAAGCGTGGGATCAATAACGCAGTCAGGCACAATCCTACGATCACGACCATCAACAGCCATGAACTCAACCAACCGAATAAGCTAGCGGCAAGGAACGAAAAGATCCCAACAGCAAGTGCCGTTACCGACTGAATAAACAATGGGGCGGCCAAGGACGCTTCGGTTGTCAGACCATTAAGTCGTTCACTACCGGTTTGATCATCCGTTGCAACCGGGCCAGTCATGAGTGCGGCCATTTGTTGCGTTTGAAGTCGCTGGACCAGTCGATACTGTGCTTGTGTCTGCCACCGCCCAATCAACCAGCGTCCGAGCCCTATCATCAGTGCCGCACCAAGCGCAACGACAAATAAGCTGATCGTTAACATACTTTGTTGGGTCACATTTTGAATGATGCGCGCTAACGCAAACTCGAAGCCGGCGCAGATCAAGGCAATCAACCATAAAAGCGGCGCGATCCGCGTCCCGACCAGTTGCCAAACTTGTTTAAGCTTAGTCATGCTGCTCACCCACTTTAATGATGTGATCGGCGGCCGTGACAAAATCGAAAGTATGCGTGATCACGATAATCCCGCGCCGTCGTGCTTCTTGCCGCAGAATCTGCATGACCATCGCCTGATTCACCGCATCAATATCGGAAAAAGGTTCATCCAAAACCAACCAAGGCCGCTCCGAAAGCAGTGCGCGCGCGATCCCGAACCGCCTCTGTTCGCCTGGTGAGAGTTGCGCGGGATGTAATATTTGATCGACATCATCCGCATATTTTTCAAGTCCAAGTTGGTGCAGTAGTTGGACGATCCGTTGTGACGAATGAGGTTTACCCAAAAGCAAGTTGGCCGCAACAGACGCCGTGAACATCACGCTGCGTTGCGGCACAAAGGCCATTAACTCAGCCGGCGAGGTGGCAGTTGGACGGCCGCGAATGTCGATGTGTCCGGAAGTAGGCAGTAACTCACCCAAAATCAGTTTCATTAACGTTGTTTTACCGGCCCCATTTGCTCCAATGATGAACGTGATGCCGCGATTATCAATCTGAAAATTCAGATTGTGCAACAGCTGCCGTGAGCTGTTCGGGTAATGAAAAGTCACCTGCTCACCGACAATCGTCATGGGCTGCTCATGAGTTGCCGCTATTTTGGTGTTAGTCGTGGTCTGAACTTCGGACGGGACCTGTAGTCGCGGCAAAATGCGTTGTAGCGACGTTTTCTGTTGGGCAAGATAGCCAATTGTCGGCGCTAACCCTAAAAATGGCCACAAAATCGATCCGACACCGGCATTCCACGCGCCCAGCACGCTCGCCACCGACTGCTGTGTCAACGGCAGCAAGGCAAATCCCAGTACCAGGGTTAACACTTCCGCCAAATAAATCCCGCCGTTAAAAATACCGGACAAGGCACCGGCAGCACTTGCCAGCTGGTTGATGCTTGGTGTTGCCTCCTGGAAAAAAGCCTGATGCCGCTGCCGGATATACACAAAAACATGAAGATTCCGCACCATCGCAAAATTCGCCAAGAAATCATTGAAGAAGCCTTTATGGCGATCATCAATGTCAATCAAATTTGTCTGCGCCCGATTTTGGTAGCGAAAAAGTTGCCGAGAAACGACTGCGAAACCAAGACCAATCAGGATAAAAGCGAGTGCCAACTGCCAAGACTGAGTGGCAACATACGCGATGCCCAAGATGACGGTGATGCCAAAATCAACCAGCGGCAAGACACCGGTATCCAAAAATTGCATGATGTTTTGGGTGTCAGTTACCATTAAGTTCGTCGCTAAACCACTATCAGGTGCCTCATCAGCCTTCCCACCCAAAAAGCCACTCACTAAAGCAGTGGCAATGGCTAGGCTCAAGCGCCGTTTTAGCCGTTCCACAACCACTCCTGATAACCAGTAAACACCCGTATAAACAACCGAAGCGCCCAGCATTCCACCAAAAATACCCAGCAACAAGCCAACCTGACCGGCCAGCGCAGCAGTTAGTCCCGATTGAATCAACATGGAAATGACGACGTTGAAGCCATCAACCGCGAACCGCAAGCCAAGTAACCCTAATAACCACCGTTTTTTAATTGAACCGATTTGAAAAATTGTTTGCATTGAGCTCGTCTCCTCGAGTGACTGGAGAATCCAGTCAAAATTTTGGGGACTACGTTGTCGCAAACATGAACGTATGCACAAAAAGACGGCCTCCTCAGCCGTCTTTTTAAAACATCCTATTGATCGACTAGAAGCTCATCCGCGACGCACACCAAAGAACCCTGCACCAATCGCAGCCCCTGCATTCAATTTTGATGGGGTAAATCGGTCTTTGATCCGCATGTTAAGATGCCTCCGTTCGATTTCGGTTTTGATAGCGTTAGCATAACAGGTGGTTCCTGAAAAATCAATGAATTTTATCTGTGGTTTTTTAATTTTTCGTCGAGTTAATAAAAAGCACTAGCGTCAAAAATTGATCCGCTGCCAGTGCCGATTATTTTAAAAATTCAGTTACCAAATAAATTATAACTTGCTTTGACTCAGCAAGTCGCGCCGCTCATCAGGATGCCCTTTTTGAATGCCGCTAACACATCTGACCCCTCGGCAATGCGAACGCTGCCGTCTAAATAAGCATGCGCATCATCTTTGATACTGATGGCACCGTTTTTAAAGTCCATGGCCAAACCGCTGGCAAAGAAAATCATGTCGTAGTTCGAAGTGTACAGCTTCAAACCGGCGTCATTGTCCAACTTCACTTGATAATCCGGATCCGGCTGATCGAGCACAATCAAGGTAAACTTCGTGCCAATGCTGCAAGCACCGCCTTGTAACGAATACCGCCCGCCGCCGTCATCGGCAATCAACAGCAAAACCTTCTGATCAAAATGCTTCTTTTTCATCAAGTCAACAAACGATTGCGATAACTTAATCGATGCCATCATACCGTCACCTTTCCTGTTACTTACTTTTAGTGTGACACTTATACGGGGCAAAATCAATTGTGCGCGGTTAATTACCTTGTATTCTTTTCAAACATAGGCTGCAATTAGAGTTTTGATGCTAACAATCTTAAAGATCTAGACCCCTAATACTTTTAGCGATCATTTTCTGAAATTGCTCGATAAAGACAGGTTGCTTAAATTGAATGGTCATGCCGCTGTTTCGTTGAAATCCAGTATCTGATGAGAACCAAAGCTGATCATTTCCTAACACAAGACAGTCTGGTAGATTACCGTTGTAGAATGTATAAGTCACACCGCCCAACCGCTTGAAGCTGGTACTTTCATATTGATCTTGGTTGAGAATGACATGAACTTGTCCGTGATTGCCTTGAACAATGGCGATCGCTTTCTCCATAAAGCGAGAAATACGATTACCAACAACGGTCATCTTGTCGGCGGAAGGTAACATTCGATATAACGCCTTTTGATAACCACCGTTGTACACCTGCATCCCCGTCTGCTTTGAATATTGATCATCAATGATTTGATAATCCAATCGCTTATATTCCTTGAGCCGCTTGCGGTACATACGCGCAAGCATTGGAATCGATGGATCAACATAGTCGTAAACCCGCAATTCTGGCTTGGCGTTCAATGAACGTTGCATGCGTCCTAAAAATTGCACCGTGATACCTTTCCATGAAAATGGCATGGCCAAAATTATGGTATCGATACCACCTATATCCATGCCTTCCCCAGCATATTTCCCTGTCGCAATTAACGCATAGGCCTCATTTGTTTTGGCCACTTTCGCAACAACCTGATCATTTTCTTTCGCTTTTTGTCCACCATAAAGTTTATACACCTGTTTCTCCGGCAATGCGGCTGCCAACTCATCTACATGTGCTCTTAGATCTGTTAATAAAAGAACATGCCGACCTTCAGCCAAATTTTGGCGGATGTCTCTGAGTATGGCCTGATTTCGTGGTTCATCATGCAGCATGGCTTCACGGTTTTGCGCCAAACTGTTTGTTGCCATTTCAATCGACATCATACCAAGACTCGTATATCGAGGAATAACGTGACGCGCAACTTCAAGTGCAAATCGGCTGTCGATTGCCTCTGTTTGGTACCGAATCGGACCGTAACGCATCACCAAAATCGGATCCAAGCCATCGCGCCGATAAGGAGTGGCGGACAAGCCGTATAAATAGTGCGAGCGAATGCGCTTGATCACCTGATCATAGGTGTAGGCAGCATCATGATGGACTTCATCTGATATAACCATGCCGTAACTATTTAAAATATCTTGAGCGGGCGTATCCCCAGTTAATGATTGAATGGTCGCAACATCAATAACGCCACTTCGGTTTTTCTTAGTTCCAAAAAAGGTGCCGATCGGATTTTTTCGGCGTTTACGGCCAGTCGGCGTGAGTTCTTCCAAGAGCGGCGCTGTATCGACTTTTAAAAATTGGTTTAAACGAGTGACCCACTGTTCCGCTAGAACCTTATTTTTGACTAAAATCAACGTACTGACTTGATGCTTAGCAATCAAAGCTGCCCCGATGACGGTCTTGCCAAAACCTGGTCGTGCCTGAAGGATACCATCTGATTCTTTTTGCAACGCGTTAAAAGCCAGTTGCTGGTCGGAACGTAATTTTCCTACGAATGAAACTTTGATGGGCGCGCCTTTGATCGTTTTATCCATCCATTGAATATGCGGAATCAACCCGCGCAACCGAGTCTCCAAGCCACGTGGAAGAATCAAGTATTGTTGTTTTTCTTCGAACAAACTAATGATCCTAGGAACATTGTAGGTGGACTGATGCTGAGCTTCGCGTTCATAAAACTTTGGATTGTTAAATGACGAAAGGTATTTAAGCGCGGCAACTTGTTTATCGGTTAAATGTGTCCGATCAATGTAAAGTGCGTTTGCCCGAATAATCGTCAATTTTTGATCAATCGTAAGTGGTTGTGCAAATAAATCTGTCTCGCCAGCTTGATCGTCATTGTAAAGCCGAAAAACATTTTGATTAGCCAATTTCTCCAGCAAGTGGTCAATCATCGCGGCATTGATCAACCCAACGCGTTCCAATGCACCCCACTGATCTGCCAACGGAGTAAAATCATCATCAACAAAGCTCGATTTGCCTTCCAGTCGGCGTTGACCTTGCAATGGCCCGGCAATCAAGTTGCCAATTTGATGATCACCAAGCACACTTTGACTGGGAAACATCCGGTCAAAAGCAGAAAACTGAATATTGGTATTCACGGCACTTGCCGCTTTTAAAATAGCATCACCGAGACGCCTAACCAGACCAGCAGCAAGCGGTTGATCAAAAAAGAACCAGATATGACTGCCATTACCTGATTGTGATAACTCGACAAGACAAGGTATCGCATATTTATCACACAACTTCTTAACGCCTTTTGTCACCGATTGCCAGTGTTGACCTTCGTGATGGCCATCAAAGTCAAGAATGAGCTGTTTTGTGAGATTCCCCTTCAGCATCGGATAAAAGCCGAGGAACTGTGCGCCATCTAAGTGATCGATAATGTCTTGATCAGTTAACGGTGCGTAAGCATTTTTGACAGGATGCCCGTCTCTAAAAATAGGATACGGACCATAGATTTCCTTTTGTGCCTTTTTGTTAAAATACCGATGCGCATACACATCTGTTCGGCCGACAATCCGGTCTTTATAAAGCGCCAGATGGGCAGCTAAATCATTGCCCATGCGAACTTGTAACTCGCACTCAGGATACAGAAATACTGTCCGTTGTTCGGATCTTGCAAAATAATAATATTTCCACGCCCTTGCGCCCCAAGATCTTTGGCTTTGTTGACGTAATCATATTGCTTGCCGGCTAAAGTGTATGTTCTTCCCATATGTGACCTTTCATCGTCTTGTGTTAGGCATAAAAAGCGCTATCATTCTTGCGGTTAACATTACTGACAACTTTACAATATCCACAATCACTTTGTATACAGAAAGATAAACTTTACAGAAAAGAATTTTCTTTACTTCAATTTCCTAACTAGCTGCACTCGATCCCAAAAGCCTTGAACACGCTCCGGCATTTTCTCCACTGCAACCAACATCCCCTTCACTAGCCACAACTGAACAGTCGTCAAAAAAATGCGCTGATCCTGCTCCTCGATCCCCGCCAAGTCGCAAAAACGATCCTTGTACACCTTGACTGCATTCTTATCTCGCGGCATGAAGCTATCAAAGAGTGCGGCAAAGTCCAGAAACCGAGGGCCGCGACGTGTCTCACCAAAATCAATGATCGCAACTTTTTCATTGACCAGCGGAAGTAAATTCCAACGACCGAGATCGCCATGCACCCACGTTTCCTGCTGGCGGTCAATTGTTTCGAGTTGCGTGATCATCGGTGTCAGTTGTTCATAGATGCCGCTCCAATTTTGGGCTAAGCTAACTCGCTGATTCTCCCAAAGTCGATCCAACGAATGCGAATTGTCAGGCGACCAAGCATATTCAAACCGATCCAGTGCAACTCGAATCTTTCGGTAACATGCTAACGTTGCAGCTAATGACGGTTTTGTCGCGGCTTGTTGCCAATAATTCTGGACGCGATAGACCTGGTGATCTACCGTCACAAACGGGTGTCCCTCTGTGGTCGACAAAATTGCTGGCGTTACATCGCGGTCTTCTTCCTGAATCGCCTGCGTCAAGGCAAATTCGAGAGAGGCGCGGACGACATCGGCAACCGTCTTCACCAAAACCGTTGCCATGTCAGTCTCTACACGCCACGCGCGACCACTTTTGCCATTGGTCATTTGCGTTACTTTTCTGATCTGCCCAAGGTCATAGGTATTTACGATCCGATCCAAATCAGGCATGATTCTCCTCCATACATTTCTGCTAATGGCCGTGACGAAGCTTTTCTCATGACGAATGGGCGATTATCGGGTATGATCGTCTCACCACTGATCAAGGTCAAGCCACGACTTCGATTCTACCGCTAAAACATCAGTCTAAAGCTTCACGACAAGTCTTCCGAATTAGCATAGAATAACAGTAGATCTTCGGTAAACTTCTTTCAGAAACGAGGCCATTCATGAAACACCGCAACCGCTTATTCTGGGTGATCGTGTTTGTGGCAGGAGTCTTCTTAATTTATAGCACAGAGAGTCCGCTGCCAATTGCGACGCGCGAAACTGTCAAAAGCGGCATCGCCCAAGTCTGGAACACCGCCACACGCACTGTCTCTGGATGGTTGAATGGCAATCATCAAGCTAACCAGGCCAACCAAGCATCATCTGGTAGCTTGACTGCCAGCAACACCAGCCAATCAGCCACTTCGACCAGTACCTCAGCCGACACCACCCCCGCCTTAAATATCGTTCAAGGCCGTCACCTCAGAAAAACTTATTACTATCACTTTGATGCCAACTTGCCGCAGTCAGAACACAACGTTTTCAACGAAGCTGTCCGCGCCTATAACGCAACTGGCATCGTCAAACTCATCCCTGGCAAGGGTCAAAAGAATGACAACCAAATTACTTTTTCAAGTTATCAAAAAGGCATGAGTGAGCAGGATCTAGGTGCCACCGAACTTGGCGAAGGCGGCCCGACCATTATTGTTGAAACCATGAGTACGCAGGTCACGGTCATCAACCATGCCCGCGCCAGTCTCAACCTCACTTACTCGGCGCAATCCATCAACGAAGCCGTCGCCATGCACGAATTGGGTCACGCGCTCGGCTTAGACCACAGTAAGTCCCTCGACTCGGTAATGTACCCGATCACGCGCGGGGTCACGCAACTCTCTAGCGGCGATATTACTGGGTTGAAAGCAATTTATGGGCAATAAATACGACTTCAAAAAGGCAACGCCACCGGCAGAAAAAGCTTGTGGGGCTGCCTTTTTATAAAACCTGAAAACGACACGGCTTCACTGACCAGTTGGGCAACACTTTTAGCGATTCCTAAATAGCACCGCCCACCGTTGAATTCCAATCCAATCAATGGCAAACAAGATCAATCCCACTGCAATGGCCATCAAACATGGGAGAAGGAACATAAGACCAAAATCGATATTCACAGCTAAACCCGCCTTAGCACAGGCATTAGCTAGTAAACCATACAAGCTAAGATTGCCGACGACGGCAACAACATAGAAGCCTACTGAACAGATGATGCTTTCAGACAAACGTTCCAGCATCAATTGTCCGGTAGTGAATCCAATCTGATGCAGTTGATTTAAATTTGCTCCCTGCTGCCGTCCCCTTAACATTGCCACTGATACGATATTTGCAACGACTATGATGATCGGCGCGCCGACATAAACAATAAATGAAAGCAGCGCATTTTGAACGTCTACTTGACCTGCTGGTGTAAAACCATACAACGAGCTATACAGGCCGATGCCAAGTGTCTGGACTGCCAAAATGGGCACAAGCATTGTCGCCAGACGCTCCGAATTTGCAATGACCTGATAGCCCGCCGTTCCAATAACCGCTCGACGTTTCAAGGGAAGATATTGCTTCAAGAAGGCAAAGAAGTGTGCCAGTAGTCGCCTCCCTGCAGCCAATTGCAAGACAACCAGCGCTACAAATGCCAGGAAAAACTGATTGCCAGCTTGCTGTGTCATTTGATCGAATGTCTGTTTTACAGCATGTTGAAGTATGATTCGCCCAGCGGCTGAAAGCAAACCGAGAAGTGCTAATCCGCCCAAAATGAATGAGAGGTGTATGTAGCGGTGACGATGGCTAGTGCCAAGCCGTTTTAATGCGCCGTGGGTCTTTGCGAGCCCCGAGACAAAGCAGGTTGCCGCAACAATGGCACACGTTTCGACTAATCCCATTAGTGAAAAATGAAAGGGTGCATTTGGTAACCATTTTTGACCAAAAAGCTGTTGTAACAACCCATAGAACGGCGTGACTGTCATGATGCCCAGAAAGTATCCGGTGAACCCGCCGATACTGCCGAGAAATGCAAGCTGCGCGGCAACTAATAAGGTAATTTGTCGCGGAGCCGCTCCTAAAATGGCCCAAAGTTCGTAATCCTGTCGCAGAATTTGCAAAACACCGCGAATTACCCCGCCAAGTACGAAGAAAAGCGTCATGCTGCCAAAGATCATCGGTATGATAAATAAAGGCTTAGGATCGTCGACAAGGCCGCTCAGAGTGTCTAGACCGGCAAAACCGGTCATGCAAAAACCTACCAGCCACCCAGCAACCATAAAGACAAAATTGGCCGTCATCCAAACCCGCCACGAATAACGAAACTGCAACAAACTTGCCTTAATCATGGCGCCACCTTCTCCGATTTACGCATCGCCACAAACAATGCTTGCTCCGTGGGGTGATTGAAAACCGCATCAATTCGGCCATCATGTAAGATAACAGCGCGATCCGTATGCGCTGCCTGTTCAATATCATGTGTCACCATCACGACACACACGCCACTATCGGCCAGTGCCCGTAATCGAGCAAAAATGACCTGGCGAGAAATAGAATCCAAAGCGCCAGTCGGTTCATCAGCAAAGATCACTTTAGCATGCATCATTAAGGCTCTAGCGATAGCCACTTTTTGCTGTTCACCGCCTGATAATGCAGCCGGTAGCTGTGATAAATCCGCCTTAAACTGCAAATCGTTCATTAATTGCTGCACTGCTTCACGTGTGACTTTTTGGTGTGCTAACTGCAGAGGCAACACGATATTGTCGTATGCTGGCAAGGCTGGCAACAAATTATACGATTGAAAAATATAGCTAATCGTATTTCTGCGTAAAATAGCCATTTTGCGTTCAGACAACTTGCTTAACGTCTGACCGTTTATTTGTACTTCACCATATGTAGGTCGGCACAGTCCGGATAGGCATCGTAACAGTGTTGTTTTGCCAGAACCAGAAGGCCCCACGATGCTCACAAATTCGCCAGCGGAAGCCTCCAAATCAATGCCATGCAGAATTTCGAACTCCTCGCCTCGACTTCCTTGTCGTTTAACGCTTTTTCTCACATCTATTGCCTTCAAAATATCTGTCATCACTGGCACCTCCTGGCATCAAGCGTGATCGTCATGCGACTTTGGCACCACTTCGTAGACGATCGCGTCAATGTTGTAACGATAATACGCACGCAAAATTCGGCCCAGATATTTGGTGATTTTCCAAAGAATCGGCACCACCAAAATAGCACCGCCGAGCATGACTAAGCTGAAAACCATTCGCGTTATAGTAAACGCTTTGATCCCGGCAATAGCCTGCCAGATTACGGCACCTGGAGCCACTAAACACGCGCCAACGCTGCCCCACAAAGTAAGTTGTAAGGACACAAGCAAAACGGCAGGGATCCAGAAAAATAAAACATTAAAGAGCAAACTGCCCAGAAACGCAAAGAAATTAAAGTGGCGCGCCACAATCCGGTCTTCGCCAAAGAAATAGGCAGCATCGACATTAAATAATTTGGCCAAATCCTGCACAGCCTTCACTGGTGGTACATGCTTGTCACTTTCCCAACGTGCGACTGTTTGCTGCGTCACGTAAAGTCGTTCAGCCACCTGACTTTGGGTCATTTTCTTTTCTTCGCGTTTTTTGCGAATTCGTTGGCCGATTGACTCGTTCATCGCAACAACTTCCTTTCACTGGACCATCTTCAGTAAGCCATGGATAGCTCCAAATAGCTAACAATTTATTTGATAGGTGCCAAAATGCCTTGATATGACGGCATTCTCCTCATTTAGATTAAACCACTATTTCCCAGGAAAGGTGCTTGGCATTTTGTTGGGATGAGCTCATTGTGGCTATTTGGAAAAGCTGACACCAACGTAAACAGTACCTAGTCGAAAATTGGTAACACAAAAAGAAGGCAGATTCCTCCAATGTTGTGAGTTTATCAACATTGAAAGGATCTGCCCTCTTTAATTGTCGTGTTCAACAAACAGTTAAATAAGTCTTCTTCCCCATCCTTTACAGACACAAAGTTTCAAAACTTCATGATCGACTAGTGCTGTCTTCCTCCCACCGCATCTTAACTTGGTTAATAAAGTAAAACGATCCCACTGCAATATAGACCATCTCGTCATCAGCATTCGCACTTATATAGTCAACTGCGGCACTTGCGTTGGGTGCGTTGTAAACCTCATGATCCTGACGCATTTTGTCATGCTCTTCAAAAATGCGATACAACTCATCAGAAGACATCGCCCGTTCCGGGTTGTCTGGCGTTGAGACCACAAAAGTCGCATGCGGCAAATCAAGCAGCCTGTCCACACACAACGCAACTTGTTTGTCACGCAAGAAACCAACGAGAACCGTCAACTTGCGGTTGGGGATGGCTGCCAGAAGCGTCTTAACCAGCGCATCAATCCCGTTAAGATTATGCGCGCCATCAATGACGAGCGTGGGCTTGCTGGAAAGCTCCTCCATTCTTCCCGGAAACGTCACCGAATTGATCATCGCCACAATCGAAGCATCCTTAATTTTACGCGGCTCGCTTGCGTTAAAAGCACTGCACCATTTAAGTACCGTCGCAAGATTGTCGATTTGATATTTTCCCGCAAGCGAGAACTTTAAAGCGCGATGCCAGCGATCATTGAGCCGAACATCAATTAAATTAGACGTCAGACCGCTGGAAAGCAGGTTGATTTCAAAATCTTGATCCACCCACAACTTTGCGTGCTGCTCCTCGGCCCGCGCCGCAATGATGTCATGAGCAACAGATGCCTGCGCAGGATAATCGATCACAATCATCGAATCCGACTTAATGATTTTGGACTTAGCGGTCGCAATTTCTTCGATCGTATTGCCGAGAATTTTCATATGGTCGAGGGCAATTTTGGTGAAGACGGCGAACTTAACATTGCTCGTCGCATTGGTCGCATCAAGTTCGCCGCCTAGACCGCATTCGATAACGGCATAGTCAACGTGCTTCTGGGCAAAAAAGATAATCGCCACCAAATACCACGTTTCAAAAAAAGAGATGTCAGCCTGCGTCAGATTCATTCCAGCCATTCCTTGAATCAAAACGTCGTACGCAGCGAGAAACTCATCCTCAGCAATCATCCGCCGATTGTATTGAATATCCTCACGCTCATCAAGAAGCGATGGACTCGTAAACAGGCCGACCCGATACCCCTCATTCTGCAGTATCTGGGCAATCATGGTTGACGTTGAACCTTTGCCATTCGTACCGCAGATATGAATAGTGGGAAACGTCATATCCGGGCTTCCCAATTGGTTCAAAATCTTTCTAAGCAAATCAACCCGGTTCAAGGAATCATCATACAGCATCACCCGGGGAATACGCGTTAAAACCTTACGATAGCTATCATGCTCAGTCATGAAGTCACCTCACTGATTTTTGATTTCCTGCAAGAATTCCATTCGGTAGTCCTTATTTTTAAACGCGCCAGAGAAGAAGGACGTGAGCGTGTGACTGTTCGCCTTCTTGATGCCACGCATTTCGGTACACATATGCCGCGCTTTCACGACCACCGCCACACCTTGTGGATCGACTAACTTTTGCAGCTCCAAGCCAATCTGACTGGTCAGGTTTTCCTGCACATTAGGCTTTTTGGCAACATAGTCGACGAGTCTGGGAATTTTGCTAAGTCCAATGATCCGGCCATTCTTCGGCATATAGCCAACCGAGACACTGCCAAAAAACGGCAGCAAGTGGTGTTCACACATCGAATAAAACGGAATATCAGCGACAACAACCAGTTCTCCATCATTCGCCAGGGAACTGTTGAAGACTTTGCTTTCGGTGAAAGCTTTCTGATGCAGAGACGAAAACATTTCTTCATAGGCGCTCGCGACTCGCGCAGGCGTTTCCTTCAGCCCTTCCCTGTCAGGGTCATCTCCAATCGCAATTAAAATATTGCGTACGCTCGTTTCAAGTAACGCCCGGTCAAACGGCTTCATGTGAGCACCTCTTTAATTCTCTATTTTTCTAATCTGCTGTGTCCCCTGAATCTTCATGATGGCATCATGTATGCGACGGACCATTTCAGTGTTCCCATCGAAAACTTCTTCAAGTGGCTCTAGAACAAACAACCGATTAAACATTTCATGATGAGGAATCTCGAGGCGCGAAGTTCGGATCGTCTCCTCATCATAAAGTTCAATGTCTAAATCCAGTGTCCGCGGCCCCCAATGGATCGTGCGCTCGCGTTTGAATCTTTTTTCAATTTGATTTAACGCATCCAGCAGCTCGAGCGGTGTGTAACTGGTCTCAATTTTGATGACACCATTAACAAAATTCGCTTGCGCTTCATAACCAACGGGGCTGGTATCATACCACGAAGAGCGGACGGTAACTTCAATTTGCGGATCCGCGTCAATCACATCCACCGCCGCCCCGACCGTTTGCAGGGAATCGCCGAGGTTGCTGCCAAGGCCAATAAAAGCCGTATGCTTCAAACCAGCGCTCATATGGTGATGCACACCTCCGCATTATCAACGATGCCGTTAATTGGAAGGGCGATCTTTTTAATCGACAGCGTCAGCGAACTGAATTTATCCGCAAATCGGGCCTGCAGCGCTTCAACGATTCTGACGCCCAACGTCTCCAGCAACTTGTCCTGCGACAAAGAAACCTCATGCGCGATGATTTTATAAACCACGCCATAGCTGATGGTATTGGCTAACTCGTCAGCTTTTAAAATCGCAAGATCCGTTAACTTCAGCGTGATTTCCGCCGATATCGCGATATCTTGGCCGATAGTGCGTTCTTCCGGATAAACGCCAATGTGCGCATGGAATTTTGCCGAATTGAGCCTGATCACAACTGTCATCCTAAGCCCTCCAAATCTGATTCAGCATGGTCAAAAGCTGCTTGGCCTTTGCCACTTCATGCACCCGCACAAAGTCCACGCCTTGAGACGCCAAGTGCGCCGTGATAGCCTGCGTACCCGCCAATCGCCCGGGAGCGATATTTTCGGTTAAATCGCCGATAAACTGTTTTTGGGAATAGCCATAGAGCATTGGAAAATCATCACTTAACGTCTTGGCTTCGTTGATGACTTTCAAATTCCCGGCCAAATCCAGTCCATAGGCATAGCCAAGTGCCGGATCAAACAAAACCCGCTCGGCCCCAATGCCATATCCTTGCAAAAGCTGTTGTTGCGCATTGAAAAAGTCTTTCAACTGATCCAGCGCTCTGTCAGGATCCAGCATTTTGGGGAATGAATTGTGGGCAAGCACCAACCCTATCGAAGTATCCGCAAGCATGTCAAGAATGAGCTTTTCGGATGCCTCATCCTGAAAAATCAAGTTGATAACATCGACGCCAGCCTTGATCGCAGCCTCTACCACTTGCGGTTTATAAGTGTCCACGGAAATCGGAACGTCCAGCTTCCCTTTTAATGCCAAAATCACCGGTAAAATACGCGCCAATTCGGTTTCCGCGCTAATCGGCTGGCTCCCCGGCTTCGTTGTCTGCCCACCAATGTCGATCATATCAGCGCCTTGGGCCACCAAAGATAAGGCATGATCGACCGCCGATTCAGTGTTTTCATACTTACCGCCATCATAAAAAGAATCCGGCGTGACATTAACAATTCCCATAACCTTCGTCGTACCATCAAGCGGCAGTTTGAAGCTGTTTGCAATAAAATAATCTGGTTTCATCTTAATCTGCTATATAAAACGTGGAAGAATGTCTCTTTGACACCAATAAAGGTTTTATATATTTCCTTTCCTGATTGACAATCCTACATTTCATTTAGTCCCGTCAACAACGGTATTCCCGTCCTGAAATAAATCAGCCCGACAGTGACCGCCTCCTGAACTTTAAGGGTATAGCCTACCCTGTAACCTTTGATTTCGCATAAGCTATCAGATTTTCAACGGCATTTTCGTCTCGTCGCAACCTGACACCACACTGGTAACAATGATAGTCATCATGACCCGTCCGGTGTTTCAAGTTGCCACTCAGCGTGATGCGTTCATCAGCGGTTTTTACATAACCACAGCGTGAACAACGCTGGGTGCTGGGATAAAACCGATCCGCTAACACCAACGTATTGCCATACCAGTCGGCCTTGTACTGCATCATCACTTTGAACTTGCCAAACAATGACCGATGCAAGTTCTTCGCGAGACGTTTATTCATGCGCATATGGTGATTATCCAGATCCTCAATCCCAATTAAATCATAATCAGTGATAAGCCTCGTCGTAAACTTTTGCAGCAAATCCATTTGAATCCGTTCAACTCGTTGGTATTGACGCTTCAACTTGGTTCTCGTTGTGCGATAAGCCTTGGAGTTAAAATGCTTGGAATTTACTTTTCGTTTACGCGCTAATTGGCGCTGATAATGAGCAATACGGGCGTAAAGCACTGGCAGGCGGTCAGGCAAGGTGGGTTGGGTGGCATAGCCAGTTGACGTTTGATAGTCAAACTTGCCGATGTTGGCATCAACGCCAGTGACCGTTAGAACCGGCCGCTTTTCAACAGAAGTCTGAACCTCAATTGAAAAGGAGGCATAGTAACCGTCAGCGTCTTGAACGACGCAAACTTGCTTTAATTCGCCTTGCCAGCGCGGTTGCTCGGCTAGTTTGATGTCATACCAGGCACCAGCACTATGAGGTTTATCCAAACGTAATTTGCCATTCACAAGTTGCGCCCGATCCGTTTTGAATGTCTTGCGGGATCGTTTCTTAGATTTCCAGTTGGGCTTATCGTGATCTGGCATCTTCGGATTGAAGTAGTTCTTCCATGCCTTACCTAGATCTTTCACGGCCAACTGTAAAACTCGGGCTGACTGTTCATACTGCCAGTCAGCTTTATTCCAAACCAGTTCATCGCGCACTTTGCGTTCATTAGGTCGCAACGTTTTATCCGTCATCACCAGAGACGCATCGTACATGGCATTCCACGTTTCAAGGGCTTGATTCCAGCAATACCGGCGATAGTTAAACAATCGCTCCAGTTCACGCCGCATGGTTGCATTGGGATAGAGCTTAATCTTATGCGTTTTAATCAAAAGTTGTCACCTCATCTCAATTAGCCGTTTAAACGCCACTTGAGAGGAAGCTCAGAGTAAGCATTCAAACCAAGGCTAGCTAGCGGAACTTTGGTAAGAACCATCATACAGTACCGATTCAGGCTCTTGTCAATACATTTCGCAGATTAACTTGGTTTGAACACACGAACAGCTTCCACTTAATTATTCTGTCCATGTTGTACCGCTTAATTCCATATTATTCGACATATTTGAGTGCTGTTAACATCCTCTTTTGAGACCCATATGGATTGATCAGGATGTATGCTATAATTCTGGAACAAAATTGCAATGGTGATCGGTGTAACAGGACTAGTGAAGCATTTGTTGCCAATTGTGGTGAATTGAAAAGCATCCCTCTCTTCATCTAAAAGGTACGGGAAGCGAACTATCAGCTTAGATGACAAACAGCCACCATTTTTATAATCAATTGTCCACAATGGAAACAAGGATTAATGTACCATGCAAAAGAAGTTACCGCAATTTTTTGATCAATTTTTTAATCATAAGTTGCGTAACCTCGATCCTGTATAATGATCTATAAAGGTAATAGCTTTGGAGGGATATCATGAAAAAATCAATAATTGGCGTCGCTGCGCTCCTCTTCGTGTTGAGCTTATCAGGCTGTGGCAATCAGCAAAAGACAAGTACATCAAGCAAGTCACAGGTCTCCAGCAGCAAGGCCTCCGCTTCATCGGCATCGAAGCAGCCATCTGCATCAAGCCAAGAAGCCGCAAAGTCCAGTCAGAGTGTCAGTTCAAGCAGCCAACAATCTGTGTGGTCAAGCTCCAAGGGTCAGCAACTTGCCGCATTCATGAGCGACTGGGAAAAGACAATGGGCCAGCAATACGAAAGTTACTGGCAAGGCAACAGCGCTGATATGTACGGGCTGAAAATTCCTGACGAATTAGCTCAGCCAAATGGCACAACAGGCAAGATGGCGATGGCAGTCGGCGACAAAGCCGTCACCTGGGCACTAAGCGCAAACGGCCAAAGTAATGCCGAATATACCATCGTTGCCATCTATTCAAATTCAGTGCGCGCACGTTTTGGAGGTAATTACGTCTACCTATTCACACTACACAATGGCCAGCCTGAGGTACTTGTTACTGGACAGAATCAAGGGAACGAGAATAATTGGATATATTTTGGTGAAACCCGGAATGAGGCGTTGCGTGAGGGTTTTGCCAAGATTATAAAGGGTGATTAAAGCCGTACACGTTTCGTTTTGGACCATTAATGTACAAATGGCTCGGAGAACTTGTTGCCCGGTCTCCTAAATCTGCCCTGCTTTTTCTTAAATCAAACAAACACTTGTAAAAATTTTTAAGAGAACGCAAAAGAGGATCCGCAACGATCCTCTTTTTGTGTCATTTCATTAATTTTTCGCGCATTTAAACAAAAGAGCCAGTCTCGAGAGTTCCGAAAAATGACGCTCACAAACAGTGGGACATCTCTATACCTTAAGTGAATTCAACTTTGAGTTTCTTGCCGAGTGCAAAGGCAATTTTGCTCATGGTATCGAAGCTAGTATTCTGGCCGTGTTCAATTCGTGCAATTGTTGACTGTGGAACATGCGCTCGCTCTGCCAGTTCCCGTTGCGTCAATCCAGCGCGTTCACGCGCGTTCACTAATGCCACTGCACTCTCAAGTTTGACAGATTCGGCATCAAACCCAGCCTTGAACTCAGGATCTTTAAGTTGTTCAACGAGATAATCGTCAAAAAGAATGTCCTTTACCATGTTACTTACCTCCTAAATTATCGTAGTATTCTGTCATGAGTTCTTTGGCATGATTAAGTTCAGACACCGGCGTCTTCTGCGTCTTCTTTGTGAATCCATGCGTAATCACATAATGAGAGCCTTCAGTGTGAAAGTACAAGCCTCGCTGGATATTCGATCCCGTTGTCTGAAGCTCTAAGATGCCATCAGAGATTTTTTTGATCCACATTTGCCGCGCCGCCACTTGTAAGCCAAACTTCTGCGTCTTGGCAATTATAGTGACCTGCGTCTCCAACGATTCCAACGATTTCAAGTTGTCTGAGAATTCTTGGAGTTCATTATGCCCGCTTGGACGCGTGTAAAACTCGAACTTAGGATTTTCCATGAACTCAGTACACGCCTAGTTAACCAAAATATCAATATATGCTATCAAAAAGCTCTCAGTAATAACTAAAAGAGTTTAATGACCCTGCTTTTAAAAAAGCTTGGTGCTTCGCGTTTTCGCATACCATGTTTGGTTTTGAGTTCGGCATTCTTCGCTTCAATCCGATACCGCAACTTAGCAGTGTCTCGAAAAGCTTGGGTTACTTGGAGCCGTCACAGTTCATCATCTTTGGGAATCGAAATATCATATAAAGCGGAATAACGGCTCACAGGCAGTTTAAATTGATGTTTAAGCATTTTCCTCACCGTGTTAGACAAAGTATATCAAAAGACAGGCATGATACCAGCTTTTCTTGACTGATATGATGCCTGTCTTTATTGAGTTTTTCAGCAGCCTCCTGAATTTTAGGGGGTAGGCTTTTTGGTGCTGCGGTCTTAGTACCAAAGCAAGTCGGACATTTTAAAGGTTGATACCTTGGATGCCATTCGTATAGGTCCAGGCCAATATTTCGGTCATATCTCCACTGCGATAATATTGACTGATGAGATTATTCCAGTCCGGCCATTTATCAAGCGGTACGTTGATAAGGCCAACACCATGGTCAATCATCAACTTATTAGCCGTTAACATAGCAGTGCGCTTGTTTCCGTCCCAGAAAAGTTGCCCGCGCATGTTGTGATACAGCAATCTTAACGCCCGCTCAGTGACACTCATGGCAGCATCATTGAGCAAGTCTGTCAACCACTTTTCTTCAGCGGCAACGTCAACATTCGGTGGCACAAAGTCTTCTTTGCTACTGATTTGGACTGTGCTATCACCCGTGCGAAAATGACCGGGATCCAGTGAGTCATGTAACGCGACGATTTTGTTGATATGGCGTTCCACCTCAAGCGAGAGGGGTTGATCATCCGTGGTGATATATTGCCAACCCCGTTTGAGTTGCACAATCACGTTGATGTCATCAATTGGCACACCGTTGACACCCAGTCCATCCATGATTGTCTGCGTTTGAGGCAGCGTTGTGTTGACGCCTTCAAACCGAGCGTCGGTGTGCACAAGCTTAACAAAGTTGGCTCTGGCAAAACGTCTATTTTGGTCTGGCGTGATTTGAAATTTGTCCCGGAACATTGGTGCACCTCCCAAAAAATTTTCTTCAACCTAGTTAAATTATACCGCACATCTCCGTCAGTCGATGATTGCGGCATTCTCTCAGCTTTTCTTAACTGATATGATGCCTGCCTTTATTGAGTTTTTCAGCGGCCTCTCTAAGAACTTACGCTCCACTTTCTTAAATTCGTATTCCTTTTTCTTAAATCAAATAAATACTTGTAAAAACCGTCTTAAAGAACGCAAAAGAGGATCCGATGCGATCCTCTTTTTGTGTCACTTCATTAAGCTTTCTTGGATTTAAACAAAAGCGCCATCATTGAGAACAAGGTAATGAACAACCCAACAACCACGCTTACCAATGAGTTAGTATCGCCAGTTTGTGGATATGACTTCTCAGTCGTGACAGATGTTGCTGGTTTCGCCGCGAGCGGTTTAAGATGTTGACCCTCATCAGTCTTCGTTTTGACATCAAGTGGTTGCGGCTTTGTCGTTCCTTGGCCAGTTCCTTTATCTGTCTTGTTTTGCTGACCTTTGGCTTTCTCCTCAGCTTCCTTGCGCTGTTGCTCCTCTTGTTTCTTCTTTTCTTCTTGTTTCCGCTGTTCCTCTTGTTTCTTCTGCTGTTCTGCTTTTTCCTGAGCTTCCTTTTCAGCCTGAATCATGTCAGCAGACTTGTTGGCTTTGACTTGTTCCAAATTGGCTTCTGCATCATGAACAGACAACAGAGCTGTTGCAAATTCTGCTTGGGCTTTGCTGAGATTTGTCTTGAGAGCAGGTAATCCCGCTTCCAAGGAGGCAAGCTTGTCTTGTGCGGCAACTAGAGCTTGCTGCTTGTCAGCACTATCCAACTGGGCTGCACGCAGTTCGTCTTTAGCATTAGCCAGGTCATTTGCCAGTGCTGCTTTCATGCTGCTAAGTGATTGAACGGTCTTAGCAGCATCGTCAGCGCGTGTTTTAGCAGCGTCAGCATCTTGCCGTGCTTTCAGCAAATCAGCCTTCGCACTATCTAACTGTGCATGGGCTTTTGTTACAGCATCTGTGCTACTTGCCAAGGATGCTTGCGCGTTAGTAAGGTCCTGACGGCTAGTTTCCAACTGAGCATCAGCCCTAGTCTTTGCAGCCGTTGCATAGTTCAACGCTTGGTTGAGCTTAGCACCATCATCATGCAAGGTATTCAAAGCTACTTGTTCAGTTTTGACGTTATTCTCCAATACTTTGCCATCTTTAACCAGCGTATCTAACTGAGCATTCATTTGGTTGATCTGAACGCCGAGAGCATCAACTTTAGCCTGATCTGCTGGTTTCTCAACAGTATAGTCAAAGATGAAGTTTGGCAGGGCTTTGGTGTCTGAACTTCCTTTGCTATAAAACAGACTGCTCCATAATTTGCTTTGCGCACTTGTCATACCAAAACCATCAGCCTCAAAAGTGGCGGCACCCGCTGCAGGATTATAGGCGATACCAAAACTACCAGCAGTGTATAGCAAGTTTGCACGATGTCCATAGTGTTTGCTATTACCTGCGGGATAGAGATTATTGGTTTCATCATACCACCCTGTCAAAAGATCATAAGCAAATTCCTTATCAGATAGAACGCCGCCCACTTGTCCTACATTTTCAAAATATGGAGAACCATAATGTTGGATATTGCCCGGAGTTTGCATATCTGCATATTTCTGAGCCACTTCAGTCATAGATTCTGACATTTGAATGGGTGGCTGGCCATTCAAGGCGCGTAACTGATTAAGATACTGTGTGAAGTAAGTGCGCACATTATCCATATTTGGTACGTACTGCTGATTCTCTGGCATTGGTTGAACAATATGTTGCTCGCCTGTAAACTTAGAATCCAACAAGATATTGGAATAATCCTGCGAAAAATCAACCACTGATTGCGGTGCTTCCGCTGCCGCCTTTTCTTTTTCTGCTTCGGCAATCTTTTGATTAAGTGCGGCTTGATCAGCGGCGTTTTGCGCTAGTTTGTCTTTTGCCGCTGCCACAGCTTTAGCCTGGGCATCTTCGGTAACTTGATGGCTATTAACATCCTGTTGCGCCTTATCTACCGCATCGTTTGCTGCATTTGCAGCTTGCTCGTCACTGGTCACCTTATTATTAGCCGCATCAACAGCTGACTGTGCTGTTTGCTGTTGTTTGTCTGCAGCGTTTACCTGATCCTGTGCCACATTAAACTGATTTTGTTGCTCGTTTACTTTTTGCTCGCTTGCGGCCAAGTCGTCTTTAGTTTTGTCAGCCTGTTTCTGAGCATCCTCTTGTGTCGCTGGCAGCGCATCACTCTTTTTCTGCGTTTCATCGATCTTAGCCTGAGCGTCTTTGGTAGCCTGGCTCGCTGCATCTGCTGCCTGCTCAGCTGCCTCAGCATCCTTTTGGGCCTGTTCAATTTCGGCCTGTTTGGCTGCAAGATCGTTTTTCGCATTTTCAGCCTGTTCCTGTTTGGTCTTTGCTTCTTGATTGGCTTGGTCCAGCTGATCCTGCGCTATCGCAACGTTCTTGTCATATTCTTGCGCATTCTTTGGTTGCGTGTTGTTGTCACCGGTCTTTTGGACTGATACCTGATCAGTCGATGTGTTCTGCGTACCCGAATCTTGTGTACTTGCCCTCACCACTTGCTCGTTACCCAACTGAGTTGAAAATAACGTAGCCATTGCCACACCTGTGTACAATGCGCCCTTTACGAGATTATTTTTTGCCCTCATTTTTGCTTCCTCCAAAATTGTTATGGCTCCCCAGCGTCACAATTAAATCAGGTGCTTTACTTCCAAAAGTTATGTCTATGGGTTATATCAAGGTTTTAAAAAGATTCACATTTGGAACTTTATTGGCAAGCTTGTCTATGCGTTACTTCACGCTTGTTGATTTCTTGTCAAAGTACAAATTCAAATCGGTCTTATCCGTATCATCAGAAAGTGCAGCAACGATTTTGTTCTTCATAGCCACTAATGTGTTACTTTCATAAAAAGGAACTGAGATAACTTGAACCGACCCAGATTTGTCAAAACTCAACGTCTTTTGAATACCAGTGCCAAAAATTCCAACCCCAATCAAGGCAATGATGAGTGCACCGATAAATGACGTGCCAAGCGAACCTAACGCGCTTAAGACCAGGATGGCGCCAAGAATGATTGGAAATACACGATATTTCGTACTAGTCCGCAGATTTGAGACATTTTTCAAAGGAACGGTATCTTCCTCAGCGCCTAATGGAATAAACCACAGAATAACATTCGGAATCTTAGTCTTAATAAAACGACCGTCGACTTCAAGATGACCCTTTATCCAAAAAAATAATAAACTCACAGAAAAATCAAACATTTTACTTCCTCCCAGCCCTTTAGGCTTTTCCATTCTGTTTTCAATACACTTTCAGGCTTTGTGGCCATTTGTGACTCTGGCGATACTTTTTATAGCTTTAATTCTTGAGCATTGGCATGACTGTATCTAAAGTCGGATACCGCATCTTTCTCAGTCTTCTGCCAAGACCCAAAATATTTGGAATATTTAAATTGATCAAGATCTTCGGCATGTAGTTTACCCCCGTAATAAGGCAGACTATTGTAGCCATAATTTTGGTACATAACCTTTGGAGCATCACTTCCAGCAGTCTGCGTGATTTTTACGACAGTCACAAAACTGATGTATTTTGCTGATTTCGGGACCTTTTCGTATGCGCCACCAATGGCAACTGTCGACAAATAATTATCTTCGACGCTGACATAAGTTGCGACCGGCTTAAGATCGTACTTAAAGATATCTCCCGATTTGTGTTCGGCTTGAGCATCAGACAAAACGCTAGACTTAAGTTTTTCCCAGTCCGTCACGGCAGATACGGGTTTTAGACCTGTGACCTTAAAGTTGACATGATTAGGGCCAGATAATACTCGACCTTTGTTAAGCTGTTCATTTTGGTAAGTAGAAGACAATTTAACTTCGACTTGATCACCATTCTTCAGGTTCTCATCATGAGCAACTGACAAGCGACCTTTTGTATTCTGATTAGATTTTAGTTCTCCAAATCCATCAATACCTGAAAACGTTGGCTTATAATTACCAATCACGTCTTTAAGCGTATAGCTCTTCGTCTGCTTTAACCCGGAAACCTTAAAAGTCTTAGTTCCCCCTTTAATAGGCAAATCCTTCGTGGCATCCACAGTTAACTTAACTGTGTCGCCATTAGACAAGCTTGACTCTTTATCAAAAGAAATCTTGATGCTATCCAATTGTTTCTTTGCATCTGCAAGTTTATTCATTTCTTTGATATCTGTTAGAAACTTGCTTGGTACATGGTCATTGATAATTGCCTCGGCATCATTTTGCGAAATGCCATTTTTAGTCAACACAATAGTTTTAATTTTCTTTGACACCTGATCGCTATCGTAACTCACCGTTCCATAGCCATTGTATCCTTCAAATTTAGGTGAAATATAAGACAAAACATTTGCCGGCTGACTTGCAATAAATTTAAAAATACCAAACACAACCATAACGCCAATAATGGCAGCAATGAATAACTTCCGATGTTTTTGAAATAGCTCCTTGACTTTCATACTGATTAATTCCTTCCCCAACCATTGCGATTTTTGCCTCCATCAACCGACACAAGTTTCTTAAATGCTTACGCCCCCCTTTCCATCGCATTGCATATATATTGCTAAACGCAATGCATATTTATTCACGGTCATTTCCTACAATTATCTTGCAGGAGGTGATATAAGAATGACTTTCAAAATTCGCCCGGATCGTAAAGAAACCGAAAATAAAACAATTCGCTTTCCCCTTGAGCTTGTTGGGAAAATTGAAAAGGCCATCGAAGGTGAAGGTGTCACTTTCTCAGGATTTGTCATTCAAGCTTGTGAATATGCTCTCGATAACATGGACGACAGCAAAAACAACGAATGACAAACGTTACACCATCCTGCTCTCAAATTTTACATCATGCACTATTTTTTGCAATACAAAACGCAATATTTAAACAAGACTTTCTGATTTTTAAAAAGACGTGCAACGAAAAAGCTGGAGCCTCAACGATTTGTATCGTTGGTGCTCCAGCTTTTTAATTCAAGTCTCGTGCTGTCATTGTGGTTGTTTCTGTTCAATGTGACAATGCATTTTGGGAGTGCTGCAATGTGGCCTCACTACACCATTGCTACCTAGTGCCGATTTCGGATCCAAATTGCCGCGCGTTAAAGTGATTTGCTCATCAAGATCCATCGGCCTTGCCATTCTTGTCAAAAATAATCCTATTCATGTTTAGTACACCATGTACTGCTCTGTTATTCGACGCATCAGCCTGGATTGAGGCCACCTCGGTCTTGTAGTCAAGCTTCACTATGACTAGATTAGCATCTTCTCGTTTGGTTATTTCTTCATGGCTTGCTCCTGCTCAACAACACAGTTCCAAGATCCTTGGCGTCTTTATGCATTTTCTACAAACCGAAAAATTAACCTGTTACCGCTTCTAGCTCCTCTCTGGAACTATCACCTTAGTAGTAGTCCGATTGAAATGGCCTGGCTCTTTAAAATATTGACATCACTGACTTGTAACGTCATCGCATTGCTAACCTGTTCATCAAAAAAGCTGAAGATTCTTCAACTTCTTACGTTTGATTTACGTGGTACGACACCAATCTGGGCAAAAAAACAGTTTAACGATTTACTCAGGACAGTGGTGTTAGAAAAACTCACATCTTTGTATGAGATTCTGCTTCAAATGGCTCTGGGTCAGGTTTATCTCCCAAAGTTTTTTTGCTATGTCGTCCATCGATTTTCCATCGTGAGCGTGTTCTGGATGCTCTGCTATCTTAACCCACCAACGATCATCGATAGGATATTCGTTGAACTTTTGTTTTTTGAAGTCTCCACACTTTGACACCATAATGTTTCGCTCCCAATACTCTCAATGTCTGATACCGCTGGTCTGCTTCAAATCCGATCTCTGGATGCCGTTGAACCGCT
Organism: Lacticaseibacillus styriensis; assembly: GCF_030770295.1. Lineage (NCBI taxonomy): Bacteria > Bacillati > Bacillota > Bacilli > Lactobacillales > Lactobacillaceae > Lacticaseibacillus > Lacticaseibacillus styriensis. Next base: position 1,954,983 of record NZ_CP132483.1, read on the forward strand.
TGCAATTCAATCTGCGTAGTGTTGAGACTCAACAATTCTTTAGCCAGTTTTGCGTGCAAGTGCATTGTAGCATCATATGCTATTACAAAGCTATATCTAAACAATACGTCATAGTTAAAGTTTACGCCAAGTCCAACACGTTTATGGTAAACTTGATCTTGAAGGGTTTGAAAACTAATCCAATGAAATTTGATCCCACACTTGGCCAGCTTGGTGTCCCTCGGCGCGAAACGCGGTACATTTAACGGGTACAACGGACGGATACCTTGACTAAGCTTATGCAACTGCCACTTTAGAAAGAAGAGTCTAAGATCCGGACATTGGAGGGACCATTTAATAAACATAAACGAACCAAACTCTAAGCAATACTCTTTTAATTGGATTTTTAAACGAATATCAGGGACGAATATCGAAGACAGAACTTTGGAGGAAATTATGGAAAAAGACGAGTTTTCACAAAAGATAAAGAACGTTTCAAAACGTGTCGATCAATTAAAGGACAGTTTAAAGACTGAAGAGGCAACCAAAAATTCACTTATCATGCCTTTTTTCCAAGCTTTGGGCTATGACATATTCAATCCTCTTGAGTTTATTCCAGAATATACGGCTGATGTAGGCATTAAAAAGGGTGAAAAGGTTGACTATGCCATTGTAATAAATGGCAAGCTCCAGATTCTTGTTGAGTGCAAGGCAATAAACGAGGGATTAAATAATCACGATTCCCAATTATTTAGATACTTTGGCACCACAGATGCTAAATTCGGTATCCTATCAAACGGTGATGAGTACCGTTTCTTCACTGACTTGGATAAAGAGAACAAGATGGATTCGGAGCCGTTTCTGACGATTCATCTCAGCCAATTGCGTGACAGTCAGATTGCTGAATTATTTAGGTTCACTAAGGATAACTTCGATGAAGAAAGCATCTCTTCATCTGCATCCCAACTAAAATATACGAACCAATTCCGTGATTATTTAACTAGCCAGTTGAAGTCAGTAGACGAAGAATATGTTCGGTTTATTCTCTCTAAGGTCTTTAATCAACGAGCTACGCAAGCAAACATCGAACAGTTCACCCCAATTATTCAGGCAGGATTCGCACAAGCAATTCAAGAAGAAGTTAATGACAAACTTAGCTCCGCACTTAACACTTCTGTAAGCTCAACGGTTACTCGGGCTGAACCGTCCTCAGAGCAAAAAGAAAGTGAAGACGATGGCGAGAAATCTGAAGAAAATGAGATCGTCACAACACCAGCTGAAATTGAAGCATATACAGCCGTCAAGATAATTCTTCGTGACCAGCTTGATGAGGGACGCATCTTCTACCGTGACAATAAAAGTTATTTTAACGTTCTTCTCGATGACAACATCAGAAAATGGATTCTGCGGGTTTACTTTAGGAAAAATAGAAATTGGATTGTCCTGAACAATGAAGAGAAAGAGAACATTGAGTTTGTTCATCCGATTGATCTTGTTCAATACAAGGACAAAATTACCTCTGTTGTTGATTCGCTTCAACCATGATTCTACAACAATTATGCTTTAACTTTTAATGGCCTCTCGAGGGCCTTTATTTTTAGATGCAATCCGAACGTACGTTTGTAAAGAGGTGCCCAATGCTTATTTAGAAAACAGTCATCCAAAGTGAGAAAACGGAAAAATTATCGGGCAGGACTAGAAAAAAGCTGAAGCACCAACGATTTTCATCATTGAGCTTCAGCCAAATTCATTTAAATTTTGTACCGGTCATTCCCACTCAATCGTTGCCGGCGGCTTCGACGTAATATCATACACAACCCGATTAACGTGCTTCACCTCATTAACAATCCGACTTGAAATCTCCTGTAACACATCCCAATCGATTCGGGCGAAGTCGGCGGTCATGCCGTCGATGGAGGTGATGGCGCGGATGCCGATGGTGTAGTCGTAGGTTCGGCCGTCGCCCATGACGCCGACGGAACGGAAACCTGGCAACACCGTGAAGTATTGCCAAATATCCTTATCCAAGCCGTGCTTAGCAATTTCTTCCCGCAAGATATAATCGGAATCGCGGACGATTTCCAGCTTATCTTCAGTAACCTCGCCGATAACGCGGATGCCGAGGCCCGGGCCTGGGAATGGTTGGCGCCATACTAGTGCGTGTGGCATGCCGAGCTTTTCGCCGAGTTCGCGGACTTCATCTTTGAAGAGTTTGTTGAGCGGTTCGATGAGCTTGAACTTGAGGTCTTTTGGTAGGCCGCCGACGTTGTGATGGGACTTGATCGTTTGGGCGGTGTCGGTGCCGGATTCCACGACGTCGGTGTAGAGCGTGCCTTGGGCGAGGAATTCGATGCCGTTGAGCTTGGCGGCTTCTTCATTGAAAACTTCGATAAAGTCGCGACCGATGATTTTGCGTTTCTTTTCGGGATCGGTAACGCCTTTTAGATCATTGAGGAAACGATCTTTGGCGTCAACCTTGATGATGTTGAGGCCAAACTTGCCTTTGAGGCTGTCCATGACCTGTTCGGCTTCGCCTTTACGAAGTAGACCGTGGTCCACGAAGATGCTGGTCAATTGCTTACCGATTGCTTTGTGCAGTAGAACGCCGACAACCGAAGAATCAACCCCGCCGGAGAGGCCTAGCAGAACGCGTTTGTCGCCGACTTCGGCCCGGATTTTGGCGATTTGCTTGGTGATGAAATCGTCCATGCTCCAGTTGGCTTCGGCGTGGCAGACGTCGAAGGCAAAATGATGCAGAATCTCGTGGCCGTACTGGGTGTTTTGCACTTCGGCGTGGAACTGGATACCGTAGAATTTGCGGTCGTCGTCATCCATAGCGCTGATCGGGCAATTAACGCTAGTGGCCGTGCTACGGAAGCCATCTGGTACACGGGTTACCAAGTCGCCGTGGCTCATCCAGACGGTTTGATCTTTTGGCAGGTCACGGAATAGCTTGGCGCTGTCGTCGGTCACTTCAATGTCGGCCTTGCCGTATTCGCGGTTGTCGGCCGGTTCAACATCCCCACCGAGCCGCTGCGCCATCAGCTGCATGCCATAACAGACGCCCAGAATCGGAATGCCGAGTTTAAAGATGTCTTCGTCAACGCCAAGCGCGCCTTTGTCATACACACTGTTGGGGCCGCCTGAGAAGATAATCCCTTTTGGCGCAATTTCTTTAACTTCTGCCGCCGTGATGGTATGAGGCTTTAATTCAGAGTAGATACCAAATTCCCGGATTCGCCGGGTGATTAACTGATTATATTGACTGCCATAATCGAGGACGATGATCTTGTCGTAATCCTTGTTCTGGTCATTTGCCACAGTCCGCCACACTCCCTTGTTTGAATGCACTAATTTTACAGAGTTTTCATAGGCTGGTCAATCGTGAGTGAGAAGCCTCTCATCTAAGAAATTGCGAAGCCGCCGCGTGATTGGCCGAGTTAATGCCAGATTGTCTGGCAAGTTGCACCCGATTTTTGAAAAAAGGCATGCGCCCACCGTTACCATTTTCGTAATGCGACCTGATCGATTTTGTGGCCGGTCGTTTTATGCAAAATGATGTCCGCCCGATTTTTAGTGGGCAGGATGTATTCATTCAGGTTCTTAAGGTTGACATCCCGCCAGACTTTCCGTGCCATGTCAAAAGCGTCCTTGCGATTTCCGATGGCGTATTGATAGTAGTAATTGCTTGGATCCGTGAAGGCTGTGTCCAGCAAAATGCCGAAGCGCTCCAGATACCACTGTTCAATCAAGGTTGGATCGGCGTCGACATAGATTGAAAAGTCAAAATAATCACTGACATAAATCGGTTGCTTGCTAGGCAGCTGTAAGACGTTGATGCCTTCCACAATAAGAATATCCGGCCGGTCGATGACCTCATACTCATTAGGCACAATATCGTAAATCTGGTGACTGTACTTCGGGGCCCGCACCACGCCGCTAGCATTTTTGACGTTGTTCATAAAGTGAATCAGCAGCTGCATGTCATAGCTTTCGGGGAACCCTTTTCGATCCAAAATGCCGCGTCGTTCCAGTTCGGCATTGGGATAGAGGAAACCATCCGTGGTGATTTGTTGGACGCGCTTGTCCGGATATGCTCGGCTCAGTAGCAACTGAAGCAGGCGCGCGGTCGTACTTTTGCCGACTGCCACCGAACCGGCGATGCCGATGATAAACGGCGTGTGCGGATTGCGCTGCATCCCCAAAAAGCGGCTCAAGGTAAACATGTCGCCTAGGTAATCCTCATAGCGAATATGAATCAGGTGGCGCAATGGTGAATAAATGGTTTTGACATCATCAAGACTGATTTCATCGTTCAATGAACGTAACTGCGCCAACTCGGCATCGGTTACGCTGGTAAAATTTTGCGAGTGGAACTGGGACCATTCTGCCCGATCAAACTTATAAAAATTCATTTCGGATTGCATAACTTACCGTGTCCTTGCGTTTAATGCTTTTATTTTAGCATAGAAACGACCGGTTATTTCGGCCAATCGGTTTTGCTTGACAGCCGGGAAAAGGTTGCCCACAATTAAAGCAATTAGTTCATGTTTGGTGCCATCATGAACTCCCCGGATTCTGAACGCGCCGGCTTACGCTCACTACCATCGGAGGGTTGCTATGTTTGAATTTCTTTCTATTATTTTGGAACCGTTACTCGAGATCATTCTCATTCCGATTTTTTGGCCAGAATTCGATCTCGAATCATCGCCTAAATTTAATTTATTTCGGATTTTGCTAACGCTAGCAGTCAGTGGATTCATTGCCGGTTTTGGTATTTGGCTTTTATTGCATTTACTGACGGATTCGTTTAATACAGTACCACTATTTGGCGGCTTGTTGTTCCTAGCAGCAGGCGGTTTCCCAGCTGGCCATGCGCTGATCGATTTTTTCGGCTACCGACGCACGATCCGTCGACAGCGAGATGCTAAAATTAAAGCAGAAAAACCTTATCAGGAACTTTAATTGGCTGAATGGTTAACATTAAGGAGATACTACCCGATGCGTCAAATCATTAGCTTTGTCGCTTCCATCTTGTTTATGTTCTTTCTCTTCCCCAGCTTCAAACATCACCCGCGCCCGATCTGGTACTGGATATGGTATTTGTCATTGGCAATCGTCTGCATCGGGGCCACTGGATTCGGCCTTTGGATGCTCGTTGTTGCAAAATTCCGAGTCAAATATAGCACGTCTGTTTTAATGGGCATTCTGATGATTGCCTTAATGCCAAGCGCCTTGATCCGTGCGACGCTTTTGTTCCGTGCCTATCGCAAACGCAACAGTCATCAGTAATCGCTTACCATGTATCATGCTTTTGCCAACCAAATTCCGCGGCCATTCATTTAAGTCTAAAGCAAAATAAAAAGCGCCCGAACCCGAGCGCTTTTTTGCTGCCAATCATTAATCGTGCAAGGTAAACTGCAATTTCATCTTCGGTGCCGCAGCTGCGACCATTTGTCCCAGTAGCTCGTTGCTGTTAGCCATGGCCAAATCAGCCATTTGTTCGTTTGCTGTGGTCAGGTGTTCGCGGATGTTTTTGGCATCCTGAACCGCCTTGTCGGTTTGCAGTTGCAGATGGCGACAAGCCGCAACGGTCTTTTGTTCAAAGACGTCTTCCTGATCCTTGAACAAAGAGAAGTCGTAATCGCCAAACGTTGCCAGCAGGTTGCTCAGCCAGTAAATTTTGGAAACATCGAATTGATCGCCGGTGTCGCGATAAGCCGCTGGTGTGTCATTCACGTTGGCATAAAACGGCACAACGGCATTGAATGTATTGGGCCCAAATGCCAGCCAGTGAATGCCGGCGACTGCAGCTGGCACGTCATTTCGGATCTGCAAAATGTGGAGTTCCTGATTGCGGTTAATACCGATCGGCCGATACAACTTTTTCTGCGCTGGCGTGCCGGTCGTGCCGTAAACATCGTAAGGCGTATTTTCGTAATGTGAGCTTTCGACAAACTTGACGTCCTCGATGCTGATCTTTTTGGAGGTGCGGCAGATGAACGGCAGGTCCTGATCAATCGGGGTGGTGTCGAATTCCGGATTGAAGTACTTTTGGCCGTACCATGCCCGTGGATTGTTGTAGCGGGTGTCTTTGATGGTGGCTGAGCCGAAAATGTGCCGCAAATTGTAGCCTTCCGCGTCCGGATTGAGGTGATACGTCTCGATCAAGTCACGCAAATCCGCGCTGCTCATCGTGTCATCGCTGGTAAAATCAAAATCAGTGATGTTGAACCGGTTCGGGGCGATCACGTAGGCATCGTCCGGAATCCGAATTGCTGCCCAGTGATGGCCGCCGATGCTTTCGAAGTACCAGACTTCATCTTTGTCAGCAAACGCAATACCGTTGCTTTCATAAGTGCCATATTGCTGAAGGAGACTCCCCAAGCGCTGAACGCCTTCGCGTGCGCTATGAATATACGGCAACACGATGGTCGGCATGTCTTCTTCGCCAATTCCTGCCGGCACTAGAGGATCAACGCCCAAAATCCGGCTGTTGGTCGTGATCGTCTCAGTTGACGTCATCGCCACATTGTCGCTATTAATCCCGGCAGCAGCCCAAATGCCGTGACCATCTTCAGCTTCCGGTGTGGACGTATAGCCCAACGGATCAGCAGGCAGGTCAATCGAAAACTTGCTAAGCACGGAATGATACTGACGCGGCTGATCTTCAGGTTTGACATAGACAAACTTTTGCGGATGCAACGGTGATTCGCCGTCTTCGTTACGCGCAATAATCGTCGAGCCGTCAATCGAAGCTTTTTTACCTACTAACACCGTGGTACACGAACCGACATAACGTTTTGCCAAAATAATCGTCCTTCTTTCAAAATAGTCTCGTCTGCACAACGCCCACAAGCTTGATTTAAAGTTAACTTTACCGCGCAAAAATGGGTTTGCCAATAGTTGGCAGGAAACCTAGGTAAACAAAATCGCCTGTTTGAGATGATTGCTCTCAGAACAGGCGATTAATATTTTAATTAGAAATTTGTTTTCAGGCGGATTCGGAGTTTGGCACGGCGTCTGTCAAACTAATCCAAAGGCACCTCACCAAAACTAGCATTAATCTTGCGATAGTCCGCACGCCGCTCATCGTAACCCGCTAACAACCGCTTTTCGAAATCCGACTCTGCTTCAAGCGCTGGCAGCGGGCCATCTTCTTTATGGCGCGCCACGAACGTTGCAAAAGCCGTACCGACTTGAAACCGTTCGCCGGTCGCCAGATGTTCGCCAATTAAATGAATAAACACTTCCAGCGACCGGTGCCCCACGCCACTGACCATACACTTAATTATCAGCGCATCCCCTAAAGTGACCGGTGCATCCAACCGCACCATGTCAAGCGAACCGGTCGCCAACCCGCGACGGCCTAATCGCTGCGCCGCAATCGAACTGACATCATCAATCCAGGTAAAAATCTGGCCGCCAAACAGTGTCTTGTGGGCATTTAACATGCCGGGAAAGACCCGATAACTCGAAACTGCCAAAGTGTCACGCATCTTAACCATCAACTTTACCCCCGCTCATACAGATCTGCCGGAACCTTATCCAACAACGGTGTGACATCCGGGCTGGCAAGCATCGTCAGCCGGTGCATCGCCCGAGACGCGACCGTATATAGTAATTCCCGCTCGTCTTCTTCGTGGTAGTTCGCCGCGTTGACCTGCCAAAGGACCACGGCATCGAATTCAAGTCCCTTAGCCAGGAAACTCGGTACCACAATCACGCCGGCTGCTAACCGCTGATTTTCGGACTTGATGAGCGTCACTTTAATGCCCGCCGCTTTCATCTGGTCGTAAATTGCCTCGGCATCCTCGAGCGTTTTGGCAATGACCGCGGTTGTCTGCTTGGCTTCATTGTTTACTTTTAGCTGCTCCTTAAGCGCCGTCATCAGTCCCGCTTCGTCAGGCCGCACGACCAACTTAGGCAACGGTCCTTGGCGATTGAAGGCCACGATTTTCTGCCCCGAGGTCAAAATGGCTTTGGTGAAGTCCGTCACCTGCTTGGTTGACCGATAACTTTGCGTCAATTGCACGACCCGGGTCTTCTCCGGATCAAACAACTTGCTGGTTTCGTTGATCAGCGTCCGTGAATCATCCTTGGTGAAAATGGCCTGATTCAGATCGCCTAACAACGTAAACTTGGCGCGTGGAAAACTGTCCTTAAGGTAAGCCAGCTGATACGGCGTGTAATCCTGAATTTCATCGACAAACACATACCGCATCTCGCGCTCGCCATGCCGGCCGGTGATCAAGTCGTAAAGATGCAGGTACGGCGTTGCATCGGCCATTGGCAACTGCCGCTGCTTGAACACGTCAATGAAGTGATCGACTTCCGCCTGCCATTCATCTTCGGAAATGCCTTCTGCCGCTAAATCATAAATCGCCGGCACTTCCCGCAAAAAGCTGACGTACTGGCCGCGAATGTTGATGAAACGATTCCGGACAATATCCTGCTGAATCTCGTCAAACCCCTTCATGACTAACTGCCGCGCAAAAAAGCGATATTCATCATCGCTATTTTTAAATTCTTTCGGGCCATCCTGTTGCATCGAGCGAATCGTTTCGTCGCTTAAATTCTGCACCGCTTCTTGAACCCACTGTGCCTTGGTTTCGGATTCAATTTTCCGATTCAGCATTTTGATCAACCGCTCTTTAGTGGCGTTCAGGCGATTGCCCATATGATAATTTTCGTTGTAACTATAAAAAATTTCACGGATACGCTTGCGGGAAAAGAACACTTCGCCGCGGAAGCGAATATCCCGGAAGCGCAAGCCGGAACGTTCTAGGCTGGTAGCGTATGTTTTGGCCGCATTGAAGAAATCCAGGCTACCTTTGACGCGGGCGATTTTCTTTTGCACCGGCGTCAATTGTTGCTCGAACTGGGAAAAGAGATTTTGGACGTCAATGTGCGGCAATCGGCGCGTGACATATTGGTAGTAGGTGAACTGAACCATGTTCTGCTCGCCTAATTCCGGCAACACATTGCTGATGTAGTCGGAAAAAAGCTGGTTCGGGCTAAACATAATCACCTGGCTGCTGGTCAGATTGCCGCGGTACCGATAAAGCAGATACGCGACCCGCTGCAAAACGGCGCTGGTTTTACCGGAACCGGCAGCACCTTGCACAAACAGCAAATCGGCTTTGGTGTCACGGATGATCTGGTTTTGTTCGCGCTGAATGGTGGTGACGATGGTTTTCATCTGCGTATCGGACTTCTCGCCCAACACTTCCAGCAACATTTGATCGCCGATGGTCTCGGTGGTATCAAACATGGTCTGAATCTGACCGTTTTTAATCACAAATTGCCGTTTCAAAGAGACATTGACCTGTTGCGGCCCGTCCGGCGTTTGGTAAGTGACCTTGCCCAAACCGCCATCATAGTAGATGGAACTGATCGGCGCCCGCCAGTCATAAATGAGAAACTTGCCAGCCTCATTGGTAAATGAACCAAGGCCAATGTAGATTGTTTCCGGCTTTTCCTGGCCTTCCTGAAAATCAATCCGGGCAAAGTACGGATTGCCCAACAATCGTTTGACAGTTGCAAGTTGCTGAGCGCTTTGCTTCCATGCATTGGTGCGCTCATCAAGCACGCGTTGCTGTTGTTGGATCGAAGCAGCCGTTTCAATGGTTTCCGCGTCATTACTGAAGTTGAGGGAAAAATCATTGAAGAAGTTGTCGCTAATGCTTTTCTCTTCAGTCTTGGTCTTGGCCATCTCGTTTGAAAGCCGAACCTCAGCACCGGAGAGCTCCTTCATGATGCCATCTAAATGTTGCTGCTCTTTAGCCTGCTCATTCTCGACCACGCCATCATCTCCTTAACGGTTATCAAATAATCGTTATAACATCTTATCACTTATGAGCCTGCGCCGCAAAAGCGACATTCACCTAATATCAGGTTTTATTTTAACTTTCCGCGCAACAACGGCGTCCATGCTTCGAGCACATACCCTACTGCCAGGCCGATGGCGACGCCTAGTAAAATGCGTTTGAACGGCAGGCTGATGAGTAGACCGACTAAGACGCAAGTACCAACAATGACGGCCCTACGATTGAAGAAAGATTTTCCTTGACGTGGCGGCTTTTGATTTTGTATCATACGCATTCCTTTCATTTATCCATACTTTTCGTTACGATTGACTCATCCATTATCGCTGATCGGAGGTCATTATGGAATCTATTTCACTTTTAATTGTCTTGACAGCTGCTCTGGTAACCCCGCTGTTCATGGCGCATTTTCACATTAATAGTATCCCGACTGCGGTAGCCGAGATTCTAGTTGGTATTGTATTAGGCAAAAGCCTCTTGGGGTGGGTGCACACCGGCGGCAATGTACAGTCGTTGAGCGAACTCGGTGTCACCATCCTGATTTTCCTGTCCGGGATGGAAATCGATTTTTCCTTATTCAAGCCTCAGCCTAAGACGACAAAAGGACCGCAGCCAGCCAATCCCGTGATACTTGCTGCAGTGGGATTTGCGACGGTAGTGCTGCTCAGCCTTGGCTTTAGCTACCTGCTGCAATTGATTCATTTCTTTAGCTATCCGATTTTTGCGACCATCCTTTTTACAACGATCGCACTCGGCGTTGTCATTGCGGCGTTAAAAGAAAAAGAACTGCTGCACCAACCGCTTGGCCAAACGATTTTGTTGATTGCAGCTTTAGGCGAAGTGATTCCTCTTATTAGCTTGACGATATACTCCGCCGTGAATGGCAGTAGCGACAGCAATCTTTGGCTGCTGCTGTTACTGTTGCTGGCAGCTTTGGTGTTGTTGGCGCGATTCAAACGGGTCTACAGCTTTTTTGCAGCGATCGATAAAAGCACCACGCAACTTGACATTCGCCTAGCCTTCTTCTTAGTCTTCACCTTAGTCACGATTGCTTCACAAGTCGGGGCTGAATCTATTTTAGGGGCTTTTCTTGCCGGGATGGTGATGAAGCTGCTCGGACCGCGACAGGAAACCCAAGATAAGCTGACATCCATTGGCTACGGGTTCTTTATCCCGATTTTCTTCATCGTCACCGGCGCCAATCTGAATTTAAAGGCCTTAATTGCCGATCCTAAAAGCCTCTCATTGATTCCCTTAGTTCTAGTCGGCTTCTTTATCACCAAAATTGGCCTCTACCCGGTATTGCGCCGCCGTTTCAAGGTATCAAATGCATTGGCCGGTACTTTCTTATCAAGTGCTACCATTACGTTGGTGATCCCGACGTTAACCGTTGGCCGCAACCTTGGCATTGTGACGGAACAGCAATCGGGCGCCTTCACGCTGGCGGCTGTGATTGCCTGTGTCAGTGGTCCGATTCTGTTCAATCGCCTTTTCAAACCGGAGCCGGAAACATTCAAAAAAACGCGCGTCACTTTTATCGGTGGCAATCTGTTGACCGTCCCAATCGCCCAACATCTAAGTTCGGACCGATATGACGTCCAACTGTTTACCGATAAGGCGGAAAACTTCCGCACCTATAATTCTGAAGTCGCCATCTCTCTAGCCGATTATCAGGAAGATGCACTGAAGGCGGCTGGCGCTTTTGACTGTGACATCATCGTGCTCGGTGATTTCGACGCAGACACCAACTACGCACTTGCCAAAATGGCACTCGCCCAAAAGGTGCCGCGTATCATTGCCCGGTTTGCCGCCAAGGATGCCACTACTGATCGGTATGATCGCTTGCGGGACGAAGGCGTCGAAGTCTTCAATGCGCTTGACGCCAACATCGCCCTTCTCCGCAGCCTGATCGAAACGCCGTCGACGCTGCAGATTCTAGACGATACGATTGCCGGAATTTACGAAGTGACCATCCGCAACTCGCGCTTTGCCGGTCTCGAACTCAAGAACCTGCCATTCATCGACGACATCACCGTCAGCCAGATCTACCGCAACAAAAAGTTCATCGCTCCGCACGGCGACACCCAGCTGCATCTTGGCGATCACCTCATCTTCTCTGGCGACAAACACTTGATTCGCAACATTCGGACACAGGTGGAAAAGCTTAACTAAATCGTTGAGGCATCATTTTTCTTGAACGATATAGAAAAGCTTAGGCAATAAGTTCCTTGCCGCGCCAAACTCCGCAATCTCCGGCCAGCTGAGGGCTGGCGACCGCGAAGCTAGAGTGGTGGGCACGACTTCGAGCCCGCAAAGTACGCGGTCTCGAAGCTCGGCCTCATTGTAGGCGGTAAACCGCCAACAATGATTTCACAGCTGAGCCCCATCTGGCCTCCGATTGCTCCGCTTTGGCACTCCTATTTTAACAACCTTAACAAGTTTCCTCCGGCGAACGAAAAGTAAACAGACGCGCAAGATCCGCCATTGTTCGTGCGCACATGTTGTTTTTTATGTTGCAACAGTGAATTGTGAACCAACCTAAAGGCGCATACCTTTTGCCATCCGACAACCATTTTCAATCAGGCTTTCGCTTCCTGACGTGGTACAATGAGATTATTCTTAGAAAAAAAGGTGATCAAATGAAACAAGGAACAACGATCCTGACCTTAGACAACGGCTACCACCTGTGGACTAACACGCAAGGCAAAGGCGATATTCATCTGCTGTGCCTGCATGGCGGCCCTGGTGGCACCCACGAATACTGGGAGAATTTTGGCGAAGAGCTCGCTGATCTCGGTGTTCAAGTGCATATGTACGATCAGCTCGGATCGTTTTATTCGGATCAGCCTGACTATTCCGATCCGGAAATTGCCAAAAAGTACCTCACCACGGATTATTTCTTGGGTGAAGTCGAAGAGGTGCGCAAGAAGCTGGGCTTGGATCATTTTTACTTAATCGGTCAAAGCTGGGGCGGCGCGTTGACTCAACTATATGCGCTGAAATACGGCCAGCATCTTAAGGGTGCCATCATTTCCTCAATGGTGGATAACATCAATGAGTACGTGGAGCACATCAACTTGGTTCGCGAAGAGGCATTGCCACCTTCAGCCGTTAAATACATGAAGAAAATCGAAAAAGCTGGCAAATGGGACGATCCGCAATATCAAAAATATGTCGATGTCCTTAACCGCGAGTATGTTGATCGCAAGCAGCCGCCTGCTATTTCCCATTTAATTAGCACCATGGCAACACCGGTTTATAACGCTTTTCAAGGCGATAACGAATTCGTTGTCACTGGCAAGCTGAAGGACTGGGACATCAGCGACCAAATCCATAACATCAAGGTACCGACGCTGCTGACATTTGGCGAACACGAAACCATGCCGCTAAAAGCTGCGCAACGCATGGCCGAGGTCATTCCGCATGCGCGTCTGGTCACCACTCCTAATGGCGGTCACCATCACATGATCGACAATGCACCGGTTTACTTTAAGCACCTGAAGCAGTTCATTTCCGATGTTGAAAACGGCACTTTCAATGACTAGTTGTAAAAAGTGGTTTGCCATCTGCGGCACCGCTTTTTATATAAAGGAGCTTTCTGATGGCCTATACCGTTGATTTTAAAACCGTCAGTACGACTGGCCTCGAAAGTTCGCCTGTCGCCCAATCGCTAGCTGGTTTACGTGCCAATGAAGCGCGCTACATTTGGAACAAATTCAAAGTGCCTTATGTGACGTATCCGATTGCAGCCAGGCCGGACAGTCTTGCTTGGCTGCAAACGATTTTAGCCGAACGGGCGTTGACTTTTGCGGCCAAGCCGCTGGAAATCTGCGACTTGGCATTGCCCGACATGCGCTGGGTCGAAGCCTATTATCAAGACGGACTTGTTGTTAATGTCATGTATTCGTTAACGGACCCGAAAAAACGGGCAGTCGGCTTCAAACTCAGTGAGGGCATGGCTGTTCCTGATGAACTCGCCGGTAAGTTCAAGTTTGCCCGCCAAAAATCAAAACTTGCCGGCACGATTCGCGGTTCCTTTTTCGTGATCAAAGGCAGTTACTGAATTTATCGTCAACTGCTTCACAATCATTTAATGCAAAAAACGCTTGCTGCCAGTAGCTTGAAAATTCAAGCTGCTTGGACAGCAAGCGTTTTTAATTGGATCACGGCACAAAGACGGACACGATCAGTTGCAGATTGAGCAACGTGATCAACCCAGTCAGCAAATACCCGACCCAGCGGACTCCTGGGGAATTGACGTGATCCCCCATCAAATCGCTCCGATCGGTTAAGGCGACTAAGGGAAAAAGCGTAAACGGCAGCGCGATGCTTAAGGCCACCTGCGCATAGACAATCACCTGTTCAAAGTTGTGCTCGCTAAACCCCATGATGAAGCCAATGATCATGATTGGAATCAAGGTCACTGCCCGCGTCAGCAAGCGTCGTTCCCACAGTGGCATCTGAATGTTAAGGTAGCCTTCCATCACAATCTGCCCGGCTAAGGTGCTAGCAATCGAGCTAATTAATCCGGTAATCAGTAAGGCAAACGCGAACATGGTGCTCATGATCGGACTGGCAAGACCGCCGACAATGGCCGGATTTTTCAAACCGTTATACACACCTTGAAATGCCGTCACGTGGCCACCAACGCCATAAAACAGCGTCGCACCTAACACCAGCAACAACGCATTGATCAAGAACGCCGCCACGAGATGCACGTTGGAGTCCCACTTGCCAAACCGCAGCGCCTCGGTCACCTGCGCCGGAATATGTTCATCGTACCTGCGACTTTGCGCCAACGAGGAATGCAGGTAAATATTGTGCGGCATAATCGTCGCGCCCATAATCCCGAGGCTAAGCACCAGCATCCCGTGATTCGTTAAAATCTCCGCACGCGGTACAAAGCCCCCAACGATCCCGCCGACTGACGGATGCGCCCGCAGCACCTCGATGCCGAAAATAATGCCCACAGTCAAAATCGAGACCAACACGATCAGTTCAATGCGCCGAATGCCAAAACGCAAGAAGAACAAAACAACCAGCACATCGGCAATTGTCAGCAACATCCCCCACATCAAAGGCAGCCCGAACAGCAACTTCAGCGCAATCGCAGTGCCCACAACGCCGGTCATATCCGTCGCCATCATCGCCGCTTCATTAATCAACCACAGGCAAATGCGCGCCCATTTTGGCACAAAGGCCGCAATCGCCTGCGCCAGATCCAGCCGCGCGACAACCCCGAGCTTGATCGACAGACTCTGCATAAACATCGCAACTAAAATCGTCATCAACAACACTGACAACAACGCATCATGGTATTTACTGCCACCTTCCAACGCTGTCAGCCAGTTCCCCGGATCCATGTAGCCAACCGCTACCAGCGCACCGGGACCGCTATAAGCCAGAAACTTTTGGAAAAAAGAAGTTTCGTAAACGCCCGGCACCTGCACACTGCGATTAATGTCATCTAGACTGCGCTTGGCCTGTTGCGCCCGCAGTCGGTCATCTTGTTTCATCGTCTTGGGCCTCCGCTGCAACTTTTTCCTTTGCAAGCGATGCCAGTAAATCACAAAACGGTGCACACCCATTCATCGGTCGCACTGATTTAAAGACTTTGCCGCCATTAGCCCGAAATGTCTGGTAGTTTTGAACGTCATTTTCTTCTAGGGTCTCCAGACAATCTGCCACAAAGCTCGGCGTGGTCACCAGTACCCGCCGCTTGCCCAACGCCGCTAACGCCATCAAACGGTTGCGCAAATAAGGTTTTAACCACGGGACCGGGCCAAATTTGGACTGGTAACACATTTCGACCTTCTCCTGTGGTACTTTCTTTAAATAGCGTTTAACGCCTGCAGTCGTGGCTTCACAGGCTTGCTGATAAGGATCACCGTGGCGCACCATGGATGTTGGAATCCCGTGGTAACTCAGGATCACGGTGTCATAGTCATCTTGGCTGTAGGCGTCGTCTAGCTGTTTCGCCAGCAATTGCAAATAAGCCGTCTGATCATAGAATTGATCAATGACCAGCGTCTTAACCCCGGACGCTGCCACTTTGTCTAAAATGGTCTTCGTCGTGCTTTGCGTATACTCGGGAAACAACGGAATGACCACAATCGGATGATCCCCGCGCGCCGCCATATTCTGCAACGTCTCGCCAATGGGGTATTCACCGCCATAAGTCATCGCCATTTGAACATCCCAATCCGGCAACTTCTTTCGCAAACGATCGCGTGTCACCTGGGTATAAGCAATCAGCGGTGACCCGGCTTTGGTCCATTCATGCTGATAAAAGGTCGCTGATCGCCAACTGCGAAAAGGCAGAATGAAACCGCGTAAAATCGGTTGCCACAACATTTTAGGCATCGTGATGACATTCTGATCACTTAAGAATTCCTGCAAATACCGGCGCACATCCCGCGTACTCGGCGAAACCGGCGAACCCAGATTTACAATTAACAACCCTGTTGCCATTTTACTGCCCCCATCATGCGTCAAAATCATAAATTAAGAATAACACAGTGCGCGTTCTTCTGAGGGCGTTTTCTTGCCTATAACCATTCGTTCAAAGCTAACCTCCTCGTGTTTCTATGCTAAACTATCTTTAGAAGTAAACTTTCGAGGAGGCAGCAGGATGGCTACGAAGGGTATTACCGTTTATCTGGTGCGTCACGGCCAAACATGGTTCAATCATTTCAATAAAATGCAAGGTTGGTGCGATTCACCACTGACCGAAAACGGGGTCAAAGACGGCACTAACACTGGTATTATTTTGCGCAATGTCGCGTTCACCCATGCTTATTGCAGTGACACGATGCGGGCAACGCGAACGGCTGATTTGATTTTAAGCAAGAATGTAACCGGCAAGATTCCGCTGACAGTCACGCCATTTTTCCGGGAGCAGTTTTATGGCTATTTTGAAGGCGAGGATTCCGGTCAGACTTGGTACATGGTCGGCTTTCCGCATGGGGCAAAAACGTATCCGGAGATTCTGGAACAATATGGCGTCGATGCCTCAAAGGACTTCATGCACGATGCCGATCCATTCCATGAAGCCGAAGACGCGCGGACTTACTGGACCCGACTTATGAAAGGCTTCCGCCAGTTGCGGTCTGAAAACAAAGAAGGCGACAAGGTGCTCATGGTCAGCCACGGCACCACCATCCGCAGCATTGTCGATAAGTTCGGCAAAAATGACGGCTTCGTGGTCACCGATTCGCCGCGTAATGGGTCGATTAGCAAGATTCTGCTGACCGACACGGGAATTAAAATCTTGAGTTATAACGAGTTTGAGGCTTGATTGTTCCTTGTCTTGCCAAACTCTGCAATCTCCAGCCCCATCTAGCATATGGTTGCTCAGCCTTGGTATTACGTCCATCATTATTCACCAATGTTTCTAAATGCAACGAGGACTTTACTTTATTTCAACTTAAACATCAAAAAAGACCACATATCAGTTCTGGTGTGTGATCTTTTTTCTTACTATTTCTTGTTTTGACGCGTACCCAACAACAGATTATCAGTCACTGGAAATCTATGCATCCGATCCAGTTTCATCTTTTTAATGCCATTGCTGAGTTATTGAATGGCAACGGCAAATTTCGTGTAGCTGTACGCCGCATTAAATGCTGATTTGCTAATCCAATAAGTGCCATTTTCTGGATCGACAATGTGCATTGACCCAGTATTGTAACCATCTACTGTCACGACATGTGCGTTGTCAATGCCATTGCCCCAGTCGTAATGACGCCACTGTGGCGCTTGATAATTTAATGTGACCCAAGCCACAACTGGGTTTCCAGCGGCAACTTGACTGATAATACCTTCTAGGCTGCTGCCGCTGATGTTACTTGCGCCGCCAAATTGACTAACCCACGGCGTGAACGCACTTGGGAAAATGGATTGATAAACACCGTTGACGACAGCGTACGGGGTGCCACCAAAGCCTTGATACGGATTACCGTTTGCGGCAATCGGCATTGTCTTTAAGAAGGTCGCAAGATTATGGCCAGCTGCACGTCCCTTATAATGAAGCGCCTCTAGTGCACTCGCAGCCTCACAACCCATTGGTGCTCCCGCCGCTTCCTGACTGATAAAATGGACGCCCAGTACTTTACTACTGCTTGGTTGGGCTGCAGCATTACTATTGATTGCAGCTCCGCCGTTGCTATTACTAGTCTGGTTTTGCGGAGCACTGGTACTAGCTGTGCTACGAGTTGCAGCCGCTTGGGTAACTGTCTGACTACTTGCTGCAGCTTGAGCCGTGCTACTGGAAGCTGCTGCCGCCTTTGCAACAGCAGCTTGTTGCGGATCACCAGCCACAGCTTGTTTCTTGGCTTGTTCGGCCTGCTGATCTTTAGGTAGTTTTTTGATGGCTTCATCCAGTTGCGGTAGGTACTTATCTTTGAACGCCTTAACATTAACAGCGTTGATGGCATCACGCGCCTGGTCTATCTTTGCTTGGACTGGATCACCGGTAAGAGCTGATTTTACCAGCGTAACTGCTTTGACTTCACTGTTTAACAGATTAACCTTTTCTTTGATCGTTGCCGCAAACTTCGCTTTATGCTTCTGGAGATAAGCAAAATCGGTGTTGAGCTTCTGAACTTCCAACCCCTCATCTTTAAGTATTTGATCCTTGCCGAGTTGAGTGTTTAACACGCTCTGAACTGAAAAAATTCTTTTTGCAGCAATAAGTTGTTCTTGATTGACCCTAAAAGTCTTCTTTTGAGCTTTTGATAAATCTCCGCGCAGTTTGTACACTTTGGCTTTTTGGTTATCCGCTTTGGCCAACATTGACTTGCTGAGACCTTTTGCCGGCATCTCATACTTGCTATCGGCGTAGAGTTTCTTTATTTGCTTCGTCATCAGCGTCAGTTGTGATGCCGATGATGGCTTGGTCTGTGACGCTTTTGCTTGACCACCGCACCCTGCTAAAAGTAGTCCTGATAAGATGATGGCCCCACCGGCCTTGATCGTGGTTTTCATTTCTCTCCTCCGTCCCATTTGATAAAGTGCAGTTCGGTTGTATAGCCAATCAAGTGAGCAAAATCTATCAGCCAAGCTGTTTTAGGATCCAGAGTCCCCTCTTTCGATGCGAGAGAGGGCCGTCCTTGTTGTTTGCGCTTCATCGGCTAGCCCTTACAAGTTATATAATGATCCTCATAAAGATCGCTATCAAGAAAAATTATTATTTTTCAGTGATTTCAAAACTATTTCGCTCGTGCCATTGATTGCCACATTTTTAACTCCCAGACACCGGTCGACTTGGCAAAGAACAATCAAGCCTCCCTCAGGCATACAAAAAGGCCACGCATCAATTGCAAGTGCGTAGCCTTTTTGTTTACTATTGAACAAGCGGATGCTAGTGTACCAATTCCTTTTCCTTAATCAATGAATCGCCGTGAATGAATTCCGGATTCGGCGTTAAGTCAAAGCGTTGTGCCAATTGCTCCAGATTTTCATCGGTAATTTCGTTGACGAACTTGCCGCCTTGCGCCTGAATGGCGGTATAGATGGTCGCGGCTTTTTCAACGGTTTCGATCAGGCCATAGGTTTCGTCAATGGAGTCGCCTGCGCCGAAGATGCCGTGAAGTGGCCAAAGCACGATGCGGTAGGTGCCCATTTTTTCAGCGGTTGCTTGGCCGATTTCATTTGTGCCCGGGGTCATGTATGGCAAAACGCCGACACCTTCAGGGAAGACAACAATTGATTCAGCCTGCATCTTCCAGAAGATCCGGCTGAAGAGCTTCTCTTTCCATGGCAACGTGAAGGTCATGGCAATCGTGTTGGTTGGATGGCAATGCATGACAACGCGCTGGTTAGGATCCTTCTTGAGCCGCTGGATGTGAGTCATCAAATGTGCCGGGAACTCACTGGTTGGCTGGCCGCCGTCAGAAAAGCCCCATAATAAATCAACACTGTGCCCATCTTCGGCAATGCGGACAAGACCCGTATCACGTTCCGGGAAGTCCTTAACATTCTTGAAGTAGCGGCCGGTGCCGGTTACCAAGAAGTATTGGCCAGCCAATTCGCTGGCATCGAATTTGATCGGGATGTTGCGCTTAACTTCATGCACATCACCATACTGACTAACTTCCTGTTCAGTCAACCGATAGCTGACATTGCCGCCGTTACGCTCATCCCAGCCATGTTGATAAAGGTTCCACGTCACCTTTTGCATTTGTTGTACAAATGGTGAGTCAATAAATGCCTGCGTATATTCGGGATTCAAGAAATCCTTTTTTGAATCTGCCATGAAAACGTTCCTTCTTTCCTTATGGTCATCGCCCCGATTGCTTATGAAAACAGTGACAAATAAACAGATGATTCGTTTCGACCCTTGTCAGAAACGGTCAACCGCACTGAATCAGTATCACTTTCGGTTTGATTTGTTCTTTATCTTTCTTACAACCCCTATTTTACGAAGCAATGTAAGCGCTCGACCAGACCAAATGTACGCATCAAAACAGTCAAAACGGAACAGATATACATATTGAGAGGTTTGATTGTGATGTCGATCAAAGCTTGTTAAGGTAACCGTAAGAGATGTCCGGCGAAAATAAAAATCAGCCCAGCGCGACCGGACTGATTTTTCTTGATATTTTAAGAGTTATGCTGAGACATAATTATCTGTTTAAGCTTTAGCCGCCAGATCCTTGTTAATGACAATGCTCTGATATATCCAGACAGTGGCCAAATAATAGAGACCGTACAAGACGATGAATAAACCAAACGGGACTAACAAATTCGCGTAAGGCTGACTTAGCAGGGTCTTAAACATCTGGAGACCGAATAAGACGTGCACGATGCCGACCAATCCCGGCAGCAGGAATAGTGCACCGATTTCCTGGCGAATGGAACGGCGTAATGTTTGCGGGCGGGCGCCGATTTTTTGTAGCATGAGATAACGGCTTTGATCATAATTGGCACCAGACAGGATTTTGAACATGAGCGTGGACGCCAGCATCGCTAAGAACGCAATGCCCAGGAAGAAGCCCATGAACGCAAGCCCGGAATACATGCCATTGATAATGTCGTAGAAGGCAATCTTTTGATCGGTGTTACTATCGCCAAGCCGCGGATATTGATGCTGCTGCATCGTCACAATTTTTTGAATCGTATCATAATTCTGGTTAAAATCTTTGACTTTGATCGTCGTCAACGTCTGTGCATTTCCAAGCTTGGCAAACGTTGCAGCGTCTGCCACTTTTAATTGCTTGCCGCGATTATTGCCGATGAACACGCCAAAAGCAGTTGGGTAACGCTCGATAACCCGATCGAAGTTGCGGCTGGTAATTTTGATGGCAGGCGCGTTTAGTCCTTTGTCATTCGCTTTGATTTCCAGCGGATGGGCATCAATCGCCGCTTTGCTGACGTAAACCGTTTTGGCATCCGACTTGAGCGTGTACTGATGTTTGGCGGTGACACCTTGTAACTTATTGACCTCCGCGCGGGTTGCGGCGTTCGGTGAGGTCACCGTCACATCGTAAACTGTGGTTTGATTGACCAACATCGGAATGTCATGGGTAAAACCCAAGCCAACTGTGATCGCGCCTAACGCCAACGCGAACAAAATCGACACGACCGACAAAATTCGGGTATAATCGCGAATTCGAAAACTCAGTTGCGATAACGTGAAGGTATGCAACTGCTCAGCTGCGAATGTCTTGTTGCGCTTCATGAGACTAATCAACGCCACAAACACGGAATTAAACAAGAAATACGTTCCCGCCACGATCGTTACTAGCGCTATCGGAATCGCCATTAACTGGAAAACGGCAATGTTAGCCATGCTATAGTAACCAATCGCCAGCAACACCAATCCGAGTACAATCTGAATGGCAAAGCTAGCCTTGCGCTGCTTGATCCGATTGGGTGTCTGGGCTTGATGTAACAGTGCCATCATCGGCGTTTTCAACAATTTGCCGGCATTATAGATCGCCGAGAAAACAAACAGAATAATAAAGAAGCCGAGCGTCCATAAAATCGCCGGCACCCAAATTGCGGAAAAACCGGTGGCCGGAGCATGTAGCGTTTTGATTAACCATTGGCCGATAAAGGTCGTCCCAACCATGCCAATCGCAATGCCGGCAACCGTGGCAAGTAAGCCAATCACAACGGTTTCAAGAAAAACCAGCTGGCCGATCTTACGCCCTTTTGCCCCTAGCATCATAAACATCGCGTAATCACGCTGCCGCATACTAAGCAGAAAACTATTGGCATACACGATATAAACCAGCGTAATGATCGCCAGTAAAATCGCTCCAAACCCGAAGATAAATGGCGTAAAGGCGATCGGAGAATTTTTCGTCAAAAAGCTGGTGTTGGTGGCTAATGCCATGAACATATAAAACACAGCACTGGCAATCACCAAGCCAGAGAATAGCACCGCATAATCGCGAAAACGGTTCTTTAAACCGCCAAGCGCGAGCTTTGTTAACATCATTTTCGCCTCCTACTTCTGGAATGTTCCGAGTGTCTCAAGAATCTCCTGATAAAAGGCTTCTTGACTTTTGTCCCCATGTTTCAGTTCAGAGCCGATCTGCCCGTCTTTAATAAACAAAATCCGACTGGCGTAACTAGCCGAGAACGGATCATGCGTCACCAGCAAAATCGACACGCCTTCATCCTGATTCAAATGGGCCATGGTATCCAGCAGTTCACGGGCCGCGGTGGAATCGAGCGCTCCCGTCGGCTCATCACCGAATAGAATATCCGGCTGTTGGACCAACGCCCGCGCTGCTGCCACCCGCTGCTTTTGACCACCGGAAAGTTCGGTCGGGTAATGATCCAACACCGGTTCAATGCCCAGCGTCTGCGCAATTTTGTCCACGGCTTCGGCCTGCTTTTTGGCACTCACGTTCTGCAACGCCAGCGGCAACGCAATGTTTTCCCGCCCGGTCAAATTCTCCAATAAGTTGAAGTCCTGGAAAATGAAGCCGATACGTTTTGCGCGAAAGTCAGACAGTGCGTTCCCTTTTAGCTTGGTCACGTCATCCCCTTTAATCCGCACGGAACCAGATGTCGGGGTGTCGAGCGTACTCAAAATATTTAATAGGGTGGTTTTCCCCGAGCCGGAAGCGCCCATAATACCGACAAATTCTCCCGGTTCAACTTCAAAACTGACGCCTTTTAACGCAGGAGTCTGCTTCTCCCCGCGTTTACCATAAGTCTTAGTCACGTTTTCAACGGTGACAATTGGTTGTTGTTTAGCCATGATGAACCCTCCATTCGCCAAGTCACGGCGCTTGCTTGATTAATTTAATAATAGTAGTTATTAATCAATTTCTCCTGTCCATGCCCTAACAGTTGGCCTTTGAAAACTAACGGGTTTGTTAGTTCCATTAGCTTTTCTTTACTTTTTCCACCAAAAAGCCCTCAATCCTTGCTATAATCACTATTGATTCATGAAAATACTTATGAAAGTTGGTTCGTCGTGGGAAAATTTCGCAACAAAGCTCCGGGTCTAGGTTTGCAGTTGGTTCAGCACTCAACCTAGCAAAGGAGTTTGTTTTAAATGAACGATTTAGAAAAACCGCAGAAACAATATATTCCCTGGATGGTTGTCGGCCTCATGGATTTTGTGACCGTAATCGGGTTCGATGACATCATCTATAACTTCCAGAACCAAGGCTTGGTCGCCTTCACGAGCTGGATCATCATGACCTTCTTTTATGTCATCCCGTACAACCTGATTGTGGCGCACATGGGATCGACTTTTTCCGAACACGGCGGCGGCATCACCAGCTGGATGCGCGAAACCAACGGCGATACGGTTGGCTACTATGCTGCGTGGTTCTATTGGATTACCGGCCTGCCTTACGTAGTGGACGTTGCCAATTCCGTCGTCATCTCATTTGGCTGGATCACCAATGGCAACGGCAATATTCAAGCTAATCTCGGCAACGCATGGTTCGGCATTCTCACCGCAGTTATCTTCGTGATCTTTATCTGGCTCCAGCACTTCTTTAAAAATAAAAGCCTTGAAATTATGTCAACCATTGGCGGCGGCGCCATGTTCATCATGACCATTTTGTTTGTGGTGATGACCTTCATCGGCCTGTCCAAAGGCGCTCCGATCGCCACCCGGCCGTTTGACTTCAAGGCCTTCATCCCCAAAGACTTCTTCTCGCTGAGTTTCCTGTCGACTTTTGGCCTGTTCGTTTTTGCCATGAACGGTTCGGAACTCGCTGCGCCTTACACCAAGGACATGCGCCATCCCGCGCGTGACTTCCCCAAAGCGCTGAAAATGATTGCCATTATGACCATGTTTCTGACCTTATTCGGCACCTTCTCATTAGGGGTCTACTTCAACGCCCATCACTTGCCGAACGACTTGAAAATGAACGGTTCCTACTATGCGTTTCAGGCGATCGGTCGCCAATTCGGCCTCGGCAACAGTCTCATGTATCTTTTCGCCGTGGTTCAAGGCATCTACATGCTCGCCCAACTGGCTGTCATTCTGGATGCCTCCACCCGGGTTTTCCTGTCTGATGTGGCCAAACGCTTCATGCCGCGGCAGTTAACTAAAATGAACGAAGACGGCTTGCCGATTAACGGCTACTGGATGACGACGATTCTCTGCGCGTTGATCATGGCCTTGGGTGCTTTGCTGCCGAAAATCAATGATATTTTCAACTGGTTATTGAACCTCAACGGCATTGTGAGTCCCTTGTCGACGTGCTTCCTATTCTGGTCCTACACAATGGTTCGCCTGCATCAGGATCGCTTCCCGACACCGGACTATACGTTCCTTAAAAATCGCAAAGTCGGACTGGTGGTCGGTATCTGGATGCTTGGCATTACTTTTCTGCTCGGCACACTTGGCTTCTTCCCGACCGATGCGACGGCTGATACTTTTGCCTTGATGCTGGTGCTGAACATTGTGGTGCCAATCGGGATGGTGGCGCTCGGCGTCTTGATGCCGTGGATTGCCAAACGGCAGCGGAATACCGTCAGTGGCCTTGCCTTCAGTCGCAATACCTGGCTCGTGTTTACGGCACTTAGTCTAGTCGGGCTGATTGCGACTGCAACCTATGGCATGCATGTCAATTTGCTTAACCGCCTGACGCCGATTCTTCAATGGGCCATTATTGTTGTTGTCGATCTGGTCATTGCCGCTGTGGTGATTAAAGTTACATCAAACGGCCGGCATCAACTGTTAGCTGCGCCGGACGATGAAGCTTAAAATTACTTGCTGACCCTTTCAAGTACAAATGGTTTTAAAAAGCTGTGCTCCGAGGATATTCTGTATTCTCGGAGTTTTTTAGTCATATTGGTAGCGCCCAGGTATTTGTCGTAACAACACGTTCGCTCTCACAATAATTATTGCCACTAATCCAGTTATGAACAAGGTGATCACGGTCGCGGCGTGATAAGATTAATAGTAAAGAGCGATATTGTTTTTAATTTGTGATGATGCCATTTCTTTTAACAATCGTCACATGTCTTGATAAGTAGGAGGCTGCTATGCTTAGCTACACGATCATTTATAATCCCGCTTCAGGTCACGCCAAAGGTCCAACAGCGGCAGAAGTGCTCAAAGCGAAACTCGAAGATCGCCAGCGGCTGGTCACGATG
Source organism: Lacticaseibacillus styriensis (assembly GCF_030770295.1). NCBI lineage: Bacteria > Bacillati > Bacillota > Bacilli > Lactobacillales > Lactobacillaceae > Lacticaseibacillus > Lacticaseibacillus styriensis. Next base: position 1,980,368 of record NZ_CP132483.1, read on the forward strand.
AAGCCCACAAAAAATGCCGATGATGCCCGTGAGTTTGCTGCCCGGGCACATTCGGATGTTGTCGTTGCAGTTGGCGGCGATGGCACGATTAATCAAGTCGTCGCCGGCCTAGCGCCACGACAACAACCGCCAATCCTAGGCATTTTGCCAGAAGGAACCGTCAACAACCTAGCCAAGGTTCTGCATATCCCCTTACTATTACCTCTGGCTATCAAGAACATCCTCGAAGCCAAACCCCAGCCGCTCGACGTCGCGCAGGTCAATGACCGCTATATGGTCAGTACGCTGACGCTTGGCGTTTTGGCCAATGCCGCGCTGTCGGTCACGCAAAAAGAAAAACGCCACTTCGGTCCCATCATCTACTTACTAAAAGGCTTTAAAGTTCTGGCACAGCACCAGCACTGGCAGTTGCAACTAGACACCGCCCATCACCAATGGAAAAAGGACACTCAGTTTCTGCTGGTGACCATGACCAATTCAGTTGGTGGTTTCACCAATGCCGTTCCGGATGCAACGCCTGATGACGGCCACCTGCATGTCTTCATCGCGCCTAAACTTGCTTGGTGGCGTTCGCTGCTGGCCATTCCCTACTTCATCACCGGCAACTTTCAGAAACTGCCTGGTATGACCTATTTTAAAACTGAACAGTTGACAATCCACGCACCAAAAACCCTGCAAAGTCGCGTTGATGGCGATCCAAGTGCGAAGACCCCGCTGAAACTGGCCGTAATTGCCGATCATATTCAGGTACTGGCGCCGCCACTTAAATAAACGAACGCCGCGTATAACTGCAAACAAAACTTTTCACAGCGCAATTCGCTCGCCAGCTAAAATACCGCGTGTTACACTAGTCTTATTCAAATGAAAGGGGTGAATCGCCATGCGGTTACGCAAGGTTGCACCATGACTGATGATCCGTTAGCACCGATCCGCGGCGATGACGCCCGGATCTATGAAAGGAATTTATGACTGAACAAATATCCAATGAAGTAACATCTGAGAATGTTTTGATCGCAGGCATTTCCCGCCAGCAAGCCGATTTCGATTACACCATGACCGAACTCGGTGAATTGGCCAAGGCTGATAACTATACGGTTGTCGGCGAGGTCCGGCAAAACCTTGATCGGGCCGTTGCCGCTACCTATTTTGGCTCCGGCAAAGTCGAAGAAATCCGCGAGCTCGCCAATGTTCGTGACGCCACCACAGTGGTCATTAACGATGAACTCTCACCATCGCAACTGCGCAACCTTGAGAAGCAAACCAAATTGCACGTCATCGACCGCACGCAGCTGATTCTCGATATTTTTGCTGATCGGGCCCGTAGCAAAGCAGCCAAAACGCAAGTCGAAATTGCGCAACTGCAATACGCCTTGCCACGACTGCATCCCAGTGCCAACCGGCTGGATCAGCAAGTCGGCGGCGGTGCCGGTTTTGCAACTCGTGGCTCCGGTGAAACCCAACTGGAACTCGATCGCCGAGTGCTCAACAAGCGCATCAGCCACCTACGTCAGGAACTCAAAGAAGCCAGTGTTGGCGATCAGGTTCGCCGCGCCCGGCGCGAAGACAATGCAATTCCAGTGGTCGCCTTGGTTGGCTACACCAATGCCGGCAAAAGCACCACGATGAACGGACTCCTGCAACTCTTCGCCGATCGTCCGGAAGACAAACAGGTCTTTGAAAAGGACATGCTATTTGCAACGCTGGACACCAGCGTGCGGCAAATCACCTTGCCAGACAATCGCAAGTTCCTGCTCAGCGATACAGTTGGCTTTGTCTCCAAACTGCCACACAACCTGATTGACAGCTTCAAAGCCACCTTAGCAGAAGCCGCCAACGCCGACCTCCTCATTCAGGTTGTCGACTACTCCGACGAGAACTATCCGGAAATGATGGCCATCACCGAGAAAACCCTCAAGGAAGTGGGCATCCACAACATCCCGATGATCGAAGCCTACAACAAAGCCGATTTACGTGAAGGCACGCGGTATCCGGAAGCCACCGGCCAACGCCTCATCTACTCGGCCCGCGACAAGCGCTCGCTTCAGGCACTCACGCAACTTATCAAAGCTGATTTATTTGGCCAAGATGAAGAACACACGTACCTGATTCCCTTCGATCAAGGGCAACTCGTCAACTACCTGAATCAAGAAACTGTGGTTAAAGCCACCGACTACACGGAAGACGGCACCCGCATCACCGCGGTCGTCAATCCAGTTCAGAAGGGTAAACTGGCTAAGTTCGCGGTTAAGGAAGAAGTTTGAAGTACCTGAGCTAATATAGAATATAAAAAGGCCTCGCTATTGCTGCTTGAATGTTCAAGCGGCTTGACGAGGCTCTTTTTAGTCGATTTGATTCTTTCGTGCACATTATTTTACGGAATGCCAAACATTATGACAAAACACCAAATTCATACCCGTTACTGCGGTAATAATCAATAATCTTCGGCAGTGTCTTCACGGTCATGTCCTTCCCGATGGCATCATGCATCAACACGACCCGCACATTGCTAGTCGGATAAACGGCCAGCGACCGTAAATGGTACTGCAACATCGCATCTTCCGTTTTCGGCTCCTGCGCCGGACTCAACGCATCGCCGACCGCCGCGTTCCAATCAACCCAATCAAGCCCCAGCCGTGTCAAACCAGTATCAGCAGTTGCCAATCCCTTCCAGCTAAAATGGCCACCGGGATAACGCCACAGATGCGTCTCAAAATCAGCACCTAACACCTGCTTCACGGCTGCCTGCTCCGTTTTGGCCTCATTCTCAATAACCGAAGCGGCGCCGGTTCGTCCCGGATAAAGCAAATTGTAATTGTGCGTCATGCTGTGCAACCCGATGCTATTGCCGGCGTCATATTCTGCCTTCAACACCGGTGCCGTCTCAGGCGAAAGCTGACGACCCACCACAAAAAACGTACCATGAACGCCAGCTTGATTAAGGATGTTCAAAACCTGCGGCGAATTGACCGTGTTCGGGCCATCATCGAAGGTTAAAAACACCACTTTCTTCTTGATGTTGCTGGTATAAGGTGCCGTCATTTCTTTTTTAACTTCGGCGACGGGATAGGCGTAGGCGGTGGCGGCAGGAATGTGGGCTTGACCGATGTTTGACGGCAATTCAGCTGAAGCTTGTTCTCGTTCAGCTTGTTCCGCTGCTTTTCGCTTTTTGCTTGAAGATGCCCGCCGAGACGATGCTTGCGCTTTAGATGTGCTGATGCTGTCAGCCACAGCACGTTCATGACTCGCCTGGCGTGCCCGCGCCTCAGCTGCATGCCGGTCCACCAATGACTTAACGGAAAGCGCACCTGCCACAATTAAAGTCAAACCGAGAACGACCAACCACCACTGCCATTTGAAGCTGCTTTTCATGTTTACCCCGCCTATCTTTTAAACGATGTCCGGTTTTGAGTTTACCATGAAGGTTGGGGGTATGGGGTAGCGGAAGACTGGATTTTAATAGTGAGGTCATCGGATTTTCACTTTAACCGCGAGTTTAGCCAAAAATCACTTGAGCTGCTTCTGATTCATCATATAATTCGACTTCATGTAGTATTGAATATCCCCGAACTTTTTAATAGCCTGTTTCTGGCTTTTCCCTGGCTTAGTAGTCAGCTTGCCATTGATCATATAATGATTCTTCTGACCAAATACCGGAACCTGTCCCTCAAGATTCTGCAAAACCTGCATGTACTGCGAACCTTTCCACCCAGCATGAGTAAAGATTTCGGGCAATACGTACATTGGACTCATGGTTGGACCAGTGCCCGAAAAGTCTTTCGCCATTATTTTCTTTGCGGCTTCATTGGCCCACATCACATAAGGCGTGTTGTAGTAATTCTCATAGCCCTCTTGGGTGGATTGCTTTAGATTAATGCCAAGCATTTTGTAAGTCGAATTTTGGTCTCCACCCCACGGATTGTGATCTCCCCAAAATGCCAGAACCACGGGTTGATTTAACCGATCAAGTTTATTTGTCAGCTTTAGAAGTGCATCCGATGTCTCTTTAACGCCGGTTAGATAATTGTTGATGATGGCATAATCGTCTTTGTTGTACCCTTTCTTCCACGGCAACAAAGGATCACCATCGAACTCAGTTGAATACGGGCCATGATTTTGCATGGTCACAGTTTGATTGAAGAACTGCTTACCACTCGCATTCACCTTTTTCAGTTGTTTGACCAGATCATTGAAAACCTTCGTGTCAGGAACAACATCGACGTCAGCAACATGTTGGTCATAGTAGTTATCCCTGAACAATGTCTTTTGAAAGCCTAGATAGCGGTCGATATTCTGCCGGTTGTAGAACCATGCGTCGCCAGGATGCATAAATCTAGTGACATATTTTTGTTCATTAAAATACTGAACAAAAGAATTGGTCATGCCATTGATTGGGCTTAGTTCAGAAAAACCGGTCAATACCTTACGTTCAGTATCAACAGTGCCACCACCAAAGATGGTTGTTGTTAATTGACCTGCCATTCCTTCAGAGGCCACCTGATGAAGTCCAGCATAAACAGAGGGATCAATTTCCAAATCTGGCCATTTTGAAAAATCTTGAAAAGCTTCCAACTGAATCGTAATCACATTGAGTCGCTTATCGGCAGGAATGTCTTGATACTGATAAGCGCTCAAATCCTTCTTTGCAGTGGCGGCATTATAACCTTCTGGAACAATCACCCAGTCATTTTTGATCGAGTGGATAAACGAGAACATGTATCCGTTGACCACATACCGATCAGCGTCTGGCCCCCATGGATCGTTGTTAGCTAAAGTGTAATAATCATCGACTAGGTAATAATGATTCATCATGAATACGGAGCTTATAAACACAAAACCAAGCGTCAGCAGGCGAACCCACCAGCGAAGCGTTGTCGTCTTCAAAAAACGGCCAACAATTACTGCCAGAATCAACAAAACACCTATAACCAAAAAGTATTTGACGGGTGGAATATAGCTGTATCTTGAACCCATGTTACTAGCCTCTGACGCCAACGAAATATCCGAATACTCAAATGGATAATCGCGATATTGCAACATAAAATAGTTAACGAGCGCAACGACGATCGCTAGAACCTGCCCCACAAGAATTGCGATTGTTACGCGATTAAATAGCAAATATCCTATCAGCATGAAACCAAAAATAGGCAGAATGTTTAATAAAATTAAACGCAGGCTCTTAAAGACAACATTAGTGAGATCGAGGTTATAGGCGGCTGAAGCCATATAAATCGTGACCACAGCAGTGAAGGCTGCCATAGCAAATAAAGCCACCACGTTTCTTAAAAACAGAACAGTTTGATAGCGGTTGAAACCTTTAAAACTGGTGAAGAAATGCTGATTTGCATAGATTCGGGTTTTATTCTCAAACGATGTATGGTGCACGAACGTTTTAAAAAAACGCGGCGACACAACTAACGATTCCGGCTGTAAAAAAGCTATTTTAGCACTGAGAGTTCGGGCTTTTGGTAAGCGTAAACCTTTCTCATCAATATCCAAACCGACGATGCGCGAATCTGGTACTAGCCAATTCAACATGAATACCGGCACATCGGCAACAATAAAAGTAGTAGCTTTGACGCGGCGTCGACTGCGGTTGCTTAATCGCCGTCCAAATTGTCGCCACTTTTTTTCCGGCAATGGTTCATTTATGAAATAGCGCCAGTATTTGACCTGATAATCCAGTTCATCTAACCGATGCAACCAAAAAAGCAACCTAGTGATTAGCATGGGAAAGATAATCCAGAATCGCCACGGCTTATAGCGCAAGTAAAAGGTAAGCATCGCAGTTTTAACATTCAATCGATTGAAACGCGTATCCAGATCAATCACTTAACAGAACCCCCCATAAAAGACGGCCGTCCCCCAGCGACCTTTATAAATAAGTTTATAAAAGAAGCGTAGACAGTATATGAAAATAATCATATCATGTTCATCTTGCAAAAGGTACTGCAACTCTTAAAGCTGTCACATGATGCCGATATCTTGGCCCACCTGACTTATCCAAAAACGACAAAACGTTCAGACACACAGAAAACCTCGGGCGCTCCGCTATCTAAAATATTATTTTTGAAAACACAAAAAAAACGATTACCTTTCTTAAAGGCAACCGTTTCTGATAAGCCACTAAAACGCCATCTGGTAAGGAATAAACGTCTTATAGGCCCCACTGATTAAGAAAATGAGGACGAAGATCACACCGCACACACCAACCATCGCCAAAGTCCGCGTCCGTTTTGGCATAATCGAAAACACAATCGTTGGCAGCACAATCGTCTCGGTCGTTGTACCAATAGTCGACAGACGGCCCCCAATGGTTGATAACTGCGAAAGTGACAACAGCGTCAGGGTGGCAAATAAGTATACAATCATCAAGAATTTAAACTTAGCGCTTCCGCCAATTAAGGTATCCGCAATCATACCACGCTTTAAGATATAGAATCCTGTGACGCAGATCAATACCTGCATGAGCGTCACCGGATCAAATAAACCCGACGAGAGATAACTCGCGTTTGTCACATAAGGTGCATATCTCGGTAACGTGTGAACAATAATGACACTCAGAATCTTAGGTGCAACGAAGCCCACAGCTGCACCAAGGGCTAAGAATCCGATCACCCATTTAAAGTTGATTTTACGGAACAGTAACCAGAATGGGTAAATTAACAAGAAGAACAACGCTGAAATATGGATCGTAGCCGACAAGCCAACAATCAGTACAAAAGGAAGCGGCTTTTCGTCATATACAAACTTTAATGCCAGCATACAGGTCACGCAGACAAGCGAAGCCCGAATCTGTCCCATGTCCCGCATGAAGAAAAAGCGACTCATGTAGTAAGCAATCGGAATGATTGCCGGACGGAAATATTCCTTTGCAAAGAAATAAAACAACACTAAGGTCACTGTTGCCCATGCCAGTAAAAAAAGCCAAAAAGGGGCATGCAATCCGTTAAAAATATTTCGTAAAAGCAAAAATCCAGGTTCAACCTGCCCTGCCGAATAATCACCTGCATAAATGGTCTTGTATGGCAAAAAATCGTTACCGGTTTCATAGCGTAATCCGGCAACCAGCGCGAGCATTATAACACCTAGCCATGCCCAGACAGACGACATTGTGACACGTCCGAGTAGCATGAAAATGATCATAATTGCAAAGAGACCTAAATAAAAAGCCACAACATCATTCTCCTATTGCCTTTATGCACCCAGCGTCTCATAGTTTCGGCGGTGAAGCCGTTTCTCTTCCAAGTTTCGACACTAGGCCTGATTCAACACAGTCCCGATTAAGGCTGCCGGTAGTTGTCGAACCTGTGCGATCGTTTGCGCGACATCACGCTTCGATGGCCCATCAGCCTTCGCAACAACTACGACGCCATTAGCAAGTTCCGCAATAAGTCCTGCTTCACTCGCGTCTGCCATCGCCGGCCCATCAATCAAGACGACATCAAATTTATCTTTAACTTGATCAAGGAATGCTTTGAATGCTGAACCAGCCAACAACGTTGCTGGATCGGCAAGGGATTCGCCTGCAGGTGCAACCGTTAAGTTTTGAATCTTGGTTTCTATAATCAAATCATCAGCTTTAACTGATGCGGCGTCTGCGCCTACCAAGGATGAAAGACCTTTATTAGGCTGAAGATCAAAAACCGCTGCCAAAATTGGGCGATGCAGATTACCTTCAACCAGCAACGTCCGCTTCCCTTCCACTGCAAAACTAGCAGCAATATTCGCCGCAACATAGGACTTACCTTCACCAGCAGTGGCAGAGGTGATCAGCAAAACAGAGACATCGTGACGACTCGTCTGTAATGACAGGTTGTTTCTAAGCGTTCGAAACTCCTGACTAGAAACGGATGTATCACTAACAAATTGATGTGCAAGTTCGTTTGTCATGGAAAACTCCTTCAAAATTGGATGTGCTCAAGTCAACATAGCAATATCAACGACTGCAAAGCTTACAGTTTCTTAGCAGAAATAACCCCGAGAACAGGTGCTTTGGCGACCTGTACAAGCGTTTCTTTAGTCTTGATCGTTGCCTGTTTGATTTCTCTGAGAACAATCCAAGCTAACCCAACCAAAAAGCCAATTATTGCGCCAATCACAACTAAAACAACCGGTTTCGTACCGGCTGCCACATCACTCGGCGTCGCCTTTGCCAAAATGGTCACCGTGTCCGTGTGGTTGGTGATCGTACCAACTGTCTTTTGAAAAGCAGCTGCAACTTCATTTGCGATCAAAGCAGCATCCTTGGCATGTTTAGATGTTGCATGAATTGAGAAGGCTCTTGAATTGTCTTCATTGTCAACTTTAACCTGCTTTTGAAGATCACCACTTGTGATATTGAGATGGTCTTTTTGTGCTAGCTGCGTTGAGGCCTCATCAAAAACTGCAGCTGTTTTAAAAAGGGATTTGCCAGTGGCCAGCAGCTCCGAATCATATTGATTCTGGTTCAACATCTGGCTAAGGGACTCGGTGTTGTTTTTTTGCTGATTGATGACGGTTAACGCCGTCGACGAATAAGAAGGCTTCATCATCCCAAAAGCAAAACCACCGGCTAATACAGCACCTACCAGTAAGGTACAAAGTGCCAGCCACCAATTCTTGCGAAGCGAAACCATTAGTTCTTTCATACTCAATAAGTTATCCATGATTCCTCCATCATAAACTCATTTCTTGATCAACAGATATCGGCCATGTCTGCTGCGTTTTTATCATACCGCAGCGACAGGAAAAGTCATACATTTGAACCGGATTTAAAGAAATTTGCAAAGGTTTTTCCCCACGCAATCGTACCTCGTTTGATGGAGGCCAATAGCGTACTATCAATCATCTTATAGTAATATGTTGGCCATCGCCAGTTGTTGTACAGCCCCTGAACCAGAATCGGGAAGAAAAGCAGGAAATAAATATTCCCCCCGGTCAGCTTGAGACCGAGCCATAACCCGACTAAGTTAACACCAGCCGAGATGAGAAATGCTTTTGTGTACGGAATAATATTGGCATTAGCAATATATGACGCATGCACTGAGTGTTGCTGGTAAAGAAAATAGTAAAGGATTAACGGCAAAAACACCTGTAACGTCGGAACTGATTCAGGCTTTATCAACTTCAGTAGCGGGAAGATCACTAACAAGGTTCCAACAGAGGCAATGCCAAAAAGCCAAACATAAGCAGCGACCGCTTTCGATGTTTTCTCTCGGATCGAATCAAAATCCTGCTTAACAAAGTTTGATTGCAAAATCGGATTATATGCCCCGTTGATTGCTGAAGAAGCTGTTCCGATAGCCGAAGCAAACTGGACGCCGACCGAATAAACACCTGTCACCGACAGCGGCAAGAACGCACCTGCCATTAGTGACATACCTTGGGAGGTGACATAATTCGACATGCTGACCAAGCCGTCGCGCCAAGTGTTCGGCCAAATGAACAGAAAGATTTCTTTAATTTCGTGCCAGTTCATTGGCGATTTAAGCTCTTTACGATGAGCCCGCACCTCATCATCCTGCCAGTAAAAATGACTGCAGATCGTTCGAAAAATAATGCCATACATAACCAAGCCGATGACCGGCGACAAAATCGACGGGTAGACTAGGAAGCCACCAAGTGTCAGCAGAATCTGTAATGAACGGGAAAATACCTGCGCTTTGTTGACTGAGTCGATTTTGCCGGAGCCGCGGAGCAACGCCGAAAAGTAGCCAAAATACAAATTAAGGAAAAGCGAGAAACAGAAAACCAGCCAAGTCCACTTATATTCGGCGGCAGGTAATTTACTGAACACAAAAGCGTTCATGTAGATCGTGCCGAAGATGCCGACTAAGACAACAGCAACAATCGCAAGAATCATGTAAATAGCCCTGGCAGCGTGAATTGTCGAAGCCAGCAAGTGGTAGTTCACAACTGTGTGATCATGCTCCTTATCAACTCCGCGCGATTTTAATGTTTTCGCACCAGACCAAATATACGCAATGTTGCGGGCAAATGCTGGGTCAAATCCAAAATCAAACAACGCGATGAGACCGTTGATACTTAAAATTAAATACCAATAGCCAATCTCTTGAGGATTAAGGAAATGAAAGATGATCGGCAGTAGGAGAAAATTGCTTGCCATCGAAAAAATGGTCCCCGCATAACTCCATACAATACTTTTTCTGGTCACTTCAAACCGATTTGGCAACTCGTTTCCTCATTTCACTTAGTTTCAAAACTTGCATAAATGTGGCGTAACCGCTGTTGCATCAGCGGCCACGCAAACTCTTTTTGATAGATATTGCGCATCAGATTAGCTTCTTTGGCCCAGTCCTGACGCTTATCGATCAGTTGCTGGAGGCCAGCACCAATGCTCTTCTCAGAGGTTCCACAAACAGCCCCAAAACCATACTTGGTTAACCAATTTGACATGCCGGATTTCTCGACCATTAACAGCGGCTTGCCAAGTTCCATAGCTTCAAAAAATTTATTTGGAGAAGCATATAGGTGATTCTTAAGCACCGGATCATAGAGCGCGACCAAAATATCCGCTGTCTTCTCGATGCCATTCACCTTTTCATAGGGCACAACGCCTAAATAGTCAATTCGTGATGAGCGTTTTGCGGCGTCGGCAAACATCTCCTGATATTGACCCTGACCGGCTACAGTCAAGGATAATGCCGGATTTGCCTCAACCGCGCCTAATAGTTCTGGCAGACACCTATATGGACTCAGCCCGCCAATATAGACGATTTTAAAATTCTTTTGCGCCGGATCAAATTTCTCGGCATCTGCTGCAATAGGACTATCTAACGGTGAATTATAGATCACTGCCAAATTTTTCGGCTTGGCCGGTTCAATTTGGCGGCGGCGATCCTCCGAACAAATTAACGTCCAATCGGCTGTCGCCATCGCTACATTTTCCCAATGAACGACCATTTTGCGATACCATCCCGGATAGTTTCGCGTGTCAGGCGCATAGTCAAAGATATCATAAACAAATTTAGTTTTGGTCTTCGCCACAACCTTAGCCGTCACATAGCCCGTATGCACATTACATGCCTGAACCGCGTCATACTCGCGTAAATGCTTACGAAGCCAACGATACAAAAAGGCCTCAAACCGCATAAATGCGTAAACCTTAAAATATTTAAAAGAATATGACAGCTTGATGCCCGTGAAGATTGCCTTCAGACGCTGACCATCGAATTCAAAGGTATCTGTCGTCATTCGGCCATGCGGGTCTTCGCGCCAGCCAAGAATCGTAACGTCATGCCCAGCGGCTTGCAGCGCCGCACTCTCCTTTAGTAATCTTGAATCGTCATCGACGTGTCCGGTCGACACAAACAATATCTTCATGGTTCCTCCTGATCCGTTCACTTTATTCTCCCAGCAAGCAGTATCTGTCTAATAGAAGTATTTTAACAAGAACGGGAAAACATCTAATATTCTGAATTTATATAGTAATATTTTGACCATCAATTTTTTGTCGTGGCTGAATGATAGCAGTTGTTTCCAAGAGTACTGCTTCATTTTTTTGCGAATATGCTTCTTAACCCATGGATCCTTTGCTTCGGCAAGATTTTGAAAATAAATCGACAGCCGCCTGCGGAGTATGTACTCATCAACATCGTTCTTAGGAGCTGTGCCATTTGAACGAAGTCGCTGTTCAACCAAATCCATAACCTTAGCATAATCTATCAGTTTGTCTGCCCTGATTTTATGCACAATGGAATTGGCATGCTGATAGTAATCATACAAAGTTTCGTGTAATCGGTAAATATGCTTGGCACGAAACAAAATCGGGACAAAAAAAGCCATGTCTTCGGCAGATTTAAAATCGGGGAAACGATCTGCTCCAATTAGACTCCTTGCAAAAATCTTGTTATGCGGAAAGCCTCCAATCGGATCATGCGCTCCAGTCAGCATTTCATGGAGAACTGCAGCTAAATCGGCCTTCTGCGCAGTCTTTGGCGTTTGATCGTCAGATGAAGCGGTATCCTGTTCAGTTAATGAACGGTAGTCAAAAATCAGTAGGTCAAAATCAATGTCATTAATAACTTTTAGAATTCTATTGATGGCGTTTGGCTGAAGTGTATCATCAGCGTCTACAAACCAGATATATTTGCCGTGAGCGCGTTCGAGTCCAGCATTACGCGCAAATGCAACACCGCCATGGACTTCATCAATCAATGAACTATTCGCGTGGCTTTCATGGTAACGCTGAAGCAGCCTAGCGCTATTATCGGTAGAACCATTATTAACGAGCACAACTTCCACGCTTGGCGGAATTGTACCTAAACTTTTAAAAAGGCGCGGTAAATACGCTTCACTATTAAATACCGGAATGACGATACTCAGTTGGTAGTTCATACTGCCCTCCGTTGATTGTTCTAGCGTCTTTGAGTTGATGACCATGTGACTGGCATTGGGCAAACGCATAGTGTCAAATGACGCCATAAAAATAAAGCCGTGTACACTGGCAGTAACGACACTGCCAAAATAGCTCGTGACTTTCCCGAGCATTATACCACAGGTTAGCATCCCTTCTTAGACAAACTTGCTGTCTTCGTCTCACCCAATGATTTTTAACGGTATTCGCATGAAAACACTCTCGTCTTCAAGTTGAACTCTCCTTAAGCCAAACAGTGATTATGGTAAAATGGCCTAGTCGTATGATTGATCGCGGGCGAAGATCCATCAGACTAGTTATACATAATGTGATTTCCACGGCCGGATTCGTCGCAGAGTCCATCAATAGTATCTTTGTCCTACATTTAGAAAACACTTTACATAATAAGGGGTTACCTTCAGTCATGACAACTCGTAGTAGTCGGCTAATCAAAAGCCTCATCATCTTATTGATCCTATCATTGATCAGCCTGTTCAACGTACTACCAATTTTAAGGCTTGATTTTTCAACGGCCTTTTTGGGTGATGATTTTTCTTTCCACATTGAAAGAGTCTTAGCACTAAGCAACATATTTCAAAGCCCGGTCAATTTCAATACGTTCGGGCATGCTGCTAGTTTGGCTAATGTGTTCTATCCTTGGGAAACCGTCTATCCCCTCCATCTCATCTATTCAGCAACTAGCAATTTTATTTTCAGCTATAAACTATTCTACTTTCTTTTGACATTGATCACAGCTTTGTTAGCTTATTGGTGCATCTTCAAAATATCCAAAGATACCTTCAGTGCCCTGTGTTTTGCCACGCTCTATATTTTCTCATTCTATCGAATCTCAAACTTCTTCATTCGTGCTGCGCTAGGTGAAGTTGTCAGTATGACTTTTCTGCCGCTAGTTTTGTTGGGACTCTATTACATCCTTTTCGAAAACTTTAAGAAGTGGCGCATCCTTACGATTGGCATGGCACTGATTGGTTATTCTCACGCCTTGTCATTATTTTTAACAAGCGCATTCGTTCTCATTGCCGCGGTTGTGATGACTGGATTTATCGATGCCAAAACCAAACGACTGATGAGTCTGCTTAAAGCGGGCTTTTGGGCCATCCTGCTATGCTCGCCGTATTTGGTTTTGGTAGCGAATACTTCTTCAAAAAACGATCTTTATATGATTTGGACCCAACCGTTAAAGGGACTGCCGCTTTGGCAATGGCTTAGTAACTCACTAAGCAACCAAATGTATCCAAATCCTGACGTCAGAAGTAGCCTTGGCGCGTCCGTTGTTCTTGCGCTAGTGATAGCTTTAATTATCTTTGTACTGTTTAAAAGAGCACGTACACCTTTTAATACATTTTGCTTGTTTAGTGGCATGGGAAGCATGTTACTGACGTCATCTATCTTCCCTTGGGCACTCGCAAACCAAACGCTTTTCAGCAAAATCCAATTTGTCTGGCGTTTAAACACCTATACGTCACTCCTAATCCTAGTTAGCTTCAGTCTCTTGCTTGGGACGGTCATTCCCAAGGCGTCGGTGACCTTAAAACCAATTTTACTTTTAGGACTTACGGTTGCTTTGATCATCAGTAGCAGTAGTTCATTGACCACTTTTGCCAAGAACAAGGCTGAGAAGACACTGCGCGACCCAGATATTGCTAAGACGGTAAGAAATGTCTTTTATGGCGATTACGCCCCCAAGCAGGTTACCAACCAAAAGAATCTGCAGCAAGTTCTCCAAAAAAGATATTTCTTGAATGGCCAGCCAATTCAGCCGAGCGTCAAGTATACGGACAGCGTTTATACAATAAAGGCGACAAATAAAACTGGCCAAGAAGCTACGTTAAAAGTGCCCGCATTTTGGTATTCATGCCAAACTGTCACCGTCAATAATCAACCTGCGCCTTCAAGAATCTCGGCAGCAGGTACGACACTTCTCAACATCCCAAACGGCAAGTCAACCATTACCATTTCGTACGATTACCCGAAATTTCTCTTAGTATTTATTTTAATTGCAGTCTTGAGTCTGATTTTTCTATGCATGTCTAGCCTTTACGTCAGAAATGCTGTTGGTCGGTATTTCTCCGTGGAAAAGCAATAACCCAAGATTAAAGATTAATCTTATGACATTCAAATTCGTTTATAACAAATGCCTAGGAGTGTGGCGCGTCTCCTAGGCATTTGTTAATTAATCACTTTTTGATGTCTGGTTATTTCCTTGTGCAGTGCCCTTTTAGCTTGAACCCGCCATAAACCAAAAGATAACCAACCGTTAACACATTGATAATGGCTGCAACCCAAAATAACTTAGATGGTTCGTACCCCACTGTGACCGTATTCTTGCCTTCACGTGCTGGGATGATCAGCGTACCGATGTCACTACGTTTATATTGGGAAGGATCTAGCCGCTGACCATTTAATCTGACTGTCGAGTGCTTATAGACAATAACCGGCACAAGCGTCTGCTTTTGCCTCTTTGACTGCCAGCTAAGTACGAGTTGATTTTCTTTATTAACTGTTTTCTTAACGTTTAACGGATTATGTAGAATTTGCTTTTTGTAAGAATTGTATGAATAGCTAGTATCCTGGACATTCTTTGGCACAGGTAAATAATCCGAAGTATTCTTGGTAACGGCACTAAAGACATGAGACTCATCATATGCATGGTCAAATATTTCTCGAATCTCTGCTTGCGTTCGCACCGTCGTTTCACCCGCAACTGCCACTTGGTCGCCTTTCCAAGCAACTGCTTTCTCGTTGACCCACGTGTATCCGTTAACTAAATTCAAGCCAGCCACTCCAAGGAAAACAGATGTTATTAACTTTGACTTTTGGAAATCAGCTTTTGGTTCAAATTTCTGAATGGATAAAGTTGCTCCTAAAATCACCATGGTGAACGCAACAACATTAAAACGTTGCGGAAATTGAACTGTCTGAAGTATTTGAAAATGCTCTGCAAGAAAATTCCACGGGAAGAACGCCGAACTCAGCCACAAAAAAAACAGTCCATCAAGGTTAATAAGCCTTTCCACAGTGGTTAACTGTTTCCAACTTAAGCAAGCAAAAACCAGCTGGAAAACGATGATCACTGAAAAAATCAGGCCAAAGTCAAGCCGTGTCATGTTTCCCAACGATAATCTTGAAGCACTACCGAGCAGATCAGCGACTCGGTAAGGCATGACGAGATGTTCACTACGTAAGTCCAAAATAGCCGCCAATGTTGCCGCGTTTAATCCAATGGCAATGGCAACAGCTCCAAATGCATCGAGAATGGTTCGCCAACGATTCTTAGCCAGATACAATCCTGGAATAAAGAAGACGACAGCACTTAGAACGTACAACAATGCTGTAAAGTTTTGGACGGCCATCAAAACCGCAGCAGATAAACCGAACAAAACCGGATTGATTGGTTTGCGGTGATTCACAACCATTCGGATCAATGGAATCGTTGTCAGGGGTAACAGTGCAGCGCCCCATCCTCTAAGGGCTGAATCCGTGACATAAAAGATGACCAAAGGTGTTCCCATATATAAAACAGCCGCCCCAAAGGCCAACTGACGCTTAACCTGACAGTAGCGGGTCAAATAATACATGCCACTACCAGCCGTAAACAGGCAGAGAAAACTGGATATTATCTCTGCCCTGAACCAGGTTTTCACGAAAACTAAAATCAATCCGTGCAGGTAGGCAAACACACTGCCATAAACAGCATTGACGATACGTCCGGATTGGCGAAACGAGTACAACGATTGGAAAAAATTGAATTTACCGGTTTTAATTTGCATGGCGGCTTCATAGAACCGATTCCAGTGAAATTCCCAGTCATCCCCAACTGCCAAAGCATGATAAGTAAGTTGCGGCGCCAAAACAACCAGTGCCATGACAGCAATCCCCAAAAGCCACATCAGATCAGGCTTCCAATCCCGCTTTATTTCTCTCTTCACGTTTTTCTCCTTCTGTTCCTTGTCTATCCCTTATAATTTTTATAATTTTCTCCACAAAATGACCACCTGAATATTTTACACGTTTTTGCCAAGATGCACCATCGTTGCTTCGTCCTATAAATGAAAAAAACCTGCACTCACTAGCTGACGAAGCGGGCTAGCAAATACAAGGCTTTGAGAGATATTTTTGTTCGTTAATAAAGATCGGGACTATTTAACGGTTAAGCCGCCTTTATCAATCCAATAGACATGTCCATCAGTAAACTGAACCTTGACATAGGTTCCGCGATCTGTCTTTTGCTCAACCGAGGCGTGAACCTTCTGGCCATCGTATTGCTTGGCATTATCGTTGCCGACAAGTGTACTGATGCTGGTGTGATATGGTCCATCACTGTAAAGACCATCCACACGGTCCTTTTGATTGATCGTCGCATCGTAATTAACATTATTCGTCGAAAGAATCGGGCTTAATGACGAGAAGCTTGTAAGGGCGAGTTTATCCGTCCAATAAGTCTGACCGTTTGTTAAACGAATCTGTACATAGGTCGAATGCGTTGAACGAGAGGTCGTTGCTTCGGTAAGCACCTGAACCAACTGACCGTTTAACGACTTAGCGTTGTCATTACCAATTGCGGTTGTAGCTGAGGTGTGATAAGGACCGTTTGCATACAACCCGTCGGCACGATGACTTTGATCAACGATAGCAAGATAGTTCACGGATTTTTTGAGAAGAACCTTGTCATACCCTGAATTATCGCCGGTTTGCAAACCACGTTTATCAATCCAGAAGGTCTGCCCATCAGCTAAACGTACCTGGGCATAAGTCGTGCCGCCAGCTCTGCTGGTAGTGGCTTCAGCAATGACCTGAACCTTTTGGCCGTCATACTTAGTTGCATCACTATTACCGCCAGATGTTGCGGCAGAGGTATGGTACGGGCCGGCGGTATAAATACCATCGCCGCGACCTTGTTGCTGAATTGTGGCGGGATAGTCCACTGTCTGTTGCGAAACAATGCTGTCAAACGAAAATTGTGCGGTACCATTCTTATCAATCCAGAAAACTTTGCCATCTTGGGCTTTAACTTGGAGATAAGTGCCACGCGATGTAACAGTTTCAGCTTGAACGTGGACATTCTGATTGTTGTAATTGACACCATTAAAGTTAGAAATAGCAGTGGAAGCACTGGTATGATACGGTGCATCAAAATAAATGCCGTCTTTACGGGTATCCTGATTAACAATGGTGACGTCATAACTCACAGATTTGGTTGACAGAATTGGATCATACGAAGGTGCCGGTGCAGTATCTGTATTCGGCTGTGTGAACAGACCCGTATAATCAACTGAAACATCGACTGATTTAGATGCTCCAGGCAAATACGCTAGTGAAGAATACTGCCATGCACCAAAATCTTGATTCCACATTGAGTTTGCGCTCGGTGTATACGGATAATCCGCAACCCATGTCCGGTTTTTACCGACTGTCGCAATTGCAGCATTCGAGTAAGCGTAATACTTACCGGTATACAACACATGATGCGTATAACCGCGCTGATTAAGTGTCTGCCAGAATGCATTTAAACTCGCCCCGACATCCCCACTTACATCAGAACCTTCGACATCGGCAACAACATTGACCTCTTTGCCGACATTCAATTTATCGAGTGTATTGGCAAAATAATTAGCCTCAGCCACTGCTTCGGCACTTGAACCAAAGTGGCTATAGTGATATGCCGAAACTGTCATGCCAGCGTTACGTGCATATTGAATCTGCGATGACGCAAACGGGTTTTCATAAAAGGTACCTTCTGATGCTTTAACAACGGCACCTCTGACGCCTAACGAATGGAGAGTATTAAAATTGTTTTGATTCATCCATCCTTGGTAGGAAGAGACATCCACAACGTCCGTTCGTGGAACTGATTGATCCCCAATGGTAAAGCTCATCATCGTCTGTGCTTTGGCAGCGAATGTCTGTACATTTGACTGCGGTGCTGCCTGTAATGTTGCTCTGCCAGCTTGTGCGCTAGAGTATGACTGAGCACCTGCCACTGTATTTGCACTAGGTAAAGTGGCGCCTCCAACATTAGAATGTTCGTTCATATCGTGAAACGATACGGTTTGACCCTGACTCGTCTGACTTGTTTGGGCGTTTGCACCTGTGCCTTCATCAGCTGCAGATACCGGTGTTCCTAAAACAAGTTGCGAAAACAGAATTGACGATGCAATTGCCGCAGATGCCCAAAATAACTTATTCTTCATTTTTTTCTCCTTTTTCCCCATAAGTAAACTCCTCCCCAAATTTTTCAAATTTCATAACAGGCTCATTATACATGGAGATCAACCGCATTTAAAGAAACAAAATGATGACAAATTACCATGTCATTTATACGACAGGCGTCTGAGCACCTTGGATCAGCGGGAATCTTTGGACGAATCAAGTGTAAACATTTTTTTCTGCAAGGTTGTGAGCCACCCATAAATTGTCGGTACTGCCAGTAAGAACAGGACATAATACAATTCAAATCGGTACCGTGCCTGAGTTTCCATGAAGATATAGGCAAAGAAGAACATGCCGAAAACGACCGCTGGCAAGAGGTAACTGGTGCGACTCGTTATCCATTTTTCGGTTATAACCCGTTTGAAGGTTCCAAGAACCGTTCCACCATAGACGACCATGCCGGCAAAATTCAATGATGAAATCAAGACCGGGTGCCGATTCATAAATTGCTCATTGCCCCCCAGATAATACTGATTATCGACATTGCCAATAAAGCCGGTAAAACGATTCATGATGTCCTGCAAGTTCACGCCATGTATCAAGACATTTTTCAGTTTTTCCGCAGCTGCCTGTTTATAGAGGGCATAATTAAAATGATATTCTTTCAAATCATAGTAAAGTTGGGTCTTGCGTGCACTGGTCGTATATTTTCCGCTCACGCCTTTTCCTGTCAGTCCAATCAGAAATTTAAAATACGGATTGCCGACCTTAATACCGTACGGAGCCACTCCCGAGAGAATAAATAACTTGTTGGTGATCCAGCCCAGACCCCAACAAGTCACTATAAAAGCCGCGGTTTCAAGCAAACGCTGTCGGCTCTTTTGCTGAATCGTCTGAATCATGAGGGTCACAATAATCGCAGCTGCAACCACGACTGCTGTTGGCCGCAACACCTGAGCAATCGCAATGCAGACTGCAGCGATTAACAAATTCGGCCAAGACCGGCGCTTCAGAATAAAATAAATGGCCAGTGCCTCTAGCAGCAGCCCCTCATGCTGATTATTGATGATGCCTACGCCGATAAACACGTATGGGAAAAACGTGAATACTCCCGCCCCAAAAACGGACCGATGGACATCACAAAATAATCTAAATGTTTTATATAGTACAAGCGTTGTTGCTGTCATAACTAGCATTTCAATTATTTTAAAAAACAGCAGCCGATCACCAAACAACCGCATGATGAGCGATAGATAATAAGCGTAACCAATCTGGAAATTATAATATCTAAAATAGTTATCAGGCTGGGCCGCCTGGCTTTTAAATGTGCCATCGACAATATCCCGAGCACCCTCCAACAAAACTTTATAATCGCTGACTGGAACCGGTCGAAAGACAAAGTTCCAGAAACTAAAAAAAACGAGGGCGAGCACGGTCAATAGCAACAACGCCTGACGATCTGAGAGCTTCAGCAAGCTTAGTTTAAAGAGCAAAAACAAACCGATCAGAACGCCCATACTCCCTAAAACAAAAGCAGGCGTCTCCCAACTAGCTCCTTGGATAACCTGTATTTTAAAAAGGCACAGCAAACAAAAAGCAAAAACCGCAACAAGCAGATATCTTCCCAGCTTATTAATCAGCCTGTCAGCACCTTCTAGTAGCATCATTGTGCGTTGTCTCATTCTCTAGTTATTCCCCTTTTACTTTATTTTTCTTCCCCTCTGACCAGCAAAGTCCGTTACCAATTGTATGTAAAAATCGTTGATAGGACTATAACGCAAGTCGTTTCACGATTAAGCTTTAAAGAACATCCGTCACTGAATGCGGTACCATACAGCCAATTTCAAGTAAAACGGTTTCGAAACAATGAATATCTCATGTTATACTGAATGATGAAATTGTAGCGATTCAGTTAACGGAGGAACGTTTACTTTGGATCTTATTCTATTACCATTCATCGGCTTTTTATTTGCTAGCATACGTCCAAGTCAGAACCTTGAAGAAGGCCACCTGGGAAAAAGTGCCACTAACAACCTAAAAGGCATCAGCATCATCTTTATCATTCTGCATCACATCAATCAAGAGCTCAATGGTGTTAGCGGTACTTTCTTTGCTTCGCGACTAACCATGGCCGGTCGACTCGGCGTTGCCATTTTCTTTTTTGTCTCCGGTTACGGTATTATGCGGCAGTATCAGATCAAGGGGCCATCTTACTTAAAGAACTTCCTACCCCATCGTCTGCTGCCCATTATTTTACTTTATCTACTGGCAATGCTGCTTATCTTCCCGATCAAACACCAGCTGATGGGACTGACTTTTAGCCAAGCTGCCATTTCGATGACCAATGGCGCGCCGTTCGTGAATGACAGTTGGTTTGTTTTAGCAATTATTTTTTTCTACTTTGCATTTTGGCTCGGTATGCAAATCTCGCGTGGTCACTCGCTACCATTATTTGCCATTTTGTTTTTGTTGACCGGTCTTTACACGATTTATATTTGGGATAAAGGTATGGGCGAATGGTTAGTCAACGCAGCCTTTGTCTTTCCGACCGGTGTCCTCTTTGCTTTTTATGAAGACCACTTCATGCCGCTTATCCGCCGTTTCTATTTGCCGATCATGTTAGGGACGCTGACGGCATTTGCGCTTTTTTTCACTCTAGATGAAATGCATAATCAGTTAAGGTTCCGATTCTTTAGCGAAATCTTCTTCGCTTTAGCTGTCATGATGGTCAGCTATCGCGTTGAGTTTTCGAGCAAGCTCTTTTTAATCAGCAGCGCATGGTCGCTAAACCTGTATCTGTATCATCCCTTCATCGCCAGCTGGTTACATACGATTCCCGCGATTGGTGCCCATAGCGTCGTCTACTCAATCATGGTGATCTTATTAAGCTATTTCGTTGCCGGAATCATTGCCTATGTACAAGTTACCATCAAACAACTGAGGTCCAAACGACTGGCATCAAGAACTGCTTGATAAGTAAGCAAGCAGAAACAATTCAGGCCGACTTATGGCCTTTTTATTTTGCTCGTTTTAAAAAACAGTTTATGGTTTCCGCTGCTTTTCAACATCTTTGTCTACTTTTGGCTGCTTAGATGGTTCATCATGCCAAGTCTGATCACTGATAATAAACCGCGGGCGATGCTTGGTTTCCAGATACGTTTTCCCCACGTATTCACCGATCACGCCTAAACTGAGCAGCTGAATGCCGCCCAAAAATGAAACAATGCAAACAATTGAAGCCCAGCCAGCAACAGTAGCACCCTTAATTGCCATGATGACAGCCCAGATCGTACCGATGAAGCCTAAGATACTGACGACGGCACCCAGTTCGGCGATAAATACGATCGGCTTGATTGACAGACTCGTAACGCCATTAATCGCTAAGGCAATCATTTTTGACAGAGGGTAATGGCTCTTACCTGCCAAACGTTCGTGCCTTTCATAATAGACTGACGTACTTTTAAAACCAACAAGGGGGAACATGCCGCGCAGGAAGAGATTTACCTCCTTAAAATCGGCTAAATGTTGCAACACCTTGCTACTGGCCAACCGATAATCAGCATGATTGTAAACAACATCCACTCCCATCACCCGCAAGAACCGATAAAAAGCCTGGGCACTGACGCGTTTAAACCACGAATCGCTTTTGCGGTCTGAGCGAACGCCATAAACAATCTCACAACCGTCTGCGTACGCTGTCAGCATATCTGTCATCGCGTTAAGATCGTCCTGACCATCAGCATCAATAGAAATTGTCACATCAGCGCGATCTTTAGCGACCATCAGTCCGGCTAAAACCGCGTTCTGATGCCCGCGATTGCGACTTTGTTGAATCCCTAAATAATGCGGATCCGTTTGGGCAAATTTTTGAATTAATGGCCAAGTTTGATCTTTTGAGCCATCGTCTACAAACAGAACCCGGCTATTTGCCGCGATCTTTTGCGTTTCGATAAATTCAGAAAGCTTGGCCAGAAATCGTGGTGCCGTGATAGGTAAGACTTTTTCTTCGTTGTAACAAGGAATCACGATCCACAACACCGGAAGTGCCATCTTATATACCCCCTTGACACACGCTCGCCACCACAAGAATCTGTGGTGGCGAGTATGACATGCATGTAACTCATTTACTTGAACGGTGCTGGTCGCGTTTCACGTTTTCCGAATTCATACAAAATCGCATCTAAAATCCGCTGCGACGCATGGCCATCGCCATATGGATTCTTGGCATCTGCCATGCGTTGGTATTCCGCATGATCATCCAGCAACTGCAACATCGCCGTTTTAACCGTCTGCGGATCGGTACCGACCAACTTCAGGGTCCCAGCCTGAACCCCCTCCGGCCGCTCGGTAGTGTCGCGTAACACCAAAACCGGCTTGCCCAACGAAGGGGCTTCTTCCTGCACTCCACCGGAATCGGTCATGATGAAATAGCTGCGCGCGGCTAAGTTATGGAAGTCGACCACGTCCAGCGGTTCAATCAGATGAATCCGTTGGTGATGCCCTAAAATCGAATCAGCTGCTTCCTGAACCACCGGATTTAAATGCACGGGGTAAATGATCTCGATATCCGGATGGCTTTCAACCACATCCCGCATCACTTTGAAGACGCGGCGCATCGGCTCGCCTTGATTCTCCCGGCGATGCATGGTGACTAGAATCATTTTCTTGTTGGGATCAATCAAGTCCAAAACCTCGTGATGATAATCATCCTGGACGGTTTGATCGAGCGCATCAATCGCCGTGTTGCCGGTCACAAAGATCTGCTTGTCAGGATGATGTTCTTGTAACAAATTCGCGCGACTCTGAGCTGTCGGCGCAAAATACAGATCACTCAAAACATCGGTTAACTGGCGATTCATTTCTTCCGGATACGGGCTGTACTTGTTCCACGTGCGCAACCCCGCTTCGACGTGACCGACTTTGGTTTGTTGATAAAAGGCCGAAATACTAGCCGCAAATGTCGTAGTCGTATCGCCATGAACCAACACAATATCCGGCTGTTCCTTAGCAATGATCTGTCCAAGCTTTAACAAAACACTGCTAGTAATATCTGCCAATGTCTGGCGTGATTTCATGATGTTCAAGTCGTAGCTTGGCTGAATATGGAAAATTGTCAACACCTGATCCAACATTTCGCGATGCTGGCCGGTAACCACGGTGACCTCCTCAAACTCATCACTACGCCGTTTAAGTCCCAGAACCACCGGCGCCATTTTAATTGCTTCCGGTCGGGTTCCGAATACCGTCATAACTTTGATCTTTGCCAAGTTGGCACCTCACTCTTTTTCTTAATTAAAAACCGTCGCTAGACTGCGACAAATATTTTTAAACTCAGAAAAAAGTATAACAGATTATCGGGTTGGAATCTAAGCTACCTGAACCATCGGCCCTAACAGCTCCCAATACTAGCGGGTTGCTGTACCTACTTGAATGGTGTGCATAGGTTCGAGTCCAGAAATCATATACAAGGCATTGCCTTCTGTCCACGTAATTTGATTTTGTCGAGTGTTCGCATCCGTCACAGCTAAATCGACCGTCCCGTGTGTATCAGGTACCGGCAAGGCATTTTTGGCAAACCATGCGACTGCCTGCTTAGCAAGCGGCAGCGGATCTTCACCGTTAACAGCAGAGGCTTTAACAGTCACAGTCCAACGACCCTCATTCCAAGTCAGATAAGACGATCCGGCTGCACCTTGACTCGCGGCATAAATACCATCTCCAATGGCGACTTGGCGCAATTCCTGCGTCGATCGTGCTGGGGCCACCTGCGCCTGTGCGTCAGCTGCACTCGCATACGTTTTCTTCTGAATGGCCAACTCGGCATTGATATTCTGCAAAGTTGGATCGTTATATGGTAACGCTGACTGCCCTGGACTGAAGAAAATCGAATAATTCGCTTGATCACCAGTTGCAAAGATATTTAAATGCTGTGAGTTTGCAACCGGGTATGAAGCAGGCCACTTGGCATTTGGAATCTGGTTAAATACAGCTCGTTTCAGTGTTGCCAATCTCTGGTCATTTGACGTTGTACCACTCGAGGCCGCTGTTGCAGCTTTTTGCCCAGTCTGACTGGTAGTTGAAGCAGCAATCTGACTACTCGATTGCGCGGAACTTTGACTTGCGCTAGTCTTCCCATTAGACTTTTTTGCTGATGCTTTTTTGGTCTTATGACTTGTCTGGCTAGTCTTAACCGATTCTTTTTGGCTATTACTGCTTTGATTACTTTGCCCGCAACCCGCAGCAAAGACCAGCAGCAACACCGGTAGTACTAACAGCGTCTTCTTCATTTAAAACGCCTCCCCCTTAATATAACTTAAGTATATGCTTTAATTATAAATAGTTCACTTAATTGACGCACCTACTGGCGGGGAGAGCCAAGTTATTAAGAAAATCGTTAAACATTTAAACGTATGCAAAAATCGGCTCCGGAATAACAAACTTGTCTTTCCGGAACCGATTCATTCGAATATGCTATTAGTTCCACCGCCATTGACCAACTTAAACACCGGATTTAAGCCATTATGACAAGTGCGTGATGTCCTGCTGAACCACCAAGTCATGCAACTTCTGACGTTCCGGTTCCGTGTCTTCCTCAAGTCCCTGCGAGGAAACCTTGTCAAATAAGACCTTAATGGTTTGTAGCAAAATACGGGCATCTAGAAAAATGCTGTAAGTCTTGATATACAGCAGATCAAACTTCAATTTACTGTGGTAGTCGGAAGCGTATTTGCCATAAACCTGCGCGTAACCAGTAATCCCGGCGCGAACATTATGACGCAGATAGTAATGCGGTTCCTGTTGGTTAAACTGATTGACGAAATACGGACGTTCTGGACGCGGCCCAACGATGGACATGTCACCTTTTAAAACATTAAAAATCTGCGGTAATTCATCCAACCGGAACTTGCGTAAATACTTGCCAACCGGTGTAATCCGCGAATCATGCGCTTTAGCCAACACCGGACCAGATTTCGCTTCGGCAGTTGCCGACATCGTGCGAAACTTCAAGATCTTAAACTCTCTTTGATTCAAGGTGATCCGCGTCTGTTTATAAATCACCGGACCTGGTGAAGTTAATTTCACCAATAAGGCCGTGATCAACATAAACGGCGATGCAACGACTAACATTAATAGGGCAACGACAATGTCAAAAATCCGTTTAAGGACGGCGCTTTCGGGCTTAATGCGAAATTGCGTGATGCCCATGACACTTTCATCTTCGAAATTCATTAGATTTGGCCGTAACATCATCAAGTTATCAAACGTTGATGGTAACAAGATGGTCTTTTCTTTTTTAATGATGATATCGATGATTTCCCGCCGTTGTTCATCGGGTAAGCTCTTGGTAAGATAGAAAATATCCACCTTATCAATAATCTTTTTGGCGTTCTCAACAAAGTGATCTGAGATAACGTAGGTTACTTTATGTTTGTTGTTCTTAGCAGAATGGAAGTTCTCCAAAACAGCAGGTAATTCATGTTCATACGAAAGCACGGCCACCTTGTAGTTACTCGTAAAGTGGATGTACATGTAATATATGAAAACGCGCCAAATACCAAGAATCAGAATACTAAGCACAAACGAATATGCAAGCACCAGTCTTGGAAATGCAAAGAACCGCCCCATGAACGTAATCATGGTTAATCCCAATATGGTAATCGTCTGGGCCAATACCGTATTGAAGATAATGTCACTGATTCGCCGATTATAGTAGACGTAGACGCCCAGGAAAAAGTTAACAAACAGAAAGAGCAGCGAAATGTAAATCGCCGAACCTTCGTACATCTTAAAGTTCCATTCGGGAATCTCCGCACCAAATCGCCAGTAAAAGGCGAGTAATATACTTAAATTAAAAAGACCGACATCGCCGATCATCGTCAACAGCCGTTTAAGACCGTTCCATTCGGCACTTTGTTTCATACAGCAACCCTCTCAGTAAATATCTTTGGTTGAAAACAGCTCATTCATTATAGCATATGTTCGGTATTTGTCTGCTGCCACGAACAACTACTGGCAAGGCACTTGCGCCGAAACGAATGTTGCAACATCATCGTTGATAAGGAATGCCATCTCGTTCAGCGCTTTTAATCCCACGCCGCGCAGAAATGTCCGCCCACCAATAAGGAAACAGCACTTTAAAGAGATGCTTTAGCCGACCACGTAAGCCGACATTGGCGCTTCCCCATGAGTTATCGAAGAGATGTTCCATGTAGTTAGCATTTTGATTCCGACTTGCATATGTAAAATAATCACGCGGATAAACGATGATCCCCGATTCCAACTCTTGACGCTGACCATTCATCCTAAAATCAGGATAAAGTCGCATCAGGATTTTTGTCACAACCGGATTACTGGTCATCCTCTGCATATCATCCTGCAACTCAGGAAATTTCCGCCCAGCATAGACATCCAGGATTTCGGCTAACAGCGGCGTTTTGGCTTCGGCGCCGATAAACGATGTCAAAATACTATTATCGTATTGAAAACCCCAGACCATCTTATGATCCAAAAACGGCGCAAGATCCTTCTTGATAATCATATCGGTGTCAAGATAAAATCCGCCATACTGATACAAGACAGCGTACCGCAATTCATCCGCAGCATAGCCAAGTTTGCCCGCTTGGTACATTTTTTCAGAAAATGCATATTTTTTCAAATCGAAGTTTTTGTCATTCCAAAACTTAAATTCCCAGTCCGGCAGCTTCTCTTTCCACTCCTGAACCCGATCCTCGATAAACGATGGCGGTGTGCTGCCAAACCAGGCATAATGAATAATCTTAGGTATCATAGGCTTCCCCCTCTTTAAATGTCAGCGTCTGTCGGTAATACCCATCAGTGAATAATGCAAAAAGTAATATAAGCTTTTAAAGATATTGAGATGCTCATGTTGCCGATAAATCGTCCATGTCCATTGAGCCGCCTGCAATTTGTTCGAACTCAGCGATGTCTGATGCTTCCGATATTGAGCCAAGATCCGGTCAGACGCAAGATAGGCGATCGTGCCGCCACGGGCAATCGAGAGCCAGCAAGCGTAATCTTCATGATTTATTTTAGGAAATGGATACTCTTCGGCAATTGGCCGAGTCAACATGACAGTCAATAGCCCGATCCGATTGCCCTTTAACATTTCGTGGTAATCCAGACGATCTTCAGAAATTTTACGCTCGCCGATTTTAGTGCCATGATCATCTACCACATCGTAGGAGCAATATGAGAAGTCGGCTTGCTGCTGTTGCATGAATGCGACCTGAAGCTCTAATTTATCGGGAAGCCACAAGTCATCGCTGTCCAAAAAGGCAACGTACTGTCCCTCAGCATGTGCCACGCCAACATTGCGGGCATTGGCAACGCCTTGATTATCGTCAAGGTGTACAAATCGGATTCGACTGTCACTAGCGGCCAACTGTTGACCGACTTCAGCCGTCTGATCAGTCGAATCATCATCAATAATAAGCAACTCAAAATCTTTAAAAGTCTGATCTAAAACTGACTGCACGGTCTTCGGAAGATACGTCGCAGCATTGTAAGCTGGCATCACAACGGAAACTACTGGTGTCTTAACCAAAATATCTCTCCTACAAGCATAAATTAAAGCAAACAACACGAAAAATGACCAGCCATCCGTTACGCGATGACCGATCAATCTTACTATTGAACCGACGCCACATACTTCGCCAGCCCTTCAGCAAGCGGCGTATGAGTCATGAAATCAAACTGATCCAGTTTATCCGTCTGTGCGTACGAATCGCGAATGTCGCCCAAGCGTGGTTCCTTGTGCGTGGCGTGGAGCGTTTTGCCGGTGAGCTTTTCGAGTTCCTTAGCCACTTGATTTAAGCTTGTTTGCTTGCCGTTTGCCACGTTGAAGACATCATCGCGCGCGCTTGGCGTCTCTAACAAGCCGCGAATGGCATGCACCACATCGCCGACATAGATGAAATCGCGGGTTTGTTCACCATCCCCGAAGAATGTGAAGGGTTTGTCCGCTTTCAAGGCGTCCATCATAATTGACAGAACACCACTGTACGGCGATTTTGGATTTTGCTTTGGCCCATAAACATTGAAAAAGCGGGTGCAGACCATTGGCATATCGTATAAACGCCCGTAGTTTAAGACCGCGCGTTCGGTTGCAAACTTGTCGACCGCATATTGAGTCAGCGGTTTGACCGCCATGTCCTCTTTCTTTGGCAGTTCAGGCGAATCGCCATAAACAGCGGCTGAACTGGCAAAGAAAAGTTTCTTATAGGCGATCTTTTGTGTCCGCAAGGTTTCAATGATATTTAAATTGGCTTCCTGGTTAACCTGGTGGGTTGCGTATGGCCGTTCAACGGAATCGGCAACACTGGCAATGGCTGCCAACAGCACGATGTAATCGAACTGGCCTTCCATTAGAAGTTGGGACATGAAGGCATGATCGGTGATGCTATGTTCATAGAATGTAATCCGGCTGGAATCAGGAATATTGGTTCGCAAGCCCATCGATAAATCATCGACAATGGTGATCGTATTATCAGAATCCGTTAACAACAGCTCGGTTAAATTGGATCCGATAAAGCCGGCGCCACCGGTCACTAAGTAACTACTCAAGATAATTTCCTCCGTCTTGCTGGTTTTATTTCTCTCCTATGGTATCACAGCCGCGCCTGAACGACCGCAGCTTATACCAAATGTTAGGAAAATGATAAGAACCGTTTCAAATGGCACCCTGCTTGCCAATACCGCACACGCAACATTGAATCCGTCCCATATACTAAATCGACTCTGGCAGCGCACATTGATGTGCTGTCAGAGCCGATTTTGGTGATGTTTGCCTGCTTAAAAGCCTAGTTCGACTGCACCAATCGCCGATCCAACCAGCGACTCGCCAATGACAAGGCGTAGTTGACAACGAAGTACATCACAGCCAAGGCGACAAACATGGGAATCATGTAGTTAATGTTCTGCCCATATATGATTTGCGCGTGGTACGTCGCTTCTGGCAACAGGATAATCGTGGCTAGTGACGTGTCTTTGACCAGTGAGATGAACTGGCTGACAATCGGCGGAATCATTTTCTTCAGCGCCTGAGGCATGATGATATAGCGCATCGCCTGATAAAATGTCAGGCCATTGCTGCGGGCTGCTTCCATTTGCCCACGCGGGACGGCGTTGATGCCTGACCGGACGATTTCGGCTAACATTGCCGATTCGAAAATGCTCATCGCCACAATGGCCGCAATGATGACGTTCAGGCGAATGCCGATTTCCGGCAGCGCAAAGTACGTAAAGAACAAGATCAGCAGCAGTGGCAAGTTCCGAATCACGTCAATAACAAAGCCGACAATCGCGGAAAAGTATTTAATGTTGACATAACGCGCTAAGCCTAAAATCACCCCGAGAACGAAGCTGAAGAAGATGGAAGCAACAGAAACTTCCAAGGTCACGCCTAGTCCCTGAAGCAGGTAGCGTAAGTTGATCCAAGAATACGCGTCGATAAAATTATGCATCAGTCCTGCTCCTTTCTATGCGGTGACCCACTTTTTCTCAAGATAACGCATCAGATAACTTAACGGCATGGTCAAGATGAGATAAAGGATCCCGACGATCAGGTAAGTATCGAACGTCGAAAAGGTCGTTGCCGCAATGAGTTTGCCTTGATACATCAGATCGAAGCCGGCAACGAAGGCCAGAACCGAACTGTTTTTAACCAAGTTAATGAACTGATTGCCCAGCGGCGGGATCACAATTTTAAATGCTTGCGGGAAAATGATCTGCGTCATCGCTTGCGTATAACTCATTCCGATACTGCGAGCACCTTCCATTTGGCCGCTGGGAACCGCTTCGATCCCTGCGCGTACGGTTTCGGCGATAAACGCACTCGTATAGATTAACAGGCCAATGGTGCCGGCGGTGAAGCCATCGATTTTGACGATAAACTGCGGCACGATCACATAGAAAGCCAACGTGATGACCAGCAACGGAATGTTCCGCACCACCTCGACATAAATTCGGCCGATGATACGCAGCGCCTTGAATGGGGAAATTTCCATCAACGCAAACAAGGTGCCGATGATCAGACTGCCGATCAATGCAAGAATACTGGCCGCCAAGGTATAGCCAAGTCCGGAAAGAAAGGTGTTCCAGTTATTGGTAAGAATCGACCACATATCATTCCACCTCCTTAAGACTGAACCCTGGCACATCGCCAAACCACTTTTTGATTAGCTTGGCATAGGTGCCGTTTTGCTTGAGTTGTTTGATCGCCTTATTGACCGCCTTGACAAACGGCCGCTGCCCTTTGTTAATGGCAATCCCATAAGGCTCCTTGGTAAAGGTGCCACCAGTAACAATGTAGCGGTTATCCTGTTCAGACATCCCGTACAAAATCCCGTTGTCGGTGGTAAGCGCATCCCCTTGCCCAGACTTCAAAGCGGTAAACGCTTGAGCATAATCCGCCAGCTGAAGCACAGTTGTCTCAGGTGCCGCCTTTTTGACGTTGTCGACAGAGTTGGAACCCTGAACGCCAATGACCTTTGTCCCTTTCTTCAGGTCCTTCACGGTTTTAATGGGACTGCCTTTTTTTACCAAAAGACTTTGGCCGGCATTAAAATAAACATCGGAAAAATCCAGAATCTTCTGACGCTCTGGGGTAATCGTCATGGTAGCGATCACGGCGTCAACGTTACCGCCTTTGAGCATAGGTACCCGGGTATCACTAGTCACCTGAACCAGCTGGGCGTTCCCCTTCTTACCTAAAATCTGTTTGGTCACAGCTTTGGCCATATCAACGTCAAAGCCTTCGATTTTATCGGTTTTAATATTCATCAAGCCAAAAAGTCGGGTGTCGGCTTTAACGCCCCACACAATGGTATTGGTCGCCTTGGCATGGCTCAAAATATCCCGATCCGCGACACTTTTCCCGCAACTGCTAAGCGGTATCATCATTAACAACAACACCAGCGGCAGGAGCATGCGTTTCCACATCTTTTTCATTTAACACACCTGCTTTCATAAAGTATCCCATCCGTAACTGGTCTTGTTGGGCTAATGATTGATGATCTTACTGATGAATTCCTTGGCCCGCGGTTCTTGCGGATCATCGAAGAATTGGTTGACATCGCTGGAGTCGACCAGAATCTGGCCATCATCCATGAAAACAATCCGATTGCCGACGTGGCGGGCAAAGCCCATTTCATGGGTGACTACAACCATTGTCATCCCTTGCTCGGCGATTTTTTGCATAACATCCAGCACATCACCGATCATTTCCGGATCCAGCGCACTGGTCGGTTCGTCGAACAAAATGGCTTTCGGCTTCATGGCAAGGCTACGGGCAATGGCAACCCGCTGCTGCTGCCCACCGGATAACTCGCCGGGAAAACTGTCCGCCTTGCTTTCCAGCCCGACCATCTTAAGCAAATCGCGGGCTTCCTGTTCAACTTCGGCTTTATCACGCTTCAGCACCAGATCAGGCCCGAGCGTGACATTTTGCAACACGTTCTTGTTGGCGTACAGGTTAAAATGCTGAAAAACCATGCCGACATTTTTGCGAATGCGGTTCATATCGGTTTTCTTGTCGGCTAAATCAAAGTCATTAACAATCAGCTGACCGGACGTGATCCGCTCAAGCCCATTGATGCAACGCAACAAAGTACTTTTACCAGACCCTGAAGGCCCGATTATCGTGACCACCTCGCCGCGATCCACTGTTAGATTAATATTTTTTAATGCTTGGAATTTGCCAAAGTACTTGTTAACGTCATGAAATTCGATCATTGACATTTTAGAGGACCTCCTTGGGTTCACTAGCTCTTATCATGGATTTTACATAGAAAACTAATGATGCGCAAATATTTCTTTTAAAAATTGAGCATTTATTCTGCACGAAAAAAGAAGAATGCCGGTTTTCGGGACTTTTGCGGATGGGTGGGCGATGTTGGCATTTGGTGAGCAGATATTGCAGAAACGGATGGCTTGTTTCTCAGCATGCCGAAAAGGCTTTCGCACGCAACATAATATTTTATCTGTATTCACAAACAAAGCCAAGCAAAAAGCCGCGGCATCTCACCTTGACTGATCGTCAACGTGAAATGTCGTGACTTGCTGACACTATTTTGGTATGGGAGGTGACACAGTGTCACTCTCTTATTTCTGACGCCTTCTACTTTCCCGGGTTGGAAATTGCTGGGACTCTTGCTGCTCCAGCTTGGCCGTCGCATCGTTATCAAGGGCGTGGCGTCCTTCTCTAGTCTCCTGTGGTGCTTCTGACTGCCGCTCCTCCACTTGATGCGTATCAGTATCTACCTTTTCCTGAGACACTGCTGGCGACTTATCCTGATACGCCAGCTGCACAGTCAGGCTGTATGGCTGCGATTCTTTACGCAACCCACTGCGACCCAATAACTTCTGCTCGCCGCCAATCAGAAAGACGTTGGCGGCCACCAGATGATAGTCCTGCGCCGCTTTTTCAACCGGTAACAAGCCCACCCGCTCAACAGTTGCGATGGGTTTGGCCGTCAGCGCGTTTAAGCCACCGGTAATAATCAGCTGATCGTTGACATGTTGCAAATCAAAAAACGGCAACGGATAGGGTGCGCCAATAGCGAGAACCGGTTGCTGCGTCTCCTGCGCAACTCGTTCAATCGCTTTGTCGTCCAAGCCTTGATAATTCAAGCTCAAAACGCCTTGCTTAACCAAACTGGCAACCAACGCATCAAGATTCGCTTGTTGGTCATCGGTTAACGCAACATCCGCTGTCAGCAGTTGTTCTTGGGAAAAAACACCGTTAGCTGGTGCCGCGCCTAATTGCGTTTTCAGCTCATTTTCAACGGCGGTTTTCTTTGCACCATTGCTGCCCAGCCATTTTTCAACTGCTGGCGAAATATCGAATCGCGTTGTTTTGTTCGTAAAATAATAAAGGAAGTTCAACCCAATAAAATACAAAAAGACAACAAACGCCAGCAGGAACAACGCCCCGCGGATCCGAAAATCCGGATAACGCAGGTTTTCAATCGCAACATAGAGCAAGTAAAAATTAGCGAAAAATGCCACCCACGTGAAGGCCTTGCCTTTGGGTTTATCAGCAATGTTAAAGTAGCCCAGCACGCGGTTGATAATATCAATAACAGTTAACATGATTTCATCCTTTCCGCGGCTTATTGGCCATTCGTGCCGGTTGTGTCGGTTCCTTGATCAGTACTTGTCTGGTTCTGATCAGTGGTTTGCCCATTATTGGTGGAAGCGGTGCTTGGTGTGGACGTCACAGAAGATGTTGACGCCTTTGAGGTCGAAGTTGCCGAACTTGGTGTCGACGTTGCACTCGCGGTACTGGTCGTTTCGTTATTGTTCTCCTCATGACTCGGCTGCGTCTGCGACTGGCTAGCAGCAGACGGCTGGGACGCCGAAGTTTGACTTGGTTCCGGCTTTGACGAGGCTGAACGCGCAGCCTTAGAAGCCGATTCGGATTTTATTTTGGATACCAACGAACTCTGATCGGTTGCCGATTTAGGCTGATTGACCGGGTTAATCGTATTAACAATGTTATACGCACTAATCAAAACAATCAGCGAAACAATGGCAGTCGGCGGTAATAATGGCGGTGTTCGATAAGCCATGTAGCCAGCTCCTTTCATTCATCGTTTCATTTTACCCCAAAAGTAGCAGGAAGCACCTTAAGTTACCGCTAAAATTATACGCTACTTATAGCGTTGGCCAAAGTGGTGCGCTTTTCAACAATCGTGAGATGGCTACCTATGCATGAGCCACATTTGAAACATGCAACACGACGCATAACTAAAAAAAGACATCAGAGAATGGCTATCTCTGGTGCCGATACATCTACGGAGCACATCTGCGTCATTTACTTGCAACTGGTCGTTAGGCGTTAGCTTCTTTCAAGCTGTTCGCCCGCTTTTGGCATTCCGCGCACAAACCATAAAGTTCAAAATTGTGGCTTTGAATTTTAGCGCCCGGAACCTGATCTTCAAAGTAATTCAACGGACACATTTTAAGTTCAATCACTTTGCCGCAGTTCGTACAGATAAAATGGTGATGATGCGGATGCTGGAAATCACACTGCAGTTTAACCACGATTTGATCGTCTTGCATGCGACTTTCCAGGATGCCCATTTCGATGAATGATTTGACGTTGCGATAAATCGTATCATGCGACACCCCAGGGAATTGCGTGCGCATATACCGATCCAGAATCGTGACGGCCGTATACCGATGCTGGTTCCTGCCCAGATAGTCCACCATTGACTCACGTTGTTTGGTGACCCGGTAACCGTGTTGTTTTAACTGCTTTAATGCAATTGTTGTGTTATCCATGGAAATAAGCTCCTTTGGCTTGACACTTTAACTCAAGACGTGTAATGTATCAAATCGTATTGATTACGATTAGTACCATTTAGTGTAACACGCCTGACAGGAGGAAGCAATATGGCTGAAAAAACCGATTATGCATCTGCTGCACGTCGTTTGAAAAGTAAGAATCCCAAGACCCGCTCACGCGCTAAACGTGTGATTAAGGCCGTTAAGAAACCGACTAAATAACCATTGACAGATACCAAAATAGATTGAACGTGGCCTTTTGCTATCACATAGCGAAGGGTCACGTTTTATTTTTGTTCCGGATTCAGCGACATTAAACCGCAACTTTTAAGCGCCAAATCTTTCATGAACCGATCAACTTGTTCCCGTGCTTCATCCCAACTGTCATTTTTGATCACCGTCGCAAACGGCTTGAGTTCAGCCGGCAAGGTTAAATCCCGCTTATATTCAGGACTCTTCAGCCGAGCTGCCACCATCGCCGGATCATCGCCGCGGCCCAATAAGCGATCCTTCAGAACAGTCGGATCATCAATAGTGAGGAATAACACCACGACTTCTTTAGGGAGCTCCTGAACATAAGTGATCGCTCCTTTAGTATCCAAGACAATACTTAAAAAAGGATGCTTCGCCCAATTTTTCTCAAGCGATTCATGTGAAGAACCATATTCATAGCCAGCATAAGTGACCTTTTCGATAAAATGTTTCGTTGCAAAACTTGCCGGCGTTTCAAAATAATAATCGACGCCATTCTTTTCACCCTTACGCGCCGGACGGGTGGTGTGCGTCATAACGCGGTGAATTCGGTAGTTATCGCGCAGATACGCACTCACCGTTGTTTTGCCGGTACCTGTTGCCCCTGTGATCACAATCAACTTATGTGCCGCCTTCATGATCCGCCTCCTTGAATATTGCCTCGATTGTACCAAATCAGCGCCGATTCGTCAGCTGAAAATCAACATTGAGCGGTATTTAAAAACGAAATCAAGCTAATCGTTTCTACTCGAAGCTTCAGGACAAGTCCTGGTAAAAAGCGACCACCCCAAAATGATCACTCGACACAAACCCGATCTTCTCGTAAAAGGCGCGTGTGTCTGGCTGATCATCCGTTAACAGAACGCGCTGCCGCACTTCCGGAAAGTGATCGACCAAGGCCTTTACCAATTGGCGGCCAATCCCTTGACGTTGATAACCGGGGTGTACCAGCAGATCCTGAATAAAAAGGATCGTTTCACCGTCGCCCACTGCCCGAATCAACCCGACTAACCGGTCCCCATCAAAGGCACCCAGAACCATGAGTGACTGTGCCAAGGCTCGTTTTAGTTTTGCGGGATCGCGCGTGTACATCACCCATCCAACCGCTTGATATAAGGCCAATACAGCTTCGTCATCAAGTTTGCGATTGTCAATCTTGATCATTCTTTGTCCCCTCCTAGTGAGCGTAAATCTACGCTTAGTTCAAGCAATGATTCACACATAATTATCAGTTTGAGCATATTGTCGCATAGAACGCCGATGATAGGCTCACAAATCGCCCGATTATTTTGAACTTATTTTAAAGAAAAAAGACCGGCCACCATGACCGATCTTTTAAATATATATTTTGCAGGATGTGAACAACTAATTAAAGACGACGGCCAAATTCAGGTGCAAAGTAAGCCATGCTTTGAACAGTGACACTCTGACCCGGTGCCGGCGCATGGATGTACTGGCCATTGCCGATGTAAATACCGACATGATAGGCACTGCCAACGCCACCCCAGAAGACTAAGTCGCCGGCCTGAAGATCGGAAACCGCCACGTAAGAACCGAGTGTGCTTTGGGCTTGCGAAGTCCGTGGCAAGCTAACGCCGGCTTCTTTAGCTGCATAGTAAATCAAACCTGAGCAGTCAAAGCCTGAAGGTGAAGTGCCGCCATAAACATATGGCACGCCGAGATACTTAGCAGCGTTACTTGCGATGCTGCCGCCAGAAACCGAAATCGTGTTGCCGCCAGTTGAAGCAGATGCCTTAGAGGAGGTCACGCTCGTGCTAGAAGCATTGTTACTTGCAGACGCAGTGCTTGACGCCGTTGAAGTAGAAGTGGTGCTTGCTGCGGCACTGACTGCTTGTTGTGCAGCTGCAGTTTTGGCAGCTTCTTCAGCAGCCAATTCAGCTAACTTGTCTTTATTGGCATCGAGCATCTTCTGTGCGTCGGCAGCCGCTTTGTCAGCATCTGCCTTCAAGCCATCAATCTTGGCCTTATCGCTTTCAAGTTGCGCCTTGGTTGCAACCAGGCTCTTTTGCTTGGCTTCCTGGTTGGCCTTCAAATCCTTGACTTTCGCCTCGGAATCTTTAACCGCCTGCAGAGCTTCGGTGCTAGCCTGACTCAACTTGCTAACAGTAAAGGAACGACCCACCAAGTCGGTCAAACTACTTGAATTCAAAATGAAATCAAAATAGACATTGCCGGTAACCGAATTACCGACCCGTTTTTGCAAGGAGATCAATTGATCTTTCAAATTATTCTTGCGTTGGTTGACTTCTTGATTGGCTTTCGTCAGCTGGCCGTCAAGATCAGTGATTTTAGCTTGGCTATCTTTGATCTCAGCCTCGGCCTTTTGAATCGCCAAAACCTTGTTGGAAACGTCATTACTCAGCTTCGCGCTTTTATCGTTAGCTGCCTGAAGCTGTTTCATCAAATCATCGTTCTTCGCTTGCAAACTTGATTTGTCGTCTGCCGCGCGAACGGTTGTTGCTGCTACACCCGAAACCCCAACACCAGCTAATGTTGCAACGGTGATAGCGCCCGTAACTAATTGCCGTAATCTCATCTTTATCGCCACTCCTGCTTTCATTTTGTTCACAATTGTCACATTAACACTGAACTATTACAGGCTTGTTACAAGGCCGTTACCATCAGAATACTTTCGCAATTAAATCAACATTATTTTATGATCATATTGATAATTAGTTTACGCCCTAGTTATATTTTCGCGTTTGCATGCAAAAAAACAGGGACAAAGCGCGGCTTCATCCCTGACTTTTTGCAGTACCTGTCATTTAATTTT
Source organism: Lacticaseibacillus styriensis (assembly GCF_030770295.1). Classification (NCBI taxonomy): domain Bacteria; kingdom Bacillati; phylum Bacillota; class Bacilli; order Lactobacillales; family Lactobacillaceae; genus Lacticaseibacillus; species Lacticaseibacillus styriensis. The sequence goes on from NZ_CP132483.1 coordinate 2,018,248, forward strand.
TACTGGTAAATTTTTTAGTTGGCAACGTTTACGTAGTTGATCCAACCATCAACGACATCGTTTATTTGATCTTAACCAGGAAGTACCGCTTTTTCCCGCGCCGAACAATAACATACTGGCCGGCAAAATGGCTGCTTGGATCAACTTCAAAATCGAGCTCGCGTTGGCGTGTCCCGTTAATCGTGATCGCACCATTTTGAATGTCCTCACGCGCCTGCCGCCGACTCGGTTCGATTTTTGTCGTATCTACCAACCAGGTGACGATATTCTCAGCAGTTTTCGGCGCTTCCACCGTTGGAAACTGCTTAAATCCCTGCTTGATTTCTTCAGCGCTCAAGTCCGCGACATCGCCGGAGAAAAGTGCGGCACTGATGCTTTCGGCTTGATCCACTGCTTTTTGGCCGTGAACAAACTTCGTGACAGATCGGGCCAATTCCCGCTGTGCTTCGCGTTTTTCCGGATGCGTTTTAGTTGCTTCAACCAATTCCGCAATGGCATCCCGTGACAGGAACGTGAAGAACTTGAGGAACTTTTCAACATCGGCATCATCCTGGTTGAACCAGAATTGATAGAACTCATACGGCGAGGTCTTTTCCGGATCAAGCCAAACCGCTCCGCCTGCGGATTTACCAAACTTGGTGCCATCCGCCTTGAGCATCAGTGGATTCGTGAGGCCGTAAGCACGAGCATCAGGACCCTCAATCCGATGAATCAGGTCAATTCCGGCTGTGATGTTGCCCCACTGATCGGCACCACCAATTTGCAGCTGAACGTCTTCGTGCTTGAACAGATGCAGAAAATCAACCGACTGCAGAATCTGGTAGGTGAACTCGGTGTATGAAATCCCGGTTTCCAAACGGCTGGCTACAACTTCCTTATTCAACATGTTATTGACGGAAAATAGCTTCCCGTAATCCCGCAAAAAGTCCAGCATCGAGATTTTCGATAACCAATCATAATTATCGACAATCCGGAAATCTTCCGTGCCAAACAGATTCTCCATTTGGGCAGTCAATTTCTTTTTGTTGGTGGCGATGGTGTCCATCGTCTGCAAAACCCGCTCAGAATTACGCCCGGACGGATCCCCAATCGAGCCGGTTCCACCGCCGATAACGATCACTGGACGGTGGCCCATCAGCTGAAAACGCTTGAGAATCATAAACGGGATCAAATGGCCGACATGCAAAGAATCGCCGGTCGGATCCGTCCCGCAATAGACACTGACCGCTTTCTCTTTGGTCAACTTGCGCAAACCATCTTCATCTGTTAGTTGGTTCAGTGCTCCGCGCCATTTTAATTCGTCTAAAATCTTACCTCGTTGTGTTTCTGTCATCAGTCGATTTCCTCCTATTTGTCATGTGCGCGAGCCGCAATGTTCACGCTTCTTCATAACGCGTTCGCTGGCGCAGAAGCCGGCTTACGCTCAAAAAAAATCGTCCCTGATCTTATCAATAAGATCAGGGACGACTTTCACCGCGGTACCACCCAAATTATGCTATGCATCACTCTCATGGATATCGGCATGACCCGCGGCCAGTGTTTTTTGAGTTGTAATTCATGCTGTTAAGCGCAACGGTTCGCAGCAACCACCGTTTTTCTGAAGACTACCTAACACCACTACTGCGGCTCAACTGGTAAATGATATGTCAAATTTTACCACAGGTTCGTGATTTGTACAGACCAGACATTCTAAGCTGAGCACTTTCCTCAATCTGCCTAATTTTTAAAGGACTCGTCCTTGAGCAATCCGTCTAGAGCTTTTAGAACGCCCTCATTTGATGCAGGATACCACTGATCAGGATGATCGATGCCTGCGCGTTTAGCAGTCAATAACGAACCGATCCAAACACTTATTTTAGCGTGCAGCAATAAAGCCCGATCATTTGAATCGTTACCAAATGCCACATAGTCACCAGGAAACAGTGATTGTGCAGTCGTATACTTATTTACATCGCGAGTGGTTAAATCAAGGTTATGTTCACCGAGAGAAGTCACTACAGATAAAGATGTCTCACTTTGCAGACTGCCAAAAAGTTGCACCATTTGTTGGTCAGTTAGATTTAGAAGGATAATCTTGATCGGCTGTAGGATATCCTCTAAAGGTCGTCTATGCGCCAAGTGGCCTGGGTCTAACTGTTTAAAAATGGGACTACTCGAACTTAAGCGTGCCGCATAATCCCATGACCCATCAACAATGTAATCCAGTTTTTCTTTTGCAATAAGCGTTTTTACGTATTGATAATCATCATTGTCGATTGTTCGACAAAAGGTGATTCTCCCATGTTGAGAGACAATGGAACCATTACCGCCAATTAATGAATCACTAGCGAAAGGCCCCACAATAGGAATGAGGTCCCGGACCGGCCGTGCAGATGCAAAAATAACTTCATGATGCCGTTGTTTGAGCCGTTCAAGCAACATTAGAATACGTTGGTCAATTTTTTGTCCGTCAAAACTGAGCGTTCCATCAACATCAAAAATAAACTTCACGGCAAATCTCCTATAGTCACTAGTCTCTCAAACATGATTCTTTAAATTTATTTTTCAACCCACTGGTATCGTTCTGATCACCGTATTAATTTTGCGGATCTTGCGGCGCATCATTCGGCGGCAAGTCGGCTGGATACGTTTTGACATCGGCGTCGAGAATATCATACTTATCCATCAGCTTCCGCTCAACCTGCTCGCCTAACTCATACGAATCGGCAACGGTCATCTTAGGATCAACCCGAATGCCAATCGTGAGCAAAACTGCATCGCCAGCGTACCGGGCTTCAATGCTTTGAACGCCAAGGACGCCGGGCACTTGGGTAATCGTTTGCCGATACGCCGCAATTTTCTTGGTGTCAAAGCCATCTGTCAGTTCAAAAATGGCATCCCGCAAGATGGTCCAAGCTGCATACAAAATCAAGATCCCGACAGCAAGCGCAGCACCGCCATCAAGCCATAACCAACCGGCTTTGGCCCCCAATATGGCCAGCAAAGTACCTGTGCTGGTTGCAGCGTCTGAGAAACTGTCCTTAGACGCCGTCCTCAAAACACTACTGTTAAGTTGTTTGGCGCGAATATGATTCATTAACGAGATGGCGCCCATGGCTAATCCGGCCGCCAGACTCACATAAACTGCCAGTATGCCGGGGACTTGGACTTTGCCCTGAGCCCAAGCCTGCAAGCCGTGATACCCATCCAAGACAACATCCGCGCCAACCACCAGCATAATCAAGCCGGAAAATAAGGTCGCAATCGTTTGAAACCGCCAGTGGCCAAAACGGTGCTCGCTATCCGGTCGCTGTTGGGAGATTTGCAGCCCCCAAAGCAAGATAAGTGCTGAGGCCACCCCGGTCAGGTTATTCAACCCATCCGCGGCTAAAGCCCGAGAATGGGCCAGCTGGGCAATCCACAATTCAGCCACCGTCAAACCGCCATAAACAAATAAATTTAACGCGGCGGCATGCTGGGCGCTTTTAAGCCGCGCAAATCGGCGCTGTTCATCTTTTAAAATATTGCGGCCAGCATCCATGCTAATCCCCCTTGTTGAATAGACTATTTAATAACTATTATAAAGCATCAATGTGGCCGTACCACCGTAAAATATTTGCTTTAAATGACGTAAGCGTTTTCTTACAAAACTTTTACATTTCTCACGCCAAATCGCGGATCAGCCTCTCAGCTATCCTGTGATTCCCCATTCTCATATTCTTCCGTCTGCCGCCTTAACGCACTGGCAAGACGTTCCAACCGCGCAATGGTGTCGTCTAACGTTAAGTAGTAATAAATCATATTCCCTTCGTGCCGGGATGCGACCATACCGATGTCCTTCAGCCGTTTCAAATGATGCGACGTTGCCGGTTGCGACAACCCAATCGCATCGGCGAGATCGCTGACCTTAACGCCTGAGTTATTTTTAGCGGCGCCAAGCATCATAATGAGCCTTTGACGATTCGTATTTGACAATGCGTTGAGATGACCGATGTCTTGCTTGAATTCTTTTAGCGCTTCCTGTTGTGCCGAACTGTACGCCATGATTTCCTCCTCGTGATGTTACTATGGACGTGAGCCAGCCCGATTAGAAACCGGAGTGTAAGTGAAGTGACTTAGGCCAATTGCGTCCAAGTTACTTACACGCAGGTTTCCGGGCTGGTGAACGCATTATGGAACCCCAGATGAATCCGTTACCATTCACATCGAATATTACCTAAAATCGTAACGATTGCAACAAATATGCAAACCGTTCATACTGTAACCAAGAACAACCAACGACTTTGGAGGTGCACTATGACAACGACCACAACCTTTCACGGCTTAGGGGCGGATAACACGCTGACCATTTACACAGACGGCGCCAATGAACTTCTGAATCAAAGCGTCAGCATGATTCGCGCTTATGCCCATTTACTGTCGCTTTATGACGAAGAATCCCTGCTCGTCATGATCAACAATCAGGCCGGCAAAACGCCGGTCCACATCCCTGTCCGCCCAGTCTTCAATCTCATTGCCCAAGCGATTGCCTGGAGCAAGCGCGGACTTGGTTATAATGCGTTAATCGGTCCGATTGTTAAGTTGTGGCGGATTGGTTTTGCCGATGCCCGCATCCCATCGGCCAGTGAAGTCAGCGCTGCTTTAGCCTTAACCGATCCAAATCTGGTTGAACTGGATTCGGAAAATCAAACCGTTTTTCTACCTAAAGAAGGTATGGCGCTTGATCTGGGTGGGATTGCCAAAGGGTTTATTGTGGATCAGGTTTACGATTTGTGGGACAAAACCGGTGTCGAAGGCGGTCTGATTGACTTAGGCGGCAACCAACGACTGGTCGGCAAAGCAGCCAGCGGGATTCCGCTATGGCAGTGGCCAATCGCCGATCCGCGCTATCCTGAAAAGCGCAGCATCGCGACCCTGACAACCGAACCAAAAGCAGTGGTCACGACCGGCATTTTTGAACGCCAATCCAAAATCGCCGGCAAGGAATATCACCATTTAATCGACCCCAACACGGGCTATCCGGTTGAGTCCAACATGGCCAGCATCACGGTGATCGCGGACAATGGCCTCCTGGGAGATGTTTTATCTTCCGTCGGCTTCTACGCCGGCATTCCGGCTGGATACGACGCCATCGAGGCAGAAGGTCAGGAAGCCATTTTCGTCACCAAAGACACCCGCGTCTATCAGACTAGCGGCCTGCGCGAAACCTTGGCCATTACGGTATAGCAGGATAAAGCAATATTAGAACACAAAAACAGCAACCAACTGTCGAAAACGCCGGGTTGCTGTTTTTTAATGCCTGGATCGGTTATCAAAAGCCAACCTTGTTCCTAAAGTTCCTGCCAAATCACGTTGCAAGGCGGCACCATGGTTCCCACCGGTAACAACGAGCGCAGGTTTGCCGGAACTAGCTTGGTATTGGCGTCCTGCAACGCTTGCGGCGAACAGGTTGGGTTGGCCAACACCACCAGCGTCTGCTCTTCGTTCTGGCGGACAAAACCGAAACTGTCCTCAAAAGTAAACGGAAAGAACGCAGCATCTGCCGCCAATGCCGGCTGATCAATTCGAGTCTGAATCGCAATCTGGTACAAATCCATGATCGCCTGATCTTCATGCCCCCAAGGATAAAAGGCACGGTTATCCGGATCCTTTCCCCCAGTCAGCCCGGCTTCGTCGCCGTAATACAGACACGGCACCCCCGGCAACCAATAGAAAAGTGAAACCAGCAATTTCAGCTTCTGACGATCGCCATTCAAAACTGTTAAAATGCGCGCCGTATCGTGGGTCCCGATGTTATTAAAATTAAAATCAAACGCATTCGGCGGATAATTTTCTTTTAACGTCATCAATTGCCGAACAAAACCGGCCGCATTGAGCTTGCCACCGACAAAATCGATCAGCATCGACCGCAATGGGTAGTTCATGACGGCATTCAGCTCACCGCCTTCAAAATACTGGCGCCGCTTGCCATAAGCCTGCTTGTTAGACGCATCTTCCCACACCTCGCCAATCAAAACACGCTCCGGGAACTGATCAAGAGTACTTCGAATCTGCCGAATAAAGCCATCGGTCAGTTCGTCAGCAACATCCAGCCGCCAGCCATCAACGCCCATATCCGTCCAGTAACTGATAACGGAATCCTTTTTGGCGGCAATAAAGTTATGAAAATCCTGATTGTCTTTATTAATCGCCGGCAGATCCTTCACGCCCCACCAGCTATTGTAATCGTCTGGAAAGCGTTTAAACGAAAACCACGATGCATACGGCGAGTCCAAACTGTTGGCCGCCCCGACATCATTGTATTCATTCACCGCATTGAAATACCGACTATCCGCACCGACATGGTTAAAGACACCATCGAGAATGACATGCATCCCCTGCAGATGCGCCGCCGCCAAAAACTGTTTAAAGTCATGCAACGTGCCCAAGACTTCATCAATTGCGTAATAATCGCCGGTATCATAACGATGATTGCTCCGCGCCTGAAAAATCGGACTGAGATACAATGCATTAATCCCACGCGCGGCCAACAACGGCAACTTTTGCTGAATCCCAGCTAAATTACCGCCATAAAAATCCCACCTGAGAACTTCGCCGTTATTCCCGCGAATATACATTGGCCGATCCGACTGCCGCCCATAGATAAATGAATTAGCTTTCGGAGCATTCACATGCCCATCGGCGTTGCCATTCTGAAACCGATCCACAAAAATATGGTAAAAGCGGGCATTCTTGTACCAATCCGGCACGGGATCAAACGCATGCACCACCGTCAGCTGATAGCTAACCACATCCGCATTGTCCGAATAAGTCTGCCCCAAGCCGCCATAACCACCGTCAACCGCGCCAAAGCGCTGACGGCCTTCATCGGTTTGCAGTTCAAAATGATAAAACCACAATCCCGAAGACGGCGGCACAAAAGTAACCGTATAACCATTCGGACTCTGCGTCATCGGCAACGACTGCGCCTGATCCCACTGACCATCCGCAGCAATCACCAACGACGCCTGCGTCACAGCACCATCAGCCTTAGCCGAAAAATGCACCAGCGTCCCCTCCCGAACAGCCCCAAACGGCCGCCGATCGGTAAATGAATCGAATTGAAACATGTGAACCTCCTGTTAACATACTAAGGCAACGAGCGATTAAACGCAGAGTGCCAAGGCGGAGCAATCGGAGGCCATATGGGGCTCAGCTGTGAAATTGTTGTTGGTGGGGCGCCCTTTGCCCCGCCTACAACAAGGCCGAGCTTTGAGACTCAGCGGGCTTTGCTGAGGCTCAAAGTCGTGCCCACAGCGTTCCAGCCCCATATGGCCGGAGATTGCGGAGTTTAGCACGGAGCATCAGAGAACAAGTGAAACTAGCCTTCAGTATCCGTGCCATCATCCTCAGGCGTTTGCGGAACCACATGCCAAATCTCGCGGCCATACCGCTGAACCGTAAAGTCCGCCGAGAACCGGCCACTCTCCGCAATATTAACCAACGCCTTCTTCGCCCAAAGCTCCGGCTGCTGATAAAGCTTATCCAACCGCGCATTAGCCGCCAGATAACTCTCAAAATCCGCCAGCACGAAATACTCATCATTGTACATCAACAACGCATTGTAAATATCGCGGCCTTCCGTCTCAATCCCCGGAATCTTCCCATTCACCAGCATATCCAACACGGCATGCAACCGCGGATCCTTTTCATAAAAGTCCCGCGACCGATAATCACCGCGCTGATAGTACCCGGCAATCTCTTTTTCGGTTAACCCGAAGATCTCGATATTATCATCGCCAACCGCATTCTTAATCTCGATATTAGCCCCATCCAGCGTCGCCAAGGTCAACGCCCCGGCACTCATTAGCTTCATGTTACTCGTACCGCTGGCTTCCTTGCCGGCCGTTGAAATCTGCTCCGAAATGTCCGCCGCCGGAATAATCTTTTCGGCCATCGACACGCCATAGTTCGGCAAAAAGACCACCTGTAAATAAGGGCTGACATCCGGATCACTATCGACCATATCAGCCACCGCATTCATGACCTTAATGATCTCCTTGGCATACACATAACTAGGCGCAGCTTTTGCCCCAAAAATATGCAGCCGCTTCGGTCGCTTTTCACCGCGCTTAATCGCTAAGTACGCGTCCAGAATCCCTAAAAGATGCAGTAACTGGCGTTTGTAAGCATGCAGCCGTTTAATCTGTACATCAAAAATGGCATCAGGATCAACTTTCACATGAACAGTTTGGTCAATATATTTAGCCAGTTCCCGCTTATTCTCCGCCTTGGTCGCATTTAAATCGGCCAAAAAGCGCGTGTCGTCGATGTAGTCATGTAATTTACGCAGCGCCAATGGATTCTGCCGCCACGCCGTTCCGATTTTCTTATCCAACAAGTGCGCCAGCGGCCGATCGCCGATTTGAATCCAGCGCCGCGGCGTAATGCCGTTGGTTTTATTGTTAAACCGCTCCGGAAAAATCTGGAAAAGATCATGCAGCACATCTTTTTTCAGCAATTCACTATGAAGCGGCGCCACCCCATTCACCGCGTGCGAGCCGATGGTTGCCAGATATGCCATGCGCACCTGCCCGTTACCCAGCGGCGCAATGCGATCGATCATAGCTTGGCCAAACTGCGGTACAAAAGCCAACCGGAAGCGGCGATCGATTTCCTGCACAATCTGATAAATCCGCGGCAATAACCCGCTAAACATGTCAATGGGCCAAACTTCCAGTGCTTCGGAAAGCAACGTGTGATTCGTATAACTCATCACTTTGAGCGTAATGCGCCAGGCTTCATCCCAGCCCACATGCTCATCGTCCATCAACACGCGCATCAACTCGGGAATCGCCATCGCCGGGTGGGTATCGTTAATATGAATCGCCACTCGATCGGCAAACCCGGCCATGCTGTTGTGAGTTCGACGATAATGCCGGACAATGCTTTGAATCCCGGCACTCGTAAAAAAGTATTCCTGCCGCAATCGCAATTCCTTACCAGCATTATCCGAGTCATCCGGATACAGAATCTGGGTGATCTGATTAATCCGTTCGCGCTGTTCCAAGGTAAAATGCGGGCCAGCATTAATCGGCGCCTCAGCCGACCACAGCCGCAGATTATTGACAACACCATTGTGATACCCAACCATCGCCACGTCATAAGGCACGGCCAAGACATCATCGGTATTATGATAAATCACCCGCAAATGTCCGCTGCGACTAGGCCGCAACTCAACCCAGCCACCAAACTTTACGGTGACGGCGCGGTTTTCCTTACGGGTCTCCCAAGGAAAACCATTGCGCATCCAGTCATCCGGCAATTCGACCTGATAGCCATTCACAAACGCCTGCTTAAACAAGCCATATTGATAGCGAATACCATTCCCGTTGCCGGCCATACCAACACTGGCCATAGCATCCATAAACGCCGAAGCCAGCCGTCCCAGTCCGCCGTTACCTAAGCCGGGATCCGCTTCCGCAGCAAAGATCTTTTGTGGATGCAGATCCAATTCCTCCAAGCCAGCTTCAACTTCATCCAGAATCCCGAGATTCAGCAAATTTGATTGCAGCAGACGGCCCGGTAAAAATTCGATCGAGAAATAAAAGACCTGTTTGGTTTCTTCCTCGTCATAACGCTCCTTGGTGTTAGCCCAAGGCTGGGCGATATATGACCGTGTCAGTAACGCAAGCGCCTGATAAAGTTGCTGCGAAGACAGATCTTCAATCGGCGCTGCGTACAATTTTAAGGCCATATCTTTGAATTCCGTGATGAATTGTTCCTTCGTTAATGCCATCAAATATACACCTCATCAAAATAAACAACCGTAACCGTTCGCCTAAACATGAATAACGAGGTCCAATCAAATCTCCGCCACTTTTGGTTAGACGATGACCGTCTTACCTGCTTTGCGTGCGATTCGACCCGACCTCGTTGATTGCCACCTCATGCTTTGCCTAAAATTCGGTCATACCCCTTCAAATACGCAGCCGCCGAATGATGCCAGTCAAAATCCATGGCCATGGCTTGTTGCTGCAGTCGAGCATAAACCTTAGGCTGATCCGCGTAAACATTTTTGGCCATTCGTAAGATTTTCGCAAAGACACCAGCATTGTACTCCCAGAAACTAAAGCCGTTGCCGGCACCGGTTTCCGCGTTATACGGCGTCACCGAATCCCGCAGCCCGCCGGTTTCATGCACGATTGGCAACGTTCCGTACCGCATCGCCATCATCTGCGCTAAGCCGCTGGGTTCAAAGGCACTCGGCATCATGAAGAAGTCGGCCCCAGCATAAATCCGCTGCGCCATCGCTTCGTCAAAATTAATCCGCACGGCTAACTGCCCCGGGAAGCGATCCTGCATCGACAGTAAATCTTCTTCAAGATCGCGATCGCCGGTTCCCAAGATCACAACTTGAACATTATTCTGCACCAAGAAGTTCTCCAAGGCGTCAACGAGTAAGTCGGCACCTTTTTGGCGGGTTAGCCGACTGACCATCGCAAACAGCGGATCGGACCGCTTCGGCAAATGCATCTCGTCTTGCAAAACGCGTTTGTCCTTGGCTTTGCCCTTTAAATTCTTGGCGTTGTAATGATACGCCAGATGCGGATCGGTTTCCGGATCATACATTTCCGCATCGATCCCATTCAGGATCCCGACTAATTTACCACTTTGTTTGCGTAACGTGCCATCCAAATGCTCGCCAAAAGCCGGTGATTGGATTTCCTGCGCATAACTAGGACTCACCGTTGACACTAAATCGGCAAAATTGATACCGCCTTTAAGCCAGTTAACCGAGCCATCCTGAGCAAACCCATCATCATTAAAACTCTGGCGGCCAATTTGAAAGACCGTGTCCAGAATTGATGGCGGGAACCATCCCTGAAACTGCAGATTATGGATGGTCAATTGGGTTTTAATGTTTTGATAAGGACGAATCCAGCCATACTTCTCCTTCAACAGCACCGGAATAAACGCCGTGTGCCAGTCGTTGGCATGAATGATATCCGGAATCCACTCAATGACCTGCAGCATTTCGATCACGGCCATCTGGAAAAAACCAAACCGGCCGCCATCATCCCAGTAACCATACAGGCCATCGCGATCAAAATACTGGCGGTTATCGATCAGATAATACGTCACATCCCCCAGCTTAATCGTTTTAAGACCCACGTAAACCGGGCGACCACCCATTTCAATCGTAAAGTGCGTCAGGTTCTTAACCTTAGGCAGATACTTAGCCGGAAATTTCTTTTCGTAAAACGGAATGGCAACCCGAATGTCGACGCCTTGCTTTTTAATTGCTTTTGGCAAAGCATACGTGACATCACCTAAGCCCCCGGTTTTATAAAACGGAGCACTTTCTGCAGCAGTAAAAAGAACTTTAAGCACGAGCCGTCACTCCCTTACCATCTGGCTGAAAGACTTTCTGATTCTTGGCGAATACAAGCGGTTCTTCCGGGGTGCCTTCCAAAGCCAGGTTCGGCCCGATAATCACGCCTTTGTCCAGAATCGCATACTTCACGCTGGAGCCAGTGCCAACCTTGCTGCCTTGCATGACAATGCTGTGATCAACCAACGCATCGCGATGAATGTGGACATTGCGGAAAAGAATCGAGTGGTTGACGTCACCTTCAATGAAATCACCGGTGCCGAGCAAGCTGTTCGTCACTTTCGATTCGGTTGAGAAGTAAGTCGGAATTTCGTTCTTATTCTTGGTTTCAATCGAGTTGGCACTGTAAAGCAACGCCTGATAATTCTGATCTTCCAGCATACTCATGTTGGCATCATAGTAACGCTGAATCGTATTAAGTTTGGCCAAAAAGCCGGTGTATTCAAACGCATTGGCATTATTTTGCAACACGGCTTCGCGCATGATCTGCGGCAGGCGCTTGAAGGTCGGCGCTTCGGATGCGTCAATCAGCAAATCAATCAGGTCAATAGTGCCGATGAGATAAATGTCCATGAAGGCCGGGATTTTGCCTTCTTTAAGGTGACCGCGGTTTTCCGAGGCCGGCACAACTGAGCTGGCAGTCCCCAATTCGGTCATGTCCAACGTGAGATCCTCCGGCTGCATCGCCGTTTCGGGTAAATTTTTGTAAACGGCGGTGACGGGACTTTCACCGGCTTGATGGTACGCCACAATCGCGTCCACATCGACATTGGCAACATTTTGCGTGCCCATAATGATCGTGTATTGGGCGCTGCTCTTGCGCAGAAATTGCAGATAGTCATCATAATAACGGGCCCGCAGCTGCGGATCTTCGTAATCGCGGCCGGCCATATAGGGATACGTGAAAATGCCGCCGGTGATCTGATCCATGTTCCAAGTGGACCCGCTGCGAATGTGGTCGGTCACACTACGCCCGGATTTAGGCAGGAAAATCGCCACACTGCGAACATTGGCGTGATCCAGTGATGACAGCGGAAAATCAATGAGCCGGTAGCGCCCTGCAAATGGCAGCGTGCCGATCGGGCGGGCTGCCGTCAATGGCTGAATTTTGTCGTCTTTTTCATTCAGATCAATGATTGCTGCTAAATCGCCTTTTCTCATTCTTTTTCAGTCCTTCCTAAAACTTCCCCGTAACCGACAACACTAATTTCATTTGGTTTCCCGACAACTTTGCCATTGTCGCCGATGATCGCATTTTCGCCGACAATCGCGTGATCGACGGTGACGTTCTTACCGATGACAGCGTTTGGCATGATCATACTATCTTTAATGACCGAACCTTCCCCAATCTTGACATTTTGGCTCAAGATGCTGTGCTCAATGGCACCGGCAACATAGCAGCCGTCCACAATCATCGAGCCGGAGACTTTGGCGGTTTTGGTCAGGAACATCGGTGGCAGTGCTTCGTTTTGGCTGAAAATGCGCCAGTTGCGATTGCCGATGTTGAGCGGGTTGTTCGGATTCAGGAATTCCATGTTCGCTTCCCACAGACTCTGAATCGTCCCGACATCCTTCCAGTAACCCCGGAACGCGTAAGCATAACTGGCTTCGTTATGGGTTAGATACGCCGGAATGACGTCATGACCGAAGTCTTCCATTGCCCCATCTGTCGCATAACTTTCTGTCAGGTATTGCTTGAGCGTTGGCCAGTTGAAGATGTAGATCCCCATGGATGCCAAGTTGCTCTTTGGCTTGGCCGGTTTTTCTTCGAATTCGATAATCCGGTCAGTGTCATCGGTGTTCATAATGCCAAAACGCTTTGCTTCGTCTTTGGCGACGGGCATGACGGCCACGGTCAAGGATGCTTTCTTGGCTTTGTGGTAGTCCAGCATGGCTTGGTAATCCATTTTATAAATATGATCGCCGGATAGAATTAAAAGGTATTGCGGATTATAAGAATCGATATACGCAATATTTTGGTAGATCGCATGCGCCGTGCCTTCGAAGAACTTTTCGCCTTCGCTTGAGGCATATGGCTGCAGGATCGTGACGCCGGCGCCGCGTTCGTTCAAGCCCCAGCTAGCACCGTTTTGAATGTGGCGATTCAGTTCAAGCGGCTGGTACTGGGTGATGACCCCCGCGGTGTTTACCCCGGAGTTGGCTAAGTTGCTCAGGGTAAAATCGATGATGCGGTAACGGCCTCCGAACGGCACGGATGGCTTGGCAGTGGTTTTGGTTAATTTGCCTAAACGCGTGCCTTGACCTCCGGCTAGAATGATTCCCAACATTTCAGTACTCATGATTGCGGCGCATGTGGTGCGCCTTCCCCCCTTACTTCTTTATATAAAAAGGTTCTCTGATACACCGTGCCAAACTCCGCGATCTCCGGCCAGCTGGGGCTGGAACGCTGTGGGCACGACTTTGAACCCGCAAAAACCGCGGTTTCAAAGCTCGGCCTTGGTCTAAAACGGGAAAACCACCCGTTTAAGACCAATTTCACAGCTGAGCCCCATCTGGCCTCCGATCGCTCCGCTTTGGCACTAGCTGATTCCCGACGCTCTTATTATTTTCTGTCTCATGAAGATGTACGAAAACATCCTGATAATCTATAGACAGTGGCACGAGCGAGCACGGAGAAGCTCAGAAGCTCTTGTTTTTCTTCACACTCAGCGACGTTGTTGGCGGCTGGGCCCGCGCTGGGGTTGTTCCCCAATCTTTGTGATGACTGATCGCCTGCCGGTTTTGGTTGGCGATGGCTTTGGGTGACGGGCTGCCGGTGATTGCTGGCTGGTGCTTGCTTTGTTGTTTTGGTGGCTTGGGCAGTGGGGCTAGTTTTTTAGGTGCGATTAGCAAGGCGCCCATGGCTGGTAAGATGACGTCGAGCCATGCCGGTTCGCCGTGGGTGTTGCCTCCTTTTGCCGTCAGGGTTGCCTGCCACTTGGTCCAGGTGCCGCCGAAGTCGATGTTTTCCGTGTTCAGTAGCACGGTGTACGTGCCTAGTCTTGGTACCGGGATCTTGAAGTGGTCTTTTTGGACTGGCACAAAATTCATTGCGACCACCGTAAAATCATCTGGTTGCTTACCGTAGCGGATGTAGCTCATAACATCCGGTTCGTCGGCCATGGTGATCTTAATGCCGGCTGGTTGGTGATCTTGTTGCCACAGACTTGGGCGAGCGGTGTATAGATGATTCAGTGTCTTCGTGAACCCTTGCATCTTTTTATTCATCGGATCCTTTAAGTCGACCCACTCAAGCTCGCTCCAGTCACGCCATTCGAGGAACTGTCCCCATTCACTGCCCATGAATAATAGCTTTTTCCCGGGGAATGTCGTTTGCCAGACATACATGGTGCGTAAGTTAGCGAACTGATTGTACCGGTCGCCTGGCATTTTGTGCATCAGGCTCTTCTTACCGTGCACCACTTCATCATGTGAAAATGGTAAAACGAATTGTTCGTTGTACATATACATGAATGAGAACGTCAATAAATTCATATCACTGTGGCGATACACCGGGTCTTCTTCAAAGAACTTGAGCGTATCGTTCATCCAGCCCATGTTCCACTTGTAATTGAAGCCTAGGCCGCCGGTGTTGATCGGCGCCGATACCTTTGGATAAGCCGAGCTTTCTTCGGCCATCATGAGCACATCGAGATGCTTGGCGAACACTTTGGTATTTAACCGCTTCAAAAAGGCAATGCCTTCGAGGTTGTCGCGGCCGCCAAATTGGTTGCGGTCATTTTCCTTGCCGGCGTCATAATCCATGTACAGCATGTTGGAAACGGCATCAACGCGCAGTCCATCGAGGTGGCAATGATCCAACCAGTACATGGCGCTGGAAATTAAAAAGCTTTGAACCTGGGCCTTGCCTAAGTCAAAATTCCAGGTGCCCCACCGAACGTTTTCGGCGCGATGCGGGTCGGTGTATTCAAAGGTCGGGGTTCCGTCGAACTGTGCCAGCATGTCGGTATTTTTGATAAAATGACCCGGCACCCAATCCATGATGATACCAAGCCCGGCTTCATGCGCGGCATCGACGAATCGCAGAAAGTCTTCGGGTTCGCCGAAACGGCTGGTCGGGGCAAAATAGCCCATCAACTGGTAGCCCCACGAGGCATCGAGCGGGTGTTCCATTAATGGCAGAAACTCGATGTGGGTGTAGCCCAAATCCTTCACATACGGGATCAACTTATCAATGGCGTCCTGATACGTCATGTACCCGCCATCCGGGCCGGCATTGGTGTCGCGAATGAACGAGCCTAGGTGCACTTCGTAAATCGTCAGGGGTTCGTCATACGGCCGCCACTTGCTGCGTTTGGCCAGCCAAGCATCGTCATGCCAAGTGATCCGAGGGACATCGACCAGACGCGCGGCACTGCCGGGTTTACGTTCAAAACCGAAGCCATAAGGATCGATCTTTTCGTGGGTCGCGCCGTCTGGACCAATGATCTGATACTTATATAACTGATGTTTCTGGGCAGTTAATTCGCCGTACCAACAACCGGTTTGTCCTTGTAACTCTAATGGACTACCGCGCCAATCGTTAAAATCACCGACGACCTGGACCTGCTTGGCGTGCGGCGCCCAAACGAGGAATGACCATTTACCTGGTTCCACTTCATGTGCCCCAAACCGGTTGTAACTTTGGAAATCCTGTCCTGTATTGAAAAGATATAACCAATCTTTTAATCCTTGGATCATGATCACTCCCCCAATCACGTGAGCGTGAGCCGGCGCGCTTACACGCAGGTTTCTGCGCCGGTGAACGCGTTATGCTTCGGCTTGCTTCACCTACATCACGTATCGCGAATATTCCCTATCGCCCCAAGTGTAACAGCAAGACATTCAAAAGGCTCAAGAAACGCTCACCTGAACACTTTTATAAATAAAACGATTAGCCACTGCCAAGAGGAATATAATCCCCTTACGCACCTAATTGTAACCGCTTACGGTAGATATTAACAGTAAATACAATTTTTTCGGTTGAGTTATTTGTGAGAATCGCCTAAGATGGAACCTATATTATTTAATGGAATCGCAATGTTAACCAAACTGACCAAATCTGCTGGTCTAGTTAAGCACCCAACCACTGGAGGGATGACGATGAGCGTCGATATAGATTGGAACAACCTAGGATTTGATTACATGCAACTGCCATATCGCTATGTTGCCCACTGGAAGGAGGGTGCCTGGGATGAAGGCACCTTATCCACTGACCCAAATCTAAGTCTCAATGAAGGATCCCCGATTCTGCATTATGGCCAAGGCGCCTTCGAAGGACTCAAAGCTTACCGTACCAAGTCCGGAAAAATCCAACTTTTCCGCCCTGATCAAAATGCCCACCGGCTACATAACTCCGCGGAAAAGTTATTGATGCCACCGTTCCCGGAAGACCGGTTTGTGGACGCGGTCAAACAGGTTGTAGCTGCCAACCATGACTACGTGCCGCCATATGGTACCGGCGCCACGCTCTACTTGCGGCCAATGCTCATTGGGGTTGGTCCCAATATCGGCGTTGCACCGGCAAAAGAATACATTTTTGACGTCTTTGCCATGCCAGTTGGTCCTTACTTTAAAGGCGGCATGGTGCCAACCAAGTTTATTGTGGCCGATCAACATGACCGCGCCGCCCATTATGGCACCGGTCAGGCTAAAGTCGGCGGCAACTATGCGGCTTCCTTGCAAGCCGGCAAGTTTGCGCATGAACACGGCTATGGCGATGCGATCTACCTGGATCCAATTGAACATAAGTATATCGAAGAAGTCGGGTCGGCTAACTTTTTTGGTATTTCTAAAGACGGCAAAACCTTGAAAACGCCGAAGTCCCCTTCAATTTTGCCGAGTATCACAAAGTATTCCATCTTGACACTGGCGCATGACCGGTTCGGCATGAAGACCGAGGAAACCAAGATTGCCATTACAGACTTAGATCAATTTGGCGAAGCCGGCGCGTGTGGCACCGCCGCAGTCATTACGCCAATTGCCAGCATCACTTACAATGGCCATGAGCATGTCTTTTATTCCGAAACCGAAGTCGGTCCTTACACTAAGAAAATTTACGATGAGCTGACAGGCATTCAGTTTGGGGATGTCCCGGCTCCGGAAGGTTGGATTGTGGACGTACCGGTTGACTAGCTGAGTTTTTGACTTTGTCGTCACCATGCCGTGCCAAACTCCGCAATCTCCGGCCAAATTAAAAGCAGCCGTCAAGTTTTTAACTTGACGGCTGCTTTTTAATTCATGAGTATCGCGATCTTTCTAATGATGAAGGCTTAAAATAACTGCCTAAATTTCCTGTCATATTTTGATGCCGATGTCTGTGCAGCGCTTTTCATTAGCGTGCAAAGGCAATCAGGCGCCAGTAGTCACCGACACATGTTTGTAAGGTGATGCGTTGACCACCGCCAGTACCGGTGATGTCATCCCACAGATCCTGACCATCCGCGGTGACCGCGTTCGGGTTAACGGTTGCTAACCGATAAACGTGATACGTGCGGGCTTGGCCGGCTGCATCCGTAACGGTGATCGGCGAACCAATGCCTAATGACAGCATTGCGGCAAACGCGCCAGGGTTGTGCCCGATAAAGTGCGTATTTTCGCCGCTGTTATTGCTGTAGTTAGCTTGACCGCCCCAAGTAGCAGCGCCATTAGCCGGCGCAGCATCCATGCTTTCGTTACCAATAATATACGGTACGGTCACCCCAGCAAACATCAAGACCCGACTCGCATAAGTTGGTGCGGGTTGAACTTGCGGTTTAACCGGTTGCGCTGGCGTAACGACTGGTGCTGGCTTTGCTTGTTGAACCGGTGCCGGTGTTGCTGCCGGTGCAGAGGCTTGCGTTGTCGACGGTGCGGCAGCGGGTTTAGCGGCTGGCGCTGGTGTCGAAGCAACTGGAGCCTTTGAAGCTGCCGGTGCTGGCGTCGAAGCCTTGACTGCAGTTTGGGCAGCTGGCTGTTGACTAGCAACGGTACCTGAAGCAACTGACCAGCTCGGATGGGCAACCGATTGATTAGCCGGTTGTGAAGCTGCTGTGCTATTGAGCAAATCAACCTTTGTCGATGAGCTCGTTGCGGCTGGCGTTGATGCTTTTGCTGCCGGCGCAGGAGCTTTCGTAGCTGGCGCTGTCGTCGTACTTGCGGCTGGTGCCGAGGTGGTTACCTTGGCTGGTGCTGCAGGCACACTGGAGACTTGGGTCTCGGTTGTTACCTTGGTCGTTGTCACAGCGACAGCGGAAGAAGCGGTTGCTTTGCTAGTCGAAACCTGCGTTGAAGTTGCAGCAGGCTGCTTGGTCGTCGTTTTGCTAGTAACACTGGCGACAACGGACCACTTCGGATGGGCAACTGCCTGCCCAGCCGGTTGAACAGCCGCCGTCGCGTCAAGTAAATCAACGGCGACAGTGGTCTTCTTGGCCGCTGCGGTAGCTGTTTGTTTGACAGTTGCAGTTTTAACGGCAGATACGGTCGATGCTGTTGTCTTGCCAGTAGCGGCTGTAGATACGGTCGTTGCGCTTGCCTTGGTGGTGACAGCTGTTGTTTTAACTGCCGTTGTCTTAGCTTCGGTTTTACCTGCTGCTGAATTTGAAACCTGTAAACCAAAATACTTGAGTGAACTTACCGGTGCGTTTTTAACAACGGATACATGATATTGCGGTGTCGCCTTAACTTGCGTCTGAGACGATGCTTGACTCGTTGTAACGCCTGAACCATTTGCTCCGTGTGCCAGCGCCCCTGTCTGTCCAACAGGCAGTGCCGCCAGTTTTGCATTGAGCAAATTGCTTGAAGCACTTACAGCATTAGCTTTCTCCCTTGTTGTGATACGCGATCCGGCCACGTCTTGATGCTGCATGTGATAGCCGACAGCTGATGTTGCCACCAGTCCGCTTGCCACAAGAGCGAAAGTCAACAGACTCTTGCGTAACATATAGACTCCCCCAGTCCATATTATGAAACTGACTTACCACATAAATTCTTTTTTAGAGATGGCCATCTCTTGTTTTAGATTATGCACAAATTAATATAGCCGGTAAACAAATACGCTTACCTTTTAAAAGTGGATTTGTTATTTATAATCAAAATAATACCCAATATTTCGCTATTTTCGTTTTACTTGACCATATTATAAAAGAAATATTTTTAAAAGTTGGTTATGGGTGTTGACTAACGACCGTTGTTTTTCGAGTACAGGTGTTTTTTTGAAGCAGACAAAAGTTGACGTGATCTGTCCATGAAAAAACTCCCAGATGACAATCGAGTTTGTCTTTGGGAGTCCCATTCTTGTTGATATCGTGCCCATAAGCTGCTTGCTCAGATACTGCCACCGTGCACTTCAGTCGCGGCGACGGTCAAAATAAATGCATGCGGATCGACTGCATGGACCAATTCAATCAGCTGCTTGAAGTTGCTCTGCTCAACAACCACCATCAGCATTTCTTTAGCTTCATCGGAAAAGCCGCCGACAACTTGCTGAACGGTTAAGCCATGGGACGTTTCATCCCGAATCTGCTGTTTAATCAGCGGCAGTTGGTCGCTCATGACATAGACCGCCTTTTTGCGATCAAAACCGGTTTCGACATAATTCATAACCAGGCTGGTAATCGTCAAGGCAAACACTGCCAAGATAAACGCTTCGACGCCAGAAACCGGGATGTTAAACAATGACACAACAATATCGGTGACTAACAACATCAGCGACGGTTTCAACCCGAAGTATTTTTTAAAAATCAGCGGCGGCACCGTGGTCCCGCCGCTTGAGGCATCCATTTGGTACAGCAACCCAACGCCGAACGCGAAAACGACACTGCCAACAATGATGGCCAGCAAGCGATCGGTCACTAGGTTGATCTCAGGCGTGAGCCACAACAACAGCGGCAACATAAAGCTGCCGAATAGAATCCGCTTAAGTGTGCTGCGGTCAAGGAAGAACCATGCCAACGCCAACATACACAGGTTGACGCCCATGGTGGTGATTCCCACCTGAACACCGGCTACCTCCTGCACCAGAATGGCAATACCGGTTGCCCCGCCTGCTGCAACCGCATGCGGCGCGTAAAACATATTGATGCTCACCGCAATCAACGCGAGCGCAAGCATAATCCACAACCATTTCAGCACTGGATGCCGCATCGTTTTCTGCATCAAGCCACCCTTTCCGTTTGGGTTTCATCCGTTTCTTATCATATTAATAATATACGGGAAAAGTAACTTGTTGACAAACGCAATTGTTAAGAGCACCAGCCTGTGCGTTTTTTTGCCGTTAGCTGAGATTGGTTTAGTCACCGTTTCGCAGTTCCGCCAACCGCCGTTTCAAAACTTCGACTTCTGCTTGAAGCGCCGTGCCAATATCGGTTTCTGCCACAGTGCGACGGCGCGCCTCAGTTTCAACAACCCGCCGCGTGGAAATAATGTCGGTCAGATTGGCAATGGCATCCGCCTTCGTGGTAAACGGTTGGTGCGTCACCAGCTGCATCCCATAGGAATTATCCAGCAAGGTATAGCCGCCGATCCCGGTCGTCTTTTGGTAAGGTTTGGAAAAGCCACCATCGATGACAATCATTTTGTTATTCGCCATAATCGGATCGGTACCCTTTTTCACCGGCGTATGGCCATTAATCACGTGCCCGACTTCCGGATCGAGGACGAACTCCTCCAAAATTTTCTTGATAAAATCCGGATCCTTGCGCAAATGATAATAAGGATTGCGGCCTTCCACATGGGTCGCAGGATCCTTGATAAAGTACCGTTCAAACGTCGTCATGTCATGCTTGCCAAATAACGGTGAATTCGGTCCGGTCCACAAATACCATAACAGGTCAGTCGCCAAGTCGGCCTTTTCATTCGGTTGACTGTACGCTAGGCGCAAGTTGGCTTCCAGCATGTCAAATAATTGGCGGCCGGCATAAGTGGTACCATCAATGGTTAAGCCGATAAAATTGCCATCCTCATCCACGGGCACGCACCCATGCAACAGCAGATTGCGATTGTAGCGCAAATACATACTGCCGCGATTGATCAGGAAATCCATGTGACGATGCAGCTTTTCGGAATGCGTAAACGATTCCACCAGCGAATCAATGACTTCCTTTTCTTCTGGCAGCAAACGATACGGATCAGCCGGATCGACCGTGGTGAAGCAGCCATTTTCAATCGGATAAGTATGTCCATTAAGCTCGATCGTAGCAAAATCCGGTGCGAGCTTGTCCAGCAGCAGGCGATGATCCATCTCAAACTCGGGCCGCCGTTTAATCGTTGGACCCTCAAGCTTGAACTGAATCATCGCGATTGCTTGATGAATTTGGGTAATCTGCAGGCGCTCCGCCTCGGTAATTGGGCGATCTGACCGCCCTAGTTTCGGCGAAAATGCCGGGTTATCCTGATAATATTGCTCCGCCAAACGCGCCAAATGCCGCAAGTTGATCCCGTAAACATCTTCCAGAATGCTCAGGTTGTTATACCGCGCCGAAATCCGCACAAGATTGGCAATACACAACGCCGATCCCGCTGCGCCGCCAATCCATAAAATATCGTGATTGCCCCATTGAATATCCACCGAATGCCGTTGATCGCGCCGAATCAGACTTTCAACAACTTGATCCGGGGCCGGTCCCCGATCGTAGATATCCCCGACAATATGAAAATGATCGACTGTCAGCCGCTGAATCGTTCGGCAGGTGGCCTCAATCCATTCATCTGCCTGCTCCAAAACAATCAGGTTATGAATAATCTGCCAATAGTAGGCCAACTTGTCCTGCATCGAAGCATCGTTATACAGCAGTTCTTCGGTAATATAAACAAACTCCGGCGCCATTGCCTTACGCACCTTCGAACGCGTATACTTCGTCGCCGTAAAGGCCAACAATCGGATCAGGCGCCGAAAAGTGGTCAGATACCATTGTTGCAGATCGTCACCATCCATCTCCTGATGAATCGCAGCCAACCGTTCAGACGGGTAATACACCAAAAACGCAAAGCGCTGCAATGTCTTCTCGGTCATCTCATCCCGAAAACAGGACCGAATCTTGCTTTTGACATTGCCACTGCCATTGCGCAAAACATGCTGAAACGCATTATATTCCCCGTGGATGTCACTCATAAACGCCTCTGTCGGCTTCGGTAGATTCAAAATTGCCTCTAGATTGATAATCTCGGTTGCAATGGCTGGAATCGTTTGATATTTTGCCGTCAGCTCACTGTACAAATCCATGAAATAGCTTCCTTTCACGTAGACCAATTTTTGGCTCATGGCAATATGATAGCATATTTCAGAATTTTGTATACGGTTTCACCACTTTTTGAAGGAAATTCATCATATGACGGTGGTAGCGCCATTAGCAACCGGAACATAACCACTGCTTTTTAATTGGAACTTTTCAAAGATAAGCCGATTAAGGTAACCCGAAAACTATACCAACGATTCCAAGCTCAGTCGCTAAGTTTTGTTGATCCGCTATTTTCAAAAGCGTACGCAAACAAAAAAAGTCTCATCTGCCAATGCCACAGACGGGACTCTTTAATGCATAGACCTAACTTATCAAAATTGTTCGTTGCCGAACCCTTCAAACACTCGAAGTGTTCAGCAACGCTGCCCACAACTTTTGCCGACGAACTTCGCGCGGTAAGAAGACGCGGACTGAATCTTGGTTAAACCCGAACAATAAGCGCCGATCGTCCACAATGATCGGCCGACGGAGAATGGCTGGCTGCTTAGATAACAAATCAACCGCTTCTTTAAGTGACAATGCATCAAAATCAACATCAAGGGCCTGAAACGCCTTTGAACGCCGTGAGACTAAACTATCGATGCCATCTTCCGATCGGGCCAACAGTTCCAAAATCTGCGCTTTGCTGATGCCTTGTTTCGACAACGAAATCTCCTCAAACGGCAGTCCGTTGGCTTCTAACCACGCTCTAGCTTCGCGACTCGATTTTGACGAACCTGATGTATACAACTTGATCATCCAATCACCCCTCAACAAAACGATAATATATCATTATCGTTTCTCTGCTAATACCACCCACGTGTTCAATGCTAACAACGTTCACAAGTCCTATGGTGATTTACTTACGACACCATTTTATTATCCTAATAATAATTTAACACATTCAGACACTTATGACAATAAAGACACTCTCATGCTATGTGACTGAGATTTCAGCCGTTTGGAGACGTTGACCAACATGGATCTAGTCGTTAAAAAATGAACGGTTGAAGTCAAAGTCATGATCTACAATAATTAAATAACAACTCTGACGCCTGAATGAGGGCTTGATTCCTTTGTGAATTTTTAGCATGGAATCTGATATTTCAGTTTCATATCACCGGTTGGCTTACATCAAATTTAGCACAAGCTTATATCGCTTTCAATAACAATTTTTAAAAAAATAATTTGCGATTACTAACATTTAAATATTTTTGCCAAATATCAGTCCCTTAAAAGCCTTGTGCACAAGGCTTTTGCACAACCTCAAGCAGGCAACAGGTAAGATTCTTGCTCGAAAAAGGACGTGCACAATTTATTTTAAATTTTATTATACAACTTTTTTGAGACCAAAAAAAGCCGCCAAGCGTTTTCGCACTTGACGGCTATGATGCATACCCAATCTAACGGGCAGTCTTAATTTAAATGTTTTGGCGAGATACGATTACTTTGCGCCAACGGCTTCTTTCTTAGGCTTGCCGCTGGTCGGCTGGGCTTCGCTGATGACGATGGTGTCGTCAACCAGATCCGCTTGCAACTTCTTCGCCTTGAGATGATCCAGATAGAAGTCAGTTACCTTATCACGAATATTACGTTCAATGACCCGCCGTAATGGTCGTGCACCCATCGCTTCATCGTAACCTTGGGCAATTAACCAATCCTTAGCTGCCGCAGTCACTGTTAACGTGATGCCTTTCTTAGCCAAGGTCTTGTTGACGTCTTCAAGCATCAGGTCAACAATCTTGCCTAAGTCCTTCTTGGTTAAGTGACTGAATTCAACAATACCGTTGAACCGGTTCAGAAATTCAGGACGGAAGTAAGGCGCCAACCGCTTCATTAAGTCTCCGTCCTTTTCCTTCTTGCCCGTTAACGCTTCGTTGCCGAAACCAGCATTGGAAGTGGCAATGATGACAGTGTTCTTGAAGTCCACGACATTGCCTTGGCCATCGGTTAACCGACCATCGTCTAAAACTTGTAACAACAACGTCAAGACTTGTGGATCAGCCTTTTCGATTTCATCGAGCAGAACGATCGAATATGGATTCCGGCGTACTTGCTCAGTCAGCGTGTTCTTGTTGTCGTTGTAGCCAACGTACCCGGCACTAGTACCAATCAACTTGGATACCGCGGTACGATCACTGTACTCAGACATATCTAAGCGGATAATCGCATCTTTGCTGCCGAAAAGATCCAGCGCCAACTGCTTGGCTAATTCAGTCTTCCCGACACCGGTTGGTCCAACGAACAGGAAGCTACCAATTGGCCGGTTGCCTTCATCGAAACCAGCCCGATTCCGGCGAATGGCCCGAGCCACCATATCAACAGCTTCATCTTGGCCAATGACCTTGCCCTTCAGGCGCTTGCCAATGCCTTTCAGACGTTCAATGTCAGAAGCACCAAGCTTCGATACCGGAATCCCGGTCAAACGCTCAACCGCCGCAGCGACATCATTCGGGGTTGCCACAACAGGCTTCTCGTCGTTCGTTCCTTCAAGCTGATGTTGCTTGTCGGCAATCTCCTTCTTGAGGTTGGCGGCCTTTTCAAAGTCTTCAGCCTTCGCCGCTGCATCCTTTTGGGCGTTCAGATCCTTGATTTGCTTTTCCAGTTCAACCTTGTCAACAATCGGATGCTTGCTTGCCAAGTGTGCCGCGGTCATATCGATCAGGTCGATCGCTTTGTCAGGCAAAGAACGCTGTGGAATATACTGAATGCTGTAATCCACCGCTGCCTTCAAAACATTTTCCGGCAACTGAACGTGATGGTGTTGTTCGTAAAGCTTCTTGACGCCTTCCAAAATCTTGACCGTGTCCGCAGCGCTTGGCTCGTTGATGGTGACATCATTGAACCGGCGTGCCAAGGCACTATCCTTCATAATGGTATTGCGATATTCGTCTTGGGTCGTGGCGCCAATCACGGTAATCTCACCACGAGACAATGCTGGCTTGATAATGTCAGCCAGGCCTTTGCCGCCGGATTCTTCGCCGCCAGTTGCACCGGCACCGAGAATTTGATGGATTTCATCAAAGAACAGAATGACATTGCCAGCAGCTTTCACTTCTTTGATCAGATTCTGAATCTTCTCTTCAAAGCTGCCGCGATATTGCGTGCCAGCTTCCAGATTCGACAGATCAATTGACCAAATCTGCTTATCCTTAATCGCTTCAGGCACGTTACCCTTCACAATCGCTTGCGCCAAGCCTTCGACAACCGCTGTCTTGCCGACACCGGCATCGCCGACCAAAATCGGATTATTCTTCGTGCGCCGGCTCAAAATCTCGGCAGTCTCTTGAATTTCGTGCTCCCGGCCAATAACCGGATCAAGCAACCCATCCTTGGCTTCCTGCGTCAGATTGCGACCAAGCTTCTCAAGGATACCGCCCTTCTTGACGGCCTGTTCACCAGTGGTCGCAACCGGAATTTCATCGCCCTGCTTCGGCAACTGGCCAGTCGCGCGATACTGGGCAAATTCATCAGGCGTCATTTCGTGGCCATTGACCACGTATCGGGCTGACTCACCTTTACCCATTCCTTGAAGCATCTGATTAAAAATATCGTCCATGTCATGATTGTTGAAAAACGGATCGTTAAAGTTTGCCATAGCTGAATTCCTCCTTGTAGGGAATGTGCGGGGAAAAGGTGATGTGTCGGATGGCTTTGCGCGGAGAAGTTTGATGCTTCTCTGAAACGCGCTCACCAGCCCAGAGACCTCCGCGTAAGGACCTTGGTCGCAATGACCAAACCCGGGTCATCACGCCCAAGGCCACTTACACTCCGGTCTCTAACCGGGCTGATTCACGCTCTTGCTGAACCGCGCCAGTTTACGCTCTACAAAAAAGTACTCCCAGACGCACTGGCAGTACTTTCGTGTCGAGCTTATTCACTTGATGGCTCTGATGCCGTTGCGCCTTTTCCTTGTTTACATAGTGTATTATAGCACGAAATTAGCACTCAAACAAGGCGAGTGCTAATTATTTCAGAAATATTTTTATGCACGCACCTTAAAGTATCAATAACGCGACAGCAACCGCTTTTCAACTTTTCGTTCATTAAACCGTACCAACGGATCACCATTAACCAGCGCCCGCGCGTTCTCTTCGAAAATTTTAGCCTTCTTTTCGCCACGTTTACGAGCCAGACGCTTGAAGGCTGCGGACATCTCATAACTACGACCAGGCAAGTGATGCGCGTCAGATGCAAAGACATGCGCCAGGCCTGCGTCAATAATGTCCTCTGAAAATTGCTGAACCTTTTTACCGAACGTTCCGACATAGCTGCTGGCGGTCACTTGCGCAAACGCACCACGCTCAATCATTTGATAGAGCAAACCCGGATGCTTCATCAGCCGAGTGTTCCGTTCCGGATGCACAATCACGGGCACCATCCCGCGTTGCATCACTTCGAACAACATATTCTGCGTATAAAGCGGCACATCATCAGACGGAAATTCGATCAAGACATAGTGGCCGGTTACGTCACAAGTCAAAATGTCGTGGTGGTCAATTGCTTCTAACAGGTCGCCATTAATGCGGACCTCTTGGCATGGAAAAACCGTTAGCGGAATATCGCGTTTTTCCAGCTCATTTTGAAACTCGTCCGTTAACCGAATCACATCCGCTGCATGATTCGTATAATGTCCATTCATATGATGCGGCGTCATCAACGCATGCGTAATCCCGTCGGCAACCGCCGCTTTCGCTAATTCCAGTGAAGTCGTCAAATCTTTTGAGCCATCATCAATTCCCGGTAACATATGGCAATGCACGTCAATCATTATTCAGTTCCCCTTCCAATACTCTCTAGTATCTAATGAAGCGCTGCCAACGTCAAATCGTTTTTTGTAACAGTTTGTTAACGATTCGTAATAGATCAGCGAGATAGCACACTTTGCGGTATAATATCAAAAGATTACGGAGGAAATGAGGTCTAGAAATGAAAAAGATCCTAGTACGCGTTCTACTCGTCGTACTCGTTGCCGCTCTGGGGTTTGGCGGTTTCGTGTACTATATGGTTCATAATTCAACATCACAAATATATTCATACAATAAGAAGACCAACAAATCTTCTGATGACAAAACCACCAGCAAAAAACCCGTTGCATACTTATTACTCGGTACCGACACCGGTGAGCTCGGCCGCTCCTACAAAGGCCGCACCGATACCATGATTGTGATGGTTCTAAACCCGAAATCCAAGACAACCACCATGCTCTCAGTACCGCGCGACACCAAAGTCAATTTCGATGATGTCACCATCAAAATCAACGCTGCCTATTCATACGGCTCCTCTGATACGGCCATGGAAGCTGTTGAGAAGCTCCTAAACATCAAATTAGATGGCTATCTACTCGTTAACATGAAAGGCCTGGAACAGATGGTGGATGCCGTTGGCGGCGTCACCGTCACCTCACCGCTGAGTTTCGACTATGAAGGCAAATCCTTCGTTAAGGGACAGTCTTATAACCTCTCAGGCAGCGATGCACTGAAGTTCTCACGTATGCGTTATGACGATCCTCAAGGAGATTATGGGCGACAGATGCGACAACAGCTTATTCTCACTTCGGTTATTGGTAAGTTGAAGAAGAATCCGACAACCGTAATTAGTCAGAAATTCCTAAATGCTGTTGGTAAAAACGTCCGCACTGATGTTTCTCTTGGATCAGTTAAAAACCTGGCAACTGCCTATCGGGACGCCGGTAATACGATCAAGAGTGACCAACTGCATGGTACCGGAAAGAATATCGATGGTCAGGATTATGAAGTAATGTCAGACACTGAACTAACACGCGGACACAACGTGATTCAGGATGCGTTGGACGCAAAGTAAACAAAAAGCAGTGATGCGCCTTGCATCACTGCTTTTTGTTTACCCTTCCGAATTGCGCATTCTATTTATTAATAGTCGCTATGAACTCCTTCAAAGCATCTTGCCACGTCGGTATCTTAAAACCAGTTGCCTTCGTCTTGCTTAAGTCTAAGATAGAGTGCCGCGGTCGCCATGCTTTTTGCGGGTATTCAGCTGATGAGACAGGTTTAACTGTCACATCTTTATCAGCTAAAATTGCACTGGCAAACTCGTACCAGTTACAACTGTTGTCGTTAGATAAATGGTAAATGCCGTAGTCCAGGTGATGATCAACTGCAAACGTCATAAACTCTGCTAACGTTTTGGTCCAAGAAGGTCGGCCATACTGATCATCGACCACTGTCAATTCTTTGTGTGTTTTTGCAAGATTCAACATCGTGTAGACGAAGTTATGTCCATATTCCCCAAAAACCCAAGACGTTCGAATAATATAGTACTTTTTCAGGTATTTTTGAACTTCCTGCTCGCCTTCGTATTTTGCCCGGCCATATTCGTTACGTGGGGCGGGCTGATCATCGACAGTATAAACTTCCTTGCTGTCACCATCGAAAACATAGTCTGTACTAATGTAAATTAACGTTGCGTCAACGGCCGACGCAGCCTTGGCCAAGTTGCGAGTGCCATCAACGTTAACCAGTTGATTAAGCGCCTTAGCTTCATCCTCAGCTTTATCAACGGCAGTATACGCAGCACAATGATAAATGACATCAGGTTGGTAGTCCTTAACGTAATGATCAACAACCGCTTCGTCAGTAATGTCAAGATCTTTTGCATCAGTTGCCCGGTAAGAAATTCCACGAGCATCTAACAAGTGACGTAATTCAGTTCCAAGCTGGCCTTGCGCACCGGTAATCAAAATCTTCATGTATCTTCTCCTCGACCTCTTACATGTCAATCAATTGATATCTCGCATCAATGATCTTGTTTAGGAACCATCATTGACCATTTCTTTGATATTTTTCTTCAACAGCGGACTTCTCATCTTGCCACCAGCTCCGATGATCGGTATACCACTTAATTGTGTCCGCCAAGCCTTCTTCAAAGTCTGTGTACTTTGGCTTCCAGCCCAGCTCCTCTCGAGTCTTGGACGCATCAATCGCATAGCGCATATCGTGACCTGGACGATCTTTAACTTGATCATAGTAATCGGTCGGTTTGCCCATTAACTTCAAGATCAATTCAAGAACCGTCTTGTTGTCCTTTTCGCCATTAGCACCGATCAGGTAAGTCTCACCGATTTTGCCTTTGGTAAGAATATCCCAAATAGCTGATGAATGGTCATTTGTATGGATCCAGTCACGAACATTTTTCCCGGTTCCATAAAGCTTTGGTTTGATACCGCTCAGGATATTGGTAATCTGTCGCGGAATGAACTTTTCAATATGTTGATACGGGCCATAGTTGTTCGAGCAATTTGAGATCGTAGCTCGTACTCCAAAAGAGCGTGCCCACGCATGAACCAACATGTCGCTCGCTGCTTTAGTTGAAGAGTATGGACTTGACGGATTGTACCGACTGTTGACCGTGAATTTCTCACCAGGGCCTTCTCCGTGGCCAGGCAAGTCTTCGCGCAAAGGCAAATCACCATATACTTCGTCCGTTGAGATATGGTGAAAGCGCACATCGTATTTGCGGGCGGCCTCAAGCAATGTGTACGTGCCAATTACGTTGCTATGTAAAAATGGGTCTGGATTAATCAGTGAATTGTCGTTGTGGCTTTCAGCCGCGAAGTTAACAACAGTATCAACTTGACCCATCAGTTTATCAACGAGCTCTTTATTAGCAATATCGCCGACTACCAACTTCACCCGATCGCCTAAAACATCTTCAATGTTTGCCTTGTTTCCTGCATAAGTTAGTTTGTCCAAAACCATAATCTGAACATCCGGATGGTTATTATAAACAAAACGAACAAAGTTTGAGCCAATAAAGCCCGCACCGCCTGTAATCATTAGTTTCATTATCAAATCTCCCCATAAACGAAATTGTTTTCAGCATCCTTTAACTGTGGATGATGCTGATCTTTCTCCGACATAATAAGGTGGGCGGTTGACATCGGCCACTCGATACCGATATCAGGATCGTCAAACGCAATACCTCGATCAGCTTCAGGTGCATAGTAACCTTCAACCTTGTAAACAAAGTTAACATTTGGTGTCAAGGTAATAAAACCATGTGCAAAACCCTTAGGCACCAACAATTGTCGATGATTATATTGGCTTAAAATATAGCCTTCCCATTGACCATAAGTAGGTGAACCTTTGCGGATATCAACCAAAACATCCTCTACGACACCAGTTACAACGCGTACGAGTTTAGTTTGAGCGTAAGGTGCCATCTGATAATGCATCCCTCGGAGAACCCCTGCCTCCGCCGATAGGGACTGATTATCCTGATTGAAATCACTCTTGATGCCGGCTTCCACAAACTTTTCACGTGTATAGGTTTCCGTGAAGAATCCACGATTGTCGCCAAATACATCAGTTTCAACTAACTTAACATCTGTTAACTTAGTAGGTATTGTTTTCAAAGCCATTATTTAAGTTCCTCCTTAACGAGCCGCAGCAAATACTGACCGTAATCATTTTTTTTGAGCGGCTGTGCCAGT
This sequence comes from Lacticaseibacillus styriensis, assembly GCF_030770295.1. NCBI lineage: Bacteria > Bacillati > Bacillota > Bacilli > Lactobacillales > Lactobacillaceae > Lacticaseibacillus > Lacticaseibacillus styriensis. The sequence goes on from NZ_CP132483.1 coordinate 2,049,266, forward strand.
TTCTTGAGCTGATTAAGATCTATGTATCCCATACGATAAGCAATCTCTTCAAGGCAAGCCACTTTTAAATTTTGCTGTTTTTCGATAGTTGCCACAAAACTTGAAGCATCTAGAAGCGAATCATGAGTTCCTGTATCTAACCATGCGTATCCTCTACCCATGACTTTGACATCTAATTGTCCTCGTCGAAGATATTCTTCATTAATGTCTGTAATTTCTAATTCGCCACGAGCTGATGGTTTAACATTTTTAGCAATGTTAACGACATCATTGTCATAGAAATAAAGTCCTGTGACCGCATAATTACTACGAGGATGTTGAGGCTTTTCAACAATCGAAATGGCATGTTGCTGATCATCAAATTCGACCACCCCAAAACGTTCTGGATCAGTGACCTGATAACCAAATACAGTAGCACCTGATTTTTTTGCAGCAGCATCTTGTAACAGTTTAGACAACCCGGCACCGTAAAAGACATTATCACCGAGAACCAGTGCAACAGTATCGTTTCCAATGAAGTCGGCACCTAGGATGAACGCTTCAGCAAGACCATTAGGTGCATTCTGAACTTTATATTGGATGCTCACACCAAGATCGTGTCCATCACCAAAGAGTTTTTCAAATTGCGGCAAGAATTCTGGCGTTGATATGATCAAAAATTCTTTGATCCCGGATAGCATCAGTACAGAAAATGGGTAATACACCATAGGTTTATCATAGATTGGTACTAACTGTTTGCTAGTTGCCTTCGTTATTGGATAGAGCCTTGTCCCTGATCCTCCCGCTAAAATAATCCCCTTCATTAAAACTCCTCCTCCATTAATTCTTTAAAACAAGCTTTTAAATATTGAGCTCCGATTACAATCTTTCGCTAGCGCAAATAAGGGTAATATAAGAAGAATGACTATTAGAAACTTTGCATTTTGTGTCTGTCCCTAAAAAGAGCCTTCGTCTATACCTGAATCAACCAGATTATAGAAACGAAGGCCACACTAGGCGAAGCGCGTAAATGTCGTCTGAGCGACTTGCCTGCGAATTCATGAATAGGCAAATTGCATTTTTAGTCTTACACTTTGATTTCAATTAAACATTCGACGGAAAAAAGGAAACAAATAAGATCTTCCTATCAGTTACAAGCATCAGAAAGCGCCATCTGCTTTAAAGATAGAACTTATATTTTTTAGTAAAATAATCAAATCATAGTGGAAAGATCGATGACCCACATAATACAATTCAAGCTGTGCACGTTCCGGGTAATGTATATTACTCCGTCCACTAGCCTGCCATAAACCCATAGCACCAGGTTTTGCTTTCAACAATTCGTCGACATGCTCTCCGTATTCAGATAGTTCACTTTCTACCACAGGGCGTGGTCCAACCATACTCATCTCACCCTTAAGAATATTAATAAACTGTGGTAGCTCGTCTAAAGAGGTCTTCCTGATGAATAAGCCTAGTTTGGTTATTCTAGGATCTTCTCCAGCAGGAAGTTTATAGCTGTTAGCTAGGTACTTTTGATACAAAACGCGGTTACTTTTCAAAACATTCTCAGCGTTGACTACCATGCTTCGAAATTTATAAATCTGGAATTTCCTTCCATTTTGACCAATACGCGTTTGTTTGAAAAAGAGCGGTCCTTTGTTTTTTCCAAATGAAAAGAACGGAAGAAGCAACAAACTTGTAAAAGCTACAAGAATCAGCCCGAGCACCCCACAAAGAACATCAAAAGCCCTTTTCTGCAAAAGATACACAGATGATACCCCCTCATCATCTGCTTGCGAATTCTGTTTATGCGTTCGATCTGTTAACATGCGTTTTTCCAAAATCTACCCCTCCCCAAAGTGCTTCCTAAAACAAAAGCTCTGCTACATTTTAAAACATTCATAACAATTGAGCAAGGAAATATAAAAGTCAATAATTTGTCCCAAAAAGTTTTGTATAAAAATCTGATTCTAAAGATTCTTGCCGCTATGTTCTAAAAGAATCTTTTTAAGTGATAAAGCATATCAGCAAACATTTGTTTCTTGAACAGTGCTTTTCTGAATACTTGAATATGCTTTGTACGTAAGGAGTGCAGCGTTTTTGTAACTGAAATAGGACTTATAGCCCTTGTTTATACCATCTATGGTTTGTTCTTTAGCGAATAAAATTGATTTTCTGATTGAACGAGTACTGTAGGGATTGCACTGAATACCAAACTTATCAAATTTATAAAATCTAACCGGGCAAAAGAAATCGGAAGAGGTAACGACAGGTATGCCACAAAAGAGCGCCTCTATAGTCGCTAATCCTGAAGATTCTTGAAAAGAAGGCAAAACATGAACTAATGCATTTGAATATACAAAAGCCATGTATTCCTGAGAAACCTCGTTTATAAAGTAAGTGTTTCCACGTTTCTTTGCGTAAGAACGGACTTTTCGATTATAACGTTTGTCACCTTTCGTTGAGCCAGCAAAGACCAATGGAATATCCGGGACATTCTTAAGGGCCTTCAGAATTCTTAGTTGATTTTTTAACGGTTCAACACGTGCTGCACACAGAACATATTTTCCAGATATTTTCTCCAAAATTCGCAAGTTACACGGTAAAGATTCAGGTAGATTTTTTTTTGGAGTAAATATGCTCGAGTCCACTGCATTGGGGACTATTGCCCACTTAGAATTATTCTTAAGTGCCGCCTTAAAAGTGTCCTTTAATATTGACTCTTCCTCGACAGAATTAGGCAAAATGATATCTGATATCCGCAACAATTTCTCAGCCTTCTTGAATAAATCGCGAGAAAAGAAATTCTTCTTTATGGGGAGATTCCTTAAGAGCAGTTTAAGAAAGAGAGTTGTGAGTTTAACTATTGGCTTTGGTACGTCAATAAAACCTCTTCTAGAAAGCGCGCCTATGACAAATGAGTCATCTAATCTCCAATATACCGGAGATAAAGCAACTTTTATGCCAACTTCTTTTGCAATTTCAGCATAGGCAAGACTTGCCTCAACCGTTTGGGGCTGCATATTAAAAATATGAACAATGTCTAAGTGCGCGTCTTTCAGATCTTTAGGAGACGTAATAATACTGCAGTGAACACCGTGGTCCGCTTCCAAATATCTCTTTGTGTTAAGAAGCTGTATACTATCGCCGCCCATTCTGGTTAAAAAGTCTGGCCGCACAGCAAATCCAACATTCATACGTCTATCTCCTTCAACTTGTTATCTCAGTCGGTTTACGGGCATGCTTTTAAATAAAAAACACAATATATGCAAGTATAAGCTAAGCGCCTGCTAAACAAAATGTTATTGATTGCCGCCTTTCAGCATAAGCACTTCCTTCATCTTACCTCATAAAAGTTTACTTTAAATTGTTAATTAAAAGATAACTGGAAGCTTTTGAAGAGCTTCTTTAAGCATTTCACCATTTTGAACTTTCTTAGAAAAGATGCGAGCGTTATGATATATCTGATCTAACTGACTAGGCAGTAAAGAGTTAACCATCGACTCTATTTGGAGTAAATTATCGACCGCAATTCCCAAACCAAGTTTTAAAACAACATCAGCTAATGCGGAGCCTCGCCAGACGATTAGTGGAACACCTGATGCTAGATATAAGGAAGCTTTGTGCGGCGAATTAAGTCGAAGATATTCTCCTGATGTGCCATTGATACCGTTGATTGAATCTCCGTCCCAAACTAACCCCCAACCGTCGACCATTTTTGATGGTAAAATGCCCGAATCGACAGCCCCATGAAAAGTTACCGATTTTGAAAACTGTGACGGTTGCATTCCAGCTCCATACACATGCCACTTTAGTTCACCTAGTTCAGAGATACGTTTCAAGAATGGTGACTTGGCCAAATTACCAGCAAAAATAATATTTGACGATTTGTGTCTTGACGGGGGAATTTTGTCTACACGATAGTCAAAAAAATTAATTACAGAAATTCTATTTGCAAGACCATTGTTTTTCAGAAATGAAGCCATTGAATCATTATGTGCGATGATAAAATCGGCTTTTTTTAGTAAATCTAATTCACGCTCTACTGATACATTAGACGCAAGACCTTGGACAGAAATCAAATCATGAATAAGAAAAACGCTCTTTGCATTATGCCTAATCAAGGTCTTATGTAAAAGTTTATAATCGAAACTGTTGAAAGGAAGCGGATACTGGACAAGTACCAAATGGTCCGAATTAAGCATTTTCGAAAGAGAATGAATACCGCGTAAGCGCTGTATTTCCCGTGTCACTTTATTGCTAGCATTTGACTTTGGTATTTCCGCGCTCGTTATTCCCATTTTTCCAGAAAAAAACTTGATATCGTTCCGAGCCTTAAATCCAGCATCGAAACTCTTCTTATTGTGTCCATCAAATTCTATCATAAACTTCTCTCTTTCAATATAAAGACTGAACCCAAAGTTCACCAATAATAGCTACATTTTTGAAGTTAAAAATAAGAAATAAAAGGATAGAGTCCCAACTAATGAACTCTTTTTAGTCCTATATCTAATTAGCCAATGGAGTTTTGATAAGAAATGCCCAGATCCTTGTAAATTAATAAACTCATTTAACATTTTCTTGGATTCTTTTGAGATATCTTTATCAAATCTCGCGAGAAACAAACGATTTTGACACATCTGTTTTGTAAATAGGTCTCGTTGTTTGTCATAATTTAAAAGTTTATTAATTCTTGATCTTAATGAATGACTGACCCCTACCGCATTGTGATCATGTTGTCGATAGCCAAGTGTCGGAACGGGACAATAAAGAACATTCCCCAAAAAACTCGCTATCATTGTGAACCACCAATCGTGCATCACTATAGAGTCAGCATCTGCCAATTTTACACGTTCCGCTAAGCTCCGGTTGATGAGCATCGTGCAACCAGTAACAACATTTGTTACTACGACGCTATCAGGAGAAACATGTGAATCATCTGGAAGAATATTCTCTTGGATTTCTTTCCCAGATTGATCTACCGTATCCATGTTCGTATAAACCAGTGTCGGCTTTTCATCATTGTGGTTGTTGAGCTTGTACAAGCCGATAGTATGGTTGATCTTCGATGGATACCAAATGTCATCCTGATCCGCAAACATAAAAAATGGTGCCTCGACGGAGGTAAGCATTTTTAAAAATGATTTTGCTGGTCCTAAATTCCCCAATGAATCTTTAAACAATTGGATTCGTCTATCAACGTGAACATATTCGTTGATTATTTCAAGTGTCTTATCTGACGAACCATCGTCACGAATTAAAAGCGTCCAATTTTTAAAGTCTTGGTTAATAATCGAATCAAGTTGCTCTTTCAAAAATTTTTCGCCGTTAAATGTTGACATTAAGACGACAAGATGATCAAAAGTCATTCATCCTCACTCCCCACGATATAAACCCCTTAAAACTTCAAGAACGCGATTACGCATTTCAATGTGGTTATACCCTATTTCGGACATTCGTTTTGTCTCGTTAATTCTTCTATGTTTCTTTGTAAGAATAATCTTCTTACTCCAAAAATCGGCGGATCTCTTTAAGTCAAGAACATGAATCAAATTTGGTAAATGACGCCCGAGGGGAACCCTACTTGAAACATAAATTGGTAAACTGTTTTCTTGAGCCTCTATCAGCGTAAAGCTCAGTCCCTCATTTAATGAAGGAAAAAGCAAAACATCAATACCATTATAAAGATCCTCTAGCTTTTTTTGTCTTCCTAAAAAGTGGACGTTATCCTTCATGCCCAATTTCGCAGCTTTTTGTTCCAGCATTGTTCTCTGGGTTCCTTCACCCACAACTAGTAGAACAGAATTAGGTTCTTGCTTAAGGATTGCATAAAATACGTCTAAAGCAAAAGAAACATTTTTACGCATTTCTAAAACCCCTATAGTGGCAAAAACTGTTGCCCCGTCAAGTCCCCATTCGCTTCGCACTCTCGATCTGACCTCTGGATTAAAAGCATACTTCTCCAATACAATTCCATTCGGAATTATTTGCGCACTGCCCTTCTTAAGAACATATGAAGGGAACATCCACCGCGCTGCTTCTTCTGAAACTGCGACAAAGGCATTGATAAGAAACATAGCGGCAAAATATTTCCCAATAACGTGGAGAAATTTCAGGACACTTTTTTTCAAGCCATGAACTTCAGTGCCAAAATAGGTATTGTGTCCATGCACAACAATTTTAGCACGCATTATAATTTTGCAAAAGATCAATGGTAATATGTTCCAGCTCGCTGAATAGTTGAAATAAACAATATCAAAGTCTTTTTTGTGATGCTTTGTGAAGTTAAACCAACCTTTAAGGTGCTTAACATAGCTCTTATTTGCCGGGGGAACAGAATAAAAAGACCATCCCGCAGACTCGAACAATTGCTCGTTCTCAGTACTTCCTGAGATGGCTAAGCCTGAAAATACAAATCCTTTTTCCTTAACTAAAAAAGCATTCTCAATAAAAGTTGTAACCCCGCTGGCAGGTAAGAAGTCAGCGACGACCAGTACCTTCGTCATAGAGGTCGCCCCCCTTTTCTTTTGTCACGATTAGAAATATGCGTTGTAACATAGCCATTTTTGTTAAACTTGTTAAACAAAAAAACAGAAATTTTTTTTACCCAATGCTGTTTTTCTGTAAACTTGTAATCACACTCTGTGTAGGACACATTATTAGCTTTAATCCAAACGTCCATTAAAAATTCTGCAAGAAAACCATCAACTCTTGCCTCATTTCCTCGTAAGCTTTCGAAATCTATCAAACTATCAACTTGATTCAAGATCGAAAACAACCAATCTGTGTATAATTGGAAGGCCTGCTTCTTCATTATGAACATATTGAACATATGTGCTGATCTAGCATTTAATACTTCAGAAAAAGCTTCTCTATAAACCCTAGGTTGCTTGTTCATTACTTGTTTTAGAGAATCAAGCCCAATACGATCATGTGAGTGATAAAAGTGGGACTCAATTGTTTCAATGTAATAGTGCCGTTTCTTTGGTAATACTACATCTGCATGACCTAGAAGACGCTCTACATCGTTTGAGTTTACCAAATGATATTGTCTATCAAACCAGCTTTTTCGAATAATAAAGTACCTGCGGTAATGCACTAATCCTATGGCATCGAATGTGAGATTATATTTTGACCAATAAACTCCAGTTAGTTCATTATAATGCGGATTTTTCTCGGAAATATTGATACCAGTATCATCTCTGCGAAAACCTAATGGCGTTGAATTATGGAATGTACTCCCAACAAATACAGGAACGTAAACTGGATCATCCGGTGTCTGAACGGCTTTATGCGCTGCTACTACAATTTTAATTAGCAAGTTCCCAACCCTCTTTATTAAAGTTCAAAAAATTAAACTCTTGTTTTTTTGAGATCTCGTACCATGTCAATCAACTTGTGCGGCTTTAATAGCAATAAAATCAAAACATAGATTAGTGCTCCAAGTATGACCGCCGATGTAAGCTTCACAAGGTTTCTTAATGGCATAAAACGCATATACCAAGATATATAAATACCCATTAGTGTGGCCGAAAGCAAGTACTTCCAAGTTTCGGCAAAAAGCCGAGAAACATTCATTTGGTGTCGAATGCGTACGAGTTGATACAAAGAAACTACTGCTTCGGAAAAAACAGTCGCAATCATTGCCCCAATAGCGCCCCACGCAATAATCATTGGGATATTTAAGATGATATTAGTGACTGCCCCCAAAATAACCGAAACGGTGAATGGGTGCGTTTGGTTAGTCGGCAAAAGATATTGTATTCCAATTGCGTTACTAATCCCTACCAAAACAATAACGGCTGATTCAATTGCTAGAAGCATAGCAACTGCGTTAAACTTTGATCCAAAAAAAACACTTGTAAAAACGGGAGAAACAGCTATAAGACCGGCTGCCATCGGAAAGGCCAAAAGCAAAATAAAATGCATTGATTTGTCTAATGAAGAAACAACTGCTTGTCGGTCCCCTCTGGCAAAAGAATGTGCCATGTGCGGTAACAAGACCGTACCAGTTGCAGTAACTATTGCTAAAAGTATCTTTATGATCTTGTCAGAATTATCATAAAAACCAGCAGCCTGAACGCCTATATATAAGCCAAGCATAGTTTTGTTCAGTTGCAAGTATATCTGAGAAGCGATTTGTGGAATAAACATGACAAGAGTCGGCTTCATGTGCTTCCAAATCTCCATATCACGTAGAACTGGCTTGGACACATATTTTGAAAGATAAGGGATAAGTGTTATGTTTCCAATGAATTGGGATCCACTCAGTATTAAAATATACAACCACAAATCTGCTTTTGACTTAATGAGGGTAAAGATCAGAATTAAAGAAATTACTTTTACAAAAGTATTCCTTACAACTGTAATTCTAAATTCTTCTAATCCCTGAAAAAACCAAGAAACATCAATTGCCGAAGCTAATAACAGAAGCCCTTGAATTATATAAAACAGGGCATATTGTCCCGTCAAACAAATAAATATAATATATAGAGCCGTGGCAATTCCAGTAGTTATAAACTTAAAAAAGGTGAGTTCCCAAAATATATTTGACAGTCGCTGTGAATCGTCTCTTTGATAAGCAACTTCTCGATTCCCGTAAACTGTTATTCCTAAGGTGCCAAACAAGATGAAGTATTGAACAACAGAGTTTGTATACGCGTTTATTCCAATTCCGGTTGGCCCGAGCACTCGAGAGACATAAGGAATGGTAATAATCGGCAATAACAGAACGAAAACCTGATACCCCATGTTCCACAAAAAGTTTTTTACTACCGTCATAAAAATCCTCGATTACTAAGTTTAGAGTTTGGTCAAAGTACATTTACTACCGGATTAATTTTGTTTAAAGAAATCCCCTTTGACAAACTGCAGCGCCGCAGTTATAACCTGATCCATATTATAATACCGATAAAGACCCAAGCGCCCCCCAAAAGCAACCTGAGGAAACTCTTTTTCCCCAAGATCCCTATATTTCGTAAACAGATGATTATTCTTATAATCATTAATAGGGTAGTAAGGCTCTTTGCCTTTCTCCCACTCAGCTGGAAACTCACGCGTAATTATAGTTTTGCCTTTGTTTCCTTTTCCAAACTCGAAATGCTTGTGCTCGATAATGCGAGTAAACGGAGTAGCAGAATCCGTGTAGTTAACCACTGCGTTTCCTTGGAAGTTATCAACATCCAACAATTCACTTTCGAAACGCAGACTGCGGTATTCTAAGGTGCCAAGCCGATAGTCAAAAAATTGATCGATCATTCCAGTAAATACAACTTGATCAAATCTAGATAAATAGTCATCTTTGTCTGCCAAAAAGTCAGTATTCAATTCAACACTTATGTTCGGCTGATCTAACATCTTTTCAACAATTTGTGTATATCCATTTTCTGGAATACCTTGATATAAATCATCGAAATAATTATTATTATACGTAAAGCGTACAGGCAATCGTCTAATGATGAATGCTGGTAACTGCTTAGGATCTCTTCCCCATTGTTTAGCTGTATAGTCCTTAATCAGCTTATCATATATATCTTTTCCTACAAGCGATATTGCCTGTTCTTCAAGGTTTTGGGGAGTTTTACCTTCCATAGATGATCTTTGCCTATTAATTTCTTCTTTCGCCTGTTTTGGCGTAATAACCCCCCACATTTTGTTGAAGGTATTCATATTAAAAGGGAGATTGTATATCTCACCTTTATAATTGGCAATAACCTCATTGGTATAACGGTTAAATTTGGCGAACTTATTAATATATTCCCATACCGCCTGGTTACTTGTATGAAAAATATGAGCCCCATACTTATGAACTTGAATGCCCTCAATTTCTTTTGTATAAATGTTACCCGCCAAATGATCACGTTTTTCTACAACGGTAACATTGTCTCCCTGTAAAGCTCGTTCACGAGCAACTGTTGCACCGAAGAGTCCTGCACCAACAATCAATAACTTCATTCAAATTACCCCCGAAAAGTTTTTAAATACAATAATTCATCATTTTGAAAATTAAAGCTCAAGTAAAATCTTGTCTAATTGCGTGCTAGCTTTAAATTTCCCCCATCTGTTTCAGAAAAGACTTTTTCACTCTTGTAATGCACTGCTAAGCTACCCAAACACATAAACGGCAACGCCATGTCCAGGGTGACAAGTTTTGTTTCAACAAGACCGAAAAAGGCCATCGCAGTTAGCCAAAACAACAAGAACCAATTCTCATAAATTTTTGCTCGAAGAGCACAATATACAGCATACACAATTTCAAGAGCCGCCCCAAACCATCCAAAGATCATTACCGTGTACATATATTGATTATCAACGAACAAATATTTGACATTAATCGACCAAGCATAGTAAGAATTAGCTAATTCAGCAATGCTTGCCCCAAAAAAGCTTTTTTGTGCATAATACTCGTATATAAGTTTCAAGAGTTCCGGTCGGCCAGATAACAACCCGTTTAATGTTTGAAAAGCTCTAGAATTGGAAGGGAGAATCACGGAAATTACAAAGGATCCAAAAAAACATATAAACGGAGCTGCTATGCAAAAATATATCAGCAAGCGCTTTAAGCTTTTACTCTTAAAAATATCGTGCATTCCCACTAATGCTGCAAAACTAATGACCGCCAGGAAAGAACCGCGGGATCTGGTCAAAAGGTATATCAGTATGCCGCCAAATACTAAACCTAAAACTGGCCACTTTTTTCCTTTAGCGTACAGATAAAATGCCTCAATCATTATCATCATAAGGTACATTCCTAGAGCATTAGGATGATGAAAACCGAAAGATAATCGAGTTGAATCGTCCAACTGAATTTCCGGACTTGTTGGTAGCAACTGAAGATTATTTCCCACAAAAAGTAGTACAGTCACAACTATTCTCGAAAAAAAATCTGCCCGAACTAGATCTCTGAAAGGAACTACTTGGGAACTCCAAACCAAAAACACAAAGCCAATTACTGGAATTTGCTGATTCACGAAAAAGTATCCGTAAATAACAATTAGGAAAAGGGGCCCCGTGATAATCCAATTTAAAAGTGACCGTTTGTGAAACAAGCCTAGAAATAAAAGTATTGAAGCAAGAACGTACGCTGTTTTATTTCCCGAAGAAACCAAGTTAGGAAAAGCCGAGGGTTGATCAACTGGACTAATCATCGACTCTGAGGTCAAGCCAAAAATAAGTAATAACCAAAAATAAACAAACAGATACATTTTAACCAAAATAGGCTGAAAAGCATCTTCTAAATTATTTGTCTCCATGTATATCCCCTAAGCCAAACAGTTGCATTATATATTTTATAATGTAATTTCTGTTATTCTCTTCCTGAACCCTCGCCATAACCGTAACCATAGCCTCTGTCTCCGCGTTTTGCTTTAACGCGTTCTACTGAACCCAATATCTTGGCATTGGCTAACTTCAGAACCTCTACTGTTCTGCGAAGATCTCCTTTTAAAGTTTTGCCCATATTAGCCACAACAACAACTCCATCTGTCTTTGGCACCAAAACCTGCACATCAGATACAGCTAAGACTGGTGGCGCATCAAGGACTACAACGTCATACTTTGTCCTTGCCCAATCCATTAATTCTACCATACGTTTCGAGTTTAGAAGCTCAGAAGGATTGGGCGGAATTGGTCCAGATGTAAGTACACTTAAGTTGTCAACGAAAGTATCCTCAATGACGTCACCAGCTTTATCCTTACCAGTTAAGATTGTCGTGACGCCGTCTAAGTTTAACGTCCTGAAAGTAGCATGAACTGTTGGTCGTCTCAGATCTGAATCAATCAATAAGACCTTTTTACCAGCTTGAGCCCAAGTAACAGCCACGTTAGCCGAAACAGTTAATTTCCCTTCAGACATTGCAGACGATGTAAACATAATCACTTGACAGCGATGCAAGGCAGCACCTGCAAACTCAATATTCGTTCGAACTGTTCGAAATTGCTCTGAGACAACATGTTTAGGCTCGGCGAATGTAACTAGCATCACCCCGTTCCTCTGGGTTTCCTGATCCTCTTGATGGCGATTAAAAAGCCTTGGAAATGATAAACTCATTCTTTTCCCCTCCTTAAACTCGACGACGACTACGTTGTGGGAACCCAGACAAATTGGGATCCTCTATCACATCGTCTTCTGAATCGGTCTTTTTTTGCGCCTGGATTGCCTCATCCATACTTCTCATATGTTGAACATAACTAACAATTCCCAAATTGACCAAACCCAAATCATCTGTAATGAAATCGATGTTCTTAATCGTTTGATCTGTCAGCTCACGAACAAGTCCCCAAATAAACGCGATTATGATTCCTACCGCTAACCCTATGAATGCAACTATCTTTAGCTTTGGGGAAACGGGACTTGGATTAGCCGTTGCCTTTGAAACCACAGAAACGTTTGAAACACTCATGATTGTAGCAATCTTTTTTTCAAATACCTTTGCAATTTCATTCGCAATGTCTTTGGCACGAACTGGATTAGTATCCTTAACACTAACTGTAAACACTTGAGAATTTTGTTGTGTGGAAACTGAGACCATCTTGGATAAGTCCTCTTCAGAAAGATTAGAGTACCTTGCCGGTCTTAATTTGTATTGAGCTGGTTGTGCCTCTTCCTTGACATATCTTTCCTGTACACCTGTAAGTGAATTATAGCGAGTACCATAAACAGCCTTCTTAGCTTTTTTTACTAATACTCGCTGTGGACTTGTTAAATCGCTGGCCACTTGCTGTAAAACCACCGGGCGAGTGATGATGTCCTTGTATGTACTAATAATTTGAATGTCAGCTTGTTGCGCATTTAGTTGCATGTTCGGATCTTCTTGCTGTTTCCGATTAACCAGCAACGATGTATCTGACTCATATTTAGGTGCAATAAAGGCCTTCGCTCCGAAATATGCACCCACCATACCTAAGATTCCAAGAATAATCATTGCCGCAAAGCTGCGTTTGAATACATCCCACAACTGCGAAAGGTCGATCTGCTTGTTCATTAACTCTTCCCCACCTAATCAAAATTAGTAACCATAATTAAAAAAACGAGCCGCAGACTGTGCAGCCACACAAATGAAGAACTTTTTAAAATTCCACTCCAAAGCATAATACCCTAGCATAGCCCTTTAAGTCTACCCATCTCCAAATAGAAATCAGTTTTCTGCACCAAAAAGTTAAAACTCAAATTTCCAATACTTCCTTGCTAGTAGTTCTCATTACCAACGTCTTTATCTTTATTACAATCTCTTTACAATTTCCAGCAAACCCGCCAGAATGACCCTAACTTGTAACCAGACTCATCTGGATTTTAGTTTAAAATAAAAGCAACGTAACTTTTGGGGGCTTACTGATCATGAAAAAACATACGCTGCGTTTGCGGGACTGGATATTGTGTATCGCGCTAGGTTTGTTGATTGCCGGCGTTGGTGGCTTCTTTTATTTCCGCCACTATCAATCTGAACAAGCGATTGCCGTTAACCAGCAGACGCGTCAACGCATTCAAAACGATTCCAAAGCTAAAGTTAAAAAAGAAAAAGTTCTCAATCAGTACCGGCTTTTCGGGCTAACCGATAGCGATATCACGGCGGCTAAGGACTTACCTGTTACAGCTATTGGCGACTCGGTCATGCTGGGTAGCTCGGCTTACCTCAAGGTGTTGTTCCCGAAGATGTCGATCGACGCTGAAGTTGGCCGGCAAGTGCAGGCAGCGCCCGCGATTATCAGTCAACTCAAGTCCGAAGGCAAGTTAGATGATACTGTCGTGATTAGCCTTGGTACGAATGGTCCGATGACGGAATCGGACATTAATGGCATTTTGGACCAGCTGGGCAGCAATCGCCAAGTCTTTTGGGTGACAGCGTATGCGCCGGGTAAAGCGTGGATTGACCCGGTGAATAAGCTGATTCATTCGGCGGCTAAGTCGCATAGCAATCTGCATGTGATTGATTGGTATTACCTGGCTGGGGGCAATGATGACTGGTTTGCCGATGATGGGGTTCACCCTAACGATGCCGGCCGCGTGCATTATTACACGTTGATTGCCAAGGATGTCATGCAGACGCTTAAGAAGTAGCGTGCCATCTGTTTTTACCTACAGACGCGCTTCACATAAGCCTCAATTTTAAAAATAACACCGAGATGACGGAAATCTTCTCGGTGTTATTTTTGATTGATTCTTAAATCTGCCGGTGATCAGTGCGAGCTTTTTGCTTCACATCACTAGCCAACAGGTTTCTGCTAAGTTTATTTGTCCAAATCCACATACCGGGTCAGCACCATCATCACAACGCCGCCGACTGCCATTGAGACTGCCTCACCAAGGGCAATGGTGGCGTAAGAGGCCCAGAATGGTACCCTGCTCATGATTGTGAGTTCACCGGCGACCGTGAACATCGAGAAGGCGAAGAGGACGCCCATGATGGCAAATTTGGCCCATTTTTGGTGGACGAATTTGGCTGCCCAGCGACTGATCACGATGAAGACAAGAGTGCCTAGTGTGCCGACTGGTACGTCGAGTAGTGCGGTTGGCGAGGCTAAATTGGCCAAAAAAACACCCAACGTAACCGCCCAGACGTACCGGCGATTGAAGAGCGCCGTGTAGTTGAGCATCTCAGAGAACCGGACTTGTACGACCCCGAAGCTTAGCGGGCTGAGCATCAGGGTCATGACCACATAGATTGCGGCGACGATCGCGGTTTTGGTGAGACTGACGATTGAACGATGGGACATTGATGTTGTTTGCATATTGTTCTCCTTTGTGGCTTTGCCAGTAATAACGACGATCAAAGGAAATAAGTATCGTCGTGGAAGCGGTGTGCGCTTCCGATTCAATTAACATCATCTTAACAATGTTTCAAGTTTACTTTTCTAACCAACCGCCGTCAATAGGAATGACGGTGCCGTGAATGTAATCGGCGGCATCGCTGGCTAGGAAAAGGGATACCTGGGCGACTTCTTCTGGTTTGGCCCAACGCTTGGCCGGCGTCTCCTTAGCCACCCACGCGGCCATTTTCCCGTCACCGGCGAAGTCAGCGGCGTTCATGGGCGTGTCGATGGCGCCTGGCGCTAATGCATTGGCGCGAATGCCTCTTGCGGCGTAGTCAAGGTCTAACTGCTTGGTGAGCCCGATAACGGCGTGCTTGGCGGCTGTGTAAGCCACACCGCCGCCTCCCCCCACCAATCCGGCGATGGAGCTCATGTTGATAAAAATGCCGTGGCCGCGCTTGAGCATCCCTGGCAACAACGCCTTGATCATCAGGAACTGGCTGGTGAGATCAACGTTAAGAATGTGCTGCCAGGTTGCCAGATCAGTGGCGGCGACGTCTTGATAGCTGTCCAGAATGCCGGCCGTGTTGCAGACAATGTCAGGCGCATAGTCACGGGCGATAGTTTCTGCCGTTGCAGGCTGACTGACATCTGCCTGAATGGTGACGGCCAGCCCTGTCATGGGTTGAAGATCGACGCCGACAACCCGCGCTCCCGCTGCCGTAAACGCCGCCGCCTGAGCCGCGCCAATTCCCGATGCCGCACCAGTCACAACAACTGTTTTGCCGCTAAAATCGAATGCTATCATGCGTCAACAAGTTGCCAGTCTTCAGCGAGAATGTCACAGTCAGTCGGGGACCACAAGCTGAACGCTTCATCCGCGGTTTTGATCAGAAAATACGGATTTAATGTGTCGCCTTCAAATTTGCCTTCCGGAACTAGCTGAACGTATAGCTCGGTGCCTTCCCAACCGGTACGAACGGCTTTTTGGCCATTTTTCAGTGATGGTAGAACTGCTTCGAATGTCATGAAGTTATTTCCTCCTTTTTACTTGGCAGGCAGCCAACAGCCTTTGTGCGGCTTAGCTGGCTTCCTTGGATGTGAATTCAGTGCACTAAGTATACGCGATTTTTTGATTAGCGAACAGCCCCGAGCGCAAAATGCCTGATTAGGGGAACGGCCATCAAGAGCGCTCATCCTTTTGACACTACCTGCACGCTGCCAATCAACAACAAAGAAAATCGGTGCTAGCAACAATTGCCGCTAACACCGATTTTCTAATTACCCAGCCACTTAACCGCAACTGGCGTATTTTCAACCTATGACCGCACTCAAAGATTAATCACCTGCATGAGTACCTCGGAAACGCGTGCTCGCTCGGTTTCCGGCAAGCCAGTCAAGTACTTCACCAACGCTAACGTATTAATATCGCTCATTTCCGGTGCGATGAAGAAATCACCGACCTCCATGTCTAAGGCTTGTGCAATGTCAGTCAACTTCTTAACGCTGATGTTGTTGACATCACCGCGTTCCATACGGGATATCAGACTTACTGAGACCCCCGAACGCTCGGCCAGCTTTTCAATCGTCAGGTTCAAACTGCGGCGTTGTTGATGTACTAATTTTCCGATATTATCTAACATCATGTCCCCCACCTTTAATGTACGGCGTTATGCTTTAACATTAAATGAAACGAGCGACCATCAAAAGATTTTATATTATTATTTAATAATCTAAAGACGGCCTATTCTCACACAACGCTGGTGTACGAACCCCACATTAACGTGCCAATACATCTCCACTACTATTGTAAGCGCTCGCGTGGGGGAAGCGCCAAATATTGGCTTGATAAGCGGGAAAAAAGAGCGCATTCCGGCGGGGACAAATGATTAACTGATCCTTCGTGTTCTATAACGCACTCGGGACAAATGCCCACAAGGTGCCGCGGGTAAATTCTTCGCCGTCATCGGTATCGATTTCGCTGATACTATTATTCGGCGGCATGGCCATTTCATCGCGAGCGTTGTTGAGGTCTGCGCCAAGGTAGGTGCTCAGCAGCAACATCCCCAGCAAGCCGTGGGCAACCACGAGCACCTTGCCGTCCGGATGTTGATCATAAATTCGCGCGATCACGCGGCGTCCGCGAGTCAACGCATGCTCAAACGACTCGGCGCCGATTCGTTTATAATCAAATGCCAGCAGGTTATGATAATAATTATCGATTTGGGGATCATCCTGAACTTTTGCCAAAGGGCGACCGTCCCACTGACCCAGATCGACTTCACGTAAATCTTCTTCGGTGATGATCGCCGGTTGCGCCACCTTGCTTTGAGCCACAATGAGCTTTGCGGTGGTTTGTGCCCGCGGCATCGGACTGGCATAGATGCCAGCAAAACCGGTTGTTTCAAAAAATCGTCCCACTGCCATTGCCCCAGCGCGGCCAGACGGCGTCAGCGGCGTGTCAGTACGCCCACCGTTAAAGCGGCGTGCCAGATTCGTCTCGGTCTGTCCATGCCGCACAAAATAAAACTTGGTCATTCCTTGCACACTTCCTTTGAGGATAGTGTAGCAGACCCGCGACCAGAAAGCGTCATCTTGAAGTCAAAATTCAATTCAGCCTTGGCAATATTTAGCGAATGTTAACAAGTTTCGGATTAATGCATCACAAGTTCACACAGTTGCAGAAGTCCTTATCACAAGTGTTTTCATTCGTACTCATGCCAAAAAGCCGGCAACACTTTTACGTGCTCCCGACTCTTATAAATCAAACGCTACTTTAATAAGACTTGCCGCAAATGCTACTGGAGCAAGCGAATGTTCAGTGTTACTCCGCAGCGGTTCCAGCTGGTGTCTTATGGTCCTCTTCAGCCTCGGCCTTATACGCTGCCACCTCGTCGTCAGCGGCAAAGATATAGTGGTCAGGATAAACCTCGACCATTTTACGTTGCTTGTTGTCACCTTCGACCTTGCTGGCGTCGTATGGAATCGGGATACGCTTTCGCTCGACATCTGGGTCAGGGACAGGAATGGCGGACAGCAGGCTCTTCGTGTACGGATGAAGTGGATGGGAATAAACTTCGTCGGCACTGGCCAGTTCGACCAGACGGCCATAGTGCATGACCGCAATGCGATCGGAAATATACTTCACCATCGACAGATCATGGGCAATGAACAGATAGGTCAGCCCTTGGCGATCCTGAATGTCCTTCAGCAAGTTAACCACCTGAGCCTGAATGGACACGTCCAGCGCACTGATCGGTTCGTCTGCGATAATAAACTTAGGCTGCACCGCAAGCGCCCGGGCAATACCGATCCGCTGGCGTTGACCGCCGGAGAATTCATGGGGATAACGGGTCGCATGGTCGGCGTTCAAGCCAACTTCTTCCAGCAACTGTTCGACTTGGTGATCTCGATCCGCCTTGTCCTTAGCGAGATGATGGATATCGATGCCTTCCGCAATGATATCTTTGACTTTCATCCGGGGGTTCAACGATGCATACGGATCCTGGAAAATCATCTGCGTATCGCGACGGAAAGCCAACATCTGCTTCGAGCCGTTTTTGAGCTTGGCGATGTCCTGGCCGTTGTACAAAATTTCGCCACTCGTTGGGTCATACAGCCGAATGATGGCGCGGCCGGTTGTAGTTTTCCCGGAACCGGATTCGCCAACAAGGCCAAGGGTTTCGCCTTCGTAGATATCAAACGAGATATCCTGAATTGCTTTAACTTCGTCTTTCTTGCCGGCGTTAAACGTCTGAACCAGATGTTTAACGGAAACAAGGACTTTCTTCTTATCGTCGGCCATGTCAGTTCACCACCTTTTCGTTTGGATGCTTACTTGCCCACAGCGCATGCCGCCGCGCGATTTCCGGTGGCAGCTCCACTTTCGGCGCACCTGGAGCTAACAGCCAGGTCGCGGCTGAATGCGTTGGCGAGATCTTGAAGAAAGGCGGTTCCTGTTCAAGATCAATGGCCATCGCATACGGATTACGTGGGGCGAACGCGTCTCCTTTTGGCGGATCAAGCAAATCCGGTGGTGTGCCGGGGATCGCGTACAGCCGGTCGCTCTTCGTTTCCAGTGTCGGCATTGCTTCCAGCAGGCCCCAAGTATACGGATGCTGGGCATTGTAAAAGATTTCGTCAACGGTGCCGTATTCGACAATTTTACCGGCATACATAACCGCCACGCGATCAGCGATCCCGGCAACAACGCCGAGGTCATGGGTGATGAAAATGATTGACGTATCGATTTTGGACTGGATTTCTTTTAACAGATGAATGATCTGTGCCTGAATCGTCACGTCCAGCGCTGTTGTCGGTTCATCGGCTAACAGGATTTGCGGGTGATTGATGATCGCAATCGCAATGACGATCCGTTGGCGTTGGCCGCCGGAGAATTGATGCGGGTAATCTTTCAATCGGCCACCTGCGTCCTTGATGCCGACCAGTTCCAGCACCCGTTCGGCTTCTTTCAAGGCGTCGGATTCGCTAATCTTGTTGTGTAGCATTAACGGCTCAGCCACCTGTTTGCCGATCGTCATGGTCGGATCCAACGATGTCATCGGATCCTGGAAAATCATGGCAACATCATTGCCGCGCATGGCATTCAGCTGTTTCTCGGACTTTTTGAGAATATCGACGCCATCGAAGAGCACTTCGCCGTGGGTAATTTTGGCATTGGGCGCCAACAAGCCCATCACGGTACGTACGGTAACAGATTTCCCGGAACCAGACTCACCAACAATCGCCAGCGTCTCGCCTTTGTTAAGGTCAAAACTGACATCCCGAATGGCGTGCACCGGACCGGCATAAGTGGCAAAGTCGATTTCCAAATCTTTAACTTCCAGAATTTTAGTCATTTTGCCACCTCCTAATGTTCACTACGAGGATCAAACGCGTCACGCAAGCCATCAGCTAGCAAGTTGAACGCCAGCATCAGGACAACGATGACAATCGCCGGATACAGCAGTTGATATGGTAGAACTTGCAGGTTCTTCTGCCCATCGGATAACAACGTCCCAAGACTGGCAGTTGGCGCTGGCAGCCCGATCCCGATGTAACTCAGGAAGGCTTCAAAGAAGATGGCCGTTGGTATCGTGAACATGGTTTGAATGATGATAATGGAGCTCAGGTTCGGGATCAAATGCTTGAACGCGATTTTGACACTCGACTCGCCAAGCGTTCTGGCCGCCAAGACAAATTCCTGATCTTTTAACTGCAGTGTTTGCGCCCGAATCAGGCGGGCCATGGTGACCCAGCCAGTCAACGCAATTGCCAAAATGATGGACGTCATCCCTGGTTTGAACACTTGCAACATCAAGATAACGACAACCAAGTTTGGCACACTGGAGATGATTTCAATGACACGCTGCATCAAGGTATCGGTCATGCCGCCGCGCCATCCGGAGATGATGCCATAGAAAACCCCGATGGTCAGATCGAAGAAAGTTGCGACAATCCCGATGAACAATGAAACGCGGGTGCCGACCATGATCCGGGATAGCAGATCGCGGCCGAGGTAATCCGTGCCGAGCAAGTAGTAAACATTTTTGCCCATGCCGGCATATTTATTTTGGCCATTCAGGTAACCGTTTAATCCTGGCAAGTCAACGCCTGGCCATTTTGGTGGCAAATTGGAATAGTTCAGGTTCTGCTTATTAGGATTCGAAGGTGACAGCCACAAAGATAGAATCGAAATGACCGCAATAATAATCAAGATCCAAAGTGAGATGAGCGCGGCTTTGTTCTTCTTCAATCGCCGCATCGCATCTTGTGAGAACGTCAGCGCAGGCTTGGCAATGCGTTCCTGTTCAGCCGTATTCACTTTGACATGCTTGAATGCGTCTGGACTTAATTTTGTTGTTGCCATTAGTTTGCCTCCCCGCTCAGTCGAATTCGTGGATCAATGAAGCCGTAGAGAATATCAACGATTAAGATGATAACGGTCAACATTGCACTGTAAAGAATTGCCAAGGCCATGATCACCGGATAATCGTTGGTCGTGATTGACTTAACGAATTGTTCACCAATGCCGGGGATCGCAAAAATATTCTCGACAACCAGTGAGCCGACCATCAAGTCAACTGCCATTGGCCCGATGATGGTGACAATCGGAATCATGGAGTTACGCAGCGCATGCTTAGCAACGACCTGCCAGCGTGATTCGCCTTTGGACCGCGCGAGCTCGATATAGTCCGAACTCAGCACATCCACCATTTCGGTACGCATAAACCGCGCCGTCTGAGCCAGTGGTGCAATGGCAAGAGCGATCGTCGGTAAAATACTGTACGTAAAGCCGCCCCACAATGCGACTGGGAAAGCACCAGTTTTATAAGCAAACAGTTGTAACAACGCAGCGAACACGAAGTTAGGGATGGATCGGCCGAGAATCGCGAAAATTGTCGCGGTGGCATCCACCCAGGTATTCTTCCGAATCGCCGCAATCGCACCGAGCACGATGCCGGCGAGTGTGCCAACAACCATGGCTTGCGCACCAATTTGCAGTGACGGTCCCATTCGCGAAACGATCAGCCCGGACACGGTTTGACCGGGATACTGGTACGACATCCCGAAGTCACCATGCGTGATCCCTGCCATATACGTGAGATATTGCATCCAAACCGGCTTATCCAGTCCATACTGTTTCTTTAAAATTGCCAGTTGATCTGCCGGAATTTTCGGATTATTAAACGGGGTCCCCGGCAGTAACTTCATTAGGAAGAAAGTAATGGTGGCAACAAGAAACAGCGTCAGGAGCAAGAAGCCGATCCGTTTTAAAATATATTTAGCCATGTTTCACTCCTGTTTTTTTGGCTTTTACTCAAACGGCGTTGTCCCGCCGCAAAACACGTGACAACGCCGTTCATGAGAACTAATGATTAAAGTGTTAAGCCTTTATTTTTGATTGTTCCAATGCATCGAGTTACTTAACCTTTGCATTAACAAAGTCGTAAGAACTCGTTGGGTTGTATTTCAAACCGGTAATGGTCTTACGTTGCAGCGTTGCCTGAACACGTTGATACAGTGGTACAACGCCCTGTTCCTTGGTGAGAATTTCCTGTGCTTTTAGCAAGGTGTTCCAACGAGCAGTCGGATTGTTGGCATCGGTTGTCTTTGATTGTTTGATCAAAGCGTCATACTCGGAGTTGGACCATTTACCATCATTATAGGAGTTATCAGACGTGAACAAGTCAAGGAACGAGATGGCATCTGGGAAGTCAGCACTCCAGCCCGAGTAAATCATATCGAACTGGCCATTTTGGGCACGGGATAGACGCGTCTTAAATGGTACGCTCGCAATGGTGACCTTCAGTCCTGGCAAGTTCTGCTCTAACGTGCTTTGGAGATATTCAGCAGAACGTTTGCCTTGGGTTGTATCATCAGCAGTCAGCTCAAGTGTCGGTGCGCTCTGACCGGTTTCTTTCAAACCTTCTGTCCATAACTTCTTGGCCTTGGCTGGATCGTACTTGGTTGCCGACCCATCAGCTTTAGATGCAACCTTTGAGAAGTCCTGACCGCCCTTGATGAAGAGGCCTTCAGGCGTAACATTTTTGGCAGCAATTGAGGAGTCGTTCAAAACCTTCTTGATATATTCACTCCGGTTAATGGCAGCTGAAACGGCTTGACGAATCTTGGCGTTCTTAAAGATTGGAACCTTCTTTTCGTTAAGTTCCAAGTAGAAGATAGCACTCTGATTCAAGCCTTTGTAATCTGCCATTGTCTTTGCCTTAGCAGCTTGTTCACCAGACAACTGCGCAATATCAAGTTTCTTTGACTGATACAGATTCAAGGCAGTTTGCGGATCCTTGATAACCTGGCCATTCAAGGTGTCAATATGCACGTTCTTGGCATTCCAATAAGTCTTGTTCTTGGTTTCTTTCCAAGTATTGCCAGTGCCATTCCAGTTCTTTAATACGTATGGACCATTGGATAAGGCATACTTGGCAGTTGTGCCAAACTTCTTACCGGCCTTATTGACAAACTTCTCATTTTGCGGGAAGAATGCTGGGTTAACCAACATCGTCTTGAAATATGGAATAGCATGATCCAAAGTGACTTTCAAAGTTGTCTTGTTAACCGCTGTGACGCCCAAAGTGCTGGTAGCTTTCTTGCCAGCCGTAATGTCATCGGCATTCTTCACGCCAGAAAAGAGATACGCATATTCTGACTTGGTCTTAGGTGCGACTGTCCGCCGCCAACCAAACACAAAGTCTTGCGCCGTAACCGGATCTCCATTACTCCATTTTGCATTACGCAATTTGAACGTATAAGTCTTGCCGTCATTAGAGACAGTCGGTTGACTTTTGGCAATCGCCGGTTTCAAATCCTTGCCAGAGTAACGGTACAAACCATCCATCGTATCGATCAATGCCTGACCGCTAATCGCATCCGTGCTCGTTGACGGATCCATCGTGGAGATAACATCACTTTCCATACGGGTAATGGAGGTGCCTTTACTGCTTGCTGAATTAGAACCACAGGCTGCTAACACCCCGGCGAGCGCAATTGTTGTGCCCGCAACCATTGTTTTTCTAAATTTCATCTTGTTCCCTCCTAAAATGATTGAACTTACCTTACATTAGAATCTCATTAATGTAAATAAGTAAACCCTCAATTTTGGATAAAAAAACCGCGTTGTCAGAAAATGTCTCGTAAAAAGGTTAAACCTAGTATCAAATAACAAATCGTACAAGGCTTATACGAATGTTTTAGATAGCGCATTAAATCCAGAAATAGCAAAGTTTGTCTCGCTGGCAAGGAGTGACATTGAAAACTTGCTGCAATATTGGAAGTTGCAGCAGCCCAAATATTAAATAACACGCACTTTTGGCATAATTTCTACCAGTTTTCATGAAATTGTGTGTTTTGTTCGAATAATTTTCGCTTCTGTCAAACAACTTGCTATTCATGTGCTCACTAAAAAAGCAAGAACCAGCTCTGCTGCTAAGTTCTTGCTAATTATTTTCAAAGCGATTACTTATTATTAGTGAGTGTCTTACCATTTTTGCGGCTGCGGATGCTCCGGAACACCACAATCACCAGACCGACGACGGAAACCAAAGTGGCTAACCAAAAGACTGTGGCTAGGGCGTGTAAAAATGGTTCGCCAGATTGTGGCGAAATACGGGTCACGCCAGGCAGTTGGGCAAACAGCAAGGTGGCGCCGAAGCTGATGCCAATGGTCAACCCGATTGTGCGGGCCAGCGAGTTCATGGAACCGGCAACCCCGGAGAGGCTACTGTCCACGGCGCCCATGGTTAAGGCGTTATTCGGCGACAGGAACAAGGCCATTCCCGCACCATTGGCGACAATCGGCCAGATGATCGGCGCCATGGTTATTTTGGCGGGATAACTGGCATACCCGATTTGCGAGATGATCAGGACGAACAAGCCGAGAATCGTCAGGTAATAGCGATTCCAGTGATCGGCCAGCCAACCGGCAAATGGCGTAATCATCAGCATCGTGACACTCTGCAACATCATCAGCAAGCCGCTGGCGAACGCGGAAATGCCGCCGTAACTCTGCAGGTAGAATGGGAGGAGAATATTCGATACCGAATTGACCAGCATCACAATCAACAACACGCTCACCGAAATCAAATAGTCCGGATTGTGCATAATGCTCGGCGCAATCCACGGCGAGCGCGAGCGTTGATCCTGAATAAATGCCAGAATCGTTAACAGGATGCCGCCTGCCAAAATGCCTGCGCCCAGCCAAAGCTGTTTTGGCTGTTGCAGCCAGTAACCACTGGCGAACATCAAAATCATCCCACCAGTGAACAGGTTCTGCCCGGTCCAGTTAGCTTGCTGCCAGATGCGCCTGATCTCACCATGCGCCGGCCGCCGTAATGGCAACAAACGCATGCCGGCCAAAACGATCAGGATTCCCACCGGCACATTGAATAAATAAATCCAGCGCCAACTCGCCCAAGTAATGAGGATACCACCGAATGCCGGGCCGGAAATCGATCCCAGCGACACGAACATCGAGATCACAGCAAGGGCTTCTGCGCGATTCGCATCCGGGAAATATTGGCTAATGATGCCCATCGAATTGGCCATAATCATCGCCGAACCAACCGCCTGAACCACCCGACCTGCCATGATAGTCAGATAGGTCGGTGCGATACCCGTCAACAGCGAGCCAACGATAAACACGACTTCGCCAATCAGAAAGACCAAATTTTTGGAAACTAAATCGCCGATATGCCCGAACATCACCAACAAAACCGCTGTTGTAATGAGGCCAATGGACACAATCCAGGTCGCCGCACTACTGGAAATCATCAAGTCTTCAGAAATTCTGGGCATGGCCAGATTCGTACTCGATCCGGACAACGCCGTCAATAACGACATCATCCCTAAAACAATCAGAATTTTAATGCGTTGCGCCCGCGATATGACCATGAATCCCACACCCCTTTGAGTGTATTCTATGCCCATCGTTTAATCGCTACAATTAATCAGCCCAGAGCGCGAACTGGCCCGGTTAGAAGCCGGAGCATAAGTGGCCTCAAGCTTAAATGGCTGGTCTTTGGCCATTTAAGCTTGAGGTCCTTATGTGCAGGCTTCTGGGCCAGTGAGCGCGTTTCGGAACCGGATTGCCTGACTCCCCCAAATGCCCCCGAGTTTGGCTATCAAGCCCAAGGCCCTTACACGCAGGTTTCTGGGTCCAGTAAACGCGTTTTCTTTTGCCAAGCATGGTCATCCAATGCTACCCTTGCCCATCAAGACTTAACTAAACTTTTCGGCCATTAAAAAAGCGCCCTTCAACTGGACGCATCTTGAATCAATTTACTTCTGGGCACGACCCTTGTAAGTACCAGTGTCAGTGGTAACCAAAATCTTTTCCCCGGCTTTAACAAAATCGGGAACGGTAACGACTAAGCCAGTTTCAAGTGTGGCTGGCTTGCCGCCTCCTGCCACCGTGCCGCCTTTGACTGCCGGCTGCGTGTCTGTGACTTCAAGCTCGACTGTTCCCGGCAGCTCAAGGCCAATCACTTCATCACCATAAAACTCAATTTCGACCGGCACATTTGGCAGCATGTACTTAAGCTCACGCGCAATGCTGGCAGTTGGAACCTCATACTGCTCATAGGTATCACTGTCCATGAAATAAGCGGTGTCGTCTTGCGTATACAGATAAGTGGCCTTTTTACGATCCATGATCGCAATTTCGACCTTTTCACTCGGCCGCATCGTCGTGGTCACGTTGGCTCCGGAACGCACATCGTAAAGCTTCATCTGCATCACAGTATTACCCTTGCCTGGCTTGTGATGATTCGATTCCAAAACCTTAATCAACTTGCCATCCTTAACAAAGACCATCCCGGCCTTCAAATCGATTGCTTCTGTCATTACGTTATATCCCCTTCATTAATAAGCAAACCGGCGTTGTACACGTTTACAATTTAAGCGTTCACTAAGCACCGGTACAAATCATTTCATCAGCAAGTATACCATATCTGTATGAACGGTCGCTTGACCGCGAAAAGTGACATAAACCCCGGCGCACCAAAAAACGGCCACAGAGACAACTGCTGTCCCTAAGACCGTTTCATTCAAGCATCTCACATTAACGAGCTACCTGCTACATATCTTCAACCACCAAATAAGTCATATCCAGCGGCCCGTGCACCCCAACAACCAACGTCATTTCAATATCACCCGAGTTTGATGGCCCGGTAATGAAGTTAATATTGCTGGTTTGCAGCTCACCCGCTTTGATAGCGGCATCGTAACGATCCATCGCCTGCCGTGACCGTGGCAAAATGTTGCTTTTCTTAACGATGGCGAGATAATGTGTCGGCAAAAAGTGGAAGCCGCGGCCCTGCCCCGGCGTTGTCGCAATGGTGATAGTGCCGGATTCGGCCAGCAGGTAATCGGCAAACCCGATCGCAACATCGGCTGCCGCCGCCTGCTTCAAGTTGAAGTCGCGGCCTTTTCCCGGCGTCCAATACATCGGCTTCGGCGCAACGGTTTCCGTCCAGTCACGGAGACCAAAGTCATCATACTGATCCGTTGTCGGCAGAATGAGCGTTTTCGGCGCGTCGTGTTCAATGTAAGCATTCAACGCATCGGCCAGCCCAGCCTTGTCCGTCGTGGAAAAGGTCACATGCACGGCTTCGCTATTTTTCTTGGCGATTGCTTCCAGCTCGTCTTGTGAATGGCCAGACAACGTGGTTTCCGGCAGATCATTCAGCGGCTCAAACGGATGATCCTGAAGCTGGTGGCGCGGGCGACCGGCTTTTTCGGCAATAGCATTTAAAAAGTCTTCGCGATTACTGTGATCAATCATGTTTTTGCGCCTCCAATGCTGCTTTGTGTTGTTTGAACCAGTGCCGGAAGTTCTCATTCTTCTTCGGCGGCCGCGGTAAATCACGCACATCGGTCCAACCGCGCGCCAGCTTCGGCATCATGCCGGTTTGTTTGATCCGGCCGCTATTGTATTCATTTTCAACGCTGCCCTGGTCTTTGGTTGCCAAAACGCCCATCATCGCATGATCCATATCAAGTGCCATGTTGAACAAAACCGGTGCACTGGTGCCGACACCGACCATTTTCATAATCTTATCGCTAAAACTATGATCCATCTTCAGCTTGTCCATCATAACTTCACGGTGCTTGATCAGCAGATGGTGCAGCGGAATGCGGACAGGGCAGGTTTCGGTGCAGGCGGCACAAAGGCTAGAAGCAAACGGCAAGTCGCCGAACTTTTCATAGCCGTCTAGCACTGGTGACAGCACTGCGCCGATCGGTCCGGGGTAAATCGAGCCATAGCCGTGTCCGCCGATATGACGATAAACCGGGCAGACGTTGAGGCAGGCCCCGCAACGGATACACTGCAGCACCGGTTCAAACGGCGTACCGAGCGCGTTGCTGCGGCCGTTGTCGACAATGACCACGTGAAAGTCTTCGGGACCGTCTGCTTCACCTTCGACTTGCTTGCCAGAGAAGGAACAGTAACTGGTCAGCTTCTGACCAACCGCCGACCGCGACAACATGTTATCCAGCGTCTCGGCTTCCTTCAGACTCGGCACGATCCGTTCCATCCCCATCACAACCACCTGCGTCTTCGGGATAGCCATGGTCAGATCGGCGTTACCTTCATTGGTTACCAAATTAATCAGCCCGGAATCGGCGATGGCAAAATTACAGCCGGTAATCCCGAAATCTGCCTGTAAGAAGTAACGACGCAGGTATTTCCGGGCAAACCGCGCCAGATGTTCCGGATCGTTGTCGCCTTCATAACCGAGTTTGTCGAAGATTTCTTTGACTTGATCGCGGTTTTTGGCTAATGCCGGAAAGACAATGTGCGTTGGTTCGGCCCAATCGTCTTCTTGCAAAATAAATTCCGCCAAATCGGTTTCCATCAACTGGGTGCCCGGAATTTTCAATAATTCCTTGTCCAGGTTGATCTCCGTGGTCACCATTGACTTGGACTTCACAATTTTATGTGCCTGCTTTTCCTTGGCGAGCTTCGTAATATACGCAGCCGCCTCTTTGTCGGTTTTGGCAAAATAAACGTGACCGCCGCGCTTTTCGATGTTATCGCTAAATTCTTCCAGATAATCTGGTAAGTACTTAATGACATGTTGGCGAATCTGTTCGCCTAGATCCCGCCATTGCGGCCAGTTGCCGAGCTCCTTACGTGAAGCTTCCCGCTTGTCCCACTGGGCATCTTGCGACTTGGCAACGCTGGCCTGCATGAATTTGTCTTGTTCTGATTCCTTAACCCGCTCCAAGAACGGCTTGTCACTGGTTGAAATTGTCATGGGCGCACCTCCTGTTCGACCCCAAGCGGTTCATGGAACTTGATCCGCTCCGGATTAACATTGTGGTTCAAAACTTCCGCGATATGCATGATCTTGATCTTTTCATTTCGCCGGGAAAAACGGCCGGCAATGTTCATCAGGCAAGACGGATCGGCTGAAATCAAAACCTGCGCGCCTGTGCTCAATACATCGTTGACTTTTTCATCAACCATTTGCTTGGAAATTTCCGGCTCCTTGGCAGAGAACATCCCGCCAAAGCCGCAACAGTTTTCGATATGCGGCAACGGTTCCATCTGCAAGTCCTTCACATGATCCAGCAGCTTAAATGGCGCCGTGCGCTCACCGAGCAACCGCGTCATGTGGCAGGAACGGTGATAAGTGGCCTTGGCATCCAATTCGGCCCCGGCATCGATGACATTCAGCACGCGATATAGAAATTGGGAAAATTCGTACGTCTTGTCCGCGACTTGCTTGGCCTTTTCCGCATATTCGGGATCATCCTTCAACAAAATCCGGTATTCCCGCAACATGTTCACGCAAGAACCGGCTGGACCGACAATATAATCGGCGTCCACCGACAACAACGCATCGATTTCGTTGCGGAACACCTTCTGGCTGGCTTTCACATAGCCAGAGTTATAGGTTGGCTGGCCGCAACAAATCTGTTTGACCGGCATAAACGTTTCACACCCAAACCGCTCAAGCACTTCGGTCATCGCCGCCCCAACATTGGGAAAGAAAAGATCCACGATACAGGTGGAGAAAATAACGACTCTCATAATGCACCTCCCATATTACAATGATTCCAATTTAACTATACACCAGTGGCGCTAAATGCAACACCGAAAACGCTTCCAAAATGGCAAATTGTTATTTTGTGATCAAGTTTTCCTGCCAAGACAGTCGGCAAAAGCCTTGGTCATACCGCGTTATTGTGACATACGCCACTTAGCTTAAAGCCAGATCTGGCCTAGCCTTATGCCGTTTTTATCGTACAACGCTTATGCAATCATAAGCAATGATTGGTTGTGGTCAATTCAATGATATAAAATCACAATTATTTAAATGGCGCTGGTCGTGTCGAGGATGGTCAGCACTTTAACTTTTGCCAAGTTGATGACCTCTTTTCCTCTGTCAAAATCCCTGTTCCTCTGTTGCATCCATTTCTAAATCAGGAAGAGTATAGCCGGTTGTTCCGATCGAGCCACATGAAGACACTTGGGATGTTGGGTGTTAACGATCACTAACTTTTTTGCGCGCAATATTCGTTTTTTTTACAATAATATCGATTTTGACGAACAGCCTTGCATATTTTCCCTGTTCCACATTGATATGTCAATGTTTCTCGATGTTTCACGGCCTTGATTTTTTGTCTAAAAGGACTAACATTAAAGACGAGTTAGGTTTACCTAAAATAACTCAAAAATGGAGGCGGGTTTATGCGTAAGCGATATAGGGCAACGTTGCGGGCACTTAATTCGGATTGCATCGGCCGCCAAGCGCACGGGTTTGCAAATTTTGAGGTCACCGATGATGATGCTTTGCAAATCCGGATCGAAATGTTCAATACACCAGCAGATATGAATCACATGGCCGTATTGGAAAGTACCGGATCAGATGCACCGGTTGCGCCAGCCACAAGTGCCCAAGACAAGAATCATGACGGTGTGGTTGACGAAGAAGAAGCCGAGCAAGTTTCCGGCAAGGTCTTTGTGCCGCTCGACAATGCACCGGATAAGCTGAAATTGGTCGGCAGCAAATACCCCGAAGCTGATGACAATGGCTTTTACATTTATCAACAGCGCGTTGTTGTCTCCGCGCTGCGTGACCAGTTGCTGAAGCGCTATGGCCGTGATGTACTCAACCTCGACAACACGGTTATCTATGTTAACGGCGTGCAAAGTGATGTTATTCTGCCTAAGACCGTGGCAAGTGATCTGGACAAAAGCAAGCCATACCTCACTTTGCCAATTGCGGTTGGTAAATTGCGCAAAGTCATGGGATGAGCGTGAGCTGGCGCAGTTAGAAGTCTGCGTCAGCAAAAGCGTTATGGTAGTTTTCGGAATTCTGCACCTGCACCGAGTTATAGCGTCCCACACGGTAATATAAAAAGACTGGAACAACGCGCCTGACAAGTTCTCAGATCCGCGTTGCCCCAGCCTTTTGCTGAAATAGCAATTTGATTTAAGTGCGTTTGTTGCCCTTTAGATGAGGCTGAATGCCCCTCACAATGCCATTTGCTAATCAGTCACCGCGGTTACTTCCGCCAAGCGCTGATACACTGACACGACTTCGCCAGCTAAATCGCGAAACGTGATCGCATTCATTAAGTGATCCTGGGCATGCACCATCAGCAACGAAATCGTCGCATGCTCGCCGCTCGCCTCAGCCGTCAACAACTCAGTCTGCACATTATGAGCCGTCACCAATGCCTCATCAGCCAATTTTAAATGCTGATCCGCTTCACTGAAGTTGCCGGTTTTCGCTGCTTGAATGGCTTCAAAGGCCTCACTTTTAGCGTTTCCGCCGGCCATAATCAAGCCCATAATTGTTTCTTCGTTTACTTCATTCATTTGTTTAATGTCTCCTCTGAATTATCTTGAATAAATTGCTACTCGGCAACATGCTTTAGCATAAACGTCCGCCATGGTTTCAACAATGGCAACAACGTCAAATCTTCATCGGTCAGTTGGCCGATTTTATTGCGGCGCCCATCGTTGGGCAGATCACGCAACACGATTTGCAGCTCGCCCGCGTAACGCTTGTAAGTTTCATTGACCACCACGACATCCCCGCGGTGCAAGGTCCCGGTGGCATCGTGTGCCGGCAGCGGTTGCCCGGCATAACGCACGCGCGGTTGGGTATCGCGAATCAGGTAATCAGACGCATCGCCGCGATACAGGTGAGCCTCACTGAACGCAATTTTAGCCTCGAGATCCGCAAGCGCCAGCTCAGTAGTCATCCGCAGTGTCGGATAAGGACAAAAGAATGCCAATGCCGCTGCTTTTAAATCGGCCTCATTTGCCAGTGCGTTACCAATAAGGACGTCATCAATCACCTCGGTCAAGCGCAGGTGATGCACTTGACTGGCGATCGAGCGGTGACGATCGCTTTCCAACGTCGGCAAGCCTTCGCTGACTGGCCACGGCCCATGATCCGCACTCGGCGCGCTGATAAAAGCGGCTGTTCGAAGGCCGTACTGCCGAAACTTCTGGGAATAAGTCACCATCCGTTCATCGCCTAAGCCAGTGTATTCTTGCGGATAAAAGTTGTGACAACCTAGTAAGTTCGACCGCCGCGGACCAAAGGACATGATCGCATCAATCGCATTCGTCCCGGCACTCATGTTGAGTTCGATTTTCAGACCATATTGATTATGCGTCATCAAAGCTTCTTCCTGACCGGTGAAGCCTTCGTCAAGACGCAGGCCCCAAACGCCTAAGTCATGGAAGAAACTCAGGTCATGATAGTCAATGCCCAGTTCTTTAAACAGCGGCGGAGCAATATCGACAATGGTTTGAAAACCGAGTTGATTGGCCTTGGCCACCACAGCTTTGAAGACCGCAAGCTGATCGCGACCGTGGTCTCCTGACAGTTGTAGCAGTGACGTGAAAAGCCTACGGTAACCGAATTGCTGCGCAGCTTCTAAATAGGCAGTTGTCTGCGCGACCGTTGTTTGTTCCGGATAGAGGCTGATGCCAAGTTTGCCCATAGATCCTCCTTTTAGCGTTTATTGCACGTGATCTTTCAGCGATTGTGGCACAAAAGATCACGCTTCATTTTACAGTGACTAGTTAGGCTCTCAGGTAGCACACATCTGGCGGGCCATTTTTTTAAAGCGCCGTTTGCGGAACCAGCCGAGCAAAAACCCACTGGCACGATTGTTGGCGGCACCACGCGCGCTTTTGGCGACAAGTGACTCTTCATAGACGAGCCGACTTTTACCGCTTTCCAGTGGCGTTAACTGATAGCGGACTTTAAAATCATCCCGCGGCGTTGCCAATTCATACGCATAGACTGAATTAGGTTCGAATTCGGTGATGGTCAGCCGCGCCGTGCGTCCATTCGGCCAATTTTTGGCATAACTGTATCCGCGCAGACTTTTAGGCAACGGTTCGCGCCCAGTATGCTGACGAATATCGGCTAAGGCGGATTGTTGCAGTTGATTGAAAAAGACGTTCGGTTCCACCGGTAAATTCATAATAATTTTCATCTCGGCCTCCTTTTGGCACGATGCAGCGTGGGTGAACAAGTCCGGATCGTGACTGCGTTGATTTATTTTGTTTTAACCAGACCGACGTACCTGCGCGTGCAGAGAATGGTGGCGATGACGCCCAGAAGACAGCCGCCAATGCGCCATGGTGTTGGCATGAACGCGCTGAAAACGATGATCGCCATGCTGATGTTGATCAGAATGAGCGCGGTGGTTGCGGTTTTCAAATCGCATCACCTTCTAGGTTGCGATCGTCATCGGCCGCTTCTTTGGTTTTTTCTGCTGGCGGTTCGGTCATGTGCAGTTCCGGATCCAGCTTATTGGCGGCTTTGACGAATGGTACATAAATCAGGAAGCCGATGACCATGTTGACGGCCTGTAAAATCGGTGCGCGCCAGTCCATGGTAGCGATGATTGAGTTCACAAACGGTGGCATGGACCACACGATTTGGTTCTTAACCGGCGATACCCAGCCCAACATGTGTGCACCATATGCGATTGAGACCATGACAACCGGTGCCGCGATGAATGGAATGAAGTAAATCGGGTCGAGCACAATTGGCAGCCCGAACATCACTGGTTCGTTGACGTTAAAGCAGCCAGGCGCAATTGAGAGTTTCGCCACGGTGCGCTGATCGTCACGCTTCGAGAACATGAGGATGGCAATCAGTAATAGTAAGGTACTGCCGGCGCCACCAATCCATGCATACAGATCGAAGGCATTACGGGTCCAGACAAATGGCAGTGCTTCGCCTTTCATGAATGCATTCATATTAGCGATTTGGGCGGTTAGCCAGATTGAGTCCAAAACTGGTCCCAAGACGTTTGTACCGTGGAGACCGAAGAACCAGAAAATCTGCACCAGCAGCGTCATCAGTAACACAGCCCAGAAACCTTGGGACATGTTCAAAAGTGGTTCCTGAACAATCGTGGCGATGAACTCGATGACGGTGGTCTTGTTGACGCTGAACAGGTAATTCACAACGCCGGCCAGGTATAACGCGGCGGTCGCGGGAATGATCCCAGTGAATGCCTTGGCAATGGCTGGCGGTACCGATTCCGGCATGCGGATCGTAACGTTTTTCTTCATTAACCAGATGTAGAGGGTCATGGCAAGGGCGCCCATGATCATGACGGTGAAGAAACCATAGGAGCCGAAGAACTTGTTGAAGTTGAAGAAGCCCCACATGCTGACGTTTTTGCCGTCTACAACGCCACCGGCATCGGTGATGAGTTTGGCTGCTCCTTTACCGAGCGTCCCTTTTAACGCTAAGGTGAAGTTTTGCGGCAGGCTCATGATGAACGTGCCGAGCACAACAATCCCGCCGGTCACCGGTTCTACTTGGTACTGAACGGCTAGGTGGTACCCGAACGTAAAGGCGAATAGCAGGCCTAAAATGGCCAGGGTTCCGGTCCACACCATGGCGTTGATGCCGATGAGCCATTGCATGCTGTTGACGATACCCATCCACTTGAACTGGGTCGGGATGTCGCGAATCAAAACGTTCAAGACGGTGGAAACCGCGCCGGCCATCATCGCCGGCATGATCGCGATAAACGCGTCACGTAATGCGACTAACCAGCGAATCGATCCAATCTTTGCTGCGACCGGGACGATATGCCGGTTCAGCCAACCAATAAATGCATTCATACTATGCACTCCCTTCAAAAATTTTATAATGTCGTTATTAGTGCTTAACTACAATTAAAATTCTACGGGAGTGCCAGATGGCGCGTCAAAGATTATAGTAGTTATTGTTTATAATTTTTATAAGCAAAATATTCGACTTCAGTCGGGGGGAATTTTGGGGGCTTGCGTTTGTTGTCGTGCCAAACTCCGCAATCTCCGGCCAGCTGGGGCTGGAACGCAGTGGGCACGACTTCGAGCCCGCAAAGTACGCGGTCTCGAAGATCGGCCTCATTGTAGGCGGTAAACCGCCAACAATGACTTCACTGCTGAGCCCCATCTGGCCTCCGATTGCTCCGCCTTGGCACTGACATCCTAAGGTTCCAATAAAATGTTCAAGCTATTCTTTCCTCCCATACACAGCTCCACCATAATTTATGGAAACCTTTTTTAGAATAGCTGAACATTTCCGCCCCACCTAACATGTCCCCCAAGCAAATCACCGGCCGTTTGCTTATAATAGATTAAAACCAGAGATTTTCCAGGAGGCTCACCATGGCAAATATCGAATATGATCCGCAACGCCAGCTTTTTCACCTGCATAACGCCACTTTTAGCTACATTATTCAGGTGATTCGCGGGTACCTTGTGAAGCGTTATTGCGGTCCGGCGCTGGAGCAGTTTTCGGGGACGGCGAAGTTGGAAGATTTTAGTCATGCGTTTAACATTCAAAATGATGCCGCGCCGTTTTCGCTGACGACCCTGCCGCTTGAATACAGCACGCTGATGGGTGGCGACTATCGCACGCCTGCTTATGCCGTGCGGAATGCTCATGGCCAGTTGATCGGCAATCTCAAGTTTCACGATTTTCAGATTCTGGCCGGTAATGAAAACTTCAACGGCACACTGCCGACTGCGCGGACACCACATGGTCAGACGTTGATTATTACCATGCATGATGAAACCGATACGTTGGCGGTTCACCTTAAGTACACGATCGTTGGCGATCTGCCGGTGCTGCTGAAGCAAGTGGCTTACCGCAATCTGAGTGACAACACCCTGACGATTACCCATGCTGCCAGTCTTCAGCTTGATTTTGACGATCATGCGTACGACCTCATTACCTTGACCGGCGCACATCTGAGCGAGGCCAGTGTTACGCGTCAACCGCTGACACCCGGTAAAAAATCAATTGCCAGCAATTATGGGGCGAGCGGACCTCAAGGCGTGCCGGCGACGATTTTGGCGGCACCGGCGACCGATGATTTTGCGGGTGAGGCGCTGGGGGTCACGCTTTTGTGGAGTGGCAATTTTAATTACACGGCGCAAGTAGATCAGTTTGGCAATAGTCGCCTGGTGATGGGCTTGAATCCGGAACTCTTTTCCTGGCAGCTTAAGCCCGGTAAGCCGTTTGTCACTCCTGAGGCCGCAGTTGCGTATACGACTAAGGGCCTGAATGATCTGAGCCATATTTTCCATCAATTCTTCGCCAATCACGTCATGCCGGTGCCGCGGCAGAATCTGATTGAATATAACACGTGGGAATCGACTTATTTTGACGTGAGCGAAGCCAAGGTGCTGGCGGAGATTCCCAAGGCGGAGGCGCTCGGCGTCGAACTGATCGTGGTGGACGATGGCTGGTTTAAAAATCGTCCCAACGATGCTGGCCAGCTTGGCGATTGGGTGCCGGATCCGGTTAAGTTTCCACGCGGCTTGCGACCAGTTGCCGATGCCTTGCATGCGCGGGGGCTGGCGTTCGGCTTGTGGGTCGATCCGGAAATGATCAGCGAAAATAGCGAACTGTATGCGGCACACCCGGATTGGGCCATGCAATATGTTGGGCAAAAGCCGTTGCGGTCGCGTAACCAATTGGTGTTGGACCTCAGCCAGCGCATCGTGCAGGATCATTTGATTGCCGTGTTGACTGACCTGGTCCGGACGAATCACATCGACTATCTAAAATGGGATTACAATCGCCACTTCAGTCAGCCTGGCAGCCCGGTTTTGCCGCCGGATCAACAAGGTGAAGTGGGTTACCGTTATACTCGCGGCTTGTATCGCGTGTTGAAAACGTTACGCGCTACTTTTCCTAAGCTCATCATCGAAAATTGTTCTTCCGGCGGTGGTCGGTTGGATGGTGGGATGCTGGCGTACACCGATCAGACGTGGACCAGTGATTTCACCGATCCGGTTTATCGCATGAAGATCATGAATGGCTTCTCGTTATTCTTCCCGCTTAGAACGTTCGTCTCCCACTTTACGATGTCACCCAACCTGCAGGATTCGCGGGTGACGCCGCTGCGAACACGGGCACTGCTGAGTCTGGTCGGCGTGACCGGCATCGAGTGCCCGCCCAGCCAACTCAGTCCTGCCGAAGCCGCAGCAGTCAAAGCGAGCTTTGACTTTTACAAAGCCAATCGTGCCGAATTGCAAAATGGCAGCCTTTATCGTCTCCATCCCAGCCATCCAAATCAGGATCAGGTCTGCTGGCTCATCACCGACGAGGCAAAAACTAAAGCCATCGTCTTGACATCAGCCGGGGTCATTGCGCCGATTCCGCATTATCAGCATGTCCTGCTGCATTATCTGCGCCCGACCATGTCGTATCAGATTAACGACAAAAAGACTGCGACCGGTGCGGAGTTGAACTTTGCCGGCGTGACCTTGCCGCTGGCGCATGGTGACTTTTCCGCGACCTTGATGACGTTGCAAGCCGTCAGCCATCTACCGCAAACAACGACACAAGCGAATGGCGATATTGCAAAGCTGCCATTTTAAAAGTTTCTTTGCTGCCATTTTTTGAAAATGGCTCATCCTACTTAGAAAGTTTGGTTTTATCAATGAAATTCATCATCGCCCCGGCCAAGAAAATGGTGGTCGCCCAAGACGATTTCCCGGTCCAGAGCCAGCCGCAGTTTCGTGATCAGGCGGAAATGTTGCTTAAGCAGATGCAGCAACTGACACAAGCGGAAATGCAGGTGCTGTGGCAAACCAGTGACCGCCTGACGCAGGAGGCTTATCAACAGTTGCAGACAAGCGACGTCACGCGCCAGCAGTCACCGGCTATTTTCAGCTATGTCGGCATTCAATACCAATACATGGCACCTGATTTGTTAGATGACGCGGGTTTGGGTTACATTCAGCAACATCTGCGCATTTTGTCCGGCCTATATGGCATTCTGCGGCCATTCGACGGCATTGTCCCTTATCGTCTGGAAATGCAAACGCGCTTGGCCATACCGCCTTACCATCATTTATACGATTTCTGGGGCGATCGGCTTTATCAGGCGCTGGCAACCATCCCCGGCCCGATCATTAACTTAGCCTCCGATGAATACGCCAAAACCATCCGCCCTTATTTACAGCCGGATGACACCTTCATCGACGTCCGCTTTGCTCACTTAGTTAACGGCAAGCTCAAAACTCGCGCCACTTATGCCAAAATCGCTCGCGGCGAAATGGTCCGCTATGCGGCGATGCATCAAATTTCGACAGTCGCGGAATTGACGCAGTTTGATTCGCCGACTTATCGTTACGATCCGGAGCGTTCGACGGGGACGGAATTGGTTTTTGTGGCGAAGTAGGTCGAACACTGGGCAACCAGATGCAACGCAAGAATCTGACGACAATCTGGATAGTAATTCTGGCAAAAGTCTTTCAACTTGCTTGATCCCAGACTGTATCAAAGATTGTAGTCAATTTGTTCCATGCCGTGCCAAACTCCGCAATCTCCGGCCATCTGGGGCTGGAACGGGGTGGGCACCATCTGGCCTCCGATTGCTCCGCTTTGGCACTACGATTCGCACAGTTTACTCTATTATTTTCTTTACAAACGAAAATGACCGCACGCCGATAAGAAATGCGATCATTTTTAGTGTATACTCGTAAATTATGTCTCTGCTAATTACTTGCTAATTCGCGTCAACGTTCCCCAGTCGCCCTTTTCACCGGCAGCTTGGCAACTTCCCGGACAACCTGATTGAGAATATCCAACTGCTCGGCGTACCGCACCGCAAATGGCTGGGTGGCGGCTTCGGGTTTGGCGGCGGTGACAGCAGCGCGGGGCTGAATGCCTTGGTGCCGCTGGTGATCCAGCCAGGCCAGGATTTGCTCGAACGTGAAGCGACTGAAAGTGTCCGCCGTTAATTGCCCGGAAAGCAGACTGCCGAGTAGGTCATGGCGGGAGTCAATCGGATATATTTTGGTGCGCGCCAGCAAGACTCGAAAATCGCCAAAAAAGATAAACTGTGATTGGGTTCGTGTCAGCGCCGTATAAAAACTCTGTGCATTTAGCATGCGATCCGCACCGTTGACGATCGCAATCACCGTATCAGCCTGGCCACCCTGCGCCTTGTGCACCGTAATCGCATACGCCAGCGTCAACGCACGCGGCACACTGCCGAAACTGTAATAACAATATTGATCGCCGACCTGAACCACCAGAAAATGCCGCTTGGGATCGATATGGGCCACAACGCCCGTATCGCCATTGGCCATGATCGTCTCACGCCAGCGCTTCGTTCCGAATTCATCGGTTTTCTGTAGGCCATTTTCACCTAACACAGCGCGGCGTTCCCAGGTTTTCGGGTCAACCAAGGCCACATGTTTGTCATTTTTCAAAATCATCACCCGGTCGTTAAGACGCAGGTGGTGTTTTTGATTGGTAACCGGATCGACGTAGCTGCTGACGTACTCGGGCTCGCCCGCCTTGGCAGGGTTAACCAGCGCCTGCAGTTCCGCATTAAAGCGCAAGCGTCCGGTCGCGCCGATGTTCTTATTGACAATCAGCAACTGCGAATCCGGCTGGTGGCCATGCTTGGCAAGCGCCTCTTGATACGCCTTGATGCCGGCGTCGAAAACCCGCCCGGCATCGCGTTGGTTATACAATGCCACATTGCCACTTACATATCGATCATCATCCGGCCCAAAAGGCAACGCCAACCGATCACGAATGCGGTTAGCCAGCGCCAACACACCTGACTGGCTGTCCTGCCGATAAACCCGGGTCAGCGTTGTTGCCGCAACGTGTTCGTCCGCCAGACAATCTTTCAAAAA
This sequence comes from Lacticaseibacillus styriensis, assembly GCF_030770295.1. NCBI lineage: Bacteria > Bacillati > Bacillota > Bacilli > Lactobacillales > Lactobacillaceae > Lacticaseibacillus > Lacticaseibacillus styriensis. The sequence continues at coordinate 2,088,666 of NZ_CP132483.1, forward strand.
GTTTCCTGGACCAATCGGCGGCAATTGAAACACATCACCCACGAACAGGACGTGCGCCTTCTTGAAGTTCACATTTTTCAACACCGTATACGCAAGCGGCGTCGTCAACATCGAACTCTCATCCACAATAATCAACCGCGCATCGCCAAACGTCTCCCAGTCAGCTTCAGAATCAAACCGATCGAGTTCTTCACCCGGTAAAAGATGCAGATACGCGTGAATCGTGGCAGCTGGTTCATGGGTATAGCGCGCCAGCACCTTTGCCGCACGACCAGTTGGCGCCAGCAGCACACTTTTCCCTTTAGCTTGCGCATTGAAAAAGTGCACCAGCAGATTCGTCAGCCAGGTTTTCCCGGTGCCAGCACTGCCATTGAGCACGCTTAGCCCATGTTGATTCACGTTTTGAAAAGCGGCTCGCTGCTGATCGTTGATGACCAGCTGGTGGCGATCCAAAAATTTGTCCAATTTTTCGTCCAACTCGGCCGGCTTGATCAAAGGTTCAGCCGTTTTCTGGGCCACGGCCATAATCCTAGCAACCGAGCCTTCTGTCGCAAACATGTCGCAGCTGGTGACCAAATCGTACTGTTCGTTCAGCAGAAAACCATACGCCAACGCTTGTTTAGGGTCAGCGAACATGGTTAAGTCATCTGTACTGACGCCCAATAAGGTAGCTGCCTGCTCCTTGAACCAAGTAATCGTAATGTAAGTCAGCCCCTGCGTCAGCACCGCCGTACGGAAAATATATTGCAGCCCGGCTGCGAGTCGGTGCGGATCATTCGACGCCACTCCCCGACTTTTCGCAAAGGCATCGACCTTCTTGAAATCGAGTTGGGCCACCTGCATCAAAACATACGGATTGGCATCCACGTGTTGCATGGCCAACTCGGCATCTTTATAGGCTAACCAAATCTTTTCGTAAGTCATGGAGCTGAGCGCTTTACCCCAGTGGTTCGCTAACACCGCGACTTCAAGCTTACCGCGAATGGCAGTAGCAATTTTTTGAATCGTCGCCGGCCCAACGCCGGGAATTTTCGCCGTCTTAATGTCATCTTTGGAAAAAAGGGTCAAAATCGGCGCGTCATCCGCAAAATAATCGTGCAGTCGGCGCAAAACCGTGGGCTGATGGACCAGCAGCGTGTCGATCAGCTGCCACTGTCGCCGCGGTTCTTTGGGCAAGCCAAAATGCAGCCGCGCAACCTTATAGGAAGGTTTGCGGTAGCGTAGGGAATCGGCGTCATCATAGACCAAGTCGGCCGTGATGATGGCCCGGCGATTGTAATAGCCCATATCGCCCGTCACAGTGACTTCCTGCGTCAGCGTCATTTTCAACTTAGGATTCGGATTTAAAATTCGGACAGCATAAACTTTATAATCACTGCTGTCGCTGTTAAACAGTAACTTAATAATTTGCAGGTCGACATTTTCATAAACTTGGGCTTGCTCCACGGTACACCAGCCTCCTTTCCGTCAAATTTTGCAGCAAATATCACAATTGCATCCGAAGCTTTGTCGTTTCATGGGTGGCATCGCGATCCAGCTTGGTGGCAATGCGAAACCGAAAATCAGGCGGCAGTGTCTTGAGTTGTTGCTGCGCCCATTGCTGAAGAAACGTGGCTTGATGGCGCGGTTGGTAGAACGTTAAGTCATGGCGGTGGGTGCTGTAAACCACCACATCTTGGCGTTCATGCTGCGCCGCCCACTGCAACGCCGCCACCAACGCGACCAGCCCAGCGGAAGGAACGTAGAAATTACGCGCCGGTTTATAATCATCCGGCGTCAACTCAGCATTGGCTGGCGCATCAGCATACGCCAGCTCCTTAATCGCATCATCCAAAAATTGCGTATGCCGCACTAATACGTGGTCCGCTGCATCGGTTACCTTGATGCCAAACCGATTGCCATTCAAATCATTCATCCACGCCAAATAAGCCTTCGTCTGGGCGGGAAAATCCGCCTGCTCGACTTCTTTTTGAAGATTCGCCATCCCGCGCTGCAGCAAAACACCTTTTGCCGTCACGCCATTCGGTAATTTGATCAACTGCTGGTGCTCAGGCGATGTTTGATCGGGTTGTTCATGCTTTTCTGTCATCATTGCCTCACTTCTCAATAAGCTTACCTGCGCAGGCGACGGGATGCAAACTGGGCGCTATTTAGTAAGCACAAAATTATCTTTTCAACATTTGCAAATTCGCCATATCGGCAAAATCCCGGGTTAGGTCGGCTCACATTGAAACGCCATGTTTCTCAGCATTCTCCGTAAGTCTAAGTTCGTTCTTCAATTACTCTTTTAATAAATACGTGAATTTGTTCTTGATTCTCAATGTAAGTCGCAATTTTTGACAATTATTTTACCAAATTTGAGACAATTAACGGCTTTTTTGCGCTGTTCAGTTTTAATCTCCATCATGGTTTGCAGAAAATTGCTGCTAGACCGGTTTTGGGTAATTATTCACAATATTAACGAAACAGATTAATTAACTTAACAAGTATCTTGTATACAATTAAAAGTGTTCCAAAGAGTTTTTCATTTTGACATTGTCTGGGGGGACTTTTATGTCAAAGAAACGTTGGATCAGCGGAATCACTTTTGCTGGCCTTCTAGTAGGGAGTTTGACAACCGGCTCCGTCGTTTTAGCTGCAGACGAAGATACCGGAACGACTAATACGTCAGTCACAGTAACCGGTGGCACCATTGGGCTTTCCGCACCAAGCGCGCTCGCTTTTCCCGGTGTCACGGTTGAAAGTATTGTAAAAGGCAATGTGAACGACCCAGTTACCACTGCCGATAGTTCACTGCTGACGGTGAGCGATTTTCGCGGTACCGGCGCGGGCTATACGGTTTCGGCAAAAGAATCACCGATTACGAATGGTAGTGGTGCGACACTGAAAGGCGCCTTTGTTCAAATGGTGCCCGACACTTTGGTAACGCCTAACGCTGCGGCGCCAGCATGGACAAAGTCGGTTGATTTGACAACAAGCGATCAGCCGCTATTTGCAACCAGCACGGGCCAAGACGGCGGCGGGATCACGAGTTATGACCTCAACAAAGTCACATTGGACGTACCTGAGGACAACGATGTTAAAGCCGGTAACTACAGCGGGGTCATTACCTTTACGCTGACGCCCGGCCAGCCGGCACAAGCCGCAACGTCCAATCCAGTTCCGTAAAAACGCGACCGCAACGACTGATTAATGAAGGGATAGACGTTTAGTCACGCCCATTCCCCCCGATGATCTGCCTTGAACAGAAGGGAGGTGGTCACCGGCGACCGCAATGCATCAATATTTTAAAGCAGGCGCGGGGCTGATCCTGATCACGTCAGCCACACCCGCCTTTGAGACCGCAATCGACCTAACTGTTGGTAAAGGTTTAGGGTAAACTTTCTCACATTTCCTCTGGACCGCCGAATCGGCTTTGGGGAGCCGAGGATGGCCATGGGGTTTTAGGAACAAGAATTAAATAGTTAAGTTAATGCTCAGCTTAAGGTTGGCCACCCGCCTTCCTCCGTGACTGCCAAGTTGCGACAAAAGTTAGATCAAGACTAACGCGCCGTCAACAGAACTTGGTCAGGCCACGACTGAGACGCTCGCAGTCTATATTGATCAAATCTAAAAAATGATCACAGACTAACCACGTCAAGCTACAAAGGAGCCGCCGATTACAAGTCGGCGGCTCTTTCGTCTGCACAAAGATATTTAAAGGTCAGTCTGGAGGAAATTTTACGCAAATAAACACGTCCACACTCGCAGCGTCACGCAATCAACGCCGCCCCATGCCCAAACGACCCCGGCACACGCACCTGTGCCGACGAAAACTTCGTGGCATGACTCAACGACTCCGAAACTTTCGCATCAAGCGTTGGCTTCGCGGAGGAATAAAGCGTGGCTGCAAACGAAGTAATATACGCATCCCCTGCCCCTAACGCATCCACCGCTTTAACGCCAAGCGCCTGCTGCCAAGACATCGTATCCTTGACCAGCGCCGCCGAGCCGCGAAGTCCCCGCGAGCAAACCACCTGATCGCAACCAGCTGCCGCAACCCGCCGGCACAGAGCCTCCACATCATCATCAGACTTGGCTTTTCCGGAAAGATACGCAAGGTCAATCTGCGGCGCAATTTTTTTGAACACCCGATCGTCATCAATCGTTGAAAAGTCATAAATTTTAGGCGCCGTGATGGCTGACAAAAAGGCATCAGCACCACTTTCGTTATTCAAGTAGACTAAATCAAAAGTATTAATGTACGCGATATCATCAGGGCTCAACTGAAGCTCCTGAACCGGTTCGCCAACTGTTTTCTGGCGTTTGCCGTCACTGAGGCGCATCGTTGTGAAGGCATTAGGGCCGTCGTACTGCAGCGAATGGCTGATATCAACCCCAAGTTCGCTAAGCGTCCGCCGCGCAAAATCACCGCGCGCATCATTACCAAACGTGCCAAGGTAAGCAGCCTCAAGCCCCATCATAGTCGCAAAAACCGCCGTATTGGCAGCATGGCCGCCAAGAAACATCTTCTTGTCTGCTGGATAAAGGTCAACGACATTGTCTCCGATCGCGATGATTTTCAAGAGTCTTTCCTTCTTTCCCACACGAAGCGACATCAGTTGTGTCAGTGCAAGGATAACTGGCAATAGCACTACTAAGGCAAGTTTACCACAGGTTGTTAGAGGGAGGCGGCTTGCTTCATGATAGCAAAAACGATAGCCGGAATCCCTCCTCTAAGTGGAACGGACGACGGTAGCCATGCAGTGGCCTCATCCACCCACACGCCCGTCAGTTGCAGCGGGTGAAAAAAATAGCCGTATCCCCTACCCGGGATACGGCTATTGTGCTCTCATGACTATTAGAATTCTTTGTCTTGTCGCTACAAATACAGTATCACGAGATTTCAAATAGATCAATTTTCAGGGATGTAAAAGTTGACATTTTTGGGAGAACAAAAAACAACGGATCATTGGATGCTGCTGAAGAACTCGATAAAATGCAAGTTAGGTAGTTGTGTGGTTTTCAATCCCACTTTTCAGCATATATTCGCCATAATGTAGTATGCCAATCCTAAATAAGCAGTAAATGTTAGCTTATTGTGGTGATCTGTGTTCCAAAGAAGACTTTTCTAGTAGTCTCGCTAAGTGCCATTCTTTAGTTTATCGAATTTTGTGGTAACCTAACTTGTTCGCCGATAACCACTAATGATATAAGTGGCGGCGCTGGCGATGACAAGCGTGATGCCAAGGATGCCAGTTGCTAGATTGTTCGCGACTTTGGCAGGTGTCAACCACCGAACAAGTATCAACGTTGCTATCAATAGCAGGCTTCCAGCTAATTTCCACTTTTTTCTAACCATCATCCACCGTCCTAACTGCCAGCCGCTGATTGTTGACTATCAGTTTATTTATACGCGCGGCTTGTAAAGGAACTGTGGTGGTTTTGCAAAAATTGAATATCGATTGTGTAAATGAACCGCTTATTTTCTTGCCAGTATTATTAGTTCCTTCATAAAGGCTAATGTCTTAAAAACCCCATCATTGATCAATTGCAAATCAATTAATGACAAGGCTTATTAAGTCTCTAATACGAATTTTTGGCGCTACCTTCGCAATAGCCTTTTTTACCGCGCCAAATTCCCAACCACCTTGATCTTCACCCGATTTGCATTCTCCGGATGGTAGGCCAGCGGCACCTCATCGACTTCGACCACTTCAATCGTGGCTTCATCTGCACCTGATTCGATGGCCGCGGCGATTGCCTTTTTCTTGGCGTCGGCCATGGCTTGATCGCGCGGGATCTGGTTGTATGGATAAATGCGGCCATATTCGCCGGAGACCTGGCTGATCGAAGCGCCGATCGCATTGGCCACGCCGCCGAGCGGATCGCGTACCAGCTTGCCGACGCCGTCCAGATGTCTCGGCGCAATAATCGCACCGCCGCCAACCAAAATGACGGTGGCCGGCTCGGCGCTGGTTTTCATTTTATCAATAGCCACTGCAATCATCTCGCCGATGGTCTTTAACGCAGCTTGGGCAAACTTAAGCGGAATTTGCTTCACCAGCTCGGGATCGCCAACCTCGGACAAGCCGAGGCGCACGGCAATGTCGGTCGCGGTGATGATATTGCCGCCAAAGGTCAGCGCCTTGTCGGTAATTTGGTAGCCGACAGAATCCGGCCCGACCGCGACACTACCATCGCGCTGCTGGCGGACGATGGAACCGCCGCCCAAGCCGATTGACATAATATCTGGCATCCGGAAGTTCGTCGCCACGCCGCCAACGGTCACCGCAATCGACGACTCGCGCGGGAACCCGGCTTGCAGCACGCCCAGGTCAGTCGTCGTCCCCCCAATGTCGACCACAATCGCATTTTTCAGGTGCGACAGATACGCCGCGCCGCGAATACTGTTCGTCGGCCCGGAGCCAATCGTCAGAATCGGAAAATGCCGGGCATACGTGGCTGTCATCAAGGTGCCATCATTTTGGGTCAGATATAACGACGCATGCTTAATGCCTGATGCCGCCAGCGCCTGTTCGAAGCCGTCCACGGTATTTTCGATGACGCGGAAAAGGCCGGCGTTCAGGATTGCGGCATTTTCGCGTTCGATTAAGCCGAGCGAGCCGACTTCATGCGACATCGTGACCGGAAAATCGGCGCCATAAGCTGCGTGCACGAGATCAGCGGCCTGCTGCTCCTGATCGACCCGCAAAGCAGCAAACACCCCGATGATGGCAATCGAGTCGACTTCCCCGCGCCACTGCTCCAACACTGCGTTGATTTCAGCAGGATCGAGTTCGTTCAGAATCTGTCCGTCATACTCGTAACCACCTTTGACGATTGCGTACTTACCTGACAATTTGTTCACCAAATCCTCCGGCCAGGCCGTGTACGGCGGAATCGCCTCGGTCGCTGGATACGCCAGGCGCAATACACCGACGCGGGCAATATGCTTACGCTCCACAATCGCATTTGTAATTTGGGTGGTTCCAAGCATGGCCTTGCTGATTTGATCGCGGTCAAGAGGCTGATCAGCCAGCACCGCTTGAATGGCGTTGCTAATACCGGTTTGAATGTCCTTGGTCGTGTGACGCTTAACCGAATTAATCACGTGATGCTGGTCGTCCAAAAGAATCGCATCCGTATTTGTGCCACCGACGTCAATGCCTAATCGATACATACTTAGCCCTCCTTCACCAATTCTTCAACCGGTCGATAATCATAATCGAAGCCAAAGTAACGTGGTCCGGCCGTTTTAATGCCTGCTTCCGTCCGCCAGCGCGCATCTGCCGGGGTGGCCAACACTTTCACGCGCTTACCGTATTTAATGACCTCAGTCGTGACCGGCAATAACGTATCGGCATCGACAATTTCAATCAGATCAGGCGTCATGACCATCGGCTTCCCGTTGCGCAATGCCAAAAGATTCTCGTTTTGAATCAAAACACTGAGATGCTGATCCTGAAAATCGTTGAAGCCATCAATTTTAATATCGCCAACGTTAAAGCCGCGCTCGGTGCGCCGCTCGACATCAATGACTTTTCCTTCAAAAATTAAATGCCCATTCGTGACCTCAAGAATTTCCGCCAGCGCTTTGGCCGGATTCAGATGGGCATCGCGAATCCGCAAGCCGACCTGTTCGCACAGCGTGACAATACCGCGAATCCCGTTTTGCTTAATCTGCGCGCCACTCGAAGGATACAGTGCCACCGTCGCACTGCCGCCCATCTCCACGGTTTGGACCCGGGCCAAGCGTTCCGCCCACTTCGCGTCAATTGTCTTGATCACGCCGGCGTTGCCTTTTTCATCGGTGATCACCATGGGCGTTGCTGCCACGCCGCCTAGGTAGAACGTCACCATCTGTAGTTCGGGAAATGCCCGTCCCATGCCGTCGCAGTCGACCAAGGGGATGCCTAGCGACGCCGCCAATGCAATCGGCACCATCGAGTTCACCCCGCCTGCCTGCATCGGAAATGTGCCGACGAAGCGATGCCCGGTATACTGACTCAGCATGGTGAAAACCCGCTCAAACTCGTCACCCTTGGGAATCTTCTCCATCATCACAGCCGGTGCCCCCATAATCGCCGCGGGACAAAAATAATCATCATCGCTGATTTCGGACACATCCAGCAGCTTCACAGGACCATTTTTCTTAATAGCTTCCAGCGCCATCAACTTGCCTAAAAAGGGATTGCCACCGCCGCCTGCGCCAAAAAAGGCCGCGCCAGTCGCGATGTTTTCGATTGATTCTTCGTCTAATAACCGCATAATTGCCTCCTTAACATTCACCAATACACGTTTTAGTCCAATTCAGAAGCTTTATCCCACTCCGGATGCAACTTCGCGCCGGCGTAATAAAGCACAAACGCGAAGATGATGCCCAACACCGGAATATTCGGGATGGCCGGCCAGACAACCGGCAACACGCCAACGACCGCGCCTAATGCCCACGCAGCTAAACCAAGCCAGTTCACACCGGACACCGGCTGCCAGCTGTGCAAGTCACCGTGATGAATCACCCAATAAGACGCCGCCATCGCACCAGCCACCGGCGGAATCATGGCAGAAAAGATGTTCATCACTGGCTCGAAATAATTCAAAATGCCGATAATCGACAAAATCGTGCCGCCCACGCCGACCAGAAACAGCGTCAGTTTGCGATACTTTTCCGGGATGTTGAAAATATTCGCGACGGCAATTCCGCCAGAATAAGCATTCACCACGTTGACCTTCCACGTGCCTAAAATCAGCGCCAAGCCACCGATGACCGGCGAGCCGATTTTCATGAAAAGGCTGCTAATGTCATTCGACTTAAACACAATCGTCAGCACCGCGCCAACTGCAATCATCAAGACACCAGCGGGAATGACGCCGAAAATCGCCGCCTTCACCACATCGCTACGCTTTTTGGAAAACTGCGCGTAATCCCCGACAATGACGCCGGCCATCGCAAACGAACCAACTGTGGAAGAGAAGCCATTGACAAACGACACCGTGCCGCTCGGATGATACGCCGCAATCGTCGCCGCTGCGTCCTGCTTAGCAAACGCGAACCACAGGCCATACAGAATGACGATCACCAAATACGGAACGGCGACATACGCAAGCAGCCGAATCAGCTTCACGCCATACATCGCCGTCACCACCATCAGCAACCCTGTCAACAGCGAAGCGAGCCAGGCGGGAATCGGCAAACCCAGATACTTCAACAAGTTCGCCACCGCCAAACCGCCAACATTCGCCTGAATGCCAAACCACCCCAACGCCGCAATTGCGATGATAATCGAAATCACTTTCGACGACCCAACTTTTCCAAACACCTGTTGCGCCACCACCACCGCCGGCTTACCTTGATCAACACTCTGCATCCCCTGCGACACCATCATCAAGACGATGAACCCATACCCGGCCAACCCGGTCAAAATTGCGGCCGGAAGCGACATCCCGGAAACCAGGCTGCCACCCAGAATCAGACTGGGAATCGAGACCAACGCCCCACAAAGAATCATGGCTAAACCGAACCAAGTTTGATCACGTTTGTTTTCTTCCATACTCGGCACCTCACATATTTTTCTAATAATTGCGGATTTTTCAGCTGGATTCTCGGGTAAATTCGGAAGCCCGGCTGAAATGTAATGGTTTGATTATAGAATTATGAGATTCGTTGTCAATGGGTTCATTGGATTTTTAGGTTAAAAGTTGGTTGAATGTTTTGGCTGATGTGCGTGTGCTTATGATGTTTTGGTGGTGGTTGTGATCGTCTAGATGTCCTGTGTTTGCAAAGGCTTTTGTTAAAAGGTTTCTGCGGAAATTAAAAAAGGCCGAATCTGCTTATGATTTTTGCAAATTCGGACAGCTAAATTTTAATTTTGGTATAAAAGTCAATAGAGCAATCGAAAGGTAACTTGTTGGCCACTGCAAAACTTCGATTGAAACCGCGTCTATCAGATGGCAAATTGAAGACAGATTAACACTTTGACGACTTGCACCTCGTCACTAACCATCAATCCCCAAAATCGCATTAATCTCCTGACTATACAAATCCGACTTACCGCCAAAGACCGCCTGAACGCCGCCGCTGACTTCCAACACTGCGATCGCGCCAAGTTGCCTCATTTTCGTCTTATCAACTTTCGCGCTGTCAGCAACCGCCACGCGCAATCTGGTCGCGCAAGCTTCAACGGACTCGATATTCTGATGGCCGCCGAGCGCGTGAATGATCTGCATTGACTGCGCCGCCAGTCCCTGATCAGCCGATGTTGTTTTTGGCGAATCCGCCATACCGCCAGTCGGTGAAGGCACTGATTCGTCGTCCAAAACCACTTCCGCATCGTCACCCATACCCGGGATCATCACCCGAAAATGCGTGATGCAGAACCGGAAGACCGCGTAGTAAATCACTGCCCAAGCGAGACCGAATGGAATAATCAACATCCAGTGAGTTTTGTCCTGCCCTTGCAATACGCCAAACAACAGATAATCGATCAGCCCGCCGGAGAATGAATTGCCGATCCGGATGTTCATAATATCGGCAAAGTAGAAGGACAGCCCATCGAGAAAAGCATGAATCACGTAAAGCCACGGCGCGACAAACAGGAACGTATACTCAAGCGGTTCCGTAATCCCCGTTAGAAATGAGGTCAAGGCGCCGGAAAAATACAACCCGCCATTTTTCTTACGCCGCGTCTTCGGCAAAGATCGATACATCGCGTAAGCAGCTGCCGGAAGCCCAAACATCATGGTCGCAAACCGACCGGCAAAGAACCGCGTACCGTAAGTAAATAATCCGGTATGATTCGGATCCGCCAATTGCGCGAAAAAGATGTTCTGGGCACCGTTAACCGCATGCCCCGCGACCACTTCCGAACCACCCAAAGAAGTGTACCAAAACATCGGATAGATGGTGTGATGCAACCCCACCGCACCGGTCAACCGCAGCAGAAAGCCGTAAAAGAACGTCCCAATGCTCCCCATGGTGGCAATGCCTTTTCCCGCCGATGTCAAAACGCCTTGAATTGGCGGCCAGGTCAGATAAAAAGTCACACCCAGTAAAATTGCTGCAATCGACGAAATAATCGGAATAAATCTTGAACCGCCGAAGAATCCCAAAAACTGCGGCAATTCGATTTTCCGAAAATGATTGTGCAGATAAGCGACCACACCACCGACCACGATCGATCCCAAAACGCCAGTGTCAATCGTGGCATCTTTGGCCGAAAACATTTGCAGTAAGCCGCTAATTGTGGCGGTATAAACCAGAAAGGCCACCGCGCCAGACAGGCCTGCCGTTCCGCGATCACCTTTCGCAAGACCAACTGCCACACCGATAGTAAAAATCAACGCAATGTTGGCAAAGACAGCATTCCCGGCGAGATTCATGACTTTTAAAATTGTCTGCAACCACGCCTGGTCCAGAAACGGATACGCGGCCAGCGCGCCTTTATTGGTTAATGCCCCACCCAACCCAAGCAGCAAACCTGCTGCTGGCAGAATCGCAATTGGCAGCATAAACGCTCTGCCGAGTTTCGAAAACTGCTTAAACATTTTACGTCCTCCGTTTGTTTAATTTTTAGTAGTTGCGTCCAATGCCGCGACAAATCGCCGGGCTATTACCAGCGGACGGGTAATCGCACTCCCAACCACGATGCTCGTCACGCCCATCTGCTGAATACGCCGTGCCTCTTCTGGCGTATTGATATGCCCCTCCGCAATCACATCAATGCCTGCGTCAACCAGCTTTTGAATGAGTTCAAAATCCGGTCCATCGTGCTTACTACTTTCCGGTGTATAGCCGCTCAACGTTGTCCCCACAAAATCAATACCCGCGTTCCAAGCGTTGACCCCTTCTTCAAACGTTGAAATATCAGCCATAAACAACTGCTGCGGATATTTTTCTTTAATCTGCCGAATGAATTCATTAATCGTCAGGCGGTCATGCCGCGGCCGCAACGTGGCGTCTAGCGCAATCACCGCCACACCGGTCGCGACGAGCTGATCCACCTCGGTCATTGTGGCCGTAATAAACGGCTGTTCCGGCAAGTAATCCTTTTTGATAATGCCAATAATCGGCAAATCAACCGCTGCCTGAATCTCTTTGATATCGCGGACCGAATTCGCCCGAATTCCGACCGCTCCCGCCTTTGCAGCGGCCTTGGCAAAAAGCGGCATCACCCCACCGTTCGGACGATACATCGGCTCATCTGGCAATGCCTGGCAAGAAACGATCAGTCCATGGTGCACTTTTTGGATGAACGCTGTCTTCCTCATTCTCCATTTTCCTCCGTTTTTTATATTTTTGGATTTAAATTCCAAAAGAATCGTAGCATCTCCGCCAACTAATGTAAACGGTTAATTGGACATTTTCTCCAAAAAGTGTCAAAATTTGAAAAGAAAATGGAGGAGGCTTCCATACCTATGGCATACGCAGACATCATGCACAAGCATTACAACGAGCTCACCAAATCGGAGAAAAAAGTGGCCGATTATATCCTTTCGGTTGGGCAAAAAGTCATCTACGCCACGATGACAGACATAAAAAAAGCCACCCATGTAGGTGACGCGACCATCGTCAGATTCTGTCAAAAACTCGGCTATTCCGGCTTCACCGACTTCAAAATCGAAATCGCCAAAGAAGACTTCCCTAAAACCAACCCGGCGACATCCGACCACTACTACGACCACATCGCCCAGCATTTAAGCGACGCCATCAAGGCAACCGCCGCCCTCATCAAACCGGAAACCCTCCAAACAGCCATCCAGATGATGACCAACGCTACCCGCATCTGGATCTTCGGCGTCGGCGGCAGCGGCGAAGTCGCCCACTCCCTATCTTCGATCCTCCTTCGATCCGGACTAAAATGCACGCCAGAAGCCGATCCCCATTTCCAAGCCCAAATCGCCTCGCTCCTCAGCCCCACCGATCTAGTCATCGGCATCTCCTTATCCGGTAAAACCAAAGAAACCTATGATTCACTAAAAATCGCCCACGACAACGGCGCCAGGGTTGTTAGCATCACGAACACTACTGTATCACCCATTGCTCGGCTAGGTGATGTGGTTCTCCAAACTGCCATTGAAGAATTCCTTAATGGCGGTTCTGTCGCCGGAAGGGTCTCACAACTCTACATCTGCAATATCCTTGCCGAAGGATATGAACAGACTAACCACATAAACGCCCTAGCACTTAAAGAGAAAGTACTGCGATCAATTATCGATAAAAGTCTAGGCTAAGACTAAACCAGTTAATCAAGAAAGAAGATATAACTTATGCTCAAACTCTTCAATAAAAAGAAGAATCTCCTTCGTTACCCGGCTGATAGTACCGAACTACCCATCACCTCCGTCGCCGAGGAAGTATTTGCAAAAGAATGATGGGTGACGGCTATGCTATTAAACCCACTAACGATAATATCTACGTACTGATAACCAATGCTATTGTTTCTATCTTTCCCACCAAACACGCCATCAGCTTCAAGGCCGCTAATGATACCGAGATACTCCTTCATCTTGAAATAAACATCGTTGAACTAAAAGGTGCTCCCTTTGGCAATTCTGTTAAAACAGGCGAAAAGATTGAAGCTGGCACACTTTTGGGAACAATGGATCGAACGGTGAAAAGCACCGCTGGTATGGATGATACTTTGATTGTAGCCTTTACAAATCTGGAAGGTCGCAAACTGTCCGTGATTCGTGAAGCGTCCGTTGAGCATGGGGCGGCTTGGGGAAGCATTGGCATGGCAAAGGTGGCGCAGAAGCGGAAGACGGCTAAGTGTCAAAGTCTCGAAAGTTGCTTAATGCCAGTTAGTTCAGCAGCCACTAGGTAACCGAATTTAAATGCCATTTTGTCGGTTAAAGAGTTACATTAAAATACGTTAAGCTTTTAAAACTGATTAAATCACTCACAGTATTATCATACGTTAAATCCCATTGGAACGCTCAAAACTTTGGAGATTTAATTGGAGGCCATGCGATTTTCACCTTGTATCCCATCTCACGAAGACTATTTAACACTTCGGAGAAGCTGACCATTGAGAAAAAAGGTAATCTCGTATTTTTTCGTATAATTACAAAAACCAAGGTCACATCCGAATTCATTATGTCGTCTGAAAACACATCGGGATGAACTCCCAGCACATGGTTAACGAAATGTCGAAACTCACCAGTACCGTCCCTAGCAAGTAATTTTGCGGAAACTAATCCTTGAAGAAACAAATGACTTAGTGCTGCCGATGAGTCGCCTTTTTTTACGAAGAATAACTCTCTTCGACGCGTAATCACGTCTGCAGGTTCTTCTACACCTGCGAACCTGTTGCCCTGACTATTTTTAAAGTTAACCTTGTCAAATAGCCTGCCACCATCAATGCTTTTTGCAAGTTTAATATTGTAATCGCCTTCATTTTCATAACACAGTTTTCCTTTATTATCGTGTTTAGATGCTAATGCGGGCAGAGTCATCTCATATATCGGCACACTTTCAAGCTTCTCCTCTAAACTATTGTAAAAATCTTGTTTTACTTGATACCAACTACCATTAAATAGTAAATATCGATGCCCACCATCAATTAACTCAGCGAGAATACTTGAGTATAATGGCACGCTCACAACTACACCATTTTCATCTCTAGCATTCAGCTTTGAACGTCGAATCTTTTTTAATAATTGAGAGGGGCCATAATTCGAATCAGCATCAACTCGATGTTGAACGTACCACTTAATCTGTTTAACTGGTGTATCACCTGGAATATTTTTTAACAAATCGGTCGATAGCTCATCAACTGATTTATAATCAGGCCAAGCTACACCATATTCAAGATCGTCTGAGATCAATCTTTCCATAAGCATACTAGCAAGCTTATCTTTCAATCCACCAGAGGTAATTTGTGTCAATCGTGTCGCCCACTCTGCCATTCCGGAAGGATCAAGATATGCCTCTAAGTAAATTTTTAGATCATTTACGAGCTCCGACAAATCCATCAACCTTTTTGCTTTGAGTAACGAACCTCGTCCTTCTAACTTGGTCTCAACCTCGCCATTACGCCACGTTCCTGAAATACTGCTTGGAAACTCTGACTGTGAAGTGACTAATTGGCGCATCCCGCTATTCTTTGTACCCATATATTGTTTTTCCATTTGGATAATGGCATCAGAGATCTGCAGAGTTCCCGCTGATAAAACCCTAGAATCTGGAACCTTTTGTGCTGCAATATTTCGACCGAAGTCACTCTCATATTTAGAACTGTCTAGTAGTGATTCTCCGTACCCAAAAGCAATACTCATAAATCTAGTTTGGCCTTTTCGGGATGTTACTTTCAATACAATTACTGCTTTGGAATATCTGTTCTCGGGTATTTTGTTTTTACTCGCAATAAACGTTTCAAAGTCGTTTGCCCATTCCGGATGGCTTGGTTGATCGGTCAAGAAGAATGCCACGCCCTGACCATATTTTCTATCAATCACACTTACCTGGGCAGGACTACTCCCTCCCTCTCTGTATGCTCTCCTCAACACCTCCTCGTAATTTTCAATCTCGTTGGTATGCAGTCGAATAGAAATACTGTGTGGACTTTTTTTATTATTCTTCGCCAAAATCCCAACCTCACAATCAGCTTTAAAATTAACTTTAGAATATCAGCTTTAATTTAATAGTCAATATCTTCATGCAAAACTGTGTATAACTTCACGATTTATTGTTAATAAGCTGAAACTTGAAAGCTGATTTAAGTCTCAAAGTCCTGTTGCTGTAAGCTTTTTTAGCCAAAAAATAAACGCAAGGATCCCTCACGTTGTATACTCTAGGCGTCTAAACCAAGATACAAAGGAGACCTTGCGCTGTGAGTATTATAGAACATAATCGGGATAAAATGAGCCTTCAAAATACAATTTGTGATTTTCTTGCGATTTGTCACTTTTCTGGTCTGACACGGATGGTTAACTATCACCGTCATACCAAAGTTTCGTTCAAGGAGATTGTTGAGTGGCTCATTAAGGTTAAGTTTTTGGGCCGTTCGCTTTATCGGGCACCAGAAACGTCTGTTTTTAACAGTCGCAATGCCCGCAACGTGCTGAATGATGCACGGATCAACTGGCAACGATTGGTCTGTTTACTGGCAAAAGCACTCATCAAGTACCTGAAACCATTTGTCGATCATCGTCGTCGCTTTGCTTTCATTCTTGATGACACGCTGTTTTCTCACATTTTCTCAACCAAAACCGAGCTGTTGGCTTGGGTGTTTGATCATGACAAACACTGCTATCTTAACGGTTTTCGATCACTAACTTTGGCATGGAGCGATGGCAATATGCTGTTTCCTGTTAACTTCGCTTTGATGTCCAGCAAAAACAAGAAACAGCGAATTGGCGCTCAAGCCAAAACCCATGATCAGCGTTCTATCGCCGGGAAGCGGCGCTATCAAGCGCAACAAAAGATGACCGATGTTGCCGTAGCGTTGGTTCACCAAGCACTGAAAGTTGGCGTGGAGGCCAAGTATGTGCTGTTTGACAGTTGGTTTAGCTCACCGCTCATGTTCTGGCGATTGTCCAAACTTGGTTTAACGGGTATTGGCATGATCAAACGATCCAAGAAAGTTTACTACCAGTATCGTCACCGACATGAGACTGTCAAAAGCCTTTATGACCGGTTGCGTCATGCGCATCGTCGGCAGCGGGACCATTATTTGTATAGCGTGATTGTTCAGGCGCATGTCGAGACTGATCAGCACACTCGGGAATTCCCCTTGAAACTGGTTTACGTCACCAATCGTAAGCACAATGGCAATTACTTAGTCTTAGCTACCACAGATACCAGTTTGACACCGGATGAAATTGTGCAACTTTACGGTCGGCGTTGGCAGATCGAAGGTTACTTCAAAGTGGCCAAACAATATCTGCGTTTAGATCGGTCACAGATTCAAAACTATGACGGGCTCTGCGGCCATTTAGCGATGGTCATGACCAGTTATGATTTACTGGCTTGGCGACAACGTCAAAACGAAGACGAACGCACGCTGGGAGATCTCTTTTTCACGATGAACAAAGCCTTGCCGGATATTGCGGTTGCCCAAGCCATTATTTGGTTGATCGAGGCTTTGGCAAAATTAGGACGTGACCTAATTGACGTTTCTGAAAAAGCCATAAATAACGTTATTGACCGCTTCTTCACTTTTTTTACCCAAGAACCTGGTTGATTTTCTTGGAAATCCGACATTAGGATAAAAAATCCCGAAACAACCTGAAAAGGTCAGGCAGTTAAGGCAATTTGGAGCTTTCAAGTTTCAGTAAACACAGGCATAAATGTCTGAAAACCGCATGACACCGGCCATGGCGCTTGCAGTTTAGCCAACAATGATAGGAGAAGTCACATGGTTTATCGTAAAAAGACCGTTCAACGTTCATTTGAATCACTGGGAGAGGCACTAGGCACGCCTCTCAGCCCTAACAATCGTTGGGTCCGTTTGGCGGAAACCATTCCTTGGGCTGAAATGGAGGAGGTGTATCAGTCGGCCTTCCCTTCCAAATTGGGGCGCGCGGCTAAACCATTCCGACTCTTATACGGCGCACAAATGATCAAACAAAAGTGCGGCTGGTCAGATGTGCAACTAGTTGAAATGATTCGTGATACACCAGCGCTCCAGCACTTTGTCGGTATTGATACTTATGAGGCGAAACGTCCATTCGAGCCGTCCACCTTAACCAAGTTTCGCCACCGAATCGCGCCAATATCGGAACTGCTTCGGCAAGTTTCGACAGATCATATTCGGGAACGACTGGTCGCACATGGCGTCGATGTCAGTGAGTTGATTATTGATGCGACGGCAGTTCCAGTGAACATCAAGTTTCCCCAGGACACGCATTTTCTCAATCAAAGCCGGCTCAATCTTGAAGCAATGATCGACGATATGCGAAAGCAATTAAGGGTCGCACCACCGCGGACTTATAAGCGAAACGCCCAGAAAGAATGGACCAACTATTCGCGTCATCTCAAGCAGCAGCGCAAGCATCGCCGGACCATCATCCAGCACCAGCTGCAGTACGTAAAACGCGATCTGCGCTATGTCGAAGAACTCCTCGCACAAGGCGGCACGTTAACCGATTGGCAGACCCAGCGGCTTGAAACGATCCAAAAGGTTTACGTCCAACAACGCTACATGTTTGAAAATCAGACCCATCATGCCGAAGACCGAATTGTCAGTCTCGACCAACCGCTCATTCGACCGATTAAACGGAAAAGGCCAAGAACCCAACCGAGTTCGGCCCCAAAATCGATTTGTCTATGACAGGCGGTATTCTGGAACTTGAGAAGTTCGATTTCAACAACTTCAACGAAAGCAAAGACTTAAAAGCCGCCATTGACCACCACTGGGATATTTATGGAACCTTCCCCGAGCGCGTCTTGGTAGACAAAATCTACCGCACGATGGCTAATCGTGCTTATTGCAAGGAACACGGCATTGAAATGCTAGGGTCAAAACCAGGGCGTCCACCAAAACATCTTGATCCCGCTAAAAAGAAAGCCATGATTGAAGCTGAGAATCGCCGCGGCGCTATCGAACGGCACATTTCGCATTTGAAGTTTCAAGAGGGGCTTAGTTTGGTAAGGGCAAAACGCATTGAAAGCATCGCTGTCACCATCGATTTTGCCTTAGTGGATGCCAATCTTGATCTACTACTGGATCTTCTTGGTGTACCAATTTTAATTTGCGTTCATGATGGCCGCGAAACAGTCAATATTTTGTACCAAATGATGGGATCTGAGGTTAAAATGGCAGGCTAGTTCAGCAGCCACTACTTATTGCGTTCACTGTCTACTTTGCAATTCCTTGGTCCTTATTTGCGGGTGAAGACCCAATAATAGCATGGCTCAATGTTGCTAACTTTCTTGCTCTCTGGCTGGGCAATCTTTCTATTGGTAGCATATTTTTTAACAAAATATGCAAAAAATGTCATTCGGCTTATTAAAGATCCTGCGTATAGATAATATGAAGTGACCCCCTAGATTGTCGACTCGGGGATTTAGACTGATAATGGTGTTGTGTTAAAACGAACCATACAATCATTACCCCATGACAATAGGAGGTCACTCACATGGAAAGTATAGTTTACGTCGGGATGGATGTCCATAAAGCCACTTACAATCTATGCGCGTTAGACAAAGCAACGGATGCGCTCTTAGCTGAGACCCAGTGCGCTTCAGAGCCAAAATTAGTCGAAAAATTTATTACTGGATTAGCTGAAGAATTGGATCCAGACACAAAATTCGTGACCGGGTATGAGGCTGGTATTTTAGGATATTCACTCTATCGTTCACTCAAAAACTTAGGCATTGACTGTATCATTCTGGCACCGACAACGATGTTTAGTTCTGCTAAGAACAAAATGGTCAAAAATGATTCAATGGACGCGCGGATGATTGCCAAGAATCTTGCGGCTAATACGTATTGTGCCGTTTATGTTCCTGATGAAGCGGATAACGATGTCAAAGAATTCATTAGACTACGTAAAATGATGAAGAAGGATCTCATTAGAGTGAAACAGTAAATCGGCATGTTCCTTCTCCGTCAAGGATTGAAGTGCTCAGCATCCAAGTGGACGCTGGCCTATATGGATTGGCTAAAGAAAGTCCCATTATCTCCAGTATTACGATCAGTGCTTGACGAAATGACGCTGCAGAAATCTGAATTAGAGGAAAAGATTGCCCGCTACGACCAGACCATCGAGACGTTTGCGAACAGTGAACGTTACACCAAGCCCATTCACGCGTTGACAAGTATGAAGGGATTTAAAACCACAACCGCCATGACCATCCACATCGAGATTGCGGACTTCAAACGTTTCAAAACAGCTAAAGCGTTTATGTCTTATGTTGGGCTAAATCCGTCAGAACATTCAAGCGGCGATCATACCATCAAAGGGGGGATTTCGAAGCAAGGTAACAGTATCGTCCGCACAACCATCATTGAAGCCACACAGGGATTGGTCAAGGGCAGAATTGGGTACAAATCAAGAGCCCTAAAAGCACGCCAAGCAGGACAAGAATCAGCCGTTATTAGCTATGCCGATAAGGCAGGCGCTCATCTTCATCGCAAATTCACGCGGATGCTTACTCAAGGAAAATCATATAACGTGGCAATCGCCGCAGTCGCCCAAGAACTCGCTGGATTTATCTGGGGCATGGAAACTGGCAATATCAACTACTGATCACCAAAGCGCAGTTGAGCCCGAAGCTTCAAACAACAAAGATGACAGCAAGAAGTATCAAGGACTAAAGCGTCACGATATTGTCGCTGGTAGCAACAAGCGTCAGAATTCAACGCTCTGGCTATTTACGAGCTTTCTATTTTGGCACAGGCTCGCCCTGGGTATGGCCATATCTAGAGACAAAGAGTTTGTGATCCACGACTATAGATTCTAAAGCCTTCGACAGGACCATTAACCTGGGGTAGCCAATCCCCGTATAACAGAGTGGTTAAATGTCGAGAGACAACGGAATTCTGGAGCTTGTTAGTGCCAACGACAATATCGAAAATCTTATAAAGATGAGGTTGACAGGGGTCACTTCATAACAGGAAAGCCGTTCATCAAGAGAAGGTCGCCAGGGCAAGAGCAGCTTCAAGGAGATATGAGCAAAAGCTAGCCAATGAGGCTATTAAAAATCAACAGATTAGATCGAACCTTGAAAGTACTTCGGACTTAAATATGATAGTGTCAAACATATCGTCTGAAACGTATGCCGGAAAATTGCTCTCCGAAGGACAAGCCACTCAACTATCATCGGCTTTGAGAGTGTACAATGATACGGCATCCGTAACCGTATTTGAGGATACGACATTTAGACCTTTCCTGAGCAAGAAATTAGATCATGTAAACATGATGCACGTTGTAGTCCCAGGAGTTGGGGAAACAGATCTTGCTGTGGCTGACGATGGAAGGACTTTTATTGCTACTGGTGGAGGACCAATTTCTACTGGAGATGATGTGCTCCGTGCGCTTCGACGTTAGACTTGAATGAAAAAAATTTTTGTCTAACGCTGCTATCGCACTTATTTCTGTTATCGAGTCACTATGCAAGTCAGGATCACTGCCAAATACCGACTGAATCCCCCCTCTTCCAACAATGCGTCGGTCTCTAGTTGTTCGATTTTCAGCATATTGGCTTCAGAAGCCGTCCCCCATACCTGATCATTTAAAGTTTCTAGCAATATATGGTAAGTTTATTAATGTTAACAAGATAGGAGAAATAGTTATGCCTAGATTAGATAGCACCAAAAATGACGTTTGGAATTTATTTTTTAAGCAACACCGTGACAAAATTCTTCGCTCTATTGATAAAACGGGGTTGTATCGGGTTACCGCTGGCGCGTTGAGCGATGTTAGTCACAGCTTGTCAGGCCCAGATGTCCGAAATTTGACTAAGTTTGATCGAACAGCTCAGCTGCCAGACGTATTCAAACAAGAAGCACTTTCAATGAAAGATTATATTAATATCTTACCGCTGGGGCATTTGAAGGGAGAATACACGTATGCCCTTGGACGATTCAACGCGTATGCACCTCTCGAATTTGACAAGAATCAAAGCCCTGTTGAAATCTCCTTCCCTAGTGGTATTCAAACGGTGACCCCTGATAATGTCAACTCAGAAAGCACCGCAGTTGACATCGCTTTTACAAGCCGTATGCTTGATCAAGCATTTAATATCACTGACGAAAATTCATTAATGCCAGTTCTTCATGGGCGTATGGGTACAGGCCCAATGTCGTTTTCCGTCGGAACTGAAACCCCTGTAAATATTACCGTAGCAAGCGCACAGATGGAAATTGATGCAACTTTTGAAAACAAAAATAGCATTGTAATTTTAGAGGCAAAAAAGGTTCCTGAAGTTGACTTCTTAGTTCGTCAATTATTCTACCCATATTATGTTCTTCGTCATAATCGAGGCGTTTCAAAGGATATCATTCCAACATTTCTTGTTATTCTTGGAACTAAATATTACTTTGTTAAGTACAATTTTTCAGATCCCGGCAACTATTCTTCCATTCAGCGTATCGGTCAAGCAGCGTTTTATTTTAAAAATAACACTCACATTACCTTAGAAGATATTTACGAATGGATGGAGAACGTTGAACCGATCCCTGAGCCAGACATTCCCTTTCCTCAAGCCGATTCCTACCAGCAATTCATTAGTACTCTGGCATTTTTGAATGACGCGGAAAGTGGAGACGGACCAAATGGTGAAGGAATGACCACTTTAGAAATTGCTGAATCTTTGGGAAGCAATGGATATGCAAACAGACAAGGTGCCTATTATGGCAATCTTCTACACTATTTTGGTTTAGCCAAATACACAACCAATGGCAACTCGGGATACTACTCAATCACAGAAGAAGGCCGTTTTGTCTACAAAAATATTGACACCGATCAAGGTCAAGAAAGAATCATAAAGTTGCTTCTTCAGCACAAACCTTTTCGAGCTGCTCTGAATGAACTGCACAATCATGAGTCTATTTTTACCAATGATAGCCGTTTACCCGGCTCTATTTACGAGAGAGTTGCTCAGGCAATTGCAGATTCAGGCGGTCTATGGAATACCAAAACAAAAAAGTATGAGGTTTCCAACAAAACTTTATTGCGTCGTTCAAGATCAGTAGTATCCCTGTTACGTTCATTCATACGCAACATTATCAACTCATACAGTTAGACATTTAATGTTTGTTATACCCTTTTAATTAATAATTTGTAATGATCAACTCATTTACCCTTCCTCGCTTTGTAGCATCACTGTTAATTGCCCTATTGGCTCTAACTTGATGAATATGGATTTCGGGAATGTCTGCATACAATTCTCTAGTGAGACGAGTGTCAGAATTAGAAAGCATTGCCAAAACTCCGCGACCTGTCAGTCTTTGAAAAGTGTCGCGAAGTTTTTGTTGTTGTTCTAAACCAAACCCTGAACTCGTATAGCTGGTAAAAGCCGCTGTAGCTGTAGATGGAATATATGGTGGATCAAAATATACAAAGTCTCCTTCAGATGCTGTTGCAACGGCGTCCGTAAAGTCTGTGTTGAGCAAGGAGACAGAGTTTCTGTTCAAATATTGGGATACAGCAAAAATCCGCTCGTCCGCAACAAGCGGTGCTTTATAGCGACCATACGGAACGTTATTTTGGCCATGAGAATTAACGCGCCAAAGACCATTAAAACCGGTCTTGTTCAAGTAAATAAATCTAGCAGCTCGTTGAGCTGGGGTTAGGCCTGTTATGCGTCCATCTCTGTCCATCCTCCGAATGTTTAAATAGTAATCTTTTGAATTGTTTTGCTGATGGACTGTTAGTAATTCCATGAGCTTGGTAGGGGCATCCTTCACGACTTGCCATGTATTAATAAGTTCTGTGTTTAAGTCATTAACGACTGCTTCATGAGGGGTAAGGTGCAGGAAAAGAGCTCCCCCCCCGAGAAACGGTTCAAAATATGTCTTATACGACTTTGGTAAGAATCTATCGATCTCACCAATAAGTTGCCTTTTCCCTCCAACCCACTTGATAAACGGAGTCAGTGGCTGTTCCAATTTAGAAAGCTTAACTGCAAGTTTGTCCATACTTAACCCCAGTTCTTTTGCCGTTGCTTGAAAGACTTTCAAAGTCCAGTGCTCGTACGGCTTCTTAAATGCATCGTATAAAGTTGAATATGCGATGTGTGAATGGCGTGCAAGCATGCGAACACTCGTCCCGTTTTCTTCAAGTAATTCTGCGATGGTCACTTGTCCGTCACTCCTTTTTTCAGTGTTGGTAAAAACGGAATCCCGGTCATCATATCATAGCCTCATCATAATCGCAATCAATTGCTGAGAAGTTTTCTGTGATGGTGGCCAACTCACCAATAATGCCGGCCTATCCCCGGTGGCCGAGTTTTGCCATCAACTTCATTTTGAGCAATTGCCTCGAAAGACAGTCCATTTTGTCGTTCAGCGCAAATTTTACACCGCCAGTTATGAGGATATTTGTTTTCAAAAGATCTTGCTTAACATTGCCGGCTACCGCCACGATGCTCGGGCCAAGGATTATCATCCACAGGTTGTCTTTGAGGATACAGGTAGTTTGTTACTGGATTCTTGGGTGTAGCCGGGTAATACATACACTGGCAAAGATGCCAACCAGTTTATCCAGCGAACGTTTGACCATCTTGAAACGTTAGATCGTCGTTGAGATGGTCATCCGTGGCGATTCAGGCTTTACAATGCCCGCTTTTTATGAAGCGAAGCCTGCACGAGTCGCGGATTTTATTTTATCGTACGTTTAAAAGCCCTCAGACGCCTCAAAACTCTTGGCGACAAAGCCCCTTGCCTCAGTTCCGATTGTCTTTGCGTCCCCTAAAACAATGAAACCTGTGTGAAAATAAGCGCGTGCCTAAAATAACGAACCTTTTTTGGGCTTTTCCATGTTCCTGAGGAAAAACTTAATTTTGTGAATAATTCAGGGATAAGATACGCTGTGCGCAAATTGTTGGCGTAATCTCTTTACAAAGGCCTCAAACAGAAAGGTGGATGAATTTGTCCGATGCTCTTTTTCAGTGATGATTTTTCGGCATTATTTCAAGAAGACTCTTTTCACTTTCTAGAACGAGTAGATTCAAGTTCTATTGACTTAATCGTTGCAGATCCTCCCTACTTTTTAAGTAATGGAGGAATTTCTAACAGAGGAGGCAGGATAGTCAGTGTTGATAAGGGGGAATGGGATAAGGCGATCGGTTTTAAACCTGAAGAGTTTTATTTTCGATTTTTGAAGGAGGCCAGTCGCGTTATGAGTCCCAACGCAACAATGTGGCTCTTTGGGACAATGCATAGCATATACCTTATTGGAGCCATGTTATCGAAGTTTGATTTTAAAATTCTAAACAATATTACTTGGCAGAAAATGAACCCTTCTCCTAATTTAAGCCATAGGATGTTTACACATTCTACTGAAACAATCTTGTGGGTTAAAAAAGATCAGGGACAACATTACTTTAATTACAACAAGATGCTTTATCTAAACGGAGGAAAACAAATGACGGATGTATGGACAACACCGACTATAGGACTTAACGAAAAGAGATTTGGTCGACATCCGACACAAAAGCCCTTGGCACTTATGGAAAGAATACTGATGGCTTCAGCATCTCCAACGGCTCATATTTTAGATCCATTTGTCGGATCTGGCACAACAATCGTCGCTGCAAAGAGGCTTGGTTTTCGTGCGTACGGAGTTGATAAAAATGAAAAGTTTCTACGCATTGCGACAAAAAGAATTCAAGACGCCACTAACGAAAAGTCTAGCAGGATCTGGTAAAAACCGAGAACAGCAGCTGGAAACATAGTTCATTTCATATCAGTATTAGAGGCGTCCTGCAACGTAATAACTATCGGTAAGATCACTAATAACGGTTATTACATGAGTGGCGGGGACTATGCAGAAAATAATGTCCTAACATACACTCTGGATGGCATGCGAATGTAGAGAGATATCGGCATATCGATAAATATTGTTCTTCACCCCACAACCTGCCTAACCGCCACCCAAATCAACCCAGCAGCCATCAGCCCCATCGAAACATTCACCACCCGCGACGCAATCCGTCGCTCGCGCTCATC
Source organism: Lacticaseibacillus styriensis (assembly GCF_030770295.1). Lineage (NCBI taxonomy): Bacteria > Bacillati > Bacillota > Bacilli > Lactobacillales > Lactobacillaceae > Lacticaseibacillus > Lacticaseibacillus styriensis. Next base: position 2,114,264 of record NZ_CP132483.1, read on the forward strand.
CATGTCTTCCAACATGCCAAGGGTGTAATCATTATACGGCCCAGCGTCCCAGTACCCGACATAGTAGCTCAAAATCCCTTTTTCGCGGAAGGTTAACGGTTCGCTACCGTCGTGCAGGAGCAGCTTGTCGTCGAATAGCGCGTATAGATCGTCGCTGAACATGGCAGCGCGGCGGTTGTGTTCGGCTTCTGCCTTGACGCGTTCCAGGAGTTCGTGGAATCTGTGCCGTTCGCGTTGGTCGGCGTCGTCTTGTGGGATCCATTCGTCTAACTTTTTCTGGAAGATGTGGAGGACGTCGTCGAAGTGGCGGTGTTGGTAGTGGTTGGCGAAGGTTAGGTAGCGGTTGTCTTCGTTGAGGTGTTTGGTCTGCCAGGTTTGGAATAGGAAAAGGCCTAGCAATCCGAGAGTTGTGAGGGCGTTTAAGAGGTTGCTGAAGTTCCATTGTGCCAATAGGTGTTGGAGGCTGCTGATGACCCAAAAGGTGGCGATGAGCAGCGTGATGGCGATGGAGAGTAGCTGCTTTTGGCGGATTTGCAGATTTTTTTGCATTTCTTCGTAGATGGTTTGCCGGTATTTTAAGTACATGATGATGTAGTCCAGTAGGTTTAGTGAGCGGACTTGCCGGTATGTCTTGACGATAGCAAATAACAAAACGACTAGGCTGACGAGATTGATTACCTGGTTAATCGCATCAATTTGCGCCATAGCATAGCTCCTTTGCAAAAGTATCGGGCACACATTTTTCCAGCCAGAAAAATTGGCCACTGTTGCCTGCTGACTTTCCATTTTGCCCCTGTGTGCCGGCATAATTAGATTTTAAACGGAATCCCATTAAATTGCGAGGTTAACGAAACGGTTCTTGACAACTTGTGTGAACGAAAATGTCCAGATCAACTTGCCGACGACAGGTAAGTTGCCTTTTCCCCTTCGCGCTGGATGTGCTACAGTTAGGTTCTGTATAGAAGTAACATTAAGAATCTTTGGGGAGCAGAAAAAATTGACCAAACAAACACATCACGTCGTCATTCCTGACGCTATCATGGACGATTTGGATATTAAAGATGGCGAACAAGTCGAGGTGACGTTAAAAGATAAGGAAGCGGTGATTCGGCCGAAGCGGGCGGATACGGGGACGCAGACGATTTCGCTGCGGTTCTTTCTGATTCCTACTGTTCTGGCGGGGATCGTTTTTCTGGCGTATTTCTTCTACTTTAACATCTTGCAAGTGCCGATGACGGGCAAGAATTCGATTGCGCAGATGGTGATTGTCCTTGGCGAGTTGAGTGGCATGGGCACGTTTGCGGTGACATATATTCGCAATCACCGGCAGATTCATGGGCGTGATCATCGACGGCGGTATTGGCGGATTTTCCCGACGTTGCTGCTGTCATTTGCGATTATTCTAGCATTCGTGGCGTCGGTGTTTTTCTGGGCGATTGGCTATATGTTTGAAGGCGTCAGTTTTGATATTTACACGGCGACTGGGCTGTTCCTTATTTTTATCAGTATTGTGAACTACCTGATGATTTATTCGGCGTTGTCGATTTCGACGTCGTTTATCACCACGCTGTTTCTATCAACGTTTGTCGGCGGCGTGGTGGGCGCGATTGTGACCAACAGTTCGCGCCAGTGGTGGCAGCACAATGTCAGCTTTTTAGGCACCAGTAAAGCCCTGAACGCGTGGCAGTTTAACCTGACTATCGCGGTGTCGGCCTTGCTGTGGATCGCCTTGGTGGACTACTTATTCGTTCCGCTCATGGCGCATCGCAAAACCGACTGGCGGCTAATCACGCTCCGCATCTTACTGACTGTCGCTGCCATCGCCTTGCTGGGTGTCGGGCTGTTCCCGAATAATCGCGGTATCCTGCATGTTCTGCACACCCAAAGCGCGTGGTTCCTGAACTACTTCCTGATCGGCATGATCATCGCCGTGCGCTGGCTGCTGCCGGGCGTTTCGCGCGAATTTCTCAGCACCAGCTACACCATCGGCGGTATCATCGTCTTAGCCGCCATCCTGTTCCAATTCGTGCACTATCTGTCGCTGACCGCGTTCGAGATGATCGCCTTCGCGCTGGCCATGTCATGGATCATGCTCCTGCTGCAAAACATCCACCGGCTTTATCAAAAAGATGAATCCACCTTCATCGTGACGGTGACGAGTGGAAAAGAGAAATCACCTGAAAAATCGGCATAGAAATCACATCAAATGGTGAACCTCGGCGTACAAGCTGAAGTTCACCATTTTATTTTGCTTCAATCGCTAAAATTTTGGACTGCTGTACCCATGTCGATTGGCCTTCGTTGACGCAATTAACCGTAACCTGACAGAACTATGACCGGCATCTATGTAAAAAACAACCTCACCAGCAAATCGCCAGTCAGGTTGCCTTTTGTCGGTTACCGAACGACCTAATTTCTTGCAGCAGTTATCTCCAGTGCCTCAACATCATTCAATAATCTTCGACCGTCGAGTAATAGTGTGCATTTTCTCAATCCAAGGGTGAATCGGTCCCTTCAAGAAGAGACCCAATAAGAAGAAGCTAACGCCGAACGCGGCCAGAACGGCGAGATCAAGCCAAAGATTCGGCCAGTAGATGCCGCCCACCGTTTCCCGTAAGAGGTTGACGGCGTAAGTGAATGGCAGCCACGGGTTGATCATCTGGAAGAATTTGCCAGAAAGCACGACTGGGAAGTTCCCTCCGGCCCCGGAAATGGAAAGGACCAGAATGATGATGCCGATGCCCTTTCCGATGTTGCCGAATAGCGAGATCAACATGTAGAGAATCGAAACGAAGACCACGCTTAGCATCATGGAAAATAGCAAGTAAAGCGGCTTGTCGACGACGTAAGTGCCAATCAGGAAAAGATTACCCAGTGCCGCAATGAGGCCTTGCAACATCCCCAGCCCGACAAACGTCAGCCAGCGCGCAACGTACATTTGTTTGACCGTGGCGTCACTGAGCTCTGGCGGTAACTGGTATTCGGTGATTAAAATCGCCCCGAGTAACAATGCTCCAACCCAGATACACAAGGCCAGATAGAACGGCGCACTTTGCGAACCATACGTCGGAATCGCGTAGAAGCTTTGTTGCTTGAGTTCGACCGGTTTAGCTAGGAATCCGGCCTCTTTCGTCGCATCCCGGCGCAAAAGCTTGATCAGTTGCGACAGGTCAACCGACTTTTCACCTTTTTTGATGGCGGCGGCGCCTTTTTGAATGGCATCTTTTAGTGTCGGCCAGTCGTTTTTGATGAAAGTATGCGCCTCGTCCAGTCCACTCTGCAGCTGCGGCATTTTTTCGTTTGCCAGCGCCAAGGTGTTGGTCAGATCCTTTTCAATGCCCGGCAGATCCTGGTTAATAAAGTCGGTTGCCTTGGTCAATTTGGCTTTAAGGCTAGGAAAATCATTTTGATACAAATCAGCAACGGTCGTCACGCCACTCGTGATCAGGTTCATGTGGCCATTCAGTAACGTATTGGCGTCGGTTAATTCCTGCTTCAGCGCCGGTAATTGTTGCTGAGCCTTGACCAAAAAGCTATGCGCCTGCGTGAGCAAATCCTTGGTGCCGTTGAGAAGCGATGGCAGTTCTGGCAGGATCTGATTGTTGATGGTGGCTAGCGTGGTGCTGGCATCCTCAAGTGCGGCTTTAAAGTCGTTTAACACTTGTTTGACACTGGTGCCGATATCAAGTGCTTTGAGCGCATTGGCGGCGGCGGCAAACTGGTCAGCCGTTTTGGCTAGCGCTCCCAAGCGTGCCTGGATCTCACTGGTACTCAGATTAGGCACGTCCTTGGCAAGCGCTTCGGCACCATCCTTCACCGCGGTTGCCGTTGCCGCGACTTCTTTTAGTTGAGCAATGGCACCGGCCAAGACCTGGTCGTCTTGACTGGTAAGTTTGTTAAGGCTGGCCTGCACCCGTTCAAGCATTTCGGCCAAACTGGTGGCATTGTCTGCCACCTTGCCTTGCCGCTTTGCAAGAGCCGTCAGCCGCTCGACCATGGCCTGCTTGACGGCGGCCGTATCCTGACTATTGTCAAGTTGCTGAAGCTGAGTCTGTAAGGTCGTTAAATCCGCACTCAGGCTGGTGTTGGCTGCCACAATCAGCGTCAAGCCGGCATCGGTGGCATTTTGCACGACATCCAGAGCGGTACTGATTTTCGGCAGCACCTCATCTTTCGTGCTTCCCACTGCCGCCTGCGCTTTTTGGCCGAAATCCGTCAGCGCTGGTAAGGTGCCGTCAACCTGATTAATTACCGTGATGCCCTGATCGGTTACCTTCACCGCTTGACTGACGCCGCTTTCCAGTTGGTCAAAATTGGTGACCACCGTGTTCAGCTGGGCGCCGGCTTGCTGAACTTCCGGCAACTTGCCTTTCACCGCAGTTGCCAGTTCACCGGCATCTTGCACCATCGGCAGGTAGCCGTTCGCAGCGGTTAGCTTCTGCGCCATTTGATTAACTTCCGGCAGATATCCGGCGATTTCATTTGCCGTCTGTAACTTCGCCTGAATTGCCGGCATTTTTCCTTGCAAGTCATCTACTTCGGCTAAGTACTTTTCGATGGTCGGCAACTGATCATTGGTATTCGTGACCAGACTGGCGAATCGCCGAATCATCGGCAGGTTTTGATCCAGTTTGATGCCGGCTTTATTAAACGTCTTGACCAGCGTTTTGGCGACGGTTGCAACGAATTCATCCGAGATGGTGTTTTGCAGCGTGCTTGCGCCGGTGCTGGTAATTTTCGGGGCAATCGCATTGATTTTCTCGTTTACATAATAATCCAGCTTAGGCTTATGGATCTTCCCGTTAACAAAGCTCAGCAGATCAGTGGAAAAATGCTTCGGCACCACGACACCGGCGTAATACTTGCCGCTTTTGACGCCTTCTTGGACAGCCTTCTTAGAATCCACAAACCGCCAGCCAAGCTGTTTATTGTGCTTCAGCTGATCCATCAGCTCGTCCCCGACCGCAACTTTCTGATCGCGAAAAGTCGCCGCCTGATCGGCCGAGTACACCGCTACCGTCAGATCCTGGGTATTGCTGTAAGGATCCCACAACGCCCAAACGTTAAACCAGCAATAAAGGCTGGGAATGATGACCAGTGCAGCGATCAGTAGAAAAGCGAACGGACTTTTCACAATCCGTTTCCAGTCCAAAGCAACTAGTTTACCAATGTTACGCATAACTTCCTCCGAATATCAGATTGAAATATTGGTCGATTATATCACACGCGTTTGCTTACGCCATTGGACAAAATGCGGGATGTGTTGGGTTTTATAAGGATAGCACTGGACCTTTCAGAATATCAAAAACATCATAAAAAGCCTTAACCCTACCTTATCAGGCATCCAAAACCCAAGGTAGCATTAAGGCTTATTTCAATGCAATTTTTCTTACAACGAAGCCGGCGAAACCGATTCAACCTTCACATCTTCCCGCTGTACCGCGAGAAGATCCGCGCCGGCTTGAACCGCTGTATCGGCAACCTGCTCGATACGGGCGTAGGATTTACTGTTCGTGATCAGCACGATGGTGGTTGGATCAAGGCCGGCTTTTTTGATTGCCGCCTGGTCAAAGGTGCCGAGTAAATCGCCTTTGTTGACATGCTGGCCGGCTTTGACCGCCACGGTGAACGGCGCGCCTTTCAAGTTAACGGTGTCGATACCTAGATGGACCAGAATTTCCATCCCGTCATCGGTCGTCATGCCATATGCATGGCCGGTATCGGCAACCACAGATAACGTACCGGTTTGAGGAGCGTAGACATTGTTGACGCCTTTTTCTGCCGGTTGGATCGCCAGTCCGTCACCCATCATGCCGGAAGCGAAAACCGGATCGCTGACCTTGGTCAAAGCCATGGTTTCACCGCTGACCGGTGCGTAGACTTTGTCGTCGCTGACGGTGGAAGAAATCAAGGCGTTAGCCGTCTCGACATTTTCGTCAGGCTTCAAAACTTCTTTAGGGATTGCGAATGCGTTGGTGGCAACGAAGGCAACCACCACTGTCCCCAGCGACACCACCGTGTACCATAACAATGCGTGACCGTTATAGATATACATCAAGTAAGACGGCACCACCGCAAGTCCGTATGAGTTGGCCGCGACGTTGAGCATGCTGAGAATGGCCGCCCCGAGCCCGGACGTCAGCACCGTGACAATCAGTGGCCGGAAGTTGTAGCGGATTAACACCCCGAACAACGTCGGTTCCGAAACGCCGAAATAGCTGCGACGTGAACGCGCCCATTGACGTGGCTTTTGCCTTATTGGAACGAGCCCGCAGGAAAATAGCAAGCGCCACGCCTAAGTTCGCGAATCCATACATGGCTTCCAGCGTGATCAACGGGTTCAGGCCAGTTGAAGCCAGTAATGACGTCTCGATAGCAATCATGGTCTGGTGAATCCCAATCAGGACCATCAGCGGATATGCCGCCCCAATCAGGAAGCCGCCAATCCCAAATGGCAGATGGATCACCGCTTCAACGCCGACCAGCATCCCGCTTTCAATCGCATGGACAATGGGGCCGACACCCAGTATCATAATGGCGAACGTGACCAACATGGTGAGAAAAGGCGTCAGAATCTGTTCCAACACATTGGGCATGTGCCGCCGGAAAAAGAGTTCCAATTTTGCCCCGATAAAGCCAGCCACCAGTGCGGTTAACACCGATCCCTGACTACCTTCAACCGGCAACCAGCCAAACAGCATAATCGCCTTGGCACTGCCATCCGCCACCGAATAGGCATTCGGTAAAATCGGCGACACCAGCATCAAGCCGATGACGATCCCGATAATCGGGGTCCCTTTAAAATACCGAAATGTTGACCAGACGATCAGCGCCGGCAGGAAAGCGAAAACCGTGTCGGTCAAAACGGAAATCACCGAGGTTAAACTCGCGGGAATATCACTGGGAACCGCACCGAAAAGTTTCAAGACTTGAGCGTTCGTGGCGGCACTTTTCAGTCCTAAAAATAGACCCGTTGCAGCAATGACTGGAATAATCGGAATGAAAATACCGGACAACATCGCCATCAAGCGTTGCACGAGCGTTTTGTGCTCACCCGTTGCTGCCGCAGTCGTATCGGCGTCATCCTTGCCATAAATGGCATTCACCGTACCTAGCTTGGCAATCGCCGCATACACATCGTTGACAACGCCGGTGCCGATAATGACCTGATACTGGCCAGAGCCATAAAACACCCCTTTGACTTCCGGCAATTTTTCCAATGCCTTGTCGTCAATTGCCTTGCGATCCTTAACCACAAAGCGCAGTCGGGTTTGGCAGTGGGTCACGGAATCAATGTTGTTCTCGCCAACCAGCTTCAGAATTGCTTTTGCTTCTTGTTCATAATTTTTTGCCATCTTAATTCACCTCAATGAGAATCGCTTGGTAAGGTTGCAACGTTGGTGCGGTATCCGGGTAGTTATTAAGCCAGATCCGGCCGGCCTGTAAGTCGATCTTAGCTGTTTGTGCGCTTAAGTTTACAAAAACCTGCACATGCCGACCGCGGGCATAAGCGATAACATGGTCGTCTGCGACCTTGATCGGGGCATAGTCGCCTTCGATCAGATCCGCCTGCAACGGCGAATCATTGCGCAACCGGCAAAGCTTTTGGTAAAAGTGCCAGACCGAGTTCGGATCCGCGTGTTCATCCTGCCAGTTCACACCAGGCGCCTGCTGGGCGATCGGTAGCCACGGTTGATGGGTGCTGAAGCCGCCATTAACCTGATCGTTCCAGGGATACGGCGTGCGCGCATTATCGCGCGAGCGCCGATTGACACACGCCAGCGCCTCCGCTTGGGAATAGCCTTCTGCAAGCGCCCGCTGATAGTTATCATGCGTTGGCAGATCGTCAAACTGATCGATACTGGTTCGCGTCGCATTGACCATCCCTAATTCCTGCCCTTGATAAATGAACGGACATCCCCGCAAGCAGAAGTACAACAACGCCAACGCTTTAGCCGCGATGTCATTGCGATAAGCCGGATCCTTAATATACTTGCTCAAGCTCCGCGGCTGGTCGTGATTTTCCAAAAAGTTCGCGCCCCAGCCAACCTTTTGAATCGCCAGCTGGCTTTTAGTAATGGCATCACCCAGCATTTTTGGCGTCCAGTCCGTTTGCTTGAACCATTCGGAACCGGAAGCCACATCGATATCGGCGTAATGAAAATCAAAAATCATGGAAAAATAGCCGCTGGGACCGATGAAATCAGCCAGCTGATCGTAAGCCACTCCGGAAGCCTCGCCGATGGTAACGGCATTGGCCGGGCCAAAAGTCGCGGCATTTAATTCTTTGAGGAATCGACCCAAACCCGGGCGATTTTCTGCCTTACGCTTCACCTTGCCGAGACCGTCACTGCCATCAGGGGTCAACGCCGCGAAGTCCTGATCTTTTTTGATAAACGTGATGGCATCGATTCGGAAGCCGGCTAAGCCTTTTGCCAGCCACCAATTGATCATCTGGTAAATGGCTTGCCGCAGCTTGGGATTCTCCCAGTTGAGATCTGGCTGTTGCGGGGAAAAGACGTGCAGGTAGTATGTGTTCGGCTTACCAGGCACCGCGGTCCAAGCCGAGCCGGCGCCGAAGTTCGAGCGCCAATTATTCGGCGGCTGACCGTCGTGGCCTTGGCGAAAAATATAAAACTGCCGATACGGTGAGTTTGGATCTTTCAACGCCGCCTGGAACCATGGGTGCTGATCCGATGTGTGATTCACAACCAAATCCATCACGATCTTAATGCCGAGTGTCTTGGCCGTTGCCATGAGCCGGTCAAAATCGGCCATGGTGCCAAACTGCGGATTGATGGCTTGATAATCCGAAATATCATAGCCGTTGTCCACCATCGGACTTTTATAAATTGGCGACAACCAAATCGCCGTCACGCCTAATTCCTTGAGTTTCGGCAATTCTTCAATGATCCCGGGCAAGTCGCCAATGCCATCGCCGTTACTGTCTTTGAATGACGCCGGATAAATTTGATAAAAGATCTCCTGTTGCCACCAGGTGCGGCTGGTTGGATTCGTCACGACTGTTTCCTCCTGCTAATTGACGCATTGATATTAAAATGTGGTATCGATTCCATATTATCTAAAAATAAAACTCAGGCGCTTTGCCTGATTTTTAACGATAACGCTAATGTTGCCGGATCCTTTTTGTGGTCGCCGCGGCCAAGTCCGTGCAACAACATATCCGTGGCAACCTGCGCCATCTCGGTCACCGGTTGATAGACGGTGGTCAGCGGCACACGGGCGAACGGTGCAAATGGCTGGTCATCATAGCCCATCACCGCGATGTCGTCCGGTACCTTTAAATCAGCCGCCAGTAAACTGTCCAGCACGCCAACTGCCACTTCATCCGAGTTGGTAAAAATGGCGTCAGGCCGCTTAACTGGTGCTAATGCGGCTAGTTCCTTGCCAATCTCTTGGCCCTCTGCGGCGGTATGCACCTGATCGAAAAGTAATGCCGGATCAACTGCAAGCTTATGTACCGCCATAAAATCAAAGAACGCCTGCGTTCGCGTCTGGCCGTGCCGCGCACTTTGAATGGCCCCGCCAGTCACATAAGCAAACCGGCGATGGCCCTTTTCATACAAGTAGTCGAGTGCATCCCGCGTTGCCTGATAATGTGGCAGCACCAAGGAAGTCGCATGTGGAATCTGCACATCGGCATTCACCACCACAACACGGCCGGGAAAAGCTTTGGCAACGGCTGCAACCCGCTCCGGTGCTTCAACCGAGGCCAAAATAATGCCATCCAGCTTCCGGCTTTTCAATTGATCCAAAAACCGCTCCTCGGCATCCGGATCATCATAAGTCTGCGAAATCAGCACTTGATACCCTTGCTCATGCAGCGCTCGCTCAATCGCATCGAACAGCCCAGCGAAAAACGGATTCGTCACCCGCGAGACCAAAACGCCGATATTGCCAGTGGCCTGGGCCCTCAACGAGGTCGCTGCAGCACTCGGTGTATAGCCTAGCGTTTGAATCGCTGCTTCAATCCGCGCCTTCTTGTCCGCGGAAATATACGGATGATGATTTAAATATCGCGACACGGTTGTCACGCCGACCCCCGCCGCTGTCGCAATTTCACGAATCGTCGCCATGGACTTGCTCTCCTTTTCATGAAATCGATTTCATAAAACGAGTATACAGCGCTTTCAGAGAATGTCAAGTTGTTATCCGGAAATTTTCCGCGTACTTTGCGCAGGACTGTCCTCACTAAACACCACGCCGAGGCAAACAAAAACTCCAGCCACATGACCAATTAAGGCCACATAACTGGAGCAAGGACATGACTTCTTTTAATCCTGCATTCGCCGGTCTCACAACCCGCCGTTATCCTTCCGCAAATTCCACGCCTGCACCGCGCTGACCACAGCTGCCGGGGTGACGCGCACGGCACTGGGACAGGTATCGCCAAAAAACCGGCCGGAAACCACGCGATAGCCGTCGTCAATGAAAAGCTCGAAAACGGAAACGTCAATGAACAACCGAATCGTCACGGTCTTACCTGCTGGAAAGCCAAATTGCCGCAGACTGCCACCATTATTGCGGTTCTCGCGCTGCACCATGCCTTGACCGCTATCGGAATCAAGGTTAATCAGCAACTGATCATGATCGCCGTCAGGAATATGCAGCGTTGTCTTCTGCCCGGCCGCCAGCGTCATCGTGAGCTCGAAGGCACCGGTTAAGTCTGCCACTGACCAGTTGTCGGTCGCCTGTGTCACGGTCGGCAAGCTATCATCCGCAGTCTCACGCAATGTCTCGACGTTTGGATGCGGCACCAGACAAACATGCCCATCGCGGAGATCCAGCTTCCGCACGTAACTCAAGACACCTTCCCAACCATCGTCATCAGTCGGATAACTCGTGTCCGGCAAACCTAACCATGAAATCGCGAGTGTGCCATCTTTTTCCGTATTTGCCAGCCGCGTTGCGTAAAAATCGAATCCCTTGTCAATATTCTGCAATCGCTGATGCGTCAGCGTGCCGGTTTCCGGGTCAAAACTATCGGCCACAAGCGCAATGTTAGGAAAAACATTTTCATATTCGAAAAAGTCCTGATCCAACCCTTGCGGACAATAAACCAACACGACCTTACCGTTAATGAAAGCGATGTTAGGGCACTCAACCATGTAACCGCAAAACTCGTCCGGGATCCCTAGCGGCGCCACGAAACGCCAAGTCTTGTCCGGCTGTTTTTCATATAACAAAATGGCGCCGGTGTGATCAGTCCGCTGACCGCCCACCAAGACATAGGTTTTGTCCTGATATTTAAAAAGAAACGGGTCGCGAAATTCCTGGGTGTACCCGGCAGGCGGCGCGGCGATCAGCGGCTTGGGATCTTTAAACAGCCGGCCATCAATCCCCAACACCGCACCTAGCTGAGTCGCATGCCGATGCCACTGTTCATCACGGACATTGCCTGTGTACATGATCCGCAGCGTGCCATGCGTCACCAGCGCAGAGCCAGTATAGGCCCCTTGTGCATCATGCTCGTCCTCTGGTAAAAGATCTCCCGGAACGCGGCGCCAATTAAATAAGTCTTTTGAGACCACGTGCGCCCACGACTTCAGCCCATGCACCGGGCCAAATGGAAACTGCTGGTAGTAAAGATGCCACTTACCATTGAAAAAGTTCAGACTACACGGATCGTTGATTAAGCCGGTGTCTGGCTGAATATGGGTTTTGGTCCGCCACTTACTTGCGGCGACTTGAGCTTTCAAGCTAGCCACGTATTCCGGTGTCCAAGCTGAATACGGCTGATAACGCTTTGCCATATGCTCAATTGAATCGGTCATGTACTTACCACCTTGTGTTTGAAATAATACCCTTATCTTATCTGAGTTAATGGCAATGTCAATGAAAGCGTGAACAAAATAACTTTAGTTTTTCTTTCATGCTTGATGTGCTGGGATCTAGCGGCAAAGATGTGACTGCTTGACAATGCCCGCGAAAAAAGGGTTCTCGGTAGCAAAAAAGGAATTCGTCGAAATTTCTGAGATCTTAGTGCCAAGGCGGAGCAATCGTAGGCCAGATGGGGCTCAGTTGTGGAAACAACACAGCGACGGGCTTTGTCGCTGATGTTGTTAGGCGACTTTGAGACAGCGGTTTTCTGGCTCAAAGCGCCGTCACAACGTTCCAGCCCCAGCTGGCCGGAGATTGCGGAGTTTGGCACGACACGGAACTTTGTGCCTACCTTTTTTGAGGATCATTCGCAATATAACACAACGACTTACAAGTAAAAATCCCGCAGCTGCCTGCTACGGGATTCGGGCTTGGCCGACCGGATGGAGTCCGATCGGCGACTTCACTTTGGAGGAGTAGAAATGAAAAAGTTGGTTGGGGTTTAGGAATGAGTGGGTGGCTCACTTCTATGCTGTTAATACTACCGACCATGTTTGAACATTTTGTGACGCTAAGTTGTTCTTTGTGTTAAGCATCATTCCAGCTTTCAGATCGCCCATGTCCGGCCAAAAAGGTCGCTACAACTGACTCATTAATCGTACATATAGTCACGGGTCGCCGGCAGGTCCTTGCCTGACGGGCCTTTACTGATCAAATACTGCATGACATCGATATTGCCGGCCTCAAAACTGGCAGCTGCGGCCTGCAGGTAGACATCCCACATCCGGGTGAACTCGTAACCGAACTTTTGCTGAATCGGATTCCGGTGATTGTTGAAATTCGTGTCCCAGATTTCAAGCGTACGCTGATAATGACGTCGTAATGGTTCCAGATCATCCAGCTGCATCCCCGCATCGATAATATGGCCCAGATTTTCCGTCATCCCCGGAATATAGCCGTCCGGGAAGATGTACTTATCAATCCAGGCATTTGATGCGCCGCCTTGTTGCCGCGTGATGCCGTGGATCAAGGCAACACCATCATTTTTAAGTAGTTTAGCAACATCTTTGAAGTAGCCTTCCAGATTTTCCTTGCCGACGTGTTCGAACATGCCGACAGACGTAATGTAATCAAACGGCTCGCGATCGAGTTCGCGATAGTCCATGTACAGCACTTCAGCTACATCGGTCAGATGCTCGGCTTCAATGCGATCGGAAACCAGCTTGAATTGTTCCTTGCTCAGGGTAATGCCGACAACATGCAGGTGGTAAATCTTAGCCGCCCGCAACATCAACGTTCCCCAGCCACAGCCGATATCCAGCAAGGTACGCCCGGGCTGCGGATTCAGTTTACGCAGAATATGATCGATTTTATTCAGCTGAGCGGTTTCCAGATCGTCATCCCAGTTTTCAAAATAGGCGCAGGAATACGTCAGCGTCGGATCCAGCCATAACTTATAAAAGTCATTGCCGAGATCGTAATGCGAATGAATGTCTTCCTTCGACTTACGCTCGGTGTGGCTTTGTTTAGGCAGAAAGTGTCTGAGTTTGCTGCTGCGCATAAAACTGCCGGCATTGGCATAAGCCGACGCAATCAAGCGCTGCAACGGTCGGTTACTACCCAGCACCTCAATGTCACCACGCATATAGCCTTCACCCAAAGCCAGCGAAGCATTCTTGATCAGCTGACCGACGGGAATGGCTTTTTTCATTTTAATCGTAATCGTTGGCTCGCCGGTGCCAAAGGTCTCTTCGGTATGGTCCCAATATTCAACTCGGACCGGAATATTAAAAGATTGACTGAACATGGTATGGTAGAACTTTTTTTCGAGCATGATGGCCTCCGTTTCGAAAAGTTACAAAAGTAATTATAAAACTTTTTAACCAAAGAAAAAACACCGCCGTAAAAATGGACGGTGTGGTGCCGTTTTCATTAAAATTGCCGGAACCGCGCCTGGCGTTTGGCAACCAGACTTTGCGGATCCATGGCCGTCAGCTCCGCCAGTTTGGGCTTCACTGCGGCTTTGAGCGCTGCCGGAAAATCCGCACCGGTATCGGGAACGATCCGGTCACAGACCCCTTTTGCCAACAGATCCTGCGGTGTCAGCTGCATCACTTCTGCTGCTTCTTTAGCGCGGCTGGCATCTTTCCACAAAATCGCGGCAAAGCCTTCCGGTGACAAAATGCTATACATACTCTTATCGGTCATCCAGACTTCATCCCCAAACGCCAAGGCAAGTGCGCCACCTGAACCACCTTCGCCGACTAAAATAGCCAGAATCGGCGTCGGCAAATCCGCACAGGCCACAAGCAAGTCTGCAATCGCTGCTCCTTGCCCGTTGGCTTCGGCTTCTTTGCCAGGGTAAGCACCCGGCGTATTGATCAGTGTGACAATTGGCCGGTGAAACTTAGCGGCTTGCTTCATGAGACGCAACGCTTTCCGGTATCCCCAAGGTTCAGGACTGCCAAAATGGGTCTGCAACCGTTCCGTCAGGTCATTGCCTTTGTCGGTCGCAATGACGGTCACGGCTTGCTGATCCAGCCAGCCGATGCCGCCGATCACTGCCGGGTCATCATGGCTCTGCCGATCACCGTGGAATTCATGAAAATTGGTGACCAGACCATTGATGAGCTCACGGGTTTGATAGGGGCGTGGCGCCCGGGCCGCTTGAACGGTTGCGTAGGCTGAAGTTTCTTTTTTTGGCATGCGAAAAGGGCCTCCTTGATTCGATTGGTGCTTGGGTGGGAATAGGTGGTGCGGGATGTTCGATGATATAAACACGTTCACTGATGCATCGCTAACAATTCTCCAACATAAGCTTCCTGTTCACCCCGCTGCACGATGGCGTCGATGAAACCACTTTGCAGCAATGTTTCGGCGCGTTGAAAGTTTTGCGGAAGTTTTTGGTTGATGGTTTGTTCGATGACGCGACGGCCAGCGAAACCGATCAAGCTGTGGGGTTCGGCCAAGGTGATGTCGCCTTGCATGGCAAAGCTGGCAGTCACGCCGCCCATGGTTGGGTCAGTGAGAACACTGATGTATAGCAAGCCAGCATTGCTGTGGTTTTTAACGGCCGCACTAACCTTTGCCATCTGCATCAGTGAATGAATGCCTTCCTGCATCCGGGCACCACCGCTTGCGCAATACAAGACAACCGGCAAACCGGCTTCTGTGGCTTTTTCAAATAAACGAGTTAAGCGCTCGCCAGTCACGGTTCCCAGTGACCCCATCATAAACTTAGGATCCATAATACCCAGACCGCAGACTTGGCCGCCAATGTTAGCCTGGCCAGTCCAAATGCTATCTTTTAAGCCGGTCGCCTGCCGTCCCGCTGCGAGTTTCTTGTCGTAGCCGGGGAAGTCAAGCGGATCGGTTGTGACCAGATCAGCGTCCCATTCAGTTGTCTCGGTTGCCACCAGCGCTAACCGCTTCTTGGCCGTGATGCGAAAGCCATAGTGGCAATGCGGACAGACTTGAGCATCGCCTAAACTTTCCCGATAGCTGCCTTGCTTACAATATGGACATTGAATCCACAGGTTTTCGGGCAAGGCCGCTTCACGAGCAAGCGCTTCTTGGGTTAGTTGTGGTTGGAACATGCAGCATCCTTCCTTTCATCCTGCCATTGCGGCAAAAAGTCGCGGTTAAGATAAGCGGTATCGGCTTTACCGGCCAATACAACGGGTGCCTGGAAAAGTGCCAGCGCAAAGTCGCGGTTGGTTTTAACGCCTTGAACATCCAATTCGGTCAAGGCGCGGTGCATTTTTGCCAATGCTTCTTGGCGGGTTTGCCCATGGACGATGATCTTAGCAATCATCGCATCATAGTAAGGGCTGATTTTATCGCCAGGCGCAACGCCGGTGTCAACCCGCAAACCTAAGCCGCCGGTCGGGAACCGCAACTGATTCAGGGTGCCGACATCGGGCATGAATTGATGGTCGGGATCTTCGGCGTTAAGGCGGCATTCAATCGCAACACCAGATGGCTCCGGTGTCGTCAACTCAACGTCTTCGCCAGCAGCAATCTGCAACTGCGCGCGAACCAAATCGACACCGGTCACCATTTCGGTAATCGGATGTTCGACTTGAATCCGCGTGTTCATTTCCATGAAATAAAAATGATGTTGCTTGTCCATCAAGAATTCAATGGTCCCGGCATTGAGATAATCAACGCCATTGGCAATAGTTTCTGCTAAATGCAACAACTTGGCCCGCTCGGTTGAATTTAATACCGGGCACGGACTTTCTTCGATCATTTTTTGACTGTGCCGTTGTAAGCTGCAATCACGTTCCGGGAACACGCTCACATGGCCTTGCTGATCGCGCAGCACCTGCACTTCGACGTGTTTCGCCGGCACGATCACCTTTTCCAGATACATCGTCGGATCGCCGAACGCAGCCTGAGCTTCTGCTTGGGCACCGGCAAATTCGGCAGTCAGCGCATCGGCGTCGGTCAGTTTACGGATCCCTTTACCGCCGCCGCCAGCACTGGCTTTAAGCATCAGCGGATAACCGATTGCCTGAGCCGCTGCCAACGCCGTATCGACATCCTGTAGCGGCCGACTCCCGGGAATCACTGGTACACCAAGATCAATCATGGTCTGGCGGGCGACCGCTTTATCACCCATTTGCTCAATTGCGGTTGGCTTAGGGCCGATAAAAGCCAGGCCGGCATCGGTCACCAACTTGGCAAACTCGGCATTTTCGGATAAGAAACCGAAACCCGGATGCACAGCTTCAGCCCCGCTTAAAATGGCGGCGCTGACGACATTGCGCATATTCAGATAAGAGTCGGTTGCCCGCGGACCGCCGATGCAAATCGCTTCATCTGCCAGCGAGACATGTAGGCTGTGGCGATCGGCATTCGAAAATACCGCCACCGAGGTGATGCCCATTTCCCGCAAGGTTTGGATGATGCGGACCGCAATCTCGCCACGGTTGGCAACGAGTACTTTTTTGAACACAGTTCCACTTCCTTACACGAGTCTGAATCCGGCGATGTTAGCCAATGGCAAAAACGAGTTCGGCACTGCAGGCCATGTCTTCGCCGACGTATACTTTGCCTTTACCTAAGCCAGCGTGGTCAATCAGTTTTTCCAAGGTGACTTCGATCCGCAAAACGTCGCCTGGACGAACCATGTGGCGGAATTTGGCTTTTTTAATGCCGCCAAGATATGCGGTTTTGCCTTTGAAGTCTGGCATCGACAACAGGGCAATTGCCCCGGCCTGCGCCATGGCTTCAATTTGTAAGACGCCCGGGAAAATCGGATTGCCCGGAAAATGGCCTTGGAAAATCTGTTCGTTGATGGAAACATTCTTTTGGGCCACAACTGATTCGCCTGGTTTAAGATCCAGTACCCGGTCGATCATGAGCATCGGATAGCGATGCGGTAGAATTTGCTGAATTTCTTGTGCTTCAAGTGTTTTCTTGGTTTCGAGCATGGAATAAAATTCCTCCTTAAAACGCGTTTATTTGGTAAGAGGTATTGTCAAGCGTTTTTTTAAGTACAACTAAGGGCAAGTTATAGTCCTGTTAACAAAGAAAGATTTAGGCAATGTATTCCCTGTCGTGCCAAACTCCGCAATCTCCGGCCAGAGGGGGCTGGAACGCTGTGGGCACGACTTTGAGCCTCAGCAAAGCCCGCTGAGTCTCAAAGCTCGGCCTTGTACTACGCCGGGAAGAGCACCCGGCTAGTACAATTTCACAGCTGAGCCCCCTCTGGCCTACGATTGCTCCGCTTTGACACTGATATCTTAAGATCCTTGACGATTATCTGTGATGAACTAGGGAGTGAACAACGCTTCTATCTTTGAAATTAACGTTCACTCTTGCATCGTAATCGTAACTTAAACTGCACCTTAGCCTATATCGCTTATTCTTCGACCGTAAACAACGGCTGATCGTATTCGACCAAGCTCTCGTTGTCGACTTCGACAGCCTTGAGTGTGCCGGTTACGGTGCTTTTGATTTCGTTCATCATTTTCATCGATTCGATGATGCAGACAACCTCGCCTTTTTTGACGTGGTCGCCGACTTTGACATACGGATCGGCGCCTGGTTTGGGTGCCAGGTAAACGATACCGACTAGCGGAGCCTTGATGGCGGTGCCGGCGGGTTGTTCAGGTTGGGCAGCCGGTGTCGGGTTGACCGGTGTGGCTGGCACCGGATTGGAAGCCGGAGCAACCGGTGCCGGTGCGACCGGACCCGCTTTGACGAGATGCAGGGAATCCTCGCCGAGCGTCAGTTCCAGCTCGTTCAAAGAACTTTGCTCCAACTGCTTAATCAAGGATTCGATCATTTTGGTGTCCATGACACTCACCACCTTTTGAAGGCCAAGACCGCATTATGGCCGCCAAAGCCAAAGGAATTGCTCAAGGCATAATCAACTGTGGTATCACGATTGTCTTGGTTGACCAAGGTGACGGGGCAGTCTTCATCTTGTGCCGCGTCCACGACGTTCATCGGTAACCGACCATCCTGCAACGCGCTCAAAGTCATAATTGCTTCAATGGCACCGGCTGCACCCAACAGATGGCCGGTCAATGCTTTAGTCGAACTGACCAGCACGTTGTCGCCGAAAAGATCATGAATAGCTTTGCTTTCCATGGCATCATTGGCTTTGGTGGCCGTACCGTGCGCATTGATGTAACCCACGTCACTAGGCTGAATGCCGGCTTCTTCGACAGCCAGCTGCATTGCGCGGGCGGCTTGGGCACCACTCGGATCAGGAGCAGTCATGTGATACGCATCACTAGTTGCACCATAACCTACCACTTCGCCTAAAATCTTGGCGCCGCGTTTCTGGGCATGGTCAAGACTTTCAAGAATCAGCGTACCGCCGCCTTCACCAAGCACAAAACCGTTACGATCGGCCGCAAATGGCAAACTTGCTTGGGTCGGGTCTGCGGTTTTGGACAAAGCTGACAGCGCCGCAAATCCGGCAATTCCGATTTCGTTGACGGATGCTTCGGCGCCACCCGTAATCACAACATCGGCTTTGCCAGCTTGAATCCGCATCGCTGCTTCGCCAATGGCGTTCGTGGCAGAGGCACAAGCTGTGACCACCACATAACTAGGACCGTGGGCACCAAAATATTGGGAAATGGTCCCGGCAACCATGTTACTAATGGCTTCAGGCACAAACAGTGGACTCACCCGATCCGGGCCTTTTACATACATCTTCGTCACTTGTTCCTGAATGGTTGTCAAACCACCAATCCCTGATCCGAAAATAACGGCCATACGATCAGCATCAACGGCGTCTTTGGTCAGCCCGGATTGCTCATAGGCTTCAATGGCGCTGTAAAGACCATATTGGGTAAACAGATCCAATCGCTTGCTGAGACGTTTTTGCATGCGTGCTTCAGGTTTGAAATCTTTGACTTCACCAGCGACTGTGATGCCGGTTTTTTCAGCATCAAATTTGGTGATAGGTTGAATACCGACTTTGCCAGCGTCCATCGTCGCTACGGTTTCAGCGACTGAATGACCCAGTGGATTCACGGTACCCATTCCGGTTACGACTACTCGTTGCAATGTCATTCCTCCGTTCATGTCCTTAACCTAACCCGCCGGCGACTGTCAAAGTCTGTCCGGTTATGTAGGCATTTTCGACCAGAAAGCGGGCTGTGTGCGCGATTTCTTCGGGCTGGCCGAAGCGCTTCAACGGAATTTCCGCTAAGATCTGGTCCTGACTGGATTGGCTCAATGCTGCGGTCATATCCGTGGCGATCATTCCCGGCGCAATCGCATTGACGCGCACGCCACGCATTGCCCCTTCACGTGCCAGTGTTTTGGTCAGGCCGATAATGCCGGCCTTGCTGGCAGCGTAATTCGCCTGCCCGATGTTGCCGGTCAATCCGACCACACTGGCGAGGTTAATGATGACCCCGGCACGCGCCTTCATCATTTTCTTGAAGGTAGGTTGGGTCACATAAAAAGTGCCATCTAAGTTAACTTGGATGACCTTGGCAAAAGTGGCCGGTTTCATCCGCATCGCCAACATGTCATCATTGATGCCGGCATTATTGACCAAAATATCAACACTGCCAAATTGATCCAAGGCCGCTGCTACCAGCTGCTCACCGGTTGTCGGATCGTCGACACTGCCTAAGACGGTGACGACCCCGTGGCCAAAGCCTTCTAATTCTTTGATCAAAGTTTCCGGAAATTCATGGCGCGCATTCAGCACCAAGTTGGCCCCTGCCTGCGCAAAATTTCTGGCAATCGCTTCACCGATGCCACGCGAGGCACCCGTGATGATCGCGGTTTTATCAGTTAATTTCAATCTGCCTTCACTCCGTTATTCAAATCGGCGACCTCATTGAGGCTCGCTGCATCACTAATCAGATGGGTCGTCATCTTACGGTCAATCCGCTTGATCATCTTGCTAAGCACCGGCTTAGGGCCCAATTCAACAATCGTATCGACGCCTTCAGCCTTCAGTTGCGCGATAACCGCCGCAAATTTGGTTGGCTCAGCAACCTGAGCTGCGAGCACGGAACGCATATTGCGAGCCGTAAACGGCTTGAGCGCAGTCGTGCTGATCACCGGAATCACCGGTTCAAACACATTGGCCTGTTTCAACGCTGCCTGCAACTGTGGTTGGGCACTTGCCATCAAGGGGCTGTGAAACCCGCCAGCCACATGCAATGGAATGGCGCGAACACCTTGTGATTTTAGCCATTTTTCGACCACGGCCAAGGCATCATGGGTGCCGGCCAGAACCGTTTGCTTGGGACCGTTGTAATTAGCCGGCCAAACATCCGGTGCCTGTTCGCAGGCTTCCTGAATAACTGCCTGATCACCGCTCATGACTGCCAACATACCACCAGGCTGATTCTGACAAGCCGCCGCCATCGCTTTACCACGTGCCGCGACTAATTTAAGCCCGTCTTCCAGACTCATTCCGCCACCAGCAATCAAAGCACTGTACTCGCCCAGACTCAATCCAGCCAAGGCTGTTTCCGGCGGCAATTCGGCTGACGCCACTTCATGCATTGCCACGCTGTAAGCCACCAACGCCGGCTGCAAGTCATCCGGATGCGCGGCAAAATCACCATTGGCCAAAAACTCAGGCAAGTCAAAGTCCAAAACGGCGTCGGCACGGTCAATAATCTCTTTGAATATCAAAGTATTCTGGTAAAAATCGATCCCCATTCCGGGGACCTCGGCACCTTGGCCGTTAAACACATAAGCAAATTGCAACAGATGGAACCCTCCTTGTCATGTGTTTACTGACGTGGAAATGCATCCGCAGTCGAACTCGTGAGAAGATCTGCCATTTTGGAACCAGCCAAAATCTCTTTTGCCTGCTGCATGACTTCTTCAACGATGTCCTGGCTGCTCTCTTCGCGCTTGACTAAACCGGAAATCTGGCCGGCCATGAATGAACCATGGTCGCGATCGCCTTCTAGAACCGCCTTCCGTAAGCTACCATTACCCAGCTCTTCAACTGCCGTATAGTCAGTCGTATCGGACAGTGCGATTTCCTTTTCCAGTTTCAGGTAGTTACGACTCATCGGGTTTTTCAACACGCGGGCTGCATGACCGACATACATACCGGTAACCAACGTATCCACGTCTTTCGCTTTAATCACCGCATCCTTATAGTTTTGGTGAATCCGGCTTGAAGTTGATGTCAGGAAGCGGGTGCCCATTTGAACGCCGATCGCACCCAGACTGAGTGCTGCGGCAACACCGCGACCATCGCCAATCCCACCAGCCGCAACGACCGGAATATCAACGGCATCAACGACTTGCGGCACCAAGGCCATGGTCGTGATACTGCCAATGTGACCGCCGGATTCCATGCCTTCAGCAATCACGCCATCCACGCCATCACGCGCCATGCGCTTGGCCATGGCAACAGACGGCACCACCGGCATCACAACGGTGCCATTTTGCTGGAGCCGGTCCAGATAACGGCTAGGATCGCCGGCGCCTGTGGTGACCAAGGCAACCTTGGCATCAACAATAACATCAATGACCTGTTCGACAAAAGGCGATAACAGCATCACATTCACACCGAATGCCTTGTCTGTCATTGATTTTGCAACTTCGATCTGTTCCTTAACCCACGAAGCAGGGGCATGACCGGAGCCAATGATACCAAGACCACCGGCTTCAGAAACCGACGCAGCTAATTTACCGTCAGCAACCCATGCCATGCCGCCTTGAAAAAGCGGATACTTAACGCCTAAGCGTTCCATTAATGGACTCATTGGCCCACTCCTCTCCAGTTGTCTTAAGCTTCGGTCTTTTCAGTGATGAAGTTTACCAGATCAGCAACCGTTTCAATGCTTTCATCGGTTTCAATCTTAACGTCGAATTCGTCTTCGATTTCGTTGATGATTTCGAAAATGTCCAGGCTATCTGCATCCAGATCATTCTTGAAGTTCGTGGTCAAAGTCACATCTTCAGCGTTTTTGTCCAATTGGTCAGCAATGATGTTTTGTACCTTAGGCAATACTTCTTCGTTAGTCATGTTTAAATGCTCTCCTTTAAGTTAAGTGGTTTGACCGTTTTTCGGTCAGTCTATAGGGATGTTCGAATTAATACGTCATAATCAGCGAGCCGACTGATAAGCCGCCGCCAAAACCGCTAAGCACCAATTTCTGGCCCCGTTTCAGGCGACCGCCTTCAGCTAACTGCGCCAACAGAATCGGCACGCTGGCTGCGCTGGTGTTGCCATACTCATCAATGTTGATGGGAAACTTGTCGGCAGTAACTTTCAGTTTTTTGTTCACGGATTGAACAATGCGGGCATTTGCCTGATGAAGCAGGAACCAATCGATATCATCCGTGGTCATCTCCGCTTGATCCAGCGCTCGCTGAATTGACCGTGGGACTTCACTGATGGCAAATTGGTAAACCGCGCGGCCGTTCATTTTGAAATAAGCTGAAGGTTCTTCAACCGCATCCGCAAACGGACTTTGATTGCCTTGAGCCCCAGCTGACAGTACCATCTCGGTATCGCCGAAGCTTTTGAGATCGACTGCCTGGACCGGCGCGCCTTGATCACTGATCAAAACGCCGCCAGCACCATCAGCGAATAACACTGCTGTGCGTCGATCATGCCAATCAACCAATCGGGAAAGCACTTCGCTTCCGATGACCAAACCTTGATGAACCGTCGGGCTGGTCATCAGTCGATCGGCAACGTGCAACGCATACTCAAAACCGGCGCAGGCAACGTTGAGATTAAATGCAAATGCATGATCTGCATTAAGTGCTGCTTGCAGGCGATTTGCCTCGGCCGGGGTTGCATAGTCCGGGCTCATGGTCGCCACGATGATGAAATCAAGCTGGTCGGCACTGATCGCCGACTTCGTCAAAAGCTGCTGGGCAACATCATACGCTAGATCAAAGTTACGTTGATCGGTGACCACATGGCGGGTTTTAATCCCCGTACGTTCTCGGATCCAACTGTCGGATGTATCCATAAATTGACGTAACTGCTCATTTTCAACACGCGTGGCAGGTACCGAATAAGCACTGGCCAGAATCTCCAAGACGGGGCCTTCTTTCTAATGACGATATTCGTCAATAAATTCATTGAGATTATCCAGCGCGCGTTCGATTAACTCGATTTGCGGCTCGGTAAATCCTTTAACAAAACTTGCAACCATTTTCTGGTGAAAGGCAAGGTGGGCACGATACATTAAGCGCCCTTTGCGGCTAAGTCGCAGATTCACGACTCGTTTGTCCGACTCAAGATGCAGTCGTTCGACATACCCTTTGCGTGCCAGATTGTTAATCGCCACACTTAGGGTTCCTTGCGTCACATGCAGCTTTTTGGCCACATCACTTGAGCTGGGTGTCGCATGAATACCAATCGCATCAATGGTGTGCATTTCTTTAATACCTAAATCCCGGAACTGACTTTTGCGCAGTTCCTCTTCTTCCATTCGTAGGATATCTGAATAAACGCGAATGAGTTTATCATTAATCCGCTTGACGCTTGGCTTTTGGGACATTGGTGTGCCTCCATGTACAACTGATTTGATATTCAAAGTATCAGTTGAAAAAAAAAGCCTGTCAAGTGAACTAAGCATTTGCTTCTACCACAAAATGCAATTCTGCGTGGCAGACGAGCTCATCACCGATACTGGCGGTCGTTGTGACCACCCCCATGTTCGCCCGAACTTTGCCCATTTTGACTGCTAGCGTCAAAACGCTGCCAGTCGGGACAGGCTTCAGGAATTCTGTTTTGCCGATACTTGCCAGATAAGCGGTTTTACCGGCAAACTTTGGTGATTTCAAAATCAGGATTGATGCCGCTTGGGCCAGCGTCTCAATAATCAACGTCGGCGGCATGGTTAGCTCACCCGGCAGATAAGCAACCAGATGATCCTCTGCCACGCTCACATACTTCTCCGCGACAATGGATTCATCCGGTACTAATTCGGTGACCCGATCGATATAAAACAACGGATAACGATTCGGAATCAGCGTCTGTATGGTTGAGGTATCCAAAGTTGTCATAGCCTCGCCTCCTTTAACCACGATTGCAATTGAGCACTTGCAGAAAAAATCATCTCATCACGAAACGAAATAAAAATTCCCACTTGGATCAGGTGCTCACATGCTTTCGCTCTTTTGTCCAACCAGATTAATTGGATGTTCAAAGCATATGCAGAACTGTTTTGATTGTCAAACCTTTTTCGTATATATTCTTTTGTGAGAATATAGGCACAAGCGAATGAAGGCGGTCCCAGATAACTTTGTTGCGGGATTTAAGGCATGCCATAAACTGTGAACGGATACAAAAAATAATTTTTGGAAAATTGAGTTTTTGCAGCCCGCTTTTCTGGCCAAAATAAAAAACGCGATGACCGTTGCAAGACATCCGATCATCGCTAAAAATATAATTTTTTTGTTAGAATTCAGTCGTGTTGATCCATTACTGGCGGTTAAGTTCGGCACGCAACCGACTATCCTTCAACTTCAAGCGGACGATGGTGCCCACTTTTTCCGGGTCATCAATCCATGGCTCATGGCCGGCGCCATTAACGGTCACCAGTTCGCCGTGCTGCACCACTGCCGCAATTTCCTGACCCAACTCCGGTCTTGCGAGCGCGTCATTGGTACCCCAAATGAGCGTTGTAGGTACGGACAGATGGCGTAGTTGGTCTTCACCGAGGCCATTATGATTTTTCTCTGAATTCATACTGTGCAACAAGGACAAGGTGGACACTGCGTAATTCGGTAAATGGTCAAAAGCATAAACACACTCGGCAAAACTTTGTGGCAGCTTGCTGACGGCCACTGGATCAGTGCCCATGCGGTGAAGCGGTCCCCAGGCACGCTTGGCAGACTTTGGAATTTGGCGCTTCATAAACCACTGCCCCAAGCCCGGCATCATCGCCATCTTGAGCATACCAGGC
Organism: Lacticaseibacillus styriensis; assembly: GCF_030770295.1. Taxonomy (NCBI): domain Bacteria; kingdom Bacillati; phylum Bacillota; class Bacilli; order Lactobacillales; family Lactobacillaceae; genus Lacticaseibacillus; species Lacticaseibacillus styriensis. The sequence continues at coordinate 2,139,490 of NZ_CP132483.1, forward strand.
GTTTTGGTCATTAACATCCGCCCTGGATTACCCAATAGAATTAGCTGGTCAACCCGTTCCGGATGCGCCAATGCAAACCAAGTTGCCCAATGCGCGCCCATGGAATGTGCAATGATCGGCGCTGATTTCAGATCAAGCTTATCCATAATTTGGCCGATTAGATCAACCGCAAATTGGTGCACGTCCACCTGTTCATGGTCAAATCCGTCGCTTAAGCCGCCACCTGGTCGCGCCAGCACAAACAAGTGATAACCGGCCAGTTGTGGTAAAAGCGGCGCAAACGGGTAAGGATCGCCGGTATTGCCGGGAATGATAAGCACAGGATCCCCATGGCCGAATTCAAGCACCCTGACTCGCAAATCATCTGGTGGCAATTTAAACCAACGCGCCTTAGGTTTCAGATTAAAATCCGCCCACAGTTGGTTCTCGGCGTTGCGTGCTGCTTGAAAAGCGACGGAATCATGTTCAAGAATCGGTTGCGTCACAAACTTTCCCCCTCGTCAATCAACAAAAAATCAACCAAAACCATCAGCTATGCCGTTAAGCCGTCAGTCATCGCAGCTTGATAAATGGCTTTGACATCTTCTTCCGACAACGGCACATACGCACGTGTCTCGAGTCTGGCATTGGCCACAGCAGCTGTTGCCATCGCATCAAAGTGGCGTTCATCGGCAATACCGACTTCCGGCAGTGTCATCGGAAAGCCTAAATGCTGAATCCAGTCAAAGGTTTCGTCAATTGCCGCTTGCGCCACGGCGTAAGTTTCGTCCCCTTCAAGATCCCACACGTGACGACCAAAGCGGGCAAACATCTCAGCCGTTGTCGAATCTTTCGTCAACGCATATTCCATCCACCGCGGAGTCAAAATACCCAGACCGACACCATGGGTAATGTCATAATAAGCCGACAGCTCGTGTTCAAGGCTGTGCACGGTCCAACCGTTTTCGTTGGCAACGCTCATCACACCGTTAAGCGCCATCGTCGCACTCCACATCAAATTAGCGCGTGCATCGAAATTGTCCGGCTCTTTAACCGCAATCGGGGCCCACTTAATCACCGTTCGCATGAGGCCTTCCATCATGCCTTTGCTAGCGTCATTGTTTTTAGAGCGATCAAAATACTGTTCAAGCAAATGACTGAAAATATCCATCGAACCGGCTGCGGTTTGGCGATGCGGAACGGTATAAGTCAGTGTTGGATCAAGAAACGACACCGCTGGGGTATTCGGTCCGTTGGTGCCAAGCTTTTCATGGGTTTCCGGATTGGAAATGACCGAACCACTATTCATTTCACTGCCGGTTGCGGCTAAGGTCAAAATGTCCACGACCGGTAACTGTGGCAACTTGTGCCGGGTCACACCGCGATCTTTGACCAAGTCCCATGGGTCGCCGTCATAAAACTTCGCGCTGGCGATGACCTTGGCTGCGTCAATTACCGAGCCGCCGCCGACTGCCAGCACCACTTCGACGTCGTTATCTTTAACCAATTTCTGGCCGTCGCGAATCGAAGCGATTTTAGGATTAGGTTCAATCCCCGGCAATTCGGTAAGCTGCAAATCTGCGAGCAAACCTTTTACCGTATCGTAAAGTCCGGATTTTTTGATTGAGTGTCCGCCATAAACAAAAAGAACCCGCGAACCAAATTGACTCACAGCATCGTGCAGTTCAACGTCAAGCCGACCCGTCCCAAAGCGTATATCAGTGGGATTCTTAAACCGAAAGTTCTTCACAGTGCCATCTCCATTTCTTTCACCTGTTATCAATTTAATTGTACCTTTATTGTGATTGAAATAGAAATGTTGATGGCGCTTTTTGTCGCCTTTATTAAATGACGTTATGGTAACGCGTTCAGCGGCGCAGGAGCCGATTCACGTTCAACTCTCCACAAAATGCTCCCAGCGCAAAGCCGGAGTGACTCGCGCTCACAGCAAAAAAAGCCCGACCAAATAGTCGGACTCAGAGGTAAAACTTGTCTTAATGGCTGACTTTGACGGCATAAACCACGTGTATCGGCGTTGACCGGACACGTAATAATCGGGCTGCTTCCTGGTTGCCATGCGCGGCACGAATACACAACATGCGTCGCGCCTGTTTGGCCACTAGCAGTGTCGGAAAGTCTTTAGGAAATAATAGTGCAAATAACGCTTCATTCGACGCGCCAATCAATGATAAGGGACACCTTTCTGCTTGCTGAATTTGTGCATAGTTTAGCATGTTTCTTTGCAAGCGCCAAGGGGGTATTTGAGTTTTTTGTTATTTAAGTTAATCACATACTGCTAACAACGGTGTTTCAGTAGGTACATCCTGCAAATCTTCAATATATTGAGCTTCTTAACTTTGTTCAAAGATTTAGAAACAGCTTCCATCATTCAAATTCGGTTAGCAACTGTGACGTCATTTTAACTGGGTATTTATAACAACACCTGTGGCCTAGTTGGTTCTTATTGACGGTATACGCATCAACCTATAGATTATGTTTACGACCTAGAAAAGGACTAATCACCCATTTTCTTGGTCTAGCGGATTGGATGGCACACCCCTCAACACTTTTCTAGCAGTGGAGGTGTCAGCTATGCCAAATTCAAGAGAGGAAAGGGGTTCGCCGCGTTGGATGTGGCGTCGATTATCATCGCGCTAAGCCTACTGATCACCAGTAGTGCTAAAGCGTACGCGATAATCAAAAAAGCTAACCGCCAAAGTTAGCTTTTACCCTTCTCATCTGAGCCGTGTCGAGGTCATTGGGGCATCATCCCAATGGCCTCTTTTCAACTCTTAGAATTATACGTTAAACCTTGCCAATTCGTCAACAAATCTCTTCCCAAACAAAGTGGACAAATAAACGCTAGCTCGTCTTTTAGCCCCGTATCTGATAGTTGTAACTGTGCCCTTTGATCGGTCTCACTTGTAAGGCTACTAAAAGTTGTTTTAGCGTCTGCGTCAGCGCTTCAGGGTCCTTAACATTCGTTGCAAAAGCCTTTTCCAGCACCTGAAATAGCTCGTGGACTTCTGTCGCCGCGGCTTTGCCCGCTTCCGTCAAAAAAAGCTGCCGCTCACGATCACTGTGCGGCGCCATTCGCTTCTCCAGTAAACCTTGTTGGATCAGCCGTTTCACCAAATTTGACACGCTGGCCGGCCCGCGGCTCAGGTCGATACTGATTTGGCGTTGGTTCGTGCCAGGATGAGCGGCGACAAACGTCAATACCTTGGCTTGATCACTATTTAAGTCTAAATCGCTCAGGTGCTGGTTTAAAAAGTACTTCTGTAACTTTGCCAGCTGATAAATTAAGCCGGAAATATTCGATTCGGTTTGCATACATAACCCCCATGTCTACTAACATACGCTTTTTGGTTTTAAATGCAACAGTTTCATTAGCGCTCCTTCAGCCGACTTTTTAGCCAATTTAAAATCTACCTTGGTTCAAGGTAACAAAAAGGCATTTCACAAGCAGACTTTGCGAAACACCTCTTTAGAAATTAATCATCATCGTCTTGAATCAGTTCCCATTTACCGGAATCATCGTCATATTTGCTCATCTGATCATGAATTTCGTCATAACGGTATTTATTATGCAACTCACCATCATCTTTGTCGTAAACATCGACTTCTTTCATATTGGTCGCTGGTGACGTCACTTCCACTCGATAGTCATCAAGGTCGAAATCATCTAGATCCGCAGCCATTTTGGCGACTTGGCGATTGCTCAAGTCACTACCGCCCGTTGTTGTGGTACTTTCGTGACTCTCCGCCGCTGCCGATTCACTCGCGTTGGCAAGCGACTCACTAGCTGCTTCTTGCGAGGCCGCGAGTGAACTCGATGCCGCCGCCTGCGAAGATGATGCAGACGCTGATACAAAGGAAGCTGATGAAGCATTCGCAGCTGAGGCACTGGCTGAACTTGCCACAGCCTCTTGCGTTTGCTGACTTTGATTCTGGAAAAATAGCACCGCGATGACAACGATAACGGCCGCAGCCAGAACCAAACTGACCATCAGCCACGGGCGTCGCGGTCCATTTGGCGCACTGCCATGACTGCGCTGCCGTCTTGAGTTTGGCGGCACAGCACCTTGCCCGGTTGGCTGTGGCGTTGGGCCGACCGAAGATGCATTGGCATTGCTTGATCCGTTTTCCGGGTCCGTTCCCTGATGTTGTGACCGGTACTGAGCGAGATTAAACCCGCATTGATGACAAAATGTTTCATCGGCACTGACTTGCGCGCCGCAATTTGGACAAAACGCCATGACCATTCTCCCCTTTTTCATTGATCGGTCTGCTGATGCGAAAATCGCTCGCAGCCCATGGCATCAGTCTCGCGGCAGTAACCGCGCTGTCACAAACATGATCAAAGCCGCCCCGATCCCAATCGAATAACCGATGCCTGGACTCAATAATCCTTGGATTTGATTACTACCGCTACTCATCAACGGCGCGTACGCAAAGTAAAGAGATGCATAGCCAAGCAAGCCCAACATGCCACCGAATCGCATCATGCCGCGTGATCGGAAGAAACCAAACAACAAGCCCAATGCCGGACCCAAACCTGCTAACACCAAGGCCAGATAAGGTAAATTAGCCTTCGCCGAACTGACGGTACCGGCAGCTGCGGCGGTTTCTGCTAATGTATTCGCACTGCGAACCAAATCATACAGGCTGCCGCCAACTGCAGTGGTTCCCACACCGCTGGCACCAAATGGCCACACATAGGCAGCAATCAGAGCTACAAAAGCAGCCAGTAAATAAGCGATCCAAATCACGCCACCGCGTCGTCGCGGTTTTCCGGCTAGCCGTGTCCACCAGTGTTGCGGCGCATTCGTCGTCATCCCCTGTGGCCACGGCGAGGTTGTCGATTGACCACTCGCTGCTGCAGTATAGTTTGCACCTTGCCCCGTCGCAGCGGATTGAGGCATCGTCCAAATGTCATCGTCATCTGGCGACTCATTACTGAATTTGCTTTGGTAAGGTGCAACCACTCGACGATTGGCTACGACATAAACTGCGACCGTGCTAATGACCGCCAGCAGCCACCCAATCCAAACGGAAAAACTGAAGACGCAAAAAAGAACTAGCGCCCCGATTAAGGTATACACGATATGCGTTGCCAGCCAGTCAAGAAAATGCTGGAAGCTATCGTCTGTCAACACAAGGCTTTTCTTAACGTTCGATGTTTTCTCCTGCTGCCGCCGTGATCGGCTTGCTGTGTCCCGCTGCGCTGCACGCGTCGTATTGCTTGCTGTCTGCTGCATTGTCGGACGGCTTTGCGTTTGCTGCGTCGCTGATTGAGCGGCTAAGCGCGCATCAAATTGCACCAAATCCATACCGCAATTCGGGCAAAATTTCACCCCAGCCGGTATTCTAAAGCCGCAATTTGGACAGTACCGCATTTTTTCAGCCAAATCGGTGACCTCCATTCTAAAGTACTTAAATCCATCTTGCCTGCTTCCTGCAAAATAGTAAAGTTTTCGCCAAACTTTTAATGAAAAGCAAGCGATTAGGAGCGTTTCTTAAGCGTTCTGACCCTTTTGACGCCAACTTAAAAAGGATCTTCCGGAAACTGACCGAGAAGATCCTTTTCGTCTATTAACGTTTTAGCAAAAGCACTTTTTTGGTAAAGCCTGGTTCAGTCTAGAACCGCCGATCAAAGCCCCGCGGACCGCCAGCACCAAAACTGCCCGGATAGCCGCGGCGAGGGCCATGATGACCGTGATGGAACCGTTCCGCCCAAATTCGCATATCATCGAACTGTTTACCTTCCGGCCAGCTCAAATCATCGCGATTGGCGAGATCTTCCGATAGTTTGTTGATTAGCTTCAGTAATTCAGCCTGTTCGTCTTCAGACAAGCCGCTGAAAATTTGATCAGGCAAATCGGTTCGAAGCTTACCAGTGGTTTCAATAAATTTGCGACCGTCATCTGTGAGCCCGATCAGCTGCACCCGCTTGTCAGTTTCCGACTCGTGGCGACTGATCAGACCAAGTTCCTCTAACTTCTGCACTAACGCGGAAACCGAGCTAGGACGAATATCCAAAGCCTCTACCAAATCCGAGTTGGTCATCTCACCTTTTTGGTCCAGCAAACGCAATAATCGCAGCTGGTTCGGTTGCCGCTGACGATCGCCAAACCGTAAACTGCTGGCAACGGCGCCCATAAACGGCCGCTTTTGGATTAGTTGGCCGAATGCTTTTAATAAAGCTTCTGATGTTTGTGTCATGTTATGCGTGCTCCTTTGATGGTTAGAATTTTCATAGTTAGTTTTTAAAATATAAAACTAACTGACTAGATAATAACTCATTTGTTAGTTCGTGTCAATAAAAGCTAACGAATTATCTACCGCCCATAAAAAAAGAGCTGAGACACCATCCTCAGCTCGCTTTCTCTATAACAGCGTGTCAATCAAGACCAAATTATGATTCAGCCTGTGTTTTCAAGTAATCCCGAACGCAATCGATCATGTCGCGCGTTTGCTGACTAAACAGCGGCGGTAACGCATCCAGATCAAAATACCGTAACGCCAAAGTTTCCTTAGGGTCGGCATCTTCCAAACTTCCGCCAACAGGATTGACCAGATAAAACCGACAGACAATCTGCGCCTGATCGCCATTCGGGTAAGTCGTAAATCCGCGATCAAAGGTATGCAGGACCTTGATCGGCTCAACCAGCAGACCGGAATCTTCCTTCATCTCGCGTTTCAGCGTCTCAAGAAACGACTCGCCATATTCCATCATGCCGCCGGGGACACTCCAATTGCCGGCGTCAGTTCGCTGCTGCAACAATAACTGCCCCTGATCGTTAACAACCACGCCAGCCACTGCATTGAGAAAAATGGGCATATGCCCGACCTTGCTGCGAATTTCTTTAATATAGTTTGCCACTTAACTGCCTCTTTTCACGAACTGTTTAAACTGATTATCAGACAGTTGAGCTTCAGGTGCAAGATTAGGCCACATACCTTCACTGACGTTTAAGCATTTTGACGCCATCTTAATGCGGACAAAATACCGATTAACGAAAGTCCGCCCGCGCCGACCATAGCCGCTTGAAACCCTCTTGAAAATTCAAGTGATGTGTCTGCACTGCCAATTGCATAGAAAATCAAAACTGAAATGGTGACCCCAATGGCACCACCAAACAATCGAAACATATTGTACAAACCTGAAGCTTTTCCCAGATTCTTTGGGCTGACAGCACCCAAGACCGCTTTTTGCAATGCTGGCCCTGCCATTGAAAGACCAATACCTGCCAGACCAAGCGGCACGATCGTTAGACTATATGTATAACCATCGTGAACGATTAATCCAATAAGCAAATAACCAAGCCCTTGCAGAAATAGCCCAAAGATCGCAATAAGCTGTTCTCCAAAGCGATCCACAGCGCGACCCGCAAACGGGGCAACAAGAACCAGCATGCCCGTCCATGGCAGCATTTCCATTCCGGCAACCATGGCATTGACATGTCCAACCACCTGGAAAAATTGGGGAAGGAAGAACACGACTCCGTACATTGCGGCATATAGAAGCGCCGTTGCAAGATTAGCACCGGTAAATTGCCACCGCTGGAAAAAGCTTAAAGGAATCAAGGGAAAGTCTTCGCGTTTTTGTCGCCATACGAGTAGCAACGCAAACAAAATACTTAAAACTGCCACAATGATAGCTACTGTGGGGATTTTGACTGATTTACTTGCCGAAAGCGCCCAAATCAGACCTGCTGAAGTTAAAACCACTAAAAGTGAGTCAAGAATATTGATCTTTTGGGATCCGGCTTTGGTTTCAGGGAGTTTCTGTTGTGACAATAAGATGCAAATTAAACCAATTGGCACATTAATCCAGAAGATCCACTGCCACGCAATCTTGGCGACGATAATCCCACCTAATGCCGGTCCGACAATAAGCGCCAGTCCACCAATGCCGCTCCAAATACCTAACGCCTTGCCGCGGCTCTCTACTGGGACGTTTGCTGTCAAGATGGCCATTGACATCGGCGTGATAACCGATGCGCCAACACCTTCGACAACCCGGGCAACAATCAACGACATAATATTCCCGGACAAGGCGCAGAGAATCGATCCAATAACAAAGATGAGTAGTCCCAGTTCATAAACTTTGCGATGTCCTAGTCGATCGCCTATCGCCACACCGACCAGTAATACGGCAGCAATCGCAATATTATAGGCATTTAAAGCCCACTGCAATTGATCAACAGAAATAGAAAAGTCACTCCTAATAGCCGTTGAAGCAGTCGTCACGATCATTGAATCCATCATTGACATAAAAAAGCCAAGCGATGTCAAAAATAAGATCCAGCCTGTCTTTGGTTTTGCCTTTTCAGCATTTAACATACGAGCACGCTCCTCAATATTTAATAGTTAAACGATTGTTCAACTATTAAACCTTAAAGCTTGCTTTCGTAAATTGCAATACATAGTTCAAATCTTTTTGAACTATTTTGTATAAAAATAGCCGATAGACATCTACCGGCCATCTACAAATTTTTATAAAAATTCGTTACATAGAGATCAAAATTTTCAGCATTAAGCGAAACATACTTCTCGCGCGAAGATTTTCGCGTCTTCGTCAATCCAGCTTCACGCAACAAGCGAAAATGATAGGATCCCGCCGACTTGCTCATTTTAATTGCCTCACCGACTTCGCCACAGGTGACCTCCTTGTTCACCTTTTTTAAATAGCGAATAATAGCCAGTCTAACCGGATCAGCCAATGCTTTAAAAACCTTAACCTGAATTTCATCAACTTGTGCGCTACTTAGTTCAATAATCATACAACTATTATAACTTATCTTTGCCAAACTACAAACTTAATCAACTTTAAACTCGGTTCGCTAGATATTAAACGACAAAAAAGACAGGCACTCTCGCACAAATACAAAATCTGCACGAACAATGCCCGTCTTATACGAATTCTTTAGCCAATCAAGCCGGAATTAATCCAACTTGGTCTTGCTGTTAACGTTCAACTTTTCATCAAAGTCATAAACAACCGGTTCGCCAGTTGCCATTTCCAAGTTCATGATGTCAGCGTCGGAAATGTTTTCGATGTACTTGGTCAAAGCGCGCAGTGAGTTACCATGTGCCGCAATGACAACGTTCTTGCCATCCAACAGATCCGGTGCGATATGGTCTTCCCAGAATGGGATAACCCGTTCCAGCGTGACTTTCAGGTTTTCGCCGCCAGGAATGATCCGCGGATCAAGGTTGGCATAACGACGATCCTTAGCAGCAGAGCCTTCGTCAGTTGCTTTCAACAATGGTGGCAAAACGTCATACGAACGGCGCCAGATATGAACTTGGTCGGCACCATATTTATCAGCGGTTTCCTTTTTGTTCAAGCCTTGTAATGCGCCATAGTGACGTTCGTTCAGACGCCAGGTCTTCATTTCCGGAATCCACAATTGGCCGGATTCTTCCAAGACGTAGTGCAGGGTCTTGATCGCACGGGTTAAAACTGAGGTGTAAGCCTGATCGAATTCAAGGCCGGCCTGCTTGACCAATTGCCCAGCATGCTTTGCTTCTTCGACACCTTTTTCACTCAGATCAACATCCACCCAGCCGGTGAATTGGTTGGACAGGTTCCATTCACTTTGCCCGTGACGGATCAATACTAATTTCGCCATATCAGAGAATACCTCGCTTTTATGATTTGACAGTTTTCTGTCTGTTTACAGAATCTCATGTTACACCATTTTCAGTAAGTTCGCACCCGCTTTCTCTGGTATATTGGAAACATAAGGGAAAAGAAAATGATTGAGGTCACCTGAACGGCGTGTAAAAGTGGGTCGCGCTCCGGTGGTGATGACCATCGTCCAGTGTGCCCACTGCATTGCGGCGACAACCCACTGCTTGGAGGTTATCTTGAAAAAAATCTGGTTAACGATCGGCGGCTTCTGGCTGATCAGTGTGATTTATTTTTTGGTCTATGTAAGCACCGCTGCCTTTCAAGCAGCCGTTAATGAAAACGGCTTCTTGTCCTTGGTTCACGGGGTCATGGATTTGATTTTACTCGGCACCACCTTTGCCTTGGTTGCCGGTGGTCTTTATCGGCTCTTCCATCGCAGGTGATTTTTGGTGGTAGCTTAAGGCATTCGTCAATTCATTTGGTATGATTAGGTGACGGGTGTTTTCATAACTGGTGGTTTGGTTTCATACGTGAACTGGGTCGGAAAGGACCCGTTCACCATAACGCGTTCACCGGCGCAGAAGCCGGTGAACGCTCACTTTTACTTTGGAGGTCATTCTATGTTTAAAATATGTCCTAATTGCGGTGCCCATAACCTGGTAACCGCCAACTTCTGTGTCAAATGTGGTACCAATTTAGCTGACGTTGCGGTAACACAAACGCAGACTGATACGGCATCTCATACTGAATCTGCTGAAAAGCCGGTCACAAGTTCAGCCAGTCAGTCTGCTGCACCAGTTTCAGCTGCAAAAGAACCAGTGAAGGATGAAACGGCTAATTCAGCCTCAACAGCAGCAGCACAAAGCGCTACTGCCAGTCCTTCTCATGCGCCACAGAAGCCGGCAACATCAACGGCAACTGCATCAACCAATACAAATACGAATTCTGGCGCCGAGAACAGTCAAACGGTCGCACAGGCACCAGCAGCACCAAAACAGCCGAATCCAACGGTTGAAGCAGGCAAACAGTATGCTGGCAGTTACTGGCGTTATCTAGTTGACAGCATCGAGCATCCGGCGCACATCGAGCGGTCTTATCACCCTTACTTCGGCTTCACCAGTTTGGCTATCACCATTATCAGTCTGGCCTTAACAATCGCGTTGCGGGTTAGCAGTACGCTATCGTCACTTCCGGGTGGCGTTGCCAATATCGTTTTGAGCACCTTCATCAAACTGTTTGTCATGGTCGCCATTCTTGCAGTTGCCATTATTGCGATTTATTATCTGGCGATCCGCGGCATTCTGGGCGATCGGCGCCGCAATTTTCTTGAGTTCACTACCGCCTATGCCTTCCACGCTAACTGGATGGTGTTCTTCTCACTTTTCACGCTGCTGATGCAGATTATCGGTCTTATCAACGTCGGATCGGCGATGCTGCTCACCTTACTCGTCGCGCTAAGTCTCGGACTTTTCCTCTTGGCCGGACCCTATATGTTATTCACCGCGCAACCAACGAATCAGTTCGATAAAATCTATGCGTACTTAATTGCCAGCGCGCTACTCTTCCTGGTCTTCATGGTGGTTGGCATGCTTGGACTCTCAAGTATCATTAGCAGCCTTTACCAAGGCATCAACGATATCGGCCGCTCTTTCAACTACTAGCAGTTTCGTTTAACGTTGCAAAAAAGACGACACTGGATTTTTCCCTCTAGTGTCGTCTTTTTTGTCGCGCTATCGAACCAACGTTTCCAGATTCTGGGCTAACGTCACAGTGTCCGTGGTCATGGTGTGATTACCGAATAACACAACACCACTCGCTGCATTGGCGCGGAAATAAGCTAACGTACTGAAGCTTTCCGGATTGTCGTTGTACATGCCTTGCAGTAACCGCTGATCATCTAGCCAAGCCACCCCGCTGGCATACCGATTACCATCAGCATAATTGGCGGTGATCAGCTCACGATACACTTTAGGCGGAATGATTTTCCCGGTTTCAGCGGCAATGATGACTTTCGCCAGGTCAGTCACACTCATGTACTCGCTGCCGCTGCCAAGTAAGCTCGACAAGAGTGCCGGGCTAAGATCATCTGGCTGGTAGTGGTCATCGTCTTCGGTGAGATAGCCTTGTGCTACGGGCATTTTTGCGGTTAGTTCATCAAAATTGCGGGTACGTTGAAGATTTAACGGCGTCAGGATCGTTTCTCGCAGCGTCGTCGCGAAGCTTTTGCCAGTCACCTTGCGAATGATGCCGGCCAACAGCGCATAATTCGCGTTCGTATAGAAAAAGTCATGCTTACCGGTCGATCCTAGTTGCTGTAAATTCCAATCCAGTGACTTCGATTCCGACGTCAAAACATTGTCCGGCGTTAACTCATCCATCTGAATCCCAGAACGGTGATCAAGCAGTTGGCGAACCGTGATGTCCTTGCTATGGGCAATCTCGGGATAAAACTTCGCCAGCTTCGTTGTCAGCTTCAACTGGTGATTGGCCACTAACCGGCCAATCAGCAAGGCGGTCAGATACTTTTCAACCGACGCCAACGGAAACATGGTGTCACCGGTATTGGCCAGCTTGCGATCATGATTTGCCTCGCCAACGCCACCGCTATACACAATTCGCCCCTGTTTGATCAATGCGACACTGCCTCTGAAATCAGTCTCGCGAATGAGCTTGCGGGCACTTTTACCTAATTGTGCCTGGGGAACCGGACGCGCCGTGATTTTGCGGGCATCGCGTTGATGTTGTATCCACACCATTGTCAAGCCACCTGCTGCAAGCACCGCCACGAGCACCCCGATCACGATCAACCAACGTTTTTTATGCGCCATCGCCGTCGTGCTCCTTTGGCTGCGGGATGCTGGCATATGTCGAGTGACTGGATTTCGTTCCGGCAATCTTTTTGACGCCTAACACATCGAGGAAGAACGTAAAAATCGGAATACCGACAATCAGACCCCATGTGCCAAAAAGTCGTTCGGCAACTAGCAAAATCACGAACGTAAAGAATACCGGCAGCTGCGTCCGACTGCTCATAAATTTCGGATTCAGCACATAGGCTTCCAGTACATGGATCACGGCAATCATGATCAAAATGGTAATCACATCCTGCCAGCCGCCGACAGTATAGCCGATAATGGTCAGCGGAATCAACGATATGATCGCCCCCGCCACCGGAATCAGTGACAACAGAAAGACCATAATGGCCAAACTAGGAATGTTCGGCATCTTCAGGAATAACAAGGTAATCGTCGTAATGACCGTGTTGACCACCGCAATAAAAATCTGGGCTTCCATCACCACGCCAAAGGTATTGATGAACTTCATGGCAAAATAGCGCAGGTCTTTGAAATACCAGCCAAATGGTGAATCCAGGAACAGCTGACCGAACTCAGGCAGGCTGTCCAGCTCGATCGTAAAGAAAAAACTTAAAATAAATGACAGAACCAGCGTCAACCCCATGGCACCAATATTGCCAGCATATTCGAGAACCGTCGACAGCCCGGTTTTAAGCTGCTCGGTCAGATTCAGACTCTTGGTGCTTGACAGTATCCATTGCATGACCTGATTATTCGCAAACGCATCGCTGTTATAAAAGTCCTGCACCGAGTTGAACAGCGTGATGGTCTGGCGAACAATCGCCGGTACATAATGCACAGCCGCATAAACCAGCCCCAAAAGGACCAATATGTAAACCGGCACCACAATGATAAACGGGCGAATATGGACATGCCGTTGAACCGCATGAACCAAGCGGCTGACCAAAAAGGCAAAAATAAATGTCAGCAAAATATCGCTCATAATACTGCGTGCGAACCATAAGACTAGAAATACTGAGAATAAAACAACGGTACGCCGAACCGGCACGTTGTTGATAAATTTTTCGTAAGCTGACATAGTCTCCCCCATTTAACATTCTTTACTCATTAAACTTTAGCCTGCCGCAAAAAGAAAAAAAGTGCAAGCATTCGCTCACACTTGCTTAAATTATAAGAAAATTTTCAAATTATGACTGTTGGCATCTTTAACTGTTTGCAGCTCGCCTTGAACAATGATCCGATCCACTTCGCCTTCAGTCGGTGACGCACATGTGACCAACGTGATCAGTTTCTTGCCCGCCACATCATCGATCCATTGGACTTGGGTCTCATTAACAATCTGTTTAGTCGTCACCTTATACGTGTAGATGTGCTTCATATTCGTGATAACAACCGTATCGCCTTTTTTAACGTTCTTTAATGGCGAAAAGAGGATGCCTTGATTGGTCATATAGTGACCGGCTAACGCGTAATTCCCTTCGCCCATCTTTTGATCGGCCTTCATCGTTCCGGCGCCGGCACTCAGGTTATCGTTGGATAAACCCTTGAGAATCGGCAGCTTCAGGTTAACGCTGCTAATAGCAATTTTGCCGATGGGATGCAGATTACGCGTGATCGCCGCATTACCGACCGTATTGATGTCCAACGCCTTGACGCCTTTAAAATCAAACGTCGCGTGCTTCTTTTCGTTTTTGTCAACCGTGTCCCGATCAATATGCGCCATCGTTGTCTGACTTAAATGATCAACCACAAATAACTTAATCGGTTCATTGAAGACCAGCGCTAAGCCAAGAAGGATACCGAGCGTGAAAATCGTCCGCCAAAGCCAGCGATGCTTGCGCGGCGGTTGTTGCTTACTAGATTTTGTCATCGTCACCCTCCTTGGGAAAAGGATACCCTGAAATTTGCTGAGATTCAAGCGCGCTTACAGTACAAAAATAACGTTCGAATCCACTTACTAATTGTAAGACAAAGGCGTGCAAAAGTGCAAGTCACTTGATCATTCGCCGGCTAACGCCCCACTGCGTTGCATGGTATACTGTGACGAGTTGCCATTATTCGGGCCGGCACGCGTGCCAAACTTAATGCTAGAGGAGCACATTCCCTTGAAAACCCTGATTCAACTTTACCGCCGCTACGAAATGATCATCAACTACTTATTCATTGGCGGCCTCACAACCCTCATCAACTTTGTCACTTTTTTCGTGATGCGCTACTTTGGCATCGGCTTGGTGTTAACCAATACCACTGCGAATATCATAAGTGTTATCTTTGCGTTTTTTGCCAATAAAAGTGTCGTCTTCCACAGCGACTATTCAAGCAAGAAAAAATTTTGGTTCGAACTGACCAGCTTCCTGATTCTTCGCGGCGTGTCATTGCTGCTAGACAACTTCATCATGATCGTCGGCGTTGACTGGCTGCATGGCAATGAGATTCTGGTCAAAATTCTCGATCAAGTTATCATCGTGGTGGCCAATTATCTGTTCTCAAAATTGATCTTTGTGCGTAAGCGTTAACCGGCTGGCAAGCCCACCCCAACAGCGACTTGAGCAAATCGCAAGTCCCCATCAACAGTCTGAAACATCGACTGTCGACGGGGACTTTTTAGTTGGTCATTGGCAATAAGAACATCTGTGTCGTTTGCCGCAGCGTAACCGCAATTGGCGTCGTGTACTCCTCACCATCCATTTGAATCGGCACCGTAGCCTTCGTGACAAAATCAAATTGATCGGCCTCGAGATGGTGGATAGCGCGATGAACCGATCGGCCGCTTAAAATGGCAGCCGCGACTTGAAGCAAGGTGCCAAGCTTTTCGCGGCGAACCTGGACCAGTGATAACCGCTGGCGTTGATCCATTGCGTCCGGGAAAAGGCGAATACCGCCGCCGAGAAACGGATGGTTGGTAAAAACATTCAAATAGGCGTTATCAGCGTGTTTCTCAGAGTGCCCGGCGACTTGCCACGTTGCCGCGAAACCTTTCTGCACCCGCAGCGCTTTTAAAATGCTGGCGCCGTAAGCAAATTGGCCCAACTTGAGGGCATTTAGCGTCCCTTTGTGCAGCGAATGATTAGTTTGGTAAACAATCTGCGCGTCCATGCCAATCCCAAAATTATTGATGAAATACTGAGTCCCATATTTGGCGGAAGTCGCAACCCCGATCCGCACCGGTCGCGGCATAGCGGTGACCAGTGCCGCCGCGGCCTTTTTCGGATCCAAGGGTATTTGCTGAGCACGCGCAAAGTCATCGCCCGTACCCGTCGGAACATAACCAATGGCCACTTCGGGATGACCGCAGCGTTGTAATCCATTCACAACATCATGCAACGTGCCATCACCACCGATGACAATCAGTTGTAGTTCGTCAAGACGACCATGATAGGCTTTAAGCAATTTCTCGGTCACAATCTGCGCATCACCTGGCTGTTGGGTTCGGTTCACCCGCAACGGCGCAAAGTGCGATTTAAGCAGCACCAACAACGCCGGCAACTCCTTCTTCCAGCGTGCATTACCCGCACTTGGATTCATAATAATTTCAGCAGAAAACATCCTGTTAGGCCATCCTGTCATTTAAGTCACGAGACAATTCACGCCATAGACGAATTGCCCGGTTAAGTCACATGATACCATTTTCGGGCGGCGCAACCATTGATTGTGCTTTGCGTTCGTCGTGACATTAAAATTGAGCAGCAGGCAACAGCCCCGCAACATAAAAAAGAACGTGCAACCATTACGGCGCACGTTGATTTACAATTTACGTTCAAATGATTTGTCTGACTGTTCAATCACTAGTGCCAAAGCGGAGCAATCGGAGGCCTGATGGGGCTCAGCTGTGGAAACAACACAGCGACCGGTTTTTGTCGCTGATGTTGTTAGGCGACTTTGAGATCGCGGGTTGTGCGAGCTCAAAGCGCCGTCACAGCGTTCCAGCCCCATCTGGCCGGAGATTGCGGAGTTTGGCACGGCACGAAACTCATTGCCTGAGTTTTTCCCTACTCACACACAATTATTCAACCGGAACGTGATGCGCCTTCAAAAATTCACTGAACGGCACCAAATTGTCCGCATAGTAACGCTTCTTGAACGCTGCAATGGTCGGGGCATCGAAGCGGTCAGGATCCAGTTGCAGGTGCTCAACCGGAATTGGCCGTTCATTGGTAATTTTGGCATCAATCAGCGTCGGTTTGCCGGCAATGCGATTAGCCTCGGCTTCGTCAAATGCGTCGGCAAGTTCCGATACCTGCGTCACCGTGATGCCCGTCATTCCCATGCCTTTCGCGACCGTCGCAAAATCAATCGGGGGCATGTCGATACCGAACCACTCATGGCCGTCATCTTCCTGCTCGTCTTCGATATAACCTAAAGCATTATTGGAGAACACCACATTAATAATCGGCAAATGGTACCGCACTTCGGTATCGAGATCCTGCATGACCATTGCTGCCGCGCCGTCGCCAGTCAAATTGAATACCTGCCGCTTAGGGAAACTCAACTGTCCCGCCAAAGCTGCTGGCAAGCCAGCGCCCATGGTGGCAAACAAACCACTGGTAGTCCAAGCTTGACGTCCCGTGACTTTCAGCAGCCGCACGGCATTCTGCGTTACATCGCCGACATCAATAGCGAAAATCGCATCATCCGTCGCTAACCGGTTAATTTGACCGAAAACTGGTTCAAACCGCATGTCACCAGTAGTCCGTTGCATCATATCATCGTTGTACTGATGCCAGTTTTTCACGTTGTCGACGTTTGCCTGATACCAGCCGCTGCTTGGGGCATCATCGCTGCGGGCAATCATTTTCTTCAGCGTTGCCGGTGCATCTGCCAAAATGGCCACATCGGTGTGATGACGCTTGCCAAGCGTTTTTGGATCCGCTTCAATCTGAATGAACTTTGCTTTAGGCGAGAACATCACTTCGGCAAATGGATAGTTGGAGCCGACGAACATGATGAGGTCCGCAACTCGTAACGCTTCATTAGCCGGCTTCGACGCAACCCGAGCAGCCGATCCCAGCAACGCTTCAAACTCATACGGAATGATCGGTTTACCGAGTGCGGTGGTAATGACTGGCATCTGTAACTTTTTGGCTAGCGTCATGACGGTATCGGCCGCACCGCGAACTCCTTGGCCGACATACAACACTGGCCGGGAAGCCGCACCGATCAGCCGCAAAGCTGCATCAACCTGCTCATCACTGCCGGCCGCCAAAACCGGCGTTGCATGCGTTTCAGCGGCGCTATAATACCCGTCAGCCGGGATCGATTCTGCCGGCAAGTCGTTGGGGATGATCACCACGGCAGCACCACGACCGGCATAAGCGCGGCGAATGGCCTCATCGATCACGTGGGGTAGACTGCGCGCGGTAGTCACGGTGCGGGCATAAAC
Organism: Lacticaseibacillus styriensis; assembly: GCF_030770295.1. Classification (NCBI taxonomy): domain Bacteria; kingdom Bacillati; phylum Bacillota; class Bacilli; order Lactobacillales; family Lactobacillaceae; genus Lacticaseibacillus; species Lacticaseibacillus styriensis. Next base: position 2,157,308 of record NZ_CP132483.1, read on the forward strand.
AGCGCCGTCTTGAAACATCGGATCTTCGTCCAATTCCTGGAAGAAATCGGCATTCATAAACCGCTGTTCGACCTGGCCTACCAAGAATAGCGTTGGCACTTTATCCATTTTGGCATCATAGATTCCTTGGAAAAGGTGCGTCGCTCCGGGGCCGGCTGATCCAAATGCCACGCCAATATGACCGGTGAGCTTACCATCAGCAACGGCTGCCAGCGCCCCGACCTCTTCATGCCGGACATGAATATATTTGATCCGCGCCTGCTCTTCATCCAGCGCATACATCATGTTATTAAACGTACCGCCGGGAATGCCGTAAAGATGGGTCACGCCCCAACTTTCCAAAGTCCGCAATGCAGCAATTCCGGCTTTTATCGTCTCAGCCATCAGAAACCCTCCTCATTTAAGTGAACGTGAACCGGTGCGTATATGAAACTGCGCCGATGAACGCGTTGTGGTGAACACTTCAAGAAAAACTGTTACGAATGAGTTAACTTTTCATAACATTAGATACTTCTTCGCGGTTATCGTAGTCATTAAAAGCCCAGAAGGCAAGCCATCTGCTCATTAACCCACCCAACAAAAAAACCAAGGAAGCCATCCGCAATCTTGCGAGCGACTCCCTTGGCGTTAACGATCTTCTATTTCTTCAAATCTTCAATACTGTTAATGTTCTTCATATACTTTGGCACAGCCAACCCAACGCGGGCACCGTCCATGTTGACGCCAAGATCAACGACTTGGTTCTTGTAATCGGCGTATAACTTGGCCGCCGTGTTCGGCAACCACGCGGAAACCTGCGCATCTGCGGCCTTGGTGGCCACCGATGCCCAGACTGGCTGCGGCTCCATCGCGCGAATCGTGACCTTGTAGCCGACTTGGCGCAAGACCGTTGCTACGACATTGGTGGAGGCAATTTCCGAATCCCAGGCAATGTACGTTAACGTCAACTTAGGATGTCCGTTGACATGACTCGCACCTTTTGTCCATTCAGCAACCTGCTTGGGATGCTTCTTGACGAAGTCTTTGGCAGCATCAGCCGGATCCTGACCATTGTTGACGGCGAGCATCACGCTGGAAATTTCTTTTGGCGTCCAGTGGAATTGATCCAATACCTGATAGGCTTGCGGGTCATCCTGCTTGAGTCCTTTACGCACAATCGTATGGATCTGCTCGGTTTTACCATAAACATTTTTAGGATCCTTCAGAAACTTCAACGGAAACTTCGTGAACATCCAGTGCGGCGTCCAGCCGGTGACTACAATCGGCCGTTTGTCGGCAATCGCCTTTTTCAACGTACTGGTCATGGCTGCGGTTGAACTCGGCTGCAGCTGCCAATTTTTATCTCCCAGACCGTATGCTTTCAGCGCCTTATCCGTGCTGGTCATAATCCCGGCACCGGCATCAATCCCTGTAATCGTGTAATTGATCTGCGGCCCTAGTGGCTTGTTGGCATCGTACTTAGGCTGGGTGCTGCTGCATGCCGCCAGCAGCAAGACACTTGCCATCATCGCCATGGTTGCAATGATCTTTTTATAAAAACGCAAACGGCCACCTCCTAGCGTGTGCGGTTGAGGCTTTGGGTGATCCGGTCCAAAATGATCGCCAAAATGACAATCGCAAGGCCGGCGACAAAGCCACCGCCAGCATCGTTACGTCCAACGGCAAAATAGACTTTGGTTCCCAGGCCCATCGCCCCGATCATGGACGCAATAACAACCATCGACAGTGCCAGCATCATACTTTGGTTGATGCCGGCCATAATCGTGCCGCGGGCAAACGGCAGCTGCACCTTGATAAGCTGCTGCCAACTGGTCGCGCCAAATGCAACGGCTGCTTCGTTCAGATCAGCCGGCACCTGATCGATGCCAAGCTGAGTCATCCGAACCGTTGGCGGCATGGCAAAGATCACCGAGGCAACCACCCCGGGCACCATCCCGATGCCAAAGAACGCCACCGCCGGAATCAAATAAACAAAGGCTGGCATGGTCTGCATGAAGTCCATCAGTGGTTTCACGATGGCGGACACGGTTTTGCTTTCCGCGGCCCAGATACCAAGGGGAATACCGATCACAATGGCTAACAGACTGGCTGTTAACACAAGGGTGAGCGTTTGGGTCATGTCGCGCCAGAAACCGAGATTCCAAATCAGCAGTAAACCCAGCAGTTCAAAAATCAATAGACTGCGATACTTCTGATCCCGTTTCAGATACCAAGTCAGTGCCATAATCAACACGATGAACAGCCAAATCGGAATCAAATCAAACACTGCCTGAAACGCGTTCACAATGCTGCCGATGAAGTTCGTCAGCACCCCGAAGAACCCTGAAAACTGGGTTAACCAGGCCACGAATGAATCGATCCAGTGGGCCAACGGTATGGTCGGGATATTCATGAAAAGATTAAACATTGACATTGACCTCCTGTCCTGCCAGTGCCCCTAAGACGGCACCGCGAATGATGATGCCGCGTAACCGGTCACGATCGTCGATAACGGCATACGGAACCGAAGTCGTGGAAACCGCGTCAAGCAGATCGGCCAGTGGCGTATCCATTTTGGTTGTCGGCACATCGGTTTTAACGATATCCTTCAGATCCTTCTTGCCGGCATCAATCGCCGCTCGTACATCATCCGCATCCAGAATCCCGACCAGTTTCCGTTGGGTATTCACCACATACAAACTGGAAATCTCGTTATCCCGCATGCGCCGTGCCGCCAACCGCGGACCATCCTTGTCAATGTTGACCGTATTGGCCCGAATCATGACATTAGCCGCTGTGTAAACCTGACTGCGATCCACGCCTTCGATAAATTTCTCAACGTAATCGTCGGCTGGCTGACTCAGGATTTCTTCAGGCGTGCCAATCTGGACAATTTCGCCGTCCTTCATGATCATAATGTGATCGCCAATCCGCAACGCCTCGTTCAAGTCGTGCGAAATAAACACAATCGTCTTATGCATGTCTTCCTGCAAATCCAGCAATTCATCTTGCATATCCCGACGATTCAACGGATCAAGCGCGGAAAATGCTTCGTCCATCAACAGGATCTCGGCATCACTGGCCAAGGCACGCGCCAAGCCAACCCGTTGCTGCATCCCGCCAGATAGTTGGTCCGGATATTGATCGGCAAAACCGTTCAGGCCAACCAAGTCGAGCGCTTTATTGGCTTTGGTTTCGCGTTCATCTTTATCCATACCTTGAATTTCCAAACCAAAAGCGGCATTTTGCAACACGGTTCGATTCGGCAAGAGTGCAAACCCTTGGAACACCATGCTGAGTTTCTTACGCCGAATCTCGCGAATACCTTGTTTGTCCATTTTGGCAATATCGTCACCGTCAATCAGTACCTGACCGGCAGTCGGTTCAATTAACCGATTCAACATCCGCAAAGTCGTTGATTTCCCGGATCCGGAAAGTCCCATAATCACGAAGATTTCGCCGGTTTTAATCGAAAAGTCCGCCCGATCAACGCCGACCGTTGCGCCGGTTGCTTTTAAAATTTCCGGCTTGGTTTTGCCATTTTTCAGCATTTCCTTAGCGCGGTTAATTCGTTTACCAAAAATCTTGGTCAACCCGCGGACTTCGATTTTGGTTTCTGCATCACTTTCAATTTTGTGTTGCATCCGTTCACTTCTCCTCTCGGGGTCACCGCTTTTTGACAAGCGTGTACCCAGTACTGTTTGCTTAAAGCTATTTGCTATGCCTTGTGTTACTTGGCGTCTTATTTAAGAAACAGTTGTCATCGAATTGAAACAATGCTAACCATTGTAAAGATCATTTGTGTGTGATTCAAATCACGGAATCTCATTTTCATTTTTCGCCAAGAACTCAGCGTCTTCGAGTCCACGATTTTTCCGCCATCAAAAAAGCCCTCATCTGCATAGGATTGAGGGCTAGGGACGATTAATGACCCGGTAGCAATGCTTAAATAAAATTGTCAAGTCAAAATGAAATTTTTATGAACGAGTTTTCATTTTTCACAAACTCGCCAAGTCGATTTCTGTAAACGGAAGCTGTTCATCAAAGGCAATTTTGTGTCCTAACGTAATGGCATCGGGACCGGTTACCGTATCATATGCCAACACCCGAACGCCGGCTTGCTTAGCGTTGGTGATCGCGGTGACCAGCTCGGGAAAACGATCCCGATAAATGGTCATCTCCTGAATATCTGGCAACTGTACGATGAACACCAAAAACGCCTGGTAGCCTTCTGCCTGCGCCATCATCAAGGTATGGACATGCTTCAATGCGCGAGTCGTCGGGGCATCGGGAAATGCGGCTAACGAGCCATTCGCTAACGTCACGCCTTTGGTTTCGACAAACCATGGCTGCCCATCTGCAGCTGTGCCGGCAAAATCCAGCCGGGAATCGCGCCAGGTCGTCTCCGGATGAACCGTATACGGCAATGCCAACCCCGGCAGTGTCAAAGTCCCTGTTTCCAAGCATTCCTTGGCCACGTGGTTCGGCGCCAGACTATCAATATTGATCCAGCGATTTTGCCGCTGCACGGCTAAAAGATCGTAGTGCGTTTTACGGTTAGGATTGGCCACATGGCGAACACTGGCAAGCGAGCCCGGAATCAGAATTTCCTTATTGCGGCCGGTATTGTTCATGTGAACTGGCGTCGTGATGCCGTCCAATTCAATTTCAACGGTGAAGCGGCTGACCCGGCGAATGAGTTTGCCAACGCTGATGTTTTGATAATGCATGAGATGCCTCGTTTCTGTTGGTTAAAAGGTGACCTTCCAGCATTGCGTCTATCCTACGCTAGACTTTTGCTTGGTATCCGACGCCAGTATGCGCTCAAAAAGCAGCCTCGAACTCTTATTTGGAGTCGCGACGGCTGCTTATTGTGATGCTTTTACAATATTAGCGAACGATAATAACAGATACCGACGCATCACGTGCCACTTCACTTGCAACGTGTCCGAGGCGTAACCGGCCGCGACGAACATGCGAACCCATGATGACTAAGTCTGGTTTGAATGCAGGAATGACTTCATCAAGCAACGCTGCCGCCGGACGGCCCTCTGCTACAATCGGTTGGGCTTTTTGAACGCCGAAATCACGCGCTTTTTCAACATAAGTATTCAGGTTCTTGGCCATCTTTTCCCGTGCTGCATCAACATCGTCAGGTGTCAATGATTGGAAAATGTTCAAATCGCCGGTTTCCAGAACCGAAACAATCCCCAGCGGAATATCGTAAATCTTGGCGACCGTGCAGGCGTAGTTCAATGCCTTGCGCGAGGAGTCGTCGTCATCATCATCGACCGCCAACAGCAGTCGATTATAATGCACGGATTCAATCGTTAAATCATTTTCAGTAACCAACAGAAATGCCCCCTTGCAAGTTTAGGTATCCCTAACAAAACTATTCTATCACACATTACCTTTGTTTTCCGAAAAATACTGCTTAAACCGGCCGACATAATTGTGAAACATGTACTTAAGCAATATCCAACGCTTGAAGGTCATATCCGGCTTGTAAAAGACCGTCGTCCCGTAACGCTTTTCTTTGATAAGCTGCAATGCTTCCCGCTTGGCTTCATTATCGGAGGAATATTGCTTGAAGACCCGCTCCGGCACGCCCAGCCATAGCTTGTATTTGCTGCGGTCAGCATTACCGAAAACTGTTGGAGCATCCTTGAGATCGCCGACGATATAATCACGAACCGGCCAGCTGGCAAGATTGTAGCCATTTAACGTGACAAAGAAACTGCTGCGTCCCTGGCGGATGTTGATTTCAAACAACTTAAAGGTGTTGTCGCGGTGATCATATTTCATATCAAAGTTGGCAAAACCCGTAAACTTGATGGCTTCCAGGAAATCCTTGATCTGATCGTATAGCTTCTGATCAAATGCCGGCATAATGGCGACATAATTACCGATTGAAGCCGGCGTCGGATCTTCCAGCAGCGGGTGGCCCAAACACATCATTTTAACGTGATGATATTGATCCACGTAACAGTTCATGGTGCGCATGTTGCTGTCATCGCCAGGAACAAAATCCTGCAAGATCAGATCGGACGTGTAGCCATTGTCATAAATCTTGGCAATCGTATTGGTTAACTCAACCTGTGAGTGGATCGTGAACGCCTTCTTACGCCCTTCAAAATGGATGTTCAACCACTCCACCGAATCAGTCGGTTTAAGCGCCACCGGAAATTCAAATGGTGCCGTGATGGTGGCGTTACTTTCGTACATTGACTTGGTGACGATTTTGGTCGCCGGGTATGGCAGATGATATTCCTCGCACACCTGATAGAAGCTTTCTTTGCTATTCAGACGCTTCAGCAAATCATAGTCAACATAAGGGCAGATGAACCACTGACTCAATTCATCTTTATGTTTGGATACCAGTTGGGCGTATGTATCGCCGCACGCAATCAAGAGTAGTCGACCTGCCGAAGCCGCATGCAGGTGGGCAATTTCACGCATTTTTTCGATGAACGTGGGGTCGGAATCAAACTGCTTAATCAGATGGACATTCACGATACGCGAAAGACGCGTCGGCGCAAGCTGTTCACGGGCATAAACATCAATCGCACCGCCGATCATCTCGTGGAACGAACGCGCCATCCCGTACACGTTCATATCACTGCCAAGCAGAATGGGGGTAAAACTGGGTGCATCTTTCATCTGGATGATAATCTCCTCGTTCGATAGGTTCAGGCTCGTTACGCCTGCGCCTTGAAATTTTCATTGAAAATACAGCGGCGATCAGTGACGTTGTTGTTGCCGGCTGCATATGACATTCCCGAAGCGATGGTTGAAGCGGTTCAACTTTTTTCGCTCGTCGCTCTCGAATTATACCATACTGGCAATATGCATTCATGAAGATACTAGTAGTGTGGTTCAAAACTATTTCAGCTGCGCCATATCGACCGTGATGTACACAATGCTCTGATTAGCTGCCAACGTCCAATTCGACGGATCTTGAACTGGTGGATAAGGTTCACCATCCAGCATGGTTGCGATGGCATCCACAGCCTCTATGGCCGCTTCTTCACGCGTTGTTCCTTCGGTCACCATTCCTTTAATATTTGGGCTGGTGACTGTAAAGTAATGGCCGTCTTCATCATTAAATTCGGTGAAAATGGTTGGATAGACTAGAACCGATGATTTGATAGGCTCTTTTTTCATGGCTATACTCCTTTAGTCAGACATCTCTGCTTGGTCCGCTTTCTCAGCCAGATACGCAGCGATCTCTTCTTCCGTGGGTGGATGCTTACTGACCCACCCCATGTGAACGGCTAATTGTTCTTCCTTCGGGACAGTTGTCAATTCCGCGATGCAGGCAAGTGCGCGCTGCCGATACGAGGCCCTTACCGCGATGATTTGCCCGACTTTCAATTCACCTCTAAGCCGCCCAGGAATACTAAAACGGTGCGGTTTGCCTTTTAGACCCACCGCAACCACTGTGTTATAAGGACTGATCATATTGAGTTTTTCTTCTTTTGGCAAACCGGTTGCAAACACTTCCAAGATAGTTCGGACTGAAAAGTCGAGCGACCCGTCGCCGTGCCACAGTTGTAAAATTTCTGGTGTCGTCAGGCGTTTTATCACGCCCTCACCTAGCGCAGTAACAACGGCGGCCCCAGTTTCTTCCGTCGTAATCAGTTTAAGTTGGTTTAGCTGATCCAGCAGCATAGACAGACGCTTCAGCGGCAAGGTGATGACTTGATCACCAACCGTTATTTGAACGTTGTGCTGCTCGTCTTCTATCACCTCGGTATGCTTGACAAGCAAAAGCATGTAAGCAAGGCCACCCACTCGCAGCGTATTGTTGGGGCTGGCTAGGCAGCTCCGAATCATTTCACGGAGTTCGCCAAAGTTAGCAGTATTTCGCAGATCAAAGTTGAAACCTTGGTAACCGGCTTGGCGATGATCGCTAATTCTCAAATGCCAAAGCCGTTTGCCATCAGTAATCAGGCTGTACCGGCTGTTGGTGGTAAACGAATAGACGAATAACAATTCATGCTGATCAGGCCCCAACGCCGCTTTAATCGTGTCATGAATAACCTGTGACAGGCGACTCGCGGTCGTGTAATACCAGTGCTGGCCGATGTTGATCAGTACCCGCTCGTTAGACTTAATCCGCTCCATCCGTTCCGTCCTTTCTGGTCTGGATCATGACAGTTGTCTGTCTTTATATTACCAAAAATAGCCGTCAAACGAGACGATGATATCTTGTTGCCTGCCCTCTAACGATTTTTCTCGCCATATAACCACATTTGGCGTAGAAAAAACAATCATGGCGCGTAAAAAAAACCAAGCTTCAATGCTCGGCTTTTTCTGAAAAGTCCCCTGTTTTTACCACCTGTTCGCCTTGTTCACTCGGCGTCACGATTCTAACTTGCCATTCCGGCCACCGTTGCGCGGCTGCCTTTTGCAGTTGTTCGGCTCCGGCAGCATCGCCAATAATGGCCAGCATGGTCGATCCCGAACCGGAAATCAATAAGACCCCGTCGTGTGCGGCCGTCTCTTGGCGCGCTGCTTGATAATCCGGAATCAGCTTAGCGCGATATGGCTCATGCATCCGATCCTGAGCCACTTGGCGTAACAGTGCTAAATCACCATCCGCCAATGCGCGGGTCATCAAAACGCAACGGCCCATTTGATAAGCCGCATCCGCATAACTCATGGTTGCCGGCAAAATATTGCGAGCTTCTTCAGTGCTAACCGCGTATGGCGGAATCAACACAACAAAGTGCAGCTGCTGACTGACGGGATACTGTCGGACAATCGGCTCGTCACCTACCAAAATAGTCGCACAAACCTGTCCATAAATGGCTGGCGCCGCATTGTCCGGGTGCCCTTCCAACTGAGTCGCCAACTTCAAAAGTGCGGCCTGATCCCACCCGGCGTGAAACCAGGCATTCGCCGCAGCAAGACCGCCGACCACACACGTTGCCGAACTGCCTAATCCCCGCGCACTAGGAACATCCGAATCAACGGTGATGCGTAAATTGGGAACCGGTTGATGAATGGCATCCGCAAACGTGACAAAGGCGCGATAAATTAAATTTTCTGGGGTAGCGAAAGCGGGCTCATCACCGATAATCTCAAGCTTTTGGGTGCTCGGTTCAAAAGTAAACCGAGCTTTGAGATCAAGGGCCATCCCCAACACATCGTAACCAACGCCTAAATTAGCGGTTGTTGCCGGAACGGACACGCGAATCATCGTCAAAAACCTCCTTTGCCGCATCGAGAATGGCGGCACCCATTGCTGCTGGTGCAACCACATGTTTCGGTTGCGGTGTCATCGCTGCCAGACGGGCCAGATTTGCCGGAATCGCAACGCCACTCAGCTGTTGCAATTGTGCCATCAACGAAAAATCGTCGCCTGACACCGGCAAGTCAAGTGCCTTAGCCACCGCGCGCGGAAACTTATAGGGACTCGCCGTTGCCAACAAGATATTCGGCGTGGTATCCCCAATGGCGCGATACTGTTGCATGACACTATAACCGACCGCTGTATGCGGATCCATCAGGTAGCCATCTTGCTGCCAGACTTTGGCAATCGCTCCTGCTACCTGTTCGTCAGTCGCAAAGCCACCGGTAAAATCGGCTTGAATCGCCGCCAGTACATCAGAACGGACTTGATAGCGTCCCGTTTTCGCCAAATCTTTCATCAGCATGGCCACATAGGCACTATCTTCGCCGCTCTTATAATACAGCAGGCGTTCCAGATTACTTGAAATCTGAATATCCATACTTGGAGCAACGGTTTTTAAAAACGGCCGGTTACGATCATAGATGCCGGTATCCAGGAAGTCTGCGATCTCGCGATTGGCATTGGCCGCAGCGATCAGTTTATGAATCGGCAAGCCCAGTGCCTTGGCATAAAAACCAGCCAGCACATCACCAAAGTTTCCGGTCGGCACTGTGAAATTAACCGGTTTCCCTAACTGGATTGCATGGCTGTTAACCAGTTGCAGATAAGCAGCAAAATAATAAACCACTTGCGGAATCAGTCGGCCGATATTAATGGAATTAGCCGCCGATAACGTAACCTGTTCTGCCTGCAGCCGGGCTGCAAAACCCGTATCGGTAAACAATGCTTTGACCGCACTCTGCGCTTGGTCAAAGTTACCGGCAATCGGGAACACCCGCGTATTCTTACCAGTTGTTGTCAGCATCTGCTGCTCCTGAATCGGGCTAACCCCATGATCGGGATAAAAAACCGTAATGCCCGTTTGCGGCACATTTTTGAACCCTTGCAAGGCTGCGGTGCCGGTGTCCCCACTGGTTGCCGCCAGAATCATAATGCGATCTTCCGGATCAAGGGCCAACCGCATCAACTGGGGCAATAATTGCAGTCCCACGTCTTTGAAGGCACTGGTCGGGCCGTGAAACAATTCAAGCACATGGAAATCGCCGACTTTTCGAATCGGTGTGATGCGTTTATCGGAAAAATTTTGCCGATATGCTAAATGGATCGCTTTTTTCAGTGAAGCAGTGTTAAAATCAGGCAACAGGGTCATGAGAACATGCTGAGCGATCGTTTCATAATCTGCTCCCAGTAAATCCTGAAGCGCAATCCGATAATCCGTTAAATGCGGCAAAACGAATAAGCCGCCTTCTTCGGAAATACCTTGCTTAATGGCTTGCTGGCTCGTTTTGGTTACTCGTTGATCCCGTGTGCTCGTGTATCGCATGTGAACGATTCTCCTATCTGATCCGACTTGTTTTTACGATATGGATATGATAATCTGTTCGCATTAGAAAAACAAGTGTCTATATTTTATAAACAAGGAGCTGAGAAATATGAATATTGCCATCTTAGGTTTTGGTACTGTCGGTAGCGGCGTTTACGATATTGTTGCGAATGGTGATCGCCGAATGCGGGTCACTGCGATTTTCATTCGCCCAACCCACCCTGCCACCATGCCTGAGATGACAACTGATTTCGATGCCATTCTTGCGGATCCTTCTATTGATGTGGTGGTCGAAGCCATCGGCGGTTTGCATCCCGCTTACGATTATATTCTTCGGGCCTTGCGCCATGGCAAGCATGTTGTGACGGCCAATAAAGCGGTTGTTGCCCATTATCTGCCTGAATTTATTGCCACTGCCGAACAGCATCATGTTTGCTTCTATTTTGAAGCAACGACTGGCGGTGGCATTCCCTGGATCCGTAATCTGGAACGGGCCGCGCGGATTGATCAGGTTGATACGATCGAAGGGATCTTTAATGGCACCAGCAATTACATTTTAGACCAGATGCAACGCGCCCACCTCGATTTCGATCCTGTTCTTTTGGCGGCCAAGGATATGGGCTATGCCGAAGCCGACCCGAGTGCCGACATTGACGGCGATGATATTGTCAACAAGCTCAAAATTTCTGCAGCTTTAGCTTACAACATGGTACCGCCGCGTGATGTGCCTAAGTTTGGTATCCGTCACGTCAGCAAGGCCGACATCGACTTTTTCGCCAAACACCATCAAGTGCTGCGTTTAATCGGTAAAAGTAAACGAATCGGTGATCATTATAGTATGGTCGTTGAGCCGCGGCTTTATCCAGCCACCGCTTTGGCCGCAAATACTTTTGAAAACTTCAACCTCATTCGCCTGCACGGCCAAACCATTGGCGATTTGCAGTTTTATGGCCAAGGCGCAGGTAAATATCCGACGGCCAACGCCATTGTCCAAGATCTTTTTGATATTCTGGAAAACGTCACCCATCTAAAACGAGACTTCAAGCAAACCTTACAATTTGATCCTGACCTCAGTGTTGCCGACTATCTGTTGCGCGCTGATCCATTGACCTTTGCCATGTTTAACGACAAGCAAACCGAAGTGATCGATCACCGGCTGCTGATTAAGCAAATCCCAGTCGGCGAAATGCATCGGCTCATGCGCGGTGTTTTGGCAATTGACGCCCATGCATTCATGGCGGCGATTGGCGATAGCGAACTCGTCGCGCGCGATGTCAAACAGCAATTAGATCAGGAGGTCATCGGATGAAAGTCGCAAAATTTGGCGGCAGTTCCGTTGCCACCGCCGATCAATTTCAAAAAGTCAAAGCCATTATCGATCAGGATCCCCAGCGTCAGCTTGTGGTCGTCAGCGCCGCCGGTAAATATGGCCCGGCCAGCCAAAAACTCACAGACACCCTCTACCTTATTGCGGACGGCATGGAAGCCGGCCGCGATGTGACGCAGATGTTCGCTCAGGTAGAGGCCAGATTGGAAGCCATCAATCACGCATTACAGTTACACGTGCCTTTAATTAAATTAATGAACACGATCCGTCATCGGCTTGCCACGCGTTACTCGCGCGATTATCTGGTATCCCGCGGCGAATTTTTGACCGCTCGGCTGATGGCGGCGTATCTGGGTTATACCTTTGTGGATGCCACCGACTTATTCTTCTTTGATCAAAGCGGCGCCATTGACGAAGCCAAAACTCAGGCGGCTTATCGTCAGCTTCCTAAGCATCATGGCTTGGTCATCCCCGGGTTTTACGGACAGAATCAAGCCGGACATGTTCAACTCATGCCCCGTGGCGGCTCCGATATCTCTGGCGCATGGCTAGCACGGCTAGCTCAGGCAGATTTATATGAAAACTGGACTGATGTGTCTGGCATTAAAATGGCGGATCCGCGCATTATCAAGGATGCCGACAGTATTGACGTGATGAGCTATGATGAGTTGCGCGAATTGACCTATATGGGCTTTAGCGTGTTTCAGGAAGAAGCCGTCCAGCCGGTTCGTGAATGTAAAATTCCAACCCGCATTCTCAATACCAATGCCCCACAGGATCCGGGAACGTTGATCATTCATGATGACGACCCCAGCGATGAGCTGCGCATTATCACCGGCATTGCTGGGCGAAAACATTATCTCGTCATTACCATTCGCCAGTATCAGCTTGCCTTACACCTCGAAGTCATTCAACGGGCGCTGGGCGTCATTGCTGCCCATCACCTGGTCGTAGACTACCTGCCAACCGGCATCGACAGCTTCAGCTTGCTGATTCGGGAACCCCGCCACCAAATCTCGGTTCGTGAGTTAACAGCAGCAATTAAAACCGCCTGTCAGCCAGACAAACTGGAAGTCACTGAAAATGTCGCCTTAATTGCGATGGTTTCCCGCCAGCTGCGGAAACGACCGGCGATTGCCGGAAAAGTGCTTGCTTATCTGGATGACAATCTGTTAAATGTCCAGCTGGTCAGTCAAACCAACGACGATATCAACTTACTGATCGGCGTCAATGATAAGGATTACGACAAAGCCGTCCGCGTCATATACAGCAGTATCCACCAGAACTTTCACCGGCCAGCACCTTATATTGAAGGCATTGCTTGAGGTATATGGTGTTTGCTGATCTATCAAAAAATGGCCCCTGCTTCCCAGTTCAATGACTGAGAAGCGGGAGCCTTTTTTACGTTACGCAGTCGTTATTTCTTCCACGGCTTATCTGCCTCTTTTGTTGGCGCACTTGCTGCCGATTGACTGGCATCGGCTGGCTTAGCGGCGGACGTTGCCGGGGCTGCTGGTGCTGCCGGTTGCTTTTGCGGCGCTTCCGACTGTTTTTGCGGCGCCTTTTCGGCAGTATCCGCGTGTCGACCCTTGATGGCATCGACCACTGGCTGATTGCCGGCTTGATGCATGAGGGCACCATTTAACATCCCGCGAATGTCAATGCCTGCTACTTCCTGAAGCATGTCCAGCTCCTTCACCAAACTGCCACTGGTTTGCTTGGTGAGGTCGCCGTCACCATAGAGCTTAATCGAATCAACGTTAGCATAAGGACTCATGGCAGCTTCAATAATCTTCGGCATTGCCTCGATGGTCATCTTGAAGCGACCGGATTCATCCAATTGGCGAGCGGCTTCAGCCTGCTTCGCGATCGCTTCCGCCTGGGCCAACCCGATTGCCCGGGTCTTCCCGGCTTCGGCTTCCCCAATCGCTTTTGTGGCATTGGCATTCGCTTCAGCAGCCAATTCGACTTGCTTGGCTGACGCTTCGGCTGCTGCAATCTGGGTCGCCTTCTGCGCTTCAGCCGCACGCTGAGCCTTATACAGGTCAGCATCGGCCTGTTTACGCACGGTGGCATTCAGTTCCTGTTCCTGCAGTTCTGCATTCTTCTGGGCTAGTTCAATATCTTTTTCCTTTTGAACCTGCTTGGCCTTCATCTGCTCAACAATCGCTGCCTGATCGGCCTGGGCCTGAGCAATTTCCTGTTGCTTCTTGAAGTCAGCCATTTTGACTTGTTGCTCGCGTTCGGCATCCGCCACCTGCGTCTGCCGCTCGATTTCCTGCTGTTTGGCTTCCTGATCGGCTTGGGCTTGCTGAATCCGCGTGTCACGGTTAGCCGCCGCTTCAGCAACTGCCGCGTTTTTCTTGACCTCGGCAATCTGCTTCTTACCTAATGAATCAAGATAGCCGTTCTTGTCGGCAATATCTTTGATCGTAAATGAGATAATCTGCAGGCCCATTTTGGCTAAATCGGAACTAGCCACGTCCTGGACTTTCTCGGCGAACGCATCCCGGTTTTGGTAAGTATCCTCAACCGTTAACGTGCCTAAAATAGCCCGCAGATGGCCTTCAAGAATCTCGGTCGCTTCGGCATTGATCTGCTCGTCATTTTTGCCTAAAAATTGTTCGGCAGCGGTCGCAACTTCTTCTTGACTGGAACCGATTTTTAAAATAACCGTTCCGTTGACGATAATCGGAACGCCCTGCTGCGTGTAAACTTCCGGGGTTGCTACCTCGATTGTGCGGGTATTGAGGCTTAAAACATCCCAGCGCTGCAGAATCGGCAGGATAAATGACCCGCCATTCGTGATCAGTTTCACCCGATTCCCGTTAATATCCCGGAAGCTATGCTTACCGGAGATCAAAGCCCCAGAAATAATCAGGACCTCGTTAGGTAATGCGGTCTTGCGGTGCGTTGCCAAGAAAATAAAAAGTAGCAGTAAGACAACGATGACAATGATCCATGGCATATAATCAGCTAAAATTTCCATTCGTCCCCTCCTTAGGGTTGGTTATGTGCGGCGACTGCATCAACATATGCGACGCCTTGTGTGAGTTCGATAATCACGACTTTGGTGCCCTGCTCAAGTGGACGATGCGTGCCTGACCACAATTTGGCCGGGTAAGTTTGCCGCGCCCGGCCGCCACCTGTCACCATGACTTCGCCCGTATGATCAGGGGCAACCGCCAGTGTCAACGTGCCCAGCAGATAATCCTGAGTGCTCATGGACGTTGTGTTCTCCACCGATGACAAAACGCGCTGTAAAACCGCCAACAACGGCAACAACACCAACGAGAGCAACATCCATAAAAGACCGGCAACGATCACCAACGCAACCACGCCCACCACCAACTGCAAACCCAATCCTTGTTGGGTCCACCAAGTAACCATTCCGATCGCCTCGCTTTCAACAGGTACAAACGTCTCTTTTATTCTACCATGCAAACGATTCCCAGCCTATACCAATCGAAGCGAAACGAACGTTTTATTTTGCACAATCGATTTTGTCAAAATGATCAGTCATAATGCAGTGCGTAATCTTCTGGCACCTGATACCGCAGCGTCTTAGTGAACAATAAATAACTGATGTAAGCTAATCCAATTGGCAAGACAAAGAACAGCAGCGTCAGTTCCAAAATATTGCCTACTGTCACGGTCTTCATCGCATCCAACGCCGCCAATGGCCCCACCAGCCCGGAAAAACCGAAGCCGGCACTGGCCGGGGTGCCTTGAATGTTCAATGCCGCCCCAACCCCACCAAGAATACCGGCGTTGATCGCCATCGGTAAGAACAGCTTGGGTTTAGACAAAATATTGGCCATCTGCATTTTAGGCGATCCCAGAAAATGCGCCAAAGACGTGCCAAGCGGATTCGCCTTCCAACCGTAAACTGCCAGCGCAAAACTTGCCCCGACAATCCCCAGATTCGCCGAACCGGCACCGATCCCGCTTAACGAAATGGCTGTGGCAATCCCGACTGTACTGATCGGAGTCACAATCAAAACCGCAAAAATGATGCCCATCAAAACGCCCATGACGATCGGTTGCAAGGCGGTAATGTCATGCACGAGCACCCCGATGTACTTGGTAATCCCGGAAACCGGCCCCAGCGTCAACATGCCAGCTCCGCCTGCAATGAGTAAAACCAGCGACGGAATCAGCAGAATCGTATAGGCTTTCAACGCATTCCCCAGCAATAAAATCACCAAATAGCCAATCGCAAGCGTAATTGCCAGATTGATAACATCCCCGGTTCCGGCAACCGTTAAGCCGGTTTTGGTCAAATGGTAATTCCCGGCGCCAATAATCGCGGCCAACGCCAACGAACTCGTCTGAATCGGCGTAAACTTCGCAATCATGCCCACACAAACCGCCGACAATGCCGGCAACAGGGTCATGGCGGCCGTGGTCATATACGTCACCACCGCCAGTTGCGGAAAGCTCGGCAAAAGCAACTTCACAATGGCGTTCAAAATAGCGCCAGGCACCAGCGCCACGATGATACCCACGGACAAACCGTTTAAAATGTTCATCGTCACCGTTTTCGCGTCTTTTTTCATCCGTTCTCCTCCAAATTTAGTTAACTTGATGCGGTGAATGACCGCCTTCCAAAATGAGCTTGACATCGTCTAACGAAATATCAATCATGTTTTTCACTGCCGCGTCGGTATAAAAGCCGATATGTGGCGTGATCTCAACGTTCGGCATCGCCTTCAACGTCTCGAGTTCGGGATTGTCCACCAGAGTCTGACTGCGATCTTCGCCAAAAATACCGGCTTCCCCTTCGATCGTATCCAACGCTGCTCCGGCAATGACATGATCCTTCAGCGCCTGAATCAAGGCACCGGTATCAACAATCGGACCGCGGGCTGCATTAATGAGATAAGCGCTTGGCTTCATTTTTTTCAGTGCATCTGCATCAATCAAATGGGTGGTGATTGCATCCAGCGGTGTATGCACGGTCACAATATCAGCCGTCGTCAGTAGCGTGTCCAAATCCACATAGCTAACCGAATCCGCCAACTCAGGCCGTTGCACCGGGTCACTGACAATGACCGTTGACCCCAGCGCGCGGAAAATCCGAGCCACCGCACTGCCGACTTTGCCGGCACCAATAATGCCAACCGTCAGATTGTGAATTTCCGCAGCTTCCAAGCCGCCCCAACTGTAATCGTCCTTCGCTTCACGGGCGGTGGCTTCTCCTAAGTGACGGATCAGCCGCATCACCTGCGCCAAAACCAATTCGGAAACCGACCGCGGCGAATACGCTGGCACGTTGGTCACAGCCAACCCATTGGCGGTAGCGGCTTCAAGGTTCACAATGTCAAAGCCGGTAATCCGCAACGTCAGCTGCTTGAGGCCAAATGCCTTCAACTTTTGATACACAACGTCATCAGGAATGGCCGCGTGTTGCTGAATCACAACGCCGTCATATCCTTTAGCCAAGTCAACCGTCTTGGGTCCAAGTTCAACCGTGTTCGTATCTACCTCAATGTGATTAGCGGCCACCCAATCGTCAATGGCAGCCTGCTCATCGGGACGAACGGAATACATCAGAATTTTTGTCATCTTTGCCTCCATGTTGTTTGTCATAGTTTTACTTATCTACCCATTAATGATTTGCCATGTACTTAGCGATGCGATCTGTCGCTAATTTAAGATCTGCCATTGACGCCGCATAAGAAATCCGCACATAACCTTCACCACCGGGACCAAAACTGGCACCCGGAATAACCGCCACTTTTGCCTCGCGCGCCAACGCGTAAACAAACTTCCAGCTGTCATGCATGCGCTCCGGTAATTTGGCAAAAATGTAAAAGGCTCCATCTGGATGCGGCACCTTCAATCCGGCATCAGTCAAGGCTTTGATCAAAAAGTCCCGCCGCTTCATGTAAGCTTCTTTCATAGGTTGTGCATCATCCATGCCATTTTTCAGTGCTTCTTCAGCGGCCCGTTGCGCGTTCGTGGTCACACTGGTCATCGTGAACTCGCTGACTTTTCCGACCTGGGCAATGACATCCGCTGGCCCCGCCGTGATACCCACGCGCCAACCGGTCATCGCGTGGGACTTCGACACCCCATTTAAAACGATCGCCTGATCCGGCAAAACTTCACCCAGCGAAACGTGGGTGCCAGTGTAAGTTAATTCGGAATAAATCTCGTCACTAAGTACAAAAATCTCATACTGCTTAATCACCGCTGCCAACGCTTCAAGATCGGCGCGACTATAAGTCACCCCGGTCGGATTCGTCGGATAATTCAACACAACGGCTTTCACAGTATCTTTATTCGCTTCAATCGCCGTCTGTAGCTTTTCCGGTTTCAAAATGAAGCCGTCCGCCGAAGTGTCAATAAAAATCGGCTTAGCACCATTCAACATCACAATCGGAATATACAACGGGAAAATCGGTGTCGGAATAATCACGGTATCGCCTTTGTTCAACATCGCTGTCAAACTCGAATAAATCCCGCCAGTCGCGCCCGCGGTGATCAGAATCTGGGTCTCGGGATCATATTTCGTGTGGTACTTTGTCGCCAGATAGTGACTGGCTGCAGCCCGCAATCCCGGCAGCCCTTTACTCTGGGTATAGTGGCTTTCATTATTTTCAATCGAGCGGATACCCGCGGCCTTAACATGTTCCGGCGTGGGAAAATCCGGCTCACCCAATGTCAGCTTGACAATCCCGTCAATTTTGCTGATTTCCGCATTAAACTGTAAAATATCGCTCGGCTTGAGCTGCCGAACTTCCTGATTCATACGATCAACTAATGCCATTTCTTCTACCTCCAGTATTTTTTGCCAGTATTCTTAGCGATTAACCCGACAGACGCAAAAACCCGCAGTCGATGTGACTGCGGGCAAGGAATTGGGAATGATTCTCCTGATTTCAGCCACACAGTCAATTGCTTGATCTGTGTGACCGCTCACTCAAAGGTAACTGGTCTCACAGATCGCGTCTGAAAAACCAGAAATAAAATGATTGTGCGCTTTGAGTCAGCTTCATCGTCATCATGAGAACCTCCTAAGAATTGGATTAGCTAAAGATTACCGGTTACTTGTTCATTTGTCAACTAATTCGAGTTAATTTATTTGACTTGTTTCAATCCACCACTAACCTTTTCCGAGGAAAAATGCCGCACTTCAACGGTTGAATACGCTACAATTAAATTAATTAAGAAGGGAGCTTTTATCGATGAAATATACCATCACGGCCAACAATACTTTCCCGGTTGTGGATATTGCCATGGAACAGGATGAAACGATCCAGATCGAATCAGGTTCCATGATTTATCACAATGGCTTAGTGGAACTAAGCGGCCATATGAACAGCAACGGCAAGAAAGGTCTCGGCGGTCTCATGAGCGCGATTGGCCGCTCTGTGACAAGCGGCGAAAGCTTTTTCATCACCACCGCCACTGGCACCGCACCTAATGCCGAACTGGCCATCGCACCCGGCAATCCTGGGGTCATTAAAGAATTAACGCTTGATGACAGCCATCAATATCGCCTGAATACCGGTGCTTTTCTGGCCATGGACAGCTCCGCCAGCTATCACATGGCCAGTCAAAAGGTCGGCGGCGCTTTGTTCGGCGGCACTGGCGGTTTCTTTATTATGGAAACAGCCGGCACAGGTACCATGCTGGTTTCGGCATATGGTGATATCATTCCGATCCAACTCGACGGAAGCCACGAATACGTTGTTGACAATAGCCATGTGGTTGCGTGGGATAGTCAGCTGGATTACAACATTCAGCCGGCCAGCGGCGTCATCGGTTTCACAACCGGCGAAGGCTTGGTCAACCGCTTCACCGGAACAGGAACGGTTTACATCCAGACACGGAACATTCAAGCTTTGGCTAACCTGATTGAGCCATTTATTCCGACTAAGAGTGACTGATCATTAACCAGTAAGGAGACATTGATGCCAGAAAAATTCGGATTGCACTATCAAACGTTTGGAAACGACCAACCGATTGTCTTTTTACATGGCATGGGATTGGATGGTCACAGTATGTCAGCCTTTTATGAACCGCGATTAACTGCGGATGAAAAAGCTGGCTATACGCGAATTTATCCTGATTTGCCCGGCATGGGTGGTTCGCCTGCCACGGCAGCATTGCGCAATGCAGACGATGTGTTAGCGCAACTCCACCATTTCATTCAAGCTGTCAGTCAATGTAAAAGTTACCTCGTGGGCCATTCTTACGGCGGTTACTTGGCGTTAGGCTTGCTCGCGCGTTTCCCGACGGACTTTCTCGGTGCTTTTTTAACCGCACCGGTTGTGATTGCGGATAAAGAGGGTCGCCACGTTGCAAAGCTGAAGCATGTCGTTAAGGATGATGTGCCAAGTGAGGACATAGATTTTGCCGATTATCTCAACATGAACGTGGTCATCAGCCACGCTACCTGGCAACAATATCAACAACTGGTCCGACCGGCTGTGACCCGTTTTGATCGGCCATTCTGGGATGCAATGAAAATGCGGCATGACTATCATTTTTCTTTCGAATCTCGTTTAGCCAGTATGCTTCAGGAACCTGTCACCATGTTACTAGGCCAAAATGATAATGAAGTCGGCTATCAAGATCAACTTGATTTTGCCAACGGGCATGACAATATCCACACGACGTTGATTCAAAACGCCGGGCATAATTTGATGATGGATGCGCCTGATCAGGTGATGCAAGCTTATCACCGGTTCATACAGGAATCGAAAAAGAACGATATAACCCAATAGTATCTCAGCAAAAGCAAGGAATGGTGATGGCAGCGATTTGGGCGGCGGAACCATTCCTTTTTCTTGATACAAACACCAAAAGACGGCTAATCTTTTCGCTGATTGGCCGTCTTTTGGTGCTTCAGATGTTATCCCATAGTTATATTGAAGACATTGGATTACGCTTCAAAAAGCTTACCTGCCTTAGGACCGGGATCCAATGTCCAGATCTTGTCAATGGTAATTACGCCGGCTCCCTTTGGCACTGGAAACTTGCCTTCAGCCCACTTTGCCGCTTGATCATAATAAGGACCGTCCGTGTAAAGCTTGGCGGTACCACCAAAACGGAAGCCTTTCAAAGCCTTGGCATTAGCAACCGCGACGATCGCTTTCCCGTTGTCGTTAATGTTGGCTTGGGTCTGGCCACCTGTCATTTCATTGTAAATCAGGTGCTCATCGTCCAACACCCGCATTGAAATCTTGGGTCCAACATCCGGGTTGCCATCTGCATCAACGGTTGAAATATAGGACAACTCACCAGCAATCATGTCTTTCATTGCTTGATTCAATTTTGCCACTATGACACATCCCCTATTCATTTCAGTACAGCCGTTTTAAGGCCGTGAAAGGTTTCAGGCAATTATTGTGTCTCGATGGACGCCATGCTCATACAGATGAATACAGTTAAATATAAATATTCACTCAAAGCGTCTAGTGGAAAAGCTTGATTCAATCCGCGGAATGTTTATGCTTTTTCTTCCATTTTCCAAACCAGTAATCGACTATCAGACTTCCAAACGCGCCAGCAACAAAGACCCACCATCTAAATGGGCGTCTCAGCCAGATTGAAATAATAAACGCCAATAACATTGCAGCGCCGAACGTTAAGAAGAAATTCCGCCAGTACTTCATATTTTCCCTCCGTTCATAGGTTTTCCGTCTTAGAGAGCAGAACTTGAAAGCTGATGATGCCACGCCCTGCAAATAGACGACATGAATGTTTCTGCGTTAACGAATCTATCAATAGTCGTCACTTAATCTGTCGCGTCAGTTCTTCCGGCGTTAGCATTCGGGTTTGGCGAAAAATACGATAAGCATCTTCTGGAGGCAAAACCGGTAATTGATTCAACCAATAGACAATGATATCCAAGACACCCTGACTCACAATTTCCTGCGCATAATCACTCGGCACCTGTTTTGATTGTTCAACTGAGTCCCCTGCGCCTTGGCGTAAAACCGCCACAATCAATTGTTTGACCTTGGTGACCAGTTGCGTGCCACCTTCATTTAAGAGCAAGGCTGCCAACTCGCGCTGGTGATAAAGATATTTAAACAACTGGAAAAACGCATCATTTTCATGAGTCGTTTTTGACCGGTCGTTTTGGGTAAACGGTTTGGGAAAACGTTCGAAGATGCTGTTGACATGGCTGACAATTTCATCTTCGTAATGATTCAGTAAGTCATACTTATCAAAATAGTGCAGGTAAAAAGTGCCGCGACTGATGCCGGCAAGTTTGACCAATTGTTGCACGCTGATCTTTCCAAAACCTTCTTGTTGTAAAAGTTGAATAAACGCCTTTTGAATCTTAACCTCTGTTTCAACCATTTTTGTGTTTGTTGCCAAGTTAGCTCGCCTCCATTGACAGGTTGTCAATTTCCAACTTCATTTAACAATAAATATTAAATATTTACAATTGACAAATTCCCCTCAAATGTTCATACAGACAGTATTGTTCTGGTCACATTTTTGGCAGAGTTTACCCACAACAAGGCGATTTTTGGCTGAACAAATTCACCAGATTGTCGCTTGCTTGAAATCTAAGACGCCCCTATGATCGCTAATGAACAGGATGTCAATTTGAAAGGCGGTCATAAAATGTTAAAAAGCGAATGGCGCTATCTGTTTCAACACAAGATGATGCTGGTTGTGTTGATTGCAATTGCATTAATTCCAGCAATCTACTGTTTTATCTACCTGTCCTCAATGTGGGACACCTATGGCAAAATGGACGACATACCAGTTGCAATCGTTAATCACGATCAATCTGTGACTTATCATGGGAACCACATCACTATCGGCAAAACTTTGACCAAAAACTTGGATAAGTCAAACTCACTTGACTTTCATCATGTTTCAGCCAAAACAGCTGATCATCGATTACGGCAAGGAAAATATTACATGGTTTTAACGATCCCCAAGAATTTCTCGAAAATGGCAACCACGATTTTGACCGATAAGCCCCAAAAGATGAATCTCTATTTTCGTTTTAACTCCGGGCAGAATTTCATTGTCTCCAAAATGACAACCGGCGCGGCAACGGCAATTAAAGCAAAGGTCTCAGCGCAGGTCACTAAGCTGGACGCAACTGTTGTTCTAAACGCATTGCACCAGGCAACTAAAGGGTTGGCGAAAGCAGCAAATGGCAGTCAAGCACTGGCCAGCGGGGCACAAAAATTAACAACAGGTGAGTCGCAACTACTGACAGGGACGACAGCTTTATCTGCCGGCGTCGATAAACTCGCGGCTGGTAATACCAAGCTCATCGCCGGCAACACAACGATGACAAACGGATTCAATCAGTTAGAAGATCACGCCGCAACTCTTACCACTGGTCTTGATCAAATCCAAAACGGTTTAAATCAGTTGGCACAGAAATCGCCTGCCTTAGCACAAGGAACTGTCAAGCTGAAACAATTAGCCCAAACCATGCAAAAACAGCTAACCTCCGGAACCACTGACCAAAAACAACTTGCTGCAGAATCTTCTGCACTTACGAGTGGACTTCAATCCATGACAAGCGGTTCGCAAGCAATTGACAGCGGCAGCTCAAAACTAGCCACAGGCACCGCAACGTTAAACAATGGGCTAACCGCGTATACGAATGGTGTTAGTGCACTCGCAACTGGTAATCAGGCAATTGCCCAGGGACTTGCAACCGTACAAACCAATCTTCCTGCTTTGCAATCCGGCACTGAAAAACTGAATACCGGCGTGTCGTCCTTGTTGAGTGGCTCACAGCAACTTGGTCAAGGCAGCCAAACACTTGCAGAGAGCCTCACTGCCGCAGTTCAAAAACTAGGCGTCATTCATACGAAGGCAGGAAATGCATCGGCTTTGGCAACACCAGTCCATGAGGTCACAAGTGATATTGCCAAAATCCCAAACAATGGTACTGGCATGGCACCATTTGCAATTGCAATTGGCCTTTACGTTGGTGGCATCGCACTAGGAACCATGTACGAAGGCTTTCTACCACACAAGAAGCCTCGCCATGCATTGACTTGGTGGACTAGTAAGGCATCGGTTGTCGGATCAGTTGGCTTATTACAAGCAATCCTGCTTTATTGGACATTGACTTCAGGCAATCATTTACATGTCACTTCGCAAGGCGCGTTTTTCGGAACGATTTTGCTTGGATCAGTGCTGTTTCTATCGCTTATTTTCTGTCTTCGTTTGCTACTGGGCGGTTTTGGCACCTGGTTGGTTTCTATTGTTCTAGTCTTGCAGTTGGCCGGCTCCGGTGGCTTATATCCGACTTATTTAGTCAACAGTTTTGCTAAAGCCATCAATGCTTGGTTGCCAATGACTTATCTAATTGATGCATTGAGAAGTCTGATTTCAACCCACCAAGCCATCACGACTAACATTTGGGTTATGATAGCCCTCATCGTTGGCTTTAATCTTGCGATGATTCTTCGCTTCCAGATCGGACTCCATCAAAGCTTTATTGAAATTGAAACTGCCGCCGAAGATAACTGAAGAAGGTGTCGAATCATGTTAAAAAACATCAAACCCATCAGTATCTCGAACTTGATTACAAAAGCTAGTCATCAACGAATCGAGACTTCGCGAAGAGTCCTTTTTCTAAATTTAATTGTCTATATCCTGATTGCCGGGGCCGAGTTAGCGATCGGTACAGCCGATCATTCAACCGCATTGATTGCCGACGGTCAAAACAACCTAACAGGTATTGTGTCCGTAACGGCTTTAATCGTAGGCTTAACCTTTTCAAAAAGGCCTTCCGATGATTTTCATCTTGAAGGTCACTGGCAGTTTGAAAGTCTGGCTGTTTTTCTAGCCGGGCTCGGGATGTTCTTAGTGGGTCTCGTCTGTGTCTGGGAAGGCATCACGCAGACGTTCGGTTTTTTGGCTGGCCACTACACGGCGCCACTTAAAGGCCAGGCAGCTTATATGGCAGCCATTTCCGGTGTCACAATGCTATCGCTATGTGCGTTTAATCATTTTATCGCTCGCAAAACTCAAAGCAGTTCCTTAGCAGCATCCGCTAGGGACTTTCTAAGTGATGCACTCACATCTACAGGTACCATGTTGGCGATTATCGGTGCATCCTTGTTTCGCATTCACTGGATCGATCCAGTTGCAGCACTGTTTCTGGGATTCTTTATCATCTGGAATGGATGCCAGATTCTCAGCACAAGCGCCGAAAAGCTATCTAATGGCTTCAGCCCAAAGCTGCGCACAGACATCATCGACAAAATACTCACTGTCAGTGGTGTGATGGATGTTACTTTTGTTGATGGCCGCTATTCAGGCAATAATATTATTATCGAAGCAGAAATCACTTTAGCTAATGATGACAGCCTGACCAAGTCTTACCGCATTTGCAAGAGCATTGAGCAGATCCTGCAAGCTTCTTTTCCGGTCCTTTACTGCTGTATTCAGGTCAAACCCGCTCCCAAAAGTGCCAGCGCACAGCCTCAAGCGATTATCTGGAAGCCATTCTAGTTCGATCACCGATTTCTGACAAAGAGTCTAATCTTCATCTTCTTGGCAAAAGTTTCCGAACACCGCCAGCAGGATTAGGGTCATCGCCTTGATATCTTGGTATCAAATGGATATGGCAGTGCATCACCGTTTGGCCGCCATATTGCCCAACGTTAGCCCCGATATTGTAGCCATCGGGATGAAAGTGAAGATCAATCAGCTTCCTACCGGCATGAATAAGGTCATTAACGGCTAACAATTCCTCTTGGCTGAGTTCAAAATAGTCTTGCTGATGCGCCCGTGGGATGATAAGTAGGTGACCTCGACTCACGGGATGAATATCCCAAAAAGCAATCGCCAAATTGTTCTCGAGGACTACCTTAGACTTAGGAAGCTGGCAAAAGATACAATCAGTGTGCTGCATGATGACTTTCCTTCTTAAACACCCTGAAAAAATAAGCACAAGGCACCCACAGCATTGATGCTGCCAGTTGCCTTGTGCTTATTATTCATTAAACCAGACTAAGCTTCAATCTTATCTTTATTCGAATCGGCAATGTAATGCGGAATCTCGGTGTTGATAAAGTAAACTTTGTACCAAACCAAGAAGGTGTAAATGGTCCAGACTTTCCGCCGGTCGTCACGTTCTTTGCGATACGTCTTGTCGAGAATGTCCAGAATCGCATCCTGATCGAAGAATTCCTTGACCCAATCCTGTTCAAAGGTTTTGCGCACTTCTTTGTAGAATGGTTCGTCTTCCAACCATTGCTTGACCGGAACCGGAAAGCCGAGCTTTTCACGGCTGGCCCATTCTTCCGGCAAATGCCGGTTGGCCGCTTCACGCAGCGCATATTTGGAGTTATGGGAGTTGATCAAATACTTGGTCGGGATACCCGCAGCGACTTTGGCCACTTCTTTATCCAAGAACGGTACCCGCAATTCCATCGAGTTTGCCATCGAGAGCTTGTCGGCCTTCAACAGAATATCTTTAGGCATGAACTGATGGATATCGAGGTACTGCATCTTTTTCACTTCATCGTCGTAGTGGCGAACCTTCTTATAGGATTCGGTAACAATGTCGCGTACGCTCTTGCTTTGCCGGAATTCAGGTTGCAGAATCTTGTCGGCTTGACCTTCGTGGAACACAAGTGCTTCACCGATGAAGAATTCTTCTGCCGGAGCTGTGGATTCATACAAATGCAGGCGCCCGTGGAAGTTAGGCATTTTCTTTAAGCCATGGGCGATTCGATACTTCACGCCACGCGGCAACTTCCGCAAACCATCCGCAAACACGCGGATTGCATGGCTACGGGTGTGGAACCCGTAGTTGGCGTAACCGGCAAACAGTTCGTCAGCGCCTTCGCCAGACAGGATAACGGTGACGTCTTTATGCGCCATCCGCGTCAGGAAGTAAAGCGGCACGCAGGATGGATTGGAGTCTGGCTCGTCCAGATGATATTGGATAAGTGGGAAGTTGTCGAGCGCTTCTTTTTCCGTCACGATATCGCTCGTGTTGTCTAAGCCAAGTTTGTCGCTCAGCTCTTTGGCTGCTGTTCCTTCGTGATATTTCTTGTTGTCAAAACCAATCGAGAAAGTATGCTCCGGCCGCAACAGCGCGGTGATATACGAAGAGTCAACGCCGGATGAAAGCAAGGATCCAACTTCAACATCAGAAATTCGGTGCGCTTCAACCGATTCGGAGACGCTCTTGTCAATCGCAGCCACGGTCTCGTCGAAACTGAGATGATTGGCCTTGAAGTCCATATCCCAGTACTTCTTGATCGTGAGCTTGTTATCCTTCAACGTGAAGTAATGGCCTTCCGGAATGCGGTAAACGCCTTTGAAAAATGTCTCGTCCAAAGCGGAATACTGGAAGGTCAAATACGGCTTCAACGCTTCTTTGTTTAATTGCTTTTTAAACTTGGGGTGCTTCAAAAATGCCTTGATTTCACTACCGACAATGAATGTATCGCCATCGTGATAGTAGTACATTGGCTTGATGCCAAAGAAGTCGCGGGCACCGAACATTTCTTTTTTATTGTCATCCCAAATCAGGAAGGCAAACATGCCGCGAATCTTCTTGAGTAATTCTTCCATGCCATATTCTTCATAGCCATGAAGCAGAACTTCAGTGTCACTGTGGGTCTTAAATACATGTCCGGCAGCGATCAAATCTTTGCGAATGCTTTGGAAGTTATAGATTTCACCATTGAAGATAATAGCAACCGTGCCATCTTCGTTTAGGATCGGTTGTGAGCCACCCTTTAAATCAATGATGGACAACCGGCGAAACCCTAAGGCGACATCATCATTGATATATTCACCGCTAGAGTTTGGACCCCGGTGCTTGATCATATCCATCATGCCATTAATAACTGGCTTTTTGTTTAAAATTGTCTTGTCCGCAAACGCGATGATTCCGCACATACAGTTAACCCCTTTTCACGTGAATGACCATCATTACTTGTTTCAGTATAAAGATTTGGCGGCGCAAGTCAATTGAAGCGCGCCGGTAAAAGGGAGCTTGCGCGACATCGGCAGATCGGCTTAATCGGGACATATGGACAGCTGCTGCCTGGTAATTGCGGGCGCAAATAAAATTCAAATCTTTCAGGCAATGTGTCTGGTCATTTCTGAAAATTAAGAAAAAGGCAAAAAAATAGAGACCCAGGTTCCTACAGGTGAACCTGGATCTCCTAAGTTAAGGATTTGACCGATGCAGCAGTTTTGTTACATTTACTGGTGCTAATTGTAAAACCCTCTTCAATAAATCTAATACTGCGACACCTCTACAAAAAACTTATTCACTTGTACGGAACGACGAGTGTTGAAATGATGTTGCCAGATAACTTGGCGTTGTTTGGTGGTCCTATGACACACCCGATTGAACATCTATGGGAAGCTCATTGTCCCGCTTGGATTACTGAGTCTGTTTATAAGCCTCATACCTCCATGTGTGTTCATCTTTGGATCTTGTGGAACATGAATCTTACGATAAGTGGCGCAGATACTTACTGCACCAGTGCTCTATTCGCTTTTCTCGTGCTTTGCGACACACACTTTCGAGCCGGTTCGTCTTTGTGCTGCTAGACAAAGGATCGTGATTCTCGGTTCCTGCATCGACCTTTGGTTCTTCCTTAACTTCAAATACAGTGTAACATGTAAGCGTTATCTTGACAACCGAAATGACCAGATTTTTCGGCAAAAATTTCTAAAGATTTAGTAAACAAATCGGCGGACACGACTCGCTGCCCCATAGCCATAAAGACTCAGCAGACGCCGCTGTACGTCAACACTGACAACATACCCGGCATATTCGCTCGGCGTACCAAAGCGCCGGTCATAACGGCGATTGAATTTAGTGGTGAGCCCATGATGCCGCCCCATCAAGGCACTGGTATTCTGCAAGCTATAATGAATACCATTCACTTGATAATCAGCTTCCAGATGGTAGTGCCCCGCCAGATAAGCAATAATCTTCCCAGTTGTTTGGGTAAAATCGAAACGTAACTGCCCGCCGAACTCAGGCGTTTTGCCTGTGTTCAGCAAGCCACTGGCATGTAAATTGAACGCCCGCAGCAACTCGTGCACCGCGCGGCCGTTGAACTTCAACGCCGGCTGTCCATTTTGCTTCATGGCCGGCGCGTGGCTCATGACTAAGACATCGCGGTTTTGGGCCCCTTTTAGCGCTAAAACAAAATCCCGCAACTGTGCAAACGAAACGGCTAATGTCTTTTTGACGTCATAAATTTTACGTCCGTCATGTAAAGGCACATCTGCCGTATTTAAAACAATGATGCGCAGCCCAGGAAAGTCTTGCACAAGCAAACCTTCACGCGAAACCGCAACCTGGCGCTGAGTCGCATCGGCAGCAAAAATCAACTGCTGCGCCACCTCCGGCAAAAAGCTGCCACGATGACCCGGCTGCTTTTCGGCAAACTTATCATTGTCATCATGATTGCCTTTGGTGACCAGAAACGGCACCTGGCCGCGGCGATAATCGGCCATGATATTGCGCAGCCGCAACTTTGTCAGCCACGGCGATTCCGAACCATCAACCAAATCGCCTAAGTGAACCCGCAGTGCAAGCGGCAAATGGGTACTCAGCCACCCTTGTTCCCGCACGTGCCAATAACCGGTTGGCCCATAATAAGTGGTTGCAAACTTTGCTTTGTCGTGCGTATCGGTGATCAAAGCAAAATTCACCGCTGATGCCGGTAATAATGGCGCCACTGCGTTAATAAAGCGACCGAGATCCTTTTTAACAAATGGACGAATCGTGATACTCATGACGGCCTCCCCTCAAGAACCGAGTGTGAGCTTCAAATATTTAAAAAGACACCTAATGCCAGGAAGATGACTTGGGCCAAGGTCGTGACAAATAAATTCTTGATCGCATTGGGGAAAGTCAATTTTTTCACTGGATTAGCAGCAAAGCCCCGCGCATTTTTAATCACAAATGGAATGGTTATCAAGGTGAGTAACGTCAGCTTCGGCAATAGACCGAGCAGCACCGACGCAATGAGCATCAGGAAACCCACCGTGTACAAACCATAGAAAAAAATGATACTGCGATCGAGACCGAGGTAATGCACGATCGTTCGACGTTTGAGTGTCTCGTCTTCTTCCCGATCCGCAATATTGTTTGCCAGTAGCAGCGCCGAAATCGCACACTGGGCCAAACCGCTGGCCAGATAAACCGACAAAATCAACGGCCATGAAAAGTCCGCGACATTAAAGACATTGACATAAACCGCGATCAGAAAAATTACAAAGCCCATCGTAAACCCGGAGAAAAACTCGCCATAAGGTGTCGCCGAAATCGGCCGCGGCCCACCAGCATAGCCGTAACCGACCGCAAAGCTAAACAACCCCATCACCAGCAGCGGCCAACCGGTACGACTAACCATCCACAAACCCAGAACGGCGCTGGTGGCCATCATAGCGACCACCATCCAGCCAATCATGCTAGGATTTAAATGATGCACCCCGATGATGTTGGTCTTTTCGCGAAAGTGCAGTGCTTCTGTCCGCTCCGATCGCCGATAATCCTGATAATTGTCATTAGCATCGACTGACATGTTGAACAAAAGCATCGCAACAAAGAAGACCAGCAACTCTGGAATATGTAACGTATGATAGTGATACCAGGCATACAACGTCCCCAAGAGAAAAGGAAACACCGATGCCGTTTTCGCCTTAATCTCAACCAACTCAAGAAATACAGATAATGACATAACCCAACCTCCAATAATTGACTTTTAAGAATCAGGTACAGTAGAGTAAATATGTCTTTAAGGAAAGAGAGAAAATGCATGATTCATCCCCTGTGGCACCGATTCCCCACGGTCTATCACCAACTCGAACAAATCCAACAACGACTGGAGCAGGTCGCCGTTTTGCGCGAGCCGCAAGTACACACCCTCATTCAGCAACAAATCAACGCTGGCGGCAAAATGTTACGCAGCGGGCTAATGCTTATGCTAGCGCGTTTCGGCCAACCTGACAACGGTGATCTTGTGACGGCTGGCGCGGCAATTGAGGCACTGCATCTGGCTACCCTTGTCCATGATGATGTTTTGGACCATGCCGACATTCGCCGGGGCATGGCCACCGTCTCTGCTGAATCCGGCAATCGCGAAGCCATCTATGCCGGCGACTTTTTGTTTGCCATTTATTTTCAGCTGCTCAGCGAACAAAATCCGGAAATTGTCGACCTTGGCGCCAATGCCCGCATTATGAAGCGCATTTTCATGGGCGAAGTGGATCAAAATGGGCCAAGCGCGCCGTTGATTCCCACCATCGACGCTTACCTCAGTGCCATTGCGGGCAAAACCGCCGCCTTATTTGCGTTATCAACTTATACAGGCGCCGTCATCGGCCATCTGTCGCTTGAGCAAAAAAAGGCTGCCTATCGTTTTGGCCGGCAACTCGGCATGGCTTTTCAGATGATCGACGACTTGTTGGATTACACGCAGACAAGCTCAACGCTCAACAAACCGGCACTTGAGGATCTACATAATGGCATCGTCACGCTGCCATTAATCTATGCTTACCAGATCGTTCCCGATCAACTGGCACCGCTAACCCAAGATGCCGCCCACATTGCGGCCAATGCGGAGAAAATTGCCGCGATCGTGCGCACCCACGGCCTGCCCCAAGCCCAACAAATGGCGGCTACTTATACTAATCGCGCCGTTGCGGCACTGGCGCCTTTCCCGACATCGGCCACTAAATCGGCACTGGTCAAACTGACTCAGCAAATGTTGAAGCGGAGCCATTAGTCGTTGCGGCTGCGGCATCTCGCCGAGCACCGGACACCACATCCAAGTTTTCAAAAAGCATTAAGTCTTCGTTGGCTGCGTTGTGCTTTTGAATCGTTCATGCCAACATTGATGCCTAGCCAATTCTAAAAGATTGACCATTAAAACAGAAAATGAGCTGTAACCCGCCAAGGTTGAGAGACACTTTTTGGCGGGTTACAGCTCATTGTTTAGTCTTTTTAAACATGTGATATGGAACGAAGATGTATCTAAAAACCAAATTTGCGTAATATTTCACAAACATAACACCCGTTCAGTGGTATGATACTGATATAGCAATCGTGAAAGAGTGATCAAACATGGTAAAAATCCTCTCTATCAATGCCGGCAGCTCATCCCTTAAATGGAAACTGTTTGACATGCCAAGTGAACGCCAACTTGCAGAAGGCGCGACTGATATTTTACGAAACTCTACTGTTAAAATTAAGTATGGCACTGATCAAGTGTATGAAAGTACGACCCCTATCCACAATTACCGGGAGGCAGTCGCAAACACGCTGTCCGACCTTCAATCGCTTGGCCTCGTGCATCAGCTTAATGAAATTACCGGCATCGGTCATCGAGTTGTGGCTGGTGGCGAACTATTTTCCGCGCCAATTGTGATTGATAACCGAGTGCTGGCACAGATTCGGGCCTTGCGCGATTATGCGCCGCTGCATAACCCAGTCGAAGCGGACTGCATCGAGATTTTCCGCACCATGATGCCTTGGGCGCTTGAAGTGGCGGTTTTTGATACGGCCTTCCATCAAACCATGAAACCCGTTAATTATCTCTACAGCATTCCTTACGAATACTATCAAAAATTCGGCGTTCGCAAATACGGTGCGCATGGCACCAGTGTCCGCTATGTCAGCGCTCATGCGGCCAAAATGCTTGGCAAGCCGCTTGAATCAATGCGCATGATCGTCATGCACCTTGGCGCCGGCTCGAGCATTACCGCCATTCAAAATGGAAAATCCATCGACACGTCAATGGGCTTCACTCCGGTCTCCGGCGTCACAATGGGCACCCGCTCCGGCGACGTTGATGTTTCGCTGATCGCCTACCTGATGAAAAAATTGGCCATTACCGATGTTGATCAAATGATTGACATTCTGAATACCCAGTCTGGCCTGCGTGGCATTTCCGGCATTAGCCATGACGTGCGCGATCTTGAAGAAGCGGCGCCACAACATCCCCGTGCCAAACTTGCACTGGATATTTTCGTCAATCGCATTGTGAAATATGTCGGTGCCTATGCCGCTTTGATGGACGGTGTTGATACGCTGGTCTTCACTGCCGGCATTGGCGAACACAGCAGTGCCGTTCGCGCTCGGGTCATGCAATCACTCGACTATCTCGGCGCGCGCATTGATCTGCAACGCAATGAGCAAACCTGTCATCAGGCTGGCGACATCACGGCGCCAGGCGCGCGAGTTAAAACGCTGGTTATTCCGACTAATGAAGAGTTGATGATTGTGCGGGATGTTATGTCGCTATCACATGCGGTTCAGCAAGCTGAATAGTAATTCAAGGCCTCTACAAACCAAGTGTCAATGATTTTCGCCTAAATGAACCTGTCCCCAAAAGTTGAGTCTCGGCTTTTGGGGATATTTTTGTATAAAAACTAATAAGAACTTGCATTTTATCAGCCCACTGCCTATACTGTGCATATCATACATATACAGTATAGACACATTGAAGGAGATGCGCGCCATGCTCAATGTCACGAACTTAACCAAACATTTTGGCAAAACGACGGCCGTTCGCAACGTTTCACTGTCCGTTCGCCCAGGAGAAATCCTGGGTCTGATCGGTCAAAACGGTGCCGGTAAAACCACCACTTTTCGAATGCTGCTAAATTTATTGCAGCCAGATAGCGGTACGGTGACCTGGCAAGATCGGCCACTGACGCAACTCAACAGGGAAATGATCGGCTATCTCCCTGAGGAACGCGGGCTTTATCCGAAAATGACAGTGGCTGATCAGATTAGCTTCTTCGCTGAACTACATGGCATGAAACGTACTGAAGCAATGGCTAGCCTTGATCAGTGGCTTGAACAGTTTCAGGTCAAGGGAAAACCGACCGATCTCATCAAAGATCTGTCTAAGGGGAATCAGCAAAAGGTCCAACTCATTGCTGCCATGATCCACGTGCCAAAGTTCATCATTTTAGACGAACCATTCTCAGGATTGGATCCCGTGAATGCTAGCTTACTCGAAGCCGGGATTCGGCGGCTGCGGGATGCCGGCAGTGCCATTATTTATTCAAGTCATGATATGGGCAACGTCGAGGCAATATCCGATCAGCTAGTCATGTTAAAAAATGGTGAAGTCGTCTTATCCGGCAAACTTGACGCCATTCGCAAACAATTTGGTCAAACCCGGCTACACATCCAATCACCTCTGACACAGCAAGAACTCCAAGCATTCCCGGGCGTTGTGTCTGTCACCCCGCAATCGCGCGGCTTCTTGGTGAAACTCAATGATCCGCAAGTTGGCCGGGATATTTTCGCCGCTGCAACCCATCAAGGTTACATTCCCGAGTTTAGCCAACAAGCACCTTCTCTAGACGAAATTTTCCGCATGAAAGTCGAGGCCTAAGCCATGAAAAAAATGGATGTCATTTTCCGTCAAGTTTTCTTCAAAAATCTCAAAAGTAAAACCTGGCTCTGGATCGTTCTTGGTCCGCTAGTTCTGGCAGCAGTTTTTGGTGGCGTTTTCTGGCTTATGAACCAAACCAACCAAACGACCCGTATCGGCGTGGTGACGTCCAGTCCTGCACTGACACAGACTTTTAAAGCCAACAGCAATGACGATCAAAAATACATCAGCTACAAGACACCCGGCGCGGCCAAAAGTGCTTTAGCCGATGAAAAACTTGATGGGGTTTTAACCATTACCAGTCATCCGACCTTGGAAGCCAGCCTAATGAAACGGACAGACGGAGAAAGTATCGATCGTACCCAGTTGCAGTCGATCCTCGCCCAGGCACATACCAAGGAAGTCGCAACGCAGCTGAACCTAACGCCTTCCCAGTTGCAGCAGCTTTTTGCCACACCGAAGTTCACCACTAACAATGTCACAGTTGATAACGGTAAGTTGGTGACCCGCTCCGCCAAGAGCCAGGCATCAGGCTCGGCAGCCGGATTTATTGTCGGTCTCTTGATTTATACGTTCGTGATCAGCTACGCCTCCATGATGGCCCAGGAAATCGGCACTGAAAAAGGCTCGCGAATTGAAGAGTCGATTTTAACGGCCATTACCCCGCAAGCACAATTTTTCGGTAAGTTGCTGGGAATCTTGGCGTTAATGGCAACGCAAATCGCAATTTACGCAGTGGTGGGACTCGCCAGCATGGTCATCTTGCGCCAGTTGCCTTCAAACCCGCTGTCTTCACTCATCGGTCAAATGAACCTAAGTAGCATTACTCCGAACATGCTGATTTTCAGTCTTGCCTTCTTCTTTGTAGGCACGCTGACGTATACCGTGTTAGCTGCACTCACCGGCTCGCTGGTCGCGAATCAGGAACAAATCGGCCAGGCAACAACCCCAATTGTGATGCTTGGCATGGTCGGTTACTTCGGTGCCTTAATTGTTAGTTCCGGCACCTCGCCTATCCTTAATATCGCCAGCTACGTCCCGTTTCTTTCTACCATGATGATGCCGGTACGCCTTGGCGCGGGCCAGGTTAGTGCGCTCGCTGCATGGTCGGCATTCGGCATTAATCTGATCTTTTTAATCATCTTCACTTGGCTGACGGTCAAGCTTTATCAGACGAATGTGTTAAGCTATTCAGATGGCGGCATTTTAAAAGCGTTCAAGCGCTCGCTGCAATTGCAACGGACCGCCCGCAAAAATAATCCGATCAAGTCATGAAACGAGGTCAGCCATGCGGATCGTCATCTCAAATCAATCGGGCAAGCCGATCTATGAGCAAATCGAAGATCAGGTTAAAGCCGCGATCCTTTCTGGTCAGTTAAAAGTCAATGAGCAGCTGCCATCCATTCGCAGCCTTGCACGGGATTTGCGTATCAGCGTCATCACCACCACGCGGGCTTATCACGAACTTGAGGCAGCCGGCTTTATCACCAATGTCCAAGGAAAAGGTGCTTATGTATTAGGGCAAGACAGTGCGCTGGTTCGGGAAAATGCCCTACGAGATATTGAAGCTTCACTCAATCAGGCAATTGATACTGCCAACATGGCGCATATTGCCCCCAGCGAGCTACACACCATGCTGGATACCTTATTACAAGCGGAGGAGACCGATCATGGGCGCTGATTTACTTACCGTCACAAATCTGAACAAACAATATGCAGAATTTCAGCTGGCCAATGTTAGCTTTCAGCTTCCTGCCGGTTATATCATGGGGTTCATCGGTCCCAATGGTGCGGGGAAAACAACGACGATCAAAGCCATTCTGGATATGATTCGTCCGGATACCGGCCAGATTGAATTACTTGGTCAGACAACACCACAAGGCCGGGAATCCGTTCGGGATCAAATCGGGATCGTTTTAGACGGTCCGGTTTATCCTGATTCATGGCGCGCAGAAACCGTGAGCCGGTATGTCGGTCCTTTCTTTCCCAGCTGGGACCCAGACAAGTTTAAGGAACTCCTCCAAGATTTTGCGATCCCTACCAAACCCAAATATCGTGATTTATCCATGGGTGCCAAAATCAAACTCCAACTAGCGGCAGCCTTCGCTCATCATCCTCGGTTACTGATCCTGGATGAGCCGACTTCGGGGCTGGATCCGATTGCCCGCGATGAATTAATTGGCATTTTGCAGGATTTCATTAGCGATGGGCAACGAAGTGTACTGATCTCGACCCACGATGTCCTTGAACTGGCGAAGGTGGCCGACTATGTCACTTATTTATTAGCAGGTAAAGTCACGTTTACCGGTTCACTAGACGAACTCCTCGACCGGTATGTCATGATCAAAGGCGGGCCTAATGACTTAACACCGGCCATTCAAGCTAATATTATCGGCCTTCAACGCAGTGTGGTCGGTTTTGCCGGCATCTGGCCAACCGATCAAACTGCTTTCCTGCCTGCCAGCATCATTCAGGAACCGGTTGACTTGGAGTCCTTGATGATTGCCTTTGGTAAAGGAGGTCGGCCGCATGCATGATCTTGTTAAACTTGTCAGCTTGGATTTGAGCTCGTTGTTTGCTGGTAACAGTCGATATCGGTGGGGGTCAATGCTCGCCCTAGTCATCACATTGGGACTGGTTTTTTTAAACGGTGACTTGTCCACGCCACTAGCTGGCGGCATTATTGGCGCCAGCATTGGTATTCTGATCTTGCCATTTATCAGCACTGACCGCAGTGGCTTGGAAAAGTTATATGCAATGCTGCCGATTCGGCGCCATACGATTGTCGCAAGTCATTACCTCTTTGGCGTAATCGTTACCATTCTGATTGATGGATTAGCTATGTTAATCATCGGCGTTGGCACCATCGCTCGATTCAATCCTGTTCGCGACGCTCAATCCTTTTGGGGGATACTACTTTTCGGGACTGGTCTTGTCTTGTTTCAAATAATGTTATCATTCCCGATCATGATCTTCTTAGGTTACCAACGAGCACCACTCGCCGCCTATTTGCCTGTCACATTAATTTTGGTCATCGTCATTTTCCTGGAAAGAAGCCTGAACCTCACCTTAACTTCGATGCGCCCATGGCTTGGGTTAATGGCCGTTGTGCTAGTACTTCTGTTTGCATTCTCTTGGTGGATAAGTACTGTGCTGTACGACAAAAGAGAATTTTAATGTCTCAATGTTATTGACAAACTGCCGCCTTTTCCAAAAGTACCGAGATCTCCGATTTCAGTGGAGACACCGGTACTTTTTTGATGCTTGCATCCATGCGGCATTTTAAACGGGGCTTTGTAAATGTGCACTTATAAAACCTAAAAATGAGTCAAAAGAACATTATGAGAATGGTTCAACATTTGTAAACAGGTGTCTTTTCGAGATTGAAAATAAAATCGGCACGTGATCGTTGTTTTCATTTATTCAAAAAATCACAATATGTTTGAATTTCATATCTTCGTCTTCTTTCCGTTTTAAATGTCATCATATTGCTGTCTCATTTTGCCGCCCTTGCCTCACTTTAAATTACTTCAATATCAATTAAAGTTATTAGTCATCAAGGTCTCTTACTTTCATGCTTAATATCAACACTACATTTAGCAAACATTACCCTTATTTCCTGTTTTTTTATGAGCACTTCTCAAAATCCCAGTTAAGTGATCCATGAGATTCTCCGCGGAAATTCGTAAGCGCTAACATTTATTTTGTGAGAGTTGTCACATAGCTGTTGTTTTGGCATCTGTGAAGTATTTAACATATGAGTGTAAGAGAAAGGAAGGATCAACATGCGTGTTGGGGTTGTTAAAGAGCAAAAGGCTGGCGAAGGCCGGGTTGCTGTGACGCCTGCCAATGTGAAGAAATTGACCGCGGCTGGCGCAGAGGTTTGGGTTGAACATGCTGCGGGGATCGGGGCCGGATTTGCGGATGCGGATTATGAAGTCGCTGGCGGTAAGTTAGTCAGCCATGCGGCCAGCTGGGATGCCGACTTGGTGGTTAAGGTAAAAGAACCGGATGCTGAAGAGTATCAGTATTTCAAGTCCGGTCAGGTGATTTGGGGTTTTCAGCACTTAGCATCTGCGCCGGAAACCGTCCACGCCATGCAAGCTGCTGGCGTCACGGCGATTGGCGGCGAGACGATTGTCAAAGATGGTGAACTGGTTTTGCTAAAACCGATGAGTGCCATTGCTGGGCGGCGTTCGGTGATCATGGGTGCCTTTTATCTTGAAGCACAACATGGTGGCGAAGGTATTTTGCTCCCTGGCACACCAGAAGTAGCGCCCGGCAATGTCGTCATTTTTGGCGGCGGCACGGCAGCGTTCAATGCAGCTACCCTAGCATTGGCTATGGGTTGCCACGTCACCATTATCGAATTAAAGCCAGAGCGGCGCACATGGCTTGAGCAAAAGTTTGCGGGGCAAGACCTGACTGTATTGGCTTCCACACCGGAAAACCTTGCCGCTGCGACTAAAACGGCTGATGTGTTCATTTCGACGATTTTGATCCCGGGGGCTAAACCGCCGAAGCTTGTGACAACAGCGATGGTTCAGTCCATGAAACCGGGCAGCGTCTTGGTTGATGTTGCCATTGACCAAGGTGGCACGGTCGAAACCATTGACGCGCCGACAACAATTGAATCACCTGTGTTTACCAAATACGGCGTCATCCATTACGCTGTTCCGAATCAGCCTGGTGCGGTGCCACGAACTGCAACGCTGGCGCTGGCAAGTGGAAATATCCCTTACCTACTGGCGATTGCTACTCAGGGCATTGACCAAGCAATCGCGGCGGATCCTGCCTTGGCATCCGGCGTCAATCTTTACCATGGCAAGATCACGAATCAAAGTCTTGCCAACTCGTTATCGCAGCCTTTCACACCGTTGACAGAAGTGCTGGTTAGAAATTAGGAGGTGGTTTTGATGCTAACGATGACCCCACCCGTCACGATAAAAGATATTCGGGAAGCAAGTCAGCTGATTCACAAGGTCGGTCGCGTGACGCCGCTGATTCAATCAATGTTTCTCAGCCGCACTGTCACGCACGGCGATGTTTATCTCAAACTTGAGAATATGCAGCTGACCGGTTCATTCAAGTTTCGCGGCGCCTACAACAAGATCCATCACCTCACCGATAGTGAAAAGCAGCGAGGCGTTATCACTGCCAGCGCTGGTAATCATGCTCAAGGTGTCGCATTAACGGCACATTTATTGGGAATCAACGCCACCGTCGTGATGCCGGAAACCGCACCACTCGCCAAACAGCAGGCAACCAGCGGCTATGGGGCTCGCGTGATCCTGGCTGGCCAAACGTTTGATGAAGCGCGCGCTTTTATGGAAAAAAAAGCGGCCGCTGACGGCCTCACGATTGTCGATCCCTACAACGATCCGCTCGTCATTGCCGGACAAGGTTCAATTGGTCTAGAGCTTTTGACGCAACTTCCTACCATCGATACTGTCATTGTGCCAGTCGGTGGCGGCGGGTTAATCTCTGGCATCGCCGTGGCGCTCAAGCATGCCAATCCTCAGATTCACATTATCGGGGTGCAATCCGAAAACGTTCACGGCATGACCGCTTCCTTGCAAGCCGGTCACCTGACACGGCAATGCGCCGGCTCGACATTGGCTGATGGAACTGCCGTGGCAATGCCCGGTGACATCACATTCGGCCTCGCTAGCAACCTTGTCGACGAGATGGTACTGGTTTCGGAAGAAGAAATTGCCGAAGCCATGAAGGATCTCCTGCAACGCGCTAAAACCGTTGCAGAGGGAGCAGGCGCATTGCCAACCGCGGCGCTCGAAGCCCACAAAATCGATGACAAATGGCTCACCGACAAGCAAGTCGTTGCTTTGGTATCAGGTGGCAATGTTGATTTGGAACGAGTCGCCCAAAATATCGAACATTTCTTCGACCATGATCCAACCGGCCATTTTGTCGGCTAATGTTTTTATCAGGGTGCCAGTAAGCATCTGTCAAAAATTAGCCTTGAGCTGAACGAAAATCTTTTCATCACGGCTAATGTGCAAATGTTGTGGCGCCAGAATCCGCGTTAATTGGGGGTAACACAATGGAAAAGACGATCTCGAAGCGAACCGCGGCTAAGACGAAATATGTGCCGTATGCCACAGAACGCACACAGGAAAATAGTGGCGGAAGCACGGCTATTTTCATCATCGGTGCCGTTTTGGCGACCATCTTTGCCGCTTCTACGGCTTATTCGGGCATGAAAGCTGGCTTGACAGTGGCCGCCGGAATTCCCGGATCGATTATCGGATCAGGGTTAGTCGGCGTTTTCGCCAAGAAAAAAGGACTTTTTGGCAAGAATCTGCTGCAAGGGATGAGTTCCGGCGGTGAGTCGATTGCCAGCGGGATGATTTATGTCTTGCCAGCCATTATCATCATTGGCGGCCGGGTGAACTTTTTTGCCGGCATTGCCGTCGGTGCGCTGGCGGTTTTATTCGCAGTCGGCATGGCTAGCCTTGTCGAGAATTATTTGTTAGTTGAAGAAGACGGTAAACTCATGTATCCGGAATCGACTGCCATTTCCGAAGCGCTGGATGCCAGTGAAGCCGGTGGCGATGCGCTGAAACATATGGGGATCGGTTTTGGCATCGGCGGCGCGATCACGTTGCTCACCACGCAGGTTTTCGGGTGGGTCAACAGTGTGATGACGTTTGTGGGTAGTGCATCCTACCGCTGGAAAATTTCAACAGAAGTCAATCCGATGTTGGCGGGCATTGGTTTTGTTGTTGGCTTGGACGTGTCCTTGACCATGTTTGCCGGTTCGATACTGGCTAACTTTGGCATCACGCCATTAATTGCTTACTTCACGCAAATGGCTGGCGGCCACGCCCATGTCTGGAATGACGCCCACATGTTGATGTCACAGATGAACATCGATACCGTGGCCGGTTCCTATACCAAGTACATCGGCGCCGGGATGATGCTCTGCGGCGGT
Source organism: Lacticaseibacillus styriensis (assembly GCF_030770295.1). Lineage (NCBI taxonomy): Bacteria > Bacillati > Bacillota > Bacilli > Lactobacillales > Lactobacillaceae > Lacticaseibacillus > Lacticaseibacillus styriensis. Next base: position 2,198,597 of record NZ_CP132483.1, read on the forward strand.
ATTATCGGGGCCATCAAGTTAATTCCGGTCATCGTAACGTCCATCAAGAAAACGCTCAACGCCCGTAATAACAGTGGCGAAGAAAAAAATTCACTTGGCATCATGGCACTTTTGGTTGCCACCATCGCGATCTTCATCGTCGGTGCTTTTCTAACTGGCAACATGTTGATCACCATCTTGGCCGGCATCATGTCTCTCGTCTTGGCTCTGTTGTTTGTCATTGTTTCAGCCCGACTCGCCGGTACGATCGGTTGCTCGAACGCCCCGGTTTCCGGCATGACCATCGCTAGTCTGGTTGTCATGACGCTGGTGTTTGCGCTGATGGGTTGGACGTCCAATACCCACAGATTCTCCTGTTGTTCGGCGTTTTCATTGTCACCGCGATTTCTGTCGGCGGTGCCTATATGCAAACGCAAAAAGTCAATTACCTTGTCGGCGGTCGGCGCTCCGAAATGATGAAGTATTTTCTGCTCGCCGCACTCATCGGTGTCATCGTTGTTGTTGGCACCACGGTGATTCTCTCGCCGCAACTAGCCGTTAAAAGTGCTGATCCGCCATTCGGCTTGCCGCAAGCCAACCTCATTGCCACGCTGACCACCGGCATTTTATCCGGTAACCTGCCGTGGATCATGATCATTGTCGGCATCATCATGGCGCTTGTTTGCTGGATGCTGAATCTGCCGATCATGACCGTTGCCTTAGGATTCTATCTACCGATTTCAACGACTTCGATTATTCTGGTCGGTGCGTTGTTAAAGCTTTTCATTCAAAAAACCACGCAAAACAAGAAACTTCGCGAAACGCGCCTATCCGCTGGAGTCTCACTTTCTAGCGGCCTGATTGCCGGCGGTTCCATCATTGGCTTGATCGGTATCATTTTACACGTCACCGGCGTTTTGCAAAACCGTGTACCTGCTGGTTTTGCCGGTAGCAACGCCATGGCCGTCGTGTTACTCATCATCATGGCCGCAGCGATTATTGTGCCATTGATGGCCATCAAACACCCTGCCGCCAAGAAGCAAGCTGAGTAGGAGGCGTCTAAACAATGACACAGACTGACATGCTCACCACGGTCATTTATCGAAAAAATCCCCAGGTGCAGTACACCAAAAAGAACGGAAAAATCACCATTATCCGTCCGCAAAACCACGCTATTCAGCGATTTTGTCGGAAAGTGCTGCATATGAAGATTCCCGAAGTCAGCTATCTGCATCTTGATGCTTATGGCAGCTTCGTTTTTAGCAAAATCAATGGCCGCCGAACCGCCGCCATGATCGGCAAAGAACTCGCCCAGAAATTCCCAGAGGCCGACGATCAGCGGGACGCGCGGTTAGCCCTTTATCTCAATCAAATCGCTGAAAAGGATCATTTAATTCAACGGCTGGATCACCACCCAAACTTTCTATAACGCGTTCCCCGGCGCAAAAGCCTGCGTATAAGGACCTTGGTCGCAATGGCCTAAGCCCGGGCCATCACGCCCAAGGCCGCTTATACTCCGGCTTCTAAGCGCGCCGGCTCACGCTCACATTAACGCGTTCCCCGGCGCAAAAGCCTGCGTATAAGGACCTTGGTCGCAATGGCCTAAGCCCGGGCCATCACGCCCAAGGCCACTTATACTCCGGCTTCTAAGCGCGCCGGCTCACGCTCACGCAAAAAAATGGAGGAAAAAAATGATTGATCGAATCGAAATGTCTGCTTGTACTTCAATGATGGTCGGCAAAAAAGCTTCACTTGACGGTGCCACTTATATCTCCCGCAACGAAGATCGGCTTGTTGCCATCTATCCCAAGCGTTTCATCGTCCAGCCAGCCGTCACTGGACGCAAAGAAACTTATGTCTCACCATACAATCAATTAACGGTCCCTCTACCGGAAACCGGCTATCGCTACACCGCAACGCCCGATGCCGATCAAAGTGCCGGGCCAAACGAAGAAGACGGCTTTAACGAGAAAAATATCGGCGAAAGTGCCACCGAAAGTGTTTATGCCAATGAACGCGTTCTCGCCTATGATCCGTTTGTTAAAAATGGCTTAGCTGAGGACTCCATGACGACCCTGGTTTTGCCTTTTATCAACAGTGCACGTGAAGGCGTCCGGTATCTCGGCGACCTCGTGAAACAATATGGTTCAGCTGAAGGTAACGGCGTGCAGTTTAACGATCAAAATGAAGTCTGGTACATGGAAATCGTGACCGGGCATCAATGGGTCGCCGTGCGCATCCCTGACGATTGTTATGCAGTTGCGGCCAATCAGGTTGCCATTCAAACGATCGATTTCAACGATCCTGACAACTACATGTGGGCAGACGGCATCCAGGATTTTGTTGATCGCCATAACCTGAATCCCGACACTGATCAATGGAACTTCCGCCACATCTTCGGTACCGACACCGAAAAGGATCATCACTACAACACGCCGCGGGTCTGGTTCGCCCAACGCTACCTCAATCCCGAAACCATCCAAGATCCGGAATCACCGGAGTTGCCTTTTATCCGCAAAGCCAACCGCAAGATTTCGATTGAAGATATTCAGTATGTGCTCAAGTCACACTTCAATGAAACCCAGTTTGACCCATTAGGAAGCGGTAGTGAACATGACCGCAAAACATATCGCGCCATTTCGCTATCCCGCACCGCCAACTCTCACATTCTGCAAATGCGTCCGGTCGATCAGCACCCCGCTGCCGCTGTCCAGTGGGTCGGCTTTGGCATCCCCGCCTTCTGTCCGTACGTTCCCTTCTTCACCGATGCCAATGACACCGATGAAAGTTACCGCGAACTACCGGCCAAAATGGATCTCAACGCTGCATACTGGCTTTACGAAGCGCTAGCGATGGTCGTCGAGTCCCACTACGCCGACTTTATCGAAGACGACTTAGCCTACCAAAAAGAGCTCAATGGATGGGCCCGCCGCAAAATCGCTGAGGTCGACGCCGCCACCGCCAAAATGAGCGGCTCGGATCTAACCCAATACCTCACCGAGCAAAACCATCTGATTGCGCAACACTACAACGACGCCACTCGCGAGTTGTTGTTTAAGCTAATCACGATGGGAACCGGCTTATCGAAGCTGACCTTCAAAATGGATCCGAATCTCTAGCGCTGTAGTTAAGTTGTGACGCGGTATACTGCAAACTCACGAACGACTGAAGACAAGTTTGCAACAAAATCCGTTACGGCAAAGACTGGGTCATAATTTACGATCCCAAAATAAAATGAACGTACTCCAAAAAGTTTGCAAGGAGTGCGTTCGTTTTTGGTTCCAAGAGGATAATTCAGTCGGTTTGCTAAGATACTAGTGCCAAAGCGGAGCAATCGTAGGCGGGGACGGGCTCAGTGGTGAGATTGTACTAGCCGGGCGGTCTTCCCGGCGTAGTACAAGGCCGATCTTTGAGACTCTGCCGGTTTTGCAGAGGCTCAAAGTCGTGCCCACCACGTTCCAGCCCAGGCCCCGCCGGAGATTGCGGAGTTTGGCACGGCTTGGAACTTATTGCCTAATTTTTCCCCCCAACAGTGCACTGAACTAAACAGATTGAAAGCCAATAGCTTACGTTTGTTTTTTCAAAGCCGAGAGACTACCGAATCTTATGCCATGCTGCTGCACCCTCCGCCGGGAAAATGTGCGCCATTTGCCACATCTGATCACGACTCAGATGGTAGACAATCGCCGGCAATAACGTGTTGATCGCGTCTTCGGCCTGAGCACTGTACTCCGTGGCGCCGACAAGATGATGTTCCTGATCGAACACCAAAAGACTATCACCCACCGTTTCCTGATCGGTTTGATGATACCAGTCATCCGGAATGTGGTTGTGAACGACTTTGTAAGTATCATCCTTGACCGCTTCCGGTGCCACACCGACTTTGGCAATTCTTGGCGAGGTGTAAACCGTTGACGGAATCGCCGGATAATCAATCGGCGCAGTTGTTTGGCCGCTCAGTAACTTGTAAAGGTAATAGGACTCAAACGTGGCTGTTGGCGTCAATTTGGGTTGTGGCTTGTCTAAAACATCGCCCGATGCATAAATATTGGCCACATTGGTTCGCAGATAGTCGTCCACGGGAATACCGTGCTGGTTAAACTCAACGCCGACATTTTCTAACCCCAGTTGCTCAACATTCGGGATTCGGCCGGTTGCGTCCAGCACCCAATCGACAACCAGCTGCTCCTTGTCACCATAGTGAATCACAATGCCATCATCGGTTTTCTCAAGCGAAGTCACCGCCGCGTTCGGCGTGAATTGAATGCCCCGTTTCGTCATGTCAGCCATCACATCTTCGACAAACGGCTGGTGGAATTCCCGCAAAGCACGGTCATGATGCATCAACACATGGACATCGGCGCCTGCCGCATTGGCAATCGTTGCAAATTCCATGCTGATGTAGCCTGATCCCAAAATACCGATCCGCTTCGGCAAGACGTCCAAATCCATAAAGGCCCGACTGTCATGCGCTAATTCAGTTCCCGGCACATCAAGGCGATGCGGGCGCTGGCCAGTCGCAATGACAATTTTGTCTGCGGTATAAGTCTTTTCACCCACAACAATCGTATGTGCATCCTGAAATTTTCCATAGCCATGGATGATCGTTACGCCGTTTTGGGTTAATCCCGTACCGATAGCATCCGGTAACGGCTTAATCACAGCTTGTTTGTGGGCGACTAATGCCGACCAGTTGATCTTAATATTACCAGATACAACACCCTGCATCCGTTCTGCCAGCCGTTGCAAAGCCACCGGCGTATCAAGCGTAATTTTCGCGTTACAGCCATAATTCGGACAGGTGCCACCGATCATGTCGCCTTCAACCACTGCCACCTTTTTCCCCGAAGCTGCCAACGGGCCCGCACCATCAAACGCGCCATGCCCACTACCTAAGTACAAGACATCAAAATCATATGGATTCTTCAAACTATCATCCTCCTTATGACACTGCCTACTAACAACGAAGTAAGCATAACAGATGGTATACAAATTAGTCACGGACAATGCTTAGCGGCGGAAACATTTTTGCACCACTTCTATATGACGCTTTCTACAAAAAGTCCGCTTGATAGCAAAAAAGTTCCGGTAAGAACGACTGTTTTCGCACAATCACTTACCGGAACTTATTAAAGGCGTTTGAGGGATTAAAGATCGCGACTCACTTGGGGCTTTTTAACTTGGAAGGCAACGATCAGGCCAACCACGGCAAGAATTAAGACGAACACGAAGCCATAGTGCGAACCGACTGTCAGTCCTGATTGTCCGGCTGCTTGAGCGGAACCCAAGGCGAGCATGCTTGTGGCAACCGCCGTTGAAACCGCACCGACAATTTGCTGCAAGGTATTCAGCAAGGCACTGCCGTCTGCACTTTCGGCGCCGCTCAAACTGTTTAAGCCATACGTCTGCGCCGGTGACATCGCAAGCGGCGCTCCAATCATTAAGGTCACATGTCCCAAAATGATCCACCACAACGGACTTTGTGCCCCACTACTCAGCAATATCAGGATCCCGAGAATGGCAATCACAAAGCCGCCACGGGCTAACCACTTCGCGCCATGACTGTCATACATCCGCCCGGCAATTGCCGAAACCGCGGCGTTGACAATCCCACCTGGCAACATCACGAGCCCGGTCATCGCGACTGGCAAGCCAATAACGCGCTGCAGGTACATTGGCAACAAATACATCGAAGCCAGAATCACGCCAAAATCAAGCATGACCAGTAAGGTACCAACCGTAAACTGCTTATTGGCGAAGACCCGCAAGTTCAACATCGGTTTTTTCAACGATAACTGCCGTCGGGTATAAAATGCCAAACCGGCAATGCCGATCAGCAGTGAAACCGCCACGGTGAGCGATAACCAACCCGAATCACTCGCCATGGTTGTGCCAACGACGATCCCGGCAAAACCGATCGATGAGGCAACAATCGAGATCCAGTCGACCGGTGTTTTGGTTTGGTGATAGACATTTTCCATTGACGTCAACGTAAAAATAAATGCCAATACCAAGAACGGGACGAATAGCCAGAAAATATCATGCCAGGTGAACTTGGCTAGGATGAGTCCGGTAATGGTCGGGCCAATTGCAGGCGCAAACATGATTACCAGCGCCGCCAATCCCATTACCGTGCCCAATTTATACGGCGGAAAAATCTGCATCGCCACCGAAAACATTAGCGGCAGAATCAAGCCAGTCCCAATGCCCTGAATAAGGCGACCGATTAAGACAACGGCAAAACTAGCGCCCATCGCGGAAACAACGGAGCCAAGAATGAAGGCGCCTAATGCGAATAAAATAATTCTTTTGGTATTAAACCATTTGGACAAAAGACTGGAAATCGGCATGCAGATCCCGATGACCAGCATATAACCGGTGACGAGCCATTGAATCGTGCCTTGTGACACATTCAGTGCCGTCATCAGGCTAGGTAATGCGATATTAAGTGATGTTTCTGAAAACATGCCGACAAACGCCCCGATCATCAATCCGATCATGGCTAAGGCCGGATGGGCGATATGAACGCGGGCTTGTGGCATTGCTTTTGTTTGTGATAATTGCATGAATAACTTCCTTTTCTACTTTCGAATCAATGAACAGCTGGCAGGCATTTTCATGACGCCAATGCCTGTTTAATCAGGTAGGTCAACTGGACCGCGGTTTGGCGTAACAAGTCAGGATTCGCTTTGGTGGTCGCGATCATAATGGTGCCTTCGATCGTTGCCTGAACGAATTGCCCCAGTTGCCGCGCCGGTGCCACTGACATCCCTGCTGAAACCAGTTTGTCGGTGTATAAATCTTCAAGTTGCGTATAAACCGCACTGCAAGCTGCCTGTAATTTCGGTTCATCGCGAGTTTCTAGCGCGATCAGGCTGATTGAATGGCTGCTGAGCCGGCCGTGCTGCTGCATCTCATCCGCCATTTCCGCCAGCTGTCCGGTCAAGGCAATTTCCGGAGCCTCATCCCGTTTAAGCGCTTGTCTAACCCGCGCCAAAATTTGCGCACCCGCATACTCAATGGCGGCTTCAATCAGCTGCACTTTGCCTTCAGGAAAATAATAATAAAGTGAACCTTTCGGGGTCCCGCTGACGGCCAGAATTTTTGATAATCCCGTCGCCCTGACCCCTTCTTCCTGAAAAAGATCCGCAGCTGTCGCGACTAACTTTTCACGTGTGTTCATTGCTAACCTCCAAATTATAACAACCGGTCTATATAATACTGCTGTTTTCTGGAAAAAGTCAATTTTATTTTTAGAAATATGAAAATCAATCATGCGTTGCATCTTCCACCGTCTGCCGTTCGCCGGTGTAGAAGTCGCGAGTGCTAACGAAAAAAACCGCCCATTGAATGAGCAGCTTAACGCAGTCAGCACCGGTTTATTTTAAAAGACATCATTTTTTCTTAGCCACTGCCAACCAAAGTTCTTTAATCCCCGAAAGTACAAGCGTAGGAATCGCCGGCAGCACAGTGACTAGCAAATATTGTTGCCATGTCAGCATTTGGGTACCCATCACCACGTTGAAAAACGGTAAAGTAGTGACCAATAGTGAACTCACCGCCGCAAAACTCACTGCAGCAAGCAACTTGATATTGCTAAATGGATTGCGTCGATATAACGTCGTCGTGCTCCGGGCATCAAAGACGTGCCATAATTGGCCAAACACCAGTGTCAGGAACGCGATCGTCTGGGCTGCAGCAGCTGGTAAACCGGCACTGGCTGCCCAGATAAACGCAACATACACCGTGCCACCCATGACGGTCCCGCGAACGAAGATGCGGCCCACCATGCCTTTTAGAATCGAAACATCAGTATCGCGCGGTTTTTGCTTCATCTGGTCTGCTTGCGGTTTATCATACGCTAAGGCAAAGCTTGGCAACGCGTCCGAAATCATATTCACCCACAAAACCATGAGTGCGGTCAGCGTTGGTGTGGTGACGCTGACGTGACCGATGGGACCGGTCATCAAGATGACGCCTAACAGTAACGCCAGCACTTCCGCAACGTTGGTTGTCAATTCATGGCGCATGAAGTTCTTAATGTTTCCGAAGATCGTCCGGCCAGCTGCCACTGACTTTTCGATGGTGGTGAATTTATCATCGAGCAAAATCAAATCAGCCGCGTCTTTGGTGACCTCAGTGCCATTGATGCCCATAGCGATGCCGATATCTGCGGCCCGCAACGCCGGTGCATCATTAATCCCGTCACCAGTCATGGCAACTACTTGGCCGCGCCGTTGCAAAGCTTTAACGATCCGTTGCTTGTGCTCTGGGGACACGCGCGCATAAACCCGCGCTTCCAAGACCACATCATCTAACTCTGCATCAGGCAGTTTGTCTAACATGGCGCCTTCAATAACCTGAGCATCTTTTTTCTGAACAATTCCCAGCTTGTAAGCAATGGCGCGCGCAGTGGCTGCGTGGTCGCCGGTAATCATGACGACATTCACTCCAGCCGCGTGTAACGTCTGGATCGAACGCTTCACTTCCGGGCGTGGCGGATCAATGATGCCGGCGATCCCAAGCAGTGTCAGATGTTGTTCCAGCTCGGCCATCTCACCGTGCAAGGCTAGCGATTCATCAATGGCGCGTTCCGTGATCGCAATGGTTCGCAACGCATCATTGGCAAAGTCCAAAATCACTTTTTCCATGTCCGCCCGCGCATCTGCAATCGGCACCAGCTGATCATGCTCCACCACCTGGTCCGTTTTCTGCAAAATAACATCCGGCGCGCCTTTGGTTAAGACTTTGAACTGACCGTTTGCTTTAATCACAACGCTCATCATTTTCCGCGTTGAATCAAACGGTAACACCCGTAAAATGTCGATATCGCGCTGATCGGTTTTTTCCAGCAAAGTCGCCCGGTCAATGCCACCTTTTGCGCCAGCTACGACCAACGCCACGTCGGTCGGATTGCCAAACGGCTGAAAGCGGCCATCTTCATCTTGCGTCACATTGGCTTCGTTGTTTAACACCGCTGCCTGCAAAAATCGTTGAAATGCAGGGGTGTCCTGGTCATCTACCGGTAAAAAGTCCCCGGTCGTGTCATACCCATTGCCTTCGACTTCATAATGCGCGCCATTAGCAAAAAAGCGCGTCACCGTCATTTCGTTTTTCGTCAGCGTGCCGGTTTTGTCGGACGCAATATAATTCGTAGCGCCTAAGGTTTCAACCGAATTCAATGACTTGATCAAGCCTTGATTCTTGGCCAACTTGGTCGCACCAATGGTTAAAACAATCGACAAGACAGCGGGCAAAGCATCAGGGATCGCCGCTACGGCAAGCGCAATCGCAGTGGACAGTGACGCTGCCAGTATTTCAAAGGAGAGGTTACCGGTTTGCTGATAGGCTTTAAACAAGGCCAATCCTAATGTCAGGAAAACAATCCCGATCGCAACGATCATCAGCTTTTTGCTCAAGCTGTGAACGACCCGCTCAATTGGCGTTTTTTGCGTTTGCACGTCATTCATTAACTTGGCGATTTTGCCGAGTTCGGTTTCCATCCCGGTAGCGACCACAACACCATATCCGTTCCCGGCAGTTATCATCGAACCGGAAAAACCCATGTTGGTCTGATCGCCTAATTCAACTTTTTCGGTCAAGGCATGCGATTGCTTGCTCACCGGTTCTGCTTCGCCGGTTAAGTGCGCCTCAGATGTTTGCAGGTTCGCCACCCGCAGCCACCGCACATCGGCTTCCAAAAAGTCACCGGTCTGCACCCGAACGATATCGCCTGGTACCAGCTCCGCAACCGGCACATCTTCCCAAACTTCATCGCGCAACACCCGCGCCTGATGATCGGCCATATTCCGTAGCGCGTCCATCGACTTTTTCGCCGATTGCGCCTGCCAGTATCCCAAGCCGGAATTAACGCCGATAAGAATTAAGATCGCGATACTTTCATAAATGGCCGCCATCCCATGACTACGATTGCCGGTTACAAAAAAATCATAAGCCGCACTCAACAATGCCAAGCCGACTGCAACAAATAAAATAATGACAAGGGGTTCCTTGAGGGTCAGCAAAAATTGGCGCCAGGCCGGGATCGTCGGTGCTGCTTTCAATGCGTTCGGGCCGAACTTTGCCAGTCTCGCCTCAGCCTCTGCGCTGGTTAAGCCATGTGTCCGATTCGTTGTCAGTGCGGTCAAAACTTCTTCTTTGTGCTTTAAATAAACTTTGTTCATGGTCATCCCTTTCTTGATATACGTTCTCGAATTCGGTTGGCGGCGTTTTTTTGCTTGTGTCGTAACGCGTTCGCAGTCGCAGAAATCTCCGTGTAAGAACCTTGAAGCCTAAATGGCCACTTACACTCCGATTTCTAAGCGCTCCTGCTCACGAAAAAAGCGCACGCCTCAAACGCCCTTTCTTCCCCAGGAAAGGCATCTTGAAGCATACGCTCAACCGATTCGTTGCTATTCACTATAGCTAATATTAAAACATAACACCGTTAACTTTGTCAAGTTGGACTCAGGCATCCTAACGCAAGCCGTCAGTTAGGAATCTAAATCAGCTCCGTTAGACGCAATCACCTGCCGATACCAGTCGAAGGATTTTTTCTTGGAACGTTTAAGCGTTCCTTGGCCAGCATCATCGAGATCAACATAAATGAATCCATAACGCTTTGACATCTGGCCGGTTGACGCACTGACCAAATCGATGCATCCCCATGGCGTATAGCCCATCACATCGACGCCATCATGAATGGCCGCACCGATTTGTTCAATGTGCTGCTTCAGGTAATCAATCCGGTAATCATCGTGAATCTCGCCGTTTGAATCCGGCTGGTCCACGGCGCCGAGACCATTTTCAACGATGAACAACGGCTTGCGATAACGGTCGTATAACTGGTTTAAGGCAATGCGCAAACCGGTCGGGTCGATCTGCCAACCCCATTCGCTCGCTTCCAGGAAAGGATTCTTAATGCCGCTTAACAAGTTCCCGCCAACTTCAGCATGATCCTTCTGAACCGTTTCAACAACAGCAGACATGTAATAACTGAAGCCAATATAATCAACCGGATGCTGCTTCAACATTGCCAACTCGGCAGCCGAAAAGTCCAGATCCGTTAACTTAATGCCATATTGATCCAGCAACGCATCCGTGTAGGCTGGATACTCGCCGCGCACCTGAACATCGCCGCAGAAGAAATTGAACGCTTGATTTTGTTGCAGCGTCGCCAGCTGATTGGCCGGATTCGCGTCATAACTGTAAGTAGTGGCGTATAACAACATGCAGCCAACCTGAAGATCCTGGTCCAGTTGGTGGCCGATTTTAACCGCCTCGGCACCAGCCACAAACTGATTGTGCCAGGCCTGGAAAATGTTACGCTTATCAGCGGCGCCGTTACTATTCACCAAGCCTTGGCTCATCACTGGAAATGCCAGCGCACTGTTAATTTCGTTAAAAGTCATCCAGTACTTAACCTGTTTGAAATACCGGGTCAAAACGGTTTCGGCAAATCGCTTGTAAAAGCCGATGAGCTGCTTATTCTTCCAGCCGCCATACTTGGTAACCAGGTGCAGTGGCATCTCGTAATGGGAAATTGTGATAATCGGTTCAATCCCATATTTCAAACACTCCGCGATCACTGCATCATAGAACGCCAGACCAGCCAGGTTAGGTGTCTTTTCATCACCTTCCGGAAAAATTCGTGACCAGGCAATCGAAAAACGATAACACTTAAAGCCCATTTCACTAAACAGCTTAATGTCTTCTTTAAAATGGTGGTAATGATCGATGCCCTGATGATTCGGGTACCGATAGTTGCTTTCATCGATGGTCCAGTCAAAATCCGGCTCATTCACCAGATCAAACCGTGCTTTTCCTTGGGGCAGGACATCGGCAATCGACAATCCCTTGCCGTCTTCACGATAGGCGCCTTCCAGCTGATTGGCTGCGGTTGCACCGCCCCACATAAATTGTTTCGGAAAATTCAAATAAGTCATGGTTAAATGTTCATCCTTTCTAAGCTAGCGTCATTAACGCATCGTCTGCGGCTGTCCCGTCCGCTCGGGTTTCAACCTGATAACGGTCGGAGTTCGTCACAATCATCAGCACGGTTGGCGCATACCCTGCAGCTTTAATCGCTTGATAATCAAATTCAACCAACGGCGTACCGACATCCACCTTCTGTCCTTGTTTAATCAAGGGTTTGAAATACTTGCCTTTTAAATTCACTGTGTCGATACCGATGTGAATCAGAATCTCTGCCCCTTTTTCAGACGTGATCCCAATAGCGTGCGCGGTTGGATAGACCAGACTGATCGTTCCCGCGACTGGTGCCTTGACCAAGTTATCCTCTGGTTCAATCGCGATGCCTTGCCCCATGGTGCCCGAGGAAAAAACTTCATCCGGCACTTCACTGAGCGGCACTAAGGTTCCCTTAACCGGTGCGGCCAGTGTTTCTGCGTGATCCGCTGCGATCTGGGTTGCTTGCGGCTTGTCTTCTTTAACACCGGCGTTAATTCCGCCAAACACCAAGGTAAGCGCAACGCCGAGAACGAATGCCACAATATCGCCAATCACCGAAACGCCGAACCCTTTACCGAGATAAGTCGGCAACGATAAGATGCTGGCCAATGATGCCACATTCGAACCGGCGCCGGACATGGCCACAATAATCCCGCCAACTGCCCCCGCGACACATGCGCAATAAAATGGCTTTTTCAGTTTTAAGGTGATCCCGTAAATAGTCGGTTCCGTGACGCCGAAAAGTGCCGTAATCGTGCTTGAGCCAGCTAAGCTTTTCATTTTGGCGTCACGAGTTTTGAGGAACACCGCAAATGCCGCACCGGCCTGCGCCAAAACTGCCGGCAAAAGAATCGGCATCATCGGATCCGTCCCATACTGGGCAATGTTGTTCATCATGACCGGCACCAAGGCCCAGTGAACGCCGAAAATCACAAACACCTGCCAGAAGCCGCCAAGAACCATCCCCGCTAAAGCCGGTACACTCTTGTTCAGCGACACAATTGCGGTGGCAAGGCCATTACTGAGAATGGAGCTAACCGGTCCAACCACCAACATGGTCAGCGGCACGATGATCACTAACAGGCATAACGGTGCCAAAATGTTACGAACCGACTGATGCCAAATTTTATTGAAAAATGGTTCCAGAAACTTCTGAACCACGACGACCAGCAAAATCGGCAAGACCGTGGCCGTGTAATTAGCCGCCACCACCGGAATGCCGAAGAAATCAATACTCGGTTTGCCAACAAGTCCGACAATGTTGGGATAAACCATCGCGGCAGCAATCGCCATCGCCACAAATGGATTCACCTTCAGATGTTTCGCGGCCGTAAAGGCTAATGCGATCGGTAAAAAGTAGAAAATGCCGTCCGCCGCTGCCCACCAAATCTGATAGGCGCCGCTTTTGGTCGTTAACCAGCCAACCGCCACGGCCAGAGATAGTAAGCCTTTTAGAATCCCGGCACCGGCCATCGCTCCCAAAAATGGTGTGAAAACGCCGGAAATAAAGGTCAATAAGCCATTGAAAGCGCGTTTGAATGTCATTTTCTCCTTCGGCTGGTCATTGGCCACCTGCGCACTGTCACCTAAACTCGGTTCAAGTTTAATAATTGCCTGATAAACATCACTTACGTTATTGCCAATAACCACTTGATACTGGCCGCTTGCTTCCACGACCGTGATGACCCCGTCCAACGCCTCGACTTTCTGTTTGGCCGCGGTCGCCTTTTGCGGATCCTTCAATGTGAAACGCAGCCGCGTCGCACAGTGCCAAACCTGTTCAATATTCTGCTTGCCGCCAACCAACTGCAACAGTTGCTTCGCCAGTGTTGCTTCTCCCATTTTTCTTTCCTCCAGACATTGGGCAATAAAAAAACCAGAAAGACGAAACCTAGGGTGTGCCTAAGTTAAGTCTTTCTGGTTTTGCCTAATTCAATAGTAACAAGCCAGATGGTACTGTATTCGCTTTCAATAACCACATCTTATCTGATTCATTAGCCGTCGTCAACTACTTTTTAAGTTCTGTCCGTGACACTACTTTTTAAGTTCTGTCCGTGACTGGCAGCTAACCGAGAAATGTGCAGTGTTAAATAAATCTGCTCGTTTTTGGAAACGGGTACATTGACCTTCTGCTCGATAAACTGAACAACATCCTCCATACACTGATAAGCCTGCACATAATCTTCTTGCAAATGTGCTAATAGGGCATGGTCGTAAGTCGCTTCCTGCTTATCTGTGTGCGCGTAAACCCGTTGAAGGAAAAACTTGAGATGAATTGCCAATCGTTGGTACTCCGGCGTTTTGGTGTTCATGTCCAATCCTAGCCGATAGAAAATGATTTTCGTAATATTCGCCAGCATCTGCGTAAACGCTAACGAATCAACCGGCTGCTGATGATTGAGATCGTTGCTAACAAACTTCAGAGCGATGAACCCAGCCTCATCTTCCGGTAACGCTTCACCTAACTGCTCAGCCACCGCTTCCAACGCCCACTTGCCCATTCGATATTCCTGCTCATAGGCCATCTGAATTTCCCACAACAGTCGGTTATGCAATAACAAATTGTCATGCAACCGCATCACCGCAAAATGCAGATGATCAGCCATTTCAATCAGCAAATAACTGTTAAATGTTGTCTGCAACTGAACTTCTGCCTCTTGCACAATCTGTGCCGCCAGCGTCAAATACTCGCTCGGTAAGCTGGCAATCGTTTCCGCCGCAATTTTCAACTTGGTTTGGTCTTCCGGAACATACACCTTCATGCTGTCCCGCAATGTCAGTGTCTCCCCTTTTTTGGCATGAAACCCGATACCGCGTTCAACGATAATCGTCTCACGCTGCTCATGCCGAACCACAACGGCATTATTGTTCAGAATCGTTTCAATGATCATGGCGCGTGCCCTCCTCCAAGACGGTCAGACCATTTGCTGATCCGTGTTCAAATTCAGGCTATCAATCTTTGGGGAAAATGACAACGGAAATGTTTTCGCGTGCTCTTTTTATCGAAAAATAACAACCTGAAGTGCCAACAAATTACTTTTCTTCCACAACCTGCCTATTATTGAAGCGATAAATCCGATCCGCATAGGCTGCTGATTCTGCGCGGTGTGAAATCAAAATGACGATGCCATGATAATAGGCTTTGATCGTATCCAGAATCAGCCGCTCGTTTTCTGTGTCGAGATTGCTGGTGGGTTCATCTAAGACCAAGACGCTGCTTGAATGCAGCAAGGCACGGGCCAATTCGAGCCGTTGCTGTTCGCCACTGGAAAAAGGCACATGTCCGGCAGCAATCTGCGTATCCAGGCCATTTGCAAGCTGTTTTAACCGGTCACTTAGTTTAACTTGCGCCAATACCGTCCAAATTTGATCATCCGTAATCGTCGGATCATGTAACGTCAGATTATCACGGACCGTTTCGGAAAAAAATATCGCGGTCTGCGGCAAATAATTAATTTGTGCCCGCAGCGATTGAGGACTGATGGTCGCAATTTTTGTGCCATTGACCAAAATCTGGCCGCTTGTGACTGGATACCACCCCATGATTAGTTTAGCCAACGTACTTTTACCCGACCCGCTCGCACCCACAAAACCGGCGATTTCACCAGCCTTTAAGGTCAGCGTCACGTCGTTTAAAACCTCTTCGGGACGCGCTGGATAACTAAATGAAACCTGCTTCACCTGAATCTGCTTAATCGCATCGACTGTCTGACTTGCAGTTGCGGGCGCTGCCATTAACGGCTGCTCCTGCAGTAAGTTGAATAGATTTTTAGCCGCCGCAAACCCGTTAAGTAACGACCCGGGAAGATTGTTTAGTGCGAGCAACGGGCCGAACGTCAGCGGGAAGACTGCAAGAACCGCTTGCTGTAAGGCGGTTGCCTGCTGCCAGCCACTTGTCCAGACCATGAACAGCCACGTTGCGACCATGGCAAACGTTGCAGCGACATTTTTTAATAATTGACTGAATTGCGCTTGTTGAAACGCGGCAGCTTCACGGTCAAACCCGACATTGCCTTGATCCATGCGTTCTTTTGCAATGCCCAGCTGGCGCACCGCCCCCATCCCACGAACTGATTCTAACAAGTACTGCTGGTTGGCCGCCTTCAGCTGATCAGCAGCCTGAGTCTTAGCAGTCAATTGCTGATGCCGCGCATACGGAATCAGCCCGCCCACGGCCGCATAGCCGACCAGCGCGACCACTGCCGCCAAAATACTGACACGACTATAAACTGCTGTCATTAAAAGGCCATATGTTACGCCGATTGCCACAGGCACAATGGTATGGGCATAAAAGATTTCCATCGCTTCGATGTCGCTGCCGATTAACTTGAGTAACTTACCGCTCGATTGCGTATCCAGTTTTGCCGGAGCCAAGCGCACCAGTTGCCGATAAACCGCGCCGCGTAAGTCAGCCAGCACATGAAAAGCTACAAAATGTCCGGCATATTGCTCGCCGAAACTGCCGAGACCCAAGAGAATGACCGCGATGACGCCTGGCAACAGCAACTCTGACGCGTGTTGCGGATCAAACAGCATCATCGCTGCAAGAATCAAGACAACTGCCTTGGCCAGTTCGGCGACCATGCCGATCAAAAAACTGATCACAATGGCGCCAGTCAAATGATGAGTGTACTTTAATAACCCTCTGATCATCAGCGTGCACCCTCTTTCTGCATCGTCTCCGGATTATCCACCAGTCGCCGATACGCCGGCTGCTCTTGGTAAAGCTGCGCGTGATTGGCAACAATTAAGTGATGATCATGAATAAACCACACCACATCAGCCTGCGCCATGGCGGAGAGGTTGTGAGAAATAAATAGAACAATTTTCTTTTGGCTCAGTTTTTTAATGGCTGCCAAAATCGCCGCAGCGTTGACTTTATCAATGCTAGACGTCATTTCATCCAACAGGTAAACGGTCTTGTCCGCCAGTAACATCCGCGCAAACGCCAACTGTTGCCGCTGCCCAGGTGAAAGCAACCGTCCGCCTTCGCCTACTTGGGTGTCATATCCTTTTTCCAATGTAGGGACAAACTGCATCAGTCCCAGGTCCTCAAGTTTCTGTTGCCAAGTGTCACCAAAGCGATTCCCTAACAGCAGATTTTCCTGAACAGTGCCGGAAAAAAGGTACTCATCTGCCGTGACATACCCAAACACCGCAGCTTTCTGTGCGTTGCTCAACGCAGAGACGGCCGTGTTGTCAGCCATAATCGTTCCGGATAAAGGCTCCAGGCGACCCAAAATAGCTTGAATGAGCGTGCTCTTACCGGTGCCATTTTCGCCCGCCAAACCGTATAACTTGCCCGGTTTTAGCGTAGCATCGATGTCAGTGACAAGTGGTTTATCCGGCGCATAACCGATCGTCGTCTGATCAAGTGTGATTTGTTTAAGTGGGCGGTTGTCGGTAATCCGAACTGTCGCTGGCGTCGCTTTGGCCTTGGAAATTGTTCCAAGGATCGCCGCCAGTGACGGTCCATTTGATTTGACAACATGCACGAAATAGCCAAGTTGCCGGGCATTGACCATCATCATGGCCAACGTAAACCAAGTGGCAAACGCCCCGGCCACTGGTAACTGGCCGCCAATCAGCTGAAGTGCGGTCACAAAACCGCCAACGAACACAGTTAGGTAAACAAAACCATTGATGACAAACAGCACCTGCAACTGGGTTTTCAAAAGATTCATCGTTGCCTGGCGAAAATATTCGCTATCGTCCGCGAACTTTTGCCCGTAACGGTCGGCAGCATTGTACATCACTAAAGTATTCATCCCACGCAGATCGTTAATAAAGCGTCCGCCCATTTTTAAGAAGCCAGCCAGATGGGTCTTATTCTGCGCCGACATCTGCTTGCCGAGAAACATCATCGCAAAGCCAATCAACAGAACACAGGCCAGCGGCAGTAATGCCAGCCATGAGCGATACCAAATCGACAGCGCGATTAACAGCAGGTAAGTCATCACGGCCTGCAAGGAAGTGGGAAACAACGTGCTATAAAACATATCCAAATTGTTAAGTCCACCCAAATCACGCTGAATCACCGCATTATCTGCACCGGTTGCGGCACTTGCATCATTGCGTTGGTAAAGCGCCTCGAAATAACGATCACGCAGCTCACGCTTGGCACTCATGGCCCAGTCATGACGGTGATGCCGTTCGTAAATCGTAATATAAAGAAGCCAAAATATCCCCAGTACCCCGGCCACCACGATTGCTTCCATCGCACGATTTGCCGCCAATTCAAGCGCAATGATGACCGGCAAGACTGTCGGTAACCAATCAAAAATTGCTTCAATAACCCCAGCCCCAAGCTTGTCACGTCCGTATTTCAGTAATCCCAGCATTAAAAGGCTTGCCTCTTTTCTTTCAATCAGTCTGCAGCATTGTGACTGCCATCGGTGTCGCAAACGATCTGCTGAACAACAGATTGTTTTTCCAGTTTACCATGAGAAAAACACATTTAAGCAGCTATTTTTGAAATACTGCACCACATTTAGCAGCTTGTAAACGTTTAAGCCGACTGATTAAGGGTGTACCAGTCCGCCATCATCGCCGCTAGTGTCCTTATTTCCTTGCGCCGGCTTGATTTCAATCAGCAATTTATGCGGCAGGCAGATGCTTTGCTGGCCAATTTGGCTAATCCAGCCCGTATGCACCGCAATCTGATCCGGCGAATTATCTTCCTTATCGCGAATGCGGGCGCCATCAACTTCGATGACATTGTACTGCCCTTTTGCCGGATACAGCGTAAACTGCTGGTGGCCCGCATGCGCATCCAGCTTAATGCGCCGTTTAACATGGCCATTAATCGAAATAACGGCCACTTTTTGATCCGTATTCACATGCGCTTCGGTCATTGAAAAAATGCCCAGCGGAATGAAGCATGCTATGAAGAGTATGACCACAATGACATAATCCAGTGGTCGTACATATTTTTTTAGCCAGCGCATGTTAGGTCACCTCGAATCGGTTTATCAGTTTCTTATTGTACGCGTTAACCACTAATAACTGTTAAAAAAACAGCCGTATCCCAAACCTGGGTTACGGCTGTTGTGCTCGCATGACTACTAAGTGAAATTATCTTATTCTTATGAAGTTTTTACACGAAATGCAAATTTTCCAAAATTTAAAGCATTATCACCGCAACCCCGCATCCAGCGCATACAGATTCTGATACCGCTGATTCTGTTCCGCCAGATGCTGCGGTGTGTCATTCATCGTCAGCCGGCCATCTTCCAGGAAGACAACTCGATCAGTTTGGCTGACACCTTGCAGATGATGGGTGACCCAGAGAATGGTCTTCCCTTTTAGAACGGAGAACATCGTATCCAGCAGCGCCTGTTCGGTAATCGGATCCAAGCCAACGGTAGGTTCGTCCAGGAGTACGATCGGTGCATCCTGTAAAAGAATCCGCGCTAACGATAACCGCTGACGCTCACCACCGGAAAAGGCAAAGCCGGCTTCTTCGACACTGCTGTCCATACCATTGGGCAGTTGGGCAATGAGCTTGTCCAGCTTGACGGCTTTCAACGCTGCAGCGACTTCTTCATCGCTGGCATTTTCATTGCCCAAACGGACGTTATTAATAATCGACGTACTGAACAGAAATGGACTTTGATCTAGCACCGCGAACAAATTCGTGCGGTTTTGCTGATAAGTCAGGACATCCTGCCCGTCGATCAGAACTTGGCCGGTTGTCGGCGTTAAGTCACCCAAGACCAGTTGCAACAAGGTCGTTTTCCCCATGCCACTGGGTCCCAGAATCGCCATTTTTTCGCCGGCGTGAACGGTTAAATCGATATCGGTAATCAATTCAGGATCGGTTGGCTTGTAACGGAAGCTGACCTGTTTTAGCTGAATGGTTTTAAAACTAGACGGTACCGGTTGCTGTTTGGGCAATGCCCGCGTCACTGGGTGCAGATCATTGAGATGCCGGATCGCATCTCGATAAGTCGGCCACTCACCGACGCCCTGGGCAATCCCAGAAAAGGCTTGATCAAGCGGGAAAACAACCAGGACGAAGGCACCAACCCAGTTGGCACTTGCCTGACTGCCAGTCCATTCAAGGTTCGTCCAAATTAGCATACTGATCGTAATCAACACGAACAGTAACTGACCGACAAAGTCCCGTCCCCACTGGAACCGTTTGGATTTTGCGGTCGAGGCAGCCAGCTTTTTCGGTGCTGCCAAGCTTTGATCCAAAAACTCCTGACCGCGATGGGTGATGACCCAATCGGATAGGCCAAGCACCGAGTCTGTCAGTGATACATAGGCATCATGGTTCAGCTGCTTTTGCTCAGCCTTGCGGAAGCGTTCAACCACTAGCCCCCACCAAGGAAGAATCAGGATCTGAAACAGCAATAACAAGCAGATCCATAACGCAAAGCCCCAGTTGAACCAGCCCAATAGTAACGTGGCAATCACTGTTAAGCCAGCGCCAACCACGGTCGGAAAAATCATCCGCAAATAGAGGTTCTGAATGTGGCCGATGTCATCTGCCAGTAATCCCAAAATATCACCGGTCTGGTGGTGTTCCGAGACAAATGCCGCATCGGTTTCCAGCACTTTGTATAACTTACGGCGCATATGGCTGGTAATCCGTAGCACCCAGTTGTGACTGGTTAAACGTTCAACATATTGGAAGACCGGGCGCCCAATCCCAAAGGCACGGGTCAGGACAACAGTCACATAAATCGCCGCAAATAACGGTTTGGTAGCACTTTTATCAATCAAAAAGCCTGAGGTGAACATTAACGCGCCGGCAAACACGAACGTCATGACCCCAAGAACCAGCGACCAAAACAGCAGCCACCGGTAGCGTTTTAGATCAGGCCGGACCCAGTGTTCATTTTTCCACCAATGCATTGAATTCACCTCGCATTTCGTGTACAAGTGCCTGATATGGCTTAGAGTGGGCTGCTAACTCGCTCGGTGTTCCTTCAGCGACGATCCGCCCGCCATCAACCACAATCACGCGATCCATTTGGTTGAGCCAGTGCAGTCGGTGCGTGGCGAAGATGACCAGCCGGTTTTTAAAAAGCGGCACCAGTGTCTCTTTCAGCTCGGCTTCGGTTTCAATATCCAAATGGGCGGTTGGCTCGTCAAATAGCCAAATCGACCGGTTGGTATCAACCAGTGTCCGCGCCAACGCAATTCGCTGGGCCTGGCCGCCAGAGATTCCCCGGCCACCTTCACCGATGCGGGTCGCATAACCATCCGGCAGCGTTTCGATCCAGTGACTCAAACCTGCCGCCGCTGCTGCTTGCCGAACTTCGTCATCTGAAGCACTCGGCCGATAAAAGCGAATGTTAGCCGCAATGGTATCCGCAAATAAATACGGATCCTGAGGAATATAACTCAAATGATCCTGCCAGGCAGCCTGCGTCAAATGCGGCACCTTGGTTCCCCGGACAGTGATCGTTGCGGATTGCGGTTGCAAAAAGCCGCCAATCAAATTTAACAATGTCGACTTGCCGGAACCGCTGGCGCCAATGATTGCTACCTTTTCCGGGCCGGTAAACTGCAGATTAGCGTCATGAATTCCTGCACGTTTATCGTCGTACATGAAATCAAGATGCTGCATGCTCAAAGTATCTTGATCCTGCCAGCCATCAAACGCCGGCAGCACCTTAGTATCAGTCGGCAACGGCTGGTCGATTACTTTCCAGATCGCGGCCATCGCATTTTTACCGTTTAACGTTGCGTGGTAATCCGTGCCAAAATCGCGAATCGGCATGAAATACTCCGGCGCCAGAATCAACGCCACCATCGCTGGGTATAAAGGAATGCCGCCGTCCATCAGCTTGATGCCAAGAAAAACCGCAACAACCGCAATCGATAACGTGGTAAAGAAGTCCAACGCAAAAGTGGACAACATGGCGATGCGCAAAACGCCCATGGTCTGCTTCCGGTAATCTTCCGAAACTTCATAAACGTTATTGGCGTACTGGCGGCTAATGCCCATCAATTGCAGCGTTTTGAGTCCCCGCAGCGAATCAATGAAATGGTTGCTCATTTTTTGAAAACCGGCATATTGACTTTCCGACTTGTCACGGGCTGCCAGTCCCAAAATCACCATGAACAAGATGATGATCGGAAACATAATCAGCAGAGTAAAGCCAGTCAGCCAATTTTCGTACCAGATATAAGCGACCAAAACCCACGGAATAATGCTCATGTTGAGGATTTTGTTTAAGATCAGTTCAATATAATTTTCGGCTTCGGGAATGCCGTCGAGCGCCATGGTGACCAGATTACCGGTACCTTCTTTTGCCACTGCCGCTGGTCCTAATGCATACAAGTGCTTCAGCAATTGTTCTTGCAACCACGCAGACCCGTTCATGGCAAAGCGGGCACCGATACGATTACGCACCCACACAATGAGCTGCCGCACGGTAAATGCCAGTGCAAACAGCCCCAAAGGCTTCCATAACCCGGCTAAACTTTGACGATTCCAGGAATGGACGATCCCTTCTGCAAGAAACCTTCCTTGCAATAAAATAACAAAAGCTTGCACGAGTGCAAACCCGGCAAGCATTGTCATTGTTTTCTTCATTCCCGATAAGCGCATGAGCGTCTTATCGATCATTCACTAACCGCCCCTTTTGCTTGAATGCGTTTGTGGAAGACAACGTAACTCCAGATGAAGTAGATTAAGGCAATTGGCAACAGGATAACTGCCACGATGGTCATGATCGTCAGGGTCAAGGAGCTGGCACTGGCATCTTTTGCAAGAATGGACATTGCTGCATCCTGCCCGATCATCACACGTGGGAATAAGCCATTGAAGATGACGCCAACGACGCCAACCAATCCAATCGCGCTTCCGACAAAGGAAAGCACTTCATTATCCTTCAATACCCCGATATGGGCAGCGACAGTTGAGCCGACAATCACAACCAAAATCAGCAACGTGCTGATAGGACGCTCCTTGAAGAAGTCGGTCATGAAGAATAGCAGAACTGCGAATACAACTTCACCGGCATATAGCAGATAATACAGCTTGCTATTCCAATCGCGCGCACGCTTGCGTAAATCTCCGGTTGTCTTCAGGCGAATGAAGTTCAACCCGTGCATCAGCATCATCAATGTCACTGCGACACCACCAACGATGGTCAGAAGATTAATCTGATTGCCCAACGTCGGATAAACATCGCCAGCCTTAGTAATTGGTAGCGGCTGGATAATCGCAGTGAAAATCATCCCTAAGACAAACGGCGGAATCAAGCTGCCGCAAGCCAACGCCCAGCGCCAGATATTGCGACCGGTTTTGGTCTCGGCGTGTGCCGCAAATTCAAAGGACACACCACGAACAATCAGCCCGAACAAAACGATGAAGAACATGATGTAAAAGCCGGAGAACAAGCTTGCGTACCACATTGGATAAGAAGCAAACATCGCACCGCCAGCGGTGATCAGCCAAACTTCATTACCATCCCAATGCGGCCCGATCGTTGCCACCAGCTGATCTTCTTCGCTCGTGTTGCGAGCTAACAGCTTGGTTGACATGCCAACGCCAAAATCGAAGCCTTCAAGTACGAAGAAACCGCTGAACAGGACGAACAATAAAAAGAACCATAAAATCTGTAACCAGCTCATTTTGCGAACGCCTCCTTAGCTAACGGATCGCTGTTGACCCCATAATCGGTGTTCAAATCGCCTTCTGGTCCTTTCTTCAAGACACGGTGTGAATAATAAATCATCACACCACCGAGTAAGGTGAAGATCAGGAAGTAGCAAATATTGGTGAACAGCAATTGACCGGCTGTCGTGGTTGGCGAAACCGCATCGGCGATCGTGTACAATCCGTAAACAACCCACGGATAACGACCTAACTCAGTGATGAACCAGCCAGCCGTGTTAATGATAAACGGCAGCCATAGTGCAAAGCCGAGGATGTACAACAACCAACGTTGATTCAACAACGTATCCTTCTTCTTGCGACCGAACCAAAGACCTAAGACACCAAGCAGGAACAGCAGAACACCGCCACCAGCCATGACCCGGAAGCTCCAGAACAAGGTCTTAACCGGTACATAGTAGTTTTTGTCTTTACCATACTTAGCTTGAAGTTCTTTGTTAGCCGTCTCCATGCCTTTAACCGAACCGTTCATTTTGTGGTAGGAAAGCAGGCTCAACAAGTATGGCACTTCAATATTGCCACTTGTCGTGTGATCTTTGGTATTGATTAACTCAACCAACGTCCACGGCGCCGGATCACTGGTATCTTTGTAAATCCCTTCGGTAGCCGCAAACTTCATTGGCTGATCTTTGATAATGAATTGCGTCTGCAAGTCACCAAAGCCAATCGCGCACGCAGAAGCGATGGTGCCGACAACCAAACCGACTTTAAGTGACTTCTTGTAAAAGTCGACCTGATCCTTCTTCAGTAACCGCCAAGCAGCCATGCCGGCAACGGCAAACCCGGCTGTGGTAAAGGCACCAAAGATAACATGCGGAAATTCAACCCACAACTGCGGATTGGTGATCACGGCACCAAAGTCAACCAACTTGACGCGACCCGTGGTTTGACTGATCGCAAAGCCGGTTGGGTGCTGCATAAAGGCATTCGCTGAAAGAATCCAGATTGCCGATAACGTGGTGCCTAACCAAGTCATCCAAATAAAGATAGCATGTACAGCTGGCTTGAAGCGATCCCAGGTGAACATCCACAAACCGATGAACGTCGATTCCATAAAGAATGCCAACAAGGCTTCAATCGCCAGTGGCACCCCGAAGATGTCCCCCATGAATCGTGAATAGTTCGACCAATTCATGCCGAACTGAAATTCTTGAATAATGCCGGTAACGACCCCTACGGCAAAGCTGAGCAAGAAGATCTTGCCCCAGAACTTGGCCATCTTCTTATATGTCTCATTCTTTTTGCGCACATATAGCGTTTCCATAATGGCGGTCACAAGGCCCATACCAATGGAAAACGGTACGAAAAAGAAATGGAAAACGGTCGTCATCGCAAACTGAAAACGTGCAAGCGATAATACGTCCATTGCCATTAGCATATGTTTCTCCTCCTTCAATAGATTCATTACAATCTAAGTATACCCCGATATTTATTTTTTAAAAACCAAAAACCAAAAAAACAAGATGGAAATCATGCTTCTCACATTTTTTCAAATCACAAGGGTGTTATGATATTGGCCGACACGCCCGTCCGCAAACGCTTCCCAGACGTTCTGTTTTCTATCTTTTTCACGACTGTAGAAATAATCCATCTGTTTGTGAAAATAAATGTCACGGGCGAATAATTTCATGAATGAGCGGTGACTTTTTCGGCGCTGAGGGGCCAATGTGATAGGCTTTTTGGACTAGTCCAACAATATCGGCGACATCTTTCGTATCCGCATGCAACATCACAAGCGTATCGCCTTTCGACACCGGTGTTCCCAGTTTCTTGTGCAAAACCAATCCGACTGCCAAATTCAAGACATCATCTTTTTTGGCCCGGCCACCACCGAGCTGCATCGCTGCCAGGCCAAGCGCATTGGTGTCAATTTGATCGACAACGCCGCTTTGATCTGCAGTCACGGGAATCCGATACTTGGCTTGCGGTAATTTTCGCGGATCGTCAACGACAGCGGGATCGCCGCCTTGTGCTTGAATTAATTGCTTAAACGCAGTCAAAGCGCGCCCATCCCGCAAAGCGTCTTCGGCTAAACCGCTGGCAATTTCCAAACTGGGAGCCTTGCCGCCCAGTACCAGCATTTGCGCTGCTAAAGCGACGGTCAGAGCATGCACGTCTCGTGGCCCCCGATTCTTCAGCACCGCAATGGACTCGGCAATTTCCAGGCTATTGCCGATCGTAATACCCAGAGGCTGATTCATGTCGGTCAGCAACGCGACGCTTTTAACGCCGGCGGTCTGACTGATGCTGACCAAAGCCTTGGCTAAGGCGCGCGCATCTTTGATGGTTTTCATGAACGCGCCATTGCCGACTTTGACATCGAAGACCAAGGCATTAGTGCCGCTGGCCAGTTTTTTGCTCATAATGGAGCCGGCAATAAGTGGTATCGATTCCACAGTGCCGGTCACATCACGCAATGCATAAATTCGACGGTCTGCTGGCGCAACTTCGCGACTGGCGCTGACAATCGCTTCGTGAATTGTTCGCACCTGCTTTTTGAATTGTGCTTCAGACTCATTCACGTTGAAACCGGGAATGCTTTCGAGTTTATCCAGCGTCCCGCCTGTATGGCCAAGCCCGCGACCGGAAATCATCGGCACGGGAACCCCTAAGCAGGCCACCAACGGCGCTAGTGGAATACTGATCTTGTCACCCACGCCCCCAGTGCTATGTTTGTCGACTTTAATGCCAGGAATGTCGCTTAAATCAAGCACGTCACCGGAATGTAGCATTGCAAACGCAAAATGATTGCGCTCGGCATCCGTCATGCCATTGAAGTAAACAGCCATCAAAAAGGCACTCATCTGATAGTCCGGAATATTGTCCGCGGTGTATTGTTCAATCATCCAGGTCAGCTCTTCATTCGTTAGCTCACCTCGATCGCGTTTCTTCGTGATCAAATCGACCATGCGCATCTTTTATCACCCTTACCTTTATTCGCTTCCTACAACTATTGTAACGCGTTGGCAGCAGCCTATGTTAAACTCGAATCATTCTAAGTTTTACAAAGGAGAAAACGATGGACTTCGACACGCTACATGCTTTAGGTAAAACGGAACTGCACTGCCATCTTGACGGTTCATTATCGCTAAGTTGCATCCGCCAACTCGCCAAAATGATCAATCGCCCTTTGCCGGCATCCAATGACGACTTGCGCCAACTCGTTCAGGCGCCGGCCGACTCTGAAAATCTGGCTGATTATCTCAAAACTTTTGATTTTGTTGCCCCACTGCTCCAGACCAAAAAAGCTTTACAACTGGCGGCTTTCGATGTTGTCGCCCAGGCGGCGGAAGAAAATGTTCGGTATATCGAAATCAGATTTGCCCCAGCGTTCTCAATCAGCGGCGGCTTGTCTTTAAGTGAAGCAACCGAGGCTGTCATCGAAGGTCTGCACCAGGCCATGACCAAGTTCGACATTGTTGCTAAAGCGCTCGTCTGTGGCATGCGCCAGTTGCCCAATGCTGATAATCAAGCCATGTTTCGTGCCAATGCTGCGCTGCTAGGTAACGGGTTGGTCGGCGGCGATTTTGCCGGCAACGAAGCCGACTTTCCCACCAGTGTGTGCGCCCCGGCGATCAAAACTGCACAAAAACTCGGTGTTCCGTTGACTTTTCATGCCGGCGAATGCCACTGCCCCCAAAATATTGCCGAAGCCATCTTCCTTGGAATTCCGCGAATCGGCCACGCCACTGCCTGCTTCGATCAACCAGACCTCATTCAAAAGATCGTCCAGACCCATACCACGATCGAACTGTGCCTGACCAGCAACCTGCAAACCAAAGCGGCCCGGTCGCTAGATGAGTTCCCGTATCAAGCGCTCAAAGCTGCCGGCGCTGCTATCACCATCAACACCGACAACCGCACTGTTTCCAATACGACCCTGACCCACGAGTATGAACTGTATCAAACCTACTTTAAAACCACTGCAGCAGACTTTTTGACCTTCAATCTGAATGCCATTAACGCCGCGTTCATTTCCGAACCAGTCAAGCAAACATTGCGCAACCGGTTGCAGCAGGATTATGCGGCTTTTCTGTAGGTTGATAGGCATTTGGGTTAAGACCGCAAACTCCGCCAGTCTGTTCCTTAAAGCCCTTAACCATTACTTAAGGGAAAAGCCACAACTTCATCATCAATTTTCCCCAGATTCATCCCGGTTGATTCGTGATATCACCACATGGTCTGGTTATGCTGGTTTTATCAACAAATGAAAGGATGATTCTTATGTTGATTAACCAAACTGACTTTATTGCAACCCAGTTGCAGCAAATTGTTTACCCTAACATTAACGCCATCACTGAAACCGGCGTCCCCATTACGATTACAACGAATAAAAAACAGCGCGACGACCCTGCATTTTGGCAAAGCATCAGCGCTATTTTAAGAGCCCATCTCTGGGTTCCGGTTTCGAAAAAATATCATGAGTTAACCGACCATGACTGGCTGGCAACGCCTGCGTAGTCTTAAGACTGGTGGTTAGCGAATGCGGTGGCTGCCAGCGCAAGTGTGAGAACGGCGTCTGGGGATAAGGCTTTGCTGACCGTCTCGATGTGCCCGCTGGTTGCTACTGCTCCGATGACCTCCAGCCCATACTTCACGATATTGAGATCCCGCTGAGGAGCATAACCACCATCGAAAACCGGTTCGTGGTTATATGTAAAATTCAGTTGATCATCTTTAATGGAGCCATCAACGTGATTGACCATAATGCGATCGTGAGTAGCCGTCAGGGGTGCCTGATCGTCTGGTAGATTCAATTTGTGATCTGACTCAGTTGTGTAATAGTCGGTCTGTTTCATGTGCAGGTATTTCTCAGCCGGCTTTTTGAGCACTTTCAAATAATCCACAATGGCATATACCTTCGTGGGATCCAGTTGGGTGGTTTTGGCCATCAGCTCATCGTTATGCGCTTCAAGCCAGTCTGCTAAATTACTGATACTAAACTGATCCATACTGTGCCTCCATCTTCATTGCTGATTCATACGCCAGTATAGCATGGACGCGCCATCTAATGTAGGTGATTGTCAGGTGATTGTCATAAACCTGTGACATTTCAAGTTATATAATGGAGTCGGGAGATGAGCACGATGCTAAGCAATCAAAAACCGTATCCGATCATTGATTATTTAGGCCGCCCTATCCGACTGCAATTATTTGTCACGTACCGATTACGCATTAAAAATGGCTATATCCTGGCATTACGGCGTAACCAACACCAACAGGCACTGCCGAATCTCCTAGTCAAACACGCAAGTTAAAGTTGTCGACTGGCGATATCGATTCGTCCAATCGCCTTCAGATCAAACGACCCTAGAGGCAAAACAAGTCTCTAGGGTCGTTTACGTTTTAGCCGCTGTTGATCACCAACTGACTCTAAAACCAAAACAGTTCATTCATCGGGTCGTTTTTCCAGCTTAGGTCCACGTGGTGTCACAATTGCCATCATGGCAACTGTCAAAATAATCAGCACCCCGCCCAGCACTTCGGCAAACCCTAGATGCATATGCAGGAAGGCTACCGATACAAGTGTTGCGCCCAACGGCTCGAACGCATCCAGTAAGGTTGCTGCTGTTGGCGAAATAAACTGTAGGCTGGCAAGGTACACCGAATAAGCGATAATCGTTCCGAAAATCACAATAAACCAGTAACCGGCCCAGCCAGCGGCATCAAGATGCGGTATTTGTTTCCAAAAGGGATCAAACGCATCAACCAGGAATCCGCCCAACAATTGCGCCCAGGCTGTCACCACAATTGGTGAGTGCCGTTTTAAAAGTCCTGCCGGCAATAACGTATACGCGGCTGCAGCCAAGGCGGCCATGATGCCCCAAAAGAAAGCTGACGGGGAAATCGCCAAATGTGTCAGCCGGCCTTTAGTCACAACTAGTGCTGTCCCCAGCATAGCCATGCCAATCGTCAGTAAATCAATCCGACGCGGTTTTTCCCGCAATCGAAGTGCAAGAAAAACCAAGACCACGACCGGTGAAAGATACTGTAAAATCGTCGCGGTTGCGGCATTCGCCACGGCAACGGCCTTAAAATAAATATACTGCATGCCGATCATGCCAAATAACACAAAAATAATCAGCTGCAACGCATCACGCAGATTGCGCCACGGTGCCATGATGGCCGACCGATCTTTCCAAAAGGCCACCGCCATCAACACAACACCGGCAATCAGCATTTTAGAGCTAATTAACCAAGACACCTTGATGCCTTTATCAAACAGGGACTCGCTTACCGGGCCGGAAATACCCCAAAAACTTGACCCCATGATGGCTAGAAAAATTCCCCACAAGCGGATGCGTTTCAACGCCCTTGCCCCTTCTTGCGCTGATTGGATCAGTCTTCCATAACAACATGATCGTCAATTAATCCTGCGCCTTGCAAATAATTATACACGATTACCGGGCCGACGAAGGCAAAGCCGTGTTTTTTCATATCTTTGGCAATCTTCACCGACAGTGCGCTCTTAGTCGGTATCTCCGCTAGTGATTTGGGGCGATTAACCAATGGCTTGCCGTCAACAAAGGCCCACAAATAATCATTTAAGCTACCATACTCGGCCTGAATTTTTAAAATAGCGCGCGCGTTGGTAATCGTCGCTTCGATTTTCATGCGATTGCGAATGATGTCGGTGCGTTTTAACAAGGCATCAACATCCGGCTCATCCATCGCTGCCACTTGTTTAATATCAAAATGATGGAAAGCATCCTTGAAGGCAGCCCGCTTGCGTAACACGAGTTCCCAGTTTAAACCTGCCTGAAAAATTTCCAACGATAACAACTCAAATAGTTTTTGATCATCGTGAACCGGCACGCCCCATTCATGATCATGATAAGCGCGTAATTCCGGTGACATTTTGGCAACCCAATCCGTATAGCGTTTGCGCTCCTGGTAGCGGCGCAACGCTGCTTCCGTCTTGGCCTGTGCCGTCCGATCGCTTGTATCTGCCATTTCAATGACCTCCAATTCTTTGCTGGTTGGTTATAGATACATTACGCCGTGATCTTAAAGAATGCCAGCAGTCGTCCTCGGGTTATTGGATTTGTTTGTAACGTTCTCCGAAATATGATGTGCATCAAAAAAGGCAAGAACCGGCGATGTAATATCACCGATTCTTACCTGACAAAAAGCTTATTTAGTTTTAACGATCAGCACATCGCATGGTGCGGTGCGGTTAACGTATTCGGTTACCGAACCAACCAGCACCCGCTCAACTGCATTCAATCCGGTTGCGCCAATGACGATCAGATCGTTGTGGTGGTCGTGTGGAAAGTCGGTGGCGATGACCGTCTTGGGATTACCAAAACGAATATGGATATCAATGTCGGTTAATCCCGTACTCTTGGCTTGTTCCTTCAAATTCTCTAAGTATTCCTGCGCATCTTGCGTCAGCTGATAAACCGCATCACCGGATATCATACCGCCATAGCTGCCGATAAACTGCTTGGTGTCAAGCACATTCAAAACATCCAAGTGGGCTTGGTTGGCCATCGCAACTTTAACAGCCTTACTGAAAGCTAACTCGGCTTCCTTTGACCCATCTACGGGTACAAGTAAGCGATCATATTCTTGGTCCATTCCGCTCACATCCTAACTTTCTTATTAACTTAAGCATAGAACGGTGAGGAAACGAATACAAGAAATAAATTTGGTCTTAACATGGTAATCGATCACCATACCATGTAAAATATACATCAGTACCAACCTTGAGGCGTCAACGTGGCAGGTCAAAGAACCGTCAATCAAAATTTATTTAAATATATTTTGATTTTGCGGTTCAATGATTGATTTAATACGTAATGATGCTATATTATAGTGAGTAAGCTTGTATTCTTAATTTTTAAGAATTCGGCGTCACACAAGAAAAAAAGAAGCGTGGTGAAATTTATGATTACAAATGGTGTTGGCAGTGTCTTGCGGCAAATCCGTAAGAGTCGTGGCGAATCAATTGTTGAAGTTGCCAAGGCAACGCACACGTCCCCTGCAAGCTTTACCAAGTGGGAGAACGATCAGACAATTCCAAGCGAACGCAGTATTCGAAAGCTTGCTGAATACTATGATGTCGATCCGCTTGATTTGTTAGGCGTTGCATATCCTGACAAGTACGCGAAACAAAAAGAGCAGGAAAAAGCAGCTGCAGAGGGTTCGACCATTCGGATTGAAGATCTGATCGGTAATAATTCCGTTTTGACCTACAATGGTTCCCCGCTTAGTTCCGGAACCAAGTCCCTTGTGGCAGCCTTCATTACCGGTTTAATTATTTCTCAACCGGAAGAATAGTTGCTTTGCGTTACACTAGGAGTCGTCTGCGGGCGGCTCTTTTTATCTAGTCATTATGAAAACGCTTCAGCCCGTTGCCGGTCACCATCAATGTCGCGTATACTAGGGTCAAACGTTTTCACGATGGAGGAATTAAATTTGGCACCTTATGTTCTTAATATTAAACACGGCTTAAATTTTCGCGAGCTTGGCGGGTATCGGACCAAATCCGGCCAGGTGATTAAATCTCACAAAATTATCCGCTCGGCAAAACTAAGTGAATTATCTGATGAGGATTTGGATTATTTGGCCGATTATGGACTGATTTCCGACGTGGACTTTCGCTCGCCCGAGGAACAAGCGGCCGAGCCCGATCGCTATCCGAACGTCGCTGAATACCACTTCGTCCCTGTCTTCCCAACCGACGAAACCAAAAGCAGCGAACAGGCTGATGCCCTGCAAAAGAGTTTCTCCCGCGATCCGCACGCTGGTTTCGAGAATATGGTCAAAACCTACGCCGATATTGTCAAAATGCCATCCGCCCAAAAAGCCTATCGTCAATTCTTCGATATTCTGTTAAGTAACGACAGCGAAAACGGTGCTGTGCTGTTCCACTGCACAGCAGGTAAAGACCGTACCGGTATGGGCGCTGTTTATTTACTATCGGCTTTGGGGGTCGATGGTCATACGATTCGGCAAGATTATTTGGCAACCAACGACCTGATTCAGCCGATGGTCGAAAAGAATCTTGCTGCGGCACGCAAACGCGGCGCAACGGATGCGTTGCTCGCTAACATTCGTGACCTCGGTACCGTTTCGGGTGCCTTTCTCGACAGTGCATTGGCGACCATCGACGAAGAGTACGGCGGCATGAAAAATTATCTGCAAGACGCTCTGCAACTCACGCCGGCGGAAAAGCGCGACCTCCGGGAACTCTATCTTCAGTAATTAGCGATAAATTCGTCACAATCTGTTCACATTTTTCCGATATGTTAGCAGCGTCGTGAAAAAGCGATGTTCCGCCTCCTGTTCTTTTAACGAAAAACGTTGTCTGGCAATGGCTGGATGACGTTTTTTTGTGAGCGCGAGCCAGCGCGGTTAGAAGCCGGAGTGTAAGTGGCCCCAGACCACAATGGCCGGGCTTTGGCCATTGTGGTCTGGGGTCCTTACATGTAGGCTTCTGCGCTGGCGAGCGCGTTATAGAAAGTGGAAGCTACCCCTCACCAGGCCCTCAATTGTACAAATGGCAAAGAATGGTCTTTGTCCGTCACGCCTGAAGCCTCTACACGCAGGTTTCTGCGCTGGTAAACGTGTTAATGGGCTTTGGGGCGTTCTGCAATTTTGCTTTCCCGCCACCGTTTCGCTAAAATAATGACATCATCAATGTTAGGAGGTTGGCGGCATGGATCTTAAGGAAACCATTAAAAGCCACGCAAAGGAACTGGGAATTGACAAGATCGGCTTTACCACCGCCGATGATTTTGCTGCGTTAAAACCCAGTTTACTGGCTCAAAAAGCCGCTGGACATACAACCGGATTCGAACACCAGAATCTGGATGAACGGCTGTATCCAGACAAGATCTTTGACCAGCCGCAGAGTATCATTGCCATCGCGCTGGCTTATCCTTCTAAGATTCATGACCGCCCACCTCGCACCGGTCCTAAACGCGGTCGCTTTGCGCGGGCTAGTTGGGGCATTGATTATCACACCGTTTTGGATCGCAAGATGGACGCATTAATGCAATTTATCAAAGACACGGCTGCGACGGATACAGCCATCCGCTTCAAACCCATGGTCGACACTGGAGAATTAATCGATGTCGCCGTCGCCCAGCGCGCCGGGCTTGGTTTTATCGGCAAAAATGGCCTGCTAATCACGCCTGAATTTGGTTCCTATGTCTATTTAGGCGAAATCATCACGAATATTAAATTCGCACCGGATGAACCGATGGCTTGTCAATGTGGGACGTGTACCCGCTGTATTGACTTTTGTCCGCCCAAGGCACTGCTAGGCGATGGGCGGATGAACGGTCAGCGGTGCCTGTCTTACCAAACTCAAACAAAGGGGTACATGGATCCGGAATTTCGGCCGATGATTCGCAATGTCTTGTACGGCTGTGATATCTGCCAACAGGTCTGCCCGTTTAATAAAGGCAAAGATTTTCATATACATCCCGAAATGGAACCTGATCCCGACACCGTGATGCCGGAATTAATTCCCATGCTAACGCTAAGCAATAAAGGCTTTAAGACCCGCTTCGGTAAACTGGCCGGGGCATGGCGCGGGAAAAAGCCGCTGCAGCGTAACGCCATCATTGCATTAGTTAACCTTCATGATCGCAGTGCTGTTCCGCACCTACTTGAGGTCATTGAAAACGACCCCCGCCCCATGATCAGGGCAACGGCCGCGTGGGCTATTAGCGAACTGGCCGCGGCTCCCACAGCTGAACTCACGACATTTTTGAAAAATGCCCAGGCTAAGGAAACCACCGAAGAAGCTCGCACCGAGTTTCAAAACGCAATTGATCGAATCGTCCAACGCTGAGCATGTTATAATAAAGTATAAGGATGAGAGGTGCCCACATTGAAATTATATCAAGGACTGACACAGGTGCAGGTCAACGAAGAGATGGCCGATGATGCGCCAGACTTCAACATTACAACCGATCTGGTTAAACCGTTACACTATTCGCCATCGGAATTGTACCGTTATTTAGATGCTGTTCTAAAACCAGGCAGCCGTCACGATCAAAATAATCTTAAATATGTCACGGATGCCGCGTTCATCGGCGAAAACTTTGATTTCAATTCGGTGCCTTTTACGGCCAAGTTGAAGGATTTTGAATCCAAAATGGCGTTTGCCCGAAATCTCGTGAGTGACCTCAATCGCCACGTTTCGGTTAATATTAATACAAAAGATCATGCTTTTGAACTGTTGTTCGTTGATTAAAAGCCTGCAAAAACATAGCTCCGTTCAAAAAAAGTACCCTGATTCCCCACCATGCATTGACACGGTGGTAATCAAGGTACTTTTTTGTACTAGCTTACTTTGAATTCAAGGCAGGCATCACAGCCGTTAATTGTTGAACCACCAAAACGCTGAGTGCCATTTTAAGCAAATCACCTGGAATATAGATCAAAACACTCAAAAGCGCCGGAACAAATGTCATATTCGTCGTCGCAGCCAACCACGCGGCGCCCAACAATTCCGTCAGCAGCACGCCGCCCAACGTCATCCCAAGGGCTTTGGTCACCCAAGAATCTTGCTTAAGGTAATGGGTAATGCCGGCATAGGCCAGCGGTGTTAGCAACCAACCATACATGAAGCCGGCAGTCGGTCCCATGAAGACGGCGATACCGCCGCGACCACCAGTTAATACAGGAAGTCCTAGCGCCGCCAAGGCTAATAGCATCCCGATTGTGATCGTTGCTGGTCGTATAGGCAGTAACAATGCCACTAGCATAACGCCCATATTCTGCAGGACAATCGGTACCCCGAGGAAACCGATCGTAATCGGCGGAGCAAAAGCCAATCCAATTAGAACCGCCAGTAATAAACCCATTCGTGTCAACGCTTTTGTTTGCATGACGTCACCTCTCGTTCGATTTGTTTTATTTAGAATAGCATATTACGGCACACGACAACGGCAAAAATGATTGGCAGACTGTTTCTTTGGTGTTCTTTTAAAGAGTCCTCATCTGTTACTCAGTAAACTTGGTCGGTTTCGGTGACTGATTCAGCTTCGATTCTTCGTTATCGTCCCGTTTAATTCCAAATCCAGCGACTAAAGCCAGCACGTTCAAAAACATTAAAAAAAACCGTGAACGTTGTCAGCTCACGGCTTTTATCCTGCCCAGGCTGGATTCGAACCAGCGACCCTTTGATTAACAGTCAAGCATTCTACCACTGAACTACTGGGCAATTAACATGTCTATTATATTCTCATGTTTCTTAGCAGAATGCAATGCTTTTGTTTAACTTTTCCAAACTTTTTTCAGTGTTTCCTTAGACAAGCTCCCCGCCGCGTTAAATCAGGCTTCGTTACGCTGTTAACTCATCGTCGACAAACCTGCAAGATCAACCGACATCTTGGGTCTTTTTCCTCTATAATGAATGTGAAGGGTTGTGAAACTATGGACACGCCATATCCTAATATGCAAGATAATCCCAACATGCCATTCGAATCAGGTGACGATCAACCGGTGTGGCAGGCGCTCGTTAAGAAAATGCCGCCAGTAACGGATCTACGTGTGCTTGTGATTCATTGTGGTGACGGCTGGTTTTGCCGCTATGCCTTGAACCATGGTGCGGCTGCCGTACTGGGCATTGATACCGATACCGCCGCCATCCAAAGTGCCCGCGCAGTGGCCAGTTCCGATCGGCTGCGTTATCGCATCATGCCTGATCATTGGTTAAAACTGCTGACCGGCCCTTACGATCTGATTGTCGGCGCGTTTAACCAATCCCCTGCCGAGCTGCGCACCATCACCCATGTACTTAGTCAATTACTTAGCGCTAAAGGGCAGCTCATTGCAGCAGTGGCGCCGCCTAAACAGCCAACTGGTGACCAGCTTGCTGTTGATGAACTGATTAGTTCCCAACTGGTGATTAATCGGTGGTTTCAGGTCACCGATAAACGGCTGACTCAAACTGCGCAACTTTATTTGCTACTGAGTTCCCGTGTGCGGTGACTCTTCGCAAAAACGTGACAGAAACCCAGATAGTCCATGAACGACCATAAATGCGTTCTCGGGCGCAGAAGTCTGCGTATAAGGATCTTGGTCGCGATGGCCTAAACCCGGGCCATCACGCCCAAGGCCACTTATACTCCGACTTCTAACCGCGCCAGTTCACGCTCTGCAAAAAAACGCACTCGCTGCTTCCCTGTATTGGGAAACTGCGAGTGCGTTTAATTTTGTTTCATGTTAAAGGCGAATCGCTTTAGCCAACTACTTCAACTGTCGCAGAGAGAATGCCCGCTGAAGGAATCTGGTCGTTTGGCATTGCTACGTCAAGCTGACGTGGGTTGCCTGCTGCAAATGAACCTGTGTCGTTAACAACCCGGTCTAGCACCTGACCATTTGACATCGTGATGCGTAAATGGGTGCCTTTAGGGAAGACACTTAAGTTGGCGGCAACACCACCATAACCTAAGCTGCTACCCATAACAGACGGATCATAGAAACTGATCTTGAAGGTGCCTTGGTTGCTAGTTGCTTGTTGTTGGGTTGCCTGTTGAGGTTGAGCTGTCTGAACCGCTGTCTGCGTTGTCTGAACGGTTGCCTGGCTGGCAGGTTGTTGTGCCTGCTGTTGTTGAGCGGCAGCCTTAGATGCAGCAGCTTGTTGTTGCTGGAGCGCAGCTTGCGAAGTAGCGGCTGCTTGTTGTGCTTGCTGTTGGGCAGCAGCCGATTGCTGAGCTTGTTGCTGAGCAGCGGCTTGCGAAGCGGCAGCAGCTTGCTGAGCCTGTTGTTGTGCCTGTTGCTGGGCAGCTGCCTGAGCTGCACTTGATGCGGCCGCACTTGATGCTGCAGCATCTTGAGCAGCAGCGCTTGATGAAGCCTGAGCATTATTAGAAGTTGACTGAGCGGCCTGTTCAGCTGGTGACGTTGTCTGCGTCGGTGCGGCGCTTGCGTCAGCCTTCTGGGTTAACGGTGCCAGTTGCTGCAAGGTATTGATGCTCAAGTAGCGTTCTGGAACCCAACCATGATCGGCTGTTTCATACCAAATTTCTGAATAAACTTTTTTACTGTTAACAAATTTAAGATGTTCGCCAGTTGTAACGTAACGTTTTGCTTGTTGTCCCACTGTCGGCGAAGTCCAAACAGTTGTTGCGCCACCGTTATAAGTGACGTCGGCTTCCGTCTTATCACTAGCTGGTGCACTGACGGTTGTCGATTCAGTATCTTTCGTTGCTGCGCTAACGTGACTAGGTTTGGACAAAGCAACGGCGGATAAAGCAACGGCTGAGAATAATACTGTACTTAAGAGCTTTTTCATGTTCGTAATTCCTCCTGATTTCATGTGGTGACTTAACTAACTGTGGCTTAGTATAGTCAGTCAGTATTACGAACATGTATTCGCGGTGTTGCGGTTAGGTTAAGTTCTATGACAAAAGATTACATTAGGTTACATCCTTAACATTGTCAATCTCAAAAGCCCGCTGTGACGCGATTCTCATGTCAGCGGAACTTCAAAAAATCTTCGAGGATACCCTTGATTTTTCGCGCTAAGTCTAAATAAATTGCGTTTTTTGCTTATTTTTACCCAAAAAGTTGCTCAAGTAGCGCATTAAGAACCTCATGTCCCGGTGCCAAAATGGCTTCATTAACCGGGCCTTGCGGTTTGCCGGCGGCCGCCCCCATCGCTGTAATCAAGGTCGGCGTCACTTCCAGATGAAATTGCAATCCGACGATCCGATCGTGATACTTAAATCCTTGAAGTGCTTGGTCATTTTCGTATAACAGTTGGCTGCCCGGCAATCGGCTCATCGCTTCCCCATGCCAATGGAAAACGTTAAGCAGCGTCCCATCACTGGTCCTGACCGTGCCGATTCCTTCTTCCGGTTTTTCCATCGGGTAGACGTTGGCACCAAAAGCCTTGGTGATCTGCTGAGCCCCCAAGCATATGCCAAGGACTGGCCGGTTCAGTTTGTTTAAACTGCGAATCAAAATCCGTTCGGCTGCTAGCCAGGCCAGATCGTCATTGACGCTCATGGGGCCGCCAAGCACAATCAACCCATCAATGTCTGCCGGATTCAGTTGCGCAATCGGATCCCCTTGATCAGGGCGGTAAGTGACAGTTTCAATTGAATGCTTATCGGCCCAGTCTTGAATGACCCCTAAGCCTTCAGCATCCGCGTGTTGCATGACCGTGAGTTTCATCGGTTAATTCCTTTCTTTCTTTATTCGTCTTCACCTTTTAAAGCAGCCGCAAATGACTTAATCGTTCTCATCTGCGGATCGTAAATTGCAAAATAAACGCGTTTGAATGCGCCAGCAAACTCCGGTAACAGCAACGCCTTCCGAAAAACGCCGGCAACCGGTTTAACTGGGTTACCAAAAACGCCGGTACCAAATGCTCCCAAAATCAACTGGTCAACGTCATGCGCTTTAAACGCCCGCAGCGTCTGTAAAACCTTAAATGCAATATCTTTCATGGCTGTCGCGTCATCTAATTGCGGATCGACGCGACGATCAGGTGCGGCCACGGTGACGATATCGACATATTTTTTTGGCAAACGGCGGCCCTGATCGTCAAAAACCTGGCGCACATGTTCTGCATAAATAAGTTTTGAGCTAAACAGGCCGCGATTAGGCTGTTTGCAGTTCTGATCATAATAATCCGCCATGTACTGTTCCAGCGCCGGCACCAAAAATGTTCCCTTCGCAATCGCTTCTTCCTGCGCCCGCGCGCCAAACGCCACACCACCGCCTGGATGAACCGGACTGGCAAAGTTCATCACGCCGACTTTGCCAGTCAACTCACTCATTAGTTGAAAAACATCCACGTTGCGAATCGCAATCTGCGGCATTTCCGTCCCTGTTGCCGGTGTCCGTGGCAGCGGTTTGCTAATCAGCTGGGTTTTGGGCATTTCCGGCTCGGCTTTAAAAACCTTCATTGTTTCCCAATACATTTTGACTTGTTCCATTTCGGCTTCTCCCCTCGAATCGCATACTCGTTGATACCAGCATAACGCACAATATAGAAGCAATCGATGAATTATCGTTCATTTGGCTCATTCAATGTTAAAATTAAGTTTGTAAAGCTACATGAAATGAGGAATGGAATACATGGAAAGTGGCCAAATCGTCCCCAATTTATTGGTGATGCTCGTCACCTTTTTCTTCGCAGCGTTTTTTGTTGCCTGTGAATTTGCATTGGTTCAAAGTCGTCCGAGTGCCTTGGAAGAGATGATCGACAAAGGCACGGGCCGCAAAGCGAAAATTGAGCGCGCCTTGCGTATGGTTCACAACT
The DNA here is from genome assembly GCF_030770295.1 of Lacticaseibacillus styriensis. Classification (NCBI taxonomy): domain Bacteria; kingdom Bacillati; phylum Bacillota; class Bacilli; order Lactobacillales; family Lactobacillaceae; genus Lacticaseibacillus; species Lacticaseibacillus styriensis. Next base: position 2,238,421 of record NZ_CP132483.1, read on the forward strand.
TAAATGAGTATCTGTCAACGACCCAGGTTGGTGTTTCGCTGGCCGGCATCATTTTAGGGTGGATCGGGGAAACCACCGTTGAATTCTTGCTGGTTGATCTGTTTGGCTTGACCCACTTAAGTTTGCCAAATGGCAGCCTGCATGCGGTCGGCGCTATTTTGGGGGTTATTATTTTAACCTACTTGGAAGTGGTGCTCACCGAAATTGTTCCGAAAAACATTTCTATTGATTATCCAATTAAAACGTTAATGCTGGTTGTGACGCCGCTACATTACTTCCATATCTTGTTCTTCCCATTTGTCTGGTTGCTGAACGTCAGCGCCACCGGCATTGTCAAAATGATGGGCATGAAGCCAGCCGATGAAGGTAACGAGGCCTTCTCCCAAGCCGAAATTCTGAACCTTAGTAAGAATGCTGTTACTTCCGGCGACATGGAACAAAATGATGTCATTTATATGCAGCGGGCATTTGAGCTCAATGACAAAACGGCCAAAGACATCATGGTTGACCGTACCAGCCTGTTTGTGATCGATATTAATACCACTGTTAAGGAAGCCTTGCGCGACTATCTAACTCAAGGCTATAGCCGGTTCCCGGTTGTGGCAAACGGTGACAAAGATAAGATTCTGGGGTATGTCTACATCTATGATCTCGTCAAGCAAGGGCAAGTCGATCCATCCGTGAAAGTCTCCAAGCTGCTGCGTTCGATTATCAATGTGCCTGAAGTTACCCCGATTCACAATATTTTGACGCAAATGATCAAGAAACAAACGCCAATTGTTGTGGTCGTCGATGAATACGGTGGCACTAGCGGCATCGTCACTGATAAAGATATTTATGAAGAGCTGTTTGGTACGGTTAAAGATGAAATCGACGATGTCTCCGACGAGTACATTCGGAAAACCGACGATCCCAAAGTCTTTCGGGTCAGCGGCAAGACGACACTCTGGGACTTTGAACGTTTCTTCCACACTAATATCAAAGCGTTCACGGATTCCGAGATCATCACCATTGCTGGCTTTATCATGGAAACGCATCCCGATCTGAAGTTGCATGACAAAGTCAAAATCGATCACTTCAACTTCACCGTCGCTGATTTCTCCCGCGGCTTCGCCAACTGGTTTGACGTCACCCAGGATCCAAAACCGGTCAAGCAAACCGTTGCTGAGGAAGTTAAAGAGGCAAAAGATAAGAAGCAGGATTAGTTTTCAGCGTTAAGCTCACAAATTGCAACTAACATGTGTTTAAACAGTCTAATATTCATGACTAAAGTGTAAAAAAGACCAATTGACCGTACATTGCGATCAATTGGTCTTTTTTTCATGAACGATTCTTGTTTGTATAGGGATTGAGATCTTAGTGCCAAAGCGGAGCAATCGTAGGCCAGATGGGGATCAGCTGTGCCCACCGCTCTAGCTTCGCGTCGCCACCCCAGCTGGCCGGAGATTGCGGAGTTTGGCACGACCAAAGTCACTTTCCCCAGATAAACTGCAACATCGCGCGGTCAACCGTCACATTGTGTTCATGGAGCTGGCTGTGTTGGGCATGGGGGCCAGTGACTTCAAGTGTCTGATACTTGGTGAGGCCACGAAGCAGATAGCCTAAGCTCAAGGCAGAGTTGACGCTCACAACAGTATCGGTATCCGTACCGTCTTGAACATTGCCGTAAATATTCAACACCGACTTAGCGCGGAAATGCGTGCGGTCCTTCAATAACCGCGCATACTCAGGCCGAATCAGGTTCGGCCGCCCATCTGCTGCAAGCTGTAACTGATGTGGCTGGTCATTCCAGCCGAGCAAGCCGTCATACGGGCCGGCAATCGCAACGACTTTTTCCAATTCAATCGGCGTTTGCGCCATCGCCGCCGCAATGACAGCATAGGCGCCCATACTGTGGCCCACGGCGTTTAATTTCACCACGCCATAGCGCTCATGCAGCATCGTGAAAATTTTAGCCAGCCATTGACTGTCTACTTCCTCGCCAGCGGTGTTGTTTTGAAAAATCACCTGAATAATCGGCGCGGCAGTGGTGTGTAACGTCCCACGAACATCTAACTGCCCGGTCGGACTCACCGTAATCACCATACTGCGCTTAGCCACCCCCGCAGCCTCAGCACCTTCAATCAGCTGATTGGTCGAAAAAGCCGTGCCCCGATAACCGTGAACAAAAATGGTCGGTGTCGTGTCCGCTTCCACCAATTGTGTGCCTGGCGCCAGCCCAACGAGTAAAATCACCACGACCAGCAACAATCTTTTAACTAAACGCATATAATCCCCCGTCTTGCCAACGTTCCCGAACGCAGCGGCCCGCATAAGCAAGGAAAAGAGGAATTGTGACACCGGCAATCACCAAAACAAGTATATTGGGATCACCGATCTTCTCCAAAATATAACCGACCGCTTTATGACCATACATTATAGGTAGTGTACTACGGCCAATGCGATCTAACCAGTTTCCTGCAAAAGTTCCTGACACTATTTTGGCTCCAGCAAATAAACCGCCGCAGATGATGACTGGCGCCCATCCCGCCAGAAGTGGATCAGTTAAGTGATGGGATTTCATATAAAGCAAAAAGTCGATTTGGCCACGCGACTGGGCAGTAAACAGCACTGCGAAAAGGCCGACAGCGACCACCATAAACCACGGCTTGGTGACAATTTGCCGGGCATAATGGAATAACCACCAGCCGACAAACATATACGGCAAAGCAACCAGTACTAAATCAAGGTTGCCTGGAATCGGAAATCCTAAAACTGCCTCAGCGTTAGGATAACTGAACCCTAACCAGAAAAGTCCGGCCATTAAAACCGCCTCTTGCCAGACTTTTGGCATATAGCCACGTAATAGACTAAACAGCAAACTACTGAAGGCATAAACTGTCATAAACCAAAAGACCGATAAATAACCATTCAGTTCGGTTCCGCCATAAACCAGTCGCCGCAAATAATCCAGGGTAAATGCAGGCGTGCGTTGCTCAACCACAAAATTCAGCAAAATCAGCCCCACGCCGTAGCCAAAATACTGCTTGAACATTGGCCAGAACCGCCGCCTCAGATAATCTCTTAAAGTCGGCAACGTTGTCGGCTTGACGAAGAAACCGCCAATCATAAAGAACAATGGCATATGCCACCAATATAAGCTTTCATAAAACGTTGTATTGCGAGGATAGAAATGCCCCAACACAACTGCAATGATTCCGAGGCCCTTGGCAACATCAATCCATTCAATGCGTTGATGCGTCGATTGGACTTTCACGTTTTGAAACGCCCCTTCCGTATTCATTAACTTACTTTTAGGCTAACAAGTCGCAACGATGTTTTTTTGATACCTTTTTAAAGATTTTGTGAAGGCCATTCACCCAAACCTGCTGTTGACGTGCTAGACTGGATTATAACGTTTTTAGAAAGGACACGATTTTGTTGACACCAACTGATGTTAATGGGCATCCATATAATCGTTTGCTACTTGTCATCACCCTATTGATCGGCACGTTTACGACCTTCTTAACTCAAACCATTCTCACCACGGCTTATCCGACACTGATGGCTGATTTTCATATTAGCGCCAGCGCGGTTCAGTGGCTGACAACCGGCTTCATGTTAATTATGGGCATCATGATTCCTGTTTCGGCGTGGTTGTTGGATAAATTCAACGTCAAGCACCTTTATCTGACGGCCATGACCATTTTCTTCTTAGGTTCGCTGATTTGCTGGCTTGCCGGCGATTTTCAGATGCTGCTGGCCGGCCGCCTCATCCAGGCGATTGGTGTCGGCATGTCCATGCCCACCTTTCAGACCGTGATGTTCACTATCTTCCCGCCGGAAAAACGCGGCAGCGCCATGGGCTTAGCGGGCATCGTCATTGGCTTGGCTCCGGCAATCGGTCCGACGCTTTCCGGCTGGATTTTGCTGCATCATACCTGGCGGGCGTTATTCGCCGTCATCATGCCAATTGCTGCCGGGGTTGTGTTACTGGCCACTTACAGCATGCGGAAAGTTTTGCCGACGTCACATCCCAAGATCGACGTACCATCAATTATTGCTTCGACGCTTGGGTTTGGCGGCTTATTGTATGGCTTCTCAACAGTCGGCGATGCCGGCTGGACGGACACCCAGGTTCTGATCAGTCTCGCGATTGGCATTATCTTTGTCGCCTTGTTCTGCTGGCGACAACTGCATCTCAAAACACCGCTACTGGAATTGCGAGTCTTTAAATCCAAGACCTTCACGTTAAGTGTCATTTTGACCGCGGTCGCCTTTATGTCGATGGTCGGGGTTGAAATGGTGCTGCCGATGTATATTCAGACAATTCGTGGCGAAAGTGCCTTTCATTCCGGGATGATTTTGTTCCCGGGGGCAATTATGATGGGGATCATGAGTCCGATCACCGGCCGGATTTTCGATCGAATTGGCGCCAAACGTTTGGCTGTCGCTGGCCTGTTTCTGCTGGTCGCCGGCACCTTGCCGTTGATGACGTTAACTGAAACCACGCCGCTGATTTATATCACGACAGTTTATACCGTGCGGATGTTCGGGATCACCATGGTCACCATGCCGGTCACGACTGCCGGGATGAACGCCTTACCAACGCATTTAATCAACCACGGAACGGCCGTGAACAACACGATTCGGCAAGTGGCGGCATCGATCGGGACTGCGATCCTGGTCTCTGTTTTGTCGGTCGTCACCAAGGGCGCAACGCCGGCAGCTAGCGGCAAGGCCCTTGATCCGATTGATTACGCCAACGCGCTACATCAGGCTACCTTGGCTGGCTATCGGGCGGCTTTTGCCGTTTCGTTGGTCATGGCAGCGCTAGGCTTAATACTGAGCTTCTTCTTGAAAAATGACGCCATGGATCGGAGGGACGCCTCATGATTATCTTATTGTTGATCATCGGTGCCATCGCCTTTTTCTGGGCTGTCGTGTTAATGAAACCCAGTCGGCAGCGGCCATTAGCCATCATTGTCAGTGGCTTGCTGGTTTTAGGCCCGATTGCTTTGTTGAGTGTGAATGATCTTTACCATGTTGGTTTTACGATTGACGAAACCACCGAGTTGCAACCACTGGCACCCATGAATGACCAATTGCAGATTATCAGCCAGCCCATCGGTACGGCTAAAAAACATATTGCTTACCGCTACCGGATTTCCGGCGACGCCATCGATCACACAGTCAAGCCAAGTGCCACCATCAAGACGAAACTGAAACACGGCACCATTCCGCAAGTCGCTGTCACCGAGCAGAAACTCAAATACAGCAACGTCTTTGCCGCCATCATGTTTGCCGGTTCCGGCGAACAAGGCAAAACCATCGGCAAGGTCTACATCTTCACCCTACCAAGCAACTGGCAGGTTGTGCAGTCGCCTAAAGGCTAAGTGACGCAGCTTATCGTCTGTAACATTCTAAATGAATGAATTAAAAATGACCGAGTCTGCCGTAAAAGAATCTGGCAACTCGGTCATTTTGTACTTTTGATTCGTCTAACCCATCTGGATTAAGCCAACAACATGCGATACAACGTGCTGATCGGTAGACCCATCACATTGTAAAAATCGCCGTCAATAGATTTAACCAGCAAGGCTCCGGCATCTTGAATTCCGTATGCGCCGGCCTTGTCTTGATAAGCATCTTCCTGCAAATAGGACTCGACTTCTGCTTCCTCAAGTGGCCAAAAGGTAACGTCAGTGCCCACGACTTGTTGACGCACCGTGCCATTGTCCAGGCGCACCCACAAGCCGGTATACACTTGATGGGTTTGGCCGCCAAGTGCGGTAATCATTTGCTTGGCTTCTTGCCGGCTATGTGGCTTGCCCAGCAATTTGCCCTGAAACGCCACCATGGTATCTGCCGCAATAATCGTAGCGCCCGGATAGCTGGGCACCAACGATTCGCCTTTTGCCTTCGCGAGACTCTGGACATATTCTGGCGGCGCTAAAACCGGCAGCGCCCGTTCATTAATCGTGGCTGGATGGCTCTCAAAACTGGGAATAATTCGCTTGAGCAATTCCTGCCGCCGCGGTGAGTGACTTGCCAATATGATCATGCCTGCATTTCCCCGCTTTCATGACTATCTTGAATCCGTTTGAACATTTTCTCCAGATCCGTATTGGAAAAGTGCACCAGAACCGGCCGACCATGGGGGCAATTAAATGGGTTCTCGCATTGCGGCAGTTTTTGAATCAGTGCGCGCGCCTGCTTGTCGTCCAGATGATGATTAGCCTTGATGGCCCGTTTACAGCTCATCATGATGGCGGTTTTTTCCCGAAACGCCGCCACCGTTATTTTACCGTCGCGCAGCACCCAATCCACCATTTCCTTGATCGTATCCTCTTCCTGACCGGCCTTAAACCAAGTCGGATGATGTTCGACCACGAAACTATTTTGGCCGAAGTCTTCCAGATACAGGCCGACCGATTCCAAAACATCGCGGTGCGTCCGAATATCAATCGCATCGGCGGCGGAGTAATCCAGGACAATCGGCACTAACAAGTGTTGCTGATCGGTGCCGACTTTGCCGATTTCCTGACGATAAAATTCGTAGTTGACCCGCTCCTGAGCGGCATGCTGATCCAAAATATACAGACCGTCGCTGGACTCAGCTAGCAAGTAAGTGCCGTGAACCTGCGCCAAATACGTTAAGTCCGGAAATCGCTCAGCTGGTTCGTTCCGCTTCAGATCTTGCGCTGGCAAGTCTTCCACCAGCGCTGGCGCTACATTGGCATCCAACTGCTGATAACGCTGATCCCACGCAGCCAGCCGTTGCGGTTCGCTAAAGATTGGCCGATCATCCAAATCATCCATGGTTAAGTCCGGCGCTGTCTCAGCAGACGGCGTTGATCCAGCTTGAGGCGTATTTACAGGCTGGTCATGGGTTTCTTCGCGTAGTTCAGTTCCCTGCGGCGGCGTTGGTGCAGCTGTTTTCGGGCTGATTTTATTCAGCGTTAATTCCAGCTGATCCAGGTCATAGTGCTCACGTTTAGGCAGGTTATCCAACGCGTCTGGAATGAGATTTTCTTTTGCTAACCGACTCCGAATCGCTTCACTCAGCAGATGGCTGAGCTGATCTTCCTTGCTCAGACGCACTTCCGCTTTCGTCGGATGCACGTTGACATCAACCAAGGCCGCATCCATCTGAATCGTGATGACACCCATCGGATACCGCCCGACCATGAGTTTGGAGCCGTAGCCGGCAATCACGGCTTTGGTGAGCTGAAAATTCTTGATGTAACGGCCGTTGACGACCAGGCTCAAGTAATTGCGCGAGGCCCGCGTGGTCTCCGGCAAACTGGTCAAGCCGCTCACCTGAAAATCAAGATCCTGTGCCTGAAAGTCAACCATGGACCGTGCTACCGGTAAGCCATAGATCCCCGCAAGTGTCTGCCGCAGATCGCCTTGACCCGCAGTCCGGACGACCATATTGCCATCGTGCGACACCGTAAAGGCAATGCCAGGGTTAGCCAAGGCCAGCCGACTGACGATATCGACAATTTTCCCTAGCTCCGTCTGCTGTGACTTCATGTACTTCAAGCGAGCTGGCGTATTGAAGAACAGATCGGACACTTCAACATCCGTGCCCCGGCGATGAGCTGCAGTCGTTTGATCCTCAACTTTGCCACCCTTCACGTGGATCTTGGCGCCAATGCCGGAATCCGTTGCGGTCGTTAAGGTGACATCGGCAACCGCCGCAATACTGGCCAAAGCTTCACCGCGAAACCCTAACGAATGCACATTAAACAAATCCCGCGTCGTCAGAATTTTGCTCGTCGCATGGCGCAAAAAGGCAGTCGCCACATCGTCAGGATCAATCCCGATCCCGTTGTCGCTGACCTGTATTTTCTGCAAGCCCGCCGCCGATACCTTCACGTCAATCTGGGTTGCCTGGGCATCGATACTGTTTTCCACTAATTCTTTGACCACGCTGGCTGGGCGTTCGATAACTTCCCCGGCAGCAATCTGGTTACTTAACGTGGCCGATAGCTGATGAATTTTTGGCATAAAATCACTTCTTCTTTAAACGTTTCTGAAGGTCGAAAATCAAATTCATGGCGTCCATTGGCGTCGCATCCATCAAATCAAACTTAGCTAGTTTCGCCAAAATCGGACTGTTCTTCGGTTGCGGTTTAGGTTCTTCAAAAAGCGACAATTGTTGGTCCGTCACCTGGCTTGCGGCTGACGGCACGGTTTTTTCCGGTGTCGCGGCTTCAAGCTGCTTCAGAATCGTATCGGCGCGATCCAATAAATCTGGCGGCAAGCCGGCCAACTTCGCCACATGGATCCCATAACTTTTATCTGCCGGTCCCGGCATCATTTTATGCAGGAAAACCAGGTTGCCATGTTCTTCAACCGCGCCGACATGGACATTCTTGAGTTTCGCAAGCGAATCCGACAGACTGGTCAATTCGTGATAATGCGTGGAAAAGAGCGTCTTAGCGTGCACGTGATCATGCAGATATTCGATGATCGCCTGTGCCAGCGCCATGCCGTCATAAGTCGCCGTTCCTCGCCCGATTTCATCAAAGAGAATCAGACTTGAAGCCGTTGCATGACTCAGTGCCGCATTGGCCTCCAACATTTCGACCATAAAGGTACTTTCCCCATTCGCCAAGTCGTCAGCCGCACCGATACGGGTGAAGATTTGATCAAAAATCGGTAAGTCCGCGGCATCAGCCGGAACAAATGATCCGGCCTGCGCCATGATCACAATTAGCGCCAACTGCCGCATATAGGTACTTTTCCCGGACATGTTGGGGCCGGTAATCAGTAGCATGTCCGTATCCTGATCCATAATAACATCGTTAGGGATATAGCTATCTTGCCCCAAAACATGTTCGACAACCGGATGGCGGCCGCCTTTAACATTAATATCGTGGGTGCCGGCATGCATCGTCGGCCGGACATAGTGATTGTTTTCAGCCACTGTCGCAAAACTTTGCAAGACATCCAATGCCGAAATCTGGGCGGCTAACGCTTGGAGTCGTTTAATCTGAGCTTTGACCTGATCGCGAATATCCTGAAAAAGATCATACTCCAGCGCGGTTGAACTTTCCTGGGCTTCAAGAATCAAGGTTTCTTTTTCCTTCAGCTCAGGCGTGATAAACCGTTCGGCATTTGTCAGCGTCTGTTTGCGCTCGTAGCGGCCTTCCGGTACCTTGTCCAAATTGGACTTAGTAACCTCGATAAAGTAGCCAAACACCTTGTTATACCGGATTTTCAAATTGTGGATACCGGTGGCCTTGCGCTCTGACGCTTCCAATTCCGCAATCCACTGCTTGGAATTCTTCATGGCATCGCGGTACTCGTCTAACTTCTTATTGTAGCCGCGTAAAATCAGGCCGCCGTCGGTCACCGAAATCGGCGGCTCCGGCTCGATCGCCCGGCGAATCAACCCGGCAACATCACTGACTGGGTCGATTTTACCGCGAAGTGCCTTAAAACTGCCATCATCAAGCTTGCTTAAGACATCCTGAATCGCCGGCACCTGATCAAGTGAAGTTTGCAGCTGAATCAAGTCGCGCCCGTTAACCGTACCAAAAGCCACGCGACCGGCTAACCGCTCCAGATCATAAACCTTCGTCAGACGTTCCTGTAACTCGCTACGTTCAAAAAAGTGATCCAGCAAGTCCTGAACTTGATTTTGTCGTACGCTGATCGCACCAATATCCAACAGCGGCCGTTCCAACCACTGCTTCAGCAAACGCCCGCCCATCGCGGTTTTCGTTGCGTCCAATAAAGATAGTAACGTATCGCCTTTGCGCCCGGTGCGGCTATTTTGCAGAATATCAAGATTGCTGCGGGCATCCTGATCCATTTCCAGATATGCTGACGGTTGGTAGGCCACGGCCTTTTGGATATGGGCCAGACTGCGCTTCTGCGTATTCAGTAAATAAGCCATCAGCATTTGCACAACCGCGGCTTCGGCCGGATCGGTCAGATCTTGCGACACATAACTGCCTTCACTCGTGGGCTGACTGTCAGGCTGAACCGACAACAAACGCTCGCCTTTTTTCAACATGGCTGCGTCATCATCGGTCAGGTCTTCTGGCACCACAATCTCTTTGGTTGCGAGCGCACTCAGCTCATTTTGCAAAGCGAATTTACTTTTGAGATCAGTTACTTTCAGCTCACCGGTGGAAACATCGCCATAAGCAAAGGCATAACCGCCTGCGTGTGGCAAAACAGCAGTAATGTAATTGTTTGTCTTCGCGGCACCGGCTTTGATGTCGACATTGGTCCCCGGGGTAATCAACTGGATCACCGCGCGCTTGACCATCCCAACGGCTTTTTTAGGATCTTCCATTTGCTCACAGATAGCGACTTTATACCCATGATCAATCAGAATATCAACATAACTCTGCACCGCATGATGCGGCACCCCCGCCATCGGAATCGGATCATCCGCACTCTTATTCCGTGCCGTCAACGTCAGCTCAAGCAACTGTGCGCCTTTAATGGCATCATCGTTGAATAATTCATAAAAATCGCCAATTCGATAAAATAAAAATGCATCCGGATACTGCGCCTTAATCGCATTATACTGTTGCATCATTGGCGTATCACTGGTTTTTTGCGGCACAAACTTCACCCTTTGTCTTTGACTATCTCTGACGTTCTATATCATTTATTTTAACAGGTAAGTCAACAGAGCGCGAACAGGGCCGGTTAGAAACCGGAACATAAGTGGCCTTGGACGTGATGGCCCGGGCTTAGGCCATTGTTATGTGGAGGTTTCTGGCCCAGTGAGCGCGTTTTCAGAGTGCAAATAGACATGGTTAGAAACAAAAAAACGAATGAACCCACACCTATGGAATTCATCCGCCTCTATTGCATGTCTCTTCAACCTGCCTAAACGGTCACTTCTTCAAATGATAACTGTAAGTGGCAATAATCACGTTCTCGCGGCTTGCAAACGCAGCGCGTAAACGGAAGTTAGTTTGGTTGTGGAGAATATTTTGCCACTTTTTGCGCGGTACGAATTGCGGAATCAGCACCGTGGTCGTAAAGTTGCGTTTAGCAGCATTCCGCGCCACGATGTCGACGAAGCGAATTGTTGGTGCCTCAATCGAACGATACGACGAGTGAATATCGACAAACCGGACATCCGGAAAATCTGCGCGAAATTCGCTTTGCGTTTCTTTTTCCTTGTTCGGATTCTCATCCATCGAAACATGCATCGCAATGACATAATCGCCGATGGACTGCGCGTAATTCAGCGCGGCGCGGGTCACCCGCGTCACATTGCCGACAAGCACAATGACGGTGCTGCCATCGTACTCATGCTCTTCAACGTCTGCCGGCAACCGTAACTGTGCGGCTACTTTACGATAATGATCATGAATCTTGTAGAACATAAAGATGGCAAGCGGCATGACAATGAAAAACGGCCAGATATCAAACAGTCGGTAAGCAAATAAGATGACCAGAATCGCGAACGAAATTAATGCGCCAGAAAGATTGGCGACCGTTTTGCCAATCCATCCCTTGCCGCGGTGCCGGAACCAGTGAATGATCATCCCGGTTTGCGACAGCGTAAACGGAATGAACACGCCTACCGCATACAACGGAATCAAGCGTTCCGTGGAGCCTTGGAAAATAGTGATCAACGCTGCCGAGCCCAGCGCCAAGGTCAAAATCCCATTGGAATATCCCAGCCGATCACCGCGATCCAGGTACATATGCGGCATAAACTTATCCTTCGCCAGGTTAAACGCCAAGACCGGAAAAGCCGAAAAGCCTGTGTTGGCAGCAACCGCCAAAATTAACGCGGTCGCAAATTGAACGACATAATACATGATGCCGGTGCCACCAAATGTTTCCTTGGCAACCTGTGAAAGTACCGTCACCTTCGCCATCGGCACTAAACCGTACCAGTAGTTCAAAAACGTAATGCCGGCAAAGAAGAAGCCCAGAATGCCGGCCATAATCGCTAGCGTTTTGGCTGCATTCTTTTCCTTGGGCAACTTGAAAAACGGCACCGCATTACTGATCGCTTCAACCCCGGTCAGTGAACTGGATCCGCTGGAAAACGCCCGGAAAATCAACGCCATCGACACGCCGGGAATCGCTGCGCCGACCAATGAAGTTGCCTTATACGGGATGGCACCACTGACAACCTGATAAAGTCCCCAGACGATCATCACGGTCATCACAAGCACAAATAGATAAACCGGAATCATCAGAAAATTAGCAGATTCGCTCATGCCACGTAGGTTCATTCCCATCAAGATAAAAATGATGATCAGCGAAATCGCCACCTGATGGCCATACAGCGCAGGAATAGCACTAGTGATCGCCTCGGCGCCGGCCGAAACCGAAACCGATACCGTCAGCATGTAATCAATCAGCAACGAAGCACCGGCCGTTAAACCGGCATTGCGGCCCAAATTTTCGCTGGCAACAACATAGGCCCCGCCACCACTAGGGTAAGCATGGATAATCTGCCGATATGAAAGTGTCAGCGAAATCAGTAAGACTAAAACGAACGCCGCAATCGGTAACGAATACCAAATTGCCGCAGCCGACAGTGTCGTGAGGACCAAGACAATCTGCTCGGTCCCATAAGCCACACTGGACAAAGCATCTGACGACAACATCGCCAGCGCTTTGAAGATGTTAAGCTGTTGACCACCTTCCTCGGAAGATTTCAAAGGCCGCCCAATGAACAGCCGTTTCAAGTGCATCATTTTCTAAACTCCTATTAACCCACACCGGTTCAAAAATTTTAATGAATCGTAAACAAACATGCATTAGTGTACTCTAAATTTCGGCTTACGCCTACCTTGTTTCATCTTAACTTATATGTGCCGCCAGAAACACCGGTTGGATTGATATTTGTCAGCGGGTATGGTTCGGAAAAAGCCGCGATCAGGCACTGCTCTATAAAGAAGCTAAGGGGTTCCGTTGACTGCTAAGTTCTGTAGCGCGTTTGGTAGCCCAGAAATTCAGGTGCAAGAACCTCAACCCCAATGGCAAAAACCGCCATTGGGGTTGAGACTACTTACGCTTTATTTAAGCACACCGGTTCACGCTCACTTTAACGCGTTCGCCGGCGCAGAAGTCTGCGTGTAAGGACCTTGGTCGCAATGGTCAAAGCCCGACCATCACGCCCAAGGCCACTTACACTCCGACTTCTAACCGCGCCGGCTCACGCTCACTTCTCGATAATAACAACATCATGCACTTTCAATTTACGATGGACTTCATGTTCGATCTCGCTTTTGGCGGCGTGGTCGATTTTTAGCTCGGTTTTTGGTGTGTCTGGCAATAGTTTCTCGAGGACAAAATCAATTTCGGCATCTTTGATGGTGCGCTTGTCATGAGTCAGGACAATATCGATTTGGTCGAAACCTTCCACATAATAAACATGCACCGATCCTAGCGTGTAAAGTTCGAAATACTTGACTGGCTTGCGACTGTATAAAAAGCGCATGGTGTGCGGAAGCATCTTGTGTAAACTGGCATTAAGCCGAATGGGATTTTGAATCAATTTCATATAACTCGTCCCCTCTTATTTGACATGGAAAATAGCAACGTTAACTGTTTACCAATTTTATTTTAACAAGGAAAGGTGGTCAATGCCTATGATAACGCTTGGAACGTGCTTGTGAGGCACAATATACATGTTGCAACGCACTCCTGATCGCGGTGCACAAAAAAACACCAACCAAGTTCGCTGGTGTTTTATTTGTGTTCTTCTTTTTAAGGATAGGACGAAATCACATCATGCCGCCCATGCCACCGGCTGCCGGGTTTGCACCTGCAGCACCCGCGTTGTTATCCTTTGGTTCTGGCTTGTCAGCAACAACCGCTTCAGTGGTCAGCATCAAAGCAGCAACTGATGCAGCATTTTGCAATGCGGAACGGGTAACCTTGGTTGGGTCGATGATACCTGACTTAGCCATATCTTCCCATTCACCGGTTGAAGCATTGTAACCAATGCCTTGCTTTTCCTTCTTCAATTGTTCAACGATGACAGAACCTTCGCGGCCAGCGTTTTCGGCAATCTGGCGAACAGGTTCTTCAAGGGCACGCAGAACAATGTTGATCCCGGTCTGAACGTCGCCTTCTTCTTTCAAAGCAGCGACTGCAGGGATGACGTCAACCAAGGCAGTACCACCGCCGGCAACGTAACCTTCTTCAACGGCAGCACGGGTCGCGTTCAAAGCATCTTCGATCCGATACTTACGTTCCTTCAATTCGGTTTCGGTTGCAGCACCGACCTTGACAACCGCAACCCCGCCGGCTAACTTAGCCAGACGTTCTTGCAACTTCTCACGATCAAAGTCGCTGGTTGTGTCGTCAATTTGCTTCTTGATGATGTTAACCCGTTCAGCAATGGCATCCTTGGAACCTGCGCCATCAACAATCGTGGTGTTGTCCTTGGTAACGGTAACTTTGCCGGCACGACCCAATTGTTCAATCTTGGTATCCTTCAGATCCAAGCCAAGATCGGAACTGATCACGGTGCCACCGGTCAAGGTTGCAATGTCTTCCAGTTGTGCCTTGCGCCGATCGCCAAAGCCAGGGGCCTTAACTGCAACAACATTGAAGGTACCACGAATCTTGTTAAGAACCAGGGTTGGCAATGCTTCGCCGGCAACATCGTCAGCAATGATTAACAGTGCCTTACCTTGTTGAACGATTTCTTGTAATAGTGGAAGAATGTCCTGGATGTTGGAAATCTTCTTATCGGTAATCAGGATATATGGATCGTCCAGATCAGCTTCCATTTTATCATTGTCAGTTACCATGTATTGACTCAGATAGCCGCGATCAAACTGCATCCCTTCAACAACGGAAAGTTCAGTGTCGATCCCTTTGCTTTCTTCGATGGTAATAACACCATCATGGCCAACTTTTTCCATGGCGTCCGCAATCAGATTGCCGACTTCTTCATTGGAAGATGAAACCGAAGCAACCTGGGCGATTTCCTTCTTGCCGTTAACCTTGTGGCTGATCTTGTGCAGTTCATCAACCGCTGCCTTGGTCGCCTTTTCGATACCAGTCCGAATGCCAACTGGGTTAGCACCGGCAGTTACGTTCTTCATACCTTCACGAATGATGCTTTGTGCCAGAACCGTTGCGGTTGTGGTACCATCACCGGCGATATCGTTTGTCTTGGATGCAACTTCCGCTACCAACTTAGCGCCCATGTTTTCGTAATGGTCTTCTAAGTCAATTGACTTGGCGATCGTAACACCGTCGTTGGTGATTTCCGGTGCGCCATAGCTCTTATCCAAAACAACGTTGCGACCTTTTGGTCCTAAAGTTGTTTTTACCGTGTTTGCTAATTGATCCACGCCACGCAGCATGGCGGTACGTGCATCCTCAGAGAACTTAATTTCTTTTGCCATTGTTTTTATTCACCTCAAAATTGATCGATTATTTTTTACGCAATTGCCATAATGTCTTTTTCGTGCAGTACGAGGTAGTCTTGACCTTCATACTTTACTTCAGAGCCGGCGTATTTGTCGTATAATACAGTATCACCAACTTTGACAGCCATTGGCAGACGCTTGCCTTCCGGTGTCAAGGCGCCTTCACCTACTGCGACAACTTTGCCGGTTTGCGGCTTTTGCTTGGCATTATTGGCTAAGACAATGCCGCCAACAGTCTGTTCCTCTTCTTCAACGACCTCGACAATCACGCGATCTCCTAATGGTTTTAACAAGGCAATCCCTCCACATTACATTTTTTGATTTAGCACTCGCTATGTCTAAGTGCTAACTACAAAAGTAACTATAACGAGTTTTCCGGGTGAATGCAACCCCAAAACCCGGGAATGTTATACTAATTTCAGATATTTTTTCAAAGGAGTCCCCTATATGTCACTGCAAAAACATGCCTTTTCCGTTGTCGGTGCTTACCTCGTCACGTTTATCGCTAACCTTTTGATTTTCCAATTCATGCCGGTTGGGCGGCTCAGCCTTGGTATTGTGACCTTAATCAGTGTCATCGCAATGATTGCTGCGGCGTATAGCGAACGGCAACTGGTCATTGCCAACGCGATTGAAGCCCCTGGCGTCCTCGCACCACAACAGCGCGTTTTCTGGGGTGTCATCGGCATTGCCGGCGTCTTGGCTGCTCAGTTAGTCGGCTCATGGCTTGAAATGATCCTTTTTAAAATGCCGCAAACCAATAGCCAGATTCATCAGCAGCTTTCCAGTATGACCACCAATCCCTGGTACTTTTTGGCAATCGGCCTCGCCATTCCCGTTCTGGAGGAGCTGGCTTTTCGTAAAGTATTGTTCGGTAATCTGGTTAATGTCACTGGCGTTTTCGGTGGCGCTTTGATCGCCAGTCTGTTATTTGCCGTGACTCAACCAGGCGGCCACTGGCTCAGCGCGACCTTAGTCGGATTGGTTCTGGCCTATGATTACCGTCACACCGGCGCCATCAGCACTGCCATCATCGCCCATGTCGGTGCACTATGGGTGGTCTGGCTATATTACATTGCCCACGCGCTGTAAACGTAATCGAATATTAATCTCGTTGGCGCATTCAATCTTCTATAATGGAAATAATGTTTTTATAAAGGAGCCGTTTAAAAATGGAGACCCGTTCAAATCACCGCCACCGTCAACCGCCTAAACGTTTTCGCTGGGGACGCCTCATCGGCTTAATCGTCATTGTCGGCCTGTTTACGGTTGGCGCCTATGCCCTGCGCCTCTATAGCCAGGCAAAATATGCCATCGATAATACATACCATGCCACCAAACACGTCAGCACGAACATCGCCCAAAAGAAACCATTTGCAGTACTCCTGCTCGGGGTCGACACCGGTGCTGACGGGCGGGTTGAAAAAGGTAATTCCGACACCATCATTGTTGCCGTCATCAATCCTAAAACCAATAAAACAACGATGGTCAGCATTCCCCGCGACACCGCTGCTGAATTGATTGGCACCAAAGAATTTAATATGCAGAAAATCAATGCTGCGTATAATGTCGGCGGTTCAGATATGGCGATCAACACGGTCTCCAAACTTGTGAATGTTCCGATTTCCTATTACTTGACCATCAACATGGGCGCGTTGGAAAAAGTCGTCAATGCTGTCGGCGGGATTGATGTCAACGTTCCGTTTTCATTCCAGGATCCATATACCGGCAACCAAAAGTTCACCAAGGGGCACATGCATCTCAATGGCAATATGGCGCTCGCCTATTCACGGATGCGTCATGAAGATCCGCAGGGTGACTATGGTCGACAACAACGTCAGCAACAAGTCATCAAGGCAATTTTGAAAAAAGCCGTTTCTGTCGGATCGCTTGGTAACTTCACCAAACTCATGGACACGATTTCTAAAAACATTGCAACTAATCTGAGCTTTGCCGATATGCAAAGCATTTTCATGAACTATCGCGGCGCCGCCAAAACCATCTCGACTGATCATCTAAAAGGCGTTAATGCATGGGTCGGCGACGGTGCTTATCAAATCGCCTCCGATGCCGAAATGCAGCGGGTTTCCGATAAACTGCGCAAAGCACTGGGCCTGCAAACCGAAACCATCAGCAACGAAGAAACCAAACAAAATGCCAAGAACACCCAGTTTGATTTCAAGGCGACGACCGATCAAAATTACATTATCTTCACACCATATGATCGTTAACATGCATGTAAGCAAAAACCGCCTACCGACTTTTTTTCGTCGGCGGCGGTTTTTTAGTGGCGAAAAAATCTGCTTCTGCCTGCTCAGTACTATCGAACCATCAGCTGTTCTTGCGCACGCTCACGATGCAGCCACCAAAGACCGAGTGCGAGAACACCGATAATGGAGGCACTGTAGGACAGCAATTCATTTTGGAACAGCCAATCGCCAAAATTGTAAGGGACAACAATCAAGGCATAGGTTAAAATGAGCCAGCGGAGTTTCGGCAACAACAAGATGTCACCTTCGTTTTCCAACGAAATACGGTCAAACAACCAGCGGGTGAGCCAGTAACCGGCCGCACTAATCGCTAACGTCAGTATAAACAAGAACAAAAATAACTGATCACCGCGCGGTAAAAGAGACCAATAAGAACGGTTGTACACAGTGTGATAAGCCATGAATCGTTGAATCGCGTTTGCACCAAGCCAGCCGCCAAAAAGGCCAAAGACAAACATGCCAAACAGCGTGGAAAAAACACTTCCAACGCCAATACCAACGGTGAACAAAAAACTGTCAATGGCTAGGTTCATCATCAATAACCCCAAAGTATTCAAGCCGCTAATGCCAACATACTCGGACGGCACGCCGACAAAGATGCCAAACAAAAAAATGCTGATGCCAAGCGTTGTGGTTCCGAGTAAACACGTCAGTCCATACCAATAACGGGCAGCAAAAAATTGTTTTCGCTTAAATCGACTTTTAAACATGGCAGCATTAAAACTGCTTGCTTGGTCTATCCCAGCCATAGCCAATCCGAATAATAATGGAATTGCGTAATGAATGATCGTTATGATTCGTCCGACCAATGGAGACGAATAAAGCTTATCTCGTTGCGGCATAATCAAATAACGCTGTTCCTTAAGATAAGTTGCATAACTTTCATTTTCAAGACTTGTATCATGATATTTGGCTGCTCTTTTTTTCGATGCAATAAACTCTGTGGCTGTCATCGTATTTTTTTGTTGCTCGTGATACGTGTTTAACGACTCACCCAGGTTAAGCAACGCCAGCAGCATAACAAAACTGACCATGACCCGGATCAGCACCTTATATCTCATCCGAACAAGTTTCAACAACTGATGATCACCCATCTAGCCCACCTCCGCATGTTTTTTTCGAAATTCGACTTTAAACAAATCCGACAATGACAATGGCAGGCTTTCGTTCAAAACCGGCTGCTCAGCTTGCAGTGCCGCTTGCACATCTGACGTGAAATCAGGAAAAACGACTTCGATGACGCGCCCGCGAATGTTCAAAATGCGGCCATGCTGTTTGATCACCGCCGGAATTTCCTTGGTCCGGAATACCAATTGCAATTTCACTGCTTGCTGCCGGACATTTTCCAAGGTGAGATCACGGCTGATGCGCCCATCTTTGACGAATAAAACGCGATCGGATAAACCGTCTAATTCGGCGAGATTGTGAGACGCAATCAAAAAGGTTCGCTGACCATCGGCTACTGCGTCCACAACCAGATTCACAATGCGTTCGCGAATCAGGACATCCAGCCCATCGAATGGTTCATCGAGAAAAACATACGGTGCCTGACTCGCCAAAGCCATCGCTACCATGACCAGTGCCTGATACCCTTTGGATAGACTTTGAAACCGCTGGCCGCCAGTTAACCCGAATTTTTTAATCAGGTGCAGAAACGCTGTTTGATCGAATGAAGGGTAAAGCAAGGCATAGGTTGTTCCAATTTTGGCCAATGCATACTTGCGGAAAAATAAATGTTGCTGATCTAAGTAAAAAATGGCTGCCTGCTGCGGTGATTCATTTGTCAGATCATGTTGATCCAACGTCACCGTACCGTCGTCAGCGATATACTGACGGGTGACAGTACGAAAAATCGTGGTCTTGCCAATGCCATTCGGGCCGACCAACCCGACAACCTGGCCTGGATCCAGCGAAAACGTGATATTGCGCAGGACTTCCTGATTGGCGATTCTTTTTTGCAATTTAGTCACGGTCAAACTCATACTCGATGCTCCTCCTTTTCGGTCAGCCATGCTTGCAACGTCGCTAAAGTGATACCCAGGCTTTGTGCTTCCACGACGAGCGCATCAAATTTTGGGCGGAACGCTGCCACTGCAGTTGAATTTGCGTGTTTTAATGGCTCAGCCACAAATGTGCCGCGCCCGGGTTCAACGTAAATCACGCCGTCCGCCTCCAGTTGCTTGTAGGCTTTGGCGACGGTATTGGGATTCAGCTGTTCTTGCTTCGCCATTTCCCGCACCGATGGCAGCTTATCGCCCGGCTGCATAATGCCTTGTAGAATCCGGGTCTTAATCTGCAACACCAAGCGTTCATAGTACGCCAAATGAGTATATGACTCGGTTGCCATTCAGGCGCCCCCTTTCGTACTACGTGTACTATTATACATAGTACACTCAACAACGCAAGAAAAAACGCCGTCCATCTGTCATGGGCGACGCATTTTCTTTTTTTCAGTTAAGCTTCCGGTTCGTTGAGCGTTGGCCCATAGTGTTCCAGGAAGTAAATCAAGGTCTGTAGTTCCGTTGCCAAATCGACATTTTGTACCCGCACGTAGCTAGGCACCGAAATGCGAATCGGGGTGAAGTTCATGATCCCCTTAATCCCGGCTTTAACCAAATCATCGGTGATATGCTGGGCAGCATCAATTGGCACCGTCAAAATCACGATTTCAATCTGCTGATCTTTAATTTGCTTAATCATTTCGTCCATGGGATAAATCGGTACCCCACTTTGAATGGTTCCGGCTAAATCAGGATTGATATCGAATCCGGCACTAATCCGAATGTTGTTGGCCTGTCGAAAATTATAATTCAACAAGGCGTGGCCAAGATTACCGACACCAACCAGCCCGACATTGGTTAGCCGATCCTGATTCAGAATCTTTTTAAAGAATTTCAGCAAATCGTTGACGTCATAGCCGTAGCCGCGTTTGCCCAATGCACCGAAATAAGAAAAATCACGCCGAATCGTTGCCGAGTCAACTTTCACCGCGTCCGACAGTTCAGTTGAACTGATCTTGGTTGTCCCGGAATTCGCCAAGAAATTCAAATATCGGTAGTACACGGGTAGGCGTTTCGCCGTTGCTTTGGGGATGATTGTTTCCGCCATGTAAGCAAGCCTCCTGTAGAAGTATTCCCATGCAGAACATGTGAACTGTCCAACATAGTATCTTCTGCTAATATTAGCTGGTTTATGGCCTGAACGCAAGCGGATACATCTTCACAAACATATTTTATTGTGCGAATGCATCATCAGGGAACGCACGCCCACGAACAAAACTATGGTATATTAGGTCTTAACGATTATTGTGAAAGAAGGTATTCCTGTGATCATTTTGCAGGCACAACAAGTTAGCCGCAGCTTCAACGGGAACGAATTATTTGCCAATGTGAATCTTGAAGTCCAAGACGGCGCGCGCATCGGCCTTGTTGGCCCCAACGGGATTGGTAAAACCACCCTGCTGGAAATCCTGACCGGGATCGCGCCTCCGGATAGCGGCCAGGTAACAACCATGAAGAATCTGTCCATTGGCTATTTGGCCCAAAACTCCGGCTTAGATTCAGATAAAACGATTTTCAAAGAAATGTTGACGGTCTTCGCACCGCTGCAAGCAATGGCCCGGCAAATCCACGCATTAGAGGTCAAACTCGGTGATCCCAAACTCATTGCGGACAAGCCGGCGTTTGCCGCAACCATGAAACAATATGATCAGTTGCAACACGATTTTAATGAACAAAACGGTTATGGCTATGAAGCCGAAATTCGTTCTGTCCTCCACGGCTTCCAATTCGGTGAAGACACTTATGACAAGCCAGTCGGCACCTTGTCCGGCGGCGAACGCTCTCGTCTGGCCTTGGCAAAGCTCCTGCTGGAAAAGCATGACCTGATCATCCTGGACGAGCCGACCAACCACCTTGACATCGAAACCCTGAGTTGGCTGGAAGGCTATCTTAAAACCTATCCCGGCGCTATTTTAACAGTCAGCCATGATCAATATTTTCTTGATCACGTGGTCACCGAAATTTACGAACTGGATCACCATCATGCGACCCATTACAAAACCAATTACAGCGGGTATCTCAAGCAAAAGGCCGAGCGCCAGGCGCAGGCTTGGAAAGCCTACACCAAGCAGCAAGAAGAAATTGCCAAACTGCAGGATTTCGTGGACAAGAATATTGTCCGCGCCAGCACCACCAAGCAGGCCCAAGCGCGCCGGAAACAATTGGAAAAAATGGATGTTCTGGAAAAGCCGACTGGTGACGACAAAAGCGTGCATTTTAACTTCACGCCCAAGCGCCCAAGCGGCAATGAAGTGCTCAAAGTCAACCAGGCGACAGTCGGTTACGAAGCGGATCACCCGATGGCCGGCCCCATCGATTTCCAAGTCAATAAATTCGATCGAATCGCGATTATCGGACCAAATGGGGTCGGTAAATCGACTTTACTCAAAAGTATTTTAGGCAAAATCCCGTTTCTGGCTGGATCGGCAAAATTCGCCGCTAACGTTGATGTCGGCTACTACGACCAGGAAATCCAACAACTCAATCCCAAAAATACCGTGATTGACGAAATCTGGGACGAGCACCCGATGATGCCGGAAAAAGATGTTCGTTCCGTTCTGGCTGCCTTTTTGTTCGGCCCAGACGATATTCAAAAACCGGTCAGTGCCTTATCCGGCGGGCAAAAAGCGCGGCTGGAGTTGACCAAGTTAGCGCTCAAACATGATAATTTTCTGGTGCTTGATGAACCGACCAACCACTTGGACATCAACAGTAAGGAAGTCCTTGAGCAGGCATTAAAAGATTTTAATGGCACTGTTTTGTTCGTGTCCCATGACCGTTACTTCATCAACGAACTGGCAACCAACGTCATTGCGATCGCCCCAACCGGTAGCACCACTTACCTCGGCAACTGGGACTATTATCAGGAAAAGCTGGCCGAGACTAAGGCTGAGGCCGAAGCTGCGGCTGCTGAACAGCCAACCGCCAAAACCGAAACCGCGGGCGCTACCTCTTACCAGCAATCCAAAGAAGATGCCCGCGCAACCCGTAAGTTGCAGCGAGAAGTTGCTGACTTAGAAGCACAGCTGCAGAAACTCGGCAACCAAGCGACCACGATCCAAAAAGAAATGACCGCCCCCGATGTTTTGAGCGACTATGTCAAAATGCAGAAATTGCAAACTAAGCTCGAAGCAGTTCAGAAACAAACCACGGACGTCGAAAATGCTTGGGAAGAAAAAAGCATTCAGCTCGAAGACATGCAAACTGCTGACAAGTAGGCAACGAAATTAGCCTCAATCAAGGTCAGTTAACCGCAAAAAAGCTGGTACCGGAATCAATAACTTGTTTCCGGTGCCAGCTTTTTACATTTTTTAACTGTCGCGATTAAACCTTTTGATCCAGCAACCCGATTGCCTGCTGCAAAACTTTCTCGCCGTCCATCATCCCGTAGGCTTTCATGTCAATGACGGCCATCGGGATTTTTTTAGCGTCGGCTTTAGCTTTGAACTGACTTTCCATGAAGCGGACTTGCGGGCCAAGCATCAGTACCGAAACTGGCTCCGATGCCAGTTTATTGTCGGCATCTGCAGCCGCAGTGGCAAAAACATCAACATCCATACCATCTGCCGCAGCAGCTTTTTTCATTCGCTGCACCAACATTGAGGTGGACATACCGGCGGAGCACACTAACATAATTGTTTTTTCAGCCATGGGAATCATCCTTTCGTTAACAAACTTATCGATAAGTTAAGTTTAACTAAATCAACGAACCCCCGTCAACGAAAGTGCTGATGATTCGCTCGTGACCCTAAGCATGGGCAAAGCTCAAGCCTGGATCCGCATTAAGATTTTCAGAAGCAAGATGGCGCTTGGCCAATTCAATATGCGCGGCTGCCCCGATCATGGCACCGTTATCGCCGGTTAAGCGCAACGGCGGAACGATCACGTCCACATCCGGAAAATGCACGGCCAGCGCTTCGTTCATGGCTTCTTTGAGCCCCTGATTGGCTGCTACCCCGCCAGCCACAATCAGCTGTTTAACCGGATAGTGCGTCAGAGCCTTCTGGGTTTTGTGAACCAGTACGTCCACCACCGCAGCCTGGAAACTGGCCGCAAGATCTTCGCGGCTAAGCGTTTCACCGATTTGATTGGCATGGTGCACCGTATTGATCACAGCGGACTTCAAGCCACTGAAACTGAAGTCCAGATTATCCTCTTTATCCATGGCGCGCGGAAAATGGAAGGTATCGTGGCCCAAATGTGCCAAACGATCGACTTCTTTCCCTGCCGGATATGGGATGCCCAAAATCCGTCCCACTTTGTCATAGGCTTCACCAGCTGCATCATCTCTAGTATCACCAATAATCTCGAACTCACCGGCAGCTTTCATGTAAACCAGCTCAGTGTGACCACCGGAAACCGCCAACGCCAACAATGGATAGGACAGCGGCTTAACAAAGCGGGCGGCGTAAATATGCCCGGCCATATGGTTGACCGGAATCAGCGGCAAGTGATGGGCGTAAGCAATCGTTTTGGCTGCCGTCACGCCAATCAGCAGTGCACCAACCAACCCCGGGCCGTAAGTGACTGCTACGGCCGTTAAGTCAGTGTAGGTAACCCCGGCTTCTTTCAGTGCTGCGTCTGTTACCAGCGTAATCTGTTCGACATGGTGCCGACTGGCGACTTCCGGAACGACGCCGCCAAAACGCTGATGGCTCTTGATTTGCGTCGCGATAATATTCGATAAAATTTTGTTGCCATTCTCAACGACAGCCACACTGGTTTCGTCGCAGCTGCTTTCAAATGCTAAGATCAATTCCCTTGCTGCCACATTGTTCTCCTCTACAAACATGATGGTTCCGGATATCACGGCAAAGGCCGATACATATCCAGTGCATCATCATGATTGCTGACATAATAACCTTTTTTAACTTTGCCATCTTGAAAACCGAGTGAGTGATAAAGCCGCTTGGCAATGTCATTATTTGTTCTAACCTCAAGCGTGACCTTTTCACTGCCGTATTCAATGGCCCGGCCAATCATAAACTGCATCAAAAAGCGACCCAGTCCCATATGCTGGTAAGCTGGATCAACGGCAATATTCGTGACATGAGCTTCACTCATGGTAAACCAAGTCCCGACAAAAGCAACCAGTTGGCCGGCATCTTCAACCGCAAGATACAATGAATGACGCACTTTGCGCAATTCAGAGAAAAACGCATAGCGATCCCACGGCGTATCATGATAGATCCGCCGCTCAATCGCCAATGCCGCGTCAACATCGGCTTCCGTCATGCGCCGCAGTAAATATTCCTTATTGCGGACATTGATCGTGCGTGACTCAAATTGAAGTTCATCAGGCGTCGTGCGGTCAAACCACGACCTAAACTTTCTCAACATAAACATCATGTCCTTTGCCGGGATGCGCCTTAAGCCAGTTGTTTTCGGCTTCCGTTAAGCGTAAATAGCGCGGCAC
This sequence comes from Lacticaseibacillus styriensis, assembly GCF_030770295.1. Lineage (NCBI taxonomy): Bacteria > Bacillati > Bacillota > Bacilli > Lactobacillales > Lactobacillaceae > Lacticaseibacillus > Lacticaseibacillus styriensis. Next base: position 2,263,541 of record NZ_CP132483.1, read on the forward strand.
AAAATCATAGACAGAAACCGGTGGTAAATCTTTGCCTAGCTGACCAAGTCGCAACGCTTGCGGCAGATTTAACCAATCTGGAGCAAAATGAGCCAAACCGCCCAATGCCTCGATAATCTGTCCGCGAAACATCGCTGCATCGGTTCCGACAAAGATAACCGGTTGCCGTAACGTTGTCAACTCGGTGAGCAAAAGCGTCAGCGGAACGTGGCGATCCGTAACCACATTAATCAGGTTCCCCTTGTCCCACTGGTAAACACCTGTGAAGACATTATTGCGCCGTGCATTCATAATCGGCACAATCATGGCTTTCGTATCCGTGATGTTTGCCGCTAACACTTCCAGGCTGGAGACGCCGACCAATGCGATGTTCAGCGTGTATGCCAGAGTTTTTCCGGTAGTCACGGCGATGCGAATGCCCGTGTAGGAACCCGGACCGTCCGCAACAATAATTTTATCAAGATCTTCGGGTTGTAAGCCACTTGCAGCAACCAAATCGTCAATCGTTGGTAATAACTGTTCACTATGAGTCCGCTCATGATTAATAGTCGTCTGCGCCAATAACCGATCATTGTCCAGCACGGCAACCGACATCGCCTCATTTGAGGTATCAAGTGCTAATAATCGCATAATTCAGGCCTCCCTTCGGCGATACAATCATGGCAATAGTTTATCACAAATGGCCTTAGAGCGTGAGTGGTATATTCGTGTGGCTGCATACAAACCGCTAGTCAGCCGCCTCGCGCTGTGCCAAATAAGCGCCATCAACTACAAGGATAACCACGCTTCGCCGGGATTAGGCAGTTCCCCGTTCAACGCGGCAAGCAAAATGAGAATGCTACCAATCATCAACAGAATCTGTAATAAAATCTTAAGCCATAAACGTTGATGAATGATACTTTCCGGCGTCCAATACAAGTCCGCGGCACTCTGAATCCCGGTCGCCTCGTTGGCAGCCAGCAACTGATCATGCAACCATTTTGCCAACCACATCCAGGCAAACCCGGCAACTACCGCGCTGATGGCCAGTACCCACAATGCCTGATTGCGGGTGGTTAAATAATCTGCCGTAAAAATATAAAATCGCCTAATAAGCGGCAAGTGACTCAGTTCGTTGTAAAACTGATTTCCAATCGCAAAAGCGAACGCTAAGCCGCTAATCCAGCTGCCTGTCAGTCCGACACGGCGAATCCGCTGCGCCAAAGCATTTTCACGATATAAGTTGCGGACATACGTTTTCCGGCCAGTACGTACCTGATTCGGGTACATCATCTTGTGCGTCGTCAGTTGCATAGCGACAATTTTATGATCCAGGGACCACGCCCATAAACCGGTTCCGGCCAATGCCACCGCTATCAATCCAAGCAACAATAGATCCATTGTCCGCCTTCCTTTCCAGAAACTTTGATTCGCTTATTTTAGCAATTAATCTGGTGAGTGACCAGTTAGATGAACTGGGTGCTAGGTTGCGCCAGCGGGTTCACGCCAGCATGCAAAAAGCAGCAGCAAGCTTCCAAGTCACCGCGAAGATGATCGAGAAACTTGCTGCCACTTATTGAGTCGGCATTAAAAAGACTTTTTCAATTAAAGATGCGGCCGAATCCGTTCGACGGCTTTTAACGTCCCATAAGACAGTGCCGTCTGGATCGGTAACATGACCACGTTTTTAATCGTTCGTGGCCAGATAATCCCTTGCCAAGGCGTCCCCATCATGTTCAGCCACAGCGTTGTCAAAATGACATTACTGATCAGCAACACCAATCCGACACCAAGTAACGTCCGCATAACCGTTACCTTCTTGCCGTGGAAGAACATGCCGTAAATCATTGCAGCAATTGCGGCACTAAGCGTGAACCCGGGAAAATTGGCGCCCGGATTGAAAACCATAATCGACAACTGGTCATTCAAAGCAGCGGCGCCCGCGGCCAGCCATGGTCCGAAATAATACCCCATCAAAATGGTAGCGAAAAACGCCGGACTGATCTTAAGCCATGGCGTACCAAAAGAAAAACGACCCAAAACAATCTGCATTGCCATCAACATGGCCATATACACGATGTTCCGAGTGGAAAGCTTGGGACTACTAAACGATAAAACTTGCATAAGCTGCAATCTCCTTTTTTGCGGAGACGCCTAAATATCAGGCGAATGCGGCATCTGCACCGCGACTTTCGTCTTCGTCTGCCGTTCACATTCCGTTCCAGCAGCACTTAACGCGCAGATTCCTACTCCTAGATTTTGTCACGAGTTCTATCGTACACCGAAAGTTAACCAAAAGGAACCCCTTGAACGTTCGCATCAGCACTTAAAGGCACACTCAACCCTTGACATCATCGTGAAAATTATCTCACGACTTTCTCGGTATTTTTTAGCGCTACACCAAGTCTGCTACCAGATTGGTCCGCTAAAATGGTGCCTCGTAAGCAAATTTTTCTTAGTTGCTCAAAACTCCCTGACAAAGGGATTCCCTCAAAGGCGGTGTACTCAGAACTATGAGTGCACCGCTAGTTTTATCTGAGCGCCCCTGCTCCTTCTCACACCTATAACGCACTGGCTCACGCTCACGCCCAAAATCTCGTATAATAAGTTTCAATAACCGTTGAAAGGAAGCTTTGACCGTGACTAAACACATTCTCGTTTTACATACTGGCGGCACCATCTCCATGACCGAAACCAGAGACGGCGACATCATGCCCAGCAAGCATAATCCCTTGCTCGGCGCCGATAGTTTTGTGCCAGCCGGCGTCGAACTGACTAGTGAGGAGATTTTTAATCTACCATCGCCGCACATGACTCCGGAGCGGATGCTCACCTTAGTCAAACGCATCCGCCAAGCGGAAAAAGACGGCGCTGACGGGGTGGTCGTCACCCACGGTACGGATACTTTAGAAGAAACCGCCTATTTTTTGGATCTCACCCTGGATTCCGCCATGCCGGTCGTTGTCACCGGCGCCATGCGTTCCAGTAACGAAATTGGCAGCGATGGGCTAGAAAATCTGCAAAGCGCGATTAAAACCGCTGCCAGCGACGAGTCGCGGAACAAGGGCACCTTGGTCGTGATGAATGATGAAATCCATACCGCCCGTTTTGTGACCAAAACCCACACCACTAACGTCGCAACTTTTCGGACGCCGACATTCGGGCCGGTTGGGCTTGTCACCAAAGATGGTGTGCGTTTCTTCCAAGAGTTGATCAACCAGGAAGTCTGTGCCATTGACCACCTTGTTGACCATGTCTTCTTAATCAAAGCTTACGCAGGGATGGACGGCACGCTGTTTGACGCACTCCCGGAAAATATCCACGGCCTGACCATTGAAGCGCTCGGCGCTGGTAATCTCCCACCAGCCACCTTGCCGGCTATCCAGCGGCTGCTAGACCGGCATGTGCCGATCGTACTGGTCTCCCGCTGCTTCAATGGGGTTGCCCAAGCCGTCTACAATTACGAAGGCGGCGGTGTCCAGCTCAAAAAAATGGGCATCATCTTCTGTCAGGGACTCAACGGCCAGAAAGCGCGCATCAAGCTGCAAGTTGGTCTGAGTGATGGTAAACGCGGCCAGGCACTCGCTGACTTCGTTGATAATGCCGTGAGTTGATCAATCTAAGACTAGGAAAAAAGCAGTTCTAGACGCGACAGATTTTGTCCCTAGAACTGCTTTTTTGACGCTTTAATATGAGTTATACAAAACTTACGCCTTAAAGTCATCCCAAATCATCTGGGCCTCGGCGTTCACTTCGCCATCGGTCGTCACGCGGTGTAACGTGCGGGTTGCGTCATCCGGATCAGCCTGAAACTGGGCTTTTGGACTCGTCCCATACGCCACTTCCCGCTCGTAACGAATGTCGGCACCACGCAAGGTATGTGAACTCAAAAAGTCATATCCAAGGCTATTTTCCATCCACTCCAGATAATGGGCATTGTTCACATGGCCATTGCTGTCAATGTCAAAATAGCGCACATGAAACGTCTCTTCGCCATCTGGGTGATCGACCTTTTTGAATCGCGGGAAGCGTTTGATTTTGCGATCGGAAACCGCACCAACCCGTTCAACAAGCTCAGGAATAACGTCAACGATCTTACGCGTCCGCAAGTCCATGATGACCCAGTTGCTGCTGACGGAAACGAGCCGGTTGCCTTCCGCGTCGTCAATCCAATAATCACGGTAAGTAAAATATTTATTGTAAGTCGTAGCTTCGGTCCCGACCCGCAACAATTCTTCGATTTTCGGCATACGCTGGATTTCCATGTGATATTGGGTGATCACCCAACCTGCGTGGAATTCACTGATGGCATCAATGCCGGCATGCAGCTTCTCTAACTGCCGCTCAGACACTTCCAGCATCACATTCATCATATTGGCTAAGCCCGCACGGCCAAACCGATCACCCAGAAAGCCTGGAATGCGATAATCTTCTTCATAGACTTTTCCCATGAAAATCCCTTCTCTTTCGTTTCGACTTGTTCCTGTTAGTAGGTGCTCAAACACGCTTACTGATGCCGGTTCACGCTCTGTCTAGGTCATGATAAGCATCATACACCACTTGTTTAGCAACCCCGTTTTGTTTAGCGACCAGCTTGATCGCCGCATTCGGTTTGGCGCCGGTGGCAACGATGGCGGCCACTTGGTCTTTGAACGGTGCCGCGCTTTTGACAACTGGCTTATCCGGGGCTCCTGCTACCATGATCACAAATTCGCCTTTCAACTCATTCTCTGCATACGTTTGCAGTTCCGTGATTGTGCCGCGGATGAAGGTTTCGAACTTTTTGGTCAATTCCCGCGCCAAAACGGCCTGGCGATCACCAAATGCTTCCAACATCGCGGCAAGGGTTTTCCCGACCCGATGCGGACTTTCATAGAACAAAAGTGTTGCCGGTTCGGTAGCCAGTTTGGCCAAAACACGTTGCTTTTCGCCGGTTTTACGTGGTAGAAACCCATAAAACAAAAATGGCTGCGGTGGCAATCCGGAGGCAATCAAGGCCGTTGTCGCAGCATTGGCCCCTGGCAGCGGAACCACCGGCACACCGTGTTCAATTGCCGCATGGACCAATTCCTTGCCGGGATCGGAAATCGACGGCATCCCCGCGTCACTCACCTGAGCAATCGTCTGCCCGGCCTCCAGTTTCGCCAACAACTCCGGAATGCGCATTTGGGTATTATGTTCGTGAAATGAAATGGTTTTGGTCGTAATCGCAAAATGATTCAACAACATCTGCGTATGGCGCGTATCTTCCGCGGCAATTAAATCAGCCGTTTTTAAAATCGCCACCGCACGAAATGTCATATCGTCCAAATTTCCGATCGGTGTCGGCACCAAATACAAAGTCCCGGTGGTATGCGACCCAAAGCTTCGTTGCTGCTCCAAATCAATTCTCCCCATAAATAATATCAAGACAAAAGGCGCATGGCTCGTCATTCACCCGGCGCTGACCATAAAACATCGGGCAAACGTGGAATCCTTCATTGTAGAGGCTTTCCAGGTTCTGCTTCGACTTGGATAACTCAACGCCGCCATCGCTGGTTTTGTTGTCATCTTTTTCTAGCTCTGCCAGGTGCTGACGCAGATGCTTATTCTCGATTTCAAGTTCCGCGTTACGTTCTAGCGTCTCCGCCATGTCGTCTTTCATCGCCGCAATTTCCTTGAGCATCTGCTGGGCGTGTTTCTCAAGGACTAAGAAACCATCGTACAGTTCTTTCTTTTCCACAAGATCACCCTTCTAAGAGTTTAAGCATTAACTGTTCTGTTGCCGACTGAAACGTCACATTCTGGCTCAAGCGAACCTGCGCCGTTAAAATGGCCTGCAAATCATCGGTCAGTTGCCGACTCGATAACTTCGCCAACGCAGCAACCGCCGGAATATCCAGCTGTTGCGTCGCCGCAATTTCAAAATGGCGATTCAAGGCATCGGCATACGCCAACCCAATCAGTGCTAAAACCTGACGTTGTGCCGCAGCATCCTTGGCAACCGGTAGCAATTGGGTCTGCACCCGCACAAAGCTTTCAGGATCATGGTCAGCCAAACGGTCCAACAACTGAAACACGCGATTGACCCGATCCTGGAAGTCCTCGGCAGTCAATAATTCCTGAGCTTCGCTGACATTACCGGTTAACCGGCCAGCCACCCGCGCCAATTGCGGATTGGCACCGTCTTCTTCTAATTTGGCAATCACCGCTTGCCGATCAGGGCTTTGGAACGTAATCACCTGCGCCCGCGATAAAATCGTTGGCAAAAGTTGATTCTTCGATGAAGCAGTGAGAATCACCGTCATGCCCGGAACCGGTTCTTCAAAAAACTTCAGTAGTGAATTAGCTGCTCCTGCCGTCATTTTATCAGCGTCTTCAACGATAAACACGCGTTGGTTGCCTTCCACGCCGGTTTTGCTCATTTCCTGTTTCAAGTTACGAATATCATCAACCTTAATGCTTTGGGTACTGGTTTTGAGCACCATCACATCCGGATGGTTGTGATTCAAAATACGTTCACACTCAGGACATTCGCCACAAGGAGCACCGTCTTGGACATTTTGGCAAAATAGGCGCAAGGCAATCCATTCAGCCAGTTCCAACTTACCGGCACCTTTTGGCCCCACAAACAAATAGGATTGAGCCAGTTGCTTGCGGTCAATGATTCGGGCAAATTGGGCGACTAATTTTGGCTGCAACGAATCAATCAAAAACTTAGCCATTAGAAGCGATGAAAGGATTCAATCGGCAAGACAAAGACGGTGGCGCCGCCGACTTGAACCTCAACTGGATAAGCCATGGAACTGTCTGATGTCGCATCAAGATTAACTGGCGGCGTCATAAACTGTTGCCGCGTCTGCGAGGTTTCCTTGATAATCTTCAACACGTCATCGACCCGTTCATCCGCAACCCCGATGATAAACGTCGTATTCCCCGCCTTCAGAAAGCCGCCTGTCGTGGACAACTTGGTCGCCTGAATGTTGGCATCAATAAATTGACTGCTGAGTAAGTTACTATCTTTATCTTGAACAATTGCGAGAATGAGTTTCATGTGTCTTTTGCCTCCTTGTGAGAGTGAGCGTGAGCAGGAGCGCTTAGAAATCGAAGTGTAAGTGGCCTCAGCCGTGATGGCCCGCTTTTGGCCATTGCGGCTGAGGTCCTTACACGTAGATTTCTGCGACTGCGAACGCGTTATGGTGAGTCAGCCCGCCACCATCATCCAAACAACGATGGGAATCGCTTCGTAATCGCTGCCTCTGCTGCCGTGACAACTGCTGCAAGCGGCTGAGTGGCATCAACCGTGACTATTCGCGTTGGATTATCCGCCACCAACTTCATATAGGCCGAATGAACGCGTTCGTGAAAGGCTAGGCTTTCCTGATCGAGTCGATCATATTGGCGCTCATGTTGATGGGTCGCAATTCGATCCAAACCAACCTGCACCGGTACGTCTAAGTAAATCGTTAAATCCGGCTCAAGCCCAGCTGTTGCAAACTGATTCATTTGCAAAACCGCCTGCGTACCGATTTGCCGGCCGCCGCCTTGATAGGCAACGGAACTATCAACGAACCGGTCACAGATAACAATATCACCTTGTGCAAGTGCCGGTTTGATCACCTCGACCAAATGTTGCCGCCTAGAAGCCGCATACAGCAATGCTTCGGTACGTGCATCCATCTCTGTATTAGCTGGATCGAGGATCACGTCACGAATCTTTTCGGAAATCTTGGCGCCTCCGGGTTCTCTGGTGAGATGCAAAGCGGCCTGTGATTGCGCCTTAAGCCTTGGAATTAATGCTTCCAAGACACTGGTTTTTCCTGCACCATCCGGGCCTTCAAATGTGATAAACGTCCCTGTCACGATATGCTGCTCCTTTTTTAGAATTAAGTCTATTTTACTTGATATGTTTCACAATTAAAAATTTATCTGCGCCGATGAACTTTCAAAACGCCCCAACAACGATGCTGAAAAAAGAAAAACGGCCATGGCCGATCTTATCGTGCGATCATCACCATTTGCCGTCAATCGAAAAGCTATATTCAGTGAATCAGAATCATCTTATGGTCTATTTAACGTGGTACACCGCCCATGACTACGACGGCACTTTTACAAATCCCTAAACTCCGCAATCTGCTCGGCAGCAACCTTAGCAACGACCTCACCTTTGATCTTACGGGTACGCGCTTCACGGTAGAGAAAATCAAACAAGGCAGCTTCAAGCGCCACCTGTGATTTGGTCTCTTCGTCGACTTCGCGGAAAGTCGCAACAAGTTTGCGCTGAGCTGCCATCTGGTCACGAACCCGGTAAACGAGCATCATGAGTTCTTCGTCTTTTTCCTCTTTGACCTTGATCCGCTTACGTCCAAACATTACAGTTCAGTCCTTCCTTCAACGGCCTTCATTAACGTCATTTGATCGGCATATTCAATGTCACTGCCGACTGCCAGCCCGTGAGCAAGCCGCGTCACCTTAATGCCGGCTGGTTTGATGAGTCGAGCAAGGTATTGCGCGGTGGCTTCCCCTTCAGGCGTTGCGTTCGTCGCAATAATCACTTCTTTGACAGCCGTGTTCGTCTTCAAGCGCTTCAACAGACTTTCGATGTTCAGGTCTTCCGGTCCCCGACCTTCAATCGGCGAAAGCACCCCATGAAGGACGTGGTAGAGGCCGTGATAATCCTGAGCCCGATCAATGCTCATCACATCTTTAGGCTGCTCAACGACCAGAATCGTGCTTTGGTCGCGACTTTTATCCCGACAGATCGAACAAGGATCTTCATCGGTAATGTTGCCGCAAATCGAGCAATAATGCAGGTCTTCTTTAGCCGCCACCAAGCTCTTGGCAAAAGCCGTCACATCATCCTTGTCCATATCAATCGTGTAAAAAGCCAGTCGGGTGGCTGTCTTCGCCCCGATACCGGGCAAACGCATGTAACTGTCAATCAATTTACTGATTGGTTCCGGATATTGCATAATCATCCCTCTTGTTGAAAACGTTCAAAACATTATGTGGCGGCAGTCGTCATCCTACCAGGTTGGATAGACTGGCGCGGCACGCTACATCGGCAAGCCGCGGGTATATTTACCTAACTTGTCCTGAGTTTGCTTATCAATTTCACTCATCGCATGATTAACTGCCTCAAGGATCAAATCTTGCAACATATCAGGATCGTCAGGATCAATGGCTTCCGGCTTGATCTGGATATCTTTCATGACCTTTTCACCGGTGAATTTAACGGTGACCATATCGGAAGCTGACTTACCTTCGAATTCCGTTGCATAAAGTTCCTTCTGTGCCGCCTGCATTTCTTTTTGCATCTTTTGCATTTGACGCATCATACCTTGCATATTGCCCATTCCACGCATATTTGATCATCCTTTTCTAGTCATTTTTGATCGTAACATTAGGTGCATCTTTACCAAAAAGTTCAGTCATCTTGTTGACAACCGGTGGCGTTTTTGGCTTGGTGTCGGCGCTTTTTCCCTTGGTCGCCGGCGCTTTAAGTTCCTGAATATAATCCTTACGAATCGTTGGCCAGACATCGCTTTGAACCAGCACGATCTTAGGCTGCTTGCCGGTCAGCTTCTGTAAGCCGTTTTCCAACTCAGTCATCAGTGCGGCATCATTCATGGCCCGTTCGACCAAAATATCATAATCAAAGCTGACAATCACACCGTCAGGACTGGCGGCAACCGGCTCGCTGACTTTCATCATGGCCCGTTTGGTGATGCTCAACATCCCCAACAAATCCGGCCAGACATCCTTCAGATTGGTTAAATCTTGCTTCGTGGCCGCGCCAAGAATCGGATAAATCGCCTTGCGGTTGACATGGCTGGCTTTGGCCTTCACATGCTTCCGCGTTCGGGTCGGCGGTGGTACTGTGCCGCCATTTGCCTCAACCCGTTTGAGTTGATCACTCAACTGTTTGACCTTAGCCGAAAGCTGGTCCAGCTTCTGCGTGTCTGCTGGCTCCGCAGCCACGGGGGCAGCAGCAGGCGCGGCGGTTTCACTTAGCCGAACTGTGGCCACTTCCAGATAGATTTCCGGATGATTGGTCATTCGTAGCTGTTGCTGCGTATTGTTCAACACATCAATCATGTGATAAATCTGCGCCGGCTTGAAATTTTCACTTAAAATTTTGAATTGATCGTCTAGCAGACTCTTTTCCAAGTCTCCTAGCAAGGATGGTGCCTGTTGATTGACCAGCAAGTCGCGTAAATATTCGATCAAGTCTTCAATGAGTCGGCCAGCATCTTTACCGGCCGCTAGCAAATCCTCGATCATTTTCAATGCCTGGGCATGATCTTTGGCCAGCACCGCTGCCAGATACTTGCCGAGCACCGCGGTTGTCACGCCACCGGTAACATCCAAGGCATCTTCGGTGGTGACATGATTATCGCCAAAACTCAGGACCTGATCCAAAATGGACAAAGCGTCACGCATGCCGCCTTCAGCCGCCTTGGCGATGACCTTAAGCGCAGCGTCGTCATAAGTGATCTTTTTATCGTCCAGGATAAAACGCATGCGTTTGACAATGTCTTCCGGCGTAATGCGGCGAAAATCAAAGCGCTGTGTTCGGGAAGTAATCGTTGCCGGAATTTTATGCGGTTCAGTGGTCGCCAGAATGAAGACCACGTGTGCCGGTGGTTCCTCTAACGTTTTCAGCAAAGCATTGAAGGCGCCGCTCGAGAGCATGTGCACTTCATCAATGATATAAACCTTAACGCGTGCGCGCGTCGGGGCGTACTTCGCTTTGTCCCGAATATCACGGATTTCATCGACCCCGTTATTAGAGGCCGCATCGATTTCAATCACATCAGTCAGACTGCCATCATTAATCGCCTGACAAATTTCACAGGTATTATCCGGCTCGCCATCTTTCAGGTTCAGGCAGTTTAGCGCCTTCGCCAAGATCTTGGCAACGGACGTTTTCCCGGTGCCGCGCGGGCCGGTAAAAAGATAGGCGTGACTTGTCTGTCCGGTGATCAACGCATTCTTCAGCGTCTTGGTAATCGCATCTTGGCCAATGACATCTTTAAACTGTTGCGGGCGCCAGACCCGATACAACGCTTGATAACTCACCTTAACGCCCCTTTCAACCTGTTGCAGATGCCACAGGTTCACTTAAACGATTTGTTGACTATTGACGTCTACCCTCATCGTGACGGACGTCAAAACCTCGTTCTAGTTTACCATAGCTCGGAACAAAATTGCCTGACATGATGACAACAAAAACGGCCGCTTCGTGATGAAAGCGACCGGTCAATTTCTCAATAACAAAAGGCACATGACGAGCTTACCTTAGTGCTGCTTCCTTCCGGACCTGACACAATTTGGAAAGTCACCATTGCCTTAAGGCCTTGCGGCAAAAATCATTATACCTGATTTTCACGCGTTTGACCAGCCTGTTTAGCGGCTTTTCGTTTTGCGCGAATGGTTCGGAAAAAACTTTGCAGCAGTTCGGCGCTGGCCGCGGCTTTAATCCCGCCAACGACGGCAACTTGATGGTTAAACCGCGAATCTTCCAGCAGGTTGTAAAAAGTGCCGGCAACGCCTGCCTTGGGATCGGTTGCACCAAAATAGCACGTGGCAATCCGGGCATTGATCATCGCACCGGCACACATGGGACAAGGCTCCAGTGTGACAAATAATTGGCAATCTTCCAGGCGCCAGGTGCCAAGTTTGCGACAGGCTGCCTGAATGGCGATGATCTCGGCGTGTTGCGTGGCATCTTGAGAAGTCTCGCGCAGATTATGGCCCCGGCCGACAATCTGGCCATCATGAACAACCACAGCACCAATCGGCACTTCGCCAATCGCAGCGGCTTTTCTGGCCTCGGCTAGTGCGGCTTCCATATATTGGTTGATGTCTGTTTCTTCGGTCTCGGCCACGTAAAACTTGCCTCCATTTTTACGAGAGGACTAATTGTCGTGCCAAACTCCGCAATCTCCGGCCAGCTGGGGCTGGAACGCTGTGGGCACGACTTTGAGCCTCAGCAAGCCCGGCTGAGTCTCAAAGCTCGGCCTTGTTGTAGGCGGGGCAAAGAACGCCCCACCAACAACAATTTCACAGCTGAGCCCCATCTGGCCTACGATTGCTCCGCCTTGGCACTCACGTTTTTAATCCATAGTTACAAAATATAAACACTAAAGGCGATCGTAGTCCCAAAATTTGCGGACCCGATCGTCTTGGTTGGGCTTGAATGATGCACTGTGCAAACTCGATGATAATCATCATTCAATTGTTTAGCGATTCAAAGCGCTCTTCAACCGATCAAACGCGGCCATGCCTTGTTCGCGTGCCGATCCGGCGTATTCGCTGGCGCTGTCTTTGAGGCTGCGTAGCTTGTCGCTGACCCGGAGCAGACTGGCAACGTCTTCGTCACTCAGTTTATCCAGAATGCTCTGAACCCGATCGCTGTCACCGAAAATCTTCTTCACAAAGCCTTCAACCTGCTTGCGTTGTTGCCTGCGTTCAAAATATTCCGTCAGATTTTTGGCACAAACAAACGCACCGGTTGCAAGGACAGCCGCCGCAATGGCACCTGCTGCTAAGTACTTCGATTTTGTCATCTAAATCTGCTCCTTTCTATCCTTACTACGAGTTTACCACGTCAAGTATTGAAACTGTTATTGACTCGCCTTGAGAATGTAATAACCATGCTCTTTTTTAATGACTTCCGCCGTTTTATAAGTCGCTTTTATTAGCTTCAAGGCTGATGGCGCACCTTGTTTCTTTTGGATCACCGCATATAACTGGCCACCAGGCAATAAATGCTCGGCTGCTCCGGCGAGAATCCCGGAAACAATTGCCTTACCGGCTCGAATCGGCGGATTGGTCACGATGACGCCGAACTGTCCGTCAATTTGGTCGTACATCGAACTTTCAACGATGCTCACATTGGTAATCCCATTGTCGGCAGCATTTTTCTTGGCTAACGCAAGCGCCCGTTCGTTCACATCGCTCATGGTAATCTGCCGCTCAGGAAAATGTTTGGCCAAGGCAAGTCCGATCGGCCCATAACCTGTTCCCACATCCAGAATCGGCCCTTCAGCAAGAGATGCCGCTAAAACGCTGGCAATCAAAACCCGACTGCCAAAATCAACGGTGTGTTTTGAAAAAACGCCATTATCGGTCGTCAAGTGCAAAACGTGACCGCCGAGCTCAAAATCAAAGCTGTGTTCATCATGGGCTAAATCAGGATCGTTCGTATAATAATGCTGCATTGATAAGCCGCCTTCCTATTTGCCTGGCACTACCAGTATTTTACACGTTAATGGCGCTTTTTCGCACCTTTATTCGTATCATTCGGCTACTTATCAATCCCCTGACCAAGACGGCTGACCCAAGCCAATCGTTTTGGCCACCAACTATTAGAAGTCGTCAAGGTCACCTTTTGGCTCACCACCATCATGATTTGCAACAGTGTAAAGAGTAATGACGTCCGCTTGCGATAAGCAACGTACTTTGGTACCCATTCCGTTACATATTTGTTTTTATAGGAGCGCAACCCTTGGAACCCGTAAAACCGATAGCCATACTCGTACACCAAATGGGCAATCTTTTCTTCGACAAAGGAATAATTCGATGTCCCGACGTTTGCCAGCGGGGCCATCCCCATATTGAAGTACTTGTAGCCGCGTTCCTTTGCCAATCGGAACAGATTGATAAAGACCTCGTCCATAATGCCAGACGGTGCATCGGTACTTGACCGCATCAAATCAATACTCGTGACTTCATGATTACCACTTGGCATATCTGACGCAAATGCCACAATTTTGCCTTCCGGGCTATGCACCACTGCAATTGGAGCCTCATTCAGATAATGCTCGTCAAAAAATCCCAGACTAAAGCCTTTTTCACTGCGCCCGTCTAACCAAGAGTCAGACACGGCCTTTAATTCATGCATTAAAGTGTCATCAAACGGCGGCTTAAGCAGCTCAACAGTATAGCCTTCACGCTCAAACTTATGCATCAAGGCCCGTTCACCTTTGCGCTTTGTGCCGGCCAGCGTGAAGGTTGTCACATCGACATAGCCTTCCTCGCCAAACTTCATAAAATCAAACCCGAACTCATGCAGCTTCATCGTCAGGTTTTCATTGATTTCATAGAACACCAGCGACATATCCTGCTTATCGGCTTCTTTCATGAAATCGCCGATCGCAGCGGCCATCTGAGTCTCATCCCCAATCGGTTCGCCCATGATAATCAGCTTGTCCGCCTTTTTCTTAAACTGGAAGAAAACCCGATCTTCGCCATCGACTTGATAAAACCGCAATGATTTGTCGCGCATCAAGGCCAGGTGGCTGACTTCATTGCCGCCGTATTTTTCAACCACTGCTTTCAACCGCTCCTCGTCATAAGGATCAGCCAAATCTTTGGTCGGCGCCGATAGATATCGAAAGATCAAATAAACCGTCAACGCTGCCAGCATGACACCAATCAGGGTTGTAAAGAACATGCGCTCTGATGGGAAAAGGAACACATCCGGCACCCGGCGATGATGAATTGCCGGCGCATTGTAAAACGCGGCAAACGCATAAAAGATAAACGTCATACCAAACACTGCGCCGTCGATCAACTTGTTGCCCCACGATAAGGCGAGCCGCTCGCGGGTCAGCTCACGACGCGTCAGTATCAACGCCAAGACAACGAGCACCAGGAAAATAATGAACCGCAGATGATTATCTTCACGCAAGGAGGCTACCATCGCAACGATCAAAACGATCACGGTTGGCCAATAAGCCCGCTTCACCCGGCTGGCAATGCCGCGTCCGAACCCAAGAATCAAAAAGGCGACAACCACATTGGTAACCCGATCCAAAAACAGGAAGGTATATGGATAAAGCCGTTGATAAAGCGTGTTACTGAAAGCAAGATCCGGCGCAACCCCGCGCAATAGCAACATAATCCCCGAAAAGTACAGGAAGACGACCAGAAAACCAAAGGCTGCCTTTCGAATCAGCTGAACCGGCAAACCTTCAAGATAAGCATTCAGTCGTTTCCCTGCATCCTGCGCAAACAAACCAGCGCCGATCAGAAACGGAATCACATAATAAAACAACCGATAAAAAAGCAGCCAAACAACCGCAACATTGCTATCGAGTCCCATTTGACCAAGCTCGACAATCATCAGGACATCAAACGAACCCAAGCCGCCGGGCACCATCGAAACGACCCCGATAACATTAGCCACCATGAACAATGGCAAAATCGACAGCAACGGCACATGCACTTCAAGAAAGTACCCGATCAACAAGAAGAATGCAGCACAACTGCCCCACTCAAGAAACGAGCCCAAGGTCAAGCGCAGTTGCCGCTTCAACGGCATATCCGCAAAAAATTCGCTATTTCGTAAATGGGTGACCAACATCAACAACGGAAAATAAGCGGCACCGCCAACTAGCCAAATCCAGTAATTCGAGAATTCCTGACCAATCCCGAACACGAAAATAACCACGATGCCAATCATCGACCACAATGACAGTCCCGCCAACAAAAACAATGCTATTTTCGAAATGGCAAATAGAACCTGCTTTTGGGTCGCCTTTTCGTGGTAGAAATTGGCGCGCAAGCTAGCACCCAATAAGCCGCCAAAACCGGCAATATTGGTAAAAGTATTGACGATCCAGCCGGACTTCACAACATACCTGCGTTTATAATGGCCCGGCAGCAGTTCCGTGATTACAAAATCATAAATCAGCATTGGTGTGACGGCGATTAAGCCCACCACCAACAAAATCAGTAACGAAACCGGACTTTGGGTTGCCAGGCTGGCTCGCATTTGCTCGCCACTGAGATCCTGACTGATCCGTCCGACTTGAACAATCACAAACACCAGGACTGCCAACACAAATAGCACCTTTAGCGTTGTGAGATGTTTTTTTAAAAACGTTCCGACTTCTCGAAAGAGTCTCTTCATTTTTTCTGCGTCCTCCGTGCCTGTATTCTCATTCATTATAGGGAAAACCCGCCTCGACCGCACTCATTCTGACTTTTTTGTAAGACGGTGTAAGGTTGCGCTGACATCTGAAAGCACGCCAAAAATTTTTGAATAAAAACGCTTGACCTGAAACGCGTTACACAAATTACACTGTGTTTGCAGTTAGGAAATAACAAATATGTGTGATCACCATTAAGAAATCAATTGTTACATCAGTTGTTTTCGCGACTGTTCCACCGATACAAATCACACTTGTTAATGAAGGTCCCTGAACGTTTCACTAAAGGAGGTTGCACCATGTTAATGCAAGCACACTTTTACCCAGAACTTTCCGTTTATCAAGACACACAAATCGGTGCTTTGAAAGGTATTGCACTGAAACTAACCAATGATTATGATTTTGACTATCAAGAAGTATTGAGTTCGTTGCTGGCCAGTGCCGCGGAGCCGACGCAAACGATGGGCGATCAAGTGGTACTGACGTATGGTCATGTCAGCAAGTTGACTGAACCGATTGTCATCGGCTTTGACTTTGGCAAGTCCTTACCATGGGCCGGTAACCATCAGATCAGCGGTGCTGTGGTCTTGCTCGTCCCAGTGGCAACCGATGATGTTACGATCCACGAGTGGCTGGCAACCATTGCAGCAGCTAATGATCCCGATCAAAGCCTAGAAAGCATGACCCAAAGTGCGACTGCCGCGATTGCCTAAAATGTGTGCATTACCATAGGCCGACATGCCGGGTAGCGTTATCCACCACGCGCATGCCGGCTTTTGCCTGTTACAAAAACAGGCTCTGTTATACTGAATGGGGAGATGATAATGTGGCAAATATTCACGATATTGCGCGGCTTTCAGGCTATTCAACGGCAACGGTTTCCCGTGTCTTGAATCGCCATCCCTACGTCTCGGCTTCGGCACGCGCTAAAATCCAAGCCGTCATTGATCAGCTAGACTATGTGCCCAGCACCATGGCGCAAAACCTAAGCGCTGGCAAAACGCGCACAATCGGCGTTATTCTGCCGCACACCGACCATCCTTATTTCCAACAATTGGTCACAGGCATACTCAATGCCGCCATGGCTGGCAACTATCACGCTGTCATTCTGCCTTCGCGTTACGACCAGAACCTCGAAGAAACCTATCTGGAAGCCTTACGCCGCCATGCTTTTGATGGACTTATTTTCACCTCCCATGGGCTCAGTTTGACAACGATTGCCGCTTACCAAAAATATGGTCCTATTGTCGTTTGTGAAAATCCCGGCCGTGTCAAATTGGCAGCTGCATACGCCGAGCGGACGCCCGCTTATCGAAAAGCGTTTAAATGGATGCAAGCGCAAGGTTATCTCAAAATTGCTTTGCTGCTAAGCCGTCCGTACGCGCAAAGTGCTACCAGTAAACTGACCATCAACAGCTACGTAGACGTTTTCGGGCAACGTCCCCCACATTCGCTGGTCGTTTATCAAATGCGGACCTTTCAGGATGGCTATCACGCCGGCGCTGAATTGGCGCCGCAGCATCCCGATTTTATTCTCGGCAATGGGGATGATATTGCCGCTGGCGTGCGCCAATATTTTGTTGATCACCATCTCCCGGTCCCACCACTGATGGGTCAGGAAAATCAGCTTTCCAGCCATCTGCTGAACATGAGTACCATTGATCATCATGTCACAGCAATCGGTGCAGCGGCTTTAAAGCTGGCATTACGTGCTGAAGTCGCGCAAACAGTGATTCAGTCGGATTTAATTCTTCGAGATTAACCTTAACTCGTCAGCGCTCATCAGCATATAAAACAATTCAAAAACGGCACGCAATGACAGGGACCACCCTGATTGCGTGCCGCTTTTGTTGAAAATGGAACCACGAACCTGAACTTCGTGACGATCAGTTAATATCGAGAATCACTGAGCTCAGTGCCCGTCGTTAATGTTCTTTACGCCGACGATTAACCCCAAGAAACCCGACGATGCTTGTGATGAAAGCGCCGAGGAATGCCAACCCGGCTGTCTGAGTGACTTCGGCCGTTTTCGGCAAGGTGTCTTTCTTGGATGCTTGCTGATTTGTACCGTGTGAGGAAGTGCCACCACCTTGACCAGTTGATGTCGGTGGTTGCGGTGTCGTGTCATCTTTCCCAGCCGTTCCTAGTGGTTGCGTCCCGTCGCCGGTTGGTGTCGATGGTTGTTGTTTTGTGTCAGATGGCGTGCCACCGCCATCACCTGGCGTTTGGCCCTTTCCGGTTCCTGGATTCGGCGTTTCGCCACCACCATTATTCGAATCGTTACCGGTGCCATCGTTAGTTGCGCCACCGTTGTTCGAATCGCCG
Organism: Lacticaseibacillus styriensis; assembly: GCF_030770295.1. Taxonomy (NCBI): domain Bacteria; kingdom Bacillati; phylum Bacillota; class Bacilli; order Lactobacillales; family Lactobacillaceae; genus Lacticaseibacillus; species Lacticaseibacillus styriensis. The sequence goes on from NZ_CP132483.1 coordinate 2,281,765, forward strand.
CCGGTATCACCGCCACTTGAACCACCATTATTGGAGCTACTGCCGCTGCCTCCGTTAGTTGTGCCACCGTTATTCGAATTGCTACCGTTGTCACCAGCTTGTTTAGCAGCCTCAACCGCCGCAGCAATTTTGGTCTTTAAGCCAAACAAGCCTTGTAACTGAGCAATCTTCTGTGTGTCAGTGGTTGCTGTCGTCCCAGCTTTCAACGCGGAATCAATCTCTGCGTACCAAGTCAGACCAGTGGTAGTGTCCTTAGTATCGCCAACCGATGCCGGGGTGCCGTCTTTAACTGTTTTCGCCAATTGCGTCAGGGCCGCATCCAACATCTTATTGAAGTTGGCATCAAGTTGGTCGGCGGTGCTCGTGCCGGCCTTGGTTTCTGCAGTCAACGCGTCTAACTCGGCATTGAATGTCATTCCGGTTGCTGAATTTGTCTGACCACCAAACGTTGTTCCTAGAACATCTTTAGCCGACTGTAGTTTATTAAGCAGCGCATCCTGTTGATCTGCTGGCAATTTAAGCGTTAACTGGTTGAGCGCTGTTGTTAACTGATTGGTAGCAGTTGTCAGAGAGTCGATCGTTGCATCAGCTTGATCCAACGCCGTTTGTGCCGTCGCAACCGCGGAATTTAGCGCTGTAACCGAAGTGTCGAGATACTTGCCGGTTGCGGCTGTTGTCTTTGCCTTGGCGATCAGATCCTGCAAGGCCGTTTTCGCCTGCTGCAACTGAGCCGGATCATCTGTCTTGATATTCTTAACAACATAGTCTACCGCTGGCGATTCGTTGCCATACAAGTCAACGGCCTTAAACTTAAAGGTGCCATTAGCCGTCACATTTAGACCATTTGCTGGAAGATCCTGATACGTCTTGCCGTCATCCGCACTGTATTGAACGGTTTCACCAGTTGCTGCGGCTTTGGCGGTCAACGTCACCTGCTTAGCCGGATCGGTCGTACTTGGCGTGACAGTTGGTGCAGCTAAGGTTTTCTTTGGTTCGTAATACACCGTCAGCTTCTTGGTGGTGACATTCTTGCCACTGTCAGTAACCGCAACGGTTAAAACATTTTTACCTTCGAGCAGTTTCACAGTCTGATCAATTGCCATATGTCCCGGTTTACCGCTGTTCATATCGACATCGGCGTACTGACTGGCAACATTGCTGCCGTTGATCGCAAGTTCCAGGTAATTCACATTGTCAGTCGCTGTTCCGGTAATCCCGAAATTAGGATCATTCGTGTAAACCGGTTTGTCGGTTGGCTGATCCAAGGACAACGTTGGTGCGATCGCGTCCAAAGTGAACGTTAAAGCCTCTTGGAAAGTCTTGTTTTGGGTCGTATCGCCGACAACAACGCCAAACGGTTTTTGTCCCGCGGTGCCTAAGTTCAGCGTGAAACTGAAGGTCAGATCATTCTTAATCGGTACTTGCTTCCCATCAACCTGCAGTGTCGTGGTTGGATGCTTGACTTTACCGGTGATGGTCGCGATCCCGGTCTTCGCATCATAGTATTTGACCTGCTTAATGTTCGACAGATCGTTCGCCCCGAAGTGAACACCTTCATCGAAGGTCACTGCATCCTTTAGCACGTCAGCGTCATAGGTCGAGTTTACCTTTTGCTCTTTAACCGTGGTGTTGCCGTCTTCATCTTCAGCTGTCACTTTCAGCGTGTTGTCACCATAATTGACCGGCACGTCGACACTGAACTGATGCTTGTTATCCAACGTTACCGGTGTTTTGGTGCTGCCGTTCGTGATCGTGACTTGCTTCGCATCCGCACTGGCGGTTCCGGTGACTTTAACCGTGCTTTCAGAGGTCTGGTCTTGGTTATTGTTGATCTTCAAGTCGCTGAAAGTCGGAGCGGTCAGGCGAACATCGGTGTCAAAATGCTTTAGCAACTGTGTGTGCGCCTTGTCGCCATACAGATCAACCTTGGTGACATAATCATCCGCCGTCAATGCCATAGAGGCGGTGAAGCTATTAGTTGCAGCATCATACGAGGTCGTCAGGTCATGCTTTTTGCCTTGTGCATCGGTGTAGGTGCCATAAACCGGCGCAGGATACGTGCCACTAAAGGTATACTTACCGCCTTGCTTGCCCGCTTCATAGTTCTCGGTTGTACTTGAAATCTTATCCGGTAACCCGCCGCCATTGACAATCAGACTGAAGGTCGTTGATCCCGGTTTCTGAACCGCGGCCGATTGATACGTCGGGTTCGATGCGTTATCAGTGAGGTAAACTTCAACCTGATTATCACCTTCGCCTAAAGCCTGCGCCTGTTTATCCGTCAAAGGCACTTCGAGTTGTGTGTAACCGTCAGCAGTCGTGCCGGTCGTTGTGAACGTCCCGTCCAGATTGGTGACGTCATTAATGGATGTTTTGATATCCTTTGCTGCATCCAATCCACTGAGCTCATCCTTGGCTTCGACTTTAAGATAGTACGCCGTTTTCCCGTTTTCATTTTTGGAGGTTAACGACAGGTTGCGAACATCCGGCGCTTTGGAGTCAAGCTTGAACGGCACATCGTAAGTCTGCCGCTTGTTGCCGCCTTCAGGAACACCTGAAAGTCGATATGTGTAGCTTCCATCTTGAGCAGTCTTAATGTTGCCATCACGCTGATCGTAGTAAGTGCCATCCCAAGTCGGCGCCTGATAATAAATGTACATACCAGCATTCGCATCATAATAAGTCTTCGTCTGATTGGTCGAGCTGCTAAGCGTTGTCAGCTTATTGCCTTGCCCATCTAACACGTCAACCTGAACATTGCTGATGTTGCGCAGTAGATAATACTGCATGCTAATTCCGTTATAAATAGCATCCTTGCTACTGGAGATAGCAATGGCCTTTTCATCAATCGTCGGGTTACCATTAGCATCGTTCACCAGGCCGCCAATAAACTGATTCTTTGTTTTGCGACTGGTAATGACAGGCACGGTCCCGTAGTTACCACTGGCAGGCGCATAAGTCTGGCCGTTAATGCTATCGACAATCTTGCCATCATTCCAATCACCAAAGAAGCCCATATATGGCAGATTCAATCGTGAACCGTCACTGCCTTTGAAATTCAGGAAACCTTCGACAAATTGCTGTTGGTCAAAAGATTTAGGCAACGATAACGTGAAGCCCACCTGAACTGACTGGCCTGCTGGGACCACGATTTCTCGATCCGGCTTAATCGCCGCACCATTGATCTTTTTATCATAGAGCACACCGGAATTTAGATCGGTCGCGGAAGTATAGACAGCATTGGTATCTTCGTTACTGTCCATTTGATAAGTCAGCTCATGCTTGGTGCGGTTAGTGAAGGTCAGCTTGAACGTCTTGTCGGTGCTGGTAAAATCTTTTAATTCAACTGCCGGATAGCCATTTTCGGAAACAACCGTCGACGGGTTCTTTTCCAGCGCATCGATGGCAGCCTTAACATCGACAAACCCTGCCCCTTGCCGCCGCGGCGAGACAATAACGTTGTTGTAATTGATGTCATTGACTGGCTGGGCGGTGTTCATTTCAATGGTTTTAAGGAAATCGGTCAAATCCGTACCTTTTAGCTTCTTGTAGTCAGCGTAGAACGGATTGTCCTTGTTATTGAGCGCTTGCTTCAACAAGGCTTGTGAGCCGGCGATGAACGGCGACGCCATCGAGGTGCCAGACAAGTTAGTGTAACCATTGTTATTTTGTGTGGACCAGATATTACCGCCTGGCGCCGTGATATCCGGCTTAAAGGCCAGATTAGAAACCGGGCCATAGGAAGTAAAGTCTGACATCCGATCAGCGTTGTATTTCTGGTTAGGTAACAAGGCCAGTCCGATTTTGACACCCAATTCATCATTCGGATGCGTCGTTACCCAATCAACCAGCTTCTGACCGGTGACACTGGACAAACCAAATGTCGGGAAGGTCGCATCGAGTTTGATCGAGGTTAGCGCAGTAGCTGTCCCATCATTGTTGACGATGATTAAGCCGGATGCGCCTGCTTCTTCGGCATACTTTTGCTTGTCGGTGAATGCAATGTCGCCGCGCTTGACAATGGCAATCTTTCCTTTGGCGTCGGCCGTGTAATCGCTGGCACCGCCGATGCTGAGTTTACCAGTGGCATCTTTCACCACGTAGAACTTCTTCTTGTCAAAACTATCGATAAAATCGTTGCTTGAAAGTTGAATCGTCTCTGGTCCGAGTTTCAGACCGCTGCCATCGGTAATTGTCGCGCTTTGACCGATCACATCGGTATTCTCAGCCGACGCCACAGTGGTTGCGCCACGCGCCGTCCCGGGACTGCCCACCGTTTCGTTATCCTGCAAGCCATAATAATCTTTGTTGACGCCTTCGGTTGCCGAGCCGGATGTGCCGGAGTTGCCGGCAGAAATAACCGCCGCCGTGCCGGATTCATTGGCATTTTGCACCGCGGCAATTTCCGGATCTGCAAGCGTTTGGTTGCCGGAAACCGAACCAAGCGACATGTTCAACACATCCGCCCCTAATTTGGCCGAATCTTCAATTGCCGAAACCAACGTCGATGATCCCGTCGTTGCGGAAGTATCCGAATTCGTGAACACCTTCATCGCCAGCAGTTGCGATTCCGGAGCGACGCCGACAACCGATTTGGTCGGATCACTTCCCGTACCATTTGCGCCGATGATCCCTGCCACATGCATCCCGTGTTGCTCGTCGACGGTATCATCGGTAATGGTGTCATTGTTATCCGCATAGTTAAACCCATAAGGCACTTTGTCGGTAAAATACCGGCCATGCTTGGCGGTTTTGGTAAATTGTTCGACATCCGTGCGCTTCAGTTTGGCCTTTTTGTCATCACTCAGCCGCATATCTTTGTGCGTCGGGTCAATGCCAGTATCGATGACTGAAACAACGGTTCCTTCACCTTTGTATTTGTAATTGGACCAAACCGCCTGGACATTCGCCATCGAATTGGCCTTGGCATCGGTCGGATAATAAACTTTGGCGAGTGTGACGGTTTTGACACCGGCAATTTGCTTCAACTGCGGAATGTCCGCCACTCTGACCTTCGTGGTAAAGCCATTGACCACATAGCCATAACTTTCCCCGACTGCCTGGTGGGTCACCTGTTCAACCGCGGCTTTCACGCTTGCTTGCGCGGCAATGACCTTGTTCGTCTCTTGTTGAATCTCGGCGGTGCTGGAGTAATCCGTCTTCAAGGTGCCATTTTCAGATGCAGGTGCTGCACTCATCTGAACAATCACATCCACATAAGTATCCTGCTGTTGCACCTTGTTCAGCTTGTGATAATCAATGCCTTTTGCCGCTAACTGGGTTGCAATGGCCTGATTCGTGACGGCGCTTGTTGTATCGGTCGCCGTTTGTCCGGCCGCAACGGTCTTTGCAAGTGACTTTTCCTTGGTCTGTTGCGAGATAGCTGCCTTAGCCTGGACCTCGCCGGCCGGTAAAACCGCCAGCGCGCCCAATGCAACAGTGCTGGCTAAGAGAATAGATAGCCCTTTCTTTTTCGTTTGCATCCAATACCCTCCAATTCCCGGTAGTTCCACAACCAATCAAAACCCTGCTCGATATAGTTAGGATTATATACGATTAAAAAAGACTTTCAACAATTTTCTTAATCTTAACTTAATTTTCTTATCTGTAAATTTTCATCTATCTTTGTCACATCAAGGAATCAGAATTCATTTTTTCGATTCAAAAATTAGATTATGTGATTATGAGGAAATATATTGAATTTTTTAATTTTAAACGTTAAAATGTAGCCACGTTATGCCGTTAGCTTGTCATAGGGGGATCAATGAAATGAAAAATAAACTGCGCGTTCAAGGCTTGTTAGCCACGATGGCCGCATCACTCGTGCTACTAACCGGATGCCAAACCAAACAGGCGGATGATCCGACTGTTGCAACTTATTCAGGTGGCCAGGTTACCCAGGCGAGTTTATACAAAGAACTCAAACAATCACCCACAACCAAAACAGTTCTGGCGAACTTATTGATTTACCGCGCACTAGACCATGCATACGGCAAATCCGTCAGTACCAAAGCCGTCAACACCACTTATGACAGCTATAAAAATCAATACGGTGAAAACTTCACCAGCTTCTTAACCCAGAACGGCTTCAGCAAAGCCAGCTTTCGGCAAAGCATTCGTACCAACCTGTTAAGCGAAGTCGCACTTAAAAAGCTTAAGAAAGTCACCAACAGCCAACTTAAAGAAGCGTGGAAAACCTATCAACCCAAAGTCACCGTTCAACATATTTTGACCAGCGATGAAGCGACGGCCAAGCAAGTCATCAGCGATTTAGCAGCTGGTAAAGATTTCACGACATTAGCCAAAACATATTCAATCGATACCGCAACCAAAGACAACGGCGGGAAAACCAGCTTTGAAGCCAGCAGCAAAAGTTTCGATTCGACCTTTAAAGACGCAGCATACAAGTTAAAAAATGGCGATTATACCCAATCACCGGTTAAAGTAACCAACGGCTATGAAGTTATTAAGATGGTCAACCATCCGGCTAAAGGCTCTTTTGAAAGCAACAAAAAAGCGCTGACAGCCAGTGTTTACGCAAAATGGTCGCGCAATTCTAGCGTCATGCAGCGGGTGATTAGTCAGGTGTTGAAAGACCAGCACGTGACGATCAAAGATAAAGATCTGTCAGACGCGCTGGATAGTTACAAGCAAAATGTCGCGAAGGATTAGTTTCATATGGATCCTGTTAAAGCAGGGTTCTTTTGCTTCGAGACTTATGGTATCGATTCCACAAACCCAATCAATTTATACACATCAAAAAAGCACCCCGCTCAACCACAGCCTTAACGACTGTGTTGAGCGGGGTGCCTTTTTGAAAATGAAACTTAATTATTTCAAAGTTACCGTTGCGCCAACTTCTTCAAGCTGTTCCTTGATCTTGTTAGCGTCGTCTTCGGACAAGCCTTCCTTGATAACCTTAGGAGCGGCGTCAACCAGACCCTTGGCATCCTTCAGACCTTGGCCAGTGATTTCACGAACAGCCTTGATAACCTTAACCTTTTCTTGGCCGGCTTCGGTCAATTCAACGTCATAGGTATCCTTGGTGGCTGCAGCGTCGCCACCAGCAGCGGCACCGGCAGCAACAGGAGCAGCTGCCTTAACACCGAATTCATCTTCGATTGACTTAACTAAGTCATTGAGTTCCAAAATGGAAGCATCTTTAAGTTGTGCAATGATGCCATCTACATCTAAAGCCATGTTTGTTTCCTCCGTTTTTTTAAATAGTTTGTAACGTCATATTATGCAGCAGGTTCTTCGTCTTTGGCTTCTGCAACTGCTTTAACAACAAGTGCAAAGTCGCGGACAGGTGCCTGCAAGACAGAAGCAAGTTGCGACAACAGACCTTCGCGATCTGGCATCTTGGCCATTTCCATAATGGTGTCCAAAGAAGCAACTTTATTTTCGATGATGCCGCCCTTGATCTGCAATGCATCAAATTGGTCAGCGTACTTGGCCATGATGCGTGCCGGAGCAACAGGATCGTCATTGGAGAAGGCAACGGCTGTAGGGCCCTTGAAAACATCGTCCAATGCTTCGTAACCGTTGGCATCAGCGGCACGACGCAGGTAGGTGTTCTTCAGGACTTCCATCTTAACACCGGCCTCGCGCAGTTCCTTACGTAATGCGGTTACTTGCTCAACTGTTAAGCCCAGATAGTCAACAACGACAGCACTGGTAGCATTCTTGAATTGTTCAGAAATCGTCTTAACGAGTTCAGCTTTTTTTGCGATAGCTTGTTCACTCATGTTTTTCACCTCCATTAGTTTGGTTGAAGTTTTTAGCAATAAAAAAACTCCATGCCTACCAAGACATAGAGGTATCTTATGTTTCCGATACCACCTCGGCAGGATGATTAAGGCTTTTACGCCCCCTGAGTCTTAGGCAGAGTGACTAATCACAACGAGTAGAATACCATGGTCGCCAAGCCATGTCAAAATTATTTGGCGTTCATTTGCGTTTTCAGGTTCGATTTTCAGTCTGCTTGCTGATTGTATCCCTTTTTTGATTGCGTTATATTAATTAGGTAACTATTTTTTCTGAAAGGAAGTTGGCGATTTTGCCAAGTAAACTTAAAAGTCTCGAACCATGGCAGCAAAATCTGGCTGTCTTATGGCTTGGTACCTTCATCGCCGGCATGGGCTTCAGTGAAGTCTCACCGTTTATTTCATTATATGTCGACCAACTCGGCGATTTTACGAAAGGCCAACTCAGTATTTATTCCGGTATTACTTTTGGGGTTACTTTTATGGTCGTTGCCATTGTCAGTCCGCTTTGGGGCCGATTGGCTGATCGCCGCGGCCGTAAGCTCATGTTATTACGTTCCAGTTTTGGCATGGCAATTATCATTGGCGCCTGCGGATTCGTGCACAATGTCTACGCGTTAATCGCGCTGCGTTTTCTGCAAGGACTGGCGGCAGGCTATATTCCTAATGCCAGCGCGTTAATTGCAACCGAAACCCCGAAAGCCAAAAGCGGAACGGCGATTGGCATTCTCACAACCGGTTATGTTTCCGGTAATTTAATCGGTCCGATTCTCGGCGGTTTTCTCGCCCAGACATTCTCGATTCGGCTGACCTTCATCATCACCGGCGCGTTGCTGCTGATCGTGTTTGTTCTAAGTCTCACGATGGTTCACGAACACTATACGCCTGATCCGCGCCTGTTGAAAAAGGAAAAACGGCCGGGGCTGCTTACCCAAGTCAGCAACCCTAAAGCGATTATGGTGCTCCTCATCTCAACCGCGATCATTCAGCTGGGCAACATGTCGATCTACCCGATTATCAGTCTTTATGTCAAAGAATTAATGCACAACGTTGGGCCAATCACGGTTGTCGCCGGCATTATCGCGGCACTGCCCGGGATTTCGAATTTGATGGCGGCCCCGCGTTTAGGTCAGTTAGGTGATCGCATCGGTTCCGGTAAAATTCTGGTCAGTGGCCTGATCTTTGCCGTCATCATGTACATCCCTCAAGGCATTGTCGGCAGCATCTGGGCACTAGGCTTTCTCCGGCTCATGATCGGCGTCTCGGATGGCGCCCTTTTCCCGACCATCCAGACCCTGCTTTCCAAACTGACACCAGTGAGCTATACCGGAACGGTTTTCAGTTGGAATCAAAGCGCTCAGGCATTTGGTTCCATGGCCGGATCACTGGCTGGTGGTTTTATCTCCAATATTTTCGACTACAACGGCGTTTTCATTTTCACCGCTTTGTGCCTGGCGCTTGATCTTGTGATGGTCTGGACCTTCATTCCGCACATCTGGTCCAGCCGGCCGCAGCAGCAGGAATAATCGCTTAGTGTGGCAAAGGCAATAAGTTCCTTGCCGTGCCAAACTCCGCAATCTCCGGCCAGCTGGGGCTGGAACGTGGTGGGCACGACTTTGAGCCTCAGCAAACCCGGCTGAGTCTCAAAGCTCGGCCTTGTACTACGCCGGGAAGATCGCCCGGCTAGTACAATCTCACCACTGAGCCCCCTCTGGCCTACGATTGCTCCGCTTTGGCACTATCATCTCGATATACTAACAAATTATTCTAGGGAAAACAAAGAACGAACATACTCGCAGTTACTGTTTTGCGTGCGATAATCCCTTTATGGTTGTCAGATGAAATATCATAATTCATCTGATGATCATGGAGGGATTTTCTATGCCCAGGCGTGTGTGTTCGTTTTTATATTGCCAATGTAAATTATGACCCAGCGTCTTTTTAATGTGTCTGCTTTTCAGTGCCAACAAATACTAGCGCAACATTAGCTGCCATGTAACAAGAGGATGCGGATCAGGGATCGCTAATCGGCGGTAGACTGCCCATGCATGCGGATCGGTATCATCAAATTCACCGTTAACCACTCGATAATTTGCCTGAACCAGCGGTAAAACGGCCTGCATCAGTCGTAAGGTATCAGCTTGCTTGACCCCGCCGAGCCAGGCACTTGTCAATTCACCAGGCTCATCTTCAAACCAGAACGCATAAGCCCGGACCCTATTGCCTACAACCCAAAAACCGGGCTGCTGCGAATCGGCATCACTCAACTCCTTCTCAAATTGAGCTTGCGTCATCGTAGCGGGATTAACTGTGTGTGCACTTACGTATTTTTGATAGCTTAGCTGAACCACAGCCTGCCACTGAGTTGCCGTTAATTGAGAACGTGATTTAATGCCGCGGATCGTCGCTGTCGGTTGCAACGTTCGATAAGTGCCCATGGCGGTGTGGCGAATGACCTGAAAACCTGCCTGACGCAATTGTTGCGTAATATCTGACGAAAAATCATAGCTGCTAAATTGCAACCGATCGTGTTGACCCGCTAATTGCTTAAGCATTGGGATCAGCTCAGCTAACCGGATGTTTCGGCCGACCACATTGAAATAGAGCGCACGCTTATGATAAGTATTTTGCCACACAGCCACCGCATATTGTAGAGGACCCGCTTGAGGAAAGCCACGGATGATTGCTGCTTTGTTACCAAAAAGCTGCTTCGTCCATTGATCTTCGCCTTTTAACAAAGGTTGCAATTCCGCTGGCGTGACTCTTCGCCCCGCCCCTGGCTGCCAATTAATCATTGTCCTCAGTATCCTTTTTATGATCCCAAGTACCATGCAAATGCAGGAACCCGTAGCCAAACCGGCAAATGCCGTACGCGATTGGCAACATCACGCCGATCCAGAAATGATTCGTCAGGTAATATTGCGGTAGCGGGTTCATGTCCATCGCGGCTTCATAAGCCATTTCAATCGCAAAAATCGCCACCGCCAGCATCAGCGCAGACAAAACGCCACGGGCAACTGCCAGCCAAACGTACTGGTGATAAGCTTCAGGGGTGTCAACTTCAATCACCTGCAGTCGGTAGTAATGTAAGCTGACCGTGTTCATCAAACCAATGACCACCGTCACCAGCAACAGAATCCATGTGCTTGCTGTAATCATCTTTAAACTATTGGCATCAATAAAAATGGCTGTCGCACTGGCAATCAGCAGCATTAACTCTGCTGTCAGCATGTTGCGGCCCATGATCGCGTCATAAGTTCGTTGCTTGAAGCGATCCTTAAGTGAAATGCCGTAATACCATTCTGTGATTTTCTTCATAAAACTTTGCCTTCCTCGCTTTTTGCTATGTTGTTCCATCTTAACATGCAGCATCGTTCATTCCCCAAAGTTGATACAAGTTTTGAAAATTATTTTGCTTTCTAAACACTTGAAATCATTGAGGTCTTATCCGCTTGTGATGCATCTCATGAAAATTCTTATTGACAGCAACCCGCTTTTTTGATGAAATTAAGATCATGCAAACGGGTGTCAAGACACCCAACTTGTGAGGAATTCATCAAGGAGGAGACAAATGACAAAGAAAGCACCGAGTCATGCGCGGTTGATCGTCGGCATTGGCATTGCCTGGCTATTTGACGCGATGGATGTGGGGATGCTGAGTTTCGTTATCGCAGCCTTGCATAAGGAATGGCAACTAAGTACTGTTGAAATGGGGTGGATCGGCAGCGTCAGTTCGATCGGTATGGCGGTTGGCGCCATTTTGTTCGGAATGATGGCCGATCGTTTTGGCCGCAAAGCCATTCTCATTCTCACACTTTTGGTCTTTTCAATTGGAAGCGGCATTTCCGCTTTTGCAACAGGTTATGGTATTTTTCTTGTTTTACGCTTTATCATCGGCGCTGGGTTGGGCGGCGAGCTGCCAGTGGCTTCTACGCTGGTCTCCGAAAGTGTGCCGGTCGAAAAACGCGGCCGCAGCGTTGTATTGTTAGAAAGCTTCTGGGCGGCCGGCTGGTTACTAGCAGCCATTATCTCTTACTTCATCATGCCGGTCTGGGGCTGGCGCGTGGCCGTTTTTGCAACTGGTTTAGCCGGCCTATACGCTTTCTACTTCCGCGAAGGCATCAACGAATCACGCGCCTTCAAAAAAGTAGCCCGACCAGGCTTGATCAAAACGCTCACGACACTCTGGCACCCGCCTTACGTGCGCTCAACCATCATGTTGTGGATCGTCTGGTTCATGGTCGTCTTCTCCTATTACGGCATGTTCCTGTGGCTACCAAGCGTGATGGTCCTCAAAGGCTTCAGCCTCATCAACAGTTTTGGTTATGTGCTGATCATGACGTTAGCACAATTGCCCGGTTATTTTGTAGCCGCATGGTTAATCGAAAAATGGGGCCGTAAGCTCGTCTTAAGCCTGTTTCTCCTCGGCACTGCCGCCAGTGCACTGGCCTTCGGAATGGCAACGAGTCTGCCAATGCTATTAACTGCCGGCATGTTGCTCTCATTCTTCAACCTCGGTGCATGGGGTGCCCTCTACGCCTACTCACCGGAACAATACCCAACCATCGTCCGCAGCAGCGGCTCAGGCATGGCAGCCGGCATCGGCCGCATCGGCGGTATCGTTGGTCCCCTTTTGGTCGGCCACCTGTTAGGCGCCAACTGGTCAGTCACCAGCATCTTTGCCATTTTTACCGCATCCATCCTCATCGCTATCGTCGCCATCGTCTTTTTGGGACAGGAAACCATGGGGGTCAAGTTAGTTGATTCGATTGAGACAGCGCCGTCAAAGTCATAATAAACGCCTTTACGCATATCGGCATCTAGAATAATTAAAAAAAGAGGACAACCATTTCGGCTGCCCTCTTTTTAATGCCAAGCAAAAAGAGTGGTGCAAGAAACGTGTAAACGTTCCTCACACCACTCTCTATTTGTGTCAAAGCTTAGTCGCGTAACAGTGTTTAACGACCATCGTTACTCAGCTTTACTTTGATGTTTTGTCATCCTTGCGACGTCTGGTTCCTGCAAGGCCGAACAATCCCATCAGACTGACCATAAGCAGACCGAGAACAGGAGCATCTTGATCGCTTGCCTCACCGGTTTGCGGCAATGTGTGTTTGCCACTATTACCGTTTTCCGATGATGAACCTGTCTGACCCGTTGTACCACCGGTTGTTGGCAACGTGTTGCTGCTACCATTTCCGGTTTGCGATGATGAACCTCCACCATTAGCGGAGTTGCCACCATTGCCACCGTTTCCTGGCTGCGTACCACTACCACCGGCTGCATTCGATGATGAGCCTGATGATGGACCATTACCACCATTGCCGGCCGCACCTGACGATGAGTTCGAATCTGAGCCATTGCCACCGGTATCAGGTAAGTTGTGATGGCTTGCTGCCGCGCTGGCTGCAGCACTGGCTGCGCTACTTGCGGTGCTTGCCGCACTGGATGCTATCGCGTTATAGGAACTAGCAGCACTCGCAGCATTGGAAGCTACCGAATCATCGGAAGCTGCAGCACTTGCAGCATCGCTTGCGGCATTTTCAGCACTCGTTGCAGCACTTGCAGCTGAAGCTGCGGCGTTGGAGTAACTGCTTGCTGCACTACTGTTACCGGAATTGGCAGCATTAGATGCAGCACTGGCTGCGCTACTTGCAATGCTTGCCGCACTGCTTGCAGCAGAAGCCGCGCTGGAAGCGATACTTGCCTGGTGGTTTGCGTCACTAGCAGCAGAAGAAGCAATCGATGATTGACTTGTTGCCTGACTTGCGGCACTGCTTGCTTCGCTTGCGGCACTAGATGCCGTGCTTGCATCAGACTGGATCGCGCTATCACTTGGATACTCGGAAGCAGCTGATGACGCATTGTTGGCATCACTCGTGGCATTGCTTGCTTGGCTGTTTGCACCACTGGCACTGGAACTTGCCTGTGATGCATAGGAGTTAGCCTCACTAGCACTGGAGCTGGCATTGCTTGCGTAATCTGAAGCTGTCGATGATGCATCACTGGCTTGACTAGCACTGGAGCTGGCACCACTAGCACTGGAACTAGCACCACTCTTGGCTGCGGCAGCACTGGAGGCAGCGCTCGCGGCACTGCTTGCGGTGCTTGCCGCACTGGATGCTGCTGAGCTATAGGAACTAGCAGCACTGGCGGCGCTGGAAGCTACCGAATCATCGGAAGCTGCAGCACTCGCGGCATCGCTTGCCTGACTCTCAGCATTTGATGCGTCACTTGCGGCATTGCTTGCGGCGTTGGAGTAACTGCTTGCTGCACTACTGTTACCGGAGTTGGCGGCGCTTGATGCAGCACTGGCAGCGCTGCTTGCAATGCTTGCGGCACTACTTGCGGTTGAGGCCGCGCTGGAAGCGATACTTGCTTGGCTCTTTGCATCACTGGCAGCAGAGGAAGCAATCGATGACTGACTCGTTGCCTGGCTTGCGGCACTGCTTGCTTGGCTTGCAGCACTTGATGCCGTACTTGCATCAGACTGGATTCCGCTATCATCTGGATACTCGGAAGCAGCTGATGAAGCATTGCTGGCATCACTCGCGGCATTGCTTGCTTGGCTATTTGCGCCACTGGCACTAGAACTTGCCTGTGATGCATAAGAACTGGCCTCACTCGCACTGGAACTTGCGTTGCTTGCGTAGTCTGAAGCTGTCGACGATGCATCACTAGCCTGACTAGCACTTGAACCGGCTCCACTAGCATCAGACTTCGCAGCATCGGACTTCGCTGCGGCAGCACTGGAAGCAGCACTCGCGGCACTGCTTGCGGTACTTGCCGCATCGGATGCGGCCGAGCTATAGGAACTAGCAGCACTCGCAGCGCTAGAAGCTACCGAGTCATCGGAAGCCGCAGCACTGGCGGCATCGCTTGCCTGACTCTCAGCACTCGATGCATCGCTTGCGGCCGAGCTTGCGGCGTTGGAGTAACTGCTTGCGGCACTACTGTCACCGGAGTTGGCGGCGCTTGATGCAGCACTGGCAGCGCTGCTTGCAGTACTTGCCGCACTGCTTGCGGCTGATGCCGCGCTGGAAGCGATACTTGCCTGGTGGTTTGCATCACTGGCAGCTGAAGAAGCAATCGATGATTGACTTGTTGCCTGGCTTGCGGCGCTGCTTGCAATGCTTGCAGCACTTGATGCCGTACTTGCATCAGACTGGATTCCGCTATCATCTGGATACTCGGAAGCAGCTGATGAAGCATTGTTGGCATCACTCGCGGCATTGCTTGCCTGACTGTTTGCGCCACTGGCACTAGAACTTGCCTGTGATGCATAAGAGTTGGCTTCGCTAGCACTGGAACTTGCGTTGCTTGCGTAGTCTGAAGCTTCCGATGATGCATCACTAGCCTGACTAGCACTGGAGCTGGCACCACTAGCATCAGACTTCGCTGCATCGGACTTCGCTGCGGCAGCACTGGAAGCAGCACTTGCCGCACTGCTTGCAGCAGCATTGGCATCACTAGCAGCTTTGTCATAACCGGCTGCAGCACTGGCGGCATCTGACGCCGTTGCGGCATCTGATGCGGCAGCACTGGCGGCTGCCTTAGCTTGGCTTTCAGCCTGTTTGGCGCTGCTTGCTTCAGCACTTGCGGCGTTGGAGTAACTAGCAGCAGCTTTACTGTCGCCGCCCTTTGCGGCACTTGCGGCCTTATCGGCGTCACTATTGGCCGCCTTGGCTGCAGCACTGGCTACGGCATCGGCACTATCGGCCGTCTTGGCTTGGTCGCTGGCATCGCTGGCAGCCGCCGCACCGGAAGCAGCGGCACTATGTGCCATGCTTGCATTGCTATCCGCCTCAGAAGCATCGCTGGCTGCCGCACTGGCATATGACTGGATTCCGCTATCCTTCGGATACTTGGCAGCATCTGATGCAGCCGTGCTTGCATGCTGGTCAGCTGTGCTTGCCTGACCGGCTGCGTCACTGGCACTGGAACTTGCTTGTGATGCATAAGAACCGGCTTCACTCGCACTGGAGTTTGCAGCACTCGCATAGCTTGAGGTGGCAGTTGAGGCACCGTTAGCTTCACTAGCACTTGAACTGGCACCACTGGCGCTGGAGCTGGCACCACTAGCATCGGACTTCGCTGCGGCAGCACTGGAAGCAGCACTGGCAGCACTGCTTGCGGCAGCGTTGGCATCACTGGCAGCTTTGTCATAACCGGCGGCGTCACTGGCAGCATCAGATGCCGTTGCGGCATCTGATGCGGCAGCACTGGCGGCTGCCTTAGCCTGACTTTCAGCCTGCTTGGCGCTGCTTGCAGCAGCACTGGCAGCGTTGGAGTAACTAGCAGCAGCTTTGCTGTCGCCGGCTTTTGCGGCACTTGCGGCCTTATCGGCGTTGCTGTTAGCAGCCTTGGCTGCGTCACTGGCGACGGCGTCGGCACTATCAGCTGCCTTGGCTTGGTCGCTGGCGTCACTGGCAGCAGCCGCACCGGAAGCAGCGGCACTATGTGCCATGCTTGCATTACTATCCGCTTCAGAAGCATCACTGGCTGCGGCACTGGCATATGACTGGATTCCGCTATCCTTAGGATACTTGGAAGCAGCTGATGCAGCGGTGCTTGCATGCTGGTCAGCCGTGCTGGCTTGTCCGGCAGCGTCACTGGCACTGGAACTTGCCTGCGATGCATAGGATCCGGCTTCACTAGCACTGGAGTTTGCGGCACTTGCATAGCTAGATGTTGCAGTCGAAGCAATATCGGCTTCACTGGCACTGGAACTTGGATTGTGCTTAGCTGCGGCACTGGAAGCAGCATCTGCGGCGCTGCTTGCGGCAGCATTGGCATCACTAGCAGCTTTGTCATAACCGGCTGCAGCACTGGCGGCATCTGATGCCATTGCGGCATCTGATGCGGCAGCACTTGCCGCGGCCTTAGCTTGGCTTTCAGCCTGCTTGGCGCTGCTTGCTTCAGCACTGGCGGCGTTGGAGTAACTAGCAGCAGCTTTGCTGTCGCCGGCTTTTGCGGCACTTGCGGCCTTATCGGCGTTGCTGTTAGCGGCCTTGGCGGCATCACTGGCTACGGCGTCGGCACTATCGGCCGTCTTGGCTTGGTCGCTGGCATCACTGGCAGCAGCCGCACCGGAAGCAGCGGCACTATGTGCCATGCTTGCATTACTATCCGCTTCAGAAGCATCGCTGGCAGCAGCACTGGCATATGACTGGATTCCGCTATCCTTCGGATACTTGGCAGCATCTGATGCAGCCGTGCTTGCATGCTGGTCAGCTGTGCTTGCCTGACCAGCTGCGTCACTGGCACTGGAACTTGCCTGTGATGCATAAGAACCGGCTTCACTGGCACTGGAATTTGCAGCGCTAGCATAACCAGAAGTTGCGGTCGAAGCTGTATTAGCCTCACTCGCACTGGAACTTGCCCCACTGGCACTGGAGCTAGCACCACTGGCATCGCTCTTGGCTGCGGCAGCACTAGACGCGGCACTTGCCGCACTGCTTGCGGCATCGTTGGCATCACTGGCAGCTTTGTCATAACCGGCTGCAGCACTGGCAGCATCTGATGCTGTTGCGGCATCTGACGCGGCAGCACTGGCGGCTGCCTTAGCCTGACTTTCAGCCTGCTTGGCGGTGCTTGCAGCAGCGCTGGCAGCGTTGGAGTAACTAGCAGCAGCCTTGCTGTCACCGGCCTTTGCGGCACTAGTGGCCTTATCGGCGTTGCTGTTAGCGGCCTTGGCTGCATCACTGGCTACGGCATCGGCACTATCAGCCGTCTTAGCTTGATCGCTGGCATCACTGGCAGCAGCCGCACCAGAAGCAGCGGCACTATGTGCCATGCTTGCGTTGCTATCCGCCTCAGAAGCGTCGCTAGCGGCAGCACTGGCATATGACTGGATCCCGCTATCGTTCGGATATTCGGAAGCAGCTGATGCAGCTGTGCTTGCATTCTTATCAGCCGTGCTTGCTTGACCAGCTGCGTCACTGGCACTGGAACTTGCCTGTGATGCATAAGAACCGGCTTCACTGGCACTGGAGTTTGCGGCACTTGCATAGCTGGATGTTGCAGTCGAAGCAATATCAGCCTCACTGGCACTGGAACTTGGATTGTGCTTTGCTGCGGCACTGGCGGCAGCATCTGCAGCGCTGCTTGCAGCAGCATTGGCATCACTGGCAGCTTTGTCATAACCGGCGGCAGCACTGGCGGCATCTGACGCCGTTGCGGCATCTGATGCGGCAGCACTTGCCGCGGCCTTAGCTTGGCTTTCAGCCTGCTTGGCGCTGCTTGCTTCAGCACTGGCGGCGTTGGAGTAACTAGCAGCAGCTTTGCTGTCGCCGGCTTTTGCGGCACTTGCGGCCTTATCGGCGTTGCTGTTAGCGGCCTTGGCTGCATCACTGGCTACGGCATCCGCACTATCGGCTGTCTTGGCTTGGTCACTGGCATCACTGGCAGCAGCCGCACCGGAAGCAGCGGCACTATGTGCCATGCTTGCGTTGCTATCCGCCTCAGAAGCATCACTGGCAGCGGCACTGGCATATGACTGGATTCCACTATCGTTTGGATATTCGGAAGCAGCTGATGCAGCGGTGCTTGCATGCTGGTCAGCCGTGCTGGCTTGTCCGGCAGCGTCACTGGCACTGGAACCTGCCTGTGATGCATAGGAACCGGCTTCACTGGCACTGGAGTTTGCGGCACTTGCATAGCTGGATGTTGCAGTCGAAGCAATATTAGCTTCACTAGCACTTGAACTGGCACCACTAGCATCACTCTTGGCCGCCGCAGCACTGGAAGCAGCACTGGCAGCACTGCTTGCGGCAGCGTTAGCGTCACTGGCGGCTTTGTCATAACCGGCTGCAGCACTGGCGGCATCCGACGCCGTTGCGGCATCTGACGCAGCAGCACTTGCCGCGGCCTTAGCTTGACTTTCAGCCTGCTTGGCGGTGCTTGCTGCAGCACTGGCAGCGTTGGAGTAACTAGCAGCAGCCTTGCTGTCACCGGCCTTTGCAGCACTGGTGGCCTTATCGGCGTTGCTATTAGCAGCCTTGGCGGCATCACTGGCTACGGCGTCGGCACTATCGGCTGTCTTAGCTTGGTCACTGGCATCACTGGCAGCAGCCGCACCGGAAGCAGCGGCACTATGTGCCATGCTTGCATTACTATCTGCCTCAGAAGCGTCGCTAGCGGCAGCACTGGCGTATGACTGGATTCCACTATCATTTGGATATTCGGAAGCAGCTGATGCAGCGGTACTTGCATGCTGGTCAGCTGTGCTTGCCTGACCGGCAGCGTCACTGGCACTGGAACTTGCCTGTGATGCATAAGAACCGGCTTCACTAGCACTGGAGTTTGCGGCACTCGCATAGCTAGATGTTGCAGTCGAAGCAATATCAGCCTCACTCGCACTGGAACTTGGATTGTGCTTTGCTGCGGCACTTGCGGCAGCATCTGCGGCGCTGCTTGCAGCAGCATTGGCATCACTGGCAGCTTTGTCATAACCGGCTGCAGCACTGGCAGCATCAGATGCCGTTGCGGCATCTGATGCGGCAGCACTGGCGGCTGCCTTAGCCTGACTTTCAGCCTGCTTGGCGTTGCTTGCAGCAGCGCTGGCAGCGTTGGAGTAACTAGCAGCAGCCTTGCTGTCGCCAGCTTTTGCAGCACTAGTTGCAGCATCGGCATTACTATTAGCAGCCTTGGCAGCATCACTGGCTACGGCATCCGCACTATCGGCTGTCTTAGCTTGGTCACTGGCATCACTGGCAGCAGCCGCACCGGAAGCAGCGGCACTATGTGCCATGCTTGCGTTGCTATCCGCCTCAGAAGCATCACTGGCAGCGGCACTGGCATATGACTGGATCCCACTATCGTTCGGATATTCGGAAGCAGCCGATGCAGCGGTACTTGCATGCTGATCAGCCGTGCTTGCCTGACCAGCTGCATCACTGGCACTGGAACTTGCCTGTGATGCATAGGAAGCGGCTTCACTAGCACTGGAGTTTGCGGCACTCGCATAGCTAGAGGTTGCGGTTGAAGCCTGGTCAGCGCCACTGGCGTCACTCTTTACAGATGCGGCACTGGAAGCAGCACTGGCAGCACTACTTGCGGCAGCATTGGCATCACTGGCAGCTTTGTCATAACCAGCGGCGGCTTTAGCAGCATCTGATGCCGTTGCGGCATCTGACGCAGCAGCACTTGCCGCTGCCTTAGCTTGGCTTTCAGCCTGCTTAGCGTTGCTTGCTGCAGCGCTGGCAGCGTTGGAATAACTAGTAGCAGCCTTGCTGTCACCGGCCTTTGCGGCACTAGTGGCCTTATCGGCGTTGCTATTAGCAGCCTTGGCGGCATCACTGGCTACGGCATCGGCACTATCGGCTGTCTTGGCTTGATCGCTGGCATCGCTGGCAGCCGCCGCACCGGAAGCAGCGGCACTATGTGCCATGCTTGCATTGCTGTCCGCTTCAGAGGCATCACTGGCAGCCGCACTAGCATATGACTGGATCCCGCTATCCTTCGGATACTCGGAGGCAGCTGATGCAGCGGTACTTGCATGCTGGTCAGCTGTGCTTGCCTGACCGGCGGCGTCACTGGCACTGGAACCTGCCTGTGATGCATAAGAACCGGCTTCACTGGCACTGGAGTTCGCGGCACTCGCATAACTGGACGTTGCAGTCGAAGCAATATCAGCCTCACTGGCGCTGGAACTTGGATTGTGCTTGGCTGCGGCAGCACTAGAAGCAGCATCTGCGGCGCTGCTTGCGGCAGCGTTGGCAGCACTGGCAGCTTTGTCATAGCCAGCGGCAGCACTGGCGGCATCTGATGCCGTTGCAGCATCTGATGCGGCAGCACTTGCCGCGGCCTTAGCTTGGCTTTCAGCCTGCTTGGCGCTGCTTGCGGCAGCACTGGCAGCGTTGGAGTAACTAGTAGCAGCCTTGCTGTCACCGGCCTTTGCAGCACTGGTGGCCTTATCGGCGTTGCTATTAGCAGCCTTGGCGGCATCACTGGCTACGGCGTCGGCACTATCGGCTGTCTTGGCTTGGTCGCTGGCATCACTGGCAGCAGCCGCACCGGAAGCAGCGGCACTATGTGCCATGCTTGCATTACTATCTGCCTCAGAAGCGTCGCTAGCGGCAGCACTGGCGTATGACTGGATTCCACTATCATTTGGATATTCGGAAGCAGCTGATGCAGCGGTACTTGCATGTTGGTCAGCTGTGCTGGCTTGTCCGGCAGCGTCACTGGCACTCGAACCGGCCTGCGATGCATAGGATCCGGCTTCACTGGCACTGGAGTTTGCAGCACTTGCATAACTGGACGTTGCAGTCGAAGCAATATCAGCCTCACTGGCGCTGGAACTTGGATTGTGCTTGGCTGCGGCAGCACTAGAAGCAGCATCTGCGGCGCTGCTTGCGGCAGCGTTGGCATCACTGGCAGCTTTGTCATAGCCAGCGGCAGCACTGGCAGCATCTGATGCAGTTGCGGCATCTGACGCGGCAGCACTTGCGGCTGCCTTAGCTTGACTTTCAGCTTGTTTGGCGTTACTTGCGGCAACACTGGCAGCGTTGGAGTAACTAGCGGCAGCTTTACTGTCGCCGGTCTTTGCGGCACTTTTGGCAGCATCGGCCGCACTATTGGCCGCCTTGGCGGCACCACTGGCTACGGCATCGGCACTATCGGCTGTCTTGGCTTGGTCGCTGGCATCACTGGCAGCAGCCGCACCGGAAGCAGCAGCACTATGTGCCATGCTTGCGTTGCTATCCGCCTCAGAGGCATCGCTGGCAGCTGCACTGGCATATGACTGGATTCCACTATCGTTCGGATATTCGGAAGCGGCCGATGCAGCGGTACTTGCATGCTGATCAGCCGTGCTTGCCTGACCGGCTGCGTCACTGGCACTCGAACTTGCTTGAGATGCATAAGAACCGGCTTCACTAGCACTGGAGTTTGCGGCACTTGCATAACTCGAGGTGGCAGTTGAAGCAATATTAGCCTCACTGGCACTGGAACTGGCACCATTAGCGTCACTATTCACTGCCGCCTTAATCTTATTCAGATCCTCAAGTGCCTGACTGCTTGCAGCTGATGCAGCAGCCGCTTGTGTTGTAGCTTCACTCTGAGCTTCAACCGCAGCACTGACAGCGTTACTTGCAACTGCTGCATCGCTTGCAGCAATTTTTGCAGCTGATTGAGCATCCGACAATGAATTGTTCATCTGACTAGCAGCAGATGCAGCAGCGGTTGATGCCGTTGCATAACCCGCAGAATCATTAACTGCAGAAGCAGCATTTGCTTCCGCTGCGTAAGAATCATACGCGGCAGCGGCAGAACTTGCTAAGGCATCGTCACTGGCTACAGCAGCAGCAGCGGATGAAGCTTCAATGGCAGCGCTGGCTGCAGTACTTGCTGCCGCAGCGGCGGCACTTGAGCTCTTGCCGGCCGCGACTTTAGCATCAGATGCTAAGCTTGCCTGCTTTTGGGCATCGCTTGCCAGTGACTGAATCGTCGCATTGGAAGCCTGACTCTTGGCAATCGCCGCAGCTTCACTCGCATAACTTGCTGCAGCACTGGCAGCACTGTTTGTCACAGCGGCCTGTGAATCCGTTGCATCAGCGGCACTACCGGTCTTCTTTGAACTATCGGCAGCACTAGAAGCCTGTTTTGGTGTTTCGGCATCATTAACAACCACTGTTGCGGTTTTAACGATAAAGGCATCGCTTGAAACCACTTTAAAGGAGGTATTCGGTGTTAATTTAACGCCATCAGGAAGTTTATAACTCCAGTTCCCATTGTCATCGGCTTGTACCAAATACTTAGTCGAATCATATGAGTTTGCCGTCAGAGTGCCATCAGGAATCCCGTCTAATCCGGTAATCGTTACATAACCATCCGCACCGGTTTTACCTGTGAGGGTTGTCGTTTCGTCAGTGACTGGATCAACGGTGACAAAATTGTCTGCAGCTGTTACGAATTCCAGGCTAGTATCAGTTGCAAAATCATCAGCAAGATCTTTGCCTGAAGTTTCGGAAGCTTCAGTTAAACCTTGAACCGTTGCCGTTGCTGACGTAGAACCGTCATTTTTCAATGTATAAGAAACGGACTTATACGGACCAAAAGGACTCTTACCATTGTCAGGGTTAATCTTGACATACTGGGCGGTTAACGTACCACTGCCAGTAACATCGAAGATACTGGAAGCACTATTCGTATTACCGTCAATACTGAAAAGAATTGACTTTGGCATATAAATATTAATCTTCGAGTTATTGCCAATGTTAAGCACATGGGCAATACCTGTGCCACCATTAACCGTCAGCTTGGCAGTTGCATCCTGGGCAAAGCTCAACTGGCTACTACCGGTCGTCTTGATGACATTAATCGAAGCTGCACCTGTGTCCGTCACATTAACGGCAAGGGTGCTACCACTCGCAACATAAAAGCCACCAGTGCCAGTGATATTAATGACACCATTAGTGCCGAACGTGTCCCCGGTTTGGTTAATGGTCATTGATGAACCTTCATTGAGGTTGACTGTACCACTGCCGGTAATCCTAACCGGAGTATTGCCAGCTGCACCATCAATATTAACAACTGCGTCTTTGTCGACCGTTAAATTAGCGCCATTGTCGATATAAATCGGTGAGAAGTTATCTTCTTCAAGCTTATTCTTATTAAGAGTAACCTTCGATCCTTCTTTAAACTCAACCGATCCACTTGTATAAATCAGTGCATTAAAGCCGTCTTCATTGGCACCAGTCGCACTTGTTCTTTGCAGATCAACGGTCGCACCTTTATCGACAATAAACGAGCCACCATTGTGAACTTGAACGGCCGTCCCACTATAAGTAGTACCTGTGTAAGTAGCGCCGGCTTCGACTTCCATATAGCTGACTTCAAAGTTTTGCTGACTGCCATCACCTGGCTGTGCAAGCTGAGTCGAATTATCAAACGGTGAGGTGTAGGATTTTACGGAATTAACCGTTGTCTTTCCCTTAATGTAAACCTTCGTCGTTCTGCCATACATTAACTGGGCACCAGTATATGTGACATTATTAAAGGTCACGGAATGATCATACCCGGAGTTAGGGTTAACCCCCATGATGGTAACCGGGCCCCAATAACTGTAACCATACATGGTCAAGTCATTGATCGTAAGGCTTTCATTCTGAGTAGCCGTAGCATCTTGCTCGTACCAGTGCTTACGAAAATCAATTGTGTGGCCATTACCATTAATAACTAGGTTCGGCCGATAAGCATATGTTTGCCGATCAGCACCCGATACATCATCAACGAAATCAGCCTGAACGTTAATCTCACTGACAGCCGAGTTCGCCATGGCCGTGTTAAAATCAGAAGCCGTGCTGACGTCAACGCTAGAGCCGGAAGTAGCTGCAGCCGAGCTTGCTGCAAGTGCACTCTGTGTGGCCTTTGCTGCATTGGCGCTGCTTGCGCTGGCATCTGAACTTGATGAACTTGAACTTGATGAACTGGCACTTGATGCACTAGCGGAACTCGCAGCACTCGCAGCGGCACTAGCCAGACTGGCACTGCTGCTGTTCGCGCTACCGGCACTGGCGGCACTGCTGCTACCTTGACTGGCACTGCCATCGCTGGCGTTGCTTGCACTGCTACTTGAAGCACTGGCGCTTGAGGCGCTCTTACTGCCCTGGCTGGCGCTGGCGGCACTGTTACTACTTTGGCTGGCGCTCGCTACGCTGCTGCTTTGGCTGTCACTCGCAGCACTACTGCTATCAGTACTAGCAACACTTGATTTGCTTTGACTAGCGCTAGTTGCACTGCTTTGTGTATCTGTTGCAGCGCTGCTACTGGCGCTATTTTGTCCGCTACTGGCACCTGATGAGGAAGCCTCAGTATAGGTGGAACTGCTTGGTGTTTGAACATCAGCTTTAACTTCATTTGGTTCGAAGGCTGTTCCCAACCCGACGCCAAGGAAGAAGAGTGGTGCGATTAACCACTTTTTCTTCGACTTGAACATCTTGTATCGTTTCTTCTCCATCAAAACATTCGTTCTCTTTACCTTTTTCATACTCAAGATCCTCTCAAAAATAATTGAGTAACCCAATTGGTTAGTTTCCAACCCATTTTCTTAAAGCAGTTCCCCCGTGGCACCATCTCCTTTCCGGATCAAGCTGCACATGGCTACCTGGCTATTGACTTGAAAAAGTTGATGAAATAATTCATGCACAACCACTGCTCATTTGAAAAGTTCCTCCGTCAGTAAAAGGGCAAATACAGTCAAAAATATCTAAAAATGTGATTATATGCTCTCCTGCCAAAGGCAACGAAAGTCCTGTGAAAGCCACTAGACCAATCTTTCAAAGGACTTACTTTTATAAATATTTAAATTCTTACACACACAATACATTTATATAATACTATTATTGTCAAAAATATTAACACACCACTGTCATGAAAACGGTTCCAATTTTTGACTTTTTAACTTTCATGCTGACTTTCACACGTTGTGGATCCGAATCCGGCCCATGTTCACAAGCAAAAACGCCATCGCAACAACAGCGCGATGGCGTTTTCTGGAATTTTTCAAAAGCTCCTTTGGTTCAATTTGCCACGGCAGCAATGACCGCCTAGCACACATGGAAATAACAATTACTTGCGCAGTGCCCGCGTAACGGTTTGTTCATTAACAAATGTAAACAGCCCCAAATCGCCAAGTTCCCGACCGTAACCGGAATTCTTGACGCCGCCAAATGGCAATTCGGCATTGTAACTCTGACTTTGGTTAGCACCGACCATACCGGTTTCAATCTGCGCGGCAACTTCTGCAGCGTGATTGGTATCGCCGGCAAAGACTGCACCGCCAAGGCCATAAGGTACATCATTGGCAAGCTCAATGGCTTCCTTTTCAGAGTGTACCTTGTAGACACAGGCAACTGGGCCAAATAATTCGGTGTGGTAAGCAGGGTTAGCCTTGTCGATGTCTGTCAAAATTGTCGGTTGGAAGAAGGCGCCCGGCAGATCGACTGGCGTATTGCCGTAAACGACCTTGGCACCGTGCTCGATCGCCGTGTCAACCTGACCTTGAAGCTTATCCTTGGCCTTTTGACTGTTCAATGGGCCAACGTCAACTGAAGGATCGCTTGGATCGCCGATTTTGACACTTTCAAAGCCCTTCTTCAACCCGGCTACAAAATCGTCATAGTACTTATCTAGCACAATAAACCGTTTGGAACTGGTGCAGACCTGGCCACAGTTCATCAGTCGCGTCTTGACCGCTTCCGGAATGACACTGCTAAGATCGGCGCCGTCTAAAACCAGAAAGGCATCCATCCCGCCTAATTCCATCAACGATTTCTTTAAGTATTTGCCTGCAAGCGCCGCAACATGCGAACCGGCACCTTCAGAACCCGTCAGACAAACACCGGCAACCCGCGGATCCTTGATGAAGGTCTCGGTATCATCGTGCCCGATTAAGGCAATTTGGAAGGCGCCTTTGTCCGCACCGCCTGCCAGTACAGCCTTTTCAAATTCGAGTCCACTGGCCGGTACGTTACTTGCAGGTTTGATGATGACGGCATTGCCAACCATGAAGTTCGGTGCAAAAACCCGCATTAATTGATAATACGGGAAGTTCCAGGGTTCGACACCAAACACGATTCCGGTAGCAACGTGATTCGTCACTGCAGCGCCGGCCGTGCTGTCAATCGGCTGCGGCTTCAACAGTGCCGGCGCCCGGTCAGCGTACATGTCCGCAATTTCAGCACAAAGTTCGACTTCACCTAAAGCCTCTTCCGTGCGCTTGCCCATTTCCTTGGTGATAATCGCAGCCATTTCATCTGCATTATCCCGGAAATAAGCGGCAACTGCGTGTAACGTTGCGGCCCGCGTTGCCGGATCAAGATTACGCTGTTCCTTATAAAACGCATGCCCGGTTGTCAGCATTTCGCCGATTTGCGCAGACGTTGTGTTCGCATAAGTCTTCTCTAAAGTGTTCGTGTTCGGATCAACGGTTTGATAAGCCATTTTTGTAAACGCTCCCTTCGTGTCCTTACTTAATCATAGCGTATTCCCTTGATAGATGCCAAATGCATACCGTTCGCACGGACAGTCAAATCGGCAAATTCCTTGCAGCCCAAAGGCGTACGCCGACTTTAATTTAACGCAAAATAAAAAGACCCGCCAGTTTCAGCGAGTCTCAAAATAATCATTATTTTAGAAGTCAGTCGGGTTAACCTTGATACCAGGCGCCATGGTGGACGTCAGGGTCAGGCTCTTGATGTAGATACCCTTTGTACTTGCTGGGCGTGCCTTCAAAACGATGTCGTTCATGGCTTTGAAGTTTTCAAGCAGCTTGTCAGCATCGAAGCTCTTCTTGCCGATTGGGGCATGGATGATACCAGCCTTGTCAACACGATAAGCAACCTGGCCGGCTTTGATATCATTGACAGCTTTGGCAGTGTCCATGGTAACGGTACCGGTCTTCGGGTTAGGCATCAAGCCTTTCGGGCCAAGTACCCGGCCCAAACGACCAACCTGGGCCATCATTGGTGGTGTTGCAACCGCAACATCAAAGTCCAACCAGCCGTCTTGAATCTTTTGTACCAAATCTTCGGCACCGACAATGTCAGCACCGGCGTCTTCGGCAGCCTTGGCTTGGTCGCCTTGGGCAAAAACGATAACCTTCGACGTCTTACCGGTTCCGTTTGGCAGCACAACTGCGCCACGGATCTGTTGGTCAGCCTGCTTTGGGTCAACGTTTAAACGATAGGCAACTTCAACGGTTTCGTCGAACTTGGCGTAGTCGATTTTCTTCAGCAGATTAACCGCTTCTTCAGGGGTGTACTGCTTGTTTGAATCAACCGCTTTAGCAGCCTCTAAATACTTTTTACCTTTTTTAGCCATTCTGGGTTTTCCTCCTTGCAAATGTGGTCACTGGGAGATCAGTTTTCTCCCTTCCACCTGATTACCTCAGTTTTCACTGAGAATCCGAACAGTGCGTCTTAGTCTTCGACTTCGAAGCCCATCGAGCGAGCCGTTCCTTCAACCATGCGCATAGCCGCTTCAACATCGGCAGCGTTAAGGTCTTGCATCTTTGTTTCGGCGATTTCCTTGACCTGAGCCTTGGTCACCTTAGCAACCTTCTTGGTATTCGGTTCGCCGGAACCATGTTCAACACCAGCAGCTTTCTTCAAAAGAATTGCAGCCGGCGGGGTCTTGGTTACGAAATCAAATGAACGATCTTCATAAACCGTGATGACAACCGGGATAATCATGCCGGCTTGATCAGCCGTACGTGCATTGAAATCCTTGGTGAACCCCATAATATTGATACCGGCTTGCCCAAGTGCAGGGCCAACCGGAGGAGCTGGGGTTGCTTTCCCAGCAGGAATTTGGAGTTTGACAATGTTTGCTACTTTTTTAGCCACGAGACATACCTCCTTAAGTCCGTGATGTGGTTATGATGGCCAGAAGTTTTGGCCTCCCACGCGTATGCTGAAAACATACTTAAGTAGCGTAGCACGCTGTCTCGTAAAAGGCAAGTAAGATTCAGTTTGGGAAACACCCCGAATGGCTTTTCACAGCCACGGCCAGCCGCGCTTTAAATACACCCGCTTAACGCATTCAACAACAATTAGGTAAGTCAACACGATGAGCGCCGCCCCCGGCCAATAGCCAAGTGGCAACACCGCAAAGTCAAAGGCACGATGCAGCGGCGAGAGGATGAGGAACAACCCCACCAACAAGGCCAGCATGGTCGACAGGATGACGATGGCCGATGCCGGAGACCGCCAAAATGGTGTCACCCGCGTCCGTAAAACGTGCACGACTAACGATTGGGTGAACAGACCGACGACAAACCAGCCTGCTTGAAAAACATGCTGTGCGGGCAAACTGGCCGCATGGGCACCGATTCCGAGCCCAAACCATAAGAATAGGAACGTTGTGATATCAAAAAGCGAACTTAACGGCCCAAATGTCAACGTATATCGCAACAAGCCCTTAGCGCGCCATGGCGTCGGCTCGGCTAACGTTGCGTCATCCACATTGTCCCAGGGAATGGTCATTTGCGACGTATCGTAAATCAGATTTTGAACCAGCAGCTGAATCGCCAACATCGGCAAAAATGGCAGAAAAATGCTGGCAACCAAAACCGAAAAGGCATTCCCAAAATTCGAGGCGATCGTCATTTTAATGTACTTCATGGCGTTGGCATAGACCCGTCGTCCTTCAAGAATGCCATCTTCAAGCACCAGCAGACTCTTTTCCAGCAAAATAATGCCGCTTGCGTCTTTGGTGATATCCGCAGCCGTATCCACACTGATGCTGACGTCGGCTTCGCGCAATGCGGCCGTGTCATTGATGCCATCGCCCATGTACCCAACCGTATGTCCGGCTGCCCGCATGGTTTTAATAATGCGCGCTTTTTGCAACGGGCTGAGCTTCACGAACAGATCCGTTGACTCGACAGCCTGCTGTAATGCCTTATCGTCCATGGCCTCGACATCATTTCCCGTGACAACAAGCTGATTGGCAATGCCCACTTCTTCGGCAACATGTTGCGTAATAATGGCGTTATCACCGGTCAAAACTTTCACCCGGACGCCGTGGTTCCGCAATAAGCCAACCGCCTCTTTGGCATCTGGCTTGGCTGGATCCAGAAAGCCCAGAAAACCGGCGATCACCATATGTTGTTCGTCAGCGGTCGTATAAATTTCCTGTTGATGGACGTCTTGCCGATAAGCCACCACAATCACCCGCATCCCCTGACCGCTCATGGCCGCATTTGTATGTTGAAGTTGCTTGAGCCGTTCCGGGGTAATCGGCAGCACCTCGCCATGCAGTTCGACCCGATCACACACCGCCAGCATTTCCTCAAATGCCCCTTTGGTGATCATCCACTGGTGGTCCTCGTTAGCGACAACCACCGTGAGTCGCCGGCGCTCAAAGTCAAACGGAATTTCATCGATTTTGGTTAATCCCGCGGGCAAATCCGCCAAAATCGCCTCGTGCTCATGCGCGTAATTCACCACTGCCGTATCTATCAGGTTGTGCCACCCGGTCTGATAATTGGCATTCATATACGCCATCCGCAGCACCGCCGGATCAGTGGCCCCAGTCGCGTCGACATACCGCATCACGACCACGCGATCTTCGGTAATTGTCCCGGTTTTGTCGGTGAAAAGGGTATCGATGGCCCCGAGATTTTGGATCGCATGCAGTCGTTTCACAATAACTTTTCGTTTCGACATGGCAAGCGCGCCTTTTGCCAGATTGCTATTGACGATCATCGGCAACATTTCCGGCGTCAGCCCCACCGCAACCGCAATCGCAAAAAAGAACGCCTGTGACCAATCCTGCTTGGTGATGCCGTTGATCACGAACACCACCGGCACCAACACCAGCATCATGCTGATCAAAACCCGGCTGATGGCCCGCATCCCTTGTTCAAAACTCGTTGGCGCGGGTTTATGGCCGATTTGATTCGCCATATCACCAAAATAAGTGGCATCCCCGGTTTTCAAAATCACCGCGGTACCGGAACCGGAAATCACGTCCGTTCCCATGAAAACCAGATTCGGCGCATCAAAAAGACTTTGATCCGTATCTAAAGTGGCTTTGCCGGCCGTTTTCTCCACCGGCATCGCTTCACCGGTAAAAGACGATTGATTGACGAACAAATCGTGCGTCGCAATCAAATAAGCATCAGCCGGAATCATATCTCCCGTCGCCAGTTGGACAATATCGCCCGGCACGACTTCATCCATCGGCCGCTCCTGCGTTTGCCCGTCACGCGTCACCGCTGTCGTATTGGCAATCAAGGCAGCCAGCGCATGGCTTTCTTTTTGCGACCGATACTCCTGCCAAAAGTGAATCGAAACAGAGAGCGTAATCATCAGCCCCATCATTCGAGCGCCGTCATAATCCGCTGTCATGATGGAAACGATGCATAATAAAAGCAGCACCCAGACAAACGGTTCATTAAATGCTGCAAATAAAATCAAATACCACGGCCGCGGATGTTGGGTCACGACGGTGTTGGATCCCGTTTCTTCCAGACGATCGGCGGCCTCGGCAGGCATCAGACCTGCTTCACGGGTTCTCAGTGTCGCCAGAACCTCATGTGGCTGATGCTGGCTATACTGCATCAGCGCCGCCGTTTTTTCCTGCGTGGAAGCGTTATGCCTTGTTATGGTTTTCTTGAACATCATCTCTTGTTATATAAAATGTGGAAGCATGCCGCTTTGGCATCAATAAACTTTTATATAGTTCCTTTCTTGATTGAGTGGCTGTCTTCATTAAGCCTCGTGATGACGCAAGGCCGGCCAGCGGACAGATGGTTTCCAGAAAACATTTGTCAGCTAGTCATGAATACATTTCGCTATTTTCACGACGATAACCACATGAGCACCTTCCACTTAATTATTGCGTTCATGTCTTCGTGGGTGCTTCGTCACTATTATCTTGTTCCATAAGCCGCTTCTTCTCACCCCTTTTTGTATGCCTAGCAAAAAAATCATGAATCATTGCAGGCAATTAGCTTTACTCAAAGAATAACTTGACAGTAAGATGGTTGTCAAAGATAACTAAAGTAGCATTGTTGTCAGGAAGACCCTTTTGGAGGAAAAATTAATGATTTCTTCAGCATTAGCCCAAGCTGCCGCGATTCGTGCCGGCGCCATTACCAGCGCTGACTTAATCGATGCGGCGGCCGATAAAATTGCCAAGCTCAACCCCAAACTGAATGCCATCACCTGGACAAGGTTTGCGGCTGCCAAACACGATACCGCGCAACTGAAAGACACCGGCCAACCATTCTTGGGTGTGCCGCTGGTCTTGAAAGGTCTGGGGCAAAACTTCGCCGGCGCACCGGCCACAGCCGGCAGTCGGCTATTCAAAGATGCCAAAGCTACCAGCACCAATAACTTTGTCAAAGCATTACAGGCACTGGGTTTTGTGATCATCGGTCAAAGTAATGTACCGGAGTTCGGCTTCAAAAATATCACTGATGCTACGCTTTACGGTCCGGCTCGGAATCCATGGAATCTGGACTATTCGCCAGGTGGCTCTTCCGGCGGCGCGGCGGCGTTGGTCGCGGCTGGCATCAGTTTGCTTGCTGCCGGATCTGACGGTGGCGGTTCGATTCGGATCCCCGCTTCTTTTTCCGGCTTAATCGGCTTAAAACCTACCCGTGGGCGCGTGCCGACCGGGCCGGGTGAGTGGCGTGGGTGGCAAGGTGCCTCCATTAACTTTGCCTTGACCCGCACCATGGCCGATACCGAAGCCTTGTTGCGCGGACTGGCAACGACCCAATTAGCCGCACCGTTTAATGCGCCACCGTTGCATCTCGAAGACGTCAATGACCCATGGCCGTTAAAAATCGCCTACACCACGCAATCGCCTGTCGGTACACCGGTTAGCGCCACGGCAGTCAAGGCAGTCAAGTTAGCCGTGGATGCCTTGCGCGCGGCTGGCCACACTGTTGTTGAAGCACAGCCGGATGTGGATGGCACAGCCTTGATGAAGGCTTATTATTTGATGAACGGCGGCGAAACCGCGGCCATGTTCCAAGCCTATACCGAGCAATCCGGCCGCGCGGTCACTGCGGAAGACGTCGAACCCGTCACGTGGGCCATTTATCAAGCCGGATTGCACACAACGGCCGCTGATTACAGCCGTTCGCTGGGCGTCTGGGATCGAGCAGCCGAAGCTTACAGTCATTTTCACGACAGCTATGATCTGCTGTTAACGCCAACGACAGCGAAAACGGCGCCGCGCATTGATGCTGAGCTACAATCACCTGCCATCGTCGATAAAATGAAACACGCAGTCGAGCTTGCACCGGATGAGCAAAAGCAGCTCGTCTGGGATTTATTTGAGCCCAGCCTCGCATACTCGCCGTTCACCCAACAAGCCAACTTAACCGGCGCCCCGGCCATTAGCCTTCCCACCGCTATATCACCGGATGGTCTACCACTGGGCATCCAGTTTGTGGCTGCTAAGGGTCGCGAAGATCAATTACTGCGGCTTGGCTATTGGTTCGAGCGGCACAATCTGCTGCAAATGTATCCACTAATCGAAGCTAATGATTCTAAATAATAATTCCGCGAAAATGTTCTTAGTTTAATGAATGGCGAACAATATAGAAAAGTTTTAGACCATAAATTCCGAGCCGTGCCAAACTTCGCAATCTCCGGCCAGATGGGGTGGCGACGCGAAGCTAGAGCGGAGGGCACAGCTGAGCCCCATCTGGCCTACGATTGCTCCGCTTTGGCACTAACATCTTAATTAATCCTTCCGAACTATTTTCAGGGAAAACAAAAGCGCACTCTTATTACGAATGCGCTTTTGTATTGTCACCGGTCGTTATGACCTTGGCACTTTTTTGTTATCACCCATGCACTTACTTACTCTTCACTTCAGGAACGCCTGCTTTGAAATTGACGTAACGTGCCAATGCAAAAAGGTAATCAGATAGCCGATTGCTGTATTGCAAAACCACTGCAGTGACCGTCTTATCTCCTTCAGCCAGCAGATCCAGCGAACGTTCCGCTCGGCGTGCCACGGCGCGGCCATATTGCAACGCTGCTGCCAGCGGATGGCCACCGGGTAACACAAAAGCGGTGATACGCGGCACCTGTGCCATCATGTCATCAATCGCATCTTCCAGTGCCTTGACATGCGCTTCGGTAATGGTGTGGTGCCGCGGTACCGCAACGTCGGCCAGCAACTCATAAAGCTCCCGCTGCCGGTCTTCCAACGCCTGCGCAAGCCAATCAAACCCCGGCGTCGCCGTTGCCTGCGAAGCGACATAGCCAAGCCATGAATCAAGCTCGTCCAAATCGCCCAGCTCGATAATCTGCGGATCATATTTCGGCACTTTCTTACCATTAATCTGTTTCGTGGCACCGTGATCGCCGACTTTTGTGTAAAGTTTCATGACTAGTCCTCTTTTCCGTAAGCGCGTTATCCGCGGTTAAACCGTTTCAACCCTTGCTGCAACACCACCAGAACGATCGGATAAAAAACAAGATTCCCGATCGCATGATAAGTATCAAACAACAAGCCACTGATATAATACGCCCAAAAGCCGAGTCCATTCAAACTGCCAATGACCGCCATCCCCAGACTGACAACAAACCCATAAAGATAGCCCAGCAACCCGGCCAAGCCGATTTGGAGCCAAAGCAGGCGCCGGACGACCGGCAACATCAGCACAATCGCCTGCAACACGAGCATGCAAATCATATAAGCCGCGATTTGCGGCAGCGTCCACAAGCCGAATCCTAAGACAAGGTTGGAGACCACCAGCGTACTGACGGTCAAGCTGAGTCCCCAGCGCAGTCCAAGTAACAACGTCACGACCATCAAAATATCTGTCACCGGCTGAACGTTGGGAATCGGCACTTTAACGATCCGCAAAACCGTGCACAAAGCCGTCAATAGACCAAGCAAAGCCACCGCCCGAACAGGCGATGGCTTTTTGGCTGACGTTGGCAGCTTCATTTGGTAACACTCAGGTCAAAAACAACTTTATCGTGGTTCTTGACCGGTTGCGTTGTGGCACCTTTTTTCGCCATCTTGCCGTTGATGGTGTATAGCCAGTAAGTCTTCTTGGCAACATTTTGCTTCTTGCCGGCAATCTCAGTGATAAACCCTTTCGAAGCCTTGACCGACCAACCTTTTTTCAGACCGGTCATCACCACTGACTTTTTGGGTTGGGTAATTTTTTTCTTGGCAAACGCCTTGCCATTTTGCTTCAGCTGATAAGTGACCACAATCTGATTCGGCTTGCTGCTGGATTTGGCAGCGCTGCTCGAATTGTTGCTGCAACCAGCCAGCACAAACATTGCTGCAAAAAAGACAACCAGCGAGCGTAAAGCTTTCTTCAACATAACCTTCAATTTCCTCCGCATTTTTACTTAATCGGGCAAGCGCCGCCAGCACAATCCGTCTGGTCAACTAATTCCAGATCTTTTTGATCATGATTGGCATTTTGGGCGGCAAAAACAGCTGCGACCGATCCGTGAATCTTGGCGCACTTTTGCGTATAGGTGTCAGCATCAATCGGCTCTTTTGGCGCCTGCTTGAAACCTGAACCAACGTACGGCAACATGGATGTTGACTTGATCACGTGCCGATACTGTGACAACAAGCCGGCAATCTGATCGGCTTCTTCCGGCTGGAAGGTGACCGTGCAGCTGACCGCATTATCAGACCAGTATGTCTGCAAGAATGCTTGGGTCGCAATCTGTTCGGCAATCGAAACCGTTCCGGCTGAAGCAAATGCCGGATCGTCAGCATGCGCCGCGCGAATCGGGAACTCAACGACCATCGTGTTCTTGGTGTAAACATCCGGCTCAATATGATAACCGCATGCTTTCAAAGCCGGCAGCAACGGGTCGTTGGCCTGGAACCGAATGCGCTGAATCAGGTAGCCGGCATAATGGAAATGCATGCCTTCTGAAACGCCTGCCAGCTTAGCAACGGTTCCCGATGGCTTAACCGTGGTGTGTTTGCGGGAAGGCTCACAGCCCAATGCATCGGAATAAGCCTGATCCGCATCAACAACCGCGTGATACAAGCCATCCACTGCTTGCTTGATTTCCGGATTATAAATCGGCTTCTCAAGCATTTTACCGGTGTGCGGATCCACAACCGGTTCAAATCCGGACACGACGCGATGACCAAAATCATCCAGGAACCAATCCTGAATTCCGGACATCGAAATGCCGATGCGGCGATTCTTCCTAATAATATCACGGGAAACCTGCCAGTCGTAATTGCTGAAGGTTACTCGCTTGGCATAACGCGTTGCCAACGCAAAGGCCTGCTTCAATTTCCAACCTTGTTGCACCGCAACGACCGGAAAGAGTTCAAACAAGTTGCATGGTTCACCATTGGCCAACGAAATCTCGCCACATGGGTTGGTGCCTTCCACATCCGGATCGTTAGCTGCATTTTCACCATCGACAATCCGGCCGAAGCGGCGTGATAAATCGAGGTTCACAACGCCCGGTTCACCGTTTTTGGCAATGGCTGTCGCAATCGGTGCATAAGCGTCAAACTGCGTATCAATCGCGACACTGTTGTTAGATGCCCAGCGGTGATGATAAAGCTTTTTTTGATCCTGCTTCATCGTAATGAACGCGTCATCATCGGCCGATCCTAACGACATTTCCGCGGAACGCCGCACATTGCCGGCCACCACTGTCTTGCCGATCAAGTTGCCGATATCCGTAGCGTCAACCGCGGTCAACCGCTGGCCAACCCGCGCATTGAGCACCTTGTTGATATCCAGCAACATCTCGACTAATGGCATCGGACCGGAAGCCGTGCCGCCAAAGCCATGAATCCGGGCGCCTTTTGGCCGAATCCGACTGATATCCAGCACCAGTTTGGTCTGACCACTAGGATTAGTCGTCGCAAAATGATGATCAATCACCTTGGCGTTGGCTAAAACCCAGCCTTCACGGGTATCCGGCAAAACGTAGCGATCATTATGTTCGGCTGCATGCGCCTGTTCCCAAGCCTCTCGATCAACCGCACCCATTTTCAGCGATTCCGCGTAGCTAGCACTGTTGCGATCAATCACAATCGTCAAGTCAACGGCGTTTGCGACCGGCGGCAACTTGGCAATGTTGTCTTTGGTGACGGAAAAACCGACGCCGCCGCCTTTCATTAATTCATCAAACATAAAGGAATACGGCATCGAGACAGCAGGCTGGTCAGCCGAAAAATCCGTCGGCACAATATGCGACTCACCATACGGTTGCGGACGAATGGCAATGAACCAGCAATTATTCAAGGCATCGCCATTACGCTTTTGATAATCGGTTCCGGAAATCCACAGATTGCGGCCAGATGGCGTGCCAGCCAACCCGTAAATAAGCTTGAAAAGATTCCGTGCCTCTTTTTGCAGTTCGTCCACGACTTCTGAATCAGGATTGGCTGTATGTAACCGCGGATCAAGGTTAATATTCCCCTCAACCACTCGCTTGACGGTTTCATCCCAATTCTCGGTCCGTTGTTGATCCGGCAACCACCGGGCATAGGTCCGCTTATACGTGACCCACCCCAGTTCGCCCCAGTGTGGTTTAATTTCTTTCTTGACCTCGGCAATAAAATCAGGTGCCAAGGTGATCGGTTTCATCATAACTTGCATAGCTGTCCCTCCCGTATACAAGATATGGTATAGCCAAACGAACCTAATATCAAGATATAGGTTAATCAATAACAAATTGTTAATGTTGGCAACCACCTGGCCAACGCGGGATGCACGGCTTTTTAAAAATAATGACGAAATTAAAAAATCGCCAGCGCAAGAAATCGCTGACGACATCTGATCTATTTGCGGATTTAAAAGACCGGTCCGACATACGGCCGCACTAACACATGGTCCAAATCAAGGCTTTTAAGCTCGGTCACATCATTCACAAAGCAGGTAATCGACCCTGCCAGCATCAGATTCATTTTCATCTCGCCAAGCTGAAGCGCCACGATCGGCATATGGTGCGCGTAGGCGTACCCGATCTCAAACGCCGTTCCCGGGTCGGGATTCTCGCCGACATAGTCCAGAATGGCAACCAAAACCGTTGCGCGGTGCAGTCCCTGAATATCTTCACCAAATACCTGCCGCTGCCACCCTGGCGAGTTCGGCGTTAAGCCCGCCTTGTTCGTGTCATCACGCGGTGAAAAAATCGCGGTGACCGATTCATTTGCATGCAAAGCTGCCAAAACCTGATCAAGCCGCTCAATCTGAGCAGGATCAAAAAACGGTGCAGCCAAATATACTTCTGCCATGTTCATTTCCTCCTGGGCGGCTTCTGTCCGCAAACCTTCAACTATCTACTTCAACTAAGCTGCACCTAAAAATCGCGTTGGCGCTGCCATAAATATTCGGCAATATCATGGTCCACCAACCGATTCTCGTGCAGTAGACTATGGGCTGCCCGCGGTCCGCGAATCACAACCTCAGTATAATCTTTGATCCGATCCTTCACCAAATACCGCACGGAAAAGCTGCTGCTGATCGCCACTTCACCATCGTGGCGCCCACCCAACATCAAATCGCCGGCAATATTCAACCACCGTAAATCTGGCGGCAAGTTGGCAATCGAACGTTGAAAATATTGATAGATCGGCGCTGTATGCTCCGGTCCTTGACGGGTCAACGGCCAATTAAGAA
The DNA here is from genome assembly GCF_030770295.1 of Lacticaseibacillus styriensis. NCBI lineage: Bacteria > Bacillati > Bacillota > Bacilli > Lactobacillales > Lactobacillaceae > Lacticaseibacillus > Lacticaseibacillus styriensis. The sequence continues at coordinate 2,319,643 of NZ_CP132483.1, forward strand.
TCGGCGAACGCCGCGCAACCTCCACATCATTCATCGGTGCGGCAATCGTCACCAGATTCGCCACCGGAACAGCAGGTTGGCTTAATAAATACAGCACCGCCGTCACCCCGCCCATCGAATGCGCGACCAAATTAACCCGGGTAAACGCCTGCTGTTCCTGCAAAGCGACAATCACATGCTTTAACCCGCGCAACTGGGCAGCGGGCCGCACCGTTTTGTCCGTATACAACACCTGAACGGCAGCGTGATGGTTTAGATTCAACTGTCCGCGCAAATGAACGCTGCTATCCGGGGCGACAATGGCCACGACATCCTTGCTCAAGCCATAACGCCGCTGCATACGCCACAACATATGGCCAAACGAATAGCGCGTCCCCAGATGCCCGGGAATAAACAACGTTGGTGTCGGATCCATCACGAGCGGCACCGGCGCATAGCCAGTCCGCGCCAATAGAAAATAGTCGGTCATCACGCCCACAACGACAATCACGCCCAGCGTCACAAGAATCCAGAACCAGCCGCTCATAGGCGTTACCTACAGCTTATCGACTTGATCAAAGTCCAATTCGGCTGTCACTTCACGGTCAAACATTTCCGTAACAACTTTCAACTTCATCTTATCTTTATCAACCGCCGTCACCTTACCATGCATGCCGGTAAAGGCACCATCGATAATCGTCACTGGCTCGCCCACATCAAACTCAACATTCTGATGGCGCGTGCTCATCCCCATCGAATGCAGTACACTGGCAACTTCTTCCGGCAGCAAAGGCGCTGGTTTTGAACCGGCCCCATGTGAGCCGACAAACCCCGTAACTCCCGGCGTATTCCGGACCACAAACCAAGACTGGTCAGTCATCACCATTTCAACCAACACATAGCCAGGAAAAGTCTTCTTCATTTCAACTTTATCCTTACCATTCTTCTGTTCGTGTTCCTCTTCTTCAGGAACGACCACCCGAAAAATATAATCATCCATATTCATACTGGTCGTCCGCTGTTCAAGGTTCGTCTTCACCTTATTCTCATAACCGGAATAAGTGTGCAACACGTACCAATGCTTCTCTGCTGATGTTACTGTTTCAGCCATAATGTTCTCCTTTTTGTGTTTTGAGTCAAAATAAAAAACCGTCATCGAAGGCGGTTTTGCGCTGCTCATAGTATAGCAAAGATGAAGCGGTTTGTCAGGCTTTAATACAAGAACGCCTGAAAGATCATGTTAATGACCCAATCAACCGCCGCAAAATAAATGGCAAAGATAATGGAAGTCATGATGACGGTAAACGTATCACGCCGTGTCTGTTTCGCGGTCGGCCACGTAACAGCCTTCATTTCCGCAAAAACACTTTTGATAAATTTCATCAGTCCGCTCCTTCCACTATTACTTGGTTTCTTGGTGAACCGTTACCCGGCCACAATGTTTACAAAATTTTCTTAAAGTTAACCGTTCCGTTCGCTTCGGGTTTTCGGGAACAAAATAATTCCGTTGCCCACAAACCGAACAAGCTAAAGCAACTTTCTTTACTGACATCTTGTTCCCTCCAGTCACGTCCAATATGATACCAAGGTTATGTTTGAATAGCAAGCAGTGCCGGCTCTTCGGCACCAATCTTTGTCGGCTCTTCGGCACCAATCTTCTCCATATGCCCCGGCAACGTGAAGGCTCGTTGACAATTTTTTCCCTTTGCAAATTCGGTTAACTGTGGCAAAACATGCCCATTATTAGCCGCTGATATAGGGTGGAGCGTCATCTGAATATTAGTGTTTGCCGTATTTTTAATCCTGTCCCACGACCATCCATGGCACTCCAGTCTCTGTATGCATCAACTACGCTTTCTTTACTTGCTGTTTAAACCAAGTAACCCTTATCTGCCAAATTTGTAATTGCTTTTCCCGATCCAACGACAGAAGTTGCTAACTCTACAGTTTCGTAAGCCATTGATCCATTTTTCTTTCCGAAAAAATGTTGCATAAATCCTTTAGCAGGCCCAGCTTGGTCTTTATTCAGCCGCGCAGATTGAACATCTCCAGCCAAGTCAGAGAGTGACATTGCTGTATTGGCAGCAAACATGGCTACTACGAGCGGCATTGCTGTGCCAGCACTTGCAATCGTAATGGCCGCGCCAGCTAAAAAGAATATGCCATTCATCCATACCTTCGACCACCGATCCTGTCGCTCCTGTGCCTTTTTCTGGGCAACTCGTTTGTCATAATCTCTCTGATCTTTCCGGTAGATTTGAATCAACTTAAGTGCTCCACGATCCATATTGGCAGATTGTCGATTTTGTTCGGCTAAGCTGTTCATGTCTTCGAGAAAAGCTTGCCCGGCTAAGGCCGCAAAACCACCTGCCTGATATTGATCTAAAGTTGGTTGCTTCCCATTTGCATATTGGGCGATCATGCTGCGAATCTTAGTGATCATCGTCTGCAGATCATCTGTATCTTGGGCGTGCTCAACTTCATACATGCCCCACTTCTCCTGTTGATCATCAATTAAGTGATTCATGTTGCTTAAATGATCTTCGAGCGAGGCCCCGTATACACTCACTTTGCTACGGCCAGATGTTGAAATAATGTCGTCTACGGCATCTAACGTATTGACGACGCTTCTCCTAATTGGCGTGATTTTTGGTTTTTCTTCTTTAATCTTGCGTTGCAGCGCCTCGTAATCCTGATCAGCAAGGCGAAAACTCTCACCACCATCAACTTCCGGATATTCGGCAACATAATCATCCAAAACGATTTCAAAGCTTTCAATCAGCGTCAGTAAGTTATTAATGATACCCGAAACGTGAACTTCATCAATGTAGCTTCTGACCGCATCCGCTGTCGTTCCTTGATAATTTGGCGAATGTCCGAGATTCGTCAGTGAACTTTTCAGGCTTTGTAGCTTTTCCTTGCGTCGTTCAAGCCCCCGATGCATATCACGTTGGTATTCGACCAATCGTTCGAAATCAATTTGATCGCCTGCACTCTTTGCCATATCAATCACTCCCAACCAGATGCATACTGTTTGTCAAACTGAATATCATTCGTACCTTGCTGTTTAAAACGACTGACATCATGCTCAACAACCGTGCTGTACGCATTTATAACCTGATTTAACAACGCATAGGTTTCTGCTAACTTCTGGACACCATCAACTCGCAGTGTCGCTCCTGATTCGGTTTTCCTCACGTGTTGCGCACTTTATAGATGATCTCTTTTGATTGTTTCTAGGTTCAGTGGCTTGTAACAGTACACTTCAACTTAACAGCAATGTATCACCAGTGATGTTTACTGTGTTAAAAAAACCTCAGGCCTTTCCTCTACTGACATCTTTTGGCAACTTCGAAACGAGTGATGGATAAACCTTATCAAAGGCCGCTTCTTCCTCGTCAGAAAAGCCTTTAAAGAAACAGTGGTCAATGTTCTCTTGGTTGAAGTAGATCATCTGGTCATTGAAGATACCTGCAGGATACAAGCAAGCAACGTAATCAAAAAACTCCTTGTCTTCGTCACCGTTCGTCACAACGCCTCGACCAATGATCATGACTTTCTGGGTGCCGTCTTTAAGGGTTACAACTGAACCTAATGGATATAAGTTTGACATTATGCCACTTCCTTTTTATTTTATGAACCATCTTCTAAAAAACGAAGGCGCTATATTCTCGTTCATGATTGAACCGATGTTCCAAATTAACCCGCTTTATTTTAGACGCTCTATCTTACGCACAAAGTATGCGCTGTCCTCACGAAAACAAAAACTAGTGAGGCCCAAAAGGGCAAAAAAGACCATTCCAAACATTAAAAGATTAACGATGTTCATACTCGGTTGTAATATAAAAACAAGAAGTGCAAAAATCATTCCCCATGCAATTAACGCCTGTAAAATTTGTTTAAGTATGGGCTTAACTTGCCTCACGGAAAAGCTAATTTTGAATTGCTCTCTTTTAATTAAATTAACTCCCCTTAACATAATCATCCGCTGAGCTCTACGAGCAAAAGCATTTCTAACAACAAAAGAAATAATTAAGGAGATTAATATCAAAAAGGATTTCGTAAGTGTTGTCAAGCGGAAAGACAATATATTATCATAATTCTGGCTAAGCATACTTATTATGATAGCGATTCCGGCTATCAATCCTGTATTACGGCTCCTCTGTTGTTCCTGCCCAAGGATCTTTGCTTTATCTTCATCAGAGATGGCATAACATCTCCTTGGAATAAAACAGCCCATTATTAAAGTTAACCATGCGATTACTGGCGTTCCCATGTCAACGAGATAACTCGAGCCGTCAGATAACTCAACAACTTCAAAGTTAAAATTTGTCGTGACGTATTTGAATTGAGCGCTTTCCATACTTCCCCCTTTGATTTAAATACACATGTCTTTAAGCAACTTCCGAAAGAGTCAAATAACATTCCTATGGATATAGTGAGAAAACATGGACGATTGATGCATTGTCATCCCCAAACATGCTTGACTAATTTGACATAGAAAATCTCATCGCGGAAAACAAGCAAGATTGTGCTTTGCTTTTTAATAATCTTGTCTTTATTATGTCTCCCTTATTTTCTTAACAATGTATTCAGTGTTCTCTCGAAAGCTAAAGCTGGAAATGCCCACAATCCCGAAAAATAAAACTCCCATCATTAGTAGGTTAATAAGGTTAAGAACTGGTTGGAAATTTAGTATTAAGCTAAAGACTAAACAAATCCAAACTACTGTGGCAATTCTTATTTGCTTAGATAATGTTCTAAAACTCATTACTGAAAAGGAGATTTTAACAGAGTGCCTCTCGTCCAAAGCGATACCCAATGACCGAATCATATTGTGAGCCTTACAAACAGCGCCCCACTTAATTAATACGCTGATCATCAAAACCAACAGAATGAGCAGTAATCTAAGTGTCCTATTGGTCGACACTGAAAATATATGCAAGGTGTCGCGGCTAAGTATACTAATTAGCACTGCAATCCCACCTGTAAATAAAACGTTTCTGGCCTTGGGTCCTTTTTGCTGTAAAATCTTTTCTCTCTCATCACCGCTGATTGGGTAACATTTTCTGGGTATAAAGCACCCACTTACCAAAGCAAACCAAGCGATAAAGGGCGACCCCATATCCACTAAATAAACGGCACCATCTGTGGTTTCAACCACTTCGAAAGTAAAATAAGCTTTCACATAATGAAATTTAGCTTTATGCATAATTCCTCCGATGTAATCTTAAGACCTGTATTCCTGATGATCTGTATTCTATTCTCACCGCTTTTCTTCAAACACCAACGTGACCAGTCGATGTGGAGAACCCGTCAAAAACATGCCCAAGTGAGCTCAATCCTTTATCTATTAAATTACCTGCTCCGTTTACAAGCGTTTTTGTTCCAAGGTTATTGTTCTTATACAAACCTTCAAACGCTTTGGCTTGATAGATCTTGCTTGCTTCAGTAAGTTCCTTTAAATCGACATGAAATCCCATTAGGCTGTTTCATTCTCTTCGTTTTGGATGACCGCAACCAGTTTCTTGGGCTAAGGCTGAGGCCACAAATGTCGTTGATAATTGTTTCTTATGAGTTCCCACACCTTTACGAATTTCCCCTATTGATATATTTTTTATTCTCTTAAAAATAAGAGTATAGTCAGTCATTTTTAAATGCAATAACTAAATTCGGACCTGATTCAACTTACTTTTTATGAGAAAAGTAAATAGTAAATGAGTAGGCAGGTAACAAGGCTAAAGATGACAGATATATATAAATAAAAAAGGTTATTGCAAAAATTAGAAAAAATAAAATGTTCACTTGAGGCTGCAAAACTATAAATGTATTGATGCTTAGAATTGTTGCCATTGCTAGCATTAGAAAACTAATTGTAAAAAAAGCTTTCACTTCATTGGGCCGCAAATGAATCATCTTTTCATTTCCGGAATTTAGTTCTGCCCCTATTTCCATGACAAACTTTTTGGCTTTATTCATGGCATAAAGCCGACTAGCTATCAAGACCCCTATAATAAGCACAATTAAAAATAGTTTATTTCCAAGGCTCATCGTGACTCCAAAACTATTATCAGTGTGTCGAATAACTGAACTTACTAAGACCCCTACTCCTCCTGCCAATGCCACCGAAGTTGGCGCACTTCGTTTTTGGTGTGATAAATTTCTTGCTACCTCATCAGAAATTAAATAACAGCACATAGGTGCGATAAAACTATATGGATAAAAGAACCACGCCATAAAGGGATTTCCCATGTCAATTAAGTAATGATTTCCATCACTTGCAACGCCCATCTCATATCGAAAGTATTTATATATTGGTCGGAACTGAATGGTTGTCATGATGCCTCCAGAATGTTGTTTTTTAAAGAAGATTAAAATATTTAGACCGAAAAAACATACCCGACGGATTTGGGGGAAGCCTCAAGCGTACCGCGTAGTGCATTAAAGCCCCAATCGAAGCCCTTCCCAATGCCGTTAATCCCATCTTTTAAATGAAGAACATTATCTTTATAAAGTAGTTCAAAAAATGCAGTAGCACCAGCCGCGGCTACCACGCTAGCTCCCACTACCAAAATACCTGGCGCAGCAAACGCTGTAGCGATAGCTGCTCCTCCAACTCCGGCTGCATACCCCAGTCCAGTAGCCATACCATTGTAGATCACAGCCTGTCCCACTGGCCTATGGCTATTAACAATATCGTCAACCGTATCAATTCCAAAACTAACAAAGGGTAGTCCCTTACCTAGCCGTTTACCAACACCATCAAGAACTTTCCCTTTATCGACAGCAGCCTGCCCTATCCTGTACGCGCGCGTATTCGTATCATATGCAATTGGATCAGTTCTTAATCCAGTCGCATACTCACTTGTACGCATCTTATTTTTACCCTTGGAAATAAAGTACTGACCTGACGCAGAAACTAGGTCACCATAGTTATCGACATGCTCATTTTCATAGAACTCGCGGCCTTTTCTAACCTCCTTAGTCCACTTCTTCTTCCGGTCCATCCGCCGCATCTTCTCGACTTGCCGTTCCAAACTCCCCAGCTTCTGCTTGACATAAGTCCTAAAGCTGGTGGAGGACGCCACACTCATCAACTTGGAACTCGAGAAGGCATTGCCAACGATGCCTTCGGCTTCCCCAAGCTTGCTTTGGACTTTGCTTTCAATGTCATGAAGATTGTCCAAAGCACCTTGCTGTCCCTCAAACTCATGCACCCACGTCTTCGTGTGTTGCAGGACATCATGCGTATCGGCAGCTTCGTGGTCAAACTTGCTGGTTGAGGGAAACGAAAGACTGACGATATCTTCGACATCGCGGTAAATGTTTTTGGTTTGGCTGTCCAGTTGGTCTTTCTCCTGTCGCAATTGATCCAACCGCTGACTGAGACTGTCCAGCGTGTCTTCATCAATGACGGCACTGGTATCGGTTTCTTTGACCGTTGTGGCAAAGCGTTCCTGCTCTTGCTGAAACGCCAGATCAAGTGCCCGATACAAATCAACCAAGGCCGTCGCAATCGGTAAATGAATATTGCGAATGTCCTGACCGATCGCCCGGCCAGTCGCCCCTTCCAGCGCCTTTGAATCGGCAACATGGCCTAAAGCAAGACCACTCTGATTGATCTGTTCCGTCACCGCTTTGGCTTTAGCTTGGTAGCTTTTGCCTGCTTCAGTGACTTCTTTTAAATCGACATGAAATCCCATTAGGCTGTTTCATTCCCTTCGTTTTGGATGGCTGTAACCAACTTCTTGGCCAAGGCTGAGGCCATAAATGCCGTTGACAGTCGCCCTTCCACCAACTGATTCGTGTGCAGAATGTTCTCTGCAAATCCATCGGCAAATTCATCTGTTGGCCCTAACTGATCGACTCGTTCGATCATCATATTTGAAACCATCAGCGGCTCGGTTTCTGGTAGTTCACCATACGGCCACAGTCGCGTAACATAATCAATAAGGTAGTTAGCGTAGTCTTCTGATAAGGGGATCTTTCTGCCAGTGATCAGAACTTTAAAGTCCTTGTTCTCAAATGGTTTGGTGATTTCAGGGTCAAGCATTCGCTTGTTCAAAACCAGAACAGTGCCGAGAGGTAAGACGGGCGCATACACCGCATCGGCTGATCCCAAGAGAAATAAGAAATCATCCATTGTGACCTGTTTATTCATAGTTGCTTTATGAACCGTCACTTGTTGGAGGTTATGATCAAACCGAAATTCGATTGGACTACCAAGCAACGGTTTATAGGTGTATGCTTCGTCTCTTTGAGAAAGAGCGTGATACACATTTCGTAGTAGCTGACTGGTATGCCCGATCTGGACTAAGAACGACAAAAGCTGGTCATCTACCTGAACCTCATCGTCAAAGGTATGTGCCGTAAGCAGTTCACGCAACATTTCAAGATTGTCATTGCCTTGTCCTTTATCCATCAACGACTCCTCCTGTCATTCAAGCTCGCCATAGTTTCGCGCGCATCCGCTTCATCATCGGCCTGCTTCTTGTGCCCAACACGACTCATCTTTTGGGTATCTTGTTCCGCATATTCACGGTAACGCTGAACTAATGTTTGAATCGTCTCTTGCTCGGTGTACAGATCCCGGAAATTTGAAAGGGTTGTTTTCGAAATCGAACTGCCTTTCCCCGGCGCAATTGACGAATTGCCACTCGATGCTTTGGCTACAACTGACTGCCATTCATCTGATGAATAACTGATTTTCCCTGCCATCATGGCACCTCCTAATCTGTCGCCAGTTTGGCAATCTGTTCAATTAACTGACCGATCTGACTGTCCATACTGTCGGCCTGCATCTCCAACTGTCCGATTTTAGTATTGATACTTTGGATCGCATCATGATGTTTGGCGATTTCAGACTTTAAGGCACTGGTCATTTCCTGCAGGTTGCTGTCAAACTTTTCCCGGCGAGTGCCTTTGAAAGTGCTGTGGCTTGTGCTGGTCTTGAGGCTTGTTAATGAATGGGCTAGCGTTTCATATTCTTCTATCTGCGGTTCCAGTTTCGACTTGGCTTCCTTCAGCTTTCGGATTTTTGCTTTTGCGTCTGAAGTTGAGCTTTGTGTACTGCCAAGCAATGCTTGTAGAATGTCCATATCAGCCATCGTCTTCTCCTCCAATCAATTTAATCCGCTGATAAGCGCGACCGATAAAGAAGTTGTCTTCATCGTCTGCCATGATCGGTTCTTTGTAATCTGCCTTAGCTTTAATGTATTGCTGGTCGGTAATGCGTGCACCCACCATACCGGCGACCATATTGTTTTTGACATACTTGGTTGCTGCATCGAAAGCAGCATCAATCTTCCCTTTATCCGTTTGTAAGATGATGTGAATGCCGTATTTATAACCTTCACGTAAGAGATCACGCACTTTATCTTCTGATGGGACTTTATTTTTAAAGAATTCAACAAACTCAGGAATGTAAATCAAGAAACGCTTATCTTCTGGTGCTTCTTTACGGGCTGCAAGCTCCTCATTGAATTCATCCATGATCGTGGCTGATTCATCACCATCGACAATCACATCGAACTGATCATGTTGGTCTTCTAGTGTATTGTTGACGTCAATCAGATACTTCTGATAGTCTTCACCAAGCTTACCGAAGTCGGTCAATAAAGTATCCGTAATTGAAGCTGTTTGCGATCCCAGATCGTCAACAATTGTAAAGAATGGATGCTTATTCAAGTCGTAGCCAAGTACATCTGTCGTTTCTTTGTCTAGACCAAGTGGCAACAGCGCTTTGGCCAGTTGTTTATCCACATCTGGATTTGCAAAGAAGGCTTCTTTTGTCAGCGTCTTGGGTACCATCGGCACTGGCGCCGGCACAGAACCTTGCCAGGCTTTTGCGAGAGTTTCCACCTCTTTGTCCAGTGCATTGAGCCGTTCAATATCGGTTTGACCGGCGGCAGGAAGATAGAACTGCAAGGCAGTCACTTGATCGAGTTTGATTTGCCCACGACCAACAATTTCTTGTTGCGGCAACGCATCGCGGCCAACAACTTCCTTAGCGGCACCCTCGTCAACCATAAATAGCGCAATTTTAGTTGGCACGTTGCTTAACATGCTGTACTTAAAGGTGTTGGTTCGCAAACCGGTCATAATCATATACATACCGAGGCTGGCACCTTCACGCAGGACCTGATTAATGACCAGTTCGATTGGTTCTTGTTTCGCATCTTCGCGTACGGGATCAAAACCGTCTAAAACATTCACGATCAAAGGCAGTTGTTTGTGTGTCTTCTCCCGATACTGTTCCAATGACGTCACACCATTTTCTTTAAATAAGTCTTTGCGCCTGTCAAGTTCAGCCACAATTCGGCGAAGATACTTCATGAGTTTGTCGGTTTCGTCGAGTGTCACTGTATCAGCGACATGCGGAAGTTTGGCTAGGGGCAAGAGGCCATTGGTACCAAAATCAAAGAGATTAAAGTTAAGCTCTTCAGGTGAGTTCATCTTGGCTAAGTTCAGAATTAGTGTTTGTAGCGCGGTGCTTTTCCCGAAACCGGCACTGCCAAAAATAACGGTATGGCTCAGCTTCTGAAAGTCCAGCACAAATGGTTTTTGTTCCTGTCTTGAAGGAATATCCAGTTCACCGACCGCTACTTGTGTGTTCAACTGATGCTTCGCCCACTTTGTTTTGAAATCAATCGCTGGTGCGACTAACTCAGTCCCCAACGGCGGCAGCCACGGCTTATCCGGCAACACCGCATGATCGGCTTTGGCCGTTTTGGCGATGTAATCGACCACTGCGTCCAGTTCGGTGCGTTTTTCGGTCGTGTCCTGTTCCTTGACGTCATCGTTGCTTGACAGGTCAGTGGTCAGGAGTTCGTATTGGCCGAGGTTGTTGATGCTCCAGATGCGTTCGTCGACTTTGTTGGCTTCCTCGCTGCGTTGGCCGTAGGTAGCACCGCTCCACGCACTTTGGAAGAGTTCGTAGATTTCGTTGTTGCCGACTTGCAGGTAGGCTCGGCCGGGTTCAACGATGCTGGCGGCGTCTGGCGTTTTCAGGATTTCGTTGGAGTCGGCGGCGTCTTGGACTTTGAGGGCCAGCTTGAAGCGCGAGTTGGACCAGATTTGGTCATCGACAACGCCACTGGGTTTCTGGGTGGCCAGGATCAGGTGCACACCTAAGGAACGACCGATGCGGGCGGTGGAAACCAGTTCGGCCATGAAGTCGGGCTCATTGGCTTTCAGTTCGGCGAATTCATCGGAAATCAGGAAGAGATGCGGTAACGGTTTATCCGGATACTTTTGCTTTTCCTTGGGATCGGTGATGGTTTTGCCTTTTTTGTAGAGTTTGGTGTAGCCGTTAATGTGGTTGACGCCGTATTGGCCAAAGAAGCGCTGACGCTTTTGCAATTCGGCGCGAATGCTGGCAAGGGCGCGGGCGGAACCAGCGCCGTCCAGGTTGGTGATGGAGCCGAGCAGATGCGGCAGGTCTTTAAACAGGTTGGCCATGCCGCCGCCTTTAAAGTCGATGGGCAGGAAGCCGACATCTTCAGGAGCGAAGTTGACCGCCAGACTGAGCATGTAGCTTTGGATGGTTTCGGATTTCCCGGAACCGGTGGTGCCGGCGACCAGTCCATGCGGGCCATGGGCGCGTTCGTGCAAGTTCAAATAAACGATATCGTCTTTACCACGTAGACCCAGCGGCACCGCCAGCGATTTGGAGGTGTTGGCTTTGGCCCAACGTGATTCGACATCGAGTTGATCAACGGATTTGACTTTGTAAAGCTCTAGGAAACTAACGGATTCGGGAATCGCATTTTTCTCGGCTTCAACGTGATGCAGGTTAGCCAAGCGCCGAATCGTCTGCGCCAGATCATGTTGTTGCGGCAGGCGCAGCGGGGCGAACTTCTTGGCCACGTAATGGCCCTGTTCGTTCACCAGTTCCGCGGCATCCTTGTTGTCGTATTTGGCATACGACGTGACAGTTTCCGGCAACATGGCTTCGTCTTCTTTGACCCAGATGACACTGACGCCGTATGGGGACATGTCTTCGGCCAGGAATTCATTGAGCTGATGGCCGTTGAGCCAGCTTTCATCCAGAATCGTCAAGACATAATGCGGCGCAAATTGAATGCCTTCATGACCGGCTTCTTTGAGTGCTTGTTTACGTTTATTGATGAGCTGGTAGAAACTGTTGAGCACCATATCCTTGGACTGGGTGTCATGAACGATGCCGCGCAGGTTCAGCGATTGAATCTGATTGTGCGGTAACCAGCGCCATTTGGCCCAGACATCTGCGTAATCTTTCTCCGGAACCAGCGTGATGAATTGCACGTCCCGATACGAATGAAAAGCGGCTAGTTGCAGGTACAGTGCCTGAATGGCTTCGTTGGTGATGACTGGTCGTCCGACCAATCCCAAGGTAGTTTGATTTAATGTTGTGGTAATCGGCATATGTGCCAAGGTTTGATAATCAGCCGCGAGACTTTGCGCGCGTTTGACGAGATCGTCTTGCTTGCTATCGTTGGCCGAGCATTCTACCTTGTAACTGGCCGGCACATAACCGGTTCCCAGCGAGAAGCTGAGGAAGTCGGCATTGTTGGTGGTTTTTTCATACAGCCGACTGTTGTAGGTGGCGATCATTTCAGCAATGCTGTCGGTGGTCGGATAGTGGTAAGTGGCGGCATGGCGTTGCTGTTCCGCTAACTTGGCCAGTTTGGCCGTTTGGTTGATCAGATAAGCTTCATAATCAGCCGTGCGGTTCTGATGCTTTTTGCGGCTTTCTTTTTTATTGGTGAAATAGGCCGAGGCGGTGAGGCCGCCGGTGACCAGACTGGCGCCGCCCATCCCGACACTCATCAAGGGATTGCCGCCGCTCAGGACACTGGTCGCCAGACTCGCCGCGACCATGGTTAACGGCGGTAAAATCGCCCGGACCAGACTATTCTTGGTTTCCTCGCCGACAGATTCCGGCTGGTTAAGAGAAATCTTATCCGTTGGCGGGGTTAACATGATCCGCGGACTGCGATGGAACTTCGGAAAGTCAACCGGATAAATCGGCTGAAAGGCTTCTTCCCGGACAACTCCGGCATTCAGGCTGATATCCCGTTGATCGAAGGAAGCCAGTTTGAATTGCTGCTTCTCAACGACCAGCAGGAGACCATCGACCACCAACCGATCATAGCGATGAAGCTGGCCTTGTTCTGACGTGAGGCGGCGGTCGTTAAGGTAAACCGGCGCTTTCTTCTGGGTGACATAAAAGTCAAACTCGCCATCGGTACGGCGAACCAGGTAGACCGTTGCTTCTGTCTGATACCGAATGCCGGCAGAAGGAACATCACCAATTAAACAGTCATTGACTGGCAGCGTGGTGGTCAACAGCTGAAGCTGATCGTGGCTGATCACGATGATGCCTTGATCATGAAGCTGCTGGCTGGTTTGGTCGGTGCCGTCTAACGTCCACTGGCCATCGTGTTGTTGCAGTTGGCCTTGGTTTAGGGTGACGGCGCGACTGGGATCCGTAATTTCGACATGTTCAAACGTTGGGCCATAGCTGAAAACGTCATATTGAACGGCATCACGCGGGACGATCTGATCATCAAAGTTCGGCACAGCCGGGTATTGCTGGGTCATTGTCTTATTGAGCTGTGTTGGCATTGGCTTTGCCTCCTACTTTTTTGTCATATTTCGTAATGTTATCACCGTACGTTTTCAGCAACTGTTGCTTCTTGGCGCCGTCCAGGTTGTTGTTGGCCTTGGTGGCATCGTAGAGTTTGGTGTAGGCATACAGGATCAGCTGATTGTCGCCAATACCCTGCGCCAGATTCAAAGCGGCTTTGAAGTCCCCGCGGCCGGTGTAAATCCAGTACAATAAGTTGTTTTCGCTGGATTTTGGCGACAGGTTGCTCAGAATACCGGATTTTTGCTTCTGGGAAAGGTTATCGAGGTTGATGTAGCTGGTAGCTAAGACATAGCGGGTTGAATTGGATAAAGTTTTGGGATCGTCGTTTTTGAGTGCCTGGACGGTATCCGTGTAGTCATGAATGGCATAGGCATTCTGACTGGCAATGACGCGGTTCTGTTTGGGTAACGTCACCCCGGCCAAGTAAATCACGCCGCCAACCGCAATCACGGCCAGTGTTGTCATGACAATGCCCAGCCACTTGAACGTGCGATAACGACTTTTCGCTACCGACGTAATGTCCTTGGTGTTGTCGCGATAAGCCTGATTGAGCAGATCCGTTAGGTCATCAATGGTCTGAGCTTCGGCGATCTTGCGCACGAAGCGGTCGCGAATCTGGTCTAAGCCCTCAATCAGCGGTTCAAAGTGATATTTAGGCAGCACTGTGGCAACGACCATGGCTTTTAATTGTTTCAGGAAATCAGCTTCATTGGGCTGGGCCGGCGCCATGACCTTAGGGACGCCACGATGGGCCACGCGGAAGTCATTGCCGTTGACGAAGATATTGTCCGGATGCATGAACGGGGTGAGGCTTTGTTGTTGAAAGTCTGCCAGATGTAAGAGACGGAGACTCAAGGCATCAGATTACATTTTCAGACGTTTCCTACCTTCACTATAAAAACCGGAATCTTATCTTCGTTTTTTTTCAGTTGCAAGAGGTTCTTAATTATTGCTTGAATTCTCATCCTTATGAGCAATCCTCAGTTGCTTATACTTAAGCTCCCGAGCCGCAATAGCAACAATCCGATTTTTACTTACTGTCTGTAAAAAACTCAGGCAAACGATGATCCCACACACAAAGACTGTCGCTACAGAAAAGGCAAATACATAATCAGATGATTCACTCAGCTTTTTTTTAGCTCAAGAACACCCTGTATTTTAGTATTCTGGTCACTAACCGCTCCAATGGCTGCTACAATCTGTGTCGCAAAATTATTTGTATAGTTTATTAAGGCTGATTGAAAAGCTAAGATGCCAGTTGATGTCCAAGCCAACGCTGTAATAGTCCCTTTTGAGAATCCTTTAGTGTTTTCAGATTCAGAGATGATTTCGTTTAGAAACTCAATCTGCTTCTGCCCACGAATAGGGAACCTACTCTGTAAACTTTTGGTTACTTCATCAATACTCTTGTCTAGTTCTCCAGGAAATCTCCTGGCCGAACAAACTCCCACTATTATGACTATGAGTATGAAAGCTCCAATGAGAATACCATGAAACGTATAGTTATTAATTGATTTGTCTTGTTTAATACAATAGATAATCCCAGGTAATACGAACACGATTAAGACAAACTCACTAATGTTTTGCCAGCTAAGATACGGATTCTTATCTATTGATTTTTTTGCAAGTTCGAGCTCACTTGTCATGATTTAATGATCCTCCGCTAGATAAAATATGCTTGTATGATTCGAGAGATTGAATCTTGTTAATTAGTTTTCTCCTTTTAATTGATTAAGAGGGTCTCTAGTCTCCACATCCAAATTTAAGCGCCCCCTTCTGAGATTGGACTAATCATTTGACCCTCGTCCCTTGCGCTTAAAACCTGTTCATAGAAGCGATCACTCATCAGTCGAATGCAGTGGCACCATCATGTCCTTGCCATAGCCATCCGGAACCACGCCAAAATAAATATCCGTATACGGTTTCCCATCCAGCACCACCGTCCGGAAGAACGGCGGCGTCACCGGTGTCAGGGATTCGTCCGCACAGTAATTAATCAACGCCCCCAAGGGAGCTTGAAAATCAGCTTTGGTTTTCCCTAATGCCCGGGCAGCGATCAAATCCAACATCTGAAAATAGGACTGAAAGCGATATTCTTCCGGCAAATCCGGTGCGGCATCCTCGACAATGGGAATAAACACTTGAGCCAGCATGTGGTCGGTCTTTCGTATGTCGGAAATAATCGCGTAGAAGAACCCACCGGCGGGCGTGTACTTAGCGCTAACGGTCGCCATGGCCTCATTGAAACAGTCCACCAGTCCGGCAAGATCTGACTGGTAATAACGACTCACAACATTGCGATAATGCAGGGCTTGCTCTTTACCAATCGGAATCATTCTGCCACCTTCTCTGTCATGGGAATCAACAAGTCCACCCAGTATTCTTCATATACTTGCGTCATCACCAGTAATAATTGGTCTTGGTAGACAACGCCGGCGCTCTTCAGATAATCTTTCATCTCATCCAAAGTTGCCTGCAAGCCTTCATCGAAAGGAACTCGCGTGTGTAAAGCCCGATCGTATTTCAACTCATCGACATTTTCGAAGGTTCCGTTTGTGACCGATTCGTTCACTGGAATGTACACGTCATAGGTTTGTTTTTCCTGTTCAAACTCGGTTGGCTTCAGAGCAATCATCGTCGGCCCGTTCTTATAAAAGCCTCGTTCGTACACGAGTTGTTCCGTTACGGATAACAACGTCATGAATTCTGTATAAGAAGTCTCCAACTGCTTATGCGCCAAGTTGTGCATTTCGAATGCTACTTCGTCCAATGTATTCGCCATGATTTTCTCCTTAATGAAATGATGTGGTGTCAACTTACAGGTACTGGTTATCGGATCTTCTTGATTCTGGCAATGCCGTTCTTGTGTGGTACTGGCTCAGGAACCCCCGGTTTAGCTGGTTGTCGCCAATAGCGCAATACACGTGGATATTGGAAAATGCCTAAACAATATATAACTCCGATAATAGCGGAAAGGTTCATTGCAAATGGGATACCACTACCATGATCGGCAATGATTCGAGTCGGCAGCAAACATATAATAGATAATATCGACACCGTATTAATTGGAATATCGGCATATTTATCCCTTAATGAAATATCCTTTTTTCTAAGAGCAAACGCCGCCAGACCTAGATGACAGCCTAAAAGTGCCACCATTATGAATAAGGCGGTACCCATACCAATTAAAAAGGCTCTAATCGGTTCTGGATTCATCATAGCTAGTATTCCAATTATGAGTGCAGGACTAATAAACCCACCCGAGAATATAGCGATAAATGCACAAAATCTCTGGGCTTTAATTGAACTTGTGAACCTCATTAAGAACCAGCAAAAACCATCCAGAATCAAAACTCCTATCATCGTCACATTTGCGACTCTAATACAAAATTGCCACTCCTCATCAATAGCACCCGAAGAAGTAAATACATTTACTACTATTAAAAAGAGTGCAAGGATACCATTACCTGCCATTGCAGCCGTGAAGGTTTGAGGTGTGGTTTGTTTGTTAGCCACAGCCTTGTATTTTTTGGGTAAAAAATTACGCCAAACTTCCTTCATTTGAACCATCCAGATACCTCCTTTACCCATGAAACTATTCGAGGCCCATATCCCATCTATAGTATGTTTCTTCAGCGAATAGTCATTTAATTTTTTTAATCTTCGACATACCATTCTTGTATGATGAAGAGAACTCTTGTTTAATGGGACTTTTCCAATAACGTAAAATACGAGGATATTGAAAAAAGAGTAAGCAATATACAACTCCTAGGATGACTGATAAAACTGCAGTAAGAGCGGGCATAATATACTCTATTTTGAAAAAGCTCGTTATTAGTAGCCCAATTATTGCTGCAATTGAAACTGTATTCACAGGGACATCTGCATATTGATCCCTCAGTGCGATATTTTGTTTTTTAACTGCATATGCTACTATCCATAAGTGACACATTAGAAGAAAGATTGCTGTAAATAATGATATCCCCATAGCAACTAAGAACGCGTTCCAAGGAGTGGGGCTTATCAGGCAGAAAGTTGCTATTACCATTGCTGGACTAATAAAGCCACCAAGGGCAAAGACTGTGACAGCCGTAAATCGTTGCACACCAAGAGAATCTTTGTGACGAAGCAGTAGCCAAAAAAAGCCGTCAAAAATGACAGAACCAAATATAATTCCTTCGATAATGTACAGATACTCCCACCAAGAAGAATCTTTCTGTGAAAGAATATTTGGAGCTCCCAAGAATTGGATAACCAACAAGAAAATTGCGATAGTAGCATTGAATTTAACCGCTGATTTGAAAGAGTCTGGTGTTGTGCGCCGATTAAACGCTATCTCATATTTTTTGGGTAAAAAATTGCGCAGAACCGCCTTTATCTGAACCATCCTGATACTCCCTTTACTAATGAATTCCAGCCACGTTTCAACGTCTCTCCAACATGGAAATAATCTAAGAGAGAAGATGCCGCCACAGCAACTCCAGCTCCAACAGCAACTGTCGCCCATACCGGCGCCGTAGCCACAACGCCTGCCGTCGCTGCCGTGGCTGCTCCAGCTAATGCAGTTGTAGCAACCACTTTGCCAGCATCAATCGCTGCCCCACCAATCTGACTGGCAACTAACTGACCACCTTTTAAATGATCCTTGTCAGCCAGCTGCGTACTTTCATGGAAACCTTCATAGATATTAGCCGTATCGGCTACCACGGCAGCACCCGGTACAAACTTGCCAGCACCTTTAACGAATTTCAGCGCCTTTAAGTCATCCACAACATCCTTCAACCCGCCAATGCTCTTTAAGCCCTCCTTCAGCCCGGACTTGGCTCCACCTCGAAGTGCTTTTCCAACATTCTCAAAACCTTTCTTTGAATCGCGCATAATGGAATCATGGGTAAAGATGTTAAGCTCGTTCATTAATTCCTTGTTTGCCTTCGTTAAACCCACTGAAACACCGTTCTTGGTTATTCGGGTAAATTTATGACCAGATTTGAGCAGGTGATTCGCACCGGTGAGACTATCCAGAACTTCCAGTTTAGCTGATGCATGGAGTCGGTTGAATCTTTGAAGGTACTTACTGAGCTTGCTGTAATCTTTGGAATGCTCGATGGAACGAATAACCAGCGTACCATCGGATAGTCTAGTGATTCGTGCACCTTTTAGGACTTTACCCAATTGGACGCCTGTTGATCTTATTTGATCCCAAATTGGCTTGGCATCCTCGAGAAACTCGGCAAGCGTATACGACTTCCCCTTCTTGTCTTTAGCACTCACTCCGCTTAACGAAGTTGCTTCAATCTTGGTTGCCCTGGTCTTCTTGCCGAACCGCTCTGTTAGTGACGTCACCGACTTCAAATCTACTGCGGCAGCTAAATCGGCCTGGCTGAAGCTGCCAACCGGGTGCTCGCTGGCACGACTGATAATACCTTTGGCGACCCGCATATCATCCTTGAGGTTCTTGATTTTGCTGCTGGTGGCCATACTGTTGAAGTTGTTCAAAGCGGTGATGGTGGTTTGCAACCTCATGATGGCGCCCTGAGCAGTGTTTTGGGCGGTATTGTTGAGCCGCGAGCAGGCGACAATGCCTTGGGCCTCGTTAACGCCCTGATTGGCCTTTTGCGTGACTCTTGGTAGATCATTCGCCAGTGATGTCAGCTGTGACTTGATTTGTGTCAGTTGTTCACTGTTCAGTTCGGCCTTTCTGTCCGGATCCACTGAACTGGCAAATTGACTCAACAACTGGGCGAACGCTTTATCAAGGGTGTTCAGATTATCAATCAGCAATTCGGCGCCATTACTATGGACCGCTTGCACATAAGTCGTCATGTGCTTTTGCGTCTGGCCGTGAAAACCCGCGGACTTTGGCACTTTCTCCATGGCATTGCGTGTCAACTCCAGTTCACCCTGAAGTTGCTTGGCATGATGGTGAAATTCCAGCTGTGCCGAGACGATCGGTGCTATTTTGACTTTAACCATCGGCTATAGACCTCCAATGCTCTTTTTGTTAAAACTGGCAATGCTCGAATCAGCCTCGACAAATTGATTCGCAGCGCGCTGAAATGTCTGGGTGTCGGTTTTGGCCAGTGCTTTGTATTTCGAGAGTTCGCTGCCTAATTTGGTGATCAGTGACTCGACGTCAGTAAAGGGCTTTAAATCGGTTCCTGAAAACCTCACTGGAGCTAGCTTGCTGATCCCGGCAACATCCGAATTTGCATTGGCAATATTAGAAGAGATACTGCCAATCTTTACGCCAATTTCGCTCATTTTGACTCCCCTCTCTAAATAGACGCTAGCTCTGCGCGCAGCCCACTAATGGAACTCGACATTTGTGAAACATCCGATGACAACGAATTGATTTTAGCTCTCACTAAATCCAGGTTGTTATCGATTTTCTCTTGATCACTTTTCAGTTGGCTCGTCATTTGATCCATATCCTTGGAGAATTCGGTCTGCCGCTTTCCGCGCCACTGGCCATTATTGACCAATCCTGAAATTGATCTCAACGTTGACTGATGAGTCGTTAATTCAGTTTTAGCCGCCTGAAGTTTCGTCTCTGCTTCCTTAAGTCGGGCGATCTTACTCTGCAAGGATGTCATTTGATCACCGTAATCACTAATTCGGCCGCGCAAGCTCTGTCTCCGGGCCGCCTTTGCTGCATCATCACTCATCTTTCTGCCTCCTAACAAAACTCATCCACAATTGCATGACTGATGCCATGCTAGTGTGCCATCATTCATTTACACATCACGTTAGTCATTCAATCGACTCAACTTCTTATCTTCAGCATCCACCGCCTTTTCCAAGGCTTTTCCCATTTTGCCCTCAATGGCCGAGTCAAGCTGACCTATAGCCGTCTTCATGCCCGAGCTCACTTGCGCCACATTGCTGTTGATATTTTCTTTGGTTGAACTTTCCAGACGACTGGCAGACATTCTTGCGTTCATTCCCAAAGTACGCACAATCAGTTTTTCGCCTTCCTGAAGAATCTTTTTGACAATTTCATTCATCTTCACGACCTTCTTTCGTTTGACGCAACTCTTTGTCAACCGCAGCGAGATCATCGTCTACTTTTTGCAGCTGTTTTTGAAAATCATGGTGATAATCTGACCGTTGTTGCTCGAAGGTATTCAGTACAGGAGTAAAGACTTCCGGATTAGCCACTTTACCTTTCGCCCAATGTGCTTTTTCTTCTAACTCATCGAATGCTCCGTTAGCCAGTCGCTTGTTCTCTTCGATCTCTTCGCGTTTTTGAATGAGTGCTTTGCGTTGTGCCTGATAATATTCAGTATCTTTGTTTGGTTTATTCATGCGAAAAATACCCCGCTACCTGTCGATCGCTATCTTTCAATTGTTCGACGCCACTTTTGACCTGCTTGGCAATCCGCTTATAATCGCTTTCGATTTGATTAGCCTGGGTTTTGAGATGATCCAACTTTGCCTGTGGAACGGTGACGAGCCTGTACTGCGTCGCCCCGACTTCGGCCAACGCGCCGCTGATCTCGCCTTCTGTCAGGTGACTGCCTAATTGCCGTGAAAGCCGCTTCACATCTTCTTGATTGTCTTGCAGGCCAGTGACCCCTTTTCTGATATCCTGCTTGATAGGAGTGATCCCGGTTTCGGCGGTTGTTTCGATTAATCCGGCAAAGACCGTCGCTTGCGCGGCGTCTAAATAGATCCGTTCGCCACTCGACAAGCCACCACCGGTTTGGCTCATGCTTCGATACTGATTCATCAAATCATGCATCCGAACTTTGACTTCACCTTTGACGGAGGCATCATCAAATTCTACTTTGACTTCGCCAGATGCGGTGAATTGATACCCACCCCACATGTGCTGATCGCCTAAACATTTTTTGGATTTCTTGGAAAACACATGAATAACCCAGCCAACCGCTGCTGCGCCAGTACTGTAGCCCAATGGCACTAAGTCTTTTGAATCCACATAGTTAAAAACGCGGTCTTTTAACCCCTTAGCAGTTTTCCGCTGCTTCGAGTTCAGGATCTTATGGATATTCGGTCCTTCATAGGCAATGACCTTATTAATACGGTTCGGATGATCATTATCCGCCGCGGCATATTGAGCATTCATCGAACCCAGTGAATGCCCGTAAATATTGAATTTGGCATTCGGATAACGCTTCATCATCTTTTTCAGGTATTTTGAGCTGGCTGTGAATTGCGGTGGGACGACTTTGGGACTCTTGTCTTCACTTTTACGAATGCCGTTTACAGCCCCAACACCTATTCCAGCTGGACCGCTGCTTAAAGCGCCTTCCACCCCACCGATGATCCCACCGGCTAAGGGCGACACCTGTTCGGCAGCCGGAAGGTCGTTCTTAAACCAGTCGTTAAAGAAGTCTATGGCAGAGGCGATGCTGTTGATGCCCGCCGGTGAGGTGGAGCCGCGATAGATAATTGTCACTTCTTTTACCTTGTCGGGTTGACTGTGAGCAACCGAGGGTGAACTCGATGTGATCGTATAGGCTTGTAGGCCAGAATTAGTATCATTCTCCATTGAATTAGAAAGATAGCCAACGATCTTATTATTCACTTTTACTTTCCTATTTAGAGATAACTTCTCATATCCCTCATTCGTAAATTTAACATTTTCACGATCGGTGAGTTGATCTGGCAAATATTCTTCTTTACTCATTTTATTCATTTCCTAACATTCGTTCTAAATCCATACTGGTTGTACTCGAGCTAACTCTTATTTTTTCTACACCACCAATATCATCCTTATCGATAATAAAGGAAACATCATATTTTCGATTGCCATTGACATAACCATAAATTATGATGCCACCCATCGGGCTGTGTTCCGTTTTTCCATATTCAATGGTTAACGTCTTTACCCTATGATAAGGATCGTTCTCCTTGTTTTGCATATAATCCAACAACAACTGATGATGGTCCTTCACAATCTTCACCATCTCTGTCTTCATTCTTTGGTTTTCCAAGTAAAAGTAGCCTCCTATGCCAACCGGCACGGCACAAACAACCAGCAAGACTGAACAAATAATGATGATGATCTGTTTACGTCGACTCATTTTTAGCCCTCACTATTGACCCGATCCGAATCTTTGTATGCCGATATCTTAACCGCGAACACTAAGGCATCATTCAAGATAATACCGAATCATTCAGCTTTGCGAAAAAACGTCGCTACCTGCCGATCACTGTCTTTCAGTTGTTCGACGCCGCTTTTGACCTGCTTGGCAATCCGTTTATAATCGCTTTCGATTTGACCAGCCTCGGTTTTAAGATGATCCAACTTTGCCTGTGGAACGGTGACGAGCCTGTACTGCGTCGCCCCGACTTCGGCCAACGCGCCGCTGATCTCGCCTTCTGTCAGGTGACTGCCTAATTGCCGTGAAAGCCGCTTTACATCTTCTTGATTGTCTTGCAGGGCGGTGACCCCTTTTCGGATATCCTGCTTGATAGCAGTGATCCCGGTTTCGGCCGTCGTTTCGATTAATCCGGCAAAGACCGTCGCTTGCGCGGCGTCTAAATAGATCCGTTCACCACTCGCCAGTCCGCCACCAGTTTGGCTCATATGCTGGTACTGACTCATCAAATCATGCATCCGGACCTTGACTTCGCCTTTGACGGAGGCATCATCAAATTCTACTTTGACTTCACCAGAGGAGGTGAATTGATACCCACCCCACATGTGCTGATCGCCTAAACCCTTTTTGGATTTCTTGGAAAACACGTGAATAACCCAGCCAACCGCCGCTGCGCCAGTACTGTAGCCCAAAGGCACCAAGTCTTTTGAATCCACGTAGTTAAAGATGTGGTCTTTTAACCCCTTAGCAGTCTTCCGCTGCTTCGAGTTCAGAATCTTATGGATATTCGGTCCTTCATAAGCAAAGACCTTATTAATACGGTCCGGATGATCAGTATCCGCCGCGGCATACTGAGCGTTCATCGAACCCAGTGAATGCCCGTAAACATTGAATTTGGCATTCGGATAACGCTTCATCATCTTTTTCAGATATTTTGAGCTGGCTGTGAATTGCGGTGGGACGACTTTAGGGCCCTTTCCTTCACTCTTAAGGACGCCCGTGGTGACCCCGGCACTCACTCCAGCTGGACCACCGCTTAAAGCGCCTTCCACCCCACCGATGATCCCACCGGCTAAGGGCGACACCTGTTCCGCGGCTGGAAGGTCGTTCTTAATCCAGTCGTTAAAGAAGTCTATGGCAGAGGCAACGCTGTTGATGCCCGCCGGTGAGGTGGAACCGCGAAATAGGATCGTTACTTCCTTTACTTTGTCGGGATCGTTGTGAGCAACCAAAGGCTTATTTGCTGTGATCGTATACGCTTGGAGACCAGAATGAGTATCATTCTCCATTGGATCAGCAAGATAACCTATAGCCTTTTTATCTATTGTTACAACTTTATTTGGCTGTAATTTCCTGTACTCTTTATAAGCAAGCTGTTGATTTTGGCGATCAGTCAAGGTCGAAATAGACTTCTCAAAAAAGTTATCATTATTCATTAGATTTTCCCTCCAAAAAATCCAGCAAATCCATACTATAATCAGCCGAGTCAACTCTTATCTTGTCTACACCTCCGATGTCCACTTTATCCATATCAAAGGAAACATCATATTTCTTATTGCCGTTCACATAACCATAGATCATGATACTACCCATGGGATTGTGTTCAGTCTTGTCATAGTAAACAGTCACTGTCTTCACTCTATGATGAGGATCAATCTCTTTACTTTGCATATAATCCAACAACAACTGATGATGATCTTTCACAATCTTCACCATCTCTGTCTTCATTCTTTGATTTTCCAAATAAAAGTACCCCACTACTCCAGCTGGCACTGAAGCAACTCCTAGAAACACTGCGCTAATAATGATTACGATCTGTTTACGCCGACTCATCTTTATTCCTCGCTGTTAGCCTTGGCCACTCGGACCTTCGCATAGCGCCGGCCGTTCATGTAGTAGCCTTCATTGATCGTTGGAAATTCTTCATTTTGGATGTAGCCAACGTCAATTAACGAGAAGTCGGTCATTCTTGCCCCGACAATACCGGTCTTAAAGTTCGTCTTAAGCAAGTTAATGGCAGGCGAGAATTGGGTTTCTAAGGCTTTCCGATCAACGCCAACAATGACGTGAATGCCAAGCTTTCTAGAATTTGTGAAGAGGTCTTCCACGTCTTCATCGCTAAGCGGCTCCACTTCCAGTAACTGTTGCACGTCACGGATATAAACCACCATGTCCGGTGAATCTTGATGTTCACCCTGTTGCCGCAGATTAATCTCTTTTCTAATCTTGTCTATGATGTGACTGTATTTTGTCGAATCCCCCGAGGTAGACATGGCTGTCCCAAACCGCTGAACATCGTCTGTCGATCCAAGTAACATCGTCTCATAGCTATTACCCAGCCCGGCCATGGCATGGATGACGGTTTGTGCATATTCATTCGCTTGCTCGTCGCTTTCTGAAGTCAAAATAAAGACATCATCCTTGTCAAAGTTGACACCAACTGGCTCCGTGGTATCCAATCGTAACGCCAATGGTAAGATTGTCTTCGGCAGGCGTTTAACCGCTGGTCGATTAGCAAATTCTTGATAGCTGAATTCATCAGGCACCATTGGAATAGCTTCCGGTACTTTACCGTGCCAGGCCGCCTTCATGGCCTTTGCTTCAGTCCGAATGCTTTCCAGAATCTTCAGGCCATCCTTGCCGGCTGCCGGTTGATAGGTTTGGAATAGTTGGGGATTATCCAATTTGACCAAGCCACGGCCAGGAATCTCATCGACTTTCAGTTTGGTACGACCAACAATATCGGCATTTTCGGTTTGATCAATCAAGTGAAGTGCATATTGGGTCTTCAAGTTAGCAACCATTTGTACGCGAATGGCCGCATGGCGGTTAGCCGAAATTAACAGGTAAATCCCGACACTGGCACCTTCACGTGATATGGCCGTCATCGTTGATTCAACAATTTCTTCAAATGACGTTTCACGAACGGCGTCATAGTTATCAATAACGATTTGCAACAACGGCATCGTCTTACCTGTAGCAGCCTCGTATTGTTCAACCGATGCAACCCCGACTTTGTTAAGTTGTTGCTTGCGGCGTTTGATTTCACGATTTAGACGTTCTGTGAGTTTCTTGACCTTTTCCGTTTCGTCAATCCGAATCAGATCGGCAACGTGTGGTAAGTCTCTCAGTGCGAGTAAGCCGTTCGTACCAAAGTCAACAAGATAAAAGTGCATTTGCTCCGGTGTGTTGGCTCGCGCAAGTTGCATCACAATTGTCTGTAAGAAAGTTGACTTACCATAGCCCGGACTAGCAAAGACTGCTGTGTGGGCATTCTTAATCAGATCAAACTGCAACGGACGTTGTGCCTGCTCAGACGGAATGTCAACGATGCCAATCGGTACTTCCATATGCTTTGTCTGCTCCCATGCAGTTTTCCAGTCAATTGCCTTGTCGGGAAGAATGGTCTTCTTCAACGGTGGCAACCATGGCTGAGGCAAGCGATGAATGTCATGCTTGGCAGCATAATCATGAATGTAGTCGATCACGGCTTCCAATTCGGTTGGCTTCTTCTTAATATCTGCTGTCTTCTCGCCGCGTTCATCACTGAGGTCTTTCGTGAGGATCTCATATTGTCCCATCTCGTTGATGGTGTAGAGTGGTAATTTGCTGACCTGCTGTTCATCCTTATCCGGATCGTAAGTGGCCCCGGAATAAGCGGTCTGGAATAACTCATACTTCTCGTTATTCCCCACCTGCAGGTAGCCACGACCGGGTTCAACGATGGAAGCGGCATCCGGCGTATGCAGGATTTCATTTGAATCGGCTTTATCCTGAACTTTCAAGGAAATCTTGAACTTGGAGTTGGACCAGATCTGGTCATCAACGACACCGCTGGGTTTCTGGGTCGCGAGAATTAAGTGAACCCCCAAGGAACGGCCAATTCGGGCGGTTGAAACCAGTTCGGTCATGAAGTCTGGTTGATTGGTCTTGAGTTCGGCAAATTCATCACTGATCAGGAATAGATGGGGGATCGGTTCTTTGGCAACCCCTTCGTTATACAGGCGTTGGTATTGGTTGATGTGGTTGACATTGAATTCACCAAATAAACGCTGGCGACGCCGCAATTCAGCGCGAATGGATTCAAGTGCCCGCATGCTTTGGGCCCCGTCTAAGTTAGTGATAGCGCCAAGTAAATGTGGCAGGTTTTTAAATAGATTCGCCATGCCGCCACCTTTATAGTCAATCAACAGGAAACCGACATCACTGGGTTTGAAGTTGACCGCCATTGAAAGAATATAGGATTGTAAGACTTCCGATTTACCGGAACCAGTCGTCCCGGCAAGTAGGCCATGAGGGCCATCGGCCTTTTCATGCAGGTTTAACGTGACAATATCTTCCGGTGCCCGTTCACCCAAAGGCACGGCCAGCGATTTAAACGGTTTGTTGGTTTGCCAGCGGTGACCGATATCCAGATCGGCCACATGTTTCTTGCCGTACATTTCCATAAAAGTGACTGACTTGGGAATCGAATTCTTGAGACTTTCCAGATGATGCAAACCCGCCAATTCGTGGACAGCTTGATTCCGGTCAAACGTTTCCGGAAAGTGGTCAGGGACAAACGCCTGATCGCTCAACTTGCCTTGTTCAAGCAAGACCTTGCCATGCTGCCGATCGCCGATATCGATAACCGTGGTCACGTGTTCTGGCAGACTCTGAATGACATCGGCAACGAAGACCAGTGACACCCCAAGATCGGTGAGGTCTTTGGTCAGATATTCCATAATGGGGTGATCCAAGATTAATTCGTCGTTAGCCAAAAACAGCACATAGTGTGGTTTAAACTGCAGCTTTTCTTGGGCATTGCTGGATTCTTTCAGTTCCTGGTCACGTTCTTTCAGAATCTGATAGAACGAGTTCAGAACCTGATCCCGACTGCGATCATGCCAGACAAAACCGCGAACGTTCATGGCGTGCAGCGTGAAATGCGGTAACCAGCGCAACCACCACCATTGATCTTTTTCGGCTTCAGGGAACACAGCCAAGAATTCCACGTCATGGTAACTGTGAAAAGTCGCCAATTGCAGAATCATCTGCTGGATATGTTCAATGACCAGAGAACGCTGGCCAATGATCCCGACCGGCCCATGCATCAGATCGGTGGTAATCGGCGCATGCGCTAAAGTTGCGTGGTAATCCTTAATCGCCTGGCCTTCATGAATTAACGGATCCTCGCTGAATGCCTCG
This sequence comes from Lacticaseibacillus styriensis, assembly GCF_030770295.1. Taxonomy (NCBI): domain Bacteria; kingdom Bacillati; phylum Bacillota; class Bacilli; order Lactobacillales; family Lactobacillaceae; genus Lacticaseibacillus; species Lacticaseibacillus styriensis. The sequence goes on from NZ_CP132483.1 coordinate 2,347,507, forward strand.
GCATCAAAGTCGATTTTGTAACTTGTCGGCACCGTGCCAAGTCCCAGTCGATACGTTAAGAAGTCAAAGTGCAGTGGCGTCTTCTCGTAAATCCGGGGGTCGACATGATGGATCATATCGCCGATCTTATTCAGATTCGGATAGTGATAGTCAAGGGCGTAACGCTGTTTGCGACTTAATTCATTTAGCTTGCCGTTTTCTTCGTCTAAATAAGCCTCATACTTTTGTTTACGATCGGCGGTTTGTTCCCGGTATTCGGTTTTGCTGTGGAAATAACTGGAAATGGAGCCGACAACCGTGGCCAGACTCATGCCAACCATTGACAGCATCATGACCGGGTTACTGCCGGATAAGGTAATCATCATGATGGACATAGCCACCATCACGACTGGCGGTAAGATGACGCGTCCAAGATGTTGATCCGGTGAGGTGGGTTCCTGTTCCGGCGCTTCAACCTTAACCTGCGTTTGTGGTGCCCGGTAGATAATCCGCGGTGACCGGTGATAATTGGGATAATCATCCGGCAGCTTAATCATCTCTTCCGTGATCACGCGCAGATGCAAAGTCGCCTTGCCAAACGGATCATGAACTTCCAAATGATCCCGCTTTGGCGTTAACCGAACATCGGCAAAGTAAATCGGATCGCCAAATCCGAGATAATGGGTTCCTTCCCCGACTAACTCAGTCCGTAAGTAAACAGACCCGGCATAAATCACCAGATCAAAGTGATCCGCCTGCCGCTTCAGCGCAAACGAGACCTTCGTGTCCTGCAGATAAATGGCATCCCCGGCATAAGGCCCGCCAAATAGTTCGTTGACGCCCATCAGGTCAAAGTATTGCGTGACTGCTTGCGGAACCAAGTGGTAGGACAACTGCCCGACCTTGCGGGTTTCCTTCGGGGCAATGGCCTGACCGTCAATGGTCACGACACCGGCCTTAATCGCGATCTTAGTGTCACTCGGCGTATCCGCCATCCGATACAACGGATCGGCTAGGTTAATCTGCCGATCCTGCTGAGGATCCACCAAAATCGTCTGCATCAAATGGTTATTTGAAATTAGCAATCGATCCGGCTTCAGTTTCTCTGCTGCCGGTGCTGCTGTCGTGACGGGTTTACTTGCTAAGTCCATTAGCAGAGCCTCCTAGTTTTTTCTTGTAACTGTCAATCAATTTCTGATACTTTGCAAGTTGGGTTTGTTTCTGATCACCGGTCAAGGAAGTGTTGGTATTGGCCTCTTCATACAACTTGGTGTAGATATACAGGATCAACTGGTTATCACCAATGTATTGCGCCAGACTCAAGGCCTGTTTAAAGTCACCCCGACCGTTGTAAATCCAGAATTTCAGATAGTTTTGATCACTCTGTAACGAGACGTTCTTCAACACATTTTTCTTCTGGACACTGCTTAGCCCCTCTGTGTTGATATAGGCGGTCGCGAGGATATATTGCTCGGCTTTGGGCAATTTTGCCGGCTGATCATGTTTCAGGTCATTAATGACAGCATCGTAGTCGGCACTCAGATAACTTTTCTGACTGGCTTGCATGCGGTCATCAAATGGCACTTTGAAGGCCGTGAAGTAAACCGTTACGCCGATCAAGGCAATGACAGCCACCAAAGCGGTATAAAACCCATACCGATAAAACCGGTAACGCCGTTTCGGCACGACATCGTTGGTCGCCCGCGTCCGTTCGCGTTCAGTCGCCAAGGCCTGGTCGACCAAAGCTTTAACTGCCGTGAAATCAGCTGCTTCGATAATACTTTGGTTAAAGCTGGTTCTTCTCACCCGATTAAAGTCGCCTTGTGCCATCTGCTCAAAGTCGCGCTGATTGGCAATGACATACAGCACAAATGCCTTGTATTGAGACAATAGCTGTTCGGGCGTTAATGTTTTAGGCGGCACAATGTCGCGCAAGCCACGATGAACCACGAATGGGACAAAGCTTTCATCAAAGACCAAATTGTCTGGATGAATGAGCACGGTCACACGCGACTGCTCAAATTTCTCCAATTGCGCCAGATTAGAAAGTAGCGCTAACTGTTCGACTCGAGATAGTTGCTTCCGTAATTCGTCAATCGTCTTGGTTTCAGCAGGACGCTGATATGTCCAGATGACATTGTCACCTTGAACTGTGACCGTTCCTGATAGAAGGTTGGCATCCGGTGTCAAGCCTGCCTCCAGTTCATTCTTCGCCGCGCTGACTTGTGCCCGTGAAATAGCTACGGTGATTTTGCCGGTTTCGTACTGTAAATGGAGTTCGTCCCCGTTCAACTTTATTGTTTTTTCCACGCGTTTCACTCTTCCTCTGTTGTTATTGGTTTGCTGGCGCCTTTAGCGACCAATATGATATCAATCACATCGCCTTCAGCTAACGAGAAGTTGCTCATTAACTGGCTATCGGTTAAGATTTCGTCTTTGTATTTCAATCGTAGAATGTCAATGGCGAGCTGATTGCGATCAAGTTCGAGGTCTTCGGTGATCTGTTCTCGCAGTTGACGAGTGGTAATCCATTTAGGAACACGAAGGTCGCGTTCTTGCTTAACATCCCCATCGGAGACTACTTCCAATGCAACGTTGACATATTCATTTTTATCGGCCAAGATTATGCCCCCTTCTTTGTTGGCAAGGTCTTTTCTCGCTGGCGCGTCCACTGTCTGACAAGCAAACCGGCACCCCAGCCACCAGCAGCAAAGATAACTAGGACGAGCCCAATCAGTAGCCACCGCACGATTGGCAATCTCTGTTGTTGTCCTTCGTCCGTATCACCCGTTGTTTTTACCGTTTGTGGCTTCATAAAGACCTGGTGTTTTATCTGTTTTGTTAGTTTTTGATGATCTTGCTGAATCTGCGGCGCTGTTTTGAAAGTTTCCTGCTGGATCTCGTGTCCCATGTTCTGTCTTTCTTTTGCTTGTTTCTTCGCCGCTTGATTGTATTGATCACTAAACAAATCCGGTACCGCTTCAGCAGCTTTAGTCGCTTGCTTTTGTTGACGGGCAGTATCGGCGTTGGCTGTGTGCTCGATCACTTGATCATTGAGTTGCAGATTGCCGTCATTAGGATTAACGTCAGCCAAGACTGACTGTTCCTGTAAACAGACACTCATCAAACAACACAGGATGATGAAGGCTAATCTACTTAGCAATTTCCGCTTCATTAGCCGCACCGTCCTTTCTTCCCTTCTTGCGCCGATAGACCAATAAGTTGATAACAACGCCAACGACAGCTGCCCCACTGAGATAGAGATAGCTCGGCCATCCAAGATTGGTGCCTCCGGTTAGTTGGGTAATGCAAGATTCAATCCATGAGAAAGGTGAAATGGCTGTCATCGTTTTGGTCAGTGTCCCTGCAAGAACCTGGACACCTAAGCTCGGCGTAAAGAACAGATAAATCGCAACAATGATCAAAAGTGCAAACATCCCAATCGCTTTGAACTGTCGGAGTAAATAAGTCGCCAACATGACCGATACCAGCTGAATCAAACTAATAACGACAATCCAAGTCATATCGGATACCTGAACCGTGTTGAGGATCCGAGTTGACAAGAAGCCGATAACAATTCCTTCGACAAGCCCAGTACCTAAAGTAATAAGCGTCCATGGCGTATTCTGCCAAACAAAGCGATCTGTATTCACAAAGCGATCTGCTACACTGGCTCGTCTTCTCTTCTCGATCGTTGCTAAGATATACGCAGTGAACAACGTTGCAAATGCCATAATCAAGGTTAGGTAATATGGCATGATCGAAGTTTTACTCGTGATTTCGCCATTATTCTTGACGTGAACCGGATCAGCCAAATAGTTATAAACTTTTTGATTATCTGCCTGGCCATTCTTAGTATTGCCTAGAACTTGAGAAAACTTTTTCGAGTAATTGTCGTTATTGCCGACAACTTTTGTCCAACGTTGCGTCAGTCCACTTGCATTATTCACAATCGTCTTGCTGCTGTTAGCAAGTGTATTCGTAGTTTTCTGAAGCGTGTGGAAAGATGGTGTCATGTCCTTTACTTTCGCAGCATCGCTCATAGTCTGAGTCACAGTCTTTTGACTATCTGCCATCTGATCCTGGAATTCTTTGACTAAGGCCGGTCCACTTTTAAGGTCTTCCTCTAAAGTAGGCTGTTTTACCAGGTCTAACGGTAATTTGGTATCATCCAGTACCAAGTTGGCTTTAGGAGATAATTTTGACGCATGGATATATGCTGTTGCCTTCTTATACCAGCTCACCAACCGATCTGCTGCTGTTTGAATCCGATCGGTTTGTGCTGAGACCGCATCCGTTTCATTTTGATACTGTTTTTTAAAGTCAGTATTTTCACTTTGCTTAGTAAGTGCGGTTATCTGGTCAGTTATGGCTTTATCCTGTTGTGTTGCTTCACTAACAAAGCCAGGAGCTAGCTCTTTTGCGGCCATTTCCGCAACCGCATCATCAATATCCGTGTGTTCCAAAGCGTAGTACAACGAATCTTTACCGGCTTGATCCGTTAGCTTCTTTTGACTAGATGGATCAAGCTTCTGATCCGCTTGGTTACTTGAACCGTAGTAATTCGTAATTAACGTGCTAGCCTGCACGATTTTAGTTAACTCTGTGACTAAATGCGTTAACTTCTGTTTAGCCGCCGCGTCCAATGCGGGATGATCCAGTTTAACCGTCAACTGATTATCATCCGCCAGATTTTTGACCTTATTGGTTTCCTTCGTTGTTGACTGATCGGGTGCCTGCGCATTCGCATCAGTCTTGTCGGTATCAGTCTTTTGGTCAGTACCTGTGTCGCCAGCTGCATCTGTCGTCTTTTGAGTCTGATCTCCAGCAGTAGCCGGTTGTGTCGTGGTCGTTGCCGCTTGCTCGGCTGGAACTTTTTGACTTCGGTTATTGTTTTAGTCCCGTCGTTAGTCACCAATTGCAATTGGTAATTCACTTGAACAGTATTGTCGTCTAAAACCGACTTCGGTAACTTGCCGCTCTTTAGATGGAATGCTGGCGTAAACTTCAAAGACTGCGATTCAGTGTCTTTAATGGCAGTGATCACGATGTTGTTTGACGTTGCCGAAATCGTAAAATGCTGACTATCAAACTGGGAAGCGATATCATTCACTAATTTGTTCGTGTCAAGTTCAAGGACGTCAGGGGTTTCAATACTAATCTGTACTTTCTGTCCCGACTTTAAAGCATCGATTGGCACAAAGATCCCTTGCTGGGTATGTGCCTGTACACCATTAATCAGGTTCTTAATTGACTGATCAAAGATGGTTGGCGATTTGCGATCCTTGCTTGTGATCTGATTGTCATCCGCAAACTTATTGATTAAGGCAATATCCTGCTTGTAGCCATCTGACGTCGCTGTATCAATGTTGTCAAAATAAGTTAACCATCCAAGTAAATCACCTGTGTCACTCGGAACTTGTTTGACGGCATTCTGAAGGTTTTGGCTGATCAATTTTTCAGTTGCCTGATTGACTTTCGGTTCTTCATAATGATGCTTGTTTTGTTCGGTCTTAATCTCTTTTAAGATGACCGATTGAACGTGCTTTTGAACCACATCAACGTTCGTTACATCACCTTTTTGATCACCAGAAAAGAAAGTGTGTAAATCGGCTTGCGCCGTGTGGAGTTTTTGAATCTGACTGTCAATAGCATCGTTCTGTGTCACATATAGCCGATTCATTGCTACCAAACTCGGCTTCAACGCCTTATTCGCATCAATTAACGACTGATAAGCTTGACCATGGGAAATTTGCCCACCGGATAGACGATTAAACAAGTCAAACTGGCTATCAATATTTTGGTGAAAGGTATCATATTCCTTGGCATCGTGATTGTACTGGTTCTGATAAGCAGCCAATGCTTTTTTGTTGTTGGCAATCAGTTTCTTGTAGTCCTTGTTCAAAAGATCCGACTGCTTTTTCTGTGAGTCTTTAAAAAACTCGGTCATCGTCTGCTTATTATTCTTCATCTGACGCGTTTGGGAATCGTTGAACTGCTTTAAGCCACTAAGCGTCGTGTTGCCATTTTCGATAACACTTGTCATAGAGCTCTTGGCTTCCTTGTTAAATTGCGTGGCCTGACTCTTCCAATCATCGTAATCGCCCTCGATTTGTTTACTCTGATCGGTAAGCGCCGAGAACTGGTCGCCGAGCCCTGAAAAGGGTTTGTTCACTTGCCCTGTTAAAGTACCATTTAACTGGTTTTCCTGAACAACGATACTCCCGACATTATTTTGTGCAGTATGTAAATTGTTAATCACGCTGGAAAAATACATGTTAATGACACGTTGGTTAAATGTTTGAAGTAACGAGTTAATCTGTTCCTGTGCTTGCGAACGAATTAACGAATTCTTGCTAGTATTCAGCTTATATTCAAGCTCCGCGCTTTTAGGATTCGCGCTTTCCAGTTGCAATGTTTCTTGTGTGAAATTAGCTGGTATGACCAACATCATCTCATAGCGCTTATGCCGCAAACCATTTTCGGCAATACTTCTTGAAGTAACTGTCCAAGCATTCTTCGGATCTTGTGTCACTAACTGTACAAAGTTTTTGCCAAAGTTATAGCTCTGGTTATTAAAGCTTCCGCCGTTATCTTCGTTCACCAGCGCAATCGACAACCGATAATCTTTATGCGGTGTTGCTTCACTAACGCTCTGATTGTTCAAACTTACCTGTACAAGCCCGATGATTAGGATCAAAGCAAGCACCAGGCCGCCAATCAGATACCGATATTTTTTCAACTTTTCCCTCATGATGTTGCTCCTCCCCTAGTATCAAAAAAAGCCAATGAACATTTTGCTCATTGACTTTCCTTGTGTTAACCCATTACTGGAAACCAAAGCTCTTGGAAATGCTTTGATCGGTTTGTTCGAGCGTATTTGCAGCGTTGTTAAGTTGGCCGTTGATTTGCTGCAACAACTGTGAAAACTGTTGCACCTTTGGCTTCAACTGTTCGAACTGTGCTTGGTATTGCTGAAAGGCTTGACCTTCCCATTCGCTTGCGATTTGATTCGTGGTTGATTCTAAAGAGCGAAGAACGGAATCAACCTGTTGTGAGCCATTGGTATAAGCTTTCGCCTGACTGCGCAACTGATCTGGGGTGATACGGATTTGACCTGCCATGTGGCACCTCCAAGGTTTATTTTGAAAAGTTTAATATATCAGTTGGTTCGCTTTTGATAATACACTCATAAGCTATAGAAAGTAAATAATTTTTTTGAAAAAAATTAATTTTTTAATTTAGGCTCGGTTATATGTCCTCGTTTTTTATATTCTTAATTTAGAATATAGGTGCACGTGAACCGCCACAAATCAACCTATTAAAAGGGCTTTGAATACAGCCACTAACACCCATCGCAATTTATACGTTATTGAAATTAGCACTATCGGTTATTAATTGCTAATGTTCTCTATTTTGACCATTCCATTAGGCCTAAAAAAGCAGCTATCAAAAAGTGATAGCTGCCTACTTGTAGTGTTTTATCTTTTTATACCTAAAACCAGATTCCCAACCACAACGTCACCAACAGCGCCCCACCAAAGCTCAAGAGCGAACGAATGGTGAAAATAAAAGTTTTGTCTTTACTAGGTGAATTGGTATAGGCCCTTGTGTTGTGGAGCACCAGTGGCCATGTCGCCAGTACCAGCAAACTCCAAATCGGCAAGATGCCAGTAACGATGCCGAGTAATAAGGTGACAAAGGTGGTAAATGGAATTAGCCGGTACCAACGCAAGGCACGCTTTTTCCCGAGGTAATAGGGCAATGTGTAGCGTTCATTTTTCACGTCTTGTTCCAGATCGGCGATGTTGTCGGCAAACATGACCGCTGCGTTGAGGATGACAATCGGGAGGACGGCGATGAATAATTGCAACAACCAACCGAGATTCAGTGAAAACGCAAATGTGCGACGGCCCAAGACGAGATCCAAAGGTTGCGGTGCCTGCATGTTGATCAGCACGGCAATCGTGAATGTGCCGAAGCCTTCGACGATGCCGGCCAGCAATTCGCCAAGCGGGAGCCGGGATAACGGGATCGGACCAAACGTATATAGAATGGCGATGCCAACACCAATGGCACCGATGACCAGAAGGCTGAGATTCGTGCGCATCACAAGAAGCAGGCCAAGAACGACACTCACTAATAGCATCAGAATCGTCAACGCCAACATCCCCCAAGGAGAAAGATGCTCGCGGCCGATGATATTTTGTTGTTGCTGATAACTATGGTCCTTAGCTTTGAAGTAGTCTTGCACGTTGTTGAAGCCAGTGACAAACAAAGCAATGGCAAGCTGGGCCAAGCCGTAAAGCAGGCTGTTGACCCAGGAAAATTGTTGAAAAGCCCACGCGGCGTAACTAATGCCTAGCGCATACGGCAGCATGCTCGCGGCTTTTGCCGGTAAGCGAATAAATTCAAGGAACAGCGGCCAGGTTAGGTGTTTGTATGGTTGCGTCATAACAAGACCCCCATTCCCAAGCCGAGGGTTAATAAACCATTTTCCAAAACCAGGTTCACGACGGCAGTGTGGAACGTTCGCGGCTTGCTTGGATCGCGAATAAAGCGATGGACGTTGCGAATGACCAGTGGCCACGCCAACTCAATCAGCAATGCCCAGCTCGGCAAGGCGCCAAACACAACAGCTAACAAGACCGCGAGGAAACCAACATAGGCTAACAAGGCGTAAACCCGCGGTGCCCACCAGTGACCTAAGTACATGGGCAACGTATGCCGATGATTCCGCTCATCTTCCTCCAAGTCAGCCATGTTGTTGGCCAACATGACGTTAGCAATGGTGGCCATTGGCGTAATGCAGGTCAAACCTAAAGCGATGATGGCAATAAAATCGCCACGCAAGACAATTGTCGGCCACCCCCAATCCAAAGCGATCAATTTTCCAGGGGCAATATTAATATAAGTGGCAATCACCGGAATGCCCAAGCCCATCACGACACCGGAAAAGATTTCTCCCAGTGGCAACCGCGACAATGGTAACGGTCCCCAAGTATATAAGATACCGATTGCAAAACAAGCCATCCCCATCAACAACACAAGCCAATCAGTCCGCACAACCAAAATAATTCCAAGCAGCGAGGCGCCTGCCAGCATCCCGATAATGATTCGGCTGACTAACTTTGGATTTAACTGTTCCCGGCCGATCACATTAACGGCTTGCTGATAGTGTTCATCTTTGGCTTTGCGATAATCCATCAAGTTGTTCAGCGCGGTAGTCATCATATCAAAAAGCAACATCGCCACCAGGAATAACCCCGTGTTCACAGCATTAAAGCCGTGAAAGTAACTCACTGCAAATAACGTACCAATCGCAAACGGCAAAATACTTGCCAGCTTCGTGCGAATTTCCACCAATTCCAAGAAAATCGGCAGCGTCATCGACTTCCCCCTTTAAACGCGCTCGCGTGGCCAGAAACCGCGCCAGTTCACGCTCTACTTCTTTAAACTCGCCAGCGTGTATCCGGAATTTTTGAACAGTTTGAAACTGTCTTTCAATCCCGAGCTGACATAAACTTTTTTGTCTTTGGTGACAAAAATGGCATCGGCATATTTCAGCTTTTCGATATATGCCATCCCATCGACTAGCCCCTTATCAAACGTCGCGGTTGACAGAGCATCGCCATCGACACTTTTGTTAGTGACGATCGACACGCCCATCAACTCATTGTCAAATGGGTAGCCGGTTTTGGGATTCATAAGGTGCATATAAACTTTACCATTAACTTTGAGATAGCGCTCGTAGATTCCGGAGGTTACAACCGTTTTGTTACTGGCAGGCAAGGTACCGATCGCCGTCCCGCGTGGCTTTTTCGGATCCTGAATGCCGACATTCCAATCTTTCTTCGCATCCTTGGGGCTCTTACCCATGACGAAAATATTACCGCCTAAGTCAATAATAGCCGTGGTGACATGTTGTTTCTTGAGTGTCTTAACGACTTCATCGGTGATGAACCCCTTCGCGATGCCGCCAAGATCAATGGCCATGCCTTTTTTCTTCAGGTAAACGGTCTGTTGCTTCTTATTAAGAATGACATCTTGGTAATGCACCAACGGCAACTTGGCATCAATTTCGCTTTGGGCCGGTTTGCGGGCATCGGCAAAGCCAATGTGCCACAGACTGGTGATCGGCCCGATCGCCAAATCAAACGAGCCATTGGAATTCTCGCTGTAATGCTTGGCCGCCGCGATCACGCGATAAACACTCGGCGTCACGTGAACCGGCTTGATCCCGGCGTTTTGGTTAATCTTATCAACTTCCGACCCCTTTTGATTGACCGTCAGCTGATCGGCCAACTGTTGAACCCGGGAAAAAGCGGCATCTAACGCCCCTTGCTTGCCCTTGTCATAAATTTTAACCGTGACAACCGTGCCCATCAAAAACTGGGTATCCGAATAAGGGTCGCCTTCGACCAACGTGCGTTTCGCTGCAGGCTTACTGGAACAGGCAGTCGCTACCAATGCCAGCAGCATCAGTAAAACGACGACAACTCTTTTCTTCATATATATAGTCCTCCAATTAGTCGCAGAGCCATTATACGGGGTTTTGTAGGCATAAGAAAAGAACCTGCTCAGAAGAAGTATTCCGAACAAGTCCCTACTTAAGCTACTAGACTAACAATCAGTCCAACCGCATCGATCGTGAAACCAACAAATTAGTTGTTGTAAACAATGTTGTCAACTTCGATCTTGTTCGTGTTGCCATTTTGTGCAGCATTGACCAGTTGATCAGCATATAAGATGAAGGTATCGGAACTGTGGGTCGCACCGGAAACCACATCAACCTTGGCTGGTGACTGCTTAGCAACCAACGACTTATTCAGTTCCGGAATGTATTCCTTCGGGCCGACTTTATTGACTTTCTTCATATTAGCTTCGTACTTGGTGTCAAGTGTCTTGGACTTGCCATCTTTATTGACGTTGTCATAGTTACTTTGCGTAATCTTGCCGTCCTTGACGGTGATGGAGAAGGTAACCCGATACCCATTGAAGTAGTTCTTTTCTTCAAGTGTATAGGTGCCGTCTTTCATCTTGCCGGTATTGTTCACTTCAATCGGCTTGGTGTCACCGGCTTGGGCAGCCTGAATCAATTGTTGTGCATAGTTCTTGAAGGTCAGGCTGGAGTCAGTCGCACCTGAGATCACATCAATTGCCCCAACATTTGTCCCGTTCTTCTGGAACGACTTGTTCAACTCAGGAATATATTCTTTTGGACCAACCTTGACTTTGGACTTCATTGACTTTTCATAAGCAGCGTCCTTGGTCTTGGATTTACCATTCTTGTCAACGTAGTCATACTTAGTAGAAGTAATCTTCCCGTCTTTGACTGTCATGGCCATTTCGACTTTATAGCCATGGTCATAGCCGGTTTCATTCAGCTTGTAAGTACCATCCTTCAGCGGACCGCCGGCAACTTGCTTTTGGGTTGATGACTTCTTCACCACTTTGCTGCTGGAAGCCTTACTGCTGGACGAATTTTTGCTGCTTGAACTACTGCTGCATGCACTTAAAACCAAAGTGGACAGTGCAACAACGGCTGTCCCCGTCACAACTTTACTTAACTTCATGACATTTACCCCTTTTGCAGTTCATTACTGCGATATTGTGTTCTCAATCACATATTTAGTTTAGCCAGTCAAGTCAAAAAAATCAACTAAACTCAGGTATTATAAGCGCTTTCTCATTTTCTTAGATTTGTTTCGAAAGCGTATTTTTGTGTCTTTTTACACAAAAATGTCCGGATTTGGAAAAAGAGAGCTAGAACGTTAGACATTAAGCGAAATTAAAGGCTATAATGACTTGGATACATACTTCACAAAAGTATGGATATTGCAAATGGTAAGGAGTGTTATGCATGGCGAAAACCAATATCGTCGTGGTTGGCGCGGGGTTTGCCGGGGTTTATGCGACAAAGCACCTGGCCAAGCACTACAAACGCAACAAAGACGTGACGATCACGCTGATCGATCGCCACTCGTACTTCACTTATGTCACCGAACTGCACGAAATCGCAGCGGATCGTGTTCCGGAAGATGCGATTCAATACGATTTGCAGCGGCTATTCAATCGACGTAAGAACGTCAAGATTGTCACCGATAACGTGACAGGTATTGACCGCGATAAGAAGGAAGTGGTCACGGAAAACGGCCGCTTCCCTTACGACTATGTGATCTTGGGGATCGGATCACAGCCAAATGATTTCGGAACACCAGGCGTTGCCGAACACGGTTTCACTTTGGGTAAGTGGGAAGACGCGATTCGGTTGAAACGCCACATTGAAGATGTCGTGCGGCGCGGTTCCGAAGAACACGATCCGGCTAAGCGCAAAGCTCTTTTGTCAATTGTCATTGTCGGTTCCGGCTTTACCGGTACCGAAACTATTGGCGAGCTGCGTGACTGGCGCGATACCCTCGCCAAACAGTACAAGCTAGATCCGAACGAAATCCAGTTTAGCCTGATGGAAATGGCGCCGACGATCATGAATATGCTGGATCGTTCAGACGCGAACAAAGCCGAACGTTACATGGAAAAACGCGGCATCAAAGTCATGAAGAATACCGGCGTTGTCGGCGTTCATGAAGACCATGTCGATCTGAAAGACGGTTCCACTTTTCCAACATGCACGCTGGTTTGGACAGCAGGGGTCAAGGCAACGGATCAAGCCAAAGATTTCGGCTTGAAACAAGGTCGTGCTGGCCGAATCCTGGTTAAGAACAACATGGAATCGCAAGACGATCCAAATATTTACGTTGTTGGTGATGTCTCACTGGTTGATCAAGACGGCACTGGCCGCGGCCAACCGCAAATCGTTCAAGGGGCCGAAGCAACCGCGCATACTGCCTTGACGAACATTGAAGCCAAGCTGGAAAACAAGGAACAGATTGAATATAAAGCCAACTATTCTGGCTTCATGGTCAGCTTGGGTTCCAAATATGGTGTTGCCAACATCATGGGCTGGCTGCATCTCTCCGGTTTCTTTGCGATGTTGATGAAGCACTTAGTCAACATGCTCTACTTCATCCAAATTTATTCCGGTTATTATTTATTCCAATACTTCATGCACGAATTCTTCCGGACCCGCAACGAACGTAATATGTTCCGCGGCCATCTTTCCCGTCAAGGCAACGTACTATGGACGGTACCTGCCCGGCTCACGTTAGGCGCGATGTGGCTGATTGATTGCTGGCCGAAGATTCAAGGCAAGGAGTCATGGTTTATTGATAAGCTGCGCCTGCCATTTAGTTGGCTGCAGCCAGCTGCGACCAGCGGTGCTTCTGCCGCCGGTGCCGATGCTACCAGCGCCGCATCCGGAGCTGCAGCCGGCGCGGCCAAGGCCACCAAGACTGTCTTTTCACTTTCCTATCAGTACGGGAATGATCCGATGATGGTCTTTGATAAGATGCCGAACTGGTATTACAGCATTACCAAGACCTTGATTCCTAACCAGCAAGTGGCGTTCTTCATGCAAAAAGCGATGACGATCATGGAAATTCTGATCGGCCTCGCCTTGATCGCCGGCCTGTTCACTTGGTTAACCTCGGCAGCCACCATTGCTTTTGTCGGCGTGTTCTGCCTGAGTGGCATGTTCTACTGGGTCAACATTTGGATGATTCCGATGGCCTTTGCCTGCATGAACGGCTCCGGCCGCGCGTTCGGCCTTGATAAATGGGTTGTCCCTTATCTCCAGAAAGTCTTTGGCAAATGGCGCTATGGAACACCGCAATCACTTTACGGTACCGATGCACTCAAATAATTGTCACGATAACGCGTTTACCGGCGCAGAAGACTCTGGGTGGATTTTGCCTAGAGTCTTTTTTCAAGAGCGGGAAGCTGCTGCGGCCATGTTCTGTGGTGTGCAGCGCTCCCCGTCCTTGACGTTCACGTCCATCTTTTCATTGACCGATGCGAACAACTGATTTTTGTTAGATTGGAGCTTGACTATGAAACGGCCGAATACGTTCAAACGCTATCTTAAAATGATTCGTCCTTTTGACTGGATCATTGTCGGCGGCCTGTTTCTTGCGGCCTTCATCCCCTACCTCATCTTCGGCATTCAGGAAAATCAGCAGCAACAAGAAGCCTCGCAGCGCGTTTTAACAGCCGTGGTGACCCATGATGGCCACGAAGTCTATCGGAAAAGGTTAACCGGCCACACCGGCACGACCCAATTCACTTATCGCGCCAAAGACGGCGACTGGAATAAGATCGAAGTTCAAGGTGCCGGAGTTGCGATTACCGAAGCCAACTGTCAGGATCAGGTTTGCGTCCGCCGCGGCCGAATTACCAAACCCGGACAAACCATTGTCTGCCTGCCGCACAAGTTGTTGATTGAAATCAAATCCAACAAAGGCGGCAGTAACAACACGGGAGGTATGGTGACCGAATGAGCATTTATAAAGCCGACCGCACCCGGCAATATATTTATATTGCCTTGCTCTGTGCCCAAGGCGTCATTATCGGCTTACTGGAGCGCATGATTCCTTTCCCGTTTGCGTTTGCGCCCGGTGCCAAACTAGGCTTAGCCAACCTCATCACCATCATCTCGCTGTTCACGATGTCCATTTCGGATAGCTTCGTCTTGCTGTGGCTGCGCCTTTTACTCACCACTTTGCTAGGCGGCACCCTGTCAACGTTCTTGTACAGCGGGGCCGGGGCACTCCTGTCTTGGCTGGGGATGCTGCTCATCAAACAACTGGGTGAAAAACGCGTCAGCATGATCGGCATCTCGGCCGCGGGTGGCATTTTGCACAATGTCGGCCAGCTGCTGGTGGCATCGTTGATCGCCCAAAGCTGGACGGTGATGCTCTACCTGCCGATCCTGGCATTTATGGGCATTCTCGCTGGCATCGCAGTCGGCATTGCGGCTAATTTCCTTTTTGAACACATTGATATCTTACGTCGCCTGCGCTACGACCGAAGCAAGCAACGTAAAAAAGGAGGATGTTAACAGCACTCAAATATGACGAACCATATGGAATTAGGCGGTACAACATGGACAGAATAATTAAGTGGAAGCTGTCCGTGTGTTCAAACCAAGTTAACTAGCGAAATGTATTGACAAGAGCCTGAATCGGTACTGTATGATGGTTCTTACCAAAGTTCCGTTAGCTAGCCTTGGGTTGAACGGCTTACTCTGAGCTTCCCCTCAAGTGGCGTTTAACCAGCTAATTGAGAGGAGGTGACAACTTTTGATTAAAATGCATAAGATTAAACTCTATCCCAATGCAACCATGCGGCGTGAACTGGAGCGGTTGTTTAACTATCGCCGGTTTTGCTGGAATCAAGCCCTCGAAACGCGGAATGCCATGTACGATGCGTCCCTAGTGATGGCCGATAAAACTTTGCGTCCTAATGAACGCAAAGTGCGGGACGAACTGGTCTGGAACAAAGCCGATTGGCAGTACGAACAGTCAGCCCGAGTTTTGCAGCTTGCTGTAAAGGATCTAGGTAAGGCATGGAAGAACTACTTCAATCCAAAGATGCCAGATCACGATAAGCCCAACTGGAAATCTAAGAAACGATCCCGCAAAACGTTCAAAACGGATCGGGCGCAACTTGTGAATGGCAAGTTACGTTTAGATAAACCTCATGGTGCTGGAACGTGGTACGACATCAAACTAGCCGAGCAACCTCGTTGGCAAGGTCAGCTTAAACAGGTATGTGTCGTTCAAGACGCTGACGGTTACTATGCTTCCTTTTCAATCGAGGTTCAGACTTCTGTTGAAAAGCGGCCGGTTCTAACGGTCACTGGCGTTGATGCCAACATCGGCAAGTTTGACTATCAAACGTCAACTGGCTATGCCACCCAACCCACCTTACCTGACCGCCTGCCAGTGCTTTACGCCCGCATTGCTCATTATCAGCGCCAATTGGCCCGCAAGCGGAAAGTAAGTCCCAAGCATTTTAACTCCAAGGCTTATCGCACAACGAGAACCAAGTTGAAGCGTCAATACCAACGAGTTGAGCGGATTCAAACGGATTTGCTGCAAAAGTTTACGACTATGCTCGTCACTGATTATGACCTCATTGGGATTGAGGATCTGGATAATCGCCATATGCGCATGAATAAACGTCTCGCGAAGAACTTGCATCGATCATTGTTTGGTAAGTTCAAAGTGATCATGCAGTACAAGGCTGACTGGTATGGCAATACGTTGGTGCTGGCGGATCAGTATTACCCCAGCACCCAGCGTTGTTCACGCTGTGGTTATGTGAAAACCGCTGATGAACGGGTCACGCTACGCGGCAACTTAAAACATCGAACTGGTCATGATGACTATCATTGTTATCAATGCGGGGTGAAGCTGCGGCGAGACGAAAATGCGGTTGAGAATCTAATTGCTTATGCAAAATCAAAGGTTACGGGGTAGGCTATACCCTTAAAGTTCAGGAGACGGTCACTGTCATGATGATTTATTTCAGAGTGGGAATACCGTTGTTGACGGGACTAAATGAAATGTAGGATTGTCAATCAAGAAAGGAAATATATAAAACCTTTATTGGTGTCAAAGAGACATTCTTCCACGTTTTATATAGCAGCGACACCATGAAAATTCATCCCATGTGGCATGAATACCCGACGTTGGCGCCTGAATTATCCTCAGCACTAACGTTAATTGAAAAACAGATTACCACCAACAATACGCCAGTGGCTGAAGCTATCCTGGAGATGATCAACGGCGGCGGCAAGCTGTTGCGTCCGGCCTATTGTCTGCTCTTTTCGCGTTTTCAGGATACGGATCGGGAGAAAATGATCGCCTTGGCAGCAGCGATCGAGACCTTGCACACGGCAACGCTCATTCACGATGACATCATCGACAAATCGCCAACCCGCCGCAACCAGATCACGATTCAAAAACAATTTGGCCCGGAAACCGCGGTTTATGCCGGCGACTATCTTTTCGTGGTGTGCTTCAAGCTCCTGGCCCATTACGCCTCCAGCCTCCGCAGCATTCAACAAGACAGCGGCAGCATGGAGAAGATCCTCAAAGGCGAACTGGATCAAATGGCCACCCGCTACCAAACCGACATCACCATTGATGACTACCTCAAACAGGTTTCCGGCAAAACCGGTCAACTTTTTGCCTTAAGCTGCTTTGTCGGTGCCTACGAAAGCGGCGGTAGCAACAACTTCGCCAAAGCTGCCGAAAAAATCGGCATGGACATCGGCATTGCCTTCCAGTTGCTCGATGACATCCTCGACTATACAAGCAACGGCGACACCCTCGGCAAGCCGGTTTGCGAAGACGTCCGCAGCGGGGTCTATTCCGCCCCGTTGATTCTAGCCATGCAGCGCGATCGCCAAGCCTTTTTGCCGTTGCTGGCCAAAAAGGATCAAATCGCCGATGCGGAAATGGATACGCTCCGTGATTTGGTCATCCAATATGAAGGCGTCAAGCAAGCCTACGCCATGGCCCGACAACATACCGATCAAGCCATCGCCGGTTTAAAGAAGTTGCCGGCCGGGTCGGCGCAGGATGATCTGATCCGCTTGACGGGAAGTTTGCTGAACCGGAAAGCTTAGACATGTTTAATTGAACGCAAAAAAGAAAACCCACAGTGCTTTCTCACCATGCCAATTGGCGGATGAGGAAACGTTGTGGGTTTTTGTTCGAAGCTTCGATCAATCTACTAGTAAGATTGTAATCGGTTAGAACGTTAGGCAATTGGTAACGCAGAGGTGGGCTATCAGGTAGAATTTCGTTTAGCTAGCAAAGCTTAAGAGACTAACAGCTTTCTCCATGGGAACATTTAAGGCCACAGACCCAAGATTTGACCGATGCCGCTTATGATACAAACAATTCCTAGACTAATAAGACCAAGCCTCCGTTGTTTGATCATCTCCGGGCGTCTCCGATACTTTAACCAAGCTGCGTCAATAACCCCGAGAATGGTAAACACAATCACCATAATTAAGGTGAAAAGGACAATTCTGACGGGCAAGGGTAAGTTGTTCATTAGTTTCTTCCTCCATGCAGGGCTTAACGTCTCTACAAGTAGGCTACTACATGAACTGCAAGAATAGCCAAGTTAAAAATTAACGTTGCTTATGTGCTATAAAACGCTTGTTATTCTACTCAGTACATTTAATGTTCTTTATACCAGCAATCGCAGATCAAAAAAGCGCACAGGCTTATACCTATACTGAATTACTGCGATATAGGGATAAGACTGTGTACTTCTTATAAATATAAAATCGTTTACTTAAAAATTACCCGTAACAAATCTTGGATAATTGGTGAAGTTATCAAGCCAACAACAATACCACCTAGGAAAAGCGAAATATAAACAGCCGTCTTATTGGTTGATCTCTTGTTCTTCATTCTTTCTCCTCCAACACAGTAGACACCCCAGACATCCAAAGATCTTGCTTGTTATTGTCAGTCTAACAATTGCATTTCATTTAAACAATCAATTATAGAAGCAAAAACAAGGCATCTCAGCCTTCAAGAAGCTGCATGCCTTGCTTTTATGCCAAACTCCCGTCACCTATTAATGACTATGAACTTTCGCCGCTATCCGCTTACCGAACTCGGTCTGATCAAAGTGATCGATGATGTTCTTAACCTCAGCGTAGCGCAGGCTGGCGCCGAATAGCGGACTGCCTGGTTCGGTCATGATGCCATCTGCCAGATTGTTGTGGACAACCGTGTCGAAGCCCATTGTATCGACAAAAGCGGCCACTGTAGCGACAGCGTCAGGATCGTTGCCGGTGACGAAAAGTGCCTTCCGTCTCGAGTCGCCTTTTGGCCGCGCCTCTTCTTGCAGATTGTGGTAACCCATGTGATTGAACGTTTTGACAATTTTGGCATCTTTGAAATAAGCCTGAACCTGTTCGCTGGAAGTCGTGTCCGGATCTAAGACTTCTTCGCGAATGCCGTCCGTTTCCCACCAGTAATTCATGGCATCGATGACCAGTTTACCTTTCAGCAAGTCAGCATCGATGTTCTTGTAGCGACTAAGTGGAATCGCCAGCAGGATGATGTCACTGTTGGCAACGACATCCGCATTCTCTGACGCAATGGCGCCGGGAACTAAGGTTTTAATGGTTAAGGCGATTTTCTTGACGGATCCCGAACCGGAAATTCGCACTGTGTAGCCGGCATCCAGCGCCAAACCAGCCAGCACGATGCCGACTTTTCCTGCGCCAAGAATACCTACGCGTTGAATGACCATTATTTCACCGCCGCCTTTTCTGCCAAAATTTCTTTAACCCGCGGAATGACTTTCGTACCATACAACTCAATCATCCGCTCGCGCTGAGCTGCGGTCTGGTTGCCGGCACCATAAACGAGATCGAAGCGGCCGAGATCGAGCAGGTCAATTGTTTCGGCCATGCGCCGCGCAACGGTTTCGGGATTGCCGACATAGAATGAACCTACCTTGGTTTCACCGTCAAACTGTTCACGACTCATCGGTGCCCAGCCACGGGTCAGCCCAATGCGATCAAAGTTGGCTTTGATATTTTTAAACGCAACTTCGACAGCTTCATTCTCGTCATCAGCAATGAACCCATGCGAGTGCACGGCAATTGGAAATTCCGGCTTGCCGAGTTCTTTGGCAGCTGCGTGATATAGCTCAATATACGGCTTGAACCGGCTGGCTTGCCCGCCAATGATCGCAATGATCACTTTGTAACCGAACTTAACCGCGCGAATCACGGATTCCGGCGAGCCGCCAATGCCAATGTAAGTCTCAAGTTTACCGTTTTCGGTCTTCGGATAAACTTCCTGATTTTTCAAAGCGGCACGGAACTTGCCCGACCAGGTCACTGCCTTTTCATTGCGCAAGACGTCGTATAATCCCAATTTCTCATTGAATAGGTCGTCATAATCGGTTAAGTCATAGCCGAATAAAGGAAAAGACTCGGTGAACGAGCCGCGTCCCAGCATGACCTGCGCTCGCCCATTGGACAGCGCATCCAAAGTCGCGAACCGCTCATAAACCCGCACAGGATCATCGGAGCTGAGCACGGTGACCGCCGTTGCCAACTTGATCTGCTTGGTCACTGCTGAAATCGCCGCCAAAACCGTTTCCGGACTCGAAACGCTATAGTCCGGCCGATGATGTTCGCCAACCCCAAAGACCTGAATGCCCAAGTCATCGGCCAGCTCACCTTCGCGCACAATCTGACGAATGGATGCAGCGGCGGTCTGTAAGCTTCCGTCTTCATTTGCCACAATGTCACCAAAAGTTTCAAGTCCAAACTGTAAATGCTCAATGTCTACCATCAAAAATGCCTCCCATGCGTGTTACTTACTTTTTGTAAGCTAGTAACGACATCATAGAATATTTTACGCGAGAAAGCAACCAAGAGATTTTATCAGGTTCTCCAATAGCAACTTTGGAAGAGTCAAAATATAGCACATCGGATGACACGCCAAATATTACAATTTGAGGCTAAGTTTCATCCCATTTCAAACAGAAAAGACGACGAAATTGCGGTTTCGCTGTCTTTTCTCCTTAAATTATTGAAAGATTGTTAATACGACTTAGCTGCGCAGCGATTGGGCTGGCAACGCATTGCTAAACCAAAGAAGCACGGCATTAACTCCGCCAAGTTCGTAGTTTTAAACGCGTCCCTGGTGCAAGCCAAGCAACTCACCGCGTGGATTAATTGGTTTTGGAAAAATAAATTCTTCCCAATATGACAGCAATGAGGATCCATCCAGTCATCTTTAAATACTCGCCCCATATTAAATGTCCGTATAGAACGCGATCCATGAGCATGTTGAAAAGAATGACGAGTGCCCAAACCGCGACGCCAAATAGAAAAGCCTTACCTTTTTTTGTGATACTTACCACCCCTAATGCGCCTAGCCAAGAGAAACATAACCAACTTGCCAATCGACCTTTACTCGCAGATTTGCACTGGATGATAATCTAATAAATCAGCATTCTGGTTAACATGAGTAACGAAAAGAATAACTGAGCCTTCTGTAGCCATTTCATTTATCAAGTCCACAATGCATCGCATGCCACTCGTATCAATTCCAGAAAAGAACTCATCAAGCATCAACATTTTGGGCTCTTGAAGCCAAAACAAGAGAAATGTTAATTTCATGACTGTGCCTAGCGACAGCGCCGACGTTAGTTCGTTGTAATATGCTTCAAGTTTCATCTTTTCCAGTAAATACTGCAATTTTGCCAGCCTTTGTCGATTGATTTTGTCAAAGGAAATCAAAAAATCCACATGTTCTTTGGCGCTTAAGTTGGGATCCAGTATATTCCCGTCATGAAGATAAATGATCTCCTCTCGCATTAAATCAGTGTCGATTACCCCTTCGTTTGGTAATAGGTCAAACGCGAGTAACTTAAGGAGCGTCGTCTTTCCAACCCCGTTCGACCCCATGATTCTATAGATGCTTCCCGAGGAAAAATGCAAAGAAAGGTCTCGAAATAGTACATTATCATCGTAAGAAAAGCTAACGTTCTTCACCCGAACCTGATTGCCCATATCTTCCCCTCTTTATACATAATGAGACCACTGTTAGCAGAACTAAGACACTCAGCGTTGCAGTGAGCGTCATTGCAGTTTCCAAAATGATGAATAGTTGTATATTGATTCTGTCGACAACAAGTAGCGTCAACGGCAAAGCACTACAAGGCGCAACAAAAGCCAAAGAGATACCCTCAATAATCGTTCTGAAAGATTTTACACGAAGCTGCTCTCTAATTTCAAAAGCATTGGTATCATGATTTCTCGTATATCCCAGTAAACCCGTCAATTGATAAACTACTGCCATTAAGTAAGAGATACTAAGGGTGGCCAGAATTTGTAATCCCACTTCCAAAAATGAAAGTCTTTTAATCCAGCTGAAAAGTAGGATCAAAAAGACTAAGGGCATTAATTTAACGGTGAGGTACACCAGAAAGGAACATAGACACCGACGTACAAGCACGTCTAAGTGATTATTCCAGATAAATATTTGTTTATGAACATTTATTTCAAAATAACCTGGAAGATTATTAATAATCGTCTGATACAGAACCATGGTGCTGTAATAAATTGTGACAAACACGACCAACAACGAGTATCTTTCATCTACGCTGCTCATTAGAAGTGCAAGCCCACTACTGCTGATAAAATAAAACCATGTGCCAATCTGTCCAGTATCTTTGATCGCTAAGAAAATAGCATTTTTCACTGGATCCTTCATGTAAGACCACTTGAAACTGATTGGCTTACGATATTTGTAAAGTCCAAAGAAGACTATCAAAATCAATACTAAAAATAGCACGTACTGCGGTTCAAAGCTGAAAAAGGATGCAGCAGTTAAAATTTTTTCGTTTAAAAAAATTCTTATAAACTCGACGCATAAACTTTTCCCCACACTTGCTGTGAATACAAATGCAAAAATAAGTACAAGTACATTCTTTACAAGCTCGTTCCTCAGCCACTTCTCCAATGAAAAGTGCATAAAAGTAATGAGTGCAATGCCCAATGTCGCCAGAAAAAGACTGCAAGAAAGCCAACGAACGCCGCGGAGATTTTCTATAGTCAGCGTTATAAGAAAGAGCAAAAAGGGTATTCGCGTCATGGAGATGATTGCTCTTATGCAAAATGCAGCCTTCAACAAACTTGAGGAAATGCCCGAACGCACTCCGAATCTTATTATTGGTTGATTCAAGGACATAAGACAAAGTGACTTTAAATCCTGATAATAAATTAGGGCATTGACCGCGACAAGAATTCCAAGTATTTCAGGAACATTTAAAGTGAACCCAGACCACACCATCATAATTTTCTTGATATCGTCAAGAAGGACTCCTGATATCAAGATTTCTCTAAGAGTAATTATTGAAGCGGCCAAGCCGGATAAGTTGATAACTCCCCAAAACCAAACTGTCTTTCTAGCGGATAATGTATCAACAAAAGGAACGCCAGAAAGACCTCTTTTTAACGAAACCGCCAATACCTCAATCATTTTACGTCATCTCCAAAACAAGGGCGTTACAAACGTTTCTAGGCTGGCTGAAATAATGAGTAATATCAGTATGAGCACTATTGTATTTCTAAATGCCAACCTCTGTGTCCGAATCTTGAGATTAATTCGCTGAAATCCCATATTTGCCGCAATCATTAGCGCACTAAGTTCAACTAATCCGTGAATACTTATCAGGCCAAGAAAGTACCAGACTTCACCAGTTGTATAGATATTCAGCGTTAGCACAAGGGAAATGGACACTGCGTTTGCTAACAATACAATCACTGTTGATACTTTATACAAGAAGAACCCACTTATTAATAAGAGTGAAACGAAAATGTTTTTCATTAGGATTCTAAAAAAGCAAAATTCAGTAACTTGACTTTTCAAATCAACAGGCAAGTTTTGGGGAAAATGATACGATGATAGAAAAAGGCTGATTGCGATTGAAATAGTAATTGCGGTGAATATAAATAAAGAAAGCGGACACAAAATTGCCGTTTTCTTTAACAGAAACACTTTGGACTTTTTCACAACTAATTAAGCTGCAAGAATTAACTTCTTGCCCCCACTTTTAAACGCTTGCCGCACAATATACGCGATTAGGCCACCGCCACCCAATAACGTAATAATCGCTGCTGCACCCATACCGGCATTCAAAAACATTTCAATAGTCTTCCTAGTCTCTCGACTCAAAGGAACTGCTGCAGCAATATCAGCGACAATTGCGTTGTACCTAACTGCAACCACAAGCACGATAGCAAACGCCGCCACTGCCAAGACAATCGCCGCTTTGCGATGACGCAAAACCATATGACTCATATTTTTCTCCTTTTATGTTTAGACTGAACCGTTGTAAATCGA
Source organism: Lacticaseibacillus styriensis (assembly GCF_030770295.1). NCBI lineage: Bacteria > Bacillati > Bacillota > Bacilli > Lactobacillales > Lactobacillaceae > Lacticaseibacillus > Lacticaseibacillus styriensis. The sequence goes on from NZ_CP132483.1 coordinate 2,371,287, forward strand.
GATAGTAGCCTTCAACAAGAATAATGGCAGTAAAGTCACGGAAGTCCGATAGACCATGGCCTCATAGCTAAAGCTGTTAAACATCTTTGATAGCTTTAACCCTGCCTCTTGTGAATAGCACGCCATCATAGGTTTATTACGGCCTTTCCCAGCCTTGCTTAAAGCCATCAATCAGCTGGTCAGCATGGTTAAATGCATCTGTCGCCAGAATGCCTAGAATCGTTGCTACCGGAATTGCGAACGGTAAGAAGCCACCTGTAATCTGGCAAAGTTCGGAATCTTTTAAGTTGGTCATGACGCTCATCCTTTCTTTTGACTCATCCTATGGCAAGTTTTCTTTTCGTTTGAGCTCGTTTAGAACATCGATGCTAAGGCTCATTGCGGGTGCCACAAAACCACCTTGAACCCAGCTTCGTGCAATCGCTCCGAGTCCCATGCCAATGTAAGTCCAAAAATTATCAGTGCTGCCTCCACTGATCCGTTCCAGGCGGCTATCATCCAACGTCACGAATTGTTGCATGGCGTTTCCTCCATTTCTTCGACTTATTCACAGCCGATATATTTAAACTTTTTAGGGTGCTAGCTTCCCTAAACACAATATACGATAGGTTTGAGTTCATCTGATCAATTAATTTTAAACGTCGGTATTTTCAACTTTTTCGCAGTGGTTTTAACCAAACAAATTAAAATTCAACGAAAAAATCCGATTTTGCGACGTTTATTTTTTCCCCGATTTTTTTGGCTGGATCATCTTTAGTCGCCCCAAGAGCATTAAAACGGACGCTATCCCGTGTTAACCGCCGAATCTTGCTGATCATTGTTCTATGGATCGTTGCTTCACCTGGGATGGCAGCAAAATCAGCTATTTGTCAGACTCTCTTGAAAAATTGACAGAAACTAGTGTGTACCATGTCATACGTCCCCCGTTTCTTAGTACAATGTGATAAACTGTTAAATGTAAGGAATAAGTAAGGAGGATACTGAATATGCAGGATTCAAAAAGCGATGCTGTTCGCGCGACCGTGTCTAGCAAGGGACAGGTCACAATTCCTTCAGAGATACGGCGGCGCAGTGGTATCAAGAAAAATACCCAACTAGAATTCAGTATGCAGCCAGATGGCGATTTAACTGTGCATGTCGTTCATGCAAAGGAAGAGGATAACGAAGAAAAGTTGATCAAGACGATTCACCGCTTGCAAAAGCAGTACAGAATAGGTCTGGACTACTTGAAGGACAAGTAGCATGGAATATTTAACTCAGAACGAAATCATCGCCATCAATGCGATTACCCAAACAGCCCAGCATCAACAGCCTAGCATCAGAGATGCAGAAGCATTGGACTATATCGTAAAGTCGGCAAGGCAAGAAGCTTTTGGAAATCTGCTTTATGACACCATAGAAAAGCTTGCCGCTTTCTACTTTGTGAAACTAATCAAAAAACATGTGTTTAATGATGCAAACAAGCGCACTGCTTATACAGCCATTTTCCTGTTTTTAGAAAGAAATAATTATCGGTTGCCCTCCAGTAAGGAATTCCAACTACAATTTGCCGAGTTAGCTATTGCGATTGCAAGCACAGATGGTGAATCAGAAGCTTTGTGGAATAGCGTTAAAAGCTTTTTTACCCAAAATATCAGTTTAGTGGATTCTTCAGACGCTTAGCTATTCCACCGTGACTAGCGTATGCTCGACTTGAAGGAAGTGCCCATGATGACTGATGATACATATGATGATCCCGGCGGACTTTTCCGGCGCGGTTTAACTATCCGCCAAGTCCACGGCAATCTGCATGAAACAGCAGTTGCTTATTTTGAAAATAACAGATTGGACATCCGGATGCCCAATCTTATGACCATTTTGAAACCGACATACAGCATGCCGCAAGAATTCTTTGAGCTGATTGATCACACCAACAACCGGCTGCGCGCCTTGAGTATTGAAATCAGTAACGCCCATCAGCAGATGGACACCGTTACCCATTGATCCAGTGTCGCTTGATTTGAAGCGTGAGTGAGACTTTGTCAGAATAAATGCCGGAACTATCTCATTTCCCGCCTTTTTCTTTGGTGTGATTTGTCTTTATTTGCAAAAAGCTCTAAACGCTGACCTACTCCAATGAATAGATTAGCGACTCTTTGTGCTTCGTAAGAATAGAGACTGCCATGTATTGTGGATTGCACAGGTGCTGAGGTTCATTAATCTTTAGCTAATCCAGCAACATAGCCTTCTGCTTGCATATGATACATATCTGAATATTCTTTGTTCGTAGACATCAGATCCTTATGTGGAGCAAATCCAGCAATTTGGCCGTTTTTAAGGAATAAAACACGATCTGCCATTGTGACAGATGATAGACGATGCGTAACGAAGATAATGGTTTTGTTTTTACTAAGTTCATAAAAACTTTTGTAGACTTCGAATTCGCTCCGAGGATCGAGTGCCGCTGTGGGCTCATCTAAAATTGCCAAACTTGCTTCACTATCTTTATAAAATGCACGGGCTATTGCAATCTTCTGCCATTGCCCTCCTGATATTTCAATACCGTCTTCATATTGTTTGCCTAAATGAGTGTTTAGCGTGATGTCCTGAGCCACGAAGTTTTTATAAGCGCTCGCTTTATTAAGTGCACGTATGACGTCAGCGTCCATAATGTTTTGCTGATCTGCAATCCCTACGCTTTCTCTCAACGACAAGTTGAACTTTGAGTAATCTTGGAATACGACGCGAATGTGATTTCTGTAGTTGTCGAGGTCCAATGATGGCAAGTGTATGTCATTGATAAATATGGTACCGTTACTTGGGTCATACAACCGAAGAATAAGCTTTATTAAAGTAGACTTACCTGAGCCATTTTCTCCGACAATTGCAACCTTTTCTCCTGACTGTATTTTAAATGAGACGTTTCGGATTACTGTTTTCTTGGTTTCGGGGTAGGCAAAAGAGACATTCTCGAATTTAATCTCGAACGGCCCAGCCGTGAATTTTCCAGGATGGGCAAGGCGCAAGGTATCTGGCTTGCTTAAAAAAGCATAGTATTTTTTCATAAACAAAAGTGAATCATATAAGAGACTGGATCCTTCAACAATCGCGCTTAGATTTTGACCAAATGCGACAACTGCTGCTGTGAAAGTGAGGAGAGAAGCAGGTTCGTAAGTTCCCGCTGAAATTCCTTGAACAACAAGATACAAGGAGATGATTAGTGCTGCACCATTTGTAACGGAAAATAGAGCGGACACCCGCATTTGTTTGAATCTTACCTTCCGTAGTTCTTGATGAATTTGGCTAAAGGTAGTTCTATACCTGTTTATAAATAAATTAAACGCATTGAAGATTCTGACCTCTTTTGCATCCGTATTAGTAAGCAATGTTTGGGCATAATATTGCATTTTTCGAGACTTAGGACTGCGATCCACCATGGTTTCAAAAGCATCTTGCTGTATCTTATAAGAAACGATGGCTTGAGGGATTGCCGGAATAACAACCAAAACTATTATCCACCATTGAAATTGCAACAATAATACAATGTAAGAAATTGTTGTAATGACGTCACGCAAAAGTGAGAGACTGAAAACGATGAGATTAACTGGACGCCACGAGGCCTCAGATCTTATGAAATCAAGCTCGTCATAATAGTGTGATGTCTCAAAGGTGGAAATACCTTTGAGAGTTTTGGAGTGCAGCATTAGAGATAAATTGATATGTGCAACTAATCGATCAGTAAGCAGTCCTTGCGTTAGTGTGACGATAGGATTAAAAATTCCAACTAACATGACTGATACCCCCCACACGCTTAAGGCTCCAGAAAATGTTTTGTTACCTGTAATGTCTGTGAGTAAGCTTTGTGAACTAGCAATAATTGCGGCTGGTAATACTGACTGCAGTGGAATTAGCAAAAAAAGAATAGAAGCATAGAGAGGGGAAGCTTTAAAAAATTCGGTAGTGCTCTGAGCGTAAAGGCGAAAAAAGGAAATAAATTTAGTCTTCATTTAGCTAACCTCGTAAAATCTCATGTTATGCAAGAAGCTTCTTTACTTTTGGATTATATCATGATATCCTCGCCTAAAGTTCATTTTTGCTTAATGATTTTTAGTCCTTTTTCGTTCTTTTTAGGGGGGGTAATTGTTATGGAAAATGTTTCTTCGCTATTTAATACGGCTCCTGAACGTCTGCAAGATCCAAGTAGCGCAACTTCAGTAAACCCTCGAACATTTATGGTCACTTTTGTCAGTCATGATGCTGATACGGAAGAAGCTCCAACAATTAACGGCAAAGTTCTTCGAGCGGGTACAATGTTAATCCACAACGACCGAATTGAAACGCGTACAGGCCGAGTTGAGGTGCGTGACAACTTTGGAGCAGTCTTCCGGTTACGAGCGAGAAGTTCATTTGAGATTAGCTTGACGGAAGATGGCTATGAGCCGATCATGGACGGCTATGTTTATAAGTTCCGGCGTGGTCCAATGCCCAATGTTTTAAATTGCGCAAAGTATTGTACTTCATGTTTCATTTGCGCTTTTGTTGCGGTAATTGAACCTCTCAGCGAAACTGCAGACAGGTATTATTCTTTCTTTTGGGACAGGAAACAATATTTTTGAATATGACGAAAACGGTAGAAAATTTACGATTGCTGTCCTAGATGAAGATGAGTATGCAGAGCTGCACTTTGATGCTCACGCCGCTATGCGACAACGATACACTGTTAAGAACAAACAACGTATCAGCGATGAAGAATTAGATCGCGTTACGCAAGAATACATGAATGATCGTTATTGGTTGTAAAGGAGTACTTCGGGTTTTATTAGTTATTATGTGGCCCTGTCTATGGGCCTATTTTTATACGCGAAATTTCGTCCAGTCTGAAGGCCATATTATGATATGGTATAGTTTTTATTTTATAATTGTCTCATTCTCATTGAAGCAAAAACCGCTGTTCTGGCTAATCGCTTATATTAAAGCGATTAGCCAGAACAGCGGAATCTTTTTGACAAAAATTTAATTTAATTCATTCACAAACTTTCATTCCTTTAAGGGAATATTGAAATTGCAGACATCATCTACGACAAAAGCGCAGATTGAATCTCTCCTACATTTGAAAACTCCGGCAAGTTACGAGCCTGACGATAAATATGAATATATACATCAATCGGTAACTTACGCAAATACTTCTCCATTAGCGGCTTTACTTCACGATCCCAATCAAGACCACCATTTCCGACTCCAAGCTGCGGGAAAGCGATGGATTCAATGCCCCGTTCCTTATAAGTTTCCACAAATTTTTGCAGTCCCTGTTCGATATACTCGAGCTTTGATTTTTGGCGCCAATCGGTTTTAGTTGGGAAGTTTAATATCCACTTGTTATTTGTCTTATAGATCCAGAGCTTTCCAACCGTTAATTCTCCCGTCTCGCAAAGGTGTTGATATTCCTTAAACATTGCAGGATAAAGTTTTTTAAATTGCAGAGCAATCCCCTTACCCATGACACCGACTGTGTTGACCGTATTGACTAAGACCTGGGCTGGGCTTTCAAATAAGTTAGTATCTACGTACATGAGCATGGAGTCGCTCCCCTTTCTACAATACCTATCAGTGTCAGTATAACATGGCATTTGTTCGATTTAGACTAGCGTACATTATCAGGTATAGAAAAAACATCCTACTCCTTCGGCTTCGGCCGCCGCTCCAGATGCCGGCGCATTTTATCCAACAGAAATAACTGGTCATTATTCCATGGGCTGTTGCGGCGGGCGAGGTGGGCAGCATAGTTGGCAGTATCGTGGTTGAATTCACGATCGGAACGCTGAACCTCTTTGAGGAAATCGCGCGAACTAATCCGGAGGGCGCCGCGGGAGAACACGGTCCACTGTTCCGCCTGATCGCTGGTGACGACCACGAGTTGCACGAGGGGCGAGTTCATTTCCTGGGCTAACCGTTCGATGTAACTATCCGCGGTTTCGTCTTCTTTGGTGAAGACCACTTGCAGATCCCACTTCGCATAGCTTTTGCCGATACCAGGTACATACATGGCATCGAAGACAACAATGATTTTGGCGTTTTCGTGGCTACGGTATTCTGCCAGGATGTCCAGCAGCCGATCGCGGGCAACATCGAAGTGATCTTCCGCTTTCAACTTGGCCAGCTCCGGCCAGTTTCCAATGACGTTATAGCCGTCGACAATCAAAATGTGTTCGCGCATGGTTATTTGCCCTCATGGCGGCTGGCAAATGCTTGATACATCAAGATGCCGGCCGCAACACTGGCATTTAAGCTTTGCACGTGGCCGACCATTGGAATGGCAATCGTGGCGTCCATGAGTTTGGCAATTCCGGGCGAGATCCCTTTGCCTTCGTTACCAATCACAAGCGCCGTACTGCCTTTTGCATCCCACTGGCGATAATCCTGACCATCCATCGCGGTGCCGAAGACCCACATGCCGCGGTCTTTTAACTGTTTGATGGTTTGCGCCAAATTGGTGACGCGGGCAACCGGAACGTATTCGATCGCACCGGTGCTGACTTTGGCGACCGCACTGGTGAGACCCACGGCGCGATGCTTGGGAATGATAATGCCATGCACGCCGCTAGCATCGGCAGTTCGCAGAATCGAGCCCAGATTGTGCGGATCTTCTAAGTTGTCCAACAACAAGAAAAACGGATCTTCGCCTTTATCTGCTGCATGTTGAAAAAGATCATCCACACTTGCGTACGCATAGGGCGTCATTGCCAGTAAAACGCCTTGATGATTGCCATGGTCACTCATGAGATCAAGTTTTTGCTTCGGTGCGGTAGCGACCAGAATTTTCTTTTTTTGCGCGATGCCGATTAAATGTTGAATCGGCTCGCTTTTTAGATCGGTTTGAACAAAAAGTTTGTTAATAGTTGCGGCGGTGCCGGCTTTGAGTGCGGCTTCAACGGCATGGCGGCCGAAGACAAACTCGTCCGGATCGTGTTCATTTGGTGCTGCTTGCGGCTGTTTTGCCATGACCCGTCTTCCCTTCTTCAACGTATTGAATACACCATGCGGCTAATTCCGCAACCCGCTTGTCGTGCTTCTCGAGATGCAGATAGCCAAACAAGGCCTCAAAGCCGGTCGAAACGCGATACGTGACGACATCGGTATTCTTGGCATGCGTGTAACTTTTGGCATTACGCCCATGTTTGAAAACCGCGACCTCCTCGTCGTTGAGCAAATGCTCGTCTTCCATCCCCGCGATTAAGGCCGCCTGCGCTTTGGCAGAAACAAAATCTTTGGCGGCGCGCTGTAAGGCAGCCGGGCGCACCAACCCGCGTTTGAGAAGATGTTCCCGAACGTAGACCTCATAAACCGCATCGCCCATATAGGCCAATGCGATGCCGTTCAATTGTTTTGGATCAAATGTCATTTTCTGCGCCACCGCGTTCCTTGAGGAGTGTCTTCCAAAATAATACCTTGCGCTGCCAGCTGATCACGAATCTGATCACTTTTGGCAAAGTCTTTCGCTGCCCGGGCAACATCGCGCGCTTTCACCAACGCATCAATATCGGCATCGAGATTGGTCTGATCGGCAAAAACCACGCCGAAAATCTGCAGCCACGCATCATAGAGATTCAGTAAGTCGTCGAGGCTTTCACGTTTAACCGTATCTTCGTTGGCATATTCGTTTAGCAATTTGGCCAAGTCAAAAAGGACGGTCAACCCGTTTTGGACGTTTACATCATCATCCATGGCGGTGATAAATTGGTCTTTCAACGTTTTCAGTTGCTCGGTGATCTTGGGATCAACGCCTGGGACGGCATTGTCGCGGCGATAAACCAGATTTTCACGGGCGATTTTTAGACGATTAAGGCTATTAGCAGCGTTCTTGAGGTTGGCATCGGAGTATCGGATCGGCATCCGGTATTGAGTACCAGCCATGAAGAATCGCAGAACTTGCGGATCGACCGTTTTCAAAATGTCATGAACCGTAATGAAGTTGCCAAGCGACTTGCTCATTTTCTCGTCATCTTCGCCAATGGTTACAAAGCCATTATGCATCCAATAGCGGACGAACTGCTTGCCGGTTTTGGCTTCACTTTGGGCGATTTCATTTTCGTGATGCGGGAACTCAAGATCCTGACCGCCGCCGTGAATGTCAAACGTATCGCCGAGAAGTTGGGTGCTCATGACCGAGCATTCGATGTGCCACCCCGGTCGGCCTTTACCCCAAGGAGAGTCCCAGCTGATTTCACCGGGTTTTGCGGCTTTCCACAATGCAAAATCGATCGGATCTTCTTTTTTAGCCAGTTCTTCTTGTGTAATGTGCTGACTGGCGCCTTCTTCGAGTTCGTCGACATTTTGATGACTTAACTCGCCATAATGTTTGAACTTGCGCGCCCGATAATACACGTCCCCGTCGACGGCGTAAGCATAGCCTTTTGCGACCAAGTCCTGAACAAAATCAATAATGTCCGGAATCATTTGACTCGCACGCGGATGGGCAGTCGCCGGTTCGATTCCCAGCGCCGTGGTATCTTCCATGAAGGCATCAATAAACCGCTGCGCCAAATCAAGCGGTGCTTCGCCGGTTTTATGCGCGGCATTGATGATTTTATCGTCAACATCCGTGAAATTCGAAACATAAGTGACATGATAACCGCGGTATTCAAAATAGCGGCGAATCGTATCAAACGCGATCGCACTGCGCGCATTACCGATGTGGATATAATTATAGACAGTCGGTCCGCAGACATACATCCGAATTTCTCCAGGGTGCAGTGGCGTGAACGGCTCTTTTTGCCGGGACATCGTATTATATAACGTTAACATCGGCTCATTTCCTTCCTGTAGCGTCTTACCTGCATTTTACAGGAAAATGGGAGGATTATAAAGGAAAGAGCGTGAGCTGGCGCGTTTAGAAGTTGGAGTGTAAGTGGCCTCAGGCGTGATGGCCCGGTCTTGGCCATTGCGCCTGAGGTCCTTACACGCAGACTTCTGCGCCAGCGAACGCGATTGGGAACCGGATTGCCTCCCAATCTTTACTGTTTCAACCTAACAAGTGCCCAGCCTTGGCCATCACGCTAAGGTCCTTACCCGCCGACTTCCGGTCCCAGTTTACTCGCCGCATAGAACCAAAAAGACTCCCTTACATACCAGCAAGGAAGCCCAAAATTTCTACTCGTTGTTAACGCGTCACGATCGATAAACGAATCCCTTTTCCCAGTCCCTTAGCATACCGTGACAATGTCGTCAGCGACGGAACAGCGTCTAAGCGCTCAATCTTTGCAAGCTGCGGCTGCTTCATGCCAATTGTTTCGGCGAATTGCTTTTGTGAGATCCCGCGACGAATCCGTTCCGCTTCAAGCTCAGTTAGTGCATCGATGATGGTCAATGCTTCGTCGGGAATAGAATCAATTCTGCCCTTAATTTCATTCCAAGTGGACACAGAACTGCCCCCTTCTTTTTAACCCATCATCTCAATTTTTTAACCGTTAATCAATCTTCCGCTTCGGATTCAAGATATTCAGCGGATCAAACAAGTCCTTGATCTGGTGCTGAATTTCATCAACATCAAAGCCGAGCTCCTCGTTGTTCCACTGATTCTTGCTCATCCCCACAGCGTGCTCGCCGGAAATTGTGCCGCCCAATGCCAGTGCTTTACGGAACATCATGCGAATGGCTTGGAGCGCTTCTTTTGGCGGTTCCGTCTGGTCGGCTGGCCAGATAACCGTGGGATGAACATTGCCGTCACCGGCATGGCCGGCAGTGTAGATTTCAACGTTCAAATCTTTGGCAACCTCAGCAATGTAGTCCATCATCTCCGGCAACTTGGATAACGGCACGGCCATATCTTCCATAATGTGTTGACCGTTCGCGAAAACCGCTGGCAACATATCCTGCCGCAATTTGATGATGGCGCCTGCTTCATCAGGATTACTGGTTACCTTGATATTCTTGGCGTGATCGGCCGTTAAAATCTGTTCCGCCATTTTCAGACTGGCTTCGCCGCCTGCGTCCAGCCGGAAAATGAGCATTGCCTCGGCACCTTCTGCATAGTGTGTGCCTTCATACCGATCCAACGCCGCAACGGTCAAGCCGTCCAGTGCTTCGAGGGTCACCGGATAAATCCCCGACAACCGCAAATTCTCGACCCCTTTTGCCAAGGCCGTCATGTTATCAAAATAAGCCACCCCGACCACAGGCGTCCCGATCGGAATCGGATTCAACTTAACGGTGATTTCCGTAATAATGCCTAATGTGCCTTCAGATCCCACAAAAAGATGGGTCAAGTCATAGCTAAAGGCATGCTTATAAGTGCGACCGCCGAGTTTGATTTCTCTACCATCTGCAAGCACGACTTTCAAGCCCAGCACATTGTCCGTTGTCGCGCCATACTTAACCGTGCTCATCCCACCGGCATTGGTCGCTGCATTACCGCCAATACTGGAAATCGGCTTAGAACCCGGATCAGGCGCATAAAACAGGCCTTGCTTGCGGGCTTCTTTATCCAAGTCACCGTTGATCACGCCCGGCTCTACAACCGCCAACAAGTCACCTTTGCTGATTTCCTTAATCCGATTCATGCGCACCGTTGAGAGGATAATGCTGCCATTCAGGCCATCCGCCCCGATAACGGTACTGGTATCCGCGCCTTGAGGAACGACCGGAATGTGGTATTGCCGCGCTATTTTCAAAACACCTTGAATATCCGCAACATCGCCAGCCGCTACATAGGCCAAAATTCTGCCGTCAATCTCCAACTGGGCATTGCCATTGGCGCTATGTTCGCGCGCAACCTGATCATCTGTATGAATCTCCGCGTGCGGTGCGGCGACACGCAAGGCTGCAAGTATCTCCGCGTTGTCATAAGCAGTAAAAATTGCCATTATCCAGACCTCCATTGCTTTGATTGCTGGGTTCATTATAAAAATCCTTATCCTCATTATGAACCTATTTCCAAAAGGCTGGGTTGATTTAGTCTGGAAAACGCGATCTCTCCTCATTCAACGTGGCGGCATACAAAACATCCGCGCCATTGCGCGGATTTTTCTGCTAATTAAAGTTGTGATGTGACCAAATCAACGTTCTTCAACACCTGATCGCGCCCCATGAGCTCAATCGTTTCAGCCAGTTGCGGGCCATGCATCCGCAGCGTTGCGGCAATGCGGATCGGCATGTACAACTTGCGGCCCTTGACCTGTGTTTCTTGCTTGACCTCGTTGACAATACGTCCAACAGAATACGCGTCGAAGGTGTCCAGTGCCCGAATCTTTTTAGCGAACGCTTCAATAACCGGCTTGGCATTGTCGTCAGCCAGCTCCTTGCGCTCGTCATCCGTCAGATCGGTTGCCTTGTCGAAGAAAATATCGGCAAGCTTGCTAATCTGCGCGGTGTAACTCATCTGGTCCGTGTACAGGCTAATCAGTTGACGGGCCCACTCGATGGTTTTCGGATCCGGATCGCTATGAATCAAGCCATCTTCAATCAGGTTTGCCAGCGACATACTCATTAGCTCGTTCGGATTCGTCTTTTGCTTGGCCTTAATATACTGGTTATTAACCCATTCCAGCTTCTTCTGGTCGAAGCGTGCCGGACTCTTGGATAAGCGTTTTGGATCGAACTGCTTGATGAATTCCTTTTTGGTGAAAATCTCATCTTCGCCAACCGGTGACCAGCCTAACAGCGTGATGAAGTTAAACATTGCTTCCGGCAAGTAGCCGAGTTCACGATATTGTTCGATAAACTGCAAGACAGTTTCATCACGTTTGGACAGCTTTTTGCCGGTTGCGCCATTGATGATCAAAGTCATATGGCCAAAAATCGGTGGCTCCCAGCCAAAAGCGTCATAAATTGCCAGCTGCTTAGGCGTGTTGGCAATGTGATCATCGCCGCGCAACACATGACTGATTTCCATGAGATGGTCATCGACCACCACCGCAAAGTTATACGTCGGCATGCCGTCGCGCTTCTGAATGACAAAATCGCCGCCAAGCGTGTTGGCATCAATCGAAATCTTGCCTTTGACAATGTCATCCCATTCGTAAGTCTTATCGGTCGGGATGTGGAACCGGATGACCGGCTGTAATCCCTTGGCTTTCGCCGCAGCAATGGCCTCTGCCTTTTCCGCGTCACTCATACCTTCATATTCGTATTCGTAATGTGGCATTTCGTGACGGGCCTTTTGGGCTTCGCGATCGGCTTTCAGTTCCTCTTCGGTCCGATAAGATTCATAAGCAAAGCCCTTATCGACAAGTTGTTTGATCAGCTTGTCATAAATGTCTTTACGTTCAGACTGGCGGTAAGGGCCAAAGTCCCCACCCTTGTCAGGACCTTCATCCCAGTCAATCCCGAGCCAGTGGAGATTCTCCATTTGACTCTTCTCGCCATCTGCAACGTTCCGCTTTGTATCGGTATCTTCAATCCGCAGCACCAACGTTCCCTTGTTGTGCCGTGCGAACAAATAATTGAACAGTGCCGTCCGTGCATTGCCAATATGCAAATGCCCGGTCGGACTAGGTGCATAACGCACCCGAATTGGTCGATCTGCCAATGTCTTAGCCTCCATTTTCTGTAAACATGCAATGCTAGTGTACCACAGAAGGGCAAGCGATGGACGGCAACGCCTCAAGGTCATCAGGTTTTTCGTTTCGCCGGGAAAAGTGCCATCTTTTTAAAGCAATTTGTTTATTAAAACATTATGCGCTGACAGTGCTGCTCGGCTTTTCTCGGCGCCAGAGCCAGTAAACAAACGCCACGACGATCACTGTTTGTGCCACTAACAGCAGCTCTGTCACAGTGAGGCTCAAAGCTCCTGCTTGACTCAATCCAGCCGGAAAATCAATAAAAGCATGCAAGCCAACTGGCAGTAACATCCAGAACCACTGCTTGCGGTTGACCACAATCAACCAAACAACCAGCGAAAGGGCAATCTGAATGGTCAAGGCTAACAGTCGTTCAAGCAAACTTAGTGACACCGTCCAGCCGCTCATCCCAGTCAACTGCTTCACCGCGGTGATAATGCCAGCACGCGCGCTTGCCGGGGTTTTGGTCATTAATTTAGCCAACGCGCCACTGTTGATGGTCGTTGCAAAAAGCACATTACTGAACATTGCCAAGCCACCACCCAGCATCATTTCAAGGCCGCCATGACCTAAACCATACAAAAACGGGGTCTCGGGTGTCTTGGCTTTTTGGGGAATACGCTTTTGAATCCATTTGAAACCAAACCACCGACCGACTTCTTCAAAAACGCCTGCCAGCAGTGCGCCATAAAGTGCGTAAAGCCACGGCGTATGTTGAAATTGCCGAGCAATGCCGCGAAACGGTCCTTCTAGAATACCGGCAAAAAGAATGAAAATGGCCATACCGATAAAGAACACTGGCGTTGCTCCTTTTTTCGGATGACTTCGCCGTTGAATGATCCACACGGCTAAAGCCACCGGCAAAACCAAGCAAACAATGATCTCGATGACCATCATCACGATGGCTGCTTGACTGACAGTGCTGTTCACAATTTTTGACATACGCGCGACCTCACATTCGGTTGTTCAGAAAACGATCTATTGTGATCGTTTTCAATTCTTTAGGTATAAAAAGAGCATCATTTAAAGTGAATGATGCTCTTTTCCATTCCATTTTTCAACTCAATTTACACAATTGAAAATGGCGCGATTTAATTTTTATGACTTGCTTTTTTCGTTTGCCGGCGCCAACGAATACCCAGAAAGCCTGCCACAGCTAGGAGGACGACGCCAAGTGCCGTCAAGCCGATCTGTTCTTCTTCGTGTGTCCGCGGCAATGTGTGCTTAGCTTTATTAGTTGGCGTTATGATCGTTATTGTCGAGCCATTGTTACCACCTGTTGATGGCAAATTGCTTGGCGGATTTGGCGTAGATGGATTTGTCGGCGTGCTTGGTGTGACCGGCGTGCTCGTCTTCGCATAAACAAAGGTGACATTTAACGTTCCATTGGTGAATGTGCCTGAATCAGCCGCGCTGTTTGGCGCCATGCGCAGATACTGATATCCCGCAATGGTTGCTGGCGTTGTGGTATAAGGTGTTCCTGCGTTTCCAGTCAAAACTTTGTCGGGCGCGAGTGTGTTCCCATTTTCGTCGACATAATGAACGTTAACGGTTCCTTGGGCCGTTGGATTCTTGCTATAAACAAACGTCACAGTCAAAGTGCCGGTACTAAAGGTCCCGTTTTCCGGTGCGCTGTCTGGCGCAAGACTGGTGAATTGGTAATTTGCAATATCGATCGGACGGGCTTCATAAGGATCGCCGGGCTGGCCGGTGAGCACTTTATCAGGTGCAAGCGTGTTGCCTGCATCATCGACGTACTTCACGTTAACGCTACCTTGAGGAATTGGCGTCTTGGTGTAAACCATGGTGACAGTGACGGTGCCATCAGTGTACGTGCCGGTTGCCGGAGCGCTATTCGTAGCTAAATGGGCGTATTGGTAATCTTTGATGCTGATTGGCGAGATGGTATACAGATCGCCGACTTTGCCACTAAACGTCTGATCCGGGGCAAGTTGATTGCCTTGGTCATCGACAAATTTGATATCAACGGTTCCTTGTGTAGCAGGATCTTCAGCAGCTTTTCCTGTCTCTGTAATTGGTGAGACAACGGGATTACTCAAATACTTTTTTTGTTGACGAGTCAATGCTGCATTGACTCTCGATCGTTGTGCCAATTGAGAGGTTTCATTGATGGACTTGGCCGCCACTTTATGCGCGGAACTCGTACCACCCATCAAGAAGAAGCCGATCAGCATCACCACCCACAACTTGCCATCTTTATACAGTTTGCTATGAACTTTTTCTTCTCCAATTGGTCTCAATGCAATTGCTCCCTTCAGAAACCAAGCCAAAAGCCCTTCAACCAAATCTTGTTAAAATAATTATTTTAATTTACACACAAATTATAACACGTGGTATTGGTATAAAAACTTTCGAATGGATTCTCAAGCTGAGAAAAGATCCACTTTGAAGCACTTGGATAAATGACTTGGACGCAGAAAATGACACCTAAACAGGCGTTTTATTTTTCGTGAATACCATCATCTACCGCAAATTGCGCCTGCGGAAGACAATCAAGCCAAGGATTAAGAAGATGCTGCCATAAGCAATGTAGCCAATCATCATCTGGTCAATGCCTAAGTGAGTCAGACTCGAAAGCTTTGGGGAATTCAATTGTGCACCGAAGTTCAACATATTCACTGGGTTCCATTTGAGCCAGTCATGTTGATCAATCAGCATAAACATTAGTTGGTTAAAGACCGAGACAACAAAGTAGGCACTAATGCCGACGATGATTGCAGGCGTTGAGTTATCAAATAAAGTGGCCAGCAGCAACACAAAAGCTGCCAGAAAAAGTAAAGTCAAAAATTCACTCACCGCATTCATCAACATCGCCTGCCAAATCGGCTGATGCGTGCTAACTTGCAAAGTCAGACTAAATTTATTTTGGAAAAAGATGACTTTCAAAAGAAAAGTCATCACGAGGCTGCTGCCATAAAAGCAAAGTGCACAGCCCAGCAAGGTTAACCACTTACTAACCAAAACTTTGCTACTTGAATACTGCCGATACAGCAAGGCCTTCAGCGTGCCATACTGATTTTCTGATGACAGCTGCGTACTGCCGACTGCAATAATATAAAAGACAATCATCACCGGCGCATAAAAATCATTGAGGAACAAGTTCTCAGGCTGAAACGTCTGTGGATAAACCTTTCCGAAAATTGCCATTGCCAGTTGAAACACAATGAGAAATAACCAGAAAATGGTGAAAGATGGTCTTTTTAAGAGTTTATAAGTTTCCTGTTTAAGCAATGTGAACAAAATAAAATCCCCCGTATCGTCGCGATCACTCAATGATGCCTAAAAGTGAGTTTTCCAAGTCATCCTGTTGTTCGTGAATGTCGTGGATCGCAATATTCTGATCCAGCACTGCACGCAACAAAGACGTCATATTTTGAATTGAGTTTCTAACAATCTTAACGCTGCCTTCTTCGACAGTAGCTTGATAACCTTTCTGGACTAAAAGTTGCGCCGCGCGGTCGTTCTGATTCGTTCGCAGTAAAAGATAACTTTCATTTCTGGCCAACACGGCGCTCATGGTATTGCTTGTGACGAGATGACCATGATTAATGATCACAACGTCGTCAGCCACTTTTTGCAACTCGCTTAGGATATGACTTGATATGAGGAATGAGGTGCCTTCTGCTTTTTTCTGAAGGATCAATTCGCGCAGTTCTCTTGTTGCCTTGGGATCAAGCCCATTCATTGGTTCGTCAAGGATTACCAGACTCGGCTGATTCACCAACGCCAGCGCAATTCCGAGCTTCTGCTTCATCCCTAGCGAATAATGTTTGGCTTTTGCATCGGCATAGGAGGTCAAGTGCATCTCTTCAATCACTTTGTCCACTTTGGCTTGCCGATCAGCGCCTCTCGTAAAAAGGTGAAGCTGTTCTCGACCTGTTAAATAAGGATACAGACCCGGATACTCAATCAAGGCGCCCACATCTTTTAAAGCATCATGACTGTCAACGGTGATCTTCTGATCATTCAGCCGAATGTCGCCGGTAAAACTCGAAATGCCCAAAATGGTTTTCATAATGGTTGTTTTGCCTGCGCCATTTGCCCCAATCAGGCCGACAACCCGTCCCGGTTTGATTTCAAATGAAATTTGGTGCAGCGCTTGTTTCTTCCCGAACCATTTATCGAGGTTATTAACTGTTAGCATTAAGTCATACCACAACTTTCTTGATGAGATTGATGATTGTCAGCTTCATTTGTTCTTTGTTTATTTTGTAGTACCAATAAAAAAATATATATGCATCAATTACAGCAATATCAAAAACTCTAGGTGATATCTGAACTCAATCGCAAGACCTGATTTTGATACTCTTTAAGTAGTACTAACTTACCAGATCAAACCGATCAATCCGTGTTTTTTGACAAAAACGATATTTTCATCACATAATTGGGTTTAAGTTGCTTATAGGAAAATTGGAGGAGACCGCTTCATGCAATCACATAACATTGGTGCTTTGTTTAAAGAGCTGCGTGTAGAACGGGGTCTGAGAATCGCTGATGTAGCCGGTGAACTCAGCGTAAGTACCGTTTCAAAGTTCGAAAATGGATTATCGGATATTTCAGTTGAGAAACTCTGTTTGCTATTAAGCAACTTGGGCATGGACGCACCAGAGTTTTTTGAAATTCTCAATCAAGATCAGAATGCCGATGCAAGTATTGTTGATTCCAGTTTGGACGTTCTGAATCAGCGCTTGTGGAAACTTTCGGTGTCACAGGATGCTTCTGGATTTAAAAAGTTGCACCATGACTTTTTGGAAAAGTTTAAAGCCACCCACAACAAATTTTATAAGTTGAAAGGCATTATGGTTTTGTCCATTTTCATCGACATCCAAGAAAACCACGAGCTACTGTCCAAAGCTGATTCCAAGTATGTGGCCGACTACCTAATGGAGCGTGATGCTTGGTACAAATTTGAATACTCACTTTATGGCGACTGTGTAGCATTTTTACAACCCCAAGATTTTGATCGCTTGTACGCAAAGTTTCTCACGATTCATTTTGCGTTACATCAACGGCGAAATTACCTTGATCTCTTTTTCCAGACATTTTATAATATTGCCGCTTCGCTTTATTACCGTGGACAATATGCATCGGCTGTCCAAACGTTGGAGCATTTGCAGCAACAAAAGATCCCAGATAATTACTTTTTCATTCGTCTTCAATTGCATATGTTGAAACTGCTTTGCCAGTATAAAATTTCCAGTGATCAGGAGACTTTGACTGATCTTGAATCGATTCTAAAGGTTATTACGAAGATCAGTCCGGTTTATAGCCGTAGATGGAAAGCGGACTTCAAGTTTAAAGAGTCACTCCTTCAGTAACCAAGATGTCGCTAAGTCCCCACCGCTGACGAAATTCACTGTTCCACTTCTTAAAAAAGGCGCTGCCCCAACTCGGGACAACGCCTTTTCACATCCACAATATTTACTTTTCCTTATCCCGGATTGCCTTTTGCTGGTGTGCCGGCTTCGCGAAGATCATGCGCCCCGCGGCCGTTTGCAGCGCGCTGGTGACGATGACTTCGAGCGGTTTGTTCATGTAGAACTTGCCGTCTTCGACCACCACCATCGTGCCATCGTCGAGATATGCAACACCTTGTTGCCGTTCAGAGCCGGATTTGATGACGGTGACCGTCATGTTTTCTCCGGGGATCACGTCAGGCTTCAGGGCATTAGCCAGCGCGTTGATGTTGAGCACCGGTACATTTTGAAATTGTGCGACCTTGTTGAGGTTAAAGTCATTCGTCATGACGATGCCGTCGAGCAATTTAGCGAGCTTGAGCAGCTTGCTGTCGACTTCGGTTAAATCGTCAAAATCGCCTTCGTACATCTCAATATGAATGTCTTTATCTTTCTGCATGGCATTCAAAATGTCCAGTCCGCGGCGGCCACGCATTCTTTTCATCGAGTCCGCCGAATCTGAAATCAGTTGCAATTCATGCAAAACAAAGTTCGGAACCAGCATCGTGCCTTCGATAAACCCGGTCTTGGCAATGGCCTGAACCCGGCCGTCAATGATGACACTGGTGTCGAGCAGCTTGTATTTGCGAAAATGATCGCCGACTTTACGCTCAAGCACTTGGTCGTTGTCCGTATCTGCTGTCCGGCGGTTGCGGAAATTCAATAGCCGCCGCCATTCTTCGCTGCGTGTCGTACCCACCCGAAAACCCAAGTAACCGAATAATAGCATGATGATGAGTGGTAGGAAGATATTCAGCGGTGCGATGAACCGATACAACGGAATCGAAATAATTGCGGCCAGAATCAAGCCGATCGTGGTCGACAGGCTACCAAACAGTAAGTAGCTTGGTGATTTGGTGTTCAGCGTCTTTTCCAGCACTTTTAACCGTCCCAGAATCCAGTTGACGCTGAGACTGGCCAGTAACAGGAAAATGATGGCGCCGATTAAACCGTTCGTCAGCAGGTTGTTGACAATCAGGTGATGCTGCCAACCGATGGCTTCCCAAAGCGCTGGTAATGCGCCCATGCCGACCCCGATGCCGATCAAGCCGAAAATCAAATAAACAATTCGTTTCTTCATGGTATGCCTCCTCTCTTCTTCTAATTAAAAACCTTATGCAACGCTTCGGCAATGCTTGTGACCCCAATGACTTGAATATCTTTGGGTGCATGCCAGCCTTGCAGGTTGTTGCGCGGTACGAAAATCCGCTTAAATCCCAGCTTGGCCGCCTCTTTGACCCGATCTTCAATGCGGTTCACCCGCCGCACTTCACCGGTTAAGCCGATTTCACCGACAAAACAATCAGTCGGCGGAATCTCTTTGTCGCGATATGACGAGGCAATCGCAACGGCCATCGCTAAGTCAATCGCCGGCTCATCCAACTTAACGCCGCCAGTGGCTTTCAGGTAAGCGTCCTGATTCTGCAGCATGAGATTGGCGCGCTTTTCCAGCACCGCCATGATCAAACTGACGCGATTATGATCCAATCCGCTGCTGGTGCGTTTGGCATTGCCGTACATCGTTGGGCTGATCAACGCCTGAATTTCGACCAAAATCGGCCGCGTGCCTTCCATCGATACCACTACCGCCGAACCGGTGGCCCCAGCCAGCCGTTCCTCTAAGAAGATTTCCGAGGGATTAGCGACTTCCTGCAAGCCATTTTGGTGCATCTCAAAAATGCCGATTTCATTGGTGGAGCCGAACCGATTCTTAACCGACCGTAAAATTCGGTAAGTGTGGTGCATATCGCCTTCAAAATAAAGCACGGTGTCGACCATATGCTCAAGAATTTTAGGCCCGGCAATCGCGCCTTCCTTGGTGACGTGGCCAACGATGAAGATTGTCACGCCTTTAGATTTGGCAATACGCATCAGTTCGGCCGTGACTTCGCGAATCTGGGCAACCGAACCGACTGCCGAGTTCATATCCGGCACATTCATGGTTTGAACCGAATCAA
Source organism: Lacticaseibacillus styriensis (assembly GCF_030770295.1). Classification (NCBI taxonomy): domain Bacteria; kingdom Bacillati; phylum Bacillota; class Bacilli; order Lactobacillales; family Lactobacillaceae; genus Lacticaseibacillus; species Lacticaseibacillus styriensis. The sequence continues at coordinate 2,391,255 of NZ_CP132483.1, forward strand.
TCACGACATAATCCGGCTGCATCTGGTCAATGACACCTTCAATGCTAGGCATGTCGGTTTCCGGATACAGGTACATCCCCGAATTGGCAACCCCTAAGCGGCCAGCACGCATTTTGATCTGACTGGCACTTTCTTCGCCTGACACGTATAAAACGGTGCCGCCAGTGCTCGCCAACTGCCCGGACACCTGCAATAGCAAGGTTGATTTACCGATTCCGGGATCCCCGCCAATCAAAACCAGCGATCCCGGCACCACGCCGCCACCAAGCACACGGTTTAATTCCGCCAAACCAGTCTTAACCCGCGTTTCCTTGGCAACCGTCACTTCATCCATCCGCATCGGCTTGACTTTACTGCCTGCCCGCGTCTGCCGCGGTGCCGACTTGGTTGAACTGACGGTTTCTTCAACCAACGTATTCCAACCGCCACAATTCGGACAGCGCCCTAAATAAGTGGCCGAAATATAACCACAATTTTGACATACGTACTGTGTTTTTGCTTTCGCCATATTATCCCTTCAATATTAACTAGTGATCGGTTGACCCAAAACCGCTCTGCCGCTGAGCCAGCCCGCCTTGATCACCATCGGCCAGTAAAAATGGCATGAAGATACCTTGGCCGATGCGGTCGCCTTTTTTAATCATCACGTCGCGGGGGAAGAAATTCAGCAGTTGAATATAGATTTCGCCTTCGTTGTCCGGATTGTCATAATAGTCGGCATCAATCACGCCAATCCCATTGGGCAACGTCAGGCCGTGCTTAAGCGGATTGCTGGAGCGATTAGCCAAAACCAGTACTTCATTAGGCTGCATATACGCCTTTATACCTGTTGGCACCAAATACGGTTTCAAGATCTGCTCAGCCCGTTCGAAATCCTTGTTAGTCAGCGGGCGTTCATTTTTAATCAGACGAAAAAGCCGAATAAAATCATACCGCCAGATGCTTTTCAGCAAGAAATCCTCACGCGCGTAAAAATCATACCCTGCTGCCTGCTTGGTTTGGCGCGTTGGCAGGGTCAGGTCGTCATCCTGATACTTTGAAACAATTTCAAAACCACGGGTCTTCATAATGAACCTCCATATAAGTAGTGTCCAAGGTATCATAACACGCGGCACCAGCTGACAACCATGCTGAAAAGGCTTTCCTTCTTGTAATTATACCGTTTTCTTGCTAAATTTGGAGTGCGGACGCGGCTGGTCAATCGCATTAACAAAATTGACCCGAGCGTCACGGTGACTGGATTCGGTAAAAGCGGCGCTGACGGTGCAATGCGTTGGATGCTCAACCATAACGCGCCAGTTCACGCTCACGCACTTTTACCAAGGAGGCTAATATGGAATTTCAACACGAACCGGGCCGGATTTTCAATACCGACTGGGATGGCCGACTGCTGGCCGAATTAACGTATCAATCAATTGACGACGGCCAAGCATGGGCGGTCGATCATACTTTTGTTGACGAAAGCCTTCGCGGTCAAGGCATCGCCGGCCAACTCATCGAAGCGGTCGTTGCCGCCGCCCGTCAAGAAGGCAAAACCATTGAACCACTTTGCTCATACGCAGTGCATGCCTTTCACAACCATCCGGAATATGCTGATGTTTTGCGGCCGGTGAAGGATAACTGAATGACGTTCGCGTAATCTAGGATCCAAACTTCATAGGAGCAAACGTGCTACCGATTGTCAAAAATTGGCAGTACGTTTGTTTTTTGTTTCGGCTAGATAGTTGGTTTGAATCTTAAAGACCGTAGTGACAAAGCGGAGCAATCGGAGGCGGGGGCGGGCTCAGTGGTGACATTGTACTAGCCGGGCGATCTTCCCGGCGTAGTACAAGGCCGATCTTTGAGACTCTGCCGGTTTTGCAGAGGCTCAAAGTCGTGCCCACCCCTCTAGCTTCGCGGTCGCCAGCCCTTGCCCCCGCCGGAGAATGCGGAGTTTGGCACGGCATAAAACATCTACCGTAACATCTTTCTGCGTACGCCAATTTTATTCAAGTCCATCTCACATCTTTAAATTCTAATTAAATTGAGGTAAGGTTTCTTTAATGCGATAAGAAAAGGGGCTCGCTATGTCAGAAATTACATTTGATCAGATTAAGGCGTTTCAAGAGCAACTCGCGCATCATCCCGCCGCCGCTGCCCGCAGTCGTGCGGTCCAAAACGTCGGACCACAGGCGGCTAGTCGCGAAGCCATCGACGGCGAGGACATGAAGCCGGTATTCTCGCTCGACCTTGACACCGGCAGTGTTGCCAACCAGAAGAAAAGCGGCCGCTGCTGGCTATTTGCCACATTAAACACGGTTCGCCACGGCATTGCGGATGAATTCGGCCTGAAAGATTTCGAATTCTCGCAAAACTACAATGCCTTTTTCGACCGGTTGGAAAAAGCCAACTTATTCTATGAAAATATTTTGGCAACGGCCGACAAACCACTCGATGATCGCGAGGTCGCCACTTACCTCAGCGGACCGGATCAAGACGGCGGCCATTATGATCAAGCCGCTGCACTCATTGAAAAGTATGGCTTGGTTCCAAAATCCGTCATGCCGGAAACCTACAACAGTGACAAAACGGCTGAATTAAACAGTGTCTTGAACGAAAAATTGCGTAAAGACGCCAAAGTATTACGCACGCTGAAGCAGCAACATGCCAGTGAAGGCGCGATTGCCGCTAAAAAACGTGAACTACTCAGTGTGGTCTATCGCATTCTTGCCTATACTTTTGGCAACCCGCCGACGACTTTCGATTTTGAATATCGCGATGACAAAAAACAATATCACCGCGATACCGGCTTGACCCCGCAAACTTTCTTCAAAAAGTACGTCAAGTGGCATTTTGATAATTACATCGTGGTTGCCAGCGATCCTGAGCCAAGCAAAAAATATCAACAGCTCTATACCATCAAAGCGGCCAACACCGTGGTTGAAGGGCATCCTTTAACGATCCTGAACCTCCCGCCTGAACGCCTGGAGCAACTGGCATTGGCACAGTTGCAAGCCGGTGAAGTCGTATGGTTCGGTAATGATGTCTTGGCCGATATGGACCGAAAATCCGGTACGCTCAAAGGTGGTCTTTTCAATTACAACGACTTGTTCGACGTTGATTTTCACGTGGACAAAGCGGATCGAATCGTGACTACCGAAGCCGAAATGTCACATGCCATGACGTTCACCGGTGCAGATGTCGTTGATGGCAAGGTAACAAAATGGAAGGTCGAAAATTCGTGGGGCAAAGACAACGGCCATGACGGTTACTTTGTTGCCGATGCGAGTTGGTTTGACCAGTACGTCTACGAGGTCGTCGTTCGCAAGAGCCTCCTGACCGAAGCCGAGCAAGCCGCTCTTCAAACCACGCCGATCGACCTGCCTGTGTGGGATTTTCTGAATTAAACACGGGTTATATGCTAGACTATGCTTGTCGCTTCATTCAGGCGATATGGACGGCTAATTGGATATTTTAACCATTTGACTGCCAACTGCTTCATCATCAACTGTTTAAAAAAGGAGTGTTTATTTCAATGTCTGCAGAAATTACTTCCAGCGATTTGGATCAGTTCAAACAGGATCTGCAAGCCACACCCGGTTCCGCTGCTTTACAAAAAGCGGTTATGAACAATGGCATCAACGCCACTGCCGAAAACACCGACAGCAAAGTGGCCATGACGCCGACTTTCTCGATCGAACTTGAGACCGGCGCCGTTGCCAACCAAAAGCAAAGCGGCCGCTGCTGGATGTTTGCCGCGCTCAATACGATGCGCCACGGCATTCAGGCCCAGTTTAAGATCAAGGACTTTGAACTTTCCCAAAACTATACCAACTTCTGGGATAAATTTGAAAAGTCCAATTATTTTTATGAAAATGTTTTAAAAACCGCTGATCAACCACTGGACAGCCGTAAAGTTGCGTTCCTCTTGGCCACCCCGCAACAAGACGGCGGCCAATGGGACATGTTGTCGGCATTGATCGAAAAATACGGCATCGTGCCGAAGTCAGTGATGCCGGAAACCTACAACTCAAACAAAAGTAACGAATTAAACGGCTTGCTCAACCTGAAGTTGCGCAAAGACGCGGTTAAACTGCGCAAATTAGTGGCTGACAAAGCCAGCGATGCCGATATTGAAGCTGCTAAGCAAAAGATGTTAGCGGAAGACTACCGGATTTTGGCTTACGCCTTAGGCAACCCGCCGACTAAATTCGACTTTGAGTATCGCGACGATGACAAGAACTACCACATCGATCGCGAATTAACCCCGCAAACCTTCTTCAAGAAGTATGTTGGCTGGAACCTTGACGACTATCAAAGTATTATCAACGCACCAACAGCGGACAAGCCATACAACCACCTTTATACCGTTGAAATGCTTGGTAACGTGGTCGGCGGTCGCGAAGTCCGGCACCTGAATCTCGACATCGATACTTTCAAAGCTTTAGCCATCAAGCAGCTCAAGGCTGGCGAGTCCGTCTGGTTCGGTTCTGACGTTGGGCAAAGTTCTGATCGTCAACTCGGTATTCTGGACACCAACATCTACAAGAAAGATGACCTCTTCAACACCGACTTCACCATGACCAAAGCAGAACGCCTTGACTATGGTGAAAGCCTCATGACCCACGCCATGGTTCTGACTGGCGTTGACATTGTTGACGGCAAACCAACCAAGTGGAAGGTCGAAAACTCTTGGGGTGACAAGGTCGGCGAAAAAGGTTACTTCGTGGCAAGCGATGACTGGTTCGATCAATTTGTCTACCAAGTTGTCATCTCCAAGAAGTACCTACCAACCGAATTGCAGGATGTCATCAAAAACGAATACGCCAAGCCAACCGTTCTGGCACCATGGGATCCAATGGGTGCTTTGGCATCAAGATAGTGTCAGTGAATTGAACTGGCCACGATAAAAAATAGGGACAGAAGTTTTTCGGCACTTAAGATGGCCGAAGAGCTTCTGTCCTTTTTTGTCTGGCACTGAAACGCGCTTACAGGCCCTTACATTCCGGTTTCTAAGCGGGCCCGTTCGCGCTCTGCCTGAATTGTGGTATTCTGATGGCAACCGAATTAAAGTCATTTTTCGAAATGGAGGTCGGGCATGGGGACACAGTTGGGTTTTGATTGGCGTCAAATGGTTCATTCGCGGAAGAATCTTGCCTTGGCAGGGTTGTTTGCTGCGGCTTTTATCATTGGCTTTTTTGCCTTGATGTGGACGCATCGCTTGGACGTCGGACAGACGGCGCAGGCGACAGCGAATGCGGCGGTCGCTAATTATGCCGAATATAACTTGGACACGTTGAGCAAGTCGCAGAAGCCGTTGTTGGCGAATCTGGACGCGCAGAATTCAGCAACCGGTGTGATTGGCTTGGGAATTAAGCTTGGTGAGCCCGATACAACGCGGAACGGCTTGCTGAGCTTACGCAATGCACAGCTGGCAATGCGGCAGCGGCATTTTAAAGCGATCAACACGATGCCATTGCCGCCGCTTCATCAGCTAAAAGGCGATGTTTTGACGCTCACAAGACTAAAGAATGATGACAAACCTGCCGTTACCGGGGTGACAACCAGCAGTGCTTACATAGTCACTATCTTGCCTTATCTCAGTTGGCTCACCGGTGCAGCGGCTATTTTGCTTGCCTGCGATAGTTGGGTCGAACGGCGCCACCACCAAACACTCATGACCGCGCGCCCGTTAACGGCTGGCGTGGCCGGCAGCAGTCGGCTCCTGACATTAACCGGATTTTATCTGCTTATTCTGGCGGTCGGCTTGCTGGTGATCGTTGCGTTGCCAGCAATGTTTAATGGCCTCGGCGATACTGCCTATCCGCTAGCGGTCATGGGTGAGACCTTACTGCCGCTTTGGCAATATCTTTTGCTGTTCCGTGGTCTGACTCTATTGGCAGGTATCTGGATCATTACTTGTTGCATGTTGATTAACACATGGGTAACAAATGCTTATCTGACAACCTTCATTGTGACCGTAGCTGCTTTATTGCCACTTATGCTGCCGCAAGTCTTCCGCTGGCTTTGGTTCCTCCCTTTGCCGTATCTCGATAGTTACGCCACTTTAAGCGGCACGCTGGTTGACCGGCTCAATCAGCCGCTTGCCAGCGTAGGCGTCGGTGCAGCCCTGTTACTTGGCTGGGCCATCGTCAATCTGGGAATTTTCGGCTATCGCGTTAAAAAGGAGGATGCCTGATGCGCTATTTTCGGTTTCAACTCCACCAACTGCTCACTAACCGCAAAAACTTAGCCGTCATCGGCATTGCCTTGGTTGCGCTACTGTGTCAATTTGTCCTTTTTCCACCCAACAACGTGCCTGCCGAGCTGCCGACAAGAAATGCGCTGACCCGCGATCGCGATAAAAATGTGGCTTTTGTCAATGAGCCTCATGGTCCCCTGACAGCTAAGTGGGTACCAGCTACCCGTGAGTTTGCCAACATCGAGACACGCATGTTAAACGCCCAAAAGCAACAGCACACGCAATCGTATGTGAAGGCAACCTTGCATTATCTGGCATTTTTAGGTCAAAACGCCGCCAATCCTGATGCCCAATCCAGTCCATTTCACTATCCACTTTCCTATTATTTTGAAAATCGTCAGTATCCAGATGCCGACGCGGCCTTTGCCAATGCGACCATGTACCGTTCCCTGGAACCGCTGGCCAAACAAGCCCATCCCGACACGGCCACGGTTCAGCAACAGACTTTTTGGCAAACGCTGTTTCGCGGTGCGGCAGGCGGCTGGCTGACAGCTTTATTGATCGTCACGATTTTGTTTGCCAACGACTTGCTGACGAGCGAACAACGCCACCGCAGCATTGCCCGCTTATTGCCGGTCAGTCCCTGGCACGCTGTCAATGCCAAAACATTCACGGTTTTCACAGCGTTATCCGGCTTTTTAGTGGTGGCAGTCGTCATCATTGCGGCTTTTGTCATCCCGCAACACGGCATTGGGTCATTGTCGGCAGCAATTGCGTATTATGCTAAAGACGGCATGTCGATTAAACTGGATCCCTTAGCGCTTGGCATTGCGCTACCGACGATTCTGGGCCTAACCCTCTTATTAATGTGGCTGTTCATTCGCCTTAACCTATTGTGCCAGCTGCTTTTCCATAACGAGTTGGTCGGGCTGGTCGTCAGTGCCTTGTTACTATTTGGGGAGCCACTTTATTTCATGCACGGCATTGCCTTTTCGGTTCCGCAAACAGCTTACTATCTGCCTGGTTACATGAATCCGGCGGCAATCGTTAGCGGCTTACAGAATTTTCGTTACGATACCAGTCGCATGAGTCCGCTGGCTGCCGTGGTCGTTATTGGCAGCGTGATTCTCATTCTTGAAGTCGTGCTGTTCATCGTCACGCATCGCCGGCGCGCCGCCATTATCAAGTAAACGGAGGTCTCACAATGGAACTGCAATTACAAAGTCTCGCTTTGAGTTTTAAAAATAAGCCGCATGTCATTGACAACATCAGTCTCACCATGAGCAGTGGCTCGATTGTGGGCATCGTGGCGCCTAATGGGACAGGTAAAACCACTTTGTTGCGCCTGATCTTGAATGACCTCAAGCCGCAGTCCGGTAAAGTTGTCTTAGACGGGCAAACCTATGGCAGTCAAAAGCAAAGCCTTGCGATGCATCGCCAAATGTGCCTTTTTCCGGTTCAAGACGACCTTTATCCCGACTTGTCTGGCAAAGCGCATCTTGACTATTACGCGCGACTTTGGCATAACCGGAAAAAAAGCGTCAAGCAAATCATCACGGCTCTGGATATGCACGATTATGTCAATCAGCCGGTGCGTACCTATTCGATGGGGATGAAACAGCGGCTTTGCTTTGGCATGGTCATGGCGGCAAACACGCCGATTATGCTGCTGGACGAGTTCATGAACGGTCTGGATACGATTAACGTCGCGCGCATGTCGCGAATTCTGCGCGGGTTGCGGGCGGAAGGCAAGCTGATCATCACCGTGTCACACTTGCTGAATAATCTGCAGGGCTATGCCGACCTGATCTACTTCATGCGTGATGGCAAAATCATCAAAACGATCGATCAGCATGAACAGCAACCACTGTACATCCAAGTGGCGGCCGACAACGCCAACCGTCTACCCCGGATGCCGTGGCAACATTACCCGAATGGCCTATTGGTTTTGCCGGTTAATGAACTTCCCGGCCAACATTTCAATCAATTGTTGCTGGGACTTGCCGCACATCACATTGCCTTTAAATTGGCACCGCTGGATCTTGACACTTATTTCAATGAATTTTACGAAGCCGAGCGTTAATGTTCAGTCCGTCTTAACCACCGAAAACCGCTCATCGGCGGCTTTTCTTGTTTAATGACGGCGATCACGTGGAATTTCGTAAAATGAATTAAGCATATGTACCTTACATTGGCGCATGTTTCTGCTACAATGGCGTTATTACTTTTCAGGGGGTGCACGAATGGCGTCAGGCTTGGCTGCTAATAAGAAGCTGAAGCATAAAATTTCTGCCGCGGCTTTACTTGTAACACTCGGTGTTGTTTATGGAGATATCGGAACATCGCCGCTTTATGTTATGAAGTCAATCGTTGCCGGAAACGGTGGCATGGGACATTTTGATACCGATTTTTTGGTCGGCTCTGTTTCGTTAATCTTCTGGACCTTGCTCATCATCACCACGATCAAGTACGTGTTGATCGCACTGCGGGCTGATAACAACGGTGAAGGTGGTATTTTTGCCTTGTACACGCTGGTTCGCCAGCGTGCCCGTTGGTTAGTCCTGCCAGCCATGATCGGCGGGGCTGCTTTGTTGGCTGATGGCATGTTGACGCCGGCTGTGACGGTGACAACGGCGATTGAAGGGCTCAAAGGCGTCCACATCAATGGCAATATTCTGATTGACAATCAGCAACAAGTCATTTGGGTTACGATTTTCATCATCACCTTTTTGTTCTTCATTCAGCGCTTTGGTACTGATCTCATCGGTAAGGCGTTCGGCCCCATTATGTTTGTGTGGTTCACCTTTTTAGGCGTTGCCGGCTTTCTGGCGTTGTCAAAAGACTGGTCGATGTTACGTGCCTTGAATCCATACTACGCGCTGCGTTTACTGGTCAGTCCGGATAATAAAATGGGCTTGTTTATTTTAGGCAGTATTTTCCTGGCGACCACTGGGGCTGAAGCGTTGTATTCGGACATGGGCCATGTGGGACGTGGCAACATATACTTAAGCTGGCCTTATGTTAATATCTGTCTGGTGTTGAACTACTTTGGCCAGGCAGTGTGGCTGGACCGCAATTCGCACGTGACAGCGTTCAATAAAATCAGTGATTTCAACCCGTTCTTTCAGATGTTGCCGGAAAGTATCCGGCTGGGTGCGATTATTTTGGCAACCTTAGCTGCGATTATTGCGTCACAGGCTTTGATTTCCGGTTCTTACACGTTAGTCTCCGAAGCCATTAAACTGCGCTTCCTACCGCGGTTGCACATTGTTTATCCAACCCGGCTTAAAGGCCAGCTGTACATCCCGGTTGTTAACACCATTTTGTGGGTAGCGTGCCTGGCAATCATCGCCTACTTCAAGACCAGCGCCGAAATGGAAGGTGCCTACGGATTGGCCATCACGATTACCATGTTGATGACCACCTTGCTGCTTTATCAATACTTACGGGTCCACCACGCGCCAACTGTGATCGCATTAGGCACCTTGATTTTCTTCGGTGCCATTGAAACGGTATTCTTCATCTCCAGTGCCGTTAAGTTTCTCCATGGCGGCTATGTCACCGCAATGATTGCCTTTGTGATCCTAGCGATTATGTTTGTCTGGCAATACGGCGGTCGGATTCGCGACGACAACACGTACCGGGCAGAAATGGCTTCACTATTCGCTTATAAAAAACAGCTTTCCGAATTACGTAGCGATCCGAACTATCCGACTTATACCACCAATTTGGTGTATATGACCCAGATTGCCAATGACCACTACATCAAAAAAGAAATCCTGTACTCGATTCTGGATAAACGACCAAAACGTGCCCAGGTTTATTGGTTTGTAACGGTCAACGTTACCGATGAACCTTACACAGCCGAATACACGACTGACACTTACGGCACCGACTACATGGTCAATGTCCAACTGTTCCTAGGCTTCCGGATGGAGCAACAGGTCAACGTTTTCCTGCGGCAGATTGTTAATGACATGATGCGCGAAGGCGAACTGCCAACCCAACCGCAAAAATACACCACCATCCCGGATCGACAGGTCGGTGACTGGACGTTTGTACTTTTACATGAAGAGCTGTCACCACAGACTCAGATCAAAGGCTTCCAGAAAACCATCATTCAGGCGCGGTTATGGCTCCAGCGCGTGACCGTTTCGCCAGCTCAGTGGTTCGGCTTGGAATATGCTGACACGTTAGATGAGACTGTACCGCTTGTGCTGGGGAAGATTCCGATTACCAAATTAACGCGACTAAGCCGGTCGCAGGTTGATGCTCAGGCTGAAGACGAAGACGATTAAGTCGAAGCCAAATTAATTAAAAAGGTGCCCCACAAGTCATGAAGCAAAATTTCGCTGCTGACTTGGGTGCATCTTTTTATATGGTCTGAATCGCGATTATTTTTATATCGGTCATTGCGGATTACGAACGGGCCTTTTCCTTTGTCGTGGCCCGCAACGTTGCCTGGGCTGCGGCCAGTCGCGCAACGGGGACGCGGTATGGTGAGCAGGAAACGTAGCTGACGCCGATGCTGTCAAAGAAGGCAACTGAATCCGGATCGCCACCGACTTCGCCGCAGACGCCGATCGGCAACTGCGATTTTGTCGCGTGGCCTTTGTCGATTGCCATCTTCATCAACGTGCCAACGCCTTCTGTGTCGACCGTTTGAAATGGATCAGCTGGTAGTATTTTCTTTTCCAGGTAGGCTGGCAGGAATGAGCCGACATCATCCCGCGAGTAGCCGAAGGTCAACTGGGTGAGATCGTTGGTGCCGAAGCTGAAGAAATCGGCGACGTTGGCGATAGCGTCAGCGGTGACACATGCGCGCGGTGTTTCGATCATCGTTCCGACTTCATACGTCACCTGAATGCCTTTAGCAGATGCCATCCGTTCGATTTCGTTGCTAACCAGTCGGCGTACCCAACGCAATTCGGTTTCCGAGTTGGTGAGCGGAATCATGATATGCGGCGTCACCGTGACTCCTTCATCGGCTAACCGGAAGACCGCATGCATCATCGCCCGAACCTGCATGGCGTAGATGTCCGGGAAGGTAACGGCTAAGCGATCGCCGCGATGGCCTAGCATCGGATTGACTTCTTTCAGCGCCGCCATCCGCTCGCGTAACTGGTTCTGCTCTAGACCCAGCTCATTGGCCACTTCGTTAATTTCGCGTAAGTCATGCGGGAGAAATTCATGTAATGGCGGATCCAGTAAGCGAATTGTGACACTTTTACCTGCTGCCAGACGATATAAATCGTAGAAATCCTGTTCCTGCATTTTCTCTAAGGCAGCCAGCGGTGCTTTGCGGCCTTCCGCATCTTTTGCCAAAATCAGCCGCCGCATTTGCAACAACCGCTCCGGCTGGAAAAACATGTGCTCGGTTCGGGTTAGTCCGATGCCATCTGCACCAAAAGTGAGCGCCTGCTGCAGATCCTTGGGCGTGTCGGCGTTGGTGTAAACGCCCATCCGGCTCGCTGCTTTGGCCCAGTCCAACAAGGTGGCCAGACTTTCCTTAACCATGGCGGCGGTGGTTGTGATGCGCCCGCGATAAAGGTGCCCGGTTGTGCCATCGACCGATACCCAATCGCCTTCATGAAGCACGATGTCACCGACCGAGGCTGTTTTGGCGTGTTCATCGACACTCAGCGCGTGCATCCCCACGACACCGGTGGCTCCCATGCCGCGGGCAACCACCGCTGCGTGTGAGGTCATGCCGCCGCGAGCGGTGACAATCGCCTGACTGACGATCATCCCTTCAATGTCCTCCGGTGACGTGTCCTGCCGCATCAAAATAACCTGATGACCGGCTTCATGCGCAGCTTTGGCTTCTGCGGCGGTGAAGTAAACTTCACCGGTTGCCGCGCCGGGTGATGCCGGCAACCCGGTGGCCAACACATCATGTGCCGCCAATGCCTGCGGGTCAAACTCCGGATGCAACATGTCACTGAGCGATTTCGGCTCAATCCGCATTAAGGCTTCCTGCCGATCAATTAGCCCTTCATTGACCAAATCAACGGCAATTTTAACCGCGGCAGCCGGCGTCCGTTTTCCGTTACGCGCCTGCAATAGATAGAGTTCGCCGTGTTCAATCGTGAATTCAAGATCCTGCATGTCGCGATAATGCTGCTCCAAAGTCGTGGCGATTGCAGCGAGCTGATCGTAGACTTCCGGCATCTGCTCATGCAAGACCGCCACCGGTTGCGGCGTCCGCACGCCAGAGACAACATCCTCACCTTGAGCATTTAAAAGATACTCACCAAACAAGGCGCGTTCGCCGGTCGCCGGATCGCGGGTAAAGGCCACCCCGGTACCGGAATCTTCACCGGCGTTGCCGAAAACCATGGTTTGCACATTAACGGCTGTGCCCAAATCTTCAGGAATATGATTTTCCCGCCGATAAATCACTGCGCGCCGATTGTTCCACGATTCAAACACTGCAACAATCGCCGCTAAGATCTGAGCCTTGGGTGATTGCGGGAAGGATTTGCCTGCGTCTGTGTACAACTGCTTGAATGCCTGGATAATCTGCTTCAAGTCGTCTGTGTTTAATGCCAGATCGGACGTATACCCTTTTTCCTGTTTGATCGCGGTCAAAACATCATCAAACGCACTTTCTGATAGACCGTAGACAACATTGCCAAACATGGCGAGCAGCCGGCGATAACTGTCATAGGCAAAACGCGTATCCGCCGTCAGCGTTGCCAGTGCCTGCACGGTTTGGTCATTCAACCCGATATTCAAAATCGTGTCCATCATGCCCGGCATCGAGATTGGTGCGCCGGAACGAACCGAAACCAGCAGTGGCGCGGTCGGGTCATCAAAACGCTTCCCGGTCGCCTGTTCCAATGCCTGCAAATGCTGGTCAAGTTCAGCCAGCAAAGCATCCGACAGGCCGTGTCGCTGCTGATAGTCATGGCAGGCCGCTGTTGTCATGGTGAACCCCGGAGGAACCGGTAAACCAAGATTCGTCATTTCGGCAAGGTTAGCGCCTTTGCCGCCCAATAAAGCCCGCATCTCCATGTTGCCTTCCGCAAACGCATAGATTTGTTTCATCACAAATCCTCCCATTCGTTAAATATGACGTTATATATGTTCGGTATATAATGTATTATTTAGCTCTTGAAATTGCAAGCGTTTACACCCGAAAATTGGCCTATTTGTTTTAAGTTTTTTTAAAGCACGAAAAAAGCCGCTGGCAGTATTCGCCAAACAGCTTATGGGGCAAGGGTTTCGATCAGATATTTAAAAATGCGATTCTTGGTAATTTTTCCAATGACATGCGTGTCACCGCGGTTTTGGACTACTGGCAATGAATCAACGTTGTGTTTAAGCAGCAACTTGCTGGCGTCCATAATCGTAGTATCAGCCGTCACGGTAACAACATTGGGCATGCGGGTCATCACAATACTGGCAGGCAGGGTCGTGTCGCGATCAGTAAAACTTGCCCGCAGCAAATCTTTACGCGAAATCAAGCCAACCAAGGCGCCGTCATCATCCAGCACATACAAGGAGCCAACATCGGCGATAAAAAGCTTGGTCACCGCTTCTTCCATCGAGGTCGTGAGCTTGATTTCCGTTGGTGGAAGCAGGATTTTGGCAATGGCCGTTTTAAACAACGCCTCATTTCCGGCCGGTAAAATGCTGGCACCCTGGTAAGCGTAACCTACTTTAGGCCGGGCATCCAGAATGCCAATCGTTGTCAGCAGACGCAAATCGGCCCGAATCGTGGCCAAACTGATTTTTAACTTGGCCGCTAATGTTTCCCCGGTCATGGGGCTGTCAGCTTTCAACAGCTGAACAATTTTACGTTGACGTTTGGTAAGTTGCGTAGGTGCCCCCTCCTTTTTATAATCAACAGTATAACATTTTCAGGATATATTAAATCAAACATAGTTGACAAAGATAGTTGCTGACGATATCGTCGTTTCAGGAAGAGGGTTCATTCAATCGCCGCGGACTTATCACCCGTGACAAGCGGTAGCACGTGATTTGCAGCTAGCAAACAATGTTTGCTAGCTGTTTTTTCGCAAAAAAACAAGTTACATGGTGCATTGAGCCTTGTAACTTGTTCTGCGATACTGATTTTAAGACAACGCCTAAGCCATCTTCAAAGCGTTTGTTTTTTAAGAATCTTCAAGTGATCATCAAGTGTATAGACAATCGGCTGCGCATTGCCGATTTCGACTTTGTTGATACCGGCGTCGCTGATGTCTTCCATGTACTTAACCAGCGCCCGTAGCGTTGATCCATGGGCCACGATGAGCTGATTCTTGCCTGCCATGAGCCGTGGCGCCAACTCGGCACTCCAGTACGGCAGCAAACGCTCACTCGCATCCGCCAGACTTTCGCCGCGCGGAATAATGGTGGCCGGGTACTGGTGGTACCGGCGTGAACGACTGGGATGGGCCAGCAACGGCGGATGCGCGTAAAAGCTGCGCCGCCAGCTGGCAACCTGATCCGGACCAAAAAGTTTGCGGGTCAGGTCTTTGTTGATCCCGCGCAGTGCCCCGTAATGCCGTTCATTCAGCCGCCAACTTTTGGTAATCGGCAGGTAATTCTGCCCGATCTTGTCCTGCACAATGTAGGCAGTCATGATGGCACGTGATAGCACACTAGTATGGACATGATCAAACAGGATCCCGGTTGTCGCGATCTTGTTCCCGGCCTCGGCTGCTTGCGCCTTACCATGCGCGGTTAACCCCACATCGGACCAGCCGGTATAAGTATTTTGTTGATTGGCAATGCTTTCGCCATGGCGTAAAAGGACTAGTTTGACCAAATCGCAACCTCCCTAACCAAACTAGTATAACAATCTCAGCAGAATTAGGGTAGTCCGACCGAATCCGAATCCGGCTTGGCAGCAACTGCTTTGCCGCCAAGTCACGAAAATGATAGGCTACTATATATTGAGACAAGCAAGGCGAGCACTGCCTTAGCTTTTAGAAAGAAGGATGCTCATGGCCAAGTCGCTTCGATCGGTCACGATGGTCGAGCTTTTTTATGATTTGATTTTTGCCTATGCTGTTGGTCGCATGGCGCAAACCCTGGCTTTGCCGGTGCATGGCAGGATCGCACCGCAAATAATCGGGGAATTTTTATTGATGCTGCTGGTGTTTTGGGTGATTTGGACCTACCAGACCGTCTTAACGAATCAGTTTTCCCATCCCCAATGGCGCCACAACCTTTTTAGCCTGGTCAACATGTTCTGGGTCATCGTTTTAAGCACCGCCATCACCAGCGATCCCGCCAAAACCAAGTGGTCCTTTCAGTTGAGCACGGCAGTTTTATTTTTAAGTTTGGCAAGTGAATATGGCCTGACTTGGCGAAAAAATCATGCAACCCTCGCCAAAATATCCGGACTGACGCTTGCGACCGGTAGCGTGATTGCTTTGATATCGCTCTTTCTAAAGCCCTACACCCTTTCGTTCGCTGTCTTTTTTGTGGCAATTATCGGCGCCGCCCTGATGCCATCCCTGGTTTGGCGACCAAATAGAGCCCCACTGACCGATCTCACCCATTTAAGCGAACGGTACGCGTTACTGGTTTTGTTGATCTTCGGCGAGTCGATCATTGGCGTAGCGGACACGGTTTATGCCGGTCTTTCCTTGCCGGCAGCACTTTTCTTCCTGGTCGTCATGCTGTTGTTTGTGGCCTATCAACTCGTCTATGATAACGGCCTCAATCGCCGGCAGAAAAATGGCGGTTTAGCGGTGATCCATCTACATTATCCGCTCATGGCCGCGATTCTCAGTCTCAGTACGCTGATCCACTTATGGTTGGCGCACTTACTTGATCCGCAGTGGTTTGCTTTTGCTATCACCCTCACTTTGGCTGTCTACTATTTTAGTCTCATCGGTTACCTAAGTGCTTATCCAGTCAAGCGGATTGATATTGGCTTCAAACGCTGGTTCTACTTAGGCTTCTCGCTTTTGATCTTTGGTGTCTACAGCTTGATGACATCTGTCATGCCCCTGCCCTTCCTGCTCGGCTTAACCGCCTATCTCCTCGCCGACACGCTTTATCTTTGGCAATTCATCTTACATCCCAATGGACCGACCTATTAGGATGTATAATTAAAGAGTGCAAACCAGTTCACTCTGAACTGATAAATGCATCCAAGAAAGGGGAGCTTCACATGACAACCTATGATGTCACCTTCAACACGGTTGATGGCAAATCACTGATCAAGCGTAACGTCGAAAGCGACCACGAAAATGCCCGAGTTTGGGAAGACGCGGTGGAACGGTTTGACGCTGATCACCTTTACATCAAAATGAATGACAAGACAATGGTCAGCTTACTGCGGCGAGCCGTTGTCAGAATCGATATGACGGAACTGCCAAGTGATATCGAAAAACGCGCTAATCGACGCGATGAATTCCGCAACGCCATGTACACACTGAGTCAAATCGGCCTGTAAATGGATTGCTGAAACCCGATCATTGAATGACGTGGTTTTGATGACAATTTAACATATAGCGGGCTTGCTTGATCACAAGCAAGTCAAAAAAGAATCCGCTTTGGCTTTGAGCCGAAGCGGATTCTTTTTTGCGTCTTAAGGATCTACTGACACCGAAACTAGTCAGCGTAGGTCAACCACCACTGACTAAAGTCAGTGGCTTGTGAGCAAACACCCCTGTTACGAGCGCTTGAATCACAATTTGCACAGATACACCACTGCAGGCAGTTCTACGAACTGCTTGTCTTACACGGCAATTACCAGTGCCTTTAGCGTCCCCAGGTTGCCATAGGGACGAGCCTATTCAGGCTAATTTAGCAATACCTTTGATCAGTATGTTCTGAGCGGCATTGTGATCGCGAACGTGATGGGTCTGGCATTTAGGACAGTTCCATTCTCGATCAGCAAGCGTCAGCTTATCAGTGCCTTCTGTTCCCATGACGAAGCCGCAATGATGGCAGGTTTGCGTGGTATTCTTAGGATTGATCGTTACAAACTGGCGACCATAAAGGTCAGCTTTGTAAGTTAGCATGCCTAAGAATGTACGCCAGCCTACGTCTGCGATACTCATTGCCAAGGCATGATTTTTTAGTAAGTTCTTACTGCGCAATTCCTCTGCAACCACTAAATCGTGGTTCTTGATGAGTGTGGTTGAGACGTTGTGCAGGAAGTTCTTACGACGATCCAGAACCTGGGCATGAATCTTGGCGACTAACAAGCGCTGTTTTTGGTAATTCTTACTGTTACGTAACGGCCGATGTTCCTTCTTTGCCCTTCGGGCACGACGTGACAAAACGCGTTGTTCCTTGGCCAATCGTCCCCTGATTGTTCGATAGTAGCGCGGGTTGGCTACGACTTTGCCATCACTGGTAGTCAAGAAGTTTTCCGTGTTGAGGTCAATGCCGGTTTGCCGATTGGTCTTAGCAGGTTTCGTCATGAATGGTGTATCGGAACCCAGCTGCATGGATAAAAAGAAACGGTCTGCGGCGTCCTTAGTAATCGTGACCGTGCCAATACGAGTTTCTGCTTTTCGATTCAGTAATCGTTTGTGGGAGCCTTTAATGCGTAGCCGACCTAACTTAGGCACTAAGACGTGCTGGCAATCTTCAAAGCAGACGGTCCCGTTGGTTAGCTGCGCCGTTTTCTGCTGGATATATTGGCAATTAGTCTGATAGCCCCACGCATAGCTTTTGCGGTGGAATTTTGGGACGCCAGTACTATGAACCTTCCGAAAGGCTTTCCATGCCTTGCGGTAGTTTCGGATAGCGTTAGCCTTAGCAAGACTGTCAATTCGCTTGTCTTCTAAAAACTGGAAATGATTTGACAACTGCTTGGCATTTTGTCGTAATTCAAGTTGCTTGATTCGATCTTGAACCGTGTCAATTGGTAGCTTAACCTGTTTTAATTGCCAGAGTTCTTTACCGATCGCAACCATCTCGTTATAGACGAATCGACTGGCATCGCTGTTAAGTTTAATCAATTTCTTTTGGCGATCACTCGGGTAGATGCGAACCTTCAAGCCATAATGATATTCTAATTGTGCCATTGACTTCATTTAATCTCACCTCTTTTCTTGCTATAATGGTATTATAGCATTGGTCAATGACTCTAACAATTGAGGTGACTTTTATGACTACAGAAAAAATCCAAGACGCGGTTTATACCAGACGCTATATCTATAATTTTCATTACCATTTGATCTGGGTCACGAAATATCGCAATCAGATTTTTGCAACTAAGGAACTGGCAGACGAAATGAAAGGCATTTTGCAAAAGGTTGCCGATGATAATGAGATTGTGATCGAAAAAATGGAAGTCATGCCCGATCATGTCCATGTATTGATCAGTTTTCCGCCCAGCAAGGCGCCAACCAGTGCCATCAAGGCGCTCAAGGGTAGAAGTGCCTTTATCTTTCTCAAACGGCATCCGGAAATTCGTCGTTCTCAAGATTGGGGTGGGCATTTATGGTCACCCAGTTACTACATGAGTACACTTGGCGACATGGGCAAGGACGTCATTGAGCATTACATCAACAACCAAAAATACAACGAACTAAAAAAACGCCCTAACAGGCGTTGAGAGCGGGCCTATCCATCCCATGACTAAAGTCACTGGATTTCCGGCCGGCCATAATTAAAATGGGTTAATGGTGCATGCTTAACGTCCTCGATGGTCTTGGTTCCAGCAAGCTGCATGATGATTTCAAGTTCGTGGTCAATTTGCTCGAACACGCTTTGAACCCCTTGAGCACCGCCTAAAGCCAAGCCGTAAATAACCGGACGACCAAACGCGACCAGATCAGCACCAGCTGCTAACGCCTTGAAAGCATGGCTGCCGCGGCGAATTCCGGAATCAAAGATAATCGGAACGCGCTTGTTGACAGCCTTGGCAATGGCCGGCAAAACATCAAAGGAAGCCGGGCCACCATTCAACTGCCGGCCGCCATGGTTAGAAACATAGACAGCGGCTGCACCTGCGCCAATTGCCCGCAAAGCATCTTCTGGTGACTGAATGCCCTTAACGATCACCGGCAAGTCCGTGTACTCCGCAATGCGGCGTACGTCGTCTTCACCAATCTTCTGTGCGGCAGAGGCATAAATTTCGCCGATACCCTTACCTTTGCCGTCGCCTTCGGAATACTTTTCCAGGTTCGGCATTGGAATTGGGAACTGGAAGTTATTAATGATATCTTCTTCGCGATAGCCATCAACGGTCGCATCAACGGTGAGGATAATCCCCTTGACACCGGCCTTTTTGGCTTCATCAAGTAAGCTCTTGTTGAAGTCCCAATCCTTGCTCATGTAGAGCTGGAACAATTGCGGCGCACCATTGCCGGCTGCTGCCGTATCAGCAATTGATGTTGAACTATAGGTACTTTGGGCCATCAAGCCACCAACTGCAGCCACACCGCGGGCGGTATCTTTTTCACCCTGACTGTGTGCCAGTCCTTGAGCCGCTGTCGGCGCCATCATGACTGGTGTCTTCAAGTCAATGCCCAAGAAGCTGGTCGACAAGTCCGGTGAGTCAATATTCGACAACGCCTTCGGAACAATCTGTGCATGATTGAAAGCCTTGGTGTTCTCGGCTAAAGTCCATTCATCTTCGGATCCGCCAACAATGTACCCGAATCCGCCTGTTGGAATAATCTTCTTTGCTTCATCCGCCAATGACGGCAAATTCAAAATATTCAGTTTTTTCTCTGCATCGCTCTGTTCGTAACCATTAACAACTGTCATGTGTCAAAAAGCCTCCCAAATTGCTTACTTATTAGAACACTTATTAGTGTAACACTTATCATTAGTAAGTAAAGACAATTTGCTGATTTTTTGTAAGTGAAGATGTTAGGGCTTAAAAATCAACGTGCAGGCGCCTAACAAGAAGCAAAAAAGGAGAAGCCCGCAACTGCGTCTTCTCCTTAAGTAACTATCGGCCGCCTTGTTGCGGTCGTTAATCTTCTTTTTTCCCTTTAGCCTTATCAACCACGTCATTAAACTTTTCGGCAATCTTGTCCTTGGCATCGCTAAGCTTTTCTTTCGCTTCGCCCACCATTTGTTCGGTCTTGCCCTTAGCTTCGGTTGATTCGTCACCAGTCACCTTGCCGGCGGTTTCCTTCACTTTACCGCTAACTTTGTCTTTTGCTGCATCAAAATCTGCCATATGATCAGTCCCTTCTTTTTTACTTACTTTAAGTGTACCAAGTTGACTGATTCGCTGGCTATTATTTTGCTCGTAAAGATTATGAATTATTTTTCCGGGTTTCCGCCATCCTGATTATCAAATTCGAGTGAAAAAAAGAACCCTCCATATTCATGGAGAGTCCCGCGATCATTTCAAACCTAGTGCCGTGCACCCGGCCGTTTTTCTTCAGGCGCTGGCGGAATTACCGCCTTACCGCCTTTTTTAATATGCTTATAGTTCACAACCGTTTTGTTCTTCATATCTTCAACTAACGAAGCATCATCAGGTGAAAAACTGTCAATGGTCAGCATCGCTGCATTGGCGTAGAGCTTTTCAACGGTTCCTTTGAAACTCAATGGCACATCCTTGGTCTTACGCACTGAAACTTTGTCGCCTACAACGATATCTTGTGACACACAAAAACCTCCTCTTGAACGCGGTGTTTTGAAACCATCAGTTGGCTGCGAAACATCGCACTGGGACAAAAACTTAAATAAACTAAGTTAAGGTGGGGAGATTCACTTAGTTGCCTGCACCTTGACCTTAATTGGTGCGTTCAGATCAACCGAATCACTGTAATGCTGCAACAAGTAGCGTTGCATGGCTTCACGTGCTTCCTTCTTGGTCATCTGGTGACAGATCCGCGAAGAATCGTGCCGATGACCCCATTTGTCCGTGTATTGACCTACAACTGCATAATCACGAAGATGCGCTGCAAATAACATGATTCCCCTAACCACCTTTTCTAATTGTACCATGACTCGGTACGCGTATTTGTATCACAAGATGCATTTATACACCCTAATCGGTTCCGTTTCAACCACTTCAGCGAAAAAAGATGTTACAGTTGTCCGCAGTTCACGGGACCCCAGTAACATCAATGGTTTAGCGACTATGATTCTTTCTCTTTTAAGAGTCGATTGGCTACCCGACATCTCTTTGAAGCGGCTTGTCATATGTTGTTTCCAGACGATCGCTTTTACTCTGCTTCATTTTATTGAACGCAATGACGGTCCGGCCAATCAAATCCTGCACGTTGAAACGATCGCGCCTGTCATAATCCAGAATCTTCACGAGCGCCGAGTTTTCGTAACATTTTTCGATTTGGCCGATGAAAGCATGTTCCATATTTCCATTGGCCTGGCACAAAACGGTCATTCCTGTTTTTGCGTGTTTCATCTTAATTGCCTCCTTGTGAGCGTGTGCTGGCTCCTGCGCCAGCGCACGCGTTAATGAATTTAGTTAAGATTATCAACGCGAATATCTTATTGTCAATATAGTTATTATTTTATATATAAATATTCATGCTTTCGTCACAAATAGCCGCAGTAACAGGCGATTGTGACGTCATTTTGATATTAATTTGGCGTCTTTTTGTCCCATGTTTAACTTGACAACAAACCATTTCTTAAGGGTACTGAGCGAAAGAAAGGGCCGCTAATCTGCCATTTTCAATATTGACATTCACACTAAAAAAGCCAACGATGATGGTCAGTAAACTCTTGGCAAGGCGATGATTTTTGTGGACAGGCACGTTTTTGGAGCAACTTTTTCTTCACTACGTTCAACCAACTTCCGCCGATTTTGGCTCGGTCAGTGTATTTCGGTCATGGGGACTTGGATTCAACGAACCACCCAGACATGGCTGGTTTACCAGATGACCAAGTCCGCTTTTCTGGTCGGTTTACTGGCTGCGGCCCAATTTGTTCCTATTATGGCGCTCACTTTAGTTGCCGGCACGCTGATCGACCGCTATCCCAAACGTCAGATCCTTTTGCTGACACAGTTTGGCTTTTTGGTGCTGGGCGCGATCATGACGACCCTGACTTTTTTAAAAATCATTCAGTACTGGCAGATCCTTGCGATCGCTTTAGGCTATGGGATTCTTCAGAGTTTTGACACGCCGACCAGGCAATCTTATGTCATCGAACTTGTCGGCAGAAAAGATCTCATGAACGGCATCTCGCTGAATTCGTCTATTTTCAATCTGGCCAAAATTGCCGGTCCGTCTCTGGCGGGGATCCTCATGGTGACCATCGGCGTTGCACCGTGTTTTCTGATCGACACCTTAAGCTATATTGCGATTATTATTGGCTTGTTCATGATTCACCAGGAGCACCCGGTTGCCCGGCACACACCGCGACATATTCTTGCTGATGTCAAAGAGGGCCTTGTTTATATTGTGCATCATGACAATGTCAAACTGAGCGCCGAACTCATGCTGATTATTTGCACGTTAAATTTCAACAATAATGTCATCATCCCCATTTATGCCCAGGAAGTTCTGGGCCGCGGTGCCCAAGGCTATGCCAACCTGTTGTCGGCCACTGGTATTGGGTCACTTATCGCGGCATTTCTCATGAGTTACCTCGCCCGATTCGGTCTTCGTCGCGATTTATATCTGTTAGTCGCACTAGGAACAGCTTTGATCCAAACGTTGATGATTTTTATCCACGTTTACTGGTTAGCCATGATTTTTATGATCGTCATTGGCTTTTGCAATATGGTTTTTCTGAATCAGTCCAATGCGGCGTTTCAGTTTTCGATTCCCAACGAGCTGCGCGGTCGCATCATGAGTGTCTATGTTTTACTCAACCAAGGCTCAACGCCAATTGGCAGTTTGTATGTCGGTGGCCTCATGGACGTTGCCGGTGGCTTATGGGGCTTCCCTTCCTGTGGTTTGCTGGCACTGTTGTTGCTCATTCCAACCTTGTTCGGCCATCGCGAGACCGTTAAGCGCTGGTTGCACGTCAAAACCGCCAACTGATGCTGAAGCATAAAAAGCAAATGAGCTTCCGCGTGTTGGAAGCTCATTTGCTTGTAAAAACGCCACTTGATGACAACATTTTTGATGGTAAAACAATACGCTAATCTTCACGCACCTGGCCATTGCCCAGCACCTGATACTTAATCGTCGTCAACGCGGCCAAGCCCATCGGTCCGCGGGCGTGCAGCTTTTGGGTGCTGATGCCGATTTCGGCACCGAAACCGAACTCAAAGCCATCCGTGAACCGCGTCGAAGCGTTCACATACACCACTGCAGCATCAACCTGTTGGAGAAATTGCTGACTGTTTTGATAATTATCGGTGATGATGGCTTCACTGTGCTTCGTGTTGTGCGCGTTGATATGCGCGATTGCCGCTTCTTCGGAATCCACGACTTTGACTGCCATGATGAGGTCGTTATACTCCGTGTCCCAATCTTCGTCCGTCGCCGCCTGCATACTTGGCACGATGGCGCGCGCTCGCTGATCGCCGCGCAGCTCAACGCCGTGTTCCTGCAACGCCTTGGCAATTACCGGCAGCTGTTCGTCAGCGACATCTGCATGAATCAAAAGTTTCTCGGCGGCATTGCAGACAGATGGCCGCTGAACCTTGGCGTTGACCACAATCGCCACTGCCATTTCCAGCTGTGCCTGGGCATCAACATAAATATGACAGTTACCGGCACCGGTCTCAATCACCGGGACCGTTGCCTGCTCCACAACCGCTTTAATCAGGCCGCGCCCGCCTCGCGGAATCAACACATCGACGTAATCGTTGAGATGCATTAATTGATTGGCCACTTCATGCCGCGTATCCGTCACCAACTGAACTGCATCCCTCGGCAACCCGTGCGCCGCCAACGCGTCTTGCAGAACCGTTGCCAATGCCATATTGCTATGCAAGGCTTCTTTGCCGCCGCGTAAAATGACGGCATTGCCACTTTTAAACGTCAACGCCGCAGCATCAACCGTCACGTTCGGCCGCGCTTCATAAATCATGCCGACAACGCCCAAAGGTACTCGCTTCTGAGCAATAGTCAGCCCAGCATGATTCACCCAAGCACGATCCGTTTGTGCAGTAGGGTCGTCCAGGACCGCTACCTGCCGCACGCCCGCCGCCATGTCGGCAATCCGTGCTTCCGTCAACACCAGCCGATCCTTGAATTTGCTCGGCATCGTGCCG
The DNA here is from genome assembly GCF_030770295.1 of Lacticaseibacillus styriensis. NCBI lineage: Bacteria > Bacillati > Bacillota > Bacilli > Lactobacillales > Lactobacillaceae > Lacticaseibacillus > Lacticaseibacillus styriensis. Next base: position 2,415,518 of record NZ_CP132483.1, read on the forward strand.
GCAGCTTTCAGATCTGCTTGATTAGCTGCCAAAATCGTTTCCGTGTGCGTCTCCAGCGCATCAGCCATCGCCAGTAAGCCGGCATTTTTCTGCGCCGTGGTTAATTGGCCAAGAATAGCTGCGGCCGCCTTAGCCGCTTTGCCCATTTGTTCAAGATCGATCGTCGTTGTATCCATTTAAATCGTCCCCTTTGCTATTTGTGAGCCGCAGTGGCTGACAAAATGGCTGACTTTTTCATCACGTCATCTTATATGTGCGCTTTTAAATTCAACTATTTGAAGCTTGGTTATCAGGTGACACTTGCTCCAAAACGTTGCCAAACCAAGTTCCGACTGGTTCACCAGCAACGATGCGCAGGATGATCCGCGGATCACGCCCGCTTGCCAGCACCATCTGTTTGCCGGCACGCATCATCGTTTGCGCGGCTTTTAGTTTGGTCACCATTCCGCCGGTTCCAAAACGCGTTGAACTGCCACCGGCGCCGGCTAAAACCTTGGCAGACAAATGGGTGATTTCCGGAATCAGCGCCGCATCCGGATGCCGGTTAGGATCCTGATCATAAAGCCCGTCAATATCGGAAAGTACCATCAGCAAATCCGCATCAATCTGCTTTCCGACCAAGGCCGAGAGCTGATCGTTATCGCCAAAGGTTGTCCGATGATCCAACTCATCCACGGCCACACTATCATTCTCGTTAATGATCGGAATGACCTCCTGGGCAAGCAAAGCATCAATCGTATCAAGCACATGTTGGCGAGTTTGCGGATAATCAAACACATCATGCGTCAGCAATAATTGACCGATTTTGGCGCCGTAATCGCTAAACCGTTGCGTATACAAGGTCATCAGCTCTGACTGGCCGATTGCCGCAAGCGCCTGTTGATGGGCGATCGCGGCAGGGCGCGCACTCACCCCGAGCTTCGCCATCCCGACCCCAATCGCGCCGGATGTGACCAAAACCAATTCATAGCCTTGATTATTCAGCGCGGTCAAGGCATACGCCAGCCGATCAATCGTCTGTAAGTTCACCTTGCCATTTTGGTGAATCAAACTGCTTGTCCCGATTTTGACCACAATCCGTTTACAATGCATTGCCCGTTTTACCATCGTTACCTCCGCACGCTACAACTTTCTCAGCATTCAAAAAAGCACCGTTTTGATCGAGACACCCGTTAAGGCGGTACCATTCTCGTTCAAAGCAGTGCTTTGCGCTTTTTCATGATTTAATTAATTTGAGCATCAACCTCAAGCTTGGATTCGCGAACCATTCAGAACTTTCAGCTAGCGTTCTGATCTCTGTGAGTCGCTACTATGACTTGATGAAGTGAATTGTATGCGGCGGGAGAGTAAAAGTCAAGCGCTTCGTTTCTTTAACGTAAAGCACTTACTGCCGTGTCACCGGCACGCGCAATGCATAAATTCGCGGTAATGAGTCGCGGCCATGTGCCGGTTGGCCATTGACTGTTAACGCCCCCTGCTTCACGGATACTTTTACTGGTGAAGGTAGTCTCACTGCATAACGCTCCGGTAGTTTTAGTCTTTCAACGTAAAACCTACCATCATTCAGCTTCCGGGTAATACCGACAACACCTAATTGATCAGCCTGAGCTAGGTAAACTCCATTAGCCGTCAGCGGGTTGCCGACAAGCTGCCAATCGCCGTTTTTCATTCGGTACTGTTTGCGTCCTTTAATGTCGAAGCGGTAAAAAGCAAAAATTCCGCCGGCAAGCGGTCGCTGACACCCATCCGGAAAAACCGCCATTTGTTGAAATAACGGCACCGACTTTTGTGACTGCTGCGCCACAACTGTTTGCTGTGCTGTGAGTGAGATTGGTTTGGTCTTGACGCCACCGCCTTGTAACCCCATGACGGCTAAAATGGCTGCCCCCGCAATCAAGATTTTAATGATGATGTGTTTCCCCCGCATTTCCCCGCCTCCATGTATTAATTTTTAAATATATTAACAATAAGTTTATCAGTTTGACTAGATGATTTGCTAACAATACACGTGTTATTAAAAATGATTCTGCAACTCACAAAATACTACAGCGCTGTAATTTCAAAACAGGTAGAATTACGCTACCAGTACCTTTTTCCCTGAATTTGCCATCTTTTAACGACATCAAAAAATCCCGATCCGTCAATGCGCTTATGGCAAAGATGGATCAGGATTAAAATATGCTGTTTATTTATAAACTGCGACTAGGCGCGGACAATTTTACCAACCGCAATTGGCAAGGTCACGTGCGCGTCGTAGTTCATGACTGTGCCCTTGACCGTATCAGGCAACTTCAGTGAATCCGGAACACCGTGAATATAAATCACACGTTTGTCGAGTTGCAAATCTTCGCTGCCAAATGCGGCTTTGAAAGCCTGTTGGAGTTCCTCCAAATCAACGAGCTTCTCATAGGCGTAATGCCCTTCCGCATCAGCAACCGGATAACTGTCATTTGGCACATGCATCTTGGCAGGCTCGGCATCAAACGGCACCATGGTCGTACCGGAAACCGGCTCTGTCTCTGGCAAATCAACGAAGCCATCACCGTTAGCATCTTGCGCCGCCGTGGCAATTTCTGCCGGCTTCCCATCAGGAAAACCATGGAAGTGTTCCCAATGCTGGACGTTTGCTGGTGTATCAAACATCTCAATACGGATCCGCAGTTGCGCACCATCAACCGTAAATTCAGCGGTGCCATGCGGCTTCGTACCGATTTTTTCTGCATTCAGCGGAACAATCTCTGCCGTGTATTTCTCAGCCATATAAATCAGCTCCTGTTATGATTTTTGGAACACCTTTAGAATAACGTTTATTTTTTAATTGCTCAAATTTTAAAAGAAAATTTTTAAGAACAACTTCTCAGGGCATTTGTCCAAGGCAATTGTTTTGGAGGATTCATTCAGCTAATAAGGCTTTAAACATGCGTTCTTGCTCACAAATGACTATACTGATTTTAAATTCACTCGCGACTGAACAGGGAGGGAGTTCAATGTCAGATCACAAACCGAAATACTTTTTCTGGAAGGCAATTAGCGTGTGGTTGATTGCGATTGGTGCTATGTATTTGGTTGATGCTTTTGGTGAGCACATTAGGTTGAACGATATGCTGCAAAATATATACCGTGGCTTGGTTCTGTTTGGCATTTTACTGCTCCTCAACTGGCTGTTCATTCATCAAAAAGTTGGCTGGAAGCCAAGCTTAACCATCTTCAACGCTTTGCTACTGGGAATTCCGACCTATCTCTTTGTTTGCTATGTCACGTATATAGGCTCGCAACAACTTCATCTGGACTACGATTGGCCTTTTGCCATTTCCGTGGGGCTCGCTGCCGGCCCTTTTGAAGAGTATCTTTGTCGCGGGTTGCTCTTAGGCCTGTTACTTAAAACTTTTAATCGCCATTCTAAAGTGACCCAGATCTGGATGGCAGTTCTTATCTCAAGTCTGCTGTTCGGGTTATTGCATGCCATCAATCTCAGCTACCAATCACTGAACACCACAATTTTGCAAATGATTTCCGCATGTCTTGGTGGTGTGTTCTATAGTGCGGTTTATTTGCGAACGGGCACTATCTTGATGGCGATGATTGTGCACGGCCTATGGGATTTTATTTTAAATCTCGTACGCCCCAGTTTGTTCAATATCCCCGTGGCTCTCACGGGCGCAATCGTGATCGCAGACGTTTTGGAAATCTTGATCAGTATTTTTTATCTACGGAAATCCAAGATACGCACCATTCAACTTGAAAAACTGACATAGCTTTACTTTTTTACCGCTTTGCAACCTCCAACAACCGTTCCCGCAGTGCCGGATCGGCCGCATATAGGTACAAGCCATGCTTTGCCCTTTTCAGCAAAATGTTAATGGCATTCATCATAATCGCGGCTTTGGCATCCTGCGTGTCTGCCAGATCCGGCCGCTTTTTGAAGGCTTCTTTGTCTTGGTACTGTGCCAAATTGACGGTCAGGCGATCGCGTTGCTTATCGTAGCCGAGACTTGGTCCCAAAATCACGCCGGCATAATTTAAGTCAAATCCTTGAATCGTATAAATCGAGCCGACCTCATGGAGCGTTTCCGGCCGTTGTGCCCATGGTCGATCGGTGAAGTTGATTTTGTCCCATGGCAGACGCAAGGATCCCGCAGTGACATACCAGGTTTTGTTGTCCAATACCGTAAACGGATAGTCTGCGGTCGCGATCATGCGCGATAGGCCCACCGCTGCATCGCGTTGCTGAATTAATTGATACATTGGCTGGCCATCCGCAAAAATCCGGAAGTCAAAAGTTGCCGGTTGCGGAAGTGGCGCGATCCGGCCACGAACAAACTGATCAATCCAGCGATTCACCGCCGCATCCCCTACCCGCATCTGCTCGGTTAGCCGATAATGTGTCACGGGATAATCGCGCGTAATTCGTTTGAGCAGCGCTGGGGTCCAAAAGCTTTTGAGTTTTACCAGCTGATGAAAATCAAAGACCAACACCACCAGTTTCGCCAAGTGAAGGATATCTGCCAACTGATTGGTGTCCCGAAAATTGTTATACGGATCTGGCGCGGTTAAAAGCAAGTGGCCTTCGTCAATAAATACCACATCAGCCTTTTTGCCCGCTTTTCGATAAGCGTTGATAAAAGGCGTGGGCTTCATGAAATCCTTTTTGTGGAAATAGGCTTTAGTTCCGGCAATTTCTTTGTAAATCTTCAGCATCTCATTGTGATTGACCAACAGCTTATTGTCCGTTCCTGAAAGTGGCCCATTATTTGCACGTGCGGCTTGTTGCAATTGGGCAAACGCCGCGTCCAGTACCACACTTTTACCGGATCCCGCGTCGCCTGAAATGATCAGCAGATGCGTCTGACTCGTTGGATAATTGGTAGTGATGAAGTCATGAATGTGTTGCTTCAAGGCAGCCTGTGCTGAAGTCAAGGCTGCATCCTGTGGCAAAATAAACGTTGACTGCGCTAAGTCCGGCATATGAGCACCTCCGAAATTAATATAGCATTTTCAAATTAAGTTGCCACACGTCTTCGCCAGATAGCTGAATGAGCCGTATTTTCAAAAAGAACACTAAAAGAAACCTATCTGTAAAGCAAATCACACACTTTATTCATATAAAGCGGTTAAACTATAGGTAACGAGTTTGAACTGTTATTCAAGAACTAGGAGTACTTAATATGCCTTCAATTGCTGATTACCCACAACGCCCGAGTTTGGCGTCATTTCAACAATCCCCATTGACCGAGTTGGACGCCGGTTTATTTGCGCAGCTTGGTTATTTGAATTTTAATTACCTCATTGGCCAGCCGTATGCCCGGTTTGCCGATTTAAATGACAGTATGCGGCTGCATAAAGCGACCTTAACGACATGGGCCATCCCGACACATCAAGCCATGCTGCATGCGATGCATCAGAGCAAACGATTTGCCCGGGTTGCGTGGACCAACTGGCTTGAAACCTGCAGCCACCGCAATGAAGAAGATTTTGCGGCCATCACCTTTACGCTGGCACCGGATGTGTATTGCGTTAGCTTCCGTGGCACAACGAATAAACTGGTTGGTTGGAAAGAAGATCTCAATATGAGCTTCATGCCGACCATTCCGGCGCAGCGACGGGCGTTGAGCTATCTGACTAAGCAAATCAGCCGTCATCCTGGCACCTATTATCTGACTGGGCACTCCAAGGGCGGCAGCCTCGCCACGTACGCGTTCGACCATCTGCCAGAACCGCTCGCCGATCAAGTTGCGCATGTTTATAGTTTTGATGGGCCAAGTGGTGTCCCACTCGACCCCAGCCATCGTGACCGCGTGACCAAGCTTGTGCCGCAAAGTTCGCTCATCGGCGTCAGTTTGGATCCGGCAACCAACTTCGAAGTCGTTAAAAGCCGCGTTAAATTATTCGGTCAGCATGATGTGCTCACCTGGAGCATTGCAGACGATACCTTCACGCACTTGCCGACAACGACGTGGGTTTCGCGCTATTTTCAAAAAACCTTTGCCCTGTGGTTAGCCGGTCTCGATGCTACGGCAACTGCCATCACGGTCGATGCGTTGTACCGAATTCTTCGCAGCGGCAACGCCATTACACTTGATGATCTGGCGAAAACCAAAAACCACTGGCGCCACTATTTCCACGCCTTCCGTAGTTTGGACAAACATCATCGCAAACAGCTAGGCCGTTCATTCCGCGGTCTGCTTGGTGCAATGGCGGGATCGTTGGTGCAAACCCATTAAATGCCGGCATTGGGTAGCAAGATGCACATTGAAAGTCGCCGATGAGACCTAAGCAAAAACGTTCCGTGAGACAAAGAGTGTCTTGCGGAACGTTTTTTGTACCCGATGCCAAACTAATTTTTAAGCGATATGTTCTTGTCAACCACTCGCGGCAATGTTCCAAAAACCGCGTTACATCAACACTCTATGATTCTTAGACAAGCTCTCAGCTAAAAATACTTGTGCAAAATCAATAACGCTTTGACAATAGTGACAAGGGGGTAAAAAGTATGCAGTTCAGCGACAAACTCAAATTGGCGCGCCAACAACATCAGTACACGCAAACACAAGTCGCCGAGCAATTACACGTGTCATCCAAAACCATTTCCAGTTGGGAAAATGCGCGCAGTTTCCCGGACATCGGCACACTTGTCAGAATCAGCGATCTCTATGACATCTCATTGGATCGTCTATTGAGGGAGGATCAAACCATGATGGATCATTATGAAGCTATTGACAAACATGCACTACGCGACAAACGGATTTTTCAAGTCACTTACTTTGTTAACCTTGTGCTTCTATTGGTGATTGTGATTTTCAAGATGGTCAATAATACACCGCCTGTCTTGAATCGTTATTTTGGCTGGGTAGGTTTGGTATTCTTTATTAATTTGATTGTATTGGCCACGCACTATCCCAATTACCGGCTATGGATTCGGTCATGGCCGCGGCGAATCTTGTTAATCACCCTTATCATAGGCATTGCCACGATCATTTCTTTGACATTTCTGAATCAACCTACTACCATTCCAACGGACGTCAGTAGTTCTGCTTACTCTGCCCAAGCTGTTCAAGGCTATCTCGCTGGTGCAAAGATAGGCATTGCTATGAGAATCATCCTTGGGACTCTCAGTACCATCTTCATCGTTTTCGGTTCTGAAGATATTCTGGACAAGAATTAGCCTTTTACTCACAGTGTCCTTTCGTCACAAAAATCATAGTCCCGTCCACAGCTTAGTCTTGGACTGGACTTTTTTTAGTTGCTTGTCAATTTGGATGTCCCGCGAAAAATCGCTCAGACCCTGCGTCACACCAACAACTCTACGATTCTTAGAGCCACTATTTCACAAAAAGACTTGTACATTTTTAGTCACACCTTAACAATAGCAACAGGTGGTGAAGAATATGCAACTTAGCGACAAGCTGAAATTGGCTCGGCAACAACAGCACTTGACCCAAACTCAAGTTGCCGAGCAACTACATGTTTCAGCAAAAACAATTTCCAGCTGGGAAAACGCACGTAGCTTCCCCGACGTCGGAACACTGGTCAGCATCAGTGACTTTTACAACATTTCTTTGGATCGATTACTTAGGGAGGATCGTACAATGATGGATCATTACGAGACAATCAGCAAACAAGCGCAACGAGACAACCGGTACTTTCAAGTTACATATTATTTGAACGTCATACTTATTTTAGGAATTTTGGCGGTTAAAAGTTTTCCAGCTAACACACGGCAATTATCAGGATGGCTTGCCATCGCTTTAATCATTAATCTAGTAATCTTAGCGACTCACTATCCTAATTATCACGCCTGGGTTGACAGCTTCTCTCATAAGCTTCTGCTGACGGTACTGGGGATTGGCTTAGGTGTTGTCTTAATATTTATTAGCGTGGAAGGCAGCATGACACTTCACATTTATAAATCAATTTCTGACGAGGCTGCTTACTTATTCGGCTACTATTCAGGCTTGCTTATGAAGCCGGTAGCCGAAACATTCAGTATTATTTTTGTGATCTTTGGCTTCGCCGAACTCAAAGAAAAGCCTTAACCCTCCAATATTCACAGCATCCCAAAGCCAGCCAATTGCGCTGGTTTTTTTAACTAAGATATCTTGCTTTACAAGGTATCTCGTCATGATTATACTATGCTTAACAAGGTATCAAGGGAGGCGAGGCCATGCAACCTTCATCGCAAATGCTGAAGGGCATTCTAGAAGGCGCCATCTTGAAAATTATTCAGCAAGGCAATATTTACGGCTACGCTTTACACGAAAAGCTGGCCGCGCTTGGGTTTGGCGACATTCCTGAAGGCACCATCTATCCCTTACTGTTGAAGCTGCAGAGAAATAAACTCATCATCGGTGTCCGCCGACCAACCGGCAATGGCCCTGATCGCAAATACTACCATCTCACCGATGAAGGAGAAAAGACACTCACCATTTTTCAACAACAATGGCATCAACTGGTTCAGGCCATGGCCAATCTCAACCAAGGAGGCGAATCGTCGTGAAAAAATTAAACCAACTCCGAGCTGCCAATGACCAGCAACTCAAAAAGATTCACGGGACGGACTATAGCTACACGGAATCCGTCATCATCTATTTACGCAGCAAGTTAAGTAAAGATCCCTATGCCATTGAAGAGGCTATTAGCGACTTACTGGCGACTCTCATTGACGCCCAAGAGTCCGGCCACCGCGTCGCAAGCTTTTTCAGCGATGACCCTCAAAAGGCCGCGGATCAGATTCTAGAGGAGCTACCACCTGTGCCTGCTTGGTACCTCTCAAATCAATATTGGCCAGTAATCATGTTCTTCTTTACCGTTAGTTCTTTTATCATGTTAGCTAGTCAAAAAACTCAGCTATCCTTAGGCAATATTGCTGCACTGTTAACGGTTGCCTTTGCTTTCGTCAATGTGCCATTTGCCCGCGGCCTCTCATTCAACAAACTCTCGCGTAAAACCGTTTATAGTGCCATGTTAGGCTTTGCCATGATGATAATTGCGTTACTGATACTCAGCTATTTGGTAGCTGGACGCACACCTTTTTCAGTTTCCAGATCAACGCTTATGCTCTTCAGCGTTAGCTTCCTCGTGCTGAATCTAATCGGTGCTTTGGGCTTTCGCAAAATTGCTTATTTGTTCCTCGCGTGGGCCGGCGTGTGGTTGCTGGCATTCATTGGCATGTTGTTGACCACTTCGGCATTAACTGTGGGAATCGCGATTACCGGCGTGCTCGTTGCCACCCTTTTGCTGTTCTATCATCCCGAGCCGAAATCACAGTTACCTGTCTAACTCAGCCAAGTTTCAAGGAGGCGACACCTCATGAAAAAATTAACCCAACTTCGCACCGCCAATGATCAACAACTCAAAAAGATTCACGGTACGGACTACACCTACACCGAAACAGTCATCCAATATTTACGCGGTGATCTGCGCAAAGACCCTTATGCCATTGAACAGGCTATTAGCGACTTATTGGCAACGTTGATTGACGCACAACAGAATGGTCATAAAGTAGCATCCTTCTTTAGTGACGATCCTCAAGCGGCAGCCGACAATATTTTAAAAGAGCTGCCACACATCTCAATCACTTATCTTTTCACGATGTATTGGCCACTGCTCATGTTTCTGCTCATTCAAAATATATTAATCATGTTGATTAGCCCCAGTTTGCGTTTTAGCCTAAGCGATGTGATCGGCATTAATTTCTTTGCCTTACTCATGATTGGCGCCTCGTTTGCCCGTGGCATTTTCTTTAACAAACTTTCGCGGAAGACAATCGCTGGATTATGGATATTATTAGTGCTTATGTTTGTGGTGCCTTTTTTGACGGGATACCTGTTCCGTGGCGTGGCACCCTTTGCTATTTCCAGTCCGACACTCATCAGATTTTCTGCGATTCTTTGTGCTATTAATCTAGCTTGCGCACTGTGGTTACGGCCGATTTTTCTCATCTTCCTCGGCTGGACCGGCGTGTGGCTAATCGCCGTGCTCGGCCTTGCTTTGCCGTCTTCTGAATTAACGGTCATCCTGGGCATCGCCGGAATCGTTTGCGCGCTTGGCTTGCTTTTCTACCGGCCCGATCCGCTGCATTCATCAACAAACGGCACTAGCATCCATTCTTAGTCGCCTTTTCCATCTTTATCTAAAAAATAGACTAAAAACACTCGCCTCACCGTTATAGCGTTCACCCATCGGTCCAATTGCTGTAAAGAGTCGTCCCGCCGCAGCCGGCATTTGCAAATGGTTCAGCAAAACGTACCGCGAAATCGTCCGCTTCAACTTAACCGCAACTATCTGATGAGCCGTCCCGTTTTGCAATTCTTGGGCTGCCATTAATAAGTCACGCCGAATTTGTGGGTAGGCCGTCATTTCAGGATCGTTGTAAGCTGTGTCAATCGCCTGAAATAACTGGGTTTCTTTTTTATTCATTTTGGGCACCTCCGGGATGAGTGCAGTTTAGCGCTTTACCGTATTTGATGCAATGTTACATCGCTTTTTGTCTAGAAGAACGTGTCGTTTTGACAACTTGAAAAATAACGCAACGTTTATTTTGGAAAACCCAACGTTTATTTAAATTTTGTCACAACGCGGCGGTTTTGTCGCAAACTGAGGGTTAGTAAAAGCATTCATTGCAAAGCAACGGGAGGGCGCATATGACCGATTCAACCTACAAATTCGCTGTCGAACCAACCCTAGGGCAAAATTTACGAGGTGGCTGCTCATCATGAACGCAAAAGAAGCGCTTATCAGTACCTGTGTTTTCACGGTTTTCCTTTTTGGCGTTGATTTATTTTTAGGCGGCCACTTTCAGGTCTTCAGAAATCTGTTTACTGGAGTCGTGTTCTTTTTGATCGTCTGGATCTCGGGATACCTATTCCATAAGGAGGCGTAAATCTTGTTCGAGCCTGAGCCCATCGCGGATTTTATTGCGATGGGTTTTTGAATGTCCAATTCTCGTGTCTGCCCGAAACTCCCTAATCCTCTTGCAGCCAATCCTATTAAATCCGTATTGCATCGACACAAAATTATTTGTAAAGTTGAGATGGTGTTACGTCTCGCTTCGTGAAGTTTTTGGGGACCGAACCTTAGTGCAATGGATAGCTACCAAGACAGCGCGATCCGCTTTTAATCAGTGTCGCGCCTGCTGTTACAAAAATTGGAAATCGTATTCAGGTTAAGAAAGGATCTTTCAAGTGAAATATCGTTTATTAGGCAAAACCGGCTACAAAGTGAGTGAAGTTTCCCTTGGCACTTGGCAATTAGGCGGCAAGTGGGGTGCGCCGTTTGATGCCAAGGTTGCGCGCGAAACTTTGGAAGAAGCTTATGCTCATGGCGTCAACTTTTTTGATACTGCCGATGGTTATCAAGGCGGTGAAAGCGAAAAAATGGTCGGCGCTTTTGTCAAACAGCATCCCGACGTTCATTTCACGACCAAAATCGGCCGTAAAGAAGAACCGTTGACTGCCGAGCATTTTGATCCTGATCATGTACGCCGCTATGTCGATGAATCATTACAAAATATGGGCTTGGACAGTCTGGACATTGTCTTGTTGCACTGCCCGCCAATGCAGGTCTATTACCAACCCGCAACGTTCTTTGCACTGGATGCCTTGCAAAAAGCCGGCAAGATCAAGCATTACGGTGTCAGCATCGAGCGCGCCGAGGAAGGTATTAAGGCTTTGGATTATGACACGGCTGTCGTTGAAGTGATCTTCAACATGTTCCGCTTGCGCCCTGCCGAAACCTTCTTCCCGCTTGCTAAGCAGCATGATGTTGGCATTCTCGCTCGCGTCCCATTAGCAAGCGGCTTACTAACCGGCAAGTTCGATGAAAACACCAAATTTGCCCCGACAGATCAACGAGCCAACAATCGCCACGGCGAGCACTTCAGCAAAGGTGAAACTTTCTCTGGCGTCGATTATTTGACCGGCGTTAAAGCTGCCCGTGAACTTAAGGAACGACTTGGCTCCGATAATCTCGCCGCAACCGCATTGCGTTTTATCTTAATGTATGATGCTGTTTCAGCCGTCATCCCGGGCGCCAGCAACCCTACCCAAATCGAACGCAACACCGATGCTGCGGACGTGCCGCCACTGACGCCTGAACAGATGGCAGTGGTCAAAGATGTGTATGATCGCCTCATCAAAAATCCAGTTGGATACGAATGGTAACAGCTTCATCACTGTTGTCAAAAGCTGCCGCTCACCGATTTATATTGATGTAAGGGTACATTTACACGCCACCCAAGTGTGATCAAGGCCAGCTCACATGTTAGCTAGGTGGCATCAGGATTTATGCACCACTCATCGCTGCCGGCAGCTTTCTTTGGCAACAGCGCTGTTGCGACATAACGATTTGTTTCATTGCTGACAAATCAAATCATTCAAGCAATCAACGCAACAACCCCCACTTTGCCAGGCAAAGTGGGGGTTGTTTGTGTGCTTCGGATGACTAGAGGCTCAATCGCTTTTCCGCCACCGCGAATCCATAATCAGACGCGCGGTAAATAAGCCCAGTGGCAAAAACATGATAATCAGCGCCGCGCGGGTCATCCACTCCGCGCCAACCCCGATGTTGTTAAGACCGATATTATACACAGCCCGATAAATATAAAGGCCCGGAACCATGATCACAATTGATGGCACGGTCAGCGAAATTCGCGGATAGCCGTCAACCCGGTTGATCGCCGAGGCAATCAAACCAGCCACCAAGGCACCGATAAACGCTGCCGCAGCTGGCGGAATCGTATTTAAATCCACTAGTTCAAGCCGCAACGTGTTGGCGACGGCTCCGATCAAACCAGCCTGAACTGCCATGCGCCGCGGGCTGTTGAACATCACGGAGAAACCGAAAACCCCACAAAAACTGGCGATGAGTCGGAAAACCAGTAAAAGTGCCGGATTAAGGCCTAAATCGGCAAAATTCTCTGGGCGCAAGTGCACCACCATGGCCACTAACCACCCAACCAATGAAGCGACAATCGTGATCATCAAGGCATATAACAGCCGCTCCATGCCTGAGCGCATATCCTGCTTGGAAATATCCAACATACTGGTGATGAATGGAAAGCCTGGAATGACGAATAACATGGCACCGATATAGCCAGCCTCATGCCGTGCAGCAATTCCCAAGCTCATTTCCAGGCCTCGGAAAACAAGAAAGTAAACCAGACAGGCACCCGCAACACTGACCCCGATGCACGCCAACAACGTCCAATTGCGCCGAATCATGATCCCACGCAGCCAGTTACCGATACCCGCACCGACAAAACAACAAATCATCTCAATCGGACCGCCACCAAGCAGGAAAACGAAGGCACAGCAGGCCAATGCCGCAGCAAGACCTGCACGAAGCGGATCATAGTTGCCGGACATTTTCTGAATCTGATCAAGCCGGTGATGAATATCTCGTACCGTCTCTTTGGCATACTGCGCATCAAACTCGCGCACAAATCGTTCTAGCGCATCCAACTTGTCCGTATTCACACCACTTTGCGGCAACGACAGCACTTCGGAATAAGCGTGGTTATTGCTGAAACAGGTATACGACAATGAAATTAACCCAATATCAGCCGAACACGACATCCGCAAGGCTCGCGCCACCGTGTTCATGGCTTCCCGAACCCGCCACGCTCCCGTGCCGCACGCTAGCAACATAATGCCAACTCGGCCAACAAGTGATGCCCGTTCTTCAAGCGTTGCATGATCCGCCTGACGTTCTTCGCTAACGATGACGTCATACCAAGGAATCTGCATATGGTGTTTTTCTGAAAGCGGTGGATTCCCCTGCGCCGCCTGATGACTTTTTGACGTCATAACTTGTGCCAATCCTTCTTCTTATAGGAATATTCGTTTTGAAAAATGAAAAGAAACATTCACTATTTTAGCACAACTTTTGCTGGCTTATTTTAAAAATATCGCCGCACTTGTTACTGGCGATTGAACATTTTATCAACAAAATACTGCCAATACGTCTTTGTGCCGGTAATAACGGTTGCTTCTCCAGCGATGCCATAGTAGAGCGACTGTTGATGTGTTTTAGACAAGTGCACCCTAGCCTGGGCTTTAAAGTAGTTGCCGGTTTTGGGATTCACGGTCGGTGCAACGTCAACTGCATAAATCCGGCCGGTTATCGTCATAGGCGTCGGTACGTTCCGAGCGATTCGTAAGCGCACATTTTGGCCACGTTTTAGGCTCATGACCTCGGCCGGCGAAATTGCCAGTTTCAAATCAGCTTCTTTTTGCTTAGCCAAGTCCGGTAAAATCTGGGCTAAGACAGTGCCGGTCGGAATGTACTTGTTGCCACTTAAAGACGCTTCAAGGTGCAGAATACCGCTGACTGGTGCCTTGACTTGATAATTGTTGCGCTGATCTTTAAGTGCCGTGAGTTTTGCCTCACCTTCTTGAGTGGCTTGTTGCACTTTCAGCTGCTCTGCCGCGATGGTTTGCTGCATTTTATTTTGTAAAGAAGCCAACTTCGCCTCATTCTGACTCGTCTGTTGTGCAGACAGATCGGCTTGCTTTTGGTTGGCGCGTTGGGTTTTCAGTGCAGCAAGCGCCTCTTTTTCACTTGTCAGCAGATTTTGCAGCTGTGACTGGTATTGACCCTTTAAGTTGGCAAGATTAGCCGACTCCGTGTTTTCCGCTTCGGCTTGATATTGCCCATAAAGATAACTGTAAGCATGATCGGCTTTTAGCGGCTGATCGGTTCGGATGGCGTTTTGAGCTTCGCGAATCGCTGCTATTTTATCCTCGCTGGCTTGCATACTAGTCCGTAACAATTGATCAATTTCTTTGTTCTTGGCATTCGCCACGTTTTGAGTCGCATTCACGGCCTCCGACTCTAGTTCATAAACTCGGCGCTGATTGAGATAGTCGCGCACTTGTTGTTGATAGCCGAACTTGTCGGCACTGTTAAAAAGATCCTTATTGGCCGCAATACTCCGGCTGAGTGTGTCCAATTGGGCTTTTTGATCTTTTAACGTGGCCAACTGTTGGTTCAACACCTTTAATTGTGCAGGATTGGCTACGTCGTGATACACCAGCAGCGTCTCGCCTTTTTTGACCCGCTTGCCTTCCTTCATATGATTCGTCACAATCCGATTCGCCGCTGTCCCCTGAATGGTCACGGCCGTTTTAACTGGGGCAATTTCCGCCGCCGTTGTCACGGTCACTTCGCGTTTAGCAAAAATGAAAAAGAGCAACAGGCCTATAAACAGAATCGCTGTCGGCAAGATAATCATGGTCGAAAAATTGCGGTAACGATGGTTATAAAACTCGGTGGTCTCTAGTTTCTTAAGATCAATCATCGTCAACCTCCTTATTCACTCACCAACCGCGCATAATATCCCTGCTTCGCCAGCAGTTCGGCATGATTGCCCTGCTCAACAATTTCTCCATGATCCATCACCACAATCTGTTCGGTTTTAGCCGCGATGGTGAGTCGGTGGGCGACAAAAATAATCGTTCGATCCTTCATTGCCAACAACCGATCCACAATCCGCCGCTCCGTAATGGTATCCAAACTGCTAGTCGACTCATCAAAAATCAGCACTTTGGCCGGCGACAACAACGCCCGCGCAATCGCCAAGCGCTGCTTCTGCCCGCCTGATAAAATACTCCCGCTTTCCGTGAGCTTGGTCTGCCACATTTGCGGCAAATTCATGATATCCGTGGCAATTTCCGCAACGGCACATGCGTCTTCGAGTTGCGCCTGCGTCAAATCGGCACGACTGCCTAACGTTAAGTTTTCCATCACCGATCCGGAAAAAATAAACGGCTCTTGCGGCACATACTCGATATATTGCCACAGCGTCGTGAGCGCCACATCATTGATCTGCGCGCCATTAAAGGTGATTTTTCCCCTGCCTGTTTCGATCGGGTAAAAACCGACCAATAATTTGGCCAAAGTTGATTTACCCGAGCCACTCATGCCGACAATCGTGTATTTGGCATTTGCGGGCACCTCAAGATGGACATGCTTTAAAATGTCCTGCCCAAACCCATACTTAAAGGAAACATCATCCACGTTGATGGCACCATCGATCAGGCGGCGATCGGTCAGATGGCGCTGTTCTTTAAACTCAGATTCAACCAGATAAACCTCATTCAGCCGATTATTCGCCACCTTGGCCATTTGCAATTTAGGTTGCAAGTTAATGATGCTTTCTAACGGATTGGTGAAGTACGACAGCAACGCATTGAACGTCAGCATCTGCCCCAAGCTCATCTTGTTAGCCATCACCAGACTCGCTCCAATCCACAACACCACCACATTCAAGACGAGCTTCAGCAACCCTTTGATAGCTTGTTGAAGCTGGTCGGCTTTCGTGTAATTGAATGACTTTTTTAAATACGTGACGAATTCACGGTCAACCCGCTCATAACTGACCTTTTCACCTGTCAGCGACTTAATGGTCTCAATACCGTTCAGATCCTCAATAATCGATGAGCTCAAAATGGCATTGCTTTCCATTGTCTCTTGATTCAGCCGATTGAAAGGACGTTGAAACGCGAAAACAATCACCAAGTAACAAGGCACCGCAATTAAGGACACCAGGAACAATGTAGTATTTTGAATGCCCAGAACAATGCCTAAAATAAGCACGATCCAAACGTCAAGAAACAGGGTCATAATCGTATTCGCCAAGGCATCGATAATTTTATTGGCATCCGAAAACCGCGACACAATCTCCCCGGTTCGACGTGTTGCAAAAAAAGACATAGGTAATTCATACAGATGCCGAACGTAACCCAAAATAACGTCAATCGACAACCGCTGGCCCAGCACCGCCATCAAAAAGTTCTGACCATACGTCAAAACAGATTGAAGGATGTAAGCGAGAATCAGCCCACTGGCGATCATCCCTAACGTCGTCCGCATGGCACTTGGAATGTAGGTATCAATGATCGATTGCAGAAAATACGACCCAACAATGCTAATCACCGTGATCAACAAAGCCGCCACAATAATATTGGCAATGATCACTTTTTGCCGCGCGAGCAACGGCACGAAGGCAAACAAACTGCCTTTGTCCTCTTTGCGCGGTTGATATTGCGGTTCAGGAGCAATAAAGATAGCCACCCCCGACCACTCCTTGGCAAACTCCTCTTTTGAAAGCCAGGTCATTGCGACTGAAGGGTCAGG
The DNA here is from genome assembly GCF_030770295.1 of Lacticaseibacillus styriensis. Lineage (NCBI taxonomy): Bacteria > Bacillati > Bacillota > Bacilli > Lactobacillales > Lactobacillaceae > Lacticaseibacillus > Lacticaseibacillus styriensis. The sequence continues at coordinate 2,432,651 of NZ_CP132483.1, forward strand.
ATCACCAATTAAGATATGATCCTTCGTTGCCTTAAACACGACATAATAATGCAACAGCTCGCCACGCTTCAAAACATGTACCAAGATCGGATATGAAACATCATCTAAATTAAACAACGTCATATCCGCCTTAACTGCCTTGGTTTCAAAATGAAGTTCCTGGGCAGCCCGAACAATGCCTAACGCCGTCGTTCCTTCCTGATCGGTCTTCGCTAATTGCCGTAAATGGGCGAGCGAATAGTCGGACCCATGAAACTTCAGCAACATATTAAGCGCCGCAACGCCGCAATCACGCTCATCCACCTGAGGCGTGTAATGACGTTTGTAGTATGTTGCTTGGCCTAGTTTGAATTTGTATTTGAACATCCACGGCCTCCTCTTATTGGATTTCAGATTGTAAAGACTGCCACGTCAACAGTTCGCAGAGAGATGCGACAAGTTTGCTCGGAGCTTACCCTTTTATCATAGTTGTTAAGGTTAAGCATATTAACTGCCACGAAAACAAATTTATGGTAATATGACTCTGCTGAGAACCAATAGCATCTTAAAATAGAGAATTTAATATTAAATAAAAATCACAATTTACTTTTTATTTAATAAAAGTGGCTTATCCGCTGCTTCATTCATGCATCCTTGACGAAGATATCAGGCCCAAAAGCAGGTCTCTTTCCTGCACGCCTTAATGTTTTCCTCGAAAAAGACCAGCAATCCAACTTTTTAAATCCTCAAACGGCTGACTCGAGACACGATTGGTGCCTCCGCGCACTTGCGAAAGGTTGTAATCGGACATGGTTGTCTCCTTCTGAATACTCTTTTGGTCAGTCATGGTAAGTTCCTCCTAGACAGTTTATTTTGATACCATCAGCCTAGCATGAATGGCACAGCTGTTGTTAAACAAAAAATTAACGTCGTGTTTTGGCCAATTAACGTCGTGTTATGACACGAATGCAAAAAATAAATTGGCCTATTCTCAAGGAAATGGGTGTTTTTATTATGGTCAGTCTTCCCGGTCATATATACTTTTTTATAAATTGGCCAGTCTTCATTTTTGGCATTGGGTTTCTTTCGTATATCTTCTTTTGCCGTATCCGTCCGCTTCACGTTGCTTTATGGTCAATTACTGGAACGACGCTTTCGTTGTTTTTTCTAACTTATGGAGAAATCAGTTTCTGCTTAATTTATGCATGGTATATATCCAAAACGAACCAAAGTTCTGACAAATTCTGGGTCTTTATCTTTATGGAAGTTAATCTCATCATCATCACGATTCAAACCTGTGTCATAAGAACTTTCGCTGCGGCAGGTATAAAACACCTAATTTTAATCAGTGTGGTTACCACACTGATTCTAACTGCAATATTAGCAGTGATTGTGATATGGCTCTTAGTAAAGAAACAAACGCAACTTGACCAGCTACGAATGCTCATCAGGGAGCAAAACCATCTCCAGAAATCAGTTATTCTCTATACAGGTGCCACATGCGTTTCGTTGTACTGCTTTGAGGCGATATCTAATTTAGTCAACATCGGCATCATGTTGGACTTGCTTATTCTCGGTATCTTTACGCTGTCAATTATCATCAACTTATATTCACTTTTCTTGATTTTGAAGTCGTTCAGTTACTATGTTGAACTCACCTGGATCAAACGCGCCGAGGCTTCTCAGCGGGCGTATTACACCACCTTGAGCCAACAACAAAAAAACACGAATAAGCTTCTACACGATTACAAAAATTTGTTAGCCTCGCTTCAACTGTCTCTGCAGCAATCCTCTTCAACCATCTCTCCGGATACCCAAGCCATCCTCTCCCGAGCCCAAGCATCGCTGAATCAGGCAGAATTAGGCAAAAGTTCCTTTACATCAATTAAAAGTGCTCCATTGAAAAGCCTCCTTTATTTAAAATGGGCTGAGTCAATGAACCACAATGTCATCATGAATGTCCAAACAGAGAGAATCATTCAACCGCTAGAAAGTGGCCTTGGTTTTGCCATTATCAGGGCGCTTGGCATTTTGATCGACAATGCTCTAGAGGAAACGGTCAGAATTAAACATCATCGCTTCAACGTCACGTTAATTGCCTTGGAGCAAGGTCTAGAAGTCAGCGTCATAAACGATGTCGATCCTGATTTTAATCTGGCAAATCTCGAAAAGAAGGACTTTACGACTAAGGGCGACGGACATGGCAATGGCTTGTCCATCATCAATGAGCTCATGCAACAAAACAAAAATATCCTTATCAGAAAATCTGTTATTAACCAACAGCTGAAAATCACTTTATTCATAGGGGATTCATGATATGACCACCAACCGTACAACCTTAAAAATCTTCATCTTGGAAGACGATGCTACCTTCCTGAGGTTCATCGAAAAGACACTAAACAACTACATCATGATTGAAGAATTGCATGCCGAAATTAAAATTGCTACACAATCTGCTACAGATCTGTTAAACGCCATTGATTTGCAGCAAATTAATGACAGCTTCTTTCTGCTGGACATTGATATTCCCGGATCCTCTATCAATGGTATTGATATTGCCAACATTGTCCGGAAACATTCCCTATATGCAGACATCATGTTCATTACCAGCCACACCGAACAAGCACTGGCCATTCTATCCCAGAAGATTCTGCCTTTAGACTTAGTGGATAAAAGTGTGCCTGCAGAAGTTGAAACGCGGCTGCGTACCAATCTTGTTCAAGGGATAAAGCGATTACGGTCACGTCAACTCGAATCTCCACGGCTATTCAGCTACCAGATTGGAGCCAATCTCTTTTCACTTCCGCTAGACGACGTGCTGTACATTCAAACCGTGCTTGGTACACCTAGCACGCTCGAATTGCACGCCAAACATGAAACCACGACTTTCCCGGGAAACTTAAAAGAAGTTGCAAGTCGATATCCAACCTTATTTCGCTGCCATCGAAGTTTCCTACTTAACCCCCTTCACGTTCACAAATTGAACGCAACTGGTCGATTCGTTTACATGGATAATCAGGATAAACTTGAAGTCAGTATTCGTAAGGTTTCAGCTTTACGTAGACTCATGGCCGCGGCTAATCGTTCACATGCTGAAGATAACAATCTGGCGGATGACGCTTAGGCGTGACGTTTATTAATCTTCTGAGACAAGTAACTCTTTATGATTTAGCTTGAAGGTTTCCAGAAAAAAGCTCTCGAAATTTTCTCCTGTCTAAAACACCTTTTATGCGCATTGCTTGTAATATCATTTTCGAAACAGTCAAAAATAAACGTTGCAAAATCGGCTTTTTTCGTTGGATTTTGGTTCTTTCCGCCAAAAACACTACGAAAAACTCGAAATTACCGACGTTTAAATTTAATTGCCCACGGGCACTCGAACCTATCATATATTGTGTTTAGGGAGCTAGCACCCTAAAAGTTTAAAATATACCGGCTGTAAATCAGTCGGAGAAAATGGAGGGAGCGCCACATAAACTACTGGTTTTTCAATTAAGAATGAACCGCAACTTCGTAACCATGAAAGTACATGAGAAAAGATTTAAAGGAGAGGTTTTTATATGAAAAAAACATTATTATTCGCAACGATCACTTTCATATGCTTAACGAGTGCACCAATCGTTTCCGTAAGTGCCTCCGAGGCGGGAACAAGTGCGTCCGCACATCATATTGTGAAAAGAGATCAGATGACAGATGGCGTGGATTATTCGCCAGGTATCAGACCCCTTGGCAAGGGTGGACAAAAGTGTGGCCTAGGAATCTTGGGAGGACTTGCATCTATTCCCGGAAACCCTCTCGGATGGATAGTAGGAGGAATCTCTGCAATCGACGGTTGCAGAAGTTAACAAAAACGGCTGCGAGAGCTTACACGTTAACCGTTGCTCATCTTTTGTAGCAATATCAGAAAGAGCGTAGATCATATTTGGTCGTTTAAAACAACTTAAGCATTTTCTGATCGGAGTCGCGATTTTGGGTACTCGTAATTTTTTCAATATGCTCATGGATCGCGTTCTATACCGAAGCTCTCACGCTCTGGGAGACCGCTTGCCACGGCATTTGCGACAAACAAGAAAGTAAATCAGTAAAAAGCTTAAAAACGAAAATAATGCAAGGTTGTGACAGTTTCGACACTGGCATAACCTTGCATTATTTTTTCGTCAATTCGTTATTTGGTTAGCTGTTTACTCATTAAGCGATCTGATGCGATCTTTACTGGTTTTTTCAACTAACTCTGTCACTTGTCCAGCATCCCCGTCTATTTCTTGCTACGAATAGTAAGAAAAACTTCTATTATACAAAAAATCATTAACACAATATTGAGTGATCTTGAGGATGGAGCAGTGGCTGTTACAAAATTGAACGTACAAATAAGGCCAAGAAAAACAAATAATCCAAGTTGATATTTTTGTTGGGTTGTCATGTTTGCTCTCCTAATTGTCTTTCGCATTTTTGGGGAAGGGATGTTTTCTAGTTGCATGAACTAAATGCCGCGTTGTTTGGCAGTATATCTTAGTGGATGGTACTTTTGGGAGCTAAATTGCCAGACCCGCGATCACTTTGTAATTGATTTAAAACAGTACGGTCTCTCGTCTTATTATGAACGAACTTGTTCCACGTGATACTAGAAAATCAGTTAGATTCGCCATCACCACCAACGTGTAAACAGGCACTACTACAGTTTCTGCTGTCATGGCATTGACACGATTCGAGCTCTATTTTACAACGCCCGCGATATAATGCGCATAATCAGTCCATCGCGGCGAATGCAAAAAAGGGCCCCGAAATTTCTTCCATTTCAAAAAATTTAGGGGCCCTTAGAAAGTTTATTGATTCAAGGCGCTTCTTGATACTGGATGACGATACTGGATCACGTGCTATCGACAAGTCAAACAATAGCGGAGGAATTAATGCTAAGAAACACCAACATCAATTCATTCACTTGCAATCCAGCTGTAGTTGCCCAATTGTTTATACTCGAAGACGCAATCCCAAAGGTCTTTTTCTGCTTCACTAAACGAAATGCTATCAGAAAACTTTACGACGGGCGCATGGTTAAAGAAATATTGAAGTTTGTTAGGGAAAGCAAGTCCACTGCTTTTTTTCAGCACTTCTAATTCCTGGCTAACAAACCTTGCCGTTTCTGAATGAGTGTGATGCCTATTCAACTCAATGCTTAGCTTCTCCATAGTTCCAATTAGCCTATCCTTAGATACCATTTTTTCCTCTCCTGCTATCACTTTGTTCGTATCATCTTTAAAACCGTCTTCTGGTCAAAGAATCCTAGATTCCCACCATGACTCTCGCCCAAATTGCTCAGATACTTTTAGCGGACTCTATCGAGCGTTTGCAATAATTCGCATAACATTTTGATCTTTTTGCGAGAAATTAGGTTTGACAAGTCCAACGACCCATCCGACTTAACACGCACCTTTTCATGAAAAAGTCCGGCTGTCATCTCGTTCACTTGCCAGTCAGTTAATTTCATTCGCATTTGAATCGACTGGATTTCGATAATGCATTTCTTCATTTTACATGTAAGATAAAGTGCGTAACCAACATCCAGGAAAGAAAAGAATAAAACAGCAATCGCTACTCCTGTCACTAACAAAATATCCGTCATTTTTCGAAACCACCACTACTAAAAATCAACGCAAGCATTTGAAGCTAAGACAAGCACAACTTCTCAGTTCATCTTACGCACCATCAGTTAACGTGTTTTTGCAATTAACCATTGATCAAACTGAGATTGATCGTTGCAAAGAGCAATGAACTTCCTGCAGAAATGGAGGCTCTGAGGACCCATTCTTTCTTCGACGGTCTCAGTTCTTGGAGCGTACGTGCTTTGATGCGCTTTACAATGCCGCACTCATAATTTCCAAATAAGAATACCCACATCCACAATCCTGGAATCAACCCATAATTTGACCAAGACCCGTTTAATGTTCCCACAAAAGTCGCTACTGGGATTGCAAGAGTAACCGCCTTTAGCGCAGAATAAAAATGATATGGCATTCCCAGCTCATGATTTGCACGAAAGCCTTCGCGAAACACATTGTATCTTCCTCTCATTTCATCCTTCTGAATGGCATTCACAGATGATCGCCGTACGATTTCTACTAAGTCCTTCCAAGCCTTGTTGCATATAAACATATTTTTAAATGTGATCATTCCTTGTTGTTTCGTTGACGTTCATACTCCCATGTCATTGTGAATAGTTTTCGCAAAAAATCATACGAATTGGCTAGGATTGCAACAAGAATAATCGCAAATATCTGCCAACTTTCGCTATCACAGATTATCCACAGTAGTATGAACAAACAAAGCTGGACTATCCACATAGAAGGCGGTTGTTTTAGTCGCTTATGATCAAACACAGCCGTTTTTCCCATATAAGTGAATTCGCTCCCGATGCCGCCTATAACTATTCCTGCGACAGTGTCACCAAAACCAAAGAGAGACCCGATAGATGCACCGGAGAGGAATCTAATAGCTCCTTCTTTTGCAGCCCCAAAGCCACATTTTCCTAAAATGGCTACCCCTTTTGTCTCTCTTCATAACCCCATCCTGAACTCGTTACGGCCTCTCCCAGCCTTTTTTAAACCCATCAATCAGCTGGTCAGCATGATTAAACGCATCTGTCGCCAGAATGCCTAGAATCGTTGCTACCGGAATCACGATAGGGGCGAAACCGCCATTAATCTGGCAAAGTTCGGAGTCTTTTAAGTTAGTCATCACGCTCATCCTTTCTTTTGACTAGCCTTACGCCAGCCTTCCCTTCCGTTTGAGTTCATTGATCATATCGATGCCATAGCTCATTGCAGGTGATAAATAACCTCCTTGAGCCCAGTTCCTGGCAATCGCGCCAAGTCCCATGCCAATGTAAGTCCAGAAATTATCAGTGCTGCCACCACTGATTCGTTCTAGGTGGCTATCATCCAACGTCACGAATTGTTGCATGGTGTTTCCTCCGTTTCTTCGACTTGTTCACAGCCGATATATTTAAACTTTTAGGGTGCTAGCTTCCCTAAACACAATATACGATAGGTTTGAGTTCATCTGATCAATTAATTTTAAACGTCGGTATTTTCAGTTTTTTCGCAGTGGTTTTAACCAAACAAACCAAAATCCAACGAAAAAAGCCGATTTTGCTACGTTAATTTTTGAATCCATTAGCTTCATCCGTCCCCGGAGAACTTAAAAAAGCAGCAATTAATTTCAGCAAGTCCCTTTGCCGGTTGCTGAAATTAATTGCCGCTTTCGTAAATATGTTGTTGATATCATGTGTGCCGCGTCAAGGTACTTCAAAAATTGATGAAAAAAACGAGGTTGCTGGAAAAGTAGTCTTTCTTCAGCTAGGTGTTATAAACGAATCCGGAAAAATCTGATTCTGTGTCAGATCTTTCCGGATTTTTGTCCTTTAAAGGGGACTTTTACCCCTTACTTTTTTTCCATTAGTTTCATGATTCGCTCCATATTGGCATAAAAGAGCGTTATGGCTTCGATGTTATTCGACCAGCTTTGTCGATAGCCATGTTTGGTTTTGAGTTCGGCATTCTTTGCTTCAATTCGATACCGCAACTTGGCGGTCTCTTGAAAGACTTGGGTTGCCTGGAAGATCAGCCGCTCTTGATGCTCTTGGGATTTAATCGAAACACTGTAAGTTTTTGTTTTTGTGCCGGGCTTATAACAGCCTTGGCGTTGCGGACATACTTGACAGTTGTTCACATCAAAAAAGTAGGTCCGTACCTGATTAGCGCCTCGGTTTTTCTTCCCTGTTCGTCCAACCCGTGTCGCCATAAAACCGGCGGGACAAACGAACATGCCCGCGTCTTTATTGAAATCCCACGTCTGCTCTGGTGTTCTGGTGCCATTTGAAATGATCGGATGAAGCTTTGAATATAAAAAGAAGCTTCCCGGTTGGGGGAAGCTTCTTTAATCTCTAACTTGTCATCCATTGTAACCGAAGTAACCGCCAATACCGGCGCCAAGCGCCATTCCACCGATCATTCCCCAAGGACCGAGATTCTTACCGAACCTAGCTCCGGTCGCTGCTCCATTTAGAGCTCCGTTTACTGCATTACCCCAAGCGTTGCCACCAGACACAACGCTCAATTCGTCTTCCGTAACAGTGTTAAAACGATCGGAAACAGTGTTCATAAATAAAACCTCCTGATTTAAAATCCGCCAGTAAATCCAGTTACAGCCGTCCATAGGATGGGACCGTAATGAGCACCTAGGAAAGCGCCAGCAGGGCCACCTACGACGGCACCTAACGCGGCACCACCAGCAGCAGCACCTGCAACACCAGAAACATTCTGCTGCCATGTATTACGTCCACCTACAGCGTCAGTAAGTTCGGAATCCATGATTGTAGGGAATTTATTTGCTATAATAATCAAAATCACACCTCCTAGTGAGAGTAGAACGAGAGGTAAACTGAATGAGAACTATAATGAATTATGTAACTATTGCGATTTCCTTGGCAGGGTTCATCCTTGCAATGACATATTCAGTCAAAACGTATAAGGACAAAAAGCATGCTGGCATTTATATCAACTTTTTGCTTATATTTTCCGGTCTAATTGCAGCCATCAATTTCGATGCTAACAACACTGTTAGCATCGGTGGAATTGGTCTCACCCTGTCTGTTGCATGCGTGTTACTCTGCATGCACACACTTTACAAAAGCAATAGTTAACCTGAATAATTCATACAACTACAAAAAGACGGTGCAACTTCACGACTGGCATGAAGTTGCGCCGTCTGTGTTTTTCACCCACTGAGTACGGTCTCGTGGTATTGTAGATTCGACTAGGAAATAAACAAACGGGAGACCTAACACAATGTATACTCTATCTGCTGTACAACTTCAATGCAATCCTAATATCCAACTTACTTGTGATGGCGGTCAACTCACCAATGATGCCGGCTTGTCCCTGCTGATCGATTTTTGCCATCGACTTCATCTCGACCAACTGTTGCGCCAAACGGTTCATTTTGTCGATCAACGCAAGTGCTTCACTGCCAGTTACGCCGATATTTGTTTTCAAAAAATCTTGCTTAGCATGGCCGGTTATCATCACAATGTTCATGCCAATGATTTTCAACGTGATCCGGCACTGACAGCGATCCTAGGTAAACAAAACCTTGTCTCGCAACCATCAATTTCTCGTTTTTTGCCATGATCACACCGGAAAATCTCGATGAGTTGCGCGAGATGCTTTGGCAGGTAGCGGTTAAGGCCTTTCAGCTCACTGGGCAGCGCCAGTTTGTTTTGGCCATTGATTCGACCCACTTAGATACCTATGGCCATCAAGAAGCGACCGCGTTTAATGCGCATTATATGGCGAAGGGTTATCATCCGCAGGTCGCCTTTGACAATACCAGCAGTATCTTGCTTGATGCGTGCGTGCGCCCGGGAAATACCTATACTGGCAAAGATGCCGATCCGTTTATTCAACGGACATTTGATCACCTTGAGGAACTGGATCCCGCCATCGAGGTCATCGTCCGTGGCGATTCAGGGTTTGCGGTTCCCACTTTTTATGAAGCCTGTACAAGTCGCAACTTTTACTTCATCGTCCGTTTAAAAGCCAACCAACGGCTCAAAAAAATGGACGACGGCGTCATTGCCTCAGTGCTGATTGATGATGAAGCGGACCAAGTCGGCTATCATCCAACGTCACGAATTGTTGCATGGCGTTTCCTCCATTTCTTCGACTTATTCACAGTCGATATATTTAAACTTTTTATGGGTGCTAGCTTTCCTAAACACAATATACGAGGTTTGAGTTCATCTGATTAATTAATTTTAAACGTCGGTATTTTTGAACTTTTCGTAGTGAATTTAACCAAAGACGACAAAATTCAACGAAAAAAGCCGATTTTGCGACGTTTATTTTTTGGCTGGATCATCTTTAGTCGCCGCCAGAGCATTAAAAGCGGTGATTAATTCGACAAGCAGGTAACGCCTTGCTGGAATTAATCGCCGCTTTCAACGAACATGCTGTTGGTATAATGCGCTGTAGCACAACAGAACCATCAGGGATTAGACACTATCGACAGCCAGATTTGCCATGGCAATAACGAGTCACTTAACTTTTTCAGGTAGGCAACTCCTATAAGTGCCTAAAAGTTAAGGAAAAATACGACTGTGTTGACAACTATGTGGGCAACAATCGATGCGCTGACATCTGTCTTACCACGATTACAGAAACTGAAAATCAAAGCCATTAAAAAATACAAGATGATGAACGGAGAAAGATAGCCATGTAGCAGGGAAAAGCCAAGCGATGACACGACCAGTCCAAAAATTGATCCGTCAAAAATCCTTTTGCTCAAAATGCCTCTAAACAAAACTTCTTCCCAAACCGGTCCACAAACACATGCGTATAACGGAATAAATGGTAGCATGTTGGGGCTAAATTGCGAACCTTGAATATTCGGAAACAGTTCAGAAAAGGCCACCTCTAGGATTAAGACGGATACACCGCCAAGCAAACCGACGAATATTTTCGAGGGTGAAGGCTTTAGATAAGACGCTGCAGCGAGATACTTATATGAAACGAACATATAAAAGAAAGTGAGCACATACCAAATAACCAAAAAGATCTGATTATTCGGACGAATAAATCCAATGAACCCCAGCGCTATTTGAGGCACCACTAGCCCAAACCATATTGGAAATCTTAAATTGCTTACTCCGCCATGAGAATCTATCCTTGGATTCAACGACACTTCCCCTTCCATAAAAAAGCGTTCGCATGTCGGCAGCCGGCATGGCGAACGCTTTTGTGGCTAAATGCATTCAAATTAGCTCTTCATTTTTCATCTTTGTATTTCCCTTCTTCTCGGCTTTAAAAATACCGTGATATAAAAATGAAGTCCAAGTAAGATGAATCCAACAATCAAGCCAAAAGTTCCTAGGTATTTGAAAAGATAAAACGGTACAATAAACATCGGAACCGCCAGTATTCGCGGAATTCCCACAGAAATGAATCTTCGCATCGAGAACAGCGCGAATGCAAAAAGCGACAGTCCGATCAAGAGCGATAACGGAGCATATAGTACACCAATAGTATTGGCAACTAACGCACAGACAAAATAAAGCAAAAATTCTGTCACAGTGACCTGTAGAAAGGCACGTTTGCTAATCGGTAATCGCCAATTCGCAAACGACCACATGCCACGCCAGTTTTTTAAATACCCGTTCAAGATTTCCATGAAAAATTCCCCAATCTAGCATTTATTCAGCAAAATATTACCGGTCAGTGACTGAACTTGGCAATTCGGCCGCTAACTCTCCTGCAAAATTGGATGAACAATTGGCAATCCGTATCTTTTCCCTGGCAAATGGACTGGTTCTATCAAGGTCTTATTCCAAAGTAGATCGTCAAATTTCGTGAACGCATTGCCGCCCACGACTTTCTCAAGTGTACGTCGTGTTAACGCATGAAATGGTTCACCGTTCAGTTTAGTCATTTAGAATCACCTTTCTCAAAATTGGAGATGTTGAAGACTAAAAGGCATTTTAACGTAATGACCTTAGTTAGTGTCTCTTAGCCATCCCAATTGTCACTTTCTATCCACTTTTATCTTCAGCGTTGAATGTCATCGCTCGACCATCATTCGCATACGGCTCATCTCTTTAATCTATTAATCAGATTCGTCCCGGCTATAAGGATGAACAGAACGAGTAAAAGCCAATAGTAACGATCGATTAATGAAACCCGCGGCAATACTTTTAAATCACTTAACATTAACCACATAGTTGCGGTTAAAAACACGGCCCAAACCAGAACAATGCTAACTGTTCTTATTTTCATAGAAATTCTCCGTTAATTGCGATTGACGATACTCCTACTTAAAAGCCCCAAACTGTGAACCCATGCAGTACAACGAGATCCTCTCGAATCAAATTAGTAGGCTAGCTTCCCTACACACAACATACAACTTAATGCATACTTTTAGGTTCTCAAATTTTAAACGTTGAAATTTGCCGTTTTTTCGTTGCCTTCTTTTCTAAAGGCGTCAAAAGACGACGAAAAAAGTGCTTTTCATTGCGTTTACTTTGTGAGTACGCTAGTCTTCTGAAATTTTCACGCCAAATCCATCTTCACTAACATCCAATCAGCCTTCCCCATTCAACCGGTTACCGCCATAGGCTCTCTTCGATCCCTAATCATATTAAGATTCACCTTTCTTTGAAACTTCGGCCTTGCACTAACTTCAAGCATAGGCAAGCGTTAATAAATAACTACACCAATCTAATGGAGGCTATTTTATGGTTAAAATAGTTCTAAATACATGCTCATTTTTATTTTGTGTGTTATTATATTTACTGGGTAGAGGCAATGGCCAATCGTTAAATGTTGTAAGCATATTTTTGATCAGTAAGTCTTTGTCCCCTTTTAAAAATTTATTTCAAGGGTCTTAAAACGCTAATTCCGTCTTTGCTATAGTATTCGAATAGCTGCGCTTAATGAATACGGTTTTTAACACCCCAGACCAATGCTTAATTATAAAGTCTCATTATGCCCAACGAACCTCCATGTTAACCGTAGTCGTTATTAATAAATAGTTTAGCAGTATGTTCCATAAGGTTACTTCCGGATTAAGCTAACAACCGTTGTGTTCGCTGGAGGATTGCATATGTTGCAGAGTCAAAACGTACTTCATATTTACATTCTCGAAGATGATCCTGATTATCTTACATTTTTGTATAAGATGTTACAGCGTCGCATTTCATTTGAGGAATGGCCCGCCAAAATTGAGCTTGCCACCACATCACCAAATGAATTAATTTCAAATATTGATCAGCGGATTGCAAACGATAGTATATTTTTTCTCGGCTTTGGGTTCACAAATTCATCGAAGGATGGTGTTGATGTTGCACTTGCCATTAGAAAGAAATCACTATATGCAGATATCATCTTCGTTACCGGTCACACTGAGCAAGCATTGACGATTCTATCGCATAAGATTGCTCCATTGGATCTGATCACCAAGGACAGTTCGATCCCTGTAGATTCACTCGTTCAAGACAATGTTGAATATTCCCTTAAACGCCTTAGAGCCCGAAAGCTAATGTCCCCGAGGTTATTTAGTTATAGCATGGATTCAAGCGTCTTCTCGTTTCCATTGAATGAAATAATTTATATACAAACAATCCCAGAAAAATCAAGCATGTTAGAGTTCCACGTAAAAAGTGAGTCCGTACCTTTCTCTGGTAACCTTAAGGATTTGACTTTAAAATATCCTACGTTGTTTCGTTGTCACAAAAGCATTCTTCTCAATCCCTTACATGTCATCAGTGTAAACACCTCAGAACGATTTGCTTACATGGACAACCACGACAAAGTTGAAGTTAGTTTCAGGAAAATGGTCGCTCTTCGTCAGATGTTGCGATAATCCATAGTATTTTCGGACACGTCAATCAATATTACTTCGTCAACTCCACCGTGTTATGTACCAATATCCTTGATCACTCAAACACCGACACCCTTTAAGTCAAGACTATTTTAAAACTTCTATTCACTTGCATCAAAGAACTTATAAATCCACAAAAACAGAGAAATTTCACAGTCAATTACGCAATTATCTTGCGACTATGAAACTTCTCTTATTCATTTGGCACAATGGTGAAGCAACTTTTTCCAAAAAAATACGTTTCAGAAAAGATTAGCAAAAAGTAGCATAACCCACCATTGCTCCACCCCAATATCCAACTGGTCCGCCAGCGCTTCCTAATAAAGCGCTCCCGATCGTTCCCGCATAACATTTAACCCAATTCTTTCCACCCATAATGTTCGCCATTTCTTCGGTATTCATCTCTACAAATAACTCATTCATATTAATTTCTCCTCTTCTTTAGTCGTCGATAAGTGATGATTTCTGCATAAATAACCAAAAGCAATCCAGTAATTATTAGAATGCCGTTTGCTGATAGAATTTGATTAGCATAGAACAACTTGCCAAGAGTGACAAATCCTATCAATAGAAGCAAATTTAGGGGTAAAAGTTGTCTATACTCTTTAGGAATCATATCAATTTGCATAGCTCATCGATATTCCTTTTAAATATTGAAGATCAGCTAGAGTTGTTGCTGATCCGACAAACTCCTTTTCTGCAACCCCATCTATAAGCAATTCAAAAGTTGGAGTACCGTAAAAATGAATCTGGTTATTTAAGATGTTTAACATCACTGCTTCTTTGGAACCTTCAAAATCATTTAAACTAGTGTCCAAATCAATATAATAGATCGGACGATCCATTTGAGGGATAAAGTCTTTGAGAACCTTAGAAAACTCCCGACAATATGGACATTCTTTGTAACCTATAAACAGATAGAAGCTTGCTTTTGATTTTAATAATTCAATCAACTTCCAACCGTCAATTTTGACGACACCCTGGATATTTGACACATATTGAGTCTCAGTAACATCTGTTTCAAACTGCTTTTCCAAAACATCTGTTTGACCCACATTACTAGCATCAACAACATTAGGTTTCATTATTGTCGTCAAGAGTGTCATGGAGAGAATGAAAGCCACGAAACCTGTTATACATTTTGGGCATTTCACTTCATGAGTCATACATTCACCACCTTTCTGTGTCTTCATAATACCGTGAAAACAGAGCGATGAATTAAAAAGATTTAAACGTATGATTTTAACCATTTAACGTCAAATCGAGGCCAAAATAAGCTTTGATTCTTGCAAATCTTTCCTAATAAGAAACATTTTTCCCGTGGATCATCTAATAAAGACCACTCGTTTCAAATCTCAGGTAAAGCTCGAAGGAACATATTGTGTTGACGGCTCAACCTTATTTCTGACTCAAAAATTTGTAGAGATGCCCATTCACAACTTTATTCCGCTGATGCAACTGACTATGCTGCGCCCGATATCGTATTTCATGTTCCGCGTATTCTTTGACTCGATCAGCCACAAGGTACCTTAGTGATTTGGCCGAGCCAATTGGTACTCGGCCATCGGAGCCGTCACCAAGATTGCCAAAGAGATTGAGCACCTTGACCGTTTTTGGGAAAAACTGGCGGTTGCGGTAAAAATCGGCGTACTGCTTCGACATCTTTTGAAGCTGCCCCTTCGAATTTTTGGTAACTGTCTTACCGCTATTGGCTCCCATTCCCGGAATGGCATTAAACGGGCCACCAACGGCCGCAAATTTTTTCAAACTTGGCATACCCGTCTTATTCGCTTGCGACGTCCAGTATGTCCATCCCAGCGAACCGGCAGAATGGCCAACCGCGTTAAAATACCTGACACCATAACGAGTCTTCAGTTGTTTGAGAATTTTGCCGAGTGCAGAGGCATCTTCCGGATTGCCACTTTCAAAAACGACCGCAATTAACGGATGCTTCACGTTTGGCCGCCATTTTCCCTTAACCGCCAACCTGCCATCCCTCTTAATCAGGTAATAAAGCACTTCCTGAAAGCCGGCATACTGACTAAGCCCGTCAATCATTCCTTTTTCCGAGGCATAGCTGCCGCCAAAACCATGGACAAATAAAGTCGGCACTTGATTGGTCTTACCTATTTGACCTTGTGCGACTGAAGCTTGGCGATTTATTTGAAGTCCAAACCAACCAGCCGTCATCATGAAAAAAACCAGTGCGATTTTAGCGAAAAACTTCATGGGCTTACTCCTTGTCTTTTTAGGCAATGGGGTTAACTACTTGGACTACCATTGTATCATGCAACGTTTTTTCTTTTAATTATTTTGCCTCGTCCGCTGATAAAGCACCATCTTTCCTGAAACTCGACTTCTAAGCGATTCATCAGATTCCGTCTAAACAGTCTTCATTGAAAATAGATTTACCATCCTCAATTTCTAAATTTGCCATAAGATCGAAAAAGCCACTTCATCCAAACGCAACATGTACGGGGGTTTGAATAAAGTGGCTATTTGTAACGACTTTTTTCAACCAAACGTGATCTGAGCCCATAGCCAGATCAGCGAGTTTGGCCGATCGCGCTCTAACATTTCATGCCGATACTAATGGCCGCCCCAAACAATCGGCATGGCACCTAATCCCGCCGCCAGCGCCTGTTTTCGATAACGGGCGGCGTCAGCCTCGCTTATGGCGACATCTTTCTTAATGAAGTTGAAAATGTCCACCAGCTCTTTTGGCATCGTATGATGAATGAGATAATACTTTGAAATATCGTGGGACAACTGGGTCACCGCAGTCACATAAGCTTTGTCATCATCGCCTTCATCAAGTTTCTTGGCATTGATTTTGATTAGCGCCTGTAAATCTGCCTGTGCTTTGATCGTTGGACTCGAATAAGCCTTGCTTAACAAGTCTAATAAGGTTTCACGTTTGTCTGGCATCTTGCACTTCCTCCCGAAAATTAGCTTGAGTAGTTTCACTTTTCTAAAATCTTGTGTGCTTTTCAAGTACTCATAGGATGCGCCGAGAGATTAATGATTGCAAGTGCAAACTCGGCGCTCTTAGGCAGGCGCAAAACATTAACTTTTTAAACGCGGCAAAACCTCCTTTTTTCGTCGTCATTTTGCATTTTAAAGACCTCACACGACGAAAATTGCCAAATTACCTACGTTAAACTTTTTTGATTCCTGAAGTCATGCTGTCATCGTATACTGGGTGTAAAGAAGTCTGGAGGAACTTTCAAATGATCATAACTTCAGATATGGTACTAAGAGTGATTACATGGATCAGCGCCATTTCCTTGGTGCTGTATATCGTTGCTGCCGCGTTCAAATGGCTGCCTTCATCTGATTTTGTCGTCCCGATGCTATTGTTATCAGCCCTGATTTCATATTTTGCCTCATCAATCGATGAAGAATGAAAAGATCAACGCATAGCTTTTTGCCGCGTAAGAATTGATGTACGGTTGCAAATTTCCATTTTGCTAAGGGATTCCAACGAACCAAAAAGTCCGACAAGATTTTGACATTTAGTCAAATTTTGTCGGGCTTTTTAACGAGCCACGTAAAATTAAAATACTTCAGTTGCGTGCCCTTAACACGCTAGCTGAGGCTTACGGCAAATCATTGCCTGCCGCAAAGTAAATGTTGTACCACTCTTGCCGCGTCAGCGTGATGTCCGCGCCAGCTGCACTTTCCTTAATATGCTCAGGATTCATGGAGCCGAGGATAACCTGGACACCAACCGGATGGCGTAAGAGCCAGGCAACGGCGATGGCATTTTTATTGGTGTGGTAGTGGTCGGCGACTTTTTGCAGTTCATCGTTCAGATCCTTAAACTTCGGGCTGTCGATGAAGGTGCCTTCGAACATTCCGTATTGGAACGGTGACCATGCCTGCAATGTCATCTGTTTGCGCTGGAGATAAGGCAACAGACTGCCATCATGGTCGATGGACCGGTCGTCTTCCATGTTCGTGTGCATGCCTGCATTGACCATGCCAGTATGAGCGACCGAGAATTGCACTTGATCGATTAACAGATGCTGGTGAATGCCGCTTTGTAGTAAGGCAATTTGCTCGGGATTGAAGTTTGAAACGCCGAAGTGGCGAACTTTGCCGCTTTGCTGCAACTCGTCAAATGCCGCCGCGACATCGTTCACTTCCATTAATGGATCCGGCCGGTGCAATAACACTGAATCGAGATAGTCGATTTGCAGGCGCTCCAAGATCTTATCAACTGCGCCCAGCAAGTGTTCCTTTGAAAAGTCATAGCGCCGTCCAAAAACAAGACTGCCGTGTGAACGATCTGGGTCAACCACGATACCGATCTTCGACTGAATATAGAGTTGATCGCGGGTAACACCGGATTGCTTCAAGGCTTCACCGAAAACTTCTTCCGACTTGCCTTGACCATAAATATCCGCGGAATCAATAAAGTTAATGCCGTCATTATACGCACTGTCTAAAACGATCGCAGCTTTTTCCGGCGAAAGTACATTCATGCGCATGATCCCCAGTGCCACGCTTGAAGCCTGCCAGTTAGAACCGCCTAATCGCACTTGTTTCATGTCTTAAAAACCCCTTTCAATGCAAACTTAACCATCGTGATATCATCTATCACAACCGTAACCGCCTCTAGTTTAGCCCCTAAAGTCCACTTGAGGTCAAGCCATTATTAGAATTTCAATATAACGACTTGTCATCATCTTTTTCGCGCGGTAATTTAAATATATAGTCACTTATTTTTTATCAGCAAAAGTCCCTTATTAGGAGGTCAATTTTCATGACTGTTAAAGATAAAGTCGTTGTTATTACCGGTGCATCCAGCGGCATTGGTGCCGCGACCACGCAAGTATTGGCGCAAGCCGGTGCCAAATTGGTGATTGGGGCACGGCGCACGGAGCGGCTCGCCGAATTGGCTAAGCCTTTTGGCGATCAGGTTCGTTATCAAGCAACCGATGTCACCGATCAGCAACAAGTTAAAGCCTTAGTTGATTTGGCCATTAACACCTTCGGCCACGTTGATGTGCTGTATAACAACGCCGGCCTCATGCCGCTGTCGGAACTTTCTGAGTTGAAGGTCAACGAATGGGAGCGGATGATCGACGTCAACATCAAAGGCGTCCTTTACGGGATCGCCGCCGTCTTGCCACATATGATCGCTCAGCATAGCGGGCAGATTATTACGACTGATTCGGTTGCCGGCCACATCGTTCATCCCGGCACCGCAGTTTATTCCGGAACCAAGTGGGCCATTCAGGCAATTATGGATGGCTTGCGGCAAGAACAGGCTGCCAACCATATCAAAACCACGATGATCTCGCCAGGCGCTGTTAATACCGAGCTGTTCAGCACCATCAGTGATCCTAAACGGCGCGAAGCAGTTGAGTCCGATGAAAAGAATAACGGCCTCAGTGCAACCGATGTCGCCAATGCGGTTTTGTACGCCATCGATCAGCCGGCCAACGTTGCCGTTAACGAGGTTCTGATGCGCCCAGTTACCCAACAGCGTTAACCCGTACCCTTGTCTTTTGCAAAAGGAGCTTTAAATGTCAGAGTATTCTTTTTTGAAACCATTCACTTTTAAACATCAAGCAATCCAGTTGAAAAATCGGATTGTGATCCCACCGATGACCACGCGCCTTTCGTTTGAAGATGGCACGGTCACCAGTGATGAAATTCGCTACTACCAAGAACGCGCTGGCGGTGTGGGGCTTTTTATTACCGGAACCGCCAACGTTAATCCGCTGGGTAAAGGCTTTGAAGGCGAATTAAGCGTTGCGGACGATCGGTTCATTCCCGGTCTCAGTAAACTGGCGGCTGCCATGAAAACCGGTGGCACCAAGGCGGTTCTGCAGATTTTCAGTGCCGGCCGCATGAGCAGCAGCAAGATTTTGCGCGGCGAGCAACCGGTCAGCGCCAGTGCCGTCGCCGCCCCACGTCCCGGTTATGAAACGCCGCGCGCACTCACGACTGCCGAGATCGAAGCAACGATTCATGATTTTGGTCAGGCGGTGCGGCGCGCGATTCTCGCCGGATTTGATGGCGTGGAATTGCATGGTGCCAACACGTATCTGATTCAGCAATTCTTTTCCCCGCACTCTAACCGGCGAACCGATGAATGGGGCGGCAATCGGGACAAGCGGATGCGCTTCCCGCTGGCTGTTGTTCATGAAGCCGAAAAAGTGATTGCGGCAACCGCTGATCGGCGATTTTTGCTGGGCTACCGGATTTCACCCGAGGAATTGGAAGAGCCGGGCATTACGTTGGATGATACGCTCGCCCTTATTGACGCCTTGAAAACCACCAAGATTGATTATCTGCATGTTTCGCAATCCGACGTCTGGCGAACTTCGCTGCGGCAACCGAATAACCCGGCGATTGTGAACGAAGTCATTCGGGATCATGTTGCCGGTGCCTTCCCGATCATCGTGGTCGGCGATGTCAAAACGCCTGCCGATGCCGAAAAAGCTGCGCAGGCATTTGATCTTGTCGCTATCGGCCACGAGCTGATCCGCGAGCCACACTGGATTCAAAAAGTGTTAGCCCACGACGAAAAGGCGATCCGTTACCAGATCGCCCCTGAAGATCTCGATGAGTTAGGGATTGCTCCGACTTTCCTTGACTTCATCGAAAGTATTTCCGGCGGCGCCAAGGGTGTTCCTTTGACGACCGCACTAGCTGACGACCACTAAGCCGTTGCAATTTAAAATTTAAGTTCGTCATGCGAGTCGAGCCGTAATAGCTCGGCTTTTTTCTTGTTGTATTCGTCTTGCGTAATCGCCCCAGTGTCGAGCAGGTCCTTATACGCTTTCAGCTTAGCGATCGTCGCCTGCTCATCTGCTTGTTCCTGGGCCGTTTTGGCTGCCTGGGCCGCCGCTTCCTGCTGCTTGCGGTGGTAGTACAAGTAAAGCGCGATGCCCAAGGCAACAATGGCCAAAACAATATACCAAAATTGAATCAGAATGGCGATGACGACCAGAATGGCAAAAAGGCCTGCGCAACCCATTTTTTGATTTTTCATATTGTCCTCCATATGTGCCGCTAGTAATCGTTGCAATCGTCCTGACGCGTGTCAGATGCCGGTCATTTTAGCAGGATCCACCCAAGCATCGAACTGGTCGCTAGTGACATAGCCGGATTTAAGCGCGGCGGCTTTGAGGTCGGTTCCTTCACGTTCAGCTAGCTGCGCAATTTCAGCGCTT
The DNA here is from genome assembly GCF_030770295.1 of Lacticaseibacillus styriensis. Lineage (NCBI taxonomy): Bacteria > Bacillati > Bacillota > Bacilli > Lactobacillales > Lactobacillaceae > Lacticaseibacillus > Lacticaseibacillus styriensis. Next base: position 2,453,248 of record NZ_CP132483.1, read on the forward strand.
TTTTCATACCCAATGTGCGGCGTGAGGGCCGTTACTGTCATCAGCGAGTGCGCCACCAGTGCTTTCATTCGTGGCGCATTCACGGCTAGCTGATCTACCAGCTTGGTCGTAAAACTCGTCACGGTTTGGGTGAGTAGCGTGGTTGATTCAAGGAAGGTACTGATGATCACCGGTTTATAAACATTCAGTTCGAAGTTGCCTTGGGAAGCCGCGACGGCAATGGTGGTGTCGTTGCCCAACACGCGCACAGCCGCCATGGTCAACGCCTCAGCCTGGGTTGGATTCACCTTGCCTGGCATGATCGAGCTGCCTGGTTCATTGGCCGGAATGGTCAGCTCCCCATAGCCTGCACGCGGACCACTGGCCAGAAACCGAATGTCGTTAGCAATTTTTAAAAGATCAGCAGCCAAAGTTCTGATGCCGCCATGAACCAGACTGATTTCGGAATGCGCCGCCAAAGCCGCAAACTTATTGGTCTGCGCCGTCAACGGCAACCCATAAACATCGCTCAACCGGCCAGCAACAATTCGCCCGAAGTTTGGCGCTGCATTTAGTCCCGTTCCCACCGCCGTGCCGCCAATGGCTAATCGAAAAAGTGCTGGCTGCAGTTGCTTGATTGCCGCCTGATCGTGGTCCAGCATGGCCGCCCATCCGCTGACTTCCTGGCCAAACGTCATTGGCGTTGCATCTTGCAGGTGGGTGCGACCGATTTTAACCGTTTTGGCATATGTTTCGGCCTTTGTTTGTAGAGCTGCGTGTAATTCGGCCACTGCCTTCAACAATTCATCCACAGCCAAGGCTGCCGTGATGTTCATGGCCGTTGGAAAGGTATCGTTGGAACTTTGGCTGTGGTTCACATCGTCGTTAGGCAAAATCGGCAAATCAGGATTGAGTTTCGCCGCCTGATGACTGACGACCTCATTCACATTCATATTCGTCTGCGTGCCGGAACCGGTTTGGTAAACGTGCAACGGAAAGTCCTGGCGTAACTGGCTATCCGGCAAGGCCAGTAGCGTATCCACCGCGCGGGTAATGAGTTGACCCTTAGGCGCAGGCAAAACGTCGGCTGCCACATTGGCGCGCGCTGCCGCTTTTTTGATCTGCAGCAACGCTTTGATCACCGCCAGCGGCATCAGCGGACCCGCTTGAAAATTGTGCCGGCTACGCTCGGTTTGCGGCCCCCACAAAGCAGTCTCCGGAATTTCAACTGGTCCTAGTGTATCTGATTCGGTGCGTGTTTTTGTCATCCTTGCCTCCGTCTGCATTGGCCACCATGCCTGTCGCGCGATTGATAGTCCTATTTTACACGATCCGCCAACCAAGCGAACCCTAGTAAGCAAAAAAGTACGCCGCAGAAGATGATTTTTCCAGAACTTCGGCGTACTTTTCTAAATAATTTCAGTGTAATAGTGTCGCAACGAGCTGGGCGGCATCTTTTTTCAATTCAACGGAAGACGAGGATAAAACCGACAAATAATAATGAAGCGGATCAGCTTGCGGCGTTGGCATTCCAGCGTGCAACCAGCGACTGACCAGGGCTGGGTCGGTTGACCAGGTTTGGATGCTGACCAAGCGGCGATCAGGATAATTCGGCGTTGAACCCGCAATTTTGAGCGCTAATTCGGCTTTCAACAAGCGGTCATAAGCTGATTGCGAAACGGCGTACATGAGTGGCTGGTCGCTGCCAAATGTTGCGGCTTGCAGCATGACTACACCTTCTGTATGAAGCGGAAAGTTCTTGCGATCAACGCCGCTAAGCTTCAATAATTCGGCAAACGTGCCAGCATCATAGGTTCGGCTGGCCCGCACCGGTGACGCCATGATGCCGTTAAATTGCTTGAAAATCTGCCAAGGCGTTTGCGCTAAGTGGTAGTGCTTGTGAGTTTGCTGTTGATCCGAAAGCAACGCCCCACAAGCCTGAAGTTCCCACCGCGCTCTTTTTAAGGTCGTACGATTTTTGATCCCTGTCAGTGGCGCAAAGGTGGCAAAGAAATCCTTGCCACCGCGAAAAATCGTGCGCTGTTCGTGACTACTTTCCACATCGAGATGATCAGCATACATCAACCCAATCAGCAAATCCGTTGCGTGTTGCGACAACATGGCTGTCTCCTCGTCAGTTTCAACATCATTCCCTAATTCTTTCGATGATTCCATTCCATCCCCACTTTCATCATGCATCATCCAAAAAAGCCGCCCTGATCATGTTGAGCTGATCAAGGCGGCTTTTTGGATATACAACAATGCTTAACAACTATCTCAACTATCTTTTGATGTCACCGTGTCAACTCACCCGATTAGAATTCGGAGTGTGCGGAGCTTGGACGGGATGGCCGGGCTTTAACCATGATGACCAAGTTCCGTTATCGGGTCAGTCAAGTACGTTCATGCGAAGGGACTTGGGTTCGCGTATGTTCCAATCCGAGAATAGCAAATAGCCACGGATCGTAACCTACTGACTCTTCAATTCCATCGCAACTCATCACCAAAGATGCAACGAGATTATTGTACGTCATTACTTGCTTTCGCCTCTTTTGCATCGGCTACAGCTTCCAGATGCGCTTCGTAGCGCTTGTTACCTTTATAGAGATCCCAGACAGTCCAGGCTAGCAAAGCAAGCACCGCAACAATTAACGCATACGCGATGTCGTTCGCAATGGCAGTTTGTGCAGCCGTTGGATGGTCCCCGAAGAACCCGGCGATTGAATCTGGTAGGCCTTTAAGGTTCAGATAGGTCAAGCCGAGAACGGAGATCCAGCCAAGCACTTTGACCCAGCCGGTGTTCTTAAACCGATCTCCCATTTCGACCTTACTATTGGTAAACATTAACAGTGGCAACATTGAGAACGGTAGCGCGAAGGCCAAGAAGACCTGCGAGTTATTCATCAATGTATTGAGTGCCTCATGTTGCTGAATCGGTGTTTCTCTGGCAGTCAACATAACGCAGACAATAACCGGAATGACGGAGATAATCCGGGTAACCAGACGGCGTGCCCACAACGGCATCTTCATGTGAATGAAGCCTTCCATGATAACCTGCCCAGTTAACGTACCGGTAATGGTTGAATTTTGACCTGATGCCAACAGTGCAACCGCAAACAGGATGGACAAAATACCGGACTTGGCAACGGCAATCAGAACCCCATTGCTAAGGGTTGAGGAATCTGACAATGCTTCAAACAAACCGAAGAAGGAAGGATCTTTAACCGCACCGCTCTTGAAGACCGCAACCCCCATGACCAGCAGCAAGCAGTTAACAACGAACGCAAATGATAACTGGATATTGGAATCCCATGCGGAGAACTTAACCGCTTGGGCCACATCATCTGGGTCGTGGTGATCGATTTTCCGTGTCTGGGAAATCGCGCTGTGCAGGTATAGGTTATGCGGCATAACCGTCGCACCAATGATTCCCAACGCCCCTTGAATTGGACTCATGCCATTCACTGAAGGTGAGTTGGCAAAAGTTTCGCTTGTCGGAATGAAACCTTTTAACAATGCCCCCATGTTCGGATCCGATAAGGCAACTTGATAGATGAACACGAACAGGATGACAAGAATAAGTGCAACAACAATGGCTTCGATTTTGCGGAACCCAATCTTGGTCAGTAACAGTAATACCAAGACATCGAGCACCGTAATCAGCACCGAAATGACTAGCGGAATGTGGAACAAAAGATAAAGCGCGATGGCGGCACCGATAACTTCGGCAATATCAGTCGCCATGATCGCTAACTCTGTCAGAATCCATAAGACAATCCCTAATGTCTTCGAAGTTCTTGCCCGAATCGCCTGGGCAAGATCCATTTGACTCACAATGCCAAGTTTAGCTGCCATGTATTGCAGCAACATCGCAATCAAACTTGACATTAGGATAACGGAAATCAATAGGTACTGAAAGTTTTGTCCCCCGGTAATGGAAGTGGACCAATTACCTGGATCCATGTAACCAACGGCAACCAGCGCCCCTGGCCCGGAATAAGCAAATAGAGTGCGCCAAAAGCCTTTCCCGTGCGGTACCTCGACAGTACCGTTAATTTCTTCCAATGATGGCCCATTCGCGTATTGGATGAGCTTCATGGAATGTTTCTTCTTGTGATCATCACTCACAATATGTCTCCCCCTCTTGAAGTCGCTTGCTGGTGCAGGAGATTGCGCCGGTAAGTGCTTTTTGTAGACGCGTTCACTGGCGTAGAAACCTCCATGTAAGGACCTTGACCGCGATGGCCTAAGCCCCGGGTCATTGCGGTTGAGGGCACTTACACTCCAGCTTCTAACCGCGCCAGTTCACGCTCTCTTCTTTAAAACGCGTTCACGAGCCCAGAAACCTCCGTGTAAGGACCTTTGGCTTAAATGGCCAAAGCCCAGCCATTTAAGCCAAAGGCCACTTACACTCCGGTTTCTAACCGGGCTGGTTCACGCTCTGAAAAAAGTTAAGTCCCTGGGGAACAAGGCCTTTTAGGTCTCCCTAACTTAATCCTCTAATAGAATATGCCTTGAAGCTGATATCGTCAACCGTTTCATGAAAATAATTTGTATTTTCAGTGAACAAATTGTGATTAGTTAATTTAATAATGCTGCCTCAAGAATGCCGATTTATGGGCATTCCACGGCTTTTCCTTGCCCAGCTTGCTTTCAGAAAACTTTTTTCAATTTCACCGTGACCTTTTTTTAAAACTTGGAGAATGTGAAAATTTTCCTGCGTATTAAATCAGTTATACAAATTTATTGCATCAGGTTTAGGCATCCCATATGATAAGGATAGTAACAGAAAATTTATATCACGAAATGAGGAATTACGTATGGAAGAAGTTCCTGATGCGCAACCGCCCGCCACGGCACACAGTATCAAGGATCTGCAGCAGCAGTTGCAGGTCCCATCCCTTGACCACGGTCTCTCTAAAGCCGAGGCCGCTGAACGTTTAAAAGCCAATGGCCCGAACGCCATTGAATCGCATCCGACGCCCAAATGGCTGATTTTTCTGCGGCAGTTTAACAACCTGATCATTTATATTCTGATGATTGCCGCGATTTTGACCACGATTATTGGTGATGTCACCGATACTTCAGTCATTGTTTTGGTGATTATCGTCAACGCGATCATTGGCTACTATCAGGAAAGCAATGCCAGCGATTCGCTTGAGAAAATCAAAAAAATGCTGGCGCCTGAAGCCACTGTCTATCGGGACGGTGAACGCCTCGACATCCCCAGCGCGGATTTGGTAGTTGGTGATGTCGTGTTTCTAGAAGCCGGCGACAATGTACCTGCCGACTTGCGCCTCGTTGATATCGATAACCTCACCATTCAAGAAGCCGTTTTGACCGGCGAGGCTAATTCTGTCATTAAGACCACCGCCACGCTGCCGGCTGATACGCCGCTTGCCGATCAAAGCAATATGGCTTTTGCTTCGACAGCCGTTGCAGGTGGTAGCGGCATCGGGATCGTGGTCGCCACTGGCCACGACACGGAATTCGGTAAAATTTCCCAAGCCGTTTCTGACGTTCGCAAAGGCCGCTCCCCGATGATGCGTGAAATTGATGGCATCGGGAAAGGCATTTCATATGCGATCATCGCTGCGGCGGTTCTGCTCTTCATTTTCGGCCTGATCATCGGCAAGTACGGCCTGCCTGTGTTGGCACTCGCCATTGTCACGATGGTCGTCGGCTCGATGCCAGAAGGCTTGCCTGCCACCACTTCTGTTATCTTGGCCATGGGTGTTTCCAACATGGCCAAAAAGCAGCACGTCATCGTCAAAACGTTACCGGCTGCCGAAACTTTAGGCTCCGTTGATGTCATCTGCACTGACAAGACCGGTACGCTGACCAAAAACGAGATGACCATTACCACCGTTGTCACGCCAAAGGCTACCTATGAGGTCGGTGGTTCGGGTTACACGCCGAAAGGAACCTTTACCCTTGCAGGCAAAACGATTCAGCCGACCGCCCATCCGGATTTAATTGCTTTGTTGACGGCCGGTTTTGAAGCGAACGACACCGAGCTGCATCAAGAAGACGGCCGGTATGTGATCAACGGCGAGCCTACTGATGGCGCTTTTCTCACTGTCTATTACAAAGTCTTTAAAAAGGATCCGGACAACACCGAACGCGATTTAATGCCGTTTGATTCCAACAATCGCTATATGGCCAAGTTGGCAAAGTGTGCTGACGGGAAAACCCGCTTATTTGTCAAAGGATCGCCCGATAAGCTGCTGCCTTTGGTCGTAACTGCTCATCCGGATTTCGACACCGACTATTATTTAAAGTTAACCAGTCAATTCAGTGTTCAAGGCCAGCGCGTGATTGCCGTTGCCGAAAGTGTCGTCGGGCCTGACACCACCGAGATCACTCCGGCTCTTTTAGAACAAGGGCTTGATTTTCTGGGGCTCACCGCGATCATTGATCCGCCGCGTGAATCAGTCATTTCAGCGATTAAGCAAATGCGGCGTGCTGGCGTTAAAGTCAAAATGATTACGGGCGATCATCCAGAAACGGCGCTGGCAATTGCACAGAAACTGGATATGGCCGATTCTCCAAAAGCCATGACTGGCGCTCAGTTAGCCGCACTATCAGATGACCAGCGGCAACAGGCCATTCTGGACACCGATGTTTTTGCGCGAACCACGCCAAAAGATAAACTAACGATTGTGACCGCCTTACAGGATGCCGGGAACGTCACTGCCATGGTTGGCGACGGTGTCAATGATGCACCGGCCCTCAAAAAGTCAGATGTCGGCGTTGCTATGGGTCAATCCGGAACCGATGTCGCCAAAGATGCGGCCGACATGGTTTTGACCGATGATCGCTTTGCCCGCATGGAAACGGCGATTGCTCAAGGCCGCCGGATTTACCAAAATATCAAGAAAAGTATTTTGTTCCTGCTGCCGACATCATTTGCGGAAGGCTTAGTGATCGTGTTCACCATTCTGACGCAACAAGCCATGCCATTGCGTGCCAGCCAACTATTGTGGATTAACATGGTCAGCGCGATTACCATCCAGTTTGCCTTCATCTTCGAACCCGCCGAAGCCGGCACGATGGATCGTCCGCCGCGAAAGAAGAACGCTTCGATGATGCACAAGCACGATGTTTTCCAGATTGCGTATGTCGCCATGATGATCGCTGGTATCGGGCTGTGGGCGTTTGATTGGTTGACTGCCAACCATTTGACCGACCGCGTGACTGCCAGCACCATGATGGTCAACATGATTGTCTTAGGTAAAATCTTCTACCTCTTCAACATCCGCACAAACACTTTGGCGCTTTCCAAGAACTTCTTCAGTAACCCTATGGCGTTTGTCATCATCGCGGTCATGTTGGCTCTCCAATGCTTCTTGACTTACGTACCGTTTATGCAGGATATTTTCCAAACCGCTCCTATGTCTTGGCGCGAATGGGGGTTGGCAGTTGCGGCCGGGTCTATCATCCTGATCGTCACGGAAATCGATAAAATCATTCGCATCCGGTGGGACCGGCTGCACGGACATGGTACCTTCCCTTCTGTTTCCAAAACCAATGAATAATGTTCGGACGCCCTAAACTTTTTCTTTTCTTTTTGCGATAACAATGGTAATAATATAAGTAAGGTTTCCCTAACAAACCTTATGCGTATTCAGAAAACCCGCCGAGTTGGTTAATTATCCCCCGACTTGGCGGGTTTTTTGAGTGCTTTTTTCTTTTCAGTACCAGTGACGAGGTTGAGCACATCCGCATCGTGTCACCAAAAAATATTTCAGGCAATCCTAAATTCGGTCTTTTAAATAAAAATACAGCTGGTATACTGTAAGTGAAAAGAAGAGGAGCTGATCGTTTTGAAATTGTACCAAGGTCTCACGCAAGTCCAAATTAACGAAGAATTTGCTGGTGAAGCAAGTGGCTATAAGATTACCACGACCCTTGATAAACCGCTGAACTACGAGCCAACGATTTTGTATCAGTATTTGGATACCGTTTTAAGGCCAGGCAGCCGGCATGACCAAAATAATTTGCGTTATGTGACTGACCCAGCGTTCATCGGGGAAAATTTCGATTATCAAAGCGTTCCTTTCACCTCGCATATGACTGATTTCGATGAAAAAATGGCATTTGCACGCAAACTGGTTGCCGACCTCAACCGTCATTTGTCAGTCAACATTAAACCGGCCGACGCGGAAATCGAGTTGGTTTTTGTTGACTGAAGCAACCGCGTTACCTCCTTTCCTAGTCGCATCACGGCTTCTCTCCTGATCACTGCGGCTAAGTCATTCAGTCAAGCAGCTTAGTTGCAACAAAACGCCACCTAACCCGAAAAAGTTAGGCGGCGTTTTGTTCATACAGGTATGAAAATGTTTTTAAGTCTAGGTTCTATATTACGTAAAGACGGCTTTCTTGCGGGAGGTTACTCTCCGCCCAAAGGAAGTCGTCCTTGTCGTCTTAGTGCGCTTTTGCGACTGTTTTCGGCAACGTCAGCGCCAATAACAAGCCGATGAATCCTACGCCAGCAAAGACGGCAAAGGTAACGGCAAATCCGCCAGCATTGCTGTGCAGCGTGGTTTGCATGTTAGCCAGCAGGACCGTTGCAAACATGACGCCCGCCGAACCGAACAGTTGCCGGGCGGTCGTGGTGACGGCGGTGCCATCCGCCACCAAGTCATTCGGCAAGGCGTTTGCACCAGCGGTCACTGATGGCATCATCACAAACGCATTACCGGCTTCCGTCGCCATCGCCAGCACGATAGCGCCGATTAACGGTAGGTGGTGGGCAAAAATAGCCAGCAAGCCAAAGCCGCCGGTAATCAGAACCATCCCGATCATCGCAACCAGGCGCGGCCCAAAGCGATCAAGTAGCCGACCGCTAACCGGGTTAAGCAGACTCAGTAAAACTGCCGCCGGAACCAAGGACAGTCCCGAAACCAGTGGCGATAGGCCTAACAGCGTCTGAAAGTAAAGCGGCATTAGAATCGTCGTGACAATTAACCCGATATAGGAAATGCCGGTTAAGAACACCGCTTTGGTAAACATTCCGGTCGCAAACACCCGCATTTGCAGCATCGGTGGCTGCCGGTTTAACTGTCGGACCACGAAAATGCCTGCCGCTAAAACGCCTAGAATCAACAGGCCAACAACCCCGGCATGTAAGCCTTGTTTTGACCAAGCACTCAAGGCGTACAACAGGATTGGAAAACTTGCAGACAAAATAAACGAAACCCAGTCCAATCGGGTCGGCGCCATCGGCATCACCGAAGCAATCGTCACCGTCGAAACTGCCAGCACCAACAGCGACACGATCAGGAAGAACAAAAACAGTGCCTGCCACGGAAACCACGTCAACAAGACGCCGGAAATAATCGGGCCAACTGCCAACGCTGAGCCCATTACCAGGCCGGCTGTACCCATCACTTTGCCACGCTCCGAATGCGGCGTAATCGTTAGCAAGACGGTCTGGAAGCTAGGGAAAATAATCCCGACAGCAACTGCTTCAAGCAACCGCCCGATCATCAAAACGGTAAAATTCGGCGCCCAGATACATAGTCCGGTCCCGATTGCAAAGATCAGTTCAATCGCCTGAAATAACCGTTGAAACGGAACGTTGTGCAAAAGCCACGGGCTAACCGGAATCATCAATGTCATCACCAGCATAAAACCGGTTGTCAGCCACGCGACCGTATCCGCGCCTAGGCCAAATGCCTTCATAAACGCCGGATACGCGGTACTCAAAGAAGACTGCGAAATTGACATCGAGAACGTTCCTGTCAACAAAGTTGCCACAAACGCACCGCGATGTCTTATCGTTGAAACACTCATAACATCATCGATTTCTATTTAGTATGGTTGGAGCCTCACATTTTCATGCCCATTTTTTCATAGGACTGCATACCGCCCATCCATAATTCAGATGGCTTGATGCCGCGTTCTTTTGCCAACGCCTTCATCAACGTATCCATGTCCATCAACTTGTATTCCTGTTTCGGCTTATTCGGATCAAACGTTTCGATTTGCGCCATCATGCCGCCATCTTCATGTTCGAGGATGTGGCAGTGATACATGTAAACGCCAGGCAAGTCAAACCGAACCAGTAGCCGAACCGTTTCACCTGGGTTAACGCCAATGGTATCTTTGTAGCCATGCTCATTCGGATAAGGCGCATGACCGTTACGTGACAGAACCAAAAATTGTGTGCCATGCACATGGAACGGGTGAACCATGCCCGGCGCCTCATTACTGTTGGTGACATCCCAATACTGGGCCTTGCCAATCGGTTGAGTAGCGTCAATCCGCTGCATTTCAAATTTCTTGCCGTCAATGGCGACACTTTCATCCATCCCCTGCATGACCACATGCCGAATCGGCAAAGCAGGATCTACTGCCGGCGCATTCACGGTAAATAACTTATCCGGCAACTGGGTGTGATCCGGCTTAAATGCATGAATCCGGAACTTTAAGATTGGCACGTCATCCGTGAACAGGGTCACTTCGTCGCCTTCATGATACTGACCAAAATCAACAATGACCTCGTCCCGTTCAGCACAGGTCATCATCAAATGGGTCAATGAAACTGGCTCGGGTAATAATGAACCATCCCCGCCAATCTGGGTAAATGGCAGATCATCGGAAAAATGCAGACGCCATTCACGGCGATTGGCCCCGTTCAAAAAGCGTAACCGAACTTTTTGCGTCGTCACGTCAAAATAAGGATTAACCGTCCCGTTGATCATAACAGTCGGGCCGGCCACCCCATCAGGATCATAATCAGCGCGGTAATCCCACTGATTATTCTCATGAAAGCGCCGATCCTGCAAAATGACTGGAATATCATCCACGCCATAGTTCCTTGGCAGTGGCAGACGCTCCTCGTGATCATCTTTGACGATGACCATAGCCGCTAGCCCATGCCATACCTGCTCCGCCGTTTCCGGACACGGATGAGCGTGCAGCCACAGCGTTGTAGCCGGTTGATCCAGCGTGAAATCAATTTGCTTGCTTTCACCAGGATAAACAGGGGCATGGCAGCCGCCGTCCACATAAGGGCCACTCACATCGGCCCCATGCCAATGAAACGTTGTTACTTCAGGCAACGCATTTTTCAACGTCACGTGAACGTGCTGACCACGACGATAGACAATGGTCTGCCCCAACAAGCTGGCATTGTATCCCCAAGTCTTGGTCTTGGGTCCCGGCAACAGTTGCGTCTCGCCCGCTTCTGCCGTGACTGTGTAATAAACATCAGTTGCCGTTTCTTTGTCAGGCTTCAACAAAGGCGGTACGTTCAAGGGTTTGGCTGGCGCATCGCTTACTTCAAGCGGCACATAGCCGCCATCGTGCAAGTCAAACGCCGGCTCATCAAAGAAATAGTCGGTATAGGTTTTCATCATCGGTCCCCCCTTAATTTGAATTTTAGCACTTTTTAGGGTTGCCATAAATACAATTTAGAATTAATCTAAACTAGACGCGTATCTATCAGCGTTGTTTGGGGAACTTTTTTGAAAAAGGAGGAAATGAACATGCAAACAATGTCAAAGTCAATGGGCTGGTTCATGCTGGCCCTCAATGTCGTGCTGCTGGTGCTAATTGCTACCATGCACAACATGGCTGCGATGTGGTTAATGGGTATTATCATGTCGCTTGATGCCATCTCGGGGTTAATCTCAGCCTATCACGCTGACCGCGAAACCCATCATCAAGGCCACGCTCCGCAACATTAATGTACCCAACCAGGTGCCCGATTTTGGCCATCAATGAACCCCTTGATCAATCATATATGTTGACACATACATATGTTAAATGTATCATGTGTTAACAATCAAGATGAACAACGGGGGAACGGGCATGCAACCACTTTCCATTACTGAAAAGCATGATATGACCGCAGCCATTCGGGTTGAATACTTCTCGACGGCTTGGATGGCTTTTGAATTCATCATCGGTTTATGGTCAGGTCTTCAAGCCGGTTCGATTCTATTAATCGCGTTTGGGCTAGATAGTTTTCTTGAAATCATTTCGGGAGCAACCTTAATCTGGCGACTTAAAAAAGAAAACAGCGGTGCACCCGCGGCAGTTGTAGCCGCGGCTGAACGGCGCTCGAGTCTTGTGGTCGGCAGCGTTTTGCTACTGCTGAGTCTTTATGTAGTCGGTGTTTCCGGCTTCAACCTTGTGACCCATGCTGCCGCTGAAAGCAGCTTTAGCGGGATTGGAATTGCCATTGCCTCTGTGTTGTTGATGCCGATTCTGACGTTGAAAAAACGCCATCTTGGCCAAAAGCTGGCTTCTGCAGCATTAGTCGAAGACGGCATGTGCAACATCACCTGTGCGTATATGGCCGCTACGGTTTTGCTTGGCAGTTTGTTAACCTGGCTGCTTAATTGGTGGTGGGCTGATTCAGTGGCTGCCTTGATTCTGGTTTACTTTGTTGCGAGTGAAGGTTGGGAAAGCCTACAAACGGGATTAGACCGTGATTGAATTCATGGTTCATTACCACCTCGAATCAAAATGACCTTAAAGTAACATGCCTTGAATGTTAAGACATCTTGCTTTAAGGTCGTTTTATATTCAAAAAACAATCCGCCAAACCCATTTCAGAAAAGAGCGATGACATTTATGACTGCCAACTCGTTAAAATTAGTCGAATCAGCTAAGCTTGCTGAAGCCGAACGCATTTTTAAGCTGCTGAGCAACCCGATCCGACTACAGATGTTGAAGTTACTCGAACAGCAGGAACTCAACGTCAGCAAGCTCGGCGACTTATTGGGGCTCGAACAATCGGTTGTCTCCCATCAGCTGGCACTCCTGCGTAAGCATCAGCTGGTCAGCGCCAAGCGAGTGGGCAAGGCGAATTACTACCGCTTGGACGATCCTCACATTATCACGGTGATCGACGCCATGCTCGCCCACGCCGACCACGTCGCCCGTGGTAAACGACATGGTGAGTAACAACACGCGTAGCAAGGCCCCCTTATGCCAACTAAACAGCGCCACCCGCAGATTCCTTTACGAAAATCCGCGAGCAGCGCTGTTTTTGATGTGAATCCGACCAATTACTAGCCGACTTCACACATGAGCATGTCTCTGTACTTTATCAAAGGCTTCGAGCACTACCCCGCCAAGCCATCGTGGATCTTGTCGAGATTCCACTTCATCATCGTATAATACGTGTCGCCTTGCTTGCCTTTCGCCGCAAGGGAGTCGGTGAAGATCTTGGAATAGATCGAAAGTCCGGTTTCTTTAGCTACCTTGTTCATCGACTTCGGTGATACCGATGTTTCGACGAATAAATGTTTAACCTCTGACGCCCGGATCTTAGCCAAAACCGTTTGCATTTGCTCTGGCGTCCCTTGAGCTTCGGTGTTGATTTCCCAAATGTAGGCCGGAGTCACGTGATAAGCCTTGGAGAAGTACTTAAAAGCACCTTCTGATGTTACCAAAACGCGTTGTTTTTCCGGAATGTCCAGGAACCGTGATTGCGCCGTTTTATGCAGCTTTTGTAACTTGGCAACATACTGATCACTGTTCTTCTGATAGTAATCAGCATTCTTGGCATCTTTTTCCTTAAGCACCTTGGTGATGGTCTTAACGTATTGAATCCCGTTAGCCAAATCCAGCCACGCATGCGGATCTTCTTCCTTGACGTTGGTTGTCAAATGTTCTGGTGTAACCCCGGCACTTGCGGAAAAGACATCCTTGCCAAACGCTTTGTGTGAGGTTTTGACTAGTTTCTTGAACCAGCCATTGCCACCGGTTTCGAGATTCAAGCCATTGTGGAAAACAAGATTGGCTTCGCTAGTCGCCGCCACATCGGTCGGTCGCGGTTCGTATTCATGCGGATCGGTACCGCGTTTCACAATACTATAAAGCTTGATCCGCTCACCACCGACATTTTGCACCATATCTTCGAGAATCGAGTTGGTTGTCACAACCCGTAACTTTTGGCCGGTGCTGGCAGCGTCTTTTTGCGCATTACTGCGGCTATTGACGAACCAAAACACGCCACCGATCATAACAATTAACGCGCCAACTGTGATTAAAATCTTTTTCATCGAACAATCTCCTCCGCTGTCTGAGTCGTCGCGGCTTCCTTGGTCCGCTGACGCTTGCTAAAACTAAAGAATGCTTGTTTTGGCGAGAAAATAAATGAGATAGCGAATAGGACGGCAGCTACGAGCACGATGGCCGGACCGGATGCCCAGTTCAAAGTAAAGCTGAAGTACAGGCCCGTGATGGATGAGATCACACCCACACTAGCTGCCATGACAAGCATGGTTTCGAGGCGGTCGGTCCACAAGAAGGCCGTTGCCGCCGGGGTGATCAGCATCGCAACCACCAAAATGATGCCGACTGTCTGTAAGGCTGAAACCGTCACCAAAGTCAAAACGAGCATCAAGGCATAGTGAATGGCCGTGGTGTTTAACCCATACGTCTTGGCGAAGGTATTATCGAAGGACGTGATTAACAGTTCCTTATAGAACAGAACCACGAACAGGACGACGATGCCTAAGACGATCGCGGTGGTCATGATGTCGCTATCGCTAACCGCCAAAATGTTACCGAACAGAATGTGGTGTAAATTCGTGGCGCTTTCTGCCATTGAAATCAAAATGAATCCTAAGGCATAAAACGCACTGAACACAACGCCGATCGAGGTGTCGGTTTTAATCTTGCTGTTAGCGGCTACAAAACCGATTAATAAGGCGGCAATAATCCCAAACACCGACGCGCCGATCATCACGTTGACGCCCAGCATATAGGCAACCGCCACACCCGGCAGCACCGCATGGGAGATCGCATCGCCCATCAACGACATGCCGCGCAAAATAATGAAGCTACCGATCAATCCGGACATGATACCGACCATAATCGCGGTCACTAATGCGCTTTGCAGAAAGTCATACTTGCCTAACGCGTTAAAAAATTCAATCAATGAGTTCATGCGCTCGCCCCCTCCTTAGTTGCAAACAATACATTGGAAAGGTCCGCCGAGAATGCCCGTTCAATATTCCGGGCCGTATAAACTTCTTCAACCGGTCCTTCAGCAATAATGCCGTGGTTCATGACGACAAGTTCGTCAAAATAATTCGATACCTTATTCAAATCGTGATGCACGACGATTAATGTTTTACCGGCATCCCGCCACTGGTTCAGAATCGTCATGATCTCTTGCTCACTTTTCATGTCAATACCGACAAATGGTTCGTCGAGAATCATGATGTCAGCTTGCTGGACGATCGCCCGCGCAACAAAGACCCGCTGCAGCTGGCCACCAGATAACTGGCTGATTTGACGTTTGGTAAATTCCTCCAATCCCACTTGTTCAAGCGCATCATAGGCTGCCTGACGTTCTCTTTTTCCGGGACTTTTCAATAAACCCAAGCGCCCATACGTCCCGGTCAGCACCAGATCCAGAACATTAATCGGAAATGTCAGATCCAGATCTTTACGCTGTTCAACATAAGCAATGGCTTGCTGGACTTCTTTGAGTGTTTTGCCAGAAAAGTCCACTGTTCCTGATTGGACCTTGATCAAGCCCAGTATGGCTTTGATCAAGGTCGATTTACCTGCTCCGTTAGGCCCAATGATCCCGGTGATCTTGCCTGCGTTAAAATGAACGGCAACATCAGCAAACACCGGTGTGTCAGCGTAGGCAACGGTCAGGTTCTTGACTGTTAACATAAGAACCTCCAATTTTAGGGTGACCTAATTTGCTTTCATCTTTAGCTTACAGAAAACCGCACCTACTGACAAGTGTTTTTTAAGGCATACTTTAAAAATATTGGTAACCCATTTAAAGTTATAACTCGTTAACCAAATTTCTTCGTGATGACCGCTAATTAAGCTAAATTAATAAGCAATGAAATCGAATACATAAATTCATCGCTATTAGTCATAAAAAAAGTCCCATGAGCAATCTCATTGATTGTTCATAGGACTATGTTTATCGCTATGTTATTTTAAGCATTTTCATGGCTCAATGTCTCGCTAAAAGCAATGAATCTTTTCAGCGGTACGCCACTACTACCAACTAGCTTTGCGGACACCCGGAATCTGTCCTTTGTGTGCCAGCTCGCGAAAGTTGAGTCGGGAAAGGCCGAATTTACGCAGATACGCATGTGGTCGGCCATCCAATGCATCACGATGGTGTAGTCGAACCGGACTCGAATCACGCGGCAATTTGCTAAGTCCGATGTAATCACCTTTTGCTTTGAGTTCCGCACGCTTCGCCGCATACTGTTGAACTAATTTTTCCTGGCGCTTGGCCTTGGCAATCTTTGATTTTTTTGCCATTCGCTTACCTCTTTCTGTTATGAAGTGACCCCACTGTCATTGTTGGTTTCGCAAATTGACAGGCGTATACTTCCTTTTATCGATTCTTTTGTTGTTTGCGTTTTGCCTCATGTAAAATCTTCAAGGCGCGCTTACGGGTTTTAATGTTTGGGCTTTTCATACGCCGCCGTGCACTCGCCAAATCGGTTTTTTCCAAAATTTTTCAGCTCCTTTTAATCGTAATCATTACGCTTAAACGACGGATTTAACCTTATCATGCCGGCCTTTTTGCTGTCAATGAAATTTTGGCAGCAATTGTTTTCGGATTAGAATTTAAAAATTTTGCTTGTCAATTTGCTCCGCTTGCTTTATGGTTTAAAGCGTAATGATTACGTTTTGGAAGGAAGCGGGTATTTATGATGAAGCGATTACTTGCAGGTATCAGTGTCGTACTGCTAGCCATTTTCGGCGTAGCGTGCGGTAACAATGGTGCCGCAAAGCAATCCAGCACTAGCAACAGCAAAATTCAGGTTGTTGCCAGTGTCGATTTTTATGGTGAGGTTGCCAAAGCAGTTGGTGGTAACAAGGTTTCGGTTCAGTCGATTATCGACAATCCGGCCGTGGATCCGCACGATTATGAACCAACTACTAAAGTCGGCAAGTCAGTTGCAAAATCCGATTTAGTGGTTGCCAGCGGTATCGGCTATGACGGCTGGATGGACAAGGTTGTTAAGTCCGAAAACAAGTCGAAAAATTACTTAAAAGTTGCTGACGATCTGATGGGCAAAAAGGAAGGCGACAACGAACATATCTGGTATGATCCGCGAACCATGCCGAAGTTGGCTAATGCCTTAGCCGACAGGTTCGCCAAGAAGGACCCGGCTGACAAGGCTAAGTTCAAAGCCAACGCGAAGAAGTATATCGCCTCCTTGGATGATCTCAACGCTTTAATCAACAAACTAAAGGCTAATGCAAATGGCAAACTCGTTGACGTTTCCGAACCAGTCTTCGGCTATGCCTTGGATTACATGGGTTATAAAGTCAACGATGAACACTTCTCCAAGTCTACTGAAGACGGTACCGATTACAGTGCCAAGGATATCCACGGTATCGAAACCGACATTAAAGAAAAGAAGATTGCCTTCTTCGTTAATAACATCCAGGCATCTTCCAAGACTGTAACACGTTTGGTTAAATTAGCCGAACAGAACAATGTTCCGGTCTTAAAGGTTACCGAAACGCTGCCAAAAGGTAAAAACTACCGGACTTGGATGACAAGCCAATATGAACAGCTTGAAAAAATCCAGGATCAGTCATCATCCAGCGCCACATCTGTAAGCAAATAAGCTCTTTCTGGCCACGAGGGTTTGCCACACTTTTTCTCCTTTACTTTTAATTTCGGCAAGACACATCCCCTGTCGAATTCGTCAATCGCTTAGCTTTGATTACATGACAAACCATAGCTCCGGGTCAAAAGCACCGGACAACCCCGGCCAGAAGGAAAGCACGCATCGTAAACGGTGCGTGCTTTTTTTGTGTGAGCGTGAGTCGACGCGTTTAGGGGTCGGAGTGTAAGCGGCCTCAGGCGCGATGACCCGGGCTTGCTCATTGCGACTGAGGTCCTTACACGCGGACTCCTGCGCCAGCGAACGCGTTATAGAAGCCAACACACCTCCCTTCCGCCGCCTTCCACCCAAAATCGACAGTGTTACAATAAAATTGACTTACGAACAAGAAAGGAAGATGACCATGGCAAATGTCATGATTCTAGGCGCCCACGGACAAATTGCAACATTGGTACGCCAGCGCCTGTTGAAAGAAACTCAGCATCATCTTAACTTGTTTCTGCGTCACGCTGAGCGGCTGCAAAACGTTAATGACCAGCGGGAAACCGTTGTTGACGGAGATGTCACCGACACTCCCCTTCTGACAAAAGCCATGAACGGCAGTGATCTTGTCTATGCCAATCTAGGCAACAAAGGCATTGAAAACCAAGCCAAGTCAGTGGTCCAAGCCATGGATGCCAACAACATTAAACGGTTAATCTGGATTTCAACGCTGGGCATTTATGATGAAGTTCCCGGTGCATTTGGCCGCTGGAATCACAAAATGTTAGACGGTGGCTATCTGGAAACTTATGCGGCGGCCGCTAAAGTCATTGAGACGTCTGATTTAGCTTATACGATTATCCGTCCGGCATGGCTGTCCAACAAAAATATCGTGAGCTACGAGATCACCCAAAAAGGTGAGCCGTTCAAGGGAACAGAGGTTTCACGTCGCAGCATCGCGGATCTAGTCGTCAATTTAATCAACGATCCTAGCCAGCACATTGGTCAATCACTTGGGGTTGACCAACCGAATACGCAAGGTGACAAACCTTCCTTCTATTGAAACCCGTTCTTTGCCAATTAAAAAAGATTTCACCGGAAGCCTAATCAGTAGGTAGCAACTTTTTAAGAGGACTCGGCGAATTTTTTTATATTATTAATTCCATAAACCGCGATCTGATATAAATAAATTGGAATCTAATTTTTAAGAGGGAATGTATCTATGCAAATTCAAAACCGCATCCGAAAATATACGTCGAGTTGGTTACTGTTAACGCTGCTGCTTGCAAGTCTAACGTTCTTGTTCAGCCCGCTAATCAGCCCGCCGACCGTCGTTGATGCGGGAAAGAATGTCTCAGTTTCTGGTTTAAATCGCAATGATGCAACGATTACCGACATTAATCAAAAAGATGTGACCCATACAGCGCGTCTTTCACGAGGCCAGCTTTATTACTTAACGTACCATTGGCAAATTTCCGATGGGGTCACCGTTAATGCCGGCGACACTGCCGAATTTTCACTGCCATCATCGGTGTTGCCGCAATCCGACATTAGCTTCAAAATATTAAACCCCGGCACCCAGGAAACGATTGGCAATGTTTTTGTTAAAGCAGGCAGCTCCCAAGGGCTCATCACCTTTACCGACTTTTTCAGCCAAAAGACGGTTAAACGCGAAGGCACCTTAAAACTCCAAGTCAATGGCCGCTTTAACGATCCCGATCACCAGCAGGTTAGCTGGTATATCAATAAAGCCGGCTGGGTGGTGACGCCGCCTAAGGGTAATCATGCAGCGGATTCGAACCAATATGTCGATTCACTGGGCAGACCAAAACTCTTTCAATGGCAAATCACGTTAAACCCTCAAGGCAAAACTATCCACGATGTTGTCCTGCATGATACTTTGGATGCAGGTCAGACATTTGATGCTTCGCATGCATTGACCGTAGCCACTGGCACATACAGTCAGAACGCCTTTCATCAAAATGGTACGATTAAAGTTACTCCTCAAGTAAACGATCGGGAAATGACGATCCCCTTAGGCACCATTACCACAGCCGTTGAAGTCAGCTTATGGACCAATCCGCTTTCAACCAGTTTTGGCAGTTTTAGCGGTGACAAGAACACCTGGAACAATCAGGTCACGGCAACAGGCTCGCAAAATAGCGGGCTGAATCCAACTGCCAAGGGTGAAATCACTTGGAACAACACTGGTGTTGGTATTGGATCAGTCAGTCAGGTGAAGCTAACTAAAGTAGGTGCGACAAGACCGCAGCAACCATTAAAAGGGGAAACTTTTGCACTTTACCGCAATGATGGCAAACTTGTTAAAAACGGGCTGACGACTGACAAGAATGGCAGCTTATCAATTTCTCAGTTACTGGCTGGTCAGTATCAGTTTGTCGAAACCAAAGCACTCGCTGGCTACCGACTCAACCGACAGCCAATTAAATTCACTTTGACCAAAGATCATCCGCGAGTGGCCGTCAAGTCGGCGGATATGCCGATAGCACCAGCTTCATCATCAAATTCATCGAGCACTTCCAATTCGTCTGCATCTTTGCCAACACCATCCTCTAAAGCATCGAGCAGCTCTAAGCCATCAAAACCTTCGTCTGAAGCCTCAAGAAGTTCAAAACCATCAGAGCCCTCGTCTAAGGCATCCAGCAGTTCAGAAACTTCAGAACCTTCATCTAAAGCACCGAGCAGCAGCACCAAGCCGTCTGAGTCGTCATCTCAGGCATCGAGCAGCGTCAAACCGTCGAAACCATCCTCAAGCACCAAGCCGTCTAACCCGCCGTCAACGCCATCAAGCGCGCAGTCGTCTGCATCTTCCTCAAGCCATCAGGTTGCCTCTTCTAAATCGAGTTCGTCAGTTCCTGAATCAGCTTCCAGTACTGGGTCAAGTGATTCATCAGCAAGTCTTAAGCCATCAATGGGCGCTTCTTCATCAGCCCCTACTAGAGAATCCGCCAGTTCGACCTCTGAAAGTCATACGTCTCAGCCAGCCAAATCTGCAGTAACTTCTTCGGTAGCCAGTTCCGATACAGCTTTGCCAACGGACTCAGACACGAACACGCAATTCGGGCAAGACGATTCCTCAACTGAAACAATTAATCCCCACAGCAAGCACGCCTCCAAGCGATGGATGATCCTACCCAAGACAGGTGAACGCCTTGTAAGCGCCCTGTCCACTGCGATCGGCATCGTGTTAACTGTAGTCGGTAGCGTTCTGTTCTTTAAGAATCATCGATAAACATCAATTCAAACGCTTTTACTGAAAAGAATAGGCCAAATCAAGGGCTTATTCTTTTTCTCGTCTTTAAAACAAAACCGCGGTCATCCTTGATTCGATTATGGATCCCTCAAGACTGACAGCTGATCAAACGAATATTTTACTTGCGTCTATAGCCCTCAGTACGCTACGCTTATGCTCGTAACGATTACGGTTAAAGGGGTTTTACGAATGATGAAACGAGTATTGACAGTCATCAGTCTACTATTATTGTCGGTTGTGGCAGGCGCTTGTGGCACAACCGCTAAGCAGTCCGGTGACAATGATAAAATTCAAGTCGTCGCTTCTGTTGATTTTTATGGTGAAGTTGCCAAAGCTGTCGGCGGCAAAGAGGTGCAAGTCACTTCGATTATTGACAACCCGGCAATTGATCCCCACGATTATGAACCAACCACCCAAGTTGGCAAGCAGATGGCAACTGCCGATGTGGTGATCGCTAATGGCATCGGCTATGATGGCTGGATGACCAAATTGATCAAGTCCGAGAACAAGTCTAAACAGTCTTTACGGGTCGCGGAAGATATCATGGGTAAACATGAAGGCGACAATGAGCACATCTGGTACGATCCGCGAACCATGCCGAAACTCGCAAACGCGCTAGCTGCCAGATTTGCAAAACAGAATCCAGACAAAAAGGCGACGTTTAAAGCTAATGCCAAGCACTATATTGCTTCACTCGGTAAACTCAATGACCTGATCGGAAAACTTAGGCAAAACGCCAAAGGCAAGAAAGTAGATGTCTCCGAACCGGTCTTCGGTTATGCGCTCGATTACCTCGGCTATCAGATTAACAACCGCCACTTTGCCCAGGCGACTGAAGAAGGTACCGATTATAGCGCTAAAGATATTCATAGCGTCGAAGAAGACATTAAGACAAAGAAAATTGCCTTTTTCGTTAACAATAGTCAAGCCAGTTCTAAAGTTGTCGATAGTTTCATTAAACTCGCAAAAGAAAATAAGGTTCCGGTTCTTAATGTCACCGAAACCTTACCTAAAGGCAAAAACTATCGCAGCTGGATGCTCAGTCAGTATCAGCAGTTAGAAAAGATTCAAAACCAAATAGCTGCTAAGTAATTTTGACCACCAATCGCTCCGATTTCGCTGTTTATTTTAGGAACTTTTCTTGGTCGCTTGTGAAGCATTGTAACATCTGCAATCTTTTCGTAAACTTTTTGCAATGAATACGCTTTCATTTGTCCTAGACCGATTGAATTTCTTTGACATAGCTCCTACAATGTAGTTGTAAACAGGAGCAACCAAAGGGGAGATGTTTCTAATGTCACTGATCAAGCATACTTTTAAACGCGTTGAGCATCTGATCGCCACACCACGCGATCCCCACGAAGAAGAACAAGCCCGTTTGCAGGCTGACTTGTTCTACACAAATCTCAGTAGCCTACAACCAAAAACAAATGCAAGATTTTGATTGATGGTTACCACAGTTGTGGCTGTCTCGACGTTGGTTGAGGCGGCTTTTTTCTTTTGCCAACAAGTTGCACCGCAAAAACAGCACGAAAAAACCCGCATTCATCTGAACGCGGGTTTTTCATCTTAGCACGTACATCGGATTCATGTTTCCAATGGCCGTGGTTTACGTTGTGCGTTGTTCCGCTCGTTGCGGCAGGATTGATTGAATTGGGAGTGAATCAAACGCAACGCTCTCTAAAACCTGTTTTTGAGTGGCTGCGTGAACACCTCAGACGATGTTGTTGTGGCCCCAAAGATGGTCATACTTAAATCCGGTTAGGTTTTCAACTTGCGCTTTAACCTTCGGATCAACATCGGACATCTTACCACCGGCCTTCAGACGATCGATTTCGTCACGCAGAACCTTGTGACTTTCACGATCCAATTTGAAGAAGTAAGAAGTGACAAATGCCAAGAGTAGCATGAGGGCGGTACCAAGCAGCATCCATAAGATCAAACCGTTTAACGCACCTGCACTTTGACTTTTGGCTGATTCATTGAAGCCAAATGCTGATAGCACAATCCCGGTTAAGAACGGTGCCAGTGCAGAAGTGGTCTTGCGAGCAAACGTCATGATGCCGGCAAAAATACCTTCGCGCCGTTGTTTGGTGACCATTTCATCCACATCAGGAATGAAGGTGTAAACCGTCCACGGAACATAACCGGTACCAGAGTTTGAAATGCCCCACGTAACCTGAAGTGCGTACAAGGTCATGATGCCCCAGCTGGTACCTGCAGCCGAACCATAATAAAGACCGGCATAGCAAGCAACCGTAAAGAACATCATTAAGTACATAATCCGCAATAACTTAGACGGGCCAAGTTTGCTCATGATCTTCGGCCAGAACAGGTTACATGGAATACCAATGATTGAACCAACTGTCAGGATGTTCGAAGCTTCGGTTGGGTTACTCTGCATCGCATAAACAATGTAGAAGACATACGTCGCACCCACAATATCGCGGGCGGTAAATGAACTAAGATAAATAACTAAGTGAAGTGCAAAGGACTTGATTCGGAAAACCGAACCCATATCCTTAATCATGTTCCAAAGCGTTACCAAAGGATTTTCGCCTTTGTTGCGGCTTTCTTCGATGATCGCTTTACGTTCTTCAGGCGTACCGTCAGTTTCCCGCTCGAAAGTGGAGAAGTAGGTTAAGCCGATCGCAAGAATAAAGATGATGGCTAGGACAATACCAAGAGTTAAGAACGCGTTGGGATTGTTTTTACCCATAATAGCAAAGATCCGACCTGGCAACCATGATGCAAGGAACGTTGCAAGCGCTGACCAAAGCATCCGGGAACTGGACAAACGAGCCTTCATATCGTAATCATCTGTCATTTCAGCAGCTAAGGTCTCATAAGGAATCATGACCAGCGCCGTGAATGCTTCCATGAGCAGATAGGTAAACAGATAATACCAGAAGCCCATATGTGAAACCCAGATGACAACGTAGATAAACATTAACGGAATGGAGATCAGCAGGAAGAATCGTCTGCGTCCAAATCTCCGTCCCATTTTAGTTGCGCCAAAATGATCGGTTAAATACCCCATCAATGGACTAATTAATGAGTCAGCTACACGAGCAATGGCAAGAATCGTACCACCAAGGACTGGTGATAAGCCACCAAAGGATGTGTAGAAGAAAAGCATCCACGTTGAGGCAACCGTTAGCGCCCCATTACCAAATAAATCTGCGGCACCGTAACCAATAACATTACGCCACCGGACTTTCCTCTTCACGATGAAAGACCTCCCTGTTTGATTAACAACAAATATGAATCCGAATCCGCTTTTCGTAAACGTTTACAAAAATGAGATTAACATCGTTTTCGTAAAACCGCTACCAAAATTAGGAGATTTTAGTAAAAGAGATGCGATTGCTATTGATATGTCCCAAAACCGGAACAAATCTACAGGGTCCGTTCATTTTGAGCCATCTGTCTTCATATTTGTTTAACAATGACGACTAGCCAAAAATCGATACCACTTACTCACTAATAGCCATCTGTCCAATCGGCAGGGTTTATAATCCCTGCCGCGAAAACTTGTGAAACATGCGGCAAGTGCTTCTTAAAACATAGACCTTTTTACTAGAATGACCCGGAATTTACCGGTATCGACCATTGTTTCGAAGTTTCTCTTCACGCTGTTCGTCAAAAAAAGCGCCTGTTTTGGTCGCGTATTTTCACTTTGGGACAATGAAATACTAAGTTTGGAACAAATACACATTTCGCCAATCCTACTATTCTCGAGAATAGGTGATATTACGCAATTTATGCTCGCCTAGTCGCTTTGATTTTTAGTAAACGCTTAAACGCCATATTGATTTTTCAATATTTACAACGTACGCTAAGAAAAAGCGTTCTTTACTTATAAAGGAGTAAGTTAAATCATGTCAAACATAACAGCAGCATTGTACGCGCCAGATCATTTAAGCGTTAACTTGCAGCACTTTGCCTATAACGTTCAGCAACATCCCCGCTTCAGTTGGTGGAATCATAGTAGTTTCTCTGATGCCTACCAAGCGGCGTATCAGCTAGTTGTCTTCAAGCGGCTTCAGGATCGCGATCACCAAACCTACCTATACGACAGCGGCTGGGTCCATTCAGCACAAAACACAGCCGTCACTGCCGCAGACTTAGCAGACAGCTTACATCCCGGTGATCTCTATTACTGGCAGGTTCGGATTAAAGACAATCTTGACCACACCAGCGATTTCTCACAACCAGCCAAATTCATTTGCGCAGACCCCGCACTGCCCGTTCAGCAAGGCATCTGGCGGCAATCGCAACCAAAATCTGGTGAAGAACTAGCCCATATCGGTAACGTCGTCTTTCTTCGCAGTCCGCAGTTGACCATTGACACGAACGATGTCGACACGGCAGTTGTGGTTGCCTTCGCGCGCGGCAATGAACCGATTTTTGCCCAAAGCTTTGACCTATACGTTAATGGCCACTGCCTCGGGGTCGGTTCCGCGCGTCAGCAAGAACACGATCACGGCACGGACCGCACGGCAGTTTACTATAATGTCTACGACGCCACTGATTACCTGGAAAGTGGCACCAATACGGTAGCAGCGCTGGCAACCGGCAGTTCAGACCGACGCGCTTTTTGGTGCCAGTTGATTGTGTACAAACATGACGGTACCAAAGAAGTCGTCACCACAGCTGATCCTAGCTGGCGGGCGCTGGACGGCAGCAGTGCTTTTGGCGACTTCGGGGTCAAAATCCGCTCCCAATATTTTGGCATGGTCAGTGAAAATATCGATATGCGCTACTACCCACAAAACTGGGCAAGCAAGACCTTCGATGACCATGATTGGCCAGTTGCCTGGCGCAACCCGCAACCGATGATCACTGATGACGAAGTGCTGGTTCCCTATCGCAGTGAAAATACCGAGCGCATTGAGGTCCATGACGCCAATAAACGTATCGTCACTTTTTCACCGCAAAATCGGTTAATCGATCTAGGTAAAGAAATTATCGGCGGCCTGACCGTTGATCTTGCCAGTGATACGGATCAACGCGTGACTGTGCTGATGGGTGAACAACTCGAAGACAACGGCCACGTCCGCCACAACATGGCTTGCGGCCCTGACTACGTTGAAAATTGGACGCTGGTCAAGGGTGAAAATCATTTCACCACTTTGCAAATGAAAAATTTCCGCTATGTTGAACTACTTGGTTTCGAAGGTGACCTACACCTCGATGCCATTAATGGTTGGGCCATGCAGCAGCGTTTCCCGGACAACGAAGGCAACTTCCAAAGCGATAGCGACCTGCTAAACCGTGAATACGAGCTATCTAAGTACACGATTAAGGCCACTAATCAGGATGTTTTTGTTGACTCGCAGGCTCGTGAACGGCGGCCGTATGAAGGCGACTTGTTGGTTAACGCGAATACAAGTTACACGGTATCTGCAAATTATTCACTGGCCCGCCACTCCCTGGATTATTTAATCGACAACCCGACCTGGCCGGAAGATTACAAGCTGTTCGCAATTGAAATGGCTTGGCTTGATTTTCTTTACACCGGCGACGATACGCTACTCAAGACCCGTTACACGGCCTTGCAGTACAAGCTGAACCGCGGCAAATCCGCCGAAAGTTTTGACGGCGCATCACAAA
Source organism: Lacticaseibacillus styriensis (assembly GCF_030770295.1). NCBI lineage: Bacteria > Bacillati > Bacillota > Bacilli > Lactobacillales > Lactobacillaceae > Lacticaseibacillus > Lacticaseibacillus styriensis. The sequence goes on from NZ_CP132483.1 coordinate 2,479,690, forward strand.
GTTTCAAAGGCTCACTGAAAAATAGCAAAGGTGTCGACAACTTCGATGAAAAAGTCGGATTAGTGACTAACGACGGCTTGGTCGATTGGCCGATTTCGGAACGCGATGGCTTTGTGGAAGGCACGTATAATACCCCGTTCAACGCCATTTTCTACGGTGCTTATTCGACCATGGCCAAAATTGCCAAGGTGCTGCATCATGACGACGACGCAGCGCACTATCAAGATCGGGCAGCGACGATTAAAAAGAATCTGATCGATAAGTTGTACGATGACCAGACCGGCCGATTCTTTGATTCCCTGAATGCTGACCAAACCATCAACCGCCATACTTCGCACCATGCTTCAGCCTATGCGCTTTGCTATGGCGTGTATACTAATCAGGCAATGGCTGATCGCTTGAGCCAGTTTGTCGCTAACGACGGCCAATTCGTCGGTAGCATTTACTTTATCTACTTCATGCTCAAAGGCCTGTTCGAATCCGGTCACGCGGCAGACGCGATTACGTTGCTGACAGACCCGAACGATCAAAAGGATCACAAATCATTCGCCGCGATTCTCGACAGTCTAAAAGCCACCATCGCCCCGGAAGCTTGGAGCAATCACTACAAGCCGAACTTGACGCTGTCCCATCCGTGGGGTGCCACCCCGGGATTAACCATCGTTCAAGGCATTGTCGGCATCATGCCACTCGAACCCGGATTTTCTACATTCAGAATCAAAGTTCGCGCAGGCAACCTGACCCACCTGAACCTCACTACCCCGTCTGCGAAAGGCCTCATCACCGTTCATTATCAGCAGGACACAGGCAACCAAACCCTGGAAGTTGCCGTACCGATGAATGCAAAAGCACAAGTCGAACTCCCCGCCCAAGCACACCAAGTGGCCGTGCAGGATCAATTCGGCAAAGATTGGACAACCGCTGTCCAGCACGATGATCAGACCTTGACCATCCCGGCCGGCAGCTACCGGATTACTTATCAACAAGGTACTGTGGGTAAGTGATGCGCATGCGTTTGAAAAAGGGAACGTAATCAAAAAAAGAAGATGCGGAGTCCCTTGAGTTTGGTATGTAATTTCTTTGTCTGCAAAAAATGCCCTGAAATTCCAAACAAAATGGAATCTCAGAGCATTTTAGTTTGAAGTTAGTGTTACGAGAGTGAGTCATAGTTCTGCTGACTTGGTTTTAATTTGTTTTCGGATATTTTGATTTCCTCGGTTGAATAACTAGGCGGCGTTGGGATTTTCCGGATGTGGTATTCAAAACCGGGATCATTTCCATCCAGTAGTGCATCAAGCTCGTTAATTCCCCGCTGAACCTTGCTGATTGATTTTATATTGTCACTCATTCTAAACGCCCCTCAGCTTTTTGCTTTCCGGTACTTAGACAAACAGAGCGCACCGAAGAAACTCGAAACGACCAACAAGTGATGGCTAATGTGTTTATCTCGTTGAGCTAAGACCGATTAACGATTGGACCGCTTCTCTTGAGCTTCTTTGAAGCGCGTATTGAAACGGTCTAGGTCGATTTGATCACGCGGCGTTAAATGTCCGATTTCTTTAAAATGCAAGCCGTGTTTAGGAAAACTATAAAGACGGCCAATATCAATCCACGAGGGTTGTCTAAGACCGACGACCTGCCAGTCTTGAATCTGATAATACTGTCGTCGAATAAAAGCTGACTTATTTGCATACTTAGTCGTGATCTTGAAACCTGTGACGCGCGTTTCTGTCACACTTCGAACTAACACCGGCCGCTTTTTACCTCCGCTACCTTCGACAAAAGCAACATAAAGACTCACGAGATCATTCGTCTTCATTGAGCCACTCATCGACTTCTTTCGCGTCCTTGAAAACTGTTACTGGTGTATCTTCAGTGCTTTTAAGGAAATGTAAAGTCGCTTTCTCATTCTCGGTTAAAGCCGGCTTAAACGGTAGCGCACCAGTAGCAACAATTCGCTTATACAACATCGTGATTGCTGTCGTTTGCGTCAATCCGAGCCGCTCCAAGACCTGCTCAGTATCGTCGGCTAGTTCCTTATCAACTTGAACCTGTATCCGCTTCTTCTCTTGAACCGCCATGGTAAACATCACCTTCTTGTGGTTTGTACTCATTATATACTACTTTCTGAGTATAAAACAGAATCAACTCTGCATCTGCATAAAAACACCTTGAAATTCCAAATTGCTAGGAGTTTCAGGGCATTTTAGTTTGAAGCCGGAATATGTCACCGAGCCTTTTTCCCGGGCTCATAGAAATTCATATTTCGCTCTATTTCAAGAAAGTCAGATGAACGTTCTTGCCTCTTTGGGATTCTGTGCAATTATCTGAATAAGTTTACGTGTGGGCCCCTTTGAACGACGCCTACCGGATTCCCATGCGTCAGCAGTTTTCGGTGAAACTGCGATAATTCGTGCAAAAACACGTTGCGTAGTTGGGGTTAGTTACCAGATTTTTTTGATTTCATCAGCCGAGCAATTGAGCGGTGTTGGGATTTTTCGAACGCGAAATACAAAACCTAACTCTTTCCCGTTTCAGTAGTACATCAAGCTCGTTGATTCATTGCTGAACCTTACTGGCTGATTTTACATTGTCGCCCTTAGCAAATGCTGACAAAAACTCGCTTGGCCTCTTTAGCATTATGGTATCTTCTTGTGTCCGGACGAAAATTAATGAAATATAGCTCAAGGGTGACTACTGAAAGTAACTGTAGGCTCTTGCACAAACTCTTTAGAAGTTCTGCGCAAAATACCAAAGTACGACAAGTTGAATAAAGGTGAAAGTAAGATCATAGGTCAACGCCCATTTGCTGTTTTCCGCTGTAAGAAAATACGCAGCAAAATTTGCAGTGATCAACAGAACATTGATAATCCAGATTAAGCCCTTTGTCCTTTTATCAAGTTTACCTTTGGATGTCTTAAGAATCCAAATGATGACAATCGTAGTAAAAACAATTTGAGTTGCATCACCAATATTCATTCGCCCACCCCTAACCTCTAAGTGATGCCGTTCACCGCGCGTCTTCCGAAAGTGACTTCAGACTTTTAAAATGAACCTTTAGAAGTTTCGCGCAAACGACCACATGATGACTAACTGGATAAAGGCAAATGTGTAGTTATAGGCAATTGCCCAATGGCTTCGTTCAGTCGCAATGATATAACCTGCGACATTCCCGACAATCACTAAGAGAACAACAATCCAAATTAGTTCCTTAGTTCTGCGATCAATTTTGCCCTTCGACGTGGCAATAATCCAGATAATCACGACTGGGGCGAACATAATTTGAACGATATCCCAGACAGTCATTTACGTCAGCTCCCTGCCTATTAGTCGTGTCAGACACCGGTCTTCAAAGTAAAAGGTCTTGTATAAGCGTAATTTATACCCATTCATTCATATCGGTCAACAAATTATACTCAGTCTTCTATTGCCGAACTATCAACATCCAAGTACCGTATATTAAAAAGAGCGTCTATAAATTATTCGTTATTTATATCCTGAGATTCTCACTAGGTTGATGCCCTGACTTTAAACTTTTCGAATTCAGGGAATTTTAAAAATACCGAGGTCAAATAACTTTCAATTTCATCCGGAAAACGCTATCATAAATTTACCGGAGCATAGACTCCGTGTAAATTTAGTGGACCTCGAGTCCGTAGTATCGGCAACGATACTTGATGCCTGCCATAATGATGGCGAAAGGCGTTTCTGTGGCTTGATAAACAAGCCAAAGTGGCAACCTTATCCTTTTGGATGGGGTTGCTTTTTTTCGTGAGCGTGAGCCAGCCCGTTTAGAAACCGGAGTGTAAGCGTCCTTGGGCGTGATGGCCCGGGTTTAGGCCATTGCGACCAAGGTCCTTACACGCAGGTTTCTGGGCTGGCGAACGCGTTATGGTGAGCGTGAACAGGAGCGCCTAGAAATCGGAGTGTAAGTGGCCTCAGACCTAAATGGCCAAAGACCAGCCATTTAGGTCTGAGGTCCTTACACGTAGATTTCTGCGACTGTGAGCGCGTTATAGAAAGCGGAAGTCTGGTCTCACATTTGTCTAAAATAGAACCATCTTCCACTGAAACTATTTGGCGATTGCGACCAAGGTCCTTACACGCAGGCTTCTGCGCCGGGGAGCGCGTTATGGTGAGCGTGAACCGACGCAATTAGAAGGCGGCGTGAAGATAGCTTTGGGTGAGAGGACTTCCACCCTGGCAAGCACATCATATTAAGCATTCACCCCTTCCCAATATTCACACCATCAAGCCAAACTTCGCCGGCGGTTCGCAAGCTCCGTCAAAGCCAAGCCAACAATGAACAACCCTGCAAAGACAACGCAAACGATCAAGGAAAAGTGCGTTGGGCTGATCATTCCGGTAAGACCATTCATGTAGAAAAACCAGAATAGCGCCATCAGCAACGCCAGCAAGTGCCCTGAGTTCAGCAAGCTTCCCATCCCCTGCGCCAATGCAACTGTCGCCACAGCCACAAGTACTAGCTGAAGCGCAGCACTAGGCGTCCGGACGATGAAAGGTAACATGATAGCCAGTGCCAATCCGCCGCTGACTAACAATTCGGCCCATTTTTGGTGCTGATTCGCTGCCGGAACCGTATGCAGCCATGACTGCCAGCCGCGTGGTGATGAGCCTAATGCACTCAGCCATGGCAAGGCCAAAAGCCATACGATCGGTAAACCCGCTTCTTGTTGTGCTGCGGTGGGAACAAACCAGACAAGCAACCAACTGCCTAGCAAAAGCGCGCGATAACGCCACGAACCGATGTGCCACTGACGTTTTGCTTCCACTTGCAGGAGTTGCGGCCACTGAAAATGTCCAGCCTGAATGGGAACATAGTCCGCTGGTACTGAAGCGCTAGATGCTGGTGCTTGGACTTGATGCCTTACTTTTAGTCCACCGGTTTGCCGCGCCTTGTGCATCAGCAATGCCGCCACCAGCGCAATGCCTACTGCAATCAACACCTCACCAAGCATAAATGCCAGTGTTGTCCCGTCAAATGCCACGGGGCCAAAATGTAGCGACAGCTTGCCTTGCTGCCCTGCATAACTGCTGAACATTTGAATCCCATCGATCGGGCGACCGATGACATGTTCACTAGCGCGACTGACCGTATCTTGCAGTGACGTCAATCCGCTGAGACTCAACAAGCGATGCCAAAATGCGTGCGGCTCCGATAGCTGGGAGGCATACACATACAAGAGGCCGAACATAAAGACTGTGACTAACCCACTGCTGCGTTTAGCCGTGACGCTTTCGACGAGCAACGCCAGCGCCGCAATCAAGGCCATACTCGGCAGCAAGGCCAGAAACGGCGACAAGAAGGTGGCAAAACTGATACCTTGCCCTGGAAACCGAATCACTACCATCAAACCGGTAGCCAGCAGTGTTACGAACCACATTGACAGCAACACCAAAAAGTTGCCAACAAATAAAGCCAGTCCATACGATAGCCGCGCAAACCGCGTTGTCGCAATCCATGGCCATACGCCACTGGTGCGATCGGTTTGCAGCGCATTTTCAACCGCGCCAACGCCAAAGAATGGCAACGTGAATCCGAAAATCAGCGCAGCACAGATGGGCAACCAAGTCGGGTTATCCGCCTGCCGAAAAATCTTAGGATCTAACGATAAGACTTTTATACCGGTGTTAAACCGCGGGGTACACAGAATCGCTAACACGACCACTGTCCCGATCATCAGCCAGAATGAGTGCTGGCGGGCTCTTTCTTTGAACGATGTTTTGATCATGGTTAACATGCTGATCACCGGCTTTCCAAAGCACTTAACGTTGCATCTTCCAACGTGGGCGTCACCGCTACTGCCCGAGGTGTTGGTGATTGCTTGGCAACGGTCCGAATATGAATGCCATCAGTGGCTTGCCGCATTTCACTCATCGCTTGATCGGTCTGCGGTTCCGTCCCTTGCGGCAGCACATACTCCCACACGTGACCCGTTGCGGCTTGAATCAGCGCCGGTGCGGTGCCTTGGAAGACCAACTGCCCGTCTTTTAGCAACAATAATTGACTGGCAACGGCTTCGACATCTGAAACAATGTGCGTCGACAACAATACGATTCGTGTTTGGGCCAGTTCACTTAACAAATTACGCATCATAATCCGCTCAATCGGATCAAGTCCGGCAGACGGCTCATCGACAATAATGATTTGCGGATTGCCTAACAGTGCGGCCGCCAAGCCCACACGTTGCCGCATACCACCGGAAAAACCACCTAAACGTGCATGGGCAGCACCTTGCAAATGCATTTGCTGCAACAATGCCTTGATTTGGCGATTAGCCTTGGTCGTTGGCAACCCTTTGAGTGCGGACAAGTATTGCAAATACTCCGTTGCGGTCAACTGGGGAATAATCGGTACGGTTTGCGGCATATAACCCAATACCCGCCGCATTTTGCCAGGATGCCGTAAAATGCTTTGCCCGTTCAGCAAAACATCTCCAGCCGTGGGGCGCATTAACGTCGCCAAAATTTTCATGAACGTTGACTTGCCGGCGCCATTTGGCCCAATCAAGCCAACTAAGCCGCCGCTTTCAATTGTCACCGAAACATGATTCAAGGCCATCTTATTGTGAAATTGCATGGTCAAATTTTTCGTTGTAAGTTTCATAAAAAATCAAACCTCCAAACGTAAAGTGAGCGTGAGCCGGCGCGTTTAGAAGTCGGAGTGTAAGTGGCCTCGGGCGTGATGGCCCGGGCTTAGGCCATTGTGACCGAGGTCCTTACACGCAGACTTCTGCGCTGGCGAACGCGTTATTTCACCTGATTGTCGCCATTGTGCGTGACTAAGCGGAGCTGCGTATCTGCTCGTCGGTTATAAGTGACGTTGTTTTCAGTTGTGGCGCGTGTAAATACCTTGTTATCACCGGAACCGGTCTGTAATGCGTAGCCACTCTGCTTATCTGCGCCAGTGACGACATTATCGCCATAGGTATTGTTAACCTGATTTTTTCCTTTCAGCTCAGTGTGCGCCATGTGAAAATCGCCACTGCTCAAGGTGAATTGTCCTTGGGTGATCGTGCTGTCGGTGACAAACAGATCGCCGTATTTCGTCGTGACTTTTGGCTCACGCAATGTTGCGTTCGTCACGCGAACATTGCCGGAATCGGACTGCAATTGCAACTGCGCCTGCTGAACATGGCTGACCGTCATATCCCCGCTGGTTGCACTGAGCTTAAGTCGAGTGGTTTTGGCAACGGCATACGTCAAGTTACCGGAGCTAGTGTGGACCGTTGCCGCTGTGATGGCTTGATCGCGCGGAACTGTAATCGTAATTTGCGGTGCGCGTGTCTGGCCGAGCATCATGCCAAAAATCGGCTTTCCTTTTTGCGTTAACTTGAGCTGACCGGAACGAACCGTCTGCATAACGTGTCCTGATCCAACTGAGGTGACTTCAACGCGATACTGCGCGCCGGTTTTCACGACCACGTCCATATCATTAGCAGTCACCGAGAGTCGTGAGAACGGTTTGACCTGTTGCGTTTTGGTCGTCGGGTTGGCGATGATGGGCTGCCCGTGTACCACCGCAATTGGCTGCAACCCATCATGGGCAGCACCGATGCCAAGCATGGCCAAGCCAAGCACAATTAGCAGCGCGCCAATTGCCAGGAATCTTTTCATCATGGCTGAGTCACCTCCAAATGTTGCTTGCGGACACGCCGATAGATCCACCGGAAGAAGCGGGCCACCACGTTAAACATGCCTTGCGTCGTCCATTTCAATAACGGTATCAGGAAAAGTCCCACGCCAATGGCTGCGATCCCTAAGCCCACGTAGCTCAACGCCACCATGGGATGAGCCAGCAGGAACAGTCCGGCGAAGATCGAGAAGGCACCGACGCCCAAGCCTAGGCCAGTGGCACCGGCAAGCACCAGCAGAATCGCCAAACTGACTGCGGCAATCACAATCAGCAGTGCCAAAACGATAACAAACAACGCAATGGCAACCGGAACCGTCATCGGTGCTGACAAAATCGCTAATACAATGGTCTTGATTTGCCGAGCATTTGCTTTAGGCGACGCCGCGGAGCCAGAAGCCGTGCTGCTTTTAATCGCATAATCTGCCAAAATCTGACGACCAAGCTGCTGCGGTGTGCCGAGCGCCTTGGTAATTGCATCACCGTCCGTCAAGCCGCCATCTTCGGCATAATCCTGAAAAAAGGCAACGGCTTCTGCCCGTTCATCGCTGGTTAGCGGTGACAGTATTTGCGTTAGTGCCTGAAAATAAGCTTCACTCGTCATGACTGGTCCTCCTTCTTCGCTTGATTACCTGCGTCGGGCAGAAAATGCTCAATCTGCTGCTTGAAAGTTTGCCAATTGGTTTCGGTTTCCTGTAACAACTTGGTTCCGGCAGGCGTAATCCGATAATAGCGACGATTGCGCCCTTCGTATGGCTGATCGTATGTCGTTAACGCACCTTGAGCTTTTAACCGGCGCAACACTGGGTACAACGTGGAAGGGGAAATGCTGATCACCGCTTGTATTTGTTGGGTCAGTGCGTATCCGTATGCATCGGATTGTTGCAACACGGCGAGCACAATGCCATCTAATAGTTCCGCACTGAGCGGCATACTCATGAACCCAACCTCCTTCCTTATTACATCGTCGCCTATATTATACGTCATATAATATCATATGCAAGAAAGCTAAGCGAAAAAGGCCCAAACTCTTTGACAGTTATAAGCACGAAAAAACGGCCAACTCCTTCATACCAAAGGGATTGACCGCTTAGTGATACTTAGCGATTTATCGTAAACTTTCACTTATTAGGTCTATTCGTCGACTAACGTTGTTTTCATATCCACTTCTTTAGTGACAACGCCAGCTTGATACAGCGCCTTAGCAATGGCGTTTTCTTCAGCCACAATCGTGCTGTTGCCGTTAATCAGGGTCATGGAATAGGTTCGCCGTTCGACCATCTTTTGGATCACCGCATCTGAAAGCTTGAGGGTCTTGCTTAGCATGGCAATCAGTTGGGTATGGTGCGCATTCGCCCACGTCATGTCGTCATTCAACGCTGTGGTCAGCAACTTGCTTAATGACGTGTGATTCTTGGCATAGCTTTGCGTCGAAATCAGGAAGTCCCGGTTTTTGGACAGGCCGGTGCCGTTGGTCAGCAACTTGGCATTGTTGTTTACTTGCGCGGTTGCCGTGTACGGATCCCAGGTGACCCAGGCATCCACACTGCCTTTAGCAAAAGCAACCGACGCCGAACTCTGATCCATATTCACCAACTTGACATCGCTGGTTGATAGTCCGGCTTTCTTGAGCGCCTGGATGATCAGGTACTGGGCAGCAGTGCCTTTTTGATAAGCAATCGTCTTGCCTTTGAGTTGCTTGAGACTGGTGATGCCGCTATTTTTGCCAACCAGAATGCCGCTGCCGTATTCTTTCGTGGCCCCTGCGGCAATCAAAGCGATGTCGGTACCGGATGCCTTAGCCGTGACCGGTGGCGTATCGCCGACTCGCGCGTAGTCAATGGCGCCGCTTTTAAGAGCGGTCATCAGTGCCGCGCCATCCGAGAATTCCTTGAAGACCACTTGATAGCCTTTTGCCTTCAATTTCTTGGCTAGTTCGCCGCGCTGACGGGAGATGTCCACCGGGTCGGCTTTTTGGTAGCCAATCGTGACGGTTTCCTGATTGGTCGAAGCCGTGGTAGTTTGGGTATAGCCATACACGGCAACGCTGAACCACGCAAAGAGACCGACTAACAGTAAAATGAATCGAAATTTACGCTTCATAAAGTTTCCCGCCTCGCATGAGTTGGTCGCGTAGTTTCGGTCGCAAAACCTTGCCAGTAGTATTCACTGGAAAAGCTTTAACAAACACGACTTCGGTCGGACATTCGTAAGCAGCAAGGTGGTGGCGGGCAAAATCGAGTAAGTCAGCCTTGGCTTGTTGCGGATCAGCAGTTGGATCCTGCCGAATGACCACAGCCGTGACGGCCTCTCCGTACAGATTGTCCGGTAACCCAATGACTGCCACTTGTGCGATCCAATCCAATTCATTAAGCACATTCTCGACTTTGGCTGGTGCCACCTTTTCACCGCCACGATTGATCATCTCTTTGCGGCGGCCTTTGACAAACAGGTAACCGTCTTGATCCAGATAGCCAATATCGCCGGTCAAGAACCAGCCATCGGCAAATGAATCAGGATGCGGCTCGAGATAATCGTGAATCACGTGGTCGCCGCGAAGGACAATCTCGCCTTCGACAAATGGTTTTTTGGTTAACGTGCCATCTGCCAATCTAATACGGAGGTCCGTGCCAACTGGTTTGCCTGCTGACCCGATTTTGGGTGCCTGAATCGGATTTAGCGTGCTCTGGCTGGCTGTTTCCGTCATGCCGTAACCTTCCAAAACCTGCGTGTGAAACCGCGATTGAAACGCCACAAGTTTGTCTTCTGGCAAGGCGAAAGAAGAACTGCGGACAAACCGCAAATGGATATTGTCGTGATACGCTTTTAAGGCATTTTGGTTCATGAGCAGAATCGAAATGATCGTCGGAACCACCGACACCCAGGTCACGTGATTGTCTTCGATAGTTGGCCAAAAGGCACTTGCCGAAAACTTAGGCGCAATGACCAACTTACCACCGGATAGTCGGGTGGCCAAAACCGAAATCACCTGCGCATTGATATGAAACATCGGCATCACGACCATTGCCGTGTCATCTGGCGTTAGTGCGTGGCTCATAATGTCATAGTGGGCGGCGTTAACCAACATTCGGTGTGTCAGCCCGACACGTTTCGGTTTACCGGTGGTGCCTGAGGTGTTCAGAATTAAGGCCAGATCATCTTCGCGCGGCGCCATTTGCGGGGCGTTGATGCGATAAGCCAGCTGGCCTGCATCGGTTAGAATCGCCAATTCCGGCATAGTATGCAAGCGAACCCGCGCCCATGGGATCAAGGGTGCTTCCATGGCTTCTCCCAAGGCTGGCAGGGTGATGACCGCTTGATAGTGATAAGTGGTCCACTCGTCAAGCAATTCCGGTACCGGCGTTTTAGCCGCGATCGGATGGGCGACCGCACCAATTTCCCAAAGCGCCTGATTAAGCGGCAGGAAGACCGGTGAATTCGGCAAGACGATCAAAACCTGGTCCCCAGCGCCGATTTTCTGTTCGGCAAATTGCTCGCGTAAGGCAGCAACATCTTCTTCTAAGTCGCGCCCCGTGTACCACGTATTGGCAGCAACGGACTTAACTAAGGGATAATCACGATGATTGATGAGATTCTGAGATAACTGATCGGTGAGCTTGCTCATGATGCAGGACTCCTTTCGCAGATAACGACAACGATTGCGGACGGCCTATTAACCATCCAAACGGTGAAACTTTGTAACAGAACCAGGCGATCCCAAAAGAGACGCCGAGAATACCTAGATAACCAAGCGGCAACAGTAACATCAGGGTCAGATTGCTAAGATGCATCAATCCCAGCACCCCGCTTAATAACGACAGTGCGATCGTTTGGCAAAGATAGACCCCAAAAGAAACTTGGGCGCCATTACCAACTAAGCGGGCGAACCAGTGTGCGGGCTGCTTGGCATGCCAGCTAGCATACTTTTGGCCAAGCAGCGCCACAAAGGCAATCATCATCACGTCGTAGACCAACATGTAGGGTTGATGCGGTGAAACGGCGGCGCTATGGGTCATGCCTAAAATCTGTTTATTAACGACATAAAGCCCAATCGTGCCAAAACTGAGTATCAATGTGCTGATGCCGATGAGTGGCTGATGATCCAACAACCAAGCCTTGACCGCCTTAGCATGTAAGCTGAAAAGACCGCCGGCAATGAAGAAGAATTGATACGTAAAGACATTGACGCCATAAGCGCGGAACCACCATAGCCAACCACTGGTATCGATGTGAGGCAGGCCGTATTTAATCCCGGCCACGATCAGCAGTTGTAAGCCAAAACTGGCCAGTGACAAAGCGCCGTGATGTCCTTCTGTCTTTTTAAACAGCCAAAGCATCGCCGGAAACAACAGATACAGTTGCAACGTGACTAAGACGTAATATAGGTAGAACTGATCGCCATGCAGGATAGCGCTGAGATAGTCCGGCCAGAAGTTGGCAATGGTAAAACCGCCAATACCAAGCAAGATGGATCCGATCATCAGCAACGTATTCCACAAAACATAGGGAATGCCGACAGTTGTGAACCGTTTTTTGAAGAACAACGGCCAATTACGTTTCCGCGAATAGTAAACCATGGTCAGAACCAGTCCGGTCATGAACATGAAGCCCATCCGCGTGAAGTGGATCATCAAGTGCGTAGCAAGTAAGGCGGTGCTTGCGAATCCAGATGACAGCTGATGCTCAAACGCGGTTGTCGTATGATTCAACAAGACCCCGGCAATGAAAATCAGTCGCATCAAGTCAATTTCATATAGGTAACGATGTTTCTTAGCAGGCTTGGCAGCAGTAACGGTTAATACTGGCTCTTTCATGAGGTCACCGGCTCTTCTGACAGGATTGCTTGCAATACCTGGGCAGCGGTTTGGGCCACTACTTCAGGCGACTGCCCGCGGGCCCCGGTCGTTTCGGCGACCAACTGGCCATCTCTGACGACAATAATCCGATCCGCCATGCGGGCTGCTTCGTTGACATCATGGGTGATGAGCAACGTACTCAGCTTTTGCTCGGTAAAAATTTTCAAGATGAGATCCTGCATCCGTTGCCGCGTCAACGCATCTAACGCGCCCAACGGTTCATCGAGGAGCAACAATTGCGGCTTAGCCAATAACGCCCGGGCCAACGCCAGCCGTTGTTTCTGCCCGCCGGAAAGCTGGGCCGGATAACCGGTGCTTTTATCGGTTAAGCCAACTGCATGCAAGAGACTTTTCGCCTCGCTGATGACCTCCGGATCCCGATTCTTAAACGAGACATTATCCAGATTGGTCAGCCACGGTAACAGGCGGTCATTTTGAAACATCACCCGCATCACTAAGCCTTTTTCACGACTTAGGTGACCGGCTGTCGGCGCTTCAAGCCCAGCGATCAAGCGTAAAATCGTGCTTTTTCCGCCGCCGCTCATCCCAACCAAGGCCAGGAACTCACCCGGGTACAAGTTGAGCTGAATATCGTTCAGGACGGTTTTGTCACCGTATACTTTTTCCACATGTTGCAGTTTCACAATTGGGTTGGTCATGCGTCAACGCCTCCTTGTCGCCAGCTGAGGAAAAGTCGTTCCAGATTCTTAGCAATCACATCAGAAAGTTTTCCTAGCAAGGCGTAAATCAAAATACAAAGTAGAACCGTATCCATGCGCATAAATTCTTGGGCGTTGGTGGCCATGTATCCTAAACCGGAAGTGGCCGAAATCGTCTCGGCAACAATCAGGGTCGTCCACATGACACCAAGTGCGTAGCGAACACCCATCAGAATGTTGGCCAAGGCGCCCGGGAAAATCACGCGGGTGAACAATGCCCGTCTGGAAAGTCCATAAGCTCGGCCCATTTCCAGTAGCTCCGGGTCAGCGCCGGTAATCCCTTGATACGTATTGATATACATCGGGAACATGACCCCGATCGCCACCAACGCGATCTTAGCGGGTTCGCCAATCCCCATCAGAATAATCATCAAAGGAATCAATGACAGATGAGGGATATTGCGCAACATCTGAATGGGACTATCCAGCAGCGCGCGGATCGGTTTGACCAAGCCGTTGATGAGGCCAAGCACAAAGCCGACACTGCCGCCGATGGCAAAACCGGCCGTGGCCCGATATAGGCTAATCGCAATGTTCTTTGGCAATTCACCGTTTTGCCACAACGTGATGCCATCTTGGATAACGGTCGTCGGAGCCGGGATCAATGAACTGGTGACCCAGTTAAAACTGACTGCAGCCTGCCAGCCAATCAGCACCGCCAGTGGCACGATCCATGGCAGTACCTTCAACCAATTCACGGATCGTCTCGTCCGCCTTTTTGGCTGTTGCGTCAGTGTCGTTACTTCTTGCATCAGCGCCATCTCCTTTAAGTTGATGGTGTTCATACTACGGGCAGCGACTTAAAGCTGACTTAAGTCAATTTGAAGAGTTTATGACCAAACCGTCATGAAAAAATGTCTTTTCGGGCGGGAAACGGCGTTGGGCCAGTAAATGAGCGGGTTGAGGGAAACGAAAATAACGGTTTTATCCCTTAAAAGCCGTTTTGCTAAATCACGAAGAGCCAAAAGATTTTGTGACAGTTCGTTTTTGTAGACGCTTTCATAAAACCTGAAGTACACTAAGGAAAATGTCTTGCTGTTGGGGTAATCAGGGTGATCGCTATACTTCGAACTTGCGTTTATGGCAGCGTCAAACTGCATTTAAGGGGGAGCACGTTCATGAAACGGATTGCCAGTGTTTTTCTTTCATTCATGGTTTTACTGGCGTCTTTATTCGTTATTAATATTTTCCAGACTAACGATCAGATCCGGGTCGAAAACATTGAGTCAACGGCGACTTCATTTAAGGTCTATCTGGCCAACGCCACTAAAAGCTCCCAAGCAACGCTAAGCTTTTTCGAGCAATTGGCCAAAAGACAGCAAGCCTCAATTGTGCGAACTGACTTTCCGAACCAAACTGTTTTAAAATCCGCCGTTGTTGATCAGTCAAGTTTCCCTTACACCAACTTCTTCCAGAATCCTCAACCCGTTAAGCTTTTCGAAAAGCCCAATGCCACTTATACCCAGACTGCTTCTTCTAAAGGTCAGCCGCATATTCCGGTTTTCGGAAAAAGCATCAACATTCGCCTCCAAAGCATGGCAGCATATTTTAAGAACGGTGACAAATCGGCCAACGGTATTTACACTATCATCCCCGCCACTGGCGCTTCCAAAGATGCCATCACCAAGGAATTTGCGGTATTTTTCGACGTTCCCGAGTCAGAGTTGCTGACACCAAAAACACAATCTGAAAAAGAATATGTTAATCGTGACTTGTTAATGTACGCGATTGCTTTTGGTGTTTTGGCGCTGCTGTCTTTATTAGGCATGCTCGCCTTAGCCATGGGCCGAATCAAACCGATTGGCGTTTGGAAGATTGTCGGTCTGTCAACTCGCGATATTTTGCTTCAACTCTATCAACTGCCAATCATCACGACACTTGTATCAAGCTTGCTAGTGCTGACGGCTTGCTACTTTTACTTTGACTATTTTCCCAAAGGTTTCTGGACATTGTTGGGCGCCTCCCAGACAGCTGTTCTATTGATTTTTGTAATTGCCATTCTTATTGTCCTCGTACTGATCCGCAGTATTAAGGTCGTCCGATTTCTTAAAAATGCGATTAGCTTCAAACTCGGCACGGGCCTCCTTGCCATTTTGAAAGCCGTGATGATTATTTTGACCACTGTTCTCTTGATTGGCAGTCTGGCCAACATCAAAGACATTGTCGCCGCAACGAAACGCTACAATCAGGTAGCTGAAGTCGGGAAAAAACTCACCATTAACTCATTAGGATTTGAAGGCGAAGCACTGAAAAACTTCGAGCTGAACAACGGCAAAAACGAAGCCAAGCTCGGCGCCGTTTTCTCGCAATTGAACACGCAACTTGGCGCGGAATTCATATCCGGAGGCACTGTGTATCCGCGGCGAAATTTGACTAGGTACCCCGCAGCAAGTACCTTCAAACTACAAGACGCCTATCAAGTTGTTCGGGTAAATCAAAATGCCCTGCGTTCACTCAATCTTTCTACTAAAAAGCATTTGTCTAACCAGTTTTTAGCCCCAATATCTCGCAAAAATGATCGGCATATCAAGCTTTTGAGTCAGCTACTCGCCTACGATCGACTGTCCGAAGCTGAACAAAAGAAAACGACGCCTAGCCAGTTAAAAGTCACTATCCAGTACTACACGCCGACCAGTGAAAAGGCTAAATACTTCTCCAGTGATGGCAAATGGCACGCCACTTCGGATCCCATTTATGAAGTGATCGACCCGAAAAAGCTCGATTACAAGAGCCAAAATCAATTGCTAACTGCAGACGTTTCAAACCCGCTTAGAATCACGAACACTAAACAAAACCGGCAAAGACTCAAGGCCATGACAAACGTGCAAAAGCTTGGCGGCATCGAACTGCGCTTTGCCACTATCGGCTCGATCTTAAACAACGAAACCGATTCTTCGCGCCTAGGCTTACAGATTTCAGCCGGTCTGCTGATCATCACCTTCCTGATCTCGCTTATCGTCTCTGCCTTTGCCAGTTTTTTGTACTTCGAAACGCACAAGTTCAAATTATCGGTTCTGCGCGTGCTAGGCATCAAGTTGGTTGATCGCTACCAACAGATTATCGGCTTCCTTCTTCTAATGTACGTGACGCAAATCATCGTCGCATTTATGCTTCAGAAATCAGCGCTCGCCATCATTGTTGGCCTCATTTTGGCTGCTTGTGATCTACTCGTGTCTTTCGCCATGCTCTATCACGAAGAAAATAAAAATATCGTCCAGGTTCTGAAGGGGGAATAAGCCATGATCGACTTGACCAATGTCACCAAAACGTTCGCTTCTAAAACAATTTTTGATAACCTCAATCTCCACATTGATACAGGTGAGATGGTTGCCATCATGGGGCCAAGTGGTTCAGGCAAGTCAACCTTACTGAACATCATCGGGTTGATTGACGATTTTTCCTCAGGCACCTACGAATTCGATGGTGTCAAGAATATTAAGCCCAACAGCCGCCAAGCTAATCGCACCATCCGCGAGAAAATAAGCTATATCTTCCAGAACTTTGCCCTCATCGATGATGAAACAGTCGGGCAAAACCTGGCAATCGCCCAGAAATACCTCAAGCTAAATAAAGCGCAACGGCAAAAACAAATTGACGATGCGCTTCAAACGGTCGGGCTGAGTGGCTACGCTGACCGCAAAATATTCGAATTGTCCGGTGGCGAACAACAACGCGTTGCTGTCGCCCGCTGCCTCATCAAACCCAGCAAGCTCATCCTTGCCGACGAACCAACCGGCTCACTGGACGGCGACAATCGCAGCCTCATCTTAAACGAACTCAAGAACATTAATCGGCTAGGAAAAACTGTCATTATCGTGACCCATGATCCGTTGGTGGCCAAGGAATGCTCCCGCACGATTGCGATTGGGTCTTCATCAGAGGATTAGTTGTCGATATTTGGGTTCTGCTGAAGAAATCTGTTGCTACCGAAGAGGTGGGATGTTATCGTGACGTGGGTTAATTTAGTTACCCCGAGTCCACCACTTTTTTCACTTGATCAGCAAGGATGGTGACAATCATAAGAGTCCTCTATAAAGGCAAACCGGCCTCTGTTTGGGAGATCAGTCAAACCAGTGAACGTCCTGATTGGGTAAAGGATGCTTTAGCCAAAAATCAAATCTATTGGTTAGACAACCGCGTTCGCATTCTGATGGCAGCATTGAGACCGCCAATTATTAAGAAAATAAACTTTACCGCCAATGACACTGATGCTGGATTTGGCGTCTACGCATATGGGTATACAGGCGATTTTTTGGACGCAACGAATCAGCGTGTGGTGTCGCGAAGAAGATTTTTAAAGGAATATGAAGTCCTGGAGTAGAAAAGAAAAGCTGAATAGTGACAGAAAGCCTCGGTCAGCCGGCGCGACTTTTTGCCACTGTTCAGCTTTTTTAGTTTATGCCGTCAATTTTAACAAGAGGTTCTATCAGCAAACCGGTCACTGCCACAATTAATTCAGCAACTTCCCCTGCCCACCAAGATACTTGGTCGTCAAAGCAATGACCCGTTCAGCCGTTTGATCCACAAACTCTTGGCTAGTCTGTTGATTGCCTTGCACAATGTAGTACAGATGATTTGTTTCTGCGGTCACCTTTGTCTTTTCCACCTGGCGCGTCTCCAAGTGGCAAATGATTTCGTTGCTGTCATCAATGTAAGCATATTCGCCTGCCTTGACGGGCTCGGGTTGACCATTTGCACCGATGGGGATGAATTTCTCTGTGCCAGTCGTGAGTCGCAAATTGACATTGCCATCTATGCGGTCAACATCGTGGGCGCCAAGCGCTAAATGGCTTTGAATCGAAATCAAATTATATAAGTCAACGACCGGGTTAATCGGTGCCAACTCACCACGTTTCAGGATGAGCTTCAGCAACGTTGCCGGTGCCGGCGTGTTATTGCGTTTTGGCAAATGCACCGCGCGATGCAAATCCCAAAAGCCTTGAATGACCGGATCCGTTTTAATTTGGTCGCGATCCAACGTCGTCAGGACTTGTCTAATCTCGTTAGCAATCATTTCTTTTAGCGCCTGCGGATACGCGTGGTTATCCACGCCAGTTAATTCAACGCCGCGGATTTTGACACCAAGTGCTAGTACTCTTGGATCTACGATAAAGTTCATATGAATGGCCTCTTTCTTTTTGCGTTGTGGGAATATTTGCGCAGATTGGGAGGACGGTTAACTGTTAATTTTGTGTTCTATAACGCGCTCCCCGGCGCAGAAGTCTGCGTGTAAGAACCTTGGTCGCAATGGCCTAAGCCCGGGCCATCACGCCCAAGGCCACTTACACTCCGACTTCTAACCGCGCCGGCTCACGCTCACACAAAAAAGCACCCATCCCCTATTATCAAAGGGACGAGTGCTGTCACGTGGTACCACCCAAATTTACATTACCTTCACAAGCAATGCCTCAACGACGCCGCAATAGAATGCCGCTGCAGCACCCATTGTGAGGTCCGGAAAGTTAACGGTTCCGACCGGCTAGCCTGCGTCAACAAGCTAACAATATCGCAAAGCTCATCTTCACGGCTCGCTCGGTTATCCTTTCCCATCTCCCGGACTCGCTGCACACCTGCATCGCCGTTACTCTTCTCTGCATTTTTGAAGGATTAAATTGCTTTTATACTAGTGTCAAAGTTACGGAAAGTCAATGTCGCAAAATAGGAACTTTTTAAATAGCGCCATCTTCCGATCAAACTCAAATTTAGCTTCTAATCATATCTCTGTAGAAGCCCCTTATTTGCTTGGAATCGTTGTAACGGCCTGGCGATTCTGGGAAAAGTTTTGAATGGAGACCGGCAATTGGCCGTTAAAGTACTGCTTGCCGATGCTGGCAGCTTGACTGAAGAAGTTCTTGACGTCCGACTGAAAAGCATTGGAATCATTCCCTTGCAGGCTCTTCAAGGCATCGGTGGCGGTTTGGCTGTATGTAATCAGCGCTTTGGTTAAGTCACCATTGGTATTTTTTGTGCCAATCCCCGACGCGGGCTGATTGTTCTGCAATTCCAAGGTAATTTTATCTAAATCGTCAACGCCTTTTTTAGCCGACGCCATAATATCTTTTTGGTCGTCTTTCACCGTGATTTTGGTTAAGGTTTGGATCACAGTATCCGAGATCTTGGTGTAGCGTTTCTGAAGTGCCTTTTGGTCAAACTTATTGGTTGTGACCATCGTCGAAGATTTTTTTGCCGACGAATCCGACGATTTTGACTGACAGCCAGCAATGCCGACAATCGTCACCATTAAGACCAATAAGCTCATTAATTTTCGCACGTTCCATTCCTCCAATGCGTTGTCATTTCTGCATGCCTGATAATTTCACCATGTCAATGGCTACAATACCATTTTCCATAGCTCCCAGCCAGTCAAGCCCTGCAATGGTTTGGCCGCTGCAAGCGCATGATCACTGACTTCCTGCCACCAAGTTTGATCCGTCAATAATTTCAATATATCAGTCGCCGCGTCAAGCACTTGCTCACTCGGCTTGACAATTCCCAGCTCGCCATTGGTTGCGCCATTCAGCATCTGATCGGCAGTTTTTGCAAACGTGATGACCGGCGTGCCATAAGTGAGCGAGCTCAACAAATCAGCATCCCCCAAGTTGCCTAGATCTGCCACGATAAATGCCAAGACCCGCGCCAAATCGCCTGAATCTGCTAATGATTGGGTTTGAATATCTAGAAGCGAAGATAATCCAAGCGTCTCAATTCTTTCTTGTAATTGCTGAACCAGCGCTTGATCTTGATGCTTGACGAAAAGATCAAGCTTCACTTGATTTTCTTTGACCCTAACCATTGCTAACGTGCTCAGTAGCTGTTCAAAAATCGCCAAGTTTTGATTGTCCAGCTCCATCGCCACTCGGCCTGGCAAGCGCTGTGCCCATGGCTTCACCTCAGGAACGGCGGACTGCTGGCTCACTGCTGCCGCAATGGGCACAACTTTTGCATATTGGGTTAAAGACGACGCAAAGGACGCATGAGGATCAGCAATTAATTGTCCAAAAGTAGCACGACCGCCGTTTGACTGCTCGGCTTGCTTGACGACGCTAACATCATCTTCGGTTCTGACAACTGGCACAGAATCAGTCATCATTTCTTGTCCTAACATGGGAAAAACGCGGCTTGGTTGATCCACTAATAGTTTACCCGGATGTTGCTTCATCACATGTGCTAAGCAGTATTTGGCAAACGACGTCCAATCCGTAAACTCAGCTGATTGTCCAGCCAAGTCCAACACGGTCAGATGTTGCAAAATGCCGTTACCATCATATTGACAAAACAAAAGTGGCATTCCATTCGCATAAAAATACACGGCTAGTCGCACTTGCCCATTCGCTTGAAAATACACGGTTTTCACCTTATTGCCTTGACGATCATAAACCTCGGCATAACTTTTACGGTTGTTAGCGCCAAAGAACGTAATGGTATGAATCCGCTGTGCGGTCAACTCAGCTTCATCGTCAAAAGCTGTGACATCATACATCAGATGGTCACCATTCAAAAATTGTAAATGGTGGTCGACCGTCTTGGTTTGATAATCGTTCAGCTTCATAATGTCGCCAATCGTGTAAAGTGGTTTCCCTTCACTAGTATCAACGCCACGCAAAGCATCAATCAGTGACATAACCTGATCCGACTGTAAATGGGCCTTTTGAACCTGCTCATCCAGATCTTCTTGCGCGCTCACGACAATGATACTTGCCGGCAATTGGTGATCCGCAAATAATTGGAGTCGTTGTACCTGCTCTTTACCACTAGGTGTATCGCCTTCAAATCGATATGTTAAAAAATAAACCATGATTCTCCTCCGCATTCATTCTACCGATACCAACCCGCTCAATGAGGCATATATTCATGCCAACTCAAGATCGGCAACACCTCGCCTGCCAACCTCTTAACATCCGGTTGATCGACAAATTGCTGACTGATTAAATACGCCTGTACCTTCACATTCGCCAGCAGCGCAGTGTCAGGTTTGTCATAAACAATTGGCACCAAATGCGGATGCATGGCCGGCTCGTCAATAAGTTGCGCAAACAGGTCACTGTCAGCATCGATATAAAGTTTACGTTTTGTATGCTGAAAGTTTTGCAACAACCACCAAACCATTAGTTCATCCTGATCATCTAATGCCTTAATTGGCTCCCCACTTTCCGACTCTACCCAAAATTGATTAAAAGTCGGCAATGCCACAATGACCGGACGCCCGCTCATGTCAACCAGCATACGGTGCACCGAAGTCGTCACAAAAAACGGATCTGTTGCATTTTGCCGATGGATATTCGGCATTTCAGCGAAACGTTCAGTCATCATCAAGCGCCCTTGGTGATCGTAGCTATCTTCGCGACGCAACTTACCATCGCGAAAATAACTAACAACCTGCACCCGCTCCTGGTCATCACGTTCGACTTTAATCGCAGTTTGCCCATCTTGATCGACATAACGCGTCACATGACTGCCCAAAGTTTGCTTAGGCGTCAGTTCCTTGGTGAATTCACTACCAAATGTGGCCGTTGCGCGACTGACACTGCCGCGTTGGTGTAAGGATGTATAAAAATTATGGTATGACGTTGGCGGTAAAAACAGCTTTTCTTTGTCACGATAACGCATGAACCGGGAAACTTTGCCAAAACCGAACCCGCCATCAATGATCGCTGGGGCCAACCCTTTATTTTTAAAATAATTCATCACCGTTGCAATCTTTGCCCACAGCTGCTGTGACATATCTTCTGGCAAAGTCTCTAAGTAAAAAAAGTCTTGCTTATCATCGCTTATTATGAAATCATTCGTTTTTTCAGTCGCATTCGTTGTTTCCTGTTTCTTTTTTGATCTATTCGACAACCAGCCCATGACTGCACCCTACCTTCATTTAATGAGTGTTCTTTGGTGAAACAAACCAGACGCGCATGGCCAAAACAATGTCACTGTCACAAACAAAAACGCCAAAAGTCACTTATGTACTCATTATTTGGCAACCTTTTAATGCTTATGAACAAAGAAATATTTTGCATCTTCCATAGTAAATGACAAAAGTCAACGACACTAATAATTATAACATGGTCGTGATTCAGAACGCACTTCTACACCCACTTTTGGATTGGATATCTCTTGAAACGTCAGTCAAGATCAAAAAGTCGAAAAGAATTTTCAATTTTAGGATAATTAATATTCAACAATAAAATTCTTTTTTAAATTGGCTCTTTGCTGTAAAATAAGCACATGGGATTTTGCCTGTTTCTCATTATTTAATTGTACTTAAATGAACGGTTTTATTTGGCTGATCGTCATCACGTCGGTTAGTCAGACAATGTTGTTGCTTGATGCTAATGTTTCGCCAGAACCTCTGGAGATTAAAGACAACAAGTTTAATAATACGTGCATCGGTCATGCAATTATGCCTTATAATACGATTGAGATTAGGTAATGTGTCAACTGGAATCAGCAATCTGGGCGAAAACGATGCCGGACTGGCACAAAGAACAAGACAATTAGCAGGTGAGAAATAATGCTTCAATTGTTTAGTAGAAATAGAAAACTTAATTTATGGGGTGGTTTAAAAATGAGTATCTTTGGGAAAAAAGGGCGGATCCAGTTTTTGCGCAATCAGCCAAACAAGCTCCAACAGGAAAGCGAACAAAACTCGAGCGCGGCGACAGGAGATAGCTATACTGGTCTGTTTTCGTCTGCATCATCTGTTAAGTCCAAACCAGAAGCTGCCTCCAAACCGCGTGTGCTTCCGGAAACCGGGACGAAAACCGCAGTGACGGATCGTCCGGTTGCCAATTTGCGTTCTGCGACTGCGTCTACCACAACGACGACTACTGCCAAGTCGACATCTTCGTCACTAACGCAATCTGCCTCAACATCAACCTCTAACATGCACACAGGCTCGCAATCATCGTCAGCCGCTTCACGCACCAGTGTGGCAACTTCTGCAAAGTCAACGATGTCAGCTAAGTCACCAGAGGCTAGCAAACCGGCGATGGCAAAACCAACACAGAGCGAGCGCAAATCAGGAGAGGTACCAAGTTCGGCTCCAAAAACCGAAGCAACAAACATCACCGCCAGTTCGGCTAAAATTGACAATGCCAAGAACACCTTGAAACAAGCAATTTCTACATACAATGAGGCACGGCGAACGCTTCAAACGAATATGTTTGCTAAACGTGCCGATTTGCAGGCAGCCCTAACCCAAAACAAGTTGACGTTGGCCCAAACACAACGCGACATCAAAGTCATGCAAAAACGCATGGCCCAAAATGATGGTAGTGAGTTAGTTCCTGCGCAAAATACAATTAGCGATTTGCAAAACCAAGCCAATAAAATTGCGAGCCAACTCAAGTCCAAGCAAGGCATCCTTGACGATCTCAACCGCCAACGCCGATCTCTAGAAAAGCAAGCGCAAATGACCCTTGAGCAGGGTAAGAAATTCAAGCAGGATGAAGAGGCAATCATGGCCGCTTTTTCCGACATCAAAGATCCGGAAAAAGTCCTCGCCTTTGCCGATGCTCATCGTAAGCAAATCGATGACATTAAGGCCGGTGAAAAAAAGCTAACCGCAACGCAGCTCAGCTTGAAGAAGCAGCTTGAAGATATTATCAATGAAATTAACCAAGCTAAAGATGAAATCACCAAAATCAATAGCGAACAAAATGCCAATGGCCAAGCCATCACCAATGCGCAACGCAAGCTTGATACATTAAAGGCTAAAATGGCCAGTGATCAGGCTGACGACAAAGCCCAATTAGACAAACTTGAGCATCAACAGGCCGATTTAACAGACGAGTCAAAACGTTTGCATGACCAGTTGCATACGCTCAGTGATGGCATCACCGCATGGTTGAACTTCTCGGAGCCGGTTCATGCTTTGGGTGAAGCTGATTATGCACCATTAATTCTGGATATTGATTCGTTCTCTGCACATGATTTTGAAGCGCTGGCCCCATTAAGTGACATGTTACAATCAATGCCAAAGAAACAGGTCGGTATTTTCACGACCTATTTCAACATCGATTTGGTTCCGACCATCGATGCCTGGTCAACGGCTAACAACTTCAATCCGGATGAAATCCAAATCATCAACTGCCTTTATCAATTGCAAAATGCTGGCGAGGGCGCCGAGAATGCCGCAACGTTACCTGCTAATATCAAAAATCGCCAATGGAATGAAAACCACACGGCCGAAACCATCACCATGCCGGATGGTCAAACCAACATGCTTGTCACCTATCAACTCGACGCCCAAAAGAAGCCGACCAAGCTCATTGCGAAGATTGCCTATCGCCAAGGTGACAAACTCACGAAAGAAAGTTTCTTCCGTAAGAATGGTGTGCTATCGGCCAACACATTCTATGACGTTGCCAACGGGATCACACGCAAAGAGTTCTACCGTCGTGACGGTTTGCTCGTCGTTTCAGCAACTTATGAAGGTCAGAAGTTAAGCGACATTAGTGTCTTCAACGAGGCCGGTCTGCAAATCAACTCTTTCGACTCCCTTACGGCTCTCAACGTTTGGTGGCTACAAAAGTCATTCCCGCAGGAAGGCGCTATGATCGGCAACTTCAAGTCCAAAGCCTACCGTGATTTGACCGCCAAATCCGGCGTCAAGTTAGTGCCATTTGTCGATGAAGCCGTTGTTGACACGGACGACTTTACTCGCTGGATGGCCGATCACAAGCAACAGGCCTTTATCACCAACAACGTCACGACACAAAGTGCCTTAGCCAAAAAGGCCAAGCTGCCACTTTATGTTAATGTTCTCAATCAGGCACCATTACCGGTTCAACTTTCGATGCCCGCTGATTGATCATTAACCAAAAATTCCATAGAAAAAGGACTCGGCTGCAAGCCGGTCGTAATAAGAACCCAGCGCTGGCGCTCACTTGGATGAGCTTGCCGCGCTGGGTTCTTATTGTTGTCTCTTCTGGTACTGACCGAAAAGATCGTTTATTCAGCTTGAATCATTTTACTGTCCTCAATCTGATGTTGTAACTGCAAATTTTCAAAACGCAGATTGTTGACCTTATCTTGCAATATCTTTGTTTGCTCTTGACTTTCTGCATACTTGTCGGTTAATGCCTTGATCGACTTTTGTGCCTCTTGGAGTTTGGCCTGCAATTCAGTCACAAACGCTTGTTGGCTTTCGCTTTGAACTTTTTGGCGATCAAGCACCTCTTCATGGGTTTGTCTGACCTGCTCGCGAATCTTGCCAAGCGCTTCATTAGTATCATTTAAATCCTTTTTGGTGTTTTCCAGCTCGTTCTTAGTCACAATCAGGTTGATTAAAATCTCACTGAGTTTATTGACCGTCTTGCTATGTGTGCGCTCGAATTCAGCGGAAGCATCCAAGTGTTGCGTAAGTTTTGTGGATAGAGCCGCTATTTGTTCTTGGTTCATTTGGCTTTGTTGTTGAAGTGCTTTGATGGCGACCATCACAGCGGTCTCTGTCTCTGAGCTGCGACCTGTGGCACTATGCACTTCAGTTGAGTCGGAAGTTTGGTCAGATACCTTTGGCTTTTCAGTAGTGACGTGCTCAACACTCGGCTGATTCTCCGAAACTTGTGTCATCTGTTGGTTAGGTACAGATGCGCCAGCGTTACCCTCAGTTGGAGCCTGTGAATGGGTTGAGTTTGCTGTTGAACTCAATTCTTCATTCTTTTCTGATGAGACTTCAATAACTTTTTCAACTGCGGCTTGTGAAGCTGACTTGGCTACATTCATTTCCGGCGTCGAGCCATTCTCCCCATCCTGAAGTTGTTGTGTTGTTTTTGCCGGATCCGATGAGGCGGTTGCGGCTATCTCGGTACGAGTATCACCTGCTGATGCAATGGCCGCAGCATCGGAAGCTTGCGCATCAGCTTCAGAGAGACTTTTATGATTGAAATGATCAATGTCAATCACATTGTCCGGTTTAAAGGCCATGCCTGCTGCCGGAGTTGACGCCTCGCCTTCTTTTCTCTCTTTTTCAGTAGCAGTTACTTTCAAATCCGCAGTATCATTAGCATCAGCCGCTGAAGCCGATTGACTGCTCGCAGATTGTTCAGAATCAACATAAAGTGTTAACTGGTCGTTAGCAAAGCTCAGTTGCGCACCTTTGGAAATGTTCATCGTCCAGTTTTTGCTTTTCACTACTTCAGACTTTTCAGGAACGTCATCCGCCTGAGCTTGTTCCGCGTTACCGGATGGCTCTAATTCACTGGCTGTCGCTGTCCCTGCGATCCCTGTCTGTAAACCGTTGGCGTCCGTTCGAGGCAACAACTCCGCAAGGCCTGCGAGACCGTCATCCCCAGCCCTACGCAATTGCTTCTCCAACGCACCGAGAAGATCATCCTGATCTGACGTTTTTTTCTTAGCAAATAGGCCCATCTTCATCTTCCTTTCTAAAATCGGTTCACACGTTTCATTGTCAGTAACTTTTAAAGCAATGACGTGTGAGATTATCTCGCAACGTTAATTTTTTGCAGCAAATAGCCAAATTACGCGACCGCCACGGTTTTAATCGCAGGGTCAGCATTCGGTGCGATCGCTTTTTGTTCAGCTTGCAACTGCTTCAATTGTGCTTGAAGGCTTGCAAATTTCGGCGAGTCAACATAAACAAAAGTTATGTCTGGAAGCGGCACCGTCTGGGGATTAGTTTTCGCATTGGCCATTGCCAAAGCTTTATCATACAGACTTTTATCACTGTAGGTTGGGGCTTCAAAAGCGTAATAATAGCTGTACTGATTTTTTTCGCTCGGTGATTGGGTAAATGCCAACCCCATCGTCGGACCGCCATACAGCAAATTTGCCCGATGTCCATAATGCCCATCGCCAATTGGCTCCGGATTATCCGATTCATCATACCAATCCATGACCAGATAATAGGCAATTTCCTGATTAGAGTGCATGCCCTCGATAATCCCCTTGCTGGCACCAATATCTTCAGTCGATCCGTGAGAACCATCGTGACTAAAGTTCGTCATAATCTCTTGAACCCGCTTAGTGGCAAAAGCCTCTTCACTGGCTGAATAACTCAGCGGTTTCTGGCCATTTGACGTGCGCAACTGATTCACATATTGTAGAAATTCACCGGCGATTTCTTTGGCGTCCGGCTTAAAGTCCGGATTAACGGCAAGATAAACTGCTTCTTTGCTCGGATAGTTAGTGGTGGAAGTGAATCTGGAGGCAGGGTTGCTGTCAGAGTGCGGTAAGGATTGGATAGCATTCTTTATACTAGCAAGTGTGGCACTGTCAGAAGGGATGGTGTACGATTCTTTACCTCCCACTCTGACTTTTCCCATTTTGGTAACGATAGTGCCGTCGGGATCGGTAAATTCGAAACGTTGAAAATAAATTCCTGGTAATGTTACCGGAACCGTACCATCAATTCTGATGTCTGACAAGCTAACCGCTTTCCCGGTGGAATTGACAGCAGCTATTAACATTTTAGTTGGATTCCAACGCGTGCCCAAGGGAATGCTCATATCGAAAAGATTAATGTATGGTGTTAGCGTGGTGCTCTTCGATGTGTCTGTACTGTCACTATCGGTGGCGTCAGGGGTTTTAGGGGCAGGCGTCTTTGAGTCACCATTTTGATGGTCCTTGCCATTATTGTTATTTGTCGCTGCACCGGTACTGGATGAACCCGGAAACAATCCTTGGATCGTTGTTTTCACTTGGTTAATCACCCATTGAATCGGTGCCATGATGCCGCCAAGAACATCTTTAAACATCGTCATTGCCGATCCGGCAAACGAAGCAATCCCATTGACCACTGACACACTGATATTCAAAACGCCTTGCAGTGCGTTAATGATTGTTGGTGCAACTGTGGCCGTGATGTTTGAAACGCCGGTCAAAACACCTGAAAGTCCAACAACCCCCGCCACCGCCTTGACGATCGAAGCTGGTCCTAGATTCGTCGCAGTATCTAAAAGTGGGTTAATGGAGTTTGCCAGATTCTGACCAATAAATGGAATGGCTTTTAATACTGGTGAGATCACACCTTGAATCGCTTTACCAATCGTGTTAATGCCAAGGTTTAGCGCGCCGGAAACCAAACCGGTTGGGTCAATGCCAAGTGAATTAGCAACAGTAACTGCATCTTGAGCAGCTTTGATTGCACCACTGGCAAGTGGCAAAATCACATTAACAATTGGCAGCGATCCTGCTACGGACCGCAACCCGGAAACGATTGCGGAAAGCCCATCTAGAGCACCGTTAACGCCATTTTTGATGGCCCACTTAACCGCATCTCCAAGTGTCAAATTGTAGACGTCACTAATTTGCTTAACCAGTTGACTCAGGTCCGGAGCCGTAAGCCACGGTTGCGCCGCTGACGTACTCGTTGCGCCCAGTATGATTGCTGACGCGTGATCAGCAACTGATGATGATGTGACTTCTTCTAACTTTGCTTCATCCTGACCCTGATTGATACTGGATACGTACTGGTCGATGTGAAGACTGGCATTGATGGCTTGACGAACCCTAGCTTCTTGATTTTTTTCTACTTCATCGCTGGTTGCGTTAGAAGTGATTGATGTGGAACCTTCAGTGAAGCTAGAACTAGTCTTAGTTTCACTTTCAGCGATACTTTGAAGTTCAGCGCTCAACGAAGACCCTTCTTCAGTATATTTATCGTTTTTAGTTAATTCGGCGGTGGCGGCAGGCTGCGAAACGTTTTGTGCACTGCGACTTGGATCGTTTTCGGAAGTTGTGGAAGCTAAGTGAACAACCGGCTCTTCTGTCGTTGTTGCAACCGTTTCATTCTTTTGCTGCGAGACAGGTGCACTTGCCTGTGATGCCTCTTTTGTTGTCGAAACTTGTTGTGTCTCTTGCTGCGGCGATACTGTTGTTTTTTCTTGGTTGTCAACAGTTGGTTGATTATTTTGCTCGCGAGTTACTTGAAAACCAGCATTCTTGTCCCTTGTCACTTCAGAGTTCTGTAAATTATCAGCTTGAGTAGCCGTTTTCTGAACCTGATCCGTCACTTTAATAGCTGTTTCTATATCTGATTGTGTATCTGCATTGACGTGATTTGTCATGACTGCATCCGCCAAAAACGCCCCGCTTGCAAAAGTTACAATCACACTTGAAGCATACAACCACTTTTTCCCAGATTTCCATCTTCTAAACCGGGTGATCTTGGTTTGTTGATTAAGCCACCTTTGCCCGCTATGATTCCCCATTATCTAATCTCCTTCTCCATAATTGTCAGCGTCAACGTTTAAGCAGTTCGCTCATAACCGCAAAAACAGTCTCCTTGTTCGATTCATGATCTTTTGCACTGAAACTTAAAAAAAGAAGTCAACCCAAAAGCTCGGATTAACTTCTTTCCCGCCTTCAGTGAACTGATGTGACTGTTCACATAAAAACTTTCTTACTCAACTTCGTGGACTGTGACAATTGTCTTTTCTTCAACTCTCTTACCAGATACCTCGTCATAAAATGCAACTTTAACAGGATAGAAACCTGGATTAGTAGGCCAAACCTGACCTTCGTATTCAAGCTTAGCTGATGGCACGTTGGCACCATCTGAATACGTAGCGTTTACAACGACATCGCTTGGATCAAACCGCAATCCAACTGGCAGCGAGATTGGTTTTAGTTTCAATTCTTCTTGCATAAATATCACCTAGGCGACCGTGACTGTCGCGTAACCGGTAACAACCTCGTTATCGTTCATTTCATTAACGAAGGAGTACTTAACATAAAACTTACCTGGCAAATTAGTATAGATATTTCCTTCAACCTTGATGTTAGATTTTGAAATATCCTTACCATTACCATCCTGAGCGCTGACAATCGCATCAAAAGGATTAAAGCGTGCACCACGGAACAACTTAATGTCCTTCGTCTTCAACTTGCCAGCCTTAGAAGCAAGACTTTGGACCGTGTTGATCAAATCAGAGATTCCTGGCAATGAGCCGACATCCTTGATCAACAACTGAAGGTTTGGCAAATGAAGATTCAAACCAAGTAGGCTTGCGACCGCACCGATTCCACCACCAATGGCACCGCCTATAACCGATCCGATTGGTGTCCCAACCAGCGTTGCAATCGTATCCGTCAAGGCAGTGACCCAACCAACTACAAAGAACATGATTGGATCAACAATAATCCCAAGGCCGATAACACCGATAACACCACCGATGAAACCTGCAATCCCGTCAACAAGCGTGCCGATAGGGAATGAGATAATCCAGTCGCCTAAAGTTTCACCGACAAGTGCACCGATGGCAGATCCTAAGGCTGTCCCGCTGACAACAGTATCAAGATTGCCATCTTTATCAGCTAATCCTGGCCCTGAGGTGGCCCCATAATAAGCACCAAGTGGAGCACCAATCAACCCGGTTAGCCAGCCCGTGATACCAGGAGCCCAACCAAGGTCACCGGCCGTACTTGGATTGGCAACCATCCCAACGATCGGAATTAATCCAAGGATTGAGTTCAGAATGGTCCCGGGAATCCCCGCAACCAGATAAGCACCAAAGCCCCCTACAGCCGTTGCGATTGTGCCATAGAACGTACTACCAATTGCACCACCAACCAACGATTCAATAAACTTACCGATTTCACCAAGTCCCGTCAGATCCGGAACAAGTCGCACTGGGTTAATATTCGTTGCCAACCATGAAACCACGTTCCAGATCGTTCCGGTAATGCCACTTGTAATGCTGCCTAAATCAAATCCGGCGAGCGAGGTTGACATGCTTGCCTTCGAGATAGATGATTTCAGCTCATTGGCAACAGCATCTTGTGCGTCATTAATTTGCTTGGTCATCGCCTTGTAAGAATCCTTGGCTTCGTATTTCTGCAAATCATCAGCAAAAGCCTTACCAATATCTGTTGCAAAGAACGATGCAGCTAAGGATTGAATCGCTGTCGCATCGGAAGCCTTTTCTGCCGCCGTCATAGCCTTGCTAAATGCAGCAAATTCAGGAATGTCCGCATACGACTTCAAGGTTTCCAATAATGCTTTGCCATCAGCGGTCTGTAGATAAGCTGTCACAGCCGCAGAGCTTTGGGCAGCACCTGAATCGGCTGCTAATTTAGCTTCATCGAGGAGTTTCTGACCTGCGTCGGTTTTCATGAACTCAGCTACCGCGGCAGAATTAGCGGCTGCTTTTTTTGTAGCATTAGCAGATGCCGCCGAAATACTCGATGACAATGAGTTCAGCATTGCTTTTGCTTCAGGCTTATTTGCCAATGATTCCAACGATGCTTTGACGGCTGCTAACGAATTTAACGCCTTGCCTTGCGACGTTGTGTTAAATTCAGCAATCAATGCCCGTTGCTTGGCAGGATCAGCAGCTGCATCTGAAAGTTGTTTCTTAAAAGCCAAAACAGCAGGATCATTCGCCAACGAGCCAGCTTCACTCAAAAGACTTGCCGCGCTCTTGAGTTTATCGCCAAGCTGGGCAAAAGCAGCACTGCCAGCCGGTGTTTTCGCGTAAGATGCCGCTGATGATAAGAGATCAGCAAATTGTTGCGATGTTGGTGCACTGGAACTTGCTGTTGTGGCATCAATTGATGCTGCAAAGTCCATTCCTGCCTT
This sequence comes from Lacticaseibacillus styriensis, assembly GCF_030770295.1. Lineage (NCBI taxonomy): Bacteria > Bacillati > Bacillota > Bacilli > Lactobacillales > Lactobacillaceae > Lacticaseibacillus > Lacticaseibacillus styriensis. The sequence continues at coordinate 2,511,451 of NZ_CP132483.1, forward strand.
TGTAGCGGCAACCGCAGCAGCGGAGGATGCCGCATTGGTCGTGGTTGCTGCGCCACTGTTTGCAGGTGCAGGTGTTGCAGCCGTTGCAACAGTAGCTTGTGAAGCTGCTGCACTCGGCGCCTGTGTCGAAGTTGCGACTGGCGCTGCTGCAGAACTTTCCACTGCTTTGACTGTCTCTGTTGCCACTGATGGCGCAGAAGGCTGCTCAACGTTTTTAGTTGTCTCCGCTGAAGCCTCACTTTGGACAGCCGCCGATGAAGCAGCTTTAGCACTTGCTGCAGCCTGGTCGACTTGCTGTGCCACTTGAATCGTGTCGGTTGTGACGTCGGCCTTAACTGTTTTCCCTGATTCTAAGGCACCCGCGCCGATAATTGAAACCACCAGCGAAGAAGCGAATAACCACTTCTTGCCTTTTTTCCAAGAACGAAAATGCGTATTTTTAATCTGCGCTTTTTCGTTCCCCCTTTGTCTTTGTAAATTTTTCTTCATATGATTCGGCCCCACTTTTTCATTGTTTGCTCTTAGTTCATTCAAGCAAATTCAGACTACATTACGCTTCATGACGACGGTGACGTGTTGCACCGTAAAGAGATAATGCAGCCATCAAGCCAACACCGGCTAATGCAATAGCACCTGCAGTTTCGTCTTCGCCTGTTTGTGGTAATGAATGGTCGCCACTAGTAGAACCCTTGCTAAACTGATTTCCTTTGTTCGTGGTTGATCCACTCGTACCGCCAGTTGCTGGCAATGTACCCACACCACTGGCACCGATCGTTGAACCGTTGCCATTCGTGCCATTGCCGTTCAGGCCAGTCCCAGTACCATTGGTTCCATTACCACCATTGTTGGTCGTATTAGCACCTGAACCATTCGTACCAGTCCCTTGGCTATTGTTACCATTACTGTTCGAACCGTTGCCATTATTAGTGCCATTGCTACCGTTGTGATTAGCATCAGCGCCGGTACCTGTACCGTTAGTACCAGTCCCTTGGCCGTTGTTACCATTACCGTTCGAACCGTTGCCACTAGTAGAACCATTGCCACCGTTGTGATTAGCATCAGCGCCTGTGCCCGTACCATTAGTATCAGTTCCTTGACCGTTGTTACCACTACCGTTCGAACCGTTGCCACTAGTAGAACCATTGCTATTACTACCGGAACCATTTGTACCATTCCCGTTACCATTGGCATTATTGCCACCGCTATTCGTACCACTACCATTGCCATTAGTATCAGGAAGTGCACCATTGTTAGCTTGAGTAGCCAGATCCTTAGCAAGATCGCGATCAGCTTCAGCACGACTTGCCGCATTTGCAGCATTGTTAGCATCAGCAATCGCAGCATCGGCGTACCGCTTAGCAGCTGCTGTGTACTTAGCAGCTTCATCAGCCTTGCCAGCTTCTTTAAAGACGCCAGCTAAGGACTGAGCAATTTTGGCTGAATTTGCATTGGTCGCGGCATCTGTTGCATAAGATGCAGCATTTGAACTAGCTGTCGATGCATCAGTATTCAAGTATGCGATTTGCTTATTATTCGGATCATTCTTTGCAATAGCGGCAGTGGATGCTGCTGCATCAGAGGCCAAGGCCGCGGACTGTTTAGCAGTTTCTGCAGCCTTGGCTGCTGCGCCAGCATAATCTTGCGCCGCAGCAGCATTGCTAGCAGCTTTAGAGGCGGCGTCATTCGCCGCGTCGGTTGCTGTACTTGCTGCCTGAGCTGCGTCACTTGCTGCTTGAGAAGCTGCAGATGCGTCACCCTTAGATGCTGCATCACTCGCTTTAGCGGCAGCATCTGCTGCGTTTGAGGCGGCATCACTCGCTTTAGCGGCGTCACTATTGATGGCCGCATCAGAAGGGTTGTTCTTCGCATCATTTGCAGCATTCTTCGCGGCATCGCTTGCTTTCGCGGCATCGTTGGCGGCAGCTTTGGCAGCATTGTTAGCTGCCTCCTGAGCAGCTGTCCGTGCCGCATCACTTGCCGTCTTGGCATCACTAGCTGCTACATTCGCTGCATCACTAGCCTTGCTTGCATCGCCTGCTTTAGCTGCTTGTTCAGCAGTTTTGGCAGCATCAGCCGCATGACTGGCAGCATCGGAAGCAGTCTTGTTTGCGTCCGCAATCGTCTTGTCATTTGGATATTCATTTGCATATGAACCAGTTTGCTTAGCAGAATCAGCTGCATCTTTAGCAGACTTATTTGCAGCATCGGCATAACCATTTGCGGCTGTGCTTGTGCCAGTATCGCCGGCTGACGAAGCGGCCTTCGCGGCATCCTTTGCCGCATTGGCTGCTTTCACAGCATCGGCTTCAGCACGACTTGCTGCGTTTGAGGCAGCTGATACATCGCCAGTCTTGGCAGCTGTATCAGCATCTTGTGCCGCTTTGGCAGCATCAGCGGCGGCAGCGGACGCCTGCTTGAGCGCATCAGCAATAACTGCATTATCAGGGTACTTATTAGCGTAATCACTTGTCTGATTTGCTGAATCAGATGCCTGATTTGCAAAACTGTGGGCGTTAGCTGCGTAATCCTTAGCCGCGTTCAATGCAGCTTGAGAGGCCTTGGCTGCTGCCTTGGCCGCATCATTTGCTGCATTGGAAGCCCTTACAGCATCATCTGCTGCACGACTTGCCGCGTTCGACGCATCAGCAACGTTGCCACTCTTAGCAGCCACGTCAGCATCTTGAGCAGCTTTGGCGGCATCGGTCGCTGCGTCTGAAGCTTTCTTATACGCGGTTGAAACATCCGAATCTTGAGGATACTCATTCGCGTAGTTGGCAGCCTGTTTTGCTGAATCTGCTGCTTTATCTGCAGAACTATGAGCATCGGTTGCATAACCTTTTGCTGCGTTCGATGCTGCTTCAGAAGCTTTGGCGGCTGCCTTGGCTGCATCATTTGCCGCATTAGAAGCCTTCAAAGCATCATCCGCGGCACGACTTGCTGCATCGGATGCTTCCGCCACATTGCCACTCTTGGCAGCTGTGTCAGCGGCTTGAGCAGCCTTGGCCGCATCAGCTGCAGCGTCAGATGCTTTCTTGGCAGCATTTGAAACAGCAGAATCGTCAGGATACTCGCTTGCATAATCATTAGCTTGGTTTGCCGAGTCGGAAGCATTATTCGCTGAACTGTGTGCATTATCCGCGTAACCTTTTGCCGCGTTCAATGCTGCTTCAGAAGCTTTGGCGGCTGCCTTGGCTGCATCGCTTGCAGCATTAGATGCCTTCACAGCATCAGCCGCGGCACGACTTGCTGCATCGGATGCTTCCGCCACATTGCCACTCTTGGCAGCTGTGTCAGCGGCTTGAGCAGCCTTGGCCGCATCAGCTGCAGCGTCAGATGCTTTCTTGGCAGCATTTGAAACAGCAGAATCGTCAGGATACTTGCTTGCATAATCATTAGCCTGAGTTGCTGAGTCGGAAGCATCATTCGCTGAACTGTGTGCATTATCCGCGTAACCTTTTGCAGCATTCAATGCTGCTTCAGAGGCTTTTGCGCCAGCCTTGGCCGCGTCGTTTGCGGCATTGGATGCTTTCAACGCATCGTCCGCTGCACGACTTGCTGCATCAGATGCGTCTGAAACATTACCACTCTTAGCTGCCTTGTCAGCTGCTTGAGCAGCTTTGGCGGCATCGGTCGCAGCATCAGAAGCTTTCTTGTAAGCAGTTGAAACAGCCGCATCATCAGGATACTTGTTGGCGTAATCGCTTGCCTGGCTTGCAGCGGCTGCGGCATCGTTTGCTGAACTATGCGCATCATCAGCATATTCTGTAGCTGCCTGAGAAGCTGCTTCAGAAGCTCGTTGTGCTGCTTTTGCTGCGTCGTTTGCAGCATTTGCTGCTTTCGCGGCAGCATTTGCTGCGCGTTTGGCCGCTTCAGAAGCACTAGCTGCATCATGGTTCTTGGCAGCACTGTCAGCATCTTTAGCTGCTTTTGCAGCATCGGCTGCGGCATCAGCCGCTTTCTTGGCAGCATTTGAAACAGCAGCATTGTCAGGATAATTATTTGCAAAGTCGCTTGCCTGACTCGCTGAATCAGAGGCTGCGTCAGCCGATTTGTGAGCATCGGATGCGGCATTGTTTGCCGCACGCGATGCAGCGTCACTCGCAGCCTTCACTGCAGCATTAGCTGCGTTTGAAGCGTCCGTGGCCGCTTTAGCAGCTGTCGAACTATCGCCATTACGAGCGGCATCACTCGCTTTGGCAGCTGCTGAACTTGCTGTGCTTGCTGCAGCGCTTGCGTTATTTGCATCGTTTTGGATATTGGCATCTGACGGATTATCAAAAGCATTTGAAGCGGCACTGGCAGCAGCATCACTCGCTTTGGCTGCGTCATCGGCTGCAGCTTTAGCGGCATTGCTTGCTGCACGTGATGCAGCATCACTAGCCGCGTCAGTCGCTGCCTTGGCAGCATTCGAAGCATCCGTGGCCGCTTTTGAAGCCGTAGAACTAACGCCTTTGCTTGCAGCGTCACTCGCCTTGGCAGCTGCTGTACTTGCCTGGCTTGCCGCGGCATTTGCCTTGTCCGCGTCACTTTGGATATTGGCATCAGACGGGTTGTTCGCAGCGTCACTCGCAGCCTTCTTGGCCGCATCGCTAGCTTTGGCTGCATCATCTGCCGCTGCTTTTGCTGCATTGTTCGCTGCGCGTGATGCAGCATCACTTGCGGCTTCATTCGCTGTCTTTGCAGCGTTTAAAGCGTCATTGGCTGCTTTGCCAGCCGTGGAACTGTCACCTTTGCTTGCAGCGTCACTTGCCTTGGCTGCTGCTGTACTTGCCTGGCTTGCTGCTGCATTTGCTTTGTCCGCGTCACTTTGGATATTGGCATCAGACGGGTTGTTCGCAGCGTCACTCGCAGCTTTCTTAGCTGCATCGCTAGCTTTGGCTGCATCATCTGCCGCTGCTTTTGCTGCATTGTTTGCCGCGCGTGATGCAGCATCGCTAGCTGCGTCGCTTGCTGTCTTGGCAGCATTCGAAGCGTCTGCAGCCGCTTTTGAAGCCGTAGAACTATCGCCCTTGCTTGCGGCATCACTTGCTTTGGCTGCTGCAGTGCTTGCTTGGCTTGCTGCCGCGCTTGCTTTGTCTGCATCACTTTGGATATTGGCATCAGACTTGTTGCCTGCAGCGTCACTCGCAGCCTTCTTAGCTGCGTCGCTGGCTTTGGCAGCATCATCTGCCGCTGCCTTCGCCGCATTGGCTGCTGCGCGTGATGCAGCGTCACTGGCTGCGTCACGTGCCGTCTTGGCGGCGTTTGAAGCATCCGCGGCCGCTTTTGAGGCAGTTGCACTGTCACCCTTGCTTGCGGCATCACTTGCCTTTGCAGCTGCTGAATTTGCGGCACTAGCTGCTGTGCTTGCCGTATCCGCATCACTTTGGATATTGGCATCAGACTTATTGTTGGCAGCATCACTGGCTGCACTCTTTGCCGCGTCGCTTGCCTTTGCGGCATCATCGGCTGCGGCCTTTGCAGCATTGCTTGCAGCACGCGATGCAGCATCACTGGCTGCGTCGTTTGCTGTCTTGGCAGCGTTCGAAGCGTCCGCAGCCGCTTTTGAAGCCGTAGAACTATCGCCTTTGCTTGCGGCATCACTTGCTTTGGCTGCTGCAGTGCTTGCTTGGCTTGCTGCCGCGCTTGCTTTGTCTGCATCACTTTGGATATTGGCATCAGACTTGTTGTTAGCGGCATCGTTTGAAGCATTCTTGGCTGCGTCACTGGCCTTGGCAGCATCATTTGCCGCTGCTTTGGCAGCATCACTGGCAGCCTTAGAAGCAGCCTGACTTGCAGCTTCTGCAGCTTTAGCCGCTGTGTTAGCAGCATCGGAAGCAATGCGCGCATCACTTTCTGCTGTACTTGCGGCATTACTTGCTTTTGCAACATCCCCCGTTTTGGCAGCATCACTTGCAGCATCAGCTGCTTTTGCAGCGTCGGCAGCCGCTGAACTTGCTGTGCTTGCTGCAGTAGAGACAGTGCTATCAGAAGGGTACTTGTTGTGATTTGCTTCCGCCTGTTTTGCAGAATCAGATGCGGCATTGGCAGCTTTTCGAGCAGCATCGGCATAGATACCTGCCTGCGAATTAGAAGTGCTGCCGCCACTATCATTGCCACCGTCACCGTATGCAGTAGCTGCCTTCGCAGCGTCACTGGCAGCTGCACTAGCTACCTGAGCAGCATTGGCAGCCTCATAAGCCTTCTCAAGTGCGGTTGGCACATCACCACTCTTTGCGGCGTTTGCTGCATCACTTGCTGCAGTGGATGCAACAGCGGCGGCAGAGGTCGCAGTACTTGTGGCTTTAGAAATTGCAGCATCGGAAGGATATTGTTTTGCATAACCTTCTGCTTTAGTCGCAGAGGCCGCGGCTTGGTCAGCAGAATTCTTTGCCTGACCAGCCAATTCTTTTGCTCGCACCACATTAGCTTCACTTGTAGCCAAGCTTGCAGCATCGGAAGCATCTTTTGCAAATCCAGCAGCCTGATTAGCCGCGTCAGATGCTCCGGAAACGTTGCCGTTCTTGGCGGCGGTTGCGGCCGCTGTAGCAGCATCGGAAGCTTTAGCTGCAGCACTGCTTGCGGTATCCGCAGCATGAACAATCAGTGGATCGCTTGGATACTTATCTTTCGTTGATCCTGCCTGCTTAGCGGAGGTAGCAGCATCATCTGCAGACTTCTTAGCTGCATCTGCAAATTTTCCGGCATCGGTAACGGCAGCACTGCTGTTCGCATCTGATGCTGCAGACGCTGCTTTTGCCGCTTCAGCCGCTGCATCAGATGCAGTTGCGGCCGCTTGGGAAGCAATAGCAGCCTGACTGAATGCAGTATGCGGATCGGTCTTTGAAGCGGCTTCATCAGCAGCCTTAGCTGCATCAGAAGCTACCTTGGCAGCGGTGTCTGCTTTGGCAGCAGCCGCGGAAACCTTCGCATCAGAAGGATACTTTTTGGCAAAATCATCTGCCTGACTTGCAGATGTCGAGGCTTGATTTGCAGAAGCTTTAGCATTGTCAGCATAGCCTCGCGCCTCATTGGCATTTGCCTGGCTATGAGCCGTGGCAGCTGCATCAGAAGCAATTTTTGCGTCGCTCGCCGCGTCACTCGCTGCATTGGAAGCAGCAGATTCATTGCCATTCTTTGCTGCATCAGACGCTTGAGTTGCAGCATCAGACGCTTTAGCCGCTGCAGAAGATGCGGTACTTGCCGCATTAGAAATCAAGGTATCGGAAGGATACTTTTTAGCGTCAGTGCTTGCTTGACTTGCTGAATCCGATGCCGCTTCTGCAGATTTCTTAGCATTACTTGCAAAATCTTTTGCATCTGCAGCTGCGGCAATTGTCTTAGCTTTGTTCATAGCATCGGTTGCAACCTTGGCGGCATCAGATGCATCATTAGCTTCTTGCAAAGCTTTTGCAGCTTGTTCGTTTGCTTTGGCAGCAAGTGACGAGGCGTTACTTGCTGCTTTTGCTGCTTCGTTAGCATACGAACCAGCAGCATCATAGTCGCCGGCTTTATTGGCCGCGTCTACTTGAGCAACTGCACTCTCAACCGCCTTATTTGCATCCGCAACCGAAGTAGCCAGTCCCTTAGCGCCTGCAGCGTCACTAGCTGCTGCTGACGCAAGCCCTGCTGTCTTAGTGTTAGCAGCAGACGCAACACTATTGAGATCTGCTAGGTCCTTGTTATCTGGATGTCTTGATGCAGCACCAGAGGTATAGGCGTACGCAGAACTGGCAGCTGTACTTGCCGTGCTTGCAATATCAGCGGCGGAATTTGCCGTCACCGTTGCTTGGCTTGCTGAAGTGCTTGCTGTAGAAGCATCAGACGTTGGTTTCGTTGTGTCTGCAGCTGGGATAACCCGAATAAAGAAATACCCAGTAAAGGCTCCGACAAATTCTGTCGCACCGGTTGCCTGTGCAGCTTGAACGGTATAAACAACTGCATACGTACCCGGCTTGTTGTAGTCTTCAACACTGTTCCATACTGGAATATTGGCATCTGTCTCTGGACGACCAACTTGCTTGGCAAGCTCTGTGCTGATCTTAGGTAAAGGCGTGATCGCCGCAAATGGTCCATGAAACGCGCCATCCCCGACATCGGTTGTCTGTGAATAGTCAATGACACCTTCCGCTAAGCTTGCACTGAGCGTCACCCCATTACCTAAGTCAAAGGTTACAAGTTGTTCGCCTTGTGTTGCAGCACTCGCGACCGCATTGTCAGGAAAGGCGCTCTTGAAAGCTGCGTCCCCCGCATGAATCGTCAAGTTGTTGGCAGTCATCAAAACAGACTTATCGCCATTTTGATCCATGGTCAGCGATTTGGGAAAATCACCGCTATCACTCGCGACAGACCCCGAAGCCAGCGTAACCGAGCTTGCGGCTGCTGGGTTTGCAGTTGCTGAACTTGCAGCTGCTGATGAAGCCGACGCAGATGCCGGAGTCGTTGCTGTTTGCACCTGTGACGCCGTACTTTGTGTCTGCACATTGGTAGCAGCTGCTGAACTTGGTGCAGCCGCTTGTGCCTGGGAAGCTACCTGAACGCTTGCCTGAATTGCAGCATCATTAGCCTGACTCTGTTGGGCAACCGCACTTTGCGGCGCACGACTCTGCGCGCTGGAAGCTGCTGATTGTTGTGCAACAGATGATGTTGGCGTCGAAGTATTGCTGAGTGCCGCCGCTGCCGCAATGGACTGCTCAACATTCGAGTCCGCATGAACCGGCGCCGATTCAGAAATAGCGACGCCAGCACCGCCGGCTAAGAACGCAAGGATACTATAAGCAAATACCCAACGCTTCCCCGCCTTATACATTTTGAAGTTCGTATTTTTCTTTACGAGCCTCTGCTTTTTATTGAACTTTTCCATTTGCTCGCCCCACTTAATTAAAAAATTGGGACACCATTGACCACATTCTTGATTAAAAATGTGAAAACGATGTCGCATAAATCTGTGGTCCAGTGGCAAAATCGAGTCTCAAGTTCGATTTACCATTTTTTACAAAAGCTGCTGAAATACCGACTTAAGCCGGCCGACCACCATTAGTCTTACGTGATGTTTTAAAATCCGAAAAAGGCTAGTCAGGTATTGGCGTTCTAGAATGACCAATATTGCTAGCATTTGGCGATCAGCAAGCCCACAGCAACCCACCCAAGAGCTGGTATACGTCAGACAGCTTGATGATTGCATTTGTGGTTTCGCTTAAAATTTGATGACAGGCAAGTCACTATTCATTTGCCTGTAATTACGATCACCCCCAGATATTATGCCTGTTATTTTGACACATTCACATGTTATAACATTTTTCATACCATCACAACTCCAATGTTATAAAAAGATTTTTTAGTATTTTGACAACGTGTTATTTACTTTAAAAAATATTGCCAAAAGTTGACAATAGCAGCCTTTTATTGGCCATTTATGAACCTTTTACGATTTTTTGAGCTCTCAAAGATTCTTAAAAAATCCATTAACGCCACTATTTTATAATTATTAATATTTCAAAATCTAAAATATCAGAATCTTAACTGAATGTTATTTTTCCAACTTTTTGACTATCTGGAATTCTTGATGCATTCAATCTAGCTGCTTTCGAATTCTAGTTGCTTACTCATTCGCCTCAAATTTTAAGGTAAAAAAAGAGATGGTCATCGCCATCTCTTCCATACGTTAACAATTCAATTCTAAGGGTTCCTAAATTTTGAAATTATAGTGCTTCTGCTGCCAACACTTTCGCACGCTTTTTCGCAGCGTAGTCGAACAGCGTCTGCCATTGTTCAAACGTATTATCGTCCGTAAAGCGCAACGCATTTTGATAAGCTTCCTCACTGAAGGCTGCCAGCTTGTCCTTATGCGTAAGCAAATCAATGATGGCGTCTGCCAAGCCATCAATATCGCCGTTTTTAGTCAGAATGCCGCTTTTACCATCTTCGAGAATGTCTGCCGGCCCATAATGAATATCGTTTGCGATCATGGGTAACCCATGCGACTGAGCTTCGATCAACGTTAACGGAAAGCCTTCAGCTCTGGATGGTAACAGTCCGACTTGTGCGCGGTTATAAACCTCGGCAATATTACTGGTATATCCTTTGAAGAGAACGCTATCCTCCAGATGCATTTTCTTGACCAACGCGCGCATCTTGTCCCCCATATCGCCATTAGAATAACCCCACAACTCAAGCTTAGCATCAGGAATGACCTTGAGTACCTTTGCGAATGCTTTGATAGAACTGTCTTGTTGTTTTTCTGTGGCCAAGCGTGCAACGTGCACAATCAGATTATTTTCGCGTTGTGTAAAAGGTACTTTATTGGCTTCAACATCCGCAGCCCTAACAAATGCAACCCGAATCGTAAAAATTGGCGGTTTAGTTCCCCAGCGTGCTGCCACATCTTTGGTTTGTTGCGCAGATGGCGCAATAATGCCATCCCACCTGTCCAAGTTGTTTAATGAACTTGCATAGAAGTTGTTCAACCGATCATGCATGATATCTTTGTCATCAGCCAAGTGATTGTTATGCAGATGGAACACTTTAAATGCCGGCGTCTCCATATGCCGCAGCCCCCAACCTGTTTCAGTGGTCCGATCGCTAATAAACACATTGTATCCGCCGTCGACTTTGTTCAGCTGGTCGTAGAAAAACCGCGTTAAATCATGTATGCCGTCAAACAGATAATCTACGCCCTCAAAATCGTCTAGCTTATAGGAAAACTTATCCTTATTTGCCCGATTGAGATAATGCAATTTTTCAATTTTAACATTGCCATCTAAATCTAGATAATGTTCCTGAAAAATATTCCCCGCGTTATCAAAGTATTGGTTTAAGCAAAGGATGCCCCGTGAATCCCACCAGCTCATTTTGATGGTGCGACCCGTTGCATCAAAATACTGAACATTACTGATTTCACGCGGATTAGCTGCACCTTGACGTAAATACGCAATTTGATAAAGTTTGTTGTTCTTCAGATAAGTAATCTTGTTGTTCTCCGACTTCTGGGTGATATTGTCACCGATAGGAACAACATCGTCAACCGTTGTCACTTTCTTTTCAACGTTGGTTGTGCCACAGAAATAATCAAACAGATTAACGAAGTGATCATCACTGATCTTGGCATCAGCAGTCACATCGTGCAAATTCATAGCAAAAACACGGGTGACGATCTTTGCCGGCACCTGATGCTGATTGAATAAGTTTAGTCGCTGAATTTCCGCACCTTCAATGCCTGATTTAGCGAACTGCATGTTTTCATTTAAAAAATAATACATGACCTGACCTCCATTACAGACCTAAAACCTGCTGCCATTGTTTGTAAACCTTGGCTTCATCTAAACGTTGGCTGACATTTTCAAGTGCTTTTTTGCCAAATTCCGCCCGTTTCTCCGGCTGCTGCAATAAATCAACAATGAGATTAGCCATGATCGCCAAATCATTTTTGGCAACCAAATAACCGTCTTCTTTATTGGCAATCTCATCGCTGGGACCGTAGTGAAAACGATAACTGATAACCGGCAGACCATGCGCCTGAGCTTCCAGCATAGACAGGGGACCCCCATCAGTAGCAGCAGTATTCAGCAACATCGTGTATTGACCATAACGCTCATCCAAATCCGTCACGTAATCTTTGAAATGAACCTGCTTATCGACTTTCAGATCCTTAGCCAAATTTTCAAGCTTCTTTTGATAGTCAGGATCACCATAACCATAGAGATCCAGTTCGACGCCAGCAACCTTATTGTTAACCAGATCCAATGCTCGGATCATCTGATCAAGCTGCCGTTCTTCAGCTATGCGACCAACATACATCAATTTCTTATTGTCAGGGCTGGTCGTAGCTTTCGATGCGTCGTGCGGCAACTCATTTGGATCGACTGTTACCGCCGGAATAGCCGTCACTTTAGCAGTTGGGAACCGTTTCGCAATGGCATCCCTTTGACTTGGTGTCTGAACGATGAAGCCATCGGTCTTGGTCGGATCAGCAAATGCAGGCTTCAGGAATCCATCTAAAGGATCTGTTTGCGGATTGCCATTGTTCATGACGTGATTAATTGGAATATAAATAAACTTTTTGGCAGGTTGCTGCATATTCTTCAGTGGTAATACGCCGACACCCGGACGATCACTGATGAAGATTGTCTCGCCCGGATCTGCATCCGCCAATTCATCTAAGAAATACGTAAATAAGCCATCCAGATCATCAAACTCACGATCCTTCAAAATGCTCTCGCCTTTCAAGACGACTCGCGAAGGCCGCATGTTGTCCGCCTTGTTACCTAGGTAATAAATCTCAATAACCGACTTGCCATGCAAATCATAGTATCGTTCAAACGTCAGCAGACCATCACGGCCAAAATACTGTGTAGCAGATCTAAAGCCTCGGGCATCCCATAAATCGCGTTCAACTTCATTGCCTTGATCATCCAAATAATTCTGGTAAAAGACGCGCCCATATGTCTCTGGTATGTAACCCACTTGGCGTCGAAGCCGATCACCATCTGTCACCTGGCTTTGATTAGCATCAACTGACACCTCGTCAAGCGTCGGCAAATTCATTTCATCATTCAATACCGATTTTTCCGGCATATCACTCGGAATATGCTGAAAGTAATCAAACATATTCAACACATCCGTTGACGCAATATTCATCTTTTTAAGGGTGCGGACGCTCAAACGGTCAAAGTCACGGGTCAAAATGACTGCCGGTTGTTTGAATCGTTTGAACAGCGCCAAACGTTTGATTGCTGCATGCTCAACGCTCGAGTTTTTCTGTAACAGATATTCATCTAGAAAAAAAATCATTTTGTTCTTCACCATCCCACAATAATATAGACAAAGCGACATATGCTCAACTATTTAGGATCCTTCAATTTTCATCCGTTCCCCAAGCCAAACATTACGATATAACAATAGCTATTCTCATATAGCACAAACTTAATATAACATATCCACACTATCAGCAAAATCATGAACCCCAACATTATAAATAAACTTGTCACGCGGGGGCCATTCATCTTTGCCATCCACAAATGTTAAAACATCGAAATGGCGCACCGTTACTAATCAGTGGGAAACTTGATGCCAACCATTTTGCGTAAATGATACACCAAGTTATTGACATCCTCTGCCAGTTGCAACCATTCCCCGTATTGCTTTCGGTTTTCGGCTTTAAATGGGTGTTCCAAAATCTCGGTGAAGTCTAACAGCTCGCCAGTAAAATGATACGTATAATCCGCCGTCATCAGCGGGGTAATTTTCTTTTGCGCGTCATAATGCTGAACCAGATGGATTTCGGTTAGATCATCAACCTGAATAAGCTCATGATGACCGTTAATTTCCGTTGGCATATATGAATCGGTGATAAATCCGAAGTGAAGCGTTACGTAAAAATGGTCATATTGCAAAAAGGCAACACCCGCACCATCAACGCCAGTTTCAACAGCGGTGGCAAAATACGTTGCTGAGCTTGGCCGACCAAACAGCTTTAATGCAGCATAAACTGCATAAATCCCCTGTTGCTGTAAAGCGCCCCCATAGGATTCCAAAGTAAATCCTTCAGGTTTGCCGCCCTCTAAAATAGCATCGTATGCCGGCCGTTCACGCATTGACACGAAAGTTGCGCCTTGAACCATAGCCATCTTGCCAACAGCCGCTTCAATGTTTTTGAAATTCGGCATATGAATTGGGTAGGCTCCCTCAAAAAATAAGACACGGGGATGATCCAGCAAAAGTTTCTCGACTTCCGAGAACTCAGCTGGATTGGTTAACGCTGGTGGCTGCACAATGACATTCTTGTCGGCCTCGATCGCTTGCTTAATCTGGCTAAAATGTTCAGCATTAGGAGAAGCAATGAAAACCGTGTCGAAATTGCCATTTTTAAAAAAGTCAGCAAGGTCGAAGAAAGTTTGGTTTGCACCATACTTATTAGCGTATTTGTCAGCCTGATCAACATCATTAGCATACAAAGCGCCAAGCTCCCACTTCTTTGTCATACTCGCCGCCTGGACAAAATCGTCGGTTGCCTGGTTAGTACCGATAAGGCCGTAATGTATCATCTTAGCCCTCCTCCAAAATATGTTGTAACAGCCTACATCATAACCCAAAAATAACGTTTAATAAAGTTATTATATTCAATATTTTATAATGATAGTCGGCACTGAAGTTCTTGGCTAATTTGGCACCGTCTTCTTGATCTAGCAAGGCATTCAAAGATCAAAAAGTAGTTAAATATTTTAATAAATATGACGCTTCGACACGGTTACTAACACATGGCGCTATGTTTAATATAAAGAATTCAATGCCTAATTTTACCGTTCTTCTACAGACTTGTGCTACCATTTATACCAACAACAACAGGAGGTATTTAATCACATGAAAGCATACAGTTCCCCCTGGTTTTGGTGGTACTTTGTCCAGGGACTTATATTAACAGCCGGTTATTTACTAGCGGCCCAAGGCACACAGTTCTGGTTATGGGCGCTTGTCTTAACCATTATCGAAGGTGGCTTGTTACTGGTCAGCGCCATTTCGGCACCCAAGCACTGGATCAGTCGCTTACTCAAGCTGCTGGCTGTTTTGATTCAACTTATTGTGTATCCGCTTATTGTTTTCTACAGCGGTCAGCAATTCTTGCGGGTTTTGCCAGGCAATTTAAGTTTGATTCTGATCGCGGTGCTGATTTTACTGGCTCATGTTCCATTTGCAAAAGTTCTATTCACGCCGGACCAGCATTATTTGACGCGGGTTATCACCACGATGCTGGTTGCGTTTATGGTTATTTACGCAGGAACAACTTTTACTGAAGGCTTGACTAAATCAGCTTTTGCTTCGCCGCTTTGGAGCTTTGCTGAAGCAGGCGTTTTGGCAGCGATTGTTTCAGTGCTAGTCGGCGCCATCGCGATGCATCAGTGGGGCCTGCCGCTCCCAAGCTGGCGGTTCAACCCGAATATGCAAGCCAGTGTCTTGATTATTCTGGTTGTCTTTATTATTTACTTTACGCTCTGGAATGCTTTTAGCACGAACGATTCGTTTCAAAGCCTGTTCATCTGGTCTTGGCATTCAAACCCTCTAACCTTTAACTGGTTTGCTCAAGGACTTGAACCGGGTATTGCTGAGGAATGGGAGTACCGTTATATGGTCTTAACTTTGCTGCTAGTCTGGTTGGGCAGACATCGGTTGGCATTATCGGGCAGCATCTTCATAAGTGGTCTGTTGTTTGGTGCTTCCCACCTGATTAATGTTTTGGGGGAACAAAATTGGTTTGATACACTTTCGCAGATTCAGTTTGCCGTTGTCTTCGGCTGGTTTATCGCCGCCGTTTATCTTTACGTTGGCTCCTTTAGTATCCCGATGCTTGTCCACGCGGCGGTCGATATTCTTAGCATGGTTGTCAGCAACACCGAAGCTTCAATCACCGGATCAATAACGGTTTATTTATTCCAAGCCATTGTGGAAGTTGTCATGATCGGGCTGACCGTTTGGCTGTTGACTGGACAGCGGCGCCAAACCATGCAATGGACACTGGATCGGATTATGCCGAAACAGGGAGCGTTAACAATTTAACCCTTGCGCGTTTCTGCCATGGTTAGCTGTTTTCTATTCGTCAAATTCAACCAGATTTACGCCAATAAAACCACATAACGTCAAACGCCGACATACCTTCCACCATAAACGTGTGGAACGCATGCCGGCGTTTTTATGTCGTCACTATCAAAAGCCGCTATGGCAAATTAGTCATCCAGCGGGCCTTTTCCCAAGTAGGCATTTAACATCCAAATGTTTTTGTCCGTTTCTTCTTTGTACCCGTTGATCATGTCTTGAGTTGGAAAGTCGCGCTCTTGATCGGTGATTTCAATGGCTTTCTGATACTGGTCAGCCAAATACTTAAACTGCTTAACGAGACGTTGCATTAACTCCACCAGCGTGTACTGGCCAAACGCCACCTTTTCATCAGGCAACCCAGTATGTTCGATAAACTCATGGGTGGTCGCATACGGTGAGCCGCCTAAAGCAATGAGCCGCTCTGCAATTGCATCCAACGCTTCGGCTAGTTGATCTTTGTAATCATCCATCAATGGGTGAAGACGAAAGAAGTTATGCCCGCGCATATACCAGTGAATCTGTTGCACATTTGTTTGAAGCTGCATCAAATCCGCAATCAATTGGTTAAGCTGGTCAATGGTTTGCGGGTACTTAACATCAGACATCAATCATTCCTCCTTGTGTTTGGCACATAGTTTGCAACAACAACTTCATTATGGCACAGAGGAATTGTGAGGTTCTAGCAAAAAGCTCGGAACAACCAACATCAACTATCAATCAGTCTTTTCCAGAACAATAAAATCATTTTCGGAAAAATTTATTCAATACATTTGATCCTAACCATTAACTAAAAATCAAGGCGAAGTGCTGCTACAGCAAAATGTTTGACTTGATTTCGCCACTATGGCATCAATAAATAAAGATGTTTATTAGCAATCTTAAAGCTGAGGAGCGGAGTGTTTTGAAAAAATGGATTTGGGTGACAATCGGAACCCTTGTGAGCGTGGCAGTGCTTGCTATCGGCGGGTGGTGGCTAATTGACCACTATCATTATCAGCAACTGGTTGATCAACCTGCCGACGTCAAAAAATGGGAGGCGGATCCACGGCCTTTGCAGTCTGAAAGTGAAGCACAAAAACGAATTACCGAAATTCGGCAACCGTCGTCTAGTGTGCACTTGGCAAAGAAGACGAAGATGGCGGTGATCCCGGGGTTGCGAGGCGCGTGGTCAATCGACAACAAAACCCGGCAAGCGGCCTTTGGAACTAACTGGGTGCCACAAGGGGTTACTCAGTCTAAAAAAGCGCTCTATGTCAGCATGTATGATGGTGATCATCGGCTAAACTCCATTATTATCGAAATTGATGCCAAAACCGGTCGTTACAATAAGACGCTTATTTTGCGCTCCAAGGCACATGTCGGCGGGATTACTTACGATCTCGACAAGCAGCGTTTGCTTTGGTCGGATGACAATTCGAAAGCAGGCGGTGCCGGGATCAGTTATGCCGCACAACGCGAAATTGACGCCTATCAGCCGCAAGTCAACCAGGCACCGCTGGCCTCGACGCGGATTCCATTCCACCTGGCTAACCGCACCTCGGCCATGACCCTTTACAACCATCAATTGGTCTTGGTGAAGTACGGCAAAAAAACCACTGGCCGCTCGCTGATTGCCTTGCCATTGAATGACGAGAACCTGCCAAATGCGATCACACAAAAACAGTTTGACAAGATCGTCACCGACCTCGCCCCGCAGACGCAACATAAAAGCACGACCCAAATGTTAGACATTCTTTTCAAAACCCTCATCAAAAAGAAAATCATCAACTCTTACAATCCTGCGTGGGATCGACTGCAAGGCGTTGCCATTGCCAAAGATGGCGTGACGTTGTTTAGCCAGTCAAACGGCAGTGCGCCAGGCAAAATCTGGATCCGAATGGCCGTGGATAAAGGGTGGGAAAAGTTAGATTTTAAATCCCCAAAAGCTGGCGATAAAATGATCAATGTCCCGAACTCAGTTGAGGAAATCAGCTTTAACCCTGATCAAAATGAGTTGCTCCTTATCTTCGAAAGTGGCGCAAAGGCTTATCGTGAAGAAGGCTGGTTCTTCCACCGACCGCATTACATGGATCGGATCATGTACTTGCCTTTAACCGTTTAGAGCATTTTGCCTGAACATTAGTGATTGGAAATCATAAAACAGCCGTAACCTACTTGTCAGTTCAATGACTGCGAGAGGTTACGACTGTTTATTTTTAAGTCGGATAATTTTAACGGCATCATCTGCGTCACGGAAATCGATCGGCGAACAAAAACACAACGATCCTAAGATCATTGTGCCTGATCAACTATCCACCGCCTAACTTGATGTCTCACGTTTACCGCTCACGCTGGATCAACCTATACATAACTTGATCACCACCAACTTGGCTTGATTGTCTTGAGGTGGCAGTAATCGGATAATGCCGCGCGTCAAATAGTTTTCCTATGGATAGCGTTCTAAAGCGGACCAATATGTTAACTCGGTAAGTCGTTTGGCTTTCTTTTTGAAAACGTTTACGATAATATTCAAGCTATACATAACGCTCTATGGACGAAGCCATAAATGAAGAACATGAATGTTTCGTTAAACGACTTGCCGCGGAGGCTTTGGTTTCGGATGGCGTACAGTTGCCGCTAAGGGAAATTATTGCGATTCTTCCCTTGCCAGCCAATTTTCTGTCCGGGAAAATGCTGGCGCTAACAGCAACTGCCAACTATCTGTTGCCGAATACCTCTTTAAGCTTTGTCCGTTATCACGAAGACGAATCTATTTATTCGCAATCGGTACATCAAGTTATCGTGACGAAATTATATCATGGTAACGCTGAAAAGTTGCCGAAGATGCTTGCCGGTCCCGGCTATGCGTTTATTCCGTTATCTGCGCCTGATCATCGCAGTGTCATTTGGGTTGCTTCCCATCACCTAGTTGACCATGCCATTCAGCGTCGCGGAGGCAAGCAGATCATTACCGTCAAATTTTGCGGGAATATGAAAATGACTTTACCGACGACTTATCATGCCGCGCATTTTTCGGAAATTTTGGCAGGCAGTCGGCTTTTGATGGATGTGACGGAACAACTGGCGCGGATCAGCGCAGGTCACGCACCGTTAGCTGACGATCCGCAGCATGAACACACAGTGCTGGTGGATCATCAGACTGCCAAGATATTGATGCATCACGTCAATGGGCGGCTTTGGCAACAAGGCGCTAAGCAGGCCGTTGGGGAAGATAGGTATATGTTGCAGTCGGTTAAGGAAAAAGGGCGCAATCCAGACGGCGTTTAGTTTTGCCTGTGCCTATCTAATTTGAATATAGTCTATTACAAATTTGCAAATTTTATTTAGTTGAAAAAGTGGTTAATGAATAATGCGATTGTTTATCAGCCGCCTTTCCGAGTTAAGTCGGCTCTAGCTTAATCATCGGCAAATAAGGTACTATTGTCATAGAAGTATCAACGCAGAACTACAACAACTTTCAATGATAAATGGCTGGTTAACAACGTTGATAACGGTCACCTGCCGGAATCAACGCACAAGACTGACGGAGGATTGATGATGATTAAACTAATCGCAACCGACATGGATGGCACTTTCTTGCGGGATGACATGAGCTACGATCGCAACTGGTTCGACCGACTCTATCACCAGCTGCAAGCACGCCACATTTATTGGGTCATCGCAAGCGGCAACCAGTACTTTCAGTTACGGTCTTTCTTTAAAGACTATCCCGAAACCATTTTTGTCGCGGAAAATGGGGCCTACATTCGCGATGTCAACCACATTTATGCCCTGAATGCCTTTGCTCCCTCGATTATCCATCCGATCCTAACGCACCTTGAACAGATTCCTGATTTAAAAATCTCCGTCAGTGGTCAAGCCGGCGCCTACACACTGGACACCATGGATCCAGGTCATTTGGCAATCATGCGAAAATATTATCCTAAGCTGACGTTACTACATGACTACCATGAACTCGACGACAAAATCCTTAAGTTCTCCATCGGCTGTCCACCGGAGCGTACAGATGCGATTGTTGCTGAATTGCGCAGTGCGCTGGCTGGCGTTGCGACCCCGACTAGCAGCGGTCACGGCGACATTGATTTGATTCGTCCAAACGTGAACAAAGCGCAAGGGCTTGCGCTGCTTGGGCAAAAGCTTGGGATTGACTTGTCCGAAATGTGTGCCTTCGGTGACGGCGGTAATGACTTGGAGATGCTGCAAGAAGTCGGTTTAGGTGTGGCCATGGCCAATGCCGATCCGCGTGTGGCCGCTATCGCTGATGCCACGACGACAAGTAACGAAGAACAAGGCGTTTTGAAGTTTATGGAAACACTGATAACAACCGATCAACGGCATGCCGTCAAAAGTCGCTGAACATCAACGCAACGCTTGCGATAAAGCTATCATTAAGTGAAAGACACCGCGAAAAGGGCGCTAGTTTTCCTAAGTCGAAAACTAACGCCCTTAATAGTTGATCTGACTGATTGGGACCAAGTCTCAGTTTTAACCTTTAGTAGCCAGATCCTTGTTGATCACGATACTCTGATACATCCAAGTGGTGATCAGATAGTATAAACCATAAAGTACGATGAATACGCCGAACGGCACGATTAGGTTGTCATAAGGTGCCTGCAGAATCATTTTGAACAATTGTAATCCGAACAAAACATGGATCATGCCGACGATACCTGGTAGAAGGAAGAGCACGCCGATTTCTTGCCGAATGGAGCGACGTAGCACCTGGGGACGTGCGCCGATTTTCTGCAACATCAGGTAGCGGCGCTTGTCGTAGTTAGCGCCGGATAAAATCTTAAACATCAAGGTCGAAGCCAACATTGCCAAGAACGACAGCCCTAAGAAGAAGCCCATAAAGGCAAGGCCAGAGTACATCCCATTGAGAATGGAATACGACACGAATTTCTGATCGCTTTCATGTCCCCACAGCTTGGGATACTGTTTATTTTGCAAGTTTATAATCTTTTCAATGGTGTCATAATTTTGGTTGAAGTTTTTGACTCTAAATGTCGTCAATGTTTCGGCATTCCCGAGTTTGGCAAAGGTCGCGTCATCTGCAACCCGCATTTGTTTTCCGCGGTTATTACCAATAAAGATCCCAATAGCGCCTGAGTATTGCGTTGCGATTTTGTTAAAGTTGCGGCTTGTTAACGTGACCGAGCGCAACTTGCCACTCCTACTCTGATCACGGATCTGAACCTTTAACGGATGAGCGTCAAGTGCACGCTGGCTGATATAAACCGTTTTGGCATCTGACTTGAGCGTATACTGCTGCTTCTCCGTGACGCCTTGCAGCTTTTTGATCTCAGCTTGCGTTTGGGCATTTGGTGATGCAACCGTCAAATCATAAGCGGTGTATTGACTTGCCAGCACCGGAATATCGTGGGTAAACCCTAGTCCAACAGTGATCGCCCCTAATGCCAAGGCTACCAAAATGGATACAACGGACAGGATCCGTGTATAGTCGCGAATCCGAAAACTCAATTGCGACAATGTAAAAGTGTGCAGCTGTTTGGAAGCAAAGGAATGGTTGCGCTTCAACAAGGCAATCAAGGCCACAAAGACAGCGTTGAATAAGAAATATGTCCCCATCACGATGGTAACCAATGCAGTCGGGA
Source organism: Lacticaseibacillus styriensis (assembly GCF_030770295.1). NCBI lineage: Bacteria > Bacillati > Bacillota > Bacilli > Lactobacillales > Lactobacillaceae > Lacticaseibacillus > Lacticaseibacillus styriensis. The sequence continues at coordinate 2,532,633 of NZ_CP132483.1, forward strand.
TGGCTTTAATGCCAATATGAAGCGCATTACCCATACAGTAATAGCCAATCGCCAGTAAAATTAAGCCTAATACGATTTGCAAAGCGAAAAAGATCTTCTTCTGTTTAACCCGATTCGGCGTTTGCGCTTGCCGCAATAGCCGCATCATCGGCATTTTTAGCAACTTAGCCGTATTGTAAATCGCCGATAAAATGAACAAGACAACGAAGAATCCGAACGTCCATAAAATCGCCGGTACCCAGATAGCTGAGAAGCCGGTTGCTTGGGCGTGCAGGGCATTAATCAACCATTTACCAATAAAATTGGTGCCGACTAACCCAATTAAAACGCCCGCAAACGTTGCGAAAATCCCAATCGCAACTGTTTCAAGAAAAATGAGCTGTCCGATTTTACGCCCTTTTGCCCCGAGCATCATAAACATCGCATAATCGCGCTGCCGCATGCTCAGCAGGAAACTGTTGGCGTAAACAATATAGACAAACGTAATGATCGCCAGCAACACTGCCCCAAAGCCAAAAATAAACGGCGTGTAGCTAATCGGCGAATTTTGTTTTAAGAAGCTGGTGTTCGTTGCCAGCGCCATGAACATATAAAAGACGGCACTGGCAATCACCAGTCCAGAAAATAGCACCGCATAGTCGCGGAAGCGGTTCTTTAAGCCGCCAAGTGCAAGTTTGCTTAACATAGATGCCGCTCCTTATTTTTGAAATGTGCCAAGTGTTTCCAGGATTTCCTGATAGAACGCTTCTTGGCTCTTATCCCCATGCACCAACTCAGATCCGATTTGCCCGTCTTTAATGAAAAGAATCCGACTTGCATAACTCGCTGAAAACGGATCATGCGTCACGAGTAAAATCGAAACCCCGTGATTCTTATTTAAATCATCCATTGTGTCTAGCAACTCGCGCGCTGCTTTGGAGTCCAAGGCGCCTGTCGGTTCATCCCCAAACAAAATGTCCGGTTGTTGAACCAAGGCCCGTGCCGCGGCCACCCGTTGCTTTTGGCCGCCGGATAACTCGGTCGGATAATGATCCAACACCGCGGCAATGCCAAGCGTTGCCGCAATTTGATCAACCGCTGCCTGTTGCTTTTTGGCACTGACATTCTGTAGCGCCAGCGGCAAGGCAATATTTTCCCGGCCTGTCAGGTTCTCCAATAAATTGAAGTCCTGGAAAATGAAGCCGATTTTCTTGGCCCGAAAATCCGAAAGTGCATTGCCTTTTAACTTAGTCACATCTTCGCCTTTAATGCGAACAGCACCAGAAGTTGGGCGGTCAAGCGTACTGAGAATGTTCAACAAGGTCGTCTTCCCTGAACCAGACGCCCCCATGATGCCAACGAATTCACCGGGTTCAACCTGGAAACTAACACCTTTCAATGCTGGCGTCTGCTTTTCACCGCGTTTGCCATAAGTTTTGGTCACATTTTCAACCGTTACAACTGGTTGTTTGTCCATGATAATCCTCCATTTGCGTGTTTGCTTTTTTGAATAATGTCATCATACCGGCTCTAGACCGGCATTTCCTGATAATGGGCTAACAAACAACCTTTTCAAGCTAACGTCTTTGTAAGCCACTTTAACTTTTCTTTACTTCTGATTTTTTGCACCTACGACTGTTCCGACAGCTGCGACAAGAAAGTTGCTGGTGTACCGCCTGTTAATGAGGAGGCAGTCGTGTATCAATGAGCATATCGTGGCAAAAGAAAAACAAGGCTTTGATCTTTTAAATCCCATCAACCGAAACCTTGTCGCTTCTTAATACTCGCGCTATTGACCAAAGAGCAGTCGCTTAATCTAATTTCTCTCTTGCCGCTTTTGGCACATCTTTAGACGGAACACTTTGCCAGCGGGTAACGCCGCGATTTTTGTTGTAAGTCATTTTTAGGTACGCATTCATCTTCAAAGGCCGGTCACGATAAACTTTAAACTTAAGTTGCTTTGCTTGACCCTTCTCATCATAACCGGTCAGCTTATAGTCAAACATCTTGTTGCCTTCACTGTCATTTGATTCTTTACCATTTTCCGTAATCTTCGTATAGTAGCTCGGACCGCCGTAGCTAAAATGTTGATAAGCTTTCGTGGCACCGAATCCCAACACAATCAGGACAACCAATCCTATTAGCATTTTTTTCAATGTCGTTTCGCCCCTTTTTTAATTTCCAGCCGCCAGCTATTCAAAGAGATGCTTGTTTCCATAGCTGTCAGGCTTTCAGACAGTTTATCAAGGGGGCGTTTATGTTGGAAATAGAATTGTCTAACAAATCACAAGGCGTAACTAACGGGTTTGTAAGCAAGTTCACTTTTACGACTTTTCGACAGGAAAAAAATCCGTGCAGATCAATAGCGCGGCGCACCAGCGGGCATATGCTGACCACTTGAATGCTAATTGACCGTCAACAAAGCACAGCTAACCTTCACTCACTCGTCGTGCAAAACTATCTGGCTGGCACTTGCCTCCAAGCTAGCCAAGACGTCTTGCTGTTCGATGAAAGTAATCCAAGCCTGCCGCGAGTCTTGATCCTCTTCTTTAATGTAGCGTTTCAAGTTGCAATAAGCGCTGCACACAAACCGCTCCACCATCGCCTCAACAGCCTTTTCTTCTATCACGGGATCTCGCTGGTCCGCCGCGCATCCCTGCGCGTGCTTCAGCCGCTGGTAGACAACCGCGCGTCGCCGAAAATCACGTACAGCATGGCAATGGGATATCACATATTCTTTGAATGTATCATGATTCAAACTTCCGCCTTCTTTGGTTAATTGAGAGACCGTACTTGTTATCATTTTAACATGGTCTTTGTTAATTACGAATATGAAGAGGATGGCGGATTTTTGTTTGTGATTGTCACGCTATAGGGAACGTTTTACGGCAGTGCATGAGGCAAATGATTCATGATCTCATTGTAGTATCTCACACTGAAAGACACCTCCATAATGACATTAAACACATAAAAGCGTGAACTGATGAATGTCATAACGAAGATAACTCTCATAAATATCTCGCTAAATTAGATAATAAAAGTTGCACGTAAAGAGCCACGAATTGCAGTTCACACTTTTTATGCATCTGCTAATACTTTTCAATCTAACCATGATATACTGCCTATATAAAGCACAAAGGAGGGTTACCATCATGCTTATTGAATTTTCCGTCCAGAATGCTACTTCTATCAAAGACGAAATGATCCTTTCAGCTGAAACAGGTGAACGTCTCAGCCGCCTCAAGGAAACCAATACCATCAGGGAAAACAACAGTTCGCTGCTAAAAAATCTCATAATTATTGGTCCAAACGGCTCTGGCAAGACAAATATCATCAATGCACTTAAATTGATGCGATCCATGGTCTTAAACGACCCTGATAAAATCACTACATCATTGCCGTATAATCCATTTAGGTTAAATCCGCTTAATGCCAAAACACCGACCAAATTTCAAGTTAAATTCAATTATGGAAATCAAACCTTTCAATATTCCTTCTCTTACGTTTCCAAAGCAATCGTTGCCGAGAAACTAACCCAGGTTCTCAAAACAACTGAACGGACGATTTTTGCTAGGGAGGGTCAAAATTATCCGGTGCTGGATGAGGAGCTTAAGAAAGTTGCCGCAAATACCAAAAAGAACTCACTTTTTCTTTTCAATGCACAAAAGGCAAATATTTCCGCGGCAATTACAGTTCTCGAATGGTTTCAAAAGGATCTTGTTTTCGTCAATAGCAAGAACATTATTCCTGACCAGCTAACCGAGTTAATGGATGACAAACGAATCAAAAATGAATTTCTACGCTTTCTTCGCTTTGCTGACTTCAATATTGTTGATGTTAAAGTCAGAGATATTCCTTTGAGCCTCCCGGAAGAGATCAAAAAAATCATGGCGACTTTGCAACCAGAGATTGACCTTCCTGATACTCGAAAAGAACTCTATGCTTCCCACAAACAATACGATGATAACGGCAACGTTATTGGCACTGAGGAAATCCCACTTACTCAAGAATCACGGGGCACCCAAAAGATTTTTCTGATTGCACTCTCTATCATCAATGCCCATCTTAACGGCAATGGTAAAACAATTCTCTTCGACGAATTTGATGATTCCCTACATTTCGAATTATCAAAAGCGTTAATCGAAATCTTCAACTCTAAGCAAAATAGAAACCAGTTCATTTTGACCACCCACGAACTGCAACTGCTCAATTCAGAATTGCGAACGGATCAAATTTATTTGGTTGAGAAAGATTTTCAAGGCAGAAGTTCGCTTTACTCTGTTTTTGATTTCAAGGACAGTAAAAACACAGCCCGCCATGACGTTCAATATATGAAGCGCTATATTGAAGGCCGATTCGGCTCCCTGCCGCAAATTGATGTCGACGAGATGCTCAACGCATTAAATGCCAGCAATCCACCAACGAGGAAGTAATGATGCCCCGAAAATCACGGAAGATACCTTATAAAAAGATCATCGCAATTTACTGCGAAGGCGAGTCAGAAAAAGCTTATTTCAAAATGTTAAAAAGAAAGTATCATGCAGCCAATGTACACGTCCACTCACCTAAATTGGTCATCACTTCCGTTGGCCTGAGTGGCATGTCGCTACTTAAAAAAGCCTTCCAAAAAGTTCAGCGGCTAAAAAACAATGAGCAGGCAGAAGAAGTCTATGTCGTATTTGATAGAGACAGTTTAGGCCCAAGTGAAATTGCGGATTGTCGCAGGTTCGCCATGCAACACAACATGTCTATCATTTTCTCAAATGTCAATCTTGAAATCTGGATCTTGATGCATTTTCAATCCGTCCGGCGCCCATACACGCCAACTAAGTTAAACAGTATTCTGTCAGGTCCTGCTTTCTTCAACACAAATTACGAACGTTTTAAGGGAAAGCCTTACGATGACCTTCTTTATGACAAGGTGAAAACAGCTAAGATGAATGCTGATGCTCTAGAAAATGGATATTCTGAACCGCTTTTCCTAAATGATCCTTTCACAAATATGAACCATGCGATTCAAGAAATATTTGACGTTACCGAATTTTAAAAACCAGGCACTAAATGGCCGTTTTACAAGCAAAGTCCGAAATGAAAGACCTTAAGCCATAATTTCTCCCAGTCCTATCGCAATTAAGACAAGCGAAGTAGGCATCAAAACAATGCCACCCACTAACGAAGCGCGGCGGTAAGGATTGTTTACGCCAAGGAGCTTAGCAACTTCTCCTGCCAATAAGACAAACAGGACGATACCAAATGGTGAAACTTCAAGTATCTCGCGAGTATCGTTTTCACGAAGCTTAAAGTAGGCAGCGATAAACACGCAACCGTTAAAAGCTAAAAGAAAACCGAGTAAAAGCGTGAACATGTCATGCTCCCTTGTTTTGTCTGAATTAGGCTACATATCAAAAATCAATTTTGTTAAATTTGAGATATTCTCCCTACCATGGCTGGTCAAGAGACCCTTTTACTTTTTCAAGTTATATACCGCCGTTTTACACACACTCCGATAACAACTGTGTAAAATGACGGCATATGCCCGTGTTCGGAGGAATTGAAGTTTCAAGGTTGTTGACCACCATCTCTTTGCTAGATGACACAGAGCGGCGCTTATCTGACCAACTGAGCACGTGCACACGTTCAAACATGCTGGACTATGTTTGAATGTGTGGGCGAGTGCGTTCGATCATCTTCTACAACCTATATCTCAGCACGACTAACCAAATCAATGGCGGCATCACACGTGGCCTCAAACTTTATACCGCATGCATACTCGTTACGTTCTTGATACTTCTTCCACAAGATTTTCAGGCTATTATTGACCCGAAGAGACTCAATAGTTGATATGTAATTCGGCAACAACATCTCCGTTCCTCGGAGCTTAGCAGTCGCCCATAACGCTGATTTTAATGTTGCAAAATCAATGTTTTGAATTTGCACTTTATCAAATAAGTACAAATCATAATAATCCTTGAGCCTTGTATTCAAGTCTTTTCTGGCTACCAATGACTCCAACTTTTCCGATAGAATTGTCTCGACATTATATGCCATGATTGTAATATCCTGATCGTTGAATATGGTACGATGGTGCCACGAAATTTCACGCGGCGTAATCACATCCCCCGTTGAAACATCAATCTTAGTGACAATCTCACTGGCAAAGATCTTAGCCAACACCTGAATGCGAAAACCTGCATAGTCAGCTGCAACACGGATTTCATTAATTTTAATGATTTGAATCGCAATGTCACTATCAAGATCATTCATATCTGCAATTTCCGAGAAAACCTTAAATACCTCATCCTTAGTCACTGGCAACCCCTTGATTGATGTGTCAATATCACGTGTGGAACGGGTATCAACACCCAACATAGAGGCAATCAAGAACCCGCCCTTTAGAATCAAGTTATCGCGATATCTTGATCTAGAAATTCTGTAGACAATCTCGTCCAACACAACCTCCTGCATCAATAGCTGCGGGTCAATGTGGTTTTGCCTAGCTAGGTTTCTAACTTTTGTCTTAAACTGCTGACCATTATTGAAGCCAAGTTTCATAAAAGCACCTCCATATAGGGTCTGATCTTATCTTTCACATTAAAAATATCCGCATATTCACTTAAGCGATGCAAATTCTTATGCTTCATCCTTGAAAACGATACCATCGCTTGTTGAATGGTTTCTGCATCAGATCGATCGCGCGTTCTTAGAATATCACACAATGTACGTTCAATATTATAAGTTCGTACCATATGCTGCCCTGGACTTTTAACAAGTTCTACACCGAGTTCATACCACGCGTTTTTTTGTCGGTAGACCTTGACTGGATACTGATCAATCTTAGTTGGATGATAGTCCTGCGGGAAATTCATCTCATACGTTCCCGGCGTCCGATCAATCATGTCATGTAAAAACAATGCTGTATCTTTAAAAAAAATTCCTTTGCTAAACCGGTACTGTAAAATATACATGTCATCTTCAAAAATAGCTGGATCGATGTACACACCCCGATCTACTCGTTCCAACTTTCCAGATCTAGTTAGTTCCACAAGTATATGTGGGTCAAGTCCAGCCTGGTCAACTTGTCGGCGAGTAACTTGCCCGTTATTTGTTTCTAGTATTTTTCTTATAGGATCAAATCGCATATCCTCATCTCCCACATTCAAACACCATTATAGCATGAAACTGTGTTTGAATGTGTTAGTTAATTAAAGATCGACTGACTCTCCTACTAATACACATTTTGTCATTTCATCGTCAGAAACACTGCCATTATCCATATCCAAGCGCATCGTAAAGCTTTGGTGCATTTGTTTGCCACAAAAAAACACCTCCCCAAACTTCGGGAAAGTGTCGATGCTCCAAATATTGATCGAATGATTAACGCTTGGAGAATTGTGAAGCTTTACGAGCCTTCTTCAAACCATACTTCTTCCGTTCCTTCATACGAGGGTCACGGGTCAGCATGCCGGCCTTCTTAAGTGGGCCGCGGAAGTCAGGATCAACGGTCAACAGGGCACGGGCAATGCCGTGACGAGTTGCGCCAGCTTGGCCAGAGAAGCCGCCGCCATTGACGTTAACAAGAACGTCGTAGCTGCCAGTGGTTTCGGTGATGCCAAATGGCTGAGTTAAATCGGTGATCAGGTTTTCATATGGAAGGTAGTCGCGAACGTCTTTACCGTTCATCGTGATCTTGCCGGTGCCGGGGACCAAACGGACCCGGGCAACGGAGTTCTTGCGACGACCTGTACCTGCGTATTGTACTTGTGCCACAGTAATTGCCTCCTTAGATTAAGTTTGAAATGTCGAGTACTTCTGGCTTCTGTGCCAAATGCGGGTGTTCCTCCCCAGCATAGACATGAAGCTTCAAGAATTGCTGATGGCCAAGTGTATTCTTGGTCGGGAGCATCTTCTTAACAGAATATTCAACCAGACGTGCCGGGTTGTCCCGCAAGAGATCCCCAGCAATTTCATGTTTCAAACCACCTGGATGCTGACTGTGACGATAGTAAATCTTGTCTGAGGCTTTTTTGCCAGTCAACTTTAGCTTGGAAGCATTGATAACGATCACATTGTCACCGGTATCAACGTTTGGGGTGAATTGCGGCTTGTTCTTACCACGCAAGATCGAAGCAACGACAGATGACAGACGACCCAACGCGATATCCGTTGCGTCAATCACATACCATTTACGTTCGATTTCACCTGGCTTAGCCAAAAATGTTGTACGCACGATTTGTTTCCTCCATAATTCTGTGCTTGTTTGAACACGTTAAGTTTCCGGGGCTTATCGTGGGGCAAACAATACCAGCTATTAGAATACCAACGATTCAGGCTCAAGTCAATGTTAAATTACAACACAAGCGAGTGTCGATCGCAAGCGATATTGTCTTAAGTAAGCAGTTAGCCAAAGTGTCACAAAAACTGTAACCTCTTAGAAGATACATCTAGGAGGAATCACATGAAGAAGGTTGTCTTAACAGTGAAAGAAGAAGAACGTTACCGAGTCATCAAAGCAGTGGTCAATGGTAAGACCTCCGTGCAACGCGCAGCCGTTAAGCTCAAGCGCTCCGAACGAACCATCTACCGATTGATCAAGCTTTACAAGCAACAAGGCAAAGACGGCTTTATCCATGGCAATGCCGGTCGTGAGCCCGCCAACAAACGCAACGCGCAACTCGAACGCCAGATCATTCGTCTGTACACCAACAAGTATGCCGGATTCAACATCGCCCATTTTCACGAGTTCTTAACCACTGCCGAACAAATCGCCATCTCCGAATCCTCACTCCGGCTCTTATTCAGACACCACCACATTCTGTCACCCAAAGCCCATAAAGCCACCAAGCGCCGAGTCAAGCGTGAGTTAAAAGAAAAAGAAAAGAAGTCCAAGCTCCTATCCAAACGTGATGAAGCCACCTTGTCAGCCATCGAAGTCGTTGAAAACATCAAAGCCCATCCAGAACGTCCTCGGAAACATTATTCTGGTGAACAGGTACAAATGGATGCTTCCTGGGAGTATTGGTTTGGCACTCAAAAAACCACCTTACACGCAGCCATTGATGATCAGTCCGGGAACGTTGTCGGCGGCTACTTTGCCAAACAAGAAACACTCAGCGGCTATTATCATGTGTTTGCCCAAGTCCTTCGCGATTATGGCGCTCCAGCAGAATTCCTAACGGATCGGCGCACCGTGTTTAACAGCAACAAAAAAGAGGGCTCACCTTCGACCGAGAACCCTCTTACACGTTTCGGTTATGCCTGCCAGACACTTGGAACAGAACTTTCGGTCACCAGTATTCCGCAAGCCAAAGGCCGTATAGAACGTCTTCCGGAGACTTTTCAAGATCGGCTCACAAGTGAACTGCGGTTGCATAACATCACCACAATCGCAGATGCCAATCGGTTTTTGGTCGGCTTTATCAAGCGTTACAATGACCGCTTCGCATCTACCATCAAAAGTAGCATGTCGGTGTTTGATAAGCAACTAACACCCAAGGAAATTGACAATATTTTGATCATTGCCAATGAACGCAGCATCGGCCACGGACATTGTGTTCGCTTTGATAACAAACGCTATCTGCCACACCGGAATGGCGAATTGGTTTATTTACCCCCGCATACAAAGGTCTTAGTCATCAAAAGCTTCACGGGCAGACTTTATATGACCACTGATGATGACCAGGTGTACGATCTTTTCTGTGTGCCAAAAGAACAGTTCATGTCAGCCAAATTCGATCTTACGCCAGCTGCGGCACCAACTCCTAAACGAACCAAGAAAATCCCGGCAATTACGCATCCGTGGCGCCGCGCCAACTATCGCGATTACCTTGATTCTCTTGGCATTAACAGGACAAGGGTTAAACAGTTGGTCGCCGATCGATATCCATACAAGAATTCACAAGCGATTCAAGTCTAATCAGGATCATCTCGCGTCCAGTTTTCGGACGCATGTTTTATGGAATTTACTGTCAAAGTCGAAAATCGCTTGACAGTCAATGTTAAATTACAACACAAGCGAGTTTGTCGGTGGGTTTTTAGCATCATCACAAAACTTCTGCCGTTAGACCCCAAGCTTCCGCACCAATGCCTGCCAGGAAGATTGCGAGCCGGTAACAATCGAAGCATGTACCGTTATTCCGTCATGAAGCCGGGCAAGTTGCGATTGACTAACCCGACTCTGAACCGTTATCTGCAAGGCTCCTTGCTGCAGCTGGTTTGTTGATGGTATCTGCGTGACTTTTCCGGTAAGTATAAGTGTGTCCCCAGCATTTGGTTCGACTTTTACACGCACCTGCTGACCACGTTTAACGCTAGAAACGTCCTTTTTTGCGACCTTCAAGTTGAAGCTGATTGAAGATTGGTGATTTTGCTCAGGTAAAATCCGGCCGATTACCTGTCTTTTAGCAACGATTTGCTGATCAGCCACCGCTGACTGGCGAAAATAGATCAACCCTGTTACTGGTGCTTTAATGGTTTGCGGTTGGCTGGCGTGCCTTAAGTCATCGGCTTTTGCCTCAAGCTTTCCAAGGGTTTGCTGGATGCGTTTCGCGTCTGCTACGATCGTTTGTTCAGTTATGGTTTGCAAAGTCGTTAGCAAAGTTTCTGCACTGGCCTGACCAGTTCCTGTCGTTTGTTGATTTTCTTGCTGCTGTGCTTGCAAGGCAGCCAGTTGTTTTTGCCGATCATTTAATCGACCTTGCAGTTGGGCAAGATCTTGGGTTTGAATGGCCGCCTTCTCCGCTGCATCTGCGGTGGCGACTGCCTGCTGGTAATGTTGATAAAAGCCAGCATAAGGATTGGCAGCGGCAACACTTCCTTGACCATGAATGGCAGCTTCAGCAACTTGAATCTGGCCGATTTCGGTCGCCGTCTGAGCGATTATCGTTGTCAGCAGCTGGTTAACTTCCTGCCTTTTGTTAGTAAGCGCCTGGTTGTCACTCGCCGCCGCATTTCCAGATAACGTCTGCGTCACCTTTTGCCGTTGGTTTAAATAAGTCTGTACCGCTTGTTGATAGCCATATTGATCGGCTTTTGAAAAAAGATTCTTATTTTGATCAACGCTTTGTCCGAAAACTTGCAATTGCTTTTGCTGTTTTTTCAGGTCGGTTATCTGACTGGCAAGATCGTCAATTCGATCAGTATCAGCGGTTACGCGATAAGCCAAAATAGGCTGATTTTTGCGAACCCTTTGGCCGAACTGCATCATGACTCGGGTGATAGTCGCCGGGCCTTGTACATAAAGCGCCCGGCCTCGCTGACTGGTAGCCACGGTGCCATTTGCCTGAATGGCTTTTTCTTGTTTGGTAAAGGCCAAAAACAGAACGAGGAGACAAATAAACACGATGAATGGTAAAGCGATCCAACGCTTAAAATGCTTGAAACGCCGGGTAAAATCAGTAGCCGTCACCAATTGATTTTCCTTTTGACTCATGGCGACTACCTCCTCAGCATTTGGGCATAATACCCGTGCTTGGCAAACAAAATCGGATAGCTTCCCTGCTCAACGATGCGGCCATTAACCAACACAACAATTTTATCGGCATTACGCGCTAGCTGCGGTTGTTGCGTCATTAAAATAATCGTTCGATTCTTGATCGCAAACAGGCGATTAAGAATTCGCTCAGCCGTAGCATTTTCAATCTGACTAAAAGTCCCGTCAAAAATAAGCACTTTTGCTGGCGATAGTAACGCCCGGGCAATTGCCAGCCGCTGCTTTTGACTCGCTGTCAACGTTTCGGTATTGGCATCAACCAGTGTGTAAACTAGGTTTGGCAGGTTTGTAATGTCATCGGCAATTTCGGCCGTTTCACAAGCAGCATCCATATCATCATCGGTCACGTCAGATCGATTGCCAAGACGCAGATTGTCCAGGATGGAGCCGGAGAAAATCACCGGCCGTTCTGGAACATAGGCAACATATTGGCGTAGTAGCGACAAGCGAATGTCATTAATATTCGTTTGGTTAAAAGTGATCGTCCCCCCTCCGGCATCAAGCGGCCATAAACCGCCGATCAAACGTGCCAAAGTCGTTTTACCAGCACCACTTGCGCCAACGATTGCCATGTTATGATTTGGCATAATCGTTAAATTAATCTTTTGTAAAACCGGCTGCTTTTGCCGATAGCCAAACGTGACTTGCCTTAATTTGATCGTCCCGGAAATTTGTTGCGAATCACTGACGCGCCGTTGTTGATCAGCCGCACTGCTTGACGGAAGATCACGCAAGCGGCTGTCGGCAACGGCAATCAATTGCTGTTGCGGCTGCAACCGCACCACCTGTGTCAAGTGGCCGATAAAGTAAACGAATAAGGCAGCAAATGCTACCATTTGGCCGAGGCTAAGTTGTTGCGTTAAGACCATGCCGGCACCTAGCCATAAAAGACCGACTGTTAAAATGAAATGAAACGCCCGCTGCACCGCCCGTTGAAGTTGCACAAACTGCAGCTGAGCAAACTTTTTATGTAAATCATCGGCAAACGCCTGATCAACCCGTCGAAAAAGATCAGGTTCGGCACGTAATGCCTGCATTGCCTCAACGCCACGAAGGCCTTCAGTAATTTCGGTGCTAAGCGCCACATCGGACTGACTCGTAGCGTAACCGGCTGCTCGCAAACGATCACGAAAAAGCCACATCAGTAAGGCATCCCCGAATATAGCCAGAACGGCTAGTAGCGCCAACTTCCAGTTCATACCAACCAGTAAAACAAGTAATATTGTCGCAGCAAGTGTTTCAAGCCATTGGGTCGCAAGTGTTTTGGCAGCAACCCCAATGAGTCGATTCGTTTCAGCCACTTGCGCAGTGAGCGCTTGTCGTTGTCGATTCAAAAAAGGCAACGGCATTGCGTATAACCGCCGCACGTAGGCCAAGGTCACATCAATCATGAGCCGCTGATCCAACATCCCCAACAAAAGCTCACGGCCCCAGGTCAGCACTGCTTCAAAAAGCCCTGCTCCCATTAGTGCAAGCGCCATGATGGCTAACGGCCTCATTAATCCATTTGGCAGATAAGTATCCACAATGATCTGGAGGAAAAAAGCTCCAGCGACACTGATACCTGTTGTCGCTAGCATCGCAAGTATTAAATGCACCAAAGCCACTTTTTGCTGCAAAATCAACGCTTTAATCATCCGTAAATGTAATGAAGGCATTTTAACGGCTGTATGGTTCAATCTCGGTTTAATAATGGCGCCGGCTGCAGCCCAGGTTTGGTTGAATTGTTGATACGATAACCACTTAACACCAACCGTCACATCAGGATCCGCTACCAACAAATGCTGTTTGGTGACTTTGAACACAACGGCAAAACGTTGCTGGCCGGCCTGCGCGTCTCGGTTCGCCACAATAAGCGGGGTTTCGTTTAAGTGCTTCGGGGTGATGTTGATAACACTTTTCGTTGTGAAATGAAGCGCCTCGGCAGCATGAATCAGGTCATCTAATGTCGTCCCGGTCTGGTCCACTTCAGCCAGTGCCCGCAAACGCGTCGGTGATATCTCTGCCCCATAAAATTTTAAAACCATGCGCAAAGCTGCAACACCGCTTTCTCGCGGGTCAGCTTGTGGCACATAGTCACACCGATTGACATGTCTCACCCAAAAATTCCCGGTAACCCTCATGTGCGCGCTCCCCTTGTTGCTATGCTCGATCAACCTTTAATTAATACTAAGCTTATCACAAAAATTAAAATGTTTGTTATTTAAAAGAGGAATGAGGCCGTTAATCTCACGAACAAAAGAGGTGCCCACATCACTCTTTTTCGTCCGTTCGGCTAACACCTGTACAAAACATCTGCAACGCCCGATCAAGTGGCAGTTGTTGCTGAAAGCCACCGTTTTCAGCAGTACTAGACGGTCGCAAATAAACAGCAAGAACGTTTAAAAAATATAACGTGACTTCTCGAGGCTGATACGCCTTCAGTAATTCTGATTGAAACCCTGCAAAAAAGCGGTCTAACGGCGCGAGCAGACTGTCCTGCCATGCCTTGAAAACCCGTCCGCGCGCGCTGGCCTTCAAGCTGGCGATATCGTGAATCACCATCTGCAGGTTCATATCATTGTCATCGGTCAAAACATGCCCTAAATGGTTCACCTTAACGGCTAGACTGCCACTGCCGGTTTGCGCCGATGCGATTTTGGCCGCCATGCTGTCACTCACCTGCATCACCACTGCCAAGTACAGTTTTTCTTTGGTGCCGAAGTAGTGATACAGCAACGGTTGCTGCACGTTGCTGGCTTCAGCAATCATCCGCGTCGTGACGCTGGCATAGCCGTTAGTCATAAATAATGTCTGCGCTGCGGCCAAAATGCGTGCAATGGTCGCCTTCTTTTGCTGTTCTCGTTGATTCATTTTTACCAAGCCCTTTTTATTTATCAATTGATAAACGAGTGCTATAATGATTTTACAAAATTCAAGTGGAGGTGATCGAAATGTTTCTTGCCATTAAAGAAATTCTGCATAACAAGGCGCGTTATCTTCTTGTTGTCGTCACGTTTGTCCTCATTGCCTATCTGGTCTTCTTCTTGACGGGGCTGGCAACCGGACTGGCGCGCAACAACCGCACTGCAATTGACGCCTTGCCTGGTGATTACGTACTCATGTCTAAATATGCCAACAAAAACCTGCTGAGTTCCAGCCTGACCAAACAGCAGGTCGATAAAGTTGCTAACAAGCACACCGCCGTGCTCGGCCAAGTTTCTGTGGTCGCCGAGAATACCAGCACAGACAAGAAAGTCAATAGCAACGTTTTTGGGATTAACCTCGCCGGTAAGTTAAATCCGACTGTCACCAGTGGCCGCATGCCGAGAAACAATCATGAGGTTCTGGCCGACGATAGTGTGACCAACGAAGGTCTGCACAAAGGTGACCGCATCACACTCAATGGCAGTGACCAAAAGTACCGGATTGTCGGGTTCACGCATGATCGCCGCTTCTACACTGTACCTGTATTTTATACAACTTTGACAACTTTTCGCCAATTAAAATATGGCCAAGCCAACGCGGCCAATGTTTCAATCGTCATCAGTAGTCGCCCGTTTAAGACAATTCCCGCCAAAACCCAGCAAATTGATCGGGCAACCTTGATTAACAACATCCCTGGCTATACCGCCGAAACATCCACCTTTGCGTTGATGATTGGCGCCATGATCGGGATCATGTTACTGATTATCGGTATTTTTATGTATATTTTGACGATTCAAAAAATCTCGATGTACGGCGTCATGCGAGCGCAAGGTATTCGTACCCGATCTATTATCGCTGCGTTGTTCTGGCAAATTCTGATTCTTGCCGTCGTCGGGGTTGGCATTGGCGCCGGATTGCTAGGACTCACGCAGTTCATTTTGCCAAAAACAATGCCGTTCTATGCTAACACCGCACTCTTCTCAAGTATTGCCGCTGCTCTGATTGTGATGTCATTAGTCGGTGGCCTGTTCTCGCTGCGCCGCATTATTAAAGTTGACCCATTAGCTGCCATCGGAGGAGGGGAATAACATGACCAATCTCGTTGAATTAACCCAAGTAACGAAAATATACGGCAGCGGCCGCACTGCAGTCACGGCCTTGCAACCAACCGATTTCGTTTTGAAAGCAGGTGAATTTGCCGCGATTATCGGTCCTTCAGGCTCGGGAAAAACCACGCTGCTCACCATTATCGGTAATTTGCAGCGTCCTAGTGGCGGCAAGGTCATCATTAATCATCAAGACACCACACATTTCACGGAGCATCAACGCACTGAACTGCGCTTCAACACATTCGGCTTCATCTTGCAAGCCAGTAATCTGATCCCCTTTTTAACTGTCAAAGATCAGCTGGCGTTAGTCGATCGGTTCAATCACCATAAACATCACAAAATGTCGAAAAGCGAGTTATTCGACATGCTGGGCATCACCGATCTTGCCGGCAACTACCCAGCGGCACTTTCCGGTGGCGAGCGGCAGCGGGTGGCCATCGCTCGGGCACTGTACAATGACCCGCCGATCGTCTTGGCCGATGAGCCGACCGCCAGCCTAGACACCAAGCGTGCGCTGCAAGTCGTACAACAACTCGCCGATATTGCGCACAATACCGACCGCGGCGTCATCATGATCACTCACGACACCCGATTACTCGATCCCGTCGACACCGTTTATGAAATGCGCGACGGCCACCTCAGAGCCCTTCCTAAGTCCAGCTTGGAAAAAATTCAGGAAACCGCGATTTAGTCAAAATTATTTAATTTTTAGCACTCAATTAAAAACAGTGCTAAAAATTTGCATCATTAACCGGTAAAAGGCTTATAATGAACCTGTATCAAAATTGAGTCTAAATCATGGAGGTAATTCATTATGGCATCAGTAGATCCTGAAAAGACATTGTTTCTCGATGAACCAATGAACAAGGTATTTGACTGGAGCGACAGCGAAGCACCCGTTCGTGACGCGCTGTGGGATTATTACATGGAAAAGAACAGCCGCGACACCATCAAGACCGAGGAAGAAATGAAACCAGTCCTCGACATGTCCGACGATGAAGTCAAGGCACTGGCAGAAAAGCTCCTCAAGAAATAATCAAAAACTGAACATCATGAACCGCGAACCGCAGCCCCGGGCCGCGGTTCTTTTGGTGTAAGCGCGAACTGATCATGGCAAAACGCGACCAACTGAGCTTATTGCTGCAAACCTTGGATCAAACTTTAGAGAAAGGGGTCGACACTATGACAGACGATGAGAAATTCGCAGCTTTTAAAAATCGGGCAATCAATGATAATGAACAAACTTTTGGCAAAGAAGTCCGCGAACAATACGGTGAGGACATTGTGAACGCCAGTAACGAGAAATTCCGCAAAATGTCGCAAGCACAGGTGGCACAGCTCACTGCATTGCAACAAAAGATTCTAGATGAATTAAAACCTCTTGTCGGCACAACCGACTTCAACACGCCAGAAGCCAAACACCTTTTCAAACTGCACAAACAATTTTTGCAGCTCACCTGGCCATCCAAACAATACTCGCCAAAAGCCCATCGTAGCCTTGCCGCCCTGTACGTCTCAGATCCACGTTTCAGCAAGTACTATGAAGATGGAACCGGCAAAAATGGTGCTGCTGAAACGCTAAACGCCATTATTCGCCACTATACACGGTAGATTGAAAAAGTTCGGCAAGCATATCTTCTGAATGCGAAGACAGTTCATCAAACGCAATTGAAAAATCAAGCTTAACAAAAAAGGCAGTGACACTGTGTCACCGTCCTTTTTTTAAGCTTAATAATAAACTTCCTTCAAGTACAATCCCGAAGCAGGCGCTGTCCCTCTTGCCTGCTGCCGGTCCTTAACTTCAAACAGCCGTTGAAAGTCATGGACTTCGCGTCGGCCGTTGCCGATCTCAAGCGCCGTGGCAACCAATATCCGTACCATGTTGTACAAGAAACCATTGCCATAAAACTCAAAAATGAGTTCATTTGTCGCCGTATCTTCGCGAACCGTCGCCTCGTAAATCGTCCGGACCTTATCCTTAATCACACCGCCACTGGCAGCGAAGCTCGTAAAGTCATGTGTACCGACGAGATCCTTCAGAGCAACTTCAATTCGGGCAACATCCAGCTTATAGGGATAGTGGCCAGTATAAAGCCGATTAAACGGATTCGTATAATAGCCGCGCGCAACCCGATACATGTAACGCTTGCCTTTAGCCGAGTAGCGCGCATGAAAGTCCGCGGCGACAATTTCTGCCTTCAATATCTCGATATCTAAAGGCATCAATGAATTCATCGCCCGCAACATTGACTCGGCAGGAATATTTCCCGGGTAATCAAAGCTAATCACCTGACCTAAAGCATGAACGCCTGAATCGGTCCGCCCCGATCCGTCTACATGCACCGGCTGGCCCTTCGTCATTTTGGTCAAAGCTTTTTGCAACACGCCTTGAACCGTCCGTTGTTTTGGCTGAACCTGATAGCCGGCAAAGTTGGTGCCATCGTAAGCTAATGTCACTTTATAATGCGTCAAAAACCATGTTTCCTTTCTAATACGCCCGCAGCAAAAGCAACAACCCAGTCAAAACAGCCATCCCGCCTGCAGCAATCCAATCGCGCTGATGGTAACGTAAGATTCGATACTTCGTGCGATCATCACCGCCTTGATAGCCACGTGCTTCCATCGCCGTGGCCAGCTCATCCGCAGTGGTAAAACTGGAAACAAACAGTGGAATCAGCAATGGTACGACAGCTTTCATCTGTTGGAAAATGTTACCTTCACCGAAATCGACGCCGCGCGCACGCTGCGCATTCATAATTTTCGTTGTCTGATCCATTAATGTTGGTACGAAGCGCAAGGCAATTTGCAAAACCAGTGCCAGTTCGGTGACCGGTACCCGAATCACGCGTAATGGTTTGAGCAGACTTTCAACCGCATCCGCCAACGACAATGGCTGCGTGGTCAAGGTTAATAAGGTCGACATGAAAATGATCAACACAAACCGAACGAAAATAAAGGCACCATTAATCAGCCCAAGCTTCGTGATCCATAACCAGCCCCAATGCCAGTAAACCGTACCGCCACGCACAAACAGAACCTGGAGGGCAACGGTAAACAGAATCAGCCAAATCAACGGCCGCACACCACGCAGGAAAAAGCCAATCCGAATACCGGATAGCCAGATCATGAATAAGGTGGCAACAAACATCATTAAATATGTCTGCCAGTTGTTGGCGAGAAAAACAATGCCAATATAATAGAAACTCGCCATCAGTTTAGTCCGCGGATCCAACTCATGAATCCATGAATGGCCCGGAATATACCGGCCAAGCAGAAGCTTATCCACGCTGGCCACCCCCAATCTGCGGCAACAGCTGATCAGCCAGCTCAGTCTCAGTCAACGGCTGCGGATCAAAATGGAAGCCCTTTGCTGTCAACTGTTGCGCCATCTGGGCGGTTTTAGGTAGTCCCAACTGGTTGGCTTTCAACCATTCTGGATCACTGAAGATTTCCCGCGGCGTGCCCGTTTTAATCAGGCGTCCCTTTGCCATCACCCATACGGTGTCGGCATAATCAGCTACGTCGTCCATTTGGTGGGTCACAAGGACGATGGTTTGGCCTTGTTCTCGATGCAACCGTTCAAACATCGTCATCATCTCGTGGCGACCGGCCGGATCCAATCCAGCTGTGGGCTCATCCAGAACCAAGACTTCAGGCTGCATGGCCAATACTCCGGCAATGGCAACCCGCCGCATTTGCCCCCCGGATAAGTCGAAAGGCGACTTTTCTAGCACATCATGTGGTAATCCAACCATGGCGACCATTTTGTCAGCTAACGCCAAAGCATCCTGTTCACTTACACCAAAATTCTGCGGACCAAACGCAATGTCTTTGGCAACGGTTTGTTCAAACAACTGGTTTTCGGCAAACTGAAACACCATGCCGACTTTTTGCCGCAATGGTTTTAAATTTTTATTATTCGTTTCGTTGGTGATCACCTTGTCACCAATAGTCACCGTACCGGATGTTGGCTTTAACAACGCATTTAAGTGCTGGAGAATCGTTGACTTCCCAGAACCTGTATGGCCAATGATCGCGGTATAACTGCCATCATGAATCGTGCCGGAAACATCTTTAATGCCGTCACCGGCGAAAGGTGTACCTGCCTGATAGGTAAAGCTCACATGGTCGAATGTAATGTCCACAGGTAGTCTACCAACCTTTCATTATCCAAATATGCTTTCGGCATTGCCACCCCACGCTGAATCAAGGCATCTTTCAGCTTTTCCGAATACGGAACGTCCAATCCCAAGCGCAACAAGTCCGTACCATGGACAAAGATGTCGCTTGGCGTTCCAATTTCGTTGATTTTACCATCGTTAAGCAAAATAATCCGATGAGCAACCGCGGCTTCGTCAATATCATGTGTAATCGACAAGACAGTCAGGTTAAGTTCGTCTTTTAACTCACGAATGACCCCTAACACTTCCTGGCGACCAGCCGGATCCAGCATGGATGTCGATTCGTCCAAAATGATAATCTCCGGCCGCTGGGCAATAATCCCGGCGATTGCGACCCGCTGCTTTTGACCACCCGACAACCGCGCCGGCTCGCGATCGGCAAATGCCGTCATACCAACCCGTTTCAGTGACTCATCAACGCGTTTGACCATTTCATCACGAGGAACACCCCGATTTTCCAAACCAAACGCGACATCATCAGCCACTGTTGCACCGACAAACTGATTATCGGGATTTTGGAAAACAATGCCGACTTTGGCGCGAATATCCCAGACCGTTTCTTCACTGAGCGTCATTCCGGCGACTTCGACCGTACCCGACTCAGGCGCCAGCAACCCATTCAGATTCTTCGCCAGCGTACTTTTGCCGCTGCCATTATGCCCGATAATGGCGAGCCATTCACCCTTAGCCACATCAAAAGAAACATCCGTCAGTGCTTGATGTTTTGCCTCGGGATAAGTGTAATTCAAGTGTTGAACACGAATGACGTTGCCCACGACGACCCTTCTTCCTACGCTTTGTATACCGAACAATAATACCATATTTTACTGAGTTGTTGGGAATAAGCACTTGCAAATAGTACCTTTGCAGATAGACCTTCGCAATGAAAAGCATGGCAGAAAGTAGTCGGTTAAAATTCCTTCTTAACTATCTCAGGATCTGTACTCATAAAGGCAAAAAAGGCAACGAAGATCAATCCAAGTATCGTCAAAATCCAAGCTTCCCATTTCACTGGATCCCCATGCATCAACGTCATGCCGACGTGACTTTTGCCATTCACAATCCATAAATACGGACGCTGCATTTGCATCAAAAAGATAAAGAAGACCGCCCAAATCCACCGGCTTCCTTTTCGAAATAATCCTATGTAGGCAGACATGATTCCTGCTGGAAAAATGCATAAAAAGCTCAGCATCACGACTAAGAAAAAGCCTGCCGTTGACTTTGGAAATGTTTGAGTTGCCAGCGGATGCCACTGGGTTAGAGCAATCAAAATAAGCCACATGGAAAAAAGTGGTATCAAAGTTTGAATCAAACGCGGCGACTGTTGGCGTTTGCGATACTGTCTGCCAGTCAAGTAGCCGCAAACAATCGCAAAAATCCACACTTCGGCCAACCACGTCACGGTCACATCGCCATTGGCAGCGCGATAAACACTCGGAACAAATGGTCCGCCGGTAATGCCAGCCGTGGGAGTCACACTGATTAGCAAAGTAACAAAGGTTAAAGACAGTATCAGCCAACAGCCGACCACCAATAATCCTATCTGCCATGGTGCGCGTTGTTTCAACCAATTGTGCATGCCATTCACCTCCGATATTGTGCAGTATACAGGAAAAATGACGGCTGTGCTGGATCGGTAGTGACTTTTTTGCCGACAGCATCGTGAATATGGAAAGGTCGAAGGCGACTAGGCAATAAGAAAAGTGGCAGTAAAAAGGAATCGCTTCAGGTCTGGGCGATTGCTTTTTACTGCCACTTGGGTGTGGTTGTTTGGTCAATAGGAAGTTCTATTGACGGCAGGTGTGGATTTTAGGTTTGGCTTTCTGTGACGCGCTCGCAGTCGCAGAAATCTACGTGTAAGGACCTCAAGCCTAAATGGCCAAAACCCTATTCTTTGAGACTTGTGCTACTGAAGTCTTGGTGAAGGTTTAGCTTCCGCTTTCTATAACGCGCTCGCCAGCGCAGAAGCCTGCATGTAAGGACCCCAGACCACAATGGCCAAAACCCAGCCATTGTGGTCTGGGGCCACTTACACTCCGGCTTCTGACCGCGCTGGCTCGCGCTCACACAAAAAAATCATTTAATGATGGAGACACCGGTTGCCCGGTGCTCTCAAGCTAGACTAAGCAGGACTGGGCCTGCCACCATCGTAACGCTCCATCGATCAAATGATCAAAGTTGGTTGACCTTCAAGGGCCAGCCGGTTTTTAACTGTGTTTAGACGAGCTCAATGATAACCATTGGGGCACCGTCACCGCGACGTGGCGCAGTCTTCAAGATGCGGGTGTAACCGCCATTGCGATCTGCGTATTTTGGTGCCAAGTCACTGAACAACTTTTGCAAAGCGGACTTCACAATAACGCTGTCTTCTTGTTCCTCGACACTTGCAATTTCGTTGCGGACATAAGCTGCTGCTTGGCGGCGTGCATGTAAATCGCCACGCTTGCCCAAAGTGATCATTTTTTCAGCAGTCGAACGAACTTCCTTAGCGCGGGCTTCGGTTGTGACGATCCGTTCATTGATCAGCAGATCAGTTGTCAGATCACGCAACATTGCTTTACGCTGTGAGCTGGTCCGCCCTAATTTACGGTAACTCATGGATTGGCCTCCTTTTCGAAATTTTAGTCTTCTTTACGCAAACCTAAGCCGAGATCAGCCAACTTGTTTTTAACTTCTTCAAGTGACTTGCGGCCTAAGTTGCGCACTTTCATCATATCGGCTTCTGTTTTGTTGGTTAACTCCTGGACCGTGTTGATCCCGGCACGCTTCAAACAGTTGTAAGAACGAACCGACAAGTCAAGCTCTTCAATGGTCATCTCAAGCATCTTTTCCTTGTGTGTTTCTTCTTTTTCAACCATAATCTCGGCGTTTTTAGCCTCATCCGTCAGATTGACGAAAATATCCAGGTGTTCGGTCAGGATCTTCGCTGCTAAACTGATGGCTTCACGTGGTGAGATTGAGCCATTAGTCCAAACATCCAGCGTTAACTTGTCGAAATCATTCCGACGGCCAACACGGGTGCTTTCAACTTGATAGTTAACCCGGCTGATCGGGGTGAAAATCGAGTCGATCGGCAAAACACCGATTGGCATGTCATCAGACTTGTTCTGGTCAGCTGCCACATACCCGCGACCCTTTTTAACAGTCATACGTACATGGAAGTGCCCGCCGTCTGCAACAGTACAGATATACTGTTCAGGATTTAAGACCTCAACATCAGGATCAGTGACGATATCAGCAGCAGTTACCTTAGCCGGACCGTTGACATCAATTTCGATGTTCTTGTCTTCATCGGTATTCATCTTGAGTGCCAATTTTTTGATATTCAAAATGATTTGGGTGACATCTTCCAGCACACCATCGATTGTCGAGAACTCATGAAGTACCCCGTCAATCTGGATGCTGCTGACAGCTGCGCCCGGCAATGAAGAAAGAAGGATCCGCCGCAACGAGTTACCTAACGTAGTACCGTAGCCGCGTTCCAACGGTTCAACCACAAACTTGCCATAGTTGGTGCTTTCATCAACTTTGGTAATGTTCGGCTTTTCGAATTCGATCATCTAGTTTGTACCCCTTTCAAAACGAGAAGTGAAGATTTGTCTGCCTGACCGCCATAACGGTCGAAGGGTAACAATTAAACACGACGACGCTTTGGAGGACGAGAACCGTTATGCGGAACCGGTGTAACATCACGGATCGCAGTAACTTCAAGACCTGTTGCCTGAAGCGAACGGATTGCAGCTTCACGACCAGAGCCAGGGCCCTTAACCGCAACTTCAACCGACTTCATGCCATGTTCCATTGATTCCTTCGCAGCCGCTTCAGCTGCCATCTGCGCAGCAAACGGCGTTGACTTACGACTACCTTTAAAACCGAGTGCACCAGCAGAGGACCAAGCGATCGCATTGCCGCGAGGGTCCGTGATCATTACTAAGGTGTTGTTGAAGGTTGAGTGGATATGAGCCACGCCAGATTCAACGTTCTTGCGGACACGGCGCTTCCGCGTAGTTTTTCTACCTGCCATCGATCAATGACCTCCTTTAATTATTTTTTCTTACCTGCCATGCTTGCTTTCTTCCCTTTACGGGTGCGAGCATTGTTTTTGGTGTTTTGCCCACGAACCGGCAAGCCACGACGATGACGGATGCCGCGATATGAACCGATTTCCATCAAACGTTTGATGTTCAGGTTCACTTCACGACGGAGATCGCCTTCAACTTTGTATGAATCCAAAGCTGCACGAATCTTGTCTTCTTGTTCTGGGGTCAGGTCATCTTGACGAACGTCTTCCGGAACACCGGCAGTCTTGAGAATCTTTTGAGCGGTTGTCTTGCCAACACCATAAATATAGGTTAAGGCAATGACGATTTGCTTACCACGTGGTAAGTCGACACCTGCGATACGAGCCATGTACAATGACACCTCCTATTGTTTTAGTTTGTATTATCCCTGACGCTGTTTATGCTTTGGGTTTGCAGAGCAGATAATCATGACCCGACCCTTACGACGGACCACTTTGCAGTGCTCGCACATCTTTTTAACAGATGGACGTACTTTCATGAGAATTTAGCCTCCTTGAGTTGGCAACTACTTGAAACGGTAGGTGATCCGGCCTTTGGTCAAATCGTATGGTGACAATTCAACCGTTACCTTGTCCCCTGGGAGAATTCGAATATAGTGCATCCGAATCTTACCGGAAACATGAGCGAGAATTTCCGCACCGTTTTCAAGTTTGACTTTGAACATCGCGTTGGGTAAGGTATCCGTCACGGTGCCTTGGATCTCAATTACATCGTCTTTTGCCACGAAGTGTTTCCTCCTAAAAATTATTGGTTCTATTAACGCGCGAAAAGGGTGAGGCCGATTGGCACTCACCGCATACCGCGATATTGTACCATAATTCTTCGACTTTGAAAACAGTCATGAGGGGCGTGCAATCGTCCAAGCACTTATTTTGCCACAGTCGCCAAAATCGATTTGATATCGGCAAACACCTTATCGATGTCCTGGTCGCCATTAACCGTGTGCAGCAGGCCCTTCTTCTTATAGAAGTCCAATAGCGGCGTGTTCATCTCGATGTTTACTTTAAGTCGATTCTTAACCGTTGCCGGCTTGTCATCTTCACGTTGGAAAAATTCGTGACCGCCGCAACGATCACAAGTGCCGGCAACCTTTGGCGGGTTGTAGATTTTGTGATAAGTTGCTCCGCATGTCTTGCAGATAAACCGACCAGACAAACGGTCAACCAATTTTGCAGGCGCAACATCAATGTTGATAACAGCATCTAACGGCTTCTTAAGATCAGCTGTGATCGTTTCGAGTGCCTCTGCTTGTTGAATGGTGCGCGGAAAGCCGTCAAGCATGTAACCGGCGTCGGTATCAGACTCAGCAAGACGTTCTTTGACAATGCCGTTGGTCACGGAATCCGGTACCAACTGTCCCTTATCAATAAACCCCTTTGCTTCTTTACCCAATGCCGTGCCAGCAGCCATTGCAGCTCGAAACATATCCCCAGTAGAAATATGTGCAATCGGATAAGTATCCTCAATCCGTTCTGCCTGCGTGCCTTTCCCTGCACCGGGAAGTCCCATTAAAATGAGATTCACGTTGCATCCTCCTCTAAATATACATGCCAGCGTAACAGCAAAGTTTGAATTCAAACAAAATATCTGAATCTTTTTGCTGCCAAGTGCACCGGCACGTACACTGCTTTTGCCGCGTTAGCCGATTCGAAAATCGAACCGGTTAACGTACGATTTTGTTTACTTCTTCTGATCATCCTTAACCAAATCACCACGGATAAAGCCGACGTACTCACGTTTCATGAGCAAGCCGTCTAACTGCCGAACTAATTCAATCGCAGTCATGACAACAATCAGCAGGCTGGTACCACCAAGCCCGATTGATTGTGGCAGGCCCCAAATGTTAGCGGCCAGTTGCGGTAGTAAGGCAACCAAACCAAGGAATAATGCCCCGACTGTTGACAAGCGCATAAGCAGTCGCGAGATATAATTCTCAGTTTCCTTACCCGGCCAAACACCGGGAATGTAGCTGCCTTGTTTGGTTAGGTTTTCTGCGACCTTTTCGGGATTGACCTGAACGAACGCATAGAAGAATGTGAACAGGATAATCAAAATCGTATAGATCGCAGTTCCGGCAGGCTTTTGCATATTGAAGATGTTGGTCATGACCTGATACCAGCCATCACTACCATGACTCTTCTGAAAAGCCATTAAAATTGTCTGCGGCGTTACAATGAAAGAACTCGCAAAAATAACCGGAATAACACCAGCAACGTTCACCTTAAGTGGCAGGTAACTATTGCTACCTGCACTGGTAACGCGGCGGGTATACTGAATTGGAATCTTGTAGTTTGCTTGTTGTACCCAAGTAACGAAAGTGATCACGATAATCACAATCACTGCCAAGGCGGCCAAGAACGCAATTCCTTTCCAGATCTCGGCGCCGGAGTATACCTGAACATTGTCCCGATATAACTCCTGAAGACCTGAAGGCAGGCGTGCAACGATCCCTGAGAAGATCAGCAGCGAAACACCATTACCAAGCCCCTTATCGGTGATTTGTTCACCCATCCAGGTCAGCAACATAGTACCGCCGGTGAGGATGATCCCGATCGTAATGTAGGTACTAACAGACGGATTCTTGACCAAGCCCATCGAACTTAACGTTTGAAAGCCGGCTGTAATCCCAATTGCCTGAAAGAACCCAAAAATGATGGTTAGATAACGGGTGACCTGATTCAGCTTGCGCCGACCGACTTCCCCTTGCTTGCTCCACTCAACAAATTTCGGAACGATATCCATTTGCAGCAGCTGAACCACAATTTGCGCCGTAATATACGGCGAAACCCCCATCGAAAAGATGGAGTATTGCGCAAGTCCGCCACCGCTGACGGTATCCAGCAGTGAGATCAAGCCTGTCGAGCCAATTGACTGCAGCGCCTTGGCGTTAACGCCTGGCACCGCGATCAGTGTACCTAATCGATAGACCAATAAAACCGCTAAAGTGAAGAGGATCTTGTTACGGATGTCTTTAACCTTGAGCGCGTTTTTTAGGG
Organism: Lacticaseibacillus styriensis; assembly: GCF_030770295.1. NCBI lineage: Bacteria > Bacillati > Bacillota > Bacilli > Lactobacillales > Lactobacillaceae > Lacticaseibacillus > Lacticaseibacillus styriensis. The sequence continues at coordinate 2,559,378 of NZ_CP132483.1, forward strand.
TCCTCAGCATTAGATCACCTCAATCGAACCGCCAGCTGCTTCAACAGCAGCTTTTGCTGCGGTTGAAGCTTTTGCAACCTTAATGGTCAATTTTTTCTCAAGTTTGCCGTCTGCCAGCAACTTGACACCGTTCTTTTCGTTCTTAACAATACCAGCGTCGATCAAGGCTGCTGGCGTTACTTCGGCACCATCGTCGAAACGGTTAAGATCGGAAAGGTTAACGATTGCGTATTCTTTGCGGTTAATGTTGTTGAAACCGCGTTTAGGCATCCGCCGGAACAATGGCATCTGGCCACCTTCGAAGCCAAGACGCGTCTTGCCGCCCTGACGTGCCAATTGACCCTTTGTCCCTTTACCGGCTGTCTTACCTTGACCGCTAGAAGTACCGCGGCCCAGACGTTTGCGGGCATGACGGGAGCCGACGCTCGGCTTTAATTCGTGCAATTGCATACTCTTGGGCACCTCCTTGTCGAAATAATGTATTAATCCTTGATTTCTTCAACAGAAACCAAGTGTGAAATTTGGAAAATCGCACCGCGAGTGGCTGCGTTGTCTGGCTTAATCACCGAGCTATTTACCCGGTTTAAACCTAATTCCTTCACAATCTTACGTTGCTTAGGAAGACGGTGGGCAGCACTACGGGTCAAAGTAATCTTCAATTGAGCCATGTGTTTACCTCCTAGTCTTCAAGCGATGACGCAGAAACGCCGCGCAATTCAGCAACTTGTTCCCGAGTCCGCAATTGTGAAAGGCCGTCCATTGTTGCGCGAATCATGTTGATTGGCGTGTTCCGGCCGAGGGACTTGCTGGTGATATCGGCAATGCCGGCAAGTTCCATGACGGAACGGATAGCGCCACCAGCAGCAACCCCGGAACCTTCTTCAGCCGGCTTCAACAGCACTTCACCAGCGCCGAAGTGACCGATAACTTCGTGAGGAATGGTTGTTCCCACGATCGGTACTTCGATGAGGCTCTTCTTGGCTGCGTCAACAGCTTTACGGATTGCTTCAGGTACTTCTTGGGCTTTACCGGTTGCAAAGCCGACGTGACCGTTCTTGTCACCGACAATTGCAATTGCAGCAAAACGCAGGCGCCGACCACCTTTAACAACCTTTGTAACACGGTTGATGGCAACAACCTGGTCTTCTAAGTCCAATTGGTTTGGATCGATAAATGATGCCATGTGTTGGTTATCCTCCTTTTTACTAGAATTCGAGGCCATTTTCACGTGCTGCTTCAGCTAACGCAGCAACGCGACCATGGTACAGATAACCACCACGGTCAAAGACCACAACTTTATGACCATCAGCAACAGCGCGCTTGGCAATCAATGCGCCAACCTGTGCAGCAGCGTCGGTCTTGTTTTCAGGATCTTTAATGTCCTTATCAAGAGTGGAGGCACTTGCTAGCGTCACACCCGCTACGTCATCAATTAATTGCGCGTAGATGTTTTTATTGGAACGGAAAACGTTCAAGCGTGGGCGCTCGCTCGTACCAGAAATCTTGCCTCGTACGCGGGCGTGACGCCGTTGCCGAGTCTTGTTCTTATCTGGCTTTGAAATCACAATGTTCACCTCTTGTTAAATTTGTTGAAGGTTACGACTACTTACCAGTCTTACCTTCCTTACGACGGACATGTTCGTCAACGTAACGAATTCCTTTACCCTTATAAGGTTCAGGTGCACGGACGGAACGAACAACGGCTGCGAATTGGCCAACAACCTGTTTTGAGATCCCACTGATGATGATCTGGGTGGTGCTTGGAACTTCAACAGTAATCCCTTTTGGTGCGGTCATTTCAACTGGGTGTGAGTAACCGACGTTCAAAACAAGCTTCTCGCCTTGCTTTTGGGCACGATAACCAACACCGACCAGTTTCATTTCTTTCTTGTAGCCTTCGGTAACACCGACGACCATATTGTTTAAGTTGGCACGCATGGTACCGTGGATAGCCTTATACGAATCATCAGGACGGGTGAAACTGATTTCGTCGCCTTCTTGATGCATTTCGATTTCCGGGACAAAATGACGCGTCAATTCGCCTTTAGGACCCTTAACCGTGATGTTGTCGCCATCTTTGGTGACAGTAACACCGGCCGGGACTTTAATGACTTTATAACCAATACGACTCACTTATCGGCACCTCCTTTTTGATGTAATGAATTACCAAACGTAAGCGAGTACTTCGCCGCCGACGTTCTTGGCGCGAGCTTCCTTATCGGTGATAACACCTTCGGAAGTTGAGATAATTGCAATCCCTAAGCCATTCAAAACCTTAGGAACCGCATCACTCTTAACGTATGAGCGCAGACCCGGTTTGGAAATCCGCTTCAAGCCAGAGATAACCCGTTCATTGTTCTTACCATACTTCAAGAAAATGCGGATCATGCCTTGCTTGTCATCATCGATAACTTCGTAGTCACGGATGAACCCTTCACGTTTAAGAATCTCAGAAATGTCTTTCTTCATCTTTGATGCAGGTACGACCAAGGACTCGTGACGCACCATATTAGCGTTACGGATCCGGGTCAAGTAATCTGCGATTGGATCGGTCAAGACCATTGATTTAACCTCCTTTGTCTAGTGATTACCAGCTAGCTTTGCGCATGCCTGGAATTTGGCCGGCATGTGCTAACTCACGAAGGCAAATCCGGCAGAGTTTGAATTTACGATATACGGAATGCGGACGGCCACACCGTTGGCACCGCGTATATTCTTGGACTGCAAATTTTGCAGGCCGATTGTTTTTAGCGATCATTGACTTCTTAGCCAAGTAGCGGACCTCCCTTATTTGGCGAATGGCATCCCGACTTGCGTAAGCAATTCGAGTGCTTCTTCATCAGTATTTGCCGTTGTGACAATAACAACATCCAATCCACGAACCCGATTAACCTTATCGTAATCGATTTCTGGGAAAATCAGTTGTTCCTTAACACCCAACGTATAATTCCCGCGGCCGTCGAAGGACTTAGGGGAAATACCATGGAAGTCACGCACACGCGGCAGGGAGACATTGATCAGCTTATCTAAGAAATCATACATGCGTTCGCCGCGCAGGGTCACCTTTGCGCCGATTGGCATGCCTTCACGCAGACGGAAGCCCGCGATACTCTTCTTGGCCTTGGTGATCAGCGGATGCTGGCCAGAGATCAGTGTCAATTCATCAACAGCTTCATCCAGCAATTTAGCATTCTGGGTTGCATCACCAACACCCATGTTCAACACGATCTTTTCGATCTTAGGTGCCTGCATGGTGCTCTTATAGTTGAACTTGCTTACCAATGCAGGGGCGATTTCTTTGCTATAACGTTCTTCAAGACGATTCTCCATGAAAAAGTTTGTCCTCCTTCCCTATTATTTATCGATTGCGGTGCCAGACTTCTTAGCAATCCGCACTTTGTTGCCATCTTTAACTTCAGAACCGACCCGGGTCGGCTTGTTGGTTTCAGGATCCAGAAGCATCACGTTGGAAACGTGAATAGGTGCTTCTTTATCGATGATACCGCCTTGCGGATTGGCGTTGTTCGGCTTTTGGTGCTTTTTGATCATGTTGATGCCTTCAACGACAACTTTATCAGCGTCTTTCAGGACCTTTGTGATCTGGCCTTCTTTGCCGGCATCCTTGCCGCGCATAACCCGCACTTTGTCACCAGTTTTGAACTTCATGTATCGCACCTCCTATTTGGTCAGAATGATTAAAGCACTTCGGGCGCTAAGGAGACGATCTTCATGAAATCGCCGTCACGCAATTCACGTGCCACAGGTCCAAAGATACGAGTCCCACGTGGGCTCTTGTCAGCGTTGATGATGACAGCTGCGTTCTCATCGAACTTGATGTAGGAACCGTCGGCACGGTGAGCACCGGACTTAGTACGAACAATGACAGCCTTAACAACATCAGCCTTCTTGACAACGCCACCTGGTGTTGCTTGTTTTACAGTTGCGACAACGATATCACCGATGTTACCGGTCTTGCGGTATGAGCCGCCAAGTACCTTGATAACAAGGATTTCGCGCGCGCCTGAGTTATCTGCTACTTTAAGACGACTTTCTTGCTGAATCACGGATTTGGTCCTCCTTTCATTCTAAAAATGATTAGATGATAACTGCCTTTTCGACAATGTTCAATAAACGGAAACGCTTATTGCGTGATAAAGGACGAGTCTCCGCGATTTGCACAATATCGCCAACTTTAGCGCTATTGTCTTCGTCATGCGCATAAAACTTCTTGGAATACTTAACACGCTTGCCATAAACAGGGTGTGTTTTGTATGTGCTGACTTCCACGGTGATGGTCTTGTCCATTTTATCCGAGACCACGCGGCCTTGATAAACTTTACGAGAATTACGTTCTGCCAAGGTAAATGTCTCCTTTCCGATTATTTATTGAGTTCCTGTTGTCGAAGGACCGTTTTGATCCGTGCAATGTTTTTGCGAACCTGCTTCAAGCGAGCGGTGTTTTCCAATTGGCCAGTCGCCTGTTGGAAGCGCAAGTTGAACAGCTCTTCTTTATATTGCTTCTCTTTGTCGAGCATCTCAGCAGTGGTTAATGCAGTAATTTCTTTAGCCTTCATTTGATTGCCCACCTACTTCCTCGCGTGAAACGATCTTGGTGCGGATTGGGAGTTTGTTGGATGCTAAGCGCAAAGCTTCCTTTGCGACTGCTTCGGATACGCCGCCGACTTCAAACATGATCTTCTCACGTTTAACGACTGCAACCCATCCGGTAGGTGCACCTTTACCATTACCCATCCGGACGCCGACACCTTTACTGGTGTAGGACTTGTGAGGGAAAATGCGGATCCATACTTTCCCACCACGCTTCATATAACGGGTCATCGCAACACGCGCTGCTTCGATCTGGCGGTTGGTGATCCAATGGGATTCCAATGCTTCCAAACCATATTCGCCGAAGTCAACGTTCTTGCCGCCCTTGGCTGCACCGCGCATCTTCCCACGGAATTCACGACGATGCTTGACACGCTTAGGTACTAACATTGATTATTTCCCTCCTTTCGCACTATTTTGCTGTGGCTTTTCAGGTAAAATTTCACCACGATTGATCCAGGTTTTGATCCCGATCCGGCCATAAGTGGTAGCTGCTTCTTCCCATGCATAGTCGATATCGGCACGCAAGGTGTGCAGCGGTACTAAGCCTTCGTTGTAATGTTCGCGACGAGCAATATCGGCACCATTCAAACGACCGGAAGCCTGGGTTTTGATCCCCTTGGCGCCTGCCCGCATGGTCCGTTGCATTGCTTGACGCATTGCACGACGGAATGCAATCCGCTGTTCAAGCTGACGAGCGATGTTCTCGCCGACAAGCTTGGCATCCAGATCAGGTTTCTTGATTTCAATAATATTGATGTGAACTTGACGACCGGTCAGCTTGTTAAGCTGCTTGCGCAAGTTTTCAACTTCAGAACCGCCTTTACCGATAACCATACCCGGCTTAGCAGTATGAATGGAAATGTTGACGCGCTTTGCGGCACGTTCGATTTCGATACGTGATACGGAAGCTTCTGACAGCTTCTTATTGATGAAGTTTCGGATTTCAATGTCTTCATGCAAGTAGTCAGCAAAGTCTTTGTCTGCATACCACTTGGCATCCCAGTCACGGATGACACCGACACGGAAACCGGTTGGATTAATCTTTTGACCCACGCGTTATCCCTCCTTATGCTTCTTTTTCGGATACGACCACGGTGACGTGGCTTGTCCGTTTATTGATCGGTGATGCGCTCCCCTTGGCACGAGGACGGAACCGTTTGAGGGTCGGGCCTTCGTTGACATAAGCTTTGCTTACATAAAGGTTTTGTGCATCTAAGTCATAGTTATGTTCTGCATTTGCAATAGCAGATTTGAGCACTTTCTCGATGATCGGTGAACCGGATCGAGGGGTAAACTCAAGAATTGCCAGAGCTTCAGCAACATCGCGACCACGAATCAAGTCGATTACCAAGCGCGCTTTGCGAGCAGCAATCCGAACTGTCTTGGCCGTTGCCGTTGCAGACGTAATTTGATCAGCCATGAATGTTGTGCTCCTTTCTAGCGTGCTGTTGTCTTCTTGTCATCGGTGTTGTGACCGCGGAAGGTACGCGTAGGAACAAACTCGCCCAACTTGTGACCAACCATGTCTTCACTCACGAAAACTGGGACATGTTTGCGACCATCGTAAACGGCGATGGTGTAACCAATGAAACTTGGAAAAATTGTGGAACGACGGGACCATGTACGAATAACGGTCTTCTTGTCGTTATCTGCCTGCGCTTCAATCTTCTTCAGGAGATGAGCGTCGGCAAAAGGTCCTTTTTTAAGACTGCGACCCATTGTGTGACCTCCTTTAATCGATGTAACACATTAATGTGTTTACTTCGTCTTGCGGTGACGAACGATGAACTTCTCGGACTTAGCCTTGTGATCCCGGGTCTTCTTACCCAAGGTCTTCTTGCCCCATGGTGATAATGGTGACGGACGGCCGATTGGCGCTTTACCTTCACCACCACCATGCGGGTGATCGTTAGGGTTCATAACAGAACCACGAACCGTCGGACGGAAGCCTAACCAGCGCTTACGGCCAGCTTTACCAATGCTGATCAATTCGTGTTGTTCATTACCGACAGCACCGATTGTGGCACGGTTTTCACCCAGAACCAAGCGAACTTCGCCGGAAGCCAGCTTGATGGTGACGTACTTGTCGTTGTCTTTACCCAGTAACTGAGCTGAAACACCGGCTGAACGTGCTAACTGAGCACCTTTACCTGGCTTTAATTCGATGTTATGAATCGTGGTACCTGCTGGGATATTCTTCAACTGGAGCGTATTGCCGACTTTGATATCAACATTTTCGCCAGAGTAAACTTTATCGCCAACCTTGAGACCTTTTGGTGCCAAGATGTAGGACTTGACCCCGTCTTCATAATGCAGTAAAGCAATGTTTGCGGTCCGGTTTGGATCGTATTCAATGGCTTTAACCGTTGCGGCCATGCCATCTTTATTCCGCTTGAAGTCAATCACACGGTAGAATTGCTTGTGGCCGCCGCCACGATGACGAACCGTGATATGGCCGTGGGCATTGCGTCCTGCCGTATGGCTTTGGCTGACCAGCAAAGTCTTTTCAGGCTTTGTTTTGGTGATTTCAGCAAAGTCGGAACCGGACATGTTGCGCCGGCCGTTGCTTGTTGGTTTGTATTTTCTAATCGCCACGTGTTTTACCTCCTATAACGAATTTTTGTTACTTGTTATCGTTATCTTCATCAGCGAAGATCTTGATTTCTTTAGAATCGGCGCTCAAGGCAACTAAGGCCTTACGACGACGACGCGTCATACCTTCGTAACGGCCCTGACGCTTCTTCTTACCGCGAACGTTGGCAATGTTGACATTAACCACTTTCACGCCGAAGATTTCTTCAACAGCCTTGCGAACCTGCTGCTTCGTCGCATGCAGTGCAACTTCGAATGTGTATTTACGGTTATCCATTTCAGCCATCGATTGCTCGGTGACGATCGGACGTAAAATGATATCGCGTGCTTCCATTATGCAAGCACCTCCTCAATCTTTTGGAGCGCAGATTGGGTTAAGATCAATTTCTTGTAATCAACAGCATCCAAGACGTTGATACCCTCTGCAGGAACAACTTTCACATTCGGCAGGTTGCGTGCCGCTTTGGCAGCAACTTCATTGCCGTCTTCGAGCACAACCAATGCCTTTTCATTAACCTTGAGGCCATCTAAAACATTTTGGAATGCCTTAGTCTTTGGTGCTTCAAAGTTCAAGCCATCAACAACGACAAGGTCGCTATCAAGAAGCTTTTGTGAAAGTACGGATTTGATCGCCAAACGACGAACCTTCTTAGGCAGCTTGTAAGCATAGCTGCGTGGGGTCGGTCCGAAGACGATCCCACCGCCACGCCATTGCGGGCTGCGGATTGAACCTTGGCGGGCACGACCGGTACCCTTTTGGCGCCAAGGCTTGCGACCGCCACCGGAAACAGCGGAACGGTTCTTAACGGCGTGAGTACCTTGACGAAGGGAAGCTCGTTGCATCACGACTGCGTCAAACACGACGTTTTCATTTGGTTCGACTGCCCAGATGGCATCGTTGAGTTCAACTGTGCCGTTTTCTGAGCCATCTTGCTTATATAAAGTAACGTTAGCCATTAGTTATTGTCCTCCCTTCGTATTATTTAGCTGCTTTAACAGCAGAACGGATTGTAACAAAGGACTTGTTTGCCCCTGGAACGTTGCCCTTGATCAACAGAACATTGTGATCTGTGTCAGCAGCAACGACTTGCAGGTTTTGCATGGTGCGGGTACGGTTACCCATCCGGCCAGGCAATTTCTTACCCTTGAAGACCTTGTTGATGATGGCCCCAAGAGAACCTGGACGACGATGGTAACGAGAACCGTGAGCCATAGGACCGCGGGACTGACCATCTTTCTTGATGTTACCTTGATAACCGTGACCTTTGGAAGTACCGGTGACATCCACAATGTCGCCTGCTGCGAATTCGTCAGCTTTAACTTCGCTGCCGACTTCATAATCACTAAGCGCTACATCGCGGATTTCGCGAACGAAGCGCTTAGGGGTCGTGTCAGCCTTTTTGGCGTGACCGACGCTTGGCTTATTCGTCAAGACTTCACGCATATCGCCGTAGCCCAGTTGAACTGCTTCATAGCCGTCAGATTCAACGGTCTTGACTTGCATTACAACGTTGGGCGTTACGTCGATGACGGTAACGGGAACAAGTTCGCCGTTCTCGGTGAAGACCTGCGTCATGCCAACTTTTTTGCCTAAGATTCCTTTACGTGCCATGGGTACACCTCCTATTTTCTATAGATTATAATTTGATTTCGATATCGACGCCGCTTGGCAAGTCGAGCTTCATCAAAGCATCAACCGTCTTCGGTGTTGGGTTCACAATATCGATCAGACGTTTATGTGTCCGCATTTCGAATTGTTCACGTGAATCCTTGTACTTATGCGGGGAACGCAGCACCGTATAGATTGTGCGTTCTGTTGGCAGTGGGATCGGACCTGAAATTGTTGCGCCAGTGCGCTTTGCAGTGTCCACGATCTTGTCTGCGGATTGATCGAGAATCCGGTGTTCGTAAGCCTTGAGCCGGATCCGAATCTTTTGTTTTGCCATTGTGTGACCTCCTTCGTCTATTATCAGTTAGTAGACTAGCTCCGTGAAAATTACCAACTCGCCACCGTGGCAAAGCGGCCGGGCGTGTCGCAACCTCTCACATCCACGCTACTCTGGTTCACCTTTGGAACCAAGTGCACAGTTATCCCCTTCGAGAAACAGCACTCTTGATAGTATACAAAAACATTCGTGCCATTACAAGCATTTCTTGAGCTTTGCAGAAAAAACATGCGCCCTGCAATCCGTTTCTTCCATAATATACTTCAATCATTTCATCGGTAAGCTCTTTTGGCTCCGCCAGCGCGTAACACATTGATCTAAGCAAACTTGTTTTCTCAAGAAGCCGTCTGTGCTACATTCAACTAAAGTACGTTCATTTTCGCAACGGATTGGAGACCACTTATGAAATTTGACCACTATAAAAAAATTGTCAATGCAGCCTTAGACGTTCTGCTCGGCATGCTTGCCATTGTTGTCGTTGTCTTCATGCTCCGTTACATCATCGATATCGGCAGCATGATCCTCCGGCCACTCTCAGCCGACCTATTTGGCAAGGTCATTCAGGAAGTCACCAGCTTCTTCATGCTGTTTGAGTTCGTGATCATGCTCATTCGTTACATTGAGGAAGGCCATCACATTCCCATCCGCTACCTTATCCTGATCTCGATGACGGCCATTCTGCGTCAGCTGCTTGTCCTCCACGACCGCGGCACGGAAACTTTATTGCTGACGCTCGCCATTCTCGTGTTAGCGGGGGTTCTTACCGTCTTCTCGTATGTCAGTGGTGATTTTAAGCACTCGCGCGATGAAAAAGATGTGGATATTGACCAGCATTTTTAGAGCTTAGTGTCTCTGCTGGCCGTTAATTTTGATCTATCTGCTGAAGAAGCTTCTGAAAGTCTCGCTCTATTTAAAAAAGCACGACAGACACATCAACTGATCTTAGTTGACGGTCTGTCGTGCTTTCTTTTGTTGTTTACTTTTTGGCAGTACAACACATGATTCTTTTTCCTTCGCTGGGAACCTTATCTCCTTGACAAGTTTCCCAACAGCTTATTTTGCATTACGTTGAACGCAAAGTCATCTTTACAGTGGCATAATCCCCAAGATCACTTCATCGTGGATGATTCGAATCCAAAAATCCGTTATGTTTACCCGACTCATTAAACTAGCCAACCAAGATGATGTTTCAATGCTACTGGCAATCCCCACGATCGTCATTAACAAGACTGTCAATCCTTGCGATATGGTGTATCGCTATACTGCGTGGCGATACTTACGAACACCAACAAAGCGCAGAACCGCAATGATCAAATGATCAGTGCGTCGACTTCAGGCAAAATGTTCTTAGGCGCATCCAAGCCTATTGAATTAAAAGCGGCTGAACTATTAGTGCCAAATGCTACAAAACTCAAATCGTTAGAAGATACCAAACTTGCGGAACTTGGTGCACCTAACGCCATTAAGCTGACAAACGCCCTTGATGTTGGCTTCAATCAATTGATTTCACTTAATCTTTAAACGGCTCGATAAAGGTTCGATCGAAGTCACCATCGTCAGACATCTTAATCACATTATTTTTGCTTACATAAACGCTTTGCTGACTAGAATACTGCCAGAAAAAGCGTGCTTCGAGCGCTTGCAAAAGTGCGTTACTATCCGAACCGAGTTCCTTGATGGATGCTGGTAGTTGTCCATCCCACTGTGCAGCTAAAAAAGTCTGCAAAGCGGGTTCCCACCATTGTTTGTAACTGCGAAAAACAAAGCTTGGTGCCGGAATATGATCAGCGCTATTATGTTGCTCCTCCTCGATGTAAACTCGAATTCGCTCAAGGAGACTTCCAAGAATAAACTGACTTGACGGCATCAATGCAACCTTGGCACCGTTTGGAAGACCACTAAAGGTTTCCTTTTGCCCATTTGTTTTTTCATATGCTTGAATGCTATTCGTTTGGTAATCAACGGTGCTTGCAGTTTTCAGAAATTTAACAAAATCTGTGGCCTGTCTAGTTCGATATGGAAGGAGATCCACAAATTGAACCGGATACCGTAACAACAGTTCTTTGGCGCGATCCAAAGACATCTCGGTTTTTCCATTCCTATCAGCATCAAATAAATGTCGAATGATATAAGCCGCGTGTTGTGCATACCAGTGTTGTTTATCAGACTTCCTATTGGTTTGTAAAATCTCGCTCAGTGATTCTCCAGGCCGAGTATTTCCAAATAGCTGTTGATAAATAATATTCTCAGAAGGTTCATGGTCAATCCACGTAGCGTCTTCCGCTTCAGCAAAAGCTGAAAAGGCCACTCGTGTTTGAGCCGATCTTAATATCGCCTCTTGACCCGCCGCAAGTGCCGGATTCAAGTTACAGAAATAAATTTGCGCTTTTTGCAGATCTTGTTCAAATATCCCTGCTGGGACAACGTAGTTAATTGACTCGTTGTCTAAACTAATCGGAAAAGGATCTAAAAATTTTTGATCTTGGTTAAAAATCCAACTGAATTCCGGAAAATCTTCATGTCCATGTTTCAGTTTCTTGTAACGCTCGATTTTTGCTGCCAGATCAGGCCGCGTCACCGTCTTTCCCGTCCGATCCACTTCTGTATATGGATTCATTTTCTTTAACCATGTTTTCCAAAGTTTCAAGCTTTTTTCTTCCATGGAACCTGCCTCCAACTTTTAAGATGTACAGTAAGTGTAATCCCCGCAATAGGCATCATTTGCCGCCCGAAAAAAACAAGCTACTTTTTGGTTAATTAAGCGAGCTTACTAGCATCGAAAAAGTGGCACTTTATACAAAAAAGCCGTTTATGTCACCAGACACCTCAATTTAGGTGTTGGTGACATAAACGGCTTTTTAACTTAATACAATTAACTGGCGATTAAATCTTCCCAACCAGCGCTGCGCCAGGCTTCAATGTCTTCTCGCCTGGTTGCCAGTTTGCTGGGCATACTTGGTCGCCATGGGCTGCAACAAATTGGGCTGCTTGTAAGGTACGGAGAATTTCATTCGCATTGCGGCCGATGCCGAAGTTGTTGACGGAATAGGTTTGGATGACGCCATCCGGATCAACGATGAAGGTGCCACGGAAGGCCTGGCCGCTTGCGGCATCGCGTACGTCAAGCGCACTGGCTAAGGTGCCGGCCGGATCGGCGACCATCGGATACGCAACCTTCTTGATGGTCGGGCTTGCTTCTGCCCAAGCCATATGCACAAATTCGGTGTCTTCGGAAACTGAATAGACTTCAGCGCCGACTGACTTGAACTGATCATAATGATCTTGCAAATCGCCTAATTCGGTTGGGCAAACAAAGGAAAAGTCAGCCGGATAGAAGCAGATCACCGCCCACTTACCGCGCATGTCTTGATCGGTCACCGTATGAAAATCCCCATTTTGATAGGCGGTCAAACTGAACGCCGGTAATTTTTGTCCAATAAAGCTCATAATATTGCCTCCAATGTTAGAATGATTATCATCTACATATTAAGGATAGCCGTTTGCTCGGCTTTTGACAAGGGCGTTTTTGGGCGATGGCGGTTTAAATGGCATAAAAATACCGCAACCAGTTTGGATGCTTTCACTGGTTGCGGATGGCTACATGTCATCGGATAAGTTGTAATGTGACAGGTCGGAGATCCCGTAGCGTTCTTTGAGTGACGTGGCAAAAACCCAGACCACATAGTCGCGTAGATATTTTGGCGCTAGTATTTTGACCAGCCCGCCTTGGCCTAACAGCCACATGCGAATGCCGAAGCCGTCGTTGACTGCAATTTCAATGTGGTAAACCCGTCGTGCATAAGGATTGGCATTATCTGGATCTACGCGAATCGGCTTGGGGTCGACCTTAGCTTGCGGGAAGCGATCGGTCACATAAGCTGGGTCATAAGCATATTCGATTTCCAGGTTGATGGGTCTGCCGAGATACGGATACCAGGTGTGCACTTGCAGCCCGCCCACCTTGGAACCGGTCATCGTGATTGTGGGTCGGATGATGGCCATAGAACTTCAGGTTGCTGATGGCATCCAAGCGAAACTTGGCAAACTTACCGTGATCGGAATTTTCAAATTGTTCGTCGCTGCCATCGACAATCAGATAGAAGAACAGGTCGCCGAAGAAGAGTCCTGTCGGCAGTTTATGGTCAAAATGATGCTGCTCGCCATGATACGTGAAGTCGAAACTGATCAGTTCATGATTGACAATCGCCTGGCTGAGTCGTTCCAACCGGTCACTCAACAGCATCTTCGGGACACCGCGATATTCAAAGATCGGATTCCGCATCACCGCATCGCTGCCTTTATGATCGGCACCGGTCGGCATGAGCTGTCGCAACAACGTTTTCATCTCATCTGTTGCCAAGCCGCGGCTAGCCGTTAAAATCAAGCCGACCGCCATTAACTGGCCGTCCGTTAACTTGGTCCCTTGAGCACGCAAGCCCGACTGCAGACGATAGTGGCCGGCTGGCATTTTGGCAAAGGCATCGGGTTCGTCCAGCTCCCGGTCAAACAGCCGTCTGATCGCGTCAATATCCCGGCGAATGGCTGATTCGTCTTTTCCAAATTCTGCCATCAAATCTTGCTTGGTCAACACATCCCCGCGCAACAAGCGTAACAAAATCGTGACAATCCGTTCCTGACTCGACACCCAACCTGCCTCCAATACAAAGGTTATTATATAACGTCGAGTATACTATACTGCCGAACAGAGCGGGAGGTGATTTTTGCAGTTGATCATCCGAAACTGGCGGCATCCCTGTCATCGCAGGTCATGAACGCTTGTGATGGTAACCTAATCATCTTCAAGTCGCTTAAAAAGATCTTTCAGCGGGCTCTGATTTTCCGCTGTTTTCGCATCGGCGACATTCTGTTCATGCAATTTCAAGATGGCGATTCGCTCCTGCAAAGCCTTTTTGACATACGTCGCGACCAGTCGTGCGAATGGGTCCATATCGTGCTTGCTGCGGCTTATCTCTAATGCATCCATGTACGCCGATCGCGCCTTTGGATCCGGCTGAATATTAATCACCGGATAGCCGTGTCGCGTCAAGGCCATGTTCATCAGCAGACGCGCTGTTCTACCATTACCATCCAAGAACGGGTGAATCGCAACAAATTTGGCATGAAGTTGGGCAGCATACAAAACCGGATGCAACTCTTTTTCAGCTTGCTTCATCCATTGAATCAACGTCGCCATCGCCGGTTTGATTTCGAACGGCTCCAGGTACGGCCGGTCTTTTGCTCCACTCGGCCAAACGAGCAGCGTCCGGAACTGACCGGCCTCACTACGCTGTCTGACTGTTTGCAGGGTCACAATGCGGTTAATGTCGCGAATATCCCGTTCACTAATCAGTTCATTGCCAATGGCCAGCTTCTCAACAAAATCATACGCTTCACTGAGATCGAGCGTTTCCAGAATATCTTTCACCGGTGCGCCATGGATTGTCAGACCAGCATCCAGAATCGACTCGGTTTCCGCCTGACTCAGACTGTTGCCTTCGATCGCGTTTGACGACCAGACATGGTCAACTTTGATCTGCTGCCGCAACATTTTAGCCTGGGTGGCATCTAACGGGCGATATTGCTGCATTTCATTGTGCAATTTTGTCAGTTCGCTCAAAATTTCATCGAGATCCATACTAACACCTCTTCAGTGGCTTTTCTCAGTGGGACACTATTGTCTGAAAAAACGTCCTGGCACCGCTCACTTTTATCATATCAGTCCGCCAACAAAAAAACACGGTAGACATGTCAACCTGTTCAGTTGACTGTCTGCCGTGCTCTTAATCAATGCTAACGCTGGGTATTCAAGGACTATTCCTTGGTTACGACTTTAAAAATACTCTTGCATGCAAGAGCACTTTAAGCAAAAAATTCAAGAATTATTCCTTGGTTGCGACACCGCCGCCATTTTTCTTGATGATTTCTGCTTGGATACTCTTTGGTACTGGTTCGTAGTGGTCGAAGGTCATGGTAAAGGTACCACGGCCCTGGGTTGCACTACGCAAGGTGGTTGCATAACCGAACATTTCGGCAAGCGGCACCATGGCATTAACCAACTGCGCATTCCCACGAGCTTCCATACCTTCAACGCGACCGCGACGTGCCGTGATTTGGCCCATCACATCGCCAAGGTATTCTTCAGGTGCGACAACTTCAACGTGCATGATTGGTTCAAGAATAACCGCACCGGCACTCTTTGAAGCATTCTTCAGCGCCATGGAAGCAGCCACTTTAAAGGCAGCTTCGGAAGAATCGACTTCGTGGTAAGAACCATCGTAAAGCTTGGCTTTAACGTCAATTAATGGATAACCGGCAAGAACACCATTGGCCATGGCTTCTTTCAGACCTTGCTCAACGGCTGGGATATATTCACGCGGAACAACCCCACCGACGATCGCATTTTCGAATTCAAAGCCTTTGCCTTCGTCGTTTGGTGTGAATTGGATCCAAACATCACCATACTGACCTTTACCACCAGACTGACGAACGAACTTACCTTGAGCAGATGCTTCCTTCGTGAAGGTTTCACGATAAGCAACTTGTGGTTCGCCGACTTTGGCAGCCACTTTGAATTCACGCTTCAAACGATCAACCATGATATCCAAATGCAGTTCGCCCATGCCGGCAATCAAAGTTTCACCGGTTTCAGGGTTGGTTTCAGCCTTGAAGGTCGGATCTTCTTCGGAAAGCTTCTGCAAGCCAACATCCAGCTTGTCTTGGTCTTCCTTGGAATCAGGTTCGATGGAAACCTGGATAACCGGATCCGGAACATCCAAGGATTCAAGAATCAACGGATGATCGACATCGGTTAAGGAATCCCCGGTTGTGGTATTCTTCAAGCCGATCGCCGCAGCAATATCACCGGAGAATACTTCAGGAATTTCTTCACGGTGATTACTGTGCATCTGCAACAGACGGCCGACACGTTCACGGTTGTCCTTGGTTGCGTTCAGGACATACGAACCGGCTTCCAGTGTCCCACTGTATACCCGAATGTAGGTCAGACGGCCAACGAACGGATCAGTCGCAACTTTAAAGGCCAAGGCAGCAAACGGCTTGTCGTCGCCTGCCGTCAACTCAACAGCATCCCCGGATTCAGGATCGGTTGCGTGATACGGCCGAACATCCAGCGGTGATGGCAAGTAGTCGATAACGGCATCCAGTAACATCTGAACACCCTTGTTCTTGAAAGCAGAACCGGCAAGAACCGGGTAGAATTCCAAGTTGATGGTAGCCTTACGGATCGCTGCCTTTAATTCAGCATTGGAAATTTCTTCGCCTTCAAGGTACTTGTCCATGATGCCATCATCAACATCAGCAACGGCTTCAATCAGTTCGTTGTGAGCCTTTTGGGCTGCTTCCTTGTAGTCATCAGGAATGTCAACGGTATCCCACTTGGTACCGAGTTCGTCTTCGTCATACAAATCGGCTTTCATGTCGATCAGGTCAATGACCCCTTCGAACTTATCTTCAGCACCGATTGGTAATTGAACAGCGTGGGCGTTTGCTTGCAGACGGTCATGCAAAGTCTGCAGGGAATAGTTAAAGTCCGCACCGATCTTATCCATCTTGTTAACGAAAACCAACCGCGGAACGCCGTAAGTTGTCGCTTGACGCCAAACGTTTTCAGTCTGCGGCTCAACACCGGATTGGGCATCCAAAACGGTGATCGCACCATCTAACACACGCAGCGAACGTTCAACTTCAATGGTGAAGTCAACGTGCCCTGGGGTATCGATGATGTTGACCCGGTGATCCTTCCAGAAAGCCGTAGTAGCAGCACTGGTGATGGTGATCCCACGTTCCTGTTCCTGTGGCATCCAGTCCATCTGTGAAGCTCCTTCATGAGTTTCACCGATTTTATGAATTTTACCGGTATAATACAAAATCCGTTCAGTCGTGGTCGTTTTACCGGCATCGATGTGAGCCATGATCCCGATATTACGGGTACGGTCTAACGGAAATTCACGTTTGTTGGCCATGTGGCGTATTGCTCCTCTCTTGTTTCAACTGGCTTTATACAAAGAATGGCTACTATATACCAAGCCGCGGATATAATAGCCAAATCATCTTACCAACGATAATGTGCAAATGCCCGGTTGGCGTCTGCCATCTTGTGGGTATCTTCACGCTTCTTCACTGCGGCGCCGGTGTTGTTAGCGGCGTCCATGATTTCCTTAGCCAACCGTTCGTCCATCGTATGTTCACCGCGTTGACGGGAATACTGAACGATCCAGCGAAGACCAAGTGTGGTCCGACGATCCGGACGAACTTCGATCGGCACCTGGTAGTTAGAACCACCGATACGGCGAGCCTTAACTTCCAAGACCGGCATAACGTTCTTCATTGCTTCTTCAAAAACGTCTAACGGTTCGTTCCCGGTTTGTTTCTTAATCATATCAAATGCATCATATAAAATTGTTGATGCCTTACCGCGCTTGCCGTCAATCATCAAGTGGTTGATCAAGCGAGTCACCAGTTTTGAATTGTAAACTGGATCAGGTAATACATCGCGTTTTGCAACACTGCCTTTACGTGGCATGTATTTTGGCCTCCTCTTTAAACGCGCTCTCGGAAAACCCAAACTTCCCGATCACGCTCTCCTTATAACCGCACAAAGCGGCACTAGAAAATTTTTATCATGATCATCTGCGGTTTAAACCGCGATCAATGTTTTACTTCTTCTTAGGGCGCTTTGCACCATACTTGGAGCGACCTTGCATCCGGCCATCAACACCGGCAGTATCAAGCGCACCACGAACAATGTGATAACGAACCCCTGGCAAGTCCTTAACACGGCCGCCACGGATCAAAACAACACTATGTTCCTGCAGGTTGTGACCAATCCCCGGAATATAAGCTGTCACTTCGATCAAGTTGGACAGACGAACACGGGCATATTTCCGCAAAGCAGAGTTAGGTTTCTTAGGTGTCATCGTGCCGACACGTGTAGCAACCCCACGTTTTTGCGGTGCTGGATTACTGGTAAGGCTCTTCTTCTTGCTGTTGTAACCGAAGTTCAACGCAGGAGAGTCTGACTTGGTTGTTTTGGATTTACGACCTTGGCGAACTAATTGATTAATAGTAGGCATTAAGCTTCTCCTTCCTTATTTTGCATCATTTTTAAGTCCACACATCCAGGCGGTTCATTTTTTCTGATAAAAAAATGGCCAACCGAACGGCGACGGCTCTTAACCCAGTCAGCACGTCCGGATAACCCGAATAAACTGGAAAAAAGCACCTTTGATAGTGTACTATCCTGTACGCATCAGTGTCAAGCGTAACCTGAACTAGATCAGGTTAACTAACAACTCCTAATCATAACAAAATTGTTCTACAAAGCAAGCACCTTGACTCAGAGCAAGAGCGTGAATTGGCGCGGTTAGAAGTTGGCGTGCAAGTGGCCTTGGGCGTGATGGCCCGGGCTTAGGCCATCGCGCCCAAGGTCCTTACACGTGCGCCAGTAAGCGCGTTTCAGCACAAAAATAGCCCCACAAGGCAAGCCCTCATCAGAGCTTACTTCGCGGAACTATTTTTCAATCTAATACTAACTGACTAGCACCTCACCCATTACGACTGCTTACGCCGCCGCAGGATGACCGTGCTGCCGGCAATGATAAGAATCAAAACGCCTGCAAGGATCAACGTTATGGCGTCCCGATCGCCAAAGCTGCCAAAGAGTAGTCGTCGTGACGGTTGTTCATGCCGAACATTGTTGCTGTGAGCACTTGGGCTGCTTGGGATACTTGGCGTGCTTGGCGTGCCACTCGGGTTAGTCGCACCACCGTTGTTTCCGCCATTGCCGCCTGTATCCGGCAACGTTTTGTGCGGTTGATCGGCGATGGTCATTCGGACGGCATCACCGCTCTTGATTTCAACAGCGACCGGCTTTGCATAATCCGAATTAATCGTATAACCACTCGGCGCTTTGATTTCAGTGAGCCAATAACGACCCAACTTCAAATTGTCAAAGGTTGCTAAGCCTTTCGCGTCAGTCGTGATTTCTTTGCTGTAGCCTTGATCGTTGGTCAACCGGAAGACTGCGCCGGCCAATACTTTCTGCTGATCGGCCGCGTCCACCTTCTGGATGATAAGCGAATTAATCTGATAATTGGCAACCTGAACGGTAATCGGTTGCTGCTTATTTTGGGTAGCTAAGGCACTGGCTGTCTGGGTCAGACTGGTTTGTTCAACCTTGAAGCGGATCTTATCGGTGGTCAATGCATACTTCGGCAAGGTCTTCGTCTCTTCAAAGTAATAATCACCGATTGGCAAGTTAAATGGCAAATCAATCTGCCCATTCTTGTCGGTTACCAGATCTTTGGCCAGGATATTCCCGCTGCTACCGTATAAGTTGAAGGTAATGCCGGCTAGTCGATTACCAAAATCGCCATCGGTCTTTTGCAACTGAACAGTACGCTTGAATTCAGGCTCAATGATCGGATCCAGGTCGATCTTTTGGTCGCCCTTCACATTCACATCAATCCCCTTAGCCAAGTTGTCCGGAATGACATACCCGCGTGGCGCTTGGGTTTCAACCAGTTGATACTTGCCTTCGTAAAGATCGTGATCGTTGAAGGTCACAATGCCGTTCTGGTTGGTAATCGTTGCCTTCCATGACCGGCTGTGATCAACCGTACCGTCATCGCGATAACGATAAAGCGCAAACTGAGCGCCAATCATCGTCATTTTGGCTGGGAAGCGGTCATCATGCGTGGTGGCTGCTTTCTTGGTAATAACGACTTGGCCGGCCTTCTTCTGGTTGGTGGCCGTTAACTTAAGCTGGGCCTGATTGGCTGTCAACATGAAATCGACACTGCCAGCTTCCAGGCTCTGCTGCCACGACTGTTTAGCGGTACCGTTTGTGTCACGGGCTTGATCAGTCGCATCGCCTTCGTAGTGCTTAGGTGCTTCGGTTTCAACCAGACGGTATGCGTTATCCGGCTTCAAGCCTTCAATCGCATACTCTCCGGCTTTAAGCGGCGTATCAAAACTACTTGCGGCACCAAAAGTCAACTGCCCGTCCGCATCTGTCTTCATGTCGGCTTTCAGCGTCTTGCCGGTAACTTCATCGACAAGTTTGTACGTTGCGCCTGGCAACAGATACTTCTTAAGCGTGGCGGCATCGTCAGTCTTCTTAACCCGGTTGTCGTACTTGGTTAAGGTGACTTGATATGGATCATCAGCGATTTCCTTGTTGACCGTGATCGCACTAGGCGTGGCCGCGGATGCTAACGTAATCGGATAGATCGTGGTATCAAGTCGGTAGCCTGCTGGTGCTTTTACTTCAGTCAGTGAATAGTGACCCAACAGCAAATCGCCAAATGAGGCAACGCCATTTTCATCCGTGGTGACATCGCGACTGTAGCCAGTGCTGTTCGTGAGCCGGAAGACGGCGCCTGGTAATGCATGTTTGGCATAAGTGCGGTCAACCTTCTTCACGTTCAAGGTTTTGACTTGATAGTTCGTAACGTTCACGGTTACGGGCTTCTGCTTGTTATCGCTGGCTAATGCGGCTGCGGTCTGCGTTTGATCCGTTTGCTTAATGGTAAACGCATGCTTATCGGTATTCAGCCGATAAGGCGGCAGCGTCTTGGTTTCCTTGAAATAATATTGTCCGGCTGGCAGGTCAAATGGTAAAGCAACCTCGCCATCCTTATTGGTGACCAGATCCTTGGCAAGTTCGGTACCGTCTTCTTGATAGAGCGCATAGGTAATCCCGGCAATCGGATTGCCAAAGTTGCCATCACTCTTTTTCAAAACGACTGTGCGTCGGAAAACCGGTTCTTCAATCGTTGGATACGTCAATGTTTGATCGCCGGTGATGTTGACGTCGACGCCTTTAGCCAAGTCATTAGGAATGACATAGCCTTCAGGTGCTTTCGTCTCGATCAGCTGATACTTGCCTTCATATAAGTCATTATCGGAAAACGAAACGGTTCCGTCCTTGTTCGTGACGGTTGCTTCCCATGATTTGTCATAGTCAAGCTTGCCGTCATCGCCATACCGATAAAGCTTAAAGGTCGCACCGGTCATTGGCTGGCGATCCGGAAAATGATCGTCCTTGATGGTTTCTGCCTGCTTCTTGATGGCCAATTGACCGGGCTTCTTCTGGTTGTAAGCCGTAACTTGCGCGTTTGGCGTTTTTTCATCAATGGTGGTATTGACACTGCCAGCGTTGAGGCTATCAATCCAGAGTTGCTTGTCAGGCCCGCTTGTCACAGTTGTCTGATCATGCGCGTCCCCACGGTAATGGGTCGGGGCTTCGCGTTCAACCAACCGGTAGTGACCGGGTTTTAGCCCTTCAAGGACGTATTGCCCGGCTTTCAGATCAGGCTTGAACTTGTCATCGGTATAACTACCAGCAAAACTGGTTGCCGTACCAACCGTGATTTGGCCGTCATCATTAGTCTTCAGACCTGACAGTAATGTCTGCTGGTTATCAGTGTCGATGAGGTCATAGGTTGCACCCGACAAGCGATATTGTTTGCTGTCGGCTGCCGACTGACCTTTTGCGCGATTGTCATACTTTGAAAGGGTAATTTGATAAGGCTCATTTTCAACTGCTTCATTCTGAATCGCCGTGCCGGTATCAGAAGTCGCTTTCAGTCGAATTTTCTGTGGCGCCAACGGCTTGTAGCCAGCAGGCGTGTTGAGTTCTGTCAAGGTATAATCCACGCCGATTGGCAAGCCTTGGAAAGTTGCGGTTGCCTTGTGCGTTTGATCATCGAGTTTGGTAGTTGCTTCAAAAGTATGGGTACCGTCACTCAACCGGAACTTGATACCCGGAATCGGTGCGCCGCTGACTTTATCTTTTTTCTCAACCACTAAGTTGGCCAGCTGCGTGATGGTCTCCCCACTTATGCCAGAGTCCCAAGATGGCAAATAGCCCTGCGTTGAGGCTGTTCGGCCGCTTTCAGGAACACCATCGCTAGGTTGATTGGTAGTCTCCTCGCCACTCCACGAAACTTTGCTGGTGTTGTAAACACTGCCGGCATTTTTGCTACTGGTAGCGTAGTACACGTTGACGTGATAATTATTTAGCGGACTGCCATCCGTTTGTGTCAGATTACCAAAAGTCCGGTGGAACGTGACGGTGAATTTGTCGCCGTTCAAGGCAAGATCGTAATCCTTGCCTTGTTTCAACGTGACTTCATTGGCTGATCCAACCTGCAAGGTAACCTTGAAACTAGTGGCATTGATTTCCGCACCAGTACCAGATGGATCAAGCGTATCTTCAATAACCGGATTCACCATCGGCCGGTACTTGTCTTGGATATTCTCCAGTTGAACATGCCAGTTTAGGACATTTTTCAGCTTTGAGTCCCGACTAACCGTTTTGTTAATTGGCGTCCAATAGCTCTGCGCCGACTTGGAAGCGGACGGCGTAAACTTCGGAATATCTGTGGTTGCCTGGTTCTTGTCCGTCACGGTCGCTGTATTGGTGAAGTTAGGGTCGTTATAGCTCCACTGATTGGCCCGCTTCGTTTCAAAAACAACCCAGACCCGGCCGTTACCGATATTAGGAAAATCAAAATCTAACTGTTGCGCTAAATCTTTATTGTCCGTCAACCAAGTATTCGGTGTATTTGTCGGCAACAGATTTTGCTGCGCTGCGTCATCCGCCTTCAGTGCGGTTGTTGACCAGCCACTGGTGCCGTAATAAGGGTTGGTCTTAATTTCTTTGACGTCACCCGATGTGGTCGGATCGCCAGTGTTTGCAGGATCGATACCATCTGACCCGGTTACTTCATAAAACTTAATCGAGTCAGGAATCAGCTCATAATTGACCCCGTCAAATCTCGGCAAAATATCCGTCAAATGCAAATGCCCATATTTGACGCCCAAGCGGTTCACCAAAACGCCCCAATACTGGGTATCCGGTGTATCACTCCACGAATTCTTCAAGGCACCACTAAAAGCACCCTCTTCAGGAGTCGGCGTATTGCTGCTGGAACCACTGGCAGTATCATGGCTGCCCGGTGGTAAATCAAAGAAGAAGAAGGCCCGGTTGTTTAAAGCCTTTTTCAATGCATCTGGGTCATTGGCAACTTGGCCCAGTTTTAACATGTCCAGTTTGGTGTGCGTGTAGATCACAATCTGGGAATCGGTATCTGCATACTTGCCTTTAAGCGTCACGACAAACCCGCGAATGCCTTTGGTCTGGCCATCGGCATCAATCGGATTTTCCTTGTCTTTAGCATTGTACTGCTTAACTGCCGTCTGAACATCGGTATCGCTTGTGCTCATCGCATAATCGGTGCCAGACTTCAGCAACGTACGCTTGCCATCAGGATCTTGCGCATAAACCAAGATCCCGTCATTGCTGCCATCCTGATCATCTGTCGACGCATTTTCGCCATTGATCGTGTTGATATCGGCAGCGGTTGGATCGTCGCCAAGTTTATCAACGCCATCAGGGAACAAATCAAAAATCTTGCCGTTACGCATCTCGCGGAACGTTTGATTAGCATTGATCCGCCACATCATTTGAGCATTGTAGGTATCAATGTTCCCGGCTGTCTTGTCGATGCTATTCGGTAAACTTACCTGATAAGTCGCATTGGCATAATGGTCCTTCTGATCATTGACAATGTTGGTTAGCTTAGTCCCATTAGCTGGCGTCGTTTTCAGCTTGGTTTGGTATTGCACTTGGAATGACGCATTGTCCGGCAGCTTTGCACCGCCGAGATACGTCAACGTGAAAGTGCCATTGCCTTTATCCGTCAGCTTGAAGTATTTGGCGATGTTGTCTTCAGAAACTGTTGGCGAGGCATTTTGGTCAAAAGTAACCTGGAAGACTTTCAGCGAACTGGTATCGAGTGACTGATTAGCATCCTGCTCGATTTTTGGCTGATTGTGATCGTCGGTCCCTCCGACTTGCTTACCAAAATGGTCGGTTAACATCGCACCGGCCTTCATGGTGTCCATACTATAGTTCCAATTAATCTTCCACTTTAACGCGCGAAAGTTATTCGTAATGTCCCCGGCCTTGGTGATCGCGACCCCGGAGTTACGCATGGTCACGCTGCTGTAATCATAGCCATCATAGCCCTTAGTGCCAGTTAAATAGCGATAGCCTTCAACCAAAGCGCTACCGACTTTACCGGTATCGTCTAAAGAGCGATCAATGCTGGCCGTGTAATCGACCTGATAGCCGGTTGATTTTTTGAGGCCGTCAGTCAAATAAATTTTGACCGTGCGTTTGTCATCCGATAAAACCGCATGGTAATCCCGACCAGCAACCAATGGCTTCAACGCTTCGGAAAAGTCGCCTAAGACATTGACCGGAGCAGAAGAAACTTTGATTTTTGCCAGATCGCTGTCGCTAAACGTCAGCGACTTCGGATAAGTCGTCCCGCTACCTTGCGCAGTGACGGTCAACTCCATGTCAGCATTCTTGAAACGCTTGGCCGGATCGCTATCCCACTTAGGCGGGTTCGTTTTATCACTTTCGGCCCCGTTCAAATTAAACTTGGCACTTCCGGAAATACCGGTTGGATTCAAGTTCTGTGGTGTGACTTTTGGCGCATTCACCACCACCGGCTTTGCGTTCGACCGAAACGTAATTGGAAACTTGGTATCATTGTCTTTTGTATGGAAAACCAACGTTTGATTCAATGAGTCATTGGCGGTCAGTGCTTTAAAACTTGCAGTAATATTGACTCGCCATGAGCCATTATCCGTGGCCTTCAAAAGCTTGATCGTCAACTTTCCGGTTGTTTGATCAAACTGATACTCTGCAACACCGCCGTCAAAGACACCGGTACTGCTTGGCGGAAAATCAATTTGATCTTTCGGCAGCTGCGTGGTAAACGAAGCGCCTGCCGGAAACGGCGTGCTGGTTTCCGGTAACGTGAACGTTAATTCCATTTTCACGGTACTCTGTTGATTAACTTCCGTCCCCAACGGCTGTCCGTTACCGTCTTTCAATACGACCTTCGTGAAAATGTTTGGCAATGTCGTGTCAGCCTTTGCAGCTGGCGTGGCACTTTTAGCCGGTTCCTGTGCACTGGCTGTCTGCGCTGCCGATGACGCCGCAGCACTACTGCTACTGCTGCTGCTTGTGATCGTTGCCGATGCACGACTCTTAAACAACAGTGTTTCATTGCCTGACGCCGTGACACTCACATTCTTGGTCTGCTCAATGGCTGTATAACCTGAAGCAGACTGCGTTTCGGTAGCCGTATAATTTCCGACGGGCAGATTCGGTACAGTTGTCTGGCCGTCTTTGCTAATGGCGCTGTTAGCCACAACCTGATGGGATTCATTACGAACCTCATACTTTGCGCCATTCAGCGACTTGCCTTGCTCATCCTGGTTCTTAATCGTCAGTGTACCAGTCTCTGCTTGTGTCGGATTCTCGGCGGCAAGGGTCAGCGCTGGCGAAAGCAACTGCACAATCATGCCAAGAATGACAGTAAAATAAACGCCAATCTTGAACAGCCTGTGCCTGGCTTTTTTGACACCCAACTCCTTCATGATGTTCCCACTCCTCCTTCTAAAAGACTTTCATGGCCACTCCCCCGCGAAACCATTAACTTGTGAATTATGAATACATTAACTAAAACTACACCCACTGTCATTGTATAACATTGCCATAAATATTGAAGCGGTTAACAAAAATCCTCATCAAATATACATTTAATTTTTTGAGTGTTTATAGATTTATTTTTTAAAACAAGGCACATAATCTCAAAAAGAAACAATATAATCCCTTAACTAAATATAAGTACGTCATTTTGCTTACTTATCATCACCGAAACGCCTTACTCACTTTCTAAAAGTTAGTGTCATTATTATTTTCTAGGTTCTTTTACTTTTTTAAGCGGAATCTACCCTATGAAGGAGGATTGTCGCTATGATTTCAGGACTCATGTTACTTAGTGTTGCGAAGTTCATCATGGACTTGACGGCAGATAACCGGTATTTCCACTGTTGCCTGGCTGTGCTTTTAGGGATGGTTGCCCAAACTTGGCTGACGATGGTGTTGAGTGTGGGTTTGTTGGTTTTTAGTGTGGTAGATTGGCGGGAGCGGGCGGTGTCTGCCGTTTGGTTTGGCAGCTGGTGTTTCCTGCTCCTTCTCCTGTTTCCTTGCGATTGGTTTAACGTATGTTTGCTCGCAGCTTTGGTTGGTGGGCTCGCGGTCGTCTCACACGGGCTAGGCAGTGCCGATGTGCTTCTCATTGCCGTATTCGGTGGCATCTTGCAACTTGAAATTGCACTCATCATCACGTGCATGGCGTGCTTCAGCGCTGTCATCCATTGGTTGGTAGCCCATCCGCCATCCCTACCGTTCATCAGTCATTTAGCGGTCGGTTATGGCTGTGTGCAGCTAGCAAGTGGTTGGCTGTTTTGAGATGATGATAAGTGCCGCAAAACGTGGCCATCCATAACGCGCGAGCCGGAGCAGGAGTCTGCGTGTAAGGGCCTTGGTCGCAATGGCCAAGACCGGGCCCATCACGCCCAAGGCCACTTACGCTCCGACTCCTAAGCGCGCCGGTTCACGCTCACAACAAAAAAGCACGACGTAAACGCCCTTAAAGGACACTTACGCCGTGCTTGTTTGTAACTAGATTATTCGATTAGCTTGAGCAGCTAACATGATGACTACTTGTTGTCAGTATCATCCTGTTGGTCGTCTTTTTGCTGGCTGTCTTTTTCCTTCATTTGCTTTTCAATGTCAGAAATCGAATAGACACTGTCGGAAACGGTACCGACACTCTTTGGTTCTTCGTGACGATACGTTGCCATCCCGGTACCAGCCGGAATGATCTTCCCGATAATGACATTTTCCTTCAAGCCAACTAACGGATCGTTCTTGCCGCGGATAGAAGCATCGGTCAGAACCCGCGTGGTTTCCTGGAAGGAAGCAGCTGACAGGAAGCTGTTGGTTTCCAAGGAAGCCTTGGTAATCCCTAACAGCACCGGACGGCCGGTAGCCGGAATGCCACCACTGATGATCGCTTGCGTGTTCTTCTCTTTGAAGTCCGCAATGTCGAGTAATGTTCCTGGCAAGATGTTCGTATCGCCCGGATCCATGACGCGGATCTTGCGTAACATCTGCCGAACCATGACTTCAACGTGCTTATCACCAATATCAACACCCTGCATACGGTAAACTTTCTGGACTTCAGAAAGCAGGTAGTTTTCGGTTGCCATCACATCGCGCACTTTGATCAACTGCTTAGGATCAATTGATCCACCTGTCAGTCGTTCGCCGCGGTTAACATGATCGCCTTCCGCAACTGCCACACTGGATGCATAAGGTACGCTATAGGTTCGGGTATCAGTTTCACCCTTGACCGTAATCTCACGCGTATGCTCAGCCGGATTTTCATCAATAGCAGTTACTTCACCGGTTACTTCCGTGATCACAGCTTCACCTTTAGGGTTCCGGGCTTCAAAAATTTCCTGAACACGAGGCAGCCCTTGGGTAATATCTTCGCCACCGGCAACACCACCGGTATGGAAGTTACGCATGGTCAACTGGGTACCTGGTTCACCGATTGACTGGGCAGCAACGGTTCCGACTGCTTCGCCGACTTCAACCTGTTCGCCGGTTGCCATATTACGACCGTAGCACTTCTGGCAAACACCGTGTTTGGTATTGCAGGTGAAGACAGAACGGATAGTGACGGCTTCAACACCGGCATCCACAATCTTCTGTGCCATATCTTCGTCCATCAAGGTATTGCGCTTAACCAGGACTTTGCCGCTCTTAGGATCAAGAACGTCTTTCATGGTAAACCGACCGACAAGGCGATCATACAATGGCTCAATCATTTCGTTACCTTCACGGATAGCGCGAACGACCAAACCACGATCGGTGCCGCAGTCTTCTTCACGAACAATGACATCCTGCGCCACATCAACCAGCCGCCGGGTCAGGTAACCTGAATCAGCCGTCTTCAGCGCCGTATCGGTCATTCCTTTACGAGCACCGTGAGTGGACATGAACATTTCCATAACGGTCAAGCCTTCACGGAAGTTCGAGATAACCGGCACTTCCATCATCCCACCGTTAGGCGCAGCCATCAGACCACGCATACCGGCAAGCTGAGTGAAGTTCGAGATATTACCACGGGCACCGGAATCAGACATCATGGAGATTGGGTTGTTCGGGTCAAAAGAATCAACCAGCTTTTGCTGAATTTCATCTTTGGCGTCGTTCCAAATCTGGATAACCCGATCATGGCGTTCATCATCGGTGATCAACCCACGCCGGAACTGCTTAGAAACAGTTGCAACCTTCTTATGGGCAGCAGCCACAATTTCCGGCTTTTCCTTCAGGTTAGTGATGTCGGAAATTCCGACAGTTAACCCGGAATTAGTTGATTGCGTGTAGCCCAAAGTCTTCATGTCATCCAACAAATCACTGGTCCGCTGAACCTTATAAACCTTGAAGACCTGCGCAATGATATCGGATAAGAAGCCCTTCTTAAACGGATCGATCAAAGGTGCATCCGCGAGATAAGCGTGAATGTCTTCACCTTTATCAATGAAGTACTTATCTGGCACACCATTGACGATGTTGTCTTGCGTCGGCTCATTCAGATACGGGAAGTCTTTTGGCATAATCTCGTTAAAGATCGCCTTGCCGACACTTGTCACCATGATCTTTTGCTTCTGATCGTCAGTGAATGGTTTGTTAGTGAAGGAATTAGCTGCGACGCCAACGCGGCTGTGCAAATGAACGTAGCCATTTTGCAATGCCATCAGGATTTCGTTGGTGTCTTTGAAGATCATGCCTTCGCCTTCGCGACCCTTTTGCTCCATGGTCAGGTAATAGTTACCTAACACAACGTCCTGCGAAGGGGTAACGATTGGCTTGCCGTCTTTTGGCGCCAAAATGTGGTGTGCCGCAAGCATGAGCATCCGTGCTTCAGCCATCGCTTCATCAGACAACGGCACGTGGATCGCCATTTGGTCACCGTCAAAGTCCGCGTTATACGCTTCGCAGACCAGTGGGTGCAACCGAATGGATTTCCCATCAACCAAAACAGGTTCAAACGCTTGAATACCAAGTCGATGCAACGTAGGCGCACGGTTTAAGAGTACCGGCCGTTCCTTGATAACATCTTCAAGCACATCCCAAACGTCATCATCCTGACGATCGATCTTGCGCCGGGCATTCTTGATGTTGCTTGCCATGTCCCGCTTAACCAGTTCGCGCATTACAAATGGCTTAAAGAGTTCCAAAGCCATTTCACGCGGCACGCCACACTGGTAAAACTTCAACCATGGGCCGACATCGATAACAGAACGACCAGAGTAGTCAACCCGCTTACCAAGCAAGTTCTGACGGAACCGGCCTTGCTTCCCTTTCAGCATGTGTGACAGGGACTTAAGTGGACGATTGCCTGGACCGGTAACCGGACGACCACGCCGACCATTATCGATCAAAGCGTCAACCGCTTCCTGCAGCATCCGCTTTTCATTTTGAACAATGATGCTTGGTGCATTCAGGTCAAGCAGCCGCTTCAAACGATTGTTACGGTTGATGACCCGCCGATACAAGTCGTTCAGATCAGACGTCGCAAACCGGCCGCCTTCGAGCTGAACCATTGGCCGCAGATCCGGTGGAATAACTGGAATCGTATCCATGACCATCCAGGCCGGATCATTACCGGATTCCTTGAAGGCATCCAAAATATCCAACCGGCGAATCGCGCGTGTCCGTTTTTGGCCTTGCGCCGACTTCAGGTCATCTTTTAGTTCGGTAACTTCTTTGTCGAGATCGACATCCTGCAACAATTCCTTGATGGCTTCAGCACCCATCTTGGCATTGAAGGTTTTGCCGTATTCTTCGCGCTTTTCACGATATTCGCGTTCGGTCAGAAGTTGTTTTTTCTCCATTGGCGTATCGCCTGGATCAATCACAACGTAAGAAGCAAAATAGATAATTTCTTCAAGTGACCGTGGCGACATATCCAGTACCAGACCCATCCGACTTGGGATGCCCTTGAAGTACCAGATGTGGGTGACCGGTGCGGCTAATTCGATATGGCCCATCCGCTCACGCCGAACCTTGGAACGTGTGACTTCAACCCCGCAGCGATCACAAACAATCCCCTTATAGCGGATCCGCTTGTACTTACCACAGGCACATTCCCAGTCCTTAGTCGGTCCGAAGATGCGTTCATCGAACAAGCCGTCCCGCTCAGGCTTTAAGGTTCGGTAGTTGATCGTTTCAGGCTTTTTGACTTCCCCATACGACCAGCTGCGAATCTTGTCCGGCGAGGCTAAGCCGATTTGCATACTTTCAAACTTATTGACATCAATCAAAGGGCTAACCTCCTATTTTTTATCGTCGGTACTGTTATCGGCAGGCTTACCGTCACTCGCTTGAGCTGCGGCTTCGTGTGCCTTCTTTTCTTCTTGCTGGGCTGCGAACTTCGCCAAAGCATCGACTGAAACAACGTCGTCTTCGTCGTCATCCATGTCCCGCAATTCAATTTCTTTCTTATCCGCGCCAAGCACCTTCATGTCCAGACCCAAGGCTTGCAATTCTTTAACAAGCACACGGAAGGATTCCGGTACACCTGGCTTTGGAATCGGTTCGCCTTTGACAATGGCTTCATAGGTCTTGACCCGCCCGACAACGTCATCTGACTTATAGGTCAGAATTTCTTGCAAGGTGTAAGCCGCGCCATAAGCTTCAAGGGCCCAAACTTCCATTTCACCAAACCGCTGGCCACCAAATTGTGCTTTACCACCAAGTGGCTGTTGGGTAACCAAACTGTAAGGTCCAATTGAACGAGCGTGGATCTTATCGTCAACCATGTGTGACAGCTTCATGTAGTACATAACCCCTACAGATACCCGGTTTTCAAATGGTTCACCGGTACGACCGTCATACAGAACTGACTTACCATCGGAGGCCATGCCGGCTTCCTTGACGGTTGACCACAGATCTTTATCGTTAGCACCATCAAAAACAGGGGTTGCCACGTGAATACCCAAGTTACGTGCGGCCATGCCCAGATGCAATTCAAGCACCTGACCAATGTTCATACGACTTGGCACACCCATTGGCGATAGGCAGATGTCAACCGGTGTCCCGTCTGGCAGGTATGGCATGTCTTCTTCAGGAACCACGACGGAAACCGTCCCTTTATTCCCGTGACGACCGGCCATCTTATCGCCAACCTGAATCTTCCGCTTCTGGGTGATGTAGACACGAACCATCATGTTGACACCAGGAGACAATTCATCGCCCGCTTCACGAGTAAAGATCTTGACGTCCTGAATGATCCCGCCGCCGCCATGAGGTACCCGCAGTGAAGTATCACGGACTTCACGAGCCTTTTCACCGAAAATAGCGTGTAACAACCGCTCTTCAGCAGACAGCTCGGTAACCCCTTTAGGTGTCACCTTGCCGACCAAAATGTCGCCATCACGAACCTCGGCGCCGACACGAACAACACCGAACTCGTCAAGATCCTTGAGGGCTTCTTCACCGACGTTTGGAATTTCGCGAGTCACTTCTTCAGGTCCAAGTTTGGTATCACGTGCTTCGGATTCATATTCTTCAATATGAATAGACGTGTAAACATCGTCTTTAACCAACCGTTCAGACAGCACAATCGCGTCTTCGTAGTTGTACATATTCCAAGTCATGAAGGCGATGATTGGGTTTTGGCCCAGCGCCAGTTCGCCGTTTTGCATGGCTGGCCCATCAGCGATGATTTCATCAACGTCAACATGATCGCCAATCGTGACAATCGGACGCTGGTTGTAGTTCTTGCCGGCGTTACTACGCTTGAATTTCATCAAGTTGTAGGAATCCAAGGCACCATCTTCACGGCGAACCCGAATTTGCTTAGCGTCAACATATTCAACCGTCCCGGCATTCGTAGCCAGAACCGCTGTCCCGGAGTCATGCGCTGCCTTATATTCCATCCCGGTCCCAACAAGTGGGGCGTGCGGATTGATCAACGGCACCGCCTGACGTTGCATGTTCGCACCCATCAAGGCACGGTTGGAGTCATCGTTTTCCAAGAATGGAATGCATGCCGTCGCAACCGCAACAACCTGCTTAGGCGAAACGTCCATGTAGTCAACTTTGTCTGGAGAAATTTCAATGTTGTTATCTTTGTGACGCGCCAAAACGGTATCGTCAACGAAAGAACCATCATCGTTCAGTGGGGAGTTCGCCTGCGCAACGATGTAGTTATCTTCTTCATCGGCGGTCAAATAGTCAATCTTATCGGTAACCTTATGCGTATCCCAAGAAACACGACGATACGGGGTTTCAATGAAGCCATAAGGATTAACCACCGCATAAGAAGCCAGGCTGTTAATCAACCCGATGTTCGGGCCTTCAGGTGTTTCAATCGGACACATCCGGCCATAATGGGTGTAATGAACATCTCGAACTTCATAACCCGCACGATCACGCGTCAAGCCACCGGGTCCAAGGGCAGAAAGACGACGCTTGTGGGTTAATTCGCCAAGCGGGTTGGTCTGATCCATGAACTGTGACAGCTGGGAACTGCCAAAGAATTCCTTGATCGAAGCAACAACCGGACGAATATTGATCAATTGTTGCGGCGTCACGGTGGCAGTATCCTGAATCGACATCCGCTCACGCACAACCCGTTCCATCCGGGAAAGCCCGATCCGGAACTGGTTTTGCAGTAATTCACCGACGGAACGAATCCGACGATTACCCAAGTGGTCAATATCGTCAACTGAGCCAAGGCCTTCTTGCAAGTTAAGGAAATAGTTCATGGATGCCAAAACATCAGCCGGAACAATATGCTTAACTTTCTTGCCAATGTGGCCGTTGCCGATTAAATTGATTTCTTTATCCGGCGTTACTTGTGAGTAGACCTTAATGCTTTGCAGCACAATCGGATCCGTCACAACGCCTTGATCGGAAGGTTGATAGGTGACGGTCTTGAAATCATCGCGATCCAAATAAGCCCCTAATTTGTCCATCACTTGACGGTCAACTTTGGTTCCCTTTTGGGCAATAACTTCACCGGTATCCGGATCAGCCAACGTTTCAGCCAAAACCTGATTCAACAGGCGCGTCTTCAAGCTCAACTTCTTGTTAACCTTATAGCGGCCAACTGAAGCCAAATCGTAGCGTTTCGGATCAAAGAAGCGCGCATACAAAAGTGACCGTGACGAATCAGCGGTTTTAGGTTCGCCTGGGCGTAAGCGTTCGTAAATATCCTTCAAGGCTTCATCGGTACGGGAATCATCCGTGTTCTTATGCACATCTTTTTCAAGTGTGAGCATCAGCGAATCGTTATCGCCGAACATGTTGATAATATCTTGATCAGACCCGAAGCCCAAAGCACGAACCAGTTCAGTCAACGGAATCTTCCGCGTCCGGTCGATCCGGACATAAGCAATATCCTTGGCGTCTGTTTCATATTCCAACCAAGCACCACGGTTAGGGATGACAGTTGTGCCATAGGTAACCCGTGAGTTCTTATCGGTTTCGCTATGGAAATAAACGCCAGGTGAACGAACCAGCTGGGAAACAATAACCCGTTCCGCCCCGTTGATGATGAAAGTCCCTTGTTTGGTCATCAGTGGAAAATCGCCAAAGAAAACATCCTGGCTCTTGATTTCACCGGTTTCATGATTCGTTAAACGTAAGGTTACATGCAAAGGTGCAGAGTAGTTCGCATCGTGTTGGCGTGCTTCCTCGACAGTATATTTCGGTTCCAGCAGTTGATAGCCGACAAATTCCAGTGACAGTTTCCCTTGAAAGTCATCGATCGGCATAATATCGTCGAACATTTCTTTAAGACCTTCATCGAGGAACCATTGGTAAGAATTCGTTTGGATCTCGATCAGATTAGGAAGATCCAAAACTTCCTTGATCCGGGCATAAGACCGGCGTGTCCGGTGCTTACCATAATTCACTAAGTGTCCTGCCAAATTATTCACCCCTTGTAAGATTTTCCGGCTTGGTCGATTGTAAAAATAATGTAAATATTGTTAAATTTACATGACAATGACGATCTCGCAGACATTTTGAGCAAAAAAAAACCAAAAACAGATCAGCCTTCAACCAGCCTGCTGTTTTTGCTTTTTCCATTAGCCAGAACGGACAATAGATCGTCCTGACAGCCTGTCCAACCCGAAATGCGATTGATTTAATAATACGCGGTGGCGTCAAGAAAGTCAAGTGGTAAAATTTCTTATACCTGTGCAAAATTTTCGTCGCGTCTGTGCGACCACATCACCATTGCCATCCAATTTAGATCAAATCAACCGCCACATCAAGATGACTGACGCGGCGGTTTTCTTTTACCCACGCTACAACCCTCAGCCGCTCAAAACGGCAGTCCGATTGTCATCCATATACTGCACCGCGCGCTGATACTGGGTTTCGTTATAAAAGAATCCCGGACGCCATAAGGTACTCAGGTAGGCGCCCATCTCCTCAATACTAGGCTGACAATCCTGATTCAGCCAGGTCTTGATGATGCTGACATAGGAGGCTGCTAACAGATTCTCCTGAAATGCTAACCACGGATTCGGCTCCGGGTCCAAATGCCAGTAGCGCAATGTATCATGTCGAGTTTTGGCAATCGCACGCGAGAAGCGATTGGTAAAATCATCCCCCATTCGCGCCGAGAAAAGAATGGTGAAGACTTCCTGATGTTGTTTGATATACGTGAAATATTCCGTGTATATCGGGTAATTACGATGCGTAATGCCTTCATAGAAATAGCCAACCGAATGTTGCCGAACTTTCTTCATGATGCTCACAAAACCGGCAATCAAATCATCTTCGATTTCTTGCAACAACTCATATTTATCCGAGTAATAGCTGTAAAAACAGGATCGACTCACATCAGCTTTTTGAACCAACTGGCGAATGGACACACTATGCAGATCATTCTCCTTCAGAAGATCCAGAAAAGCGCGCTTGATATATTTTTGCTGCTTGCCCATGGTTAACCTCCCCTAACGACTCGTCTCGCAGCATGAATCGGCATCATAGCAGGCTGCTTATGATATCCAACCGAAGCAGCCGAAAAAATCGCCATAGCATTAAGCGCGTTGCTATGTACAGTTCACCCATAAGTGTCCAAAATCGCACATTCAGCGTAACACTGGTATTAAAAAATGTAAACCCTTACATTACCATCATAATAGGCTTTGTGCTAATGAATTGATATTAACCGCTGTGCATAATTGAGCAATGTGTTACTTAAATTGGGACAAAAACACAGGAGGACATGTAACCATGGATACATTAAAGATTGCCATTTACGGTGCGGGCTCAATCGGAACCATTTCCGGCGCCTACTTGTCTGCGGCGTATGGCAAAGATCACGTCACCTTGATTGATACTTGGCCAGTAAATGTTGCTGCCTTAAATTCAGAGGGCGCACATGTTATCGGAACAACAGACTTCACCACACCTGTTACCGCCGTAATGGCAGATGAAGTGGTCGATCAATTCGATCTCATCTTATTGCATACCAAGCAGGTCGACAATGCGACAGTCATTCCAGCGGTCAAGCAGCTTTTGAAGCCTGATGGCACTTTAGTTTCCTTACAAAATGGCGTTCCGGAAAAATATATTTTGACGCATATTCCGGCTAAAAATCTGATCGCCGGGTCGGTTGTCTTCGGTGCGACCGGTGCGGGCCCAGGTGTGACCGAACTGACAACCGCCTACGATAGCTTTAAAGCCCATGCCTATCAGATTGGTGAAATTGACGGCACCATAACACCGCGCACGGAATTGGTACAAACGATTCTCTCTCATGTTGGAATGACCCCAATTTCAAATGAGCTTATGGGTACAAAATGGTCGAAGTTGCTGGTCAATGCTGCCTTTAGTGGTTTATCAACCATCATGAATCGAACTTTTGGGGAAGTCGCTCAAGATGACGTCGGTGTGAAAAGTGCTTTGCACATCCTCAATGAAGGTCTCAATGTCGGGCAAGCAGATGGCATCACCTTCACCCCATTATCGGGGGTCGATTTGGCGGCCACTTTTGGCTTAACCGGTGACGACTTTACTGATACGCAGATTGCAACCCTCCGTTTGATGACCGGCGCTAGCGCTAAACTCAAAGCTAGTATGCTACAGGACTTATACAAACAGCGCAAAACCGAAGTTGATTATATCAACGGTTTAATTACCGCGACGGCTCGCGATCACGGGATTGCAACACCATTTAATGATCTAGTGGTCAAATTGATTACCGAAGCTGAAAGAACACACACAATTCCGACATTCGAAGTAGCTAAAGCCGAACTGCAACAGCTGCTCGATCATCGCGCCGTTGTTTCCTGATCGATGTCAGATTTTGTGAAACACCGATTTTAAACACACAGAAAAAGCAAATGTCCATTTTTGGACACCCATTTTGGTTTGTCATTCCATCGCTAAAGCCTTTTCAATATGCTAACCATGGAAATAAGAAAGCAAGCTTTTTTTAGAAAGGAGTCTCGTTATGGCTGTCGAAATAAAAACAGATAAGTTGATGTGGCCAATTGAAGCCATTCAACCAGTCAAAGACGGTGATACTGTCGTCATCGGTGGATTCGGACCGCTGGGTTATCCGGCTCAGTTGGTGAAAGCGCTGTATCTTTTCAGTAATGCCAAAGATTTGCATATTGCTTTAAACGCACCTAATGGCATGTATCTGCCGACGCTGGATCGGTTAATTGCAGAACGAGCAAGCCACTTAACCACCACTTTTGTCCGTACTAGTCGCGCAGCAACCAAGTTTTTTAAAGAAGGCAAGTTAACGCTAACGCCACAAGGAACATTTGCGGAACGTCTGCGCGCAGCCGGTGCTGGTATTCCCGGATTCTATACCCCCGTCGGCATCGGGACAATGGTGGCAGAAGGCAAAGAGGTCAAAGAATTCAACGGTCGCCAGTATTTACTGGAAGAAGCTTTAAATGCTGACGTAGGTTTCATGCAAGCCACCAAAGTCGATTACGACGGCAACTGTTATATCGAAGGTGCCATGAAGAGCTTTGGCGCACTTGTTCCAGCCGCATCGAAGTATACCGTGGTCGAAGCAGAAGAAATTGTTCCAGTGGGCGATATTCCATCTGAGCTCATCACGGTTTCAGGAATCTATATCGATGGCATTGTGAAAGTGGGGATGCGTCATGATCAGTAGAACTTATATTGCCAAACGCGTCGCCGATGAATTAGAAGACGGTCAGATTGTCAATTTAGGCATTGGCATTCCGACCCTGGTACCAAAATTCATCAGTGATGACAAACACATTATCTTCCAAAGCGAAAACGGCATCATCAATATCGGTCCGGCACCAAAACCAGGCGAACCGGAGAATCCCAATATTTTTGATGCTGGCGGTTCGCCGGCAACGATCAAACCAGGCGGCCAATTCATCGACAGTGCCAAAGCATTCGGTTTGATCCGCAGCGGCAAGGTGGACGTCACAGTTCTCGGTGCAGTGCAAGTCGACGCCCAAGGTAACATCGCCAACTGGATCATCCCGAACAAGATGTTGGTGGGCTTCGGCGGTGCGATGGATCTGGTAACCTGCGCGAAGGAAGTCATCGTCGCGATGGAACACACCGCCAAAGGTCAAATTAAAATCTTAGACGAATGTACCTTCCCATTAACCGGCGCACATTGCGTCAGCAAGATCATCACGGAACTGGCTGTTTTCCATATTACGGATCACGGAATGGTTCTGACCGAAATTTCACCTAAAACAACACTGGATGAAGTGCGGGCCAAAACAGGAGCACACTTTACGGTTGCAGATAATCTGAAAGTCAGCCAAATTGCTGATGAAGCTGTTGAAGTTTAATTGGAACGCATCTATTTATAACGCGTTCACTGGCGCAGAAGTCTACATGTAAGGACCTTGGTCGCAATGGCCTAAGCCCGGGCCATCACGCCCAAGGCCACTTACATTCCGACTTCTAACCGCGCCAGTTCACGCTCACTCAAGGAGGAGAATAAAATGCCTGAAACAAAAGATGCTGTCATTGTCGCTTATGGCCGCTCTGCCGTGGGGCGCTCATTGAAAGGTGCTTTGACGAATGAACACCCGGTTGATTATGCTGCAGAAGTTTTGACTGGAGTTTTGAATAAAGTTCCCCAACTAGACGTCAACGATATTGATGATGTTATGGTCGGTTGTGCATTACCTGAAGATGTTCAAGGACTCAATGTAGCCCGAATGATCTCTCAACGCGCCAACCTGCCAGACTCGGTACCCGCTCAAACCATTAATCGTTTCTGTTCATCAGGAATTCAAACTATCGCAACCGGGGCCAACGCCATTATGGCTAATCAAGCTGATATCATTGTTGCGGGCGGGGTTGAATCCATGAGCCAGGTACCAATGTCCTTTGATATGGCCGGTATCAATCCGACATTACGAGCTGAAAAGCCTCAAGACTATATGCCAATGGGGCTAACCGCCGAAGTAGTTGCCGAAAAATTCCAGGTGCCACGCGAAAAAATGGACGAATTTGCTATGCACAGTCATCATAAAGCTGCAGCGGCTCAGGAAGCTCATGCTTTTGATGATCAGATTATTCCTGTTCACTATGGCGACATCGAAGGTCACACTAAAGTCTTCGACAAAGATGAAGGGGTCCGTGGCAATCTAACGATGGATCAACTAGCCGCTTTGCCGCCCGCTTTTAAAGAAGATGGTGGTCAGGTCACAGCCGGTACTTCTTCACCATTAAGTGATGGGACCGCCTTTGTCATCTTGATGTCAGCAGACAAAGCTGCCGAGTTAGGGGTTAAGCCAATTGCCCGTTTTGTCGGTTATGCCGTAGCTGGCGTCAATCCGGCCGTTATGGGACTTGGCCCGATCTATGCGGTGCCAAAAGTGATGGCCCGGACAGGCTTAACCATTGATGACATGGACAGTATCGAATTAAACGAAGCGTTTGCCTCTCAGTCGCTTGTCTGCATTGATAAGCTCAATCTGCCTGTCGACAAAGTCAACCCACGAGGCGGTGCCTTGGCACTTGGCCATCCGTTGGGAGCAACCGGTGCGATTTTGACCTGCAAGATTCTTTCCTACTTGCAGGCCACCGGCGGCCGCTATGGGTTGGTCACGATGTGTATTGGTGGCGGCATGGGAGCAGCCGGCATTTATGAGATGATTCCAGACGAAGAAACTGCAGAGGCGACTGCGTAATGTTTGACTGCTGGTTCGCGGTTATCCAAGTAAGCTCATTTCGCTAAAGGGGGTGCATTTTGACTGATCGCCAAGTGATTCAGACCCGCTTGGTGTTGCCTGGCGACACCAATGCTCATAACACCTTGTTCGGCGGTAAGTTGTTAAGTTATATTGATGATGTTTCCGCAATTGCGGCGGTTAAATACAGTCAGCGAATTGTGGTTACGGCTTCGACTGACTCGGTAGATTTTCGCCATCCAATTGCTGCCAATGATAGCGTCACACTGACAGCATTCGTCTCCGGAGTCGGTACCAGATCAATTGAGGTTTTCTGTCGAGTCATGGGAGAAACGTTAACGACCGGAAAGACTTATTTGGCAACCACAGCTTTTAGCACCTATGTGGTCGTTGATGGTCAAACAACGCCACTGCCGAGTTTCACTCCGGTAACTGCAGAAGAACAACTCTTATTCAGTGGCTACCCTGAGCGCCGTACCGCTCGCAAAGTGCGCCGTGATCGTAATCGTGCGTTCATCAGCCGGCTAGAGGCAACGGAAGAAGACCGTAATCGCTAACCCGCAAAGACAAAAAAGAGGCTCCAAGATCCCGTTAGTATTCGGGATCTTGGAGCCTCTTAATTTTCTACTTAATTACCGACCAGTTTCAGTGTTACGAAAGGTCAATGACCTATCGCTTACGCCTTAACCGGTTCCTTCGATGCACCATTTTCTTTATGCTTACCTTTGTTTTCCTTGACAGTAAACGTCAGCTTGCCTTTTTTGGCACCGATTTGGATCAAATCACCAGTCTTCGCTTGGCCTGTCAACAAAAGTTCGCTCAGTTGATCTTCAACATCCGTTTGCAAAGCCCGTCGGATCGGACGTGCCCCGTATTCAGGATCGAATCCGGCAGCCGCGATGGCATCGATGCCTGCTGGCGTAATTTTGACATCGATTCCCTGATCCTTAATGCGACTGAGCACGGTCTTGGTCATGATCTTGACGATCTCATGCAGCTCTTCCTTGTTCAGGCTGTGGAAGACAACCGTTTCATCAATTCGGTTCAGGAATTCAGGACGGAAACTCTTCTTCAATTCATCTAACATCCGACTCTTCATGGCTTTGAAGTCTGCAGTTGGATCTTTGGCACCAAAGCCAACCGTTTTATCGTCACGAATGGCAGTTGCCCCGATGTTACTGGTCATGATCAAAATCGTATTACGGAAATCAACCCGACGACCCTTCGCATCGGTCAGGTAGCCATCGTCCAAGACTTGAAGCAAGATATTAAAGACGTCCGGATGCGCTTTTTCAACTTCATCCAGCAGCACAACGGAATACGGCTTGTTGCGAACCTTTTCCGTCAACTGACCACCTTCATCGTAACCGACATAACCCGGTGCCGCGCCAATCAGACGACTGGTGCTGAATTTCTCCATGTATTCGGACATATCAACCCGAATCATGGCATCCTCTGATCCAAACATTGCTTCAGCTAGGGCTTTCGCCAGCTCGGTTTTCCCGACACCGGTTGGCCCAAGGAACATGAAGGAACCAATTGGGCGGGTAGGATCTTTCAATCCAGAACGTGCCCGGCGGATGGCCCGTGCAACTGCGGAAACAGCTTCATCCTGACCAACAACCCGTTGATGGAGAATCTTCTCCAGGTTGACCAAACGTTCGGATTCCTTCTTTTGCAACTGGGTAACCGGCACACCGGTCCATTGTGACACAACTTCTGCCACATCGGCGCCTGTCACTTTGATATCGGTTCGAACGCCGCTTTCGTTCACGGGTTCCGGCGTATCGGCAAGTTTGGCCTTAACGTCCGCCTCTTTGGTGCGAATGGTAGCCGCTGTTTCGAAGTCTTGATGATCAATCGCGTCTTCTTTGTCCGCGACTAACTTAGCCAGCTCGTCCTGAAGCTTGTCGGATTTGGTCTCAACATTAGCTTTATCCAATCGTACCTTGGCAGCACTTTCGTCAACTAAATCGATGGCCTTGTCAGGCAAGAAGCGCGTTGTAATGTAACGTGAGGACAAGACAACTGCTTCATGCAAAGCTTCATCAGTAATCGTGACGCCATGATGCGCCTCATACCGTGGACGCAGCCCTTTCAAAATCTGCTCTGCTTCTTCTTCCGTTGGTTCATCGACTTGGATGGTCGCAAACCGCCGTTCCAAAGCAGCATCTTTTTCAATATACTTCTGATATTCGTCTAAGGTTGTTGCACCGATCAACTGCAACTCGCCACGAGCCAAGGCCGGCTTGAGAATGTTGGAAGCGTCAATGGCCCCTTCAGCACCCCCGGCACCGATCAGCGTGTGCAATTCATCAATGAACAAAATGACGTTGCCATCTTTATAAATCTCATCAATGATTTTCTTCAGGCGATCTTCAAATTCACCACGATACTTTGTGCCTGCAACCAGTGAGCCCATATCAAGCATCATCAGTCGCTTATTCAGCATGTCATCCGGAACTTTGCCCGCGACAATCTTTTCGGCAAAGCCTTCCGCAATCGCGGTTTTCCCGACACCTGGTTCACCAATCAACACTGGGTTGTTCTTCGTGCGCCGAGCCAGAATCTGAATTAAACGCCGAACTTCCTTTTCGCGGCCGACCACCGGATCCATCCGGTTTTCACGCGCCATTTGGGTTAAATCGCGCGCAAGGCCATCAAGTGTCGGGGTCCCTTGGCTATCTTGGCGAGCACCACCACGCGCCATTGGCCGGCGTTTGGCAGCTGTGTCCGCAATGCCCATTTTCTTAAACACCATTTGTCGTGTCTTCGAAAGACTGAGGCCCAGATTCTGGAGAATCCGCGCGGCTAAAATATCGTCTTCACGAAGCAACCCCAGCAGAATATGCTCGGTGCCGATCTTCAAAGCACCTAAGCGCTTTGCTTCGTCGCCGGCAAACGCCAGAATTTCCTTACCCTTTGGTGAATAAGGCAAATAACTATCGCTAGCTTGACCGGCGGCATCAACAGTTCCATACCCTGTGAAGCGCTCGATCTCGTCATGGACATCATTCTCTGTGACCCCTAACTGACGCAGCGTCTTACCAGCGATTCCATCTTTTTCCATAACCAGCGCCATAAGCAAATGTTCAGTGCCTACAGCATGATGATGGAAATACTTCGCTTGTTCCTGGGCTAAAAGCAAAACATTTTTAGCACTAGGGGTAAATAAGTTGTCCATAAGCACGCTCCTTTTTAGAAAACTAATTATAAACTGTTCTATCTTTCATACCGCAAACGATCCAAAAATGCAAGGAACATGCGCGACCGTAAATGCTCTTCTGTCCCTTGATCAAGAATACCCAAAGTCTCATGATTCATGACCGCCAACATTAAATTGCCTGATTGTTGGGAAATAAGCCCATTATCGAATAATTCCTGAATTAAATCACGGGCATCGCGTAATCGCAAGCGTTTGGGGATATGCTGCCGCATGATTTGAATGAGGTCTTGATCATCTGTCAATTTGACCTTCACGATGCGAATGTAGCCTCCGCCGCCCCGCTTGCTTTCAACAATGTAGCCGCGAGCCGGTGTGAACCGGGTTTTAATGACATAATTGATTTGCGAGGGAACGCAATTAAAACGACGTGCAATTTCGGCTCGCCGTATTTCAACCGCAGCCTCCTGTGCCAGTATCGTTTTTAGATAAGCCTCAATAATGTCCGAAATATTCTCACGCTGCATGTCGTTCAATCCTTTTTGACTTTGACCAATCTTGACTATTACACATTATACTGGCATTGGTCAGTTTATACAAATTTCTGCATTTGAAAACGAAAAAAGGACCACGATTTTTCGTGATCCAAGAATCGGGAAGACAAGATTCGAACTTGCGACCCCTACGTCCCGAACGTAGTGCTCTACCAAGCTGAGCTACTTCCCGGTAAAGCGGAAGACGGGATTCGAACCCGCGACCCCCACCATGGCAAGGTGATGTTCTACCACTGAACTACTTCCGCATACCGCATATTAAATTGATCGGCGCCAGCTTAGCTTCATAGGCGATCGACGATGCACCCAGTAGGAGTCGAACCTACAACCTTCTGATTCGTAGTCAGACACTCTATCCAGTTGCGCTATGGGTGCTTCAACAAAATGCCGAGGACCGGGATCGAACCGGTACGGTCATCACTGACCGCAGGATTTTAAGTCCTGTGCGTCTGCCAATTCCGCCACCCCGGCATAAAGTGAAAAGCGGAAGACGGGATTCGAACCCGCGACCCCCACCATGGCAAGGTGATGTTCTACCACTGAACTACTTCCGCATATCAAACCTATTCAATTATGACCGAGGAGCGGCCTTCAAAGACCCGAGCATTCCGTTCAAGATACGATGCGGGTGAAGGGACTCGAACCCCCACGGTCAAAAACCACTAGAACCTAAATCTAGCGCGTCTGCCAGTTCCGCCACACCCGCAAAAGGTGGGTTAAATGAGCCGTGACAGGCTCGAACTGTCGACCCACTGATTAAAAGTCAGTTGCTCTACCAACTGAGCTAACGGCTCAATGGAGGATACAGGGCTCGAACCTGTGACCCTCTGCTTGTAAGGCAGACGCTCTCCCAACTGAGCTAATCCTCCATATGTAAGCGTGGCAGCTTCCTACCCTCGCAGGCAGTTTCCCACCAACTACTCTCGGCGTGAAGAAGCTTAACTTCTGTGTTCGGCATGGGAACAGGTGTATCCTTCTTGCTATCGCCACCACACTTATGAGAACTTTGCGCTCTCAAAACTGGCTATCATTGTTGGTTGTTTGCTTTGCTGAGAATCGGCGTATTTCATCGAAACGCGTTCGCAGTCGCAGAAACCTCCACATAAGGACCCTGAGTCCATTGGCCAAAACCCGACCAACGAACTCAGGCCCGCTTATGCTCCGGTTTCTAAGCGCTCCTGCTCACGCTCTTACTTGGTTAAGTCCTCGACCG
Organism: Lacticaseibacillus styriensis; assembly: GCF_030770295.1. Lineage (NCBI taxonomy): Bacteria > Bacillati > Bacillota > Bacilli > Lactobacillales > Lactobacillaceae > Lacticaseibacillus > Lacticaseibacillus styriensis. The sequence continues at coordinate 2,603,598 of NZ_CP132483.1, forward strand.
ATTAGTACTGGTCCGCTCCATGCATCGCTGCACTTCCACTTCCAGCCTATCTACCTGATCATCTCTCAGGGGTCTTACTTCCATATAGGAATGGGAAATCTCATCTCGAGGGGGGCTTCACACTTAGATGCTTTCAGCGTTTATCCCTTCCGTTCATAGCTACCCAGCGATGCGCCTGGCGGCACAACTGGTACACCAGCGGAACGTCCATCCCGGTCCTCTCGTACTAAGGACAGCTCCTCTCAAATTTCCTGCGCCCGCGACGGATAGGGACCGAACTGTCTCACGACGTTCTGAACCCAGCTCGCGTACCGCTTTAATGGGCGAACAGCCCAACCCTTGGGACCGACTACAGCCCCAGGATGCGATGAGCCGACATCGAGGTGCCAAACCTCCCCGTCGATGTGGACTCTTGGGGGAGATAAGCCTGTTATCCCCAGGGTAGCTTTTATCCGTTGAGCGATGGCCCTTCCATACGGAACCACCGGATCACTAAGCCCGACTTTCGTCCCTGCTCGACTTGTCAGTCTCGCAGTCAAGCTCCCTTCTACCTTTACACTCTGCGAATGATTTCCAACCATTCTGAGGGAACCTTTGGGCGCCTCCGTTACATTTTAGGAGGCGACCGCCCCAGTCAAACTGCCTACCTGACACTGTCTCCCGCCACGATCAGTGGCGCGGGTTAGAGTGTTCATACAGCTAGGGTAGTATCCCACCAACGCCTCCATCGAAACTAGCGTTCCGATCTCTACGGCTCCTACCTATCCTGTACAAGCGGTACCAACACTCAATATCAAGCTACAGTAAAGCTCCATGGGGTCTTTCCGTCCTGTCGCGGGTAACCCGCATCTTCACGGGTACTATAATTTCACCGAGTCTCTCGTTGAGACAGTGCCCAAATCATTACGCCTTTCGTGCGGGTCGGAACTTACCCGACAAGGAATTTCGCTACCTTAGGACCGTTATAGTTACGGCCGCCGTTTACTGGGGCTTCAATTCTGGGCTTCGCTTGCGCTAACTCATCCTCTTAACCTTCCAGCACCGGGCAGGCGTCAGCCCCTATACATCATCTTTCGATTTAGCAGAGACCTGTGTTTTTGATAAACAGTTGTTTGGGCCTATTCACTGCGGCTGACCTTGCGGTCAGCACCCCTTCTTCCGAAGTTACGGGGTCATTTTGCCGAGTTCCTTAACGAGAGTTCGCTCGCTCACCTGAGGATACTCTCCTCGACTACCTGTGTCGGTTTGCGGTACGGGTAGTTTATTTCTCACTAGAAGCTTTTCTTGGCAGTGTGACATCAGGAACTTCGCTACTTTAATTTCGCTCCCCATCACCGCTTGTCCTTATGGTCGCAAGCATTTCACTCGCCACCAGACTTGCGGCTTGGACGCACTTTTCCAGCCGTGCGCTTTCCTTAGCCTCCTGCGTCCCTCCATCGCTTAAACAAAATAAACTAGTGCAGGAATCTCAACCTGCTTGTCATCGACTACGCCTTGCGGCCTCGCCTTAGATCCCGACTAACCCTGGGAGGACGAGCCTTCCCCAGGAAACCTTAGTCATACGGTGGATCAGATTCTCACTGATCTTTCGCTACTCATGCCGGCATTCTCACTTCTAAGCGCTCCAGCCGTCCTCACGATCGACCTTCAACGCCCTTAGAACGCTCTCCTACCGCGCACCCTTACGGGTGCACCCACAGTTTCGGTATTATGCTTAGCCCCGGTATATTTTCGGCGCAGTGCCACTCGACTAGTGAGCTATTACGCACTCTTTAAATGGTGGCTGCTTCTGAGCCAACATCCTAGTTGTCTGTGCAACGCCACATCCTTTTCCACTTAGCACAAATTTAGGGACCTTAACTGGTGATCTGGGCTGTTCCCCTTTCGACAATGGACCTTATCGCTCACTGTCTGACTCCCGGAGTAAGATCGATGGTATTCGGAGTTTATCTGAATTCAGTAACCCTTGATGGGCCCCTAGTTCAAACAGTGCTCTACCTCCATGATCCATCCTCCGAGGCTAACCCTAAAGCTATTTCGGAGAGAACCAGCTATCTCCAAGTTCGTTTGGAATTTCACCGCTACCCACAACTCATCCCAGCATTTTTCAACATACATGGGTTCGGTCCTCCAGTGTGTTTCACCACACCTTCAACCTGGTCATGGGTAGGTCACTTGGTTTCGGGTCTACATCTGCCTACTCATTCGCCCTGTTCAGACTCGCTTTCGCTCCGGCTCCGACTTTTCATCTTAACCTCGCAGGCAAACGTAACTCGCCGGTTCATTCTACAAAAGGCACGCCATTACCCCTTAACGGGCTTTGACTAATTGTAGGCACACGGTTTCAGGAACTGTTTCACTCCCCTTCCGGGGTGCTTTTCACCTTTCCCTCACGGTACTGGTTCACTATCGGTCACTAGGGAGTATTTAGCCTTGGGAGATGGTCCTCCCGGATTCCGACGGAATTTCACGTGTTCCGCCGTACTCAGGATCCTGGACGGAGAGTCCGCCGTTTCGCTTACAGGGCTTTCACCTTCTATGGCGCAGCTTTCCAGCTGACTTCGACTACGTCGAACTTTGGTAACTCCAATGTCCAGTCCTACAACCCCGAGAAGCAAGCTTCTCGGTTTGGGCTCTTCCCACTTCGCTCGCCGCTACTATGGGAATCGAGTTTTCTTTCTCTTCCTGCGGGTACTGAGATGTTTCAGTTCCCCGCGTCTGCCGCCAACAAGCTATGGATTCACTTGCAGGCAATACACTGATGTGTACTGGGTTCCCCCATTCGGAAATCTCCGGATCAAAGCTTACTTATAGCTCCCCGAAGCATATCGGTATTAGTTCCGTCCTTCATCGGCTCCTAGTGCCAAGGCATCCACCGTGCGCCCTTTGTAACTTAACCTGTACTGACTTGCGTCAGCGGTTATGCGATGCGAATTTCTATATTAGAAACTCATACAAATACGCTGTGTTCTCGGCAATTTAAAACATTTACAACAATGATATCCAGTTTTCAAAGAACAAAGTCGCCGACTTGCGTCGGTGAATTGGCCTGACGGCCAATGGAGGATAACGGGATCGAACCGATGACCTCCTGCTTGCAAAGCAGGCGCTCTCCCAGCTGAGCTAATCCCCCATAAGGGTTGTTCAATTAACAAGCGAACGCTTGATGGGCCTAGATGGACTTGAACCATCGACCTCACGCTTATCAAGCGTGCGCTCTAACCAACTGAGCTATAGGCCCGATAGGCGTAAAAAGAGAGGTCGTCCCCTCAAAACTAAACAAAGTTTCGTGTGTGCAGGTTTCCGTCAGACTTAATGTCTGTTTCCTTAGAAAGGAGGTGATCCAGCCGCAGGTTCTCCTACGGCTACCTTGTTACGACTTCACCCTAATCATTTGTCCCACCTTAGACGGCTCGCTCCCTAAAAGGGTTACGCCACCGGCTTCGGGTGTTACAAACTCTCATGGTGTGACGGGCGGTGTGTACAAGGCCCGGGAACGTATTCACCGCGGCGTGCTGATCCGCGATTACTAGCGATTCCGACTTCGTGTAGGCGAGTTGCAGCCTACAGTCCGAACTGAGAATGGCTTTAAGAGATTAGCTTGACCTCGCGGTCTCGCAACTCGTTGTACCATCCATTGTAGCACGTGTGTAGCCCAGGTCATAAGGGGCATGATGATTTGACGTCATCCCCACCTTCCTCCGGTTTGTCACCGGCAGTCTTACTAGAGTGCCCAACTGAATGCTGGCAACTAGTCATAAGGGTTGCGCTCGTTGCGGGACTTAACCCAACATCTCACGACACGAGCTGACGACAACCATGCACCACCTGTCATTTTGCCCCCGAAGGGGAAACCTGATCTCTCAGGTGATCAAAAGATGTCAAGACCTGGTAAGGTTCTTCGCGTTGCTTCGAATTAAACCACATGCTCCACCGCTTGTGCGGGCCCCCGTCAATTCCTTTGAGTTTCAACCTTGCGGTCGTACTCCCCAGGCGGAATGCTTAATGCGTTAGCTGCGGCACTGAAGGGCGGAAACCCTCCAACACCTAGCATTCATCGTTTACGGCATGGACTACCAGGGTATCTAATCCTGTTCGCTACCCATGCTTTCGAGCCTCAGCGTCAGTTACAGACCAGACAGCCGCCTTCGCCACTGGTGTTCTTCCATATATCTACGCATTTCACCGCTACACATGGAGTTCCACTGTCCTCTTCTGCACTCAAGTTTCCCAGTTTCCGATGCGCTTCCTCGGTTAAGCCGAGGGCTTTCACATCAGACTTAAAAAACCGCCTGCGCTCGCTTTACGCCCAATAAATCCGGATAACGCTTGCCACCTACGTATTACCGCGGCTGCTGGCACGTAGTTAGCCGTGGCTTTCTGGTTGGATACCGTCACGCCGACAACAGTTACTCTGCCGACCATTCTTCTCCAACAACAGAGTTTTACGACCCGAAAGCCTTCTTCACTCACGCGGCGTTGCTCCATCAGACTTGCGTCCATTGTGGAAGATTCCCTACTGCTGCCTCCCGTAGGAGTTTGGGCCGTGTCTCAGTCCCAATGTGGCCGATCAACCTCTCAGTTCGGCTACGTATCATCGCCTTGGTGAGCCGTTACCTCACCAACTAGCTAATACGCCGCGGGTCCATCCAAAAGCGATAGCTTACGCCATCTTTCAGCCAAGAACCATGCGGTTCTTGGATTTATGCGGTATTAGCATCTGTTTCCAAATGTTATCCCCCACTTAAGGGCAGGTTACCCACGTGTTACTCACCCGTCCGCCACTCGTTTTAAGTTGAATCACAGTGCAAGCACCGTTCATCGGCCAAAACTCGTTCGACTTGCATGTATTAGGCACGCCGCCAGCGTTCATCCTGAGCCAGGATCAAACTCTCATATAAATATGAGCTGTTCGAATAGCTCGATTTGTTGTTCTAGCGAATTGACTTCGCAAATGTTACTTTTTGCCTCGATACCGAAGTATCAAGGACCCTGCACATTTAAACGAAACTTTGTTCAGTTTTCAAAGGACGACCTTGTCAAAAGACAACTTTGATATATTATCACAGGCAAGCAATACCTGTCAATAACTTTTTCTGATGCTTTGAAGCACATCAGCGTTGCTCATTTACGACGCTTATTATCATACCAACGGTTTGCGCCATCGTCAACAACTTTTTTAAATAAAAATACTATCCGGATATTATGTGTGCCATTGATGATTTTCATTCGTGAATAAGCCTATAATAAACTTACTCACGGCGCAATCTTTCGTAAAACAAAAAGTGCCGCCAAAATGGCGACACATAAGTTTAGGTTATGGGCGCAATGTCGGGAACAAAAGGACATCACGAATTGAAGGCGCATCTGTCAACAGCATGACAAGACGATCGATACCGATGCCTAAGCCACCGGTTGGCGGCATGCCGTATTCCAATGCCTCAACATAATCATCATCGATACCTTGCGCTTCCTCATTGCCTGCGCTCTTTTCTGCGGCCTGGGCTTCAAACCGTTGGCGCTGGTCAATTGGATCGTTTAATTCGGTGAAGGCATTGGCGTATTCGCCACCGCCGACGAAAAGTTCGAACCGCTCGACAAAGCGGGGATCCTTAGGGTTTTTCTTTGCGAGAGGGGACACTTCGATTGGATGCCCGGTAATGAAAGTCGGTTGAATCAGCGTTGATTCAACGAACTGGTCAAAGAAGGCACTGATAATGTGACCGACCTTCCAATAAGGCTCGTAATGGACATCATGTTCGTCTGCCAGCTTGCGCGCATCATCAACGCTCATTTCCGGCCAAAAGTCCACGCCGGTTTTGTCTTTAATGGCATCGACCATGTTAATGCGGGCAAACGGCGCATCTAGGTCGATGTCCATTCCCTGATACGTTAATTTACCGGAATCAAGAACCTTGTGGGCAGCAAATCGAAAAATACCTTCAGTTTCAGTCATGACATCGGTCAAGTCCCAATAGGCTGCGTAGGTTTCAAGCTCGGTGAATTCCGGATTATGTTTGGTATCAATGCCTTCATTACGGAAAACCCGACCAATTTCGTAAACCCGTTCCATCCCACCGACAATGAGCCGCTTCAGATGTAGTTCAAGCGCGATTCGTAGATAAAGATCGATATCCAGTGCATTGTGATGCGTGATGAACGGACGGGCATTGGCGCCACCGGCTTGGTTATGCAACACCGGCGTCTCGACTTCAAGGAAGCCGTGGTTATCTAAATATTCACGAACAGCACTCACAATCTTTGTCCGCTTAACAAACCGGTCAAAGCTGTCAGGGTTAGAAATCAGATCCAGATAACGTTTGCGGTACTTTTGCTCAACGTCCGTCAAGCCATGCCACTTGTCCGGTAATGGCCGTAATGCCTTAGCCAAGTGGGTAACATGGTTGGCTTTGACCGTCAGTTCGCCGGAATCGGTTTTCATGACTTCGCCACTGATACCAAGAATGTCGCCAAGATCGGCCTTCTTGAAAATCATGTAGTTCTCATCGCCGACAACATCTTTACGAACGTAGATCTGCATTTTGCCACTACGATCACGGATATCTGCAAATCCGACTTTACCCTTGCCACGTTTGGACATCATGCGTCCTGCGATCGTCACTTTCGGTTTTTCTTCAAGCAACGTTTCCTTGTCGTCTTCACCGAAGTCTTCGCGCACTTGCGCTGCCGAGTGGGTTCGATCAAACCGATGACCGAATGGATCAATCCCTGCTTCGCGCAAGGCTTCCATTTTTTCCCGCCGCGCAATCATCTGATCGTTCATTTCTGGTTGCTGTCCGTTTTCCTTAGCCAACACATGTTCCTCCGTTCCAATTTATAGCACTCTTTGATGATGACAATTTTACCGCGAAAAAGCAACCTTCTGCGCATTAAAAGACGCTCTCAATGATTGATTAGCCAACAAATCATCGCAGAACGTCTTTTTCGTCTAAAGCTCTAGTAAGTTAATGACTGCGCTGACGCTCGCGGGCGCGCGCTTCGGTCTGCTCAACAAAATCGTCAAAAATATGATTTACTTCAGCTTGCGTATCAACCATGTTAACGGCTGCTTTGGTCTTCGCTGAACGCGGGATGCCTTTCAAATAATAAGCTGCCTGCATCCGGAATTCGCGCACGGCCTGATGCTCACCGTGTAAGTCAACCAGCCGTTGTAGCTGTAACTTGGCAGTTGCAATTTTTTCCCGTGGTGTCGGTTCCGGGATCAACTCGCCGTCATCCAGATATGCTGCCATCTGTTTCAAGACCCAAGGATTCCCTAACGCTGCGCGACCGACCATCACGGCATCGGCACCGACTTCTTCAAGCATGCGTTTGGCATCTTGCGGTGTCCGTACATCGCCGTTGCCCATAAACGGGATCGTCAGATGTTGCTTAACTTCTTTTAAAATATTCCAATCCGCATGTCCGGAATAAAGCTGCTTACGCGTACGACCATGCATCGCCAGCGCTGCTGCACCACCACGCTCGGCTGCCAACGCATTTTGAACCGCATAAATGTGGTCTTCATCCCAGCCGGTTCGCATCTTGACGGTGACCGGCTTGGAAACGGCATCGGTGACTGCCGCGACCATTTCATAAACCTTTTCCGGATCAAGTAACCAATGAGCACCTGCGTCAGTTTTAGTGACTTTAGGAACCGGGCAGCCCATATTGATATCAATAATATCTGCCGCGGTATTTTGGTCGATGAATTTCGCCGCATTAACTAAGGTTTCTTTGGTCCCGCCAAAAATCTGAATCGAAATTGGATGTTCCCGCGGATCCACAAACATCATACTCAACGTTTTCTTATTCTTGTACATAATTCCACGGTCACTGATCATTTCGCACACAACCAGACCCGCACCGAATTCTTTGGCGGTTACCCGAAAGGCCGCATTGGTAACCCCGGCCATCGGGGCAACAACGAGTCGATTGGGAATTTCAACATTGGCAATATGCCACATACAAGCCACCTCTTTCTTGCTTTCGCGATGCTAACTTTACTTAAAATAAGCAAAAATCGCAACTATTCGTGTCGGGCTATTAATGCTTCAAGATCCGCAACGCTGTAATGATACTGATTACCGCAAAACTTGCAGGTCGTCTCCGCACCGCCATCTTCATCAATCATTTCCTGTAATTGTTCATGCGGCAAGGTTGCCATGATATCGCCAAAATGGGCTTTAGAACAATTACATGCAAACCGCAGTGACTGGGTATCCAGGAATTGCACCGGTGCATCCCCAGCGATACGTTGAATAATTTGCTCTGGTGTCAGGCCGCTTTTTAAAAGTTCCGACACAAGCGGCAATGTTTTGACGTTGGCTTCCAGTGCGGACAATTCTGCATCATCGGCCCCCGGCAACGCCTGTAGCATGAAGCCGCCAGCGACCTGAACCGAGTTGTCGGCGTTGACGAAAACGGATAATCCCACTGCGGCAGGAATTTGTTCGGATTTTGCCAGATAATACGTGAAATCCTCGGCTAATTCGCCTGATACCAGCGGCACTTGGCCGGTAAATGGTTCACCGATCCCGATATCTTTGGTGACTGCAAGCATGCCATGTTTACCGACAGCACGGGCGACGTCGATTTTTCCGACAAGGTTGAGCGGCAAATTGACGTGCGGCTCTTGCACATAGCCGCGAACCGTGCCGATCTCTGTGCCATCGGTGATGATAGAACCAACCGGGCCATCTCCTTTAATGCGCACTGTTAGCATGTCATCACGGTTTTTTAATCCGGAAGCGGACAATAACGCCGTTGCAACCAGCGTCCGCCCCAGTGCCGCCGACGCCGCACTCCAGGTATCATGACGGCGTTGCGCCTCGCGTACTGTCTCCGTCGCATCGACAGCGAAAATTCGAAAATGGGTATCACGCGACAATGCGCTCGCGATATAGTCACTCATGTTGGGTCCTCTTTTCTGAAAGTTAAACGTGGCTATTCTACCAAAATTGTGCGCTATTGAAAAGTCAGTGTACGCATCAGTATGCCTCAAATGATGCCTAACTGCACCAATTTTAGTCAAAGTCAGATTCGGATTCACACGTTTTCCCTCAATTCGCGATACCGAAGTGCACAATGTCAACCGTCATAGTGAAATTTGTGCTGAATGCCGCCTTGATTTCGAATAACAGGTAAAATAAAATTATTAATTAACTTGGAAAGGACTTGGTATTTTTGATCAGTCATATCGGCGTTATCCTAGGTACAACTCGAAAAAATGCGCTAGGTGCCCGTATTTTCAATTATTTAAAACAAGCATTTCCCGACACATCAGAGGTTCATTACACGTGGCTTGATCTTCGGGATTATCCGTTGCCACTTTATGACCATCCCGAAACGCCACTCGAAGATCCGATCCAAGAGCCAACCCCAATCGAAACAAAATGGTTAACCGCGGTGGCCAACCAGGATGGTTACGTGATATTAACGCCAGAATACGATCACGCGCTACCCGGCGGTTTAAAAAATGCCTTGGATCTAATCGGTCCGGAAGTTGAACATAAACCTGTTCAAATCATTGGGTATTCGCATTTTTCTGATGGCGGTATGCTGGCAGCAGCCAGTTTAGTTCCGATTTTACAAATGCTGAAAATGATCGTCCTCCCCACGCCGACGTTACTTTGGTCGGCCGATCCGTGTTTTGACGAAAACGGGCAGATCAATTCTGCTGCCGAGAACAGCCAGCATTTTGCCCGCCGCTTGCACGAGACGATGCACGATATTGGCTTTTACACACGCTTACTTAAGAAACACCCGTACCAACCACTAGGTAGCGATACAGCAGCTAACCAAACCTCGGCGACAAAGTGACTCAAACCACAGCTGACCTCTGGAATTTTTCATGATAATGCGTAACAAAAAAACACCACCAACTTGGGCGGTGTTTTTTTGTTACGCTTGCGGATCCTGATGTTCATTGTTGTCTGAAGAACCGCTGTCAGCCGACGTATCATCTGGCTTTTCAACGCTGTCTGTATCATCATCCTGGCTCGCCTGATCTTGGTTTGCCTGGGAGTCAGATTCGGACTTGGCGTTGGCTTCTTCGTCTGCTTGCTTTTCTTTATCCTTATGCTCAAGCGCTGCTTTGGATTGTTCGAAAGTAGCTGCCTTTTCGCTTGGAAATTCGTCTTGATCGCGTTCTGGCATCTTGCCATCGTTGAACAAGCTGAGGATTTCCTTTTCGTTCAAGGTTTCGTACTTGAGCAAGGCTTCGGCAATTAGCTTATGCTGCTGACGGTGGGCCTGAATAATCTCGTAAGCCTGCTTATGGGCTTCGTCAATGATCCGCCGCACTTCATCATCAATCGCTGTTGCTGTCGTCTCAGAATAAGGTGGTGTCTGGCCATACTGAGCACCAAGGAATGGCTGGCCCTCGGTTTCGAGTTGAACCGTTCCCAAGCGATCGGACATCCCGTACTGAGTGACCATGCTCCGGGCAATTTGCGTTGCCTGTTCAAAGTCATTGGACGCCCCGGTGGATTCGACCCCGAAGATAATTTCTTCGGCCGTCCGACCACCAAGTAAGCCGACAATCTGTTCGGTCAACTCCTTCTTGGTCAGCAAGAATTGATCATCTTTTGGCAGCATAATCGCATACCCGCCTGCACGACCACGCGGAATAATCGTAACCTTACGCACAGTTCGCGAGTCGCTTAAGACCAGACCGACAATTGCGTGCCCCGCTTCGTGGAAGGCCACCATGTTGCGTTCTTTTGGACTGATGACCCTGTCTTTCTTCGCCGGACCGGCAATGACTCGATCTTCCGCTTCATCCACATCGGCAGCATCAATGGCTTTCTTGCTTCGTCTTGCAGCAACCAAGGCCGCTTCATTCAGCAGGTTTTCCAAATCAGCCCCGACAAAACCAGGCGTTTGCCGCGCAATTTCTTTAAGGTCAACATTCGGCGCAAGCGGCTTGTTCTTCGCGTGCACTTTCAAAATCGCTTCACGGCCCTTAACATCCGGACGGCCAACCAGAATCTTCCGGTCAAATCGGCCTGGACGCAGCAACGCCGGATCAAGGACATCAGAACGGTTGGTTGCGGCAATGACAATCACGCCTTCATTACCGGTAAACCCGTCCATTTCAACCAGCAACTGGTTCAATGTCTGCTCACGTTCGTCATGGCCGCCGCCCATTCCGGCACCACGCTGACGACCAACCGCATCAATTTCATCGATGAAGATGATCGAAGGCGCTGCTTTTTTGGCTTGGTCAAAAAGATCACGAACACGGGAAGCCCCGACACCCACGAACATTTCAACGAAGTCAGAACCGGAAATCGAGAAGAACGGTACACCGGCTTCACCGGCAACTGCCTTGGCTAGCAAGGTTTTACCAGTACCAGGAGGACCCTCAAGCAGCACACCGGCTGGAATGCGGGCACCCAATGCCGAGAACTTCCGCGGATCTTTTAGGAACTCAACCACTTCAACCAGTTCCTGCTTCTCTTCTTCGGCACCGGCAACATCGGAGAACCGCACTTTGTTGGCATTTTTATCTGCCTGCTTAGCGCGTGATTTGCCAAAACTCATGACCCGACCAGAGCCGCCGCCTTGGCCAGCCTGATTCATCATCATATAGAAGAAGATCATCATGATGACAATCGGCACGACCGTGATCAGTAAGCTAAACCAGACCCCGGACTGTGATTCTTCCTGGGTATCCGTTTTAACATTGTTAGCACTGGTCATCTTCTGAATCTGGCTCAAAGTCGCGTCGTTCGTCGGAATATAGGTGGAGAACTTCGTCACCTTGGTCGTCTGATTGCCAAATAAACTCAGTGAATTATTCGCACCGGAAGACTTCTGGGCCTTCTTATATTCACCGCTGACTTTGTAGACGCCGCCAGATGGCTGGAGCGAATAACTCTTGACATTGTCCTTCTTTAATTCGGACATGAAGGTGCTTGTTTCAATTTCTTGGGACGATGTTGTCCCATTATCGCGCATATAATACGCAAAACCGGTGACCAGCAGCACAAAAATGATGATATACGTTAGTGTGCTACTGAACAGGCCGTTTTGTTTTTTCTTCATTTAGAACCTCCGGCAACATTCAATTAGTACCTTATATACTACCACAAACACGGCGCACAGATTAAGATTTTGCCGCGTAGACTTCTGGTTTTAATACCCCAATATAAGGCAAATTACGATAACGTTCTGCGTAATCCAAACCATAACCGACCACAAACTCATTAGGCACCGTGGTTCCCACGTAATCTGCCTGAACATCGACCACGCGTCCCTCCGGCTTGTCCATCAAGGCGCAAATCCGCACAGACTTCGCTTTACGGGTTTTAAAGATATCGGTTAAGTATTTCAGGGTTCGACCGGTATCGACAATATCTTCTACGATCAAAACGTTCCGATCCTTCACACTTGCATCAAGATCCTTGATAATCTTGACTTCGCCGCTAGATTCGGTCGCGTCACCGTAGCTAGACACATCCATAAAGTCAAGTTCCATATAGTCATCAATCTCACGGACAAGATCAGTCATGAACATAATGGCACCTTTTAAGATGCACACCACTAAGGGATTCTTCCCTGCGTAATCGCGCTTGAGTTCAGCGCCGAGCCGCGCCGTGATGGCATGGATGTCGTCTTGAGAGTACAACACCTTTAAAATATCGGGATTCATCATCTATCCTCACTTCTGTCAACATCTGGCGAGTGCACCAGTACAACATGGAGTATATCAGTTTGAGCTGGAGGCGACAATCGTTCTAAAGGCTGACCTTCAATCCAAAAAACCTGATGGTCCTGCGCCAATAAAAGTAATTGATCACGTTGACTTGCCGGCACTTTTTCATTAATAAAAAACCGCCGCAATTTCTGGGTCACCCCATTCGGCAGCCGAACTTGATCACCGGCTTGACGGGTACGCAATGTCACCGGCAACCGCACCTGTACCGGCACGCCTTCGCAATGCAATGCCTCTGTTTGTAAACTAAACGTTCCACGCGGGGTTTTCACAGTCTGCCCAATCTGCGTAAACGTCACTGGGGTCATTGCCGGTTGCAAAACCAGCTCCCTGATCCGGCCGTTTTGAACGACAATGCTAACGCCGGCGCCAAGGTCAAAGTGGTGTTCACTTTGAGCAAACAAATGGTGCATAACCTCTGGCAGTAGTTTTTCGTCAACTTCGGGCTGCCACTGCCGCAACATTCTTTTTAAAAGCACAAGCTGCGCCGCTTTTGGCAGACGCGTCGCTGCTTGCCAGTCAATCGTCACCGGATCTATTTGCAGATGCCGCTGCCATCGATCGGCTTCGGCTTCTGCCAGTGCCAACATCCCTGCTTGCTCCACCGTAAACCGTTGCATGTGCGCCAGCAATTGCGGATTTTGCCTTTTATAGGCGGGAATGACCTCGTGGCGCAATTGATTGCGAGCATAACGGGTATCGTTATTCGAGGCATCATCACGAAATTCAATGTCGTGCGCCTGAGCATATGCCTGAAGCGCGGCCTTACTGTAACCTAACAAAGGGCGAACCAACCGTTTCCCATGCCACGACTGATCTGCCCGAATGCCAACCAGCGCGGCCGGATCACCGGAACGCCCTAGCCGAAACAAGACTGTTTCAAGTTGGTCATCGGCATGATGGGCAGTCATGACCACGGTCGCATGCTGTGTCTCGGCACTTGCAGTCAAAAACTCATAGCGTGCCTGACGCGCCGCCGCTTCGCTCGCAGTATCCGTCGACTCGCGGTGCCAAACACCGGTGACAACGGGAACCTGATACTGTGCTGCAGCCGCCACCACAAATGCTTGTTCCTGGCGACTTTCCGGCCGCAAGCGGTGATCAAAAGTGGCCACAATTACATCCAGATCCGGTGTCCGAACCGCCAGATCCAACAGCACCATTGAGTCAACGCCGCCGGAAACGGCCACAAGCACACGGGTATGCGGTGCGAAACCGAATGTTTGAAAAAGTTTCGGGCTCATACGTCTCCTCCACGTTAACCTCGTTTCAGCATTAAGTCAGTCAAAAAAGGCAATCCAAGAAAATAGGCCCAGAACAAATCATAATTTGTCCCAGACCCGATTTCTAACTGCGCCGACCGCCTCGGCCGCCGCGTTTGCCTTCGGTATTACGGCGAAGAACACTTAACCGATCTTCGCTTTCTTTCAAATAACCGGACATCATCGCGTCAAAATCACCTTTAGCCGGTTGTTGGGCTTTATGACCAAAGTGATTGCCACCATTGCGGGCACCACCTTGGAACCGATTATTGCCCGGATGCGCTGATGGCGCGTGCCGGCCTTCATGATGATTGTTCTCATGTTCACGCTGTTGCGGCTTATCAACCGCTTTCCGGATAGACAGGCCAATCTTACCATCTTGGATCGAAAGAACTTTAACCGTCACCGGTTCGCCAACATGCAACACATCATGAATGTCTTTGACATAAGCATCAGAGACCTCGCTGATATGCACCAATCCGGTTTTCCCATCGCCTAACTCAACGAATGCACCGAATTTCGTGATCCCGGTGACCTTACCAGTCACTTTCGTACCAACTTCAACTGCCATAAAAAAAGAAGTCCTCCTAATTAAATGTGTCTATAAGTATAGCATGGGTAGCAAGACACGCAAGCAGCGCGTGAACCTGTCACAATCAAAACTGTATGCCACTCGCGCACGCTTCAAGCATACCACTCAATCACAAACCAACAAACTACCGAAACCTGACAACATCCATTCGCCGACACAAAAGCTGCGCCAATCAGGGCTAAAAAGCTCATTGACTGACGTTCAGATTCGGAATCTTATTGGCTTTATCCGGCAAGTTGAAAATCACCTCACCGGGTTTTGAATACAGATATTTCTCCCGAATCAATTTGGCCGTGTAGTCATCATTGTGGAGCTGATCAACCTGGACTTTAAGTGCGGCTTTGTTGGCCTTTAGTTTATCTAGATTAGCCTTGGCTTTCGTCACGGCATGATTGGTTTCACCCAGTGTCATTTGCGTCCGAACCACACTAAAGCCCCCCAGACCCAAAATTACCACCATCAGAATCAGCAAATTCCGAATGCGTTTCATATGTACCGCGTGTGCCCGGGACTTGGGCGCACGCTGCTTTTTTGCTGTGTGCTCACGCGTATACGCATTATTTAATTGACTGATATTATTCTTTGCCATCTGATCGCACCCTCGTTTTCACCAGCCACGTGTTACGACTTCAGTAAATCAAGTATAACAAATCAAAGGGGCTACAGACCAACAAATCCGCATTAAAATGTTTCTTTATAATTTTCTTTCAGCACCGTGTACATGTCTGCCGCATCGTTTTTCTTGGTTGTTTCGACCAAATCATCGGCGCGCACCGTCAGTGTTTTGTTGCCAAAGTTAATGACCAGCGTGTCGCCTACACTGACGTCGCTACTGGATTTGGCCACTTTACCATTAATCGTGATGCGTCCTTTGTCGGCAATCTCTTTTGCCACGGTGCGTCGTTTGATAATTCGGGAAACTTTGAGAAACTTGTCTAACCGCATATCTTTACCTCGCTTTTATTTTTCGTACAAATTTTAAATACTTTTTACCGCCGGGCAGATCAAGCATTTCGCGCAACGTCAAAAGTTTGAACCAGGTACCTGTCAGTAAAAAGACGATGACGCCGAGAACCACGCCTAATAAGGTAACACCAAGCGCAACCAGCCGTGAGCTCAGCGGAATCCACCCAACTGCCAGGTAAACCGCCAACACCATGAGACCGGTCACCGCAAGCAATTTTGGCACAAACAGCCGCAGCGCACTTCTGCCTTTGATCGTCTCAGGAACGGCATAATAAATCAAGCAAAGGATCACACCCAATGCCAGAATTGTCGCACCACTGGCGCCGGCCGTCCCAAACCGGGCAACCAGCGGCTGGTTAATCCCGGACTTGATCAAAATACCGATCAGCAGCGCCACGCTAATGCCCTTATACCGATCCAAGCTCTGCAAGATGGCGTTATACGCATTAATCATGGCAACAACGGCAATCGCAATGGCATACAATTGTAAGACAAACGCGCCGGCGGTATCGCCAAAAAGCAGTAAATCAATTGCCGGCATCAAAACAGCCAACCCAGAAGTCGCCGCAAGCGCAAAGGCTAGATTAAAATGCACCAATTCTGCGCCACGTTGAATGAATTGCCGACGTTGCTGTAGCTGACGCGCCTGGGTCAGACTAGGCAGCAAAGTTGTGGACAGTGAAGCCGCCACCACAAGCCCTAGCTGGACAAGGGGTTGGCCACGGTCATAGATCCCTTTTAAACTTTTGGCCGTTGCCATGGCAATACCGGAACTGGTCAAGCCTTTTGTCACTGTGAAGCTGTCAACCAGTTGTAACAAAATCAACAGTGCGGCATACAGTGTAATCGCGCCGCCTTCCCTGACGAAGCGACTAATCAGGTGGGCATACGCGTGAACGCCAGGAAAACGAAAGCGGCGGCGACCAAAAATCCGGTGATACGGCCGCCACAATGTCAGCACTGCTGCCAATCCGCCAAAAAAGGCCCCGCTCATGGCAATCGCACCCATCTGGTAGACACTCCAATGATATTGGACGAACCACCATGCCGCCAATAAGATCACGCCAACCCGAACAATCTGCTCAACCACTTGGCTCGTAGCCGTTTTCACCATATCAAAAGTACCTTGAAAATAACCGCGTCCCGTCGCCAAAACCGGCATCGTCAGGAACATAAACGCCACGATTTGGATTAACGGTAATAGTTCCGGATCAGCCATCGCACGGGCAATTTCCTGACCAAAAAATTCAAGGCCCAAAAACAACCCCCACGAAACCCAGTTCAAAATCACGTTGCTCTGGTGAGCCACCGTTAACTTTGCTTCGTCACCGTCAGCTTCCGCAACAAGTTTGGAAATATAAACCGGAAATCCGGACAACGCAAACGTCATCCCTAGCCCGTAGATAGGGTAGATTTGCTGATAGGCGTAAAATCCCGTGTCGCCAACCATATTCTGAAATGGCACCCGGTAAACTGCGCTGAGGATCTTGGCAATCAGTGAGCTGAGGCTCAAGATCCAGGCACCGCGCATTAAATACTTCATTTGTTGATTATGCATGGTGGTCTCCTGTTAACATGGTCACAGCTGACCGCTCGATTCGCGAAACCCCTGCTGGCCAATCATAAGGCATTAAGCTGCCGGCTTTTTCTCCGGCTGGGGATTGACAACGTTCACCAATCCCTGCATAAAGGCTGTCAGTTGCGCCAACCAACTCTCGGCCTGCATGGTTTTAGGAATTGTCAACGTCACGGTCAGCTTACCATCAGCAATCGCAACCTGAGCTTTAAGCGTCGTTGCGGCCAGCGCCTTAAAAATAGGTTCGCCTTGCGCTTTAGTGGTTGCTTGCGGCGATAACACAACCGCGATTTTTTGATCCGTCTTTTGCACGCTGTTGACCCATGCCAAGTCGGCAAACCGTTTGAGATGCGCGATCGCCAGCAGGTTGGTCACCGGCTGCGGATAGTCACCAAACCGATCAATCAAGTCTTCGCTGATTTCCGTTTCGGCTTCATCGCTATTGGCTTCACGAATCCGTTTATACAGTTCGATCTTTTGCCGCGAATCAGCCACATAGTCGGTCGGCAGATAAGCTTCCAAGCCCAGATCGATTTCGGCATCGGTCTTCTGCGCCGTTTTAATCCCGCGCCGTTTGTTCACCGCTTCTTGGAGCATCTGGGTGTACAGATCGTAACCAACCGAATCGATGAAGCCATGTTGCTGCTTGCCCAACAGATTGCCGGCTCCGCGAATCGACAGGTCACGCATGGCAATTTTGAAGCCACTGCCTAATTCCGTAAAATCTTTAATCGCCTGCAGTCGTTTTTCCGCCTCCTCATTAAGCACCTTCATCGGCTGATACATGAAGTAGGCATACGCTACCCGACTCGAACGACCGATCCGTCCCCGCAGTTGATACAACTGAGATAAGCCGTAATGATCGGCATTTTCGATAATTAACGTATTTGCATTTGGCATATCAACGCCGGTTTCGATGATCGTCGTTGTGACCAGCACATCATAGGCACCGTGCAGAAAATCATAAATGACGTTTTCCAGCTGCGTTTCGGTCATCTGCCCATGCGCGTAGCCGATACTGGCATCTGGCACCAGCTCTTCCAACTGACTCACGGTGCGCTCCATATCTTCCACCCGATTATGCAGGTAAAAGACCTGGCCGCCGCGCTCCATTTCGCGTTCAATTGCCTCGCGAATCACCCCGGGATTTTGCTCCATGACAAACGTCTGAATCGGGTAACGATTGGTCGGCGGTGTCTCGATGACACTCAGATCGCGCACGCCCAGCATCGACATATTCAAGGTACGCGGAATGGGAGTCGCCGTTAACGTTAAGACGTCCACATTGCTTTTCAGCTGCTTGATACGCTCCTTATGCTTAACGCCAAAACGCTGCTCTTCATCGATGACCAGCAAACCAAGATCACGAAAAGCCACATCTTTTGACAACAACCGGTGTGTCCCGACGACAATGTCAATCGTGCCATTCTTCAAGCCTTTGATGGTCTCTTTATTTTGGTGCGGCGTCTGAAAACGGGACAGCAACCCGACTTTAATCGGAAAATCGGCAAAGCGTTCTTTCATGGTGTCAAAATGTTGCTGCGCCAAAATCGTCGTGGGCACCAAAATGGCCACCTGTTTGCCATAATCAATCGCTTTAAATGCCGCCCGCAACGCAACTTCGGTTTTGCCAAAGCCGACATCCCCGACAAGCAAGCGATCCATTGGCTTCGGTTTTTCCATGTCGCGTTTGATTTCTTTGGCTGACCGCAACTGATCCGGCGTCTCCGGATAAGGAAACTCATCTTCAAATTTCTGCTGCAAATCATCATCCGGGCCAAACGCATAACCTTTTTCTGCTTCACGTTTGGCGTATAAATCAATCAACTCATCCGCAATGTCTTCAATGCGGGCCGCCACTTTGCGTTTGGTCTTCTGCCATTCGGTGCCGCCCAACTTATTAACGCTTGGCGCCTTGCCGTCAGCGGAAACATATTTTTGCACCAGATTCAGCTGATCAACCGGAATAAAGAGCTTGTCGTTATTGCGGTAATCGATGGTGATGTAGTCGCGGTGAACACCGTCGACTTCCATCGTCTCCATACCGGTATACTGCCCAATCCCATGGTTAACATGCACCACATAATCGCCGGGCTTCAGCTCATTGTAGCTGCGCAGTCGTTCCGTATTGGCCAGTGTTTGGTGCCGTGCCCGCCGTCGCTGCCGTGCATTGAACAACTCGTGCTCAGTGACAACGACCAACTTCATGTCCGGCAGTTCGAAGCCGTTCTTCAAACTGCCTTCCGTCAATTGAACCTGACCTGGCAGTAAATGATTGGGTTCGGTCAGAACGTTGCTAATCTCAAAATCTTTCAACGTTCCGCTCAGCTTATCTAGCCGATTTTTGTCCGCAATCAGAAAGACCACGGTTTGTTTTTGTTTCACCCAGCGATCGGTTTCTGTTTTGAGCAACGGCATCTGACTAAAGAACTGTTGAACATTGCGACTCGGCACATTGGTCAGGCTATCAAGCCGCAATTGTCCCATACCTTTTTGAAAAAGGCTTAAATACAGCCGTGGATGCGGTTCATGCTGATTAAGTTCTTGAATTTTTGGATTAGGTGTCTTGGGCAGCAACCGGCCTTCCGTTTGCAATTGAGCATACCACTCTGCGGTTTCCTGGACTAAATGGGTATCGCTATCCAGTAACCTGCTGTAATCGTCAAAGGCAACGAGTGCATCCGGTGTGAGGTAGTCAGTGATGCGCTGATGTTCCGGGTAAAGTTCCGGTGCATACAGAGCTAGATTCTCCGGCCGTTCCAGTGCTTGCAACTGCTGGCCGGTGGTTAAAAGTCCGTCAGTGATAGCTTGCTTGGTATCCGCATCTTTGACCTTGGCCTTGTAAGCCGTTGCCTGCTTCACAAGACGCTCACCGGTCGCACTTAGCACCTGATCTGACGCGATCATATCGGTCGCCGGTGAAATCACGATGCGCGTCAGCTTTTTCAAACTACGCTGCGTCGCAATGTCAAAAGTGCGAATCGAATCGACGGCCGTATCAAATAATTCAATGCGAATCGGATCATCCTGATTGAGCGGATAGATATCAATAATGCCACCGCGAATGGCGAATTGCCCCGGCGCGCTAACCAGTGAATCGCGGCGATACCCCATTGCAATCAATTGCTTGGCAACATCTTGCGGCTCAAGCTCTGAATCCATATCGATGACCAGCTCACTAGCCGCCCAAACCGCTGGCGCCGGCAAGATACGCTTATACCCAGCCAGGCTGGTCACAATAATGCCAGGCTTGCCGCTTTGCAAGAAAGTTAATGCATTAATCCGATCATTGCGGGTCTCCGGTGAGCTCACCGCAACTTCGGCAGCCAGCACGTCTTCCACTGGAAAGTCATAAACCAGCGCATCGCCTAACAAGCTGCTCAAGTCGGCTGCTAATTCGTCAGCATGAAAACGATTATTCTCGACAATCAGAAGCTGTTGCTGACGTTGTTGCAAGAGCGCGCCAAAAAAGACCGTCTTGGCGGAACCCGAAAGCCCTGTCACCAAATGACGGCCGGTCTTGAGTTTAGGCCATAATGCCGACAGTTCTGGATCTGCCTGCACCATGTCGATCAAATTCATCGCTTCACCTACTTCTTTCTTCTACTAAGTTTACCTAATCGGCCGCGTGCGATCACGAACAAGCCACCGACTTTTAATTAAACTTATTCATCAGTTGCGGAAACGGCATGCCATTTAGCCAGTCTTCCAACGCATCATCTGCTCTGGTAATGGCCTCATCGATCATTGGCTGATCAGCTTGGGAAAAGGGCGTGAGCACCCAGTCAACAACCCGCTGACGCTGAGGGTGTTGAATGCCGATTTTCAACCGGTAAAATTCATCGCTGCCGGTTGCGCTGATAATATCCTTGATCCCGTTATGGCCGCCTGCTGACCCGCGTTGCCGCAACCGTAATTTGCCGAGCGTCAGATCCATGTCATCATGAACCACCAGGATTTCGTCTAACCGAATTTGATAAAACATCATCAGTTCGCGTACGGCCCGCCCTGAAGCATTCATATAAGTCTGGGGCTTCACCAAAAACACTTTTTCATCATGAATCCGGGTAGTCGCCGTGGCAGCATCAAATTCAAGCTTATCAAGTTTGAGTCCCAAACGTTTAGCCAGTTCGTCAACGACCATAAAACCCATGTTGTGTTTGGTACCTGCATATTTTCGTCCAGGATTACCCAGACCAACGATCATTTTCATTTTGTCTCCTTAAATTAGTGCTTTTTTCAACGGCCCCGGTTGCTTGCGGTTGGCACCCTTTTGGCAACAATGACAAGCTACAGTTGGTTTTTTAGCCGCGTGTATTCCTGCGTAACCAAGCCAAGCGAAGGACACCAAACACTAACCAACATCACAAGGTTAAGCGCTTGGTGTCACTTCGCTATACACCGTCATCCACATACTGGGACGCGAATTTCTATTAGTATGCAGTATAACACATCAAGGCTGATTAACTGTGCACATTCCTTTTGTGAACTGTTAAGCTTTTACCCCTCGTGAAAATCGCTCATGCAAGCGTTTTCGTTCCTGAAAGCGAGCTTGTCACAGGATTCACAAGCCTTGCTATTGTAAGGCTGAGCGCGACTTTTTAACCATGGCAAAATTATGAAAAAGTCTGTCAATTTTGTTTCGGCGAATTGATAATGTGTTATACTCACAATGAAATGCAGTTTGCATGCACATAAGAAAGGATGATATCACCGTGGCAAGTATTACGGATAAGGATCACCAAAAAGTTATTCTCGTTGGTGACGGCGCCGTTGGTTCAAGTTATGCCTATGCAATGGTATTGCAAGGTATTGCACAAGAAATCGGGATCGTTGACATTTTTAAGGACAAGACGAAGGGTGACGCGATTGATTTAAGCAACGCGCTGCCATTCACCAGCCCAAAGAAGATTTATTCTGCTGAATACAGCGATGCCAAGGATGCTGATCTGGTTGTTATCACTGCTGGTGCTCCTCAGAAGCCAGGCGAAACCCGCTTGGATCTGGTTAACAAGAACTTGAAGATCTTGAAGTCCATTGTTGATCCGATTGTGGATTCTGGCTTTAACGGTATCTTCTTGGTTGCTGCCAACCCAGTTGATATCTTGACCTATGCAACTTGGAAGCTTTCCGGCTTCCCGAAGAACCGCGTTGTTGGTTCAGGTACTTCATTGGACACCGCACGTTTCCGTCAGTCCATTGCTGAAATGGTTAACGTTGATGCACGTTCGGTCCACGCTTACATCATGGGTGAACATGGTGACACTGAATTTCCTGTATGGTCACACGCCAACATCGGTGGCGTTACCATTGCCGAATGGGTTAAAGCACATCCGGAAATCAAGGAAGACAAGCTTGTTAAGATGTTTGAAGACGTTCGTGACGCTGCTTACGAAATCATCAAACTCAAGGGCGCAACCTTCTATGGTATCGCAACTGCTTTGGCACGTATCTCCAAGGCTATCCTGAACGATGAAAATGCTGTTCTGCCACTGTCCGTTTACATGGATGGTCAATATGGCTTGAACGACATCTACATCGGTACCCCAGCTGTGATCAACCGCAATGGTATCCAGAACATTCTGGAAATCCCATTGACCGACCACGAAGAGGAATCCATGCAGAAATCTGCTTCACAATTGAAGAAGGTTCTGACTGATGCCTTCGCGAAGAACGACATCGAAACCCGTCAGTAATCATCATCATGACTGAGTCTAGAACAGCTGGGCAACTGCCTGGTTGTTCTTTTTTTAATCTCGAAAATGATTAGGGACTTTAGCACATTTCTCTCGCTTGGCAGCATCCTGAAAGTATAATGTTTTTTTAAAGTTGTCAGATGCCGCTCCGCTAATGGTTAGCACACCCGAAATGCCTATAGCTGAACGAGGCGTACCGCTTTTAATTCTGGGCTTGTTACCTTATAATAGGCAAGAACAATGTCATTTTTTTGAGGAAGTGCTTGCTACGAAACAGGAACAATCAAGGAGCAGGAGGCAGCGATCAGTGAATAAGAATAAACGGTGGCTCCTCGTTGTCGGCGCGCTAGTCGTTCTTCTAGGCGGATTTTATATCGTCCGGAGCATGCACTACCGCGATCATTTTTTGCCTAACACGGAAATTCTCGGAATTGATGTGTCTGGTCAATCGGTTAATGCGGCCAATAAGAAGCTGGTACAACAGTTCAATGAGCGCCAATATACGTTTGTTGAAGGCAATAAAAAAGTCATGAAGGTCAAAGGCCGCGCCCTGGGCTTAAGCCAGGATTTCAAAAAGGGTCTCAATCAGGCACTGAATAAGCAAAATCCGTGGTTGTGGACCACTTCGATTTTTGCGGGTCAAAAGGCTCATGCTGATGAGGATCCTTCGATTAACAGTGTTGCCCTAAAACAGTTTGCGGACACCACTGCCAATAAACTGAACCAAGGACGCCAAGAACCGGTCAATGCCAAACTCGTTGCAGATGGCACCCAGTTCAAGATTCAAAAAGAAGTCAACGGTAATCAGATTGACGCTGATAAACTTGCTAAAACGGTGACGACCGCCTTGGATAATCATCGGCAAACCGTTAATTTAACGGATACGTACAAAAAGCCGACCGTTAAGGCGTCTGACAGTAGTCTGCAAACGACAGAACGGGATATGAATAAGCTTGCCGGAACCAAAGTATCCTTGCAGATTCAGTCCAAGACCGTCACAGTTCCTCAAGCAACCGTGATGAGCTGGGTTACCAACGACAACGGCAAGGCAACAGTCTCCAGTCAGGCCATTACCAATTATGTCTCGACGCTATCACAGCAGTACAGCACCATTAATAAGACCCGTCAGTTTAACTCGCAACAGCAAGGGACAGTTTCGGTTCCTGCTGGCACGTATGGCTGGAGCATTAATGTCACCTCGACCGCAGCGATGATTCTTGCCAGCGTCAAAGCTGGACAGGATCTTAACAAGGAAGTCGTCCACAGCGGTTCCGGTTACGCAACTGACGGCGATATCGGCAATACCTACGTTGAAGTTTCAAAAGAGAAACAACACGAATGGTTCATTAAAGATGGGAAGGTCGTCATGGATTCCGATATCGTAACCGGTAAGCCGAGCCAGGAAACCCCATCCGGTGTCTTCTATGTTTGGTCGAAGCAACGTAATGCAACGTTGCGCGGTAAAAATGATGACGGCAGCTCCTATGCCAGCCCGGTTTCTTACTGGATGCCAATCGATTACACGGGTGTCGGTCTTCACGACAGCCCGTGGCAACCTAAATACGGTGGCGATTGGTACAAGGAACACGGTTCCCACGGCTGTGTCAATAACCCGCCTGATTTCATGGCCAAGTTATATGCCGCAGTTGATGAAGGAACGCCGGTTATCGTTTATTAGTTTTCAGTCAGTAACATCTTAACCAACAAGAAATCGGCTCATAAGGCGAACCCGTCCCTCGAGCCGATTTTTTGTACCCAACTGTTAAGCAATATCCGGCGCTGACTTTTTACCCGGAAAGACCGTTACACCGTCAAAAAACTATGGTATCATAGGACAAGATTAGAACATTTTAATAAAGTGTGCACCTTTGATGGAGGAAAACGAATGTTAATTAAGTCGTTAGTATTAAAAAAGGAATTCCTGACCACTGTCAAGGAAACGGTCACCCTTGAAGAAGCATTGAAGATCCTTGAAGACTCCGGCTTTCGTTGTGTGCCGATCTTGGATGAAAGCGGCACGATCTTCCGCGGCAATATTTACAAGATGCATATCTATCGCCATAAGTCCCAAGGCGGCGATATGAGTCTGCCGGTTACTTATCTGCTGAAGAATGCAACCAAGACGATTCCGGTGAATGCCCCATTCTTCAAAGTCTTCTTCAACATCAAGGATCTGCCTTACATCGCGGTCTTGGACGAAAATGCCAACTTTTACGGGATTCTCACACATGCCAAATTGCTTGGGATGCTGTCTGAGGCTTGGAACGTTGACGTTGGCTCCTATGTTCTGACTGTGATGTCCACCGGCGAACGCGGCGACTTGGCAAAAATGAGCAAGATTTTGGCTAAGTATGTGTCCATTTCCGGTTGTATCACCTTGGATGCCAAACGCGACGAATTCGTCCGCCGCACCTTGTTCACCTTGCCTGCAGGGACCGATGAAAACACGTTAAATGAAATTGTCTCACGCCTGGAGAAAAAGAGTTTCCGCGTAGTTGAAATCGACGATCTGCAATCCGGACAGCCGATTCGGGTAGATGAAGAACTGTAATCTGATTTTAAAAAGCCCGGCAACGTTTTGACCACTGCCGAGCTTTTTTATATGGTGAGCGTGAACTGGCGCGGTCAGAAGCTGGAGCGTAAGTGGCCTTGAAGCCTAAATGGCTGGGCTTTGGCCATCTAGGCTTCAAGGCTCTTACACACGCAAGCTTCTGTGCCGGTGAACGCGTATGGCGCGCATTTCTCGCTGCTTAGATCGCCTATTAGCATTGGCGCCAATTCGGTTTACTGGTTTAAGCAGTGCAGATCCTTTATAATACGTTGGCATAAGTATCCAGGTCTAATGATCGTGACACGGGGGAGGAAAACCTCGCATGAAAACTCTGACGCATTTTTGGGATCGAATCGTCTTCACTATTCGTTTCCTTCGTAGCCATCATTTCAAACCTAAATTTCGCAAACAGCTGTTTTTCTTCGCTGTCTTGGTACCAGTATGTTTGGTGACCATCATCACCGGCCAACAAGTAGAAAAACCGGTTCCTGCTGCCACCATTTTTCGCACCGGAACAACACTCGCCAAGGTTAACCAGTCTTCACATCAGCCTACTAGCAAAGTTGCGCTCAACGTGACAAAGAAAATCGACTGGCAAGCTCCCTCCGAAAATCAGCCTTATCCTGACTTGACGCAACACCCTAATCTTTCCTTGGTTGTCAGTTTGAACAAGCAACGGGTATTTGTTAAAGATGGTGCTAAAACCCTTTACACCATGTATGCTTCAACTGGTATCGACGACTCGACACCGCATGGGCACTTTAAGATTCAGTCTGAACGCGGCTATGACTTTTTCAATCCTGAAGAACAAATGGGCGCGCATTATTACACGAGCTTTTACTTACACGGGACCTACTTATTCCACACCGTGCCGACTGACGTCAACGGTCAATATATTGAATCTGAAGCGGCAAAGTTGGGCCAGAAACCCGGTTCACATGGCTGTGTACGCCTCAGTATTCCGGATGCCAAGTGGATTTTCGAAACCGTCCCAACTGGTACGCCAGTTGTTGTCGAATAAACCAAAAGCCGCACCCATCTCAGTCAATTTATCACTGAGGTGGGTGCGGCTTTTTGCCAAAATATTGCGTTAATTTTTATTGTATGTTTTTGGTTTGGGCAAACTAACGAGCCCTACTGAAATTGCCAACGCACGATCAACGGCCGCCATTTTTGCGCTTGATAAAGCTGTCACGCGCGCCTGTAATCGCTGCTTATCGATGGTGCGAATCTGTTCTAGCAAAATCACCGAGTTACGTTCAACCCCATCTTGTTTTGCCCGTAAGCCAACATGAGTGGGCATCTTGGGTTTTTGGATCTTGGAGGTAATGGCCGCCACAATAACCGTAGGACTATAGTGGTTGCCAACGTTGTTTTGAATAATAAGTACAGGTCGATTGCCACCCTGTTCAGATCCGACAACCGGCGATAAATCGGCGAAGAATACATCTCCGCGTTTTACGGTTACATCCATGCTTTTGCCCCCCGTTGCTTATCGAATATGGGCGTATGCCTCACTTTCGCAGGCGGAGAAAGCATGACTGATCTCTGTATTGATCTGTCCCATGGCAACGTAGCCGGAAATCAGCTGGTTGATATCGGGTGCTTGTGACTGCAAAAATTTGGCCACTGCTGTCGTGATCACATCTTGAGTATCCGTGTCATTCAACTCACAATAGGCATCTAACCGCGCCTTAATAGCAGCATCAAACGTTACCGTTACTGACGTTTGCTTCTTCATGACAACTTCCTCCAACTTCCCAAGTTCATGTTGCTACTTTATCACAAAATCGATTCAGGAGCTACCGCACTTAGCCAATCATCTGAAAAACTGCCTTGTTATTTGCCGATCGGATTGATGCTTTGCCGTTTTAACCGCGGCGTCAAATTGCAGGCAATTTCGTAATGAATCGTGTCGCTATACTTGGCGACATCTAAGAGCGTGATTTCCTGATCGCCGCTTTGCCCGATTAAAACGACTTTGGTGCCTGCCGGATAGGCTTTTGGTAGACGAATCATGAACTGATCCATGCAAATTCGGCCAACAATCTCGCAGGCATGTCCATCAACCAACACATGGAACCCTTGCAGCCGCCGCAGCCATCCATCAGCATACCCAATTGGAACGGTACCGATAAACTCGTCACCTTTAGCGCGATAGGTGACACCATAGGAAATACCGTCACCGGCATGAACCTGCTTGCAGTAAGTCAATTCACTTTCCAGTGACAAGGCAGGTTCCAGCGGGAAAGGTGTTGTCGGAATCGCATCACCAGATGGGTTCAGGCCATAAATCGCCACACCATAGCGAATCATGTTGCCATTACATGCTGCATGCCACAGACTGGTCGCCGAGTTCGAGACGTGCACGTACCGGGGCCGGGTTGGCAATAAGTCCACCATATGGTTAAACTTGGCCACTTGCTGTTTGAAGTAAGCATCATCTGGATCGTCAGCTGTGGCAAAATGGGTGAAAATGCCCTCAACCATAAATTGCTTCGGATGCGCCTGAATGAACTTAAGGGCATCCAAAAGTGCCTGATCTTCCGTAAAGCCAATCCGCCCCATGCCGGTATCCAACGCAAGATGAATGCGTAAAGGCGGCAACTCCGGTTGGGCTTCCAACACCGGTAACGCCTGCTCGAGCCATTCGACACTGCTAATCGGTAACGAAATCGTTTGTGCCGCAGCAATCGCAGCGTGCTGGCTTGGCACAATGCCTAAAACCAGAATTGGCTCGACAAAATTCGCATCTCGTAAATCTAACGCTTCGTCAAGCAGCGCCACACAAAAGCCGCTTGCGCCAGCAGCCTTCGCAACCCGTGCTACCCGTAACATACCATGACCATAAGCATCGGCTTTGACAACGGCAAAAAGTTGGGTCTTCTTTTTTAACCGCGCCACCTCATGCTGGACATTATGCAAAATAGCTGTTTCATCAATCAAAACTGTTGCTGGTCGGAAGTTACCGATCGTCACGTTCAGGACCTTCTTTTTCTAAAATTACCTCGGTGAACACCAAAGTCTCACTATGGGAAATGGAAACAAATGCATTGCCGGCAAATGGGTGTTTCGTCAGAATCGGCTTGCCAAGTTCGTTATTCAGAATTTCAACATCCTGCAAAGCAACCTTGCCCAGTCCGGTACCGAAAGCCTTGGAATAAGATTCCTTCGCTGAAAATCGCCCGGAAAGATATTCCACGGCACGGCGGCCATCCAATTGTTGATAGTTTGCTAATTCCACGGGTGTCAAAATTTTTGCGGCGAATCCATGGTTCTTTTCCTGGGCGGCTTGAATTCGTCCTAAATCAGTCACATCAACCCCGATGCCATAAATCATACTTGGCCTCCAATACATTTGATAAAGTCATTTTAGCATGCTTTGATTAAAAATCGGCCATGTTCGGCAAATTGGCTGCCGCATCTATTTATTTAGCCGCAAATGATCTATCCCTCCGGCGTGCATGTTGCCATGAAGAAAACCAACTTTCTTTCCATTAAAAAAGCACCGAGACGATATCAGCCCCGGTGCCTGTTTTATTTTAACCGTCAATTTTCGTGTTAGGAACTTTGACTCGTGAAAGCTTATTCGCCTGAACGAATTTTGAAGTTACGTTTGACATTCTTACGCTTGTCGCCGAAGTTGCGCTTCTTGTCATAGCTGCGCCGGCCGTCACGGTTGCCTTGATAGCCGCCTTCGCGCCGCTTACCTTTGTAGCCGCCTTTATAACCGCCGCCACGATTGTTTCCGTGGCCGTGATTGTTGCGACCGCGATGTGGCAGTGGCCGTTCTGGTGTAATTTTGACCGGAACCGCACTGGCATCATCCGGGCTGACTGCTTTGAGGTAGGCAGAAACCAATTGTAGAGGGGTGTAGTTTTCCAAAAGCGTTTCCGCCATGGCTTCATACTTTTCAGTGTCGTTGGCTTCGACTTGTTCTTTGATCGTGGATAAGCCGCTGGAAATCTGGCCCATCAACGCTTCTTCAGCGGTTGGCGGCTTCATCGGCAACATCCGCTTCTTCGTCAAGTCTTCGATCGTGTGCAGGTATTCAATTTCATTTGGTGTGACAAATGTTACCGAAACCCCTTTGTGTCCCGCACGACCGGTCCGACCGATACGGTGCACATATGAATCAGGATCTTGCGGAATGTCATAGTTATAAACATGCGTCACGCCAGAAATGTCCAACCCACGGGCCGCAACATCCGTCGCCACCAAAAAGTCCAATTGGCCGCTCTTGAATTGGCGCAACACGCTCATACGCTTTTGCTGCGTCAAATCGCCATGAATCCCTTCAGCCCGATAACCACGTGCCTTCAAGCCGCGGGTTAATTCGTCAACGCGGCGTTTGGTCCGGCCAAAAATCAATGCCAGATCAGGATCCTGAACGTCGAACAAGCGCGTCATCACATCGAACTTTTCATAGTCCTTTGCGCGAACATAGTATTGTTCAACGGTGTCAGCAGTCAGTTCCTTGGCCTTAATCTTAACAACAACCGGGCTCTTCATGAACTTGTTGGTCAAGCGCATGATCGCTGCCGGCATGGTGGCAGAAAACAGCAACGTCTGACGTTCTGTTGGCATCTGTTCAACAATCTTTTCAATGTCGTCAATAAAGCCCATGTCGAGCATTTCGTCGGCTTCATCCAATACCAAGGTATCAAGATGTTCCAGTTTCAAGGTGTGACGCCCGATATGATCAAGAATCCGCCCTGGGGTTCCGACCACAATTTGTGGGTGGTCAGCAAGCTGACGGATCTGGCGGCGAATATCAGCACCACCATAAACTGCTTGCACCTTGATCTTCTTGTCGCGACCTAAACGATAAAGTTCTTCTTGGGTCTGAATCGCCAATTCCCGGGTTGGGGAAATGACCAGTGCTTGGATACTCCGGTCAGCTTTATCGATGTGTTGCAGAATCGGCAAGCCAAATGCTGCCGTTTTCCCGGTACCGGTCTGTGCTTGACCGATCACATCTTTGCCTTCCAGAACCAGTGGGATCGTCTCTGCTTGAATCGGGGTCGCTTCTTCAAAACCTGACTGTGCGATTGCCTTTAAGAGATCATGATCCAAACCTAGTTCTTTAAACTTCAAATGAGTTCCTCCTTGAGAATTCCTGCACGCGTTTACCCAAGCGTGTTTTCAAGGAATCCGCGGGCATCACGTGCATTTTCAGTAAATGACAAAAAAACATATCTCAACAACAATAGCACGTTCACAATTGAAAAACAAGAACAAGTGTCATTGCAGGATGGTGGCGGTCATGAGCTTACAATCTCCGGCCAAATGCCGGGGTATCGCGATGATAGCGCTTCGAGACTAAGGTGCGACTGCTTATTTCATGAAAATTTACAAGATAATAAAAGACGAACATCTTAGCTGGTGTTCGCCTCAATCCAATGCAATTAAATTTTCTTTTAAAAAAGGACCGGTTCTAAGCGTGACCCCCAGCGATCAGCGCGGCCAAAACCGTTTCCAGATGCAAGCCGTGACTTGCCTTTAACAGCACCATATCATCATGGCCGACGTCATTTTGCAAATCGCGAATCATCTGGTCTTTGTCTGACAGCGGGTAATAATGCAGGTTATCGGGTGAATACTTGTCGGCCAAAGCATCGGCCAGTGCGTGCATCTCCGACCCATATAGATAGACAACTTGTACTTCATGAGGATCAAGGGCATCGGCCAAACCTGCATGCAGCGCCTGGCTTTGGTCGCCAAGTTCCAGCATGTCGCCTAACACTGCGATATGCCGGCCGGTTGCCGTAAATTCACTAAAGTCGCGGATCACAGCCCGCATTGCCGTTGGATTGGCGTTATAAACATCACTGAGAATTTGTTCGCCGGCATCACCGATCAGCCACTGCGTCCGATTGGCAGTCACCTGAAAATGCGCGAGTGCCTTTTGCATGACCTCGGGCTTCACATGAAATTGCCGACCGACAAGCAGCGCGGCCAACGCATTCACTACGTTATACTCACCCATAATCGGAATCGAGAAAGTCAGATCCGGCCACTGTTCTACCGTAAACTCGGTATGATTGCGATGGCCGTTAATAGAATGCGCAAACAAGGTGTTTTCCGGATGTAAACCAAATGTTTCCTGCTTTTGGGTAACTTTTTTGGCGCGTTCCACAAGTAATGGCTCATCACCGTTGTAGATAAAAGTACCGTCTTCTTTTAAGCCATCGATGATTTCCATTTTAGCATCAGCGATTTTAGCGCGGGTTTTAAAGAACTCGATATGCGCTTCGCCAATCATAGTGATGACCGCAACATCCGGTTCGGCTAAGGAGGACAGCGCGTGCAACTGTCCCGGATGATCCATGCCCATCTCAAGGACCAGCACTTCGGTATTGGGTTCCATACTCAAAATCGTCATCGGTACGCCAATTTCGTTATTATAATTGTCTGGCGTTTTCACAACATGATATTGCGTCGCCAAAATCGCTGCGGTCATATCTTTGGTCGTTGTTTTCCCATTGCTGCCGGTAATGGCAACGACCTTGGGATTGACCTTCATCAACAAGTAATATTGGGCCAGCTGTTGCATGGCCGTCAGCGGATCCGGAACAACCAAGGCGGCCAATTTAGTTTTGATCGGTGCATGATCCGCCGCAACAAAAGTCGCCACCGCCCCCGCAGCAGCGGCAGCCGGAATAAACTCGTGACCGTCACGTTCACCTTGTAAGGGAACAAATAACATCCCTGGCTTCAATCGACGCGAATCAAAGGTTAGTCCGGTAACCACGCGCGAACCATCCGCCTCAGAAAGCGGCTGGGCTTTAACGACACGCGCAATCTCTGCCAATGTCATTTTCATCATTAACTCGACTCCAATTCTTAAACGTAGAGCGTGAGCTGACGCGCTTAGGAGTCGGAGTGTAAGTGGCCTTGAACGTGATGGCCCGGGCCTAGGCCATTGCGATCAAGGTCCTTACACGCAGACTCCTGCGCCAGCGAACGCGTTTCAACAAGAGCGTGAGCTGGGCCGGTTAGAAACCGGAGCATAAGTGGCCTTAGGCGTAATGGCCCGACTTTGACCATTGCGACCAAGGTCCTTATGTGCAGGTCTCTGGCCCAGCGAACGCGTTTCAACATGCAGAAAAAAGGCCACATCAACCTTTTTCCAGTCAAACATATTCATTATAAGCAGGAAACTGCCCTTTTGCAGGCAGTTTCTTAAAGTTACGCTTTTTTGGCAGTTTCAGTCGGCACCATCTGCCACTGATTTTTCTGGCGCATCAAGACCAATTTACCAAGCTTCCGAACGGCATTGTCAGGAAACGCGCTATCCGGAATAAACCGATTGCTTGGCTCCAGTAACGGAATCCTGATTTGTTCACGGGAAAACCGCACATTGCGAAAATCAAAAAGCACCCCATCCTCCATTAATGGGAACAGCTGGGTATAGGCTTCATCTGACAAAGGTGAAAAGTGTTGTTGCCGCAACCGTAACCAAAATGGCTGCTCGTTGGCAATGCGTCGCAAATATTTGTTAATTGCTGCGGCCAAAAAGGCTTCGAACAACGCCTCATGCCGCAAATACATGTTCACCATGCCATTACGCAACGGCAAGTAAACCAATTCATTTTGTAGTTTATAATAAAAAGGTGAACTGAGATGCGTTTTGACATGCCCTAAGTATAGCAGTTCTGCAATCTCGTTAGGGGTCAGTTCCTGCAAAAAACGCGGACGGGCATAATCTAACCAGCAACGAGTCTGACCCTCTTTACTTCGCAGAAACTCACGCACTTGATCCCGTCCGTTAATAATATTAAACCAAGTATGTGGATCAATCTGTTCCTGTTCGTTAACCGGTGGCAATAACAGCAAATGACTTGGGATTTTTTGCTGACTGTTCAGCAAATCACTTGCCGAAATACCATAAGTCAAAAATAAATGTGCCAACGGTTCATGATGAACATAAATCATTGCGTTTCGCATGATTAAAACCCCTTATAACTCCCACAACCATTATACGACTTTCAGCGGCAATCTTGACCCTTCAATCAAAAAAGGAGTTCTGCACATGTTACCCTGGCCAAACAAGATCCCACAACCTAATTTACCAACAATTCCACATACTGACCTCATACCTTCGACTTATTTTTCCACGATTAAAACCGGTTGCCTGCCAAAAAGATGGTGGTTGCCAACTTCGGAACCAACCAGTGATGGCCTGGACGGTGTTGGTATTCACGCCTTCGCAACACCGGGAGCCACCATCACTGCAGACGATCTACCAGCAGACTTTTTGTCTTTCGCTCATACCGGTCATCAATACTTCGGCTTTGATCTGAGTCATGACCCGCGACGGATTCGTTACATTGATACCGAAGTCGACCAATGGCTCACCGTTGCACCAGATTTTGATACGTTTCTCAACCAGTTGCAGCCACATCCGGTTCGTCTACCTGAACTACCTGTCGATCCGCAAGTCTTTGGCCACATGGCGGTCATTGCTACCGCCGATGACTGGCCGGCTTTATTCGACCATGCGCGGACGTTCATGACCGGCGCGGAAATCGGCCCGTGGCTCATTTGGCTGGCAACTTCGGCTGACTTAGCCAAACGTCAGGCCGCCGCCGAAGAATATCATTTTCTCAGCCGTTATCAGCCACACTTTCTGACGCCGAATACAACAATCGAATTGCGAAAATTGTTGTCCTGAGTTATTTCCCCTCATTTCGCGTGCCGCGATCTTCAGGTTGGAATGTAAACGTATCTAACCACCGCAAGTCGCGTTTAATCCCAAAATACCCAAACAAAGCCAAGCCTAGCGAGCCAAAGAAGTCCATGAACAAATCGCCCATGGTATCCATCAACGCGGCCCGACCGCGCAGCAACACCCCGCTTGCCGCCATGTACCGTTGCATATTCATGCCCAGCAAGCCGTCAAACGTAAATTCATAAAATTCCCACAATACGCCGATGGTTGTACCAAATGCGAGCGCAAATAACGCCATTAACAAAGGACTCGTCGTCGCTAACCGTTTTGCGGGCGTTAACGCTGCAAAAATGGCAAAGCCCAACCCAGCTAACATAGCCGCACTGAAGAGATGCTCGAACTTGTCCCAATATGGCACGCTGTAGCACTGCAACCCCGTGCCTAACAAAACGCTCAACAAAATAAAAATTTCAAATAAGTAAATCAAGAGTGGCGGAAACCGGAAATGCCACCAGTGTTCCATTAACCTAGGCAGACTGACAATTAAGATCCCTGACGCAACTTGCGCCAGCAACATTGCCTGTCCATGGAATAATGGCCGCCCACTTATGAAAAGCCCGCCGACAATCAGCAGGTACAGCAAGTCGCCACCAATATTTAACCAATATAAAAAATTCGATCGTTTAGTCATGACGTTTCCTCTTTTCCTCAAGGGTTCTAGGCATCGATGCAATTATTATATTTTTGTAAGCGCTTGGTGTAGACTCAGTTTTAGGAGGTGGTCCCATGCCAATCAAAACGTTGCCTGAAGATCAACTGGTCGCCATGAGTCAGACCGTCGTCAAAGAAGTCGCCAAAGCGTTTGCCTTCCCTTATTATGTCAATGATTTAACGCATGACGCAAATTTTGACACCGATCACACTGCAACCAAGCTCGAATTCGAACTCACGCTGCTAAATGATCCCGACCCTGATCGCACGATTAGTTTTTACAGTGATGCGGATGCTGACCCGATTATGGGTGGTGCCGCATCGGCGCAAGTCGTTGTAGCAGCCGGCATCACATTTATTTATCTGAATGACGGATATAAAGATTCTTATCTCATTATTATTCACGATGGCAAAGTCGTTCAAAACCTCAAGCTAGAACAACAAATTCTATCAGGCCCTGAAGTCGAGGACTTGATCGAGCACGTCATCCCTAACGCCAAATAAGTCTAAGAATAAAAATCGAAAGCGGCCAAGTCTGGCTGCTTTTTATTATTGCTTACTAATATTGGCGGACTGAGGCATCGCTGGGCACAATACCAGACATCGGGTTGCGCCATTTTCCCCAATAAAAAAACCACCATAACGGTGGAAAAGTTTGGGGGAACTTTTTTGGGAGTGTAAGTTAATGTGTAAGCCTAAGGCAGAAATACCTCCGCCTCATTGACATCAGTATAACAACTTCTTAACGACTCCGTGATTCCATTTTCGACAAGTTATCCCTTTAATTAATAAATCGACTTATATTATTATAAGTTATGGCTAACAAAAAAGCAGCCCAAGCGGACTGCTTTTTGTTATTATTTCTTATCCAAGCCGTATTTCTTGTTGAAGCGATCAACCCGCCCATCGGCCTGCGTGAACTTCTGCTTGCCGGTGTAGAACGGATGAGAATCAGACGAAATTTCTACCCGAACCAACGGGTATTCTTTGCCGTCTTCCCACTTGATGGTTTCTTTGGAAGTTTTGGTGGAACCGGAAATAAATTTAAAACCAGTTGCTGAATCCATGAAAACAACTGGATGATAATCTGGATGGATGCCTTGCTTCATAATCAATTACTCCTTTTGCCCTAAATCATTGCCTGATCTAGAGATACTATGACTACAACTCTAATAGTCTATCACGCGCAACCTATAAACGCAATCTCAATCAACCAATTCGACATCAGCGCCTAAACCGCGCAGTTTCATCACGACTCGATCATAGCCACGCAAGATATTATCGACTTTGGTGATCGTCGTTGTCCCTTCAGCCATCAACCCGGCAATCATGAGACAGGCGCCGGCGCGAATTTCCTCAGCCGCGACCTCGGTTCCTTGCAGATGATCGCAATGATGCAGGATGATCACATCATTTTCAATCGTAATGTCCGCGCCCATCCGCAATAATTCCGGTATATGGCGGACACGCTTAGGGTAAATTGTATCAATGATGAGTCCTTCACCATGAGCTTTTAACATCAACGGTGTAATTGGCTGTTGCAAGTCGGTCGCAAATCCCGGGTACGGCATCGTTTTAATTTGGACCATTTTTAAATCGCCTGACGGATAGACAAAAATACTGTCCTCACCGACGTCCATGACGACGCCCATTTCTTCCAATTTAGCCAAAAAGGCGTCTAAATGTTCCGAAATAATGTTCTTAACTTTAACGCCTTCGCCAACCGCTGCGGCCATGGCCAAATAAGTACCGGCTTCAATGCGATCAGGGATGATGGTGTGCGAGTTGTGTGCTTCAAGCGTCGGCACGCCGCTAATCCGGATCACATCCGTACCGGCACCCCGCACCTTGGCGCCCATATTATTTAAGTAAGTCGCTAAGTCGATGATTTCCGGCTCTTTAGCAGCATTTTCGATCACCGTGCGGCCTTTCGCCGTCACTGCCGCCAAAATCACGTTAATGGTGGCGCCAACCGAGACCATATCCAAGAAAATCCGGGCACCGTGTAAACCTTCAGCAGGTGCTTTAATCGCCATTGCACCATGTTCATTACTCACGGAAGCGCCTAACGCTTCAAACCCCTTAATATGTTGATCAATCGGCCGCGGACCGATATCATCGCCGCCGGGCAACCCAACAATGGCTTTCCCAAACCGCCCTAATAACGCCCCCATGAAGTAATAGGAAGCGCGCAGACTTTTAATTTTACCGTTCGGCAACGGTACATCGTGAATTTCTGTTGGATCAATCGTCAAAACATTTTCGGTAAAATCAGATTTGACGTTCATATCATCCAAAATGGCCATCAAATTATAGACATCCTGGATGTGCGGCACTGAATCGAGTGTCACCGGGGTGCGCGACAAAATTGCAGCCGGAATTAAAGCAACCGTGCTGTTCTTCGCACCGCCGATCACAACTTCACCGGACAATTTCTTTCCGCCGTGGATCAGCATTTTTTCCATTTGACTTAAATCCTCGCTTAAGGTCGTTCATTTCAAGTAGGCTGAAGCTGACCTGCATCTTTTGCTTCAAATATAAAACGCGATTTCTGGTAGGCAAGCCCATGACTCATCCGCCATGCACTCAATATACAAGTTTAATGAATCCCAGAGGAAAAAACAAGGAGTAAAAAGATGAGAGCATGAGCAGGAGCGCTTAGGAATCGGAGTGTAAGTGGCCCCAAGCCTAAATGGCCGGTCTTTGGCCATTTAGGCTTGGGGTCCTTACACGTAGATTCCTGCAACTGCGAACGCGTTTTGAAGACGCTGCGGAGAATGTTAGTGACTCTACGTGACAGCCAGGGTCTTTGATCATTTAGGCTTGAGGCCCTTACACGCAGACTTCTGCGCTAGGCTTTGACCAAGCCATCGCAACAAAAAAGCCGCCCCAAAGCATCCCGCTTCAAGGCAGCAATGATCAACGATTAATTTTTAAAATCGCCAGCCGATTGGATAAAGGCCTTAAACAAGCCTTCAGGTTTATTCGGACGTGACTGGAATTCCGGGTGATACTGGGAAGCAACAAAGAATTTATTCTTCGGATATTCGATGATTTCCATCAAACGGTCATCAGGGCTAACACCGGAAAATACCAAACCTTTGTCTTCCATCGGCTTGCGATACTTGGTGTTGAACTCATAACGATGACGATGACGCTTCTGGATTTCATGAACATTGTCGTACGCCTTGGCTGCAACAGAGCCAGGCTTCAACACACATGGATATAGGCCAAGCCGCAACGTCCCACCGAGGTTCTTCACGCCAACCTGGTCGCGCATCAAGTCAATGACCGGATCCTTGACATCAGGATGGGTTTCAGTCGTGCCGGCATCTTTAAGTCCCAAAACATTCCGGGCAAATTCGATTGATGCCATCTGCATGCCAAGGCAAATGCCCAAGAATGGAATATCATTTTCGCGTGCGTAACGAATGGCTGCGATTTTGCCTTCTAAGCCACGATCGCCGAAGCCGCCGGGAACCAAGATACCATCAAAGCCTTGCAGCAGACTTTCGACGTTATCATCATTGACATCTTCTGCTTGGAACATTTCCAAATCAATATCGGAATCCCAGTAGTACCCGGCGTGTTTGAGCGCTTCCGCAACAGAAATATAGGCATCCTTTAGGGCGACATATTTACCGACCAACGCAATTTTAGTGTGGTGGGTCAAATGCTGAACCTTATGCTCAAGTTTCATCCACTCGGTCATATCCGCGGCAGGAACATCAAAGCCAAAATGATCAACGACAATCTGATCCATTTTTTGCGCCTGCAATGCTAACGGCACAGAGTAAAGCGTTTTGGCGTCACGCGATTCAATCACGGCATTTTCCGGCACATCGGTAAACAACGCGATTTTCTTCTTCATGTCTTCCGTGATCGGCTTTTCGGTCCGAACAACGAGCATGTTCGGCTGGATGCCAATGCTACGCAATTCTTTGACACTGTGCTGGGTCGGCTTGGTCTTCATTTCGTCGGCTGCCCGCAGATAAGGCACCAAACTGGCATGAATGTAGAAAACATTATCCGAGCCAACATCCCGCTTCATCTGCCGAATCGCTTCAAGGAACGGCAAGGATTCGATGTCCCCAACCGTTCCGCCAATTTCCGTGATGATCACATCGGAATCACTGTGTTTGGCAGCACGCATGATCTTCTCTTTAATCATGTTGGTGATGTGGGGGATTACCTGAACGGTTGCGCCAAGGTATTCGCCGCGACGTTCACGTTGCAAGACTTCAGAATAAATTTTCCCGGTTGTGACATTGCTGTACTTATTCAGATTAATATCGATAAACCGTTCATAATGGCCAAGGTCGAGGTCAGTCTCGGCACCATCATCGGTGACGAACACTTCACCATGCTGATAAGGATTCATGGTGCCTGGGTCAACATTGATGTACGGATCGAATTTTTGAATCGTGATCTTCAAGCCACGATTCTTCAACAAACGACCTAGGGATGCAGCAACGATCCCCTTACCTAATGACGATACGACCCCACCGGTAACAAAAATATACTTGGTCATAGCCAATCTCCTTTTTTAATAATCGGGAAAAAACAAAAACAAGCTCCCTATTCATACGAACAGGGAGCTTGAACCGTATTGGCTTTACACTTTTGTAAAGCGCCCAAAACGTATATTAACCAATTGTAAGGGGCTCGTCAAGTATTAAAGTGAATTGAGTAAAATCAAGATTGGTGCGATCGATCTATAACGCGCTCACCGAACCAAAAAAGCCGCGCCTTTTTAAAGGGCACGGCCTAAACGACTAGTGCTTATCGCTGTCACTGTCGTCATCATCACTATCATCGTCATCGCTGTCATCATCACCGGAGAAGTCAGCCGTGATGTCGTCGTTATCGTCATCATCGTCGCTGTCATTGTCTCCGAACTCGGCTAGCTGGCCTTCAATGCCATCTGGCAACCCGTCGTCAGGGTCGTCGTCGCTGTCATCGTCAGTTGCGGCAGCTTTGCCGATCTTATCATGAAAACCGGTATGATCATCGTCGTCAAAATCATCGTCATCGTTATCGGCGTCGAGATCTTCATCTTCGGGATCATCGTCGTTGTAATCAATGACATCATCGTCATCGGCTACGTCAGCCAAGAAGGCATTAACCTTCTTGCGCTTCTTGCGACGTGGTACTTCTTCTTCATCTTCCGGATGGTTAACTTCTTCATCGACGGAATCGTATGGATACCAAGCGCGCAGGCCCCAAACGTTATCGCCTAAAGAAATGAAACTGCCATCCACGTTCAGATCCGTGTAGAATTGCGGCAAACGTTCACGAATTTCTTCGTCACTCTTACCGAGATAAGTCTGGATCTCGTTGGCCAGATCAACGAACGCCATGGTATCCCCTTTTTCTTCGAGGATCTCATGGGCTACTTCGATCATTGATAATTCTGATTTATCGGCATTGGCAAATGCTTTGAGTTTCAACCGATACACGCCCTTTCCAAGTCTTTACAGTCTGTTTCTTATAGTACACGCTCATGCCTTGAATTGCAATCTTAACCGATAATTTCCCAGATGTTGGTGATTTGCGAACAACTCATACTCAACGTAAATCTCGCCTGCTACCGGATCGGTTGTCATGCGGGCATCAATACGCGGGGTGACTGTCTCCACCGGAATAATGCCGTATGGTGTTCGATAGCGCGTCAAAACCCGCTTTTCGTTGGCAAAGAAAAGCTTCAATTGCGTATCGCCATTGCTGCTGCCGCGCGACAGCTGAATGTCGCCGTCATCGCGCAGTTTCATGGTCACTGGCATACTGGTTCCAGCATCTTCATCGACTTCTTGATATCGAATATAAAGTGCGTTGCCCATTTGAACCAACGTCCCGGGTTCATCAAAAACATGTGTCTCAGTGTCATCACCTTGTGTGACAAACGTCTCAAGGTGAATTTGAATCGGCACTCCTTGTGAAAGATCCATAATGTCAATCCTTTCTATAACGTATTGTACGCTCACGGGTCAACTCGGTCGAGTTTAAGCAGGGAAAATGTCTTTGTGACTGACGTGCCCTGCCACCTTCGTTATAATATAGGTAATCTACTATTAAGAAAGAGGGCGCACGATGGACCTGACGTCGCTGGCTGGACAACAAGCCGCCATTTTCCAACAGGATTTCACCAAAGAAGAAGCTCCGCTCAGCTTTGCCCATACCAATGCCCTGTTAGCACATCCTGAGTTGCACCCACCGCTAATGCTGCATTTTTGGACAGCCGAGCAAACCGTGATCCTTGGAATGCAGGATTTAAAATTACCGCAATTCGGGCACGGCTTGC
Source organism: Lacticaseibacillus styriensis (assembly GCF_030770295.1). NCBI lineage: Bacteria > Bacillati > Bacillota > Bacilli > Lactobacillales > Lactobacillaceae > Lacticaseibacillus > Lacticaseibacillus styriensis. The sequence goes on from NZ_CP132483.1 coordinate 2,644,648, forward strand.
CAGTCCTCGCCAGTGATCATTACGGCGTCTTTGTTCGTAATTCCGGCGGTTTGGCAGTGATTGCCGATAGCGGCGTCTTGAATGTCTCACTTTTTTTACCTAATGAAGACAATCTGTCCATCGACACTGCCTACGATATGATGACCGCTCTTTTTCGAACAGCGTTCCCGAGCCTGCCCATTGCCACCAGCGAAATTATTCATTCGTATTGTCCTGGCAAATACGACCTCAGTGTTCACGGGCGAAAGTTTGCCGGGATGGCCCAGCGACGCAATCATGCTGGTGTCGTCGTCATGCTGTATTGCAGCATCTTCGGTGATCAAAATGCCCGGTGCGACTTATTACGCCGCTTCTATCGGGCAGGACATGCCAGCGCCAGTCCGCACTTCAAGTTTCCAATTATTCGTTCTGAAACCATGACCACGCTCAGCGATTTGCTGGGTCGTCCGCTGACCCGCAACGAAGCCATTTTAGCACTGTTAAATGCTCTGGCTGCTAATGGCATTGCCGCAGATATGAACTCGATGCCGGCAATTTTACGCGATCCTGCCTACCACAAGGCACTCGCTGCGGCCACTGCGGATCTGCGCAATCGCAATCGTCATTTATCATAACGCGCTCCCCGGCGCAGAAGTACCTTGGTCGCAATGGCCTAAACCCGGGCCATCACGCCCAAGGCCACTTACACTTCGACTTCCAACCGCGCCGGCTCACGCTCACTTAAGGAAAATGGGGGAACACCATGCAATTTGAAAAATTACCGCGCGAAAAAGTCTTTCGCGATCCGGTTCATAATTATATTCACGTGCAGCATCGCGTGATTCTTGATTTGATCAATACGCCGGAGTTTCAGCGTTTGCGCCGGATTAAGCAGTTAGGCGTTTCGGACTATGTATTCCAAGGGGCCGAGCATACCCGGTTTGCGCATTCGTTAGGGGTTTATGAAATTGCCCGTGAAATGTGCGACAATTTTGTCACAAATTACCCTAGCAAAACGCCGGGAGACGGCCTTTGGGATGATCGGGAGCGCCCCGTTGTTCTGTGTGCCGCACTGCTGCACGATATTGGCCATGGCGCCTATTCCCACACTTTTGAGCATATCTTCAATACTGATCACGAAGCCATTACCCGCGCCATTCTTACGGATCCGCATACCAATGTCAACCGCATTCTACGCAGTGTGAGTTCTGATTTTCCGGAACGGGTAGCTTCCGTCATCAACCATACTTATCCAAATCCGCAAGTTGTTCAGATGATTTCCAGTCAAATCGATGCCGACCGGATGGATTATCTGTTACATGATGCTTACTATACCGGAACTAAATATGGATTGTTCGATTTGTCTCGCATTTTGCGGGTTATGCGGCCTTACTCAGATGGCATTGCGTATGAAGCCAACGGGATGCATGCGGTTGAAGACTATGTTGTCAGTCGCTTTCAAATGTATCAGCAAGTGTATTTTCACCCAGTATCACGCGGGATGGAAGTTATCTTGTCCCATCTGCTGAAACGCGCCAAGTTTCTTTATGAGTCTGGCCAGTTCGAACCGGGTTTTTCGCCACGATTATTAGTGCCATTCTTTGAACAGTCATTTACCTTAAGCGATTATCTCAAGTTGGATGACGGCGTGCTCAATACCTACTTTACTTACTGGCTCGATTATCCGGACAGCATTCTGAGTGACTTTGCCGATCGCTTTCTGAACCGGCGGCCGCTTAAGTCAGTCACCTTCACCGATCAAACAGCTGAACTGCTGCCGAAACTGCGCCATCTGGTGACAGAAGCCGGCTTTGATGCCCAATACTACACGGCGGAAAATGACAGCTTCGATTTACCATACGATCAATACGATCCTGCCTCTGCCAATCCGAAGACCCAAATCGAAATCATGCAAAAAGACGGCACCCTCGAGGAGTTGTCGACTTTATCCCCGTTGGTGGCGGCGCTTAGTGGTCGGGCTACCGGTGATAAACGATTCTATTTTCCAAAAGAAATGCTTGCCACCGAGGACAGCAATCTTTTTTCATCGATTTATGAAAAGTTCCAGCATTACCTACTAAATGGCGGCGTTATTGACCCCCACTTGCACGACTAGTCTTTTCGCCTTCAGCGTTTGGGCTGTTGTGCCAACCACTTGGCAACGGCCCAGCGATGCGTCGGACGCTTGAGTTCTGCCAGTGCCAGATCGATGGGCATCAGCATCAACGTATTGAACGTTTCCAAGGGATCCTGGACAAATGCCAGCTCGTCACAGGCAAAAAAGGTTGCCGGATGGTAATACGCGGTTTGCCGATGGTGGGAATAAAAATATTCCGACGACTTGCCCAGTTCTTTGGTCACGTGAACCGTTGCACCAAATTCCTCAAGCAACTCGCGCGCCAAAGTTGCTTCAGGCGTTTCGCCTTTTTCAACCCCGCCACCCGGTAAAAACAACGCATGGTTCGGGGCTTGTAAAATCAGCAATCGTGCACCGCTGTGGTCCGGAATCACGCCATACGCGCCAATTCGGGTGTGATAATCTAACTTAGGATCTTTTCGACCAAACACTGGATCAATCATATGGCATCCCTCCGCTTTTGATCACATTATACCCTAATCAATTTCTAACCTCTACACAAGGAGTCCTTTCGATGACTGTTCAGGAAACATTATTTGTTTTTTCAATCCCTATCGTGCTGGGTATCATCTTCGCCATCAGCTTTACGGTTGAGCCGCGCCGCCTGATTAATGGCTGGTTGTTCAATCTGTTTGCTGTTGCCTTCTTATTCGCACTGGCATTAGCCATTTTAGGGTCAAGTAATCTTCTGTTGATTTCGGTTACGGGTACCCTCTTCATCATCACAGTGTTGATCGTCATTCTCATATTCACCTTACACTTGTTCTGGCTGTTGTGGAACGCCATCTTGGTTTGGCGGCGTGAAGGCCATTCATTGAGCAACATGCTGACGCTTTACATCGCCATCGGATTACTTTTGCTGGAAATCGCCGCCTCATTCGGACGCCGTTTTATTCCGGAGCCAATCTACATCACTTTAGCTGTTTTCTTCAGCTTCGGCGGTCTGTATGTCTTATTGACACTTTATAACTTCCTCACGGTACTAGTCTTGTACAACCTCCGCCCCCAGCCGCACAATCGCACGTTTCTCATCGTGCTCGGTGCCGGCTTGCTCCATGGCGACCAGGTTTCGCCATTGCTCGCCAGCCGCATCGACACCGCCATCAAGTTTTATCATAAGCAGATTAAAAAAGGCCGCCCGGCGCCGCGAATTATTTTTTCCGGCGGCAAGGGTGGCGACGAAACGATTTCCGAGGCATTGGCCATGCAGCGCTACGCTTTGGGAAAAGGTATTCCTGAAAAAGATACCTTGCTAGAGGACAAGTCAACGACGACGCTGGAAAACATGACTTTTTCCAAGCGTTTGATTACGCAGGAAATCGGGGAAGCACCGTATAAGGCTAGCTTCTTTACCAACAATTACCACCTTTTCCGCGCCGGTATTTACGCGCGCATGGCGGGCATTGATGCCAATGGTGTTGGCGGTAACACCTCCTTTTACTTTCTGCCTAATGCGGTTATCCGCGAATATCTTGCCTTAGTGGTGCTGTACAAACGGCGGCATGCCATTGCGTTTGGCATTATTGTGCTCATGGCACTTGCCCAGCTGCTGAGGGCATGGTAACCACTGCGAGCCATTCACGTGCAGAAAGGCGGGTCATTTCGATATACTGAACTTGACCGTAACATGTTTCAAACCATAGGAGTGTGAGCGATGTTAAAAGAATTCCAGAAATTCATCATGCGCGGTAACGTCTTGGATCTTGCTGTCGGGGTTATCATCGGGAGTGCTTTTACCGGCTTAGTTAAGTCCTTAACAAAGAATCTGATCAACCCGATTCTGTCCATGTTTGCCGGCAAAACCGATTTGAGCGGTTTGTCCTTCACGCTGTTAGGTGCCAAGTTTACATACGGCAATTTTCTGAACGATGTGATCAACTTTTTGATCATTGCGTTTGTCGTCTTCTTAATCGTGCGCAGCGTCAATCGCTTTCTCCCGGCCAAGCCGGTAAAACCCGCCGGCTCCACACAAACAGAATTGCTTGAAGAAATTCGCGATCTCTTGAAGGACCAGGATGCTAAGGCTAAAAATTAACGGTTGATCATATGAACATCCGTTAGCGGAACAAAAACCGGATCAGGTGAGTTGCAAAGCTCACTTGATCCGGTTTTTTGGTCTTCGCTATTATTCTGCAAAAAGTGTCTCAATTGAGTCGCCGCCAAACGTACTTTAACCATTTGCTGAGCAGCGCTCCGATCCAAATCACCGGGGCAGTCAAAACAAGAAATAACTGAAAAGTAAATCTAACGATGACTGCGCCGACACGATCCATACCGCCGCTTTCTAGTATTGATGCCATGACAGGCGTGGTACTGTAAATGAAATTCTGATAGACATTCATATCCTTTTTCATTTCTGCGACGTAATCTTTGGTGGATCGACCAGTAGCTGCCAGACGTTGCGCATTACGTTCGATTTTATCGAGAAAATTCGGTGCTGCGCCCAACCAGCTTACTAATAAATAAACGTCGCCGAGTGTCAATCCGAAATTAAGTCCACTCGTTTTTTTCAAGTGGAAAAATAGCGTTAATAAGGCATATGCCGCAAATAATCTGATCCGTTTTTGCATAGGCAACAATCCTATCTCTGACACCAAGGCTGCACAGGTCCATATTTTTGCTATTAGCATACGCCAAAAGACATCATCATGCTGCTCATTCCAAGTGGATCGCTAAAACACCATGTTCGGCTTCCTGCTGTTTCGAATAAATCCGGTAAGTATCACTAACCATCTTAGCCACCGAATCAGTTGGGGCGCTGCCTACGACGATTCCTTGATAATGATCATACAACTGCACGAAACTGGCGAATTTTTCAAGTTTAGCAACCTGTTTGCTTAATCGCTGTTGTGTCGTCAAATCTTCAAATACAATCGGGTCGCCCACCCGTAACTGTTGGCGTTTTTGGTCATTCAATCTGATTTCGATAGTTTTACTACCTTCTCGTACCAGCTCAAATTGTTCATGCGTGAGCCCCATTTTCATATCCCCAGTGCTCCTTAATTTTAAAAAATGGTCGCACGCCATTACGCGTACGCCCACCTTTTGAATTCAGACAATAGTGTTCACTTAACGGCTTACAATTAATACTGCCGCTTACCACCTTGGTAAACCTGCTTATCCTTTTGTTGGAAAGCCTTCACATCGGCCATTGGATCGTTTTCCAAGACCAAGAAGTCCGCGAACTTCCCCTTTTCAAGGGTACCATATTGGTCGTCAACGCCCATCAACTTGGTGCCATTAACCGACGTCGAAAAGGCTTCAAACGGTGTCATCCCTTGCTCAACCATTAATTGCAGTTCAACCGGCGCCATAGTGAAGTCATTGAATGGCGTGCCGGCATCAGTACCTAATGTCAACGGTACCCCACGATGAAAGGCATGCATGATGTTCTTGTACAGGTCATCTAACGCATCCGCAGCTTTTTTGACTTCCCAGTCCGGAATCTTACCCTTGGCAAATGTTGGAATTGCCCAGTCGGCCACGAGCGTTGGGGTTAAGTATGTGCCTTGCTTCAACATGAGATCGATTTCTTCATCATTTACATAAAAACCATGTTCGACTGAATCAACCCCCGCCTGAATGGCATTCATAATGCCGGGATTGCCTTCAGCATGCGCCGCAACAATCTGACCTTTATGATGCGCCTCTTCAACCGCAACATGCATTTCTGCCACACTCAGCTGCGGATCATCCATAAAGTCGTTAGGTGTCATAACCCCGCCAGTCGCAATCACCTTAATAGCTTTAGCACCTTTTTTCAATGCGGTCCGAACGGCTTTGCGCATCTCATCCGGTGAATCAACAACATAGGCAGCATTAGGCATATCCCCATGACCACCTGTCATTGAAAAGAATTTACCGGATGGCATGATTTGCGGCACCTGTTTTAGTTGACCCTGGTCTTTCAATGCCTTTAACGCAATATCGATATCAAAGCTGCTGCCGCATTCACGGACGTAAGTAACACCGGATTTTAATAGCCGATGCAAATGGTCAACTGCGCCAACTGTTGAAGCAACGACACCACGACTGGTGCCGCCATCGCCGGTTAAAGGATCCATCGTGATATGTGTATGGACATTGGTTAATCCGGGCGTCACGTATTGACCACCGAGATCTACCGTTTTGTTTGCCGAAGGAGCCTGTCCACTCCCTACTTCAGCAACTTTACCAGTGTCATCAACCGTGAACCAGGCATCTTTAAGAATTTTTTCTGAAGTGCCAGTAAATAAAGAACAATTTGTAAAAGTTGTTGCCATCATAAAACCTCCATTCGTTAATTCTGATTGTCCAACGTACTTGGACTATTGTGCCTTTGGCTGTGCATACGCCCGTAAAAGTTGGATTAAGTAAGCCACGCCTTGTTGATAATCATGTAACCGAATGTTTTCGTTGGGCGCATGTGGTCCTGATCCGGCGTAATTCACCCCAATTAAAATAACCGGTAAATGCAACGCATCAACAAAAAATTTAGCCGGACCACCGCCAGGCATCATCGGGACGAAGCGGACCTTTCCGGCACCATAAACCCGTTCGGCGACACTTTTCGCCAGTTGCAAATGCGGGTCATTGAGATCGGAGTGGAACGCATCTTCACCAAGGTTATAGTGCAAACGCACATCGGAAAAACCATTTTTATCCAACTGAGCCTGAATGAGCTGGGCAATCTTCTTGGGATCCTGCCCTGGCAATAACCGACAATCAAGCTTGGCCTTGGCTTCCTTCGGGATAATGGTTTTAACCCCTTCACCTTCATAGCCGGCGGAAAGGCCATTAATCGTGATGGTTGGTGCCGTGACAATAGCACGCTTGGGATCATCACTTGTAAACGGGCGTTTGAGGCCATATGTTTTTTTAATCTTGTCACCATCAAAATCCATATCGGCGATCGCTTTCTCTGAGGCTTCATCTAACGGCTCGATGCCGTCATAAAAGCCGTCAACAAGAACGCGGTGCTGATCATCTGTTAACGATGACAAGGCACGAACCAAGCGCCAAGCTGCGTTATCAATATAGGCAGCTAGTGAAGAATGAATGTCGGCATCAGCCGTTTTGACGTGAAGATCAAATGAAACAATCCCTTTAAGGCCAGCAATAACCTGAAAATGATCGGCTTCATTCTTGCCGCCGGTTTCCCAGATGCATGCATCCGCCGTCAACCGGTCGCGATGAGCCTTGACGTAATCCCCAACGTGCGGGCTGCCGACTTCTTCGCCACCTTCGATGAAGAACTTAATATTCACCGGAAATCCACCATGATCTTTCATCCAGCGTAGCGCCGTGAGCCGATACATCAGCTCGCCTTTATCATCAGCCACGCCACGAGCAATGAGCTTGCCGTCCACGACAGTCGGTTCAAACGGCTCGGTCCGCCATTCTGCCAATGGTTCCGGCGGCTGAACGTCGTAGTGATTGTAAAACAGGACGGTTTGATCGGAGTTTCCTTTAAGTTCGGCAAAGACGACTGGATTACCACCTTGGTCAGTCCACTCCTCAACCGTGTCGGCATTTAAATCCTTAAATGCCTGCTTCACCCAATCGACTGTTTTGCGGATGCCTTTGTTTTGGGCTGAAATCGTTGGAATTCGTAAATAGTCCTCCAACGATGGCAAATAAGATAACGCAAATTCTTCGATCGATTTTTGTTCGTTCATCAAGCCGCCTCCTTATGATGTTATTAATTTTCAATATAGTTCTCATTCATAAAGACGTCAACATCGTTTTATAATTTTAATCACATTTAAAAAATCCGAATATTGGCAAATAAGGCACCGCATCGGCATTTTTGTTTATATAAAAATGAGAGTTGCACACAATCGGTTATTGACACCAGCACAATTAAGGTTAAAGTATTCCCCATATTATAATCTTTTTATAATCTATTACTTGAATGGAGGATGCTTATGAATTTCTTAATTGCGTTTACGGTTGTCATGGTCTTTATGACTGTTGGCGAGTGGGTTGCCGCCGCCACTAGAGCCTTCATTCCTTCCGTCTTCATCACTGCGGTTCTGTTCGTCATCGGTTTTTGGACCGTTTTACCTAAAAATGTTGTGGCAACGGCTTCTTTTGGCTCGGGATTCATCACCATCTGCATCGCACTCTTGTTGGTTCATCTCGGAACGCTGATGAATCTGCGCGAGTTGCTTGCCCAGTGGAAGGCCGTTTGCATTGCATTGCTTGGCGTTTGCGGAACTTTACTGCTGACCTTAACATTGGGAACGCTTATTTTTGATTGGAAAACCGTCGTCGCTGCGGTACCACCGTTAACTGGCGGACTGGTTTCTGCCTTACTCATGTCCAGTGGGTTGAAGGCTCAAGGTTTAACAACGTTGGTCGCTTTACCGGTTGCGATGTTCGTCATCCATTCAGTCGTTGGCTATCCGCTAACCTCCGTACTGTTGAAGCAGGAAAGTCACCGACTCCTTAAGCAATTCCGCGCTAACGGTAGCAAGCTCGATCCATCCATTCCCAAAATGCGTCGCGGCGCTGAAGAAAAGGGGGATAACCGTCCTAAGATGATAAAACTGCCTACCCCCTATCAAACCAGTGCGTTTATCATGGCGCGAGTTGCGATCGTCGGCGTGTTGGCCATGGGTTTCGGCACCTTAACTCACAATGTCATTAATTCAAATGTCGTATGTCTGATTTTCGGTGTCATTGCCCACCAAATCGGCTTTTTGGAAGATAACGCGTTGAATAAAGCAGGCGTCTTTAACTGGCTGATGTATGGCCTGCTCGCTTATGTTTTCGGGCAACTTAGTGCAACCACGCCGGCGGTTCTGGCCAGCATTGTGCTGCAAATCGCAGTGCTCATTGTCTTAGGCGTTTCGGGTATGTTCCTAGCCTCTCGTGTGTTGGCTAAACCATTTGGCATGTCCTGGCAAATGGCCTTTTCATGCTCGTTGACGGCGCTGTTCGGATTCCCCGCCGATTATATTTTGACTTCCGAAGTTGCCAGCGCGGTGGCCACTACTGAAGATGAAGAAGAATACTTAACGCAACAAATGATGCCAAAGATGTTAGTTGGCGGATTCGCCACGGTCTCGGTCGCATCCGTTATCATCGCGACGATCTTCCTAAAATTGCTTTAATGCCGTCACTTTGAAGATTGTTGACACATATATAAACGACGACTTTAGTTGAAGATAGCAAAAGTGGCCGACACAACCAAAATGCAAGGTTATGCCGACCACTTTTAAAATACTTATTTTACTGAATATCCCGCTTGTCGAAAGGGAAGCCTCAACAAGCATCAAATCTTTTAAATTATTTCGTAAACCGATTCTCAAACAACGGTGTAACGGAACGGTTCTCCTGAATCCGCATGATGGCACGACCCATCAATGGGCCAACCGAAACAACGTCGAGTTTGTCCATGTGCTTGTCAGCTGGCAAATTAATTGAGTCAGTGACAACGACCTTTTCAATGGCCGAGTGGGTCAAGCGCTCAACCGCTGGGCCAGAGAAAATGGCGTGAGTTGCGGCAACCAGCACTTCAGTTGCGCCGGCATCCTTTAAGGCTTGAGCCGCCAGCGTGATGGTGCCGGCAGTGTCGATCATGTCGTCGATGATGATACATTGCTTGCCGGTCACATTACCAACAATGTTCATGACTTCAGCAACGTTTGGCCGCGGACGCCGCTTGTCGATAATGGCAATTGGCGCTTTAAGGAATTCCGCTAACTTACGGGCGCGGGTAACACCGCCATGATCGGGCGAAACCACAACAGTGTCGGCACCGTCATAATGATTACGCAAGAAGTAGTCAGCCAACAAAGGCGCGCCCACAAGGTGATCCACCGGAATATCGAAGAAGCCTTGAATTTGGGCGGCGTGCAAGTCAAGTGCCAGCACACGGGTCGCACCCGCGCGTTCAAGCATGTTGGCTACCAGTTTCGCCGTAATCGGTTCGCGTGAACGCGCTTTGCGATCCTGCCGCGCATAACCGTAGTAAGGCATTACAACATTGATGGTGTGGGCAGATGCCCGCCGCAACGCATCAATCATAATCAGCAATTCCATCAAGTTGTCATTCACTGGGCTGGATGTCGACTGGATCAGATAAACATCATCCCCACGAATACTTTCTTCGATGTTGATCTGAATCTCACCATCGCTAAAACGTTTCACTGAGGACTTCCCCAGCTTGACACCAACCTCAGCAGCAATTTTTTCTGCTAACGGCTTGTTCGAATTCAAGGCAAAAATCTTTAATCTCGGGTCACCGTATTGCTCAGACATATGTTCCTCCACGAAATATTATAGGCTGCGAAAAATTGTTCCACAAAAAGCTTAGCGGATTGACGGAAAAAAGCAAGCACATGAGACGAATTATAACCTAATTCCAATCTGGATCGTTCGCGACCGGCAACCGTTTCCAGTAATCCTCTTTGGTTGTTTGCCGGGCACGAGCGATGGCCATTGCGTGAAACGGTACGTCTTTGGTAATAGTGGATCCGGCCGCGATAAAGCTGTGGTCTGCCACTTCAACCGGCGCAACGATATTCGAATTGGAGCCGATAAATGCATGATCGCCGATGGTACTTTCCCACTTTTTGACCCCGTCATAGTTGACGAATACCACGCCGCACCCTACGTTAATGTCAGTACCGAGTGTTGCGTTGCCGACATATGTGAGATGGCCAACCTTAGTGCGTGCACCGATTTTGGCCTTCTTAATTTCCACAAAGTTGCCCAAATGGACATATTCGCCAATGTCAGCATCCGGCCGCAAATGCGAGTTCGGACCGATGTCGCTGTGGGCATGCATGATGGCGTGTTCGATCGTTGAACTCGTGACCGTTACATCATTTTCCAGAGTGGCATCGACGAGTTCGGAATGCGTGCCAATGTGGCAATCTTCGCCGATCACGGTCTTACCTTTCAAATAAACGCCCGGTTCGATCACGGTGTCGGCGCCAATTTGAACATCTGAATCAATGTAGGTGGTTGCCGGATCGATTAAGGTAACGCCGTTGCGCATATGCTGTTTGTTGATCCGTTGTTGCATGATCCGAGTCGCCTTGGCCAGCGCGACCCGATCATTGACGCCTAGCGATTCTGTATAATCCGGCATTTGATATGCGGCTACCTTTTCACCGGCTTCACGCAAAATACCGAGAACATCCGGCAAATAATATTCACCTTGGGCATTGTTGTTCTTAACCGAATGCAGTGCCTTAAACAGCGACTGATTATCGAAAACGTAAACGCCTGTGTTGATCTCGGAAATGAGTGCCTCTTCCGGGGTGGCATCTTTTTGCTCGACATTCTTAATCACATTACCGTCAGAATCCCGAATAATTCGGCCATAGCCAGTCGGGTCAGGTGCATTGGCCGTTAAAATAGTGGCTTTTGCACCCTTAGCTTCATGATAAGCAAATAAATCATTTAACGTTTTCGCGGTAAACAGTGGCGTGTCACCGCTGATAATCAGCGTGGCACCGTCTTTTTGGCCTAATAACGGCTCAGCCTGCAAAACCGCATGACCGGTGCCAAGTTGCTCTTCTTGTAAAACGAATTTAGTCCGGTCCCCAAGCGTTTTCTCAACTTCTTCGGCACCGTGCCCCACGATCGTCACAATGGCGTCCGGATGAATCGCTTCAACCTGACTCACCACATGCTCAACCATGCTCTTACCACAAACCGGCTGTAAAACCTTATAATACTTCGACTTCATCCGCGTCCCCTTACCGGCCGCAAGAATGATGGTGAATTTCTTTGACATGCTAAAGCTCCATTCCTAATTGTCTTATTTCATAATAGACCAGCGCGAATGCGGTGACAACAAGTGAGCGTGAACTGGGCCGGTTAGAAACCGAAACATAAGCGGCCTTGGGCGTGATGGCCCGGGCTTAGGCCATTGCGACCAAGGTCCTTATGTGCAGGTTTCTGGCCCAGTGAGCGCGTTATGTAAAGCGCGAGCAGGAGCGCTTAGAAATCGGAGCATAAGTGGCCTCAAGCCTAAATGGCTGGTCTTTGGCCATTTAGGCTTGAGGCCCTTATGTGGAGATTTCTGCGACTGTGAGCGCGTTTTTGTATCGGAAAACTCAGGCCCGGGCTTAGGCCATCGCGCCCAAGGTCCTTATACGCAGACTTCTGCGCCGGTGAGCGCGTTTGAGAAAGCCGCAGAGAACCCAATAGCCTCTGACATACTACGTCAAGCTTAAGCTATTGCGACTAAGACCCTTATGTGCAAGCTCCCTAGTCCAGTAAACACTTTTTGAGACCAACCCCCATCCACACTCTCAAACTCCAAACAAAAACAGACCCGCCTCACAACGGATCTGCCTAAAAAACTACCCTTACTGCTCATTCTCAGCCGCATGTTGCTTAACATCATCCGACACTTTCAACGTACTAATCTGAGTCGTGTCCGCCCACGCATCATAGAAGAACCGATAATGCCGGGTGATCGTTTCCCAAATAAAGTTGAGAATAAACAACATCGCCAAAATGCCGAAAAATCCCAGCGCAGCAAGATTGATCTCGGTTCGATGTCCCTCTCCAAAATACTCGATGAGAAAGTTGCTGAACCCAATCAGACTTGAATAGGCCACACCATATAACAAGCCTTCTCGCAATAAGAGCCGCCAAAAACCAACCGGCCGGCCATCAGTACGAACGATTTTAATCCGAACAAGCCCCTTGCCTAAGGTTTGCCCATCATTAAAGGCGGGCCAGATAACGAAAACAAAGAGCAGCGGTAAAACCATTTCGCTCAAAAAGTCCGGCAACTGCGCTAACCCTAGTAAATGGAACAGGAACCTGATCATCAAGCCAACGATGGTGCTTAATATTATAAAATCAATGAAAAAAGCAACCAGGCGGCGCATCAACGTCACTCGAACGCCACGCGCCTGACTTTTGGCATCCATCGTATCCCGAGATGGCAACGCCCGCATGAAAATCGGGGCCAAAACGCCGCCAATCAAGCCGCCGGTGGTGTTAAGAATCAAATCGTCCACATCAAACAGTCGATACGGCCGCACATAGATGCCATACAGCCCTGACAACTGAGTCAGTTCAAAGAAAAGACTCAAGCCAAAACTCATCATGATGATCTGCGGTACACTGCGCTTGAAATAATAGCGCAGATAAAAGCCGAACGGGATCGTCAAGACGACGTTAAAGAAGGGCTGGATAAACGCGGATTGTTTCAACGCCGCTAACCACGTGTGCGGGTTAGTCGGGGAAAAGACCGTCGTGTGAATAAAGTAGCGCAAAGCCATGAACGGGGTCAGATTATATTTTGGCCCGGTAAACTGCGCAACCGCCTCGCGTGATGGGAGCGGTAAGATAATCAAAAAATAAGCCGATAATAGGTAAAATATGAACGAATAGATCACAATCGCACGCCACCAGCTAAACGCACCGTAGCGCCGATAAACAATCACCAGAAACGGTAGTGCAAGCACCAATGCTAAAAATGGAAACGTGATCAGTGCCGTTTTAACCGGCCCGAGGTAAGCACTCATTGATGGCTCACCTCAAGCAGCTGCTGATTCTGACTAAGAAAGTTCCCGGCAGTGGCATGGAGGGTGTTCGCCTTGGTGTCGACCTTATCAACCCGAATCAGTGAAGTATATTCATTGACCATCCGATCGCCATCAAACTTGCCTTCCGCAAAGACGGTGATGCCAACCATTTCGGCGTTGAATTCGTCAATCAACGCCTTCATGCCATTGACCGTGCCGCCGCCTTTCATGAAGTCGTCGACAATCAGTACCCGCGAATTTGCCGGAAGACTGCGCTTACTCAACTCCATTTTCTCGATCCGCGCCGATGATCCGGAGACATAGTTGACGGAGACTGTCGAGCCTTCAGTAATCTTGGAATCACGCCGCACAATCACGAACGGCACATTCAGATACTGGCTAACACTTTGGGCAATGGGAATACCCTTGGTCGCGACGGTCATCACCGCATCAACCTTGGCATCGCGATACTGGGTGGCAATCAACCGGCCAATTTGCCGTAACACACTTGGCGTTCCAAGCAAATCCGAAAGATAAACATACCCGCCTGGCAACAAGCGATCGGTTTCCGACAGCCGTTTAGCCATGGCGGAAATAAAGTTTTCTGCCTCATCTTCACCCATGATCGGGATGTACCGCACACCGCCTGCCGCTCCCGGAACCGTTTCAAGAATCCCGGTTTGCCGTTGCGCGAAGGTTCGTCTTACGATTGCCAGATCTTCACTAATCGAGGATTTGGCACTTTCATACCGCTTAGAAAAAAACGTCAACGGTATCAGCGTATGCGGCCGTTCTAACAAGTACCTCGTCATATCAATCAAGCGATCACTGCGTCTTACTTTCATTAATCCCGCTCCTAACTCCGAATATTTAGCTCTGTGTTAACATTACATGATAATCTTACCCAGTATAAATGCTTTTACCGAAAATTTCGACCCTTTGACTCGATTTTCTCACCGAACGTTCGCATTTGTTCATTTTGACCCCTGCTGCCTCGCGAGTCGTATCAGTGGCCTCCCACCCATTTCTATATTAGAATGGTTACAAAGAAGGGTAGGGAAAAGTATGAATGCTTTTGAATTACACCACATGACTTTCGCGCCGACAAAAACGGCTATCCTGAATGATATCAATTTAGACATTCCTTGGGGGATTGATCTTACCATTGCCGGGCACTCCGGGTCGGGTAAAAGTACCTTGCTGCGCTTGCTTGCCACGTTACTGACGCCAACAAGCGGCACGATTTTGTATAATGGCAAGCCTCAGTCTGATTACGATCCGATTCTTTATCGGCGGGAGGTATCTTATTGCGCCCAGCAACCTGCCTTGTTTGGCGCCACTGTCGCCGATGATCTGCGTTTTCCATTCGCAATTCGCAACACTGAAATGCCGCGTGAACAAGCTGAAGCGGCACTGGAAAGCGTCGACCTGGCGAAGAGCATGCTTGACGCACCGACACAAAATCTGTCCGGCGGTGAACGCCAGCGTGTTGCCTTATTGCGCCATCTGTTCTTTCCACCTAAAGTCCTGCTGCTGGATGAGGTCACGACTGGACTGGACCCGGACACCAAAGCCGTGATTCACGACCTGCTGGACCGCCAAAACAAAAAGGGGATCACCCTCGTCAGCGTGACCCATGACGAAGGGGAACTGCACATGGCAAAGAACCTCATGACACTGGTAGATGGCCAATTTGAGGAGGTGCCAACCGCATGAATAGTCAGTTAATTGTATCACCCTTAGCGCTTTTGTTGGCGTTAATCTTAGTGGTCATTGCGTTAACGATCAACTTAAAAGAAGAGTTGGGGATGACCAAAGACTTAATCGTTGGTGTCGTGCGCGCCGTCATCCAGCTAACCGTTGTCGGCTTTGTCTTGACCTATATCATTAAAGTCAACACGGTTTGGTTAACGTTAGCTATGGTCGCCATTATTATTTTCAACGCGGCGTGGAACGCCAAAAAGCGGGCTGGCACCATTCCCGATGCCTTTGTCACCAGCTTGCTCGCCGTCACCACCGCAACCGGGCTCACGCTGATCATGCTAGTTTCTGTCCGCGCCATCCGCTTCATTCCCGCCCAGATCGTGCCGATTAGTGGCATGATTGCCAGTAATGTCATGGTGGCGACCGGCTTGGCATACCGCAGTCTGAACACCGAATTCACGGATCTGCGGCCGCAAGTCCTTGAACGCCTCGCTTTGGGCGCCACCCTCAAACAGGCCAGTCAAAAACTCATCGTCAACGCGATCAAAACCGGCATGGCGCCAACGATCGACTCGGCGAAAACAGTCGGACTCGTCAGCTTACCCGGCATGATGTCCGGTCTGATCTTTGCCGGCATCGATCCAACAAAAGCCATTATGTACCAAATCATGGTCACTTTCATGTTACTGGGAGCCACAAGCCTCGGCAGCTTCATTGCCGTTTATCGCAGTTATTCACGCTTTTATAATGATCAAAAGCAGTTACGGTAATCATCAGCTGATAGACATCAAGAAGGCGTAAAAGAACATTTCGTGCCATAATTCGTGGCCGCAATGTAAAGACGAAGCCGCTCCCAAAAAATCGGGAGTGGCTTCGTCTTTAGTTTTCGAATAACTAATTCGCTAAGAACATTAAGATCGTAGTGCCAATGCGGAGCAATCGTAGGCCAGATGGGGCTCAGTGGTGACATTGTTGTTGGCGGGGCGGTTTTTGCCCCGCCTACAACAAGGCCGAGCTTAGAGACTCTGCCGGTTTTGCAGAGGCTCTAAGTCGTGCCCACCACGTTCCAGCCCCAGCTGTCCGGAGATTGCGCAGTTTGGCACGGCACGGAACTCATTGCTTCGGCTTCCCTAATTTGGCCTAAGTTTGGAAGACCGAGAACAGTGCGCTCGAATTATGGCTCGGAACCTTTTTCACTCACGAAATGCTAAGCGTTCAGTAAGGATTTTCCATCTTGTTATCCGGCAAGTACGGACCATATTCGACTTGAATGGTCGTGTGCGCGATGTCAAAGCTCTCCCGCAACGACAGGCTCAAGGCGTCTAGAAAGGCGTCGTTGCCTTCTGGTGTTGTCCGAACCACATGGACCGTCAGCGCCACATCAGTTGTGCTAAGCGCCCAGATGTGCAGATCGTGGCACGAAGCAACGGTCGGGTACGCATTGACCAGCGTTTTAACGGCAATCGGGTCGATTTCCTTGGGAACGGCCGCCATAGCCAAGTTGACCGCATCCCGCAGTAAGTTCCAGGTGCCAATCAAGACCACAATGGCAACCACAATCGACATGACCGGATCAAGCCATTCCCAGCCTGTCAGCATGATCAAGCCCCCGGCTAACACAACACCCAGCGAAACGCCCGCATCGGCTGCCATATGCATGAACGCGCCGCGAATATTCAGATCGTGCTGCGAACCACTGTGGAAAAGGACTGCCGTCGCGCCGTTGACCAAAATCCCGACACCGGCAACCAGCATCATCCAGCCGCCTTCAACCGGCGCATTTTGCGACAGCCGGGTAATCGCTTCGACAATGATCGCGCCCATTGCCACTAGCAAAAAGGCGGCATTTGCCAAAGCGGCCAGAATCGATGAACTTTTGTAACCGTATGTACGCTGTACCGTCGGATGGCGATTCGACAGCCACTCGGCAAACCACGCCAACCCCAAGCCTAAAACATCGCTCATATTGTGAATCGCATCCGCGACCAACGCAACCGAACCGATCCCGATCCCAAAAGCAATTTCAGCAATAATATAAATCAGATTAAGCAGAATGCCCCAAAAAAATGCCTTGTTTGGCTGAACCTGTTCCATATCGTCAATGCCTCATTTCCTCATCCATCATGGTTTAGTGATCCCTAAAAATCAACCCCTAAGCCCACGACCATTTGCGGGCAGACAAAACGGCCGCAACAAATAAACCTCGCGGCAGAAGCCTTTCATGCTGTTGTAAACGCGCATCGCCCGCGAATGTTTCTGGCAAAGGCCAAACACGGTCGGGCCGCTGCCGGACATCTGGGCAATCTCGGCACCATACTTCTCTAACCGATGTTTAAGCGCCGTCATCTCGGGATACCGACTGGCCGTAATCTTCTCCAGAGTATTCCCCATACCGCTGATCATTTGATTAAAATCGTGATTTTGAATCCCGGCGACGACACGCTGGGTATCCGGATGTTCAAGCCCGGCTTGATAGTCAATCGCATTGAGGATGGTTGGCGTTGACACTGATACGCGCGGCTTAGCTAACACCACCCAAAAGTTGGGCAAACTTCCCAACGGCGTCACGACATCCCCACGTCCCGTAACCAGCGACGTCTCCGAATAAACACAGTACGGGACATCGCTATCGACACTCAACCCGATACGCGCCAATTGCGAACGACTATAGCCTAACTCCCAAAGTGAATTCAGGCCGCGCAACACAGCAGCGGCATCACTTGATCCACCGCCCAGTCCAGCCGCAACCGGAATATGTTTTTCGATATGAATCCGCGCACCTTGGCGGATGTTGGCATGACGTTGTAACGCCAGTGCCGCTTTATAAGCCAGATTGCGCGGATCCTCCGGTAAAAAGCCGCTGTCCGTGGAAACCTTGATCGTGCGGCTCGGTTGAATCGTCACATAATCAGCCAAGTCGACTGATGTCATCACCATCTGCCACTCATGTTCGCCGTCAGCATGGCGATACAAGGCATCCAAACTGAGATTAATCTTGGCGGGTGCTTTTTCGATTAGTTCCATGCTAACCACCAGTCTTTGGCGATGCATACCTTTATAGCTACCAAAGTCTAGCTACAAGCGCCGTTGCATGCATCCACCGTATAGTTATTTTTAGTATACTGTTTTGCGTTGTGATTTTCATTGTCGGATTTTAAAAACGGCGTTAGAAGTTAACGGCAAGCAAAAAGCCCTGATGCAAATGCACCAAGGCCTCCTGAAATAAACGATTTAATCGTCGGTTACTATCTGAAATTATGACGCTTTCTCTTCGCCTTCGAAGGTGATCTTGATTGACTTGGTCAAAAGATCTGCGTAACTGTAAGAGACACGCTCGAACGCATTCTCACTTTGGTCAAGATCGACCACAAAAATAGCCGGATAGGTTTCCTTCAAGGTCCCCCGCCGCCGCGTCACTTTCTTGCGTCCAGCTTGTGCAACGACCGTTAAGTTCTCACCGATTTTCCCATCGAGCTTCCGTTTGATGCTTGCTAGTGTGATTGGCATGCACTTCACCTCTTAAATAGCATTCTAACACGAAAGCAAGAAATTTGCAATTATACCACGCACTCTTATTAATCGCAAGCAATAATAAACGCGTAGCAAATGCGTCACGTCAGGCGTCAGCGCGCACGCCGAGCCCTTCTCCTCGCAACGCCGTATCCAGCCGGGCAAAGTCGGCAATTGCCAACTGTTCGGCGCGCGTTTCCGGCGCAATGTTTGCAGCTGCCAGTGCTGTGCGAATCGCTGGCTTGTTTTCCTTGCCAAATAACGCAACAAGGTTGTTCCAAAGCGTTTTCCGTCGGGATGCAAAGGCGCCGCGTACCAAGCGATCGAAACTGTCTGGGTTTGTGACGTCTGCTAATGGCTCGGATCGTTGGGTTAACGTCACAATCGCCGAATCGACATTAGGGGCCGGGACAAAGGCATGGCGGCTGACTGTGAAAGCTGTCGTTACATCTGCCACCAACTGCACAGCAATGCTCAAGCTGCCGTAATCTTTTGACCCCGGCGCCGCACTCAGCCGCGCTGCTACTTCTTTTTGCATCATCACAGTCATGCTGTGCAGCGGCAACCGTGCCCGTAGCAAGTGCAACAAAATCGGCGTCGTGATGTAATACGGCAAATTGGCAACCACCTTCAGGGTATGCTTCCCGTCAAAATGTTCAGCCACCAGCGCGCTTAAATCAGTTTTCAAAACATCTTCATTCACCACTGCAGTATTAGGATAATCGGCCAGCGTTTCGGCCAAAATCGGCAGCAGGCGCTCGTCAATTTCCAACGCCACCACCTGATGGGCGCTTTCGGCAAGAAACTGGGTCAAAGCGCCAATGCCCGGTCCGATTTCGATCACATCATCCTGTGACGACAAATCGGCAGCCGCGACAATTTTTTGCAAAATCTGCGGATCGGTCAGAAAGTTCTGGCCTAAGCCTTTGCGCATGCGAAACCCGTGGCGCTTTAAAATGGCATTGGTCACTGCCGGCTGTGCGACTTTTTCATGCATGGTCATCCTGGC
The DNA here is from genome assembly GCF_030770295.1 of Lacticaseibacillus styriensis. Lineage (NCBI taxonomy): Bacteria > Bacillati > Bacillota > Bacilli > Lactobacillales > Lactobacillaceae > Lacticaseibacillus > Lacticaseibacillus styriensis. The sequence continues at coordinate 2,664,470 of NZ_CP132483.1, forward strand.
CTCCATTCACTTGATCCAGTGCTGCAAAAAAGGCAGCCCGACTGATACGGAACTCAGTCAAGCGGCGTAATAGCTGTTTGCCATTTGTGTAGCCGATGTGCAACAACTCGCCCAGCTGCTCACGCCGCTGCCGCGAGTCTGTGCCGCCGATCAAATACGCAGCTAACAGGTCCTGCTGGCTGATGATTTGTGGCGCATCCGGCACTTCGGTAAATAAATGCTGAAGCGCTGCCCGTAATGCTGCCGGGGTCGCATGTTCGATGCCCAGCGACCCTTTATGTGCCGGGACGCCTTCTGCCCGCGGCAAAAAAGCGTGAGTCACGCCAGGAACGGCCCGCGAAATTGTTTTGCGGATCTTCTCACCGGGAAAATCCGGATCGGTAAGGACAATCACCCCGCGTTTGGCCTGAGCCTGGCGAATGCGCGCCAAAGTGGCGTCATCAATTGCACTGCCGCGAGTTTCAATGGTATCAATATCGCCAAAAGTTTCTTTTAGTCTTTTTGTATCATCGCGGCCTTCTACGACCACAATTTGTTTAATGGTTGTCATGCGTCTTCCTTTAATCTGAAAATTCGGTGGGCATTGTCCCAAGTCTGTTGGGCAATGACCTCTGCGGTGGTGTCGCGTAATTTTGCCAAAGCTTCAACTACATAACGCGTGTAGCCCGGTTGATTCTGCCGGCCGCGGTACGGTGTCGGCGTCAAGTATGGCGCATCGGTTTCTACCAATAAGCGGTCACTGGGAATGATTTTGGCACTGGCATGCTCTTCCGGCGCATTTTTGAAGCTGACAATGCCGGAATAAGAAATGTACAGACCCAAGTCCAAAAAGCGTCGCGCCCATTCGGCATCACCGGTGAAGCTATGCATAATCGCGCCAAATTGCTCGACATGCGCTGCTTTTAAAATATCGTAAGTATCTTCAAACGCATCCCGGCTATGAATCGACACCGGCATGTGCAGGGAACGAGCCAATTCTAGCTGACGGCGAAAAACGCGGCGTTGGATCTCGCGCGGGGAGGTGTCCCAGTGATAATCCAGCCCGATTTCCCCTAACGCCACCACTTTGGGATCCGCCAACTGCTTTAGCAGCAACGCCTCTTTTGCTGCATCGTAATCCTGACTCGACTCGGGATGCCAGCCGACAATGGCGTATAAGTTGGGATACTCATGGGCTAACGTCAAAGCGCCGGCATTTAACGCTGTATCGGAGCCGACAATTGCCATCTTTTTCACGCCTAGCTGCTGCGCTGCTTCAATGTAGTCGGCTTCCTTGCCGCGATAAGGGGTGTCATTTAAGTGGGTATGCGAATCGAAAATATTCATGCAATCACTGCTTTCTTTCTGCTTCTGCCATTAATGGCGGCAACAAACGGATCACCTGACTCGGCTTCTTAGCGGCAAACAAGTGTTGCAACTGCGCCACTGGTGACTGGGTCAACGCGCGGATCAACTGGGCGATGCGCATTGGCTGCTCCTTAGCGACGGGATTCATTAACATAAACGCCCACTCAACTGGCAGTATGCGGCTAACGTCTGCCAAATCCTTAAACGCAACGGGAATCTCAAAGTGAACCACGACCAATCGCCCTTGCTGCACTAAATCACCTTCCAGATGCGGAATCGCAATGTTTGGCAGCCGATCGGCAATCTGATTCAGCTGCATACCGGACGGAAACGTCTGCTCCCGGGCGATCAGTGCCGCTTCGCCCGCTGGCAGCATCACCTTTTGGGCCACGAGCTCGTGACTGATGACATTAAAAAAATCTTCTTGCGTCGGCGTGTTTAAAAAATAAACCAACGGGGTTGTGCTAAATTCAGCCAAGCCTTTCACCTATCTTTTCATAAACTCGATATGGTTAGAGTATAGCACGCCGCTTGCTGTCCCTCATGATCGGTTCCACTTTTGGTTAAAGCTTCTATTATTCACCCATTTTCTTGGAGTTTCATGAAAATCCTCGGCGAAAAATGTTTATTGTTGTCATTTTGTTCTATACTGAGTTTGTACTGAACATTTAAGGATTACCTAGGAGGTATTTTTACATGTCTGTTAAACTTACTGCTGGTCAGTTAGCACATTTGAAGCAATTGTCCAATGATGACAATGTGATTTCCGCTTTGGCCATCGACCAACGCGGTTCCCTGAAGAAGATGCTTGCAGCCGCTGCCAATAAGCCGGCTGATGAAACCACCATCGTTGATTTCAAAAAGGCTGTTTCTGAAGAATTAACCAAATACGCCAGTGCCATTCTGCTCGATCCAGAATATGGCTTACCGGCTGCCAAGGTGCGCGATCCTAAGTCCGGTCTGTTACTTTCTTATGAAAAGACCGGCTACGATGCCACCGAACCTGGCCGCTTCCCTGATTTGATCGACAACCAGAGTGCATTGCGCATCAAGAACGAAGGCGGCGACGCGGTTAAGTTCTTGCTGTACATTGATCCAGACGAACCAGACTCAATCAACGATCGCAAATATGCCTTTGTTGAACGTGTCGGTGCTGAAGCTAAGGCCAACGACCTGCCGTTGTTCCTTGAATTGGTTTCTTACGATGGTAAGACCAACGAAACCGGCACTGCTGCATGGGCCAAGGCTAAGCCGGAAAAGGTTATCAAGATCACCAAGGAATTCAGCAAGCCGCAATACAACGTTTCTGTTTTGAAGCTTGAAGTTCCGGTTGACCAGAAGTTTGTTGAAGGCTATACCGACGAAGGTGTGACCCCGGTTTACAGCAAAGAAGAAGCTGCTAAGTACTATAAGGCACAATCCGATGCAACGGATCTGCCATTCATCTTCTTGTCTGCTGGTGTTTCCAACGAATTGTTCCTTGAAGAACTCAAATTCGCCAAGGAAGCAGGTTCAACCTTTAATGGTGTCCTTTGCGGCCGGGCAACCTGGAAGCCAGGCGTTAAGCCATTTGCTGCTGAAGGCGAAGCTGCCGGCAAGAAGTGGCTGGAAACCGATGGCAAAGCTAACATCGATCGTTTGAACAAGGTTTTGGCTGAAACCGCCACTCCTTGGACCAACAAGGTTGAAGGTTAGTTCTGATAAATAAGTAAATAGGAGAACTGGCCGAACCAAACAGGCCGGTTCTTTTTTATTTGGTGAATGCGTGCTGATCAATAGCGCCATGCATAAATCCGCGCCAACCATTGCAGCCCACCGGCACAGTGGTAGACTAGTAGATGAATGCGTTTTCTTATACTAGGAGGTAGTTAGGTTTGATCACAATTGAAAATAATCAATTCAAAGCTGGCATTGCCGAACGCGGTGCTGAGTTACAGTCATTAGTCAACAAAAGTGACAACTATGAGTACATCTGGAACGGCGACAAAACTTTTTGGAATCGCCATGCCCCGATTCTTTTCCCTGCGATTGGTAAATCGAATGAGGATCAGTATCGCCTAGGAGCCAAAACATTCCCGATGAGCCAACATGGCTTTGCCCGGGATTACGATTTTGACGTTAGCGATAAAAGTGATTCAGCGGTGACCTTTACGCAACATCAAAGCGCCGAGACGTTGAAAAAGTTCCCGTTTAAATATACGTTAGCCGTCACCTACATGTTGACCAAAGACGGGCTCAGTATTCATTACACCGTGACCAATGACGACAAGGATTCAATGCCGTTTGCACTAGGCTTCCATCCGGCGTTCAATGTGGCGTTAAAGGCTGATGGCAGCTTTGATGATTATGATCTTACGGTTGAACCGCTGAATAGTCCCTTGCAGCGGTTCGGCATCGGCCCGGTGCCGTTCCGTAATGGCGACGTCGAGGACATTCCCGGCGCAGAAAGTAATAAACTGCCATTGACGCACGAGTTGCTAGATGGGGGCTTGGTTATCCTCGCCAACAGCGAAATCATGAAAGCGACCCTATCATCCCCGCACCACGATCACAGCGTCACGCTCGATATCAATGACTTCCCTTACCTCACCATCTGGAGCCCTGAACATAAAAAGGCACCATTCATTGCCGTTGAGCCATTTGACGGTCTGCCTGACCAAGCCGGCGAACCATCCGACTGGTACACCAAGCTTGGCAACACCACCTTGTCAGCAGGTGCCAATAAGCAGCTGGCGTTGAAGATTGCTTTGCATTAAGCGGGTGCCTTCTCTGAAACTGAGTCTCAGCCTCATTCAGAAAATAATTAGGCTAAAATTTCCATGCCGTGCCAAACTCCGCAATCTCCGGCCAGCTGGGGCTGGAACGTGGTGGGCACGACTTTGAGCCTCAGCAAAACCGGCTGAGTCTCAAAGCTCGGCCTTGTACTACGCTGGGAAGACCGCCCAGCTAGTACAATTTCACCACTGAGCCCCATCTGGCCTACGATTGCTCCGCCTTGGCACTAAATTTCAAGGCTCCTAACAAATTATCTATATTAACGAAAAAAAGTGAACCCATTTTCAAAATTAAAGTGGATTCACTTTTATTTTGCAGTCGAAAATTATTCCCAAACTTTTTTCTTTGTGGGATTTCGATTTTTCTACCGACCCACATTCTCCGAAAATCAGCCAAATAACTCGAACACGCACATCATTGCGGTAAAATAGAAGCATACTGGCTAAAGGGATGATTCCAGATGCACATTGCACTTATTGACGATCAAGCAGCGACCCGCGAAGCAACCGTTAAATTGATTCAACAATTGGCCCGGCCATCGCAGCCATTGCAGGTGGCGGCTTATGCAAGTGCGGAACAGTTTCTTTTCGCCGAACAGACGCCGGATCTTCTTTTGCTGGACATCAAGCTCGGCTCGGGGATGGACGGCATGTCGCTTGCCAAAAAAATCCGCCAACACGATCCTGATACCGCTATCGCTTTTGTCAGTAACTACGACGAGTTCGTTTTCGATGGCTATGATGTCAACGCCATTGACTACATCATCAAACCGCTCACCAAAGAGAAGCTGCAGCATCTGATTGACAAAACCGCAGCCCGCACACAGCCTAAATTGTTGCCGCTGCAAACGTCCACCGGCCTTACCCGGGTGCCGCTTTACGACATCAGCGCCATCGAAGTGACCGATCATCGGCTGCAAGTCCATACTCAGAAAACAACGTACACCGTGAGCGGCCAGTTAAAAGACTTATTGCCCCAGTTAGACGACAACTTTATTCAAATCTACCGGTCCATCGTCATCAACCTCAACTTTTTATCCCAGCTCGATCACCACACCGTTGTGATGGCCGATGGGACGTCTTATCCGGTTTCCCGACAACAGGCGCCGGTGGTTAAGCAAGCCTTTTTCAAACATTTCCGGGGGCTGACAGATGACAGTGAATGATTGGATCGGCCTCGTCGCGTTTCTGTTGCTGACAGTGGGCTGTTGCTGGCAGTTATGGTGGATCTTTCGCCGCCAGCAAAATTGGCCAGTCCGCTGGTTGAATCTCGCCATCGTCGCGGTTGCACTTGGCAGCTGGTGGCTTTGGCCGCAACCGATCGTGCGCATCTTACTTTTCGTCGGCACGGTTCTGGCAGGCAGCTTGGAATTTGTCTTGATTCGCCAGTTTCTCAGCGATCAGGATGCGGTGTTTGCGCGCAGTTTGGACAAAATGATGGCCCAGTACTCGCAGGAAGTGCAGGAGCTGTACGCGAACATGCGCGGCTGGCGGCACGATTATCATGACCACCTGCAGGCTTTAAAAGCTTACCTAGACAACCAAGACACGACCGGCGCGCGCCAATATTTGGATGAACTGGAAGATAAACTGGACGCCGTTGATCCGCTCGTCCACTCCGGCAATGCCATGCTCGACGCCATTGTCAACGCGAAACTCACACTAGCCGAACGCCTGCAGATTCCGGTTAACGAAAAAGTAATCGTGGGGAACACGCCGCTTATCAAAGATGTGGACTTGGTGGTCATTTTAGGCAACTTGCTGGACAACGCCATTGAAGCCATCAGTGAACAGCCAGCTAATGAAAAGCGCCAGCTGCGTCTTTATATCGGCATTGTGAAGCAACAATTTTACATCTCTGTCACCAATACCCGCCCGGCTGACCAAGTCATTGACTATCAATATGCCTCTACCAAAAGCGATAAACGCGGCCTCGGGATTCGGCGGGTGAATAAGCTCGTCGCCAAGTACGATGGGATGATCAACCGCCAATATGAGGATGAGGTGTTCGTCACTGAAATTGCGATTCCCATTCACGCAGTCAAACCGACCACTCACGCATAATTTGCGTCAGCGCGTCGGTTTTTTGGTAGGTTAAGATCAACGAGGTGAGTGGGATGAAAAAATATAGCTTATGGAACAACCTGCGCTGGTACATCAAGTATCTGCGTAAAGACAAGCCTTCCTTAGCCTGGACAGCAAGCGGTCTGGCCATTGATAAGGCTGCGGCCGCTTTGCTGGGCGTTTTTACGCCGGCGCTGCTGGTCGGAGCAATTACCGGACACGCGACATTAGGCCAATTTGCTTGGCTGGCAACATTAACCGGATTGGGACTCGCTCTGACCAGTGAAATCGAGTACCTGTTGCTGACCCATGACAGCGTCGCAAGTTCCGTATTGCGCGGTGTTATCGAAATGGATTTTCATCAAAAGCAATGGGATCTTGACTACGACCAGATCAGCAGCGGCAAACTCCAAGGGCTAGCCCACACCGCATTCGAAAAAGGGCTGAGCAACACATATGCCGGCGCCGAAGCTATCTATCTGTATGGCCGTGGAACACTAGTAGACCTCACAACGCTGATCGTGTTCCTAGCGACGTTGTCATTTGCCGTTCCGTGGGTCTTTGCACTGGTCCTGGTCAGTGCCGCCATCAGTTATGCCGGCATGAGTTGGTACCGCCACTGGTATCAACAAAACAATGTCAAGTGGAACAAGCTAGGACGCCAGCAAGATTACATTACGCGCAACGCCTACGCTTTGGAAAATGGCAAAGATATTCGCATGTTCGGCATGGCGAACTGGTACCATCACCACCTTGACCGCTTGATTCAGTTGCAAGATGCCTGGCAGCGCCGTAACTCGCTGCGTCGTTTTCTAGGAGAACAAATCGGTCAACTTGCCGGCTTGTTACGCGATGCCATTGTCTACGGCACCTTGATTGTGGCAATCATGCGCGGCAGTCTTTCCATCGCCCAGTTCACTTTAATGTTTGGGATGACCAATAGTTTCATCACCTTATTGGATCAACTTTTAGACGACTTCGGCAAGTTGCAAAATGCCAGTCTCGACTTGCAGGAAGTCCGCGAGTTTATGAACCTTCAACCGCAAACGCCAACCCGCACACTCACGGAAACGGAGCAGAAGCTGTTAGCAAAACGTCCTGTCACCATCACCTTTTCACATGTGACTTATCAATATCCGGGAGCCAAAAGTGCCAGTCTTAAAGACGTCAGCTTCACATTGCAGGCCGGACAGAAATTGGCGATCGTCGGCATTAACGGCGCAGGCAAATCAACGCTCGCCCGCCTCATGATGGGCTTGTTGCATCCGACAAGCGGCACCATCACCATCAACGGGCTAAACGCTAACCTTCTACCGCTAGCAGAACGTTTTGCTTTATTCGCCCCTGTCTTTCAGGAAACCATTATTCTTGCCCAGAGTTTAGCCAACAACGTCGCAATGACCGAGCATCCCGATTTAAACCGCGTCACAACCGCATTAACTGAGGCTGGCTTGGGAACCTTCGTCAAAACGTTGCCGCAAACAACTGCCACGCCGATGACCCGTTACACCAGAGATGACGGGGTTGAATTATCCGGCGGCCAGGCGCAAAAGCTCATGCTGGCAAGGGCACTGTATAAAGATGCGCCCGTCCTGATTTTGGACGAACCAACCGCCGCACTGGATGCAATTGCCGAAAATGAGATTTACCAAGACTATGCGCAACTAGCGGCCGGTAAAACTTCTCTGTTCATCTCCCATCGACTAGCATCAACCCGCTTTTGTGACAGCATCCTGTTTATGGATCATGGCCAGGTACTCGAATCTGGGACTCATGAGCAGCTCATGGCAAAGGGCGGCCGTTATGCCCAAATGTATCAAATCCAAAGTAAGTACTATCAACCGGATGCAAAGGAGGTCGTAGTCAATGACAACTTCTAAAGATTCAGAAAAAACCATGTCAAAACAAACTGTTCATCGGGCCTTGCGGGTGGTGCGCGTGATTCAAAGTCTCGATTCGCTTGCGATCCCGGTCGAATTTCTCCGCGCATTGACAACTGTCGGCATCCCTTACCTCAACATTGCTTTCCTCGGTTTGGTGCTTAATCAATTACAGCAACGCGCAACGTTCCGGCGGATGGTGCTTCTTGTCGGCTTGTTCCTAGCCATTCGCTACCTGCTTCAATTATCGAGCCAATGGTTTGCTAAATTAGCCGAAGATCATGAAAGCGGCGTAAACAGGCGGCTCACCCGCGCAACAACCGAGAAATTGTTGACGGTGAGTTATACCACCCTTCAGGATCCAGATATGCGTAAACAGTATGCCGGCGCTCAAGCTGGGCAAAGTTTTAATGGCGGCATGACCTCGCTCATGAAAGAGGGCATGCAAGATTTCTTTTCGCTAATCATTGCGATTGGCTTCGGTATTGCCACTTTGATCAGTCTGGCACGGGCAACTAACCACGCAACAACATGGCTGAATGACTTTCGCTATCCACTGTTAATTTTGGCGCTACTAATCTTCCCAATTGTCGTTGGCAGCTGGAGTATTCACCACAGTAATCAGATTCAACAAGAACTGATCAGAAAAATTATCCCAAGCAATCGCCGATTTACGTACTTTTACCACTTCACGGAAAATATGGATAATCATGAAGTGATTCGCCTTTATCAAGCAAGCCACTTAGTCATGAACAATGAACGCAATGACAACAACGAATTCTTTGGCCAACTCAGCCACGGTTATTGGCAAATGGCCAAGTTCGGTCACTGGCCTAACCTAGCCATTGCGTTGTCGGTCATTGGCTTGTACATCCTGGTTGGCGTCAAAGCGTTGATGGGTGTCATCGCCATTGGCAGCGTGATGATCGCCGTTGGGTACTTTCAGCAACTGATGACCGCTGCCTATCAATTTCTACAACAAGTCGGCATGTACATCAACATGGTCGATTACCTTCAATTTTACGCTGACTTTCTCGCCTTGCCGGATCACGATAAATCAGGCACACTTCCGGTTGAAAAGCGCAACGACAACGAATTTGCCATCCAGTTTCACGATGTTAGTTTCAAGTATCCCGGCAGCGACCAGTGGGCCTTGCGTCATGTCAGCCTAACGCTGAACATCGGTGAACGGCTCGCATTGGTCGGCCGCAACGGCAGCGGCAAGACGACGTTGATCAAACTGCTCGTGCGCCTGTTTAAACCCACCGAAGGCACCATCACGTTAAACGACATTGACATCCAGAAATACGATGAAGACGAATATCGCAGTCTGTTAGGTGTCGTTTTCCAGGACTTCCGCCTTTTTGCTTACAGCATCGCGGAAAATGTGGCCGCCACGACTGACCCAGATCGGGCACGCGTTTGGGAAGCCTTGAAGGTTGCGGATGTCGCCGATCGCGTCAAGCGGATGCCGAAAACGATCGACACGCCGATCACCACAGCCTTAAGCGATGATGGTGTGACCGTTTCCGGCGGCGAAGCGCAGAAAATTGCCATCGCCCGTGCTTGGTACAAAGATGCGCCGATCATGATTCTAGATGAACCTACGGCAGCACTCGATCCGATTTCCGAGTATGAAATCTATCAGCGTTTTGACGAGCTCATCGAAGGCAAAACCGCCATTTATGTCTCACACCGGATGAGCTCCACCCGCTTTTCACAACGCATCGTGGTCCTTGATCACGGTCAAATCGTCCAAGACGGCACCCACACCAGCCTCATGGCGCATCCGGGTATTTATCGGGAACTATTCAACGCCCAGGCACAGTATTACACGGAAGACCGCATCAAAGCGGCCCGGAAAAAGGTTGCCGCTACCACGACAGCGGTAGCGGATTAGCGATTTACATCTAGCGGTACTTTTTCTACCACCTAAAAAGAGTCGCTTTGTTGTAGTTGACCCGGTCAAGTTGACCAAACCAACTACAATCAAGCGGCTCTTTATGACTATTAGGAGTGTTACTGCACTCCTAAGCAAGCAACCATCTTGCCAATATCATTTCAGTGCGTGGGCACTCGCAAGCATTTGCTTAGCTAAGGCAAAATCTCCCATCGTGGCCGAACCATTATTCGGCACGCGAGAAAGTACGATCAAATCCGATAAGGCGGGAGTATTAACATAACCGGCGTTCAGACCATTAAAATCCTCATAAATCTGCGGTAACTCAGTCTCAGAAACGACCGACCCACCGATGACAATTTTAGCTGGCGCTAGATTAAGATAGGCATCAAAGGTAAGTTGTGCAACGTAATAGGAAATAAGCCGAAAAACCGGGTTACTACGGTCGAGTTGTTCACCAGGAATTCCAGTCCGTGCAGCGATTGCAGGACCAGACGCCATTCCCTCAAAGCACCGATTACCGTGATAGGGGCAAACACCCTCAAAATCATCACCAGGAAACGCTCGGACAGCCGTATGCCCCATTTCAAGATGTGCCATTCCGCCAATGAAATGCCCATTCTGAATCGCACCACCACCAATACCGGTGCCAATAGTAAAGTAGACTAAGGATTTGATTCCTTCGTTCTGCCAAGACATGTATTCCCCATAAGCAGATGCATTCACATCAGTCGTGAAGAAAACTGGCACATGATGCGCATTTTCAATCGCGCCAACAATATCGGTATTTGTCCAGCCTGGTTTAGGAGTATTAAGAATGTGACCGTATCTCGGCGAACCAACAATAATATCCGCGGGCCCAAAACTTCCTATCCCCAGGGCGTCAACTGGATACTCCGTAAAAAAGTCAATACAGTCTTGCAGTGTTTCAGGCGGTGTACTCGTCTTAATTTGTTTACGTTTGACTATCCGCAACTTTTCATCCGCGACGGCCAAAACGAATTTGGTGCCACCAGCTTCGATACTCCCATAAGCTGTCATGATTTGTCCTTTCTGATTAACGTTATCATATCGTAGGCCGGGATCTCCAAGCGATCACTAGTTGGTTCAACAATTTCCAAAGCATTGGCAAGTTGATAGCCTTTGTCGAGGAGCACCGAAACATCTACCGGATCAGCTGACTCGTTGGCGAGGCGCACAATGGTCGCATCCTTAATCGTATACGCACGGTAGATTGCTGTCACACTAACAGCAGGATCGAGCGTCAGGATGGACTCGCGGGTATTTAGTTTTGGAAGGTCGTCTGAGAATTCGACCTCCCATATCTTATTATCCAATCGATTGACGAAAAGGTTCAAGTTCTGCATTTGATAACCTACAGACGGCGCAAGCCAGCGATCCGCAATCATTGCCAGCCCATTTTCAGAAATATTTCCTGTGGTGGCAAGCAACCCAAATTTGAAACAATTTGTACCTAGTTCTTCTGCCATTGGAGTCGGCGTCATTTGGTGACCAAGACTGGTTGTATCACCGCTGGCGCGACCCGGGCGCCACAATAGATTTGGCTTACCCAATTGGCCGGTTGTCGCCATCAGTGTGATGTCGAGATTACTTCCAACTCGTTCATATTCCTTTTGTCCACGTCCAAGGAAGAAAACGCCATGCGTTTCATCATGCACACCGACAATTTTATCAAAGAGATAGATATTGACAGGTTTCTCAACAAACTCGTCTTCCCAGTCATCGTCAATTTGGTGATTGATGGTATTATGAAAACCACCCTGTATCTGCGAAAGTGTCGCGTCACTCATAATACCAGTCGCAATCTGTAAACGTAAACGGTGAGCCAAAACTGTATTATTAACCCTTAGCTGACCGTCTAGCACCTGATTGTCACCTTTGAGACTTAACGTCAAGGTGTAAGGCACATCTTTAAGATCCGGCGCATCTGCCACTCGATTCTTCAAATCTGCCGCCAGCTGCCAAACACCGCTAAGTACTAAGCTTTGTGTATCGCCTACTTGAGCAACCCTCACCTCACCCTCAAGTGGTAATGAGATCTCAGTGTCTCCGCGAAGTGGTGAATAATCATAAGTATCGCCATCGTTACCGGAATCAAGAACCCGAATCACGTCATTGTAAGCAACTGAGCCGGCTTTAGCGTCAAAGCCATGGCCGTTGTAGTGCACGCTCCAGTGATCATTTTGAATTGTGTTGCCAGTCGTCAACGTCAGTTCGGGTAATGTCTGATTTGCGTTCTCTTTGAAGGACACAACCTGATATCCCAGACCATCAAACTCAACGTAAAGTCGGACTGTCACGAGGTAATAAGCCGGCTCATCCTTGAATTCAAAGCCTTTAGAGGTCATCTGCATAATATTTTCGCGTTTTTCAATCTTTTTGGCTTGAATAATCGACGCCTTGTACTTTGGAGGAAATTCAATATTCTTACTTTGCACCACTAGTTTAATATCCTTGTATCCGGCAAACGGACGAGTTTCGGTATTGAAGACCAATGCTTGTTCGGAATTCAATTTCAGTCGCTGCGCAATTCTTTTCTTGATGTAGTTTTCGATACCGTCAGCAAGCTCGAAGCCTTCTTTAAAACGGTGATCAATATCTTCAGCAACATTGTCGGAAACACTTCCGCCCAGTGTATCGTGGGGCTGGCATTCAAGGAGCTTCTTCCATAATTTCAAAACCAGTCCGTTTGATACTTGGACACCGCATTGACTTCCAATAACCATCAGCGGTTCTACCCGCTTAAGAATTGCCTGTTCAAGCTCAAAGTTTTGCCGCTTGATTCGCGAACGCACAGATCCAATGGTTCGGTGCACCCGAGCATACGTAGGCAGCCGTAATTCACCCTTGTAATCCGGTAGGTCTTTGTTGCGCAGTGTGTTCATAAAAGTCGGATAATCACTGAGCATGACCTTGTTATGACTATATTTATTCACTTCTTTTAGTGTCTCTGAAACAGAATGAATAATGTTCATCTGATCAATTCCAGAAGGAAGAAGTACGGTGTCATTGTCCCCATGTTCAGCTTCGAAATCAATCCCGGTATCAAGCCTGTTCTTAACAAAGTTAGCCATATCGCGCTTCGAGTCCACCGTGATTTGACCAGTGTAATAGCCGAGAGGAAAGTTTGCTGCATAAACTTGCGAATTGCCAAGTCCATGCCACTTAAAGTAAACAGATGGCTGTTGGCGCTTGAAGTTTATTCCTCGCCAGCAAATGAAGTCTTGAATCCCGACTTGGTTTAACAACATTGGCAATTGGGCGTTGAAACCAAAAGTATCAGGTAGATAGCCCACCATCATCGGATCGCCGTACTGGCGTTTTGTGTCATTAATCCCGATAACCAGGTTACGGATAATAGATTCAGCATCTGGTAAGTTTGCATCCGTCTGCGTGTACCAAGGACCAATGAAGAGCTGGTGCCTTGCCATTAACGCACGTACGCGTGCCAAATCTTCGGGATGAAAAGCAATGTATTCATCTACAATTGAGGTTTGACCATCAAGCGTAAAATTAGCCTCTGGATGTGACTCAAGTTCGTCAAGAACATTTGCAAAAAGCTGATCGCTTAAAACCTGTGCGTCTTCTGATGTAAAATACCATTCTCTATCCCAGTGCGTATGATTCACAAAATGTGCTGTTGCCATATTTTAAATCTTCCCTTCTCTTATCACCAATCTGATATCACCAATCTGACACTGCCAAAAACTGCTCAAGCTAAAGCATTAGTGATCGTTAAAGCACTTATCAATGCAGTAGCAAGGCCGCACGCCGGTTACTAAAACCCAGTGTGCGGCCAACCAGCGCTTAACAAAAATCGCTAAGCTTCAAAACTAATATCGATATCATCTTTAGCGGCATCAGAATCGTCTTCTTTGTAAGTTGAATTGAAGTTAACCGCTAGTGGAGCCAGAACTCCAATAATCAGTGCGCATACTGCAAGCCCAATGAGATAAGCCCAGCCGTTCGTAATGGTCACGAAACCATAAACACCGCCAACGGGTGGAATATTGGCTTGGGCGCCAAGTAGAATCGTTGTCGCTGATCCACAAGCACCGGCGATCATATTAATTGGCACCAGCTTTAGTGGACTGATCAAGGTGAACGGAATAGCGCCTTCAGTAATACCAATAAAGCCCATAAACCAGTTACTGCGTCCTGCATCCAGTAATTCATCCGAGAAACGCTTCTTAAACAACAATGTTGCCAGTGCGTAACCCAACGGAATCCCGGCAATCGCTGTATTAGCAATTAGCGCAGGTGTATAAAGCTTTTCAGTCAACAAAACGTTTCCGGCCATCCAGGCAGCTTTATTGATGGGCCCACCCAAGTCAGAACCAATCATTGCTCCCATGATGAGTGCAAGGACAACCGCCGAAACACCACTCGTGCTCATGCCTTTAATCCACTCAACCAAGGAAGTATTGAGCCAAGTCAATGGGTTTTGCAGCACAACCCCCATTAGAATCGCCACAGCCATCGTTGACAGCAGAGGAATGATGACTAAAGGCAGAATTGATTGATATTTCTCACCAACATGAATCTTCTTCGTGCACCATTTAGCAATATAACCAGCAAGGAATCCTGCAACCAAGGCACCCAGGAAACCCATTTTGCCGCTTGTTGCAAGTGAGCCACCAATGAAACCTGCAGCTAAACCCGGTTTATCGCCGATCGCATACGCAATGTATCCAGCTAGGACCAAGTTGACTAAACCGACGCCAATCCAACCAACATTTTCTATCTGTCCGAGATAAAAGAAGAAGCCTGACTTGTAGGCATCGAAACTGGTAATTCCAAAACATAAACCAATAATTTTCGGCACGGCAACAACGAGTGAGCCACCGATAACGACTGGCAACATGTATGAAATCCCCGACATGAGGTAACCTTTCCACTCTTCAAATAATTTTCTCATCGTACCATTCACCTCCTGATAAGTTTTTCTCTATTTCTTATTGCGAGCTTCAACCGCCGCATAGACCTTCTGGATGACTGCCTTAGGCGACTTGATGCAGGCGTTAATATCAACACGGACTACAGGAATTCCTTTGAAGCGATCCATTTTCTCGATCTTCTGATCTGATCCAATCAATAGGAACTTGGAAGATTGTGCTTCTTCTTCGGTAATTTCGTTTCTTAGACCCATGGCGCCTTGTTGCTCAACCTTTGCTTCTAAACCCAGCGCAGAAGCAGCTTTTTCCAGTGCCTTTGCGGCCATTGGTGTATGTGCGACCCCAGCAGGGCATGATGTAATTGCGACAAAATCCATAATATCGTCTCCTTGTATTTTTTAATTAGTTGCAGTTAATAATGAATAAACTTGATCAACTGTTTTGCTTGTTCCAAGTGCCTCACGCTTGTCGTCGTCCACCAAAGCACCGGCAAAGTCTGCAAGTACCTGAAGGTGCTCATCTTCTTCTCCTTTTGGTACTAACATGACGATAATTTGTTTTACCGGTACATCGTCAAGCGTCTCCCAGTCCATGATTGGTGAGTGTGATCGGATGAAGAGCACAGCTGGCCTTGTGATATGGCTTGTGATTGCATGCGGTATTGCGATACCATCCTGCAAACCGGTAGACGCCTGCGCTTCACGATCTTTAAGCGCTTTGAGGATGGCCGCCTCGTCGTCTCCAAAGCCTAGGTTTACAGCAATATTCGCGATAAATCTGAATGCATCATCCTGGCTTTTCAAATTCTCGTTTAAAAAAATGTAACGTTTATCGAAAATGTCTGTCATTAGTCTTCCTTCTTCCGCGAAATCGAAGCTACGTCAATGCTTCTAAGCACTGCATCCTCATCAGCAGCAACGACTAAATCATTTATCCGTTTAGGATCCTGAATCAATTCATAAAAATAACTGTAGATGTCGTCCAGTCGCGCCTCGACAGTCTGATTCAATGCAACAAAGAAAACCGCGTGGACCACTTCCTGATCCCATTGAATACCTGCTCGCGACGTTAGTATGCCAATCGTTGGTTTTAACACATGACTAATATCACCGTGTGGGATTGCACAATCTCCTAGCACTGTCGATGCCAGCTTCTCGCGCTCTAGTGCTGAGTCCGTCATCTTGTCATCAACATAGGCATTCTTTTCAAGTAATTCAGTAATTGCAATAATCGCATCTCGCTTCGTTTTAACAGATGCATTCGGGATAATGTTTTCCGGCCGTAGCATTGCCATGAAAGCATTGCGAGCATATTTTTCTTTGCGAATGTTTTGGGTCATTCTTTTCAAGAAATCAAGCTCATGTTCCGTTAAAAATGGGCTCACTTGCATCACTTGAACCCGATTCATTCGAAGTGGGATCGTGGAAATATAAATGTCGGCATCTACTGGATGGCGTAAAAGTTCCGATACCGATAAAGTCGCAACGACCTGGACATCCGGCAATTTATCTCGCACACGCTGCCGTAATAATTCGGCGGTTCCGTAACCGGTACTACAAATAATGGCAACTTTAACATCCTGAACATCCTGCTTACGTCGCTCAAGATACGATTCGAAGTGCAAGGCGATGTATGAAGTTTCATCTTCATTGAGGTTAACGTGAAACTTCGCCTCAAGTTTTAGCGTTAAATCAACCGCCATTTCAAACGCTCGTGGGAAATTCACTTTAATTTTGCTCAGATACGGATTTTTGATACTTAGCCCATTCTTCACGCGTGTTAAGGCCGGCCGCAGATGTAATACAAGATTATCGAGTAAGGTCTCATCGTAATTAGTCAAGCTCGTTCGTAACCACCCGAGCATGCCTTGTTCCTGGACGCCGCTTTTACGAAGATCGATGTAACCATCCTCAATTGCGGCGATATGAATGTTGAGATACTCAAGCTCTTCAATCGGAACTTCACAATGAAAAGTATTGCCCAGCATCTTCATCAGCTTAAAAGTCGCTGGTGAAATATTGGAAAGCTTGAGCTGAGCAGAAGCATCGTGTGGAACATAATCGCCATTGATAATGCGCTGCATAGCGATGGTGGTGTGAATAAGAAGTGACTCGTATTGATATTCATTGACCTGAACCTTTAGTGTATTGATGAAGTCTGCTAGAACACCTTCAGTCCGTTCAAGAATATCTGCTGAAACATATCGGCGAAGACTCGCCGGAACATTAAATCTTAGCTGGACTCTGCCGTCTTTATCCTGATTTGCTTCTTGCCCCCAATATTTCTGTAATATTTTGGCCATCAATTGACGCACTTCCGCTTCGCTGGCCATTAGAATAATGCCAGCCGGTGTTGTCTGAGTTGTTAGGCCATAGTGCTCTTTGAGCGAGTGGAGATCTCTATCGAGCGTTCGCTGGCTAATAAAGAACTTGTCAGCCAGATCAGCGAGAAGGATGGGCGTTCGATTCTGGATCAAATACTCCATGATATCGAGCTGACGTTCTTCCTCGGAAGCTGCTGAACTAGAACGTAATTCCGAGAAACGAGACTGTAATGCAGCAACTTCACCCGTGAAATGAATGCCTGACCCGCGCTTACGCACAAGACTGACACCTAATGGCTTCACCTCTTTTTCAACTTGATCGAGATACTTAGCGACTGTCTTCCGAGATTTATGCGTAAAGTCCATAATGTCTTGATAGTGAATAGTGGACTTGTACAAGATTAATTGAATGATTTCTTGAGTAAGAGTTTTTTGTGACTGATTCGGGCCCAAATGATCACTTCCTAACTTTTACATTTTTACTTTAACGTAAGCGGTTCCATTTGATAACGCCATCTTGGTACACTTGAACTTAGTGTAGTTCGTTTCAAGTGTTCGACTTTTTAATATTGGCGAGGATAATGGTTCGTCCAAGAATCACAATTAGGAGCCGTTCGATTCCGGTAGATTTTAACTGGCTGCCGAAACAGCTTTTGGATAAGCGTTTCATTCAGCCACTCAGTTTGCCTTCAGCTTGCGAAGTACATTATATTAAGACATTCAAAAAGGACACCGACAAAAATTGCCGCGTGCCCTTTTTGCTTTATCTAGTTTAACCAACCAAGCTGCCGTTTTGTAGATTCTCGGAAACTTCCAGCAAGGTAATTTTCTTACCATCCAAGCTTTCGGCTGATAGCAACATACCCTCCGAAATCTCACCTTTCATTTTCCGCGGCTTGAGGTTCACGACCGCCATGACTTTCTTGCCCTTCAACTTCTCGTAATCAGGGTAGAATTCACGAATGCCTGACAGGATCTGGCGCGTGCCCTTATCGCCGGCATCGAGGGTGAATTTCAGCAACTTGTCGGCACCCTTGACCGGTTCGACGTCGAGGATTTCTGCAACTCGGATTTCACTCTTATCGAATTGTTTGAACTCGATTTCCGACTTGCGGCTCTTTTCATCGACTGCTGCTTTAGCCGTGCCTGGGGTCATTTGGCTCTTGATATAGGCAACTTCTTCTTCAGCATCAAGCCGTGGGAAGATCGGTGTGCCTTGTTCAACCACTTTGGCGCCTGCAGGCAATGCACCCCACTTGACGATTTTATGGTCATCGTTTTCGTGGTCTAAGCCCAATTGGCCAAAAATCTGCAGTGGCGCATGGGTCATGACCGGCTGAATCAATAAGGCAATCAACCGCAAGCTTTCGGCTAGGTGTGCCATGACGGCATCAAGTTGATCCTTTTTGGCCGGATCCTTAGCCAACTTCCATGGCTCGGTTTCGTCGATGTACTTATTGGCGCGGGAAACGATCTTCCACACCTGATCCAACGCATCCGAGAAGCGCAACTCGTCCATCAGCTTGTGATACTCGGTCAAAGCCGCTTCGGCCACATCGCCAAGCTCTTTGTCGAATGGCGTCACATCCGGCTTGAAGGTTGGCAAAATGCCGTCTTCATATTTATTAATCATCGCAATGGTGCGATTCAACAAGTTGCCGAGGTCATTGGCCAGATCATAGTTGATGCGATCAATGAAGTCTTCCGGCGTGAACAGGCCATCATTGCCAAACGGAATCGCCCGCATCAGGTAATACCGCAAAGCATCCAGACCGTACCGTTCCACGATCATATCCGGATAAACGGCATTGCCTTTTGACTTGCTCATTTTCCCGTCGCGCATGACCAGCCAGCCATGGGCGTAAATTTTCTTCGGCAATGGCAGACCCAAGGCCATCAAAATAATTGGCCAGTAGATGATGTGGAAACGAACGATTTCCTTACCGATCAGCTGCACATTGGCCGGCCAATACTTGTCAAACAAGGCGTGGTCGTTGCTACCGTAGCCAAGTGCCGT
This sequence comes from Lacticaseibacillus styriensis, assembly GCF_030770295.1. Lineage (NCBI taxonomy): Bacteria > Bacillati > Bacillota > Bacilli > Lactobacillales > Lactobacillaceae > Lacticaseibacillus > Lacticaseibacillus styriensis. The sequence goes on from NZ_CP132483.1 coordinate 2,683,691, forward strand.
GATATAGTTCAGCAAGGCATCAACCCACACGTAAACCACGTGCTTCGGATCAGACGGAATCTGAACGCCCCAGTTGAAGCTGGTACGGCTCATCGCCAGATCTTCAAGCCCCGGCTTAATAAAGTTGTTGATCATTTCCGTTTTACGCGAAGCCGGCTGCACAAAATCAGGATGCTCGTCATAATACTTCAACAGGCGATCCGTGTATTTGCTCATTTTGAAGAAGTAGCTCGGCTCATGAACCAGCTGAACCTCATGACCGGATGGTGCCTTCCCGCCGACAACATTGCCATCTTTATCCCGATAGACTTCTGACAATTGCGATTCGGTGAAATATTCCTCGTCTTCAACCGAATACCAGCCCGTATATTCACCAAGGTAAACGTCACCCTGCTTAATAAGCCGTTCAACAATGGTCTGAACCGCTTCAACGTGCGCTTTATCCGTTGTCCGAATAAATTTGTCGTTGGTAATCTCAAGGGTCTTCCACAACTGTTTGATCTGCGCCGCCATGCCATCGACATAAGCTTGCGGTGTCACACCCAGCTTATCGGCTTTTTGCTCAATCTTGAGGCCATGTTCATCCGTCCCAGTGAGGAAGAAAACATCATAACCCATCAATCGCTTATAACGCGCCAAAACGTCCGCCGCAATCGTGGTATAGGCATTGCCGATATGTAGTTTGCCAGATGGATAATAAATCGGTGTCGTCACATAAAAAGTTGGTTTGCTTGCCATGCAAGTGCCTCCCGTACTTTAATTCAGAATGATTCCAGTATAACAGAGTATGAGCAGACTTGCTCAAAAATGGCGAATAAGTGGCTGCCTCACAACCACCATCAATCATTCGCCGCCAGCCAATGATCCAGCACATCAATAAACTCATCGTGTTGATCCAGCAGCGCCAAATGCCGGCTGTTCGCAAACAGATGCCACTTTGCCCCCGGAATGTGATCCACCACGGTTTTTGCAATTAACGGTGTGCAAAGATCATCCGTGCCGCTGGTGACCAAGACCGGAACGTGAATTTTGTGAAGCTGATCGGTGACATCAAAATCGCTAATCGTCCCGTTTTCGGTAAACTCATTCGGTCCTTCCGCAATCAGACTGGCGCGCTTGCCATTGGTTGGGCGGCGCAGTGGCTCAGGCGAGTTCTCGTCAGGGTCATCCCAGCAATACTTCTCCATGTAGCGGTCATTGGCGGCCAGATACTTGACGTTGTTAAAATCCCCGGTCCGTTCAGCTTCGGCAATCGCTTCCCGGTCTTCATAACTCAGATACTTGATCAGGCGATGCTGCTCCTGCACCCACAGCTTAATCGAAGCCGGTGACCCATCAATCATGACACTCTTAATGCCTTGCGGGTCAAAGCTCGTCAGATAATACATCTCCAACATGCCGCCCCACGACTGCCCCAGCATATGAATCTCGTCCAAGTGTAAATATTTGCGCAACGCGATGAGTTCTTCAGCCCATGTCTCTTTGACGTAAACTGCCGGATCCTCTGGCAGCGACGACTTACCGCAACCAACTTGATCATACATAATCAGTTGTCGGCCGGTCGCAGCGTAATCGTCCATGAGTTCAAAATAATTATGCGAGGACCCGGGCCCGCCATGAATTAACAGCAGTGGCGCCTTATCCGCGCTGGGTTCACCCACAATCCGATAATACGTTTTGTACTCATGAAACGGCATGTAGCCTTCTGTAATCTTCATAGCAATCCGCCTTTCGAAACAATTAAACGCCAGATTCAGTGATTAAAAATTGCTGAACCATTTTGGTGAAAACAATGTGTTTACCGTGATTGTACTACACCAGTACCAGACTGTCAGACCGAATTCGGCGCGGCAACACAAATTCTAAAATAAATCCAATTGTCGTGGCGCCAATCCGGGAAAATCCAATCCCAACATGTCAATGAATGCTTGGGCATTCGCGGCAGCATCATGTCCGCCATTATTGTTGAAAATAACGGTGACGTTTTTACTTTTGAGATGGTGCACAATGGTGGCAAACTGTTGCAATTCTGCTTGGCTATAGCGATAATTCGTCCGTTCTGTGGTTTTGGCACCGCTCTGGCCCCATGCCTGATTACGGCCATGCAGGCGCAGAATCGTTAAGTCAGGATTCGTGGCAATCGGCACCAGCGGAACGGAACCGCTTGTTGTCTGAGCTTCATCCACAACGACATGAATATCGCCTGCCGCCTGCAACAGGCTGATCGTGGCATCACGATAGGCCGGCAGATACCAGCTGGCATGCCGGAATTCAACCGCAACCGGTAAATCCGGCAGCCACTGATTGAGATTTTGCAGATACCGGACATTTTCCGCCGTCACGCCAAAATAAGGCGGGAACTGGCACAGCACTGCCTGCAGCTGATGGGTCGCAACCAAAGGCGCCACCATATCATTAAACCGCGAAAATTCCGCCACCAAATCCTGTGTGGCTTCGTGTTTGGTCATGAGCTTACTGGCTTTCACAATAAACTGGAAACTCGCCGGCACCTGCGCCTGCCACCGCCGAATCTGTTCCACCGTTTTCAACCCATAGAAAGTCGTATCCAGCTCAATCACCGGAAAATACTGGGCATAGTCCGCAAAAGTACTGCGCTTGCCATTTGCCGCAATGCTTGGATGGTCGGCCACACTGGTTAAACCAACGCTAATCATGGCGCTCACCGTCCGCAATCTGAAATTTCTGAAGTACATCGCCGGTAAAATACGACGCATAATCGTGCTTTTCACCATTCAAAGCGTATCGCAATAACGGCTGCAAATCCGGTACCAACCCCGGATTATCCGCCAGCAACCACTCCTTGGAAAAGGTCGCCAGAATCCCTTCACGATTAGCTTGCGGCATCTGAAGCCGATCGGACGTTTTCCCGAGAAAGGCATAGAGCTCACCGCGAAGTTCGCCATCGACATGCCAAAAAACGCGCCCCACACTGCGCAATTCGTGCGCCGGGATGATAATGTGGCTCTCTTCCTGCAATTCACGCGCCGCACCGACAGCCGGCGTCTCGTCAGGCAAAAACTTACCACCGAGCGTATTCCACATGCCGCGATAAGGCGGATTCGTACGGTTAATCAACAGCCAGCCAGTGGGCGTCTCAACCGTCACCAATGTATATTTCTTGACCATGTGCATCCCCTTTTCAAAAATGATCTGCTTAAGGCAGTTGAAGCAAAAAGGCGCCGGGTCGGCGTCTTTTAAAAGACTTCGGTATTGCTACCGTAGTTGATTATTTCATTTTTTCGAGTGTGTCCTTGATGATGCCTGCCGAATGGACGTACTTCGCCCGCTCGTCATCGGTCAATTTCAATTCCGGTGTGTTGACGACACCGAGCTTGCCGATGGTTGCCGGATGGCCGATCGCAATGCCGAATTCGGGATCGTAATTGGCGCATGGGAAAATCCGCTTGGCATCGCTGATGATCGCCTGGGCCATTTCGGTTGCGATGGTTGCAATGCCATAACTGGTGTAGTGCTTCGCATTGTAAATCTTCCAACCGCCAGCCCGCGCTGCATCAGCCAGCTGATCGTAATCCACTTTGGCGTACTCTGCGATCGGTTCATTATTGACCCGAACCGTTGACCACGCCGTGAACTGAGACTCACCGTGTTCGCCCATGTTATAGCCACGAACATCCGCAACATTCACATGCAGCGTCTCGGCAACCGCGCGCCGCATCCGATAAGTATCCAACGATGTGCCAGTGCCGATAATCTGGGACTTCGGCAAATCAAGCAAGTACTGCCAGTAGCTGGTCACCGCATCGCAGGGATTCGTAATATCCAACAAGACACCATGGAAACCGGACGCCTTTAGCTTCGGTGCAACATCATCCAGCGCCGCCTTGGACGTTTTAGTCTCGCCGATCCGATCACCATTTGAAATCGCGCCGATATTTCCGACTGCCGAAATCACCACATCAGCGTCTTTCAACGCATCGTAATCATTGACCACAATGTCGGTATACGTCGGCAACCCGCCTAACGCATCCTTCAAGTCATAACTTTCGCCTTCAGCCAATTCGGCTTTCTGGTCAATTAACACCAGTTTATCTGCAATACCTTTGCTGACCAAATTGAATGCCGTCGTCACACCGACATGGCCAATACCAATGATACCAATCGTTCTTGCCATATTAAAAATCTCCTTTCATCATAACGCGTTCGCCAGCCCAGAAACCTGCGTGTAAGGACCTCGGTCGCAATGGCCTAAGACCGGGCCATCACGCCCGAGGCCACTTACACTCCGGTTTCTAACCGGGCTGGCTCACGCTCACTCACTCTTTTGGACCACGTAATAGATGTCGCTCAACACGCTGGTCTGGGATTGCCCACAACAATAACATTAACAAGTCCAGTATGATCGTTAATGGCGGCCAAAGCAAAGCCAAAATCATCGCGATGAACGCCATAACAATCGAACCGACCGCTTTCCAGTCATGTTGCTGGCCGTATAGCTTCACCAACGCCGAGGTCGGGCCGTTGACATGTCGCAGGGTGACGACCAAAAGAAGGTAACTGACATTCGACATGAGTACAACAAAACCATAAATCAGCTCCGGTCCGAATGCATCCACATGCCCTTCACCGACCCAGCTGGTGGCAAACGGAAACATCGAAATGGCCAGCATAAAAAACGAATTCGCCCACATCACGCGCCAGTCGATCCGATTCACCAACTGGAACAAATGGTGGTGATTGTTCCAATAAACAATCAGCGTCAGAAATGAAACTAAATAAATCCCAAACCTTCCTCTTAATGCCCAAAGCGACGCCAGTGAGCCACTGTGAGGTGGATTTAATTCCAACACCAAGATCGTTAAAATAATCGCGATGACCGCATCGGTAAATGCCTCCAAGCGTCCTTTACTCACCGTCAAATCCCCTTTTCGTCATGATTGTCCGTGACTAGACGTGCAACTTGGCAAAAACGTCAACCGCATCTCCCAGAACCATCTGTGCCCCTTCCGGCAAAGCAATCCGTTCGCGGTTCACGGCCACAATCGTTGCATCCGGTTGTGCATAGCCAATTAACCCGGCAAATGGATACACGACAAAACTTGTTCCCACAACGATCAGCAAGTCCGCCTGCGCAATGGCATTAATCGCCGCACTTACCGTATCCGGATTAATCGGTTCACCGTATAAGACAATGTCCGGCCGTAAAATACCGCCGTCTGCTTCATGTACGTCACTTTTCAAATACGTTTGATAGTCAAATTGTTTGCGACAGATTTGACAATAAATCCGATAAAGATTGCCATGAAATTCCACCACATGTTTGGCGCCGGCTTTACGATCAAGTCCGTCAACATTTTGCGTGACGATCGTACCTTTTTGATTGGTAATCGCCGCCATTTTTTCATGAATGACATTCGGCTTGGCATCGGGATAATACATGTTCTCGACGACAAATTTATGAAAGTCCTCGTGATGGGCCTGCAGATTATCAATCGATAACGCATACTCTGGGTCAACCTTGTCGGCATATAAGCCGCCTTTTGATCGATAATCCGGAATTCCCGAAGCTGTCGAAACGCCTGCGCCGGTCATAAACGTGACCCGTTTTGCTTGATCAATCGCGGTTTGCAAATCAAACATCGTTTCCATCTCCTAACACGCTGAACAGCGCAACATTCTTAACGAAAAATTCACCTCACACCAGGCAAAACGTTTAGCTTGCCCGCCAGTCACCAATTAGTCAAACTGTCACTATCGCGCTGGCTGATTTGGAACAAGTTCGTCACCCTAGGCGTAAAAGGTGTAATATTATTTATAAGAAACATTGTAGAAAGGGGTCTTAATACCATGAAGTCCTTTCGGTGGTCGCACTTTTTTAGTTATTTGTTTATGATCCTAGTCCTCATTTTCTTCCTTTTCGTCTTCTACCAGGTTGTGATGCTTGGTATTCAGTCCGTGACTAACGGCTTCTTCATTAATTTTGGCCGGCATTAACGGATGGTAAAATCGAGACCATACTTCGTCAGAACGCTGTCTAGCGGCTGTTGATACAGCTGTTGGAAAGCTTCTGGCGTTGTTTCTTTTTCAGGCAGTGGCAGCACAAACGCATTTTGGTCATCGCTGCGCCCCATTGCGACATAGGCAGGTTGTTTCGTGTCCCGATCGCGGTAGCTGCTGTGTTTGATGAGGTAAACCTGATCGAGTGTGAGCCGCAGTTGTCGCTTCGACAAAACCGGCGACACCGTGGCAAATTCATGGTCATTGGTCGGCTGGTAGCCTAACTTCTCAATTTGGTCATCGAAACGTTCAAACAGGTGCACAATCGCCCGGCGCAGGCCAAATGGTGTGGCAAGTTTCTGTTCGTCTAGTAAGCTGAATAGTTCTTGGGCATACGGCAACGCTTGTGGATAGGCGCTTGCCAACTCATCGGGTAGCTGCCCGTCCAAAAAGCCTAAAAGATCCAGCAACGACAGAATACGGTAAATCACCAGCTGATCATCAGCTTCGGCTGGCACATTCTGCTTGAAGCCTGCCAACACCTGCGCAACCACCTTGTCTGTCAGCAAGCCATGTTCGCGTTGCCAAGCCACCACCAGCATGTGCACTGCAGCGTTATACAAGGCTGTACTGGTGGCATAAAGCTGATCATCCACCTGCGGATCACCGCTCAGCAGATGAAATTGCAACTGCGGGTAGCCTTTCATTTGGAACAATAAGTGCAGCAGTTCGTGACTTAATGTATACGCCACGTTTGTTGTATCAGTCACAACCACCTCTAGCGTACCATCTTTTTTCAGGCGCTGACGGCTTTGATCATGGGTCAGCACGCCGCTTGCTTCCCCGTTAATCGCCACTTCCAGCGGGTGATCGTAGTGACTTTTCACTTCATCAAGTAATGCCTGGACATCTTTTTGCATGTTTATTCAAAGCTCCTTGTTATGGCTCAATTCGATCTGCTTGATCTGCTTGTGGCAATAAAAATATTTTTAATCCGAAATTGGCTTTCGTAATTTCAATCTACTATCATAAAGGTAGCGATAAAAGGGAGGAAATTCAAATGAAACTATCCGTTCCGCTTGTCAATGGGATGCTGGCTGATCGTTATGGCAAGTATGCCACTGGTGCTGACGTCAAAAATGGCTACCCGATCACCAGTTTTCCATTTACCATTGAAGATGCTCCGGAAGGCACTGTCAGTTTCGCACTTTGGCTCCTCGACTATGACGCGGTTCCAGTCGGCGGACTGCCGTGGATTCACTGGAATGCGGCAAACATTCCTGCCAATGTCACGTCGATCCCAGTTGGCGCGAGTCACAGCGATCAGATTCCAATGGTTGAAGGCAAAAATGCTTCTGCAGGGCACTTGGTTGGTAACACTGATCCATTTACCCAGCAGGGCTATGTAGGGCCACAGCCGCCAGACAAGAATCATGATTATACGTTGATGATTTTTGCTTTAGACACCAAGTTACCACTGCAACCCGGCTTCTGGTTGAATGAAGCCCGCCATGCGATGAAAGGTCATGTTTTGGCCAAAGCCGAAATTGACTTGCCGTCACGGGTTTAAGTGATTGTCTGTGGCAAACGTGTCCAGATGCTAAGACACCGTTCACAAATACAATATAAAAACGGGCATACTTTCTGCACTGAAAATCGAGTGTGGAAAGTATGCCCGTTTTTTCACCAAGGATAATTAGTTACGGTGTTTAAGATTATAGTGCCAATGCTGAGCAATCGTAGGCCAGATGAGCCTCAGTGGTGACATTGTTGTTGGTGGGGCGCCTTTTGCCCCGCCTACAACAAGGCCGAGCTTAGAGACTCTGCCGCTTTTGCAGAGGCTTTAAGTCGTGCCCACCACTCTAGCTTCGCGGTCACCAGGCTCAGATGGCCGGAGATTGCGGAGTTTGGCACGACATGGAACTTATAGCCTAAGCTTCCTTTGTCCTCTTTTATTTCACCCACCGTCACCAGTATTCATCCACAACGCACCGGCGCCAACTGCCGCCAGCACACCGATGCCGATGATGCCGACTAACGCAAATTTGAAAATGGCAAAACCGCCCAGTGCAAAGAGTGCCAGGCTGATAAATGGATGGCGCAAAATCGCACCTAACAGTTTAATTACTAAGAACAAGATAATGATCACCGCGACAATGGCACCAATTGTGATGGCGCCTGTCAACGTGTGACTGCTTTGGCCAGTTTGATCACTGACCAAGATATTAGGCAACATGAGGCCACCTCGTTTCTAACTTACCAAGTTGCGGTTATTAAAACTGACTCCGAATCCACTGGGCAATACCGTTAAAGAAACTAACGATGCCATCCCAGATTTTCTGCAGGAAATTCCGGTTTTCTTCAGTGTTTAGGCTTTTATTGAGCTTATCAAACAGCCCTTTTGCCGAATTTTGAATTGAATTGGCTAATTTGCTTGCCTGTGCCTTGAAATCGGTATTCTTTAAGGAACCGGCTTTTTGCACATTCACCAGCAAGTTAATAATCAATTGACGTTGGTTATTGTTGATGATGGTCGTTAAATTATTCTGCTTAAGCTGGCTGTCCACAATATTGCCGATTTGGTTCTGGGACAAAGTTTGCTGGCCATTGTTACTTTGGGTCGCCATTTGCTGCTTGGCACCGGCAACGGCATTATTGAGCTGCTTGTCCGAATAGCCGTCTTTGTCTTTGTTGGCTTGGGTAATCGAACTAAGCGTGTTAACTTCCTGCTGGGCAGCGTTGATTTGCTGATTGTTGAGGTTGTCACCGTTTTGGGCAAATGCTGCGTAGACCCCGGCTAACGCACCGGAACCGTCGATTTTGACGGCACTGGTGATGTACAGATTGGCGTTGCTGACGCCCGCCGTTAACGCGGCATTGCGATATTGATCAGCCGTAATGGTCGTAATGTTATTCGTACCGTTATACGGCACAATGGTGACATTAATCCCGCCATTATTGGTTTTCTGCACCAATGCACTGGACCAGACACCAGAGTTCTCGGTGAACGAGCTACCCGAAGGATTGAGATATTTCACTAGGGTTGCGCCATTGACCGTCAGTTGACTGGCGTTGGAAACACCCGCGGCATTTTGCAGCGTGCTGAGCGTGCCGCTTTTTTGATCGCCCGTCAACGAGGCGCCAAGCGTGGCAACCGGTTGCGACCAGGTATCCGCCCGCACCACGCGTGGCGCTGTTGTTAATAATGCCAGACCGGCTGCCGCCAACCCCAGCCATTTGATCAATTTTTTCATAGCTCAAAACCATCCTTTAGATTGGTACTTTCATTATCGCTGTTTGGACGCATTCCGTCAGCAAATCAGCATGCTTTTTAAGCAATGATTAACTAATGCTCCCGCTGCGCCACGGCCCGGCTGTTGAGGTGATCATAAAGCGCGCCTTCACGTAAGCCAAACTGGGAAAAGGTCAGCCGATCGGAATCAAGATACCGGATCATGGAAATCACCGGCACCAAGCCGCCCACAATAATGTCCGCCCGATACTTCGCTAATCCTGGAATGGCTTCCCGGGTCGCCAGATCAGAACTCAGAATCTCTTTAAAAATATTGTTCGCTTGCTGGGTTGGCATCCGATAACCATGAATCGCTTCGAAATCCGCAAGTTTTTCTTTGCGGCGCTCGATTTTGGCTAATGTCCGGTTACTTCCACCCAGTGCCACAATTGGCAGATTCTGGGCTCGCCGCAGCCACCAAACGCTATTGAAAGTTTGGTGAATGAACGTACTCAAGGAAAAATACTCCGCTGCCGAAATAACATCCGGGCTCAAAAAGCGTTCGGACAAATTGACCGACCCGAATGGAATCGATACCAGATGCTGAAGCTTACGATTCTGCACCAAAACCAGTTCAGTCGATGCGCCGCCAGTATCCATGATTAAGGCGTTTTGAATCGGCAGCGTATTGACCACCCCTAAAAAGTCATACTCGGCTTCACGCGTGCCGGGAATCACGCTAATCGTCAAGCCAGCCTCGTTTTTGACCCGCTTAAGAAAGGCCTTTTGGTTCTTGGCTTGGCGAACCGCTGCCGTGGCAACGGCTTTTAAGGAAATATCTTCATACTTATCCAGTTCGGTTTTGAACCCTTGTAACGCCTTCAATGTTCGGTCCATGGCTGCTGGCTGAAGGGTTCGCGACGTCCCCATATCTTCAGACAAGCGCACCATTTCCTTGAGTCGCTTGACCGGTTTCACGACTTCCTGATCAATCGACCAGATCGTCATCCGGGCAGAATTACTGCCAAGGTCAATTACTGCGAAGTGATGCGTCATGCATCATCATCCTCCTTTGGTGCCGTCATAGGAATAAATGCGTGCGTTGCGTGCAAATCCTCAGGTGCCTGATCAATTTCTTCACGCCGCAATGCTTCACCCATGGCGACTGCATGTTTAATGAAATAAGCCTGTGCATTAAGCTTGGTCACGCCGCGCAATTGCACGCGGGTCCAAGTGCTATCCGGCTGGAGAACGCGGGTTTTAACATTATCGTCCCACATAATCCCGAAGATCTTGATAATGCGCTCGCGAATATCATCTTGCAGAATCGGGAAAAGCAACTCCACGCGTCGACTTAAATTGCGATTCATCAAATCCGCCGAGGAGAGATAGACATTTTCCTGACCATCAGCATAAAAGTAATAAATTCGGCTGTGTTCCAACAACTGACCGACAATCGAATGAACCGTGATATTATCCGAAACGCCGGGAATTCCGACTTTCAGGTTGCAAATGCCGCGAACCAGCAGATGGATTTCGACCCCGGCATGCGAGGCTTCATAAAGTTTCTCGATCATGGCAGTGTCGGACAGCGAATTCATCTTCATCTGGATCAAGGCTTTACGACCGGCTTTAGCAGCAGCGATTTCCTCGTCAATTCGATCCATCAGATAGTCGCGAATGCCAAGTGGTGCGATGACCAGCTTGTGGAAATACGGTGGTTCCGAAAAGCCGGACAGCATGTTGAAAATATTCGATGCATCTTCCCCGATTTCGTTGTTGCAGGTGAACAATCCCATATCGGTGTAAAGTCGGGCGGTGACGTCGTTGTAATTCCCGGTCGCCATGTGCATGTAACGTTTGATGCCTTCTTCTTCGCGCCGCACAACAAGCGCCAACTTACAATGGGTTTTGAGGCCAACCAAACCATAAATGACGTGGCAGCCAGCATGTTCAAGTTCTTGCGCCCAATGCACGTTGTTTTCTTCGTCGAATCGAGCTTTCAATTCGACTAAGACAGTGACCTGCTTACCATTTTCAGCGGCCTGCTTCAGGTAACGGATAATCGGCGATTTGCTCGACACGCGATACAAGGTCATTTTCACCGCTAAGACTTGCGGATCCTGGGCAGCTTCACGGATAAAATCAATGACTGGCTGAAAACTGTCATAGGGATGCTGCATAAACACATCGCGTTCCTTGATGACGTCAAAGATCGATTCGCGCTCAAACGCCGGATCCATATAAGGCGTGAATGGTTTAAACAAAAGCTCTTTATGGCCGTGAACCTGCTTCACAAGCTTGCTGAGAAAATTCAGATCGATCGGCCCATGAATTTCGTAAATGTCTTCGTCTTTGACATTCATCGCCTTGGTCAGCCGCTTCCGCAGGTGTTTGCCCATGCCTGCCTCAATTTCCAGGCGCATCACCTTGCCGCGCTGACGCTTTTTAAGTTGTGACTGAATCTCTTTCATCAAGTCGGAAGCGTCTTCTTCAGCCACATCCATATCCATATCGCGGGTCACGCGGAACGTCGCCGTTTCCTTGATATCGGCGCCGACGAACAACTCACCGACGAACATTCGGATGACTTCTTCGAGTAAAATAAACACGTTGTCGCCGCCGGGCAGCCGCAAAACGCGCGGGAACACATCTGGCACCTGAACCATGGCAAATGAACGCGACTTATCATCTTCGCTATCTTCTGGCCGAACCAGGCGAATCGCCAAGTTCAGGCTGTTGTTGCCCAGAAACGGGAACGGCCGAGTCGGGTCGACTCCCATCGGCGTCAGAACCGGATAAAGTTCATAGTGAAAATAGTCTGACACAAAATCCCGCTGCTTCTGATTCAAATCGCTAGGATGCAGTAACTGAATATCCACTGCCGCCAATTTTGGCGTCAACGATCGCACCAATGTGTTGTATTGCTTTTCCACCATGGCGTGCGCCGTCTTGGAAATCGCATCAAGTTGTTCCTGCGGTTTCATGCCGGCTGCATCCGGTTTGTCATAATTAACCGTCACCATTTTCTTTAACGAAGCAACTCGAATGTTGAAGAACTCGTCCAGATTACTTTGGGTGATGCCCAGAAAACGGACGCGTTCCAGAAGCGGATTATTTTTATCCCGGGCTTCTTCTAATACCCGGTCATTAAACGCAAGCCAACTTAGCTCGCGGTTATTAAAATAGCGTGGTTTGGAAAAATCAAGCTTCTTCATAGCGTGTTTCGTCCTTTCAACTCAAGCCCTACTCCGAAAACCTCCGAGAAAAATTTTCCTTTTCGTGCCAACGTCCAGCGTTCCAATTCAATGTCATCATTTACTTTAGCTGACAACAAGACTTTGTTTGGCTTCACTGAGACGCGTAGTTGTTGAATTTTCTGCTGGCGGGAGGCATCGAGGCTGTCGGCCACGCGTAAAATGGCGGATAGCTTGGCGACAACTAAGCGGTTTTCGGTTGACATCATCGGAAAATTCTTCAAGTCTGACTGTGGCGTCACCGAGCTGTGGAAGCGGGTAATCGTTGCTACCATGGTCACTTCCAACTCGTTCAAGCCCATAATTTCCGAAGCCATAATAATGTAGTTCGAGTGAGCATAATGCTTGTGGGTTTCAATGTAGCTGCCAATATCGCTCACAGTTGCCGCCACTTCCAGCAACAGGCGTTCACGTTTGCCCATCCCATGCAGTTTCTTGAGCCGATCAAAAAGCTGCAACGCAAACGTGCGCGTCGCTTCCATATGTTTGTCGTCGACCTGATAACGTTTGGCTAAATTATTAGCGCTGATGACAATTTCTTCATCAGGATCGAAGCCGAGTTTTTTAAACCCGCCAGCGTGCGCCGCGTGGACTTCGAGGCCATCAATCGCTTTGAGATCCGAAATCCAGATTGATTGGCTATTCAGTGTTTCGATCAGACGATACACAAGCAAAACCGTTGGCAACACCAGCGATGTTTGACTTGAGGTCAGATCATAAGTATCGGCAAGGTACTGGTCGGACGCTTTCGTCACTTCATCGTAAAGCATGTCAAAGCCCGGCCGATCGGTTTCGACCTGCCGTTTGCCTTCCGGGATCAGATTTTGAAAAATCGACAAACTGCTGCCCATCAAAATCATGTTGGTATACTCAACCCCTTGCGGCAGCAAACGCATGAAATCCAGTAAGCGGCTGTCGATGTAATCGCGCATGACTTCAACATAGTTCGTCACCGAACGCTGAACATCGCTCATAATCTCATACACCCGCAACGGCCCTAGCGACAAGTTTCGGGAAAAGCCAAAGGTTCCTTGGCAAAAGGTTGTCAATTCGACCGAACCGGAGCTGATATCGATCAACACCGTTCCTTTTTGCGTGATCGAGGCAAACTGTGGAAATTTAACCATAATGGCCTGCGTACGGAAAAAGGCCTCTTCCGATAATGAAGTTGTCCGGATTAGCCAACCGGTGCGGGTATAAAGTTGGTCCCGAACAAACTCGGCATTGTCCGCCTCAGCCCAGCTAGTACTGGCGTAAACGTTAACCGTCGTCACGCCATAGTCCTTAAAAATCTGATTAATGGCATCAAACGCCTGCACAATGGTATCAACGGTTTCAGGGAGGATTTCGTGTTCGGCATAAAAATCATCCCCGATGGCAACTGGATATTTACCGCGTTCAATTGTTTTAAGTGTCCTTAAATTCGTGATGCTAAAAACGATGGATTGTGCACCGATCATCGCGAATCCCTGTATATTATTTGCCATGTCCGTTCCGTCCATTCTTTTTAAATTCACCAAAACCGAACCGTTCATCCTAATGCCATCATAGCACGGCATATTTTGGTTGCATGAGTTTTTAGCCAAGCCTTATTTATCTGCTCAGCCACTCCAATTCAAGTTTACCAAATATTTAGCCGATACTTCGCCGAATTTGGCGTAGATTCACAACTTCTTCCAATTATTTCGCTATCATATGGAGGCTAGGCCAATGTGACCCAGTATGACCACGGTTTATATAAAAATATGCGATTGTCGCCATCTTTTTGCGCAATCGCCAATATTTTTGTGATAATCTTAGACCATCATGAAACGACGCTGAAGGAAGTCTCACTTTTGACGCTGATCAACCTTCGTCACTCTGGAAAAAGCGATATCAGCTGTACTTTTTCCTTATAAAAAGAGACTGACTGCATCGTCCACATTTAACTTTACATAAAGGGAGTCTCTCATGAAGAATCACCTTGATGACATCACCAAACTTATGGCGCTTGGACCTACCGCTGATAGTTATGCCGTTCAACGTCGCCAAACTGCTCATCGCATTGCCATTGCCGACGCATGGCAAGTTAAAGCCGGTGAAAATATTCTGGAAATCGGTTGCGGCCAAGGCGACTTGAGTGCGGTTTTGGCCGATAGCGTCGGTCCCAGCGGCCACGTTACCGGTATCGATATTGCCTCGCGCGATTATGGGGCACCATTGACATTGGGACAGGCTTGGGATCACTTGTTGAACGGCCCGCTCGCCAGTCGGTTAACAGTGCATTTCAATACGAATCTCACCAACGGCCTCGGCACGTTAGCGGATCAGCATTTTGATCGAATCGTTATGGCCCACAGTCTTTGGTACTTTGAGTCGGCCAATGCTTTGGCGTTGCTCCTAAATAATGTGCGCACAATTGGTGATTTTGTGGATGTTGCCGAATGGTCGCTTCAGCCCACGGCACTGAACCAAATCGGTCATTTGCAGGCAGCAATGGTTCAAGGACTGCTTTATGCGATTGCTCCCAGTGATGTCGCCAATATCCGCACGTTGATTACACCGGATACCTTGACTCAAATAGCTCATGACCACACGTGGACCTACACTCCCGGGCAACTCATCGAGAATCCGGATTTGGATGACGCCCGCTGGGAAATTGCGACCACCAGTGCCTTGTTGACAGAGCTGAAGTTAAGCACCAATTTGCGCGATCGCGTGAAGCCGCAACTGGAAGCGATGCACCACAATGGGACCGCTACCTTGCCAACTTTTACCGGCCGCATCACATTTTAATTGCCAAGAAAGTCGATGATGAACGATGATCGAATTTAAACCGGCAACTGCCGCTGACTTGCCAAAAATAGTCGCGATTTACAACGAAACCATTCCGACGCATCGCGCAACCGCGGATTTACAACCGCAAACCGTGGCGCAAAAGTCGGCGTGGTTCGCCGCGCACAATGCCCATTTTCCGGCGTGGGTGATCCAAAACCACCACCAAACTGTCGGCTGGCTGACGCTCTCGGCTTACAGCGACCGCGCGGCGTATGACCAGACGGCTGAAATCAGCTTGTACCTTGACCAAGCCGCCCGCGGCCATCACGTCGGCACCGCCGCACTGGCTTTCGTTGATCACGAAGCCCCTGCCCACGGCCTAACCACAGTCGTCGCTCGGATCTTCGGCCACAACCAGACAAGCCGTCATTTATTCCAAAAATTCGGCTACGACCACTGGGGTCACTTACCGGCGATCGCGACTTTGCCAGAAGGCCACGCGGATCTAGAGGTTTATGGTAAGCATTTTGGGATATAGGCCCGTATATATAAACAGACAAATGAGTTTCCGCCGCAGTATTTGCGAAACTCATTTGTCTGTTTTTTTGTAACCTTGAATAGCGGCAACTCACTCTTGCTCACCGGCAAGGGTGTCTTCCTGTTGCCTGATACGCCGCATGGTGCGGACGTATGAGCTGACCAGCACTAACACGCTGCCGAACCATGCCAAGGGATTGGCGGCGGATGCGCCGGCAAAACCGAATGGGACGACCAGGAAAATTGCCGCAAACGCCCGCATGCCGAGTTCAAAGAAGCCGGCAACAGTTGGTACCAGCGTCTGGCCTAAACCTTGCAACAAATTGCGAATCGTGAACAGAATCGCCAATAACCAATACATGCTGGCGTTGTAATGGAAGTATGTCTGGGCTAACGCCGTGACCGCTGGCTGATTCGGGCCAAGGAACAAGTTAACGAGCGGTTTACTGAAAATAATAATCAAGGCCCCTAAAACCAGCGATAAGCCAACGTTAACAACCAGCGTTTGGTAAACGCCGCGGCGGATGCGGCCATAGGCTTTTGCACCCAGATTCTGGGCCGCAAATGTGGCCATGGCCACCCCGAACGAAGCAGAAGGCAACGTCGCCAGCTGATCAATCCGTCCAGCCGCCGTGTACGCTGCGACCGCGTTGGTGCCAAGTGTGTTGAGCATGACCTGTAAGATCACCGCCCCAATAGCAATGATTGACATTTGAAAGCCCATTGGCAGGCCCACTTTTAGATGGCGCAAAATATCCTGCCAATCGATTCGCAAGTCCCGACGCCGGATCACCAATAGCGGGATCCGCATGCGGATATACACCCAGCACAGCAATACCGCAATCACTTGCGCACTGACGGTTGCATACCCGGCACCCGCGACCCCCGAATGAAAACCAAGAATGAACCAGAAGTCCAACGCAATATTGATAATGGTCGCAATAATCAGGAAAATCAGCGGCGTTCGCGAATCACCCAGCGCTCGTAACATATTGCTCAGCAAATTAAACACCATTGACGCAATGATGCCAAAGTAAATGACCCGTACGAAGGCAATCGAATCGTCCATGATGTCCGGCGGCGTCTGCATCACCGCAAGTAACGGCCGGGTCATAGTGACCGCGCCGACCGTCAGAATCAGGGAAATGCCAAGCGTAATCCAGACACTCGTCCCAAAACTCCGGCGCACCCGCCGATAATCGTGAGCACCATAAGCTTGTGCCGTTAAGATCGACAATCCTGCCGTTGTCCCTTGGGCAAAGCCGATAATTAAAAAAACAATACTAGATGTTGCACCGACAGCTGCCAAAGCATCTTTGCCAATCGTCCGGCCAACAATCAGCGCATCCATAAAACTGTAAAGTTGTTGAAAAAGATTCCCGATTAACAGTGGGATTGTAAACAACACGATGAGTTTTAATGGTTTGCCAATTGTTAAATTGCGCATATCTAACCTCCAAAATTTGTAATGTTTGTCTGACTGCGGGTGGGGGAAGGCAAAGCTTCTTTCTTACTCCCATAACGCGCTCACCGGCGCAGAAGCCTGCACATAAGGACCTCGAGCCTAAATGGCCAAAGACCAGCCATTTAGGCTCGAGGCCACTTATGCTCTGGCTTCTAACCGCGCCGGTTCGCGCTCAACAATTTCACCACCATAGCACAAAAAACCAGACAGCTGAATAACTGTCTGGTAAATGAAACATATTTGCAATCAAACGTCGGCGCCACCGCCACCGGAGCTGCCGCCGCCCCAACTTGAGCCGCCGCCGGATCCGCCGCCAAAGCCACCACCGAAACCGCCTCCGCCGCCTCTTCGGCCTGCGGAGAGCAAGGCGTCAATGATCAGCCATAGCCAGAAACCGCTGTCGCCATCGCGGCGGCGACCTCCGCGGCCACCACCGCCACGGCCGCCGAAGATGACTGCAACAACGACAACCGCCAGGAAAATTAAAATGATTTTCCCTAATAAACTGCCGCCTTGACTGTGGCCTGTGCTGCGATACTGATTCATGGTTTCATCAGGCACCGTGTTCTGGTCTTTAGGAAACTTGTATTTCTTATCAATCACGGTCGCAACGGCATTAAACACCTTGCGCAACGCTCGGTTTAAATCCGCCTTGTTGTGTGACTTAATCGATTTCAGATTGCTGTCTAGAATCTGTCCGGCCAAGGCATCCGGCAAATCGCCTTCGAGACCATAACCCACTTCGATTCGCAGATTTTGTTTGCCATTATTGTCGGCATACAGAATCAGGACACCATTATCGGTACCCTTTTTACCAATGCCCCACTTTTGGAATAAATCCGGAGCATAGTCTGACAACGGATCGCCGTGCGTGGACTTCAAGGCTGCGACCGCAATTTGCGGCTGCTGCTTGGTTCCTTGATAGTAGCGATTCTTTTGGTCGACTAATTGCTTGGTAGCATCGTCAAGGTATTGATCCTGATCCAGGTAGTAATGGTCAGTCGGTCGTGCCGGCAGATCCTCGGCCGCTGCCACCGGATGGGCTGCACCGGCAAACAGCAGCAAGCCCGTCAGCGCGGCGAATAACCACGCTAAATGCCTGCGCATGGCGCCACCTACTTCCCGGAGCTGGAGCTATTACTTGAAAAATCAACGCTTGGTACTGTCTGGGCTGACGGGGTGGCTTTAAAGGTATCCTTCTTGCCCAAGCCCATCATGCTGGCAAAAATGTTCTTCGGGAACGTCACAACGCTTTGATTGTAATCACGCACTTGGTCAATATAGCGCTTGCGTTCAACCGCAATCCGGTTTTCACTGCCCTCAAGCTGCGTCATCAACGTGTTCACCTGATTGCTGCTTTGCAAACTCGGATAGTTTTCCTTGATGACGTTAATCAAGGTACCAACACTCTTATTCAGCTGATCATCAGCCTTGGCCTTACCAGTCGTTGTGTTCGCGTTCGCATAGGACTTGCGGGCTTCTGCAATCTCACCAAACACCTTTTGTTCCTGGCCCATCTGGCCTTTAACGGCATTCACCAGGTTAGGCACCAAATCAGCCCGGCGCTGCATGACGTTTTCAACCTGGCTCCATTGCGCTTCAACCGCCTGATTCTGCTTCGCAAGTGAGTTATAAGTGCCAATGCCAAAAATCAGGCAGATGGCGACAATCACGCCGAGCACAATGCTTGTAACTGCAACTGGACTTAGTCGTTTCGTTTTCATCATCAATTCTCCTCTGGGACACACCTCGGCAGCTAAAATCGTTGCTAGGCCAATTCGCGTCCGTAATCAAGTTTTTCACTTCCTTTTTATTTTACCATGCCGGTACCAATCAGCATCCGGCTAAAGACGGATCTGGTTATTTGAAGTAGTTGAAACCGATGGCATCGCGAACTTCCTGCAGGGTTTGATTGGCGACCACATTGGCCTTGGCCGAACCCTGTTTGAGCATTTCCGCAACCGCACCCATATCTTCCGCGTAATGAGCCCGCCGCGTGCGAATAGGTTCAAGCACAGCCTCCATAACATCGATCAGGTACCGCTTGATTTTGACATCGCCTAAGCCGCCGTGTTGATACTGCTCCTTCAGCTTAGCCACCTGTGCTTTATCCGGGTCAAAAATATCCAGATAAGTAAACACGACATTGCCTTCAACCTTGCCCGGATCTTCCACATGAATGTGGTTAGGATCGGTATACATCGACATGATCTTCTTCTTAACGGTATCGGCATCATCCGCCAAATAAATACCGTTGTTGAGGCTCTTGCTCATTTTTGCGTTGCCATCAATGCCGGGAAGGCGCCCTAAACCTTTTGGCGGAAAATAGCCTTCTGGTTCGACTAACACATCTTTGTGATAAGTACGGTTAAAAGTCCGCACGATTTCGCGGGTTTGTTCCAGCATCGGTTCCTGGTCATCCCCGACTGGCACGGTTGTCGCCTTGAACGCCGTGATATCGGCTGCCTGACTGACCGGATAAATGAAGAAGCCGGCCGGAACGCTATCACCGAATGCCTTTTGCTTAATTTCTGCCTTCACGGTCGGATTGCGTTCCAAACGATTGACGGTCACCAAGTCGAGATAGTAAGCGGTCAACTCAAACAGTGCCGGAATCTGGCTCTGGACCAAAATCGTGGTTTTTTCAGGATCAATCCCGACCGCCAGATAATCCAACGCGACTTCCAGCAGCGAATGCCGGATTTTCTCCGGATCATTCGCGTTGTCGGTCAATGCCTGTGTATCCGCAATCATCACAAAAGTCTCGTAGTCGCCTGAATTCTGCAATTCAACCCGATTCTTTAATGAGCCAATATAATGGCCAATATGCAACCGTCCTGTTGGCCGATCACCGGTTAAAATCACTTTTTTTGCCATGTCAGCTACCTCCTTCAATTAAAAAGGCGTCCTATGTTATTGCAACATAGGACGCCTGCGCGCGGTACCACCTAATTTGTCCGAATTTCGAACCACTCTTGGCTTAAGGCGCACCCACCGAACATAACCCAAACGACCCAACTTCACCTATCGCGGTCACCGGCTTCACAGCACCACCGACTCTCTTGAGACCGCTTGGATAGACTACTCATCACTTGGGTGAATATGAGTTTAGGTTAGCCAACTATAAATACAATGTCAATAGTAAGAGCGTGAACTGGTGCCATGCAACTCAACTAACTTAAAATAAATACTGCAAATCACTCTGTGCACTCGGATACGCATAGATCTGATTAAGCTCAGCCGGCTGTTTACCTGCATCAATGGCTGCGGCGAAAGTATTGATCAGGTCTTCTGCCAAGCTGGCCAGTACGACCGCACCGGCGAGTTTGCCGGTTGTTTTGTCGACAATCGTCCACACCTGCGCGTCCGGATCTTGCAGACGGTGATAGGTGTACCATTGGGTGGTATCGTTATGAATCACCTGATACCGATCAGGCGCAGCTTCTGCGTCTTCGAGGGCCACGCCGACTTTGGCAAGTTCGGTCGGTCCAAAGACAATCGTGGGAATCGCCGGATAATGAATCGGCTCCTGATCGCCCAGAATCTGGCTGGCCACATAGCGTCCTTCAAATCCGGCAACTGGTGTCAGTTTCGGTTGCGGCTTCAAATTCACATCGCCGAGCGCATAGATATTTGGAACGACCGTGCGCAAATGATCATCCACCGGAATCCCGCGGGTGTCCGCCTTAATCCCGGCATTAGCAAGACCGAGGTCAGCAACATTGGCAATGCGCCCCATGGCCGTAATCGCCATGTCGACATTCATGTCAAAATCATCCGCATGCAGATGCGTCATCGTGCCGAGCGGACTGATTTTCGTGAGTTCAACATTAGGGTGAAAATGAATGCCGGACTTAATCAACAACTGCTTCAATGCTTCGGTGGCAACTTTTGGAAAAGCCCGCAACAAGCGGTCAGAGTGGCCAATGATGTGCACTTCCGCACCGGCAGCAGCCGCAATATTGGCGAGCTCAACGCTGACATAGCCGGCGCCGATAAACGCGATGCTGGTCGGCAGCTCATCTAAATCCAGAAAATCGCGGCTTGTTTTCAACAAATTAGCGCCGGGGATATCCGGAAACCCCGGCGTATGACCCGTCGCAATGACAATATGTTCACCTGTGACATTTTGCGAACCGACTTTAACCGCGTGTTCGCCGAGCAACTGTGCCCGGCCGTATAACGTTTTAATGCCGGTGCGGGTCAAACCGTTCAATGTCCCCGCCGGAATGCCGCTTGTGTAACCACGTTTAAATGCCATCAAGGACGGCCAATCGATTTTAGCCGTTCCACTAATGCCAAAACCATTCATCCGCAAGGCGGCGTTTTTCACTTCGACACCGCGATACAGCATTTTTTTCGGATCACAGCCGTAGTTGGGACAGGTGCCGCCCCACAGATCACCTTCAATGACCAATACCTTCTGTTGCGCCGCGAGACCATAAGCAGCAGCTAAGCCACCGGGGCCGCCACCGATCACAATCGTGTCATAATCATATGCCATCACGATCACTCCGTTTCTGTATTTTGATCAACAAATGCGCTTGCCAGATAAGCAACCACACTATGAGTATTGACCACAAACGTGCCATGGTCACTATTCACCTGCAACGTTTCATGTGCATCTAACAGCGGCAATGCTTCCGCCAGCGTCAGGTTACCGCCCACTGCATGCCGCGCTGACTCGGCGACCGCAAACGGCGCGAGCTGGCTTAAGGTCACCTGCAACCCTTGATTGGCCTGTGCCCCTTTGAAAAGATCAGCCACAAAATCATTCGCCGGCTGGGTCGCAATCGCTTCCGGCGTGTCGACCTGCAAAAGCTTCCCACTGTGCATCACGCCGATCCGGTCACCTAACTTCATTGCCTCCGCCATGTCATGCGTGACAAAAATTACGGTCGTCTTCATAGCCTGATGCAGCTGCAGCAACATATCCTGCAGTTGGGTTCGCGAAATCGGATCAAGGGCAGAAAACGGCTCATCCATCAACACAACTTTAGGCCGTGAAGCCAGTGCGCGTAAAATACCGATCCGCTGCTGCTGGCCGCCTGAAAGTTCACTAGGCATGCGATCACGGTATTCGGCCGGCGGTAAATCAACCATCGTCAACAGCTCATCGGTTGCCTTGCGAATCTTTTGGCGCGACCAGCCTTTCATTTCCGGAATCACGGCAATATTTTGCGCAACGGTCATGGTCGGAAACAACGCAATTTGTTGCAACACGTAGCCTAGATTCCACCGCAAATCGCGAACCGGATAATCCGTGAGCGGTTTGCCGGCAAATTTAATGGTGCCGCTTGTTGGCTCAACCAGGCGATTAATCATTTTCAGCGTGGTCGTTTTGCCGCTGCCGGAGGTCCCGACCAAGACAAACAATTCACCTTGCTCCACATTCAGGCTTAAGTCATCAACCACTGGCTTGCCATCGTAGGCTTTGGTCACGTTTTCCAAGCTAATCAGTGCCATCAGCGCGCCTCCTTTAGCAGACCATGCCGGACAAGGTAACGATGCGCCACTGTTGCGGCTTTTTCGCGGCGGACACTGACCGCATAGTTCATATCCTGCATCTGCTTTTCGGTGATGTGGTTCGCCAGCTTATTTAACGCCGTTACCAAATGCGGGTGGTGCTTGGCAAAACTGCTGCGCATGAGTGGCGCGCCGCGATAAATCGGGAACAAACCTTTGTCATCCTTCAAAGCGACAAGGTGATACTGGCGCAACTGGGCGTCGGTCGTGTAGCCGTCAGTCAGATTAATCTGCCCGCGATCCAGTGCCTGATACCGCAACGACGGATCCATTGAATCGACCTTGAACTGGAGGCCATATTTCTGCTTAATGCCTTTATACCCATCCTGCCGATCGATGAATTCCAAGTCGAAGCCGGCGCGAATCGACGGCGCAATTTTGGCCAAATCGCTGATCGTCTTCAGCTGGTAGCGCTTGGCAAAACTGGCTTTGACAACCAGCGCATAAGTATTGTTGTAAGCCATGGGTTTCAGATAGCGTAACCCTTGCTTAGCGAGCAGTTGCTGCGCCAGCGGAGAATTGTTCTTACCTGCTGCCACTTGCGTCTTCTGGGCGGCAGTCGGCTTCGTCAAGCTTTCCAGCACCGTCCCGGAAAATTCAGGGTATATGTTGATCTTATCGGTTCGCAGCGCATTGTACAAGAAGCTCGTCTGGCCAAAATTCGGTTTCAGCGTCACCTTCACATCAGGGTCGGCTTTTTGGATTAATTCCTTATACATGCTAATTAAAATGTCCGGCTCACTGCCTAATTTGCCGGCAATCGTGATCGTTTCTTTAGGTGCCGTCGCCCAGTTGTAAACCTGGGTGCCAGCAAAGCCCAGTAATACAATACCAACCACGCTGACACTCAGCTTCCAATTGACTTTTTGCAGTAAATTCAGTAGCCACGAAAAGACAATCGCCAACAACGCCGCCGCCAGCGCACCCATCAAGGTCAATGAAGCATCGTTGCGATCAATGCCCAGCAGGATAAACGTCCCCAGTCCGCCGGCGCCAATCAACGCTGCCAAAGTGGCGGTCCCGATAATCAAAACCATCGCGGTGCGCACACCGGATAAAATGACCGGCAACGCAATCGGCAATTCGACTTTGAACAATTTGCGCAGTCGGCTCATGCCAAATGCATCGGCGGCTTCTTCATACGACGGATCGATATCCTGCAGTCCGATATAAGTATTTTGAAAAATCGGCAGCAGTGCGTAAACGACCAACGCAATGATCGCCGGCACCGTGCCGATACCGACGAATGGAATCAACAACCCTAACAAGGCTAATGAAGGAATTGTTTGCAAAACGCCGGTTACCTGAAGTAAAACTGCCGCTACTTTGGGATGCGTCTGTACCCAAACAGCGAGCGGAATGGCAATGATGACTGCCAAAACAAGCGCAATCAGCGATATTTCAATATGTTGTCCTAAGGCATTGAGCAATTCAACGTGGCGCTCGGAAACCGTCCGCCATAAATCAGCCATGTCAAACCTCCATTTACTTTAATTATTCATAAGTGTACCACCTTGATTTCCAATGCAACAACATGCGTTATGTCGCATTGCTTTACTTTTCAGGCCGCTGGGCGTAAGATTATCGACACTATTTTAAACACGGAGAGGAGCGCCGTTTTATGAAAAATGTAACCAAAGCGGAAGAGCAGGCACGTGTCACGGCGGTTATCGAGAAGCTGAAGGCAAGGTTAGCGGCTATTCATGATCAAATCGAAGCGGCGCACCGCGAGACCAGCCGCATTGAACGGGCTTACGGTGAAAACACGAAAGTCAACGTCACCGAAGTCGATGACCAAATGGAAACCAACGCCGCTGTTCAGCAGCAAAAAGTCATGGTCGCGCGGGCCGTTGAAAACGAAACGATCCTCAAACACGAAGGTGATCGCCTGACGCTACTGGCGGACAATCCTTATTTTGGCCGTATTGACATCGATGAAGATGGCGAGCCGGACACTCTTTATATCGGGACAGCGACGTTCATTGATGAGAATGGTGATTTTCTAGTGTATGACTGGCGCGCGCCGATTAGTTCCATTTACTACAATGGCACGCTGGGTGATGTCACCTATGAAACGCCGGCCGGAGAACAACACGCGGTTTTGAAAAATAAGCGCCAATTCCAAATTGAACATGGTCATATCAAAACCATGTTTGATACCAACGAAACCGTCGGCGATGAAATTCTGCAGTCGGTTCTTGGCGATCAATCCGACGAATACATGAAAAACATCGTCGCGACGATTCAGCGGGAACAAAATGATATTATCCGTGACACTTCCAGTGATTTGCTGGTGGTGCAAGGGGTCGCCGGTTCCGGTAAAACCAGCGCCGTGCTGCAACGCGTTGCTTACCTGCTGTACCACAGTCGCAGCGATCTGGACGCCGATCAGATGGTGCTCTTTTCGCCAAATAGACTTTTTGCCAACTACATTTCCCAAGTGCTGCCAAGCCTTGGTGAAAAGAACATGCGTCAGGCCACGTTATTTGAATTTTTGGCCAACCGCTTTACCGGCTTGCACGTGGAAACCCTGTTCGAACGGTATGAACACGACGCAGCAGGCTTGCCGCAAGCCGCCGAAACCATTCGCCGGTTCAAAGAAGCCCCGAGTTACTTGGAAGCCATCTATGACTTTGCCAAAAATCCGGACCGCACGCCGCATTTCATCGATGTTGAGTTTAATGGTGAAACCTTCTTTTCTGCCGCTAATATCGCCAAGATCTATCAATCGCAACCAGCGCTGATGCAGCCAGTCGACAAGTTTACGGCCACTAAAAATGCTTTGATCAAGCGCTTAAATGCCCGCATTCATATGGAGGCCAAGCAGGACTGGACGCAGTTGCAGGTGTCGGATTTATCGCAAAGTGAATTAGAAACCCTGACCGCCGATCATGAATTTGCGACCGGTGAAGACGAGCAGCAATTCGTGTCAGAGGCTATTGTCTCCAAGGCGTTTGCCCCGATTTACGATGCGCTTTACAATGATCACTTCTATGATGTGTTCCAGGATTACCAGCACTTCATGGCCCAAGTTGATGCCCCGGTCAGCGACTCGATTTGGCAGACCATGATCACGGCCTTTTCCGATGGGATCGAATCACATCACTTACGTCTGGAGGATGCCGCGCCACTGCTGTATTTGCGCGATCTGAGTACGGGCAGCGGGCAAAACAGCCTGATTCAGTATGTCTTTGTCGATGAAATGCAGGATTTCAGTATGGCGCAATTGCTGTATCTGAAGCACGCGTTCCCTAAAGCGAAGTTGACGTTGCTCGGGGATGCCAAGCAGGATGTCTTTACCAGCAACTATCAGCCTAGTGACTTCATTCATGAAATCAAAGATGTTTTTGCTGGCTATAAAATTCGGCTCATTACGTTAAACAAGAGCTATCGTTCGACGCAGCCAATTACGAATTTTGCCAAAGCCTTGTTGCCTGAACACGACCATATCCAAGCCTTCAATCGCGCTGGTGACAAGCCGGAAGTTCTAACGGTTCCGCGCGCAGATGGGGCCGCGGCCTTGTCCAAGTTGGTCACGCGGCTGTTGACGGCTGATGGCACGGTGGCGATTTTAACTAAAGACGCCCAGACTGCGGATCAGCTTTACGCGACGCTCAAGCTCGACACCCCGGTCACGTTATTGTCAGCAAATGATCACAGTCTTAAAAGCGGTTGTGTCATTCTGCCGGTTTATCTGGCCAAGGGGCTTGAGTTCGATGCGGTCGTGGGTTGGGATGTCTCCGCATCAACCTACCAAAATGAAGCCGATCGCGATATTCTCTATACCCTGTGCTCCCGCGCGTTGCACCATTTGAATCTGGTCGCGCTGGACGAGCCTAGTCCATTGATCACAGCATTGCCGACTGATCTTTACCGGCACGCTGGCGATGCTTCGGAAGCAAGGGTTTAGTTCTTTGCTCGGCTAATATCAAAAATATCAAAAAAAATCGGCACTAACGATGAAGTTTTTCTATCGCTAGTGCCGATTTGATTTTGCAGTTAATATTATGTTAACTTATCAATAAAATATTTTTAATCAACGTTCTAAATAAAAATCCCCGGAGGCAACGTCTTGTTCAATCTGCTTCGAACCTTCATGGCGGTTTATGAAACCCGCAGCTTTTCCTTGGCCGCCGAGCAGCTGTTTTCCAGTCAACCGACTGTTTCGCATCATATTCACCAACTAGAACATGAGCTGAATGTTTCCCTTTTTGAGCGGAACAAACGCAGTGCCACCATTCCGACAGCGGCTGCCGATATCCTCTATGAATTTAGCAGCAACATGCTCGCTGACTGGGATAAAACCAAGCAGGCGATGCAAAACACTGCCGCAACCGCTTCGGTCGAGTTGAATATCGGCATTTCGCAAAGTGTTGCCGTTGTCCTGTTCCCGAGTTTGGCACGCGGATTGAAAGCAGCCTTCCCTTATCTGGAATTCAATGTTGCCGTTTTGAATTCGCTCCAAGTGGTGAAGCAGATGGAGGCGCGGCGGCTTGATCTGGGATTTATCGAACAACCGTTAACGCTAAAAGGTGCGGTTAGAACCACGCTTTGTGCCGATCAATTGGTCGTGGCAGGCTGGCCTACCGGTACCTGGCTCATGCGCGAGGAAGGCTCCGGCATGCGCTATTACACAACTGCCTATCTACAAGAAGCCGGCATCACACCCGATCATCTCATGACCGTTAACAACAACAGCATGCTCCGAGCGCTGGTGCAAAACAAGGTCGGCCAGGCGTTGCTGTCGGATCGGATCGTCCCCCAAGAAGTGCCGCAGCAAACCATCGGCGCAAAGTTTCGTCGGCATTTTTACCTGTTGCAAAATCCCGATGTTCACTGGCCGCACAAGCAAGCCATGCTGGACACGATCCAGCATTTAGCCAACAAGGTTGACTAAATCACCGCCATCGCCCTCATCTAATTAATCAGCCGTATCCCGCGACGCTCGCTGAGTCTGCCAGGCGGCGCGAATATTTAAGTGCAAAAAGCGCAGGTAATGACCCGTGACGAATACCAGCATCAACGTCGCAACCAGCCATTCGCTCCACCGCACCACGCTTAACAGGTTATGGGCAACACCGGTTTTTGCAAAAATGCCGATAAACCGCGTTAACGCTGTTGCAGAGATGACCAGCGGAAACGTAAACGCAGCAAAGCTTGGGTAAAACGACAACCACGTGTACTGGCGAATGCTGAAGAGCGTACCAAAATATAAGCCTTGGGCGAAGATCAACATGCCAAGTGCAAACCAGAAATTAGGCTGATTGAAGCTGGCGAGATAACCGGTCAAGCACAGCGAGGCCGGTGCCGCCATAATGGTTAACAGTGGCTGGGTAGCCTCTGGTAATGGTACCACCCGCACGCGATGCACGACTACAGGAAACAACGCGGCATACAGGACAAATGCGATCCAGAAAAGCGGTTGCCCCAAAGCAGGCACAAATTGGGCACTGGTCACCGGAATAACGCCTAATCCGACAAACGTGACGAACCAACTCGGGTAAATCATGTGCCAGGCTTTTTGCTGCGTGAGCAAGTGCCGAGACAGGAAGAATGCCATCAGACCGAAGTGAATGAGCACCGCCATCACCCACACAACAGTCGCTACTTGGATAGGCATCCCCCAAGCGGTGAAGTAGGTGCACAAAATCATGAGCGTCATCGAAAATGTCGGCGACACCGAGGCGATGATCGGATCCTGTAAACTTTTGGCAGCATGAAGCGGGGTCAGGCAAAGCTTCAGTAAAATCACCGCAAACAGCAAAAGCGCCACAATCCCGGTGACATCCCCCGCCAATTGCCATCCGGCTAATTTATATAAGTTCCCTAACGATGCCAGGCCCAGCGTCAAGCCAGCCATTGGTAACGGTACTTTTTTCAAAAATGTTGTCATGTCAGCCTCCTTCGCATGCCATTGAGTCTAACAAGAATGACTGGTGGTAGCTAAATGAATCTATTGCATCGTTAATATTCAGAAACTGAATAAGACTTAAAAACGTTGACAGTCAGCCGCAAAGCCGACCGTCAACGTTTTTCAGTCCGCACACGATTTAAACTAACAGGATCGTGGCATTGTTAAGCATGTGTAAGCCAATCGAATAGCGCATGTCGCGGGTTCGCAGATAGGTCCAGGCCAAGACACCACCAAGCGCTGCGTAAATGAAGAGGTTGTAGTCAATCCGTGACCCGACAACGTGGGCAAAGCCGAATGCAAAGGCACTGACTAAAATGCTGACCCACTGCCACTTGCGCTGTCTTAATGAGCCAAAACTGTTCATCAATAAGCCGCGAAAAAGGTACTCTTCAACAATTGGACCGCCGACCACGGCCAATAATTTAATGCCCCAAGGATAAGTTTTCACCAGATGAAGTAAATTGCTCTGATTCGCTGCTTGCGGGGTATGTAACAAATGCATCAGTAGCGAATTCGTTAGTTGAATGACGAAGAGCAAGCCGATTCCCTGCCAAATGACAGCAGACGGATGTTTCACCGTCAAGGGACCTTGCTGCCGATACCACCGGCGATAGACCAGCATTAACAGCCCGATCAATGCCCCAAACGAAATGACAAACGCGCCAATCGCGCCATAAGCACCCCACGCCGCTTCCCCGCGAACCAGTGCCAACTCAGCAAAAGAGTATAAGATAAACCCAATGCCAACGCCTAATACCTGTAAAAAAGAATGGAATATTTTCAAAGTTAACGTCCTTTCAAGGGAGAGTCGTTACTGTTTCATGATACCAATAATTTCTCGAGCACCAAAATCCTAGGCCTTCGTTGCTCACGCACATCGTTATAAGGCTCGTTGGCGTTCGACCCTTTTAATTGCAGAAAAAAAGCCCAACAGATCAACTGACCTGTCAGGCAACGTCATTTGCAGCCGTCTATCGGGCTTGAACCGACGACCTCATCCTTACCATGGATGCGCTCTACCGACTGAGCTAAGACGGCAAATGTTTCGGTTGTTTAAAAACAACTGCCTAATTAATGTACACTAAATCTCCAGCACTCGCAAGCCTTTTTTGGAAAAAGTCGTCTGGATTGTCGGCCGCCAGCGCTTTTGTTGCAGTCAGGAATCAGGTGATCTCCATGTTGAAAATATACAGACGATGGCTTTTCCTTCGATCGGGACGTCATCCGTATCCGTGCAACCATGGACCTCCCTGTAAATCATCCGAGTACTACCTACTTTCTAGTAATGATCGCGACAGGAAATGATTGTCATTGTGTTTGTCTCAATTTCGTAAATTAAGCGGTGTTCTTGCGTGATTCGACGCGACCACATGCCAGACAAGGCGTGTTTCAACGGTTC
Organism: Lacticaseibacillus styriensis; assembly: GCF_030770295.1. NCBI lineage: Bacteria > Bacillati > Bacillota > Bacilli > Lactobacillales > Lactobacillaceae > Lacticaseibacillus > Lacticaseibacillus styriensis. Next base: position 2,713,754 of record NZ_CP132483.1, read on the forward strand.
TGGTTTACCCAGGCCATCAAACGGTGTCCGATCAATCGACGCGATGAGTCGATTGATTTTTCTGACCGTAGCTTTATCACCTTGCTCAAACCAACTGATGTAGTCGTGCCAGGCATCGTCAGTCCAGCGCTTAATCATCCCCGCCACCGACATCTTTTAAATCATGCTGCCGGGTTTTACCAGCGGCAATCTGAGCTTGGCCACGGCGGATCTTGGCCATGAGTTCAGGATTCGATAAGATCCTCATCGTTTCTTGCATGGCATCAAAATCACGTTTATTCATCAAGACTGCAGTATCAGCCGCATTATCACGGCTAGTAATCAAGAGTGGCGTAGCGTCATCATTGACTGCTTGAAGGTAGTGCTTGAGATTGCGGCGGAAAACTGAGTAGGAAACAGCGTCCATGAGATCAGCCTCTTTCTGGGATTCATTGCGTGAAAACTTGCTGAGTTAATTGTACAACTAAATGTACAAGTAAGCAAGACTTAGCGGACGGCCGAAATCCCTAAATGAAAACGTTGAGCGTCGCAACGAGCACAGACACATCTCAATCCCCATCCCGACACAATCGCCTCAAACCGTGATCACGCGGTCGAGTTGATCTTTAATTTCACGACGCAGATTATGGGTCACCATGATCAATGTGGTTTTCGGCAGTGATACCAGCAGCTTTTCAATGGAGAGTCCGGCTTTGGCGTCCAGTGCTGCGGTGCCTTCATCGCTGATGATGAGCCGGCTTTGTCTGATCAGTCCCCGTGCCAAGGCAATGCGCTGTTTCTGCCCGCCTGACAAATCACCACCATTGTGTTCCAGTACCGTATCTAACCCTTGTGCTTGATGTTTCATAAATTCAGTCAATTGCGCACCTTTGATGGCCTGTTGTAACACATCGTCATCCACTTGCCGCCCAAGCGTTAAATTAAATCGCAGCGTGTCGTTAAAAATGTACGGAGCCTGTTCGATGTAAGTAATCTGATCCCGTAAAGAACGCGGATCAAGCTGCCGGTAATCGTGACCATCCCAGGTGATCTCACCGCGATAATCGGCCAACACATCGCTAATAAGTCGCAACACCGTGGTTTTCCCCCGCCCAGATGGCCCGACAAGCGCCACTTTTTGATTGGCCTGCAACGTCAGGTTCAGATCATTAATGACCGGCTCGTTTTTATGCGGGTATGTAAAGGTCACATTTTGCAGCTTGATAGCTTCGGTCAGCGGTGTCACAGGCGTTTTCGCCTCTTGTGGAGCCGGCGCTGCCTTGGCAAACTTAGCGAAAATCGGGGCAACCGACTTGACGGTGGTCAGGGCAAAGCTCATTAACGTCAAGCCGCTAAATGTCGTTCCTGCGACAGAATGAATCGTCACTACCGCGCCAACTGGAATGATGTGATTGTAAGCAAGTAACCCGGCCTGAATCAGTAAAAATAGCTGGCTCCCCAAGTTAACCAAATTGATCAAAAACTGAGTGGCCATATTGAACTGAATGTAACCGACCTGCGCATGGCCAGCGTCATCCGAAGCCTGCTGCACCCGCTCCACCATGACGTGACGCCGATTGGCCATGAAGAGCGTATTAAACCCTTCAAGGATATCGGTCAGACGATTGGTCAACTTCTCGTTTTCCTGACTCCATGTTGCCGCGGCGGCGCTTAGCTTTTTGCGATAAATCATCGGTACCGTGATTAAGAGCACGGCGCAAACCAGTGTCGTGATAAACAGCGAAGCATGATACGTTAACAAAACGAAAATACTGAGAACCACCTGCCAACTGGCCTGAATGAGATATGCGACATTGCGTAGCCCCTGCGTGTTAATGGTGTTGACATCATTGGTCATCCACGAGGTATACACCGCATCCGACCGAGAATGGTACTGTTCAAACGGCATCGTCGCAATGCTCTTGGTGATCTCCGTGCGAATGTCATTGTTCAACCGGCGTTGGAGCGAGATCTGATAAATGTTGACCAACGTCTGCACGACCAATTGCAAAATCGTCGCTACGACCATCACGATTGCCGCAGTCACGAACGCATTGACCTTAAATTGAGTCAATGCCGTAATCATGTTCCCGGTAAAAATCGATACCGCAGTCATCGCAGCAATCATGACGCCATACATTAAGATAAATAAACCAAACCGCCATTTTAGTCGGAAAAGATACTGTCGAAAAGTCACTGAAAATACCTCTTTTCATAAGGAACACGATCCGTCTATGCCGGAAATGCAAACTGACACGCCGAGCAGTGTCACAATCAACTCATCATAATATTAGAATAAGCAAATAATAGCATCGAATTCTCATAATAACAATCGTTGCTCATTTTCCCGACTCTCGCCAGTAACAAAATTCACTCAACACAGCCGTCAGTGCCCCTTTTCTCATCGCTCGCCGCCCCACTCGGCCTTAAACTCCGTCAAAAAGTCTTCCATAACCTGCTGCCGATGTTCTGCGAGTTGCTTAGCCGCCGAGGTATTCAATTGATCTTTCAGCTTCAGCAACTTCTCATAAAAGTGATTGATGATGGTGCTTTCTTTCGTGCGATAGCTACTTGGGGTTAATGCTGTTCGCGGTGCCAGCGCTGGATCATACATGCGACCACCATGTGCGCCACCGTACATAAAGGCGCGGCCGATGCCGATTGCCCCAATAGCATCTAATCGGTCCGCGTCCTGTACCAGCTGACCTTCTATGGACAAAGGCTGGCGCTTCCCTAAATTGGCTTTAAAGGACATGTGGTCAATAATTGCGATAATTGCTTGAATCTGTTCGTCCGTCAAACCGGCTGCTGCCATCGCATGACGCGCAGCCGACCTCGCTGCGGCGACATCGTTAACCAGTTTGTCGTCATAAGTGTCATGCATCGTGGCTGCCGCGACAACGACGGCCGAGTCAACGCTTGGAGTTTCGGCGACTAACCGCTTTGCCATCGCGATCACCCGCTCAATATGGTCGAATCCGTGACCGCTATGATCCTGTGCGGAAACGGAGCGCGCATAGGCTGTCAACGCCTGCCAATCAATCATGTAACGTACCTTCCAATCTTTCAAATGTGATTACCTGAACTAATTAACCGATAAGCTACCCTATTTGTTGCATGGCTTAACCTCGAGAGTTCATACTTAAAGTATAAAGAGGTTATGTAAAAGGGGGAACTTTAAAATGAAAAAGCATTGTTTGTCGGCGAGTCAATCGGTTAACCAATTTCATCGACTTTTCTCACCAGTGTCATCTTCGGACATCCCGTTGAATCAGCAAAATCTGCTATTCTGGATGGCAACGGACCTGACACCGAAAACACCGACAAGTCTGGCCAAGGAGATGCATGTCACCAAAGCTGCCATCACCAAAGCCAGTGGGCCGTTGCTTGACCGCGGGTTGCTTGACAAGCAGCCTGACCTGGACGACTACCGCAGCTTTAAACTCGTCCTCAGCGAAACGGGACAAGCCGCTGTCGAGGATCTGGGGCCTGAATACATGGGGAACCTTGAGCGCCTGTACAACGAATTGGGTGAAAAGAAATACCTTAAGCTCATCAAACTGCTCAGCCAGGCCACCGGCGTCGCAGTCGAAGAATAAGCCAATCGGTCACGTTTGGCAATCCGAATCCGCCTTGCGCAGTGCTCGCGTGAGGCTTTTTTCGTATTTTCTCAACTGCGTTACAATAAACCCATAGTGACATATCACTCAACATTAAACAGTTTACTAATTCCGGCAAAGGAGCTGATTCGATGGCAATTCCAGATCATATCAGTGTTCGCGGTGCTTACGTCAATAACTTGAAACACCTTAACGTGGATATCCCCTTAAACAAACTCGTGGCGATTACCGGTCGTTCAGGCTCCGGTAAAAGTTCGCTGGCGATGGGCGTTTTGTACGCGGAAGGCATGCGGCGGTATATGAGCGCTTTGTCGACTTATACGCGCCGGCGGTTAGGGCAGACAAGTCCGGCGGCGGCTGATTCGGTCAAGCATATTCCCAGTGCGATCGCCCTCAGACAGCGGCCGGTTGTGCCTGGCATTCGCTCAACCGTTGGCACCGCCACGGAAGCCTTAAATGTGATCCGCCTGATGTTTTCCCGTCTCGGCTCACCGGTTTGTCCAAATGGTCACCGCGTTCCGCCGACACTTGATATTGCCAAGGCCATGGATCTGCCAAATGATGGCGAAAGCGGGATGGGCATGATTACCTGTCCGACTTGCGGGATTCACTTCATGGCCTTTGCGGCAGAGGATTTTGCCTTCAATTCGACTGGCGCATGCCCAACCTGTGGCGGCACGGGTCAAGCGCGAACGCTGGCAGCCAATCGCCTCATCCCCGACCAAACGCTGACGATTCGCCAAGGCGCCGTTGCCTCATGGCGGCTGCCCGGACGTAACTTCATGCCATACGTTGCCCAGGCAATCGGCATTGACATCGATACCCCTTTCCAGGATCTTCCCAAAGACCAACAGGAACAGGTTTGGCATGGTCAACGGAAAAAATACGCCATTAATATCCCCAGCAAAACAGGCAGAGTTTTCCACATGGACCACGCACAATACGAAAATGCCTTCAATGCGGTCGAAGATTCTTTAGCCACTACCAAGAACGAACGCGCGATTCAGCGTCTGAATCGGTTCTATGAGTTCGGCGTTTGCCCGACCTGTCATGGCAGCCGGTTTGCGCCGAAATTGTTGTCACAACTTTTGGTTGATCAAAATATCGCGCAAGTCAGCGACATGACCCTGACGCAGCTGTCCGCTTTTATCCCGAAAATCTACCAGTGGCTGCCGGAAAATATGCAGGCGTTGGCTCACGACATCATAAAAGAGTTGACGCAGTTGCTTAAGCCGATCATGGATTTGGGCCTGAGCTACCTGACCTTAAGCCGGGCCGCCGCATCACTGTCCACCGGTGAATTGCAACGGATCCAGCTCAGTCGAACACTACGCACCGAAACGACCGGCGTTCTATATGTCCTCGACGAACCTTCTATCGGGTTGCATGCCGCCAATGTTGCCGGTTTATTGGAAGTGATGCACGGCTTGGTTGATCAAGGCAACTCACTGGTGGTCGTGGATCACAACACGGCGATCATCAACGCAGCGGATCAAATCGTCGAAATCGGCCCGGGTGCCGGCGTTGACGGGGGACGCATCCTCGATCAGGGGGATCCCGCCACCGTTAGTCGCAATCCGCATTCGTTAATTGCCCCATTTTTAACCGGCAAAACCAAGCTCATCGTCCGCCCGCAAGTTGGCGCCGAAGCGGTTGCCAAGGCCGAACAATTGCAGTTGACCGTGACGGATCGCTTCAACCTGCACAACTTGCATGTTGGCTTCCCGATTAATTGCTTCTCCGCCGTATCTGGCTTCTCCGGCGCTGGCAAGTCGACGCTCATTTTCGATGCGTTAGTCCCGGCATTGTCGGCAACAAAAGATCAGCCGGGTCCGACTTTTGTCCGCGATCTCAAAAACGGCGGCATTCGGCATGTGGTCGCCATTGACGCCACACCGGTTGGCAAAAATGTGCGTTCAACCGTTGCCACTTACACTGACATTCTCGATCACCTGCGTCATCTGTTCGCAGCTTTGCCAGACGCCAAAGCCAAGCATTATACCAGCAGTCACTTCTCCTATAACGTCAAGGCGGGTGCCTGCCCCACTTGTGGCGGTACCGGTGTGATCAATCTGGACATTCAGTATTTGCCGGATATGCAGCAAACCTGCCCTACCTGTCATGGTCGCCGCTACAATCCCGAGGTCTTGAAAATCAAGTGGCACGACCGCAGCATTGCCGACCTGCTGGATCTTGACGTGGATACAGCGCTCAAGGTATTCAAGGATGAACCGGCAATCGCCCATACCTTGCAGACGCTCCACGACATGGGGCTGGGCTACCTGCATTTAGGCGAAAGCACGCCGACACTATCCGGTGGTGAGGCGCAACGACTCAAGCTGGTCGCACACATGGGCCGTTCCCAAAAAGACACGCTATTCGTCTTCGATGAACCTTCCGTTGGGCTACACCCCCTTGATGTTCAAACATTGGTGGCAGTTTTCCAGCGCCTTTTAAAAACCGGCGCAACCGTCATTGCCATTGAACACGACCTAGATGTTATTGCCAACGCCGATTACGTTTTGGACTTAGGACCAAAAGGCGGCGCTGAAGGCGGCCAAGTCATGGCAGCCGGCACACCGCAAGCCATCGCTCGCCAAGGCCACGGCGAAACCGCCAAATACTTAGCGGCACATCTGGCGGCTTTTCAGGTTAAATGAGAACAAACAAAATCGGCTCCGGAGATCATCTCTAGAGCCGATTTTTTATATCCAGCGCGAAACGATTGCGCCTTATGCGTTCAAAATATCATCAATTTGCTGAACCTCTTCAGCCGTGAACGTCAGATGTTCTGTTGCCTTGAGGTTATCCTCGAGATGCTCAACCGAGGTCGTGCCGATAATCACGCTGGTAACAACCGGATCACGCAAGAGCCATGCCAACGCCATCTGGGACAATGTCTGGCCACGTCCTTGGGCAATCTCGTTCAGATCGTTGAGCTTTTTAACCACAGCATCCTTGCCTTTCGCAAAAGTACCTTTGTTGGTGCGATGGATCTGGAAGCTATCCGGAATGCCGTTCAAATAACGATCGGACAATAACCCTTCTGACAATGGACCATACGCAATCAACCCGGCGCCATTCGCCTTCAAGGCATCCGTCAGGCCGGAAGTTTCTGCCTCGCGATTGAACATGTTGTAACTGAACTGGTTCAAGACAAACGGGGTATGCAGGTCTTTAAACATCGCAATGGCCTCTTTGGTCTGCTCCGTATCATAATTGGAAATGCCGATATACAAGGCCTTGCCATCCCGTACGGTTTGATCAAGCGCATTGACGGTCTCTTCCAACGCCACCGTGTCATCGAAACGATGTGCATAATAAATGTCGACATAATCCAGACGCAACCGTTTGAGGGAATCATTCAGTCCTTGAATGACGGCTTTGCGTGAAGTGCCGATGCCATATGGGCCTGGGTGGATTTCATAGCCGACCTTCGTGCTAATCACCAGTTCATCACGATAATCCTTCAAATCAGTTGCCAGAATCTGTCCCAACAGCGTTTCGCTCGACCCGTATCCCGGATCAACATCGCCGTTACCATAATGATTGGCAACATCAAAATGAAAAACACCATGATCAAACGCATCCAGAATCACCGAACGCCGCGAATCAAACGGATCCAGATTGCCATAATGCTGCCACAATCCTAAAGAAATTGCCGGCAATATCAACCCTGTCTTACCGGCATGACGAACCGGCATCTTAGCATAACGATCAGTCGCTGCATGATACATGAACAAAGCCCCCTTAGTTGTCAGTGAGCGTGAGCCAGCCCGGTTAGAAACCGGAGTGTAAGTGGCCTTGGGCGTGATGGTCGGGCTTTGACCATTGCGACCAAGGTCCTTACACGCAGGTTTCTGGGCTGGCGAACGCGTTATAGTGAGCGTAAGCCGACTTCTGCGCCGGCGAACGCGCTAATGGCAGACAGTTACAAAATAAAAACGTTACAACATTTACCATCTCTATCGTGGCAAACGTTCAACAAACAAGCAACTGGAAACCCTGTTTTCTCCATAAAAATTTATTTTTCAAAAAATTCCGTCAAAAAGTGCGCCACGCCGTCATCGACATTGGTGTCGGTCACGTATCGGGCAACGCGCTTGACTTCGGGCACGGCATTGCCCATGGCCACACTCACACCAGCGGCCTGCAACATCCCTAAATCATTAAGGCCGTCGCCAAAAGCAATCGTGTGGTCCGGCGCAATGCCGGTCTTTTCCTGTAATTCGCGCACAGCATTGGCTTTATCGACATGCTTGGGAATTAATTCCAGGTTCGTATGTTCTGAGGCCGAGACATGCAAAACATCACGCGCCTCCAAGGCCGTTTTTCCAGCATCCAAAGCTTTCGTATCATTGGGTCCAAAGATAATGCCATTCGTGATCACCGCGGCGTGGGGCAACAGTTCCTTTATCGATGGAACGCCGACCACCTTAATTTCAACCGATTTAGGCGCAAACTTGCGGGCGGCTGCTTCAATGGCGGGTGGCAGTGTTCCGGTGAAATAAACGGTATCATCGCTAAAGTACAAAGCGTTCAGATTCAGATCGGAACTGACTTCTTCAACTGCCGTCAATGCTTCTTCACCAAGTGTATGATGCACCCGTTCACCGGAAAAATCATACACGGCACCATTAGAAGCAATAATGCTGGCGTCGGGCTGAAACTGTTTGGCGACAACTTCCGCCAGCGCATGCATGCGCCCGGTCGCAACATAAAAAGCTGCGCCCGCCGCCACCGCATTTTCCAATGCCTGAGCTGTGTTTGCTGTGACATCATGATGATTGGCCGTTAACGTCCCGTCAATATCACTTACGATTAAGTATTTGGCCATAATCGATCCTTTCTTTTGAGTGAGCGTGAACCGGCGCGCTTAGGAGTCGAAGTGTAAGCGGCCTTGGGCGTGATGGTCGGGCTTTGACCATTGCGACCAAGGTCCTTACACGGAGGCTCCTGCGCCGGTGAACGCGTTATCGTGAACAAACCCTTATATGAAATCGGCCATAGAAACATCACAAGTTTCTATGACCGATTCTCTTTAACACTCATCTATCAATCATTTCAAATACGCTTCCGGTAATCGCTTAAACCAAACGCTTATCGCAACCGTTGCTTAAAGTCCCTGCGGCAGCTTATCAATCTGCGCAGCATACCATTCTTGCCATGGTGTTTCCGGAGCGCCTTGTGCATTGTACTTAACCTTAACCTGCTTCAGAAGATCCAGCAGATTACCTGACCGATGCGTCAACAAGCCGCTCGTCAATTCCTCCCGCGTTAAGGTACGGTTATCGAGGAGATAATGGTTAATATCGGCCAAATCACCTTGCTTATCAAGCTGGGAGAAAACGTCTAACCCCGCTCCAAAGAACCGGTTAAGGTAAAATTTTGCAAAAGTTTCCAATGCGGTTTGTTGTGCCGCTTCATTCAATTGATCGATTGTTGTGTTGCTAGCTGCCATGACTAATTTCGTCCTTTCTATTTTATTCCATTATAACCACTTTTAGGCCGTTTTTGAAAAGCCCTCTGCTGGCGGCGCGGTCATTTTCAAAAAATCAAGAAATATTTTTAGGATTTTGAAACTTTCCGCCTCTAGTACCTTGCTATTGGAGAACGAATGTTATAATATGCCACTTATGTTGGAAATTTTTGAAAGGCTGGAGGCATTATGGAAAAAGAAAAATTACATCTCGGAGACGCTGTTGTTTGTCAAGTTAAGGAAGACATGGAAGCTCCTTTCACCGGGAAAATCGAAAAAGTTTACGAAAACTCTGCGCTACTGACCATTACTGACTATGCAGAGCAAGACCGACAGAATGCTTCGGAGCTGAATTTTAAAATTGTAACAAATTTCCACGCCATGACTAAAAACCTTGGCGGCGGCACTGTCTTGGCATTCCCACCAGAATCAGCCGAGGATCAGAAAAAATAATCATCCGATAACGATCAGCCAAGCATGACTTACTAACGCTGTGGCCATGCCGGTTGTTATTGTTTACTTAGTCGCATCCCAATAGAACAAACTACCCCCGGCAGCCCGCAAACTAGGCTAGCCGGGGTTTTTAATAGCTAAAACTTAACTTAGGTGTTTAAACGACTTGTAGCTATCTTGACTGCCGAGGCATTTTCGTTGTCAAGATGGCGAATTTGGGTACAATAAGTGGCGCGGTTCACACATTATCATTAAAAGGCGGCAATCCATATGCAAACCAAAGATCAACCCATCCACGAAAGTCTATTAATCGGCACGTTGCTTACCGGCGCTGCTGGTAGCTTTGATGCGTTTACCTATTTGCTGCATGGCGAAGTTTTTGCTGGCTTGCAGACCGGGAATGTCATTCTATTAGGTGTGCATCTTAGTCAGGCACAATGGTATACGGCGATTCGCTATGTCGTACCGATTCTGGCCTTCATGTTCGGCACGATGGCGGCACGGGCCATTCAGCTGCAAGCCGATAAGCGCCAACATCCCTTAAGCGAACAACGCTGGATCGTTCAGTACGAAATTGGGTTAATTTTGCTTGTCAGTCTGCTAGGTCGCTGGTTACCTGACTTAGTCGCCAGCGCTATGGTCTCGCTCATTGCTGCCGCCCAACTTCAGGAGTTCCGCCGATTACGGGGTGGACCGTTTACTTCATTAATGATGACCGGCAATCTCCGGACAGCTGCTCAGAATCTCTATGATGGCTTCATTCGCGGCCAGCAAAAAAGCCGCGAATCCGCAGCTGTGATCGGTACCATTATCCTGAGTTTTGCGGCTGGCGCTGGTATCACCAGCATCCTCACCCACTATATCGGCACCTATGCTTTGGCCGGCGCGGCGCTGTGCCTAATCGCCATCGACGGCATTTTCTGGCAAGACCAGATTAAACTGCATTAAGCGCTGGCTTCCCCCGCCACTTTCTGCCCTTGATGCAGGAAGCCTAAGTCATTAAAATCGGTGACCCGAAAACGCTCGTTAGTCCACGATAATTTGGTCACACTGGCATTGTCGAGCATTTCCCGCCCATCAATGTTGTAGTGGATGTAATTCAACCACATCAACGCAGCGGTTCCGTGGGTCACCACCAAAACGCGCTGCCAATCTTTTGTCTCGGCTTCCACGGCAATTGCGCGCAAAGTCCGATTGAGCCGTTCTTGAACCATGCGATTCGTCTCGGCAGTATTCGGATGTTGATCCATATTAGCCGCAAACGCCGCATCAGCCGTTTGCGCCAAGGTAATTTCGCGATTGGCCAAGGCTTTGTGAAAATTGGCAACACCCATGGTCGCCAATGAAAAATCATTCGCCAGTTGCCCTTCAAACTTGCCATAATTTTCTTCACGTAAGCCCATCAGCGTTGTGACCGGCAACGGTTCACCTAGTCCACTTAAAATAAAATGCGCCGTGTCGATCGCGCGGGTCAAATCACTCGCAAATGCTGCATCAAATCGAATATCTGCTGTCTTAAACCCCAATCCCAATGCTTTGGCATCTGCAATGCCTTTGGGAGTTAAGGCAGAATCAGCCATTCCCTGAACCCGTTTTTGAACATTAAATTCGGTTTGCCCGTGACGGACAAGATAAAGCGTTGTCATGATAATAATCCCCTAATTTCTGTGAGCGTGAGCCGGCGCGTTCAGGAGCCGGAGTATAAGTGGCCTTGGGCGTGATGGCTGGTTTTTGGCCATTGCGACCAAGGTCCTTATACGCAGGCTCCTGCGCCGGCGAACGCGTTTTTTTCATCGTTGACTTGTCCCTAAGCCAGTTTCAGGTAATCTGCTAAATAATCCGCAACGCCATCGTGTTCGTTATCGGTTGGCGTATGCGCGTCGGCTGCTGCTAGAATGGCCGGACGCGCATTTTTCATAGCCACCCCATGACCGGCAAATTGCAGCATGTCCAAATCATTCATATCGTCGCCAAACGCAATAATATGCGACTGATCAATGCCGTAACATCCCGCCACATAAGCCAATGCCCGGGATTTACTCGTATTGCGGCTAGTGACTTCCAGCGCCGTGTACTCTCCGCTCCAGGCACCCCAGGTTTTGGCGGCCAGATGCGGATACAATGCCGCGACCTGTGCGGCAACCGGCTTGAAGATCTTGGCTTCCATAAACATGGTGACCGAAATCGGCGCCTGCCGCAACCCCTGCTCATCCAACAAGGCATCAGGATGCAGGCGATCCGGTAAAAACGGGATGTTGGCGTATGGCCGATCCGCCACCAACAAGCGCTTGCCTTCTGCCACCATGACCTTGAACGCAAACTCTTGCTTCAACTGGCGCAAGGACAAGGCAACCGGAATCGGAATCGTAACTTCCTTTTCATACTGCCAGTGGCGGTGCGGCATGTGAATCAAGGCACCGTTGAAGTTAATCATCGGCCCTTGCAGTTTCAAAGCATCATAAAATTGTTCGGAAATCGCATCCGGGCGGCCGGTAGCAATGACCACCAAATGGCCTGCTGCCTGCGCCGCCTGCAAAACAGCGATCGTGCCAGCGCTCAACTGACCATCAGCGTTCAAGGTCGTACCATCCAAATCCAGTGCGATAAGATAACGATTCATGCAGCAGCCTCTTTTCAATCATTTTTCGAAAGCGATCAAGGATAGCCATCTGCAACCCGTTCCCCTACAATAGGTAGTTAGAAAGCGAGGACAAGATGGCTGAATCAATTGTACTTTATACAGACGGCGGTAATCGCAACACCGGCAATCACGCTGGCGGCTCAGTCCGTCCCACCGATAAAAGCGCGTGGGCGGCGTTACTGATCTATGGGGAGCATGAGAAAATGCTCTCTGAAGGCGATTACGGCCGAACCAATAATTATATGGAAATTATGGCGGTGATTCAAGGATTAAAAGCGATCAAGCGCACGGACATTCCAGTCGACGTTTACTCCGATTCTGCATACGTGATCAACACCATGCAACAGCGCTGGTGGGTCAAGTGGCAGCAAAACGGCTGGCGCAACCACGGCAAGCCGGTTAAAAACGCGGAGCTATGGCAGGCACTGTTGCATCAAGTTAGCCGCTTTGATCACGTGACGTTTCATAAAGTGAAGGGCCACGCCACCAATCGCAACAATAATCGCGTTGATGAGGCATTAAACCAAACCATGGATCGGCTCGATGATCGCTCCTGATCATTTTACCCTTGACGGCCTAAAAAAGCTTCTCCATAGGTCTCCGCCAAGAACCCGTTAATCACCTGCTGCATTTTTTGGACGGAAGGTGATTTTTTAATGGTCGGATTAATCGCCAAACATAGCGTCCGGGAAAATGGTTCAGAAAACGGATAAACATTAACATCCCCCACCAGCTTCTGCAAGGCCAGTTTGGGTAAAATGCCAAGTCCCAAGCCCGACTCAACCATTGATAAAATACTTTGGTCATCGATTGAGTAGTTGATGGTGTTTGTCGACACATGATAGCGGTCCAAAGCGCGCTTGGTGTCGCGGTCATAGTCAATTTGTTGAAGAATGAAGTTCCGCTTTTCGACATCCGCCTGCGTCACCGTTTTACCATTCTTGGGCTTGAAGCTTTTCGGCGTGATACAGTAAATCGGATCTTTCAACAACGGCTCCACGACCACCCCCGGGCCAACCGGCAGTGATGAAAACCCCAGATCAGCCGTTCCCAATCGCACGGCATCCACAATGCGATTGAAGGTGCCTTGAACCACGCTGATTTCAATGTGCGGATACCGCTTCTTAAACCGTTGAATAATCGTGGGCAGCCAATTCGTGGACACCGATGAAAACGCGCCGATGCGAATGCGCCCGGTATTGACGCCATTGATGTTATCGGCAACCTGTGACAGTTGCTCCTCAAGATTTTGAATACTTTGAATAATCGGCAACACCTGCGCACCGTCTTCGGTTAGGGTCACGCCGGTGCGATTGCGAATCAGCAGCGGAAAGCCTAGCTCGCTTTCCAGTTGGCTGATGCTGTGGCTGACCGCACTCGGTGTGACATTTAATTCCGCCGCCGCTTGCGCCAGTGTGCCGCGTTCAACGACCTTGCTAAAAACCTCATACGAAAAATTACCCATGATATTTTTTCTTCCCTTTCACCGCGAAGCTGAAGTGACAGCGCTTGTCACTTCAGCGAAACAAATCCCGTCACATCAGTCACCAAGCGTGTTCGTTCTTTTTAACGTGAACAATATTCAACTTAGCCTGAAATAGTTGAGCTTTACTCAATCATACGAGCCGTTTTACACTAGTGTCAATAAGAAAGCGTTGATCGGATTTTTGAACCAGCGCGACGAAGGTATCGCGCCGCTTTTTGCATCGATACCAAAGGGGGATTTTCATCATGAAATTCGCAAAACGTACACAAAAAACCGGTAAATCAGGCTTAGAGGATCTGTTCGCGGCTTCCGGCCCGAATGTGATTTCCTTTGCCGGCGGTTATCCGGATCGCAGCCTGTTCCCGACTCAGCAGCTCAACCGCGCTTTTAAGCACAGTTTTACCAGCGGCGATACCGAATTGCTGCAATACGCCAGCACTCAAGGCTACCTGCCATTACGGGAAAAGATTGCGGCGCGGCTGCGAGCCACCGGTATGCCGACACGTGCTACCGATATCATGATGACGCAAGGTGCCCAGCAAGGTATCGATCTGGTCGCGCGGTTAATGCTTGATCCTGGCGACGGCCTAGTGGTTGAAGCCCCAACCTACTTAGGCGCCTTGGCTGCATTTAATGCTTATCAGCCAACTTACTACGAAGTGCCGATGCAGGACGACGGCATTGACATCAATGCTCTGCAACGAGTTTTGATGAGCCGCTCCGTCAAGTTCATCTACACGGTACCGGATTTTCAAAATCCAACCGGCATCGTGATGTCGCTTGCCAAGCGGAAGGCCATGATTCGCCTTGCCAATCAATACGACGTGATGATCCTCGAAGACAATCCTTACCGTGATCTTCGCTACGACGGCAAGCCACTGCCGACCATCAAGTCCCTGGATACAGAAGGTCGGGTCATCTATCTCGGCAGCTTCAGCAAGATCCTCTCACCTAGCTTGCGAATGGGCTGGTTAGTTGCTGCGCCAAAGCTTTTGAAAGAGCTAATCGCGTTAAAAGGCGGCAGTGACCTGGAATCCAGCAACCTTACCATGCACGGCATCAATGATTACATGGAAGAAAACGATCTGGATGCGCACATCAAGCAGATTCAAGATCGCTACCGTGAGAAGAAGGATGCGATGGTCGCCGCCATGACCCGCTATATGCCGGCTGAAGCCCACTTCAACAATCCTGACGGTGGCTTCTTCCTATGGCTCACCATGCCGGCTGGTTTTGACATGGGTGCCTTCATGAAGCAGCATCTATTGCCGGAAAACAATATCTCCTATGTACCATCGGCCAATCTATACGCAACCTCCGCACAGGTCAACGGCGCCAGGCTCAACTTCACCGGCCCGACTTTGGATCAGATCGACACCGGTATCAAGGCATTAGGCGATGCTTTGAAATTGGCATTGCACCAGCCTACTCTGGTTGCCGAACAGGCTTAGTCACCTGACGAACTGTGTTGCTTAAGCGGTAAACTTTACAAAATGACAAAGTAACCATCACATTTTCGTCAAACTTTGCCGGTAGTATTAGCACCATAGAAATGAGCCACCCACTCATTCCTAAACCCCAACCTAATTTTCATTTTTCTCCTCCAAAGAAAAAGATGATTGGCCCCCATCCGATCATCACCCCAAAAAAGGCCCGCTGCGTTTTGGCAGCGAGCCTTTTGTTGTGGACCGATAACTTTTCGAAACTAATCAACGTGATACTTAAACTAACCGGTCAACGCCAAAGCTTGATGGATCATCTTTCTTGTCATCCTGCTTTTCATCGGTCTCAGCTGGCTTTTCAGTCTTGGCTTCGTCGGTTGACTTGACGTCTTTTTTAGCGTCCTTCTTGTCGTCGTCCGTTTCTTCAGGCTTCTTAGGTGCGGCCTGTTCACGGATTTTGGCTTCGATTTCCTTAGAAATTTCCGGATGTTCATCAAGATAATGGGAGGCGTTCACAAGGCCTTGGCCCAAACGCTCTTTGCCGTAGTTATACCAGGATCCTGACTTCGTAATGACGTCAAATTTACTGTCTTTTTCCGTCACTAAGTTGATCATGTCGGTGTTGTGCTCAATCCCATGACCAAATGACATCGTGGTTTCAACCGTCTTAAATGGTGGCGCCACCTTGTTCTTGGTAACCTTCAGCTTGCTGGCAAAACCGATCACATCTTTGCCATCCTTGACTTGCTGGCCCTTTTTAACCTCAATACGAACCGAGGCATAAAACTTCAAAGCGCGTCCGCCCGGCGTGACTTCCGGATTACCAAACATCACACCGACTTTTTCCCGCAATTGATTGATAAAGATGACCAATGTATTGGTATTGTTAATCGACCCGGCCATTTTACGCAGTGCTTGCGACATTAACCGCGCTTGTAAGCCGACATGACTGTCACCAATGGCGCCTTCAATTTCAGCCTTGGGAACCAAAGCGGCAACGGAATCAATCACGACAATATCAACGGCGGCGGATTCGATCAGCATTTCAGCAATTTCCAATCCCTGTTCGCCCGAGTTTGGCTGGGATAACAAAAGATCATCAATGTTAACCCCAAGTTCAGCCGCATATTTTGGATCCATCGCGTTTTCGGCATCAATATAAGCCGCCTTGCCGCCGGATTTTTGCAACTCGGCGATCGTCTGTAACGCAATTGTGGTTTTCCCGGTACTTTCAGGACCATAGATTTCCACAATCCGGCCGCGTGGCAACCCGCCGACACCAAGTGCCAAATCTAATGAAAGAATGCCAGTCGAAACAACATCAACCTTCAGTTCCGGCCGATCACCCATTTTCATCACGGCGCCTTCACCAAACGCCTTCTTGATTTTCTGCAGCGCCTTTTCTAATTCGGTTTCGCGATCTGTGGTATCAGATTTTGTATTCGCATTCTTTGTGGTCGTTTTTTTCGCCATATTTGTCTCCTTAATTACGCGTCTATAACGCTTAAAATACACTAGTTACATTATCGAACATGCGTTTGTTTTTTGCAAGCTTTTCATTCAACAAAACGAATTTTTCTGCGTGCCAAATTGGTTTCCCCTCTATTTTACCTGAAGCAACCGGGCGATTGGGAAAAACCTGCTGTTATTGATGGGCTGAAACGCGTTTGCTGGCGCAGGAGTCTGCGTGTAAGGTCCTCTAGACACAAGTTCTCTGCTGCGTCTCTGAAACGCGCTCGCTGGCGCAGAAACCTGCGTGTAAGGACCTTGGGCGCAATGGCAAAAACCTCCATCACGCCCAAGGCCACTTACACTCCGGTTTCTGAACGCGCCAGTTCGCGCTCTGTTGAAAACATGCTATGATGGTTCGGTCAGTGATGGCAATCATACACACAAGGTGGAGAAAAACAATGATGTTCATGGGTTCCATTGTCAACGGCTTAACCATTATCGGCGGCGGTCTGCTTGGGCTGGTTTTGCACAATATTAGCGACAACGCCAAGGATACGATTACCAAAAGTCTGGGACTTGGCACGTTTGCGCTAGGCATTCAGATGGCGTTGCAGACCAAAAGCTTCATTGTCATCATCATTAGCCTGTGTCTCGGCGGCTTGTTGGGTGAGTGGCTGCATATCGAAGACGGCATGAATCATCTCGGCCTCAAACTGCAGGAACGCTTTGCAAAAGGCAACAGCCACTTTGCAGAGGGTTTCGTCACCGCGACGTTAATCGCCGTCATCGGTGCCATGAGCATTCTGGGCGCGATCCAGGCCGGCGTGTCCGGTGATAACGCCACACTTTACACGAAAGCAGTCATGGATGGCTTCATGGCCATCATGATGACCGCCTCACTTGGCGTCGGCGTTATGTTCTCTGCCATTCCCGTGGTCTTGTATCAAGGTACCATCACATTGTTAGCCAGTTTCCTAGTCCAGTTCATTCCCAAAACCTTGTTGGCGACGTCCCTGCGCGAAATCGGCGCGATCGGCGGCTTGATGATTTTGGGCATCGGCTTGAACCTCATGGACATCACCAAGATTCGGATCTCCAATCTCTTGCCAGGGTTGCTCGTTCTCCTGGCAATTCTGACTGGTCAGTACTTTTTATAAATTAGGTATCTAAAAAGCAGGCCGCCTTGACCTGCTTTTTAATAGTCTGTTACCTATTACTATTTTTGCGGTTCCGATCAGAAATTGGGAATCAATCCTTGCCGGCTGCTTTGAAAACGCCGATAAACCACTTTACAATGCCAATCACGGATTTTGGTCAAAATGCGCGAATTCGCATCGTGATACCAATAGCGCAGATCGTCTTTAATGTACAAACGATTCAACCATGCATGATCATGCCGCAAGAACGTGAAGCTCTCAAGTAAATCCTGCTCGCGCCAGACATCTGGCAACAGAAACTGGCTTCGCGTAAAGCGTTTTAACTGCCTTCCCGAATAATAAACCCGTTCAATCCGGCCGATGAAAAATGCGGTATGCCCTTTACCGACGTATGGCGCCATTGGTGCGACAATCAGTCCACCGCGCAGCCGCTCAAACCAGTCAGTTTGCGGACTTACCTTAATTGCATGCGTAACATCTTTTGGTAACCGGAAGTCCAAAACCAACCCATCCGGACGGCGAACCCGTACAACGATATGTTGCTTCTTCATGTTACCACCCCACTTACCTTGGCCCCTAAGGCGACTTGTACTGCTGAAAAAAGTTTAACACGAAATGTTCGGATTTGCATAAAGAACGTTTGTTTCGTTAATTAACCCTCCGCCAAACTAACCAACCTCGGCAACGCAAGCGGTGAATTCAAATGTGAACACAATCACCACAAAGATATAATAAAATATTGCATTTGCCTTCACATTTCATTCACAGCCTGTCTGTAGTATAAGAAACATAGAAATGAGCCACCCACTCATTCCTACAAACCCCAACCCAACTTTTTCATTTTTACTCCTCCAAAGTAGAAATCGTCGATCGTCCCCCAAACGATCAGACACCCCCAGCAGACCGCCCACCCAGCGGTCTGCTTTTTGTGAGCGTGAGCTGGCGCGCTTAGGAGTCGGAGTGTAAGTGGCCTTGGGCGTGATGGCGCTCTTTGCCATTGCGACCAAGGTCCTTACACGCAGGCTCCTGCGCCAGCGAACGCGTTATAGAACACGAAAGTCCACCTCCTTATTTGCCGCCAATAGAACATCCCCCAACGCAAAAAAGCCTCCCACAACATCGGGAGACTTCTCCACCAACAAACACCCTACCGCTTAAACAACGCATACAAAGCATCCGGCGTCCGCGCCGCCTGAAACGCCTTGACAAAATCCTCATGCGTCAGCAACTTCGCCGTATTCGACAAATACTTCAAATGACTACCGCTATCATGCTCCGGAATCAAAAACGAAATCACGGCTGTCACCGGTTTACCATCAAAAGTCTTCCAATCAACCGGCTGTGCCAAATGCAACACCAGCATTGCCGACTGCTTAATCGTGGCATCCTGAGCGTGCGGAATGGCGATGCCTTTTTCCATCCCAGTCGAACCTTCCTCTTCACGGGCAACATACTTTTCGAAAATTGCATCGGCATCTGTAGCAAGGCCATTCTTAACCGCCATGTCCGCCAAATAGTGTAAAACATCGTCACGCGTTTTCGCAGGTACGTCAACTTCGATATTTTCCTTACTCAAAATGTCACTCGGGTCAAAGGTTTCGTTGGCCTGATCATCGACCGGCGCCGGCTGGTTGCGCGCCGGGTCAACCTTCACTGGTGCCGCGGTCGCATCGTCTGCATCTCCTTCCGCTGCTACGGCTGCTTCAACAACACCGGTTTTCACGCCGCGTTTTCTAGCAGAGCGTCCGGCAATCATGGCCAAAAGAACACCTGATGCAGCGGCACCAACCAGAATCCAGGCGACCCAGAGAAACGGTTTGTTCACCAGTGGCAAAACGATGAACCCGCCATGGGGTGCCGGCACCTGAATGCGTGACATGTACGTCAACACTGCCGCAATCGCTGAGCCGACCATAAATGCAGGAATGTTCATCAGTGGATTTTTGGCTGCGAACGGAATCGCGCCTTCGGTAATATGCGTCGACCCTAGCAAAGCATTGACGTAACCGGCACTGCGCTCGTCACGATTGTAAGCTTTAGGATTCAGCAAAACCGAAATCGTGGTTGCCAGTGGTGGTGCGATGCAGGCAGCTGACACACCCGCCATGAAAAAGTAATTACCTTGGGCCAGCAGCGCGGTGCCTGTCAGATACGCAGCTTTGTTAATCGGACCGCCAAAGTCGGCAGCACACATGACGCCGACCACAACGCCTAAAATAATCGGGCTGGAACTTTCAAGTCCTTTTAACCACGCCATCAAGCCGAGATTCATCGCCTTCATTGGCGTGTTGATGAGATACATAGTCGAGCCAGCGATGAAGACCCCTAATACTGGATAAAGGAAAATCGCTTTTAAGCCGCGAAATTCCTTGTCAGGCATAAAGGCAAACACTTTTTGTAACATTAAAATAACCAGTCCGGCCATGTAGCCACCGACAATTGCGCCTAGGAATCCGGACCCGTTGCCGCCGTTGTAAGCGATCATCCCGACTGCCATGCCGACAATTAAGCCAGACCGCTTCGCCACGGCTTCACCGATGTATGCTGCTAAGACCGGCACCATCAAGCCCATCGCTGCACTGCCGACCGCATTGAGCATGGCCGCGAATTGGTTGTATTCGGCATTCTTCGGGTCAGCCGAGTAAATCCCCCAGAAAAATGAAACAGCGATCAACACCCCGCCGGCAACCACCAGCGGCAGCATGTGCGAAACCCCGTTCATTAAACTGGTATAAATCTTGTTGCCAATGCCGGCAGTGCTGGTTTCAACGTTTTCATCGGCACTAGCCTTGGCTGTCCCGCCTTTTGGCATATAAACCGGCGTACTGTCACTTAAGGCTTCCTTGATGAGTTTGTCCGGCTCACGGATGCCCGCTGCCACCGGAACATTGACCAGCGGCTTACCGGCAAACCGATCGGCGTCCACATCAATGTCCGAAGCGATGACAACCCCTTTGGCCCCTGAGATCTCAGCCTGCGTCAACGGATCATCCACGCCGGTCTGTCCGTGTGTTTCCACTTTGATCGTTAGGCCCATCTTTTTGGCAGCCTGTTCCAACGCTTCTTGCGCCATATAAGTATGCGCGATGCCGGTCGCACAGCCGGTTGCCGCAATCAAATCATATTTTGCCATTCTCTAACCCTCCAATTGCTTGATCTCAATTTGCGTCAGTAATTCATCTGTCTGGGTAAAATCCGTAATCCACGCGCGCCGGGCCGTGTCACTGCCGGCCGCAATTGCTAATTTCAAAGTGGCCGCTAAATCTTGCTTTTGATACAACCCGGCTAAAAAGGTGCCGAGCATGGTGTCACCTGCGCCTGCCGTGTTGAGCACGTCAATTTTAGGGGCGTTGCCAACCAGCGTAACTTCATGATTCATGAACAACGCTCCCTCAGCGCCCAGTGAAACCAGAACATTCTGCGCCCCGGCGTCCAGTGCCCGATGCCCTAAAGCCACCATGGTCGCCAGATCAGCCGCGCCGGATTGATCAAACCAGCTCATCAACTCCGCATCATTTGGCTTCACTAACAGTGGCCGATACGCCAAGGCTTCGACGGCTTCAGGATAAGCACTATCGATGATCAGCTGAAAACCCCGCTCCTGACTCAAGGCGCCCAGCTTCAGCAAAAAACTCGGCTCAATGCCCTGCGCAAAACTACCCGAGACGCAGAGCCAATCTTCAGCACCCAGCGTGGTCAGTTGTTGATATAATTGTTTTAATGTTGCTGGGCTAATTTCGGGGCCGGGATTGACCAGTTTGTATTCCGTGTTGTCACTCACGACCCGCGTAAACACATTAATCCGGGTAAACCCGGCATCTTTATAAAAATGATTGCGAATGCCCTGCTGCGTCAAAAAATCGGCAATATAATCCAGCGTAAAGCCGCCACCTACGCCAAGCGCGACATTATCCACACCGCGCCGCTTCAAGATACAGCTGACATTGACGCCTTTCCCATTCGCCTGAATATCATAGCTATCTGTCCGATTCACCGTATTGGGCGCCATTGTCTGGGTTTTAATAAAAAGATCAATGGCCGGATTTAACGTCAGGGTATAAATCAAATTAACCGCTCCTTCATGTCATTCGTTTTTGCTTATTTCTATGTTAACCGCTTTCATTCGAAAAGAGTTTTCTGCTTTCAGCGATTTTGGTACCGGATCGAAAATGTTTTTCAGGAGGTTGTTTATGGCCACACTCAGTCCAACAGAAGCGTATCTTTGGGATTACATCGAAAACCACCAGCAGACAGTCGTCAACGCCTCGATCACACAGTTAAGCGCCGCTGCCAATGTGTCGCCCGCCACCATTGTCAGAACCATGAAGAAAAAAGGCTTCAACGGCTATACCGAATTTCGGCATGACTTGTTGAAACGCATTGGGGATGCTGAACCTTTTGGCATCCTTGATCAGGTGGATGACCAGATTAAAAAAGTGATTATGCAAAATCAAATCGAGGTTCACAACACCCTAGATAATTTGAAAGTTTCCGTCATTGAAGATTCGGTGCAATTGCTCGCCAAAGCCGAGATCGTTCTGGTACTCGCCCGCGGCTTGTCAGAATCGATCGCCTCTGAGATCACGCTAAAACTTCAGCTGCTTGGCAAGTATGCCGAATTTTTCAGTGATCCCAACATTATTCAAACCATTGCCGGACAGATCAGTCCAAAAGCAGTCGCCCTCATGATTACTTTGAACGGTGAAACGCCTGAACTCGTCGCCGCCGCCAAAACGCTGGCAGCACGCGATATCCCGCAAATCATTTTGACGACCAACGCCGAAGCGCCCATTGTCCAATACGCTGATGAATTATTTGTGGGCTATAAATCAAAGGCCGCCTATTTCGACAAATATGAAGTGGCTTCGCGTTTGCCATTGCAAGTGATGAGTCGGATTTTACTGGATAGTTATGTGGTGCGGAAGCGGAAGCAGGCGCGTTGATCACGTTCTGTCGTTTTTAAAGACTGAACATTCAACATACTAAAAATTCAGTCGAGCTACTTTTTATACCAGACATGCAGCTATTTTTAAATAACATAAGTTTGTTAATCAACGAGTCTCAACCAATTGCAAAAATTGTCTTGTTCAATTGGTAATATATGCTATGCTAGTTGCTAAATCAGGTTGTAACGCGAAAATGTGTCAGACCTAATACCATTCAGGAGAGAAAAGTTGGACTCGAAAGTACATTACAAACGCTACAAAAGCGGTAAGTTCTGGATAACCGCACTGATCTCAGTCTCGTTTGGCATCATCGGCAGCTTAGCCGTTCCACAGCTTTGCGAGGCCGTTCCCGTTTACGCAACTTCAATAACAGATGTTTCAATTAAGGTTGGACCTAATGAGTTTTCCCAGTATTTTAAACTCAGCGGTTCAGCCTCTTTTTATCCCAAAGATTCAAAGACGCAAGTGCAACTCACGCCTAACTTACCCGATCGAACAGGGAGCGTTGCCTTAAACACCAAGATCGATATGAGCCAGAGTTTCACACTCAAGGGCCGGTTGTATCTGGGCGATGACCCAGACGGTGCTGATGGGGTGGCTTTTGGATTCGCCGATACGAAACCCGGTGTGCTTGGTGATGCCGGAAATGCTTTTGGCTTAGGCGGGCTAAAAAACGCTTTTGGGGTTAAATTCGATGTGTATTATAACGGCGTTCGGACAGAGGGAGCTTTGCCAGATGTTTATCGCGCCAACCAAATGAACGTTATCTACACTGACGACGCAAAAGGTAACCAAGTAGCTGGCGTTGACGGTGGCGAAGGCGTGAGTCACGCCAAAATTCAGGGCGCAAACGGCCAATATTCCGAGTTGATTGTCAATTACGATGGTGACAACCGGATCATGACCGTCACCGGAAGCGGTGCGACGATTAAATTCAATGCAGCACCCTATATCAAAAACGATCAACTGTCGATGTTCATCTCCGGATCAACTGGCGGCAAAATGAATCAACATGTGTTCGACTTTGAATCGTTTAGCTTTACCCCGGGATTAGACACGGTGAAAGAAAACTTAAAAAACAATCTGACCCCCACGATCACCGCACCTAAAAACGCTATTAATCAAGATCCCACATTGACGAATGCGCAACGCCAGCAATTGTGCGATGCGATTGATCAAGCGCTTCAGAACGGAAAATCCGCGATTGACCAAGCAACTAAAACCGGTGATGCCATTGCGGCTTTCGATACGGCAAAGGCCAAAATTGACGACATTCACAAATCCGGTCCGCCACTGGCCGATCAAAAGGCGACACAAAAGCAGGCGTTAAAAGCCAAACGCGATCAGATTGCCGATGTGAGTTATAAAGATTATGCGTTAACGATGGCTGAAACGAAGCAACAAACGCTCGCTGCTGATCAGGCCTTGGCAGATGCAACGGCGGCGGTTGATGCGGCCAGTGATGCAAACGGCATTAGTCAGGCTGCCGAAAACGGCTTGAAAAAGATTGCTGCGGCCTACCAACCAGGCGTGCCTTTAGCTGACCAAAAAGCCGCCCAAAAGAACGCACTCGCCAATGCAGCAACCAGTGCTAAGCAAACCATTCAAAAAGACCCGACTTTGACAACTGCACAGAGGAAAAAGCAATTCGGCCTTGTTGACAATGCCGTGACAGATGGGGAAACCGCCATTGATGCAGCCAATACTGCTGATAAAATCAACAAGGCTCTTGCAGCTGGTAAAATCAGCGTCAATCAAGTGCATCAATCCGGCGTACCCTTAGCTGACCAAAAAGCCGCAAAGAAGCAAGCATTGAAAACCAAGCGTGATGAAATTGCCGACGTCAGCACCAAAGATCTGACACTAACAATGCAAGAAACGAACGATCAAATTGCCCAAGCCGACAAGGCACTATCAGCGGCTAATGCAGCCATTGATGCAGCAGCCGAGGCAGATATCGTCAATCAAGCGGCAGCAGACGGGCTACAAAAGATTACCGACGCTTATCAACCGGGAGCTTCTTTAGCTGACCAAAAAGCGGCACAGAAAAAGGCCTTGAAAGCCGAACGCGACCGAATTGCGGACGTGAGTTATAAGGATTATGCGCTAACGCTTGCTGAAACGAAGCAACAAACCAGCATTGCCGATCAGGCGCTAACCGATGCCAGTGCGGCCGTTGATGCAGCAGCAAGCGCAGATGCCATCAACAAAGCGGTCGCAAGTGGTTTGAAGCAAATCGCCGCTGCCTATCAACCCGGAGTTCCCTTAGCTGACCAAAAAGTTGCGAAAAAGCAAGCCTTGGCAAATACAGCTGACAAGGCTAAGCAATTCATTCAAAGTGATCGAACTTTGACAACTGCTGAAAAGAAGATCCAACTTGCTAGCGTTGATACAGTGTTAAAAGATGGCGAAGCTGCCATTGATACAGCCATTACTGCTGACAAAATCAACAAAGCTGAAGTAACTAGTGCGTCTGCCATTTTAAATGTTCATCAACGCGGAACCGACCTCGCCGATCAAAAAGCCGCTCAGAAACAAGCATTGAAAACCGAGCGCGATAAGATTGCGGACATCAGTTTTAAAGATTTGACGTTAACGATGGCTGAAACCACTCACCAAACGGATACGGCCGATCAGGCGTTAGCAGCTGCCGAAACGGCCATTGATGCTGCCACTGATGCGGATGGCATCGTGCAAGCAGCCGATGATGGCCTACAAAAAATCACGGCCGCCTACCAACCCGGCATCCCGTTAGCTGATCAAAGAGCCGCACAGAAAAAAATGCTGGCAACCGAAGCCGCCAACGCTAAGCAAACGATTCAAGCCGATCCGACTTTGACAACCGCAGAAAAGCAAACGCAACTTGCGAGCGTTGATACCGCTTTGACAGATGGCGAAGCGAGCATTGACGCTGTTGGCAATGCCGACAAGATCAACAAAGCTGCGGCAGCCGCCAAAGACAAGATCAACAAGATCCCGCAATCCGGGGTCGCCGTTGCCGATCAAAAAGCAGCGCAGAAAAAGGCGTTGCAAGCCAAGCACGATAAAATCACTGATGTCATTAATCAGGATCTGACACTGACAAGTGAGGCCCAGAAGCACCAGATTAGCCAAGCTGATCAGGCTTTTTCTGATGCCACGGCGGCTATCGATACGGCTGCCGATGCAGATACCATTAACCAAGCCGCCGAAGATGGTTTAAAAGCAATTGCTGCGACTTATCACCCGGGAACGCCATTAGCTGACCAAAAAGTTGCGCAGAAACAAGCACTTAAAGCTGAACGCGATCGGATCGCCGAGGTCAGCAACAAAGACCTCGCGTTAACCATGACCGAAACGAATCACCAAATCAGTATCGCCGATCAAGCATTGACCGATGCCAGTGCAATCGTTGATGCCGCGGTGAGTGCAGACGCAATCAACCAGGCAACCGCAGACGGCCTCAAAAAAATTGCCGCCGCATATCAACCCGGCGTTCCGTTAACCGACCAAAAAGCCGCGCAAAAAAAGGCCTTGGCAAATGATGCCGCCAATATTAAGCAAGCCATTCAAGGCGATCCAACGTTGACAACCACGCAAAAGGCCCAGCAAGTCGCCAACGTTGACACCGCCTTGGCTAATAGTGAAACTGCGGTTGATACAGCGAAAACAGCTGATGCCATCAACAAGGCCATGGCCGCTGGCAAAACGTCTATCAGCAACGCGCACCAACTCGGCATCGCCATCGCCGATCAAAAAGCGGCGCAAAAGCAGGCGTTGACTTCCAAACACGCTGAAATCACTGATGTTATCAACAAAGATCTCACGTTAACGAACAAAGAAATGAAGCGGCAAATAAGCCAAGCTGATCAGATGCTAACGGATGCCAAAGCAGCAATTGATGCTGCTGCCGATGCAGATGCCATTAACCAAGCGGCTGATAACGGGCTCAAAAAGATCACTTCAACTCATCAATCAGGCACACCGCTGGCTGATCAAAAAGTCGCGCAAAAGAAAGTGTTGGCCGATGCAGCCGATAAGACCAAACAAAGCCTTCAAGGTGATCCGACCTTGACAACGGCGCAAAAGCAACAACAACTTACTAGCCTCGACGCTGCCCTAGCTACTGGCGAAGCCAACATTGACGCAGCAACTAGCGCTGACGCCATCAACACAGCTGCAGCGGCGGGTCAGGCCAACATCACCAACGCCCACCAATCCGGAGCTGCCATTGCCGCTCAGCAAGCCCGCCAAAAACAGGCCCTACAAGCCAAACAAGCTGCCGTGATTGATCGCATCATCCATGACCCAACATTGCCGGCCACGGAAAAGAAAACTCAGACTGCGCTTGTTGATCAGGCTCTTTTAACTGGTAAACAAGCCATTGATGCGGCGGTGACCGCTGATGCGATTCAGCAAGCCGCCACCGTCAGTCAAGACAACATCGACAAAGCCCATCAATCCGGAATGGCAATCGATGATCAGAAGGCGGCGCAAAAGGCCCAGCTCACTGCGCAATCCAAGCAAGTTGAACAAGCCATCAAAGATACGCCTACTTTGACCACTGCCGAAAAATCTACCCAACTTGACGCAGTCGCCAAAGCCTTGACGACCGGGCTGAACAATATCGATGCTGCTACCACCGCCGACCAGATCAACGCCGCGACCGCGACTGGCAAAAACAACATCGCAGCAGCGTATCAAGTCGGCCTTCCTTTGAATACCCAAAAAGGCAACAAAAAGAAACAGCTTAACAACGCCGTCACCCAAGCCGAGCAAACCATCCAAGGTGACGTGACTTTGACGTCCGCTGAAAAGCAACACCAGCTCGATAAGGTTGCCCGTACCTTCAAAACGGTTAGCGATGCAATCGATAACGCTAAGACCGCGGATGCTATCAATGCGGCGTTTGATGCCGGTAAAGTCGATATTGGAAAAGTCCACCAACTCGGCACACCTTTAGCTGATCAAAAAGATGCCCAAAAACAGGCACTGGCCAATGAGCTCGCTAAGATTCAGCAAAATATTCAAGCCGACCCAACCTTAACCACTACCGACAAGCAGCAGCAAAGCGATCATGCAGAGGCAGCCAAAACGGCAGCTGCAAATGCCATTAACAATGCCAAGTCAGCCGACGCCATCAACGCCGCGTTTGACGCTGGCAAAGCCAACTTGGCCACCACTCACCAACCCGGCGCCGCAATTGCCGTTCAGCAAGCAGCCAAAAAGCAGGCACTGAATCAGGAACTCGCCAAGATCAAGCAAGCTATTCAGCACGACGCGTCCTTGACTACTGCCGAAAAGCAGCAGCAAGCCGCCGCAGCTGATAACGCAGGTCAAACGGCGGCAACAACGCTCGATGCTGCCAAAACAGCTGACGCAATCAGTGCCGCGTTCAACGCTGGCCAAGCCGCCATTAAAAAGGCGCATCACCCAGGCAAAGCCATGACAGATCAGAAAGCAGCGCAAAAACAGGCGTTAGATAACGCAGCCGCTAAAGTCATCCAAGCGATCCAAGGCGACGCCACGTTAACGACTGCCCAAAAGCAACAACAAGCCGATGCCGCAGCCAAGGCAGCACAAGCAACGGCAACTGTCATTGACGCGGCAAAATCTGCTGATGACATCAAGGCAGCGCTCGTCGCAGGCCAAGCCACCGTCGCCAAAATTCATCAACCTGGCAACCCGATCGCCGCGCAACAGGCTACCCGGAAACAAACGCTTGACCATGAAGCCGCCACCACCCATCAAGCCATTCAGCATGATGCCACACTAACGGCTGCTGAAAAGAAGCAGCAAACCGCTGCAGTTACCACGGCCAATAAAGCTGCCCAAGCTGCCATCGATGCTGCCAAAACTGCTGACGACATTAACGCCGCGTTTACCACTGGCAAGACAGCCATTCACCAAGCGCATCAACCCGGCAAACCTATCGCTGACCAGAAAACCACCCGCAAGCACTCACTAGCCAGTGAGGTTCTTAAAGTTGCCCAAACCGTTCAAAGCGACCCAACCTTAACGGCTACCGAGAAAAGCCAGCAAGCCAATGCCGCTGCCAAAGCCGGAGAAACGGCCAAAACGACCGTTGAGGTGGCCAAAACTGCTGATGACATCAATACCGCATTTGCTGCTGGCAAAATGACCATCGCCAAGACTCATCAACCTGGCACCGCCATCGCCGATCAACAAGCCGCGCAAATTCAAGCGCTGGCTCAGGCAGCCGCCAAAACTGCGCAGGCCATTCAAGCAGATCCTACTTTGACAACTGCCGAAAAGCAGCAGCAAACTACCGCAGTCACCAATGCTCAGAAAACGGCGCAAACCACCATCATGGCTGCTAAAACTGCCGATGCGATCAATGCAGCAACCGCTGCCGGCCGCATCGCCATCAACAATACTCATCAAGCCGGCACCGCGATTGATCAGCAGCAAATCACCCAGATCCAGGCAATCGCTGATAAAGCTACAACTGTCAAACAAGCCATTCAGGTAGACGCAACCCTCACCGCTGCGGAAAAACGCCAGCAAATAACTGCGGTCAACCAGATTGAAAAAACAACTCAGGCCGCTATTAAGGCTGCTGCCACCGCTGATGCAATCAACACTGCCGCTACAACCGGAACAACTGCCGCAGCCAACGCCCATCAAAACGGGCCATCCCTTGCTGACCAAAAAGCCGCTCAAAAGAAGGCCATTAGCTCCGTATCTGCTAAAGTCAAAAAGACTATCCAGGCTGATCCGACGCTAACCACACCGGAGAAACAACAGCAACTCACGGCTATCGCCAAAGCAGAAGCAACTGCCCTTGCCAACATCGATGCTGCCACGTCGGCAGATACCATCAACGCCGCGTTTGATGCCGGCAAGGTTGCGATCACCAATAGTTACCAGACTGGCACCCCGCTCGCCAATCAGAAAACGGCCATGAAACGATTGCTGGTTTCAAAGGTGGACCGCACCAAGCGAAGCATCAAAAACGATCCCACTTTAACGATAGTGGACAAGCGGCAACAAACCGCGGCCGTTGACAACATTGATCACACCATCCAAGCCATTCTCACCACTGCTGCTACAGCTGATGCCGTGCACACAGCAACTACTGCAGGTATGACTAACTGCACCAACGCCTATCAAGCCGGCCTCTCTATTACCGATCAAAAAGTACAACGTAAGCGAGAGCTAAACGCTGTGACTGCTAAAGCCGTTCAGACCATTCAAACCGACGTCACCTTAACCGCAAAGGAGAAAAAAACACAAACCGACGACGTTCATCAGGTTAATCAAATAGTCGTAGCGGCCATCAATGCAGCACAGAAAGCCGATGCCATCAACGCCGCGTTTGCGATCGGTAAAATTGGCATTAACAGTGTGCACCGAGTTGGCCAGTCGTTGGAAATCCAAAAGACGCACCAAAAACAAGCATTAACAAATGCCGCGAAGAACGCTGAACAAACCATCCAAAGCGATCCAACACTCACGGCTGCAGATAAAAAGCAACAAATTGTGGCTGTTGGCGATGCGGCAACACTTGCTGCAAATGCGATCGACAAGGCTACCTCCGCCGACACGATCAAAATTGCAGTCACTAACGGCATCATCGCTATTAACAATGTCCACTAAGCCGGCACGCCGATCGCTGATCAAAAAGCGGCCCAACAACCGGCGCCTGATGTGGCAACGGTCGCCACAGACAATCAAGCCATTGCCGATAACGCTACGTCAATGGCCTCAGAGAAGTCAGAACAGCCTAGTGCTGTTGATCAAACCGTCCAACAAGCTGAAGTCGCTATCGACGTAACACCGACAGCCGATGCCACCAACAAAGTACTAGCAGTCAGCGAAGCTACACCGGATCAGCCGCATCAACCAATCACGTCCTCAACTCCCAAAAAAGATGCTGAAGAAAAGGTGACACAGTCCGAACACGATCAAGTCACTGAACGGATCACAGGTGATATGGTTCAGAACCATGAAAACCAAATATCTGCTAAAATCTTGCTTGCTAATCAGCCTTCATTAGACAGCACCTCAACTGATAAACAACACGATCCTGTAGAAACAATTGATACTGAAACAGACAACAAGAAGAAACAGCTCAAAACCAATACGTTGCTGACAGAGGTACAAAAAGAAATAAAAGAACGTCAAACAGACCAGAAAAAAGACATCCCCAAAAGCAGCGAGCACCATAAAACTGAGATTGAGACCGACAAAGCCCATAACCTTTCGAAGCTTAAACGGCTCCCTGTTCAAGAATCCCTAGAACTTGTTAATCCGACCAAACCAACAAATCAGGACGCGTCCTTACCACAAACCGGTGACAACAAGTCCCGAGGGTTAGCAGTCCTGGGTGCCCTAATCTTAGGCATTGCAGGCATGACAACATTGGGCAAAAAGCGCAAACGTATGTAAGATCAGACCATTGTGACAGCATAAAGCTGGTCAGCATTTTTCATCCAAACAAACAAGCCTTCAATCGGACCTGACAACAGTCCACGATTGAGGGCTTCTTTGTTTGCTTGCATTGACCTTGTTACACCTTCTGAAACACTGTATAGCTTACGACCTACCGACTACTCATCCTGACCGATAAACCCATAAGTCGAATCCGTCTGTAACCCCCAAAATTCAGGTAGTTTGTAACTAACAGCATATTCTAACAAACCTGGGCGATCGAAAGGCAAATACGTTAACCGAAATTGCTGAATGAAGGTTTGGTTCACAGGACGTTGAGGGAAATATTGCTTCACCAACGCCGCATCAATCGAGCCCGCCAAGTTGCGCTGCGCATAAGGCAATTTATACGGATCAAGGCCACTGTCATCGCGGATTCGTTGATACACCGATACAAAAGCATCAAGTTTCTGCAACCATTCTTGCTTGAGATAAGCAGCATTGATGTTGTTAATCGTGTATTGAACCGGTTGATCACCTATCATCCGCAGCCGCTGAATCACGACATAAGCGCCACTTTCACCCAGTTGCATCTTTTTTCTTACCACTGGGTCATCCCCGGATTCGACACTTAAAACCTTGGTCCATTCTGGCTGCGTTTTGGCCATATTGAGATCAGTCAAATAAACAACGCGGCGATGGTTCTCTTTGGCGACAAAAGTCCCACGTCCCTTAATTCGGGTAACCCAGTTTTCCGATTGAAGCAAATTAAGGACCTTAACAGCGGTCGTTGAACTGACCCCAAAACGCTCCTTAATTTCCGCTTCGCTATAAAACCGATCTCCTTGATTCAACCGGCCGCGATTAAGTTCTTTGATCAATTCATCCACAATTTCCTGATACTTTGGTTTGGCCACACGTCAGCATCCTTTCAACCTATCAGTTTCGGACTGAGTGATTTGAAAATCAATTAGAACACAAAGAATGCCCAAACCATTGCCTGCTAATTACTTCCATTTACCTATTATTGGCATAATCGATTTGCGCTATTCTAACAACCCAGTCACTGCCATAAGGATACCCTGTCGCATCAACGGTGAGAACCTTTTTGTTTAGATCTTGCGTAAACGTCAACTTTTCTTGGTTATCCAACCAGTGAATGGCTTGAATGGGCCGTGTAACACCAATAAATGAGCGCGGGTTAACGCCTTCGCCACCAAGAACCACATTGTCGTTCCCCACAACCTGCAAATCAAAAACGCAAAGATAATCATGCTGATGCGTTCTCAAAACAAAATCTCGTGTGCCATGTCCCGAGATAATTTCAGTGGGACGTCCCTGATATAAAACCGGTGCCGCCATCGCCGTCCAGCGTCCCAACAACGCCATGTATGTTTCGGCTGCCATCGGTATGGCACCTTGGCCAGTCAGTCCGATATTAACCAGAATGTTAGCCCCGATGTGCCGTGCATGGGCGACCGTTTCGATGATTTCCGCCGGTGATTTGTAATTCAGATCATTCGTGGCAATGCCCCAGTGTTGATTTAACGTTATTGAAATTTCCCCAGCAACATATTTTTCGTTAGGCGCACCGTGATAAATCTCATCTGGCGTTCGCCGTTCATACGTCACCACATCAATTTCGGGATCGCTCACTTGCCCACGATTTTTGAGTCCGGTGTTGTTGACGATAATGGCATCCGGTTGATATTTGCGAATCATGCCATAGAGCTCTGGCAAGTGCCAGTCTGCGTCTTTCTTATTCCAATTGCCGTCAAACCAAAAGCCGCCAATCGGGCCATAGTTTCGACAAAGTAATTCAACAGACGACTGTAAGTACCGCAAATACGCCGAAAAGTCCTTTTCGTATAAAGGTGAATGCCAGTCATACGTTGCCATGTAGAAAAATGGCAATAGCCCTTCTTTTCGACACGCTGCCACAAACTCGCCGATTAAATCCCGCTTAGCCGGTGTGTGCATGACATCAAAATCGCTCAAGCCTTTAGTGTCATATAGGAAAAAGCCTTCATGATGTTTTGTTGTCAAAACAATGTATTTTGCTCCCATCATTTTGGCGGCGTGAGCGATCTTTTCTGGATCGAACTCATTTGCCGTAAAACTGTTTTTCAATTTTTCGTAGTCATTTTGCGGCCGTTGATGGATGAATTCCGTCCATTCACCGACTGCCAATTGGGAATAAAGACCCCAGTGGATAAACAGCCCTAACCCAAGATCTTCATAACGTTTGATTCGTGGTAGTGGTTCTGTCATTTTGTCACCTCATTTGTCTTCCTTGGTACATATCCTAACACATTAGGTTGAACTTTTTAATGCTTTTGTTCTATTATACCTTTGTTAGAGTTAATCGCTTGCATCGCCTAAAATTTAGTATTTCATCTGCAAGTCCAAAGTATTGAAGTCGGCAAATTAATGTGCTACGATTTGCGCGTAAGCCAAGCTTAACACATTAAGTAAAACGAGGTGATTAATATGTATGTTCTTGTGAGTCATGGCAATTACGCTGAAGCTACTTTAGCAAGTTGTGAAATAATTGCAGGCAAACTGCCTAATTTCACAGCCATTTCTTTTCACGATCCAATGAGCGTAGCAGATCTGATCGCGGCATACGCGAACGCTTTTTCCAAAGTAAAAGATCCTGCTGACTTCATTATCGTGACAGATATTCCAAATGGCTCGCCTGCGAACGCCGCTTTACAGTTCAAGCATCAGCACCCTGACATTCATGTTTTTTCCGGGTTGTCGCTGGGACTCGTCCTGGCACTGGCAACCGGGACGCCCATTGCAGAAGCACTTGAACAGTCCAAGGCAATTATCAAAGAACTTTCACTGCACAACGATCGTACCGAATTTTTGAAGCAAACGCCCGCCAATCCGGTCAAGGAAGTCAACGATACTGTCAATCCTTTAATCAATATTCGCGTCGATGCCCGACTCATTCACGGGCAAGTTGCAACGATGTGGACGCGAACGCTCAACGCCACGCGCATCATGGTGGTTGATGACCAGATCGTCAAAAGCGAGGTCCAGAAGATGACTCTGAAAACCGCAGTTCCCGGCGGCGTTCATCTCAGTATCCTGACGCCAGCCGGAGCTGCGAAACGCATTTTAGCGGATCAATATCAAGGACAACGCGTTTTTCTGATCGTGCGCAACCCCAAGGCTTTACAAGAAATGGTAGCAGCCGGCGTCAAGCTCGATAGCGTCAATGTTGGCAATCTCTCTATGGCTGCAGGTGCCAAGCAAATTGCCAAAAGCGTTGCAGTGACCGCTGAAGATGTCACCGTATTCGACTATCTGGCCGCTCATGGCGTCAAACTCTATCACCAAATGGTTCCCAATGATCCAAAGGTTGATTTTATGCCATTACTTAAAAAAGGAGTGTGAGCCACATGGCAATCGCATGGTGGCAAATTCTATTACTGACAATGCTCGCGTTTTGGATGATCATTGATCAGATAACGGTTGGGATTTTAACTAACTATCCCCTACTTTATGGCTTTGTTGCCGGCATCATCATGGGGGATGTCAAAACCGGCCTCGTTGTCGGGGCAACGTTGCAATTGATGGTGTTAGGTGTCGGTACATATGGCGGTGCCAGCATGCCAGACTTCATGACTGGCGCCATCATCGGTACCGCCTACGCCGTCATTTCCGGCAAAGGGATCAATTTTGCCATCGGCCTCGCTGTTCCCGTTGGCTTACTGATGGTTCAACTAGATGTTCTTGCCCGATTCACGAACACTTTCTTCCTGCACCGTGTGGATCGCTACATCGAAAAAGGCGACACGAAACATGTTGCCCGGAATATTGTCTACGGCGTTTTCCCTTGGGGCTTGTCGCGCGCGATCCCAGTGTTTGTGATGCTGTTGGTTGGTAACAGTGTCGTCCAAAAAGTGGTCAATGCCATGCCTGAGTGGCTTTCTAAAGGGTTAACAGCGGCGGGAGGCATTTTGCCGGTGGTCGGCATTGCCATTCTTCTACGGTTCTTACCAACAAAAAGATTTATTTCATATTTAGTGATCGGCTTCCTAGCCGCAGCCTATCTCAAAATTCCAATGCTCGGTGTCGCCTTACTGGGCTTGGCACTAGCGATTATTTACTACAAGCAAAGCGGTCATTCAGCGAGCAATGACCACGATCAACACGACACGCACAAAGGAGGTTTTGAAAATGCCATCGGCGAATACGAAGACTGATCAGCCTGTCAAACTAACCAAACATGATCTCTTTCAGGCAAACTGGCGCTGGCTATGGAGCAGCCAGATTTGTTGGAATTATGAACGGATGATGTCAACCGGTTATCTGTTTACCATGTTGCCAACGCTGAAGAAGCTGTACAAAAATGATCAGGATCTCATCGAAATGATGAAGATGCACAATCAATTTTTCAATACAAATGCTTATGTTGGTGGCTTCATCGTTGGTATGGACATGGCCATCGAGGAAAAGAAAGGCCGCAAAGCCGAAGAAACCGTCGCCGGGCTGAAGGCTGGTCTGATGGGGCCATTCGCTGGCGTGGGCGATACCATTGTCGGCGTCATTCTACCAACCATTTTCGGTTCTATCGGTGCTTACATGGGGTTGAAAGGCAATCCGACCGGTGCAATCTTATGGTTATTGGTTAATTTTGCCGTACTGATCCTTCGCTTCTTTCTACTACCGCTGGGCTATTCACAAGGTGAAAAATTAATTTACGCAGCTGGCGATAAACTCAATCGCATCACCGATGCCGCCATCCTTCTTGGTGTCACCGTTGTCGGGGCCTTAATCCCCACTGTCGTCTCCGCCAACGTACCGCTTGTTTTCAAAACCGGCAAAGTCGTTTTGAAGGCACAGACGGTACTCAATCAAATCATGCCGTCGCTGGTCCCGGTGGCGTTGGTTGCGTTAAGTTATTGGCTGCTCGGTAAGAAAAAAATGAACTCGACACGCCTCATTGTTTTGGTGCTGATTCTCGGCATTGTTTTAGGTGCTTTTGGGATTATTGGTAAGGCTTAATTTTCTCTTTAATCAGCCTTTAAAAACGGCGGATTTGTAAAAGCGATTCTGGGCATCTCGGTTGGATAACCGTAATGCTTGGAGTCGTTTTTATGTACCGACCGCAAATATATTAATAATTATAGCTCTTGTTTTTATAGTTAACTAACATATCTTTCAACTTAATGAAGCTT
Source organism: Lacticaseibacillus styriensis (assembly GCF_030770295.1). NCBI lineage: Bacteria > Bacillati > Bacillota > Bacilli > Lactobacillales > Lactobacillaceae > Lacticaseibacillus > Lacticaseibacillus styriensis. The sequence goes on from NZ_CP132483.1 coordinate 2,749,974, forward strand.
AAATATATATCAGTATCGCCAAAGCAATCTTTGATTAACCAAATATACCTTTATTAGTATTTATAGTACTATTTCAGGCCATTTTTAATGCAAATTACTTTACCGGAAAAAGTAAAACATGATACTCTTCTTGTGAGAAAGTGAATAGATGAGCACTGTCCCTCGCTTTAAACAAGGAGAAGAAAAATGGAAAGAAAAGTGCACTACAAAAGCTACAAGAGCGGCAAATTTTGGGTTGCCGCCCTCATTTCAGTGTCGCTCGGAACGATTGGGGTTATCACCATTCCACAATTTTTTGAGGCTGTACCGGTCTACGCGGATTCCAGTCCGACTGACGTTACAGTCAAGATCGATCCTGCCAAATTTGGAACCTATTTTAAATTGGACGGATCAGCATCACTACTTGCAACCCCCCCAGACGGTCAACCAGCACGAGGTCTCCAAGTCGAGTTGACACCTAACTTGGGAGCTAAGACTGGAATTGTTTCATTACGAACCAAAATCGATATGACCCAAAGTTTTACACTCAAAGGGCGTCTTTACTTAGGTGAGAATGAATTTGGTGCAGATGGGGTCGCTTTTGGTTTTGCAGACACCGATCCTGGAAAATATGGGTATGCTGGCAACGCATTCGGTATAGGCGGAATAGCTAGATCATTCGGTGTCAAATTCGATGAATACTTTAATGGCACTGGAGACATTCATGCTGGTGCAGACCTTGGGACTCGAAACGACTACCCCCAGATGCGCCTTGTTAAAACCACTGACGATCAATGGGGCACCGTCTTGAGTGTCGATGGGAAAAAAGGAGTAGTCTATGACACCATCCCCAACCCTGACGGCAATTTTTTTGACCTTGTGATCATTTATAATGGCGATACTAAGCAAATGACTGTCACGTACGACAAAAAGACCATTTCGTTCAATGCAAAGGAGTACATTAAAAACGAACAGTTAGCCTTGTTTCTCACTGGCTCAACTGGTGGCTCGTTCAATCAACACGTGTTCGATTTTGAATCATTTGAATACACCCCTGGACTAAAAGCAGTTCAAGCCGATCTTAAAAACAGATTGCTCACTGAAGCAAACACTCAAAAAGCAGCAGTTAACGCTGATCCAACGTTAACAACTGGCGATCGCAAGACTCAAACAGACAAAATTGACGCTGCTCTGAAAATAGGGCAAGCTGCGATCGATGCCGCAACCAAAACACCTGATGCAATTAACGCTTTTGACACCAACAAGCGCCTCATTCAAGCTGTACACACGCCCGGTCAACCACTAGCAGATCGAAAAGTGGACAGAAAGACCAAATTGCAGGCTGAGCACGACAAAATCGCAGCTGACATCAACAAAGATCCGACCTTGACCACCGCGGAAAAGACTCAGCAAATAACTAATGCTGATACAGCGCTAAGCAACGCCAACACAAAAATTGATGCTGCTACCGATGCAGACAATGTTGATCAAGCATTTTCAGATGGCATAACTGCGATTGATGGCGCTCATAAACCTGGCGCCACTATTGACGCACAAAGAACCGCAAAAAAGGCAATACTAGATACTGAGGCAGCCACCGTCAAGCAAGCCATTCAAGACGACGCCACCCTAACCTCAGCCGAAAAGAAAACACAGTCAGATGCCGTTGATAAAGCTTTAACCGATGCCAAATCCGCCATCGACAAGGCTACAACAGCTGACACGATCAACGCCGCTGCGGATACTGGTTTAGCCAATATTAGAAATGCGCACAAATCGGGTCCATCCTTAGCTGACCAGCGCACCATCCAAAAGCAGGCGTTAAAAGCTAAACACGATCAGGTTGTCAATGACATTACCCTAGATCCAACATTGACGGCCGCCGAGAAGAAAACGCAAATCACTAATGCGGATCAGGCACTCACCGATGGCAATGCTGCCATTGACACTGCCGCCACAGCTGATGCGATCAACCAGGCAGCGACCGTTAGCCAAGCAAACATCGACAATGCGCATAAAGTTGGAAAACCGCTCGAGGATCAGAAAAACGCGCAGAGGCAACGGCTGAACAATGAAGCCACTGCGGTTAAGAAAAAGATTCAAGATGATGTCACGCTGACAACCGCGGAAAAGACCCAACAAACCGCTAACGTTGATAAAGCACTGACAGACGGTTTAAACGCCGTCAACGCCGCAACCACCGCTGACGGCATCATTGCAGCCGGCGATGACGGCATTACTGCCATTGATAAGGTCTACCAAACTGGCGCACCCCTTGATGACCAAAAAACCGCCAAGAAAACGGCGATTGATAACGCGGCCGCCATTGCCAAGAAAGCCATTCAAGACGACCCAACTTTAACAACGGCTGAAAAGCAACAACAACTGGCCGTGGTAGATAAGGCGGTCACAGACGGCAAAAAGGCTATCGACGCCGCTACCAATGCGGATGACGTCAACAAAGCTGCCGATACGGCGATCACCACGATCAATCAGGCCCATCAACCAGGAAAATCCATCGCCGACCAAAAAGAAGCCCAAAAAACCGCCATCGACAATGCCGCAACTGCTGCAAAAAAAGCCATTCAAGACGACCCAACCTTAACGACGGCTGAAAAGAAGCAGCAAACTGATGCCGTCGATCAAGCGGCCGATGCCGGTAAAAAGGCTATCGACGCCGCTACCAACGCGGACGACATCAACAAGGCCGGTGACACCGCCATCACCGCTATCGGTAAAATCCACCAGCCTGGGAAATCGATCGATGAACAAAAAGACGCCAAGAAAACAGAACTTGACAATGAAGCTACCAAAATCAAAACCGCGATTCAAGGCGACCCGACTTTGACCACCGATGAAAAGAACAAGCAACTAGATGCAGTTGACAAGGCCCTTGACGCCGGTAAGAAAGCCATTGACGCCGCAGCTAACGCCGATGACATCAACACGGTTACTGATGCTGCTAAAATCAACATCGACAATGCCCATCAACCTGGCACTTCAATTGACGACCAGAAAAAGGCGCAGAAAGAAGCACTCGAAAAAGAAGCTAAGACCGTCAAAGAGGCCATTCAAAATGACCCGACTTTGACGACGGCTGAAAAACAACAGCAGACCGATAACGTCGATAAAGCGCTAAAAGACGCCGAAGCTGCCATTGATAAGGCCACGACTGCTGACGAGATCAACACCGCCACTGCCACTGGCAAAACCAACATCGACAACGCCCACAAGCCTGGCACCTCGCTTGACGACCAAAAGGCTGATCAAAAGAAGAAACTCGAGGACGAGGCTGCTGCCGTCAAAAAAGCCATTCAGGATGACCCAACTTTGACGACTACCGAAAAACAACAGCAGACAGCGAACGTTGACAAGGCGTTAAAGGATGCCGAAGATGCGATTGACGCCGCAACAAACGCGGATGGCATCAATCAGGCATTTTCTGATGGTAAAGCCAAGATTGACGCGGCACATCAGCCCGGTCAAACGCTCGATGACCAGAAAGCTACTCAAAAGAAAGCACTTGAGAACGAAGCAGCGACAGTCAAAAAAGCGATTCAAGATGACCCAACACTGACAACGGCAGAGAAACAACAGCAAACCGCCAATGTTGACAAAGCGTTACAAGATGCTAAAAACGCGATTGACGCCGCAACAAATGCTGACGGCGTCAACCAGGCATTTTCTGATGGTAAAGCCAAGATTGACGCGGCGCACCAACCTGGCAAAACGCTCGATGATCAAAAGGCTGCCCAAAAGAAGGCTCTCCAAGACGAAGCTGCCGCTGTTAAAAAGGCCATTCAAGACGACCCGACGCTGACAACGGCCGAGAAGCAACAACAGACCGACAACGTCGACAAAGCGTTGAAAGATGGAACAGCGGCCATTACCAATGCCACGAATGCTGACGAAATCAATCAGGCGTTCAACACCGGCAAGACGAATATTGACAATGCTCATCAGCCTGGCACCTCAGTCGATGACCAAAAAGCCAATCAAAAGAAGGCGCTGGACGACATTGCGGCCACAGTCAAGAAAGCTATTCAAGACGACCCAACCTTAACGACGGCTGAGAAGCAGCAACAAACCGCCAACGTTGACAAAGCACTCAAAGATGCTAAAGACGCAATTGATGCTGCCAAAGATGCCGACAGCATCAACCAGGCATTTTCAGATGGCAAGACAAACATCGAAAACGCCCATCAGCCCGGGCAAACACTCGATGACCAAAAAAATAATCAAAAGAAGGCCCTTGATGACGAAGCTACCAAGATTAAACAAGCCATTCAAGACGACCCAACCCTGACGACTGCTGAGAAAAACCAGCAAATTGCCGAGGTGGATAAAGCGGTCAAGGATGGCAAAGACGCGATTGACGCCGGAACAAACGCTGACGAGATCAACAAGGCCTTCACGGATGCCAAGAATAACGTTGACCAAGCCCACAAACCTGGCACGGCTGTCGATGATCAAAAGGATGCCCAGAAGAAGCTGCTTGATGATGAAGCAACCAAAGTCAAGCAAGCCATTCAAGATGATCCAACTTTGACGACTGCCGAGAAGCAGCAGCAAACCGATAATGTCGACAAAGCGCTCAAGGATGGCAAAGCGGCCATTGATGCGGCCAAGAATGCTGACGAAATCAATCAAGCCTTTGACACCGGCAAGACCAACATCGACAACGCTCATCAACCAGGCGCAAGTATCGATGATCAAAAGGCCGCCCAGAAGAAGTCACTGACCGATGAAGCCGCTAAAGTTAAACAAGAAATTCAAGACGACCCTACCCTCACCACCGCTGAAAAGCAGCAGCAAACCGATAATGTCGATAAAGCACTGAAAGATGGTGAAGCGGCCATTGACGCGGCCAAGAATGCTGACGAAATCAACCAGGCTTTTGATACCGGCAAAGTGAACATCGACAACGCCCACCAACCGGGTACCAATCTCGATGATCAAAAGGCCGCCCAGAAGAAGTCACTGGCCGATGAAGCTGCCAAGGTTAAAAAGGAAATCCAAGACGATCCGACCCTAACCACGGCGGAGAAAAACCAGCAAACTGCCAATGTTGACCAAGCACTCAAAGATGGCGAAGCTGCTATTGATGCCGCTAAAAACGCCGATGAAGTCAATGACGCCTTCAACACGGGTAAAATCAACATCGATAATGCCCATCAACCAGGCAAAACGATTGACGATCAAAAGACCCTTCAGAAAAAGTCGTTGAACGATGAGGCCGCCAAGGTGACCCAGGAAATTCAAAACGACCCAACCTTGACAACTGCTGAAAAGCAAAAGCAGATACAAGATGTTGCTGACGCCCTCAAAGCCGGCGAAGCTGCCATCGACGCGGCCACGACTGCTGATGAAGTCAACCAAGCCTTTGACATCGGTAAAATCAACATCGACAATGCTCACAAGCCCGGCACAGCAGTCAATGACCAAAAAGATGCTCAGAAGAAGTCACTTGCTGAAGAAGCCGCCAAAGTTAAACAAGAGATTCAAGATGATCCAACCTTAACCACAGCGGAAAAGAATCAGCAAACTGCCAACGTTGACCAAGCGTTCAAAGATGGTGAAGCCGCCATTGACGCCGCGACCAATGCCGATGACATCAACAAAGCGTTCGATACTGGCAAAGTGAACATTGACAACGCTCATCAACCAGGCAAATCCATTGACGATCAAAAGAATGCCCAAAAGAAGCTGCTGGATGAGGAAGCCGCCAAAGTTAAGCAGGACATTCAAAACGATCCGACCTTGACCGCCGTGGAGAAACAGCAACAAACAGAAAACGTCGACAAGGCTCTCAAAGACGGCAACGCCGCGATCGACGCCGCTACCAATGCTGATGACATCAACGAGGCGTTTGACACCGGCAAAACCAACATCGACAACGCCCATCAACCAGGCACGAGTCTCGATGGCCAAAAAGAAGCCCAAAAGAAGTCACTGGCTGATGAAGCTGCTAAAGTAAAGCAGGAAATCCAAGCTGACCCAACGCTAACGACCGCGGAGAAACAACATCAGTCAGAAAATGTCGATAAAGCTCTCAAAGATGGCGAAGCGGCGATTGATGCGGCGACGAACGCCGATGACATCAACAAAGCGTTTGACACTGGCAAGATCAACATCGACAACGCCCATCAGCCAGGCACCGCTATCAACGATCAACAAGCCGCCCGGAAGAAGGCACTCGATGAGGAAGCGGCCAAAGTTAAGCAAGCGATCCTTGACGACCCGACCCTAACAACGGCCGAAAAACAGCAACAAACCGCCGATGTTGACCAGGCGCTCAAAGACGGCAAAGCAGCCATTGATGCGGCGACGAACGCGGACGACATCAACAAGGCGTTTGATACCGGTAAAATCAATATCGACAACGCCCATCGACCAGGCAAAACGATCGATGACCAAAAAGCCGCTCAGAAGCAGTCACTCAATGAAGAAGCCGCTAAAGTTAAGCAGGACATTCAAAATGACCCAACCCTGACCGCCGCGGAAAAGAAACAGCAAACCGAAAACGTCGACAAGGCACTCAAAGATGGCACTGCTGCCATTGACGCCGCCACCAATGCCGATGAGGCCAACCAAGCGTTTGCTACCGGCAAGATCAATATCGACAAGGCGCACCAACCGGGCAAAACGCTTGACGATCAAAAGACGGCCCAGAAGCAATCCCTAGCCGATGAAGCCGCCAAAGTTAAAAAGGAAATCCAAGCTGATCCAACCCTCACGACCGCGGAAAAACAGCAACAGTCAGAGAATGTTGACAAAGCACTGGTAGACGGCCAAAAGGCAATCGACCAAGCGCAGGATGCCGACAGCGTCAACACGGCATTTACAACCGGCAAAGCCAATATCGACGCCCAGCATCAACCTGGCAAATCATTGGCAGACCAGCGCTTGGCAGCAACCGCCGAAATTGACAAAGAAGCGGCTAAAGTCAAACAACAAATCGACAACGACCCGCTGCTAACCGATGCCCAGAAAGCCGAACAAAAAGCCAACGTGGATCGCGAAGCAGCACTGGCTAAGGAGGCGCTGGCGCAAGCGATTGATGCGGAAGCTCTAAATGCCGCACTTGCTGACGGCATCACGAAAATCGACGCCCAGTACGTACCAGGCACAGCCCCAGCCCCCGATCCAACACCAGGGCCGATAACGGTTGATCCACGCCCGACGCCGACCCAGCCACTATCAACCACGCAAGCGCCAACCTCCCCATTGCCGCGAACCGGCGACAAACCTGCGACCGGCTTAGCTGCTCTGGGTGCGTTCATCCTAAGCATGTTCGGCTTTGCGCTATCAGGCAAAAAACGCAAACGTTCTTAAAGTAAAGACACCAGAAAATCCTCCATAAGTAACTCAACAAGCCCCCTGATCGAAATGCCATAACGGCGCTCGACCAGAGGGCTTGTTTCATTCCAAGTTGCTGCCTCAATCATTCGACAAATGGCGCTTTAGTAACGTACGAAAGATGCTTCACGTACTGGCTATTATATTGCATGCCCACAAATTTTCGTCAACGGCTCTGAAAATTTTGACTTATTTATTATCGAGATTCTCATGGTTACTTTTATAGCAACTCGGTTAATCAGTATTCGATTATAGTTATTCATTATTGTCATTAATGGCATGTCCTACGAAAGTTTTCGGATATATCAGTTTTGCAAAATAAGCTGTTCGAAAATTAGCATACAATATGGTTTCCTAAATATACCACTTAATAATATTTTATATTATAAAGCGCTTCCATATAAAAATAATATGTGCTATTCTACTTGTATAAAAACAGACAGCAACGCATTATCACAACTTTAATGAGGGGTAGAAAAAATGGAAAGTAAAGTGCACTATAAACGCTATAAGAGCGGTAAATTCTGGGTTACCGCTTTGATTTCGATTTCACTCGGAACGTTTGGGGTTATCACCATTCCGCAGATTTTTGAAGCTGTACCGGTATACGCGGATACCACACCGACTGATATCACCGCTACTGTTAAACCTGATGAGTTCTTGAACTTTTTCCGTTTGGGAGGAGGCACGGATCCAAGCCAAGGTTCTGCTATTGCCTATCCATCAGGTCAATTAGGTTTTCAGGTTCAGTTAACCCCTGACGCACCAGGCCAAATAGGGACTGCTGCGTTAAAGACGAAAATTGATATGAATAAAAGTTTTAAATTTCAAGGCAGGCTTTTCCTTGGAACCAAGGCTAACGCGGCAGATGGCGTTGCATTCGGCTTTGCTGATGAAGATCCGGGTAAAACCGGTAAGGCCGGGAACGCATTTGGCATCGGCACATTAAAGAATGCTTTTGGGGTCAAGTTTGACGAGTATTACAATGGCCAGGAAGACACTGGTGCTTATTTCAAAGACCCAGGTGTTGAAGCCGACTATCCCCAGATGCGCGTTATTCAAACAGTAGGCCCACTGGGTAAAGTTAAAAGCATCGAAGGAGCAGAAGGCGAATTTTATCAAAAACTCGAGGATCCAAAGGGCCAATATCTACCATTGCTCGTCGATTACAATGGCGATTCTAAGCGGTTGACGGTTGCTTATGGCAACAAATCAATTTCATTTGATGCTAAGCCGTATATTCAAAACGATCAACTATCCATGTTTATTATTGGTTCAACTGGCGATCAATCCAATCAGCATCTGTTCGATTTTGAATCATTCACGTACACTCCTGGACTGGATGCGGTTAAAGCTGATTTGAAAAACCGATTAGCAACTGAAGCAGATACTCAAAAAGCAGCTGTGAATAGCGACCCGACGCTAACGACTCCGGAACGTCAAAAGCAAGTCACCGACATTAACACTGCTCTCAAAACAGGCCAGGATGCAATTGATGCTGCAACCACAACGCCTGATGCCGTCCACGCTTTTGATACCAATAAGCCACTCATTATTGCGGTTCACCAGTCTGGGCTACCACTAGATCAACGAAAAGCAAATAAAAAGGCGGAGCTGAAAACAGAACACAATAACATCATCACCGCGATCAACAACGATCCGACGCTGACTTCCGACCAGAAGAACCAGCAGCGGGGTAATGCTGATACGGCTCTTACCAATGGCAATACAGCGATTGACGGTGCAACTGATGCGGATAAAGTTGACCAAGCATTTTTAAATGGGAAAAAGGCCATTGACGACGCCCATCAACCTGGCGCCACGCTTGATGCACAAAAAAATGCAAAAAAGCAGGCATTAGAAGACGCGGCAAAACAAGTTAGGCAAGACATTCAGAACGATCCAACCTTAACTACTGACGAGAAGAAGGCTCAAACCGATAACGTTGACAAAGCCCTAACCACTGGCAAAGACGCGATTGATAAGGCCGACAATGCCGACGACATCACTACCGCTGCCGATACCGGCTTGGCCAATATTCAAAAAGCCCATCAACCTGGCCTTTCCTTGGATGAGCAGAAAAAGGCTCAAAAGAAAGCCTTGAAGGACAAATACGATCAAGTTGTTAACGATATTAATAATGATCCCACTTTGACGACCGCACAGAAAAAACCACAAATCAAAAATGCCACTGATGCGTTTAATCAAGGTAACCAAGATATTGATAACGCCGCCACAGCTGATGCGATCAGCCAGGCAGCCACAACCAGTCAAGCCAACATCGACAACGCCCATCAAGCCGGCAAACCACTTGAGGATCAGAAAAACGCCCAACGAAAACGGCTGACGGATGAAGCTACTGCGGTTAAGAAAAAGATTCAAGACGATGTCACGCTGACAAAAGCGCAAAAGGCCACGCAAACTACCGCAGTTGATCAGGCCTTGACAGATGGCTTAAAAAATATCAATGACGCTAAAACCGCTGATGACATTAACACCGCTGCTGACGCTGGTATCACTGATATTGATAAGGCCTATCAAACTGGCACTCCGCTTGATGCCCAAAAAGCCGCCATGAAAACGGCTATTGACAATGCGGCGACTAAAGCTAAAAAAGACATTCAAGATGACCCAACCTTAACAAACGCCGAAAAGCAACAGCAAATTGATGCGGTTGATAAGGCTGCCACGGTTGGCAAAGATGCTATCGATGCCGCAACCAGTGCCGATGACATCAAAACTGCCGCTGATACCGCGATTACCAACATCAATAAAGCACATCAGCCCGGCAAATCGCTTGATGACCAAAAAAAGGATAAGAAAGCGGCCATTGACAATGCTGCAACCAATGCAAAGAAAGCCATTCAAGACGACCCAACTTTAACAACTGCTGAAAAGCAACAGCAAACTGATGCAGTTGATAAAGCTGCCGAAAACGGCAAAACAGCTGTTGACGCCGCCACCAATGCGGATGCCATCAACACTGCCGCAGACACCGCGATCACCGCCATCGGTAAGATCCATCAGCCCGGCAAACCGCTTGATGACCAAAAGAACGCCAAGAAAACGGAGCTCGACAATGAAGCCACCAAAGTTAAAAAGGATATTCAAGGCGATCCGACGCTGACCACTGCCGAGAAAAAGCAACAAACCGGTGACGTTGACAAGGCGCTGAAGGATGGCAAAGCCGCCATTGACGCTGCCAAGGATGCCGACAGCATCAACCAAGCATTTTCAGACGGCAAAACGAATATCGACAATGCCTATCAGCCGGGCCGAACGCTTGACGAGCAAAAGAAGGACCAAAAGAAAGCCCTCGAAGAAGAAGGCGAGAAAGTCAAACAAGCGATTAAAGATGACCCAACGTTGACAACAGCTGAGAAAAACCAGCAAATTGCTGAGGTGGATAAAGCAGTCAAAGATGGCGGCGCTGCGATTGACGCCGGAACCAACACTGACGAGATCAACAAAGCGTTCACAGATGCCAAGCAAAACGTTGACCAAGCCCACAAATCCGGCACAGACATCAATGACCAAAAGGACGCTAAGAAGAAGCTACTCGATGAAGAAGCGGTTAAAGTCAAACAAGCGATTCAAGACGATCCGACCTTGATCACTGCTGAGAAGAAGCAACAAACTGAAAATGCTGATAAAGCGCTCAAAGATGGTAAGGCCGCGATTGACGCCGCCAAGAATGCGGACGAAATCAATCAAGCTTTCAACACCGGCAAGGCCAATATCGACAATGCTCACCAACCAGGCACAAGTATCGATGATCAGAAAGCCGCCCAAAAGAAGTCACTGGTCGATGAAGCGGCTAAGGTCAAAAAGGACATTCAAGATGATCCAACGCTCACCAATGCTGAAAAGCAGCAGCAAAGCGAAAACGTTGATCAAGCGCTGAAAGATGGTGAAGCGGCTATTGACGCGGCGACCAATCCCGACGACATCAACCAGGCTTTTGAGACCGGCAAAGTGAACATTGACAACGCTCACCAACCGGGTACCAGTCTCGATGATCAAAAAGCCGCTCAAAAGAAGTCACTGGTCGATGAGGCCGCCAAAGTTAAAAAGGATATTCAAGACGACCCTGCCCTAACGACAGCGGAAAAGGACCAGCAAGCCGCCAATGTTGATCAAGCACTTAAAGACGGCGAGGCTGCCATTGACGCCGCGACCAATGCCGATGACATCAACAAAGCGTTCGATACTGGCAAAGTGAACATTGATAACGCCCACCAACAGGGCAAATCCATTGAAGATCAAAAGAATGCCCAAAAGAAGCTTCTGGATGAAGAAGCGACCAAAGTTAAACAGGACATTCAAAACGATCCAACTTTGACCGCTATCGAGAAACAGCAACAAACAGACAATGTCGACAAGGCCCTCAAAGACGGCAACGCCGCGATTGACGCCGCCACTAATGCTGACGACATCAACAAGGCCTTTGACACTGGCAAAATCAACATCGACAACGCCCATCAACCAGGCACAAGTATCGATGATCAAAAAGCCGCCCAAAAGAAGTCACTAGCCGATGAAGCTGCTAAAGTGAAGCAAGACATCAAAGATGACCCAACGCTAACGACTGCCGAGAAGCAACAACAGTCCGAAAATGTCGACAAGGCGTTCAAGGACGGTGAAGCAGCCATTGACGCCGCTAAGAACACTGATGAAATCAACCAGGCGTTTGACACCGGGAAAGCAAATATCGACAAGGCTCATCAACCGGGCACCGCGATTGACGATCAGCAAACCGCTCGCAAGAAAGCACTCGATGAAGAAGCCGCCAAAGTTAAAAAAGACATTCAAGATGACCCAACACTCACAACCGCGGAAAAGACGCAACAAAGTGCCAATGTTGACAAGGCACTAACGGACGGCAAGGCAGCCATTGACGCCGCCAAAACCGCCGACGACATTAACAAGGCCTTTGACACTGGTAAAACCAACATCGACAACGCTCATCAGCCGGGCAAACTGATTGATGATCAAAAAACCGCCCAGAAGAAGTCACTTGATGAAGAAGCCGCCAAAGTTAAGCAGGACATCCAAAATGACCCAACGCTAACGACTGCCGAAAAGCAACAACAAGCCGATAACGTTGACAAAGCGCGCCAAGATGGCCAAGCTGCCATTGATGCCGCTACAAATGTCGATGATATCAACCAGGCTTTTGAGACCGGCAAGATCAACATTGACAATGCTCACCAACCTGGCAAATCGCTCGATGATCTAAAAGCCGCCCAGAAGAAGTCACTGGATGAGGAAGCAGCCAAAGTTAAAAAGGATATCCAAGGCGATCCGACCCTCACCACCGCTGAAAAGCAACAGCAAAGTGAAAGCGTTGACAAGGCACGCAAAGATGGCCAAGCCGCCATTGATGCTGCGACCGATGCTGACGACATCAACCAGGCGTTTGAAACCGGCAAAATCAATATCGACAACGCCCATCAGCCGGGCAAAACGCTCGATGAGCAAAAAACCGTCCAAAAGAAATCACTGGATGAAGAAGCAGCAAAAGTTAAGCAGGACATCCAAAATGACCCAACCCTGACGACGACCGAAAAACAACAACAGGCCGAAAACGTTGACAAGGCGCGCAAAGACGGCCAGGCCGCCATTGACGCTGCCACGACTCCTGATGAGGTTAATCAGGCTTTTGAAACTGGCAAAGCTAACATTGACGCCCAGCACCAACCTGGCAAATCTTTAGCCGATCAACGCTCGACTGCCACTACCGAAATTGACAAAGAAGCGGCTAAAGTTAAACAGCAAATCGACAACGACCCGTTGCTGACCGATACGGAAAAAAACGATCAGAAGGCTAAGGTGGATCACGAAACAACACTAGCTAAAGAAGCCCTAGCAAAAGCCATGGATGCCGACGCCTTAAATGCCGCACTCGCTGACGGTATCAAGAAAATCGACGCCCAGTACGTGCCAGGCACAGCCAAAACACCAACTCCTGATCCAGCACAAAAACCACTGACCGTTGATCCGCGATCGACAACAACGCGGCCACTGTCAACCACGCTAACGCCAACCTCCTCATTACCGCGAACCGGTGATAAACCAGCAACCGGCTTAGCTGCCCTGGGTGCGTTCATCCTAAGCATGTTTGGCTTTGCGCTGACAGGTAAAAAACGCAAACGTTCTTAAGTAAAGTCAGCAACCTGAAAATCCTCCAAAAGTAACGCAACAAGCCCCCTGATCGAGATGCCGTAACGGCGCTCGACCAGAGGGCTTGTTTCATTCCGATGTACCATTTAAATCATTCGACAAACGGCGCTTTAGCAACGTACGAAAGATGCTTCACGTACTGGCCTTTGTGTTGAATGGCAGCATATTGCTGCGTGGCATCATAGCCTTTGACGTGCTTTAACGTATAAGAAAGCTTTTTGCCGGTTTTCGAGTAAATCTTAACGTCCTGATAGGTCTGGGTCTTTAAAGGAACTTTGGCAAAGCTTGTTTCTTCGCTGATAAACGGATTGATTCGATCCGTCCATTCATTGTGAATCGAAAGCAGCGCTACCACACTGATCGCAATAAGTGCGCCGACGACGAGCAGCATTTTCTTCGTACGCGCCATGATTCATTGCCCCCTTTTTCAATCAGTAACCATCGCAAAATACCACCATGTCGGTAAACTTGGTTCAGTTTCTTCATGCTCAAATATTATGATGGCTGATTGCTATTTGCAATTCTTTTGACCCGTTACTTGCATAGATGAAAATGCGACGAAAACATCTGCCGTGAACTAGCTTTCTGGTAACTTCACCTGCTGCTCTCAGGTTATCACCTGTCCACCTGCGCAAGCTTGCCTGCCATCACCTGCTGCAACTGCTTGAGCGCCGTCACCACGACATCCGCATTCTCACCCAAAGCATCTCGCAAAAAAGCATCGGTTTGTTCAAAGTACGCACGAATATGCGCCGCATCTTGTTCCGCTTTAGGGGTAAGCTGAATCGCTTTATACCGAGCGTCCTCTTTTGAAGGCGTTCGAACGATCAGTGCTTTGCGCTCCATAAGCTGTAACAGTGCCGTCGCCGATGACTTTTGAATATTGAATTCCCGCTCAACATCGGTTTGGTAAAGGCTGCGGTGCGAACCGTTGCGCGCCAAAAAATCGATGATGCTCATCTGCACCTGCGTTAATCCCATTTGTTTGGCCTCGCGATCTGCATATCGTTGCAGATCGTTATTCAGTTTCTTGACCAAGATACCTATCGAATCAGTCATTATATCCTCCATTATCTGAATTACTGCTGGTCCAAAACCAGCCATCTGCCTGAATAACTTGCTTTCAGAAAAATAAGTCGCTATAGTAACATATAGTTCTATATAGAACTATACACAACGGAGGTTTTTATGACAAGAAAAGTATCAGCTAAATTGTATCTCTCGATTCTCGCCACTGGCCTCATGGCGTTTTGCGGTGTCCTCATCGAAACCGCCATGAATGTCACCTTCCCGACTTTAATGAAACAATTTCAGGTCAACACGGGCACGATTCAATGGCTAACCACCGGGTATTTGTTAGTCGTGTCAATCATTGTCCCTATTTCCGGATTTTTAAAACGCCGCTTCACCACCAAGCAGCTTTTCTTAACCGCAACGGCTTTTTTCATCCTCGGCTTAGCCATTTGTAGTGTTGCAAATGATTTTGCGCTTTTACTGATTGGTCGGCTGATTCAAGGCTGCGGCACCGGGATTGCCTTACCTTTAATGTTCAACATTATTCTGGAGCAGGCACCGCTGGATAAAATCGGGTTTTTGATGGGCATTGGCACGTTGGTAACGGCCATTGCGCCAGCACTCGGGCCAACTTATGGCGGGGTTTTGGTGGATTTAAATTGGCATCTCATCTTTATTTTCCTGCTAGTCGTCATGGTGATTGCCTTGTTTCTCGGGCTGCTTTCGATTACGCAAGTCACCAAGCCGGTCCATGTTCATTTGGACTTCATCGCTTGGCTCTTGATCGCGATCTTCTTTGCCGGTGCTATCTTAGGCCTTAATCGCATCGAAAACGCGCCCGGGCAAGCAGCGATTTACGGCGTCGTTGCCATCTTAGGCCTCATCGGTTACACCTTGCGTTCCTTGCATGTCAAAGAACCTTTAATCAATCTACGCCTTTTGACCAACGCCTCGTTTGATTGGCACGTCATCACGTTTCTTATCATTCAGATCGTGAACGTCGGCTTTGCGTTTGTGTTGCCTAACTACCTGCAATTAGTCAACCACACAAGTTCATTAGTCGCCGGACTGCTCCTGCTTCCCGGCGCGGCATTAGGAGCTTTAATGGCACCAATGAGTGGTAAATTATATGACAATTTGGGGCCGGCCAAGCCGATTTTTATTGGCTTAGCTTTGCAGCTGGTTGGGATTCTGCTTTTGTTAGTCACTGCCTTGACAGCCACGCCGGTCATGTTGATGCTTGGTTATGCAGCTGTCATGTTAGGGACCGGCTTTGCCATGGGGAACATCATGACCAGCGGCCAAGCGCAGCTAGCCAAAGCCGAAACAACAGATGGCAATGCAATTTTCAACACCTTGCAGCAATTTGCCGCTGCCTTGGGAACCGCATGTGTCTCTTTGATTGTTGCCTTGGCGCAAGTGCCTAAGACCACGGCACACACAACCGCGGTTGGCGCGTTACACGCCTTTTGGTTCTTATTAATCCTGGCAATCATCGGTGATCTTGCGATTGCGATCGGCTTAAAAACCAGACATGCCCAAACCCAGGCCGCAAGTCACGATGCTTAATCGCCATATCGGCTAATCTCGAAACCTAAAAAGGCTGAGATGAAAAGTCTCCCTGTCGAAACTGAACAGGTGTGACTTTTTATCTCAGCTTTTTCTTTTGCTATCATTCGCTGACACTTGGTTGCATAAATCCTGGCTTTAGGCTTCGGCTTTACCCGCCTTCACGTCTTCCAGCGACAGCCCGAGTTGTTCAGCAATGCGACTACCATATTCAGGATCGGCTTTGTAGAAATTATGCGCAGCGAGGACGCGGACTTCCTGGCTCGTTACCTGCTTGAGGTTATTGACAATCGTTGTGACTAGGCGGGTGCGTTCGTCTTCGCTCATGACGCGATACAAGCGGCCGGCTGCCGAGAAGTTATCTTCATCGTAAGGCTTATAGTTGCCGATTTTGCCACTAACAGTATCTTGATGGATCCGAGCGCTGTGGTCTTCTTCAGGACCGCCATGTGAATTAGGCTCGTAATTAACCGA
Source organism: Lacticaseibacillus styriensis (assembly GCF_030770295.1). Lineage (NCBI taxonomy): Bacteria > Bacillati > Bacillota > Bacilli > Lactobacillales > Lactobacillaceae > Lacticaseibacillus > Lacticaseibacillus styriensis. The sequence goes on from NZ_CP132483.1 coordinate 2,766,552, forward strand.
CCGATCCTGCTTGGCAGCCATGAAACCATCACGCGCATAATTGTGCACCGGATTCAACGGCCGATTGACCGGCAGTTGCTCGTAATTGGCGCCGAGTCGATAGCGCTCCGCATCCTTGTACCCAAACAATCGCCCTTGCAGCAACTTATCCGGAGATGCTTCAATCCCAGGAACAAAATTGGCCGGTGAAAAAGCTGCTTCTTCGACATCGGTAAAATAGTTTTCCGGGTTTTCATTCAGGGTAAACTCACCGACTTCAATCAGCGGATAGTCGTGGTGAGAAACCACTTTGGTGACATCAAAAATATCGTACTTATAATCCAAACCTTCCTGATACGGCAGAATCTGGACATAGACCGTCCACTTGGGGAAGTTGCCAGTTTCAATGGCACTAAACAAATCATTTTGCAGATAATCAGTATCGGTTCCGGCTATTTTGGCAGCTACTTCATCGGTCATATTCTGGACGCCTTGTTGGCTGATGAAGTGATACTTAACCCAGTAAGCCTCGCCTTGTGCGTTAACCCACTTAAAGGTGTGGCTGCCATAACCGTTCATGGTGCGATAGCTCGCGGGATTGCCACGGTCGCCCATCAGATAAGTCACTTGATGGGTGCTTTCCGGTGAGTGCGCCCAGAAATCCCACTGCATGTTGTTATCGCGCCGATGCGTGCGCGGATCCCGCTTTTGCGAATGAATGAAATCAGGAAACTTCAACGGATCATTGACGAAAAAGACCGGCGTATTGTTGCCGACGATGTCATAATTACCGGCTTGCGTGTAAAACTTCAGCGCAAACCCGCGAACATCGCGAATCGTGTCGGGATACCCGCTTTCACCAGCAACCTGCGAAAACCGCAATAAAATCGGCGTCTCTTTGCCAACGCCATTAAACAGGTCCGCCTTTGTGTACGCCTTCATGTCATGCGTCAACTTGAACACACCTTTGGCACCTGCGCCTTTCGCATGCACAACACGTTCCGGAATGCGTTCTCGGTTAAAATGGGCCAGTTTCTCCAACAATTGATAATCCTGCAACAACACCGGCCCACGTTCGCCAGCGGTCAAACTATGATTATTATCCGCCCACGCCTGACCTTCGCCTGTGGTTAGTTTATCTGTCATGATGAAAATCCCTCCTGAGCGTGAACCAGCCCGGTTAGAAACCGGAGTGTAAGTGGCCTCGGGCGTGATGGTCGGGCTTTGACCATTGCGACCGAGGTCCTTACACGCAGGTTTCTGGGCTGGTGAACGCGTTAATATGAGCGTGAACCGGCGCGGTTAGAAACCGGCTAGACGCTATTATTCAGTTATTAGATTGTGCACAACCATTGTTATTCAATGATAAGGATTATTCAAGCAAACGGCTCGCTCAGCAGGCATTTTAACGCGCCTTTAAACCAGCACCTCAACGCCCGCTTTTTCCAAACTCGTCGCCAGTGGTTGATCCGGGCGCGCGTCCGAGACGACGGCTTCCAGCTCATCTTCGTGGCACAGGCGGTAATAGCTTTTAACGTTGTATTTTGAGTGATCGCACAACAAAATCGTTTTCTCCGCATGTTGCATCATGGCGCGCTTTACGCTGGACTGTTCCTGGCTGGACATGAAGACGCCATCGTTAGTTAAGCCGACACAGGACATAAAGAACAGATTCGCCCGAAAATTATTGAGAAACCCAATCGCATCATCCCCGATAATCGAACCCGCGCCGTTGCGCAACCGCCCACCAGTGACAAAGGTCTTGATGCTCGGCAATCCATCAAGTTCAACCGCGACCCGCAACCCATTGGTAATCACGATGACATGATTCAGTTTGGCAAGGAATGGTGCCAAAAAAGACGCTGTTGAGCTTGAATCAATGAAAATAGCCTGATTATCCCCGAGAAATACACTCGCCGTGGCGGCAATTCGATGCTTCTCCGGCGCTCGCTCCTGTCCCCGAAACAGATACGGCAATTCCAGATTGTCTGCTTTCACCAATTCAACATAACCAAAACTACGATGCACCTTGTCCAATCGCTCTAAAGTCATTAAATCCCGGCGCAATGTGGAATTGCTGACAAATAAGGTTTTCTCCAAATCCGTCGTGCTCACCACTTTTTTATGCTCCAGAATCGTCATGATCCGATTGAGCCTTTCATTTTTAAACACAATATCGTCCCCCTATTCACCCTTAACCAGTTTAAAGGGCTGAGAAAGCGGTTGCAAGAAATGACGCTTTGTGGCGAATTATGAAGCTTCTTTGCCGCGTTTCCCGCGCTTTAGCCAGATTGTTCGCCAAGCGCCGCTACGACAGCGTTTTCAACTATAATGACGGTAATCAATCATGGAAGGAAGTTATTCAAAATGGAAATGATGTTTCAGGCGGAACGTGACGATCTTGCCCATACAGTCAGAGTCATGTTCGATCGCAAAGATACCAACGTCGCAGGCGGCAACATGTCGGTCAAGGTTTTTGACGAACAGGAACATCCCTACATCCTCATGACGCCGACGTTTATGTCCGAAACTTACTACTCCGAACTACATCCGGCGCAGATTCTGGTCATCGATGCCGAAACCGGCCAAAAAATCGATGGTGTCGGCGACGTGACGCGCGAAGTCAACATGCACGAGAAAGCCTACAACGCACACCCGGGCATTCGCTGCGTTTATCATTCGCACGCAGAAGAGTCCATGTTCTGGGCCACTGCCGGACTTGACATGCCCAACGTCACCGAAGCCACCCGCGAGCTAGGCCGCATCCGCGTGCTACCATTTGCCCCGGCAACGTCCATGGAACTCGCCAACACCGTCTACACGGCGTTGAAAGAAATCGGCGACAAGGCAATGGAAAATGTCTTCCTATTAGACAGCCACGGCATCCTCATCACCAGCACCGACCTCCACATTGCGGCCCGCATCATGGAAACCTTGGAATGGAACGCCCGCATCGCCTATCAACAAGCTATCTTCATCAAATTGGGCTTACTCGACGACTACCACTCCTGCGGCCAAAATTATCAAAAACCCTACAAAGAAGTCCCACCCATCGCCGTCCCCGGCATCCCGATCAAAGCCAAGCAAGTCCCGTTACCAAAAAATCCCCAACGCCCAGCCAGCGAAATGCAGCCAGGCGAAGTCGCGCCAGCCAGCACCGTCAAATAGGCGATGATTCAGCCCCACTGCCGCTTTATCCCAGTTGTGTCAAAAGACACCCAGGATGAAGCGGCTTTTTTAATTCAGCGGCAACGGCTCAATTGTGCTAAGCCGCAAAAAGCCGAACACTCCCAGATGGAAATGTTCGGTCTTTTTGATTATCAAAAGTTTCACTTGCTAATTCGAGAAGCTAGAAAGACCTAGTAGTGCCAAGGCGAAGCAATCGGAGGCGGGGGCGGGCTCAGTGGTGAGATTGTACTAGCCGGGTGATCTTCCCGGCGTAGTACAAGGCCGAGCTTAGAGACTCTGCCGGGCTTGCAGAGGCTCTAAGTCGTGCCCACCACGTTCCAGCCCAGCACCCGCCGGAGATTGCGGAGTTTGGCACGACAAGTAATCTACAGCCTACGCTTTTCAGTACATCACCTTACCGCTACGCAATGACACCCTTTTTCAAAATCAAATTCCCGTACAACGCCTGCTCACCAGTTTGCACAATGGCGAAGCACTGCTTGGAATGATCGTAAAAATCAAACCGCTCCAGCGACTTCAGGTGAAAGTCCGGAAACGCCTTGGCGAGCTCGGCGCGATAGTCGTGCCAGATCGGTGGCTCACCTTCCGGAACATTCTTATCACCCGGCACCACCGCTTGAACCACCGCCTGATAATCCGCATACGGATCCAGCGGCATCAGCGTCAAAATGCCTTGCAACAGCGTCGGAATCGTCAGCCCATCAGCTCGAATCACCCGCGCATTATTCGTTCGCGCCGGATAATTAGCATCCGCCAACAAAATCTCGTCGCCATGCCCCATCTCCATCAGCGCCTCAACCAGCGCCGGTGACAACTGTTTTGGAATATGCTTCAGCATCACTTCACCCTCTCACGCATGCTTCGTTTCCCAATAATGTTCGATATCTTCCAGCGTCCGCCCCTTAGTCTCCAAGACGTTCCGGTGAATATAAACCACCGCCAGCGCCGACAACGCCGCAAAAATGTAAAAGACGTTAATGCCCATCGCTTCCAGCATCATCGGGAAAATCAACGACAGTAGGCCATTAAACAGATACTGCGTAAACGTAATGACGCCCATCCCCAATGCCCGCGCTTTTAATGGAAGAATCTCCGGCACATATGACCAAAAGACCGGTCCTAATCCAAACCCGAAAGCAAAGACATACACGAAGATCGCAATAATCGCAATCGTGGCATCGTTAGACCACAGACATAGCACGATAGCAGGCGGCACTTGACCGGCGAGACTGATTTCCAGTAACTTTTTCCGCCCCAACCGATCAATAAACGGCAGCGACATCAAGGTTGAAATCACCAAGGCGCTACCGACTGCGAAATCGGCGATGATACTGGCATTGGCCATCCCTAAGTTGTGGAAAATCTCGGGTGCATAATACACCGCGGCGTTGATACCGGTAAACACCTGGAAAAAGGTCAAGGTAAACAGCAACAACATCGCCGGTCTAAAAGCGCCAAACAGCTCACGCATCCCGGCTTCTTGGGACCTCGAACTATCTTGAATATCCTGAATTTCCGATTCGACTTCATCGTCAGTGGCACGGACCCGTTTTAAAACCTTACGCGCCTTGTCAACTTTCTGATCACGAATCAACCAACGCGGACTTTGCGGCGACAACATCATGCCAATGGCAAAAACCGCTGCCGGCACTGCCCCGAGACCCAGCGTCCACCGCCAACTATCAGTCGGCAGGTTATAGGCACCAACGGCATAAGCCGCCAGAATCCCGACATTGACACTCAATTGGTAAAGCGATGACATTAACCCGCGAATATGCGCTGGCGCCAATTCAGAAAGATAGATCAGGCCATACATATTGGCGATCCCCGCCGCAACCCCGAGGACAAAGCGGGCAATCATCAGCATCACCGTATCTGTTGATAACGCGCTGAAAATACTGCCGGCGATGAAAATGATGCCGCCGAGGACTAAAACATTGCGGCGTTCAATTTTCTTTTCCATCGCGGTAAAAACTACGATAGACGGCAACGCGCCGAACAGCAGAAACGAAACAACCAAACCTTTTTCTGCTGAATTTAAGCCAAATGCGGTGGTAATCGACGGCAAGGCCAGCGAAATGGCGCCTGAATCGTAGCCATATAACAGCCCTGCAAAGCCGCCCAGAATGGCAAACAGGTACACAATCGGTTTCGTTGCCGGTTTGGTGACAGGTTGCTTCGATGTCGTCCCCATATCACTTCGCCTCCATTTTTGGTGGTAACTCAGCCGCTACGGCCTTGCCTTTCTCCACCATCTGTTGAAACGCCTTGAAGTGCGCGTCAAGATCCGGCACTGCTTGCGGCTGAATGGTTGAAACGGTATACGACCGCTTCATGGTTGCGGCCACGTCTTCCGGCGCTAATTTTTTCAGCACCAGCAGCTGCGACACAATGTTTCCGGTCACACTGGCTTCGATCGGCCCGGCGCTGACCGGCATTTGGGTCAGATCCGCCGTTAGCTGCACTAACAACTGATTCTGGATTCCGCCACCGAACATGTGGATCTTCGTCAGCGGCATTTCCGCAGCTTGTTCCAAGTTGAAAATAGTTTGCCGATACGTCATGGCCAGACTTTCCAAAACCGTGCGCACCAACTGACCGCGGCTTTGCGGCAACGGCTGACCGGTTTGGTGCAGGAAGGCTTCAATTTTTTCTTCCATCCGACTCGGACCGGTGAACAACGGATGATTCGGGTCAATGTAGCTGTGCAGGGATTCAGCCGCCTGCGATTCTGCCGTCATTTTGCCAAAATCAACCATCTCGCCTTGATACGACCATTCCCGTTGCAACTCCTGCACGATCCACAGGCCGGTCACGTTTTGTAATAGGCGATTGCTGCCGTCAAAGCAGCCTTCATTGGTCAAGCCGGCATCAGCGGCTGCCAGTGACACGATCGGCTTGGCGGTTTTGCGGCCGATGATGGACCAAGTGCCACAACTGATAAACGCGGTTTGTTGCCAATCTTCCGGCGTCAGCGGCAGCGCCAACACCGCCGCGGCGGTATCATGCCCGACACCATTGATGACCTGCATATCCTCATTCAGCTGCAATTCCGCCTGAATCTCCGGTCGCAATGGTCCCAGCACGGCGCCGCCTGTCACCAACTGACCAAACCAGCTCCGCGGAATACCTAACTTATGCAAAACCGCTTCATCCCAGTCACGATTGGCAACATCAAGCAAACCACTGGTGCTGGCAATCGTAAAATCGGTCTGTTTGACCCCGGTGAAGAAATACCCAATCAGATTCGGCATCATCAACACATCCGCACCTTCCGTCAGCAAAAACGGATAACGGGTCACATCGGCAAAAAGCTGCACATTGGTATTAATCATGGCCGCCTGATTACCGGTTTCCAGAAACAGCTTGCACGGACTCATGCGCTGATAAAATGCCTTTTTGACGGCGTCGGTTCGCGAATCTCGGTAACTGTGCGGGGCAAATAACAGCTCACCGCGTTGACTCAAGATGCCATAATCAACGCCCCAAGTATCAATACTCATGCCGTCGATCCGCCCGAGATCCCGCCGCGCAATGGCCAGGCCATACTTGATTTCCTGGAAAATTTTCAGATAATCCCAATACAGATGACCATTCACCGCCACTGATTGATTGGAAAAGCGAAACTGTTCTTTTAAGTGAATTTGGTCACCATCAAACTGGCCGGAAATCAAGCGACCGGAACTCGCGCCCAGATCGACGGCAATTAAATTTGTTATTGCCATGGTTATCACTCATTTCCCCAGCTATTTGTATAACGGGCCAAAGTTCTTGCAGGCATTGAAGTCTGCCGCTTCTAGATTTTCCGTGCCTAGTGACGACCATGCCCGCGGCCGGAAAATGTCGGCTTCAGGAACATTGTGCATATTCACCGGAATCCGCAAAATCGAAGCTAAGGTAATCAAATCAGCACCGATATGCCCATAACTGATGGCCCCGTGGTTAGCTCCCCAGTTGTCCATCACGTCATAAACCGACTTAAAGGCACCATGACCGGTTAAAATCGGTACAAAGAACGTTGATGGCCAACCCGGATCGGTCCGCTTATTAATGATGTCGAAAACATTTTCCGGCAAATCAACGGCATAGCCTTCTGCCACCTGTAATTCCGGACCCACACCCTTGACCAGATTCAGGCGGGCCATGGTGACTGGCATGCCCTTTTCACCGCCGCGGGTGACATAGTTAGATGAAAAGCCACCGCCACGGAAGTAGCCAATGTTAGCCGGAATCCAACGAGTGTGGTCAAGATTGGCCTGAGCTTCTTCTTCGCTTAAGTCATAGAACGGCTTGATCGCCGGCTGGCCGTCAATTGTCTCCTGACCGGTCGCATCAAGCGTTTGGGCACCGGAGTTAGAAAGATGCAAGAATCCATTCTTGGCTACCCCTTCAAGTTTGGTGCCAGTGACACGCTCAACGGCTTCAGGGCTCCAGTACGTCCGCACATCAGCAAAAATCTGCGGCGTGTTGGTCAACAGGTAGTTGAACAACATGGAGGTCGCATTCAATGAATCATTTTCGGTCGCAAAAACATGCGGCTGATGAATACCATTCCAGTCATACTGGGAATTCATGAAGGCTTCCATGTAGTCGCCATTAGGAAAATGATCCGTCCACTGCCGTTGCCCTTGGAAGCCGGCCGCAATCGCGTTGTGCCCTTCTGCTTCTTCCTTGAAACCCATGTCGGCAAGTTTCTTATTGCCATCCATGAGGTCACGAGCAATCATGGTCATTTTTACACAAGCAACAAGTTGCTCATGTTTTTGTTCGTCGGTAAATTTGTTCGGATCGTCTTCGTTGTAAAGATCCGGACCAATCGGGGTATTCTTTTCAGCCCAGGCCAAAGCCTTTTCAAATTCTTCCTTGTCGTAAATGCCTTCGTCCCAGCGGCGAACAATTTCCGTCATGTCCACATATTCGTTACGCATGCCTAAGTATTCCTGGAAGAAATCAGGGTCAACGGTCGAGCCGGCAATTCCCATCGCAACACTACCGATCGACAGGTAACTCTTGTTGCGCATGATGCCGGTCGCCAGCGCACCTTTGGCAAACCGAATCAGTTTGGTTTTGACATCGTCAGGAATGCTGGTATCGTCGGCGTCTTGCACATCATGACCATAAATGCCGAACGCCGGAATCCCTTTCTGAGCATGCGCCGCTAACACGGCCGCCAGATAAACGGCGCCTGGACGCTCAGTGCCATTGAAGCCCCAAATTGCGTGCGGCAGGTCCGGTGACATATCCATCGTTTCACTGCCATAGCACCAGCATGGGGTCACCGTAATCGTGCCGCACACTCCAGCGCGATCGAACTTTTCTTTCGACATCGCGGCTTCTTTAACCCCGCCGATGGTCGTGTCAGAAATCACCGTCTGCACCGGCGACCCGTCCGGATATTTAAGCGTCGCCGCCAAAAGATCCGCCACCGAATGCGCCATCTTCATCGTTTGATCTTCCAATGATTCACGAATGCCACGCCGCCGACCATCAATCGTCGGACGAATACCAATCTTCGGGAATGCCATGTTTGTCATTTCTTTTGCCTCCACATGTGCTGCTTGTCTAGTTACCATCTCGTTAATTTCATCAGCTGACTACGGTTTTTATGATAAGCGCTTTCATTCCACGCGCCAAGGGTTGGCAAAGTGATTGAAACTTCGTCAAAAAAAGCGCCAATTTTCGTCATAGTTCATCAAGCTTGTGAACTTTTCTTTGCTAAGGTGGGTATACCAAAGGGAATTGCTGTGTTTATTCATGCTAAGCACTTAATAACACTTTACTGTAGCGCAAAAAGACGGCTACCTATTGCGAGTCTGCATACAATGCTAAGAAGTTTATGCCCGTCTAAGATTATTTATTTAATATAAAAAATTTATTTATTAATATAGTCTGTTGTAAATGGATATATTTCAACGTTTGAATTATTCGTTTTATTAAAAAGTTTTCGTAAACCCCATTTATTGTTTGACACGCAAAATAATCGGTGTTACCTTTGCATCGTAAAGTTTAGGCATGGCTAATCTTTGGAGGCGATCATTTATATAATAATTGTTAACTAATTTACCAGATGGAAATCTTATACCAGATAGAATCTCATGCTGGTGTCCAAATGAGATCAAAATCTGCTTTTGGCCTGGTATTCTACAAGAACTTGGAATCATTTTCTACACCTTCAACAGGAAACGCTTCTGGCAAGGCGTCAGCAGTTGTTAAAGAAATTCACATGGGCTCTGTTACAATCACAAATCATTAAGAAGGTTATTATATTGAATAGCTCTAATGTAAGAAGGCAATCCAAACAATATGTACATGAACTATATAATAGTTTGGTTAAGCATAAAGCTCAATCTTCCGAACTTTATAACCTCACCGGCGTGTTGATGCAGGTGTACAAAAAGCTAGATCATGTGCATGCTCCTGAGTCACTTGTTAACAGGCTAGTCAATTATGTTAACATTGTCGGCTTTACAAATATTCATTTTTCAAAAAAAGAGGAACAAATTTTTATGAAATTAGAAGACATTAGTCAACTAGCCAGCTGGAATGGATTATACATGGCCGACTTTACAGACAAGTCTCTTTTTTCTGACAATCATGGTACTAATCACGATACTGACGAAGACTCGCATTAAAGTTTTTAGGTTGCATAAAATGACTAACTGGGGTGCGATTAAAGTCAACCTAGAAGAAACAAAGACAATCTGGCCTCTCGCGAATAACTGAGAACTAAGACATTATACTAAGGTTCTTGCCAGTGCCAAATACGTTTGTAAATTCAAAATTGGATACCTTGTTACTTACAGTTTGTTTTTACAAAGCTAGTACTAGTAACTGATGAGCTATTCCAATTAAAGGGTCAAAACACAAAGGAGACGCTTCTCATGAATCAATTTAAAGAGCTGAGCAGTCAGGATCTTCAAGAAGTAGTTGGTGGCTATAACTGGCACGATCACCAGTCATATGGAGATTATTTAAAATGGTTTAATTGCCACAACGGGGACTGCAACCCATACGTTGGTCATCAATATAACCCTTACGAGAACTAACATTTTCACCTCGGCTTTTGGTGATACTGAGTCAAAATAAAACTGATCAAACAGCTCACCTAAAAACCTAAATTCAGAATTCTCTGAATGTTCACGTAGGGTTTGCAAAAAACCTTGGTATCCTGTCTTGAGTTTTCAGTTACTCGCGAGAAGTCAGATTAATTTCAATGTTCCCTATATCAAATTTTTTGTCAATAGTCTCGATATCGGACTTATCCCTTATTGCCGAGGATACAGTAAGCTCGCTGGTGCTATTGGTGAGGTTATCGGAAAGTTCCCTGATTTAGCTTGGAAATTTGGCAAGTGGGCTTTCACCCATGTTCGCGATTAATTAGTATCCGCGTCCTTCAAAACCGTTAATGAAAAGCAAGACCAAGGTAAGTAATCTCCATCATTACTTTCATTGGTCTTGTTTTTCATTAAGGATCCTTATTCTTTCAAGAAACCTTACACATTTTATTAACTTATTTGGAACAAGACACCCTTTCAACTAAATGGAGTACATCCTTATGAAAAATCGCATACTGCGCTGGGTATCGCTATCAAGCTTACCTAATTGGCATAAGCTAGTGATTACACTACTGACTCTTGAGGCTGCTGATGAATTAGTCACCTCTCCACTTCTGGAACTTGCTTTTCATAAGCACTTTTGGGCAATAAACATCACTTTCAAGGTTCTGGAATTCCTGATTGCCATCCTACTAAACAAACAATATCTAAAAGCCAAGATATTTTGCACTTTCACGAAGAAGCGCTTCAAGTCAAAATCTAGCATATTTGCAACGCTGTTCTTGATCTACTTTGGAATACTGCTAGTATTACAACACCCCTCAAGAATTCCAGAGGCAATAACAGTTGGTTTAATTGCCGCTGTACCAGAAGAATTCATATGGAGGGGTATGGTGCTGGGATCTCTTGCAAGTTTTCTATCGGGATCGTGGCGAAAAAGGTCTGTTAATTCTTTGATAATTAGCAGTATTCTTTTTGGCCTTTACCATTTAAGCAACCTTCAAGTACAGCCTCTTAATAATACACTGGCTCAGATTATTCAAACCATAGGCCTTGGGACAATACTAGGCGCAACCTATATCAAAACAAGTAACATTTTAGCACCCATGTTTCTTCACTTTTTTTGGGACTTTTTTATTACATTAGCAAATGGCATCAATTTTAATTCCATGGAAGGTCCCGACTGGATGACAACTGCTTTTGTCTCTTGCGTTTTGATAGCCATTGGACTGAGCATACTGTTATCCGGAAATAAAAAATACAACTTGGTAAAAAAACTGGATCTTTGAATATACATCTAGTTAACCATTATTGATGTTGACCTCTTTTTAGAAGGGATAGAAAGTTGACTTTTTTCGCTAACTTCAAAACATACTACACAAGCCAGATTGATGAACGTGATTGTGGCGTTGCTGCCCTTAACACGGTTCTTAAACGTCATGGATCAGACTTTTCTCTTGCTCATCTACGTAATTTAGCCAAGACAGACAACTCCGGCACCACCGCCTTAGGCATTGTCAAAGCTGCCCAAGATTTAGGCTTTGAAACCAAAGCCATTCGGGCCGATATGTCCCTATTTGATGCCAATGATGTTCCTTATCCGTTTATTGCCCACGTTATTAAAAATGGCAAGCTGCTCCACTACTACGTCGTTTTTAAGGCCACCAAAACGCACCTCATCATTGGCGATCCTGATCCGTCGGTCAAGCTCATCAAGATGCCTAAGGAACGGTTTGCCAAGGAATGGTCGGGGGTCGCCATCTTTTTAGCGCCGACTTCCGCATATACGCCTCAAAAAGACACCAAAGGCAGCTTATTTGCGTTTGTACCGCTGTTAGTCAAGCAAAAGCGGCTGATTAGCGAAGTTGTTTTGGCCGCGGTCCTCATTACCATTATTAGCATTGCCGGTTCCTATTTCTTCCAAGCCATCATTGATACCTATTTGCCCAATGCGATGCGCGACACGCTCTCGATCATTGCCTCTGGCCTGATCATCGCTTACCTGTTCCAAGCAATCTTCACGTACGCCCAATCCTTCCTCATGATTGTGTTAGGACAGCGCCTCACCATTGACGTCACGCTAGGCTATGTGCGGCATTTATTTGAACTGCCGATGTCTTTCTTTGCGACCCGCCGTGTCGGGGAAATCACCTCTCGCTTTTCCGATGCCAGTAAGATCATCGACGCCCTAGGTAGTACGATCATGACGATGTTTTTGGATATTTGGATTGTCATTGCCGTCGGCATCTTCTTGGCCATCCAAAATACCACGCTCTTTTTGGTTTCATTGGTGGCTTTGCCGATTTATTTTGCGGTTGTTTGGTCGTTTAAGACTCCCTTTAACCGCTTGAACCAAGATGCCATGGAAAGCAATGCCATTGTCAGCTCATCAATTATTGAAAGCCTCAATGGTATTGAAACCATTAAAGCCATGACCGGAGAAACCACCAGCTATGGCAAGGTTGACCATGAGTTTGTCGATTTGCTTAAGAAGACGTTCAGCTATCAAAAAACTGATCAACTGCAACAAGCGATCAAGCTAGCAGTCAAAATGATTTTAAACATCGTCATTTTGTGGATTGGCGCTTTGCTGGTCATGCAAAACCAGATGACCTTAGGCCAACTGTTCACCTACAATGCCTTATTGACCTACTTCACCAATCCATTGGAAAGCATTATCAACTTACAGCCCAAGCTTCAAATGGCGCGGGTCGCCAATAATCGACTCAACGAGGTTTACCTGGTTGAGTCCGAGTTTGCTAAATCCCGTCCCATCACCCAACCACAAGCCCTGCAAGGTGATCTTCAGTTCGATCACGTCAACTTCACCTACGGCTATGGGCCCAACGTCCTGACGGATCTTTCGCTCACCATTCCGTTGCACACCAAGCTGACCATTGTTGGCATGAGTGGCTCCGGTAAAACGACGCTGGCTAAGCTCCTAGTGGGGTTCTTTGACGTCGCGTCTGATCAAGGTAAGGTGCTTATCAACCAACACGACCTCAGCGAAGTTAATCGCACGACTCTGCGACAGTTCATCAACTATGTCCCCCAGGACCCCTTCATTTTCTCGGGCACCATTCTCGACAACTTGACGCTGGGCAGCCGTCCCAATCTAACCCAAGCGGAGATTGAACAGGCTTGTGCGGCGGCCGAGATCAAAACCGACATTGAGAAAATGCCACTAGGCTATACGACTGAACTAAGCGAAAGTGGGGCCGCCTTATCCGGCGGTCAAAAACAACGCTTAGCAATCGCGAGGGCGCTGTTATCACCGGCCCAGGTCTTTATCTTTGACGAATCAACCAGCAGCCTGGATACCATCACCGAGCGCAACATTGTCGATCACCTAATGCAATTAACCGATAAGACCATCATTTTCGTCGCCCATCGTTTAGCCATTGCGGCCCGCACCGACAATGTAGTGGTCTTGGATCATGGCAAATTGGTGGAACAGGGAAACCACCAGGAATTGCTAGCCAAAGGCGGCTACTACGCCCGTCTCGTCAATGAGTGAGGTGAGTGACCATGTTTAATCCTGAAACCTTAGAAACCAGCGAATTCTACAATCACCGCTTTAAAAACTTTGCCACTCATTTGCTGGTACCAGCTGCAATCGCCCTAGTGGCGGCGCTCCTGTTCCTCATCTTCGCCCAACGGGAAATTACGATCACCAGCACCGGTGAATTGACACCGTTACAAGCGCCAGTCAGCGTCCAGGCCACCGCCGCTAACCGGATCATCACCAATCACTTAAAAGAAGGCAAGTTTGTGCGTCAAGGCGAACCCCTCGTAACCTACCATGATGTGGCAAACCCAGAACAAGCCAAAGTCTACCAGGCACAAGTACAACAATACCAAGACCAATTGACCGCCCTCAATCAGTATAAAAAGGGGCTAACCGCCAATCAGGACGTCTTCACCCAAGATGACGCATTTGGTTATCGTCAAGCCTTGCAAGACTATTTGTCGCAACGCCAAATCTACGTCCTAGATGCCCAGCAGGTTAGCGGCACCCAAGCAACGGCTAATGACAAAACGGTTAAAGTCAATCAAATGTTGCAACAAAGCATTCAGACCATTAATCGCAATATCGCGGCCTACCAAAAGCTATTAACGGCGGTTCAAAACAAATCTGGCTATCCAGACGATCAACCTTTCAGCTACCTCTATCAAAGCTTTGTGGCTGAAAGCACCGGTCTTGATGGTTCCGATTTAGCCAAACTCAAGACCACTTACACCGGTCAGATCAGCGAAAAGCTCGATGCGGAACAACAACAGTTGGACAGCTTCAAGCTCCAACAAGCCAATAACGCCAATAGCGACGTGAGCCATGTACAGCTGGAAACTGATCAGCAGAAAATGGCCGCTTTGCAAGCGGAACAATTGAAATCGGTCACCGGTCAGATCACTCAAACTAACCAGTCCTTGACCGAGCTCAAGGCCAAGTTGACTACCTTGCAAGATCAGGCGACCGATTCCACCCTCAAAGCCCCCACCACTGGGGTCTTACACTTAGATGACAGCTTACGCGGCAAAAAATACCTACCTAGTGGCACCACCTTGGCCGAAATCTACCCGGTTTTGCAGCATCAAAAGAAAGTGGCCTTAACGCTCATGGTGATTCCTAATGACATTACGAGCATCAAAAAGAGCCAGAACGTTCGCTTAAAGATTGCACGGCACGTTCCGGTGCCGCTCGTTCTTAATGGCAAGGTTACCCAGATTGATAGCGGCCCGACGGTAACAAAGGACACGAACGTCTTCAAAGTCACCGCCCAGGTCAACCTCACACCCAAACAAGCCCGCACCTTGCGTTATGGCTTAGCTGGGGAAGTCTCAATTATCACTGGCAAGAAGACTTACTGGAATTTTCTAAAGGATCAACTGCTGAACAAATCATAAATTTACCACCCAACTTAACCAATTTAAGATTATTTCCGGTAAAATGTAGATTGATAGTTGCATCTGTATGGCAATGACACAATAGTTATCACGGAAATTTGGCTAGTGGTTTATACCAATCTTTAACATGACAGCCTATAAAAGAGGTGAAAAATGACAACGTGGGACGATTACGCACAGCAGTTGAAACGCGATCATCCAGATAAAGTAGCGATCATCAAAGCTCTGGCAGAATTGGAAAGCGAACGAATCAAACGGGGTATTTCTCAAAAACAATTTGCAGATATGATTGGCATGAAACAACCTCAACTGGCCAAAATTGAACGCTTGGAATCTTTACCAACGTTAAGAACGCTCAACCGATATGCAGGAGGTTTGGGTAAAAAGATCCATTTATCCATCGTTCCTCGCGAGACCCGTTAATCTTTAAACCAGAATCAAACAAAGAGGTGCATGAATTTTTCAAAACGGAAAATTCATGCGCCTCTTTGTTTGACAGCCCTAATGTCCGACAATATGCCCACCCACTAATCAAAACTCAAATGAACCTCAATCCCCATCTTTCGCAACCAATGGCGATCGGCCACGCAATAGTTGTCGGCGCCGATGGTATGTAGAAAGGTAAGCATCTCCACGATATGTTGATACTCGTGCGGTTCGTTGCGGAGTGAACACCGTAATGCTGCCTCTATCATCCTGATGCGGTATTTGAGAAAAATCGTGTCGGCGGTGGCAACCAGTCCGCGCAAGTTACCTAACAAGACGTTTGCCGTTGGTACGTCATGCTTCTCAATGGCTGCAACTGCCGCGTAGAACAAGCCGCTGGTGAATGGTTCCAGAAAAATATGGGCATGGGCATGTTCAATTTCATGAATGGCTCTGATCAGACAATGCCTGCTGTCTTCCGGATTAGCTAAGTAAATTGAAGCCGCAAACAGTTGAAACTCTAGTAGGAACCAGCGGCCATTGCCGAGCAAATAGTGAATTACCGGCGCAATTGCGTGACCGCGATCCAACTTTTCGTGTTTGAACATGCTGCGATAAGTTTTGAGAACAGTGACAATCATTGCATTGATAGCGTCCGGCTTTTCTTCAAACGCAACAATCACTTTGTCTAGCTCGCGAGTGTCTTCGGTAAGCGCAGCCTCAGCTAATGTTTGCCACATCTCGGGAATTTCGGTTGAACCATCCACGAGTTCGGCAGTTTCCGGCAATGAAGCATGAACGCGTCGGAACAAGTCGCTGGCAAGCTTAATCGAAATGGTCTGACTGCCTCGTTCAAAGCGCGAAATGGTGCTCAAACTGGTGTTGTCGGCAATGTCTGCCATGCGAAGCTGTCGCCGTTTGCGCATAGCTGCCAGCAACAACCCAAAATTTGCAAATGTATCTGTCACGGCATTCACCTCTTCAGATTTTCATATATGCAAGTGAAGTTCCAAAAAAATTGTCATCGTCAATGTCCCATCGTATGCTTTTAGCATCGCGGACGTGTTGATGATAAGTGAAAATTTACCCGTTTCACAATAAACGTACGCTTCAGTGAAGAAATTTGCGAGCAGAAAGACCGCGACAAGTGAATCTAAAACCTAGGCAAGTGGCACTCGGACAAGATCTCATCAAAATGTTCGGCCGAGCGTTGTTTGTTTCTAACGAGGTGTTTATACATTGGCATTTTTATGGCTGCGTTTACCCAAGAAACGAGTGGTTTTAGCCGGTGTCATTGCTTTATCGATCTGTGGGTTACAGATGATTCAACTACTAAAACCGATCCCGGCCGGCAATTCTCCTTATACCCGTTGGCTGTCAATCGATCCTTTCAGTTTTTTACCAGTTATCTTTTTTATTTTGCTGCCTTTGATCGCCAGCATCCCCGCCGGAACCTTGTTGAAAAACGATGTTGATTCCGGCTTATTTGCAAAAGTCAAATTGCAATCTTCATTGCACAAAGTTATGTGGTCCTATATCAGGATTGCCTTTTTAACCGGCTTTGCTATCATTTCATTAGCATTGTTGCTTAACTTTGCGTTTTACTTTACCGTTTTGCCCAACATAAAACCGGACAACCTGTTGAACAGTAACATCCTGTTAATTAACCAAAACACGATGTTGGTCAGTCTTTACTATACCCACCCATTATTGCACGCTGCCATTTCGATTCTTTTTGCAAGCACTTGGGCGGGTCTTTTTTCTGTCTTTGTGACGGTGACGGCGATTTGGATCAAAAATGCCTTTGTTGCCATGAGTCTGGGACTGGTTGCGCAAATTGTTGTGTTGATGCTCAATAGCTTCATCAAGTTACCTAATTCTGTCAGTTACTCTCCCGCTGACTTTTTACATGAAATGGCCCCAACCAATGTCAGTCTCGCGGTCACTGGCATTGTCACTTTGCTGATGCTGATCTATTGCATTGCCTTTTCCCAAATCGGGGTGAAGCATCTTGTACCGTAATGTCATCCGTCAACAGAATCTACTCACGCATGCATTTCTCAAAATTTACGTCGTCTGTGCGGTGATCACGCTCATCATCAGTTTAATCGGCGGCAACAGCTTAAACCAAGAACTCATGTCACCGGAAAATCTGATCGTAATTATTTTCCCTCGCTACTTAATCTTTTGCGGACTGATCCCGACTTACCTGCTCGTATTACTCGCTACCATCCAGACTCGTTCGCAAGATGTTCTGATTTATCAATCGCGAAAAGTGGTCGTTCTTCAAGCGCTTTATCGGCTTTGCTTAATCACCATCATCATGGCTGGCATTTGGACTGTTGGCACCCTTTTGATAATGACTGTCAGCCATCATTTTTACTTTTTGGCAGCAATCTGGCTCACGATTTTGGTACGCGCCGTTTATTTGTGGACAGCGTGTTTTCTACTGGGAATGATTGCGATCACACTAACGTTTGCCACCAAAAGCAAGCTAATCGCATTTCTTATTAGCTTTTCCATCAGCGCGTTATCTTTTTACCTTGCCACTGCCACAATGCCTTCTTTATTCTTCGACTTTACCAGTGCAGATACTAATTTCGTCTTGCTTGGCAAAGAAACCATCATGTTAGGCGCTACTTTGCTGTTCGTTGCAGTCATGGCGCAGATTATCGGGAGGAGGGATTTATAGTGTGGCGACTGTTCCAAAACCAGTTTTTCTTTTACTGGCACATCATTCGGATTCGATTGCTTTTCTGGCTAATCTTTATGAACCTCGCCATCATCATTCTCACTTTCCAGATCGCTGGCAATCCCCACACATCCGTCATCAACCTGTTTTTTGATGGTACCAGTTACGCCATGGTTGAAACCCATCATGTCATCTTGCCGGTTTTGTGGTTCGTTTATTTCTTTGCCCCGCTTTTAATTTCGCTCAACAGCTTCAAACAGCTGTGGCAGGCGCGCACGATGCACCTGCGTGGATTACAAATACCACCGCGGCAGTTTGCCAATGTCAATTTGCTATTGCTGGGTTTCATCACAACGACTTATTGTGCGTCGACAATGACCTCAATGTTGCTAGCCTCAATCGCCACATCGCGAGCGGCGCATTCCACCACCCCAGTGACCTTCAGCGAACTTCTTTGCCTTACTTGGCTAGGCGTTTTCACACTTTTGTTAATTCAGGCCATTGTCAATCGACTTAACCCACCACTCGCTTTGGTTATCCCTGCCGCTATCCTCATTGCGACCGCTTATTCGGCAAATCGTCACAACCCGTTCGGCTTCCTGATGCTCAGCCGACTTCCAGCCACAGGAACATGGAATGCTATTCTGATTTGGCTCGGCATCGCCATCGTAATGACGCTAAGTTACATCATCGTTGACCGCAACATCAAGTTAGCTTGAGGAGGACTTCATGACATTTATCGAATTACATCAGGTAGCTAAAGTCATCAAGCATCGGCAACTCTTGCACCAAGTCAATGCCAACATTGACCGCGGCAACATTGCAACACTTGAAGGCATCAACGGCTCTGGAAAAACGTTGATTTTAAAAGCGTTGCTAGGTCTTATCGCCGTCACCGGCAATGTAATGGTCGCCGGCAAAACCGTGCGGACGCAAGATGCTTACCCAATCAAAGCCGGCATCTTAATCGAAAACCCCAGCCTGATCGAGGACTTCACAGCGGCTAAAAATCTGGAATTACTGGCTAGACTAGACCCCAGTATCCAATCATCGCAAATTCAGGATTTGCTGACTTATTTTGACCTCACAAGATTTCCCAAGCAAAAAGTTCGCAAGTTTTCTCTAGGCATGAAGCAGAAACTGGGCATTGCGGAGGCATTTTTAGGCGGCTATCCGCTGATCGTCTTGGACGAACCCACCAATGCGTTAGATCATGACGCCATCGGCAAGTTGGTCCAACTCATTCAAGATTATCATGCCAAAGGCGCCACTTTCATCATCGCCTCACATGACCACGATTTCGTGGAGCAGGTGGCGACTCAAAAACTATTGGTGAAGGAAGGGACGATTAGTGATGCGTACTAAACATAAACTTTGGCTGATTATTTTTCTGATCCTAATCATAGTGATGTCGATCGGTATTTTCCGTTACCACAAAGTCAACGCAAATCCCAAATCACTCGGCGTTACCAAAGAAGTCTTCATTAATCAAAATCAACTCATTCATGCCAAGAACGTCGACTTCATGATTTGCAGCGCCCATGTCTCAAAAAGCAAAGGCCAAATCATGGTGCCGGTTGAACTGACAATCAAACAAACCGGCTCGGCCAATTATGGGTATAAGAAAAATAACCCCAATTTTTTGGAAAACATGTGGCTGAACATCCCTTATAGCATCAGCACTGCAACTGCTGATGTCACGGATAAAGACAACCAGCGCATTCACAAAACCAAGCATCTTTTAGCTGCTAAGCAACCCATCACGCTGCATTTCATGACAACGCAAGCAAATTATGCGTTACGCAATCAGAAGATGAGATTCAGTTTTTTAGTGCCGGTGTCGAATCATTATGTGAAATATTCGCTGTTGCTGGAATAATTTGAGCTTACTTCTGCGAATCAATTCTCATACTATCCAACAATCCTCATCGCAATACACAAAAAGCCCCGATCGCTCGGGACTTTCTTTGTTTATTCAACCTTTACGCGTTACCTCAGACCGCCGCTCCCGTTTCTGCCACGGCAGTCGGTTTCGCTGTGGCCGATTACGGATCGCGGCCAACATGTCTGCCTGACGCTGGCGATCATCTTGAGCGTCGCGGTTCTCCAACGTGGCCCATTCTTCCGCAGTTAACAGCGCCACATTTTGCGGCAGGTTTTCCTTGAAGAACTGGCGGATATCGGCCTCGGGGTGATCAAACATCAAGGAGTAGCTGCCGCCTTTTTTGGACCAAAAAGTGACCATGGTGCCTTGCTTGATGGTTTCAGTGATGATTCGATCATAGCGCCGGTAGTCACTTGCATGCGCGACCGAGCCATACGTGATCACTTTGGTTTTGCCTAACCCTTGGCGATACAGCCCGACACTTGCCACCAGAATCGCCAAAATCACGAGGCGGAGGTTGCTGATGGTGTTTGTCGACCAGAACAGCGCAACGATTAATAGTGCTGCAACGATGGCGACCACGACTTTAAGCCAAGAGGACTTGGTTTTGATTTGCAGCTGTCGTTGCTGCTGCCACTCGAGATAAAGCAATCCACCTAACAAGAGTGCCGTTGCTGTTACATCTGTCATCTCACATGCCCCCAAGCTTTCAATCCGCGACTTTCACCATTCGGCAATCGTGCCATCATAGTTCTTCCAAGACGGGTTGTTCCAAACCAATCCTTCCTGGGCAACTTCTTTGATCTTGTCTTCGTCCATATCAATACCAAGACCCGGGCCTTTTGGTAGTTGAACATAACTGTCTTTGTATTGGAAAATTTCTTTATTTTTCACAAAGTCGAGCAGGTCAAAGCCTTGATTGTAGTGAATGCCCAGGCTTTGTTCCTGAATGAACACATTTGGCGTGCAGGCATCGACTTGCAGGGTTGCTGCGAGTGATACCGGCCCATACGGTGCATGCGGGGCAACGCCCATGTCAAAGGCTTCAGCCATAGCCGCAATTTTGCGGGTTTCCAAAATACCGCCACACAGCGCTACATCCGGCTGCACGATATCAATGGCCCCTTGACGAAATAGATTCTTGAAGTCCCAGCGCGTGTAAAGCCGTTCGCCGGTTGCCAGCGGAATGGAAACTTCGCGGGCAATGTCATCAAACGAATCCCAGTTTTCCGGTAACACGACTTCTTCCAGAAACATCGGATGATATGGTTCCAGCGCATGCGCTAGTACTTTTGCCATTGGCCGGTGAACCCGTCCGTGGAAGTCAATGCCGATTTCGAGCTTATCGCCGACCTGATCACGGATGGAAGCAACGCGATCAACGACGGCCTGCACTTTGTTGTAGGAATCAATGTAGTGCAGCTCTGAGGTGGCGTTCATTTTAATCGCGGTGAACCCTTTGTCGACTCGGGCCTGCGCCTGTTCGGCAACATCGGACGGGCGATCACCGCCGATCCAAGAGTAAACCCGAATGCGATCGCGCGCCGCCCCGCCAAGCAGTTCATACACCGGCAGATTAAGCGCTTTGCCTTTGATATCCCAAAGTGCCATCTCCAAGCCAGAAATAATGGTCCCGTTAATTGGACCGCCGCGGAAGAAGGAGCGGTGCATCTCCTGCCACAGCCGTTCAATCTCGAATGGATCTCGGCCGATTAACTTTTTCCCCATTTCATAGGCGCCAGCGACAACGGTTTCCGTTTTGGTTCCGGAGATCATTTCCCCCCAGCCCGTGATGCCTTCATCGGTTGACAATTTAACAAAAATCCATCGTGGCTTAACTTTGTAAACTTTAATATCTGACAGTTTCAATTCAAAAATGCTCCCTTCAAAACAGTTTCAACGACGTTAACGATTAAGCTTGGGCACTTTTCTGGTTCTGGGCATCCATCGCCGCATTGACATGTTTGATCCCGTCAAAGAAGTACCAGACACCGGCGAAAATAATTAACAAAACCGGAATCGAAATCAGCGGATGCCAAGTGAAGGCGAAGTAAACCGCAAAGCTTTGAATCATCGAAGTGGCCGCGAATGATGAAATATACAGCGAGTTGGCACCAAGTTTAATGCCGACTGATTTGGCAATTTCCGTCAAAACCGGCGCTGTCGAAGTCCCGCACCACAAAAGCGAAGCGGTGACGACCAAGCCAATGATGATGTTCTTCAGCAAATTGCCGTTTGTCAGTGCGACAACCAAAGCCACCCGGAATGGCACAACCGCCAAGTCAGCAAATGGCAAGACTTGGTTGCCTGGTAGGACCAATGCCATCAAGATGGTCAATGGAATGATGATCAAAGCGGTCGTGATAACGTCGGCATTGCCGACAACCACGGCGGCGTCCAAGCCAATGAACAACTTGCGGCCTTTGAACCGCTTTTCTGACCATTTTTGCGCGGAGTCGGAAATTGGCATTAAGCCTTCCATAAACAGCGAGGTCATTTTTGGAATCAGGACCAAAACCGCCGCCATTGACACACCTAATTGCATAATCTTCATGAGGTTATACCCGGCGAAAAAGCCAATGGCCATCCCGATTAACAGCCCCATGATCATCGAATCACCGAAGAAGCCTAAATACTTCTGGGCATCACGAATGGAAAACTTATTGCGCCGCATAAATGGAATGCGATCCAACAACCAATTCAACGGCCATGCAATCACCAATGACGACAGCGCCGAAACGGTTGGCAAGGACACGCCAGGCATGCCGAAGAACTTTTCGGTCATCGGCTGTGACCAATCAGCCAACTTGAAGGTAACCAGCGCCATGACAATTGATGAACCTACGCCAAGCGCAATGTTCTTAGTGACGAAGTAAACCATGACGCCGACAATCGCCATGTGGTGATAGTTCCAAATATCAACGTCAAGCGTATGCGTGCGCTTGATAATCAAAAGCACAATGTTGACGGCCAAAATAGCAAAAATCAGAATCGCGATAATCGGTGATGCCCAAGTCACAGCGGCAATGGAGCCCCAGCCGACATCAAGGGCGGTCAGATGGGCACCGGTTCGCTCAACCATGGCTTTGGCAGCCGGTCCGACATTGGTGGTCATGAAGTCCAGAATCAATTTGATCCCGGCAAAACCAATTCCCAACGTCAGCCCGGATTTAAACGCTTTGTCGATGCGCAGGCCAAAAATCATGCCGATAATCGTGATGATAACTGGCAGTAACACCGTTGGACCGACGGCAATTAACCAGTTAAAGACGTCCATTACGATATTCATAAAACGTTTTCCCTCCAATTCGGTCAGGTTCCCCTGACCTTGTTGACGCACCTGCTTACTTGTCTTTAACCGTCTCGTAAATCTTGTTGAGGGTCTCTTGAGCCCCAACGCCGGTTAACAGTGGCAGCCCGTGAATATACGGAACGCCGTGTGTTTGCCCTTCAAACTGGCCAGTCGTTACCAGCAAGTCGTAGTTTTCGACTTTGCCGGGCACTTCCATTAACTTCGTCTGGGTGGTTTCAACATCGACCCCTTTTTCTGCCAAAAAACTCTTAATCTTCGATGCAACCACCGTTGATGTTGCGATACCATTACCACATGCAACTAAAATATGAGCAGCCATAATTTCCGTACCTCCATTTTTTATTCAAACGTTTTCGCCAATAATTGATACAAACCATCCACATCCGCCGCGTCTGCAATGGCGTGGCGTAACTGATCGTCTTGAATGACATCGACGATTTTCTGCAGCATCTCAACCTGGCCATGCGGTTCGCCAATGGCCATCATGATGATGACATCCACGTCCAAGACGTTGTTGACATCCCCCATATCGTGAAACTTAACCGGATGCGCCAAGGTGGCAACAGAAATGGTTGTCTTTTTCACCAGCTGATAATTCGCGTGGGGAATCGCTACGGTCGGTCGCGGCGATGGCAAGCCAGTCGGATACGTGGCTTCCCGATCAAGAATCGCCTGTTTATACCCTTCCTTGACGTAGCCTTGCGCAAACAAGTTGTCAGCAATCTGGCTCAACGCGTCCAGATTGTCCTTTGCCTCCAAGTGAGGCAGTAATAATTTTTTATCAATGACTAAATCAACCGCCACAGATCCAAGCCCCTTTCTAAAGTGCGTATTTGATATCGACAAAGGCTTGCATAGAAGCCGCCAACCCGTCCACATTCCGGTTGGCCAAATCTTCAGCGTTGAACATTTTGGAACCGATGCCCAAGTAACTGGTCCCATGCGTCAGCAGGTCTTTGGCATTTGCCAGCGACACGCCGCCAACTGCCATTAATGGCAACTTACCGAGTGGCGCCTGAATCGCTTTGAAGAAGTCTGACCCGACCGTGGTTGCCGGGAAAATTTTGACAATGTCGGCGCCTTTTTCAAACATGTCGTGCACTTCGGTCGGCGTCATCGCTGCCGGCACCGTGATGACGTCATGCGCCTTAGCATAAGCGAAAATGTCATCCGTGAATTCGATCGGACTTAGCATGAATTTGGCGCCTTTGGCAATTGCTGCCTTTGCTTCATCCAGCGTTGTGACGGTTCCTGCCCCGATGTGGATGCGATCGCCGTATTGCGCATTGCCGTTTTCAATAATGTCGAGCGCATGTGGCGTATTCATCGTGACTTCAACACCGAACTGATTTTCAAAACCGGCCATCGCTTGCATAATCGCATCAGCCTGCTCCGGCGTGTAACCGCGCATAATCACGGTAAAAGTTGGATATTCAGATAATTCCATGGTGCCCTCCTTGTGTTTCGTAACGTGCTACTTATTTTTTCATTTCAGGTTTGCGCCTGATTTGCTTTCGTAGTGTTGTAAGATTTCGTAAGCCTGCTGGCCACTTTTAGCGTTCAACAACTGCTTCAAAGTGGTAGTGTCGGCAATGATCTCCGATAGTTCCTGAATCGCTTGCAGATGCTGATCAGTATCTTTAATGGCAATCGGCACGATCATGCGAATGTGAAACCCGTTTGAATAAATCACCGGCTGTTTCAGAATATAAAAGGCAAAGCCATTGTTGAGCACCCCGTTTTCCGGAACTGTGTGGGGAATGGCAACCTCCGTTCCAATGAAGCTGTAATTATCCGCAGCTGCTGTCTCGTCGATCAACGTTTGGCGAAACGGATCGGTCACATAATCCAACCGTTCCAACGGTTCAATTGCCTGCTGCAAGGCGTTTTGCCAATCGCGACTTTGACCGATCTGAATCAGATTCGGCGCCGTCAACGCTGACAAGCGCGGCTGGTGAACTTCCGGCATTTCCTCAACCCCTTGATCGGCTAAAAACCGGCGCAAGGCATGATCTAAACCCGCAGAATCCGTAATCTTGGCGTGTTTACGCACAATCGCGGTCAATGCCGAAATGCCCGTTTGGATATTTTTCACGCCGATATCATTCAAGACGCGATAACGCAATTGAACTTGCTCATCTTCGCTTAACAACGGGTGAATGATATATTGCCGCGCTGACGTTTTTAACGGTACCGTGGTGAAAACCAGATCGTAGTCTCCGGAAAAGTGTTCGAATTCGCGCGCCGAAGTGGCGGATAAAAAGCTGATTTCCGGAAAAAGCCGGCGCAGATTCTGAATCATCAATTTGGAAACAATCAGACCGTTGGTACAAACCACTGCTGCGCGTTCCTTACTGACGTGTAAGTCGGCGGACTTTTCCAGCTCACCGTCGAAATAAAAGGCAATGAGGTTGCGTTCATCTTCGGGAATGGTTTTACCCGTCAACTTCTCGAGCGGTTCGATAATCGCATCAATGGTGTCGACCAGAAACCGGTGACGGGGATCGGCGGCCATCACCTGTCCGATGCCGATATCGCGCAGATGCAAGCCATAGCGCACGCGGAAGATCGCCGGTCGTAAGTGGGCAAGGAGTCTTTTTACAAAGTCATCCTGATCCGCCACTTTGATGAACGTCTGCTGTTCAAACTTGGCAACCATCGTGCGAATCGCCGCAACCAACGCTTGATCCGCGACCCCGACATCCCCGCGAATTGTGTTGGCCGATAACAGCAGAATCACCAACCACTCCGCATCCGAATCACTCGTTAGCCACGACTGGGGAATCAGCGGTTTTAGCTGTGCAAACTCCTGCGTATCGCTGATCTGATGCTCAAAGTATGGTGTATCTTTGGCGCGATGCGACAGATTGCGCGTCACGTTCATCAACACCGCCAGCATTAAAAAGCTAAACGATTCATCGGAGTACGTGACATTCCGGACATTTTCGATTTTGTGAATAAAATGAATGATCTGCTCTGTGGGCACCTTGCCTAACTGCTCGATTGAGCTGCGGCCATCGTCAAACGTCAGCAGCTGGGTGACCAGATAATTCAACAGGTTACGCATCACCTGTTCGGAACCGGCGATAAAATAGCCTGCCTGCCGCGTGTACTTCAGCGTCAATTGGCGCTCGTCGAGGAATCGGGCAACTGCTTTTAAATCAGCTGACGTGGTTGTCCGACTCACGCCGCTGAAATCATAGATGTGCACCAGCGATAACAACTCGTCGCTGACCAGTAGATACAGGCAAATGAGCAAGATGCGCTCATCTTCTTCGCGATACACATAAGGTTGCGGCGCTTCGGTTGCCTGGACGTTGAAAAAGTCAGCTACTTCGCTCGGAGTGACAAACTCACCACGCGGGGTCCGGGTAATTTTGGGCAGCTGATGATCCACTAGCTCCTGATTAATTTGGGCCAAGGCGTAAGCAAGTTGGCGCCGCGTAATTTTAAATTGTTTTTCCAAATCACCACTTTTCAAATTAGGATGCCGAATAATTTCTGAAAGGATTTGCAGATTGCGTTTCTTCACTCAACCCTCACCTCCAGGTCCAATATCAATTGTACGGGACAAACCGCCCGTATGACGGCGCTTTCATTCCGGCTTTTGTCCACCCCATTCAGATCCGGAATGTTCAAGGTGAACTTATGCCTGCATCAAGTGCGTGGTTATGGGTTTTTGCTTGGGTGGAAAAGGCACTGAAGATCTAACGTAATGAGTTTGTTCCCGTGCCAAACTCCGCAATCTCCGGCGGGCTGAGGGCTGGCGACCGCGCAGCTAGAGTGGTGGGCACGCCTCAGCAAACCCGGCTGAGTCTCAAAGCTCGGCCTTGGTCTAAAACGGGAAATCCGCCCGTTCAAGACCAATTTCACAGCTGAGCCCCATCTGACCTCCGATTGCTCCGCCTTGGCACTCACTTCTTAAAAAAGTTGACTAACCTTCCTCTGAGACAACAAAAGACGAGTGAATTTTCCGATTTACAGAAAATTCACTCGTCTTATTAAGCTAATGTGAAGGTTACGCCAATCTCAGCAATAATTCGACACCGTTAAAAATGTAATCTTGGATACAACCGCCTGAGCATTCACAAAGCCATTTGAATCTCCTTCACAGCATCAAAAGTAGGATCAACCGCACCGTTAAAGTCATCTTTCATGAAGACGCTGTTGACTTCAAAAGCATTGGCTGCTTGGTTAATTTGCCGGTGAAGCAATTGATATTGTATCGGCGATATCCGTGGCGCTATCTTTTTCAAGTGGCGATATGCTGCCGCCTTAATCTCATTTAACGGATAACCCTTTGTTTCTAGAATGGCGGTTTTCGTCCAGCGATAGGTTGTCTTGCGAATGTGGCTGAAATCCGGTTCTTCATAGGTTCGGCCATCCCGATCAACGGCATAGACAAACATACCGCCTAAATTTTCACGCGAAAACGTTGCAACCGTATGCATGTTCGAGCGTAAAAAATGATTGGGATCGGTGTCATACCAGCGATTATGATCGCCCTCTTCCGGAAAGGTTAAGCCTGCCAGCAACCGATCTTGTGGGAAACCTGCCGCCGTATACGTTTGGCGCATTTTCTCCGTTCGATTTGGCCCACTGCCATATTGTTGATAACCGAGATTGGAAAAGTAACCCATCACATTTTCAAACGGAGCAAGATAACTGCCATTGGTGTCATAAATCAATAAGGTACCATTTCCCGCTTTTGGTCCTAGATACTGTCCCATTGTCTGAATAATGCGGTCTGACAACGCAACTTTTTCGGCGTCAGGGTACTGTTCCATATCAATATCGATGCCGTCCAGTCCCCATTGACCGGACAATTCATAGATCAATGTCTGCACATAGTCATCAATCTCGCTTGCGGTTGGATGTTTGCCATATTGCTGAATTAAGCCATCAACCATGCGCCCATAATCCAAGGCACGAACCAGTTTTGCGCCCCGGCGATGCATTTCCGGTGCATAGACGGTTTTCAACTTATCGAAAAACGGTTGCGCCTTGGCTTCTTGACCGGCTGGAACGTAGCTGAACACGTTGATGATATCAATCCCGTATGGCAAGTCCAGCATGCTTTGCGGATTCGGATCCAAAATTGTTGTATTAACCCCGTGCATGGCTTGGTCCCGCCACGCGCGATAATAAACCATAAACGTCTTTTGCGGCGTTTCCGCTGACGCACTCACTGACTGCGGCTTCACCATCAGACTTAAAAAGATACTGCTGGCGATGATCAGCCAGCTTACCCACCGTATCTTAAAACCCTTTTTCATTGTCATGACCCTCCCAATCAAGCAAAATCAGCTGTCTGACTTCTCACCCAACCGCTCGTACAACGCCACGATTTCCTCAGCCAAGTCGCGAAACGTAATGGCAGTCATGACGTGATCTTGGCCGTGAACCATCAAAAGTGACACGGGTTGATGCTGGCCGTTTGCTTCCGCGGTCAACATGCCGGTCTGAGCTTGATGTGCGTCGGCTAAGAAGTGATCGGCTTCTTTGAGTTTGGTTTTTGCCTGTTTAAAGTCGCCAACTTTTGCTGCTCGAATGGCTTCAAATGCGGCATTCTTCGCATTGCCGCCAGCCATAATGAGCTGCATCACGACCAGTTGTTGTTGTTCGTCCATGAGCCTCGTCCCCCCTTAAGCCATTAAATCAAGCGCGGTCTGTAAAACCCGGTCGCCTTTCATCAAGCCGTAATCGGACATATTGATAACAGCGACCGGTATCGACAAGGCTGCTTTAAAGTCGCCTTCCAAATAACGTACTTGGGGGCCGAGCAGTAAAACGTCAGGATGCTCGACAGCCAGCTTGTCTTTTGCATCTGCTGCCGAGGCCGCAAAGATTTTGACGTTAGCCTTGGTTTGTTCCGCAGCATCCATCATTTTTCTAACCAACATACTGGTCGACATCCCTGCCGCACAAACCAGCATGATTGTTTTCGGATTTTCAGCCATAGTGAAGTTCCTCTTTTCTATTGGGTCGATTTTTCAGCGCGCACTTGTCAGGAATGGGCGTTCGGCACATAACCGGTAGCCGCGACTTGGCGGAACCAGTAGCCGGATTTTTTCAACGATTTCGTTTGATTGCACAAATTATTACGGATCAGGCCGTACCGATTTTTATAGGCATTGAGCCACGACCAGCAATCAATGCCAGTCCAGACAAAATAGCCATGGCAGTTGGCACCGGCTTCTATCGCCTGATGTAGGAAGCGCAGGTGATCGGTCATAAATTGAATCCGGTAATCATCCTGCACCACCTCGTCTTGCAAAAAGCGCTCCTCGTCAGCAACGCCGATCCCATTTTCCGCCACAAACCAGTCGATATTCCCGTAGCGGTTTTTGATGGTCATCGCAATGTCATATAGCGCGTCAGGATAGATTTCCCAGCCTTTGTCGAGATTCATTTTCCTTCCCGGCATCGCATACTCGTCAAAATAAATGTCCGGCAACCACGGCTGTAGGCTGTCAGGTGCCACATCCGGCGCCTGCACGCGACAAGGATGGTAATAATTCACGCCGAGTATATCAATGTGATTGTCCGCAATGACCGCCAATTCCTCAGGCGTTGACGCCCACAAAACATGATCCTGCCTGAGTCGTTCGACCAGCGCTTCCGGAAAACGCCCATGAATGGCTGGTTCCAAATACAGGTCATTAGCCCACAGCTCCGCGAATCGCGCCGCTTCCCGATCACCAGCGGACTGGGAGGCCGGATAAACCGGCGTCAAGTTGATAATCGTGCCGATAGTCGCATCCGGATGCTGGTTGATCTCGCGAAATGCCGCCACCGCCTTGGCACTAGCCAAATTGAGGTTATACGCAACCTGAACTGCCGCCTTACCGTCAACCAGATTGGGATAGTGAAATTGATATAAGTACTGCCCGTCCACAATCACCTTGGGCTCATTAAACGTAAACCAGTGCGTCACCTGATCGCCGTATAGTTCAAAACACCGCCGCGCAAATTTCACATACAGATCGACAACGTGCTTGGACTGCCAGCCGCCATAACGCTGCTGCAAGGCAATAGGCAGATCGAAATGATGCAGGTTCACATATGGCGTGATCCCCAGCGCATGCATCGCGTCAAACACGCGCCGATAATAATCAGCGCCTGCCGGATCCACCGTGCCCGCCTCAAGATCATCAATCAACCGCGTCCACTGAATCGAAATCCGCAACGCCTGAACCCCCGCCTGCTTCAACAGTTTCAGATCCTGCTCATAATCGTTATAAAAGTTTGACGCTACATCCGGGCCGACATTGTGATAAAAATCCTGCGGCCGCGTGTGATAATGATAATCAAAGATATTTTCATGCTTTTTGTGAAACGTACCTTCTGCTTGGGGACCGCTTGTGGCCGCACCCCAGGTAAAATCAGCTGCAAATTGGATGGCCATCACTTCCTTTCTAGCGGATCAAACCGGCTTGACGTTGTTGTTGAAAATGAACCGCCGCGCCATACAGATTGGCATCGGCTTGAAACTTGGCAATCCGAATAACCGGCCGCACCGGTGCCAGTTCGGTTTGCGCCATGACCGCATCCAGCGCAGCTTCCAAATCGGCCAATAAATGTGGATTTTGGGAAATCCCGCCGCCAATGACGAAACAGTCTGGATCAAAACTATATTGCAAATTGAAAATGGTCGTGGCCAGAACATGGAACATGCGCTGAACGGCTTTTTTGGCTTCCTGACCACCCTTGTGTGCCTGCTCATATAGCGTTTTGCCATCCAGGTGAGTACCGTGGCGCCGATTGTAACGTGCCACCGTGTTAACCAGCGTGCCAAGATGGCTGACGGAATCGTCATCGCCGTGCCACATATAACCGAATTCGCCACCCATCAGATGACGGCCCCGATGCAGCTGACCATTCAGAATCACCGCCCCACCAACGCCGGTTCCAAGCACCAGAAAAATCGCATCGCGCACATCGGCAGCCGCACCTGCCTGAACTTCGGCCAACGCCGCGCAGTTCGCATCATTTTCGATTGTGACCGGCAGCTCCAAGCGATTGGTTAACTCGGTCACGATCGGAAAATGGTGAATATAAGGCACCGCACTGGCACCCCGAATGATGCCGGCCGCTTGATCCACGACGCCGGGACTACTGATGGCCACACCTGTCACTTTGGTCGTCTGTCGCAACGCCGCCACCTGTTGTTGCAGGCACTGATAAAAGGCTGTCAACGTTTTCGGCGTTGTAACCTTGGTTTGCTGAAAAAGACCGGTTTCGGCACTGTAGCCACCAAATTTGATCGTGGTGCCGCCAATATCGATCACCGCTAAACTCATCGCAATCCTTCCTGTTCCTGTTGCTGAATCACATCAAGCGCCAACTGACAAAACGTCATATTCGCCCACGAAAACCACGTGCGGGTATATTGCAGCGGATCATCCTTTTGAACACCTTCGTGACATTGACCGGTTCCGCCGGTTGTCGCCACCAGCAATAACAGCTTGGCCATTTTATCCGCGGCGGTCGTTGCAACCAAGCCTTCCATTGCCACGGCAATCGGCCAGACGTACTCTGGCGGCGTGTGTTCGCTGCCGATACCAGTCAACATTTTTCCTTCATAGTAATAAGGATTCTGCGGACTGAGGATAAACGCCTTGGTGGCCAGATAAAGCGGATCATCCGCGGCGATGGCGCCTAAAAACGGCAGACTCAACAAGCTTGGCACATTGGCATCATCCATCAGGCGGGCGTGTCCAAGGCCATCGACCTCATAGGCCAGTCCTTGTTCCCCACTTGGCAACGTTTGAATCGCGTAAGTCATGACGCCTTGCTCAATCGCTGCCACCAACGTCTGTGTCCGCTTGGCCAGTAACCGCTCATCAACCGGCATTAACGGCAATAAGTGGGTCAAAACCGTTTTGGCTAACAGGTTGGCCGGAATATGAAAGCCATATTCACACCGATTGTCGCTGGGTCGAAAACCGTCCCAGATCAGGCCGGTCTCGCCAATCGGATTGCCTAATCCGTTGTTGGGCAGCGTATCGTTTTCATCTGTGTCCGACCGCCGAAAGAAATATGGCGACCGTTCATGATGCTGCTCCTGTTCAAAAATCGTCAGAATCAGCGTGAAGGTGGCCCAAAAGTCGATGTCAAAAATGCTGGCATCCCCGGTTTCGGCGTAAAGATTCACCGCCAACAGCAATGGCGCACACAGAGTATCGATTTCAAATTTTCGTTCCCAAACTTGCGGCGACATCGGCCGATCGCTTTCGTCATCTGCCCGCCAATGCGCGCCACTAGCCGTTTCATTAAAGGCGTTCGCATAAGGATCAAGCCGCACAAAAGCCAGCTCACGGCGCAACACCCCTTCAAGTATCGGCTTCAGGTCAGGAATGTCCTTGATGAGTTGCACATACGGCAGCACTTGGAACGTTGCATCCCGCAACCACATTGCCGGAATATCGCCAGTCGCGACAAAATACGTACCATCAGGTTGACGGCGGGTCGCTTTAACCAGCGCGTCGGGTAATAATGTCCGAAACATTGTCTGGGTCGCTGTATCCGGTAGTGGATGGGCTTCAGCATATTCCGTTAAGGCTGTTGCCAACGCTGACTTTTCTTCCATATTATGCGTGCTCCTTTTCTGCCACTGACGGCGATTGGCGCGGGTAGATGCCATAAGTCCGAATCTCCCCCGGTTTAAATGCAGGCAGTTCGAATATCGTTGCATCGGTTGCGACTGTTTGCCGAACCTCGTTATTGAGATTCAACAAGCGAACACTGGCGGATTGGGCAAATTGAAGCGTCGCTACTTCCGTGTCAGTTTGATCGGTCGGATTGTAAAGTCGAACAAGATATCCGGTACCATCCGAAGTGGCGCTCACGCTGGACACGACCAATCCCGAACCGGTTAACTCAATCGCTGAATGATGCCGCAATGGCGTCTGATTTGCGTTAATCGGGAAGTATTGCAATGGGGTGGTAAAGCGATCAATTGTCTGGTTTTGGTAACCCAGACTGCCAATCGCCAGTGCCTGCACCCGGCGCTGTAATTCAACCGGATCAAAGGTGGCATCCAAACAAATACCGCCGCGCATGTGCCGTGTTCCCAACAGCTGACTGTCAGGAGTCGGCACATACCGAGTTTGCAAGCCGGACGCATCCCCCGGCCGGCGCTTCAAATCTGGCCGACCGAGGTAACCGACACCACGAAACATCGTCACTGCTAACTGATCAAACTGCTCGCCGACAATTTGGCACTCTTTTTCACCTAAACCAAGGAATGTCCAACTGGTCTTTTGATCGTGACTGTTGGCAAAATGAATCAGTGGCCGCAGCGCAGTGGGCTCCTCGTGATAACCGATGGCTTGCCAGTCCTTCAGATGCGGATCGATGACCGGACGCGCTGCCACGCCAAAGGGAGTATCGGCATAGCTATCTTTTGCCTTGATTGGCGTCTTAAGCACCAGCCGCAGTCGGTGATCGCGCACCGTATTCTCGACCGTCAAATCAAATCGGATCACGGGATCATCACCGGCCAGTTGCAACACCAATGTATACGGCATCATAACGCCGGCCTTTTGCGCCTTGCGATCGGCCAACTTGCCTGGTAACTGCCAGCTTCCCCGGAAAATCAGGTCACTCACCAACTCACCTTGATGACCGGTCACCTCGGCCTGCGCAAGTGACAAGTCAAGCAGCCAGTCTTGGTCAGGTGGTGAGTAATCATACGTATCCCCGGCATCACCGCCATCCTCGAAATGAAGCGGATCGACAAAGGTTTGCTGCGTGCGATGATCCGTCAACAAGAGCTTGCCACCCTCAAAAGTCAGCGTGTAAACCCCGTTGCTAATCGTGGTACTTTTGGTTCGCAACGGCAGCGGCTGGTGCGCCGGCTCAAGCGTCAAGCCCACCCAATCCAGCGCATCAATGGCCACTGGCACCGCAATGGTCGTTCGATAATAAATGTCGGGCTTCTCCTGTGCGGGATCACCGCGCAAAATGGCGTTGTCGACTTGTTCTTGCTTCAACACCTCAAACGCCACCGGTTCGCCGGTTTCATCTTTCAGGTTAAAATGCGGTTCGCGCGTTGCCACCGTGATCTGACCGGTTTGGTGAACCGGTTGAATCGTCGGGTTCCAAAAGAAAATATTCAACGAATCCGGGGCATTGCTAGCCAACTTGCGTAATAAATAGTCACGAAGCGATTCCGCCAACTGTAAGGCATCCGTGCCGCGCTGGGCAATGTCGCGATTTGTCTCATCCGAATTGCAACCGCCGGAAGAATCATGCGCCTGACCGCGGGCAATGCTTTTCCAGATGGTTTCAACGATGCCGGACTGGGCTTCAATTCCGTGGTGTGCCGCAACGGCCATCAGCGGTTCAACGACATCGACCATCAGATGTTCGAGCCGATCATACAGCGCCTTTAAATCAGCGCGTGACGAGTAAATGCCGCGATGAATTTTCGAGGCGGACGGATCCACAAACTCGCCTTGATAAGTTGGCAAATCCGGCGTTTTCGCCAAGTCCTTGAAAAAGTCCGGATAATTGTCTTCTACCAAGTCAAATTCATCTTGTTGCGCATTGGCGATTTGCAACCGATCCTTCAAATTGAAATCAACCGCGCGCTGGTCACCGCCCACCGGCAAAACCAAATCATGCGCCTGCGTATCGGTGGCAATGCGGTGAAGTAAACTCGCCACATCGTCATTTTCAATCAGCTCAACGCCGGCATAGTAGCCGTTTTTAATATTCGCGGCCAACACTTTGGAGCCATCATTGGCGGTCCAGTAAAAGTAACGCGCGTTCTTTTCATGCGGCATCCCCCGCCAAAAGACGGTCGAGCTGATGTCAAAGCCTTGATAAATCTTTGGCATGTCCTGCCCCTGCCCGAATGAATCCGGCAGATAGCCGATTTTCATAACGCCGCCTAAATCAGCAGCCAGTTTGTGCCCAAGTTGCAGGTTCCGCACAATCGATTCGCCACTGGTGACCATCTCGTCAATTTGCGTATACCACGGCCCGACGAACAGCCGCCGTGCCTGAATAAACCTGCGCATCTGATCACGCTGTTCGGGATTGGTCTGCAAATAATCATCGACAATTGCCATTTGCCCATCCAATAAATAAGCATCCAGCTGATTCTTCTCAAGCCCCTTTAACACTTCCGCCATGTGATAAGCAAACTGAACTCGGGCCTGCTGACGCGTGAAGTACCATTCAAAATCCCAATGTGTGTGGGCAATCACGTGAACTTTTTGCATTAATCAAATTCTTCTTTCTGTCTTCATGCCGTATCTACCAACTATGCGGTGGCCAGTCGCCGTTCACTGCGTTGATTCATAATGACAAACGGTGCGTAGAGGAAAATATCGATAACAACCAAAACGGCCGTCAGAATCACCGGACTCATATGCAACCCACCCAGGATCCAAGTGCTGACAAAAATCGGCTCATTGCCCGAATTCAAGACGACAAGCGGTACCACCCAGCCAATCGAAGTCACCACATACGCCACAATCGCGTTAAACAACGGCACAAAAATCCACGGAATGAACATGATCGGATTCAAGACAATCGGCAAGCCAAAGATAACCGGTTCGTTGATGCCAAAGCACCCCGGCACCAAGGCCAGTTTGGCCACTTCCCGTTCTTTTTCACCTTTTTTGGTAAAAATCAGCATGGCGATGATGAGGCCAAATGTTGCCCCTGAACCACCGATCATCGCGTAAACGTTGGTCATCGTGTTCGGCGCAATCGAGATGCCGGCAAAACTTTTGGTTTCCGCAAACTTCGCCACATTCTGCAGGAATAACGGCAGCCAAAACGCGGAAACAATCCCCCAGACAATGTTGAAGCCGTGCAACCCAAGGAACCACAGGATCTGTTCTAATAAAATGACAACAATAATAGCTGGTAATCCGGTGCCGACTGTCAGTAACGGCTTAATGATGACCGTTGAAATCAGCTGAATTAAACTGGTGTAGCCCATGGCCTGAAGACCGATCCGCGCCAGTCCGAACAACAGCAAAACTTCGGACATTGGAATTAAGGCAAAAAACGAGTCAAACACATTTTGCGGGACGCTTCCCGGCATCCTGATGGTGAACTTGGACCGGCTGAAGGAAGCAAACAGCGCAACGGCTAACATCCCGACAATCAAGCCGGTAAACATTCCTTCATAACTGAACAGCGACGCCGCAAATCCTTCAATGACTTTAGCTTTAGGATCGGCGAAGTTGA
The DNA here is from genome assembly GCF_030770295.1 of Lacticaseibacillus styriensis. NCBI lineage: Bacteria > Bacillati > Bacillota > Bacilli > Lactobacillales > Lactobacillaceae > Lacticaseibacillus > Lacticaseibacillus styriensis. The sequence goes on from NZ_CP132483.1 coordinate 2,803,208, forward strand.
CGTTGTTCGGTACCATGACAAAATAGGCGGAAAAGGCCAACAAGGTGGCAATGATGACATTCATGCCTTTGTTTTCATCGCGCCGCTTTAATTCAACTGCGTAGGAATAGGCGCTGGAGACAACCACAATCAAGCCGACAATGCCAAGCGTGGCAACGCCGAGATAACCAAAGAGCTGACTCAAACTCGCCAACCAACCCCAATTTAAATGTTGCGACTTAATCAACGCATCCAGTTGCATCTTGATCAGGTTCGAAAACGATCCAATCACCGTAAATGGAATCGTCCGAACAAAAGCATTCTTAACAGCTTGGAGAATTGTGTTGTTCTGCACCCACATCGAAGCCTTCAATAACGGCTCCTGAAGCTTATCCACATTGAACTTCATCATGCATCACCCCTAAGTAGTTTTAAAAAGAAAACGTTTTCCAACATCGTCAGTTTACCGGTTTCCCCAATTTTTGTAAAGTCTTATTTATATTTTGTATATACAAATTATGCGATGTTGTCAGATAACGCTGGCTCAATCTTGACTAGCTTGAAAATATGGCTTATCAAATCATTCGCTTATGTTATAATCGCTTAACAAGTAAGCCATTGAGGTGACGGTGTTGTATCTTTATTCGGAAATTTATTCAGACATTAAAAAAGACATTTTAACGAACCACTATCGCGCCGGTAAGCCGCTGCCCACACAAAAAAAGCTGGCGGAAACTTACCACACCAGCCGTTTAACCATTAAAAAAGCGCTAAAACTCTTACAGGATGAAGGCCTGATTTACAGTCAGCAAGGATCAGGTAGTTTTGTGCGTGCTCGGGCAACTGAAGACGACAAGGAACTGCTACCGCTCGATGCACCAATTGGGGCGACCTATTCCCACCGCGATCAAAACATCTCCAGCAAACTGCTGTATTTTGATGCGCGCTTGCCCAATGAAACCGAGCAGAAAAACCTTGCCATTAAAAGTAATGAACCCGTCTATGACATCAAACGTGTTCGCCTCATCAATGACCGGTACTACAGCCTTGAACACACGATCATGCCCACTAGCATCGCACCGTTAGACAAGGATATTCTGAAAGGCTCCATTTACGATTACCTCGGCAACCGTGGCATTCAGCTAACCGACGCCCGCCGCATTTTATACGCAACCGAAGCCGACGCCGAAACCGCCGACGCCCTTGATATCAAAAAAGACAGCCCGGTACTCGTCATTGAACAAACAGCATACGACCAAAAAGGCCACGCATTCGAATACTCGGTTTCGCGGTTCATTCACGATCACTCCCGGTTTGTTTTAAACATTCACCGAAAATTGCCGGATTTTTTGGGGTGATACTGTTGTTTGAGGTCACAATTTGCCGAATCGGTGTCCCATTATGACACCACTACAAAGACACCAAAAATAGGTTGAGTCATAATTCGGTAAGAACGTTCATAGATTAGTAAATCCCGAACAATCAAAAAAGCTTAGGCAATCAGTTCTATGCCGTGCCAAACTCCGCAATCTCCGGCGGGCTGAGGGCTGGCGACCGCGAAGCTAGAGTGGTGGGCACGACTTAGAGCCTCTGCAAAACCGGCAGAGTCTCTAAGCTCGGCCTTGTACTACGCCGGGAAGACCGCCCGGCTAGTACAATCTCACCACTGAGCCCGCCCCGCCTACGCTTGCTCCGCTTTGGCACTATCATCTTAATAATTCTAACCAATTTATCTAGGAATACTAAAAGCGGACATACTCCAGTTATTGTTGGAGAGTATGTCCGCTTCTGTATTGTGGCTGTGAATTATGACCGCGCTTTTTTAATTTATTTATTTCAAAACGCTAAGCCTTTAATGGCTGCTTCAGCATCCCATCAGTTGGCTTGCCGCATGATTGGTAGCTGTCCAGCAAGCCCAACTTCATGAAGACGGTTTGTTGATACGCAATCTTCGCGTTCCATTCGACGGTCTCCAAGATTTCGGTGGCGTGATGCAAGTCTTCAGAGGTAATCAGGACACCATGGCTATTTAGCAAGAAAATATGCTCTTTTGCTGCATCCCCAACCTCTTTGAGTCCATTGTAGACGGTATCGGCAAGTTCCTTGGAGCAGGCCGGCGCGTATGGCAGCACGCGGATCGGCCCGACTTCTCCGGTGACCTCGGTAACGTTCGGCATGTCCAATCCAGCCGTTGCCCAGAACATCGACTCTTCGGCGTGTGAATGATACACGCAACGGATTTTGTCATTAGCCCGATAAGCTTCTTCATGCATATTGATTTCGCGGGTTAAGCGACCAACCCCATCAATCTGCTGATCGGTTTCAAGATCCACCACCAAAATCTGAGTCGGTTGAAGCTTTGCGTACCAAGCTTCTGACATCATCGTTGGCGTCATGATCAGATAATCCTTGCCTGCTTTAATATGAATTGAACCATAGTCAAAATCCTTGTCAGCGGTAATCCGGACACTAATATTACCGCCCGCCACATTGGTGTTCTTGCGGACAAACATCTCCCGCGCAACTGCTGCTAAATCCTTCCGTTCTTCTTCAAAAACATATTGTTCCGTCATTTTGTATTTCCTCCGTTATTTGCACGTTGCGCCAGCAAAACTTTGCGACGCTGTGCCAACCGTTTTTCCCGTTTTCGATCATAATCACCGAACAGGATTGGATTGACTTTTCTGTACAGAATCAAAGTAATGAGGCCTATCAAGAGACATAACACGGTATTGCCGCCTAACAAGGCAATCGAGACGCCAAGAGTATCGATGAAAACCAGTAACGAAGCCCAGGTTTTACTCATGCTTATCACCCTTATTCTGCTCGTGACTGGTTTGACTGAAATCCAAACCGCTAAGATCATTTAAATCAACATTGTCTGCTTCATTATTTTGCGGGGATGACGTTTTCTTGCTTTCGTTAGAAGCTTTGGCATCACTGAAGTCCAAGCCACTCAAGTCATTCAAATCCACGTCATCGGCATTGTCATTCGTATCTGACACTGCTGGTGCTGCCGCCGCAGTAGCCGGGGCCAAGGTGCCATAACGTTGACTAGGCAATTTGATTTTATTTTGATCCCGGTACAACCAGATGAACCCGAGTGTCCACAGAATTGCTAATGCGATCGCCCACCATTTGCCATTAAAGGCTTGGGCAAAGAAGAGGCGGAAATCAGGTCCTTCAAAAGTTGACCATGACAACTGTTGTCCGGCTTGAACCTTGACCGTTCCGGTTGTCTTCGCCAGGTTCGTGATCACCGGGGCAAAATAGGTGGCGCCATACAGGAAAATCGGTGTTGTAATGATACCCAACGTAATCATGCGTAACAGATTCGCCCCTGTCAGTAACAGAGCCGCATTAACAAAGGACAGATTGATGATGCCGGCAAATGGTAACACTGTGTTATGCGGTAAGATCATCGCAAAAATCAACATAATCGGCACCAGGATAATCACGGTGACCCACAGCTCATTGCGCCCGGCAAGAATCGGCCAATCAAGTCCGATATAAACTTCACGGCCTTTAAAATGCTTTTGCATGAAGCCACTCATCGCATCGGCAATGGGTTGCAACGCCGTCATGAAAAGTTTGGAAATCATTGGAAACAGCGTCATGGCTGTCGCCGCTTTAACCGCTAAGTTGAGCGAGCCGGAAATGGAATACCCAGCACCAAATCCAAGCAGTACCCCGATCAACGCACCCATCACGGTGTTGTCGCCCCAGACACCGATTCTTTTCTGCAAAGCATCAGCATCAAACGGCTTGTTCATGATCGGAATAAAATCAAGCAATTTATTCAGCGGCTGTAAGATCACCGCAAACAGCGTGATGAAATGTGGCACTGTGACTCCCGGCATCCCTGTCAGATCCTCGATATGCCGATGCCACATGTCGCCGGCTTTTAATTCAAACACGATCTGAATCCCGGCAACCAAGAAACCAAAGAAGACATTATGCGTAAAGTACAATACAACAACATAAGTGAAAATTTTGTTCCAGACATTCCACATATCAACGTTTAACGTTTTGGTCCAGTTAAAGGTCAACATGACAAAATTAATGGCTAATAATAACGGGAAAAACAGAAAGGCTGATTTATACGACCATGTGATCGCCGCTACGCCTGTCCATCCTGCATCAATCGCATTAAGACTTAGGTGGAATAGCTTAGACATGGATTTGGCGGCGGGCGAAATGGCATCCATCATGTAGTTCACAACCAAGGTCATCCCGGAAAAGGCAACCCCTAATGTCAACGCAGCCACAATCGATTTTTTGAACTTCAACCCAGCAACCAATCCCAGAATCAGCATGATTAAGGGAACAAACACCGGTCCCCCGAGATTCAGGATATAATTAACGACGTCTTTTAGAATCGTCACGATTTTTACCTCCTCACAACTTAACCCGCGATGCAGTTGATCGTTTCACTTAAAAGGCCAAAACCTGCTGCATCGGTGCGCGTGACATAAGACGTCACTTGCCAGCATTTTGCATATTCTTCAAAGCCTGAATGATTTGTTTGTACGACTTTTCCGGATTCATATTCATAAAGATCGGCATGCCATTAACCACCGCAATATGGTTTTCTTTAGCTAAGTCCTCTAATTGCTGATTCGGCTTGGCGATCCAAACGTAAACGTCGTAGTTGTGCAATACTTCAGGTAACTGCTTAAAATCGGTTGCATCCACCGACACACCTTTGACATTATGAGATTCAAAGAAATCCTTGATTCGACTGGCCGTAGCCTCGCTTGATGCAACGCCTGATCCACATGCAACAACAATCTTTGCCATAATAATTGCGCTCCTTTTTTAAATTATTTTCCTGCAACTTGTGCTTTAAACGTGTTAACAAAGAACTCATACATCGCTTCCGGATCACTGATCGCCTTGAACTTGGCGACAAATTTTCCGTTCTGTAACAAATCCATGAAGATCTGCAAGAGTCCAACTTGCTGGCTTGAATCCGTGATACCTAGAAAGAACATCGCGGTCGCATCTTCCGGCTTGTTATAGCCCATCTGTAAAACCCGCACCGGCTGGGCATTTTTGACAATCGCCATAAATGGTCGGTTGACGTTGACAGGATCGGCATGTGGCAACATCACGGATATTTCCGGAAAAACAATGCCGGTCGGAAAGGCATCTTCTCGTCGGTTCAATGCCGCCTCATACGTGTCCTTGACGTAACCAGCGGCCTGAATCTTTTTTGCCACATCTCTGAACAATCTTTTGCGATCAGCAGCATCCTCATTCAAAAAAATCAAGTCTTTGTGAATCATTGTGCTATAATCCATAACTAGCTCCCCTCAATATGAAAAGTTGAATCAATTGTTTTGAACCTTCTTGAATCTTTCCCCTCATCACATTATTAATGCTAAAGCGCTTACAGGCCTATGTCTACGGTATTTAGCAAGGTTCATTGAGGTTGAGAATCGTTCACGAAACTCAGCCAAACTGGTCCAAAATGATTCAACAAAAATCAATTGAGGGAAGCGTTTACCATGTCACAAAGTCCAGCTAAATTTGAGCGGTTAAACGAAATTATTCAAATTTTGCGTGATACGCCGCAAATTAGCATTGCTGATCTCAGCAAGCAAATGTTCACCAGCAAATCAACACTGCGCCGCGATCTGATCGAGCTTGAAAGAAGCAACATCATTCGCCGGCAGTATGGGATGATTCAGCTGCTGCAAGGCAATAACCTTGAATTTACGTATGAAAAAAGACGCAACGAAAACGCGCGTCTTAAACGATTGATTAGTCGGCAGATTGCTGCCAGAATCCCCAGCAATGCCGCTTTTTTCATTGATGGCAGTTCAACCTTTTTCAGTCTGCCCGAGTTACTCCATGAACAAGTCGGGCTGCATGTCATCACCAACAACGTCAACATGGGCCTCCAATTCAATTCGCTGAACAATGTCGAAACCATCATTGCTGGCGGCAAAATGGTGGCACGAACGGCCACAACACTTGGCTCGACCACTGTTCGCGAAATTCAAAGTTTTCACCCTGATTTTGCCCTGCTATCAACCAGTTCAATTGATGCTGACGGCATTTACGTCGCCGATCCGGAACAGGCAGCAGTCAAAGAAGCCATGATTGATGCTGCTAAGTGTGTGATTTTTGGGATTGATTCAACTAAATTCGACCAAAGTGATTACATCCGCATTACCAACATGGATCAAATCAACGAAATCGTCACCGACAAACAGCCGTCTTCAGCCTATCAACCTTTGTTTGAAAACTACCATATTCAGCTCACGTATCCGCATCAAAATCATTAGAAAAGCACAAAAAGCACCTCGTTGCAGCGAACGAGGTGCTTTTCTTAAATTCATGGGAGGTATCGCAAACAATACTTGTTGGTTCAGACTTTGAGTGTCACCTTGCTGATCAAGGTATCACCATGGAGAAATTCCGGATTTGGTGTTAGGTCAAAACGTTTGGCTAACTGTTCCAGATTTTCATCCGTGATTTCGTTGATGATGCGGCCACCTTGCGCCTGAATGGCGGTGTAGATGGTTGCCGCTTTTTCAACGGTTTCGATCAGGCCATAGGTTTCGTCGATGGAGTCGCCAGCACCGAAGATGCCGTGCTGTGGCCACATCACGAGGCGGAATTTGGCCATTTTATCAGCCGTAGCCTGCCCGATTTCATTGGTTCCCGGGGTCATGTACGGCAAGACGCCAATGCCTTCGGGGAACACAACGATGGATTCGGCTTGCATCTTCCACAGAATGCGGGAGAACAGTTTCTCTTCTAGCGGCAGGGTAAAGGACATGGCCACAAGATTGGTTGGGTGGCAGTGCATCACGATGCGCTGGTTAGGATCAACCTTGAGGCGCTGAATATGCGTCATCAAGTGTGCCGGGAACTCACTGGTTGGTTGCCCGCCGTCATTGAAACCCCACAACAGATTAACGCTGTGACCATCTTGGGCGATCTGAACGAGTCCGGTATCACGTGCCGGGAAGTCCTTCACGTTCTTGAAGTAGCGCCCGGTTCCGGTAACCAGAAAATACTGGCCGGCAAGTTTGCTGGCATCAAACTTGATCGGAATGTTGCGCTTGACCTCGTGAACATCACCATAAGGAGCAATTTCAGCTTCGGTCAGCCGATAGCTGACGTTACCGCCATTGCGTTCGTCCCAACCGTGTTGGTAGAGATTCCATGTCACTTTACGCATCTGCGTCACATAAGGGGATTCTGTAAAACTTTGGGTATATTCTGGATTCAGAAATTGTTTCTTGTTATCCATTAGAGGTATTCCTTTCAGAATCTGCTGAATTAGTGAACCAACTTGGTGTCGCGCTTGAACTGAACATCCTTTTCATACTGATGAATGTTGTTCATCCAGTCGAAGCCAACCGGGGTGTTGTGATCCTGGCAGAACTTGTCCCAAACAGCACCGAATGGGAAGGACTTCAATTCTTCGGTTTCAATCAAACGAGTGGTGAAGTCAGCGTTCAATTCGCTCTTCTTCAACTGATCGATCGGTGCCAACATTGCCTGCAGCAAGCTCTTTTGCGTTGCGCGAGCGCCGACAACCCAAGCAGCAACCCGGTTGATCGTTGCGTCAAAGAAGTCAAGGCCGATGTGGGTGCGATCAAGATAGCCGTCACGAACTAAGGAACGGGTGATCCGAATCAAAGCGTCGTCCATGATGACAACGTGGTCAGAGTCCCAACGAACCGGACGAGAAACGTGCATGAACAAACCTTTGCCGAATGGGAAGAATGCGCTGAACTTGTCAGACACATCTTCAGTAGGATGGAAGTGTCCGGCATCGATGGTCCAGAGTTTGTTGCGGCTGATCGCATAGTTTTGATAGAACTCATGTGAGCCGGTGGTGTAGGATTCAATCCCGGTACCAAACAGCTTGCCTTCGAAGGATTCAATCGTATTCTTTTCCGGAAGCGGATCCTTGATGATTTCGTCCAAAGCCTTCAACAAGCGCAGACGAGGGGTCTTCTTGTCAATTGGGTTATCTTTGAAGCCATCTGGGAACCAGAAGTTGTTGACAACCTGGCTGCCTAACTTTTCACCGATGTAGTTGGAAATCTCCCGACTGATCTTGCCGTGACGGATCCAGAAATCGCGAACCTTTGGATCCGGTGATGAAACGGTCATGTTGTCTTTAACCATTGGGTGGGAGAAGAAGGTGCCGTTAAAGTCAAGGCCGATGCCTTCTTGCTTTGCCCAATCAATCCAATAATCGAAGTCTTCAGGCTCCAAAGTATCCAAGTCACGCTTCTTGTCGGTAACGGCATAGATAGCGTGCAATTGAACCCGGTGCTTGCCTGGAATCAGGCTCAGGGCTTCGTGTAAGTCGCCGGACAATTCATCCGGTGTACGGGCGATGCCAGGATAGTTACCGGAAACCCCGATACCACCTGTCAATGCCTGGTTCGGGAACAGGAAACCATGAATATCATCGCCTTGCCAGCAATGGACTGACAAAGGTACCTTTTCCAATTCCTTCATAGCGGCGTCTGTGTCGACACCGATTTCTGCGTAACGTTGCTTGGCAACTTCATATGCCTTATCGACTTCTTCTGGTTTAACCATGTGATAAACGCTCCTTTTTTGAAAATGATTTGAAACTACTTGTTACCTAAATGAAAAACCGACTTAATCCAAGTGGAAAACTTCATGCAGATCAACTGCTACCGGACTGTTATCCGGATTGGTCTTCATGAGTGGCTCCATGTAGGCCCACCACTTTTTGCAAATATCGGTGTTGGCAATCTGGTTGTACTTGTCAACATCCGGCACTTCCAGATAAGCAAACAATTCACCGTTTGCTTTGTTCAAGTAGATGGAATAGTTGGTGGCGCCGTATTCCTTGAGTGCTGCCTTCATTTCCGGCCACAACTCATGGTGCCGCTTTTCGTATTCGTCGTACTTGTCAGGATAGACATACATGACTTGGCCAATGCGTGCCATGATCAAACCGCCTCCTTAGATTTTGCAGCTGCCTTTGTCGGCTTTGCTGTCTTCATAAATGCTTTGTACTTCGTCAACACATCAGGATAGGCTGTCGCATTCGGTTGATAAGTCTTCAAGTCAAAGGATTCCCTGATTAACTTGCGACCTGCCACCACGTCTTTAACCGCACCAGTCGTAATCATTTGAACCAGCAAATTACCGATCGCGGTTGCTTCACTAGGGCCGGCGACCACTTTGATGCCGGCAAGATCAGCGGTCAGTTGATTCATCAACGTGACGTTTGAGCCACCGCCAACAATGTTGAGGGTGTCGATCGGATCGGCAATGATAGTGCTGAGTTTCTGAATCTCGTTGGCATAATACAGTGCCAAGTTTTCATAAACTGCCCGGGTGAGTTCGCCCGGAGTTTCAAGTTTGGCCTGACCGGTTTCCGCAACGTATTGCTGCAGCTCCTTGATCATGCTCTTCGGATTCTCAAAACGCTTGTCGTTGACATCGATGAAAACTCGGAATGGTGCGACTTTATCAGCCATTTCCGCCAATTCATTGAAGCTGTATTGATCCTTGAGTTCGCGCTTGATGCACTGCACGATCCACAAGCCCATGATGTTCTTCAAGAACCGGTACGTCCCATAGGCGCCCCATTCGTTGGTGTAATTTTCTTTGAAGGCATCCTGACCATTTTCCGGCGTGTTTAGTTCTGCTCCGAGTAAGGACCAAGTGCCGGAACTCAAGAATGCCCAGTGATCACCAAGACCCGGCGTACCAACAACGGCACTGGCAGTGTCGTGAGTGGCAACCGTAATAACATCTGTGTCTGGAATGTCATACTTCATGTGCCACTTATGACTGATCTTGCCCAGCGGCGTGCCGGATTCGACCAACTCAGGGAATTGATCTTGCGCGACGTTGACTTCTTTTAGCAAATCCTTGTCGAACAGGCCTTGGCGCAAGTTGAGCATCTGCGTGGTTGACGCATTCGTGACTTCAGTGACTGCATTACCGGTTAACACGTACCCGATATAATCCGGAATCATCAAAATCTTATCGGCTTTGGCCAGATCGTCACGTTCCTCTGTGTACAGCTGATAAAGCGTGTTGAAGTTCTGGAACTGAATGCCGGTTTTTTCGTAGATATACGACTTAGGCAGCTCTGATGTGAGCTTACTGATGGCGCTGTTGGTTCGCGCATCCCGGTAGCTTACCGGATCGTGCATCTTTTTACCATCAGCCCCAACCAAGACGTAATCAACGGCCCAGGTATCAATGCCCATATCAATCAGCGTATAACCCATCTTTTTGACTTTTTCCAAGCCAGCGAAGATTTCATCGATAATGTGATCAATTTGCCACCGATCATGCCCATTTTCCTTTTTAAAACCGTTCTTGAAGCGGTGGACTTCTTTAATTTTTAATTGTCCGTCAACGACAGCACCGAGCATCAGGCGTCCGCTTGAAGCACCGATGTCAACTGCGACGTATGCTTTCATAAAATTGCACCTCTCTTACCAACAACATTGACGACCGCGTTTCTTGGTACAGCACGCGTTCATTTTTCAAAACTATTTGTCTGGATTCATCATCTGCTGAGCGACCGAGTTACCGGCAGCTTTATCTTTGGCCGCGGTATCGCGATCAGCTTTCGCCTTTTCATCATCAGTGAGGAATTTATCCCCATATTGTTCACGGGTGATTTCTTCAAGGCTCTTGCCACGGGTCTTGGGGGTCCAGATCGTCCCAATGACCAAGGAAACGAGCAACAGGCCGATCATGAAAGTACCAGCGACGGTGAAGCCCAAGCTGCTGAGAATGGCCGGGAAAATAATGGACCAAACACCGGCGCTTGCCCGAACAACGAAGAACATCACACCTTGTGAACCTGCCCGGAACTGGGTCGGGAAGAGTTCGGTTGCCCACAGTGCGTACCATGCCTGAGCACCAATGCCGGCACTGATACCCCATAAAGCAACGAATGCCCATAAGCTCCATGACTGTGCCATGCCGGCATAAGTCAGGATAATCCATGAAGCGGCAGCCATTGCCGCGCCAACGAAGAAGAAGATTCGGTGGTTAGCTCGGTCGCCGTACTTAGCAAAGCCGAAGTAGGTTGCAACCGCGGTCAGGATCCATAGAACTGCCTGCAACATGTTGGCTTCCTGGTTGGACAAGCCGCCCGCCGTTTCGTAAACATACGGCATGAAGAAGCCCATCGCGCCGGCAACCAAGTTCCAGAACATGTAAACGCCGATTAAGAAGAACAACCACTTAAGCGAAGTTTTATTGGAGAACAAGGTGCGATATGGATGGGATTTTTGACCGGAAGACTTTTCAAATGCCTTGCGATCCTGCCATGCCTTGGATTCGCCAAGACCACGTTGTAATAACCAAGCAACAAAGGCAATCACCGTTAGCAAGCCAAACAATATCCGGTTACCTAAAAGACCCATTGGTGCGAGAATGGTTCCAAGAATGAAAATAACGGCTGGTCCTAACGACCAAGCAAACTGTGATACCCCGATGTTCTTAGCACGATTATCATTTTGCGATGTTTCGGAAATATACGTCCAACTAGCAGGAACACCGGCACCAACTGCTAAACCAGTAATCAGAAATCCAGTGAGCAACATTGGAAAACTAACCGCAAACATCACTAAAATCGTTCCAAGCATATAAACCAACATGTCATAGGTGTAAATTAATTTACGCCCAAACTTATCTGACAGCGGACCGCCGATCAGCGCGCCTAGTGCCGCCCCGAACGCATTCGCCGAGAGTGCACCGAGCAAGCCGACTTGAAAACTGCTTAGCCCAAAATGTTGGGTCCACAGCGTCAAGCCACTGGCGCCGGCCACGATGCTGCCAGAATCCAGGAAGTTCGTAATCGAAACACGAACCGTGGATTTTAACGAGCTTTTCTCTGAAGCCATTGTGTTACCTCCTGAACATTTATAATTTTGTCATCGCTTACAGTTAACATTTAACCGCTTACATGGTATGGTCACAATGTCAGATAAATATCATGAGTGGAACATAACCACAGGAGGCCATCATGGAACTATCAGTCTTAAAGCAACTGGAAAGCCTAACGACAATCGAAAAGCAGCAAAAAAACCGGCAGATCTTCAGTGACGATATCCCGCCGACTGCCATCGACCTGCAGGAGTCAAAAGAGTTTAATGTTCCGGTTTTAAACGATTATTTTTTTCGCAACCACGCCATTTACGTCAGCAAGCACAATCGCTTTGCACCGTATCCGATGCACACCCATCAATTTTTTGAAATGAATTATATGTTGCAAGGTAACGCCAACGAAACCGTGAACGGCGATCGGGTGCACTTGTCACAAGGTGATTTGCTCCTATTGGATATCGGTAGCGAGCACTCGATTGATGCGCTTGGGGAAAATGACATCCTCATCAACGTCCTTTTCCGTGACCGCAACATCTCGCTCGACTTTCTCAACCAAATCCAAAGTCAGCAAAGTGTCCTTTACGACTTCATGATTAACCATTTACGAAAAGAGAAAACCGAGAAACGCTACATGGTTTTCCGCAGCGGCATGCATGATATTCGCACGTCACTGGAACGCATCATCGAGGAATACTTCCGGCCGCGACCATTTTCCGACACCATTATTCAAGCAGAATTAACCGTGCTGATTGCCGAATTGATTCGCGGCAATGAACCGACCATCGATGACCCATCGCCGGCCCAAAAGCTAGCGGTTAAGCTGCTTAATGACATCCACAAGCATTACCGCGACTTGTCGTTAGAAGATCTTGCCAATAAATATGCCTATAACAAAAACTATTTAGGCAACCTATTCTCCAAAGAAGTCGGTAAAACTTTTTCCGAAGCCTTGACCCAAGAACGGCTGATCAATGCTCGGCGGCTCATTCAAAACACCAAGAAACCGATCAGTGAAATCTGTCTCGAAGTCGGCATTAGCAACAAGAGCTTCTTTTATCACAAGTATCATGATCTTTTCGGCAATACGCCTAAGGACGATCGCCAGCACACCAATGGTTACATCTCGCCAAACCACACCAACCCACCGTTAACTATTCTGTAAATGTGTTCCGAAATGTTTCACATTTTGACACCGCAAAGCCCTCTATAAACCGCTTTCACTGTGAAACGGAAAAAGTCAACTAAATTTTGGAACATATTCTCATATGTTTAAGTGTTGCTCTTGATAAAAATATGAATTGTGAAAGAATGAACGTGTAATCAATTTATAGCGATTGAAGGAGCGATTTTTATGAAGATCACAGCAGCTGTTGTTGATAAAAAAGGTGCTGATTTTGAAATTCGGGATGATGTTGAATTAGCGCCGATGGGTCCTGATGATTTGCAGGTGCACATGGTTGCGACCGGCATTTGCCATTCTGACGAAGCGTTGCGAATTGGTGACGCGGTTATCGGCTATCCGATCGTCCTAGGCCATGAAGGTTCCGGTATTGTCGAGAAAGTCGGCCCGGAAGTTACCCAGTTCAAGCCGGGCGATCACGTTGTCATGAGTTTCTATGCTTGCGGTAACTGCAAGAACTGTTTACGCGGCATTCCAACGCAGTGCTTGAATTATGCGCATAACAACCTTTCCGGTACCCGTCCGGACGGTTCGGCGCACTTCACGGAAAACGGCAAACCGGTGGCTGACATGTTCGACCAAAGCTCCTTCACCACCACGACCGTTGTTCGCGAACGGAACGCTGTTAAAGTCGACAAGGATCTCGATTTACGTAAGCTTGGACCGTTGGGCTGCGGCTATGTCACCGGTTCCGGTACCGTTTTGAACACGTTGAAGCCAAAGCCTGGTGATACAATTGCGGTTACCGGTACTGGCGCGGTTGGCCTGGCCGCCATGATGGCCGGCAAGATTTCTGGCTGCACCAAGGTCATTGCGATCGATATTGTTGATTCGCGGTTGCAGCTGGCTAAAGAGCTGGGTGCGACGGATGTTGTTAACAGCAAGGAAGAGGATCCGGTTGAAGCCGTTAAGAAGCTGACTGGCGGCCTCGGGGTTGACTGGGCTGTTGATACGACTGGTGTTAAGGCGGTTATGGAAGATACGATCCAGATGCTGGCTCAAGGCGGTACCACAGCAACGATTGCGGTTACGCCGCATCATATTGATGTGGATACCTGGAATGATCTGTGCGTCAATGACAAGAAGATTGTCGGGGTTAATATGGGCGATTCGATTCCGCAGATTGATGTGCCGCGGTTGATTGAATTTTACAAGCAAGGCATGTTTGATTTTGACAAGACCGAGAAGTTCTATTCATTCGATCAGATCAACGAAGCTAACGCGGATTCCCGTTCTGGTAAGACGATCAAGCCGGTGCTCGTAATTGATAAGGATTATGTACCTGGGAAGTGATGGATCCTGTCGTCGCGCCAAACTCCGCAATCTCCGGCCAGATGGGGCTGGAACGGAGTGGGCACGACTTAGAGCCTCTGCAAAACCGGCAGAGTCTCTAAGCTCGGCCTTGTTGTAGGCGGGGCAAAAGGCGCCCCACCAACAACAATTTCACTCCTGAGCCCCATCAGGCCTACGATTGCTACGCTTTGGCGCTTGGGCTTTTAGATAAGTTTCTTAGCTTTCTGCGAAAACATTTAATCCTTGTACTTTTACCCCTCATCCAAATCCAACGAAAAAGCCTGTCATGTTTGCAATTCTTGTTTGCGAGATGGCAGGCTTTTTGTTCTAGTTTTTGCAGTGACGTGCTTAATCTGGTTCATCCCAGAATTCTAGTGGAATGATGTTCCCGGCGTTCATAGTATTCTTAGGGTCGAAGCTCTTAAGGAGCGTTTTGAGAACCCAGTAAGAACTGCCGTATTCTTCTTTGATGAATGGGGCGCGGGCTTTGCCGACGCCGTGGTGGTGGGACATGGTGCCGCCGCGTTTGAGGGTTTCTTCCACGATGATTTTGTTGATCGGATCGTGGTAGCGGGCCATTTCGCCAGCCGGGTCGTCTTCTGCATCGATGAAGGCATAGACAAAGTACAAGTTCGTGCCGTTGACGTAGCTGTGCGAAGAGTGGCCGCCGATGCCGTATAGGTTCGGGATTTCTTTTTTCACTCGTGTGGTCACGGCTTCAAAAATGTTGTCAATTTCATGCCAGTTAGCAGCAACTTCCGTCGTGAAGCCGACGAATGGTGTTTTCTCGAGTTGATTGACTTCAGCGTCGACCTCTTTTTGCGTCCACGTTAGATGTTTGAACCAGTCAATGATCTCACCTAGCGGCTCGTATGGCTGCGTCTGGTCGGATGCTTCGACCATGGCCTTGATGGCGCCAGCTGTGGCGTCGCTGAGTGGTTGTGGGCCCTCTGTTCGGAAAATCAGCACCGGTTTTTCGGCGTGTTTTGGATAAAATTGACTCCAGTCCTGTGCATCGTAAAGGCGAATGACCGATGGCCGATAGCCGGCTGCTACAATGTCGCGCAACAGGTGAAAACCTTCGCGCATGGTGTCGACGGTATAGGCCAGATAATGATACGTGTCCGGTAAATACGGGAATAGCTTGACAGTGACTTCAGTGATGAACGCAATGCTGCCTTCGTTGCCGATAAACACATGACGAATGTCCGGACCGACTGAGCGCCGCGGCACATTTTTAATCCGCACGATGCGGCCATCTGGCATGACGGCTTCCAAACCGACCACCATGTCTTCGATCCCACCATACAAGGTCGATAGTTGCCCAATGCTGCGGGTGGCCACCAAACCGCCAAAATCTGCTAACGGCTGCGACTGCGGCAAGTGGCCGGTGGTGTAGCCTTTTTCATTCAGCCAATCTTCGGCCTGCTTCAGCGGTACCCCGGCCTGAACGGTTAGTTGCATGTCTTCTGGGTCAAACTTCAAGATTTGATTTAGGCGTGATCCGTCAACGATGATATGGGGCTCGCGCGCACTTTCCAATCCCCGCTCAATCTCTGATCCGCCAGTTCGCGGAATGACGTTGACGCCTGTGTCATTGGCATATTTCAACACAGCCGCCACCTGTTCAACATTTTCCGGATAAACAATCGCGACCGGAATCGGTGCTTGGTATATTTTCCGCGCCCGGGGATATTTCCGGTAAAAGTCAAGGCTGCCATAGTTTAGCTGGTCTGGATCCACATTGACCTGATCACGACTGGTTAACTGAATCAGTTGTTGCACAATTGCATCTTTTGTAACGGTATCCATTAGATTCACCTCGTCTACTTTCAATCCCAACTGGCAATCAACGGTTCGCCGACCTTGCCGCGCTCGGCAACGCCGTTAATGGTTTGAAGGTCTTTAAACACTGAATCGGTTAATTGATGCAGGTTCTTGTACTTTTCGTATACTTTGGCATATTGCGCCACTGCATCTGCTTGCGGTGCAAAGCTATCGGCCGGCTTCACCATCGCCGCAATGGCATCGTCATACGTGCGATATTCGCCAATGCCGACTGCCGCATTGATCGCGGCTCCCAACCCAGCCGCGTCGGTAATCACGTTGCGCTGCGCCGGCAAGTTGAAAATGTCGGCAATGAGCTGCATGAAAATGTCATTCTGCGCGCCACCGCCTGTCACTACCAGCCGATCAACATTGCGATCCAATTCCTTCAGCATCGCCGTTGAGTAATCCAGCAGGTTAAAGGCAAGTCCTTCAAGAATCGAACGGAACATGTGCCCGCGGTTATGGCGCTCATCCAAGCCGATAAACGCGCCTTTTCTAAACGGGCGATCCGCAGCCGGCTGCCAGTCCAAAATGGTCAACAAACCATCACTGCCAGGCTGAACCGTGGCCGCCTCGCGCGTCAACACGTCCAAGGTGGATTCGTGGGTCGCATCCCCAATCCCCTGAAACTGCTTGGCGAACCAGCTCACCGTCCACATGCCGCGATAAACGCCGTTGCTTTCATACAAATATTCATTTGGCACATCCGCAAAATTGGTCCAGTAGTAGCGGGTT
Organism: Lacticaseibacillus styriensis; assembly: GCF_030770295.1. Taxonomy (NCBI): domain Bacteria; kingdom Bacillati; phylum Bacillota; class Bacilli; order Lactobacillales; family Lactobacillaceae; genus Lacticaseibacillus; species Lacticaseibacillus styriensis. Next base: position 2,820,093 of record NZ_CP132483.1, read on the forward strand.
GTCCCGAACGGATGGTTCTCATTGCCTTGCAGCATGGACGTGGTATAGGTGCCTAGCGACAGTAGGAGATCCGGACCGGTTTTCAGCCCTGCGCCGAGTGCTTCCACCGCCTTGTCATTGGCAGTAGCGATCACCGGCAAGCCCTTTGGCAAACCGGTTGCCGCGGCTGCTTCTTCCGTCACATTGCCTAAAATACCACCGGGCTTAACCAGTTTGAACAAAGAGGTCCGCGGTAGCTTAAGGAAATCAAACATCATGTCCTCATCGGTCCAGTCCCATTTGTCCATATCAATTGGCCACGTGCCAATATAACTGGCCGCCGTGTCAATGCGATTCCCGGTTAGCCGATAAGCCAGATACCCCGTGCTTGCCGTGACATAAACCGCGTCATCGGTCGTCTTTTCATAGATCTGGTGCGCCCGGTCGTCCATCCAGCTAATGGCCGGTTGGGCTAGCTCACCATTCGCCTTTAAAACCAATCGATTGAAGCGAATGCTGCCTAAGCCAATCGCCAGAATTTCATTCACGTCCCCGTCAAACTTCGCCATCAGCGCTTTGCTGGCGGCTTGCAGCGACGTCCATAAATCATCATCAGGATGCTCAACCACCCCACCAGCTGCAGTATGCAACGGTTTTAGCGGCTGATGCTCCTGCCACAATGCGTTTCCCTGTAAATCAAAAATCGTCAATTTGTTACTCTGCGTTCCTTGATCAATGGCCAGTATATAGCGATCCATTCAACTCGCCCCTTTCGGATACAGCCGAAACATGTGCGATCGGCAGCAAACGTCTCGTAAAAATTACCAAATCTGCCAGTCCGTTTCGGCTTTTAATCGTAAAAAGAGCGCGCCTCCCTATTTTCAAGGATTGCGCGCTCTTTTTGCTCTGCGCTAATTTTGCCATAAGGTGGTATTCGTCGTGGAAATGCCCGTTGCCCCAGCAGCCAGGTCGGCCATAATCGCTTCTTTTGTGCTGATCAAACCGCTACTGATGAGCGGCACGTCGGTTTCATGGGTAATCCAAGAAACCGCCTGAGGCATAATGCCCGGCATCACGTCAATCATATCGGCATGCCCAACATCATACTGTCGCTGCATCGTATACAGCGTCCGCGAATCGATCAAAAAGAAACGGTGAACGGTCAACATTTTCTTCTGCCGGGCCACGGCCAGCAAGTGTCCCTTGGAGCTCAAAATGCCATCTGCATCGGTTGTTTTGGCAATGAATTCAACGGCACTGGGGCGGCTCGCCAGCCCTTCAACCAGATCCACGTCGACAAACACGATCTTCTTGGCTGCTTTTAGCTGTGCCACGATATCCCCAATGTTAAGAATTGACCCATACAAGGTAAAGACAACTTTGACATCTGCGGTCAAGGCAGCATTTAAGCCTTTATCATCCTGAATCCCGGCAATCACCGGATTAGCCGCGACAACATCTTGCAGTTGCATCTTCTACTCCTTCTTCAAGCCACCAAATGGCATACCCCACATTGCTAAACTTTTCCCCATGACTAACTGCGGTTACTCTGCTAATGCGTGAGCCTGATAATCCTTTGAATACTGATCCACCGCACGCATGGCCGCAACGATTGCCTCCGGTGACGTATCAAACCGCAATTGGTCAATGCCAGTCCAAGCCGCTGCGGCATCGTTGGCCACCAACATCAACTCATCATCGGTCGCATCTTCCCAACCAAGATCTTCTAACGTGGTTGGCAGCCCAACCTGCAAGAAGAAGTGCAGATAATGATTAATCACAGCAGTCTCGGCATTTTCCATCAACAGTTGCGTCAGTAGTGAATACGCCACTTTCTCTCCGTGCATCAAATGCTTACCCTTCTTCAACGCCGGGAATGAATTTTGCAAAGCATGTGCTAGGCTGGTGCCGCCGCTTTCAAAGCCTAAGCCGCTCATTAAAATGTTGGCCTCAATGACGGCTTCCAGCGCTGGCGTGACCACCTTGGCTTTGTTAGCTTCAAACGCTTGGGCGCCAAACTCAAAAATCGTATCCGTCGACGCCTGGGCAATTTTCATCGCCGTGATCGTGCCGATGCCTTGCGCATTGGTAAAGCCGTGGATGTCGCCAACTGCCTTGGCTTCAACATAAGTCGACAGCGCATCGCCAAAGCCAGAAGCCAAGAACCGCGGAGGCGCCTGACTGATGACAGCTGGATCGACCAAAACCAAATCCGGACTCTTGGTGTGGAACTGGTAGGCATTAAACGTACCATCTTCGTTGTACAACACTGATAGCCGAGAAATCGGCGCATCCGTTGACGCCAGTGTCGGGATGATCACGGTGTAAATGTTCAAATGCTGGCCAATCTCTTTAGCAGTATCAAGCGTTTTGCCACCGCCAATACCGATCACAAAGTCCGGTGTGTCCTTGATTTCATCAATTGCCTTTTGGATCTCTTCCGGTGAAGCCTCACCGCCGAACATCAGCTTGGTGACGGTATAGTCATTGTCCTTCAGATAGTCAATGAACCGATCACCAACCAAGCCATACACATTCTCATCACCGACAATCACTGCTTTGGAACCGTACCGGCTTAAATACGGATCCGCGTTAAACAAAATGTTCTTAGCCTGAATATAATTCGATGGACTGATAAAAATCTTCGGCAAATCGATTTGCATCACTCGCGCCTCCTGAATCAGCCAAACGTCTCGTTGAGTTCATCAATCAATTTGTTCATGCTTGCTTCGTCACTGTGCACTTGCGGAATGGCAATCAGTTGCTCCAGCGACAGATTCTTGACCATTACAACGCCTGGGTTGGTTGATGCGCCGGCAACATATTTATCGACAACCTTCATGTACCGCTTATCAGCCAATAGTTCCGACAGCTTGGTATCCTTACTGAACTTAGCCATGGTTAATATCCTCCTCTTTCTTAAAGCTTTGGCATTAACGCGCTCACAGTCGCAGAAATCTCCGTGTAAGGACCTCGAGCCTAAATGGCCAAAGCCAAGCCATTTAGGCTCGAGGCCACTTACACTCCGATTTCTAAGCGCTCCTGTTCGCGCTCATTAAAAAAGAGAGATAACCTAAACCGGTATACACGAAATACCAGCGGTTATCTCTCTTCTTCTCTCTAACCAATTGAAGCTTATAACAGCGCTTTCATTTTGTCAATTTAAGTGACTCGATTTTCCTGTTTATTTAGTGACTGCGGTTGACTTTTATAATTTTCGTTTGTTAGTATCGGTTCAATATTTTAATTTTGTTTATTAACGGAGGCAATGATTTATGTTAGCTAATACAAGACTCAAAGTTCATCAGTTGCTTGCTGTGAAGACCGGTTTTGGCACCTCACACAAAACTGGTATAGGTGCTTAACCATGTTGCAATACATATATCGATTACTGGTGATTTCAGGACTGGCTTTCGTCGCTTACTTTGCTTATGACGCGCGCGTCTTTACACCAGGGAAAAAGATTAATCTGAAGCGGGATTTAGTGCTAGGTTTGATTTTTTTGGTTTTGTTGTTTGTGACGGCTTATGTGAGCAAGTTTGTTAATAAGTAGTGGCGACCTGGGTTTCGCTAAATCTTCGCATTTTGGGGTAGCACCATGTTGCACAGATGAATCAATCTTCCCTAATAATTGCGAACTTGTCACATCTAATTGCTTTGCGATGGTATATGCGGATGATACAATACGACTACCAGGCAGAAAGGGGCAACCACCGATGTCAAACGAAAAAAGAGAAACTCGATTAAGCATTCGAATTGATCCGGCATTAAAGGAAGCTGCCCAAAACGTCGCGAACGACATGGGCATGGATTTATCCACTGCCGTTAATATGTTTCTTGCCAAAATAGTCAAAGATCATGCCTTGCCATTTACGCCAACTAGCTTGCCAGCTGAAACTCTGCAGGCACTGAAGGAAGCAAAGAGCTCAAGGGTGCTAAAGAGGTATCGTACGCCGGAAGTTATGTGGAAAGATTTAGAGGTGTAGAACCTTTTCACTCCTTTATCACCGAGTGCTGACACCAACACAGAGGGCGAAGACAAAAAAATGTCTTCGCCTTTTTTCGTCTCTCTAGCTTCCTTAGATATTTTTAACCTTTTCAAACCGAAGCCGAATTGACAAGCTTCACCGGCTTTTTTCAGCTATTCATGAATAATTTCCTTATTGACATCATAATATGACGCGCTATATTTAATTGTGTACAATGTTAATGGCGTAAACGTTGTGCATGATGTGGCGGGGAAATTTTCGCTTTCTTTTGAACGCAACTGTCATCTTGGCAATGAAAAATCGCATGCGCGTAATGTCGTGCAAAACATTTTTCACATTTGCCTTGGTCTTTCAAGAAAGAGGGTATTTCATGTTTAAGCACACTCGAAAGTTGCAATACAACGCGAAACCAGATCGTCCGGATCCATTGATGGCGCGCCGGCTGCAGGAATCACTCGGTGGCCAGTGGGGCGAAGTGACAGGAATGATGTCGTACCTGTCGCAAGGTTGGTCGTCCACCGGCAGTGAAAAGTATAAGGATCTGCTGCTGGATACCGGTACTGAAGAAATCGCCCACGTCGAAATGATTTCGACAATGATCGCGCGGCTGCTGGAAGGCGCCCCGATTTATGCGGAAGCTGATGCGTACAAGTCTGATCCTGCATTGGCTGCAGTCATGGGTGGCATGGATCCTGAGCACGCCATTGTGCACGGGTTGACCGCTAGTTTGAACAACCCCAATGGTGCTGCGTGGAATGCGGGTTACGCCACTTCCAGCGGTAACTTGGTGGCGGATATGCGATTCAACGTTGTCCGTGAATCCGAAGCTCGCCTGCAAGTCAGCCGCCTGTATTACATGACCCGCGATGAAGGGATCCGCGACATGCTCAAGTTCCTTTTGGCACGCGAAACCCAGCATCAGCTGCAATTTATGAAGGCACAGGAAGAGCTGGAGGACAAGTACGGTGTCGTCGTACCTGGTGACATGAAAGACATCGAACACACCAAGTACTCACACGTGTTGATGAACTTCTCGGACGGTGACGGCTCACGGGCCTTTGAAGGTCAAGTCGCCAAAGACGGCGAAAAGTTCACCTACCAAGAAAATCCTGAAGCCATGGGCGGTGTGCCGACATTCAAACCGGCTGATCCGCATCTCCATAACGATCAAGGATAATCTGATCAAGCGCTCCTTAAACACTAAGATCGGTGGCTGAAACAAAAACCTGCTAGTATGCAAACTGCGCAGACCTGTGATTAAAACGGTGCCGACTGTTTTATCTGTTTGTTTCAGCCCGGTCAAGTCACGCCCCGCCACATGCTCCCTCAATTAGCAAAGTAACGTTCCGGCAAGGACTGGTTTTAACCAGTTGCTTGCCGGATTTTTTTGAAAAGATTTCGATTATGCACCGCAACTGCCTAGAGCAAACCGGGTTTTACACCTTTTTTACCTGCGATGGTGGATGAAACCCTTATACTGAAATTGACGATATATTTACGTGATAGCTGGCGGAAGGGCTTGCTCACGCTCAGGAGGTACTCTTACATGCATAAAAGTTGGTGGCAAGAAGCAGTGGTTTATCAGGTGTATCCGCGTAGTTTTCAGGATAGCAACGGTGATGGTATCGGCGATTTGCCGGGGATCATTCAACATCTGGATTACATTAAACAGCTCGGTGCCGATGTGATCTGGCTTAACCCGATTTACAAATCACCCAATGCCGACAACGGTTACGACATTGCGGATTACCAGCAGATCATGCCGGAGTTTGGGACGATGGTGGACTTTAAGCGGTTGCTGAAAGAAGCCCATGCGCGCGACTTGAAAATTATGATGGACTTGGTTGTCAACCACACTTCCGACGAACACCCCTGGTTTCAAGCTGCCAAACAAAGCCGCACGGATCCCCACCACGATTGGTATATCTGGCGTGATCCGGTTGATGGGCATGCCCCAACCAATTGGCGCGCGGATTTTGGCGGCTCAGCATGGACCTATGTACCGGAAGTCGGCCAGTATTATCTCCATCTTTTCGCCGTCAAACAGCCAGACCTCAACTGGCAAAATCCGGCTGTACGCGACGCCGTGTTCAATATGATGACATGGTGGTGCCAACAAGGCATCGACGGTTTTCGGATGGACGTCATTAATCTGATCTCCAAACCCGATGTGTTCGAAGATGATCCGCACCTCTTTGAACAGCCCAACGGCAACTCATTAGGCTTAATTGCCAACGGTCCGCACGTGCACGATTATTTGCGGGCAATGAATCAAAAGGTGCTGAGCAAGTATGACCTCATGACGGTTGGCGAAGCGCCCGGTGTCACGCCGGCACTGGCGCTCAAGTACACCGGGTTTGACCGCCATGAACTGGAGATGGTCTTCCAATTCAAACATGTCGGCCTCGATAATGATCCACAATTCGGTAAGTGGTCGCTGCATCGGCCTAAGCTCACCGATCTCAAGCGCGTCTTGTCTGATTGGCAAACCGCCTTGCATGGGAAAGCCTGGAACAGTCTCTACTGGGACAACCACGATCAAGCTCGCGCCGTTTCCCGCTTTGGCGATGACCGCCCGGCTTTTCGGGTACGTTCCGCCAAAATGCTCGCCGCCACATTGCATTTTCTCGAAGGCACCCCGTACATTTATCAAGGCGAAGAGCTCGGCATGACCAATGTTGCTTTTCCATCCATTCACGATTATCGCGACCTTGACACACTGAATGCCTGGCACGAGCTCGTTGAACAGCAACATGCTTTGGCGCCGGACGACATGCTGAAAAGAATCCACCTCCGTTCACGGGATAATGCCCGTACGCCGATGCAATGGACGGCTGAAAAGCAAGCCGGGTTCACCCGCGGCACGCCGTGGTTGGCAGTGAATCCGAATCACACCACAATCAATGCCGCTGCGGCCCTAGCCGATCCAGACTCGGTCTTCTTCTTTTATCAAAAACTCAACCGCCTGCGCAAACAGTATCCGAGTTTGATCGTTTATGGCGACTACACCTTACTCGATCCGGATGACGCCGAGGTCTATATGTATCAGCGTCACGCCGCTGATCAGGAATTGTTGGTTGTCAGCAACTTCACTGACCAGACACTCACGCGCAACATCACCGACCGCCAGCCGCAAGCTGCCCAGTTGTTGATAAGCAATTATGCTGATGACGTCGGTGATACGTTACGGCCTTATGAAGTTAGGGCATATCTGGGCAAGCAGCGATCTTGAAGGCAGAAGCATAGGCGCGCCAAGTTGCTTCGCCTGCGGTCACGCTTTCACCCCACATGAATAACATAAACAACATAACAACGTCACAATTTCGTCACAACTGCTCGGTAGTATTAACAACATAGAAATGAGCCACCCACTCATTCCTACAAACCCCAACCCAACTTTTTCATTTTTACTCCTCCAAAGTAGAAATCGCCGACCGGTTTCCCAGCCGGTCGGCCAATACATAACAAAACCCGCTGTTTGCTGAGACAGCGGGCTTTTTGTGTGAGTGTGAGCAGAAGCGCTTACACGTAGATTTCTGCGACTGCGAATGCGTTATGGAGAGCGGAAGTGTCAAAGGTGTAGTCAAGAATAATTGCGCCTAGCCAAATTTTCATGCTACAATAAAACACGAAGAGGAGCACTGGTTAGGCCCAGCACTCCTCCTCTGGCAGAGTCAGTTGTTTCAGACAGCTGGCATTAAAGTAAAAACAATCAAAAGACCGTTAGACTTCGGGCCAGAAATCTATTGACGGTCTTTTTGATTGTCTAAAATCGCTTTCACAACATCAATGATGAATGCAGCCAGTGCTAGCGTGAACATAGCAAAGGTCAGCATCAGCATTAATGCGTCAGCAACGGACAACGAGACACCTCCTTCCGTATAGATTTTGATCATCGCGCATAGGCGACCACCTCACAATACGTTGGATTTGCCAAACCGTCATATTAACTTCTCTGTTACAGCCATCATATCATATGAATAGCAAAAACGCCTACAGCCATAAAGGTTACAGGCGTTTTTTATTCACCGCAATTTTGCGGTTTTACTTTTCTCTAACATGCTTAAAATACAAGCCGCCGATCACGACGCTCATGAGGATCACGCCACCAATGATCGGTAGGCTCTTAAAAATCAAGTCGCCAGCTTGCGGTAACGACTGGTCTTCATGATCCTGCTTCGACTTTTTATCGTCGCCCGTTTTCTGCCCAGAAGACACTTCCTGAGAGGCTGACGAGGCTTCTGCAGCTTGGTGCCCGTCAAGCTGATCCAAGACCGCTTGCAATGCTTTTACTGCCTGATCAACAGCCGACTGGTTAGCCTGCGAATCGGCTAAAATCCGCTGAGCTTCCTGTAACGCCTGATCGAACGCCTGCTTTTTGGCCACGCTTGCCAACGAATAACGATCGGTCTTCTTAGCATCAAGCGCCTGATCGATTAGCGTTTTTAAATCATCTTTTTGCACCACTGGAACCGCCTTTGCTGCTTCAAACGCACCGATTGTCGGGTGTTGGAAATCAATCGCTTTGCCGGCAAAGTCTTGGCGAATCGGGAATTTCTCCTTCACTGCCGCTGGCGTCAGTTCATCGACATTGACCCCGGCGTTGGCGGCCGGCGACTTGGCTTGTGGAACAAAAGCTGCCAAAGCAGTGCGATCAAACGTGCCGTCTACCTGCTGAATCAGTCCACTTGGCTTAGCCCCAGCATCTACCAACTGCGGATCAGCAAAAATATTGCCACTCACATCAACGGTTCCGGCATGGCTCTCGTCCATCAGCGCCTGTGGGTAAAACAGGTTATGGTCCAAGCGTCCCTCAGTAAAGACCGGGCGTTTCGTGCCATTTTGGTTCACCACAAAGCGCGGCACATTGCCACCCGGTGCGTAAACCAGATTATTAACAAACCGAATCCCCGTCTGACCATTGTTGGAAATCATCAGGTTCTTCACGGCTTTGCCGACAATAAACGTGTTGTTGTTGAACAGCGGGAAGCCATCGATGCCATCAGCCTTACCTGAAACTACGAAAATCAGATGATTCAATGCAGGCAATGGCACGTCCTTCACATCGTTCACACTAAGGTTATAACGAAAAACATTGTCCGTTTGGTGGTCGCCCATAAATAGCGTGAACCCGCCAGAATTGTCGTGCGAGTAATTGTACTGATAGACCCCTTTGGATGCAAACCCGTCAAAATCGAACGCCGCACCATCGAGGTAATGGTTGGGAATGTCAAACACCTCATTATATTGCGCTAAGTTATATTCCCCGCCCATGAACCACAATCCGGCAAAGTTTTTGCTGGCACCGGCCGCGTTTTTGGAGTTCGGCATGCTATTGGCAGCCTGCACCGTATTATACTCGGCAGTGCCATTTTCACTGGAACTAATGACAATCCCGTCACCGGCACTGTTACGGATGTAATTATGTCTAAAAATGGTTTTGGCGCTGGCCTGAAAAGAATATTGATCCCAACCGCCGGGCAAAACCGAGGCGTTGGCATCGTTGCGCAGGCCTTCATTGGCAACGTCAGTGATCACGTTATGTGTTGCAGTCACATCCGTATTGCCGACAATGATAATGCCCCCAGAATTCTTACCGGCCGCTACCATTTTCCCGGTTTGATCGGGAATCAGGTCACTTTGATAAGCACCATCGACGTTGTGCACGTTGTTATTGGTAATCGTGATCCCCGTGCGGTGCGATGCTTTAAAAATCGCCAGCTTTTGCTGAACTGCCGCGGCATCGTTCCCTCTCGGATATGCGGTCTGAATGTCTGACGCGACCAAAATGCCAATCCGCATCCCTTGCCGATTGCCATCACCCGCAGTATTCGTCACTTCCAAGTCAGAAATTGTCCAGTGATTCGCATTCCACAGCTCAACGGTCCCGGTCATTAAATTGAGATTACTCAACTTGCGCTCGTGATAGGGATTTTTGTTAGCCGTCGTCCCTAAACCATTGATAATCGCCTTTTTGCCTGTGCTGCCTTGGTTGTAACTGCCAATGGTAATCGGCGCTGCGCTTGTGCCTTCGCCGTTTTTAGCGCCGTCTAGCAGCAACTGGCCATTCCAAACACTATTGGCATCAAAAAGAATGCGATCGCCCGGTTGAAATTTCGTCGCCGCAACCTTCTCCAGCGATTGCCACGGTTGATCGGCAGATAGCCCGTCATGACTGTCACTGCCGTTGTTGGCCACATAAAATGTTCGCGGCCCGGCAGCTAACGAACGTTGCGGCGCCTGCCCGTTGATCATCACCGCCAAACCAAGCAACGCCACCAAAAATACCCAAACTTTTCCTTGTGTCACCCGCCATCGTTTCATGATGTCCCTCCATTTCAGGCAAAGGTTTCCTTGGCAAGCTGCGCCGGATCGCCTTGCACCGCAGCTCGTTTAGCCTGCCTTTCTAACGTCTTTGCCAGTTGCGCTTGTAAAATCTTAGCTGTCACATCTTCTTTCACATCGGAAAAGGAAACAAAACCACCCTTTGCTGATGATGTGACTCGGACCAAACTCATTTTTTGATCCGACAACCACGCCGCAAAAATCTGCCCAACATGACCGGTCTGATCGTTGGTTGCCCGTAAGTAGGCACCATAGTATTGGTCAGCATCATGCAATGAGTCATTTTGCCCAAGCTGTCCTTGAAAACCTGCGGCAACAAATGCTTTTTGCACACTAGCCAGATCGGTTTGCTGCCCATTAAACCGCTGAACCAAATCCGTGAATTCACTAAGGTTGCCGATCTTCCCGCGCTCAAAAGTCAGCGTCTCATAATGAATCAAATCAGGTCGCGCCCAGTACCTGCTTTTGTTTTGCCGATAAAAAGCAATTTGCCGCTGACTCTTCACCGACTTGCGATGCGCCTTGACGTATTGCGCCTGCAATTTGAGCATCAACTCGCGATGCTGTTTCTGCGCCGCGGCCATCCCCGTCAGATCGGCACCGGTGCCTTGCGTTTTCTTCAAGCTATCAAACTCCGCCAGCGGTTTCGGCAGCAGTTTGGCTTTCACCAGCGCCTGATCCTCAATCACAAACTGCTTCAGTTTATTCATCGCTTGTGCTTGCGCGGCCTGCTGCGGCGTCTGGCGTCCGTACTTAGTCTGCCAAAATTGTGCGTTGTACTTAGCGTGATATTTCGTCACATAACGATTGACCGTCAGCGCTTTTTCATTCTGTAAAAAGAGGCGGTAAATTTTTGCCGACATCGGTGTGCCCGCAACGGATAGCGCGTCGGCTGGTTTAAGCACATCGCAGCCACCGATTAAACTGGCAAGGATGCCGAGTAGAAAAAACGGCACCCACTTCCATCGCTTCGCTTTCATCTTTTTCATCGCTAAAACACCTGAAAATGTTGTGCTACCTGCTGCCCTTGCCGTTCGAAAATGTTCAAACTACCATAAGCTTCAGTCCCGTCGAACCAGTAAAGCTTGCGGCCGACGATCGTGTTTTCCGGCTGTAACGTCACTAAAAAGTTACGCCCATTGTCCAAATCTACCCGGAACCCAGCCGCCAACCGCTGCGGCACCACGGCATCGCGATCACCGGACTGCTGTGCCGCGATCGGCGTGATAGTCATCGGCTGTTGTCGCGGCGACAAAACCGCTGCCTGTGCCGTGAAGTCGGTAAACATCGTTTCACTTTCCAGTCGGGTCAAATGTTCGAGCGTGTTGTACCGCGGTGAAAATAATTGCTGACTGGCCCAAACCTGATTATCCGTCATCGCAAAATTCGCTACGTCGCCTAATTGATACCCAGTGTCGTGCTGCGTCACGCTTAACTGCGGCGCAACTTGCCAAAAACGCTTGAGAGAATGCTGACCGGGATGATGAATCATATCAACAATCAGCCACAACCGCTCATGACTTAGGCTAATCAGCAGGCGTGTGATCACCGCCGGCACCGCCTGCGATTGATCAAGAAACGTTAACTTAACCACCTGACCACCGGCAAAATCCACTAGCGAATGATTCAGTGGTGTCGCAACATAGCAATACTTCCACGAATCGTTCGGCAAGCTAAACGCCCGATGATCAATCATCACGGTATTATGCGCGGCCACCGACTTGAGCTGCCGCCGCTCCGTGCCATCAACGTATGTGTAGCGACCCGGATCAACCAGCACATCCTGACCGCCAATCGTCAAATCCACATGTCCCAGCGCCGCATGCCCATGGCCGCTGCCTAAATCACCATTAAAAACATGCCAGTAGTCCGCATGCTCGCTCCAGTCAGAACGCCAAAAGTAATTACCACTGGTAGGTGCAGCGAACTCCTTCGGCAGCGGTGTTTTAGTTTCGGCTTTGGCCGGCAGTTGCCACGCCTGATGGGCGAGTTCCAAAAGTCCGAAATCAACAATCGGCGCTAACCGTTGCTGCAGCGGCGACGCTTGCTGCAAAATAGCCGCTGACGCATTGTATAGACTATCAATCCGAATCGCGTCAGTATCGCCTTGTTGCAGCAACAACAAATCCGGCTTCACATACTGCGTGATCATTCGCTGCATGGCACTGGCTTTTGTCAGTACGATCGGCACCACCGCCAACCCGGCCCGTTGTTGCGCCGCAATGACAGCCAAAGTACTCCGCCAAACTTCAAGCAGATAAAGCGGCGACTGTTCCCATTGCATCCCTTGCGCATCAACCTGCAAGTCCAGTTCGGTCTCAAACTTTTGCTGCGCCCACTGGACAATCGCTGACGGCAAAACCTTGGGAAAGCGCGCTGCGTAAACCAAGATACCCGTGGTGATTAACACGCCCCAGTTACTGATATCAAACTTCTCTGTATAGTTCTGTTGCAGGTACGCCGCCTGAACATTGACCGCCTCTTCAATATGGGCTTGCTCTTCCTGGCTTAACTGGTGATCTTCCAGCAAGTTCGCAACAACAGCTGTCCAATTCAGCAAGCGAATGCCAGTATCAATCGTTCGCCATGTCGCCGGCACCGCCAGATTTTCATCAATCCAACTGAACAGCAAAGCTTTCATTTTAGCCTGATAGTCACTACGACCGGTTTCGTAATAAGCTTCCAAAAGATCCAGCAAATATTCCTGACGTTTCAACATGTACAACCACTCCGGATCACCATTTGGCGTCTGCTGCCACGTAATCGGATTCATGGTGTAACTCACTTGCGTCGGCTCCATCGCATAGGGGCTATCAAATAAAAATTGATTCTCTAATAACCGGTCGGCATTTTTGCGGGCATCATCCGTGAGATGCTGTTGCTGACTCAACTGCTGAATGTACGTGGTCCAACTCGTTTCCGTCACCTGTCGCCGCCTCCTTCACAACACCAGCAATCCCCATGCGTTTAACGGTAATTACGGTATTCACCGCAATTTCAACTTGAACGTCTTCCTGATTCAAATGCTTGATTTTGCCGACAATGCCATCAATCAAAACAATCTGATCGCCGGGTTTCAGATTGGCGTGCATCTGATCAACCATCTTGGCCTGTTTGCGCATCGCCGACCGCCTGGCCAACGGAATCGCGACCAAGTACAGTGCACACACGATGACTAACAGAACAATCAATGCAATTTGCCATATTGTCATCAGATGCCATCTCCTTCATCTTCGTGCTTAATATCCGGCACCGGCACCTCGTCAGAGTTGGTCTTCATCCTGTCTGGTAAAATTTCAATCAATTCTTTTGACAAGGTAACGGTATGCCGGAGTGTTTCATCAACGTTAGCATCGTCAAAACCACCCATGTTTTTGGCATACAGATCCAGAATCAAGTTCAATGGCGCACTGGAGATAATGTACTGATGCGGACGGTTTTGTTCCAGCATCAGCCGCGCAACGATTTGATGTGGCGCGCCACCGGTCATGTCGGCAAAGACCAAAGCATGGTCATTTTCATCAAGAAATGTTTTTAACTTGTGTTCAAATTGCTCGTGGGTCGTGGTTTCGTCCAGATTAAACGCGGTCATACCGTCTGTAGTTCCGATCAATAACTTCAAGGCAGACAATACCCCTTCTGGATAGCGCCCGTGCCCAACAACTGCCATTGCATAATTCATGTCTTCAAATCCTCCATTTTTTCGTCGTGCCAATTTCTAAAACAGCCGTCGACAAAAGTTTGCGACGGCCGAATTCATCATCTAATTACTTTAAGATCCCCAGCACTGATAACAGCACCCCAGCGACAAAAAGCAAAATAACAATCTTGTAAATGGTCCATTTTTTCTTAGTGATCAGCCAATAAACAAAATACGTGAGTGCAATCGGCAGCATGTATGGCATGATCTTGTCCAGGATCGTTTGAATCGCGACGACTTGGGTTTTACCTTTAATGACCTGCGTGTACTGCCATGCCAAGTTAACTTTCACAAAGGAAACCGACAGCCCGGCGATCACAGTCAAGCCCAACATACTGGCAACATCGGCAATGGCTGCCATCCGGTCCGACAACGTATCGATGATGCTCGTGCCGACTTTCCAGCCTAAGTACCCCATCAGCATCCGGACGCCAAACGTGATCCCGAACAAGCAGAGAATGAATGGAATCGGTGCCCAAGTCATCCCTTGAAGTGCCAAGGAGGCAAAAATCGAACTGAACAACGGCGCCAACCCGAATTGCGAAAGGGCATCGCCAATCCCGGCTAAAGGTCCCATCAACGCAAACTTGATCGCTCGGACATCGTCTTCATCCTGACCGCTGTCATACATCGCCAGCATGATGCTGGTTACAAACGGATAAGGTTGCGGATTCGTATTGTAGAATTCCAGGTTGGACGTTGTGACCCGTTTAAATTCCGCGTCATCGTCTTTATAAATTTTCCGCAACTGCGGCATGATACTGTTAGCCATCCCGGTTCCCTGCATGGTGCCGTAGTTTTGGGCATTTTGCAGAACATACGAACGGAAAATGGAGTTTAGATAATCTTTTTTGGTTAAAACCGGTTTGCGACTAGATGCCATCTTCAATACCCCCTTCATCCTGGTTACTGCCGTCATCATTGCCATTGGTTCCATGATCCTTCTTATCGGCACGGCGACCGTTGTAGTAATTGTTGAACGCCAGTACGGCACCGGCGAAGGCTAACCCGATGACCGGCATCTTCAGATAGGCAACGCAGACGTAACCCAGAATCAGCGCCGGGATGTATTCCTTCTTGACCATCGTGCTCATGATCAACGCGAACCCAACTGCCGGAAGCAATCCGCCGGCAACGGTCAAGCCACTGATCAGCCATTGCGGAATCGCCTGAACGAACACCTTCAATGCTGAAGTGCTCAAGGTCGCGGCGAAACCGAAGCAAAAGGCGAATAAAATGAAGCCTAACAAGGTCGTATTTGCCAGGAAATGGAACCGCCGATACTTGCCTTCTTCAATCGCTTTTCGTGACCACGCTAGGTTATTCGCGTTCACGGAGAAAATGAAGGTAATAACGAATGGAATCAAAATCGCAAACGGATAAGACAGTGATAATGCCGCAGCTGGTTTCAGCCCATGAATCGAAATCGCCATGATCGTGCCGACCACGCCTGGCCCCAACGGATTAGGCGGTGTCGAACCACCGGGGCCAACACCAAAGCCCATGAAGGCCAGTTCCGCCGTTGCCCCAAAGACAACTGCCGTTTGCAAATCACCCAAAATCAACCCGATACCAAATGAAATAAATAATGCCCGATTGGTATAAATGCCCCATTGTTGACCGGCAAAACAAAATGCCGCCCAGAGACCCACCAAGAGCGCTTGAACTATAGAATAGGTCATGCTTTTCTCCCCTCAACTTTCACATGTGTTAGTGCTTAGCAACATAATCATTCAGATCAAAATCCGACCCAACATCGTTACCCAGTGGCGTCGTGCGCGTGTTCAGATCCACGTGATACTTTTCATGCAACGTCTTCAAAGCGTGCAGATCATCGGCATCCACCGCAATAAAATTCGTCAGCCGCGTTTTGCCTTCCTTCATATGAATATTGCCCACATTCAGTTCCTTGATCGGCACGCCGCCTTCCGCCAACGTCAACGCGTCCTGCGCCGTTTTCACAATGATGAAAATCGTCTGCCGCGGTGAAGCCTTGAAAATCTTATCGATCGTCTCTTGAAGTGAAAAGAAACGAATACCCACCGATTCCGGCATTAACGAGGACATCAACTGTTGCTGAATATGGCTTTTCGCGACCTCGTCGTTGGCAACAATCACCAAGTTGACGCCAAGGTTGGAAATCCACAATCGCCCTTGTCCATGAATCAACCGCTCATCCAGACGTACTGCCTTAATATTTGGTTCCGTCATTTTAAAAGCCCCCTACCAATATAGTTGCCAATCTTTATAAAACCTGATCAACGCTTCCATGTAGAAATAGTCGCCCCAGAGATTGCCTTCATCCACGCCATGACCGGAATGCCAGGAATAGACCCCGTGAAGCAATAGCGGTTCTGCGGTTTGTCCATCCACCGGCGTCGCATAATGTTGAATCAGCGACTTCAGCTGGGCATGCATGGCCGCGCGATAAACCGGCTTATCCGGATCCGCTTCCGGCAAATATTTCAGCATCTCATGCAACCCGCACACCGCAATCGCCGCCGAAGATGAATCGCGACTCTGATCGCTGCCTTCTTGGAAGATCAGATCCCAGTACGGCACATCATCTTGCGGCAACCGATTCAGGAAAAAGTTGGTCACGGCTTTGAAACTGTCAAAAGCGGTCGCATCATGCGTGTCATAGTAATGCAAGGCCGTCCCGTAGATCGCCCATGCCTGCCCGCGCGCCCAGTCGGAATCGTCGGCGTACCCTTGCTTTGTCGCCCCGCGCAATGGTTTGCCGGCGTCGTCAAAGAAATAAGTATGAAAAGTGGAGCCATCCGGACGAAACACTGTCTTCAATGCTGTTTGATAATGCTGATCGGCAACTTGCCGATACTTAGCATCCCCAGTCACAGACGTTGCCCAATACAACAACGGAATGTTCAGCAACGCGTCAATGATGAGCCGATTTTCATCTTTAGCGCCTTTTGCACCCCAGGCTTGGATAAAGCCGCCTTTTTCATGGAATCGGGTTAACAATTGATCCGCCGCTTTAATCCCGGTGTCTTTTGCCAGTTGACTGTTCGTTAGTCGATACGCGCTGACAACTGACGGCGAATACAGAAAGCCTAAATCGTGATGATCGACCGAGATCTTGCGGTCAATTCGATCGGCAAAACTGGCGACATTCTTCTCGGCCAGTGCGCGATACTTTTGGTCACCCGTGTACTCATAGGCCAACCACAACATCCCGGTCCAAAAGCCATTGGTCCATTCCGTGTTTTTCATCGGTGCATAGCGGTTGTTGACCGTTGACGGCTCGGGAAAATTCTCGCCGAACACCTTAATGTTTAAATCAAGATGCGCAACGGCATTATCCAACGCCGTGCTCACCATGCGCTTGTCGACAATCCCGGCGTTGAAAAAACGCTGGGCACTCGTTAAATTTTCAATTTTCAATGTTTGCCTCCTTGGTGCCTTATCGTTAATTTCCCTACATCTGCAGTTGCACAAAGGAACATATACTTTTTGGAAATCCAGTTTCTGTTATGTAACAGGAAGGTAAATCCTGAAAGCCAGCAAAAGTTGCCTCGTTCATTCGTGCCGCGTCATATAAGTAAAATCAGCTTTTTTCATAAAACCGTTAAAAAGAAAGGGCATTATTGAGCTGCTCATTTATTTCTTTATAATAAACGTCCTTTCTTTTTATTTCCAAAAAGACTATAACATGCAAGCGCTTTAATGTAAATCATTTACGAACAATTTTCCCCAAATTAACGGCTTCAAAAACCAATAAGCGCTTGTAAACGCTATTTTTATAGGGATTTACAAGCGACAAATATAAACATTCATAATCACTTTTAAGTCAGTTATCGATGTTCGCTCTTTAGACATCTGATGAGGCCAGAAAAAAACGCCAACGCAAAACCCTCAAAGTCAGGTTGCAACTTTGAGGGTTTTGCGTTGACGCTATTTGGATTATTCAACTTGTCAGCTTTTCACTTTAGCTAATAATCAGCCGCGGTGCGCATCCAGAATCTCCGGACCATGCGTAGTGCCGACTACCACGGTTTTAACGAGATCGAGGAACAAACCATGTTCAACCACGCCCACCTGCTTGTTAAGCCATTCCGCCAACAAATGCGGATGCTCGATCCGGCCAAGGTGCAGGTCGATAATGTAGTTCTTTGAATCCGTCAACGCCTTGGTGCCATCGTCATTTAGGCGATACGCCGGCTTCAGTCCTTCATCCTTTAGCCGTTGCAACAACTTGCCGCTGCCGAACGGAATGACTTCAAGCGGTAACGGGAATTTGCCTAGCGTATCCACCAGCTTGGTCTCGTCCACAATCCAAATATTCCGCGCAGAATTAATCGCCACGATCTTCTCAATCAAATGTGCGCGTCCGCCGCCTTTAATGCCTTGAAAATGCTTATCCACTTCATCAGCGCCGTCAATCGTTAAATCGATTTGCGCAACTTCATCCAGATCCTTCATAGGAATGCCGAGCGACTCAGCTTGTTTGCGCGTCCGCACACTGGTCGCAACGCCGGTCAGATTCAAATGCTCTTCTTTGACCCGCTGCGCAATCGCTTCAACCAGGTAATACACCGTCGAACCGGTGCCCAAGCCAATCGTCATGCCATCTTCAACAAACTCAGCTGCCTTTTGAGCGGCTTCCTGCTTCAACTTGTTCTGATCCATGGCCAACCATCCTTTTCGCTTAATAACTCTATTATATCTGATTCCCCGGAAGATGAGCGGGTTGTCACAAGACTTATCGGCAAATTGACAAGTTGTTTTCTGATTATCACAGGACCTTTTTCCTATAACAGTCTATCAATTTCCAAAAATGAAACAAAATATTTTAAAAAGTCTCGTGGTTTTGTTAACTTATCATGTAAGCGCCAGCATATCAGCGATTGCTGATCACAGCTTTACACAATTTCACCTGAGCTAACCCAAACCAAAACTGGACAAACCATTTTTACCATTGTATATTTCTATATAATAAACTTCGCAAAATTTCGTTTGGAGGCCTTCCATTGGAACAAGTAAAACCAAAACAGCAAAAACCTTATGGCACTGTGCTTATCAAAGCTAAAGATATTTTAGACTATCTCATGAAAGCTGACGATCCGCCGTCACTGGCAGATATGAGTGCGGCGTTAAGTTCGTCGAAACCCACGATTTTGAAAATTCTCAACACGCTTGACATGATCGGCTTCGTTCGGCGCGACGAAAGCACCAAACGCTATTATCTCGGCACTGAGCTGATTCCCTATGCGCAAAAAGCACTCGACAGTTTTGATATTGCCAAAGTCGCGCGCCCGTTTCTCGAGAATCTGCGCGACGAAACCAACGAGACCATTAATCTCGGCATTGTCCGCAATGACAAAATCGTCTTGGTTGAAAAACTCGAGAGTCCTAACAGCATCAAACTGGAATCCATCATCGGTGGCACCATGAACATGTACTCATCCGCGATGGGCAAGGCGCTGCTGGCCAACTATTCGCGCAAGCATTTAGACGATTACCTTGAGACACATAAACTCAAGCCGCTAACGCCTAATACAATCACCAGCTTGCCGAAACTCCGCCAGAATCTGAAGACTATTCAGGAAATGGGCGTGTCCATCGACAACGAGGAAAATCAGCCGGAAGTCCTTTGCCTCGGCGCCTCGATCATGAAAGCCGGCCGCATTTACGGTGCTTTCAGTATCAGTTCACCTAAATACCGGGTTAACAAAGAACGTCAATCCAATTTCATCCGCTTGTTGCTGAATACGCAGCATGCTATTGAACAAACGCTGTAAATTTAAGCTAAGACCTTTAAAGATGCAAAAATGGCAGCCGCCTTGCTTATCACCATAAGCAAAGTGGCTGCCATTTTTCATGCTGAATATTGTGATCGTCACTATTTTGCGAACGCCTCTTTACCCCACGCCTCCAGCTCAGTAAGCGCCGGAAAAGTCGAGCTATCCTGATCCTTTACCAGCTGCGTAAGTTTCAGCCACGTCACTTTCCGCGGCGTGATGTCAAACTGCTGCGGTGCTGCCGTCTTCTTAAGTTCAAGCTTTTCGCTGCTGCCATCGGAAAATTCGACGGTGGCTTCCTGCCAATAACTATCATGCGGATAATCAGCCCGCAAAATCAGCACAAGGCGATTCAACAAAACTTCCCGGCCAAAGTCCAATGTCAATTTAGCGTCAGGGCGCTCGGCAATTCCCCACGACTGAAATGGGTAACTGCCATGCTTTTCGTTAGCAATCACCCCATCAATGACATTCTTGGCATAAAACACAAGTTCATCCCGCGTCTCCGCATTGGCTGACGCATGGGGATAGGCACCGGTTGCTTCATGCTGGTCATAGGTGTTCAACGCCAAATTGCGTGAAACAGTTAGCTCATCTTCATGTGCCACCCGCACCCAGGCATAGTGGTTCGTTCCTAAAAATGCCCCATCCGGATACGGCCATTCCTTCT
This sequence comes from Lacticaseibacillus styriensis, assembly GCF_030770295.1. NCBI lineage: Bacteria > Bacillati > Bacillota > Bacilli > Lactobacillales > Lactobacillaceae > Lacticaseibacillus > Lacticaseibacillus styriensis. The sequence goes on from NZ_CP132483.1 coordinate 2,840,535, forward strand.
GCAAGTTAAACGGAATCCGAAAATCCCACGTGGTTTGTTTCAGATACACCAGCGATGGTGCCACACTCGCATCCAATTGCACCCACACATAAGCGGGTGCGTCACTGACTCGAACCTGATAGTAATCGCCCAAAGCATACTGTTTGTGATAGGCCAAATAGGTTCTAGCCTCACTCGTCGCGGTTTTAAGCGTTTGATCTTCATGTCTTAATTGCAAGGTTATTTCAGTCATCATGCGCCTCCTCAAAGTCATTAACTGCTAACTCGGTAGCCGAATGTTAAGCCCGGCAAACCGTGTCCTTTTGCCAGCTTGAAATTTCCGATTAAGAAAGACCGTTTTCAACAAAAGGCAACTGTATCGTATGGCAAGCGAATGCGTGCTGTCAAACGGTGGCCGAAATTTCATAATAGCGCTTGCATTTTCGACTAGTCATGCTATATTGGACTTGTGCAAAATAATAAACATTGTTTCTTTAAAAGAAATGGAGGCTTTTTCATTGTCATTCAATATGGTCACGCGTTACGCGCATAGCCCTGAAGACATTAAACATTACGATACCGATAAGCTACGTGAGGAATTCTTGATGCCGAAGATCTTTGCGCCTGGCGATATTTTACTCACCTATACTTACAACGATCGGATGATTTTTGGCGGGGTAACCCCAACTGATCAGCCACTGGAAATTGCGCTATCAAAAGAATTAGGCGTTGATTTCTTCTTACAGCGTCGCGAACTGGGCCTTATCAACATTGGCGGCGAAGGTAGTATCACCATCGACGGAACCGAAGAGCCGATGACGACTCACGACGGTTACTATGTGGGCATGGGCACCAAGCATGTTATTTTCAAATCAAATGATCCGGCGAACCCAGCTAAGTTCTATGTCGTTTCGACGCCGGCACACAAAACCTATCCGAATAAAAAGTTACCGTTTGCCGACGCGTTAGCAAAACCGATGGGCGATCAGGCGCATATGAATAAGCGCACGATCTACAAATACATTGACGCTTCACAAATGGACACCTGCCAGTTGCAGATGGGCTACACCGTCCTCGAACCCGGCTCTTCCTGGAACACGATGCCGGCACATACCCATGCACGGCGGATGGAAACTTATATGTATTTTGAATTCGCCGAACCCGATACCCGCGTCTTCCACTTCCTGGGTGAACCTGACGAAACGCGGCACATCGCACTGTTTAACGAACAAGCAGTCGTCAACCCAAGCTGGTCCATTCATTGCGGCGTCGGCACCACCAACTATGCCTTCATCTGGGCAATGTGCGGTGAAAACCAAACCTACGATGATATGGATCAGGTACCAATGTCTGAATTACGTTAACATTTAAACTCATTAAAGGAGCGTTTAAAAAATGGCAGAAATTCATCAAACCGAAGAAGAAATCAAACGACACGAAGCCGAACTCGATCATTTTAAAATGAAGCAATTCGACCTGACCGGCAAAGTTGCCATTGTCACCGGCGGCAATACCGGCCTTGGCCAGGGTTACGCCGTTGCGATGGCCGAAGCCGGCGCCGATATTTTCATCCCGACTTTTGGCACCGCTGAATGGGACAACACCCGTCGCTTAATTGAAAAACGCGGCCACAAGGTAGAATTCATGCAGGTCAACCTAACCGAACCGGGCATCGCCGATAAAGTCGTTGCCGAAGCCGTCGACAAAATGGGCCACATCGACATCTTGGTCAACAACGCCGGGATGATTCGCCGTAATCCCCTTCTCGAATCCAAAGATAAAGACTGGGATCAGGTCATCGCGATCAACCTCAGCGCTGTTTATCACATGTCCCTAGCTGTTTCAAAAGTCTTTGCCAAGCAAAAATCCGGCAAAATCATCAACATCGGCTCCATGCTGTCCTTCCAAGGCGGCAAATACATTCCGTCCTACACAGCAAGTAAACACGGTGTTGCCGGCTTAACCAAAGCCTTTGCCTCCGAAATGGGCGCTTACAACGTTCAGGTCAACGCCATTGCCCCAGGTTACATCAAGACCGAAAACACCGCTCCAATCCGCGCCGACAAAGCCCGCGACCAAGAAATCCTCGACCGCATCCCGGCTGGACACTGGGCTGAACCTTATGAATTAATGGGGGTTTCCGTCTTCTTGGCGAGTGATGCTGCTAACTATATCAACGGTGCGATTATTCCGGTTGATGGTGGTTACCTGACGCGTTAACTTTCGGTCTTTTAAAGTAAACGCACAACTTAATTGTTCCTTATTACAAATAGACAATAGGCACCGGAGATAACCTTCATCTCCGATGCCTGTTTGTGTTTTGCCGACTCCCATCAAGCGTCTGCTGTTCAGCTTCGATAAGGCGCTAAAACAGGTAACTCAAGCGTCTTATCAAGCTGTCCATTTGGTAATTCGTCTAAACATTTTAACCCGAATGGCTGATAATGCTCGGCTATCTCAAGTAACTGCCGGAAGTTAACCTGACCCGTACCTGGAACAACCGTTTTAAGCAGACGGGGAGCATTAGGTGTCCATGCGTAATCTTTTAAATGAACGGCAACAATTCTGGAATTAAACCGCTCAAATGCTTCTTTCAAAATTGTCTCGACATTATCTTTTTCCGGCAAAATCAGGTTGACCGGGTCAATAATCAATGCTAATGCCGGATCGTAATTGAAATGTGTCAATAGTTGCTCCGTTCGTTCCAACGAATACAGTGGATGATTCACACCTGGCTCTAATGCGATAAAAGTACCGAATTCGTGCGCAATCGGCAATAGCTGGGCGATCGTATCAAGTAACGTTTCAAACGGTTCTGGTTTAAAATTCGCTTCGGTGAACGCAAATGCGGGATCCACCGAGCCAGTTTCGGTCGCAACAATGTTTGTACCAAAACTCGGTGCCAGCTGTAAGTAATGTTGAAATCGATTAATAACCTTTGCCCGTTTATTGATGTCAGGATCAATCAGGTTCACATAACAGCTTAAGGTGCCAATCTCAATATCGGCGGCAGCAAATAGCCGGCGGACGTAATTTGCCAGCCCTGTGCTGACTTTTTCGCCTCCGTGAGTCGTTGCCGCTAAACTAATGGCCGGCGCAAACGCCAACGTGTGGATGTTTCGCATTTTAATATTTCGAGTTAGCAATTCAAGATCATCTGTTCCGGGAATGTCGTGAGCACGAACTGCAAAATCTTTTCGCATGATAAACTCCTTCCTAACGCAAAGAAATCGGAGCTTATCCTCCGATTTCTAAATATCAATGTAAACTGATTTGGTCTAATCCTTTTGCCAGTAGGCTGAAATCCCAGCCTTTATCCTGATCAAAATGATTACTTTCCAAAGTGTTAAACTGGTCTGCCAAATAATATGCGATCAAAAAGCGTCTAAGGACAGCCTTGGAAGCCTTAAGATCGGTTTTTTCATCCGGTTGATAATTTGCAACAACCGCGTAGGCAAACTTTTCGCGATCGATTTGTAGTTTGTCTTTCGCCATGTCATCAGTTCCTCTTTTCTTTAGCTCTCTAGGCCTCTTGGTCTTGAGCGTTCAATTCTTCAGCGCGCCAGGCGGCTAATTTTGCATCGACAGCATCAATCTTTTTCTTGTTAAGCGGGTAGAAGAAAATCAGTGTCAACATGCCAAGTAACATGCAGGCAGCCGGAATCAGGTTACCGATCGCGTATATCCGATTGATAACCACAGCACTTTGAGTAGCCCCACCGGTTGTTGAAGAAATATACCCGATCGCTGTTAACATGAACCCACCAAGGCCACCACCGACAGCTTGCGCACACTTTCGCGCAAATGAATTAACGCCATAAACAGTGCCATCTTCCCGAAAACCGGTTAAGTATTGATGATAGTCAATAACATCAGTAATAAATGCCCAAACCATCAAGTTGAACATTCCGGAACCAAGCGTTGCCAAGAACAAAAGAATGAGGTAGATCCAAGGATTTGTGAGATGCAAGAAATACATCAGCAAATACATGAACGTTCCAAACGCTAAGCAAGCAATACTTGCCTCTTTCTTACCGAAACTCTTGATAAGCTTCGTTGCAAACGGTGCCAGTACAACCACTGTGCCATAAGTGAAGAGCAAAGCAATCGAAAGTGCCGTGCTGTTCTGGAAATAATCGGTAAAGAGATAGGTTGCCAACGTGCCAGACAAGTTCTGGTTGATGACTAGGAAGAAATCGGCGAAGACCAACGCCATCAAAGCTTTATTTGTAAACAAGCCTTTGATGAGTTTAGAAGCAGAAACACGCTCGGTTTTCTTGACCTGAACCCTTTCCGTGGTCATCCGATAAATCACATTGTAGCAAGCAAACGCAATGACGGCACACATGATTGAAACCATAAAGAAGCGATTCGCTGAAACCACTTTTTGACCATTTGCGGCCGTTTGATAAACCAATAATGGAATGATGAACCCAGTTGCTGCGCCACCAATCGCTGCACCCACTGAACGAGAAGTAGATAATGATGCTCGATGATCAGGATTTTCCGAAATTGCACTGGCCATTGAACCATAAGGAATGTTGATGCAAGAATTTAAGATCCCATAAACTAGGTAAGTGACGAAAATATAAACGACCCGCCAAATCATCGGCCAGTTCGAGACAAACGGAAGAAAAAGAATGACAGTAATCGCACAAAACGGATATTTAACCCATTTAATCCAAGGACGGAACCGACCATTTTTGGTCAACGGCGTTATATCGGCTATACGTCCAACCGTGACATCCGCAAAGGCATCAATAAAGCGCGCCGAAAGAAATAATCCGCCCACGATCGCGCCGGAAATACCAAGTGCATTCGTATAATAAATGGTCAAAAAGCTGTTAACCAAACCAAGAATAAAACAATTACCTAAATCGCCAAATGCGTAACCGATCTTGTCGCGCCAATCAAAGCTGTGGGCATGTGTTTGCACCATTTCAAGCCCGGACGCCGCATCAGCCGGTGTGTCAATCGAAGATGCTTTCATCATTAAACACTCCTTACCATCCGTTTTGTCCGGTCATTATGAATAGACCAGGCAAAACTTGCTTTTAAATTTTTAGTAGAATTCCTTCAGATATTCAGTCAGTGCTAACTCCGCCATTGACTGTCCGTAAGGCATCACTGAAGTTTTGACCTGCTTATAGAATTCCTTTGTTTCGCCCATCGGTGTTCCGCCAGACGTCATCGCAAGCGCACCATTTTCGTCGATGTTAGCGAAAAGTGCATCAATACCCTTAAGCGCCACCTCCCGATAACTGTTATCAATCAGATGATTATGAACCGCTTTCAAAATGCCGTAAGTAAAACCTGCTGTTGCTGACCCTTCCAGATAGCTAGTCGGATCGTCAATCAGCGTGTGCCAAAGTCCGCTTTTGTCTTGATACTTCTTCAATGCATCAATTTGATATTGAAGATTCATTCGGACAAACTCACGAAAAGCATCCCCTTCAGGCAAATTCAGCAACTCTAAGATTTCCGGGAAAGCAATCGTAATCCATGAATTACCTCGTCCCCAAAAAGCTCCAGAAAAGTTGTCCCGCCGTTTGAATGACCAGCCGTGATACCAGAGTCCGGTCCGCTTATCCTGCAAAAACTGGATGTGCAATAAAACTTGTTTTTGGGCTTCTTGAATGTACTCCGGCTTCTTCAACACCTTTCCGAGTTTCGTGAGTGTCAAAACGCTCATCATCAAAGTGTCCGCCCACATTTCTCCTGGATTGAGATCGCCATATGTGACATGTTGAAACCCGCCTTTTTCTGTCCGCGGCAATCGGTAATAAAGCCAATCACCCCAGGCTTCTAAATGAGGCAAGTAGGCTCGATCTCCGGTTTCTTCGTACAAGTATGCCAATGTCAACATTTGAACCATGGTATTGATATTCTTTTCAACAGGCAATTCTTTAAAGTGGCTGTCAAACCAGTCTTTAATGACTTTAAGCACCTCTGGTTTGCGACTAAGCTGGTAGTATTTCATCATGCCGTACAATCCAACTCCTGACGTCCATTCCCAGAAGTTAAAACTCTTATTGTCTATAAGGGAACCATCTGCAACCTTTACGAAGAACTCGCCTGTTGGATCGCTAAGGTGGATCTCATTGTCAATTAGTAAATCAATTTTTGTCTCTAGCTGATTCTTGGTATATGCACCCATCTGTTTTGGAACCTCCTTTAGCTGTCTATCGACACACTGGTTAGCATTTGCTTGATACTTTTTTCACAAGAAAAGTCAGACGCCGCCTTCTACATTTAAAAACGAAAGACCTTGTATTTCCTAAAAAGAAATAACGTTTTTTATTTATCAAACATCTTGATATTATTGCAAGCGCATACAGAATGTCAAGAGCAAATCAATGCTAAATTTCAGCACTTGTATTTTTTCGTTTTCGTGCTATATTGAGTTGGTTTAAATTAGTAATTAGATTTCTTATAAAGAAATAACGCTCATCATGTGTCAATTTTTTCTAGTCCTGATTACCACTTTCTCTCTTTCTTTTTAATCTTATTGGCTGAGCACCAACGTTTTCATTGAGTTCCGTTATAATAGGCTATTAAGCATTATTTGGTATTAAAAAACGGCACCCTCCATTTTCATGAAGTGGCACCGTCTGTATTTTCGCTCACAAGGAATTTCTCGCATAAGCACATTAATTTTTATTTAACCAGTTATGCGGAAATGTTCCGATATTCAAACAATATTGACCCGCTCATACCCTTCGCTGCTTTTGCCATAGAATCGCACCGGCAATCAACCCGAGAATTGCCACGCCGACAAAGCTCATATTCACGTTACTTGTTTCCCCTGTCTCCGGCATTTCATCGCCGTTCTTCGGTTGATGTTGGCCTTTTTGTGATGCATGCGATTTTGCTGATGTTGCCTGCCCTCCAGACTCTTGTTCAATATCAGGGGCTTTTCCAATTTTCACCAAGTTGGCCTGTGCATCCCTCAGCTGTTGGGTGACCTTATCTACTTCAGTTTGCGTCGGCTCATACTGACTCAGCACCTGTTTGGCAGCAGCAATAGCAATTTGTAGGTTTTGCCATGTATCGTCGGTATAGTCTTTCTCATTCAGCTTCGCGGCATCTGCCAAAGCTGCTGCAAGCGCGTGCTTATCAGCGGCCTTGACCAATGCGTTCATGGCATCGACTAGTTTCGCCTTTGCCGCATCCACGACTTTTTGGGAAACATTGTCTGATGACTGAACCTCTTTGGCCGCTGTTAGTGCCGTTGCGAACGCCGCAAAGCTGGTTTTCGTGTAATCGGCCGCTTTCATCTGTTCAGCCTGTTTAATCACGTTGTCCAGATCGGTTTTATCGGCAGGTACATCCAGCGTGAATGTCACGGTACGACTCGCACCGGCCAAGCCTGATGCTTCAAAAACGAGCCGATGTCCATTCGTGGAAAAGTTAACTGCGTCATCTCCGTCAATTTGTACAGGATAATCAAAATCAAGGTGAATGGGTTGATTGGTTTGTTGCGGATCCGCAATCGTGAGTTGATAACGATTTGATCCAAGATTCTTAATGACAACTGCGGCCGGTTGCTCAACAGAAACCAAGCCATCCAGTTGTGAAGCTTTGGTCCAGATGTTAGCCATCAGTTGATTTTCCGTTTTAATGGCTTGAACATCACCGGTGTTGGCCAGCACTTGATAGGCTGGGTCTTTGGCTAGGGCTGCGATTTTGGTATCACTCGCGCCAGGTACTGTGACATATTCGTAATGGCCGTTATTAACAGCTGATCCGTGCATGGCAGCTAATGTGACATAATGATGTCGATAAACGGTATCAGATGGGAAATACCCGTTAATGTCCTTATACGTTCCGGTGCGCGTTGCCTGGCTGATGTTAACCGGACTATTGCCGGGCGCTACGATATACCCGACATTATTGGCAGGATCGGCAGTATTCAAATTGGCCCACTGCCCTACCGTTTTTTGGCTCGTATAGGCATGCCCGTCTACCGTTATCTTGGTGGCAGCCGGATCAATTTGTCGCTGATCAAGAATTGTTTCAATATCGGCTGTGGTGGTGCCGGTAATATTGGCACCGAGATTCACCACTTGATCATTCAACAAGAACCAGGATTTCTTGGCCTTGAGATTTTGGCCTTCATTTACTTTGTTCAAGGACATACCGACACTGGCGGTAAGACCATCCGTCGCACCGCCAACCCAGGATTCCGGACTCCGTGAAGATGACTTGGCACCGTCTGCAAGTTTAATAGTGTCAACCGTGGTTCCCGGCAATCGGTAAGGATCGACCGTTGTCCAGTAGCCTTCACCAAATTGATTCAAATCGCGATTGTACAGATAAAGCATCCCGTCAGCTGTGTGCCAAGCGTGACCGTTTTCAGTATTGCCAAATTCAAAATTGGCAATCCGCTTGGAGTACATCGCGATGCCAACTGAGTGGGTTGGCGTTTTCTGCATCACGCGATCCATGGAGCCATAAACATTCAGCGAGCTCACATCATCAGGTTGCGCAGAGGCATGACTAAGCGCCGTTTGCAATCCGTTAAGGGTAGCGTAATCACGCGGATTGTGATAAAAATTATACTGTTTACCCACTTGCCCTACCCACGTTGCGACTACCTGATAAATTTTCTGTTTTAGTGTTGCTGGTGCGGCATCAGCAATTAATGTCAGATTAGCTAACGTCTCCTTGCCTGTTTCTAGCTCAGTTGTTTCCGAATTGGTTCCAGGTGCTCGCGAAATACTCCGGCCGGAAACCATCGACGGCATCCGCCCATTAACCATTAGCTGCAAAAATCCTTTGTCAATCAAATTAAAAACATTGGCAAATTGAACTTCACTAATGGCCCAAGGCGTACCGACAAGGGTTGACGAGATACGGGCAATGCCTTTAATCATTTCATTCCCGTAACTGCCGTTGTATGGGAAAAAAGTATGCTGAATAAAGGAACCATCTGCATAAATACCGTCTTTGGACGTCACTAACCCCATCGCTTTTGGCAGGTTCTTTTGGACCAATGCAACGCGGGTATCATTCTCCAAAAGCAAACCACTGGCTAACACGGAAATCGAAATATCGGTCAGATTCGCTCCGGTTGCGGTATATTTTGGCCATTGAATATTGGGATCCTTGGCATAACCTAGCAACGGTTGAACAAATTTAACTAATTTTTGTTGATCTTGTTGATGCAGGTCGTCATACAACAAAATCAACGTATCATCCAGTTGTTGAGCCGCGCCAATCTGCCAATCCCACCAATTGCCGGTTGAATACACGCCATTGTACTTCTTAATCGTAATCATGAAATCGATACCATCAAGAATGGCTTGGTAAACCTCAGTCTTTTGATACTGGGCACTCAACGGATTATAGTACCCCAGCGTCAGCAGTTTGAGGTTAGTAAACATTGTTGTGTAATCCGCCGACGTTGTATCGGCAGCCTTTTTGGGCCACAACCGCGTTCGACCAGCACTGCGATCCATTGTGTCCCATAACGTCTGGCTTTGCTTAGCCAAATCGGTCAAATAGGCAGTAACATTGGGATTGTTCAAATCCGGATGTGCCGCCATCAATCGATCCCGCCACCGTGTCCGCATCAAAGCATATTCCGGTCGTGCAGTCTGCTCATCGCTTGTGGCAACTGCTGTCTGCTTTGGCAATTCAATTGCCACATTCGGATCCAGTTTTTTCGTGTCCTGGCCATTGTCATCGCTCACATTCACCGCAGACTGCTGATCAAGCGTGTCACTGGCGCTTGCTTGGCTGGGTTGCAACCCAATCAAACCCAGCGTAAGTGCCATCACGCTTATGCTCAATATGTATCTCCTCATAGACCTCTCCCACCTGTTTGTCCTTCAAAAGCATCTTATTTCACGACAATCTCAGGATAAGAATCAACTGTTAGATTCACCGAGAACGTCATGAAATAACCTTTGTGAGGTTAACATGCAGAGGTTGAAAGCGCAAACAATATGGACGCTTGCGTTGATTTAAAATGCCTTTGATATTGCATCGGCTGTTGAAAATATAAATCAAATTTTTTATTTGCTTGATTAATTTACAAGTTACTTGATGGACAGTTCACTTCTCACGGTTATCAGCTGCCTTGAAAAGATCCGGAGTTTTTACCACGCATCATATTGTAAAAGAAAAAAGAGTCGTGCATTTCGCACAACTCCGCAGCATTCATGTTGCACTCTTCTGTGACGAACGCCGCCAAACCGTCAATGCCTTTGCGTAAGTCAATGCGAGCACAAACGATGTAGCTATTAGCTTTGGACAGGTTGGAGATCATGGGCCATCAACTCCTGCAGAATAATCCGTGCCATCACCTTATCAATGCCGTTGTAAAAAAGAACCTCAGCTTCTTTGAGTTTAACCTTAGCGCCAAGTTTTGGCTTTACGACAACCGAGGCACCATCGCGGTTCACCATTTGGATCGGCACCTTATCGTTGGGTTGGGTCATAAAAAATCCTCCAATCTTCTTGATAAACCAAGTATAGATGGAAGATTCCAACAGTTATAGGTACCGGTGCTATGTGACGCATACAATGTGCGTGGACTGCCACCGCATGTTAATGGATGGTTTTATCTTCAACATCATTAAACCGCTCACCATGTTTCCGATGACACGCCTATCCAACAAACGTTGCAAAAGCTCTGGGCTTAATCAATGGCAGCCGAATCAATACCATACAATGTTGCTAGATCCTGAATCTGTTGTTCATTAATGCCAAACGAGAAGACTGTGTGGTGACCACCACCACTTTGAATCCAGTCCGTGGCGCCTTTTTTCAACCCGACTTTGGGTGTCCATAACTGTTTTGCCACTGGCAGGTGTGGAGTTTCAGCTTCAGGCTTGTGGGCATTGACGGGGTAACTGATTAGCTTGAAGCCACTACGAAAATCAGATAGCGTCACATCAACGGCGTCCCCTTCAGAACCATCAAAGACCAAACGTGCCGGATCAGCTTTACCGCCAATATCGAGCGGATGAACCTCAACTCGCGGCTTGGTGCTGGCAATCGTCGGATCAACTTCCAGCATATGCGAGCCTAAGATAGCCTCATGACCTTTGCGCAGATCAAGCGTGTAGTCTTCCATAAACGATGTCTTCTCATTATGAGCCATGACCTTGATAATGCGACTTAAAGCGGCAGTTTTCCAATCACCTTCCGCGCCAAAGCCATAACCATCTCGCATCAGCAACTGCGCGGCAAGCCCCGGCAGCTGTTCCAGACCCCACAAATCTTCAAAATTCGTTGTAAATGCGTTATAGCCGCGGTCATCCAGGAATTTTTTAATCCCCAGATATTCCCGCAACTGGTATTTAATCGAATGCGTAAACTTGTCAGCACTGTTATCGCCTTGTACAAAGTCATATTCAGCAGCCAACTTGGTATAAGCATCATCAATATCTTTGTCGCTCACCGCATTCACAACCTGAACCAAATCACCGACTCCATAATAGTCAACGGTCCATCCTAACTTGATTTGGGCTTCAACCCGGTCGCCATCAGTTACAGCGACATGACGCATGTTATCGCCAAATCGGGCAACTGAAGTATGGAAGCTTTCATCATAAGCCACGGCAACGTCTTGCCATTGACCGATTTCTTCCTGAACTTCGGGATCATCCCAATAACCATAAACAATTTTGTTATGAACACCGAGACGAGCATTAATATAGCCGTATTCCCGATCACCGTGAGCACTTTGGTTAAGATTCATATAATCAAAATCAATCGTGCTATAAGGAATGTTGTTACGAAACTGCGTCGCTAAGTGCAAAAGCGGCTTTTGAAGTAACTCCGTACCGCGAATCCAGTTTTTGGCAGGAGAGAACGTGTGCATCCAAGTGATCACACCGGCCACCTCATCGTGATAATTAGCTTCTTTCATAAACTTGGTAATGCCGTCAGCAGTTGTCATGACACCTTTGAAGACTACCGGATAAGGCAATTTGCCTTCACTGTTTAATCGATCAGTAATCGTTTGACCATCAGATTGAACTTCACGCAAGGTCTCTTCGCCATAAAGTGACTGACTGCCAACAACGAACCAGAATTCATAGTTTTGCGATAATGTCATCATACTGAAAACCTCCATTTTTTAGAACGCAAGTCAGGATGTTGAGGTAACGGAATGTATGTGACTCGGCAATTTTGTGGTGGATCTTTAGCCAGCTAGCCTTTACACGCGAGCCTTTGCAAACTGCGTACACATCTTCAGTCAACGTGAAAAATGTTGCCGTTAGTCATTGACGTCTGTGTACCGGAACTTGCCTGAAAAACGTTCGACAGTGTTCATCAAAGTGCAACTATATTCAATAGTTCTGCTACATCACTAAAAATATTGAAGCACTTTCATTTATCCTAACGCAGCTTTTTGTTCGAATCAAATATAATTTTTAAAATTAATTCGAATAAATTCGCAAACACAAAAACTTAAGTGTAGCTGCGGGGTAATTACCGCGCAGCCCACTGAAAGCCTTGCAAAGTCAATCGCGTAACTTCCGGACGCTGGCAGACTGCCAGATCATGGCCAAGTGATTGAAAATATCAGTCTGAACCGGATCGGCTGCCGTTTTATCGTTAACCACCAAGATACTGTCAACGCCCAAATTGCGACTCCAGACAAGCGCCACCTGACCGTGGACAAGTCGCTCGTCGATTCTCACCATCTCAATCAAATAGACCACCCATTTCTCTTCAGGAAACATCGTTCTCATATGAACATTTTGCGCAACCGCTTACGAAACCCAACAACTTTATTGCATTAATTTATTGTGTTAAAATTAATTCGAATTAATTAAAAATAAACCTTTTCCGAAAGGATCAAATCATGAAATCAGATATCACAAAGGTCGAAAAAGCGCTAAAAGCAAAACTTCTTTCTGGTGACTATCAAGTTGGAGACAAATTGCCAACCGAACATGACCTGTTAAGCATGTTCAAAGTGACGCGCTATTCATTACGACAAGCCTTAAAGAAAATGAGAGCTGAAGGTTACATTGTTTCCCGTCAAGGGAGTGGATTCTATGTTGGAGATCCTAGTCAACCGATCGTCCCGCGCAGTAGCCAAAAGCTCATTGGTGTTTTGACCACGCATTTAGCCGATTATATCTTCCCCAAAATTATTTCCGGAATCGATCAGGTTCTATCTAAACAAGACTATTCGATTATCTTAAGCAACACCCATAATGACGTTGCCCGCGAACGTCAAAGTTTAATGACCTTTCTGGATAGTCCGATTAATGGCCTGATCGTTGAACCAACCAAAAGTGCGACGCCAAGTCCGAATCTTGATATCTATCGAGAACTGTTACGGCGTCGCATCCCCATTATCTTTATTCATGCAAAATATCCCGAGCTAGATGTGCCAGTCATCAAAACGGCTGACGAACAGTCTGAGTATGATCTATTACAACTGCTTTTTAACGCCAACCACAAATACATTCTCGGTATGTTCCAAATTGATGATCAACAAGGGGTTAACCGCATGCACGGCTTCGTCCGGGCCTATCAAGCCCATCCTGAGTTAGCCACCTTCAGCAACCTGATTCTTTACCAGTCGGAAGAGTCATTTGAAAATCTCACCCTCAAGTTGCAGGGTTTCCTCAATGCTACCAACCCACCCACGGCCATTGCCGCTTATAACGACCAATTAGCCATTCAATTGATCGCTTGGTTGCAAGACCAGGGCTATGCGATTCCAAAAGATATCTCAATTGTCGGTTTCGACAATTACACTATGTCAGCGTATATTACCCCCAAGCTGACGACAGCTAGTCACCCTAAACGTAAAATGGGAGGTATCGCTGCCGAAATGTTGTTGAAGCAAATTGCCCATCAAAAAGTTGACAGCATTGAATTTCCGCCCAAAATTGTCGAACGCGCCTCCATTCAACAGCTAGCTGGCAAAAAATAGCCGATCGCCTTTATCCCCCTCATCGTCACTACGCTCAAATAGCCCCTGCCGACCGCCGGAATGATTCGCCGCTATTTTGATTCAGTTAATTCAGAATTTTAAAAAAAAGAGTCGCGCATTTCGCACAACTCCGCTAGCTAATTCGTTAATTTTCGTCATGTAAATCTTTAAAAAGATCTCCCAAGTTGTCAAAATCCTGATATCCACCAACCCTTAAATCCTGAATTGACTGTTCCGTCGCTCGATCAAGCGAGTCTTCCATTGTCGGCGCGAAAGGCAAAGCCTGATCGTGAACAACTTGTTCTAAGAAAATAGTGATGCCAGTGTTCAAGTCCATTCCCAATGCTTCAAACACCTGTTCAGCTGCGTCTCTCGTTGTCGCGTCAAGTCGGATGGTCATGGTGGTCTGTCTTGCAGTCGCCATAAAGTTCACCTCAATGCAACTATTTAAGTACTTAATTCTAAATTGGATTCAGCTAGCAGTGTATGTAACCATGCACGACTGCTGCTTTTCCTCGTCTAGAATACACAACGCACTAAATGCAGGTTACTTTGATTCTGCCGTAAGGTCATCAAGAATACGATTAACCTTCTGTTCTCGCAGCTGATAAAGGCCACATTGTTCCCGACAAAATACGGTGCGGTCCTTTTTAACTTCGTCTACAACTCTCTTGATGACTGCATTAGTGCGTTGATTTGCTTGACGCAAGGCTTCAAGCTTTGCATTGGGTTCGGACACCGTTGCAGTCGCTGTTAATGCCTTAAGAATCATCTGTGCCTTATATTCACGAATCGGGTGACTTTCTTCCAGTTGGTGCCTGATCAATAAGTCCTTCATTTTTAACACCCTCGCTTTGTTAGCCGCTTTTTAAGCCATAACAACCATTAGAGTTGGGCGCTGTCAAAGCGTTCAACTCTGAGCAATTAAATAGTAACCATTACTCTCTACAATAGGTAGAATACGCCGGTTCTCTCCACTCTGTCAATGTAATAGTGCAACATCGAGCTACCTGCCTCTTTAATCTTATCAGAATTTTTCGGTTTACAGTACATTTAAATTGATGATCAGCTCACATTCCCGTAACCTTGATGCCATACCAGCTCTCTAAGCTGACAAACCAGGAGAATTATTATGAAGACATATACCCCCGAAGCTCTGCGAAAAAATTTGTTTGATTTGCTGAACAAAGTGGCAACAGGAAACGAAGAAATAGAAATTTCCCTCAACCGACGTATCGACTTCGATAGAAGAATTGTTTTTGTCAGTAAAGACCGTTACAACGATTTGAAAGAACTGGATTTCTTATACGAAACGGACACGCTGCCCGTTGTCAGGAACTGAATGGAGAGCGCAAAACCAGATGACTTCAATGACGAGAATGCTTACTAACAACTCACATTTGAAGTGCGACTCAAGATACACTAACAAATAGTTTTTCAACGAAAAGTCCAAGTGGCTACATCGCTTTTGAATCACCTAACTCAATCCTCCAAGATATATGCCCATATTTAACACTGCGGTGACAAAAAGTGTTACAAGTGATAAGCTCTTTACAGGATGAAAATGAATCGTGCCATTTGACGGTCACCGCAGATTAACCACCTGCATTAAGTAAGATCGTTCGAACGGTTGGCGGCTTCCTTGAAAGGGAGCCGTTTTTTATTTCAAAGCAAAACGCCTGAGGCCAGACCTCAGGCGTTCTTAATTCTATGAAGGTTCTTTTCTCGTGTCTCAACCGGTGAAACAGTCTATTTGCGCGCAATTTTCCCGCATTACCGTAATTATGTGTAGTGCTTGCAGTTAAATTTTCACTTACGCTTCGCCTTCCACCAACACATTGCAATGCCGCGTCCGAACTCTATTCTGATCCCAATCAACAAAATAGATATATCCAACTGTACCCGTTTGAAGCTCACCATCGCGAATAACAAAGGTTTCACTGGCACCGAACATCGACGCACGAATATGGGCATCCCCGTTCAGCACGGTTCCGTCGTCGCCCTTGTATGCAGGATTGTCTTGAATGCTGTGTAGAAAATCAATATGCTTCGGACCTGGATATTTGTAATTAGTATTTTCGGTCAGCTCTCGTGGCACGATTTTGTCTAACAGGCGACTCATATCAACCAGTAGATATTCATCACCGTTAAAGTCGCGGTCGTGGGTAAATTCTTCAAATATGACCGAACAAGTGGTGTGAGGTGACTGAACCACACAAATGCCATTCTGAACGCCACTATCCTTAACAAACTGTTTGACTTGGTCAGTCACATTATGAAAAGTAACTCTATGCCCATTCGACGTTAAGTCCAATACTTCGCTTTTAACCGTCATGCTAATTGTGCCTCCTTATAAGCAGCCATTGCACCCATCATTTCTTCTAGTTTTGCCTGCCAATCTGGTGCTTTAATGATCCCACTCGTGCCACCTGTACCATCAGCGCCTAGTTGCAGCACTTTCTTAACGTCAGCGCCGGTGCTGACACCAGCTGCCTGCATGATTAAAATATTGGCGTCAACATCACGCACTGCTTCATTCGTTGCCTTGATATAGTCTTCATTGCTGATGCTACCAGTACCGATCAGACTGGTGGGTTCACAGATCATCATTGTAGGGTGCAGTGTCGCAATTGCCCTACTTTCCGATGGTGTATCTGAACACACAATGGTCATGAGACCCACCTCCTTGGCACGAGTAATCGTTTGATCCAAGACACCGATCCCAAGCGGCTTTTCTGCATGATTTAACACAACTGCTTCAACACCTGCTGCTTTTAACGCTTCCGGTAACACATGGCCCATTCCCCGTCCCGGTCGCAACGGATCCATGTGTTGCGCCGCGATAATTAGGTGACTCGTTGCAGCTTTGATGCGCGGTAGGTCAATCAGTTGACCGGTAAACAAACAATCCAATTGATTCTGACTTGCAACTTTATCCGCGACCTTTGCGAGCTTCACCACGTCATCACCGTAAAGATAAGACTTAGGGTTCACAATAAAAAATGGTTTTCTGATCCCTGTCATACCAACATCATCCCTTTCAGAAAATGACAACTATAAGGTGCCAAGTGCGATCGCATGTTCAGCCTGATTCAGCTTGACCGTGTTAAAAACATCAATATAGTGTTCGTCCAGCAACTCAACGCTGCGTTGTTCAGCTTCGATCATCTTAAGGACATTTTCATATTCTTGAGCTTGCGCAGCGTGAAGTGCAGCATTAGCTAAGTCGGTATAGATATTGACTTTAGTGATTCCCAACGTTGCTGCTTTACGCAAGTTTTCATCCCCTGATGAAGATCCACCATGTAAAACCAAAGGAACAGAAACCGCCTTTCTAAGTTCGCTAAGACGCTCAAAGTTCAGATGCGGTGTTTGTGCACTTTTGTAAACACCATGTGAAGTCCCAATTGAAACCGCTAGAGAATCAACTTGCGTACGTTTTACAAACTCAACTGCTGCATCGACTTCGGTATACTGATTGGCATCGTCCTCGCTCAAACCGGTACCAACATGTCCAATTTCAGCTTCAACCACAACGCCGCGTTGGTGTGCGTAATCAACCACATCTTTGGTCACTGCGACATTTTTATCGAACTTTTCTGCCGAAGCATCAATCATGACGGATGTGAAGCCATGGTCGACGCCATATTTCACTAAATCCGGAGAAAATCCGTGGTCTAGGTGCAAAACTATCGGCACTTTTGCCTGAGCACCATAAAACTTACCTAAATTCAAAGCTTCATCAATATCGATATCTGCCTCGTGCTTTTGTGCCCACGCGAGTAAAATTGGTATTTGTTTTTGTTCGGCAGCCGCAACGTGTGCGCGAGCTGACATTTCATCCCAAAAGTTGAAGTGCGGAATCGCGAAACCACCTGCGCGTGCCGTCAGCAACAAATTTTTTGAAGAAATGAGCATTATTTAGCAGCCTCCCCATCTTCAATGTCCTGTTTAATTTCGGCATAAACTTTATCTGCACCAATACCTGTCAACAACGGTACCCCATCAATAACCTTTTCTTTAATCGAATCTGGCACCAACGTTGTCGAGACCACAATGTCGTAATCATCAATGTGGTTCACTTCTTCGGCCACCTTGCTTTGATACAGCTTGACATTCTGCGTGAGTCCTTGTTGATCCAACCAGGTTTTTAGCTTACCCATTACAACGGTTGAAGTTGCTACACCGGTACCGCAGATAACTAATAATTTTTTGGTCATGTTTGTTCTCCTCTTTTTAGATATTATGCTGTTACTTTTGTACTCTTATCGCGAATCTTGTTAAGCCAGAATAGTAATCCCAATGCAACCAGGAACAAAACTGCAATGCCGACCCACTGGAACTTTTCACCCATCATCAAGTAAATAAAGTTAGTCCACAAACCACCATCACTTAATGCAGAAATCGAATTGTTGCCACCCATGTTGAAACTTGCCGCTTTTGCCAGTTTGGTGATCAGCGGCGCTGCCCAACTGGCAACGTAAAGGCTGATTGCGATATCGACAGTCCCGGCAATGACGGTTCTAAAGATGTCGCCCTTGAACACAGCAGCAAACAACGCAATAAAGAACGGAATTGTTGCTAGATCACCAAAGGGTAATACCTTATTCCCTGGCAGGACAACTGCGAGGAGCAATGTGATTGGCACCAACAGTAAGGCTGAAGATAGAACCGAACCTTGTCCGATAGCTAACGCACTATCCATCCCAATGTATAATTTTCGGCCTGGGAAGTGCTTTTTGATCATATCGTTAGCGCCTTCCGAAATGGGGGTCAGGCCTTCCATAAGCAGCGAAACCATACGTGGCATGAGCATCATGACTGCAGCCATACTGACAGCTAAGTTCAATACTTTATTGATCGGTTGTTGCGCTAATAACCCAATAACTAACCCGATAATGGCTCCGATAACGGTCGTATCGCCAAACACACCTAGGCGTTTTTGAATGGTTTCGGCATCAAGATGAATTTTGTTAATTCCGGGAATACGATCAAACAACCAGTTGAAAGGAAGCGCAAAGACGTAACCTGGTGCAGATAAACCGTGTGGAAACGAAATACCTTCCAGACCATAATACTTGGCAACCGTGGGCGCGCTCAGGTCAGCAAAGAAATAAGTGAACATGGTAACGACAACCATCGTGGCAAGTCCTAACCACATGTTGCCGGTCAGCGTATAAAGAATGGAGCCAGCAAATGCCACATGCCAGTAGTTCCAAATATCAACGTCCAGCGTTTTGGTTAAGCCCAAAATCAATAAAATGATATTCGTGCCAACACCTACTGGAATTGCCATAGCACCCAATGCCGTACCATAGGCAATCGCCGAGGCTGCTGGCCACCCAACATCAATACTGCTAAGGTGCAAGCCATAATTACTGATCATGGCTTTTGTTGCCGGTCCTAAGCTTGTTGTCAGTAGGTTAATAACAAGATTTAATCCGATAAAACCAATACCAATCGTTAACGCAGACTTAAATGCCTTACCTGGTTTAATCCGCAGCGCTAGTCCGAAAAGAAATAGCAATATGGGCAAGAAGACGCTTGCGCCTAAGTTGACGATCCATTGAATCACTTGCATTTGAGCTCTCCTCCTTTGTTTTCAATACCAGCTGTTACCCGATACCACGTTCAGTCATAAACTTAATGAACGCTGCTACCGTGGTTATTTGTTGAAATTCTGCCATAGCTTTGTCGTCTGCAAACAAGCCCATTAACTTCTGGAGCATATCTAACTGTTGGTGAGCTGTCTTCAATGCCAATACGAACAGATAGTTAACCGAAACCACTTCAGTTGCACTTGCCATCTGTCGAAATGTAACTGGAGTTTTTAAAGCGATAAAACCGATCTGGTCGTGAAGCACCTGATCAGCATCAGTATGCGGAATCGCAACACCCACACCATCATTCAGTTGCAACCCTGTTGGATAAGTTTGCTCACGTGCAATAATGGCATCGCCAAAAGTCGGTCTAACTGCACCAACGGCAGTTAAACGACTTGCAACTGCCTTTAATACTGCATTTCGATCAGAGAAAACCTCGTCAAAGGTAATCACCTGATCCGAGAAGAAATGATTGATACGTGTCTCCTCCATAACGTTCACTCCATTTCAAACAATTGATTAATTGAATCTTCGTCTGCTAGTTTTTGCATGACTGGACGAAAACGTTCACCGTTCTGGTCATGTGGTGAGATGGCTAATACAACGAATTTATCTATCTGGTGCACTTCGCCAGAGTAATCTGAGTGCCAGTTCAATGGCGATTCGGTTTTTACCAAAAGCACCATCGTCTGCGCAATCTTCTCCGAAATCAAGTGCAAAATGGCCGTCCCATAGCCGATATACGTCTCCCCTTCACGTTCACGTTCAGTCACAAGCTTTTCGACCGAGGCAGGCGTCAGATCAGGTATATCAGGTTGCAACACCTTGGCAATCAGTTCGAATAGGCGCTTCTGATTTACTGGGTCTTCCAAACTAACTAATGGCACATCACTTGATTTCTTTAATGGCATGGCGAATCTTCTCCTTATCCAAGTTCGACAACACTGCACTGACTAACACTTTAGGAATTGCCAGCTTGTCATACTGGGAATCTTTGAGATCAATCGTTGAGACGATCAGATCCGTATTTTTCAGCGAATTGAGATCAATGTCAGACAACAATCCTGTCGCTGTTTGATCGATTTTTAACTCGCGAAAAGTTTTCTCTAGCTTCACCCGCAACAACTCCGAAGTACCAATACCGCTGGCACAAATGACGAGCGTTTGGATTTTATGATCCTGTTGTTCCAAGAAACGCGCGAAATACATGACAATAAAGCCAACTTCATTAGCCGATATCTCAGGTAATTGGAACTTCTTCGCTGCAGCCTGGGTTCCCGATGTCAAAATCTCAAATAACTTGGCATATTCACGCTGAATGTCGGTCAACAACCCGTTTGTGACGGCAATATTGTTTTCCAAGCGATTAATGAGCGGGGCGATGTGTCCAGCCAACTCTCGCCAAGTCTTTAACTGAATATGCGCGGTCGGAAGATGCTCATTGACATAATGAATTAAAAATTGCGAGACATCATGAACCTTTTGACTATATGAAAGTATTTTGACATTTGGGGTTCCTTCATCAATTCGCGACGAAATTAAATATTGAAAAAGGTAGTCTGTTTCTTCAGGTGGCAACTTTTTGGCTAAATATTTCTCCGTATTGTTAATCACGATTTCTGCCAACCGATAAAGATGCATGTTTTTCAACATCAGTCGCCGTACCTCACCGCCGTTGACAATTTTGAGCTGTTCAGCTTTACCTTGACGACGAACCCGTTGGATCAAGATATACAGATGAGACAAAATATTGACATTGTATGGATAAGCCAGCTTGCCACCGGTGGCTTGCTCAATGACTTGAACCTGCGTCGTAATAAACTGCTGATCGTAATCTGTAATGCCTTCGATCTTGCCACCGTTTGTAATCGCCGACATATTTTGTAAAACGCTGCTAAGTTGTTCCCGAATACGGGTCTCCTCACCCTCCAGATGGACGGTGTTGTTGACTCGGACAAGTTGCAATTTTTGCTTAAGCAATCTGCGCTTAAGATAAAGGAGATCATTGTCAATCGTGGCATCGCTGACATATTGATCGGCATACAAGTCAGACAGCGAGATTTTAAGTGGTGCCCGAAACAACAACTGCTCTAGAACTTGATTTCTGCGTTCAAGACTACTTTGATTGGTCCCATCGGCGGACTCGTTTGGAGCTTTTAGATCCGGCAGTGCACTGGGTAAAAGCCGTGCCCCTTTACCCCGAATCATTTGAATAACAGGCTCGTCAGACCGTTCATTAATTTGATCAATGTGACGATAAATAGTTTTCGTGGATGTTCCCAAAGACTTTGCGACCTCACCTGCATTCACAAATCCGGCACTTTGGGACAAGTAATCCAACAATGCCCGATCAAGATCGCCAATGTGATTCACTGTAAACACCTCCTCACCGGTGCAACCGCTTACAGTTACAGTATACGGATGTCCTGGATTGATCCACATAAACTGGTGTCCAGAGGTTCGGACACGCTGCTTCTGGACATGGACGAGATGGCTGCAAAACAAAAAGCACCTACTCTTTACGTAAGTGCTTGCTTAATTTCAACGCTGTTATCCTAGTCTCTTGTCTATTCAGCATTAATACCGCATTATTGTTCGAAAGACTAGGCATTGTGCTCAAACTTTATAGCGAGTGCAATTGACGCTAACATAGAGGATTCATTTGCAATGCCTTTTCCAGCAATATCAAACGCTGTACCATGATCTACTGAGGTTCGAATAATCGGCAGGCCTAGCGTGACGTTAACGCCTTCGTCAAACGCCAATAGTTTCATGGGAATGTGGCCTTGATCATGATACATTGCTACCACAATATCAAACTTACCTTGCGTTGCTTTTAAAAATACCGTGTCAGGCGGAAGTGCGCCGTTCACGTTGATTCCTTGAGCTTGTTTTTCTTTGACAGCAGGATTAATCTCTTTAATCTCTTCATCACCAAAGAGCCCGTCCTCTCCAGCATGCGGATTTAAGCCTGCAACCGCTATTTTAGGTTCCCTTATGCCTAACCGTTTCATCGCATTATTGGCTAGATCAATGCATTCCTCTACTCTGTCCTTTGTGACGAGATCACATGCTTTTCTTAACGGTACATGCGTTGACACATGAACAACCGCTAATTTTGGGCTCCAGAGCATCATAGTATATTTTTTTGTGCCAGTGAACTCTGCAAATATTTCCGTATGTCCATCAAAGTTGTGTCCTCCCTTATGCAGAGCATCTTTGTTTAAAGGCGATGTAACGACTGGACCTATTTTTTTCTTCATCGCTAGGTCGATGGCTACCCTCAAAAACTGAAAAGCAGCATCTCCTGAGATGGGACTCACTCTCCCAATTGGAATCTTTTCTAACGGAATATCCATGACATTATAAACATTAATCTTTCCTGGTTCGAATTGATCCACGTTTGTAATGAAATTTAATGGTGTCTTTATTTTTAAGAGATCCGCATAATAGGCCATAATTTCTTTACTGCCGAAGATGATGCTCTCACTCAGATAGTCTTTATTTTTCATCAATGCCTTTAACGAAATTTCCGGTCCAACACCTGAAGGGTCGCCAATTGTAATTCCAATATAGTTTGTCATTCTTATTCTCCTCCACTAAGTCTTTTCATGCTTTCCAAAAGCGTATCTTGTTGGCCAAATGCACCTGCTTTCGTCACAATCTTCAATCCATCTGCGATTCCACCGATTAGAGTACCTAAAACGACGCCGGGTGTGATCTCTTCCTGAATCTCTGACCCACTGGCTCCAAGCGCTCGAATCATTTCTATGGCTGTATCGCCACCAGTTAAAAATAAACCACTTAATCGCTGGGCTTTCACAACTTCTGATGCAATGGCAGCAAGGTTTTCACGAACAATTCTGCTTATTTCTGATCTGTCAACCGTCCCTAAGCTCTCAAAAGCTTCAATCGTTTTCTGATAATCTTCCTTCTTTCGGGTAACTGTCAAAATGGTATCTCCTTTACTAAGCGACGAATGTACCAGTTCTTGATACTTTGAGATAAGTGGTAGGCTATCTGGCTTTAAGAGATCGTTTAGCTGAATCGTAACAATTGAGATACCATTTTCAGCTGCATATTCCATCTGACTTAGACTCGTTTCACTAATTGACCCGACAACAGCTAGGCTTGGAAAAACGCGTTTGCTTTTTTTAAATAATACACTTGCCAAACCTGCGGATCCCACATAAAGTATGCGTCTTTCTTTTGCTCGCGTACTTGCTACAACAGCCTCCAGGTCCGAATCAGTTTCGGCATCAAACACGAGGACTTTAGCTTTTGATGGCAATGCCCTTTTATTAGTCTTTAAGCTTACCAGCTCAACATCACGACCGAATTCTTTTTGCAGCAGTTCAACAATGTTATCTGTCCATAAAGGATTTAAAGGATCATTAGTAATATCAGTTGCCATTAACGGTTTCCCTCCTAGCATCTGAATGCCGTTAATGGTCGTTCTATTTGCATTAGGCAACGCAGGGGCAACAACGATCAGATCAGGTTGGTAAAGGTCCGAGATCGCATGAATCTCCTCTCCAATATTGCCGCGAATCGTTGAATCTATTTTTTTGTAAACGAGATTAAACTGATTTTTCTCGGTTATTTTTTTAACCAGTTCAGCAACTTTACGGGATGCTGCTACCGGAGAAATTGTTCGTGACTCCGTATCAAGCACCACAGAATGGTCAACTAATCCACCTGTTGGGAAAAGCTGAATCTCTGCTTGATAACCATTCTTCTTAAGTTGAACGCCTGTATCACTTGCTCCAGTAAAATCATCCGCGATAATCAGGTACTTTTCCCTACTCATTTTCAATCACCTTCATCTCCTTTTCAGCCGCCGATTCTTCACGTCGCTCGGGATGGATCTTTTTCTCATGGCGATCTAGCAGGCTGACAAGTAACGGACAAAGCAGTGCTGTCACAATGATGGCAGCTGCAACTTGTGCAGTCGCCTGAGCTGCAACTTGCTTAAAGACCGGATCAATAGCTGCAACTGCAGCAGGTGTTCCGATAGCATTACCTGCAGTGGCGCCAACTGCCGCACCCACTTGCGGGAATTTCATCTTTAATACTTTATAGACAGTATACCCTGCTATGCCTGTCACAACCGTACAGAATGTTCCCAGAATAATACCGCTCAGTCCTGCATCTACAAGTTGACTGAGATTCAACGCAGCGCCTAACGGAAAGGCAAAAAACGGGATAAGCAGTGTCGTTCCAGGTGCTAGAAATTTACGAATCTCCGAATCCAGATTACCGAGAATAAATCCAATTAAAATAGGCATGATGGCAGCAATTAAAGCGGTCAAAGGAATTTTTGCCAATCCTGTTGCGCCAAAAGCAATCATTGTAAAAAATGGACCATCACTTAATGCAATGATTGAGGTTGCACCAACATCAGTGGCATCCCCGTATTCTCCAGCCAAAGCCGCATATAAGCCTCCATTTTTATTGGTCATAGACGACACAATTGCTAATGGGCTCAATCCCAAGACTCCTGCAAGTCCAAAGAAATGATTCACTAGAACTCCCAAAATAGCCCCAATACCAACCTTAGTGACGAGCAAAACCACACCTTTGTAAACTGAGACACCCGCCTCCTTAACACTAATTTGCGCTCCGCTGCAAAATAAGAATGCGGCTAACAACGCCATTGCTCCAGTTTTGAATAATGCTTCTGTAAAGCCTCCTAATGCAAAAAATTGTGGAAAAAAGGTATTTGTTAATGCCCCTAATAGTAACGGAACAACCATCATGCCTCCTGGTAACTTCTTGACTGTTTTTAAGATGTTCATGGTGCTTCCTCCTCCTTTACATTTCTTATAATGTAAAGCGCTTGCAAAAAATCAACAAACGGGATATGGTCAGATTGTGTTCGTTTTTGAAACACGTCTCAAATAAACAGCTGTAATTATAAAAATCGTTCAATTTTTAAACGTTCAGGGGGCATTAACGATGCTTAAAGTGCTAGCTATTGCACCATATCCAAACTTAAAAAACAAAATGGATGAAATCGCGCAGAAGTTCAAAACACTCTATATTGAATCCTACGTTGGCGATCTTACGGAGGGATTGGAAATCGCGCAGAAAAAGAGTGCGAATTTTGATGTCATTGTTTCCCGAGGTGGAACTGCAAAACTCATTCGTGAAAATCTAGACAAGCCTCTCATCGAAATTGACTTGTCATTACTGGATATCCTGCGAGTCATTCGATTAGTCGAAGTATACAAATATAATTATGCATTTATAGGATTCTCTAACGTGACTGATAAGATTAAGATACTGGGGCAGATTTTGGAAAAGGAGTTGCACATTGTCACTATTTCAAAGTCTGCCGAGTTGCCTAACATCATCAAGCAGCTTAAAGCTCAGGACTACTCTATGATCATTGGCGACAACATCACCTTTAAAGAAGCACGGAAGTCAAATCTCAATTCTATTTTGATTGAATCCGGCGACGAGAGTATTTACAATGCCTTTTCATCAGCACGCTATCTCGGTACAGAGCTGAAAAAGGTAGATGATCGCAATAGAGCGGTTGTTAACGCCCTGAGTGCATTTGATCAGTCAGTCTTAGTTCTTGATCAAAATTGTCATTTACAGTCTCAGCATCATAACGGGCTTTTAAAAGCACATGAGCAAGCAATTCTTCACACAATAAAGCCACAAGTATTGTCTGGCTCTACCAAAGCGTTCACACTCTTTTCACGTGTTGAAGAACAACTATATCAAATCAACGCAAGGTTCCGAAATAGGCTTTGGTATGTTCTCGTAACACCTCTTAAGTCTTTAGTTGACAATGATTCCTCCATCAAAAGCTTTGTTCCTGCTTCTAATCAGGATGTAAGTTCAGTTAACATCGGCAATTTGTCGAAAGACGTCCAATTAGCCGCTAAATCAGGAAGGAATGTTTTGTTCATAGGCGAAAAAGGGACGGCAAAGTTAACAGCTGCTGAGCATCTTGCGTCAATGATACAGGCTAATCATTATTGGAAAATTGACTTAAATAAGATGAAGTCAGAATCAGCATTCTGGGCGTTATTCAACAATGCCACTTCACCTTTGCTCGACCACCATGCTCTCTTCATTATTAGTGGTGTTGAAAAATTGAATGCTTTATATCTGAAAACTCTCCAGAGCTTCTGTGACATGTCAGAAACAACCGACAATCATTTTCTTCTAATTTATCGATCTGGCTCTCATCAAAATTCGGTTGCAAGTCGCTTCCATACGACCTTTCAGATTACAACTACGCCTCTTAGAAAACGTAAAGCTGATATTGGATCTTTGGTCAGTCTTTACCTCTATCAATTTTCCAAAAGGTACCAGAAAAGTGTGGTCGGTATAAGTGAAGATGGAATGACAATCCTTGAATCGTATTCGTGGCCAGAAAACCTTTTCCAGTTCAAACGGGTTCTGGAACAACTTGTCTTACAAACTAACGGCCCGTTTATCTCAAGTAACTCGGTCAAGCGAATGATCCTTAATGAGGAAGCGCAATTTGCATACCACCAAACCCAACGTAGCGATTTATCAAACATTTCAATGTTCAAAGGAGAAACATTAGCCAAAATCGAAAAGCAAATCTGCACGATTCTGCTAAAACAAAACGCCGATAACCGAACGAAAACTGCAAAAGAACTTGGCATTAGCAGAAGCACCCTGTGGCGAATTTTAAAGTGATCAGGTAAGCATGCAATCTCTGATTTTTAAAATCCCCTAATTTGTGCCTTGTTTGCATCAAAAAAAGCCTCGGTTTTTCCCGCGACTTTTTTAAGATTGTTATACCTTTGCAACCTCTTCTTCACTCATCAACCGTACTTCATGTTTGGCATGTCTTAACTCTGGCCAATATGCTTGGTTTGCAATGATTAGATCATCTAGCACTTCCTTGGCAACTTGAGCACTGGGCAATGTTTTTGACAATGTCAATGCCTGCCATAGTTCCTGATAATCATGATTGATCCACGCATCTACAACAAGCTTTTCAACCATAGCTTGATTGAGAATCATCCCGCGCTGGAATAAAGGAATCTTGCCTTGGGTTAATGGTTCGGCACCATCTTTGCCGACGATACATGGAACTTCAACCATAATGTCGTCATCAATATTCGCAATTGCACCATTGTTTTCAACTATCAGTAGCATCCGTTCATGAGTATTAAATGCAATGGCGCGTGCAAGATCAACAATAAAGGAGGCATGACTGTCAATCTGAAATTCTCCAACCTTGCTGGTACCTGCATCAATGATTTTTTGAGCCGCTGTAAAGACCCGTTTCTCACGCCCATCTTCAACTTCATTTGCTCGCGTATAATCAGGGTTTGAATGTGCCACCACATAGTCTGGATACAAATAATATTTCAAATAAGTGTTAGGCAAATAATTTGGATCCACCGCAAGCAAATCCTGTGCCTTTTTATGGGTTGCTTGCCAACTCGCATCCATGTGCTGGGTATCGACTTCTACTTGAGTCAGGTATCCATGATGAGCCACATAATCGCGAATTTGCGGCAGATACTCATGCCCAGCTTTGTCCTTCACACTCGTCCACCAGCCAAAATGGTTCATGCCAAAATAGCGCACCTCCAAGTCTTGTGGCTTTAAGCCAACAATTTGTGACATTCTCCGTTGCGTGCCAACTGGCATGTCACATATATTCATAATTTTTGCATTAGGTCGTAATCGACGGCAGGCTTCGGCCACAATTGATGCTGGGTTGGAGTAATTTAGCATCCAACAATCCGGTGAATATTTCTCCATGAAGTCAATTAGTTCAATGATATCGCCAATACTGCGCATCCCGTATGCAATACCACCGGGGCCGCATGTCTCTTGTCCCACCACATGATGCTTTAAAGGAATCTTTTCGTCCAGTTCACGCATTTTATAACCACCGGAACGAATGTGCGCGAAGCAAAAATCAACATCTGTGAATGCTGACTCAGGATCAGTCGTCCAAGTAAAATCAATGTCCGGGGCTTTCTCGTTAAGTTCAATCGCAATCGCTTCTGCAATTGTTGCCTGGCGATTTGCATCAGTATCGTAAAGTTTTAGAACTCGCAACGGAAAACGCTCTATGTTTGCTAAGAGCATCATCACAATACCAGCCGTATAAGTACTGCCACCACCTGCAATAACAACTGAAAACTTCTTTGATTCGTTCATTATAACCACTCCTATTCAACTTCTGCTGCATCAATACCTAAAGCTTCATCTACTGCAGCTCGCACTTTTGTCACTGCTAAGCCATAAACGACATGCACGTTGTTCCCTTTCTTGATGACGCCACTGGCACCTGTAACATTCTTCAGGGTAGACTCATCCACCAAATTCGGATCTCTCAAAACGGTTCGCAGTCTTGTGTAACAATTCGTGACGCTTTCAACATTATCCGCGCCACCAAGCGCTTCAATAATAGTTGTAGCTGGTACGCGGCGATCATCTTTTGGTGTCTGAACAGGTTTTGCCTGTTGTTTTTCTTGATAATCTGATTTGCTGTAAAGTCTTGTTTCTTGATCACTATCTTCACGTCCGATCGTCTTCAAATTAAACTTACTAATCAAGAATCTAAACGTGAAATAGTAGATAAAGAAGAACACAACTCCAACGAGAATGTACATTGGCCAATGAGTTTTTCCTATACCCAATGGCAGATTATAAAGTAGAAAATCAAGGAAACCATTGGGACCAATTGCCCTGACATTAAGGATATTCAGAGCCACCATACTAAGGCCACTCAGCGCTGCGTGTACAACAAATAACAATGGGGCAATGAACATAAAGGAAAATTCAATTGGTTCTGTAACACCAGCCAAGAACGAAGTGACTACTGCCGGGATCAAAATGGCTTTTACTTTATTCTTATTTTCTGGTTTAGCCATCTGATACATTGCTAAACATGCACCGATCAAACCAAACATTTTTGAGATTCCCCGAGCATCCCATATAACGGAGCGGGACAGCAAGTGGATGCTCGGATCCGCCATTTCAGCATAATAAATATTTCTTGCTCCTTCAAAAATATGCCCACCAATTTCTTGAACGCCACCAAGTGAGGTATATAAGAATGGTGTATAAATTAAATGATGCAGGCCGGTTGGGATTAGTAAACGTTCCAACGAGCCGTAGAGGAACAATCCAAAGTTACCAGTCTTATTGATGACCCCACCTAATCCGGAAATACCCATCTGGATGAAAGGCCAGACATACGTAAGCACGACCGCCAATAAAACAGTCACCGGAATTAGAACAATAAAAACAAATCGACTCCCACCGTATATTTGAAACGCACTGCGGAACTCTATATCGACGAACCTGTTATGGATGTAACCCACGGTGATACCAAGTATGATGCCCAGGAAAACGCCCATATCTAAAATTTGAACACCGAGTACTGATGCTTGACCTGTTCCTTGAAGATTTTCTGCCTTAGAAAGAATACCGCGCAATTCCATAAATTTGTTCATCGCATTGATGAAGACAAGGAACGTCAATAATGCGGTAAAACCGGCTTCCGCTTTCTTTTTCTTTGCCAGGCCAACTGCCAACCCCACACAGAAAATCACCCCAAGGTTCGTCAGAATTGATACCAAGGAACCTGATAGAATTAGCCCAAATCCTTTGGTCACCGGATTATTCATAAAGGGTGCAACTTCGAGAAGCTTCTGATTCGTGAAGATATTACCGATTGCTATCAAAATACCAGCAATCGGTAATATCAATACAGGAACAAACATCGCTTTCGAAAATCGCTGTAAGCCATCCATGACCTTTTGTTTCATTCTTTTCACCTCTCAAATCTGCTAAACAAGTTTCTCAACTAAGCAAGCCTCATTGTTGATAGCCTTAATTTAGCAAAATGTGCCCCTGTTGAAAACCCTTACACAACAATAGGGAACCCGTTTTGTTCACTCGGAACAGGTTCCCTATCGTCTGGTTAATTAGTGCGTATACACCAACTATTAATAACTTCCTACAGCTATTAAACATCAAGCCAACTTTTCCACTTCGCTAATTACCAATTCAAACGCCGTCAACATTCTAGGATAAAACAATGATGCACGTTGATTTAGATCATCTAATGGAAATTCGTCTGGAACCGCGATGGCCCAATTTGCTATTTTCGCCAATGAGCTATCATCTTTGCCCGTAAAAGCCACAATAGGTACCAACAGACTGCTAACCAAAGTCGCTTTATCAATAACAGTTTGTGTTTCTCCAGATTTTGAAACAACGATAAAAAGGCCCAAATCTTCCAAGCAATTTTCTAACAGTGCAGCAGAGTCACCTGGTGTCGAGAAGAAACAACGCTTCCCCAGAATCTGAAACTTTTTAAACATGTAATTTCCAATGACACTGGAGAAACCTGCAGCGTAAACGTATAGACACTTGTTGTCGACAGATGCGATCTGTTGCGCCACAGTTTGAAACTTGATGATGTTATTTTTCTTGGTTGCTTCAGAGATCAGCGGATCTTGAGAATCGTGTGTCGCCTGAATTCCAGTTTCACCATTACGTAACATCGTCATTAATTTGTATTGGAGTTCAATAAAACCACGATAGCCCATTTTATGTGCCAGTCGCATCACCGTGGTTGCTGAAGTATAGTTTGCCTTCGCCACCTCGCGAACACCCATGTCCAGCACACGGTCAATGTTAGCGATCATGTATTGCAATACTGTCAGTTCGGTTTCGGACAGATGCTTACTCGCAACCAACTTCTCTAATTTCACTCTTATCAATTGTCCTTTCGACAAAGCTAGTAATTAATCGAAAAATAGTCCTTTGAGGGTCAGACACCCCTAACAATTAATCTGTGTAAGTCAGCGTTGTCACAGGGTCACCATGCACCACCTGTTTTGCATTGACAGCCGAAAAATCCTTCACCTTATTCATATTCGTGAAGACCACTACAATTGCCGGATTACGTCCTGAATCTTTGATTTCGGTAATGTTAATCGTGGATAGTTCGTCAC
Source organism: Lacticaseibacillus styriensis (assembly GCF_030770295.1). Taxonomy (NCBI): domain Bacteria; kingdom Bacillati; phylum Bacillota; class Bacilli; order Lactobacillales; family Lactobacillaceae; genus Lacticaseibacillus; species Lacticaseibacillus styriensis. The sequence goes on from NZ_CP132483.1 coordinate 2,872,007, forward strand.
CTACTTCAACTTCATCACCAGCCGAGATTCTGGTTTCAAAAGGCGTACCATCCATCTCAACTATATCAATTCCCATGTGCACTAAAACTTCCAAGCCTGTTCCCGATGTTATGCCAATTGCATGTTTAGTCGGAAAGACCGAGCTTATGACACCTGAAATTGGTGCATAAACTGTGTTCTCTTCCGGTGCAATAGCATACCCCTCGCCCATCATTTTTTCTGAGAAAACACCATCCTTGAGATCCTCCAATGGCATTAGTCGACCAGTCACCGGAGCCACATAAACTTCGCGCTTTTCTTTCTTGAATAAACCGAACATCAGTGATCCTCCCCTTCTTCGCCAATAAACTATTCCAGGCTTTGACAAGCCGAAAAGTTATAGTCGTTATTTTTGATTGTACAGAAATACAAAAATATTGTAAACGGTTTCTTTTTGCTCGGTTCGTCTCTGTCGCGAGTTTGTGCTCGTCGAGTTCATTTTGATTGCAAATATGATGTCAATTTTTTTGAGGTTGAATTAATGAAGTCGAGCCGCCAAAGTCGAATGTGCTAGCAATCTATTCGCACATAAAGGAGCAAACACCGTGGTAACCTGGAACGAATTCAAAAAAGATGAACGTAAACATGCCACCACAAGGATCGTATATCATCATCACCCTCGCAAAATTGCACAGCGAGCGCATTCTACAAGGTGTTTCTCAACGCGAACTGGCTAAAAAGATCGGAATGACACAGTCTCAGCTAGCCAAAATCGAGTTACTTGACTCTGTGCCGTCGTTTACGCCGCTTAATCGTTAAGCCACTGGCTTTGGCCTTAAGTTGAAAATTTCGATCACTTAGCAAATTGGCTAATATGTGGCAAAATTTCGCATCACTTAAGACTACTAAACCGATGTGGTATCGATACCAGAATGCCTATTTACGATTGCATTAATACCCACTAAAATCAGCATGACAAAAAGCCTACCGCGCATAGTCGTCAGTAGGCTTTTAACTTCACAGCAAGCTGATGCCTGAAGTAACCTGATGTCATGGATATCCAAAGCTCGAACAAAAAAATATAGAGGCTACACCAGTACATTATCGCACCTCTTGTAACACGTTCCGCTAAGCCATCGTCACTGCCCCATCTATAAGCACACATTAACCACAACAAATTCCACTACTGGATATCCAACTCGCTTATCCTAGATCTCCCTTCAGGCAAATCGACCCTGAGCTCATTCGTGTTAACAGTACTGGAAAAGAGCACTTTCTGTCCCGCAACACTATCGTCATCAAACCAGTCAGATGACCAAGTCAATGAATCATCATATACCGACTGCCAGCTACCACTCACCTTCGCAAAGATTTGAAGGTGGTTAGGCGCAAACTTTTGATCTGGAACATTTACTGTCAAGCTCGAAACAGACTGATTATTTTTCAGTTTCAAGATGACGCTGGCTGTTCCTGCAGACGGTGGAGACGTAAGATCAACGAACGTACCTAACTGCTGGTCAGCAAGCCATTTTAAAGGTGTAATTTCACTCAAGTTAGCATTTTGCAGGGAAAGTTCAGCCTCACTATCCGGTTGGGTTCCAGATAATTTTACTACCTCATCTTCAAACTGCTGTTTTAATGTCGTCTGCTGATCATCTGTTGCTACGTTCAATTTTTCAATAATCTTCTGTCCGTCAACCACAAAGTCAGCCATCGCTTGTGTTTGAAATTCACCTGCCGCTGTCCCGACCAATCCAAAACTCTGAATTAACCTATAGGCAGAAGTCATATCAGTAGCAGAGGTATCCAGTCCAATCCTTGTTGGGTTTGGTGCCAAGAGCTTCATTGAGATTTTCTTGCCAAAGCTTGCAAAGTAGTCATTGATCACTATTCGAAATTTAGAGGCAATGATTGGATTTTTTAGAGCCAAGCTCAAGGGTTCCTCCTTTGCTTGACCGGCGGGAGTCTTCCACGGTACGTGAATATTTGCATTACCGGCATCTTTCCACGTACCATTTTCTTCATATTGAATGGTAAGCGTTTTCACCCCTTGGTCTTGCGGAAACCAGCCAATCAAATTCAATGAGTCTACGTAGACTGAGCCTTCATACTGATAGACGATGCTGTTCTGTCCGCTACTTGGCACGAGATCAATATCATGGTGCTCAGGATTGTTAACCAAGTTGTCAGCGGTTCCGGCAGTGAGTGTTAAGCCATCAACTGTGACTTCGGGGGCTGTTACGGCATCCTGACTCTGTTGCACAATGGGTTGAACTTGGTGCATTGTTATTTTACTCCCCCACGAATGATTAGCCGCATTAATATAGATCCGATAGCTTTGGGTCTTCAAGATCGTTTTCAAAGCGACTTGGAGTGTTTCAGGACCAGCGCCTTTTGATGCCCATCTAATAGAAGTTGGTTCGTTCATGTGCCACGTTCCATCCGAGCTCTTCGAAGCAAACGTCACGTTGCTGACACCCTGCCCATTTGGCCACCAGCCCGTCAACCTTATCCCGGCAACCGTTACGGGCTCCTTGTAATCATACTGAAAATAGGCATTGTCACTTTTTATAAAATTCACATCTTGCGTATTACTGGCATTTGCCAGAAGTGACCAGCTACTATCACTTGTGCCTTCAACGCCCGTAATGCCACTGGCTGAAACTTTTGGCGTTAAATTGCCAGAGGTCTCCAGCCCACTAGACGTTGCATTAACCGCAATTGGTCTCGAACTGGCGATTAGATACCAGCCACTCAAGATAGTGATGAACAAGCCAAGGAGACTCATTTTTTTCTTTTCTTTCATGACCTTCTCCTCTTAAAATGTTGAAATGATGTTATAGCCATCTAAAAATGCCAGATCATTAGCCAGCCGGTTTCCTGTGCCATCGTACCCTGCAAAAAAGAAAGCAAGATACTTGGCCTTCGTCTGATTCGTTTCCGGAACAGACCAACTTATTGTCACTTCGCTTCTAGATTGGAGATGCTTGAAATCATTGATAGGCTTTTCGGCAACAATCTTTTTATCTTTATCCAGTAACACAAACTTAGCTTGTGACGTTAGCATTGGCGCAGCAAAGCCGTAATTCTTCAAGGTCAACTGATACGTGGTTTGACCATTAGCAATTGATTTATTTGCCCTCGTCAAGGCAATTCGGTAGCCTAAATAATCGCGAATGTAGTCAAACCAAGTCCGATTAGCATTCTCGCCACCTGATTTTTTAAACCAAGATGGCTGATATGGTAACGCGAGTCGATCCAAAACGGCACGATTAATATATTGGTGTTGCCAACTCACCATCGAATATGGTTGACCGTCTTCTTTGTAATTGTGCGCTAAACTTAGGGATGTAAAATGATGTTGGGCTAAACGCTTTGCGATTAACTTGGCTGAAATGAGTTTCCCACCGTGATCGCTAGCATTAGTGACACCCCAAATCATTTCGCCATCTACAGGAACTATCTTTGACTCCGCCGCCATTGCCTTCCAAGTCGCCGAGTTGGGATCATTTCCCGCCGTATTCCATTCATGAAGATCTCCAATCAGATAGTCATCATGAAAACCAACGCGATTCCAATCGGCCGAATTCTTGTCGACATCGTTAGCTTTAATATTGTAATACCGCACTTGAATTGGCAGATCTTTCGGCGTGACTGCAAGTAAAGTTTGCAAAATGGATTTTTCGTCCATTCTCCTTCGTGCGCCACCATCCCATTCGCCCCACGAGCCAATTAAACCCGCTTGTAGCACTGAAATCTGATTACGATGAGCTTTAATCCACGGTTCTAACTGGTGTAAATGTTGCAAAACGGTAGCTGTTGTTGGTTCTTGCGCTTTTGGATTAGAATCATCCCAAATGTAGGCAAAACGCAAAACTGCCTTGATATGGTGTTGCGATAGCGCTTGGAAATAATCATTCATTTCAGAAAATGCCTGATCGTCTAATGGTTTATCTTTGTAAGCTGTCAAATAAAAATAAACTTGAGCTAATTTCGGCTGATCACTGCTAAAATTGCTGACGGCTTGCTCCAGTTGCTCGATACCGGTTTTATTTGAGTTTCCCCAAAGACCCATACCAGAATGGACATCTAAATTGACCTCCATTCTAAGACCGCGATCTTGATTGTTCAGTAGCTGATTGTCTAGGCCGGCAGTCAATGCCTTTACCGGAATGTCTTGCCCACTTGCGGCCCTTGCATTGACTGAATTAGGAAAGAGGACGACGCCAATCAACACCAACCCAATCAGAAACACCAACTTGATCGTTTTTCCCATGACAATACACCTCACGAAAATGCAAACCAGTTAATGCCATCATCAAATTCGCTCAAATTAGCAAGTCTTGCCGCTTCGCCGTTTGTAGCTTTGAGCGAGACGCCAAGTCTAAATGGCTTCTGTCCTTCTTGAATAGGCACAACAAAACCTACATCTTTGCCACTGACAAGAGAAGCTTTGGGTAAACTTACTTTTCCCAGTGTCTGATGAGTTTGGCCAGTCACCATCAAGCTGATACGGTCAAGCCCTAATGGTGCAGCAAACCCGTCATTACGCAAAATGACTTGAACGATGTCAGCTTTGGGATCATAGGTGATGCTTTTCACTGAAACGCGATAGCCTAAATAATCACGGATATATTCAAAGTAATTACGTTGAATTGGTCTTTGTTTTTCATCAACAAACCAGCTTTCCTGGAATGGCCAATGGTGATCACGCAAAATTTGAGGTGTGATCGGCACCTTCTTCCATGCCGCCAGTGATCCGCCAGAAGGTAGTTCTTGTTCTGAGACCCCGTTTCGTTTGAGTTCATTCTTCCAGGTCGTTGATGTAAACGATCCTGTTTGTCCCTCACGATAGTTATGCGCCAAGCTGAGCGTTGTGAATGAACCACTCACTAGTCGGTCAACCATCATCACGGGGTCAATGAAGGGGGTCTTTAAATAAATAGGGTTTGCCCAAAACCAACTCATTTCACCATCAACCAATGTCTGTTTCGAATCACGCAACAATTGCTGATACTCACTTGATTCTTTATTTTTACCGGCTGTATTCCACATGTGCGGTATGCCAATTAAGAAATCATCGTGGAATCCGATTCGACTTAGGCTAACAGAATCATCAACACTCAGATTCCGATTTTTAATGTTCAAATACCGCACCTGAATCTTAAGATCATTTGGCGTATTAACCAAAAGGCTCTTAAGAAGCTCGGTTTCGTCAATCTTTTCTCTTGAACGAAACGCCCACTCTCCCCATGCACCAATCATCCCGGCTTGCAACGCATAAATTGCCGAACGATTCTTTTGAAGCAATGATGCCAACTGCTGGAGATGCGTTTTCATCATCGATAGCGTCGCTGATTGCTTTGTTGGATTTGCATCATCCCAAACATAAGCAAACCTAAGCAGTGCCTTCAAATGCAGCTGATTGATGACATCGAAGTAGGCTTGCATATTCTGGAATGCTTTTTCATCAAGGGGAATATCACGATAATCAGTTAAATAAAAATAAACTTGTGCGATTGTTGGCTTCTCTTCACTGTACAGTGAGAACTCATGTTTAAGTGCATCAATCGCGTTCCAGTCAGCATACTCGTAAATGCCTTTGTTACTTGCAACGTTTAAATATGTTTCAAGTCGAAACCCTCTGTCCGGATTTTTTAACAGTTCTTTAGACGCGCTACCCGGCAACATTTTTGGCGTTATGACTGTCTTCATTCTACCTTTTCCTCCTTGTCATCTCGTTGTCTATCATAATGTTCGTCGCCTGTGCTTTCTCGTAATTTCAATTCAACACTCAGTAGATTCGTTGACGTTGCAGAACGCCACTTATTCAATCGAGCTTGAACCGCATGCACAGCCGTTCGACCAAGTTCATCTTCAGGAATGTGGACGGATGAAAGCCGCGGGATAAAATACTGTGACTCCTGAATGTCGTCAAATCCAATGATGTGATAATCTTTGGGCGCGTGATAACCGGCTTCATGAAGTCCGCGCATAACGCCCATCGCCAGCGTGTCGTTCCCGGCCAAAATGCCTTTGGGAAGGTTCGGCAACCCAGCTAAACGTTTCGCGGCTTCATATCCGGCATTACAATCCCAACCAACCAAGATTGCTTTCCCATCTTTGCCTGTGTGCGCTTGCATCCATGCTTGGTAAGTCTTCAAACGAATTTCATCGTCAGTTTTCGTCTTTGTGCCATCAAGATCTGTGACATAACGTTTGCCACCAACGTAAACAATATCGCCTTTTGCCCATTCGTCTAAATGCGCCAACGCCTGCTTCGCTCCATTGGCTGAATCGGCGTTAACGCGATCAACCTGAATAGATTCGTAGCGGTCATCAATCACCACTGCATGGTTGTTAAGTTGAAGAACATGTTCAAGACCGTTTCGAGTTAACCCCCCAATCACGATAACCCCGTCTGCGTACTTAATGCTGTCAGAGGCTTGTTGCGTTATCGCCGAACTGAGATACACCGTGGGACCTAATCTGGCACCGATTCTTTTTAATTCTCCTATGATCCCTTGCTTAACGTGCTGATAATAGATATTTGATGTTGCTTCGTCTAAATCCATTGTCGCCAATAGCGCAATGGTCAGTGGCACCTTACGCGTCAACTTAGAATAATTAAGCCGTTTCGCAATCATCTCTATCTTGTACCGCGTTTGCGCTGTCACAGACAAAGTTGGATCACGATTAAGAACTCTAGAAACGGTTCCAGGTGAAACATTTGCCTCTTCTGCAATCTTACGAATACTGACCATAGCAACTTCCCTCTTTAACGAATAACTCTTTTGCCGTTCATGTTTCATCATCTTCATTAGTGCTGAGATTATTTACAGCTTCCCTAACATCTAAAACGCCTTGTTGCCCAGCTTGGATAATTTCCTGATTTGATAACTTTTGTCCTAACAATGTTTGATTGACAATGGCCACAATCATTGGAAGATTTAAACCGCTCAGCACTCGCAGACCTGGGTTCTGGACCATCATGTTTATCGCAACATTGCTCGGCGTTCCACCCAATAAATCAACAATAATCAACTTATCTGTATCATCGCTCGAATCAATTAACCTTTTCACTCGTTCAGCCAACTGGTCTGGTCCTTCACTTGGTTGAAGACCTAAAGCAGTAAAGTTGTTTAAGTTGCCAAGAATCATTTCTGCACTTTTTAGGATTTCCTCAGCAAATTGGCCATGGCTTAACAAAATTACTTGCATCGTGACACCACCTATTCTTTAAAAGAAATGACCCAACCTTTTAAGTTGAGCCATTTTTAAGTTAGCCAACAATTTTCAAATTATAGAGAACAATCGCCAAAATCAACACAAACCATGTCGCACGGGTAGAATTCATATGCTTACGATCCAACAACCAGTAAACGAATGCGACTAACAAAATTGGCACTAGCGATGGCATGATCTGATTCAGCGTGCTCTGTAGCTTCATCGTTACTTTGCCGACTTTGAATACAAACGGGACATTAATATTAATAACTGTCGGGATCAACGCCCCGATAACAGTCACGCCGAGAAGGGTTGCAGCATCGGTCAAAGCTGCTAAACGTGAACTCATCGTTGTGACGAGTTCAACACCACGTTTATAAGCAAACGGCATCCAAGTAAATCCCCAAATATATAGAACAGCCAGAGCGCCCATCCATAGAATTGAGCCAGTCGGATTTCCTTTCAGCGCCATGTAAGAAGCAATTGCCCCGAAGATGGTTGACTGAACAGTACCCAATAACGTATCACCGACAGCAGCAAAGGGACCCATTAAACCAGTCTTTACGCCACGAATCGCATCTTCGGCCGCGGTGCCTTGCTGTTCCTCTAACGCAATGTCAATCCCTTGAATGATGGATCCCATATGCGGACTTGTATTGAAGAACTCGGCTTGCAGTGCCATCATCCGCTTCATCTTCTCAGGATCATTACCATACAAGCGGCGCAAGATAGGCATTTGCGAACCAACATATCCTGGGGCCATCATCGTTTCATAGTTCCAACTAAGAGATGAGGTAAAAATCCAGCGAATATTTGCACTTCTTAAATCTTTCTTGGTCAACTTTTGTACAGGTTGAGCTGTCGTCTCATTCTTCATCGCCCGTAATCTCCTCTCCAATACCGAGTTCCTTGGCCTTCTCCGTATCTAACCCGTCTCCCTTAATATGAGGCTGTTCACCATTACTATTCATTAGCTTTTGATAGTAAAGAATAGCGAATCCGACACCGGCCAAGGCAACACCGAGCATCGGTATCTTCAAGTAGGCGGCGGCGATGAATCCAAAAATAATATAAGGTGCAAATTTCTTAATAGGTAGATAATGCATTAAAATTGCAATACCGACTGCTGGTAGCATGGTCCCAGCTGCTTTCAATCCACCCATCAGCCATTGTGGCAAATAATTCAGAACATTTTTGACAAAGGATTCGCCAAAAATTAAGACTAAGAATACCGGCAATGCTCGAGAAATCCCCCAAGGTATTGCGCCATATAGCGAATTTCTCACCACTGCTTTGTCGTCATTTTTCCCGATTGCATGATTAATTCGGTGTGCAAAATACGTATTAGCAAATCGTGCCAAAATATCCAGTTGCACCATCAACAAGCCAACAGGGATGCCAACACCAATCCCATAATTAATACCCTTACCAGAGATATGAGCAATGGCAGTCCCAATAATTGCCCCTGTGGCATAATCCGGAATCGAAGCACCGCCAAAAGTACCGACGCCAAGGATCATTAACTGCAATGTTGCACCGACCGCCAGCCCAAGTTTCATGTCACCAACAATCAGACCAGCAATTAAACCAGCATTAACCGGGTTCCCAAAACCGATTCCCAACGTGATAATTTCATTAATTTGAAAAAAAGCAAATAACGACAATAGGATAATTTGAGCCATACTCAATTGATTCATAATGAAGACTCCTCCTTCTTTAGGGCTGCCATAAAGTCTTCCTGAGGGTCGTTTGGAACCATTTGATGGTAAATTCGAACATCGTGTGCTGCTAACTTTTTAAATACCTGAGCGTCGTCACTTGAAACAGCGACACTTTTAAAGATTGACGTTCTGTCTTCTCCAGTCGGTAAGTTACCAACATTAACCTCCTTTATTGGAACCCCCGCTTCTACCAACTGAAGAAGGGCTTCTGGCTCACGCGTGACAATGAAAACATTTTGACTGTTGTAACGGCCAGCAAGAAAGTTTGCCCCTGCTCGATCCGGCGGCAAAATACTTAGTGCTACCTGACTTGGTCTCGCTAGCTTTAGCGCAGTTTTTTCCAAGTCATCACTTGCAACTTTGTCGCCAACTACCATAATGCGTGTTGCATTGACAGCACCCGTCCAGATTCGTGCTACTTGCCCATGAATCAATCGACCATCCACTCGCACATTGACGATTGTCATCATCTTTCCTCCAATCTCCAAAAAACCAATTGATAGCGCTTTCATTTTACGCACAGATTTTAACCCGTTTTTTCTGTTTTGTAAACAATTTTGTCTTAAGTAAATTTATTTGACAGCGCTTTCTTTTGTGTTTAAGCTTGGTTTGCATTCAAGTTCTTGGTTTCAATTGGAGGGTAAAGAAATGATCATCTTGCAACGACCAAAATCGCCAATGCGGAGCAATGCTCCCACATTAGTCTTCGTCAATGGTCAACCTGTTGGCTCTGTCTATGAAGGTCTAGCCTTAAAACTCAACTTGAAAAAAGGAGACCAAATTCGCCTTGTTCAAAGCCTGATTAATCGTTCGAAAAATTACACGATTATTCAAACAAACGCCCGCTATACGATTCAACCAAATCGTCATGGCATTTTATTGATGACGCTGATGATTCTTGCAATGTTTCTGTTGCCACAGACACTTCAACGGTTTATTGACTTTTCTCAAAATACCATTTCGATCATAATCTTCGGCATTTTCATGTTATTGCAACTAGGACTAACTTATAGGCAGGGACTAGAACTTCGTCGAATTGCTTAGTCACGACCCTTTGCTACCAAAAGGACCTCAACGTTCAAAAAAGCCTACAGATCAAGCAACACGCAAAAAGCATTTTGCTTGATCTGTAGGCTTTTAACTTCTATGACTTCCAAATACACTTCGCTGCAAAAAACTTCTTACTCCGCTGCCACCAACTCACTAGCATCCACCAATCGCTTGGTAATCCGCCACAACGCAGCAACATCTTCCGGACGCGTCAAACCAGTCGCCTTGTCGATAATCGAACTATAGACATGCGGAATGATCTGCTTAACGCCGGCATCCAATGCGATTTGAAGAATAGCCTCAAAATTGTCCAAATCAATGCCACCGGTCGGCTCGAGGTTAAACCCTTCTGCCGCGCAGGCTTGGGCAACGGCACGGAATTCGGCTTCGTGTTTCAAACCACCCATGGGGAAGAATTTGAAGCTGGTGCCGCCCATGTCCTGTAACAAGGCGATGGCCGTTTCGACTGGTACTTCCGCTGCCGCTTTTTGACTACTTTTTGGACCGGTGGCAATGTTGACCACGCCGACTTTGCCGGTTGGCGAAACCAACCCGTTAATCACGGTGTCGGCTTGCCCCAAAAGTGCCCGACTGGTGCCGACGCCGGTGAAGACTTGATTGACGTGCTGCGGCTGCAAGATCTTGGAAACGCGGCTGACCATCGCACTTTGGTTCGGGTCGCCAGCGCCGAGGCCGACTGACAAGCCGTTGTCGGTGACTTCCTGGTATTTTTTCATATCTTCAATCGCGGCTTCGTCGGTATCATAGTTTTTGGTCAAAACACCCACGACCACATGGCCTTCGGCGGCTTCGTAGATCGCTTTGGCGTTTTCAATGGAGCCAGCCAAAACGTTCAGCGCAACACGATTTTTGTAATAGTTTGGGATTAGATTCATGAGAACGATCCTTTCTAAGCGAGAATTTCTTTGAGGCGATGAACAATCAGGTCCATTTCGGCTTGATCAACGGCGCGGATGTCGAACTCGATGATGCCTTCGTTGGCGCGATATTCGCGGGTGTAAATTGCCGGATTACCGGCTTTGAGTTCGGCGGTCACTTGCTTGGCGTCTTTCGGGCTGGAAGCTTCGACAGTCACGGCAGCGCGGAAAATTGGCCGCCCGGCTCCGTCTTGCACTTCCTTAACGTTCAGATGCGGCACGTCATTAAGCGCTGCCACGAATGGGTGCAGCCGGGCTTTCATCGCTTCGCCGGATTCCGGGCCGTTGTCAAGATACTGAACGAGCGCGGTGGTGAAGCCGAGAATATTTTCCTTGCCGATCTTCATCGCGCGGCCGATGCCCAGGCCCTGCAACTTGGTCCAGCTGATGTACGGCTCCTTGCCGAAGACGAGACCGGAAGCGGGGCCTTCAATCGCCTTGGCACCGGAGAACAGCACCACATCAACGCCCATGTCGACGTACTTCTTCAGATCCTCTTCCGCCGCAGCGTCAAGAATTAACGGCAGCTCATGCTTATGCGCCACTTCCAGCGCCTCTTGAATCGTCAACATGCTCTTCTGCACGGCATGATGGCTCTTCACGTAGAAAATAGCTGCGGTGTTCTCATTGATCATCATCTCAACGTGTTCCGGCGTGCACATGTTGGCATAGCCGGCTTCAACCACCTGGCCACCACCGAGTTCGATCATAACTTCTTCCGGCGTGCCATAGTCCACATTTTGACCTTTTGGCAGAATGATCTCGCGCTTGGTGTAGCGCGGTGAAAACGGATGGTAAGCGTGATATTTGCTACCTTGGCCGATGATCCCGGCCACCGCTTCCGCAATCCCCGCAGACGCCGAATTCACCACCAGTGCGCCTTCTGTCCCCAACTTTTTGGCAATGAAGGCACCGGTTTTGTCGGTCAGATCCTTCATTTCAAAAAAGTGGGTGTCGCCAAATTGCTGTGCCTGAATCGCGGGTTCCGGAACTTTGGAAACGCCCAGAATGGTCATTTTGCCACTGGCGTTAATCACGTGTTTTAAATCATAAGTGCTGTAATAGTCTGTCATGCTCGCTGTGCCTCCAAGTCGTATACCGTCCCGCCAACAATGGTGCAGATCGGGGTGATCAATTGATGGCCGGTTTCCGTATTGCCATTAGAATCCGTTAATACTTTATCACCCGTCGTGACATTGTAAATGGTAATGTCGGCGTCTTTACCCGGACGCAGGCGTCCTTTGTTCAACAGGTGGAAAGTATCAGCCGGCGCAAACGTGACCATCCGAATCACTTCCGGCAAGGTGTAGCCAACTTGAAGCATTTTCTCCATTGTGGTTGCCATGTCATAAACCGGCCCATTTTCCCGATTGCGGTGATAAATGTCGGTGCTCAGCGACTTCGGATCCAGCCCATGATCGCGGGCGATTTTCATGGTTTTAAAATTAAACGAATCGGTTCCGTGACCAACATCGAAGACCACGCCGCGATCGTAGGCATCATAAACGAAATCCTTGATCTCGCCATTTTCGTCAATCATCCCGTTCGGTTTGCCATTGTACGCATGGGTTAAGACGTCGCCTGCGCCCATCGCCTGCAAAATGTCCTTGAGCTCTGGCGGATTGGCACCCACATGCACCATAATCGGCAAATGCCCGAGCAGTGCCGCGTACGACCGCGCCGCCAGCAACGGTTTGATGTCGTTGTCAATCACCACCGAATGGCTTTCCCGCGCCTTGATCCCGACGATAAAATCAGGCAGATCAACCACTGCGTCAAACAAGGCTTCTTTGCTGACCTTCTCCATATCGCCTAATTCGTCTTGCGCTAAAATGCCGGTCCGCCCGATATTAATCAAAGCGTAAACGTTGGTCTTTTTGTCGCGGGTAATGTTGTAAAAATCGCGAATATTGTCCGCACCGGTCGAACCGGCGTCAATAACGGTTGTCACGCCGGACTTGTAACCATCAGCATCAGGATCGTCATAATATAAGGTCAATTTTTCATAACAATGCACATGATCGTCAATCCAGCCTGCACTGACATACGATTGGCCATGCAAGTCAATTTCTTTTTGCCCGCTGGCACCTTCGAGCTTCGGTGCGATCGCCGCGATGCGATTGCCATTAATGCCGACTTCAATCGGCTGTTCGCGTTCTGTTTTGCCGTTCTTGATTAAAACATCAAACACAAGTGAAGACCTGCCTTTCTAAAACTTTTTCTGTTAAAGCTTAACGGGAAAAAAGAATCCCATAATCATAGCGCCAATAATCGCACCGCCTGGGATTGGCTTTTTCCATGCGTAGAAGAGTGCTGCGCCGATTGTGCTGCCGATCCCGATCGGAATGCTGGCGGTGACCGCACTCAGGATGATCAGCGGGCCGAGGAAACGGCCGGTTTGGTTCCCGGCGCCCATCATGACATCCGCGCCAAATGTGGCATTACTTTGATTAATGGTAAATTTCCGAACCAGGAAAATGATGACCCCAATGATAATGCCCAGCACGGCACCGGTTAAAAGCGCCAGCCCGAAGTTGGCGACCAAGGGTTTGGCCCCAACGGAAAGCAGGATGGCCGGAATCCCGATGCCGACACCGGTCAGAATCGAGCCGCCGAGATCCAGAATCCCGACCAGCGAGCCTTCCAAGATCCGAGCGAATAGGAAGCTGGCGCCAAACGCCGCGGCGGCACCGTAAGAACCGCCTGTCATCCCAGCCTTCAACATCGCCACGATCGCGACTTCGTTGAAGGCACCGACACCATAATTGAAATACATGGACGTCCCGGCAAAGACCCCTGCCGACATCAACGCGACAATCACAACGAAGCCCCAGTCTGCGTGCCAAAAGTCATGTTCGTTTGCAACTGCCTTCAATTCTTCGTCCGCAGTTGCGGTGGTTTGTTTATCCGCCATACGTCAACACCCCTACTTTCCGCCTATCATTTGATGGACATTCGACAACCAACCTGGCGCATTTAGGTTAAAGGACTTCAACAAGTTAAGATCAAAGCCACGGAAGAAGCCGGATAGGACAAACAGCAGAATCGCTGCGGCCAAAATGGACTTCGTAATCCGCGTCCAGCCGAGTTCGTCGACTCCTTTTCCGATTAAAATGCCCAGCACCACGCCGGGCACCGCATTACCCATGATCATTGCGGACAATCCGCCAAAAACGGTGCCGAATAATCCGGAGCGGCGGCCGGCATCGATGGCAGCCAGCCAGAAAAGAATCGGCATGATCAGATTGATCAGTTGATTGGCAGCCGGTACCAGCACCTTAACCGCCGTTACCTGCAACGATTCCGGAATCGAGCTGGAAGTGACATTCAGGAACACCACGACCACTGCGCCGACAATGGCACCGGCAATCCCCATTTTCTTCGGGTTATGCATGGTCTGTTCGACATTGCGATTCTTCATCAACAAGCCTGCTGCTGCCCAGTTCGGAATCACACGGTGGGTAATATCCTGGGTAAACGCGCCGGCACCAACCGTTGATGCCCAAGCATTGAAGAAGAACCCAAGTCCGAAGCTAAAATGCGAAGCCGGATCGCCTTCTGCCGCATTCATTTCCCCCAAGGTACGGAATGCGCCCAAGGCTTGGGTTTTCGGTGCTGTAAACATCCGCGCTGCCCCAACGCCTGCCGCAAAACCTACCAGTCCACCAATAATGATCGACTGGAATAAGATTGTTAATATTGGCAATTCATTTCACACCCTTCAACATATTTTTCAAATTTGGCAATGAAAGTGCATCCGGTGACGGCGTCGTGACATCTTTAAACGTCAAAGCATCAAGATCAATCGCACTCACGGCAACCGTCACGGCCAGCGTAACCGCATAAGTCGTTCGCGTCCGCTTGAAAAAGAAGAACAGGAACTTCTCGGTATAACTGGATTTAACTAACTTAAGCGGCTCAACTTTTTCCGGAATAATCCGTAAAATGGCTTCATCTCCGTTGCCAACCAGTTGCTTTTGAATGCTGCTAAAAGCGGCGGCAAATGCCTGTTGTTTGGTTTCGCCTTTGCCGGAAACGGTGACCACCTGACGTTTGATTTCATTCACGACCGTCATCTTTACTCACTCCCTAAGCTTCCGGATACTTCTTGTTCCACGCCTCGACCAAGGCCTTCCCCAATGCTTCCTGATCCATAAATCCGAAGCCAAGAACCTTGGTGCCTTCTTCAATTGCGGTCACGCCTTCTTGAATCGAACGCATACCGTGACGTTCCGGCCAGCCAAATTGCGTATGCGCGGTGATGGCGCCGGCACCACCGGAACCACAGAAACTGATGCCCATGTCTGCTTTTTCTTTGTCCATGACCTGGCCCAAACGCATATCGGCGCCCATGCCCGGTACGACAACAGCGGTACCGCCAGCGGCCTCGACACCTTTTGCAACGTTTTGACCTTTACCCATTCGATCTGCAATAACAACTTTAACCATGGTTGAATCCTCCTATATTTTGTTCTGTGCTGCTTCAAAATGAATCGATAAAATATACTTCTCGGCGACGGCCAAATGCCCGATGTGCCGAACAACCTGATCCGCCAAGTCAAGCGACTTTTGGGAAACATCGGCAAACATTTGCGGATCGACCGCTGGGAGTTGTTCACCAGACTGAGAACGGTTCAGCATTTCGATTAAGTGATTCGTGAGCACCTGTAGCTGAACATCGGTAAATCGAATCTCCGCGGCTGCCGCTAGTCCAATGACATAACGAACCAGCGCTTCCGCCGCCAGAGCATCATTGCTTTGTTGGATCATCGTTTGAACTTCTTCCGGTAATTCATCGTTGGCTTCCAGTGGTGTCATCCCCTTTCTAAGATGTTGCGTGACTTAGGCTCAAATATTCCAGAATCGCATGCACCTCAGCCCGATTAATCGCCAGTCCATGATCCGAAAAGACATGCTCGACGGTTCCGACCAGCTTCGGATCATCATGATTCGGCTTGCCTTGATACTGTCTGTTAAACATGATGCGTTGCACCGCCAGAAAAACGTGCATCATGAACGCATCCCCATAATACGGATCAATTTTGGTCGGCAACTGCAGCTTGAGTTCCGAATAGATGCTGAACATGGTCAAAATCGTCTGCTGCGTCTGCTGTTCCAGATTGGGCTTCGGTTTGATCGGTACGACGGGATGCTGCGATTTGATTTGTGCCAGCGGTACCTGTAATTTTTTGGCGACCGCCTGGCGAATCGCGGCAATGTCGGTGGCATTAGGCAATGGTTGCACTTCGATCACCTGAACATCCACATTTTTGAGTGGAAAAACGCTGATGACCAATTCCGGTTGTTCACGTGCGATCAAGGCCCGCGCATCGTCAATGGAAGCAAAGCCGACTAGTTCAATGTTTGGAATGGCCGAAGCGATTCGTTGCTGAATCAGATTGGTAATCCCGATGCCCGTCGCACAGACGTAAGCAACCCGCACCGTTCGCATTTGACTGTCGCGATTCAGCGAGACCATGAAATGCAACGCAATGAAAGAAACAAACGCCTCGCTCAACACGGCTTGATCATTGGCCAATTCCTTATTGACGGTTTTTTCAATAGCCGCAAACAAGCCCGGATATTCTTGCTTAATGTCTTGCGTGAATGGACTATATTCCAGAAGCTGACTGTGCTTGCCTAAAGACTGGCTCAGGTGCAGGTACAAATTCTCCTGCAACTGACTGTCATGACTGAAATCATGATCAACCAACGCGCCAACCGCCAAAATGATGCGATGCGTCATCGCCACCAGATTGTGATCCTGAGCAGCCGGCTGGTCGTGATCACGCTGGCCAAGGTAATATGCGATATCATCTGTCAGCGCCGGCAGATTATAAAAGGCTAGCGTGTTCATGATCAGCTTGTCAGTAAAGTTTTGCTTGGCCTGGGACTGAGCAACGCGATGATAACTATTCACCAATTGATTAAAACCTTGGCGAATCACACCGATCGTCAACCGAATGATCGTCGCAATCAGTTCGCTCGGATCCGGCATGTGTGCTTCCGTTTTGCCCAAGCGAATGGCTTCTTTCAAAATCGTATTAAACGCGTGGTCAAACGTTGCCTCGCCGGTTAAAATCACTGCCCGTTTCGGCTCGGTTTTGGTGCTCAGGCTATCAACCAATTCCGCCATGAGCGTCTTCCGATTCAGCTGCTGGGTAATCAACTGTTCCAGCAAGCGGCGAATGTCCAATTCAGTGCCATTGAGCTTATAGCCATAGTAGTTTTTACTGGTCAGCTTCACGTTGAACTGCTGCAGATAAACCGCCAGCTTCTTAAGATCATTGTTGACGGTTGTCTGGCTGACATTCACCCGCGCTTGAAACTGTTGCTGGGTCGTGTAATCACCGGTTTGCGCAAGAATCAAAATCATGCGGATGATGCGCTCATTTGGTGCTAAATAATGATCGGCAATTTGTTCGTCGATTTTCTCACGCAAGGCCGCTCTGGCAGCATCACCGGCTTCAATCCAAATCCCTTTGCGCGGCGCACTCTTTAACGCCGAGCCCTTCGCCGCCAGCCAATCACGAATATCGGCCAAATCATACTTCACGGTCCGGACGCTGACCCCTGCCGATTCAGCTAATTGCTTAGCGGTCACCGTCCCTTCGGCATTCAACAACTGCAAAACAAGTTGTCGCTGCCGGCTACTCAATGTCATCTGTTCACCCCCTTTGCTGTTAATGTCTATCATTACTGTAAAGCGCTTTCTCAAACGAAACAACAGGAAATGTTTGCACGATTAATCGTGCAAGAATATGTGATCGGGTCAACAAAAAATTGATTGGTCTGTTCCATTTATGAAAGTGGCTGTCTGATTATGGTTCAGCAGTTTATTATTAAGATGCTTATAAAACGGCATTTAACCGGCGTATAACAGGCTGGCGGAATTGTCTTTGTTTTGGAACATTAAAAATTGGCAGCTTTGTTGGTTTCACAATGCGACCATTCAATTCGTGCAAAATTTCTGCTTTAATTTTATAAAATAACAAGTAGTTGTTAATGTTTGGTTTATCAAAGATGATAACGCCATTCGCTTTCCCATATGATTCGGCCATTTAGACTTGATGCTGGCACGCAAAAAGCGCCATGGAGTCCGAACTACTCGGAACTCCATGGCGCTTTCTTATGCTTTACAGGTGCTTAATCCTTTTTCTCTTAACGCATCCGTCTATACTTCAGACACCCGTTTTTTGATCCAGCTGCCGGCCTTCTTCATTGAAGACCCTGATGGCATCATCTGCTGCAGCATTAGTCATCAACTGTTGGAAAATATCATAGCTGATCGTAACGTTTTCCGCGCCAGCTTTAATCGCCGCCATCACCTGTGAGGCATTTTTAAAACTTGCACCCATTATTTTAATGTGCGTGTCGGTCTTCTGGTAAAAAGCGTGAGTCTCGGCAATCATGCGATATGGATCAATGTCAAGTTGCTCCATGCGGTTCACGTACGGCGCAATGTAGTCACAGTCAACCACGCATGCCATGAAACCTTGGCGAACGGAATAAACGGCCGTGCCTAATAGACACTCATCCGGTTTTTCAGAGCGGATTGTCGAAATCGTTCTGTATCCCGGTTCAAATAATGGCACCTTAAACGCCATTCGCGTGTCGTCAGTGTCTGGAAAACGCTTGCGTAATTCGTGATAATCTGCCAGTAATTCTGCTTCAGTATCTCCTACCAACTGGACAAAAAGAACACCCGGTTTTAACGCCCGAATCTGAGTCAATTGTTCAAATCGTGGATTGCCTTCTTTTAGAAGTAGCTTGGGATTTGTGGTAACGCCCTCAAATTGGTTAAATCCCAACATTTCCTTAATTTGTGCGAGATTGGCTGTATCAATGAACATGGCCTAGACCCCCTTCATAATTTTGATGACAGTGCCCACGTCTAGTTGTGGATATGGTTTGGATTCCAAATAAAGCGACCCGGCAAGCTCAGGAGTGGTTGAGCCATCAAATACCACTGCTGTGTGGCCGAGGTTGCCTAGATTTGTATTCACCTCATCACCAACTGCCGTAATGGTATAAGCCTGATCGCCAAATACCATCACGTCCCCCGCCTGGATCGGTTCCAGAATTTTGGTGACTTGAATGATGAAGCAAGACGAGCGCAACGCATCCGGCGCCTCATCACCGAAAAGAATAGCCATGTTAATATCTTTGAACCCCCGCGCGTCTGAACCAACCTCAAGAATCTTTGTTTCATATTTTGTTTTTTCTGCTACTGACGACACTATCCTCACCTCTCAAAAGTACTGCTTACTTTGCATACAGCCCGAAACTTGCTAGCCATGCAACGACAACTCGTGGTACACCATTTAGGAAGCGCGAATACAAAACGGAAACAACCCCGACTTCAACCGTTTTTGAATCCGCTTCTTCAAGTCCTAATCCAACCGGAATAAAGTCCGCCGCGTTCTGCGTATTGATCGCAAACAAGGCTGGCAGCGCATACTGTGGCTGAATGTTGCCACGACCAATTTCGACCCCGATAAGCGTGCCGATAACTTGGGCAATGACCGCGCCGGGACCAAGAATTGGTGATAAGAATGGCAATGAGCAGATAAAGCCAATCGCAATCAGGCCAAAAACATTGCCAGCTAACGGCGTCATTAATTTGGCAAACCAGTTACCTAAACCTGATCCTTGAATAATCCCAATTAACAAGGCAACAAAGGCCATGAATGGAATAACGGTATTCAACATCGTTTGAACTGAGTCTTTAGCAGCCTGGTTAAAAGTTGCGATTACTTTCCCAGCGCCAATGCCGATTCGCGCGATTAAGTTAGGTTTTTTCATTTGCGCCGTAATCGTCTTGTTGGTATCAAACTTGGCTTCGCGGGCTTCAGCGGCCGCTTCGTCTGCCTTTGCTTCTGACGTGGTATTCGTCGAAGAAGGTGCGGCGGTTGATTCAGCAGTGGCTTCCTGTTGCTTACCTGCTTCGCCGCGTTGATCAAGCGGCACGCCGTTCAGGGACTGATCAGGAACAGCATCATCAGGCAATGCCGTAATCTGATCGACATCAACGTTTGAAACATACAATTTCGGCACAATATACTTTGCCAACGGACCGGACTTTCCAGTCGGTAAAACATTAATCGTTAAAATATTTTTCTTTGGATAAATGCCGCAACGTAATGTACCGCCGCAGTCAATGATTGCTAATGCTGTTTCGTCTTCAGGGATGGACGTTTTGAATCCGTCTACGGCCTCCATCCCGGTTAATTCCGCAATCTTATCGACGATGGCGGGGCGGTTGCCACCGGTTACATAGATAAATTTATGCTTCTGTTCGGTCGGTGTGATCGTCAATGGACCGCCATAACCACCTGATCCTTTGACCACTTGAATGCTATGCCATTTTTGTTCGGCCATAATTCATAGAGCCTCCTTGATTTGAAAGTGCTATTGTAATTGCCACGTTTATGCTCTCGTTGACAAGTCAACCGTCTTGCTGAGCGTAATTCCGGTTTGCTTAGATACATAGGCTGTTGTGAAATCAGTGACCCAACCGCCGATAAAGTTCATAACAATACCGACCAACATGTAGCGAATGGCAAGATCCATTTGATTTAGACCAAGCTTCTGCACGCCTTGCGCAATCCCCAACCAAACAAATAATTCACCTGGATTGATGTGGGGAAAGACGCCATTGCTGGTGTGGCAAAACTGTGCTTGGGCCGCGTAATAACTTGGCTTGTAATATTCTGGCAAGAAGCGAGCCAGTGTAAAGCACATCGGATTACCCAACATAAATGCTGCTAAAAACGGTAAAACCAGATAGCGCATCAACACATTACGGCTAGCCTTTTGCGCAAACCGTTCGATACGCGCTTCCCCAATGAACGCAATAATTGTATTCATCAGAACCAACAGCAGCAAAACCACTGGCACAATGCTGGTCATCCAGCTGATAAACGTCTTTCCGCCGGTTTGAAACAGCTTCATAAATCCAGCGGCAAAATCTGAAATATATTGCATGATGTCATCCCCCTAAATTATCTTTCTTGAATACATGCGTCAGCGTCTGCGGAACCGTTTTCATTTTCATGCTAATTTCGCTAAAAATCGGCAACGAAAACATGCTGACGCGACTCGTGTCAAAGTCTTCAAAACTGAGATTGTTCGTTTTGTAATTCACATAATTGCGATACGCGTTGAGAAAACATTCCCGTTCGGTGCGACTCAGCTTATGCAATGCCGCGTAATCAGCACCAACCTCAGCAACCGATTCGCCATCGAACCGGTCAACCTCGCGAAACCGACTGAAAACCGTGAGTCCCTTCATAATCCGAATTTCCTGAATCCGATCATCGTGATCCAGTCCGATTAACATCAAGCTGCCTTGCCGAAACCGCCGCGGATTTTTGCCGATCAACACACGACCGCCTTGGCGCACCTCGTGGTAGTTATGAGCAAAGTTGCGAATTTGAAAATAACCCATCAAAGCCTGCAACAAAAATGCTGCGGCAACGAAAATACCAAGTATCAAAACATTCATTTTATAAGCCCTCCGTCACAACGGTTAAAGGATCGTGGCTATCGGAAATCTTGCGTAGATTTGCCATTGCAGTTTCATTTACTGCCAGCAAAAAGAGTAAGTCATAAAGCATCGATAAATCTTCCAAGGCCTTCTTACCTAACACGCGGGGAATACCGATCACAAAAATATAACTCACAGACTTCCCGCCAATCGTCATCGCATGCGTCAACACACTCAGATGCAAAAACAGGCGATTTTGATCAATGTCAGCGATGGCATGTGGAATGGCCGCACCATTATCCAACACAAATTTCGTTGTGGATTCATGTTGAATCAAGCGATCAATAAACCCGGCGTCGACCAAGCCAGCTTCACTATCAGCCTGCAACGTTGCCCGTAAAACAGCTTCATAAGATTGATTCGGTTTATTCGCATACGTCTGCGCCCGCCAGATAATCCGCCCGGCATCAATTTCATGTTGCACCGCCGAAGCCCGCACCTTAGTTTCCAACACTCGATCGCGGAAAATATCGCCCATCATCACCACCGGAATCTTCAGCCGGAATGCCAGCGGCCGATCGGTAAAAACCATGATTAGTTGATCCTGATGCGTCAAAATATCCGCTTCATCCTGAAAAGTGCGAATGCTCACCTTGGATTCAAACATCGTATCCAGTTGATTTTGTAAATAACGCAAAACACTTTGCCCCATGCTGGAAAAGAATCCGACCTGTGGCTGATCCGGCGACACACTATCCGCATGCTGCAGTGCCATTTCAAAGTAAACCGTCAGATAATTAATCTCGACATCAGCAATGTGAATCCCTAGAATTTCTTCCAACTTGTCAATCATTACCATCGCCATGTCCGCCGCCAGCTGAAACCGTTGCAACATTTTATTGGTTAGATAATCAGACGGGGAAATGTGAAAAATGCCGCGATTAATCAAAAAGATTAGATGATACTTGGTTGCTTGATAAAACTGCTCATAATCGATTTTGGCATCGACCAAATTGCGGATCTCGTCAGCAACCTGATCGAAAATCACTTTGTTAGCCTCGACTTTTTGCTTTAACTTTTCTGATGACAGCAATTTGTTGGCATAAAGGTTAAATGGAAAAGCCAGGAAATTGTATTCTTCTTGAGTAAACGTCACGTGACAACGATCTTCAATATCTTCAATAATGTTAATGAACAACGGCGATGCTTCCATCAAGTTCGTATAGTATCGACTGATACCGCTGAGTTTATAATGATGTTGTTTGAGAAACACAACAATTTGCATCACCTTTTCAAAGATCTGAGTCGTACTTGTTTTGATTTTGGCTGCATTCAAACGATCAATGACGACTGCCACCAGTGTTTGGTCACTGAACAACCGCGCCTGCACATAATCAAACAACCGATTATAAATCAGCATCGTTAAATCAACGGTCGACCCAACCCGAAGTTTGATCCCACGACTGGTGGCACTTTCAATACTGAGATCATAAGGCTTCAACCACACACGACATGCTGCTAAATCCTTTAACAAGGTTCCGCGGCTTACCGTTAGTTGATCGGCAATGTCGTCCATCGGTACAAACTCACGCTCTTGAATCAGCCGAAACAAGATTTCTGCCTGCCGCTTTTGCTTGTCGTTATTGTCAATATTTTGTTTGAAGACGCCTGATTGAATCAGCGAAAACTTGCGGTAATTTAAAATATGCAAGAAATAACCGTTTTTGTTGATGCGGATTTCCGCTGCGTCTCCTAGTGACTCGCCTAGTTCATGAATATATTTTTGCATCGTTCGGGTTGAAACATTTTCGCTTTCAGCCAATTCATCTAAACTGGAGGTGCCATTTGCCAGAAGATAGCGCAAAAGTCGATAATCCAAACTATTCAATCAGGTTGACCTCCTCCTAACAAATGCTTACCCTCTGGATTTGCCACCTGCCACATTGGTTGTCACACCGGTAATATAACTGGCGCGATTAGACAGGAAGTAGTTAACCAAATCAGCTACTTCACTCAGTTTGCCACTACGCCCAAGTGGGGTGGTTGAAGTGGAACTATAACCTGCCCGAATCGCTTCAACTGTCGTGTCCCGAGTGTAAGCCAAGGCTTCCTCATAGCTAGGTGTTCGTAACCCCGTTGCCTCCATAATGCCCGGCGCAACACCAACCACGCGAATATGATACTTACCTAGTTCTTTCGCCCAAGAACGGGTGAATCCGTTAATCGCACCTTTGCTGGCAGCATAAACACTTTGGCCAACAGAACCTTCCAAGCCTGCTTCAGACGACATGTTCACTACCACGCCATGGCCTTGCTTGATCATCCGCCGCACCACTGCCTGCGAGACCAGAAATACACTTTTGACATTGACACTGAAGATTTGTTCGAATGTCGGCACATCCAACTCGTATTTGCCATGCGGCGTTTTAGGATCAACCAGTACCCGCGGTTTATTAATGCCAGCATTATTGACAACGCCCCAAATCTCGCCGTTGATCTTTTCGGCAGTTGCTGCGAGCTTCTCAACTTCAGCCGGGTCAGTCACGTCGGTCGCAACATAAGTCAGTTTCGGATCTTTGAAGTCGCCTTCCTTAAGGTCGCCATTGACGACGTTAGCCCCGTTGTGAATCAGCTCCTCAACAATGGCAGCGCCAATTCCTGACGAACCGCCTGTCACAACAACCGTCTTACCGTCCAAGCCTAACCAATCAGTCATAAATATCGCTCCTTTTCATCTTTCGATACTCATGGTAGCGGTTACTTGGGCCCGGCTTAATCCAGTGATTTTCCGTTGTGGATGAAAAATCGTGCACCATGGCAGGTGGCATTGTGTGTTAGGTTATGTAGGAACACTGGTATAGAGGTTTTTCAACTTGTTAGAAGTCGCCATTCATCAACTAAGGCCATTTACCATACCACTTTTGCGCCAATAAAAAGAACCGGCCAAAGTGGGTGATTCCCCATCTTGACCGGTTCTCCTTTTAACTTTTATAAAACTAACTAACCCACCTATGCCTTCGCCGCATGCTCCTGCGACTTCGCGCCATCCTGTCCATAGTAAGCATTGGCGCCGTGCTTGCGATAATAGTGTTTGTCCAATAAATATTGCGGCAAGTGGGCGTCGTGGTGCGTCAGTGTCAGCGCGTGATAATCAATCTCCGCGACTACTTCCAAGACCTTTGCGTTATAAACTGCTTTGGCCGGCGTCGCACCCCAGCTGAATGGTCCATGCTGGCTTACCAGCACTGCTGGCACTGCCTTGTAATCGAGTCCGCGATCGTGGAATGTCTTCACAATCACTTTGCCAGTATTCTCTTCGTAGGCGTCCTCGATTTCCTGCTGACTCAAGGCTTCGGAAACCGGGATATTCCCATAAAAAGTGTCCGCCGCTGTGGTATTAAGATTGGGTACGTCCATATGCGCCGAGGCAAAGGCGACGGCCCATGGCGAATGAGTGTGCACAATGCCGCCAATATCCGGAAAAGCATTGTATAAAACCGTGTGGGTGGGCGTGTCGCTTGATGGATTCAGCGCGCCTTCCACTACCTCGCCATCTAAGTTAACGACGACCATGTCTGCCGGCTTTAAGTCTTCATAAGCAACGCCAGACGGTTTGATCACGAATAAGCCGCGTTCCCGATCAATACCGGAAACATTGCCCCACGTGAAGGTGACGAGATTCAATTTTGGCAGCTGCATATTGGCTTCATAAACGTCTTGTTTTAATTGTTCGAGCATGATGATTGCCTCCTTTGTCATGAATTCATTTTGGCTCGGTTCGTTCTGAAAACGTTTTTACATTGGGAAACTCTGATATAATAAGCATTAACCACGTAAAGTTGGAAAGGGAGTTAATTATGCTTAAAGCCATCGCACTTGATATGGATAACACGTTACTTAACAGCAAGAAGGAACTCAGCGTCACGAATCGCGACGTACTTCGTTACCTGAATCGTAAAGGCATCCGCATTATTCTTTGCTCAGGCCGGCCGTTTGCCACGCTGAAACCATTCTTGGAGGAACTGCATGTCACCAAAAATGACGATGTCTGCGTCTGCTTCAATGGCGGCTTGGTTCGGCTGGTTCGCGAACATACCGTGATTAAAGAAACGGCTTTGACCAAGGAACAAGTCAAACCGGTGTATGATCTGGTTAAGGAAAATGGCTTCAAGCTGGACATTGTCGGTGAAGATAAAGTTTATTCACTGACCGAGTTTGGTAAATCGAGTTATCAGACGCTGATTCCTAAGCTGATGCCGTTTACAGACACGACCTTTGATAAGGTTCCGGCTAAGTTGCCGATTTTCAAGGTTGTGATCGCCGGTGAGCCTGACATGGTCGATGCCGCCGCAACTGCTGCAAAATCGCTGAAGAATCTCAACGTCGCCCGTTCACGCCGAACATTGCTAGAAATCATGCCGGAAAACGTCAACAAGATGAACGGCTTAAAAGCAGCACTCAACTTCTACCGCATTCCGCGTGAGCAGCTCGCCGCTTTTGGCGATGAAGAAAACGACAAGGACATGATCGAATACGCTGGCATCGGTGTCGCCATGGGCAATGCCATCCCGTCGATTAAGAAAATTGCGGACATTACTGTGCCGTCCAATGACGATGATGGGGTCGCAAGTTATTTAGTCGATTACTTCCAGATCAGCCCAACTGCAATTCGGTTATAAGAATAGATTGAGTTGGCAGCCGGCAGCTTGGGTCGGCTGCTTTTTATGTGAGCGTGAACCGGCGCGCTTAGGAGCCGGAGTGTAAGTGGCCTTGGGCGTGATGGCGCCCTTTGCCATTGCGACCAAGGTCCTTACACGCAGGCTCCTGCGCCGGTGAGCGCGTTATGGAAAGCGAAGTAAGCCCCTTTTTAAGACCGCACATTTGCCTCGCTCACAGGTTCCTGCGTCAAGCCGACTTGAGCAAATAGCTTATCAAAAAACACTTTCGCTTGTTTCACTTCCTTAATCGGATCGGCGGCTTTTTCAGTCCACATTTCAATCGTGAACGCGCCACCGTAATGAAGGCGCTTGAGGGTGCGCAGGCAGCCGGCGAAGTCGACAACCCCATCCCCAAACGGCACATCGCGAAACTTGCCGGGATGATTTGCCGTAACGGCCTGAGTATCTTTCAGATGAACGGATGCAATATTGGCAATGCCCAGCTCCAGTTCGCAGCCAACATTGTTTTCCGGCCACGCTGACAAATTGCCGACATCGGGATAGGCCTGTAACCAAGGACTATGAATTTGATCCTTGAGTGCCTGGATTTTCGTTAACGAATTCAAAAACGGATCGTCCATCGTCTCAATCGCAAGGGTGACTTCCTTAGTCGCTGCGTACGCCACGCCGCGTTGCAGATTTTCAATAAAACATTCGCGGGACATGATCGTTTTGGGTTCGTAGTAAACATCATAGCCGGCCAGCTGCACGTTGCGGATGCCCAGATCGCTGGCCAAATCAATCGCTTTAACTAACATGTCACAACTTTTCTGCTGCACTGCCGGATCGGCCGAGCCCAACGGATACCGCCGATGACCGCTTAACATCAGCGTATGAATCCGCACGCCGGTCTGCCAACACGCATCGCGAACAGCCGCCCGCTCGTCCTTGGTCCAATCTAGACGCGCCAACCGCTCATCGCTTTCATCAATCGACAATTCTAAAAAGTTAAACCCCAAGTCCCGCACCAGTTGCAATCGTGTCAACCAAGAATCGGTCTTAGGCAGTGCCTTTTCATAAATTCCCAATGAGTTCAAAAATTTCCCTCCTTGACGCGATTTTTGGCAACAAAAAACTGGCGAGACCTCCTGAGTCCGTTGCCCATTCAACCAGTTTTTCAGGCTGGATCGGCCAGGCGACAGGCCTTCGCCAGCGCGTGTTCCCGCATTAATCGCGTTAATTGATCACTTGAACCACATCAATCCCGTGACGCCGCAGTTCACGAACCGTTTTCTCGTTGGCAAAATTATCGGTAATGAGCACATCCACCGCCGTTAAATCGGCCACATGGTAATTGCTGGTGACGCCTACTTTGCGGTAATCCGCCACGCAAATCACCTTTTGCTTGGTACGGGCGATCATGGTGGTGTTCACCTGCGCTTCAAAAATATTTTGCGTCGTGACACCGCCGCCTTCACTAATGCCATCACAACCGATTAAAGTGAAATCCGATTGCATGGTTTCAAGAATCTGAATGGCCACGGTGCCAACCAGTGATTCCTTGGGGTAGCGGATTTCGCCACCGGTCAGGATAATTGATGTTTCAGGGTGACGGACACATTCTGTCGCCCGGATATTGTTTGTGATAATCGTCAGCGGCATTGTCGCCAACTGATTAATCGCTCGCCAGCATAGCGAACTTGAGTTAACAAACAAGGTGCTATTTTTGACAATATAGCCTGGTACCGTCTCTGCAATCGTGTCCTTTAGCAATTCGATGCCCGAACGCGAGGTATGATTGGCAGTTGTGGGCAGTTTGGCTTTTTCAACGAGCCCATGATGCCACTTGACCTGACCCATATCCGACAACGCTTTTAGGTCCCGGCGCAGCGTTGTGATCGACACATCAAACTGGCGGGCCAATTCTTCAACCGCCACCGATTCGGCTTGATCCACAACGACCAGAACTTTCTCCCGGCGCGCTTGCACATTCGCCATTGAATTTTTCACCATTGTCACCCCATAACCAAACCCTACGTTGCTTATTTACCCCAGATTCGGACAATCTCCGCTTGAAAATCAGCTGCGGCCTTGGCGGGATCCGGTGCCTGGGTAATCGCTCGCCCGGCAATAAACGTATAAACATTCACACCAGAAAACAGTTTTAACGTGCCAACGCTCAAGCCGCCAGTCACTGACACTCGGAAGCCCATATCGACCAGCATTTGCACTTTGGCCAGATCCGCGGCACCCCATGAACCGCCGGAAAGTAAAGCATCCCGGCTCTGGTGATAAATCGCCTGGGTGACACCAATGTCTAGCCATGATTGGGCATCTTCCTTGGTCCACTGACCATAGAGTTCGATCTGAATGTCGGCCACTTCTTTTTGCGCCGCCTGAATGGTCGGAATAGTTGCGGAACAGATGCACGTCATCCAGTCCGCACCGGCATCAGCCATGTTCTTGGCAACCGTGGAGCCTGCGTCGGCACACTTGGTATCAGCAATCACGACTTTGTCTGGGAACAAAGCGCGCAATGCCTTCACTGCGATCGTTCCTTCCTGCAAGATCAAAATCGTGCCCGCTTCCACAATATCAACCAGCGGACCGACTTCCCGAACATCTGCCAAGGCACTGGCTAACGTATTGTTGTCCAGCGCCACCTGTAAGTTTGGTTTCGTCAAAATGTTTTCCTCCTGTACGCCCAACCGAAAATTCCTGGTGGCAAACCCGCCACCATACACTCAAAATTTACAACCATTACTCCACAAGGTCAGTCTCTTCACGGACACGTTGTTCGACTTCTTTATCACTCATCACGTTTTTAACGCCGATCACCTGCACACCTTTGTCCTTGGCATCTTTAAACATGTCGACAAAATTGGTGGTGGTAAACACCATGTCATATTGTTTAGCAGTACTTTTACCTTCTGCCAAGTTAGTATGTTCGATTTTAGAAATAGGAATATTCAGCCGTTTGAAGGCCTTTTGAACACTGCGCATCATCATCAAACTGGTCCCTGATCCATTGGCACACGATACTAAGATATTCATCAAATCTCCTCCTAATGTTCTGTGAGCATGTCACGATGCTTTTTTCTTCGTCATATTCTCTTTGTACTGTTCATAGTCGGTTACCATCAAGAAGTAATTATTCGGATCATGCCGGTATTCAAGTTGCGGGATCATAACCAAGATGATCACAACCGCAACAATGCCGATAATGCCAAGGAACTTCATTAAGACGGTGAAGAATGGCCATACCGTGTCCCAGTCGAACATCCCCAGATAACCGCCAAACTTCGACAATCCGATCCACGTGGCGATCAGTGCTGCGCCAAAGACCTGAATCAAACCGCTCAAGAATGGCAGAATCATAGCTGCCTTGGCGCCGGCACGTCGGTTGGCAAAAACTCCGAATGCGGCATTATCAAAGAAAAGCGGGATAAAGCCGGCAATGATAATCGTTGGTGAATGGAACAGCAACAATGCCCCGATTGCCAAAAACTGCCCCAGTGCACCAAACAGAAAGCCAATGGTCACCGCATTGGGTTCGCCAAACGCAAAGGTGGCTGCAACGTCGATGCCCGGAACCGAACCAGGTAATAACCGGTCGGAAATGCCGGTGAAACTTTCCGTCAGTTCGCCAACGAACGTCCGCACCCCGAGCTGCAAAATTGTCAGGTTGACGGCAAAGCCTAGCGATGTCGTCATAATGTAAAACAGAAAACTGCCATTCGGTGCCAATCCCGAAGCACCTTTTGTCGCGGCAAAGACGCCATTGAAGTACGGGCGTCCGAGAATCAACATGATGATCCCAAAGAAGAACAGCATCAGAATTCCAGTCGCCACCATGTTTTCATTGAAAATCTTGAGAAAGCCCGGTAATTCGATGTCTTCTAAGCGGCGGGCTTTTTTCTGCGCCTTTACTTCATGTGCTTTGAACTTATCGGCCAGCCAAGATACGAATGCAATCCCAAACATTTGCTGATGGGCAACCGCAAAGCCGCCGCCATCGGTCAAATCCTGGGTATATCGCACCGTCATGTTAGATCCGACAGCCCAGTAAAGCCCCAGCACAACGCCCATTACCACTAACACTTCAATCCGTCCCATCTGCGGAAAACAGAAGAGCAGAATCCAAAAGGCCGTGGCAGCTTGTTGCACCTGAACGTTACCGGTAGTGAAAACCGCCCGCAATTTTGTCCATTTTTGGAAGCGGACCAGTAAAATATTGAAGACAAAGGCAAATAGCAACAGCAGCATGACATCGCCAAAAGTTCGCCCAAACGTTTTTTCCAAGCCTTCCGTCACCGCATTTTGCCCAAAATACGGATCAATGACAGTCGCAGTTAAGTTAAATCGATCTTTTAAGCCAGTCAGAATCGGGCGAAAACTATTGACCAAGCCGCCTGAGCCGACCATCAGGATCATGTAACCGATCACCGCTTTGAGAAAACCGGCGATTGATTCATACAACGGCTTGCGTTCCAAAATGTACCCAAGTAAGACAATGAACCCAATCATGTAGGCCGGCTGCGTTAGAATATTTGCCGCAAAGTAGTCCCATACACTGACTAGAAAATCTAAAAATGGCTGCATGAATTGATACCTTTCCCCTTCAACTTTCTGCGTCAACGATCACCTTGAAGTCATCAACGCTTTCGACGGCCAATAGTTGATCAATCAGTCCTTCTGTCATCAACATGTCAGAAAGATCACCGATGTTTTGTAAATGTTGGTTCGGTTCTTTTGCCGCTAATGTAAAGAACAGCTGTGCTTGTTTCTCCGGATCGTCCGGGTCGAAGATGACAGGTTCCGGGAACTTTGCAAACCCGATCGCCGTCCCCAAAACATTGGTACTTTCCGCCATGGCATGCGGCATTGCCACACCAGGTACAATCACAATGTAAGGTCCATTCTTTTCAACATTTCCGATGATCTCATTTACATATCCCGGCAAAATATACTGATGTTCAATCAACTTGTTTGCTGCCTGACGCAATGCATCTCGCCAATCGGTTGCCGGTTCCGGGCGAATATCAACTAAATCCTTTTCCCAAAAGTCTTTCAGTAACATGCTAAAACCCCACCTCACATGATTTATAAGAATGCTGGAAACGGCGTATCGTTTGGCACCGAGAACGTATCATGGAAGCCACGGTCATACATGAATTCCATTCGATCCTTGTCGTCCGGGAACGTAAATTCGCCGCCAACCTGCCAGATAAATGGCTTGAACTGATACTGCAGACGATCCTTCCGCATCTGCCACAAAGCCTCAATTTCCTTTGGATCGGCCATGAAGTTCGTCCAGATGTCATAGTGAACCGGAATCACGACTTTGGTTTTCAACGATTCAGCCATCCGTAAAATATCAATCGAGGTCACTTTATCGGTAATGCCGCGCGGGTTCTCCCCATAAGCACCCAAGGCAACATCAACGTGATTTTCATTGCCATGTTTGGCAAATAGGTTAGAGTAATGCGAGTCTGCCGCATGATAGAGATTGCCGCCGGTTGTTTCAAACAAATAGTTAACGGCAATTTGGTTCATATCCTGCGGCATTTTGCCTACTAGCTTCACATTCGGATCATCCTCAGTGATTAATGCTGTCCGGTCAAAACCCTCCAACACTTTGACCTTCGTCTTGCCAATCGTCACGACATCGCCAGGCCGGACAACGATGGTTTTTTCGGCTGGAACGCCCCATCCCTGCCAGATTTCGCAGACTTTCTCCGGACCGTAAAACTTAGCATTCGGGCAATTCGCGTTCACTGCCGCGGCAGTATTGATGTCCAAATGGTCGCTATGAATATGGCTCACAAACAGGGCATCCACATCCTTCATCGCAAAAGGATCAATCACAAACGGCTGATTACGCAGGTTTGGCTGCATCTGCTGCACGCCACTCATTCGCATCATCTGATGCCCTTTGCGCATCATGCCGCTGCCATGCGTCTGCTTACCTGTGCCGCACCACAAGTCAACCAAAATGTTCGTGTCTTCAGCAGTTTTCAACCAGATCCCCGTGCAACCCAGCCACCACATCGAGAATGTGCCTGATTTCACATGTTTCGCCGCAATTTCCTCATTTAACCAAGTCCCCCATTCCGGAAACGTGCTCAGAATCCATTTTTCGCGGGTGACGTTATTGATTGTCTTCTTTACCATGATGTTCCTCCTTAGCTTCTTTCCCTGACCCTGGTTCTCATGGTAAAGTCTTGTGGTTGCGCTTACAATACTGCTATATGAACGTTTACGGGATTATATGACGCTTTATGAATTTTATATGCACGTTTCCAAATTTAAGCAGTGAAACTTTATGAATGGAATCATAATTTTCGGCAATTCAGTGCATAAAGGTTATTGCGGCATAACCAAATTGATATCAAAGGCCTGCTGGTTTCTTGGTTAGGACGTCGCCTCAGTCCGTCTGTATTATTTATCACAAGCAGACAAACACACGTTGAGGGAATATAAAACCGATTAAGGCAAGAATCTACAATTACATTTAAAATTGCACGTTAACCAACAGAATGCAATACCTGTCTTGTTTCTTATTCATGATTTAGGAATGCTTAACAAAATGCCGCGACATCTTTTTTTGCACGCCAAAAAGCCCGAGAAATGCAACTGCGACACGGCAAACTCGAACTTTTTGTCTTCGTATAAGCAAGACAATTTTCCTATTAATCGTTATCAATATAAGCTAAATAATCTACTATAAAATGAAATCAAAATTATCGAGCCAGATTTCACCGCTGAAACCCCGTCCATGTCTTGACAGAAGCCACCTCAGGGAATAAGCTTTTTGCTATTAAGAATAAATGAGAAGAAATTGTTTTTAAAATGTGAAAAATTTGGGTATTTTAGACATTTCTTTTAAGTCTCATTTTTCTTAATACAAAATCTAAGGGGGACGGGCGTACATGAATAAAAATTCGACGACCGAAATGAAGCGACATTACAAGATGTATAAGGCAGGCTCCAAATGGATGACTGCTGCGATCATTACTTTTGGTACGAGTTTGATTGTCTTGGGCGGCACCGCCACCCAGTCCGTTGCCGCCGATACAACGACGACGCCGACAGAAAAAACGAGTCAAACGGCTCAGTCAACTAGTGCACAATCACAGCCGGCCGCACAAACGACGACCAGTCAGGCAACAGCCAGCGCTGCTTCTAGCAACGCGACTCAAACTACAACGGCAAACAATGCCAAAAGTAGCGCAGCTCAAACACAGGCAACACCTGCCCAAAACACGCAGAGCAATGCTAGTCAGCCGCAAACTACAACCCAGCAAGCCTCATCTGCGACAGCAAAAACAACCGCACCGGCGTCTGGCACAACCACGCAAACAAACGCCAGCAGCGCGGCCAGCCAAACGGCAACAAGTACAGCAACAACGGCTACTAGCCAAGCAAGCGCCGCGGCGACTGCAACCAGTACGGCTACAGCTGGCAATCAAAGCCAAGCCAGTTCTGCTGCCACAACCGATCCCGGGCCAGCTAACCAAGATACCCTGACCAAAGGCAACGTCAAAGGGCTATGGGACGAAGGCTACCAAGGCCAAGGCATGGTCGTAGCCGTCATTGACTCCGGGGTGCAACCGCACGCCGACTTACGCCTCAGTGACGACAGCACCGCCGCCATCACCAAAGAACAGGCCGAAGCTGCCATCGCCAAACTAGGCTATGGCACCTACGTTAACAGCAAAATTCCATTTGCCTACGATTATGTTAACAACGACAGTGTGAACACTGGGACCACGGTTGCCGGCTCCACCCACGGCGAACACGTTGCCGGGATTATTGCCGCCAACGGCACCACCGCAGACGGCGCAACTGGCAAAGAAAAAGCATCCACTTACGTCAAAGGCGTTGCGCCTGAAGCCCAGATTCTCGCCATGCAGGTCATCGATGAATTCCCGGATGAAAATGCGAATGACATTTCCCGGGCGATTCGTGATGCGGTGGCACTCGGCGCCAATGCCATTCAAATGTCACTGGGCATCGGTGTTACCGAACAGGATTTAACCGATGAAGAGCAAGCAGCGGTGCAATACGCCACGGAGCACGGCGTTTTCGTCTCGATTTCAGCGGGTAACAACGCCATCGCCGGCAGTATCATCGGTTCTAAAACGCCGAATGATATCTCCACCGCCTATGCGCCTAAGAACGACTCAACAATCGGTGACCCTGGTGCTGCTGCATCGGCCATGACAGTCGCGGCAGAAACCAGCACAACTGGCGCGGATTCCCAGATGGACGGCTTTTCATCTTGGGGTCCGATGGCTGATTACACCTTAAAACCAGACATTTCTGCGCCTGGCGACAACGTCACATCCACCGCGATCGACCCTACCACCAACACGCAAACATATGCCGTCGAATCCGGCACGTCCATGGCCGGCCCGTTCAATGCTGGTGCCGCGTTGCTGGTTATGCAAAAAATCAAAGCAACCCAGCCTGACTTAACCGGCGCTGATCTCGTCAAGGCCGTCAAGTTAGCCCTCATGAACGCAGCGGAACCGATGAAAGATGTCAATTATCCGGACACCTACATTTCCCCGCGGCGCCAAGGAGCTGGCCAAATCGATGTCGCCAAAGCCGGCGATTTAACCGTTAGTGCTGAAGGCACCAACGACGCCGGTTCGGTTTCACTCGGTAAAATCGGCAAAACCACGACCTTCACCGTGACCCTGACGAACCATGGCAAAACCGCACAAAACTACACGGTTGATACCAATGGTGGTCCACTCACCCAGGTTCGCGATGCAAGTAACGGCAACACCGTCCATGATGAAACGCTTGTCGGAGCAACCGTCAACACCGATACCGCCAACTTCACTTTAGCGGCTGGCGAAACCAAGCAAGTCACCTTCAAACTCTCCCTCGACGATTCCGTTGCCGCCAACCAACTAGTTGAAGGCTATCTCACCTTTAAAGCAACCGACG
The DNA here is from genome assembly GCF_030770295.1 of Lacticaseibacillus styriensis. Taxonomy (NCBI): domain Bacteria; kingdom Bacillati; phylum Bacillota; class Bacilli; order Lactobacillales; family Lactobacillaceae; genus Lacticaseibacillus; species Lacticaseibacillus styriensis. The sequence continues at coordinate 2,907,030 of NZ_CP132483.1, forward strand.
CTGCGCAAACGATCAGCGTTCCGTATCTCGGCTACTATGGTGATCTCACTGATGAACAGGTCATTGACGCACCGGCCAACAGCGGTGAATCCATTTTCAATGGTGGCTATCTGGTGGATAACAACAACAATCCGCTTGGTGTCACCGACGCCGCATCGCTGAGCAATTTGGTTAATACCGACACGACTGGCAAGTATACATGGACGCTGGTACCCACGTACGTCGACAACAAGAAAGTCTCATTCTCACCAAATGGCGACGGCGCTAGCGACACGGTTTTCCCATACGTCTTCTCTAAGCAAAACCTGAAGTCGGTCACTATCCAGATCCTCGATGCTCAAGGCCACGTTGTTCGAGTCCTGGACAAGGAAAACAACACCTCCAAGTCCTACTTGCAAAACGGCAACAGTTTTAATTCCGATCTGGGTTTAAGTACCGACATGCGCCTTGATCCAACCGCCTTCACTTGGGACGGCAAGGTTTACGATCAGGCCACCGGCAAATATGTCACCGCACCCGATGGCAAGTATACGTACCGGCTGGTGACCGAGCAATACAACACAGGCGCCCAACAGAATCAGGATTATGACTTACCGGTCACCGTCGACACCGTTGCGCCAACGCTAACCGGCCTAAGCTATCAAGACGGCCGCGTCTCCGTTCATTACGATGATCAAGGCGCTGGCTTCACCAAGTTCAGCGATTTGGCATTGAAAATCGGTAACAAGGCATACGGCGTCAACTTAAACAACAACGGCCAAAATAACGACGGCACGTTAAGCTTTGAATTAACCGCCGCCCAAAAAGCCGCACTGGAAAATAGTGACGGCAGCCTGACCCTGACGTTAACTGATGTCGCCGGTAATAAAACCAGCGCCAGCCTACAAGCAACTGCTGGCACACATCAAACCGATACAACCACGCCAACATCTGATGTTGCTCCGCAATTCACCTGGAAAGTCGGCGATGGCCCGCACAACTTCTGGCGTTCTGAAGGCTTCGTTCAAGCGGTTTCCGACCAAACCAGCTTTACCGCATACGCGCAGGTACCGGCTGGCGTGGACTGGATCGTCTATGCCACTGATGCGCAAACCGGCAAAGTCTTCCCAGGCACGGTCGACACCAAAACCGGGACTGTCACCTTCAACTTGACTGAATCTGCGCCGTATGGTGATTTTGTCGGCACCGTCCTGTCACCGACCGCAGACTTCGGGACTTATGAAGAAGCCGGTCGTGCAGACGGCGATGAAATGATTGTCTTTTTGGATGCTAACGGTACGGCCGGCTACGGCCACTTCAGTCAAAAGAACGTGCACGTTGTCGTTCCGTTGCAAGATAATGCCAAGGCTGCGGCCAACGCGACCAAGACCAGTGGTGCGCCAGTACTAGGTGGCCGCGCCTTTTCCCAAATCACGACGCACGCCCAGCCAACTGCCGGTCTGAAGTTTGATAAATTCAACGACAATTCCTTCACGCTGGTTGGCGCTGACCAAGTCGCCGATATCTACAACGCGCAAACCGGCCAGCTAACTATTACCGGCCACGTTGACAACCCGGCTGGTAAAACGTTAACTGTCACGGATGCCACCGAACCGGCTAAAACCGTTGCAATCGGCGCAGATGGCAAGTTCAGCTTCACCGTGCCATTCAAAGCCGCCGAACAGCAATCGGTTGGCTACCGGCTGACCGAACCAGCCACGGATGGCTCGAAATCAACGAAAACCGCTTATGGCGAACTGCAAATCTACCTCGACACCATCTTCCCGACACTCGACCTGCCGCAAGCCGACACATTGAAGGTTGATGACCAAGGCAACTACGACATCACGACCACCAGTGACACATTCACGGTTTCCGGCACGGTCAATGACAACATCAACGGTTATCGGCTCTACACCAACGGCGATAACGTTGTCCACCAAAAGAATCTGGCTGGCTTCAACAACCATCTCGATCCGCAATCGACAACTTCTAACCCATACGGTGCCGCTGACTTCAACCAGACCTACACGCTGAAAGACGGCGACAACTACTTCACAGTGACAGCCGTCGATATGGTCGGCAATAAAGTCACCAAGGTCTTCCATGTCGTTAAAGTTAAAACGCCAACACCAACGCCTGGTGATAATGGCAACACTTCGGGTACCGGCAACTCAGGCAATGGCAACTCGAATCAGCAAGGAACTGGTGGCAACGCCGGTAACCAAGGCGGTAATAGTGGCAATCAAGGCAACAACGGTGGTACTCAAGGTGGAAACGGTAGCGGCCAAACCCCGGCTACCGGCAACGGCACACCGACGACGCCAACAACCGGCACTGGTACTAACGGCGGTAACGGCAACAACGGTCAGCAGAGTCCAAAACTGGTGACACTCGACAACAAGCTTAAGAATCAAACCAAGACGCCTGCTGCCAAGAATGGCACGACAGCCAACGCCACCAAACAAGCTGCAACCGGCAAAACCATGCCACAAGCCGGTGAATCCCAGAGCCCGTTAGCTATCATCGGTCTCGCCATCGTCAGCATCTTTAGTTTTATGGGCTTTGCATCCCGGAAGAAACGCGTCTAGACTGAAATCAGCTTAAACAATAGGTTGATTATCAAGGGAGATGAGCACGTGCAGCCAGTGACCATTATGAATCTCGATCGGCTCTTAACCGCCTTGATTCAGGCGCGTCAACGCGGCGAACTGCAACAAACCGTTGTTGAACGCGTGCCTAGCGAACCAGGCGCTGATCACATCTTCGGTACCCGCACAGACAAAGGTGAATTCAAGCCGCTCATCCGTTTTCGTTTCGATCAGCAATTGCCTGACAACTATGCGGAGGCTCTCAAACAGCATGGGTATCAGCTTGAGGTTTTGCATGAGAAGCACCGGTCATGAACTTGGGTGATGGCGGGTTCTCAGTCTGACAATCCTGGGTATAACGATAATAGATATAAAGAAACAGGTATTGTTTCAGCAAGCATTTTGTGCTGGTTCAACACCTGTTTTTTTGATGCTACTCGTCAAGTCAACGTTCCCGTTTTGGCTACTGATTCACAATGCCAAACAACTTTAATCCAAAAAAATAGTCGTCCCGCAAAACACACGTTGACGACTATCTTCTAGAAACAAAACAGGCTGTGGATAAACGGTAACCGCCTCAAGGGGAGGTGTTGTCATGCGTGACTTTTTTTGGCCCGATTATCGCGTCATTCATTGTAGGAATATGACTCTTGTTGCCTACATATTAATCAGATGATCAGCGATAAGCATACAGTTTCCATCAACCCACATGCCCTGCCAGTTAGGTCTCGATGAGTGAATGATATCATAGTTGATTCTATTTTTCGAGTTTTTTAGCAACTTTAAAAAAACGCTACCATTTTTGGCCAGTTATCGTAAGCTAAAAAAGTCACTACAACCCAAATCCGGTGACGGATTGGAGGTGACGAGATTGTCGGACTTTGACCAAACCGTAACGGCGCCGCTTATCGTTGGCATTGTCTTGATCTTGCTTGACATAGTGCTGAACGACTACAATAAGCGGAAGTAGTGACATTGTTCAGCAAGTAAACAGGGCGCTTCGGAATTCTTGCAGATTTCGAAGCGTTTTCTTGTTGGCGCACATATGCAAAGCAAGCTTTTTTAGACATAAAAACACCGTGAGGCTTGCAGTCACTCACGGTCTGATGACGAAACGTCGAACTTTGACTAAATCAATTGTACGATAAAGAGATTATTTTTGCAATTCGGGATTTTCCCCCTCAAAAGGCCTACTGCTGTTCTCACCCCACCTGTGCCAACGCCTGATCAAGATCCTCAATAAGATCCCGCACACTCTCCACACCGATCGCCAACCGAATAAGTTGCGGCGAAAGCCCACTTGCCTTGCGTGCAGCAACCGGTAGCTCGGCGTGGGTCATCGTCCAAGGCAACTCTGCCAAACTGGCCACCGATCCTAGCGAAACCGCCAATGTAAATAATTTCAGGTGATTCACAAAGCGATCGGCATCAACGTTATCGGCCAATTCAAAGGACAAGACGCCTCCTGCTCCGTTGAGTTCTTCCTGCGCTATCTGATAATTTGGATCCTGTTTCAAGCCAGGATAATGAACGCTTGAAACCAGCGGCGATGCCTCCAGGTGTTCGGCAATTGCCAGCGCATTTTGCTGCTCTCGATCCATGCGCAAACTAAGGGTTTCGATCCCGCGCCGCACCAAGTTAGCCGCTTCAGGCGCCAACGTTGGCCCCAACGCATTCTGCAAATAGCCGACTTGTTGACTCAACGCCGGCGTTTTGGTCACCACCAAGCCTGCCAAAACGTCGCTATGGCCGCCTAAATATTTAGTAGCACTGTGAATCACGATATCCGCACCCAAGTTAAGCGGCTGCTGCAGATAAGGCGTCAAAAAAGTATTATCCACAATCGTCAAAAGGCCGTGCTCCTTAGCCAGCGCGCTGACTTTTTTAACGCTGGTCACCTTTAGCAGCGGATTCGACAGCGTTTCAAAATAAATCGCGCGGGTATTCGGCTGAATGGCCGCTTTAATCGCATCCAGGTCACGCGTATCCACCGTCGTGAACGATAAGCCATGCTTGGTAAAATAATCGTTCAACAGACGATAAGTCCCGCCGTAAACCGAATCGCCAATGATAATATGATCATCGCGGTCAAAAATCGAAAACACGGTTGAGATCGCCGCTAACCCGCTTGAAAACGCAAACCCGGCATCGCCATCTTCCAGATAAGCAATTTCCTTTTCTAGGTATTCGCGAGTAGGATTACCACTTCTGGTATAATCCCAGCGCACCTTAGCGTCTGCCTGCGGATAAGCAAAGGTGGTACTTTGATAAATCGGCGGCACCACTGCCCCGGTTCGGTTATCGCCAACGGGTATGCCATGGACAAGCTTGGTATTAAAATCTGTCATTGAAATCCTCCTGACTATAAAAGACGGTATCAAATTCAAGAACGGCGACTACTTGGTCGTAACGTCTCCGCCAAAATACTTCTCAGAAAGTTTCTTAAGCGTGCCATCCGCGCGTAAATCGTGAATCACCTGATTAATCGCTTTACGAAGCTTAGGCGTTTTCTTCGTCAGCAAAGCCGAAACTTCATCTGGCTTCTGCTGAGAATCGGGGACTGCTCTGAACTTCAACCCTTTAGTGCTATTGCTCTTAGCAAACGAATACCAAGCAGCAGTGGAGTTGATCGTCGCGTCCGCCCGATTCTGCCGCAATAACCCCAACGTTGTCGCAAAGTCACCTGACGGAAGGATCTTAGCGGCGCCCAACTTCTTGGCCAAGACTTCATTACTCGTGCCGGTTCCTTCCACAACCGTCTTTCCCTTAATATCCGCCAACTTTGTAATCGTGCTGGCTTTTGCCGTGGGCGTAATCAACGCATACCGCGAATAAATATACGGCGTCGAAAAATCATAGACCTTCTCCCGTTCCGGCGTCTTGGTGATGTTGTTCAAAACGACATCAAACTTGTTCGCCCCCAAGCCGGCAATCAGCGAATCCCATTTAGTCGGCACAAACTTCACTTTAACCCCAAGTTTCTTGGCAATATCACGACTCAGATCGACTTCAAAACCCGCAAGTTCGCCATTCTTTCGATACGAAAACGGCGCATAAGTTCCTTCAAGCCCCACCGTTAACGTCTTATGATCCAAAAGCTCCTGCTTAACGTTACTCGTGCTACTGGAAGCTTGCTGACTGCTGGTCTTCTGGCAGCCAACCAGAAGCAAAAACAATCCCGCCAAAACAATGAAAAGATGAACCACCCGCTGCGTTCGTTTCATGAAAATCTCCTCCTATAGCCCTTTGCAACAACATCATCATCAACCAAACAAAAACGCGGCCTATGTTATCCTTGCCGATCACTCGACAAGGACGACCATAAGCCGCGTTACCACCTTGATTAGACAAAATGTCTCACTCCGGATACATCAAAATCAATATCCTTACTTGTTAACGAAAGTTTCCGTTGCCGTCTTACCAACGTTCGACCGCAATCACACCTACAATACCAAGACCATATTCATCGCCAACTTCACATTGCCTTCCACCAACTGACAATTCTCTGTATTTCGGTTAGACGATTACTCATCTTGTCATGAAATATTAATTTAATTGCAAGCTTACGCGCAAATTTGGGTTTGTCAAGCAGAATGCCGTAGACTGAGTCATATTAACTACATCTTCTCACCATTAGTCGCAATGACCTGTTTATACCAGTCGAAAGATGCCTTCTTGTACCGCTTCAAGCTTCCTTGACCATCATCATCGAGATCAACGTAAATGAATCCATACCGCTTGGACATTTGCCCGGTGGTTGCACTGACTAGATCAATGCATCCCCATGGTGTGTATCCCATTAAGTCAACCCCGTCATCAATCGCACCAGCCATGGCCTGGATGTGCTGACGCAAATAATCAATCCGGTAATCGTCCTGAACAAAATGATGCTGGTCTGGTTTATCAACTGCCCCTAAGCCATTTTCAACCACAAAAACAGGCTTTTGATAGCGGTAGTAGAGCTCGTTTAACGCAATCCGTAGACCAGTGGGATCAATTTGCCATCCCCAATCACTAGACTTTAAAAACGGATTAGCCACACCACCAATGAGATTCCCATTAGCTTGAGGCTTATTCGTGTCAACAACATCGATGACCGTTGACATATAGTAGCTAAAACCGATGTAATCAACCGGATTAGCCTTGAGCAATGCTAAATCCGCATCTGTGATATCTAGATCTGACCAGTTGAACCCAAACGATTTCATTAATTGGCTCGAATATCCAGGATATTCACCGCGCACCTGCACATCGCCACAGAATTGATTGAAAGCCTGATTATGTTTCAAAGTCGCCAGTTGGTTCTTCGGATTACTGTCAAAAGCATAGCTGGTGGCATACAGCAACATGCAACCAATCTGATTTTCCGAGTTCAATTCGTGGGCTTTAGAAACCGCATAAGCACCGGCAACAAATTGATTGTGCCAAGCTTGGAAAATATTTTGCTTGTCGTGACTGCCATTACTTGGTGCCAGACCTTGACCCATGATCGGCATTGTCATGGCACTATTGATCTCATTAAAAGTCATCCAGTAATGAACCCGGTCACTATAACGAGTCAGGACAATGTCCGCGTAATGTTTAAAGAAATCAATCAGTTTTCGATTCTTCCATCCACCATACTGGGTAATTAGATGGAGCGGCATTTCATAGTGAGACAAGGTAATGACCGGTTGAATACCATAGCTCAGGCAGGTCGCGATAACGTCATCATAAAATGCCAGCCCTTTTTCATTTGGCGTTGCCTCATCTCCATTCGGGAAGATGCGACTCCACGCAATCGAGAAACGGTAGCATTTAAAGCCCATCTCCGCGAACAAGGCAATGTCTTCCTTGTAATGGTGGTAATAATCGATGCCCTCGTGGTTAGGGTAACGATATTGATCAGCATGGATACGCCAATCAAAGTGCGGGTCGTTCACGATTGCGAAACGTTCCTTACCTCCAGGCAATACATCAGCAACAGATAAGCCTTTACCATCAACGTTATATGCACCTTCAAGTTGATTAGCTGCGGTGGCACCGCCCCATAAAAAACCTTTTGGAAATTGAGTCATTGATATTCCTCCTTAAATGACGTAGAGAACTGGGTCTTGGGTTGAAACTTGAGTCTTATCGCTTGCAGTGACTTCGACAAAGTCTTTGGAGTTCGTTACAACCAGCGGCGTGGTGATATCATATCCTGCCGCTTTGATTGCTTTCAGATCAGCATCCATTAACAATTGCCCTTGCTTGACGCGGTCGCCTTGACTGACATGAGCAGTAAATGGTTTGCCTTTCAAATCAACCGTATCCAGGCCAATATGAATTAGTAACTCGATCCCAGTGTCGCTCTTTAAGCCAATGGCATGTTTGGTTGGAAAAACTGATTCAACTGTTCCATCAAAGGGCGCATAGAAGTGATCATCTTCGGGAATGATTCCGCAACCTTTTCCTAACATCCCTTTTGCGAAAGTATCATCAGGAATACTTGCCATCGTGATCAATTCTCCCTGAACAGGGCTGTAAATCCGCTTGGTGGCCCGCACGCCTGAACTGACCGTTTCGGAATCCGTCGCAGTCTGGGCGGTAGTGTCATCAACACCTGCAACATCAGCAACACCTGCAAGAGCTAAAGCCGGTTCATTAGCCGCATGATTCATTTTTTGTCCTTTTACCGATGTTGTTGCTGATCCATCATCCCAGCCAAGCACTAACGTTAAAACAAAGGACAAAACAAACGACATCGCTAAGGCAATCAGAGCAAACATGAAGTTCTGGTTTTGACCGTCACTCATGAATTGCGGTAAGGCCACAAAGGACGGGACAGCAAAGGCAAACGCCTTCAAGTGGACAAAGCCCATGAATAATCCGGTAATGCCGCCCGCAATCATAGAAGCATAGAGAGGACGACGATACTTTAAAGTGACCCCGTAAAGTGAAGGTTCAGTTACACCCGCCAACAAAGCTGAGATGCTTGCGGCAGAAGCAACCTGACGGGTCTTTTTGTTCTTAGTCCGAATGGCGACGGCGAGACTCGCTGCACCTTGACCAATATTAGCAGCCAACATTGCGGGCAAAATTAACGAGTCCGGTGTGGCTACCGAGGCGGCCAAGAAGATTGGCGCAAAAGCCCAGTGCATACCAGTCATGACGATCAACGGCATAAAGGCCGCCATCAGAGCCATCGCTAACCAACCGACTTTGGATTGAATGAAGAGAATTGCGGCAGACAAACCTTGACCTGCAAATGATCCGATTGGTCCAATGACAATCAATGCTAAGAAACCCATCACAAAAATTTCAAGCAACGGTAACGCGATGCTCTTGATCGAATTTGGAATGATCCGTTTGAGCCCACCTTCGATATATTTCATAGCCCACACAATCATCAAGATCGGGATGACTGAAGATGAATAATTGAATAGCGTCACCGGGATGCCGATGAAGTGAACCGGTTTAGCCGCGTTGACCATCGCTAAGAAATTCGGATGGATCATGATGCCTGCAATTACCACTGCCAAGATCTGGGAGACCTTGAAGTAATTCGCAGCCGTATAGGCAAGCATAACGGGTAAAAAGTAAAACGGAGCGTCACCAAAAATAGCGAGGATCTTATATGTTTGACTACTGGTACTTAACATATGAAGCAGTGGAAGGAGAATGACAATAACCTTCATCATGCCCCCACCAATCAAAGCAGGAATCAAAGGCGACATGCACGAAGAAATAAAGTTGGCGAAAGTATCAAACAGGTTCGTGTGACCCTTAGCTTCATCTTCGGCTGAATCAGCCACGTTATCAGCGTCAGCTGCTTGAATACCACCTAAAGCCATAATCTTGTCATAATAAGTTCCGACTCCGTTGCCCATAATAACTTGATACTGACCGGACTGATGATTCACACCTAAGACCCCGGCAATATCTTTAACAGTCGCATCTGAAGCCTTCTGTTCGTCCTTTAAATAGAATCGTAGCCGTGTGACACAATGGGTCAACGACTTAATGTTTTGCTTGCCACCGACTGCTTTAACAATCGAGCGAGCTGTTTCAGAATAGTCCATGTTTGTTCTTCCTTTCCATATAAAAAGACCCAAACAAGCGAGAAAGATCCTCTCACTCATTTAGGTCATGCTCTTTGCTAAGATAACACCCTAAAGATTTTTAACTAGGCGACTAATGTGGACTGTCATGTACATCATTTCAGTATCCGTCACCTTAAATTGATACTTTTTCTGAATATAGGCTTGAATCTGCTTGCAGCAGGCGTAAGGACGAGGATAACGACGCTTGATGGTTTCGAGGAGATCTAAATCATCATCTTCATAATGTTGTCCTTCCAACAGACGTTGCGCGAAAAACTTCAAATGGGTAATAAACCGGTAATAAGCTAGTGAATTCTCGTCAAATTCGGTATTGAAGAAGTCCTTAACAATGCCTTCAACTTCCTTCATGATCTGGGTCACGTCATAGGCGCGATTTTGTTCAGCCCCATTGGAGACGTCCGCGTTGACAAAATGCAAGGCTATAAACGCCGCCTCATCGTCTTTCAAGGATACTCCCATCTCATCATTGACGATTTGAATTGCTTTTTGACCGACGGCATATTCGTCCGGATAAAACCGCTTAATATCCCACTTTAGCGGATTGCTTAGCTGAATGCCTTCTTTGGCCTGCTTAATCGTGTTATGCAGATGATCCGTCAAGTTAACGTAAATCGATTCACTATACTTTTTACCAGTGCGGATTTTCGCGTAATTGATGACCTTCTCCGCAATCATGATCTCATCCATCGGAACGTCAATTGCCAAGTCAGTGAACCGGTTCATTGTGTTGTGGTCTTTAAGAATAAAAGTTTTATCCACCAATTCCATATCAACTGGCGAGCCCTTTCGCTTACCAAAACACAAACCCTTACCCATTAACAAGACTGGGAGACCGTCGTGATTCTCAGATAGGCATGCATTGTTATTCAAAACACGTTCGATGATCACGACTGACTTCCTCCCTGCTAATGTTAATAAAAAGACTTACCCTAACGAAGGTCAAATAGACCCTTTAATTAGGATAAGTCATGCTCTTAACGATCGCACCTTATCAATAATCGATTAACTTATAAGTTAAATCTGAAACGGGTTACACATGCTCGCATAAAGCGATTACATTGCAACAACACAGTATATTTTACATTTTGTTGGCGGTTTGTCAACTAAGCTTTTCAGGTAGTATGTGGTAAATATTTAAAAGTTCGCGCAAAAGTTCTTTCTCAAATAAAACACGCCCCCTCACACAAGAGGACGTGGTTTAGAATATTTCCCTATTTCCCAAGGAGGAAGAAACTTACTTCAACGGTTCCCATTGCCATTCTTCGACTTCCGGCAGATCGGTCCCGGCTTCACGAATGAAGTCGTGGTGCTTCTGCAGGAGATCATCCATTTCCTGCATCAGATGAGCGCCTTTTTCCGTGAAGTCCGGCACATCCAGGACAGCTTCCTTGACTAAGTGGAAGCGATCCAAGTCGTTCCTTACCCGCATATCAAATGGGGTCGTGATGTCGCCTTCTTCACGATATCCGTGAACATGCAGGTTGTGGTTATGGCGATCAAAGAAGATATCCTTGATCAGGTCATCATAGCCGTGATAAGCGAAGATGACTGGTTTGTCTTTGGTGAAGTACATATCGAATTCGTCATCGGACAAACCACGCGGATCGTCTTTCTTCAGCTTAAGCAGATCAACGACATTGATGAAGCGAATCTTGAGATCCAGCAAGGCCTTGTGCAGGATGGAGATGGCGGCCAGACTTTCCAGTGTTGGTTCCGAACCGGCTGCCGCAATGACCAGATCCGGCTCAGCGCCTTGGTCGGTGCTGGCCCAATCGATGATGCCGAGGCCTTTTTCAACCAGATCCTTGGCTTCGGTGTCCGTAAACCACTGCGGACGCGGATGCTTGCTGGAAACGATCAGGTTAATCAGTTGCTTGGAGTCAACGGCCTTGTCGAAGACCCGCACCAATGTGTTGGCATCGGCAGGCAAATAAGCACGGATGTACTTGGTCTTCTTTTCCGCCAAGTGGTTGATGACGCCAGGATCCTGATGGGAGTAACCGTTGTGATCCTGCTGGAACGCCGTGGAAGAAGCGATGACGTTCAAAGATGGCACATCAGCACGCCAGTCAGCTTCTTCATGGGCATTGCGTAACCACTTGAAGTGCTGGGTGAGCATGGAATCAACCACGCGCAGGAAGGATTCGTAGCTGGCAAAGAAGCCATAACGGCCGGTCAGGGTATAAGCCTCTAACATACCTTCGTCCATGTGTTCGGAAAGCATTGAATCAATGATTCGGCCATGTGACGCCAACAGGGCATCATATGGCGGGTCGGTTGGTTCCATCCATTGCCGTTTCGTGGCTTCAAAGACTTTATTCAACCGATTGGACAAGGTTTCATCCGGTCCAAAGCCGCGGAAATTCTTGTTCTTATCATTGAGCTTGATCAGGTCACGAATGTAGGCGCCGAGCACCATCATGTCTTGACCTTCGATGGCGCCATGATCCTTGTTATCCAAGGCGTAATCAGATGGGTTTGGCTTCTCCAGATGCTTGGCCAGCTGACCACCATTCGTCACCGGATTCATCGCCATACGTTTGTCACCCTTAGGAATAATCGCCTTAATGTCAGCTTTCAGGGTGCCATCGTCATTAAACAGTTCTTCCGGGTGGTAGGACTTCAACCAGTCGACGAGTTGATCGGCATGTTGCATATCGCCTTGGTCCACCGGAATAGGGATCTGATGCGCACGGAAGGAACCTTCGATCGGTTCGCCGTCCCATTCTTTCGGACCGGTCCAGCCTTTAGGGGCGCGGAAGACCAGCATTGGCCACGCCGGACGACTTTCATCATCGTTGTCCTTAGCGTTCTTCCGAATCGCCTGGATCTCTTCGATGATCTTGTCCATTTCGGCTGCCATAAGCACATGCATCTTGGCCGGATCTTTGCCTTCGACAAAATGCGGATCCCAACCCAAGCCTTTGAAGTAATCTTCCAACTCTTCATGGGATTCACGCGACAAAACGGTTGGGTTGGCAATCTTGAAACCATTCAGGTTCAAGATCGGCAGCACCGTTCCATCGGTTACTGGATTGAGAAACTTATTGACTTGCCAAGAGGTTGCCAACGGACCAGTTTCCGACTCGCCATCACCTACGACAACCGCCGCAATCAAGCCTGGATTGTCCAGCACCGCGCCGGCTCCATGAAGGATAGAGTAACCCAGCTCGCCGCCTTCGTGAATGGAGCCCGGTGTCTTTGGATCGGCATGTGACGCAACGCCGCCAGGGAATGAAAACTGTTTGAAGAGCCGTTGTAAGCCCTGCGCGTTCTGTTCAATCTTTGGATACAGTTCAGAATAACTGCCATCCAAATAGGAGTTAGAGACCATCACTTGGCCGCCATGACCCGGACCTTCAATGTAAAACATGTTCAGATTGTACTTGTTAATGACCCGATTCAAATGGGCGTAAATAAAGTTTTGACCCGAAATCGTTCCCCAGTGGCCGATTGGGTGCACTTTAACATCTGACGCCTGCAATGGCCGCTTTAACAGCGGGTTGTCTTTCAAGTAAAGCTGACCGACCGACAGATAGTTAGCCGCCCGCCAATACTTATCGACTTCAGCCAGATAGTCTTTCGACGAATAGTCGGTGGTTTTTTCAATTGTTTGGTCCATAATTGGCAATCTCCTTTGCTAAACTTTGCGTTTGTTTGCATAGCAATAATACCACACAACCAAAATTTTGAAACCCCTTTCAAAATTATTTTTAAGAATGACGATAAGGACACCGCCATTAACATTCTTAAACAATGACCTTTACACCGTGTTTTTCCATTGCCGAGATAGTCTCAGTGTTGAGACCTTTGTCAGACAAAATGACGTCGTAATCACTTATCGAAGCTGTTCTAAAGGGATTCATCTTAGTGAACTTCGAATGATCTGCCAGCAACACCTTTTTATGGCAATGCTGCATCATCTTTTTGTCCACCTCAATTTCAGAAAAATAATGATTTGTCACGCCACGACTGATGCTTACACCACCAGAACCAAAAAAGCCAATGTCGCAGAAGACACTGTCGATATTGGCAAGCGTCAAGGGGCCAGACAGTGAACCTTCAATACGACGAAGCCCTCCGCCGAGCAAAACCAACTGAACCGACTCTGCATATCGTAGTTCCAGAAGGACATTAATTGACGTAGTGATAACCACAACATTCTTAAATTCGTGCTCCTTGATTTCCTGAGCCACCAGTGCGGCAGTTGTGCCATTACCCAAGAATACAGAATCACCCTCAGAAATGAGTTTGACAGCGTTCCGCGCGATCGAGAGTTTTTCTTGGAAGTTCTCTTTGCGTCTTTGGTCATAAATCGTTTCATTCACGGGTTTATTCAGCACAGCCCCGCCGCGGATCACTTGTAGTTTCCCTTGGTTCCCTAACTCGGCGATATCTTTCCTAAGCGTTTCGCGCGAAACAGATAAGTCTTTCGCTAACTCAGAGATACGCACGCTTCCGTTACTGTTCAATTGTTTTAAAATACTTTGCTGCCGTTCAATATAATTCACCAAGATCGCCTCCAAATGTTGATTTAACTTGTCTAAGCACGCCCCAAAGTATAAGGCAATATTAACATTCCTAAACCTCGTTCGATACTTGATAAATCAAGGCATCGCGCCATCAATTTGCAAATTATGGCAAATATACAAATAGCAAAATGTTGCAAAGTACAAAACCTCGTGCTATAGTCCTTCTTGAAAACGGTTGCAAAAAGATGGAGGCTTATATCATGTTAAACAATGCAGTTAGAAGCAAGGAAATTACGTCAAAGTCTTACAGGTTATTGAAGCCTGGAGATATTGAAGAGGTTATGTTAAAGCACGAACTAAAGCCTGGATTTGTCAATATTCAGCCACTAATGGCAAGCGTTTGCCATGCGGATGATCGTTACTTTGCTGGTAAAAGACGCCCAGAGGCATTGGCTAAAAAGTTACCTATGGCTTTGTTGCACGAGGGCATTGGGACAATCAAAGAAACAATGAGCAACAAATTCCAAAAAGGGCAGCGAGTTGTAATCGTCCCGAATGTTCCTGGTTATATGTTACGAGGGGAAACAAAGAAAGATCCAATCCCTGATAATTACAGTGTCGACTCAGTCTTTTTAAGCAGTGGTTATGACGGAATTGCGCAAAGTGACTTAGTGCAGCCGGATCGTGCGGTTGTCCCTCTCCCAGACAACATTCCAGATGAAATTGCAATTCTAACTGAGGTCAGCACTGTGGGGTATCACGCAACTAGTCATGTTGCAGAAGCATTATCAAAACCAAACTGCCGCGTTGCATTATTTGGTGATGGACCTGTTGGCTACATGGCGGCGGCCGTTTTGCATTATATTCGCGGCATTGATAAAGAACACCTGACTGTGTTCGGTGCAATTCCCGACCGACTGAATGAATTTGACTTTGCTAACAAAGAATTGGTTACAGATTATGATTTCGACCACGCTGGTGAACAATTCGATGTGATCTTCGAAGCAACGGGCGGAAACTTTAGCTCAAGTGCTATTAACGAAGGCATTAAAGTCATCAAGCGAACAGGTAAGTTTGTCTTAATGGGTGTTAGCGAAGATTTGGTTCCAATTGATACCCGAGATATTTTGGAAAAGGGTTTGACGTTCTATGGAACTAGCCGTTCGACAACACCTGACTTTGAAGAAGTCGTTAAAGCTATGAGTCAAAGTCAAGCATATCAAGACACGCTTCGTAAACTCTTGCCTCAAAAAGAAATGATTATCAAAAACGCGTCCGATTTAAATAAAGCATTTGAGGAAATTGTTGCAAGTAAGGCTTGGTACAAAGCCGTTCTGAAATTTGAATGGTAACTGCTGTAAGTCAACTATGAACGGTGATGATTCTATGAAAGAAGGAAGTTGAAAGTATGGTAGGTTTTGTCATTGCAACTCACGGGAAGTTAGCGTCAGGGTTTTTGGACGCAGTGAAGTTAATTATTGGAGAACAAGAGAACATTGGCGAAATTGGTTTGTTCGAAGGCAATGATGTCTCTGAATTTGGATTGAAGTTGGAAAAATTAATCCGACAAGAAGATGAAGGTGACGGTGTCATTGTGTTCACTGATCTTTTTGCCGCTAGTCCGTACAATCAAGCAGCACTTTGCGCAAGTAGAATCAAGAATGTCAAAATCCAGCTGATCACAGGGGTCAATTTGCCGATGATTATTGAAGCAATCAATGCACGAATGATGGGGCAAAATATTGAACAGATCACGAATGCTGCATTTGAAACCGCTAAAGTTGGTATCAAAAACTTTTGGGATGAACTAAATGCACACACTTCGCAAACAAAACATTAAGGGGGAATTATCATGTCACAGATCGTATTAGCACGTGTTGATGATCGCTTAATTCACGGCCAGGTCATGACTGCTTGGTTGCAGTATACGGAGGGTAATCACATTGTCATTATCGATGATGCCACAGCAAAGGATGATTTTCTAAAAAGCATTATGTCCATGTCAGTACCTCAAGGAATCAAGTTAGATGTCTTAAGCGTTGCCGAAGGGCCAGATTTCCTAAAGGGGGAACACGGTAACGATAAGCTACTTTTACTAGCAAAAACTCCCAAAGCTTTCCTTGATTTGGTAAATGCAGGCGTCAAAATTGACAAAGTTGTTATTGGCGGTATGGGTGCAAATCCTCAAAGAAAAAAGTTTTTTAAAAATATTTCCGCTTCAGACGACGAAAAAGCTATTATGCAAAAGCTAATTGATGCAGGCATTGACGTCAAAATTCAAATTGTACCCAGCGATGGAGCAACTGATGTTAAAAACTTGTTGAAGTAAAAATGGAGGAATAGAGATATGACAATTCATCTCTGGCAAGCATTCCTGATTGGGGTTGTTTACTACCTTGGTCAGATGGGGACGCCTTGGGTTTCCCTAGCAGGCACTCACACTATCATGCGTCCCTTGGTAAACGGAGCTTTAGTTGGCTTGATTCTGGGCGATCCGGTTAAAGGAACAATCTACGGTGCCGCTATTCAGCTGCCTTTTCTAGCTTGGATTGGTGCCGGTGGTGCTGTCCCTATGGATACGGCATTAGCTGGTACGTTGGGTACCGCCCTTGGCATGGCATCCAACGTTTCCCCATCAGTCGCAATTACACTAGCCGTACCCATCAGCCTTGTTGGGACCATGATATGGGTTCTTCATATGACGGTGGATATTACTTTTGTTCACATGGCAGACAAGGCAGCAGAAGAAGGAAATTTGAAACGAATTGATTTCTTGCATGTATGGCCGCCCCAGATAACTATGTTTCTTTTTTCCGTCATTCCCGCTATGCTGGCAGCATATTTCGGTGCAGGACCGGTCAAGCAGGTTATTGGTGGATTAGCTGGTACACCATTGCATGTATTAACAGTTATCGGTGGTATTTTACCTGCTCTAGGGATCGCGATGAACTTGCATGCAATGAGCAGCAAAGGAACTATTGTGTTCTTTCTTCTGGGATTCATGGTTGCCGTTTACTCAAAACTCGCAATTTTGCCAATCGCTATCTTTGCAGCAATCATAGCCTATATTTACACCCAGTTATTCCTGAAACGAGGTGAACAAGCATGAGTGAAGAAGACAAAAAAGAACAACTCGAAGAAAAAGAACTCCCCTCGGAAAAAAAGCCTAATGCAAAAAGATTAAGCAAGCGTGACGTGGTTAAGGCTTTTTGGCGGTGGACATTCTTCTCACACGCCAATTACAACTACGAACGTTTACAAGCTACTGGGGTGATTCATGCCCTTTCACCTATCTTTAAGAAATTATACGGCGATGATGAAGCAGAAATGAAAGCCGCTTTATTACGACACATGCAATTCTTCAACACCGAACCACACTTTGGCGGCTCCATTCTTGGCGTTACCATTGCGATGGAAGAGCAAAAAGCTAATGGTGCACCGATTACTGATGAAACCATCAACGGACTGAAAACTGGTTTGATGGGCCCTTTGGCTGGGATAGGTGATACTCTATGGCAAGGTACTTTAATTCCAATTTTGCTGTCATTTACTATTAGTTTTGCGGCAAAAGGAAATATTTTAATGGGACCTGTTCTTTTTGCTGTTTTGCACTTAGCGATTATCTGGTCCATCGGGTATCTTGCTTGGATGCAAGGCTATAACTTAGGTAAAGAAGGAATAGCGAAGATCTTACAGGGATCATTATTACCGACAGTGATGACTTATGCGCAAACATTAGGACCCATTGTCATTGGTGCACTGTCAGCAACCTTCGTTAAGATCTCCACTCCGGCGAAATTGCACTTGGGTAAAACCGTTATGAAGGTTCAAACCGGGATACTTGATAAACTGGTTCTCGGTTTACTCCCTATGGCTGTCACCCTACTCACCTACTATCTTTTGCGAAAAAAGTTCAAACCCACTACGGTATTATTAATACTTGTCGGAATCGGTGTCGTTGGCGGTTTATTCTGGATTATTTAGGATTAACCAGAATTATTCGGGGGAAAAGAAAATGTCAATTGAAATTGCGCCTTCAATATTAAGTGCTAACTTTTCAAATTTAATGCAGGATATCAATAAAGTTAAAGATTCTGGCATTCATATGCTTCATGTTGACGTAATGGACGGTCACTTTGTTCCCAACATTACTTTCGGTTCAAAGATGATTGCAGATCTCCACAAATCAACATCATTAAAGCTTGATTGCCATTTGATGATTGACAATCCCGATAAGTTTGCACCAGAATTTGCAAAGGCTGGTGGCGACGTCATCATGGTGCATTTAGAAGCATCAGTGCATATATATCGTGTTCTTCAGGAAATTAAGAATTTTGGAGCAAAAGCCGGACTGGTTTTGAATCCAGGAACACCGGTTGACGCTGCAAGGGAAGTGTTGCCACTTGTGGACCAAGTACTAATTATGACTGTTAACCCCGGATTCGGCGGGCAAAAGTTTATTCCTCAAATGGTCAATAAGGTTCAAGAATTGGCTGAGTTACGAGATAATTTAGGTTTGAAATTTAACATTGAAGTAGATGGGGGTATTAACGATATAACCATTAAGGATTGTGCGGCAGCCGGTGCTAATATTTTCGTTGCTGGTTCCTACGTCTTTGACGCTAGTGATCCAATATCACAAGTCAATAAATTGTTAGCAGCCGTCGGTCAGTAAACAGTGGCTTGGGATAACAAAAACTTATCAAGGGACTTTGCCGTATGACGTACATGGAGGTGATTTTGTTATTTTTGACACATCAATGGTCATTCCATCGTTGATAAATGGTCGTGATCTCAACTATGCATTGCGCGTGCCCTCAAAGGTTATTTTACTATCTGGGGTTTCGATTGGAAATTTGAGAGAATTTGTCCATGCTATCCATGAAAATCAAAAACAGGCAGTGGCGCATATCGATATCTTAGGCGGCTTTAAATCGGATGATATCGGCATGCATTTGCTGAAAAACTTGTATAAATTAGATGGTATTTTAAGTGCTAATGTTCGAGCACTTAGTCAAGGAAAACATTGGGGAATGACAACGATCTATCGGCTTCCTTTAATTGATTCACTTTCTTTGGCAAAGGCACACGATTTTTTAAAAAATTCTGACAGTTATGATGCTGTTCAAGTTTTGCCAGCCGTTGGTGCGATTGCTGAAGTTAAACGCATTAAACAAATGGTTACACACAAGCCGTTAATCGCAAGTGGCTTGTTAGAAACTCGTAACCAAGTTAAATTAGCGTTTTCGTCAGGCTATCAACTTATTGCAACTAGCCAGAAAGATTTGTGGTAACCACGAGCATCATCAGCGGCAGAAAAAGCTGACTAACAAAGACCTGTTGATGCGATTGATGAAACCATGTACCATCGATAGTTAAAACTAAAGATCTGCATAGAGCAACGTAAGGAGACGCTCAAGAATTCCTGTTTCAGGAGTTTTTGGGCGTTTTTGTAATGAAAGGATAAGGAAAACGATTATGAGCAAATTTAGGAGAATGAATCAAATATTCGCAGCAGATGGCAGAGCAGTTGTTGCTGCGTTAGATGGCTTTGCTTTTTCAATGACCACATCAGGTATTGACGACACGAGTTTACAAATTGACCAATTAGTTGATGCCGGTTTAGATACTGCCTTAGTCACGTACGGTCAAGCTAAGACTTATGAACATGAACTGTCTAAGGTAACAACTGTACTTCGTGTGGATGCAAATACTGAAATTTACGATTCATCAGTGCCTAACACACAACTCTTTTTCGATATTAAAGATGCGCTTAAACTCGGCGCATCAGGAGTCGTCTGTATGACATTTCCTGGTGCCTCAAAAAGAGAAGCTGATTCTAATCACATGCTGACCAAACTGGCGCATCAGTCAGCAAAGTGGAAAGTGCCAGTCATTGCAGAAGCTTTGCCGTTTGGCTATCCAGTTACTTCCCCAAAGTCAAATGATCCACATTATATTGCAACTGCCGTTCGACTGAGCGCAGAACTTGGTGCTGACATTATTAAGACACGATTTACAGGTACTGAAGAAGATGCCCTGATCACAGGAAGTACCAGTCAGCCTGTTCTAGCTTTAGGCGGTCCAAAGACTGACACACTAACTTACTTCAAGTTTGTCCAACATTGTATTGAGATCGGTGCCCGAGGTGTAGCTGTCGGTCGAAATATCACTCAGAGTCAGAGCCCAGTTGGAATAGTAGCTGGCTTGAATGCAATAGTTCATAACAATGCTGATGCAAACACGGCTTTCGAGATATTTAAAAACTACGAAAAAAAGAACAAAAAGGAAGGCTAAAATTATGGCAACTATGAATGCAGCAATTTTCAACGATATTGAACAGTTAGATGTTGAAAGAATCAATAAACCTAATATCAAAGAAGACGAGGTCCTCGTAGAGATTAAGGCGTGTGCCCTTTGTACGTGGGAACAACGAGTTTATACAGGTATCAACAAAGTTCACTTTCCATTTATTGGCGGTCATGAAGAAGCAGGAATTATCATTGATGTTGGGAAAAAAGTTGACACCGATTTATGGCAAATCGGAAACCGGGTTGTTGTTGGCCTGCTGACTTCTTGCGGCTACTGCGATAATTGCCGGACAGGCCACGAAGGAAGTTGCACCCAGTTCTCTTACGAAAATCATGTTGGCGGTTTAAACATTCGCGGTATGGGCGGGCTCGCAGAGTACTTAGCCGTTCCGGTGACTAAACTCTTTAAAATTGGTGATCAATTAACCTACGAAGAAGCGGCACTTGCCGAGCCGTTGTCTTGTGTCGTTCATAGCGTAGATACGGCAAAGGTTGAATTGGGTAATGATGTCGTGGTCATTGGTGCAGGCATTATGGGCGTATTCCATGCGATGCTTGCACGAGAGCGTGGTGCGCGTGTTATTGTCAGTGAACCTGATGGAAATCGGCAAAAATTTTTGAAACAGCTTGGGTTTCACGAAATAATCAATCCTAAACATCTGGACCCAGTTAACGCAATTAATACATTAACAAACGGAAAAGGTGCAGACGTTATATTCGACACCCTGCCTATTTCGCCAGTTGCCGAACAGGCCGTATCAATGGCTGCTATTGATGGGCGAGTTATTCTATACAGCTCTTTTCATCCAGACACGCCAATTTCTATTAGTCCTCACACCCTTCATCGGCGAATGACAAAGTTAATGGGCAGCGCAAACTCAGATTCTGTCGATTTTCTTAAAGCTATGAAGTTGCTAAATAACGGAAGTGTTGATGTAAAGCCATTGATCGCGGGTACCGTGCCTTTGTCCGAAATCGATAAAGGTATGCAATGGGCGCTTAAGCCAGAAACTTATCGTGTCATTGTTGAGTTAAACCGACATGATGACAAATAGATACATTTCGAAGAGACAACCAAAAAACCATAGTGATATGAAATACCCCGCAATCGTAGTCAATGCTCAACTGCGATCGCGGAGTATTTTTCAGCTTTAATACAAGTTTTTCACCGATTCAATCGCATATCTCAAATGCTTCGGATCGTTGAATAAGAATCTAACTTCCAGCCTTTTTCCAAAAATTTTTTAAGCGGACAACGAACGCAGAGCTTAAAGTTTTACGGCATGGCTCTTTGACTTAGCATTATTCTGCCCGTAATATGCATTTTTCCCGTGCTTACGATAATAGTGCTTATCCAGCAGATACTGAGGAACATGAACATCCGCATGTGTTAACGTCAGGGCATGATAATCGATATCGGCAACTACCTCGAGAACTTTTGCGTTGTAAACTGCTTTTTCTGGTGTTGCGCCCCAACTAAACGGGCCGTGCTGACTAACAATGACTGCAGGAACGGCGTTATGATCAATTCCCCTGTCCTTGAAAGTCTTAACAATTACCTTGCCTGTGTTTTCTTCGTAAGCTTCCTCAATCTCTTGTTTAGTTAATGCTTCAGAGACTGGAACATCACCATAGAAAGTGTCGGCAGCCGTCGTATTTAGATTCGGCACATCCATATGAGCTGAGGCAAATGCAACTGCCCAAGGTGAATGGGTATGAACAATGCCGCCAATGTCTGGAAATTCGTTATACAATACCGTGTGGGTTGGCGTATCACTAGAAGGGTTTAAATCACCTTCCACTACTTCCCCTTGAAGGTTAACCACCACCATATCGTCTGGCGTAAGATCTTCGTAGGCAACACCCGATGGTTTAATAACGAATAGGCCTTTTTCTCGGTCAATTCCAGATACATTTCCCCAGGTAAAAGTAACCAAACCTAATTTAGGTAGCTGCATATTGGCATCGTAAACCTGTTTCTTTAAAGATTCTAACATTTTAAAATCTCTTCCTTCCTAGTAGTGGCGCTTCCAGCATCAGCGATTTTGTTAATCGATATCTTGATTGATCTTTACGACTACCTTGTTAAATTCAATTTCTTTGTTGTACATTTTCTTCAAGGTATCTCCGAGCTGATCTAGACTAATCTCATGTGAAATCATTGATTTAAAGTTCAGCCGGCCTTTGCTCATGGCATCAATGACGATATCCCATGCCCGACCAGGATATGGCATGGTGTATGACATCCATGATCCGTGAATATTCAAGCCGCCGCGCAAAACATATTGTTCAAAGACATCTTTAGGAATCGGCAAATCATCTCCTGAGATACCGATATAGACAACGTTGCCGTCTCGCCGCGTAATTTCCAAGGCTTCAATTTCAGTGAATCGGCTACCTGCACAGTCAACGGCAACGTCTACCCCATGTTTGGTAATCTTTTTAACTTCTGAAATGACGTCCTGCGTCTTTCCGTTGATCGTATAATCCGCACCAAGCTTTTTCGCCAATTCAAGTTTGTCGTCAAATACATCAACAGCAATGACGTTGCTTGCGCCATAAAGTTTTGCATTCTGAATCGCAAACTGGCCGATTGATCCGGCACCAAGAATTGCCACAGTATCTCCAGCTTGAATGTGCCCGCGAGCTAATCCATATCCACTAACCGTAGCCGGTTCAATGCCAGCTGCTGTCTTTAAATCAACTGAGTCAGGCAGATGCAAAACATGACCTTTGGGCACTTTAACGTATTCTGCGAATCCGCCATTGCTACCTGTCCCTATCAAGTTGTAGTGTTCGCTGAACCCATACAATCCCATTTTGGTGTAAATCGAATCCGGATTAGGCAGCAACGGCGCAATGGCAACATGATCGCCTTCCTTAAAACCTTCGATGTTGGCGCCCATTTTTTCCACTGTACCGCTAAATTCATGCCCCATAATCAACGGATACAGTCTAGCTCCATTTTCTTTTTGGCTTCTGGGTAGATCTGAACCGCAAACGCCTGAATAAGCAACTTTAATCAGAAAATCGTCATCAGAAATTTCCGGAACCGGGACATCTTTGTACTCGACGTTACCAGCACTAATCAACACAGCAGCTTTCATTGTATTAACCATGAGAATATTGCCCACCTTTTTTAAATCTTTCGTCCGCGTTAACAACTTGTTCTAATCTTTCCAAACATCAATCATCGGTTGCCGCAGTGGCATTCTTAGCAGCAGCCCGTTCCAAATAAGCACGGAATTTCTCTTTGTTCTTTTGGAACGCTGCCCATAAAACGAAGTAAAGAATGATAGTCAACCCTATCCAAAAAATGTTTTGGCTTAAAAAGGCATAGAAGATTAAGCCAAAGAACGGCTTGCCAAGAATGTTAAAGCTTGTGACCATCAATGCAGCTGTTGGAATAGCAACGCCAATTCCTGAACTTGCAATGTGTGTGAATAAAGGAGCAGTTGCGGTACACATATAAAGCCCTAAGCTGAACCAGATGACGGCATTGATCATTGTTTTGACCATGTTACCGTTCGACAACGCGATCAGACCTTCAATCCAATATGGGATCGCAAGCAAATCAATAACCGGTAAGACTTTATTACCTGGTAACAAGATAGCCAGAACAACCATGATAGGAATCAGTAAAATTCCTGTAATCAGAGTGGCTGTTTCACCAAAACCAACCGCATCATTGACACCCAAGAACCATAGACGAGGCTTTTTACCTTCAGGTTGATTTGCCGCTTTGCCTTTATTGCTTTTACGAATCGAGCGACTGGCAGCTTGGGAAAGAGGTGCAAAAGCTTGAGCAAAAATACCGGCAATTTTAGGGAAGATAGCCATAATTGCACTTGTAGCAATCGCCACTTGCGTAATTTGTCCCCAAGATGCTAATTCGCCGAGATGTTTAAAGTTCCCCAGGATACCTAGCAGAAATCCTAAGAAAAATCCCAACGAAATCGGTTCTCCTAAGAATCCCAACTTTTCTTGAAGGTACTCAGGACTTAATTTGATTTTGTTGATGTGCAATTTGTTCCAGATAGGATCCATTAAAATGCCAAAAATTGCCGGTTCCAAATTATGCAAGGCAATGATGGTCGTTCTAGGATAGCCATAGTACGTTGACCATCGTTGAGCGATGGAGTCTGAAAGAAGAAGACTGTACATATTTAAGAGGCACATCAAGAGTAGCGAAAGCCACATGTTTTTTGTGACGTAATAACACATCGAACCCCAAACCATGTAGGAGTAGTTATTCCATAAATCCGAAGGCTGAAAGACATCTGTCCAACGAACTAAGAACAAAACTGTTTGCAGAATAAATGCCACAACCAGAAAGATCATACCTGCTTGGGTGGAGTAAGCCACAAGCGATGCCCCTTGCCAACCAATATCGAAAACAGGCAAGTTAACACCTGTGTCACTAACCATCTTTTTAATGACTTTACTAATGATCGGTGTATATGAATTCAATAATAGAGTGAATCCAGTCAACCCAACACCGGCATATAAAGCCGAGAGAAAAGCTTTTTGGGTCTTAACTTTTAGTATTAAGGCGATGAAGAATAAGATAATCGGAACAAAGACGTTTGCTCCAAAAGTGTCAAAGACGAGCTTTACTGTCGTTAGCATTTCGGCATCTCCTCGTATATTGATGATTTTGTATAAGAACTAACAAAGAGCTCTAAGCTTTCGCACTAATTCCAGCAACGGTCTTTTTAAGTTCTTCCCAAAATTCGTCCTCACCAATGCCAGTCAACAAGCCTGTCCCATTTATAACCGGAACTCCATAGTTAGCTTTAGGGAGTGGGCTTGTATATACTACTAAATCAAATTTGCCACTATCAATTAACTGTTTGGCTTCTGTTGGCCGAGCTTCTGTTGCCTTGACTGTGTAACCGTCATCGCTTAGTTCATCTTGGATTTCACCAGCGACCATAGATGACGTTACAGTTCCCGAACCGCAAACTGCCAATAAATTAATACGTTTGCTCATAAATTCCATCCTCCTAAGATTTGCTGCTTTGCTCCTTAACGGTATTTGGCTTCAATAACTTATAAATCCCTGATGCTGTATCTTCTGACATAATTTTTTCCATCAAATCTTGATCTTGGAAAAGGCGCATCAATTCGCGCAAGATTGTGACTTGTCCTTTAGGATCGCTAACGGCGATCATAAACATCATGCTGACCGGTAATTCTTGTTCCGGATCAATCATGCTGTGGACTTTAACTGGTTCTCTTAAAGTGGCAACCGCTACAGCTGTTTTCTTGACATATTCAGCTTCCGTGTGCGGAATACCAATATTCATGTTTGCCAATACCAATCCTGTCGGAAAATTCTTTTCCCGAGCAAGCACTTGATCGGGATATTCAGAAGTGACATAACCTTCCTTTAAGAGATTTTGTGACATTTTACGAACCGCATCTTCATAACTTTTGGCGTCTAGCTTTGGGTAGATAAACGCCTCTTCAAATTTTAAGGCCATCTGGCTTTCTCCTTTCACACACCCTGAAAATCGCTTATAGCTTTGTTTGTTACCTGAAATCTGTCCCCGTCAGAAACAAGAAGGAAACGCTTTCAACGTCATCAATGTATCACCTTTGCTTTTTGTTTGCAACAACATTGCATTAAATTTTTTAGCAAAGAATTTTAAGGCATATAGTGTTTATTGAGATTGCAAATTTCTTAACAAGGTTCATAAAAACTAATGCATCGTTAACTCCCCTTTATTTATAGGCATTCCTTCTTAAGTATAGATGCACTTCAAGTTCTTAATCCTAAACTTCGCTCATTATTTATCTTGGCAAAAAGTCTGCTTCGAATTTTTTACGGATTTTTTGTGCTCATCTTGCCCTTTTAGCGAATTAACAATTGCAATCGGTTACATTTAGATATACTATACGGTTTGTAGACAACAATATGCGAACATTTTGCAAAGGAGATTGCCAATTATGGACCAAACAATTGAAAAAACCACCGACTATTCGTCGAAAGACTATCTGGCTGAAGTCGATAAGTATTGGCGGGCGGCTAACTATCTGTCGGTCGGTCAGCTTTACTTGAAAGACAACCCGCTGTTAAAGCGGCCATTGCAGGCGTCAGATGTTAAAGTGCACCCAATCGGCCACTGGGGAACGATTTCGGGTCAAAACTTTATTTACGCCCATTTGAATCGGGTCATTAACAAGTACAATCTGAACATGTTTTACATTGAAGGTCCGGGTCATGGCGGCCAAGTGATGGTCTCTAACTCCTATTTGGATGGCAGTTATTCTGAACTGTATCCAAAGATTGAACAGAACGCGCAGGGCTTACAACGGCTCTTCAAACAGTTTTCATTCCCTGGCGGCGTTGCGTCACATGCCGATCCAAAGACACCGGGCTCCATTCACGAAGGCGGCGAGCTGGGTTACTCTATCCTTCATGGAGCCGGCGCGGTGCTGGACAATCCAGGCTTGATTGCGGCGGTTGTCGTAGGTGATGGCGAGTCGGAAACTGGTCCGTTGGCAACCTCTTGGCAAGTCAATAAGTTTCTCAATCCAGTAACCGATGGAACGGTGCTGCCGATCTTGAACCTGAATGGTTTCAAGATTGCCAACCCAACCGTTTTGTCGCGTGAATCCCATGAAGAGTTGGAAGATTACTTCAAAGGCTTGGGTTGGGATCCGCATTTTGTCGAAGGCAAAGATCCGGCCAAGATGCATGTGCTTATGGCAGCCGAAATGGACAAGATCATCGAAGAGATCCAGGCGATTCGGAAGAACGCTAAGGACAACGATGATGAAAGTCGTCCGGCGTGGCCAATGCTGGTCTTCCGCGCCCCTAAAGGCTGGACCGGTCCGAAAGAATGGGACGGCGAACCGATCGAAGGTTCCTTCCGTGCGCATCAGATCCCTATTCCGGTGGACCAAGGCGATATGCAACATGCCGATCAACTCGTCGACTGGTTGAAGTCCTACCACCCGGAAGAACTGTTTAATGACGATGGCACCCTGAAAGCTGACATTAAGGCGATTATTCCTAAGGGTGACAAACGTATGGCGATGAATCCGGTGACGAATGGTGGTCAGCTGGCCAAGCATCTGGAGAAGCCAAACCCATCTGATTACGCCTTGGATAACAAGGATCATGGCGCCATCGAAGGTCAAGACATGATGGTGCTCGGCGCCTACATTCGTGACCTGATCAAGCTCAATGATAAGAACAAGAATTTCCGCGGCTTTGGACCGGATGAAACCTTGTCCAATCGGTTGAATAAAGTCTTTGAAGCCACGAAACGGCAATGGATGGAACCAACCGACCCGCCATATGATGCCCTGTTGGCGTCACATGGCCGAATCATTGATTCAATGCTTTCCGAACACATGGACGAAGGTATGTTAGAGGCTTATACCCTGACCGGCCGTTATGGCTTCTTTGCCAGCTACGAATCCTTCCTGCGCGTGGTTGATTCCATGCTCACCCAGCACTTCAAGTGGTTACGCAATGCCCATGAAGAAGCTGACTGGCGTGCTGATGTGCCATCTTTGAACGTCATCGCTTCTTCCACGGCGTTCCAGCAGGATCACAACGGTTACTCCCATCAGGATCCTGGCGTCATCAACCACTTGGCGGAAAAGAAGACCAAGTACATCCGTGCTTATTTGCCTGCCGATGCCAACACATTGGTGCGGGTCTTCGACAAGGCCGTTGACTCCAAGCAACTGATTAACCTGATCGTTTCCAGCAAGCATCCGCGTCCGCAGTGGTTTACGGACACCGAAGCCAAGGATCTGGTTGAAAAAGGCCTCGGCATCATCGATTGGGCCAGCACCGACCAAGGCGCTGAGCCGGATCTGGTCATTGCGGCAGCCGGTTCGGAACCAACACTGGAAAGTCTGGCCGCCATCTCCATCCTGCACAAGGCCTTGCTGGATCTCAAGATTCGCTTCATCAATGTCGTTGATCTGCTTAAGCTGAAGAAAGACGATCCGCGTGGTTTGTCCGATGACGAATTCGATATGTACTTCACCAAAGACAAACCAGTCATCTTCGCTTATCACGGCTATGATGACCTGATCAAGGATATCTTCTTTGATCGCCATAACCACAACCTGCATGTTCACGGATATCGTGAAGAAGGCGACATCACGACCCCATTTGATATGCGGGTAAGGAACGACTTGGATCGCTTCCACTTAGTCAAGGAAGCTGTCCTGGATGTGCCGGACTTCACGGAAAAAGGCGCTCATCTGATGCAGGAAATGGATGATCTCCTGCAGAAGCACCACGACTTCATTCGTGAAGCCGGGACCGATCTGCCGGAAGTCGAAGAATGGCAATGGGAACCGTTGAAGTAAGTTTCTTCCTCCTTGGGAAATAGTTTAAAAAGCTCCTCTGCAAGCATCTTCCAATGTTCAAAATCGGAATGCTGCTACAGAGGAGCTTTTTTGTCGAAGCAAATTTTCAAAGCTCAATGTTCAAACTACAAGGTTTTTCACGCCTATATGCTGAACTAGATCCTTATTGATGCCAGAGTCGGAGATGATAAAATCAACGTCATCTAACTTAAACATGCTGACTAATGAGCTAGCGCCAAATTTACTATGATCCGCCAAAACAATGCTTGTTCGGCAATGCTGTTTCATTGCTTTGGCCGTTTGGGATTCTTCCAAGTAGCGGTTCGTAATACCTGAGACTTCATCGATCCCTCCACAGCCAAAGAAGCCAACGTCAGCATAAATCGACTCAATTGCTTGCAAGGCAATTGGCCCTGATACCGATCCTTCATCTCCACGGACGACACCGCCAAGCAAAACAATTTGGATACCTTTCATAACAAGCAAAGTCTGCGCTACAAAGGTGGAACTAGTAATGATTGATAAATCATGGCGAGGTTCCTGCTTAAGGGCTTCAGCTAATTCATATGAACTGGTTCCAGAGTCCAAGAAAATCGTGGCGCCATCTTTTATATACGACAGAGCTCGTTGTGCCATTTCACGTTTTGCATCTTGATTGACCGCTTTCCGCTGATCAAATCGTGATGTCGGATCATCATCGACTGCCTCTGCTCCGCCTCTGATCGCGCTAACGAGCCCCTTCTCCGCCAAGTTATAAATATCTTTGCGAATGGTTTCCCGTGAGACCGCCATCTTCTTGCTCAACGCTGAAATTCTCACATTTTTATTTTGATTAACGGCGTCTAGGATATAACGCCTGCGTTCATCGATTTTCATACGATTACCTCCGAAGTCCCTCTTTAAAATAATTAACGACCAGTTTGCAAACCAATTATATCTTTTTTGCAAACAATTTGCCAATGATAGAAAAGCTAAATCCTTGCAATTTCAAAAAATGAATGCCATAATTGTTTCGATGTAAGGGCTTTCTACACTATGATAAAAGGGGTAAGCACTATGAGCAAGCGAATTAATCTGTTATCTGTCTGCGGTTCTGGTACAGTGACATCATCGATGATAGCCGGTGAGATCACGGATAACTTAAAAAGTGATGGCTATCATGTCAACGCCACCGAAGCAAGACCGACAGAGGCAAAGCAATTAGTCGATAGTGGTCATTATGACTTGATCGTTTTTACTAGCCCATTGCCAAAAGCGGACTATGGGATTCCTGTGATTAACGGAACTGGATTACTAACTGGTATTGGCGAAGATGAATTCTGGGACGAACTCAAATCAACACTTGCCAAACTTGAAACGGATAAAACAAACAAAGTCTGATTTCTTTTAAATTCAAAAAAGTACTGTCCTCACCGTAATAAATGAGGTCAGTACTTTTTCATTGGCCAAACTTCTAAATCAAACCTTCTGTCCCAACCACCCAACCTCCTGCCCTTGCCCCCACCCAAAGAAACCGCTTTAATTTAACCAAGGAAGTGATTTCATTGACGACGGAAAAGCAGAAGTTCCTTGCTGGGCAGCCTTATCGTATTTTTGATGAGGAGTTGGCGGCGGATGAGGAACGGGCACGGGCGTTGTGTCGGGAGATTAATCGCTGTACGACGGATGATGCGCATAAGATTGGCTTGATTCGGCAGTTGTTTGGCAGTGTTGGTAAGAATGTTTATGTTCAGCCTGATTTTCATTGCGATTTTGGGTACAACATTCATGTGGGGGATAACTTTATTTGCAATTACAACAATGTGATGCTGGATATTGCGCCGATTACGATTGGCGATGATTGTATGTTTGGGCCGTTGGTGCAGCTTTATTCGGCGTCGCATCCCCTTGATCCGGAGAGGCGGCGGGAACGCATCGGTGAAGGTGCTCCGATTACAATCGGTAACAATGTCTGGATTGGCGGTGGCGCTGTGGTGTTGCCTGGGGCTTCGATTGGCGATAATACGGTGATTGGCGCTAATGCCACGGTCACGCACAGTTTTGGTGCGAATTTGGTGGTGGCCGGTAATCCTGCGCGGGTCATTAAGCGGATTCCACAGAAGGATGGCTCATCATCCGCCTCGTGATTCATTCATTGTTTGACAGCGGGTTAACTATTGGGTGCTAGCAGTTTTGCTGGCACTTTTTTTGACTGCCATTTCCCAACTGTCTTCATAGATGAGCTTCCGCGTCGTGGACATTAGCCATTCCGGCGTTTCTTGAATAATGCATGCAGAGGCTTACCTGCATGACCGTGATCCAAGCCAACTTTTTAACGTCTATTCCTCGTAGTGCTTGCTTAATCGGGTCCGCTGGCGGAAGAATTGCCCGGTTGTTTTGACTTGCTGATTGACTTCACGATAAACCCGCTGATGTTGATCGCCTGCATAAAGCGCTGGCGTGATGGTGGCAACATTGAGGCGCCCATTTTGAAGCGCGTCTTCTTGTACCAATCGGCGGCTAATGTGGCCGATGAAGTTGATGTAGCCGTGATAAGGAACGCTTTTTTCGACATCAATGAAGAGTGTGCTTAAGGCATCCGTTAGAATCGGCAGATCAGTTTGGTGATCAATTTGGTGTGGCAGCTGCCCACTGTTTATTTTTTCGCGGCGATGTAGGTAGCCGGCATATTCGATTTGATCTAAGTGAGCGCTTGTCATGTAATTGATCGTGCAGTGGCGGGTTCTTTGCAATTGCTTGGCAACATTTTCGTCGTTGGCCACGCTGAAGGTGAACATGTCGCCTAAGGAATATGATGAACTGCAGGTGGTTACATTGTAGTGGCAACGGTCATCTTGATAACCAATGATGAAGATTGGATAAGCGTAGTAGAGTTTCTTAGTCGTGTAGGGTACCAGCATTGCCAACATTCCTTCCTTGACCAGTTAGTGGTATAACCATAACAAAAGTAATAATCGAGGTGGATCGAAATATGGCATGTTCTGAAGATCGAATTGTCGCGGCCCCGAACGTGACGGATTTGGCGGCGATGCTTGCTGATAACACCCGTTCCGCTATCATTGATGTCTTAATGGACGGCAAAGCCTATACCTTATCTGAGATCACGCAGCGGCTGACTGTGACGCCGCAAACCGTGAGCTATCATTTACATAGAATGTGGGCGATTGGCGTTGTCAATCAGATCAAAAGCGGTCGGCATCATTACTATCGCTTGGCTTCCAGTGAGTTAGCGGCCACTTTTGAATCCTTAAGTACAGTGGCTCCCACGAAAATCGAACATCGCTTGAGTCAGCGGAAAAGTGCAACCGCAATGACTTATTGTCGTTCCTGTTATGACCATTTAGCCGGCAAAGTCGCGGTCAGCTTACTGTATGCGTTGGAAGAGCGGCATTTTGTAATAGCGCATTCGGACCATCGTCTTGAAGTATTGTCGGCGGGTAAGGATTTTCTGAAAGCGGAACTGGCCATTGATCCCGATAGCATCGATCGTACCAGACGCCAAAACACCGTTGCCTGCCTCGACTGGAGCGAGCGCGACTTTCATTTGGGCGGTGCGTGGGGACATGCACTTTTCAAAGGGCTGTTAGCCAACGCCTATGTGCAGCAAACGCCAAATTCGCGCATTGTCACCGTATCAGCAGACGGTCGCCAGTGGTTTGCCAGTAAGCTGGCACTTCAGCTGCATGGGTGATTCCTTGAAGGACAAAATCCAAAACAGCAGCGCAACTTATTGTCATTTGGAAGTTGCGCTGCTGTTGGTTTTTTATTTGATTCTTTGGCGATGCTAAGACTTAGAGTGGATGCCCGTGCGTTGCAGCAACGGCACCACTGCGCCGATCAAGTTTGCCTCGTTGCGGTATTTAGCTGCTTCGATCACCGGCATCTGGATGGTGCGCGCAGCAAGCGGCGTCACGTCGCGGTACGCCGCCACGCTTGATTGAATAGCGGCGATAACGCTTGGTTGGGCACTAATGCCGCCGCCGATGACGACTTTTTCCAGATCCAATACGGTTTGCATGTTGTATATCATGGCTGCCACCCCGCGGGTGAAGATTTCGAGGATGGCTGCGGCAGGCGTGTTGGGTTTGAGCGCTTGGAAGACGCGCGGGCCAAGTGGTGCGCGGTGGATGTTGAGGGCAGCGGCCATGGCGTTGACGGTTTTGACCGCGGAAAGTCCGGCTGCAGTCTGGTCGCGGGTGATCGGGCGCAAGCCGTTGGTGACCATGAAGCTAGGCTCGCCGCCGACTTGATGACTTCCGGTGTAGAGCTGGCCGTTGATGAATAGCGATGCGCCAACGCCGGTGCCTAAGACGACCATGGCGCTGTTGGTAGTGCCGGCGAGTTGCCCGCGCCAGAATTCGGCTAGTGCTGCTGCGTTGCCATCATTTTCGAGGACGACGGGCACCGTTATTTTGGCAGCATCAGCGAGACGCGTGGTTAGTGCGACATTCTCCAAAAAAGGTAAGGCAGCGCAGGCTTTGACGATGCCTCGTTGCGGATCCACAACGCCGGGTAATGCCAGGCCGATGCCGGCAATCTGGGTTTGATAGCGTTGAATAAGCTGATTGATGGCTGCCGTGAACTCTGTTAGGTTGCTGTGGACGGTTGCTTGTTTGCCTTGTTCGGACAAATCGCCTTGGTCAGAGACTAACGCATATTTGGTCATGGTGCCGCCAACGTCAATGGCTAAGTACTGCTTCATGTGGCTGTTTCCTCTTTTTCCAAGATAATCTCATTCAATCGGTGCCTTGATACGCTTTTCATAAGCATCGAGCCACGCCTGGGTGATTGGTGCGATGTTCGTCGTTTGGTTCGGGCCCGGATGCGCGATCAGAATAGCCGGTTCTTGGCTGGCGGTGGCGACGCTGAAGGTGAACTCCACGTTGGTTGCCACGCCCCAATTGCCTTGACGATCCAGTGCAATCAAGGAAAATTCGCCGGCTTTACCGTAGCGGCGCTTCAGCTTTTCGATGAATGGGTAGACGGCTTCATCGCAGGCTTGTTGCGGGGTTCGGCCTTCGCCCATGCGGCGGACGATATCATAGGAGAGGCAGCCTTTCATGATGTCTTCGCCTAGGCCGGTTGCTGCGGCACCGCCAACGTCACTGTCCACGTAGAAGCCGGAGCCGGACAGCGGTGAATCGCCTACGCGACCAGGACGCTTCATGAATAGACCGGATGTTGACGTAGCCGCGGCCATTGATCCGCTCGGTGCCAGCGTGATCGCGCCGACCGTGTCATGGCCGTCATAGGGTTTGACCTTGGTGTCGGCAATTTCCTGACGCCGCTTTTCCCAACGCTGCTTGGCGCGGTCGGTCAACATATTGCGCATTTCAAAGCCGTTTAATTGCGCGTATTGTGTGGCGCCTTCGCCGACCAGAAAACTGTTGTAGTGCTCATGACTGAGTGCCCGCGCCACCGATACAGCGTGGAAAACATTGTGAATGCCGGCAACGGCGCCTTGAGCCAGGGTATCACCGTTCATAAATGCGGCGTCCATTTCCACGACGCCATTTTCATTAGGTAAGCCGCCGTAGCCAACCGATTTGTAATAGGGGTAGGCTTCAACGGTTTTGATTAGCGCCTCGACAGCATCCCCGGCGCTGCTATTGGCTTGCAGCATCTGGCTGGCCTGCTTAACGCCATCATGCGCCATTCGCCAAGTGGCAATTGCGCCCCACGTAGTCTTATTCAATCGGTCATTCCTCCTAGTTTCATCATCGCAGTCATATCAATCAGCATATTCAGTTTAAGATCCTGTTCGTCCATCCATTCATCCGCGTTATGGGCAATGCCTTTTTGCCCGGGAAAAGACGGGCCAAATGCCACAATGTTCGGCATGGTCCGGGCGTAGGTTGCGCCGGTGGTGGTGACGAGTTGCCCCGGTTGGCCGGTGATTTGTTCATAGGCTTGGCTTAAGTCCTGCAGGCGCGGATCCTGGCGATCGTGCAAAACGCCAGGCAGGCTGCGAATGACTTCAATGGCTGTTCGCGGCAATACCGCTGCAGCCAGTGCCTGCGTAACATCTGCCTCGTGGTAGGTGACTGGGTAACGCATCGCGAGGCGCAAAGTCAGCGTTTGGCCTGCCTTTTGCCATTGGTATGGGGTAACGATGAGATTGCCACTGGCCGCATCGGCAAACGCCATGTCTAAGCCCACGCCATTGTGCTGGTCGGCTAGTTTGGTAACTAACCAGCGGCAGTAGTCGGCGAATTGTCCGTGGACTGCAGGATGGTTGAGCAATGTTTCGGCTAGACGGGTGATCGCATTGTTGCCGAGTTCGGGCGCATTGCTAGGCGCCCGTTTGCCGGTGACCCGGATCAGCTGGCCATCAATCGTCACTTCCAGCTGATCAGGAACATGGTCACTGGCCTGATCGCCGCGGATTTTGCCGATGTTAGCGAGCGACCCATCCGTGATCGGCGTGGTTAATTGATAATTCACGATCCCGCGTTCACCATACACCACCGGGAATTTGCAATCCGGCGTGAAGCCAAAATCAGGCGGTGCTTGGCTGGCGAGGTAGCGCGGCACATCAGCCGAACCACTTTCTTCGTCTGAACCCAAGATGAGGCGAATCGTTTTGGTCGGTCGATAACCGGCCTCTTTCAACAGCTTCATCCCAAACAAGCATGCCATGCTCGGGCCTTTATTGTCGAGAATGCCGCGTCCGTACAAGCGACCGTTTTGCTCGGTGAGGTCGTACGGTGGAAAATGCCACGCAACTTCACCGGCCGGGACGACATCTAAGTGGCCGACAATGCCGATGTAGTGTTCATCATCGTCACCCCACTGGATGGACGTCATGGCGTTATTGACCACCTTGGCTTGAAAGCCATATGCCGTGCCAAGCTCGGCCGCTGCGTCCAGTGCTGCGCGCGGACCGGAACCAAGTGGCGCGTCAGGACGACTTGGGCCGCGCACGCTTTTAATTTGCATGATTGAGCGCAGTGCAGCCATGAATTCTGGCCTCTGCGCATCGTATAAGGCGGCCAGCATTTCTTTTTTCACCGGGTTCTGCTCCTTTGGCTTCAAACGTGATCGCGGGTCAGCGTTGACTTAAAGGAATACTTGTCGGCGCGGTAATAGGAAATATCATACAAAATCGGTTTGGCATCCGCCGTGTAGGTCACGGAATGGACCAGTAAGATCGGATCACCTTTTTTCCCATCCAGTAACGCGGCCAGATCCGGATCCATCAGCACCGCTTCGACTTCCTGATGTGAGTAGGCAATCGCCACCCGCTTTTCGAGTAGTGCAAAGAGTGAACCTTCAAAGTCCTGTGCCTGCAGGCCTTCGATGTATTCGTGGCAGATGGCGATATGCTCGACCGTCATCGGTTCTTCATCCCAGAACCGGCGCCGCACCAATAAGTCGACGGTTTTATGAACTTGTTGGTCACAGCCCAACACGCGGCCGATTTCTTCCGGGATCGGCTCCAGCGGCCCAAAGCTGATCACTTCGGTGCGGCTTTTTTTGCCGTACGCTTTGGCGGCTTCGGTGAACCCTTGCAGCCCCATCCGCCCGCTTTCAACTTTATCGGAATACGACATGACATACGTGCCCTTGCCTGGCGATTTGACTAACAGTTGCTTGCGAATCAACAGGTCGATGGCTTTGCGAACCGTCAACCGACTGACCGCGAACTCTTTGGCTAAATCATATTCGGACGGCAAGCGCTGACTCGTGGTGTAAATGCCATCACGGACACGGCGACTCAATTCATCTGCGACTTCTTCAAATTTTGCCATTTTGTAGCCTCCGGTTTCTTGGTGGGCGGACTGTCGCTAGGATTCATGGTGTTCAAGTTCATGCGGTCCGCTGCGCATCTATACTTTTTAGTATATACTATTTGATCTACTTTTAAACTGCAACCGTTTGCGCGAATTTAAAAATGGCACCTACAATCGGCTCTTGCGTTTAAGGTTTCCGCCAATGCAAAACGCCCTCTGAATCGGTAGCGTGAACCTGGTACCACTTAAAAACAGCTTCAGGCCGCTAATGTATACCCTTTCATTTTTGCTTGTCTTTCAACAAGTGGCCGGTTATAATCAGTATGTACTAACTAGTATATACTAAAATATTCATATTTTCACAGGCGCCTCGATTGATTAGTCGCCGCAAACCGTGTCATACCGCACATTGCCGGCGCACTTTTACTGGTTGGGTAACGAAACGCGACAAAACTTAACGAAGGAAGTGGCATCATGTTAACATCTACCAACGTCCCCGAAGACAAGCGCTCGCCGTTCTTAGCGCTTGGCATTTTATCGATTTCGTTTCTGATATCGGTCAGCAATGCCGTGTCTGGCACGATCCCGTTAATGGAAAAATATTTTTCCGATGTCTCCCGCGCCAACGTGGAATTACTGGTGGTGATTCCAACTGCCGGCGTCCTGCTGGGAACCGTCATCAGCGGCTTGGTCTCCAACTTGCTGGGTAAAAAGTACACGGTCATCGCCGGTCTGACGATTTCGCTGATTTTCGGCATCATTCCGGCGTTCTTCTTCAGCTATCCGGCAATCTTGATTTCCCGCGCGATGTTTGGCGTCGGCATGGGGGTTTTCACCCCGCTGAGTGTGTCTTACATTACCGACTTATTCCCTGAAGAAACCCGGAATCGCTTATTAGGCTGGCGTAATTCGGTGGGCTCGATTGGTGATGCGATCATGCTTTTCATTGCCGGGTTCTTGATCAACATCAGCTGGCACACGACTTACTTGGTTTTCCTGTTCCTGCTGGTGCCGATCATTTTGGTCATGATGCTGGTGCCTAAGCACTATGACAACATCGTGGTTGAAGAAGGTGGCGAGGTCGTTGAAGAAGTGGCCAAAGCCAAGCCAACAACCAACGGCGGCGTCATTCAACTGGCAATTATTTTCCTCTTCGTTTGCCTTTTCTACTCGGCGATTGGACTGAAGCTGGCCAGCTACATGGTCAACAACCACGTCGGCACGGCCGCCGACGCAACCCGCATCTTCGGCTTTTTGGTCCTGTGCTCGATTGTCTCCGGCGTGGCGTTTGAGAAAATTGCCAAGTGGTTTGGCAAGTATACCGTGGCCATTGCCGAACTGATCGTGGCCACCACCATGATCGTCATGGCCTTCACCGAATCGATTCCGCTGTTACTGGTGCTGGTCCTGGTGTCAGGCTTCTGCAACGGCATCGTCCACCCTGCGTTAACCGCCAGAATGGTCCACTATTCGCCAAAAGATTCGATGAACTTCACGACCTCGATTATCATCATCGGCATCAACATCGGCGGGCTGGTGGCCCCGTACTTCTTCCAATTCTTCGGCGGCATGGTCGGCAATGCTGGCCCAGGCAATATGATTTTGTGGAGCGGCTTTTTCTTCGTCCTCCTCGCTGCTTACGACCTGATTGTTGTTAAAAAGGATGAGTTAACCATTTAAAAAGGAGGGCATTTTCGTGAACGATCAAGTGAAATGGTTCAAAGAAGCCAAGTACGGCATGATGATCCACTGGGGGCTGTACTCGTTGCTGGCTGGGGAATACCGCGGCGAATCATCGAGTGTCTACGCCGAATGGATTCAATCCAAGTTCCAAATTCCTAACGCCGAATACGAGCAACTGGCCACGGCGTTCAATCCCATCTACTTCGATGCGGATAAGATTGTTTCGTTAGCCAAAAAGTGCGGCATGCAATACCTCGTGGTTACCACCAAACATCACGATGGTTTTGCCATGTATCACTCCCAAGTCGATGCGTACAACGTCTATGACGCCACCCCGTTCCACCGCGACGTCATCGGCGAGCTAGCAGAAGCCTGTCGCAATGCCGGGCTGAAATTCGGCCTCTACTACTCGCAGGACCTCGACTGGCACGAACCAGACGGCGGCGGCTACAAATCCAACCATGTTGAAACGGCTGGGACGACTTGGGACAACAGCTGGGACTTCCCGGATGAAAAGCAAAAAAACTTCGATCGCTGTTTTGACCGCAAAATTCTGCCGCAAATTAAAGAAATTATGACCAACTACGGCGACATCGCCACAGCTTGGTTCGATGTACCGATGACGCTGTCAGAAGCGCAAAGCCAGATGATTTACGACACGGTTCGCAACCTGCAGCCAAACTGCCTCATCAACTCGCGCCTAGGCAACGGCAAATACGACTATGTCTCGCTCGGTGACAATGAAATTCCTAAACACAAAGAAGACATAACCAAAACCGATGTGGACTTCAATGACCTTTCCGGGTTCAAGCCATCACCATTGGGCTTGTACGAAACCGCCGGCACCATCAATGATTCGTGGGGCTTTTCATACCATGATCAAAATTGGAAAACACCGCGCACGCTCTTCCGCTATAAGCAACATCTCAACGACTTCGGCATCAACTACCTGCTCAATATCGGCCTCGATCCGCTGGGCCGGGTGCCGATGATGGCCGAGGAGAATTTGCTGGCGGCTAAGGCGTTGGAAGATGTGGCTGACACTCAGGAGGCCAAGCGTCAGGCGGCAACGGTGGTTTGATGTTGCAAAGTTAAATCTAGGTAAAGTTGGCTTTTGAAATGTAAAGTTAAACCCCCATTCGTCATGGTTATTGGCGGATGGGGGTTTTGGTTTGCTGGGATTGTAAGGCTCAAGGCAGGTGGTACAAAGGGTA
Source organism: Lacticaseibacillus styriensis (assembly GCF_030770295.1). Taxonomy (NCBI): domain Bacteria; kingdom Bacillati; phylum Bacillota; class Bacilli; order Lactobacillales; family Lactobacillaceae; genus Lacticaseibacillus; species Lacticaseibacillus styriensis. The sequence continues at coordinate 2,946,438 of NZ_CP132483.1, forward strand.
TCGGGTTGGCTGATGCGTAATCTATGGTTAAGCAAGTTGGAACAGCTAGATTTTCGGCACCAACGCTTGCCTTCCAGTTGTCTTACTGCTCACTCACGTTTTTAAGTTTCAAACGTGATTCGCGTTTGAAACTATGGTAAAATCACCCTAAGAGGTGAAAATCAATGACAAATCCGCACTTAAGCTTCCTGAGAATCGATATTTTGGACCACCCACTGTTTGCACAGAAGACGTCTTTTTCCTTAACCGCCAGCCAACGCGTTCCGAATGATGCCCACGACGATATGACACATTTATTTGGATCAATCTGGATTAACAATCTGACAACATTGATCGGTCGCAATGCCTCAGGGAAAACCTTGACCATGAAACTTGTCATGGGAATCCTGGATCTTTTGCTACATCAAAGATCGATCAGCCAAACCCACCTAAATGAAACGTTAATGGGTAGCCAACCGATTTCTTTTAGCGTCTATTTTTACGGTAGTGACCATTTCCTTTATCGGGATGACCTCACAATTGCGCCTGTTCCAGACCAAGCGAAGCAATGGCAAGTTAAAGACGAAAAAATCTGGGCCAAGAAGGTACAAAAATCAATGACGCGAAAATCGATTTTCGACTTTTCAAAAGCAGAGTTATTAATGGATCGACTGCAATTAGACACTTTTCAGCAAAGCCTGCTGGCAGCTGATGATTCTTTCATGCGGTCGTTAATTGCCCAACATCATTATCAGACTCAAAAGGTTTTCGATACTTTCATGTTCACAAACGCCAATCTGCCATTCTTCCCTAGCAGCAATGGCCAAGTCCCTGACGCGATCCTGGCTTACCTTGATCCGACCATCGACTATCTCTTCATCGAAACCAACAAACATGGCAAAGCTTTTTACCGCTTAAAGTTCAAGCAAGACGATCAAGAAATTACCGACAACAATTTCGCCACGATTGAATACTATCTTTCTTCAGGTACTGTCAAAGGCATCACGCTTTACCGTTATGTCGTTCAGGCATTGCAAAGCGGGGGACTCATCTTTGTCGATGAACTCGAAAATCATTTTAATTTGGCGATTGTCCATACATTTATGGAATATTTTGCCAACCCCAAGATTAATCAGCATCACGCCACGCTCGTCTTCAGCACCCACAATGCTGATTTGCTGAACGATTTGTCTCGCGGCGATCAAATCTTCATTACCAGACGTCGACAAGGCAAGATAACCCTTGGCCGCTATTCAAAGATCGCGGATCGTCAGGACATCAACCGCGCCGAAGTCTTCATGTCAGACTATCTCGGCGGGACTGCCCCGGACTACGCGACTTATCTCAAGTTACGCAGTCAGACGATTGATTTGAATCAGCAAGCTAATGACGAAGACTTGACAATCTCGAGGTCTGATCATGGTTAATGCTGAGTGGATTGCGATCATTGCAGAAGGCGCTGCCGAACATGCTGTTATGACATTACTGATTGATCACCATCTTTTAAAATTTGAACGGGAAGATTTATTAGAACAAGATATCATTCGCACGCGATCCGCGACACAGTTTCAAAAGCGGCACCTTGATCGCGCCATGGATCGTAAAGTGCATATTTACCGTATTCTCGATTCACGTCACGAGCGTTTCAAATTGTCTCCCGCCTATCAAAAGCGCGTTTCAAAAATTGAAGCATTGTATACGCGGCCTGAAATTGAAATCCTATACATCATTAACGAAGGCAAGTTTGCAACGTTCAAAAAGGCAAACGCAAAACCGTATGAATACGTCAAGCAGGAGCTATCCCATCTACCGAAAGGCAACGTCAAATCAAAGGATTATGTAACAGCATATTGGGAACCTCAGCTCGAAAATCTTGTCAAGACAATTAACGACTATGCCCGACTGACTTCTGATCCTTTCGAACAAACCTTAGCTGCAATACTACGGAATTGAAACTGAAAACAAGATTTCATATCCAAGACATCTGCTTGGCTTCCAAGGGCAAACGAATTGGCTCTAGAGAAATGTACACTAACGTATCTCTAGAGCCAATTAGTTTAGCTGGATATTTTTTTGCAATCCTGGAAACTAAAAACCGTCCTTTACCAGAAATTTTCAGTCTTGAATAATGTTCTCCTAGAAATGCACTTCAGGCAAGCTTCTTCAGCAAAAACTGATCCATCAATTGATGTTGTGCCGTCACCAGCGGACCCGGCAGCGAAGTGAATCCAAACTCCTGGTAAACATGAACCGCAGTTTTAAGCGTGTGATAGGTCTCCAGATAAACCGACCGGTAGCCGACCTGCTGCGCGTAATCCAAGGCGTGGCGCAACAGCCGTTTGCCGATGCCATGTCCCTGCAAATCCCCATGTACATAGAACTTTTGCAATTCGGCAACGCCGTGGGTCGGATCATATTCGGCAATGCCAACGCCACCCAGAACTCGCCCATCGCGAGTCGCAACAAAATAATTCCGGTTTGGCGCTGCACCATAGAATTGGCTCAAGTGATCCAGTCCCGCGTCAAAATAAACTGTTCCCGGTCGATCCAAATCTGCGGCTTTCAAGCATTCACGAATCAGTGCTGCAACCGGTGCATCATCTGCTGCAGTCATGGGCCGAATAACTTCTTCATGGGTTGGTGTTGACATGCGCATCCCTGCTTTCAAAAGAGTTTAACCAAAATCATAGTATTTTTTCAGCTAATTGCAAGGGTAGCGTTGAATGTTTCACGGGAAACATTTGTTGGATGCTGCGATGCGCAGCCATTTTAGATTTGGGTTTATCCTTTCATCCGTGAAAGCCGCCTATTTTTTGTCAAACTTTTCAGTTGTCTTCCATATGTTTACAGATCCTATTTCATCTTTGTAAATATTTACATCCGCCGTTATAATGAGTTTAAAATTAAATCTTACCCTACTCGACTTGACCCAGAAAGGAAGTGCCTGATGACCGCCCCAGAAACATTAAAACTCATTCAAAAATGGCTGACCGACAACAAAAAGACCCAGGCTTGGTTGGCTGGGCAGCTTAATATGTCTGCTGCTCTTCTAAGCCAAGTTATGAATGGCAATCGAAAGCTGCAGACAAAATATATCATCGCTATTTCCGAGATCACCGAGATCCCTTTAGAGCAACTGCTTGGCACCAATGCAAATGACAACCACCAGCCCCAGATTGCTTTAAGGGGCAGGTTGTCGAATGATTATGCCAAAAAACAAATTGATCAACTGCTTTTGGATGTTCAGCATTGCGTCGACTTGGAGGAAACAATTCATGCAAAGTAATTCATTGATTTCCACCTTCTTGTCAGAGTCAGTAGCTGAAGACCTAGCCGAAACTTTCTTGATTAATTACTTTGGCTCCGATCTTTTTATTAGCGCGGACATCGAACGTGTTCTCGTTGAACAAGTGAATATCGTCTATCAAGATGTCGACGATTCTAACTATTCCGGAGCTGCCATTTCGTATAAAGGCGTTCATTTTATTGCTTTAAACACCCACCAGACATTACGCAACCGCTATTACAGCGCTGCCCACGAACTCTGGCATTTAGTTGTGGGCAGTGACTTATTTAGCATTGACCAAACCAAGTACCAGAAACTGATTAGCTTACCCGAATTTAATACCGAACGTGCAGCCGACCATTTTGCTGCCGCAATCATGATGCCGCGGGACGTTATGATTAGAACTTGGAACAGATATATTCAAAACCAAACTTCGCCAAATATTGATATGGTAACAGATGCCATCATCCGAATTGCCAATGTGTCGGCGATGCCCTACGCAGCTGTCACGCGGCGGTTATCAGAGCTTGATTTATTGGCTAACAAAAAAGTGGCAAGGCTAACCGACAAAGAATGGCAAGACTTAGTCACTAAATCCACTTTCCCGCCTAGCCCATTAGATAAAATTGAGCCTTTTAAAAAATTTTCTCGCCTGACGAATATCGTTGATCAGCTCGTGCAGCAGAAGCAATTATCTTTATTAGAGGCTGCTCAGCTAACCACTTATGCGGATCCCGACACAGCAACTCACTATTTAACTAAACGGCAGGAACTGGTCAACCATCTTGAGGCGGGTGAACAAGCGTGATCGCAATGTGGTGATCCACATTCCTCACTGATCATGCTCAGATTTCTCTTTTTCTTTCGAAGTCGACGTCTCTTGTCCAGATTTTTCAACCGGAATACCAGCTTCCCTGGCTATCTTTGCCCGCCGCACTTGTGCCTTAACTTCCTCTCGCTGGGCCTTAAGTCGTGCCTTTTGCGCTCGCCGATCCATCCGCAGCTGCTGTTTTTGCAGCTCCAAGGCCTGCTCTGCAGCTTTGGCAGCCATTTTTTGTTCATGTTCTTTAGCTTCTTGGGCTAACTTTTGTCGTCTTGCCAAATCGTGTCTGGCTGCTTCTTGGGTATCTTCATCAATTTCTTGTTGCCGCTCCTGCTCTTTGTCCGCCTGCTTCTGCGCCTTCTTCTTCAAGTCAAGATGTTGCGCTGCCGCTTTGTCAGCATCTTCTTGTTCGTGATGGTCAGCATGTTGGCTATTTTTTCCCTTGGCGCGTTGGGATTTTTGCTGCACCAAAAATGTTGCCCACTGTTCCCGGCGCAATGCCCGTAATTGCTCGACATCGATACGGCCACCAGGTGTGCGGGGCGCCGCTGTTTCAACGCCATTCCCAACAACTCGGTCCAACCATGGCAGGACTGGCCGGGATGCACTTTCGCCTGGTTGAGCGGTGGCCTCACTCGTTTTCGCAGCAGCTTGATCGGCAATCATTTTCCGAAAAGCCGCCATCTTATCGCGCGGCAGTTTTAAGTAGTCCGCCCGCTGAGACGGGGTCAACTGTGCGACATCATACATTTGCTGGCGGTCGCGGCTGCTAAGTAGCAGATAAACGAGCGGATATGGCAAGTAAAACCACATCACAAAATGCGGGAAGAAATAAGCCAACCCAATCAAGATAAAATTAAACAGCGTATAAATGCGATTATGTTCGCCAAAGATTTTCCCATAAACTTGCCGCATGTCTGAAGCCGCGGTGTATTGAAAATGAATGATGGCGCGCGCCAAAAGCCGAAAAGAAAACGACACAACTGCCAGCAAGACACCATACCCCATCACCGTCACTTGCGTCGTGTTGCTCGCCATCATATTGGTTGCCAGCGGCGTCAGCGATAACAGAATCAGGAAAAGAAAATCATACAACATGATGCGGTAACTCATGTCATCGATTTCGTTAAACAATGTGCTGTGCTGGTACCACATATTCGCCACAAAAGCATAACTGATCAAATACACCCCAAGTTCCTTGCACAACACCAAATAATTCGCCCAGTCATCCTTCATCACCGGTGTCAGATCCAATACCATAATGGTTAGAATAATGGCAATCACGGCATCACTGAATGCATCAAGACGGACCTTCAACTTTTTCATTTCGACCCCTGCTCCTTAGTTTCTGCCAGAACGGTAACGTTTACTGCTGTTGTCAGATACGCCATTAACTTCAGCATTCTTGTCCTGTTAGCTTCCCAACTTGCTATTAATTTGTTTATTAAGCATTTCACCGTTATTTATATGCTTATCGGGAGCAGACTGCAAACTTTGTTGTGAATATGGGTTTTATGCTGCTTGTTAGGTTGACATTTTGGCATCTCTCGGGCACCGAGAATCAGTATCTATCTATTGTTTTCAGCGATTATCTGCCTTAAGCTCGATTTATGCTAATAAACGCAGCTGAAGGAAGGCTGGCAAGTATGGGTGTAGCGCCTTTAACAACTAAGGGTAAGTGGCTTCAGGGTGGTTTATTCGCAGTGGCTAACCTTATTTCATTGTTGCCACTGCTTGTTTTTGCAACGCTATATCACGGCCAATCGCCCACAGCTTACTTGCCTTATATTTTCTTCTACACCGGAACGAAAACCGGTCTATTGCTGGTAAACGGCTTAGGTGATGTCCAGAATGCTTATCGTTTGGCCCGCAATTGTTTATGGCTGTGTACTGCAGCATTGATTTTGCTCAGTGTATTCTCACAGGCAGTCATTCAAGATACGGCAGCTTTCGTCCTCGGCTGTGGTGCCAGTGCCTTTTTGCCAGCATATCAGGCTGTTTATTACCATGAGCGGCGTGTCTGGCATTGGAATTTTGCCGCGATTGAAATGCTAGGATTCGTTCTTTATGGCATCGTAACGTTAGGCCTAATCCTGTGGAGCGGACAGTCAACAATGCGCGTAGGCTTCTGGGTATTATTGGCATTTGTGGTTGGTGGCTTGTTGTTCTTGATACGCTTGCCCCAATTCGCAAAGTCCCCGCAGACACCAACCTTTGTTGCAAAGACATCCTCAAGAACTGACTTAGAACTTTTCTTCTGGCTGACCGCGATTGTCTTTTGCCTCCGCTTTACCCGCTTCTTTGCTAATGCGCTCGGTGTTGGTTTAATGGTCGTATTCACGTTGGGCTTTTTTCTCTTTATTTTGCGCATTGCCCTCCACCATCAAATTCGAATCGACTTTCCATGGTGGCTCATTCAAAGTTCGTTCATCAATGGTGTCTATGAAACTTTTGCCATGTTATACATTCTATTTGCCATCCGCAATCAAAAATTAATGGTGGCTGCTTATGTCGCCTATGGGCTTGGGCTCATATTGGCACAAATTGTGCGGCAAGCTATTCAAAACAAATTCCGCCACATTGCAAATTTACAGTTACAATTAATTGGCTTCATGCTAGGTGGTTGGCTCATGATCATCCCCAGTATCTCCGCAGCCGGCTTTTTCCTGATCGGATTTATTGGCAGTGCCAACAGTATTTTGCTTAACCACCAAGTCTACAGATTCAATATATCGACCCCGGCTAACCGTTTGGCTGTTAAGTATCGAAATGCTTATTTAGGGAGCATTCTGCTGCAAGCGATGCTGGTTTTCGGGGGCCTAATTGCCGCTCTTTTATCCCACACTGACTTGACTCGCCTTTTTGACCAAGCCAATGCGCATTCATCAATCGTGATCAGTGACTCGTTAGTTCAGCTTGTTAGTCTTGGTATCGTGGTGATTTTGACCATCGTGACGTTTGTGTTGGGAAGGAGGCTGCCGCGGATTAATGAGCGAAAACTTTTCTAATTTGCATTTGTCCTTCCCAAATGATAGGTATGTTTCTAGCCCATTATCGGATCATGTCATGGCTTATAATTAAGTTTCCTCGCCGACACCTTTCTAGTGTTTTATCAATTCCTTAGTGTGAAATAAACCTGCCAAAACGCTGCAAAACATCGTCCAAGATTGCGCTTTTGGCTCGATTATTTACCTTCTCATTTTTCCAAACAAGTCGGTTCACGGAAAGCTGTTTGCGGGCTCTATCAAATCGAAGATCAACCGTGCCGACAATATCACCATAAATCAGGATGGGTAGTGCAAAATAGCCGAGCTTCCGATCAACAGCTGGCGTATAACTTTCTAACTTATAGTTGATGCCAAATAATCGCAACGTTCTAGCTCTGTCACGAATAAGATTGTCGAAAGGCGGCAACAAAGTGGCAACGTTCGGCAAGATATCGTTGTGATGAAAGGCATCTAGATCAGACGCCAAGATGTAATGGCCTTGTCCCTCAACTGTGATGTTTGTTATCTGCTTTTCTTTGAGCAACTCGTCAAAAACACTATCGAATAAACGCTTTCGAAAATGCGCTCCGTTAAATACGTCTGTTTTAGTGGCTATCCCGAGATTATTGAACGTTAACAGAATCAAGTCCGCATATACCTGTTTTTCCAGTTCGTTAACATCAGCGGGCGAATCGGCGAAGTCATCCTTATCAGCGATCAATATTTTCCGAAATGAACGATCCCGCTGGATGTCAATGAGTCCCGCGCGCCAAAGTTTGTCGATTGCGTTGTCTTCTTTAGACATTTCCCACTGCGGCAAATTGTGGTTGGTGACAAAATCCTTTTTATAAACCCGCCCGACTTGAATTAATTGGCGATATATCTTTATGTAGTCTGGGTAATTGACATCGTGCTTAAGCTTAGCTAAGTTCATTCGATGCAAGTTCCGGACTAATTGCGAATCTTTTGACATCAACGAAAGGGCGTTTAAATAAACCTCGACCGCATCACCCTTGGTATAAGCATCGACATAGCTTGTGTTCTGATAGTTCTTAAACCGAGACCACAAAAAGATGTCCTGGCTTCTGGCGTTGGTGACGTTGATGCTGTCAAGTTGAATGTAGCCGATTTTCCCTAGCAACGTGAAAAGTGCTGGCTGCGAAAAAGGTTTCGCCTCAGTAAACGCCAACTGCTGCTTGAATAGTTGAAATCGTTTGACGCGTTCATTCGTATACATATAGATCCCCTAACAACTTGCGTAGCGACTGCCACAGACCGCCTCTAGTGAAGTGAAAAAAGGCCCGGCTACCATCAAGATGACCACAAATAGCTTGGCACTGCTTCATCGGCCTCAGTTGAAGTTAAGTGTACTAAAAAATCCCGAGCATCACACTCACTTTTACTCCAGTGGTATGTGGTGTCGGGTCAGTTGTGCTGTTGATCTGCGAGTGGTGCTTAACTGATATAGCTTTTACTAAGCAGAAAGCGCATTACAGCAGTCTTTTCCAAAGAGGTGTAGCGTTTCCGGCCAAGTTTATGGTAAGTGTTGCCGAAGCACTAATCCTATACGCAACGCGATATTAGGTCTTCTGATACGTTCAATATCAGGACCGATCTGATTGGCAAACAATCAATCAAACCGCGTCTCCCAATGATCAACCCCATGCGCCGCAAACGCCATAGCAACATCAGCGGGAAGGTTACGTTGCAACGATAACGGCAGTGCCAGCGCTTCTTCACGACTGAAAGTTTTAACGTTTTCGGTCTCAACACCCGTTTTTAACGTGTGTGACACCGGCTCGCACGCAATGAAAAACTTGTACACGTCACGGGTACTCTGCGGTGCATAGTCGCGCTTGCGGACTGAATAGACCGCCAGTAGCCGCGTAGGTTTAACCGTCAAGCCTGCCTCTTCGCGTGTTTCTTTAACTGCAATTTCACTGGCACTATAGCCCAAATCGGCCCAGCCACCGGGAATTGACCACGTTTCCCCGACCCGTTCCTGAACCATTAAAAGGCGATCATCGATGAACGTGACGGCCCGCACATCAACTTTAGGCGTTACGTAGCCAATATCCTGATCCACAAATAACCGTGCTTGTTCGGGTGTCGCATCCCCTAGCAACGTCACCAGTTGCTTGGTGATCGCTGCCAACTGATCGTAACGTTCGCGGTCAAAAACATCTTTTGTATAATAGCGCCCGGACTGCGCAATCGCTTGCAGCTGCACGATTAACAGATTCAGATCCTTCGTTGCCACCCCTATCACCTCACTTACTATTGTAGTTGATGACATTTCAGGACAGGCGCATTTGGTGATGAATTTAAATAAAGATGAAGGCCTTGTTTGTTGATACCAAGTGTAGCATTCGAATCGTCAGAAACGGGTTCCACTATGAATTCGAACCTGTTATAATAAATGCGTAAGCAAAGAGCGCCTTGCTCTAACAAGACGCCCCTTGTGGTACAGCAGAACCGTTAAAAGTACGGTGACTATAACGCAACTAAAAGCCGCGACTCGTCAAAGTTAACGCGGCTTTTAGTCTGCCTACTTTTCTCGGAATTTTCCGAGCGCTTGCTTCAGCTCGTAAACTGCATGACACAGTTTCTCCAAAGCCTTGATCAAACGTGTGAACACGTTGACCATGACAATGGCCGAGCCGAGGCCAGCCGTGATTGCCGCAAAGGCGTCAATCACAGACGACAAACTGGCACCCCCTTTCATCGGAATGTGGTTCGACAGTTGTAAAACCATCGACATCACCTTCTTTCGATTGCGAAGCGCCACCGCTTATTTAACTTTCTGCTTAGTCATAGCTTATCAGATGCTACGCCCGCGACCAATCATATCGTGGGTTTTTTAATTTCCATAGAATGCGATTTTTCTAAAGACAGACACTTAATAAATAAATCTCGTTATTAAAGTAAGCGTTGTTCATGAATGACGGTTGGAAACCAACAAATAAATTCCTTCCACAAGAGCAATCACTAATATCACGACCCCCAAAACTGCTAGTGACGCTAAACGTGACTGCAACGTCTCCACATGACCAGTCCCATCAACTTGTCGCACCAGGACTGTGATGGTTAGACCAACTATCGCAACTGCCAAAATACCGTTTACTAGCCAAAGTATTTTATGTTTCAATTTGCCTACCTCCGTTTGAATTTCGCTACGAGAAGGTGCCTAAATGGTGCCCTTCTTAATTGAGACAATAGGCCGCCACCTCGCAGGAGATGTCGGCCTATTGGCGTCACGTAACTAATACGACAACCTATTATTCATGCTTATGCTTACGCAACTTAACATACCCTAACAACCCAATTAACGCAGCTCCCAAAACAGCCAAGACTGACTGCGTTTGCTCGCCCGTTTTAGGAATGGTGTTTGTATCGTTCGTTTCTTTCCGAGATTCCGGTGTTTTGCCGGATTGCGTTGGCTGCCCGCCCTGGAACCCGCCACCTGGTGTTGGCTTTGGTGCTGGCGGCGTTGTCGGATCTTTTTTGCCTGGCTCCGGCGCCGCTTTCACAAGGTGATCAATCGCGGTTTTGAGGTCGGCAACGGCCTTGGCAACTTGCGCTTCCGTTGCTTCAGGGTCTTTTTGAACGGTGCGTGCTTGCGCTAAAGCCGTTTGCACGTCGTTAAAGCTTGCTTCTGTGTAGGCGTCTTTTTTGAGTCCGGCCGCCTGCGTGATCAGCTTGACCAGTTCGGTTTTATCCGGCAGTTTGACGAGCTGTTGAAGTGCCGTCAAAACAGCATTGGTTTGCTCCGCGACTGCTGCCTGCGTGGCGTTCAGGTCAGTTAAAAGCGGACGGGCCGCTTTCACTGCAGCTTGCAATTTCGCGTAGGAACTAGCGGTGTACGCACTCGCGCTTAACTTGTCGGCTGTTGCAATGACCGCCTCCAGCGACTGCTTGTTGGCGCGTGGCACCAGCGCGTCAATCGCGGCCTTTAACTGATCCACGGCTGCCTGTTGTGCAGCGGTGGATGCGTTTGGATCCGCCGCGACCTTTTTGCCAGCGGTGATGGCTTCGGTTAGTTTGGCATAGCTGGCAGGTGTATAGTCGTCTGCCTTAAGTGCTGCCGCTACCTGAAGCCACTGTGCCAAATCGGTGACCGGCGTTGGTTGCGGTTTGAGCTCTAACGCAACCCAAGCAGCAGTGATCGCCTGAATGGCCGATTGAATTTGCACTTGGGTGGCGTGTTCGTCAGCATTGACTGGCTTAGCCGCAGCAACCGCAGCCAGCAATTTAGCGAAACTGTCCTCCGTATAGGCGTCTGGTTTCATTGCTTCGGCTGCGTCGATGAGCCCTTTCAACTGCGCCTGAGTCACACCGCGATCGGCTTCCAGTTGTTGCAAAGCCTGTTGCAGATCGGTATACGCCTTCGTGAGGGCATCGGTGGAAGCAGCATCATCTTTTACTAACTGGGCGGCCGAGTCACTGGCGGTTGCGACTGCCTGCCAGCTGGTAGCGGTAAACAGTTTAGGATCCAAGGCATGAACCGCATCCAGCAGCGCCGTTAACTTAGTCTTCTCCTGCGCCTGTTCACTTACGGACTGTTGCACGGTCACAGGTGAAGGGTCTTGCGGCAAGGCTTCCGGCCCCCACTGATTGGTCAGCATCAAGTCGCGTAACGCAAACTGCAAGTCAGCTTTAGTCATCTGCGTTTTGGTTTTCAGCGTGATCGTTGCCAGTTTCTGATCGCCGGATAAGCGCGGCTGTTGGCCTTCATTGGCAAAAATCAGATAAATATCCCGGCTGTTATCGCCGTGGGTCCGGATTTTGCTGAAGTTGACCATGTTGGCGGTCGCTTTAGTCGGTTCGACTTTGACCAAGTCCACATTCGGATTGGTCAACGGCAGGCGGGCAAATAGGCTGTTCACCTTGTCTAGATGATTGCCGACTAAGGATAATGTGATGGTATCGCCTGGTACATAAGTCGGCTTGTCAGTCTGCAAGGCCAATGTGCCAGCAGGCGTCGTTTCGTCCGGTTTGGTCACTGGCTGCTTACCCAGCTTGGTCATAACATAGTTGATATCGAACGCATCGATCACCCCATTGCGATTCAGGTCGCCATTTTGAACATAGCCGTTAAAATCGCTGTCGATATTGGCAGTTAATCCGGCGTAGTTCATCAATGACGTTTTATCGTCATCATTCACCTGACCGTCATTGGTAATATCGCCGAGTGTTGCTTTGTTGGTGCCATCGCGTTTGAAAAGCAGGAGTTCGCGACCGGAGACAAAATCGCCGACTGTTGACTTTTCCGGAATAACAAAACGGACATACTTGGCTTTTTCCTTTTCGCTAAAGTTAATGGTTTTGTCGGTACTGTCCCATTTCCAGCCCTTGCCTTCACCAGCCTGATGCCAATGAATGCCATCCAAACTGGTTTCAACGGTTAACGCTGATAGATTGCCGTTACCGCCGTTTTCGCGGGGGACATAGGTTACGTGATCTAAGTCATACACGCCATCCAATTCGGTGGTGATCGTCATCGGTGTCGGCGACTGTTTTGGCGTATCCGAGAACCAATTGCTGTGCGCCATGGTGTCTAGATCCTGGTCAAAAAGATTATCGACGGTATCGTCACCTTGCCAAACCGGGGCGTCCTTGATCGGTGAGGTCACTTTTGGATTACGCATTTTCACGGCTAAGCGCATCGGATTTTCTTTGGAACTGAACGTCTGCTCGGTGCTCCACTTTGAAACGGCCTTGGTTGTGACGGTTCGCACTTGGAAGGTGTGCTTCGAGTTGTCTTTGACCTGATCCAGCACAAACGCTGGCTTGTTCAGATTGCGATAAATGACGCCATCTGCTTTCACGTCGTAACTTGCCGCATTTTTAACTGGGCTCCAATTAATACCGACAGTCGTGTCCGTGGTCGTTTTGTCGTTTTGCTTCACGTCAGTCGGTACAGGAACCTGATCGCTTTCCGGCAAGTCGCCAGTCGTCGGATCGTCAGTGGCGTCAATGCCTGATACGGTTAACTTAATCGCATCGGTTTTCACATTGGTTTTGTCCAGCTTAACCTGCAGGAAGTTTTGGTCAATGCTTTTATCTGCCAGTTTTTCCAAGTAGGTGTTGGTGTGGTACTGTTTATTGACAAAATAAACATTGCTGCCGGCTTCGTAATCTTGAAGATTATCAACTGCCTTTAGCGTGACCGCCTTGCCACCAACCGTTGCGGTTACTTTTTTCGGCTGGCCGCTGGTGCGAATGGCAAACTCGCTTGTGCGTTCCGGATCCAACCCGCTGTAATCGCCAGTCAACGGATCAACGGTCACTTCCAGCTGATCTTTTTGCAACTCGCTTGTGATTTTGGTTTGGGCGTGGGCACCTTTTAGGTATTTTTGCGAAATCCCGTCGTCTTCGTAAACGGTAAAATCGTTCTTGCCAGCTGCCGGGAAAATCTGGAATTGCCGCTTGGTTTGATCAAACGCTTTTGGCGTATTATGGGCTGGTGTCGTTGGGATCACGGCCCCTTTTTTGACAAAAACCGGCAGCTTCCAGATTGGGGCATCAAAATTGTTTAACACTTGCCCGCCGCGGTATTCCTTGCCAGTGTAATAATCGACCCAAACCTGGTTTTTATCCGGCAGATAAATCCCATTGCGGACGTCATTCCCTTTATCATCGGCGGCCGTGTTTTGGTAAATCGGCGCCACTAGGAAGTTGTCGCCCCACAGGTATTCATACTTCACCAAATCCGTGTAGGCCTCGGGAATTTCCGGATAGTCCAGGAATAAGCCACGCACCATTGGCTTGCCATCGAAAACGCTTTGCGCCGAAGCGGTGTAGTTGTACGGCATCAACATCGTTTTCTGCTTGTTATAAGCTCGATTGATGGCGGTCGTCTGGTCATCAAACGAAAATGGCGTCTTGGGATTGCTGCCCCAGCCGTCCATGTTCAGCTGAATCGGGGTGAACGCCTTCCACTGAAAATCACGGGCATTGACAATCGGATTGCCGCCGCCGAAAATGCCGTCCATATCCGAACCGACATACGGCTGGCCGGATAAACTGGTGCCGATGTACGTCGGAATGTGGAAGCGAATATATTCCCACTGGCCCCCGGTTTGATCGCCGGTCCAAATGCCGGCGTAGCGCTGGGTGCCGGCCCAACCATCCAAGGTAATAGCAAAAGGCCGTAAGTCATCGCCTTTGACTTTAGTCAGCATCTGGTTGGCCTTTTCCAAGCCATCCAAGCCGAATGAATAGCCGGAGCCGACCCAGGCAACATCCGTTTTCAACGCTTTGACCCCATTCGCCACTTCTTTGGCAAAGTCGCGATCATCCGGTTTTGGATGCGCCGGATCGACCGGTGACAGATTTTGCTGGGTCCATAAACCGGTTGCGACGCCATGTTTGTCGGCATAATCGGCAAATTCCTTGAGATTAGCCAGATTACCCGCCAACGAATCGGTTTGCCCATAGCCGGCTCCATAGCCATCATTAGGCAGCAGCCAGCCCAATGGCATGTCGTTCTTGGCATACCGGTCAATCACGGCCCGGGCGCTGAATTGGTAATTGTTCAACTCGCCATTCAACGATTCCTTGATACCACTTTGACCAGCCGGCACTTTCCCTGGCTGATACTCTTTGTAATACTTGCCATCTTCAAACTTAATCGCACCCGGCGTATCGGCACTGACCGGCACCCAGGTATCGCGATTGTAGGCATTCAGATGCGCCTCATAAAAGCCATACCGTGGCATCATGGCAGGCGCACCCGTGAGATCATAATAATCTTTTAACAAATCAGCCGGCTTCGCATCAAAGAAGTAAACCGCATCGAAGCGCTCTTCTTGATGCGTGGTCTTAACCTGGCCATCCCCAGCCGCATCAAAATCATACGCTCCCGGCGTAAAGGTGTTGCGTACCACCCCGTAACCGGCTGTGGACCAGTAAAACGGATTAGGCGACGCCACCCCGCCGTCCACCCAATTGTTGGTGTTTTGGATTTTGATCTTTTTGCCGGTCAAGGTGAAGTTGCCGTTTTGCGTTCCGCCGCCAAAGAAATGATCCTGGCCGCTACGCTTCAAGACCTGCGTCGTGTGATCGGCCGTCATTTCCAGTGGCTGCTGTTCGGCCAGCACCACTTTGTTGCCTTGCAAAACCTGCAACGTCGCGGCGGCCTTATCAAAGGCAATCGTGATCGCCTTGGTTTGAATCTGCCAGCCCTTCGCTGCATTCGCCAACTGAGCAGCGTCAAACGGCTTGGTGGCCGAGGTGTCGACAGTTTTGGTGAAAATTTTTGCATTCAGCCCATCGCCAGATTGCGCCGGCGCATCAAACTTGCCAGACGGATCAGCATAAAAGCGAAATTGATTGTCCGCCAAAATGAATAACCGCGCCTTGAGATTGTTCGAGTAAGTAATTTCAAAATAGTGTGCTTGTTTCGTGACACTGACAATTTGCAGGTTGCTCGTAGCTGCCTTGGCCGTCGCCTTGCTAGTGTCAGGATCCGCCTTAACCGCCGACACTGGAATGGTGCTGGTGTAGTAAATGGCCGTGGCTGTAAGTGATAAAACCGCGCTGCTGTAAAGTAATGAACGTGGAACCCGATATTGCCGCTTCTTTAACCCTTGGTGCATCGAGAAACTCCCCCTCAACGTTTGCATAACCCTCGCACAACATATCATTTAGGTGGTTGGTACCACCTGAGCGAATTGTAACCGCATTCATGAGATACTTTCAACTGGAAAGTTCTTTCGATGAGAAGGAAAAATCGGTTTCCTAAAATATTTTTCTGAAAATATAAATGTATTTATCGGAAGTTTGCCGCAACACTCGTTATATATCAAGCGGCTTCAGCTGGGTTCGGCGCCCAAGAAAATGTCCCTGAACTTTTTTGATTATAATTTTTATATTCATGAGAGCCAGACTCATTTCATTCACGGATGCTAAGCATTGGCATCTGAACGCACAAAAAGAACGCGCAGATTAAATGTCTACGCGTTCTTCTTTGATGCTCATATCAACACGGTTACAAAAGCTACTTTTGGAACCATATCTTAATTACCGCATTATTTTGCTTGATGTGCCAAGTGCCGTGCTGCGAGGCCAACAATGCCTGTCAGTACGATTATAGCGCCGACAATGCCAACCAATGCGTTAACTGCATCGCTGGTTTGTGGCAAACGATGGTTGTTGGTACCATTGTCATTGCCTGTCACATTAGGTAATTGTGGACCGTTGCCGCCGTTACCACCATTGCCACCGTTGTCATTGATGCCCGGTGTAACGGCGCCGCTTGCACTAGAGCTGGAGCTGCTGGAACTGCTGGAACTGCTGCTTTCGGAACTTGCTTTTGAGCTTGGTTCGTTCGAGCTGCTGCTTGAGCTTGCGCTGGAACTTGGTACGTTCGAGTTGCTGCTCTCACTGGCACTTGAGCTGGAGCTTGGAACGTTGGAGCTGCTGCTTTCACTGGAAGCTGAGCTGGAACTCGGTACATTTGAACCGCTGCTCTCGCTAGAAGCTGAGCTGGAACTCGGTACATTTGAACCGCTGCTCTCGCTAGAAGCTGAGCTGGAACTTGGTACGTTCGAACCGCTGCTTTCGCTGGAGCTCGGAACGACGCTCGAACTGCTGGAGCTAGAACCTGAGCTTGGAACGGTTGAGCTGCTGCTGGAGCTACTGCCACTGCCGCCAGTGCTTGGAAGAACACCGTGCTTTTCATAAACGAAGACGACCGTTTGTGGATCGCTGGTGAACTTACCCGTAGGCTGGCCGGTTACTGACTTAAACTCGTAACCTTCAAACTGCTTCTGCGTTGCCGTATACGTGTCACCGACATTACCACTCAAGGTAACGTCCGGTGCCAACTTGGTGCCATCGGTTGTCTCGTAAGAAACCGTGACGTTACCGCCTTTAACAGGAGCTGGCGCAGCAACCGTCACATGCGCGGTCTTGGAAATGGTAACACCGCCGAGCGTGTAACTATATTTAACGGCATAAGTACCTGGCTTACTGGTATCAACTGTGCCATCCGTCTTAATCTGGGATGAGATGTCGCTGCTGTCCTTCGGTGAAACTGCCGATACAAGATTATCTTTAGGATTCCAGGTGCTGCCTTCTTTAATCGTTGTATCTTTGGTATCAATCACTTGATGGATTTCAACGTAGCAATCAGTCTTAGGAATACTGATCGGCTTGCCGTTTTCATCAACAATCTGAACCTTGGTGTCAGACACGGTATCATACAGATAGCTCTTCACGAACTGACCATCCGCACCAACGTCAACGGAAAGTCCCTGATCCTTGATCGCGTTCATGATCCGCGTCAAATCAAGTTTGATAAGGCCACCCTTGTAAACAGTGCCGGTTTCATCCGGTTGATCAAGCAGATTCGAAAAGTTATACGCGGTGAAATCTGCATTAGGGGCTGTCGTTGGCATCAATTTCTGAATTGAGTCAGGTAAAGCGGTATATTGTGTATCCGAATCTCTCTTGGCTGCAAAGTATCCGGTAAAGTTCATATCGAAAGGTTCAGAGAAACGAGTCGTTGTCGTTGAACCCCAGCCCTTGTCGCCAAACGCCAAGGTCTGAACGAACAAAGTCGAACGATTGTAGTCGCCTGCTCCAATCGTTTTATCTGTGGTATTGCTCAACGTAAGCGGCATGGTCATGGTAATTTTGCTATTAGCTGGCAAATCACCCATAACTTGAACGGCGATCAACTGGCTCCACTTGTACTGACTCAGAAAATCGCTTTGTGAATCATACACGCCTGGTTTGCCACTATAGAGCACCTTCAAGCCCGCTTTAGCCATATCCTGACTAAAGGTCGGTGCGTCTGCAACATCAGCTTCAATATTGTTTGGATCAACACCTTTAAAATCGGGTGTTTCGAAAATAACATTGATGTTCTCAGCTGAAGAATTGCTGTTCTTCAACGTGCTGATTTCATCCACTTTGCTCAAATCCGTAAAGTTTGTGATTGAGTTTGAGTTAGTGGATACCGGTGTGATCACACTCGTACCATTCTTATAAGTCGTCTGGAACTGAGTGCTAAACGCCACACCATTTCGCTCATTCGAAGAATTATCATTGGTAGGATTCGGTATTAGATTGGTAACACTGTTGTCCTGCGTTGTCTTCAATTGAGTGGCAACATGATCAGAGCCGGAACCAGTACTGCTATTGCTTGCTGCATTCGACACACTGGTTCCAGGCACACATAACAACGCAATGGTTGTCATGCACAAAACAGCTGCGCTATAAACATATAGCTTGGCCTGTTTCCACATTTGTATCCCCTCCATATGGTAACAACTGATCGTTTCCTGACAAAACTGGTTGGCCACTTATCAACACAACCCATTTGGCAGGAAGCGCATAAATCTTGAATCCACATTTAGTATACATCTAAATAATTATATTACAATATCATTTAATTTATTTTGCATAAAAAGGACGTTGGCCTCTAAAATATGGCATAAAAACAGGCTTTTTTATTTTTGACGCATCTACTTACAAATTGTTAAGAGAACAACAAGTGACAACTTTTTGGCCACTTTTTGTCGTCCGATTTGGTTCACCACGTTCACGGAATCGTCGTGCTAGCATAATTGTCCAGGCCTCCATAAAGCGCTAATAAAATAACACATAGTCAATCTAAGACTTCATGGTTTTACAATTCATTAACGCCAACAACGTTATCTTAAACCGACGAAAAAAAACGTCATCCAACTTAGAGCGGATGACGTTCAAAGAATCAGTTTATACTAATTATTTTTGACTATTTTGATGATGCTCATCAATGAGTTGTTGTTGCAAAGTTGCCAGCTTAGGCGTCAGATATACTGGGTAAAGATCCGGATTGACGAGCCGCTGTGTGGCTTCAGGCAGCTGGGCTAATTCTTGACGAGCGTATTTTTGAATCGCAAAGACATCGGTTGTCACTAACAATTCTTTTCCAGGATTAAAAGCTGGTTTCAGAAGTGGACGGGCGGAGAAGTCGCGCAGAGTAACTTGCGGATGCGTTGCCAGTGGGTTCGCGCTGACTGCTGCGATTGTTTGCGGCAGGGTTTCATCGGCTAAGGCAATGACATCGGCAAAGGCTTGCTTGTTGTTGTGATGATACAACCGGTAAACCTGCTTGTGGCTCGGTAAGGTCGTTTTTTCGCGACTGGCGCTGACTTTGATCTTCGGCAACCACTGGCCATTTGCTTGCAAGGCTGCCATTTTATAAACGCCGCTCAGAACCGGTGACGAGGCACTCGTGATGAGGTTCTCACCAATTCCGAAGTTGTCGATAGGCGCGCCTTCCTTTAGCAAGGACTGCACCACGGTTTCATCTAACGCATTGGAGGCCGTGATTTTGGCATCCGGGAAGCCAGCCGCATCGAGCATCTGACGCGCTTGCTTGGCCAGCTGGGTGATATCGCCGGAATCAATGCGAATGCCGACCGGATGATGACCGGCCGCTTTTAGCTCCTTGAAGATCGTAATGGCGTTGGGCACACCGGACCTTAGGACATCATACGTATCGACCAGCAAAGCGCTGTTGTCTGGATAGACTTTTGCCCATGCCTTAAATGCGCTTAGTTCATCTGGAAAGGCTTCGACCCAGCTGTGGGCCATCGTTCCGGCAGCCGGAATGTTGAATTGCTGGGCAGACAACACATTGGAGGTACTGCTGCACCCGCCGATGACAGCCGCGCGCGCACCGTAGACCGACGCATCAGGGCCTTGCGCCCGCCGCGCCCCGAATTCCATGACGGGGCGGCCTTCTGCGGCAGCCGTGATCCGCCGTGCTTTGGTAGCGATCAGCGACTGGTGATTGACAATGTTCAATAATAACGTTTCCAGTAGTTGAACTTGCATCAGCGGTCCCTGAACGGTTAATAACGGTTCACGCGGAAAGACCGGGGTGCCTTCAGGTAAGGCCAACACCGTGCAGTCCAGGCGCATATTTTTCAAATAGTCTAAAAAGGTCTCGGAATAAAGTTTCAGCGACCGCAAGTAGCTGATATCTGCATCCTCGAAGTGAAAGTTGCGCAACGCCTCAACGACTTGCTGCAGACCGGCCGCGATAACGAAGCTGCCGTGATCCGGAACGGTGCGGAAGAAAAGATCAAAAACCGCTTGATCCTCGTGCGGCAAGGCAGCACAATACCCGTTCGCCATCGAAAATTCGTAAAGATCTGTCAACATTGCCGGATTCATATTCATAATTTAATAAGCCTTCTTTTGATTCGTGAGCGATTTTATTCAGTAACAGTAGCACCAAGCACATGAGCAAAATGATCCAATGCCCATTCCTGCCCAGCTGGGGTTAACGCCGCCACGCCATTTTTGTGCACCACCATTTGGTAATTGAGATTGTAAGCATCAACTGCCGTGTGCAGCACGCAAATATCGGTGCAAACGCCAACCAAATGAACAGTGTCGATTTTACGCTCCCGCAAGCGCAGATCCAGCGGGGTGCCGGCAAAAGCAGAATAGCGGGTTTTGTCAAACATATTGACGCGCTCCTCATCCCGATGCGCGGCATACCAAGGCGCCAGTGGTCCGTAAAATTCCCGTCCCCAAGTACCGCGAACATTATGCGGTGGAAACAGCTTGCTTTCCGGATGATACGGATCATGCGGCGTGTGCACGTCAGTCGGTAAATAAACCCAGCCGTCCTGTTGCAAGAATTCATCTGCGAGTGCAACAATCGTAGGCGCCAGCACCTGCCCGGCTTTTCCGCAAGTCAAGGCGCCCTTATCTGCCACAAAGTCATTCGTGTAGTCAATGATCAGCAGTGCTTCATTTGAATGTGCCATCAGTAGCATTCCTTTCTAATTAAAGTACTTTTTACTTAAACTAAGGTTGCATAAAAGTACAGAAGACTTTTATTTGGTGACAACGATACGCGGTCTGGTTGGCTTTTTCAACTATGCCAGCTTAAAAAGTTTCGGCGGCCGGCCGCTGCGACTACGGTCATGGGCAACCCCGACTTCGATAAACAGCCGCTGGTGGGTTTTCTTGAAGTTCGAGTTATCGATCGCGGCGGCAGTGGTATGGAGAAACGGCGCATAAACTTCGCGCGCTTCTTTTAAGGTAAACGTCGGCCCGAGGACTTGCAAAATAGTCGGCTGATAATCGAGTTTGTTGCGGATCCGGCCAATGGCGACGCTGAGAATACGCGCATGATCAAAAGCTAAGTCAGCTGCTTCAGGTTTCATGTGAAACGTGAGCCGACCATTTTGCAGCTGCTCATCCCCCGCCACAGCATTGAAGGCAAACCAACGCGCATCGGTGGCGCCATAGCCGGGCCGCAATTTTGGCATTGTCGGCAAATACGTCATGTAAGTGAGCGCCAGCGCCCGTTCCCCTGGCGTGCGAGCCGGATCGGTGAACGTGGCGAGTTGCTCGGTTGAGCCGCGATTGACATGGATGCCAATTTTATCGCGAATCAGGCGAATCGCAGCCGCATCGGCACTTTCTTTGACTCGCAGCGTGGTCTCCGGCAGCGCCCAGTATCCGGCAAACGGCTCATCAGCGCGGTGAATCAGCAAAATCTGCAGCTGATGCGTGGTGCGGGAAAAGCTCCAAATCACATTGGTTATGGTAATTAGTGGGTGCGCAACAAATTCATCGGCCATAGCGTCAACTCCTTGTTTTGAAAGTGGCAGTTCCGAAAGCAACGGTTAAATGATGCCAGTATATTTGACTTCCGTTTCACTCATTGAAAAAACGCGGCTTCAAATACAAAAATACCCCATTGAATTTGGCATTACCAATTCTTAGGGGAAGTTTTGGGTAAGAAGGTTTATTCGGCAATGAACTTTTCATTAGCAAGAAAGTCCCAAAAGTTCATTGTGGCAACGCCTAATTGATTAGCAACGTATGGAATCTTGGGCTCTGCCTTACTGGCCAGACCATTAGGACCAGTCATATTTTCATTTGTAATAATGGTCATCTTTTTGTTCAATGCACACGCGATTAACCACGGATCAGCCTTTTGATAATCACCAGTCCACTGTTCGTATCCAGCAGCAGTCCATTTTTGCGATGTCATTAGGTACTGTGTAACAACTTGGTATTCGGTAACAAATAAATCTGACACGATGGTTTTACCCTTAAAGTGCTCTTTGACCCAAACACTCAATTCATCATCCTTAGTTGTTATCTCTTCATACACTCGATCAAGCATGTACAGGTGCTCCGTGTTTAAGAAGAAATGCCAGACGATTGGAAAGAATCGCTGGCGATAATGCCTATTGGAAATAATCCAGATGTCTGAATCCAGCAAATAGCCATTCATGTCAGAACCTCACGCTCAATAAATTTTTCAATAGTACGATCCATCATCTTATAACTGATACCCATCAAGCTAGCGGCCTCAGTTGGCTGCACTGCACCACGTTCTTGAGCGGCGACCAAGGTATTCATGTACCGATTGTCGTTTAAGCTCAGTGCGTTATTATATGGGTTACCCCCAGTCGAATCCATACTGGCTACGGGTTGTTCTGTAAAATCTTCGGGCACAACATGATCAATAAGACCTAAGCCTTGCGCACGAATTGCGGCTGCTAAAGGACTCACATTGAAGAACCGAGCGGCCTTACGAATATCATATTCTTTAACGCGACGAATGAAGTCTTGTTCAGGCATCAAAAACGCAGCAGTTGCCTTGTTAATGAGTTGTTCTTCTTGTTTTTCACTGTCAAGATTCTTTAGCAGCTCGTCGGTGCCATGTAAAATATGCCCAAACTCATGAATAAGTGAAAAAATACGGGCGGTGTAACTGTCTTTTTGGTTAATGAATATCAAGGGGGCATAGTCATCAAGAAGGACAAAGGCACGGGCTTCAGAAACGTTTAACGGCCTATTAGTGCCAAAACCAGCACCACCCTTTTGCATGTTTAAAACACCCAGTTGGGATAGCTGAGCACGCAGGTCCTTGTAAAGATGTCTTGGCGATTCAGCATGATGCAATGCAATGAAACGAGCCATCATCCGTTGTGTCTCTGATGCCGATGCACCACGAGCAGCGCCCACAAAGGTTAGCTGCTGATTAGCTACGCCGCTCTCGTGTTTGAACCAGTCTTGTTTACGTTGCATTTCGTATATAATGTCACGCAACGTGAGACTGACTTGCGCTGGCACATTTTCCTGGGTTCGAAAAGCCAAACGAATGTCTTCCTCTTTAGGTGGTTCATCCATCAGCAGATTGCCAAATGGCACATGAAGGCGCCGCGCAAATAACCCCAGTTGCTTGACGGTCGGCTGTAAATAATGTTTAAAGTCGACTTGTAACCACTTATTGCGCTTCTGGATGTCCGCTAAAACGTCACTGGGCAGGTCAGTGGTTGCCAATGCCCAGTCAATTAGCCGCTTATTCACTTGAACTCGGGTGTCTGCCACTTTCCTCGCCTCCTTAATCGCCATTATACGCATGTGTCTAACGCTACGCATTAATCACGGTTGTTATAATGAATTCGTTTTCTGGATCACAACATGAGTGTAACCTTTGTAACATCTGTTTTCGGATTCATCATCTATCCTTTAAATAATCCATTGCAACGTGATACTTATCCAACAGTACTTCAACGGCATTGTCCAACGCCTCTTTGTCATGTGTCTGATCATCTTTGACCACACGCAATTCAAGAACGCCATCCTTGTCCAAGTCAAAGCGGATTCTAGCACCTTTAGTGATGCCCATTCGGCGTCTGAATTCAGCCGGAATGGTTACTCGTCCTTCACTGGTAACGTTTCCTTCTAAATATTTGTTCTCGCCAATTGGCATCATGGGGCCTCCTCGTATATGCTGTTTTCTGTTTGTTTAACATAACATAACGGTAAAAACAAAAGCTAATATAAAAGAGGCGTTTCGAGCAAATTCTCGAAACGCCTCTTTTTTTCTAGCCACTCACACCGGCGATTTACTCTCTTTCGCCACCAACTCGCGCATGTCCATGGCTTCCTCAAAACGGTTGGTGATGAGCCCGACAACATACTTTTCGCGCATCAGTTGTTTCATTTGCAGCGGGTCGTCAACCGTCCAGACGCGCTGGGCTTTGTCGAGGTGGCCATTATAGTGCTCGATGTGCACGGCTTCTAAGTAGGATGGCAAGGTAGCACCCATGAGTACCCGGCTGGTTAGCCAAGCGGTTTTCATCTTTGGGGCCAGTGTGTGAACCACATTGATGCTGTCGTGATTAAACGAGGAGTAAATCACGCGATCCTGCATGTCGAACTGCTCGACATAATCCTGCGTCAGTGCCTCGATTCCCGGGTACCGGATTTTGCCGGTCTTAAATTCAATATTGACCATCACGTCATAACGGCTCAAAACCGTGAGTGCTTCCCGCAGTGACGGGATGTGTTCGCCATTGGCCAGACGCATCCCCTTCAACTGGGTTCGGGTCAAATCGGCGATCCAGCCAGTCCCGTCTGTGGTGCGATCGACGCGTTCATCATGCATGATGACCAGATGGCCGTCAGCACTCATCTGCACGTCGGTTTCGATGCCGTCAATCCCATGCTCACAGGCATATTCGAATCCTTGCAGGCTATTTTCCGGAAAACGGGCAGGGTACCCGCGATGTCCATAAATTGCTACTGTCATGCTTACCCTCCGTTCATTGATAAAAGACTATCCAATGCCTGATCATACGCGTCTGCCATTCATTCAGCAAAGAAGGCCCATTTAGCGTTTATAATCCAGCAAATTGCCGCTGACGGAGTTGGTCTTGGAAATTGCGGTATTGGTGCTTGACTCCGCCTCATCTAGGGCTTTCTTGACATCTTCACCGCCGTAAATCTGCTGCATGGCCAACTCAACATTTTGCCGTTCTTCCTGGATATTGCTGAAGAAGGCGCCGGCTGTGGCGGCATTGATTTTACCTTGATTGAGCTGCTCAATTGGCACGGCCAAGGCAGGATTCTTCTTGATCGCAGTGGCTAGCGTCTTAACTTTGTTGGCTTTCTGGTTAACCGCGAAGTAGCCGGTGCCGAGTTGCCAAGCTGCCTGAGCTTTTGGCGTCATGAGGTACTTCATGAACTGCCAAGCCCCTTCTTGAACGGCTGTCGGCTTGTTCTTGGTGATCCAGAGACTGGCCCCGCCAATTGCGACCCCATTGGCCTTAGTGTTATCCGGATGCGGCGTGAAGGTGACGCCGTAGTCAAATTTGGCGTTTTTCTGCAGCTGCCCCAGCATTGCCGAGCTTTGCATGAAAATACCGACCTTCTGCGCCAGGAATGCTGCGCTTTGGTTGTTAGCAGCAGCTGATCCGGTACCGAAGTTTTGGAAAGCGCCTTGCTTGATGACATCCTGCAGCCAGTTCATACTTTTGACCATTTCCGGCGAATTCAATGTGGCTTGAGTGGCCATTGCCTGGCGTCCGTTATCATGGTTGACCACGAGCGAATTTTGGTTGGCGACCAATTCTTCCGGCAACCAGCCATAGATCTGCATGGTCATCCCTTTAACGGCACCTTTACTTTTCTTGGTTAAGGCAACAGCCGCCTTGGTGATGTCGCTATAGGTTGGCGACAGCGGCAAGTCCGCAATGCCATATTTCTTGAACAGTGCCTTGTTATAGTACATGACCGAGCTGGACGAGTTAAATGGCATGGAAGCTAGCTTGCCATTGATCTTATAGGCTGCCGTCACGCCGGGATACAGTTGACTCAGATCATAATGATCGCGATCGATGAACTTTTGCACCGGCACGGTCGAGTTGAGGCCGATCATCATCGACTGGTTGGCCTGGTCACTCTGAATCAAATCAGGCGAGACATTGCTGCCGACCGTATTGGCGTACTTCATAATCGACAATTCATAGCTCCCAGCGTAAATCGGCTTAACCGTGTACTTCGTCTGGCTCTTGTTGAATTGATCGACCAACTTCTCCAGCACCTTTTCGTTCGGACCGTTCATCGAATGCCAAAACGTGATGGTGGTCCGGCCATTGTCCGACGCCGCCGCGGTTTTTTGTTGCCCGGTCAGGAAAAAGGCAAGGCCTAAAATGACCGCAAGCGCTGCGATCAACGCGATGATTTTCTTGTATGTGGTTTTCACCCCTTCGTCCCCCCTGCATTCAGATTACGCTTGAAGAACTTCTGGCCAATCAGCAGCAACGCCAAGGTTGGCAACAGGACGATAATCGCCGTGGCCATGACCATGCCCCA
The DNA here is from genome assembly GCF_030770295.1 of Lacticaseibacillus styriensis. Taxonomy (NCBI): domain Bacteria; kingdom Bacillati; phylum Bacillota; class Bacilli; order Lactobacillales; family Lactobacillaceae; genus Lacticaseibacillus; species Lacticaseibacillus styriensis. The sequence goes on from NZ_CP132483.1 coordinate 2,972,650, forward strand.
GTTGGCGAAGGTGTCTTCAGACTGTAACTGTTTCAAGCCGACCTGCACTGGCCGGAAGTCGTCTGAGAACGTGGTAATTAACGGCCACAGGTATTGGTTCCAATGCGTCAGGAACGTGTACAGCGAAAAGGTAATCAACATGCTGCGGCTGTATGGAATCGCGATTTTCCAAAGAAACTGCAGGCGACCGAGGCCGAGATACTTCCCAAAGTCCACGAGGTCCGTGGGAATCTGTAAGAAGGCCTGCCGCAACATGAAGACCCCGAAGGCAGATGTGAAGAATGGAATCGTCAAGCCGGCGTAATTGTTCAACCAACCGAACGCCTTCACCGTCTGGAAATTAGGAATGATCTGCGCTTCAAACGGCAGCATCATCGTGATCAAAAAGGCAAAGAACAACTGTTTCTTATACCGGAAATTCATGAACGCAAACGCGTAAGCCGCAAGCGTACATAAGACCAGCTGGCCAATCGTGATCAATCCGGCAGTGACAAACGAGTTGATCATGTAACGGATAATCGGCGTGGTCACAAATGCCTGCCAGTAGTTGTTTAACGAAATATTGGTCGATAAGAAGTTACCTGCCGCAATATCTTTGGTCGGCAGCAGTGAAGCCCAAATTCCCAGCAAGATCGGGAACAGAAGTACTACCGCCACAACGGTCAACAACAGATAACGTGTCCCATTTTTGACATGTGTCATGCGTAATACACCTTCCGTTCTGTGAAGTGGAATTGAACCCAGGTTGCCAACGCGATAATCACGGTTAAGACAATCGACTCTGCACTTGCAGTCCCGAAGTTATGGAAAGCAAATGCGTCTTGATAAATCTTATAAGCCAAAAAGTTCGTCGCGTTGTTAGGACCGCCGCCGGTAATCAGGTCAATCTGGGCAAACATTTTGAACCCATCGATGATTTCAACCACAAATAGGAAGAACAAGGTTGGCGAAATCATCGGCACCGTAATTTTCAATGTCTGTTTAAACTGGGACCAACCGGCAATATCGGCCACTTCATAGTATTCAGGCGGTACACTCTGAAAGGCACTGAGCAGAATCAGAAAGGCAAAGCCCAAAGCCATCCAGACACTGGCCAACACAATGACAATCATGGCGCCAGTCGGATCAACCAGTAAGTTGGCATTCGTGACGCCCATCGCCTTCAAGGCAAAGCTGGCGAGACCAACAGACGGGTTGAACAGGAATAGCCAGAGAATCGAAGCCGCAGCGGCACTGGTACCCATCGTGCCGGCGAATGCAGTCTGGAACCAGCTAATCCGCCGCAATTTCATCGTCGCCAACCGCGCCAAGGTCACCCCGAGAATGATGGTCACCAACGCAAACGCAACGACATACACTAAGGTGTCGGCTAGGCTTTTCAGGAATAACGGATCTTTGAAAATATCGAGATAGTTGCCTAGCCCGACAAACTTAGCCGATTCACCGCGAATGTTGGTCGCAAAGAAACTGTTGTAAACCGTCATGATCATCGGATAAAACGTAAACAAGGTCAGAATCAACAGCGATGGCATTAAGAACCAAAAGGCCGGCTTGTTGTTTTCGCGAAGCGTCGCAACTACTTTGCCTTTTGATTCGGTTGTGGTTTTATTGAGTTCTTTATTAAGCTCCATAACCTGCCGCCTCCTTTACCGGCGCCGCAACAATCCGCTCGCCGTCGTCAACGTTGAAGAGGTGCCATTCATCGGCACTGGCTGGAAGCAGCAAATTGAGTTCAGCACCAACCGCGACCGTGAACTGCTCCGGTACCCGGCTCACGAGTGGCTGGCCGTCATAATCGCAGAAAATCAAGGTATCGTTGCCAAGCTGTTGCAAACTTTTGACTTTCGCGGTGATGGTATCCGGATTGGCAATGGAAACCGGCACCAGTTTCTCTGGCCGAATGCCAAGATGGTAAGAACCAGCTGGCAAATCGAATGGCAGAACAAAGGCATTATCCGTCCAAAAGGCATCGCCGATACTGAAGCGGTCGCCTTCATCGTTAACCGTGATAGGCAGCAGGTTCATTTCCGGACTGCCGATAAATTTGGCCACAAACTCGTTGGCCGGATGATTATATAAATCAAGCGGGGTGCCGAGTTGCTGGATTTTTTCATCATCCAACACTAAAATCCGATCGCCCATGGTCATGGCTTCGACCTGGTCGTGGGTGACATAAATCAGCGTCATGCCGATTTCACGGTGCAATCGGGCAATTTCTTCGCGCATTTCGGTTCGTAGTTGCGCATCGAGATTCGATAGCGGTTCATCCATCAAAACCACTGGGGCTTTGGTCGCCAAGGCGCGTGCCAAGCTGACCCGCTGTTGTTGGCCACCGGAGAGTTCTTTTGGCTTCCGGTCGCGTAAATCCGTCATGTGAACCAGATCCAGTGCCCAGTCCACCCGCTTGGTCTTTTCATCATCGGACAGGTCTTGGTTTTCCAAGCCAAACCGAACGTTTTGCGCCACGCTCATGAATGGCAGCAACGCATAGTTTTGAAAGACCATCGCCAGTTTGCGATCCTTGGGCGGCAAGTCGGTGACGTCACGCTCGTTAAAAAAGATGCGTCCATCTGTCACGCTGGTTAAACCGGCAATCATCCGCAAGAGCGTACTTTTACCAGAACCAGACGGCCCGACCATGACAAAAAACTCACCGGGTTCGATCTCGACGGAAATATTGGAAAGCACTTTGGTGTTGCCAAAAGCCTTTGACACATTCGCTAATCGAATACTCATTCCTCATCAACTCCTTACACAAAGCCTAACAAGCCTTTGTAAAGATCGATGTCAACCCGGTGTATTAATTATGTAAGTATTATGTAAAAACAGGTGTTTCGAAATGAAACATAGCATTTTGCGGTGCTGTGTAACTAGAACGTCAATGGTTTGAGGATGATGTTCTCCTGCCGTGCCAAACTACGCAATCTCCGGCCAGGTCGGGGGCTGGCGACCGCGAAGCTAGAGTGGTGGGCACGACTTAGAGCCTCTGCAAAACCGGCAGAGTCTCTAAGCTCGGCCTTGTACTACGCCGGGAAGATCGCCCGGCTAGTACAATGTCACCACTGAGCCCCCTCTGGCCTCCGATTGCTCCGCTTTGGCACTACATATCAAAGAGCCCCTGTTCCAGTTTGGGCGCTATCTCACTGAATCCCTTCCTGCCTAAAGAACTGCAAAATTCGTGGCAAAATGGCCAGCATGTACAGCAGTGCCACGATGCCGCTGACGACAAAGACAAGATAGTTTTGGGCGATGTTTTGGAAGAGGAACGTGTAAAAGAACGTGGCGAGGGGTGTGACGGAGTTGTTGATGGTCATCAAAGTTGTGTTGACGCGGCCCAGGAAGCTGGTTGGGACGGTTTTTTGGATGGCCACTTGCATGACGATGTTAGGAATCACGATTAAAAAGCCTAGCACGGTCATGAGGATAGTGCCGCTGATGGACACGTCACTTGCTGTTTTGGCAATATTGAAGATACCACCCAGCACCACCAGCAACCCACAATCGGCGATGACTGGGCCGAGCATTTTAAAGCGAATATGGCGCTGAGTGGCCAAGGTGCTCATAAATAGGCTGCCGATTAAAATACCAACCGCCGAGCCCGTCTCCAGATAACCGATCGGCGCACTGCCGAAATGCAGCGTGTTAGTGATGATGAACGGCATCCCCACCGTCACGCTGGTGAAGCTAAAGTTCAACACAACGCCCACCATGATGGCGCCTTTTACCAGCGGTCGGGTCTTGATATACCCAATGCCCGTTTTAAACATCGCCAGCGAACGGCCGCTCTCATCGGTCTCGGTACTTACACGGCGCGGCGCCACGTGGAATTTCATCGTCAGCATGATGAAAAAAGAAAGCGATGACGCAACAATTTCGATGAAAATAAAAGTTTCAAATCCAACCAACGAGTATAAAGCTAGCCCTAGCATCGGTGAGAAAATCGAAGAAATCGAACTGGCCGTTGACGTCAGTGAGCTCAGTTTTTGAATTTTCTGTTTGTTCACCAACTCGTGTACAGAAGATGAGTATGCGGTTGAGCTGAAGTCGCTGCACATATAATCGATTATCGCAAAGAGCACCACAGGAATGAGTTTTTGCACCCCGGCAAAGTTAGGCAGTGCCCACGCAAACACTGCTAGTCCGACCAACCTGACAAGATTGCTGACGATTAGAATCGACCGGTGCGGGTAGCGATCGACAATGCTTCCCATCGGTACAAAAAGCAGCAGACTGACAAGCGGCCCGACAATCGTCGAGAGGCCAAAGCTAATGGCCAAATGGGTTTGATTCAGCAACATCAGCCCCATGCCGAACGAAAACATCCCGCCGCTCAACGAGCCGATCAGGTTGCTGGTAAAGTCCTTGGTAATTTGGCGATTCGATTCCCGGTCCGTAATCATGACAGGGTGAGTGGCGTGTGCTGCTTGCATGAACGTTTGCCGTCTCCTTTTTCACATAGATGTTTTAATTAATTCTAATAATTCTATAATACTTTGGCGGCAATTAAAATACTAATCTTTCCGCTTTTAGATGCCAGCAAAAAATGGCTCCCATAAAATGGCTTAGTCTGGCCATTTCATGGGAGTCACATGTAGCTAACATTTTACAATTAACAGCGAATTATGACTCAGCAAACATTTTATCAACAAGCGCATCAATATGGATCTGAGCGATATCAAGTACTGAAACTTCCACATCGTTCGAGTGAAGGAGCAATGGTAGTTCAGTGCAGCCAAGAACCAGACCATCAATGTTGTCTTTACTCATCATCATTTGGACAATCTTCAGGAAAGCTGATTTGGTATCAGGTTTCACGATGCCGTTTTCTAGCTCTGTCACGATTTTTTGGTGAATATATGCTTGCTGATCAGCGGGTGGGACGATAACGTTAATTCCGCGCTCCTCAAAAGGTCGCTGAAAGAAATCATGTGTCATCGTAAACTTTGTGCCTAATAATCCTAGGCGAGTCAACCCCAAGTGCCGTGCTCGTTCGTAAGCAGTATCTATGATGCTTACGAGCGGTAATGAGCTTGACGCCTGCAAAGCCGGAAAAACTAGATGGGGCGTTAACCCACACATTGCCGCAAAATCCGCTCCGCTAGCTTTTAAGTGCCGAGCTGCCCGCAGTAAATAATCAACTAGCTCGTCAGTTCGGTTTTGATCAATTAACTGAAAGACCCGATACATATTAACACTTTCAATCGTTAGCTCAGGTAAGTCCTCTTGGCTACCGACTCGTTGCTGGTATTGCCGAATAATTCCCTGATAATAGATGATGGTTGCTTCTGGTCCGAGACCACCTATGATACCGACCTTACTCATATCTCATTGTCTCCCTTTCTCGCAGTGCGCCTGAATCAGCAACACCCCAATCCATCAATCGGCTATTTATCACAACAGCCGATCCCGCCGCTGCTGGAAGTCATCCACGATTAACTGACCTACCTGCTGATTGAAACGCATGGCGTCTTCTCGCCGGTGATTGTACGTGGTGAGCACCACGGCATACAGCTGCTCACCTTCCGCTGCAAAACATGCCGCATCGTGTTCACAATTTGACAACTCGCCGCTTTTACCGGCTGTCCAACCCACAAAAGCCCGCATCGTTGGTGCCAGCAACAGTTTCGTACGATTCTGCTGGTGCCGTAACGCCTGCGCGCACCAATCCCCGTCAGCTGACTGGTGGGTCGGCGTTAACAAGTCATGCAACAGCCGCCAAGCTGCTTCCGCCGTAATCCGATTATCGTTGTCTGCATGGGACTGCATCAATGCGCGGTTCAATTGGGTACCAGGAAAATGTTCAGCCAACCACCGTGAAATTGTCGGCAATCCATATAATTTCAGCAGCGCATTCGTCGCCAAATTATCAGACACCATTAGCATCAGCGTTACCAAATCCCGCACGCACCAAGACGGCGCCGTCATGAAGCGCAGCACCCCTGCGCCACCAACAGTTGCTGGTAATTCAACCATTCGATTCCACTGAAAAGGATCCGCCTCAGCACGTTTTTTCACGTAAGCAGCAATGCCCAGCTTGATCAAGCTTGCCGCGGGAAACAACGTGTCGGTCTTTGCGCCATAAAGCAGGTGGTGGTCATCCGCCAGCAAGAGCGCATGCGGCTCGGCAAAGTGGCGGTGCAATTGGTTAAGTTGTTCAACTAAATGGGCATGCTTCATCTAGACCTATCTCCGATCGCAAACCAAGCGCCAGACAAGCATTAGCTAGACACTCAGCTCAAGTTACTTTCGATCATACACCCATTCGCCGTGCCAATGACCAACGCTGAGAAAAGATAACACAACCACCGCTTGTCACGCATCAGGCCATGAAGTGGCGACTCCGAAAAACCGGGTGAGCAATTGCATCCGAATGCTGACCCACGCGCGGTTAGTTCGACTGGGATAGATCCGATTTGTCAGGCAAACAAATCCGCGCTGGGTGTCGCGATCAAAAGCAATCGAGGTGCCGGTAAAGCCGGTGTGCCAATACTGGTGGCGATTGGCCGACCAGCAACGCCATCCCAACGTGCGTCCGCCGACACAAAAACGCTCCAGCAAGGAAAAAGCAGCAGGTGGCAACACCGCTTCACCGTTTGGCACAGGCAACCCCGCCAACAACCGCGTGAACGTTGTCAAGTCACCTAAGGTCGCAAACAACCCGGCGTGACCGCTGACGCCATCCAGTAAAAAGGCCTTGTGGTCGTGAACCGTCCCTCGCAACACGCCGCCGCGCTCTGGCACCTTTTCGGTCGGGACAAAATCGCGTGACGCGACGCCATGGGGTTGATAACCCGTAGCCTGCATCCCTAACGGCGCAAAAATGTGCTTCTGCAGACTGGTCGCTAACGAACCGTCGATTTTGGCCACCGCCCAGCCTAGTAGAATATAATTCAAATCCGAATAAATCGTGGTCGTATCCGGCGGCGCAACTACCGCCATCGTTTTCACCGCTTGATTCAAGCCGCCACGATCAAGATCATGTGCGTTTGCTACATCTGCCGGCAACCCGCTGCGGTGTAACATGAGCTGCTCAATCGTCAGTTGCGGATACCGCAAGCCATCTACAAGTGACCCGATCGGCTGATCCAGCTGGATTGTCCCCGCCACCAGCAACTGCAATAACCGCGTCGTCGTCCCCACGACTTTAGTCAGCGAGGCCAGATCATAACGATCCTGTGGCATTAACGGTAGATGATCGTCACCGGCACCTTGATAACCCAGAAAATATAACGCATTTTCATCCGGCGCAACCAAACTAAACGAAGCACCAAAGACGGCACCCTCGTGAATAGCCAAGGTGATCGGTGCCACTAAGTCAGGATTGTTGGCCATGTTCAGCCTCCCATGCCGTTAAAACCGCACTCACGACGCCATCATGCGCAGCCAACACTTGGGTAGCTGTCGCGGCATCCATGCCGGTTTTGGCCATGACAATTGCTACCGGTACCTTATGCGCCGCTGCCTTCAATAAGGAAGCGGCGTGGGCCTTGGTAACGCCAGCGGTTTCAACGATAATCCGCTCGGCGCGATCGATCAGCTTAGCATTAGTCGGCAGTACATCGATCATCAAGTTGCCAAACACTTTTCCGGCGCGGATCATCACACCCGTCGACAACATGTTCAGCACCATTTTTTGAGCGGTACCAGCCTTCATACGGGTGGAGCCGGTAATCACTTCCGGACCAACCACTGGCGCAATCGCAATATCGGCGTGGGTGGCCAACGCACTATCGGCCACGCAGGTGACGGACACGGCCAGTGCGTGTGTCTGTTGGGCGTACGTCAACGCGCCAATCGCATAAGGCGTGCGGCCGGACGCAGCAATCCCAATCACCGTGTCATTGGCATTCAGATTCAACTGCTTCAGGTCGTGTTCGGCCAATTCAGCCGAGTCCTCGGCCCCTTCCACAGATTTGAACATGGCCGACATACCGCCCGCGATCAAGCCCACTGCTCGCTCTGGCGGAATGCCATAAGTCGGTACCAACTCAGCCGCGTCCAAAACACCTAGGCGCCCGGACGTGCCTGCCCCGGCGTAAATCAGCCGCCCACCGCGATTGTAACGCTGACTGGCTTCATCAATAGCCGCGGCAATATGCGCCTCTTCCTTAGCGATCGCCGGTACAATTTTGGCATCTTCATGGTTGATCAAGGCCACAATTTCAGGCGTCGTCATCGTGTCGATGTGCATGCTGGCTGGATTTCTTTGTTCGGTTGTTAGATCTGCGATTGCCATTTTCCTCACCTCGAATTTTCAATTCCCCGGTTAGTTGTGATGTCGCCCGATAATTCTGCTCCGTGCGCTTAATTTCGCCATGAACCACGCCTAAAAACAGAATATTGGCGACATAAGTTTCCGTGAACATAGACGTCACAGCACCGATACGCAAAAGCGGTTCCGTTGGCGGCAAGGCAATCACGCAACTTGCCACATCCCGCAACGGACTTGGCTCATGGCGGGTTACGGCGATCACCGGGGTGTGATTGTGCCGTGCCTGTTGTGCTGCCAAGACAACTTCTTTGGTGATGCCACTGTAGGAAAAGGCAACTACCGCATCAGCCGAAGTCGTATAATACATCCGCTCCAACGCCGTGTGCGCATCATGATCAAAAATCGCCAGATAACCAGCCCGAATCAATTTTAAATACAGGTCCTGTGCCACGAGTGCCGACGCGCTGATGCCAACCAGATAAATATGTCGGGCGTGCCGCAGTTTGGTAATCGCCGATTGAACCGCATTTTGATCCAATGCTTCCGGCAAATCCCGCACCGCCGCAATCGCTGTCTGACTGAGTTTGCGCATCATGGTCGGCAAATCATCGTCGTCTTGCACCAGCGGATCAAGCGGTTGCGGATCGTCGGTCGTTTTGGTTTCGCGCACCAAAGCCAGCTTAAACGATTGTAAGTCATCAAAATCAAACAGGCGCACAAAGCGAATGACGGACGCTGCCGAGACGCCGCTAGCTTGGGCAATCTGGGCCGTTGTCTCGGCGACAAACGCCTCCGGATCGGCCAATACGTGGTGGGCCAAGGCGCGGTTAACCGGGCTCAACTGCGCAAGCCGCGCCTCCACCCTTGTTAAAAGCGGCGTCATTCGGCCTTGTCAATAAATGTGGCGATTGACGTTTTACTTTCATTAGGCACCATCTGCGCAGTAATGGTCACCCCTTGTTTGAGCAAACGCCGAATAATCGCAATATCATCAGGCGATAGCGCCACAGACGGCTTGATTTTCTTGGTACCGGGTTTTTCTGACAGGTTGCCGACATTAAACGACTTAATCGGCACGCCGCCGTCAATCAACTTCGCCATGTCCGGAACATTGCGGGTGATCACAAACACTTGATTCGCGGCAAACTTGCCATTTTGCAGATTTTCGATGGCTTTGGCCACTGAGCTGATGGCCAACTTTTTTCCGGCTGGCCGAGCAATTTTCAAACCCTGAATTGCCATGTCATCGTGGACGACTTCATCGTTGACGACCATGAGGCGATTGGCGCCAACCGTATTCGTCCACACCATCGCTACCTGTCCATGAATCATCCGCTCGTCAACCCGTGCTGCCACAATTGTCATTGAACACTACTTCCCTTCAGTGAGCGCGAACCGGCGCGCTCAGAAACCGAAGTGTAAGTGGCCTTGGGCGTGATGGCCCGGGCTTAGGCCATTGCGACCGAGGTCCTTACACGCAGGTTTCTGCGCCGGTGAGCGCGTTATCGTTATAAAGTTAAACCAAACTACCAATCCAACCAAAAATCGCACCGAGATTACCCAGCACCATGCCGATCAAAATCAAGACGAAAATCAGCCGTGTGGAATTCATATGCTTCCGTCCCAAAATCCAATATGAGAACAAAGCAATCGCCAACGGAATCAACGCCGGCATAATTTTGTCGAGCATGGTTTGGACATTCATCGTGACCTTGCCGACTTTATAGGTCAAATCAAGCTTGTAATTAATGACTGCAGGAATCATCGCGCCGACAACCGTTAAGCCAAGAATCGAAGCGCCTTCCGTGAAAATCGCCATGCTGTCGGCGAAGGTCGTTGCCAACCGGGTACCTTGCGCCAGCCCGACTTGGAACAACTTCCAACGCACCCATAAAATGGCCAAGCAACCAACTACCGGAATCAATAGGCCGATCGGTTGATTCGACAGTGCCATGTACGCCGTGATGGAGTAAATAATCGCATTGTAAATCGCAACGAAAATGGTATCGCCGACGCCGGCAAAAGGCCCCATTAACCCGGTTTTCAATCCGGCAATGGCCTTTTCATTTTCATCGTTCATTCCCAGTTGATCCTGCAAGGCAACATCCGCGCCGACAATCAAATGCGCCATTTGCGGGGTGGTATTGAAGAAGCCCATCTCCATGTTCAGCGCTTGCTTCATTTTGGCAGGATCATCTTTATACAGCCGTTTCAACGCAGGCATCACCGAATAAGCATAGCCCAGGCCTTGCATCTTTTCGTAGTTCCAACCCAACTGCAATCCCAAGACGTTTTGAATGAAGATGTGCTTAAGATCTTTTTTGGTTATTTTGTTTAATTTCAAGTCAGACATCGATCTCGACCTCCTCGTCGTCGCTACTGCCGCTGTCGTTACCACCATTGTCAGGCTTGCTTGGACCGTTGCCGTTGCCGCCATTGTGCTTGCGCTCGTTGGCCTCCATCACGTGAATCGCCGCAAAGACGAAGCCGACCAGCGCCGTGCCCAGCAGGGAGAAGGACTTCGTGAAGTAAGCCATGAGGACAAATCCGAGAATGAAATAAGGATAATACCGCTTGATTGGCAGGTACCGCATCAGGATCGCAATCCCCATCGCGGGCAAAATAATCCCGGCCGTCTTCAATCCGACCATCAGCCACGCCGGAATCCAGGCATTGATGGCCTTAACAACCGCCGAGCCAAAGAACAAGCCCACAAAAACCGGCAACATACGTGAAACCGTCCACGGAATGATCCCGTAAAGGTTGTTCCGTTCAACGCCTTTATAGTCACCCTTGAGTGCCAAGCGATCAGCATGATGCTGAAAAATCGTGTTGGTCATCCGCGCCAGAATATCCATTTGCGTCAGTAACAGGCCAATTGGAATCGCCAACCCGATCCCATAAGCAGCCCCGCGTCCGGACATAATCGCAAACGCACTGCCCATAATCGAACCGGAAAGAAAGTCCGGCACCGTTGCGCCGCCATAAGTCGCGACCCCCAACGTTGCCAGCTGCAAAGTCGCACCGACAATCAAACCGGTTTTGAGATCTCCCATAACTAGACCAGTTGCCGCACCACCAAACACCGGTGAAAATAAGCCGATCTTCAGTGAGAGTGCATCGAGTTGTGCCAAGCCCACATAGATCGTCAGAAAAATAAGTGCAAAAGCAGATATCGACATGATGTTTCCCCTCCCTAATAAGATTTCATCGATCAACTTGATTATGGTCCCATATGAAACTGTATTTCAAGTATTTGCGTTATAAAAGTTAACACTGAAATGCAGTTTCTCGTGGAACAGAAAAGTGTCACGTGTACCAATTAAGGAATTGCGAGTTAGTTTGCCAGCAAAACAGATTGCTGCATCTGTATCTGCATGAGCGTGTACAAGAAAATGGTGTGCTTCACGCTGACACTGCAACGAATGAAGGCATAAAAAAGTGGCCCCATTTTCAGGCCACTAAGGATGTTCTTACTATTGCAACTGGAACTTCAGCACGACCGGATTGTGATCGGAATACTGGAAACCGGTCGACACCACATGCACGCTTTCCGCTTTGATATTGGGTGACAGAATATAGCCGTCAATTAACGTCACAAAACTTTTCCCTGGTCGATACGGCTGATCAAGGGCGCGGACGGAAGGCACTTTAGCTTCAGCCAAGCCCATGGTCGGGATGTGAAATCCGGTTGGCAGTTTCGACTTAGGAAACAGGTGCGTCCAGGTTTCTTCGAGATTTTTGGTGTGGAAAATCTCGGCAGTATTTTTCAATAGCCGGTGGTTATAATCGCCAGCGACCATGACGTAATTGCCTTGCTTGTAGGCATGATCAATATACTTAAACAATTTGGCAAATTGTGCCTGCTGCACCTTCACATTCGGGGTAAAGGCGGACATATGGATGTTGACCATGATGAACTGTTTGCCGTTCGCGACCGTCGTTTTCGTGGCCGTAAAGGCGCGATCCAAGTCAATAATTTTGTTGAAGTCGGTATCAACCGGCAAACTGTAACGGCGGGAACTGTCGACTTTAGCCTTGCTTAACGTTAAAATCCCCGACTTCGCTTTGCCAATCGGTTGGGTAAATGGATAAAACAAATAAGCAGAATCGTAATTTTGCCCGTACACATTGGCGTATTGTTTTTGTGCCTGCGTTACCATGTTCACTTCATTCACGTGGCGGGAACGATCGCCATCCGGATCGATTTCCTGATAAAAGGCAATGTCCGGATTTTGCGCCTGCGTGGTTTTAATGACACCATTGATACTTTTTCGCACCGCTTGTTGACTATAAGCCCGCGAATATTTGCCGCCGTCCATGAAAAAACTATAGCTCGGCGGATAGGAGCCGTACCCGATGTTATAGGTCATGGCCGTATACGTCTGGCCTGGCTTGAATTGGGCATCTTGCTGATTTTTGACTTTCAACGCCTGATTATCCGGTAGCCGGTAATAAGTCGTGAAAAGATAAATCAGGTAACCGCCTGCGACCAGCACGACGGCGCCAACGACAATGGCAATCCATTTCAATAAGCGTTTCACCAATATTCCCCCATTAAGTTTGGTTTCAATCATTATAACAGTTGTCTTTTCACCTGAGACCAGTACGATTAAGTATGTGTACACGCCTGCCATTTTCGCAAGCAGGACGCACAATTTTACATAACCCAACATTGAAAGGAACCTGTTATGTCAGCCGAAATCGAGCGCATTTTAGCCGCTTTTGATCAATTCGATACCATCATCATTCACCGCCACATCAACCCTGATCCAGACGCCATCGGTTCACAAACCGGACTAGCGCTGCTGTTGCGGGCAGCTTATCCGCAAAAAGTCATTTACACTGCCGGCCCGGCCGCGCCCGACTTAGCTTGGATCGGGCCGCAGCAAGATGTGCCAGCAGCTGCTTATAAGGACGCACTGGTGGTGGTGATTGATACCGCCAATCGCTCGCGCATCGCCGGGACGCATTTTGACCAAGGCGCCATGCTGATTAAGATCGATCACCACCTGAATGAAGATCAACTCGGCACCATCAGTTGGGTCGACACCAACGCGTCAAGTGCTTCGGAAATGGTTTGGGAGCTGGTGCAACACAGCAAGCGCCTGACGCTCAATCAACCGGCTGCGGCGGCGCTTTACGCGGGGATGATCGGTGACACCGGTCGCTTCCTCTACGACTTAACCACGGCCCGCACGCATCTGGCAGCTGCCGACTTGCTTGCGACCGGCATTGACGCACCGGCGATCGGCCGCCGCGAAGACCAGTTTCCGGAAAAAGTCGGGCGACTCATCGGCTGGGCGCTGGAACATGTTAAAATTACGGCAAACGGTGCCGGATCACTGCTCATCACGCAAAAAGTGTTGCAACAATTCGGCTTGGCTTACGGCGAAGAGCAGCGCGCAGTCGGCAATATTGGCAAACTCGCCAGCATCGATCGCTGGGTGGTGTTCACGGAACATCAAGACGGCAAATATCGCGTCGAACTGCGGGGCAAAACCAAGGAAATCAACACCTTAGCCGTACGCCATGGCGGCGGTGGCCATCCCTTAGCAAGCGGCGCCGTGGCAGATGACCTTGCTGAAGTGCAGGCAATTACGCAAGAGTTAGCGCAACAATAACTTTCATGGGAGACGAGAAAACTCTAAAAGTACTCGTTAACAAAAAGAATAAGGCATTTCTCATCGAGTTGATGAAGCAACCGGTTGTTGAGGCAAATGCCTTTAAAACATTCCAGCTCGTGTTTGAGACTAACCCGCTTAATAAGTAAAAGAAGGCTTTAAGATCCGAAACTAGATCGGATTTTAAAGCCTTCTTTATTTGTTGCCTTCAATTGGCTCATCCATGTTACCAAACTTTTTCGCAAATGGCGTTATATACGACTCCGCCAGTTCGCGATTAACAATGGCTTGCCACCATTCCGGCGGTATTGCATCGCGTCCGCTGGCAGCCATTAATGAAGCCGCGATGGTCGCAATTGTATCCGTATCCTGGCCTAAGGCAGCAGCGCTCATGATTCCACTTTTCAAATCACGAGCATTGGCCGCCACCCAGACTGCTGCCTCCAGTGTATCAACGACATAACCGCTTGATTTAATCGCTGACACAGGCAGCTTCTTAAAGTTGGCCGCGAATAACCGGTGATAAACCGGTATTTCTGCTTGTTCTGCTGTCGGCAACGCTTCAAACGATAAGTTCACTGCTGCCAGCGCTTGCGATAGTGTTTTGCCATGCAGTAATTGCCACAATATTTCCAGATAAATGATGCTGCCAAGCACGGCTCGTGGATGCCGATGTGTCAGTTGGGTGTAAGCGCGATACTTTTTAGCCCGCTGATTGAATGCCGACTCATCATATAACGCAATCGCCATGGGAGCCAATCGCATCAAGGCACCATTGCCGTTTGCAAATTCAGAGGGATCACCGCACATTGTCGGTTCAGCCTGCTCAATGACATAAGTGCGAATCGCTTTAGCACAGGTATTACCAATATCAAACAGCTGACCGGTTGGCGTATAGGCGCCGCGCTCCATGTACGCCACAAACTTATCCATAAGATCCGCGTAACTGCCGTCGTGAGTCAGATTGTCAATGAGCGCAAGCGTAAAAGCCGTATCATCCGACCACGTTCCAGCCGCTTGCTTCCAGAATCCGCCACCAATCATCTCAGCTTCTACGGTATAAGATCCCCGCTCCTTAAATTCATACGGCACGCCAAAAGCATCGCCAACAATAGCTGCCTGAAGCACTCGCACAATGCTACCCGGTAACATTCGCACACCTCCCCATTCATGATTTAAGTTTATCATTTCATAAGGTTCATTTGGTGACTAATCGCCACTCGTCACTTTAATACCGACAATTCCGATGACCAACAACGCGATGAAAAGCCAAGTTGCTGGCTGCAGTTGATCCTTAAACAAAACCACACCAACAATGATCGAGCCAACCGCACCGATCCCGGTCCAAACCGGATATGCAAGACTTAACGGGAGATGCTTGACCGCCAGCGCAAGAAAGCCAAAACTTAAAATCATCCCTGCCAACGTAGCTAAGGTAAAACCTAATCGGGAAAAACCGTGCGACAACTTCATAAACGTTGCCCAAACGACTTCAAAACCGCCTGCTAAAACTAAATAAAACCACTGCATGTTCTTTTCCTCCTGTGATTAAATGCCAGTCATCAACCATCACAGCCAAACAAAATAGGGTGACAGTACCCGCAACCGCTACATTGACCTAATGCGGTTGCGATACTGTCACCCGGTAGTGACTAGTTATTTAAATTGCTGTTGTTAGGTATCTTTTCACATATTTACGGTGATGTCAAATTAGACAAGTAAAAGATATGTGTCAATTTGGGCAACTGCTGATTAACGCTTTTTACGACGTTTTTTACTTTTTCGCTTGCCCCGTTTATAGTCAGATAGCGAAACAGCTCTGCCTTTTGGTTTTGGCTTGGGCAATAATTGTGCTCCGCGCGCAAACATCGCAAGCAGTTCATCACCATGCTCTCTTTCGATCTTGTCATTGAAAATTAAATACAAAAGTAGATGTATCCAACTGGCAATGAGTGCCTGAGATTTTTCTAATGACTGTGTATGAATGGTGTTGGTGATGTAGTCAAGAAAGTGTTCCGGTTCCCATGTCTGTAAGGTTTCTAAATGTTGGGCATAAAGCGCATCACCCATCTGAACAACCGCATCAATGACCACTGATTGAGGATAAGCATCACGCAGATCCTGACTGTCTTCGGCTGCCCATGCCAATCTTATGTACTTAAGCAATTGATCGTGAACACTTGTTGCCGTGGCCAATTGCCATTGCTGATCGCCAATTTTGTCGACGTGTGGCTCGCTTTGATAGAATTCATCCGGCTGATACAAATTGTCTTGGTCCCATGGGTCTTCATCTGTGAACGCATCAGACATATCCTCGCCATCGCCCAGATCGTCCGTTTCACCGCTTGTGAACGTGGCGTCAATACGGTCTGACAAATCCATTCGGGGTGTCATCATTATTTGTGTAATAGCCATCTGCTTGATATGAACCACATGCCTTGCCGACAACCACACCAAGAAAGTCTCAATTAAGTCCAGACTGTCTGATAAGAGAATCATTGCCTCAACCTCATCGGGTTTCTCGTCAGCAAAACTATCCACGTATTGTTGAATGTCCGCGGATGTCCACTCGCTTGGGTTTAAACCGATGATATCTTCCATACCGGCGAGAAATGCCTGGATAAGATTGGGTGCATTTTCTTTAACTGCGGGATACACATACAACTACTGGTAGTTCTTGCTCTTTTCGAATCTCGGCCAGTACTGTTTGAATTTCGCCATAACTTGAGGTGAAATCGGCTTATCGGACATGATATTTTCCCCTTTCAATGACACTACATAAACTCTGGCATTCCCGGCGCTTGCGCCTCATATAGTTCCAACACCAGATTAACATTTCCCGATCATTAATTCTGTCCATCCAAGTACAAATCCTGCCCGAATCGCGACATTCATTGACTGAACATGTGAAAACTGTGTGCCATAGACGGGCAAAATATCCGGCCGCCGACTCTGAATAGTAGCGGTTAGCTGTTTAACCAATTGGACGGCAATGCCACGATGTCGATATTGCGGATCAAGAATTTCAACACTGATCTCCCAGCAGGCATCCCCATTCTGGCTCGCACCGGCTATGGCTTTTAATTCATCATCAACATGATAAGCGACGCCCAATTGATCTGGGTAATGGCGATCATAGCCGAACGCCATTGTGATTGCCTTGTTTGCTCGATAAGCGGGAATTTCATCCGCTTCAATCAGATGTATCTCCGGAATGAGATTTGACACAAACCGCTGACTCGGCACGAAAAAGGGGGCCATATTGCTCACCCTCAGACCAAAACTGCTTAATATCGTTGCTAATTTAGTTAAATTAGCCATCGACAAAAACCACGCGCCATCCTCTTCGCCAAACGCCCGCTTCAAAACTATTAGGGCTTCTGGATTTGTCACACGCACCAACAAACGATTGCCCCGAATCACTATGTCGCCTTCATCGCGTGCCCAAAAACGTGCCGCGGGCTGGGGCGGTTTTGCCATAAAAAGGTTACGTGAACCTTTCAGTTCTGCCGCCGACAATTGAAAATCGAGTCCTAACTGGGTGTTGATCAATGACATGCTGTTGTCCTCACTAATGGATTCTATCCTTCTCGAATCATCATCAATTCGCGAATCGTGCCAAATCTGGTCACATCTTCTAGCACTGTGTCCGTCTTCTTAAACCCAAACTTCAGGTAAAACTTCTGCGCCGCAAGATTATTGTTCAGCACCCGCACATAATTGTTTTCATAGGTTTGGCTAAGTCGTTTCAACGCATGCTCAATCAGCTGACTGCCGACGTGCTGCCGCTGGAATTGCGGTAAAACATACAACGAATATAATTCACCCCAACCTGCATAATCTGCCATGCGCGCATGACCAAAGCTGCAAACGCCGACAATCTCTTCGGATCCAGTGATTGCCAAAAAAGTGTTCTGCCACCGTTTTTCGGGATGCCACGATGCTGGCGTGAGCTGTCTTAAAAAACCTGC
This sequence comes from Lacticaseibacillus styriensis, assembly GCF_030770295.1. NCBI lineage: Bacteria > Bacillati > Bacillota > Bacilli > Lactobacillales > Lactobacillaceae > Lacticaseibacillus > Lacticaseibacillus styriensis. The sequence goes on from NZ_CP132483.1 coordinate 2,990,457, forward strand.
TGGAATCAGATGACGATAGGCCGACTGCCAAGTGTCGTAATATACCCTGCTGACGGCATCAAAATCGGTCTTCGGCGTTGCTTTAACAATGCGAATGCTCATCATGCCTAGTCACCTTCTTTTTCCAGCTGATTGTGTCGTAAGATCCAGTCTGCCGCAGTGGCTAAATCCGCACATTCAACCCATGTGTCGCAAACATCAGCTCGGCCAACAGCTCCGCGACCGGTAGCAACATGGATGCCCAAAATGCCTGCACGATTGGCACACTGCATATCAGCCCGATAACTGTCTCCAATAATCACAGCTTCCTCATTGGAAAAATGATACTTTAAGTGTGCCTGAGTCAAGAGTCCGGTTTTCGGTTTGCGGCAATCACAGTTGGCATTTTCAGCGTGCGGACAGATAAAGGCATCCGAGCATCCCAGTTCAAGGAGCGAGCGCCGCAATTCAGCCTCGTCCAGCTCACCAGCCGCGATCCGCGTTTGATTGGTTAAGGCAAAAACCTGAAGTCCCGCTGCACGCAAAGCATGAATGCCTTCCGCGCTGCCGGCATACGGCGCAAATTCAGATATAGGCGTAAAGTGTCCATCTCCGCCAATCGTCCCGTCACGATCAACGAAAACAATTTTTATCGGCATTAAGTAGCGCCCCTTCATAAATAGAAACACCGAATAAGAAACGAAAGACTAGTCCGTTAACCCTGCAAATACAACCCCCGGAACGTATCCACATCCGCATCTGTCAATTGCAACCCCTGCTGCAAGTACTGGTCAAAGTTGCCAAACTTCGTATCAATCACCTGAAAATAATGCTCCAGATACGCAGCATCCACCCTCAGCGCCACCGCAATGGTCTGCAGTTGCGAGGCCCGAACGCCTTGCTTTTTCAAATCAGCCAGAATCACCTGATTCGCGGTCTTGCGCTCTTGATTGGTCAACAAATAATCCGCCATGATCGTTTCATCGGGAACTGCCAACAACTTCAAGATGATCGCGGCGCCGACGCCGGTGCGATCTTTTCCCGCAAAACAGTGAAAAACAGTGGGCTCCGGTTCCGCCAGCAAGTCGTGAATAAACGCGTGGTAGCCTGCCTGTGCCGAGCCGCTCATCGCCAGCTGTTCATAAGTCGCCAGCATGTTTTCGCGCACATCGCCTTGTTCGGTTATCATATGACCCAAGCTCGCATCGTTGGTGGTGGCGTCTTTCAAAATGTCCAGCACCGTGTACGCCGCACCTGGCAGGGTCGTGTCAGGAAACTGCGCGCGTTCGTCTGCACTGCGCATGTCAATAATTTGCCGAATGCCCACCGTCTCGGTCAGATAACGTTTCTGAGCATCATCCAGTTCAAAAAGCTGCCCAGAGCGATACAACAACCCCTTTTTGACCATCTGCTTACTCTTGTTGCGATAACCGCCAAGTTCGCGAAAATTTGTGATTTTTTCCAAGTCCACACCCCTTTGTACCAAAAACGTCGCTGCCTTGAATCAGGCTTTTTGGCTGCATTGCGCTCGCCTTTTTAAAAATAAGATGACCGGCATCACGCCTGATCCTGCTGCCTTTCAGTCGCCGACCCAACCGCTGGCAAATTCAAGTTGCGCCAATTCACTTGCTCATAATCTTGCATAAATTGTGCTATATACTGACCGGCATGTAAGTCCAAAAGCCGCCGACCGCCTTCGGAAAGATAAACCAGCAACGATCGCTGATTAGAGAAGCTGCCGATCAAATCCGACGCATAAAGCTTAGCAAGCGCATGATTCAGATCCTCCGGCAAGGCGTTCATCATCACCTGCTGCCGCCTGCCTAAATGGATAAGCTGGTAAAAAATCATAGCCTGCGATTCTTCGGAAAAGGTCGCGTAACTATCATCAATTTGAAACGTTGTCCCATGATGGTGCCCGTATTTAATCAGTGACAGCACAAAGAAATCCTGATAATCAAACTTTAGCCAAGTCGCCGTTTTTAAAAATTCTGTCAGCTCTTCAGTCAGCTGTGCTTGTGAACGCAAGAAAAATGTCGGCACTTTTTGAAACCCGCTGAAAGCACGGTGGTTACTGATTCGGATGGCCAGATATTGGCTCATAGGATGGCCAAGAATCACATAGATTGACTGACTTTTCCGCGCACAATAGAAGCTGATGATACAGTCTTCGGCGTCCAAAGCGCCAGCAATGGCCGCTTTGACTTGCAATTCGCGTTTTTCATTCATCCGATTCACCTCGATCCGCCTTCAACATCAGGGTTTGCTACTAATTTAACACAATGAAGCGCGTGTTATACCGCATTTTACTTGCTACCACCAAAAAAATTAGTGTCTATTGGCACAAGATTGGCATCTCATTAATGCTCAACGATTTGCTATACGGTTCCTTTTGTTGTACTTTAATCGCGGAAGCACTTCCATGGATTTTGTTCGCTCTAAAACCGAATCCATAGAAGTGCTCTTTGTTGTCTCGGGCCAAAACAACGCGACGACAGTAAAAACTGCTCGATGCAACGACTCGACCACATTCATTTTTAAGAATGGAGCGATTATTTTGGAAAAAGATCTAGCGCCGATCACCCTTATCTCTGCCGGCCAGTCCAACATGGATGGGCGGGTGCCCGTGGCGGAACTGCCCGCCGACATTCAGTTGCCGCTGGCGGATTGCCACTATTGCAGCAACGACACCCCTGATCACGATAAAGGCGTCTTTCAGCCCAGTTTGAAAACCAGCGATTTATCTCAGGATCGCTGGGGCTTCGACTTGGTGACCTACCACAACATTTTGCAGCGGACGCCTTATCAAGGTCTATACGTCATCAAATGTTCCGAAGGCGGGACATCGATCGACCCAACCGGTGATGGTGATCGCCACTGGACCACGCATTTTGACGAACTCGCTTCGCCTGATGACTCTTTGCTGCTGCCATTCACCCACCTCATCAAGCAGTGTCTCGCGGCGAGTCAGCAACACCTCGACATCAAGGCCATGCTGTGGCATCAAGGCGAAGCCGACCGCGGATCCTATTCGCAAGCTGCCGCCGATCACTACTATGACAATCTCAAAGCTGTCTTCACTTACTGCCGCCAGTTAGTCGGCAACGCTACCTTACCCATCATCTGCGGCACCGTCAGCCATCACTCCGAACAATACGACCCGCAAGTCGAAAAGAGCATGATCCAACTAGCTTCGGAAGACCCCAACATCCACATGATCGACATGCAAAACGGCACCTTGCTGGACGCCTATCATTTTGACGCCAAAAGCGCCGAGTTCTTTGGTAACGAAGTCTTCAACTGCTTGATTGACCAGAAGATCATCGAAGGCAAAAAGTTAGATCTGCCCGCAGTTAAGATTTATTGACTTCCGAATATTTACTTACAGAAAAAGCCTCCCATACCGGAGACTTTTTTTGATGATGTCAAAATGTTGTTGCGTACTAATCGTCAAACCGGATACACAACATGAAACGATTCAAGAACGATTCGCGCTGTCGCTGGGTCAAAGGGTTTACCTGCTTCCGCATATTCGGCTTTAAAAAATGCTTCGTGAACCTGTCGCCAATAGGCTAAGCTGCGATCTCCCTCACCTTCACGAAACGCATGGTCGGCCGTCACCGCTAAAAATGGCTGGACTTCAACAGCATCCGTGTAAGTCACGCAAACAGGTTCGTTGGATGCATTTAAAATCACATCATACGCGCCTGTTTGTGGCAATGGTTCATCGACAGCATATAGATCTCGTGCACTTGCTGTTGCCGTTTTTTTGCCAACAAGCACGAGTGCTGCCAATTTATCTGCTTCAGCGCCAAACTGATACGCGCTTTGTAACGGTGTGGATCCCGGCAAACCCAACACCTGCTTTGCTTGGGTAAAATAAGTTTCCGGTGTCATTATCTTCCTCCTTGCTTAGATGGCTCAATCAAACAAATACCTGCTGATTTTGGCCAATATATCTCGAAGATTTGAAGAAACAGCCGCTTTTAAAAATATATCTCTTAGAAATGGCCAAAATTGAGAGAAATATTTTTTGGCAAGGTAAACAGTGTGATTTTTTCACTTTTAAAGTCCACGCTCACTTATGATACGGGCTACCAATATTAATCATAAAAGCGCGGTAGATCTGCTCCATCAACACCAAGCGCATCAGCTGGTGCGGCATGGTCAATTTGCCGAAGCTCAAGGTGTCGTTGGCGCGCTTCATGACGGCCGGTGACAAGCCAAGCGAGCCGCCGATCACAAAGGTAATATCCGAGTGGCCATATGTACCGAGATTGGCAATCTCCTTGGCAAAGACTTCGGAAGGACGTTGCTTGCCTTCAATCGCTAAGGCAATGACCCACTCCTTGTCCTTGATTTTGGCCAAAATACGCTTACCTTCCTTGTCCTTAACCTCCGCCATTTCGGCTTCGGAAAGGTTCTCCGGTGCTTTTTCATCCGCCACTTCAACAATTTTGACTTTGGCGAACTTGTCCATCCGTTTTAAGTACTCCGCGATACCTTCACGAAAGTACTTTTCTTTCAATTTACCGACACCAATGATTTTAATATTCACGTTACTTGCTGCTCCCGTCATCATGCTTCTGCCACAATCTTGTCTTAATTCAAGTATACCAGACGTTCTGTTGGGTTTAGCTATTGTCATCGTTCGGTTTTTAGCGCAAAATGTACAGGTTGAGTTTTTTTCAAATGAGGTAAATTGATGATTGTTATTCGGCGTCTGATCAGAGATCGGGTCCTGCAGATCACCGGCTTGTTGGTCGTCATAAGTCTATTCATAGGCCGGCCTAAAATAAGCGACATAAGTTTTGCCACATTATGGTCCATTCTTGCCATGATGACGGTGATTCAAATCTTCGAACACCTACATATTCTTGATTACTGGGCATATCGGCTAACGTCCCGGGCGAACAACACGCGCCAGTTAACGTGGTGGTTTATTTTCCTTGCCATTTTTGCCAGCATGTTTCTTTCCAACGATGTCACGGTTTTAACGCTGATACCGCTATATCTGCGCGTGGCCAAGAAATATCAACTGCCGGAAATTCTCCCAGTAACCTTGATCGGAATGGCTGCCAACTTTGGTAGCGCCTTCACCCCGTTCGGTAACACCCACAATATTTTCCTGATGCATCAATTCCAGATTAATCTAAAAGAGTTTTTCAGCTGGTCAATCCCGTTGCTGGCCTGCAGTTTCTTGGTGTTGGTGTTACTAAGCCTGTTTTTGCGCAACGTCCCGGTACCCAACGTGCCCACGGAACATATTCATATTCAAATCCGGCCGACGATTTTTGCCGTCATCGTTGCGTGCGTCGTTTTCGCCGGAGTCATTGGCATTGTGCCTGCTTGGGTCGGCGCGGTATTAGCGATTCTCCTTTCAGTCGCCCTCGATCCAAAAGACATGAAAGATGTGGATTATGCGGTTGTTTTGACTTTCGCCGGTTTTTTCGTGATTGTCAGCGTGGTCGGACAGATTCCATGGGTCACCCATTTTATTGCCAGTCTTGAAAATTCAGAGGATTCAGTTTACTTAAGTGGGGTTCTGACCAGTCAGGTTATTTCCAACGTTCCGTCCACCGTTCTGTTGGCCCGATTTACCGGCTATGTTGAAGCGCTGTTTTATGGTTCCAATATCGGCGGTGTGGGTACGCTGGTCGGATCGATGGCTAACTTATTGGTTTTCAAGCAGTATTTGGTTTACGGCAGTCGCCCACACGCACGCTTTTTTGTCGGGTTCACCGTGTTCAACTTAGTGGCGCTGATCATTTTGGGGTGCGCCGGTTACTGGTTAACCGTCCGCTAATCGTCGTACAATTAAAAGCAAACGGAGGTGGCGCGATTGAAACTCACCATTACAGATGTGGCGCAGAAAGCCGGCGTATCTAAAGCGACGATTTCCCGCTATTTGAATGGGCGTTTTGAACATATGTCGGACGCCACCAAGGCACACATTGCTGCGGTGATTGCGGAGCTCAACTATACCCCCAGCCGCCAAGCCAGCTCGCTGAAAACCCACCGCAGTCACTTGATCGGCGTTGTGGTTGCCGATATCTCCAACATTTATTCGACTTTATTAATCAGCGGTATCAACAAAGTCACGCAGCATTCGATGGATCAGATTCTGATCAATGACGCGGCCAATGACCTGAAACGCGAAGAAAAAGCGTTGAAAATGTTACTGAGTATGAATGTTGACGGGATTATCATGCAGCCGTTAAGCGCCGTGGCCCATCATTATGATCTGATTCGTGACAGTCAGACGCCCATGGTTCTGGTTGACCGCTTGACCCGACCGCTCGCTTGGCCAACTGTCACTGCCGACGACTACCGCTCGACCACTAAACTGGCACAAGCCATCCACAAAAGTCATTACCGGGATATCCTGATCCTTATCAATCCGATCGCCCAGATTTCCACACGCCAGTCCCGTTACCAAGCCTTTTTGGACACGTTTAAAAATACGGCGACCACGGTGACATTATTGGAAACCGAAAACGATAGTGTTGCACCTCTGGCCACTTGGCTCGAAGCGCATCCCCAAACACATCCACTGGTTTTTGCCGCGAACGGCCGGTTGTTAATGGCAACGCTGCGCTGGCTGCATGCAAAAGGCCTGCGCATCCCTCAAGATATTGCCATCAGCGGCTATGACGACTGGGATTGGGCCGAGTTGGTCACGCCGGGCATCTCCGCAGTTTCACAACATCCCGATGTCATCGGCACAACGGCAGCTCAATTACTGGCGCAACAAATCGCCGGTGAACCGGTTGCGGTCCAGCGTCTGGAAATTCCCGCGGATGTGCGCATTCGCTCATCATTTTGATTCTGAAAATTGACACCAAAGTAAATCGCTTCTAGAGATGAATGGAATCTCTAGGGGCGATTTTTGCGTTCCTAGGCTGTGCTACCTCGACCGCACACTTTAATCAAAACAAAACGGGCGTTTTACTTGACCACGATTGTAAGCGCTTGTATAGTGACGATGTACTCTTTAAGGAAACCGGTTTCCCAAATACATCGTTGTCACCCATTAACGCGTTCGCCAGCGCAAAAGTCTGCGTGTAAGGACCTTGGACGCAATGTCCACTTACACCCCAACTTCTAAGCTCGCCGGCTCACGCTCACACAATAGGGAGGGATTTGACATGCCAGCACCAATTGTTGCCAATCTTTTATTGCTCGCTTCTGAATGGCAGGCAGGCCAATCACAGGCTGACCTGGTGTCAGAGTTGGTCAACTTGGGCTTTTCGACCATTGAAGTCAGGCGGGAATATTTTGGCGATATTTCCCGGGAACTGCCGCAAGTGGCTGAACTTGCCAAGGATCACCAGCTGACGCTTTTCTACAGTGTTCCAGACGAAATTTTCGTTGCTGAGGGTCAGGTCAACCCAAAGCTTCAAGGTTACTTGGATGAGGCAAAAGCCATGGGCGTGACCAAGATCAAGTGGAACATTGGCGCTTTTGCCGAGTTTTCCGGTGATCTGGCCAACGCCTTGCTTCCGCTGACCCAGCAAGGCATCGAAATCAATATCGAAAATGACCAAACCACCACAAGCGGTCGCTTACAGCCGGTTTTGACATTTCTTCAGGCCGTCACGGCGGCGAATATTCCGATCGGCTATGTTTACGATTTAGGTAATTGGCCGTTCGTTGGCGAAGATCCGCTGAAGGCAGCGACTGCGCTGCGTCAGTATACGCGGTACATCCACGTGAAAGACGACCTGACCGGTGGCGAAAAGCCAGTCACCGTTCCGTTAGATCAAGGCGATCTGCCGTGGCGTGATATTTTGGCGATCTTGCCAGACACAGTGCCCATCGCCTTGGAATATCCGACCGCACATCACGGCATTATCTTGGAAGGCAAAAAACTGCTGCAAGATGAGCAAGCTAGGGGGTCACGTACATGAATAACCAACGTTTGCAAATTGATCCGGAACAATTCGCCCTGAATTTTATCAAGTCATTAAATATTCAGGTGTCACCGGAAAAAGTGGATATTGAGGCAGCCAGTAAAGAAGCTTTAGCTGCGTATTTGTCGGCATTTTATCTCGCTGAGCGGTTTAACTCGACTGAGAACAAGTTCTTTGAGGATCCTGATCAAAGCGGCATCCGTTCTAGTTACCAACGCATTTTAAGCGAGTTGAACAAGTATTAAGGGGGCGCTTCACATGGGGAGTCTAATAACCGGCATTTTACTTGTTTTGACTTTCGTTTTATTCATTACGTTTGCGATGCGGGGTGGCAACTTGACGGTCGGGTTCTTCGTCATGGCGATTGTGTGGACCATCATCGGACTGATACCGCTCAACGTCGCGATTAAAGAAATTTTCACCGATCCCGTGCTGAATTACGGCAAAACCGCTTTGTATATCATTCTCGGTTCCTGGTTTGGCCGCGTGCTAGTGGACACCGGCATTGCCGGGTCGATCAGCCGCCGCACCCAAAGCGTCGGCAGCAAGGCGCCCGTGATTGCCACCATTTTAATTGCCATTATCACCGCCTTGATCTTCTCAAGTGCCTATGGCGTGGGTTCGGCGATTGCGGTCGGGGTCATTCTTTTCCCGATTATGTTTTCAATGGGTGTCCCCAAAAATATTGCCGTGTCGATTTTCACGCTGTCGATCGGCGCAGCCATGTATATTAATCCGGTTTTGTTTAACCAATTCACCGTTTTCTTCAAAGGGGTTGTCTGGGGTGATCATTATCTGCGGTTCGGCTTTGTCGCCATGGCTATTCAGATGCTGGTCGTTATCGCCATGATCATTTTCTATGCCCGGAAAATCAGGAATGGCAAGCCTTTCGTTGTCGAGTCAGAGACACCGGAAACAAGCGTCCCGCCGGATGTGAATCCGATCACGTATCTGTTGCCGGTGTTGCCCGTGGCCATGAGCATTTTCTTCAAATGGGATGCGATTCCGGCATTGTTGCTGGCCACGCTCCTGGCGTTTGCAATGACCGGCAATATGAAATCTTACGTGCATTTTGTCCAGATGATGAACACCACGACCAAAACGGCCATTGGCGATATTGCCGGTTTGCTGATCATGTTGCTGGTCTTGACCATGTTTCAAAGCGCGGCAGTCCACACCATGGGCCAGTTCACCGCGGTTTTCAAACACATCATCCCTGATAGCCGCTTGTTGATGGTGTTCATCATGATCGTCATCGCACCACTGTCCTACTTCCGCGGCCCGTTGATGCTTTATGGAGCAGGCGCGGCGACGGCGGCGATTTTTACCGCCACCGGCTTATTCCCGCCTTACTTCTTATACGGGCTGCTCGTTGTCCCGACCATGATGGCGGTGTCGGCCGACATCACCCAATCCTGGAATCTCTGGTCGGTTGAATATGCCAAGCTTGATACCAAAACGTTTCTGCTAACCGGATTGCCTTGGGCTTGGATTGCGACGATCTTGAATTTGTTGGCGGCTTATGTGTTGTTGTAATATCTGCGTTCATTTAAAGAGGGGGAACATACCATGTCAGAATTTCTTACCATCGGAGAACCAATTGCGCTTTTTGCTTCACAGGATACAGATCAATCACTCAAGGATGCCTTGAACTTCCGGAAGTATCTGGCCGGAGCCGAGGTCAATGTGGCTGTCGGAGTTTCGCGTTTAGGTCACTCGGCGCAATATATCACGCGGCTAGGCGAAGATCCGTTTGGCGATTTCATCAAGGACCAGTTGCGTGAAAATCATGTCCAAACCGATTATATTGATAGTACGCCTGATTATTGGACCGCGTTCCAGCTTAAAAATAAGGTTTCAACTGGCGATCCGAATATTTTCTATTTCCGGCGGGGTTCTGCGGCCGCCCACTTCGATGCCAAAACGCTCGACCGCATTGATTTTTCGGAGGTGAAATTCGCCCATCTTTCCGGTATTTTCCCGGCGATTTCGGAACAGGCGCTAGCTGCTTTTCGCCACTTGATTGACTTACTGCATGAGCACAACATCCGGACCACCTTCGACCCGAACTTGCGCCCGCAGTTATGGTCCAGCCCGCAAAAAATGGCGGCAACACTCAATGAGCTGGCAAAAGAAGCCGAGATTATTTTGCCCGGCGACAACGAAGGGGAACTTTTGGTAGGCTCGCGTGATCCGGAAACGATTGCTGATTTTTACCTTAATCAAAGCGAACGCACGCAAACGGTGGTCGTCAAAGTCGGTCCTAAAGGCGCGTATGTTAAGAATAAGGGTGAAGCCGGTTATTGGGTGAAAGGCTTTAAGGTGGCGCAGGTCGTTGATACGGTTGGTGCCGGTGACGGTTTTGCCTTGGGGCTGATTACCGCCTTGATGGAAGGCAAGTCCCAACGTGATGCAGTCGTCCGCGCAAACGCAATTGGCGCTTTTGCGGTTCAGGCGCCTGGCGATAATGACGGTTATCCGACGTCTGAGCAACTGCAAGCATTTTTGGACAAAAATCTGACTGTGATGGGAGACGATTTTTAATGAAATTACAGGTGGCAATTGATCGGGTACCGCTAGCCGATGCAGTTGCGTTAGCGCAACAATTGGATGGCAAAGTTGCGATTATTGAAATGGGCACCAGCTTGGTGAAGGATGAGGGCTTGGCCGGGTTTCGCGCGATGCGGGCGGCGATTCGCACATCACAATTGCTCATTGATCTAAAAACGATTGACGAGGGTGGCTATGAATTCAAACAGGGCTTCGCGGCGGGGGCCGACATTTTAACCGTGATGGGTGCGGCGTCACTGGCAACTCTGAAAACAACGGCAGCGGCGACGGATGCGGCGAAGAAAGAAATGATGATCGACTTGATGGAGGTTGATGCGGCCAAGCAGCAAGCCATCAGTATTTTCCCAAATGCGATTTATGCGCTGCACCACAGCACCGACCGCCAAGATCACCTGGATCCAACCGCAACGGTGGCCGATTTTCACGCCGCCTTTCCTCAACTCAAGCGACTGGCGATTGCCGGCGGGATTGATTTGGCCGGGGCAACGGCGCTGGCTGCACAAGGATTGACCGAAATTGCCATCGTCGGCAGCGCCATCACCAAAGCAGCTGACCCAGTTGCAACAGCACAACAATTTATGGAGGCAATTAAAGCATGAAAGTCATTCCGGATATTATGGCAGAAATCAACCAAGTCATGGCGCTCGTCAATGAAGATCAATTAGACGCGGCCATGCCCTACTTGACCAAGGACAAACGCATCTTCGTCATCGGCGCCGGTCGCAGCGGTTTCCAGGCAAAAGGCTTCGCCATGCGCCTCATGCACATTGGCTACACCGACTATGTGATGGGCGAAACCATTACCCCGTCCATTCAAAAAGGCGATACCTGGGTGGCGGTTTCCGGCTCGGGCACCACCAAAAGCATCGTTGCCGATACTGAGGCAGCCAAGAAACTCGGCCTCAACATTGTGGCCTTTACCAGTGCCGTTGACTCGCCGCTGGCCAAACTCGCTGATGCGGTCGTGATTGTTCCTGGCGCAACCAAAACCGGCGCCGGCGTCAAATCAATCCAGCTGCTCTCGACTTTGTTCGACCAAACCGTCCACATCACCTTGGATGCCCTCACGCTAAAGTTAGCTAAACGTGATGACACCAGTAATGCCGACGCCTTGCACGAACACGTTAATGTTGAATAAATCATGATTGTTCTAGATTTCAAGCTTTGTTTTCTGTAGCTTTCTAAAAAGTGCCCTTAAATTGCGCGGTTTACATGGCAATTTAAGGGCTTTTTTGAGCTTGTGAGCCCTGCTATGGCAGTTTTGTATCCGTTTTCATTGCTTTTCTTCCGGAACGTGCTAGAATTAAGCTTTGCTAAAGAGATTACGTATTTTTAAACAAAACTTTTGTAACTGGACAGCTGTTGTTCATTGATACTTGGGTTCCATGCTCGTGTATCTAGAACGCAGCAGCTTTCAGTTGAACTTTTTTTATTATTACGCACATTAACGCGTTCGCAGTCGCAGAAATCTCCGTGTAAGAATCTTGGTCGCAATGGCCTAAGCCCGGGCCATCACGCCCAAGACCACTTACACTCCGATTTCTAAGCGCTCCTGCTCACGCTCACCAGGAGGAACTATTCTATGAAGCGCAGGACGTTGTTTTCGATCATCGTCGTCACGCTAGTCGCAGGTTGTTTCACGCTTTTTTATGGCGTGCACAGCACCTGGACCGACACCCAATCAGCACACGCCGTTCAAGCGGCTACCAATCAAGTTGATACCTTGTTCAAAGACTCATCGCATCAACTGCCTGCCGCGGAACTTAGTCAGGAAAAAATTGCTGCCGCCGAAGCCAGTTTACAAGCAGCACGGCGCAAACTCACCGAGCCAGAGCAGGCTAGCCAACTCGCCAGCGCCCAGGCAGACTTAGACGCCGCTAAGCAAATGCTAACTGTCAAAAACGCGGTGGCACAAAAACCAACCAAATTGACTGAGTTGAAGACGTTAACGAGCGAATCGCAGCAAGCGTTAGCCAAACTGGCCAAACAAAAGCCGACGTTCGTTCAGACTTATCAAAAACAGGTTGCCCAGCTGTCCGATCAAGAAGCGGCTGTGGCTAAAGTCGCCAACTTATTTACTGACGACGATTTTAAAGAACCCAAGTCCGGCTTAAGTAACAGCGAGATTCAGGCCGCCTTGGCAGCACTCAAACATATTGATAACCAACAATTGGCCGACCAGATGTTGCCGGCGATCGCCACTGCTCAACAGGCGGCCTCGGATGATACTTCCAGTGCTGAACCAAGTGTGTCGTCCTCGACGGTACCAAGTTCCTCAGCAAGCGGCTCCGAGTCATCTGCCACGAACAGTCAGTCGACATCTTCTGCTTCAAGTACCAGCAATGAGTCTAACCAAAGCCAGCAGGAGTCTAGCAACTCATCGTCAGCAAATTCTGCTAGTTCTTCGAGTTCGCAAGGTTAAGCTGTTCCAAAAGAAAGAGGCTACGCGTAAAATAGCGTGCAGCCTCTTTCTTTTTGCTTTGCGTTTGGAATTGCTGAATCTCTTAAACTATTAAGCATAATGAAAAATAAGAAGAATACCCACAACAAACAAAACAATTTCGAGAATTATGGAAAACCTAACAATCATATCAGCATCATGATTGTTTTTGTCTATCATAATCTTCTTTTGAAAGGATGAATCTCCTTTTATCAATTCATCTAAGGTTAGTCCCAATTCATCACTAATCATGATGAGCTGTTTTATGTTGGGATATTTGCGGCCAGATTCCCAGATTGCAACTTGAGTCACCGTCGTATGAACTGATTTCGCTAACTGATATCTGCTTAACGCCATTGCTTCACGTTTTTGTTTAATTGAGTTCCCAAAAGACATATCATTTCCACCTCTTTTGCCGAGATTATTTTACATTGTCTTCGTCATACGGTGTTGAGAGCTTATCGTAAGGTAAGAAGCCTTGAATGATGGAATTTTTGTCGAAAAAAAAGCGATTAATCCCAGGTAGATAACTTTGGCCATCATGTCTCTCCTTCATCTAAAGAACATATTCTTCTTGTGATATTGTATGTATACCAGATGTGGTAACAGTGTACAGGACCAAAAGTTTTCCAGTCAACACTTTTTTGAAACGTTTGTTATAGAATAACAGCGACAATCAAAAAATCTTTTCCGACATTTGGAAAAGATTTTAAGAATTCCGGTTCAAATGTACATACTGCATCGCCGTCATAAACTGATATATCAGATCTTTGAGCTTTGTCGTCTCAAAATCACTTAGGATATCTAGCTATGCCTGTTCACTTTAGGGGGAGAGGCTTTTTATAACTTCTAGTTTTAGCATCCTCTTGAAGGCTAACCCAATATGCATGGCTGTTTGTCGATTTTTCTGTCTTACGCCGCCAACGCATCCACCAGTTGCGTTAGATAATCAATAAAACTCAAGTAATCCGCAATCGCCACATTCTCATTGGGCCCGTGCGCCGCCGAGTTGGCATTGCCGATGCCACAGGAAATAATCGGGGCGTGATCGATGTCGTAAAAGTACTTCATCGGGCCGCTGCCGGGTGAGTTTAACTCGACCTGAACATCGTCATCCCCATAAGTCGCCTTGGCCAGCGCCACTGCTTCTTGCACGCGTGGGTCGTCCGGATCGGTTCGGAAAGGCGGCTCGCCGAGAAAGTCCGACACAATGACGTCATCGTAACCGCTGGCTGTTAATGCCGCCTTGATTAAGCGCACGGTCTCGGCTGGCGTTTGGTTCGGAACCAGCCGCAAATCGATTTTGGCCAGCGCGGTATGCGGCAGAATCGTTTTGCCGATCCCCGGGCCTTCATACCCGCTTGAAAAGCCATTGATCGTCATGCTCGGCCGATTATACAAAGCTTCTTTAATATCGTCAGCTGGCACGGTCGCCGGACGCGTGATGCCATAGTTCTTGGCAAAAGCCGCATAATCAAAGACTGCACTGTCGATCAGTTGCTTTTGGGTGGTGGTCAAAGGCTTCACGGCATCGAGAAAATGGGGGATCGTGATCTCGTCTTTGGCATTCTTCAAGGTCGCCAGCGCCTGCACCAAGCGCCATGCCGGATTCTCGGTAATCGCGCCTAAGCTGGAATGAAGATCAAAATCAGCTGTCTTGACGCTGAGCTGAAACGCCACGCCGCCTTTGACGCCGAGCGAAATTTGAAACTTGCCTTGCTCATTGCGGCCGCCGGATTCCCACAAACAAAAGTCCGCCGCCAACAAATCAGCATATTGCTTCAACAAGTCTTCCAAGTGCGGACTGCCTTGTTCTTCCCCACCTTCAACAAGAAACTTAATCGTACAAGGCAAGCCACCTTGCGCCTGTAACCGTTGGATCGCAGCCAACCGCGCGGCTAACTCACCTTTGTCATCATTAATCCCGCGAGCATACAGATGAGTGTCCGTCATTTTTAACTGGAATGGATCACTTTTCCATAAATCTAGGGGTTCTGCCGGTTGGACATCATAGTGATTATAGAAAAGCAACGTCGGCGCATCCGCGGATTGACCCTGGAAAACCGCGTAAACTGCTGGATTCGCCGCTTCGGTGGTTAAAATCCGACTGGTGGTCGCGCCAAATTTGGTAAATTGTTGCTTTAAAAAGGCCGCCGTTTCGGCAATTTGGTTGTCCGCATCTAGCGAAACCGAACGCAACTGCAAATACTGAGTTAAAAATGCTTGCATTGGAAGATTCATTTTCAAGCCTGCTTTCTTATAACCTTATTTGAAATACGCATAGCGATATTCGGCCGGTTGCAACATGCTGTAGTGCAAGCCGCCGACTTTGGTGTTGATCAGGCGACTATTGGCACTTTGAAAGACCGGAATGTAGCCAGCCACGTCAATCACGCGGGCATTAGCGGCAAGTTCTTGCTGATAGCGGGCGGTGGCGCTTTGACCCGTGGTGGTGTTGACCTTTTTCATCAACGCGGTGAATTGCTCATCGCTAAACTTCGAAAAGTTCGAAATGTTGTCTGCCGTTGCCGTGTTCAGATAATCTGACGGATCCTGAATCGTTGAGTTCCAGCCCATCAAGACCGCGTCAAACTTGCCGTCAAGCGATCGCTGGATCCGCGTCATTTTTGGCAGGCTGCTGACCGTGACCTTCAGCTGTGGCAGCACCTTGGTTAGCTGACTCTGGATGTATTCGCCGACTTGCTTGTCAGTATCAACATCGGACGTGAGAATCGAAAAACTGATGCTATCAGTGTTGAGCTCTTTCAATGCCGTCTTGAGATATGCCTTGGCTTTAGTTGGCGAATATGTCAGCGGCGTCTTGGCATCTTCAGTAAAGTCTTTGCCGGTTGTCGGATTGGTTTTAAGACCCTTAGGTACAAAAGCCTTGGCCGGCTGGGAGCCATCCTGTAGAACTTTACTTGTGAGCGCCTGCCGATCAAGTGCGGCTGAAATGGCACGGCGCAAGTTGACGTTATTAAGCTGCGGGTTCTTGGTATTGAGTTGCAGATAATTCATATTGGCGGCCGGTGTCTTCGTCAAGGCCGGGTTTTGCGCTTCTTTTTGAATCAAGTTGCCGGATAGCGGCGCATCATCTAGCTTGCCTGTCGCAAAAAGGTTATCGACCGTGCTGGAATCTTTCAAAACGTTGACGTGAACGTGATTGATCTTGACGGTTTTAGCCGCGTAGAAGTTCGGATCTTTCACATAGTCCCAGCTATCACTAGTGGTGCTAAAGTTTTTGATTTTATACGCGCCGTTCGTCACAATCTTGTCGGCGCTTGAACCAAATTTCTTACCATAACGTTTCACCGCCGCTTCATTGGTCGGGTAATAACCGGTCATCTGACTGGAAAAATAGGGCGTCGGCTGACTAAGTTGGATTTTCAGGACATATTTACTTGGAGCGGAAACGCCAAGCGTATCGGGTGACTTTTTACCATCCACGATGTCCTGATAATTGGCAATGGCATCATATTGGTAGGCGAATTCGGTTTTGGTTTTCGGATCCACAATCCGCTTGAGTGAATAGACAAAATCCTTGGCTGTTACCGGGGTGCCATCACTCCATTTGACATCTTTACGCAACGTAAGGGTGTAAGTTTTCCCATTGTCAGTTGGTTTCACAACCTTGGTAGCCATGGCCGGAATGATCTTGCCGGATTTGTCGTGGTCATACAATGGCGTCATGATTTGCTGCAGGATGGCGCCGCTGGTTGCATCGACGGCGTGGGCCGGGTCAAGGGAGCTGGCCTCGGTGCTGACAGCAACGTTTAGGGTGCGTTGGTTGGTTGCTGCTTTGGTTGATTGGCCGCATGCGGCTAGAAGTAGGGTTAGGGTGATGCAGGTTAGTCCCAGGGAGTTATACTTTTTCATTTTGTGCCACCTCGTGAAAGTTTTTTGGTTAGGGTGCTTGGCGTTGGAGGGGGAGTTCTCCGATGCTGTTGCTCTCCATAACGCGCTCGCAGTCGCAGAAATCTACGTGTAAGGACCTTGAAGCCCAAATGGCCAAAGCCCAGCCATTTGGGCTTCAAGGCCACTTACACTCCGATTTCTAAGCGCTCCTGCTCGCGCTCAACAAAAAAACCGTCCATAACAAACATTCTTGTTAAGGACGGTTTCCCGCGGTGCCACCTTAGTTTGATCATGAGACTGCGCCTAGGGTTTTTGCCCTTGGCAGTTGATGATCACGCTTAGCCCGGGGCCAACACCCCGGCGACAACTGACGTATGCCAACACGTTTCCCCGTACTTGATGATCTTTCGGGGGAACCCTCAGTGGTCCATTTACTGACTTGCGTTCGGCCGGACTCTCAGCAGCGCCGGCTCTCTGTGCGTGCACCATCAGCTTGATCTCCACTTCAAAGGTTTGCATGAACGGTTTATTTGATTGACATCAACGTTAACCGACTGCCTGGTTAATTGTCAAGCATCTGGCCATTAAATAACCAAATAGACTAAAAATAATTTTAATGGGCGCTCATTCTTGCCGTTATAGTCACCACGGCTCCTTTTCAATTTGGCAGGGGTTGCATTCATTTAGTAAACCCCTTATATTACGAATATATTAATGTGTAACAAAAAAGATTCAATTCGTGACCTGTTTGCAATGGTCCTGTTAAGTCCAGCCCGTACCATTAGGTTATTGGAGGTGGCATCAATGAAACAGAAACATATTTTCCAAATCCTGGTCGGCACCTTGATCGCTGGGTACCTGACCGTTTTCTACGGGATGCGGAGCACGATCGATACCTCATTTGCGCAACACGCGGTTCAAGCGGCAACGCAACAAACCAATCAACTATACACATCCGCAAAGCGAACTTTTCCAGCCAAACATTTGTCTAGGGCCGCGGTAACTTCAACTCAGGAAAAGTTGAAGCAACTGGCCAACAATGTTGATGATCGCAAGCAAAAGAAAACGATTCTGAAAGATAAACAAGACGCTGATGCAGCCAGTTACATGTTAACGATTGAAGAAACCACGAAGGCTCAGAGCAGCAATCTGGCTCAACTTGCCGAAGATGGTTCGCAGGCCAATAAGGCTTATAAGGCCATTGCGTCGACTAAGCCTGAATTTGCCGCTGATTACCAACAATCAGTCAGTCAGCTTTACAGAAAGTCGCTGGCAATTTCCCAGATTCAGAAACTCTATAAGGATCAAAACCTGCAGCATCCCAAGTCTGATCTCAGCAGCAGCAGTGTCGACTTAGCCGTTAACGCTGTTGAAAATGTCGAGAACCAGGATTTTGCTAAGAATGTTTTGCCACTGGTCCAAGTTGCCCGTAAGTCACAGGAAAGCAGCGACTCAAACGTTGCGATGGGTAACACGACATCAAGCGGTCAAAGCACGCAAAAACAAGCCGCAACTGCCAACAGTTCAGAACCGGCCAGTGGCGTTGGCAAAAAGGATAACTCATCTAGTCAGGCACCGACCAGCAGCGCCAGTCAGTCAAATCAGACCAGTCAGTCCTCCTCCACTGCAACAAGTAGCAGTTCTTCAAGCAAGTCAGACAATCAGACGCAACCTTCATCCGACCCGACTGCTTCAAGTAGTTTGGAACCAATGACGACGGTTCTCAGTGGCGGCCTGTACAAGACTTATGATGACGCTGTCGCAGCCATCAAAGTTCAAGGCAAGTCTGTTGATGATATGACCGTGAAATCAGTGACGATGAGTGATGGTTCTTATCAGTGGACATGGGGCCCAACTGGTGACAGTGGAAGCAGCAGCAACAAAACGAGCGCTTCCTCAAGCACCAGCAGCTCTGCACCGACCACAAGTTCTGATAATGCCCAATCATCTAGCCAAGACAATTAGCTTTAATGTCTTTTTGAGAGAACTGGAGTCCAAAAACGCGGACTTCAGTTTTTTTGTGCACATCATCCACCGTCAACATCTTGGCCGACAAACCTTCATGTTCTTCCGCGAGTTTTCCCACAAGCGACGTAGCATATCATTCATGACGTCTGTTATGATTGGTGCAGTAGGGATTCGTCAAGACAAGGAGGTTGCGTCCATGCCAGCCATTTTCAATGGGGTTCCCTGGTACGATCAACACCAGCAAGTCGTTAATGCTGTTGGCGGTTGCTTGATCCAGGAAAGTGGCAAGTTTTATTTATTCGGTGAATATCGGCAAGCAGAATCGACGGAATTCGCCGGATTCTCGCGCTATGTATCAACCGATCTAGAAAACTGGACCTTCACGGGACTTGCTTTGCCGGTTCAGCCGTCTGGTCTATTAGGGCCGCATCGAATCGGCGATCGGGTGAAGGTTATCCGCGCCCAAACCGGTCAGTATATCATGCTCATGCACACCGATGATGAACGCACTTTCGATCCGGTTGTCGCTTATGCCACGGCTGATCGGCTAACCGACACATTCACTTTTAAGGGTCCACTGCTTTTCAACAACCAATCCATTCGTATGTGGCATATTGGCAGTTTCACCGACGATGATGGTACGAATTATTTGCTAACACATGAAGGCGATATCTATCGGTTAGCGGCTGACAGTACAACCGCGGAGGCCAAAATCATCAGCAACATCGCACCCGGTACCGAAGCACCGGCGATGTTTCGCTTTCATGATCATTATTTCTTGCTGGCATCCCAAAAGACCAGCTGGGAGCACAACGATAACATTTATTTTTCTGCCGACCAATTAACCGGCCCGTGGACAGCACATGGCCCATTTTGTCCGCCGGGAACGCTGACGTATAACTCCCAAACTGCCGATGTCGCGCTTCTGACCACTGCCAAGGGTATCGTTCCCTTGTACTTAGGTGATCGGCATACTTACCCACATCTGGAAAATAGCACTCACGTCTGGTTGCCTTTAAGTGTTCATGAAACCACATTATCCATTCCCCACTACTGGCCTATATGGGACTGGTACCAGCAACGCGAACAGCCGCTGACGGTGACCCCACTGGCTTGGACCGGACAGACCAATGACGCTAGGCTGACGCTCAAATTTCATGGCACGGGCATTACGATAACCGGACAAACCGGTACGCATGGCGGTTTTGCCAAAATAACGTTACGTGATGAAGCTGGCCAAGTCAAAACTCAAGTGTACACGGATTTTTACAGCCTCCTGCATGAGGATGCACCGTGCTACCGGTCACCAACAGAACCACTTGGTCACTATGAATTAACCATCGAAGCGCTCGGTGCACACGGCGATTGGTATGATAAAGCGCGCCGCCGTTATGGCAGCAATGGTAATCGTGTGACCATCACTGGCTATCATATTGACCATCCCACAAACAAGCATCCAAAAGCCGTCATTACATATCATGCTAGCAAGCAACCATTTACGCTTAATAAAATCGGATTTAACTGGGCTCAGTCAGCGATAGCCCGACCTGAAGGCAGCGGCGATTACCAATGGTTACAAAGTGATATTGGTGAAGGCGAACTGACCATCGGCGATCAGCAAATTAATTTGCGCCCGGGGCAAGGCATTTTGATTAACCTGAATACGAGTTACGCTTATCATCCAGTAACGTCGCTTTGGCAGACGAGCTATCTTAGTTTCAGCGGAACGATTCTCGATGATCTCATCCCTGGCCTGCAAACCGCCAACTCGCTTTTCTTTCCGGTACTAGGAACAGAAGTACTAGGCTTCATTCATGAACATACGCGTTATCAACAGACACATCGCTATCAAAACGATCAGAATGCCGCGATTGTCCAAAACTTTTTAACCAAATTAAAACCTTACACCGCGCGTTTAAAAGCAGATGCGAACAAGCAAGCGCTGGCTGAACAAACACTGAACCTGTTGCAACAACATTTTCAAGAAGATCTGACAAACGAGCATCTAGCCGAAATGACCAACTACAGTGTGCAATACATGCTCCAAACGTTTCATGATTTGTACCAAACCACGCCCCGTCGGCTTTTGACAATCTATCGGGTCATTCAGGCCAAACAGCTACTCATTGAACAGCCTGATCTACCACTTTCCCAAATTGCCCGCCAATCAGGGTTTCATTCCGAAACCTACATGATTCGGGCGTTTAAACGGCAGGAACATTTGACGCCGGGGGAATTTCGGACGATTGCGCATCAGTTGCGGTCTTAATTTAAAACAATTATTGGACAACGCAAAAAAAGCCCCGTTGCGGGCTTTTTTTGTGTGAATATAATTTTGAACTGTTAAAACGAACGTATTTTTAACACATCGCTGCAAGTGCCGCAGTAATCCGCGGCTCGTAAAACAATCGATACCCATCAGCATTAGGGTGCGTTCCCGTTCCACCGACGGCATTGAGGTTATGCCCGTCAGCATCAAGCTTGTCATAGGAATAATCATGTTGATAAACCGGGATGAAGGCGTTAAACCCGCTTTGTGTATACAGGTCCACGACCGGAATACTCCATTTACGGCAAATTGCAAGTGAAACGTCATGCAGTTTTTCTTGGGTCGCCAAGGTCCGCGCTGGCGTTTTGTGGGTGGTAATGTAAAGTGGATGCGCCCCTTGATACTTGGTTAACAACGTGCGGCATACTGTCTCGAACGCACCGCAATAAGTAGCTGTGTCCAGCTCATCGGCAAATCCGGTACTGATGCTGCCAAGAACTTTCGGATCATCAGTCACACTGGCATAGGCGTCATTGGCGATACCGTCAAACACGATCAAGTCCGGTACTATTTTGGGTGCCTGCGTGACTTGATGAACGATGTTGATGACTGGATCTTCATTGGGCACCACGCGCATCGTAGCACCATTAATGGCGTACTTGTGATAGACCATGTGGTGGGCTCTGGCGATGTCGTCGACAAAACTTTCGTGGGCAGCATGGCCTTCTACGATACTGGTTCCGAAAGCGTATAACATTTTTTTATTGAGGGGATCTTGCATGTTGGGTTTCCTTTCTGTTTGGTTGTTGTACCCGTAATATTAGTGTTAATAAAAAATGCCTAACAACTCTGGGAGTAGAAGTTGTTAGGCATCTATAACGATCTAAGCGAATTCAGTGAGCTTGAAAAATGGCCTCTGCTAGACAACATCACCCCCTTAAAGGGTGTAACTTCAGAACTTATTAAGCTTTATTGGACGGATCGTTAGATGTTACTGGCTGTTGATCGTTGCGACGCCAGAATTCAATTGAATCATATGGCACACCGGTCAATTGTTCGCAAATCCGTTTGGTATCCGGCTTGACATCTTTCATGCTGCCGCCTTTTTGCAAACGGGTTAATTCAGCAGCCAACACATTGAATGTCTTCTTGCTGAGATGGAACCGACTTGCAAATAACATCGCAATGATGATCATAATACCCACGCCGCCAGAAACGATGAATAAGATCATGTTGGTGGCACTTGCCGGCTGTGAAACCGCACCGCTTGTGGATTGACGGAAGCCGGAAAAATCAAGCATATAACCCACAATCACTGAAGCTAAACCTTGGCTGATTTGGTTGATGAAGACCATAACCGAGGCAAAAAGTCCGGCACGGTTCTTCCCTGTAACCAAAGTATCAACATCAGGAATGAATGGAAAGACATTCCACGGAACAAAGTAGAGAATATACAAACCAATTTCATAAAGCAGCGTACCAACAATCAACCAGATCATGACCCCTGCTGGTTTGGCTAAGCCGATGAACGCCCAGTCAATAGCACTGATCAAAATCAGCGAATAACCGAACAGGTACAGAGCTCGCGGTGAAATCTTCGTAACAATATAACCCGCTAAAATCGTAACTGGCACCGAGACGATACTCAACGATTGCAACATCCCGGAAACACTTGTTGTTTTGCCAACCACAAAGACGATGTAATAAACAAACGTAGTGGACCACACGATAGCAGCAAAGTAAGAACTCAGATAAATGCCCATGTGCGTCCGGAAACTTTTAATTCTAAATGTGGAGAAGTAGTTGCGAAGTTCGGACTTGAGTGAACTCTTCTTGCCGCCATTATCTTCAAGTGCTTGAGCTTGTAACTTCTTGGCTTCTTTTTTAGTGACAAAGTGTTCCCAAGTAGTTTTATAAGTAATGACGATCAAGAAGAAAGTTACAACCGAGAACATTACCTGCATAATCAGATATGGTACTGGTGAGGTTTTTGGATAGAACCGGAACAACTGAGCAGGAACGAATTGGGCTAACATGTTGCCCAAACCGGCAATGACCATCCGGACAGTTGACATCGTTGTCCGCTCGTTATAATCCTTGGTCATTTCGTTTGGCAGTGTTTCCCAAGGAATCTGGAGCACTGACATTAAAATCGTAGTAATCACATAAGTAATCAGATAGTACCAGTAACTCATTCCGGCAACCCAGAGTGTAATCGCAAATAACACAGATGGGGCTGCAGCTAGAATGAAGATATGACGCCGACCAAACCTCCGGCCAATCTTGAACTTGTAAATGTTATCGGAAATATTACCCATAACCAGCGAAGCAATCGCATCAGCAACACGGCCAATCAGGAAAATGGTGGCACCCTGACCTGCTGACAAACCGCAAAACGTGGTATAGAAGAACAGTAGCCATGCACCAACCAGTCCCTGCATAGAAATACTGAACATCGAAAAAACACCGAATCCTAGTGACCGGCCGATACCGATCTTTTTGCCACGCGAATGGTAAATTTTCTTCGAGGCGAATTCGTCCCAACCATCGTGGATAACGGCTTTTTTATTTTCCATTGTTTTTTCCTCTTTCACACTTTCAATTCATTATTTTTCATCAATCAATTGTTCGCGCAACTTCTTGGCAATTTGATCATCCGAAAGCGCCAGATGGGTATTCGACAAAAGCATAACGCGTGCATCTGCCGGTTCCATCAAGTACTTGCGTTCCCATTGATCTTCATCCGGACCGTCACCCAAAACCCGTAGATACGAGCGCAGGCGCCGTAACTTAATCGCATTCAGCTCAATATTTGAGTATGCATCGTTGTGGAAGAAATCAACCCACTTAGGGGACGGATTATCGCGCCGCAACCGCATGATCGCATCGTTGGCCCGAACCGCTTCATCGGCACCCAGAAAAGCATGCACGATCTCAGCATTTTGGTAGTGGCGATAAGCTTCAATGCTGGCACGCAAAGCATGTAACGAGCAGGCGTGAACAGCAATGCCCATCAACATATCGTTGTAGAAAAGCCGTTGCGGTTGCTGGCCCATGATATCGGCGTAAACTTGGGAAGCACGTCGATACAAATGATCCCATGCGGCGTATTTGGTATCAATTAATTGCGTGATTTTGGTAAGTTGCTCATCAAGTGACACATCACCGGTTAACCAGTTCATCTGCTCAAGCTGCGGATAATGACCCATCCATGCTTTAACGACTTTCCGGATGAGATACGGGGCAAATTCATCGCCGGCTTTTTGATCATCATGCGGACCATATTGGATAGGCGACTTGAAATAATCTTCATAAATGTCAGTAATCTCTTTTTGCGCCTCAGAATAATAATGATTGACATAGTCTTTGATAATCTCGTCTTCGCTGCGAACTTGGAAATCACGGCGCCACGAGCGGGCAACTTCACGAATGAGTAAAATGTGCGGCTTGACATTGCCGACGTTGATTAACTCCAAAGTGTCCATGTCGGCTTTCCTGACTTTTTCAAGCTCTGCTGCGACAAAATGCGGACTGTTCGGCAATAATGTCAAAAAGCTGGATGCCTGCAAATCATGGAACGTCACATGATAATAAATGCCGCGGGCACGATGCGCCTTGTTAGGAATCGTCAGAACCGGTGACCGCGGATCATCATCCCATTGCCGGCGTGATACCATTTTGCCATAGCCGTTGTCGGCCCAGATCTCAATGACATCTTGCGGCAGCTTCAGTAAACCTTGATTGAACAAACCGGTTAACTCGCCATAAATGCTGACTGAACATTGTGCGCCGGGATCGAGTTCCTGCACCATGTCGTATTGAAGCTTGATGGTGTCATTGATGACCTTAGCCTTTTCCTCATCCGTCCA
This sequence comes from Lacticaseibacillus styriensis, assembly GCF_030770295.1. Classification (NCBI taxonomy): domain Bacteria; kingdom Bacillati; phylum Bacillota; class Bacilli; order Lactobacillales; family Lactobacillaceae; genus Lacticaseibacillus; species Lacticaseibacillus styriensis. Next base: position 3,015,321 of record NZ_CP132483.1, read on the forward strand.
CTTGTGCGTCGTATCGTCTGCCCAGAATGGCCGGTCGCCTTGGCCGCGGAACCCCAAGCCGTAAACGACTTCATGGCCGCGTTGTTCCAAAATACTGTCGTGCCAGAGCTTCTTAAAGAGTTCCGGATACTTAAGATACGAAGCTTCAAGATTCGGATAAACCCGGGCAAACATCTCCGCGCCAAGTGGTTCAGCATGATGATGCGCAATAATCAAGCCCATATCCCGCGCGCCGGTACGATGGAACCGACTCTCTTTGTCGGTACCGGGTACGATCAGGTTGCCGCCAACCCGCAGCAACGTTTCGTAAATCCGATCCCACACATACTCTTTTGAATCATGATCCTGCCAGTCTGCGATCAGGAGTTCATCATTAACAAACCAGCCACGGTATTTAGTCTGAAAATCTGGTAACTGCTGACTGAAATCAGACCAGATGACGCTTGTCTGTTTCTTAATCGGCGTATCCATGAAATACCAGAAATCATCAATGCCTAGGACTTCACGGGAAACTGCCAACGCGCCATACATCAACCCGCGAGTAGTAGCCGCGGTAATTTCAACTTTCTGTGGATCAACATAATGCATTGCAAATGCATCAGGTACTTTCTGATCAGCCTTTGGTTGCAACACCAAGTCAATCTGATTGGTATCGGCTTGTGAAGTCGTTACCTTTTGAATATCCCGCTGTAAAATATTGACGGCATTCTTCAAAACCGGATCCGCCATATTGTCAGTCGAGACACTTGTATTTCTGGAAATTACAAATGTTTGATTTGCCATACACAACTCCTTCTCTCGATGAAACCAGCTAAAAAACTTAACACTGCAAGCATCCGTTGTCATAAGGCGCTCGCCAACTTCTGTGATCTGATATATTAGAACCTTAATTACAAGATGATTGTAGCGCTTGCAGTAACCGCTTCCAATAAACTGCTTTCTGCAACCATTGAACTAGTTACTGTTGTGTGAGCGTGAACAAGCGCTGAGCGTGAGCCGGCGCGCTTAGAAGTCGGAGTGTAAGTGGCCTTGGGCGTGATGGCCCGGGCTTAGGTCATTGCGACCAAGGTCCTTACACGCAGACTTCTGCGCCGGCGAACGCGTTATAGAACACGACAGTCCAACAACACCCCAATTGCCAACAATAGAAAAAGCTGCCTCTATACTTCCCCCACCGCAAAACCTCTCGCCCACCCAACGCAAAAACCAACCCAAAACAAAAAAGCCAACCGCCTCCGCGAATAATCGCGAAACCGATTGGCCTTCCAACGTATACATACTGCTAAAATCTATAATTTTCTACCAAACAACCATCAAGCCCGAGCTTCTGCCCGAACCGGATCAACCAATGCTTGACGATGCAAACCATTACGTGCCCGCAGTGCGTACAAAATGGTAACCGTATCAACGACTTCCTGCAGCATCGCGCCAATGATCGTCGGGATAACCCCGAAACTGGCGATGACCATCAAACCGGTACAAATCGCAATCCCGATGAGCACGGACTGTTTGGCGATCACCATAGTTTCCTTGGCAATCAAGGTTGCCGCAGCGACCTTAGCCAAATCGTCACGTAACACAACGGCATCGGCTGATTCACTGGCCGCCGTTGCGCCGTGTGCCCCCATGGCAATCCCGACATCGGCAATCGCCAATGAAGGCGCATCGTTAACCCCATCGCCAACCATGACAACTGGCCGGCCATTTTTTGGCAACTTGTCCAAAACTTCAATTTTTTGTTGTGGCAACTGTTCTGCATAAACCTGGTCGATACCGACTTCTTCAGCAACTTTATCGGCAATCGACTGCTGGTCACCGGAAATCATGATCAAGTTAGCATCATTCAATTCGTGCAGTTTAGACATCGTTTCTTTTGCTTCTGGCCGAATCTGGTCAGAGAAGGTAATGGCACCGGCATATTTACCGTCAACGTTGACATAAACCGCCGTTGTATTGATGGTATCTGTTGTCCCGGCAAACTCTGCTTTACCGACTTTAACCTTGTGGCCGTCAACCGTCGCATTCACCCCGAAACTCGTAGCTTCGGAAACATCGGTCGCTGGCAGACGATCCGCAACCGGCACAGCATCGGTCAGGGACCGGGCCAAAATGTGGGTTGACTGGCCTTCTGCACTAGCCGCCAAGTTCAACAATTCATCTTGTGAGAAACCTGCTTGTGGCAAGATCGCCGCCACTTTTAAAATACCGCGCGTCACCGTACCGGTTTTATCAAACGCAAACGTCCGAGCATCGCTTAGCTTTTCAAGTGTGGTACCTGACTTGACGATAATCCCGTTACGACTGTTGCGGCTCATGCCGGAAACCATCGCAATCGGTGCCGCCAAAATCAGCGGACATGGCGAAGCAACAACGAGCACTTGGGCAAACCGAACCGGGTCGCCTGACAAGTACCAGCCTAGACCGGCAATCACATAAGCGATCAAAGTGAACGGTACCGCATAGCGATCGGCCATCCGGACAAAATGCGCTGGCCGCGCTTCTGATTCCTTAACTAATTTGATAATCCCTTGATACTGACTATCTTCGGCACGCTGGGTAACTTTAACGGTTAACGCAGCATCACCGTTAATTGTCCCGGACATGATATCCGTACCTGCGTTTTTGGCAACTGGTTTAGACTCACCGGTTAAACTGGCTTCATCGACCAAACTCTCGCCTGCCAAAACCGTACCATCGACTGGAACAACTTCCCGCGGCTTAACCAAGATCGTTTCACCGACTTGGACCGCATCAACATCAACATCTTCAACGTGACCATCAACCATCCGATGAGCCGTTGTCGGTGCATTTTCCAACAACTGTTTCAATTCGCTGCTGGCTTTTGTCGCAGCAAAATCTTCCAACGCATCGCCGCCGGTTAACATGAGCAACACAATCATCGATGCCCAATATTGACCGACTGCCAACGTTGCGACAACTGCCGTAATGGCTAATAAGTCAACCCCAAAATTACCGGAACGAATCGTTTTCACCATGCCCCCGAACATAATCAAGGCGATAATCGACCCCATCACCGTGATTAGCCCCTGAGCAATCAATGGCTGTTTTAATACGAACGCAAAGACCAGCGCAACGGCACTTACAGCGAGCACCATCATTAACTGCCAGTTCTTCTTCATTGTTGCCACTCCCTTTTCCTAAGTACCTTAATTATAACCATTACAATCTGAAAAAGCAATCCTTTTTAGAACTAATATAATCTGGCTTGGAAAATGTTTTTCACGCAACGCCCAATTCAGCTTGGGCTAACTTACTGGGAAAGATCCCGTTAACACCGCGCCCTTTTGCCGCTTTAACGGTAATGATGTACCCGGTTTATTTTTTGGCGTCCCTAATATTTACCTTCCATTATACGCCTTTGCAGGTAAAAGATTCGCGGATTGAAGCTTATTTGTGCGTCAATTTCACATGCGATTGGGAATGGTTTGAAAGAATCCGCTGCCAAGATGGTCGCTGATTCTTACGCCTGCTGCTTCTGTTTGCTATAACGCGCTCCCCGGCCCAGAAGCCTGCGGGTAAGGACCTCAGTCGCAATGGCCTAAGTTCGGGCCATCACGCCTGAGGCCACTTACACTCCGACCCCTAAGCGCGCCGGCTCGCGCTCACACCAAAAAAAGGCTCCCACCGATTTTTTCGATGGGAACCTTTGGTGTGAATCGTGTTGCTAGGCAAACAGATCCGAATTAGTCAATCGTGATCTGATGGTTGCCTTCCTGATCACTTGTCAACTTAGGCAGATCAATCGTCAAGACACCATCAGTGACTTTAGCGCTGATCTTACCCTCATCAACATTTGGCAACCGATAGCTGCGGCTCATCCGACCATAGCTACGTTCAGACATCAGCATGTTGCCTTCGTTGTCTGAATGATCGGCTTGCTCTTCATGCTTAACCGCAACACTCAGAACGCCATGATCGTAACTCAGATTAATGTTTGGCTTCTCGATACCGGGAACATCCACCTTCACAACATATGACTTGTCATTTTCCTGAATATCCGTTTTCAGCAGGCGACTGCTATCACCACCACGACTAGGTGTGAAGCTGTCAAAAATATGCCGCCCTAAATCATTGAAGAATGGATCATCCAACCAATCATTGCGCCGCATAAGATCATTAGCCATCATCGAAAACTTCCTTTCTTAGTAAAGGTGAGCGTGAGCAGGAGCGCTTAGAAATCGGAGTGTAAGTGGCTTCAGACGTAAATGGCCAAAGTTCAGCCATTTACGTCTGAAGTCCTTACACGGAGATTTCTGCGACTGCGAACGCGTTATGGACATTGACGTCATTACTGTTCCTTCAGAACACCTAAAGTATAACACAAAAATTAGCACTCGTCATGTCCGAGTGCTAATTCTGTTCTTCTAGCTTTTGTTACTTCACAGTTTCTGTCCCCGAAACTGGCAATAGCGATCCGCTATTTAGCAAATCTTGCCGCCCAAGGATTTCATTTCTTCACGCCGCTTGTCATCGGATTGCGGTTTTGCTGTCACATGGTTCAGTGTCACCGCGCCGTCCAAAATGCCGCTATCATCGCGCAAAGCTAACGAAGCATTCTTGAAATCAAGCGTTAGCCCGCTGCCGAAATAATCCGTCTCCGGATCGCCGGTCGTCAAGTTGAAGCCGGCATCGTTCTCAAGCGGCAGTGCATAATCCTGATCGTCCGTATCCGTCACGACAATTTGGTACTTATTGCCAATGGCACAGGAACCGCCTAATTTGGAATACTTACTCGAACCATCATCCAATGCCAGGAACAAATGTTGATCCTTGGCAACATGGTTGTTCAAATAAGTCTCCGCAGCTGGTTTGATCGTGATCTTCATGTTGGACCATCCTTTCAATACATTGTGCACAACTTATTTACCATCTTTATGGTATCCAGTTTGTCACCAGAAGTCAAATTCCGAGTTTTTCGCAATCAACAACAGGTTGTCCACACGGGTTATCCACATGTGCGTAACTTGACACCCAAAATATAGTATGAAGAACTGGAATTGACACCAAATAGACGATTCGAAAAATTCAAGTAAAAAATTTTTTGAATGCAGTCATCCACAGTTTTTAATCGTTCGATTTCACAAACTTCAGCGCACCAATCCCGCTCCCACGGCTGGGAACAAACGTTTTGTCACAAGTCAAAAAAGTTTATCCACAAGTTATCCCCAGATCGGTGGACAACTTAATCACACCCGAAAATCTTAGTTATGAACAGTATCCACAGAGTTATCCACAGGTCAATGAGCACTTTTACCAAAAAGTTACCCACTCTTGACAAAACTTTTTCTTGAACTTTTCCACAGGTTATTCGCTAAACTTTCGTTAAAATTTGGGGAAACCGCTTCCGACTAACTACGCGAATGAGTCGAAAAAATCCCCGATCAAGAACCGAACATTCTCAATCGGGGATTCTTTGCTAAGAGGAAACTTATTGCAGCTCAAAATCATTTAGAAAACTGATGTACGTTTACAGTCGCATGCATTAGACTGTAATATAAGGCTTTGACAGTTTTTCTTGCGCAGTGACTATGAAAAATAGAGGAGTGAATCTGACGACTTATTGGAAGTATTTGAACGCAATAGCAGTGTTAGTTGTATGCTTTCTTATATCACTTGTCTTTGCTAGTCATACAATGATCCAGACACTTCTTGGCGTAGGATCGCTTTCTTTGTTTTTGTTTTTTCTGATCAGGGAAATTTATATAAATGGTAAGCAAATAAAGCGAACGAGACTCCAAGTTTATCTATCTTATGTTTTGATGGTTTCCGGGTTATTTTTGTTCAATGCAAGTGTACACCAGACTTTTATCTCTACCTTTGGACAAAGTGACATAAATCAATTTTGGGGTGAGCATGAGGCCGCAATTCGCATGAATGGTAAAGCTTACCAGTTGATATGGACAAAAAGATCATTTCTAAGTACTACGTATTTTTATAACTTATATGAACGACGAGGACTGTTCTTTTACCGGGTCAATTCTAAAGTCATATCATATGTAGTGCATCCGTCCAGGCAAGCTGATTACGGAGCCGTCCAGACGTTTCTTCACCACAATAAAAAGCAAAGGGTAAAATAGATTCATGCACCGACGAGGTTGAAGAATAACTCCAACTTCAAACTAAAAGGTCTTGAAATTCCGAACGATCTGGAATTTTGGGGCCTTTTTATGTATCCACAGAGACCACGCTCTGCTATGCTCAAAATTGAAAAAGATGCTTAAATCAACAGAAAACGAAAGACGACCGAACATTCCAGACAATGGAAGTTCGACCGTCTTTATTTTGAAGCTGAGAATTACGTCCCAGCCACGTCCATGAATTTAATTCTTTAAATCGCTGGTCGTCTGAGTCAGTTTAAATGAAACGGTTTGTTGCTGACCTTCGCGATACACGGTGAGCTTAATCGTATCGCCAACCTTGTGTTTATACAGTTGTGTGTGTAACTCAGCTGTGTTGGTAACATTGACGCCATCCAACGCGGTAATGACATCATACTTCTTCATCCCTGCTGTCTTGGCACTGCTGCCACTGGTAAAGCCGGCAACCACGACGCCACCGGTGATGCTAGATGGCAATTTCAGGACTGACTTTTGCTGTGTGGCAGAAACGGTGGATAAGTCGCGAACCTCAACGCCAAGCGCTGGCCGAACGACTTTGCCGTTTTGTACAAGCTGGTTGATGATCGAAACCACTTCGTCACTTGGAATTGCGAAGCCCATGCCTTCGATTGTGGCACTGTCAGAACTGCTGCTGGAACTACCGGATAGCTTCATTGAGTTAATCCCGACGACCTGCCCGGCTAAGTTAATCAGCGGGCCACCGGAATTTCCTGAGTTAATCGCGGCATCAGTCTGAATAACCGTTGCCTGGCCAGTTGTATTGCCGTTACTGTCCGTGACATCAATCGTTCGGCTCTTGGCACTGACAATCCCCTGGGTCACGCTGGTCGCGTATTGTGAACCCAGCGGCGAGCCAATCGCTAAGACAGTCTGCCCGGCTGCAATCTTACTTGAATCGCCAAAACTTGCGACGGTGGTGACCTTGCTGCCATCAATCGTCAGAACCGCTAAGTCAGACGTCGAATCGGTTCCGACTAAGCTAGCCGTCAACTTGGTGCCATCGCTTAAAATGACCTCAAGTTTATCCGAGCCGCTAACCACGTGATTATTCGTGACAATATAGGCTTTGCCGTCTTTCTTTTGGTAAATCACACCAGAACCTTCGCTGGCTTCTTCAAGGCTTGAAGAACTGTTACTCGAACTGCTGCTACTTTGTTGGTTACCTTGACCAAAAATACCTTCAAGGCCGCCAAAAGTGTCAAGGCCATCGCTGTTACTTTCGGCTTTTTGCATATTCACAACGGAAACAACGGCACCTTTGACTTTAGCAAAAGCCTGCTCCGATGCGCTGCTTTGGTTAACCGAGACATTAGAGATTTTCGTCGTCCCTGCCTTGCCGGAAGTATCGGTCACGCCAAGACTGGCATTGTGGTTCATCGCCCAGTAGGCGGTCCCGCCACCAACACCGCCACCGATCAAAGCAGCAACCACCGCCACAATCGCAATCAGTTTCCAGCCGCTATTCTTCGGCTTCTTCGACCCCCGTTGCGGTTGCTGATCTTGTGGTGTCTCTTGAAAGTTATGACTTCCATTATCCATAACTTGATCCTCCTTGTGGGCAATTCTAACTCACCCTGTTTACAATCATTATTGTAAGTGGCGATTTTGACGAAATTATGAACAACATAGGGCTTTTTTTAATGAGCGTGAGCCGGCGCGCTTAGAAACCGGAGTGTAAGTGGCCTCGGGCGTGATGGCCTGAACTTAGGCCATTGCGAACGAGGTCCTTACACGCAGGTTTCTGCGCCGGCGAACGCGTTATGGCACACATAACACACGTCAAAAAGAAAAAAAGCGGCCAACCCTATGCACAAGTCGTCTGCTTTTTCCTACCAACTGCTATCCGAAACACTGCACCAATCATCTCACACAACAAACAATGGATCGGCAATGGCCGGATCAGTATCATAAAGATGAAAATCGTGATCAACCGCGAGCCCTTGTTGTGCCAATAACGAGGCAACGGTTAAATGAGCCAGCGGTTTATTATTATTATGTGGCGATAGATGTCCGAGATAAATTCGCTTGGTGCGCAAGCCAATCACATCCATCAGCGCATCGGCACCGTCCTCATTGGACAAATGCCCTTGATCGCTCAAAATTCGTTGCTTCAACGGCCATGGATACGGGCCGGTCCGCAACATCTCAAGATCGTGATTGCACTCCATCACATAAGCATCAGCATCGCGAATCGTCCCGGCCACCCGATCCGACACATAACCGGTATCAGTCAGGATCGTGAAAGTCTTGCCATCATGATGAAATTGATAAAACTGTGGCGCCGCAGCATCATGCGAAACGCCAAAGCTTTCAACATCCAGATCGCCTAAAGTCAGCGTTGCGCCCATATCAAAAAGCCGCAACTGATCTTCTGGAATCTTACCGACACTTTTTGGTAGCGCCGCAAACGTCTTGGCATTGGCGTACACACTAATTTGCGGATAACGTCGCGCCAAAACGCCGACACCGCGCACATGATCGCTATGTTCGTGCGTGATGAAAACACTGTCCACATCGGTCAGATCCCGCCCGATGCTTTGCATGAGCTTTTCAATTTTCTTACCGGACAAGCCGGCATCAACCAGCACCTTGTGACCAGGCGTTTCAATGTAGGTTGCGTTACCGGAACTGCTGCTGGCAAGGACACTGACACGCATCCCAAAATCTTCGCCCACGATCAACATCTCCCAACTTTACCATTCGGCTGACTACCTAATTTGGCACCCAGCCGTTATCGCTTTACATTCTAACACTAATTGTCACTGCGATTCTTCATAACCGTTCGCGTAATCGCATTGACACGTTTAACCGTAACATTTCCGGTTGCCCGATTTTTAACGCCAATGTACCAGGCGGGCACATAAACCGTGCTGCCTTTTGCGTCAAGTAGGTAACTATAGGCTAATTGAGTCGAAACAATCGCCGAATTGTTTGGAATGTCGTTGTCCCGATACAGGGCGATTACGGCGTCCTGCTCACTCATTAAATTCAAGCGATCCCGTAACACGCTCAACTTAGACAGGTAGGTCTGTGTGTAGCTTACCAGGCGATTATCGTTAACATGTAAAGTGACCGCTGCACGCCGATCATAAATTAACCCGGCTTTAGGATGCTGAGCAAAGACGATTCGCTCATCGTTAGAAAGCGCCGGCGCATATTCGTACTCTTTGCCGTGATAGACGTTGTTTTTAACAAATGTGGCCAGCTGCTGTTGTTCCTGGTTTTTCTTCAAGGTAATCGGCTCATCCAAACTCGCCTGCAGCTCTTGATAGTCACCTTCGCTAATCGTCACCTGCTGCTTCACAAGCAGACTCCGCGCCGCTGACAAGGCGGTGTTAGCTTGGCTGGCAAGGTAATCGCCTTGAGGTGTCTTTTTGCTTAAATGCGGCAACTTAATCTGATCGCGGGTAATATCGGTAATCGTCGCCGCATCCCCGCTCTTAATCGTCGCCAGATCGACTTGCTGCGCCTGAAAATAGCTGATGCCCAGAAAAATATTCAAGCCAACGAAGACAACCAGAAAGATCCATTCAATTCGTCGAAAATCCACAGTACTCGCCTCCTAAGCTGAGCGTGAACCAGCCCGGTTAGAAACCGGAGTGTAGGCCTTCAGTCACTGCGACGCCCCCGGATCACTCGAACTGCCAGCTGCCGCATTATTACTTGGGGTTGCCGTTTGGCTGCTAGCAGCACTGGCAGAAGAAGCACTGCTATGATTCAACCAACTTTGATAGTCGCGATACTCGCCCTTCATCTCGACATAATAAGTCGGCTGCAGATCAACCACCTGCTGATCATTACTGCTGCCGGTCCACTGATAGCCAATCAGAATATCCGTAATCTGACTCGCCCGGTAACCTGCCGCCACCAGTTGATTCACGACAGTAGCAGTTGCCGGCAAGGTTTGCGCAGGCTGGTTCGTCGGAATCGGCACCGTCAAATTGGTATTGGAAAAATTAATCTCCTCGGACGTTTGGGTGTACCGAACTGTCACGTCGCCTTTTTGATCGGCATTAAAAATCGGAAACCCTTGCGCATACGTTTTATAAATGACAGAACCGCGACTCGCATCATACTGGAAATACCGCATGCTGGACAGATTCGTCATCTGCAAGGCACTAAGCCCTTTGAACGTCGCATGGAAGAAATTAGCCAGGCCATTATTGGGAAAAGCTGCCGCATAATTTTCAAACTCAATGGCCCCGGTCGTCGAATCAGCGGTCATCCGGCGGGTCGATCCGGCCGTATACAGCGTACTATCACCGATTTCCCGGGCATCCACATTGCTGGCTGTCTTAGACGGCATCAACAAGGAAACATAATAATTGGCACTTTGTTGATCCATCAAATACGCATACGGCTGCAACTTAATCGGCTGGGTGAAAAAGGCAACCTCATTACCGCTCAACCGTTTTTCTTCAATTGGAAAAGCTTTGGTGCTCCGCCTTTTAACCAGATTTTCTAACTGCCCGGTCGTCACATTCGTTAGCTTCGCTTCATAAACCGTGCGCGTTGCGTCATTAATGAACGTCAGACGATTAGCACCGGTCTCCAGATTCAACAGGATGCGATTAAAATGAAAGTCTGATGACTTGAGGTTTGGCTGTTTGTTGAAATACCACTGTTCAAACTGCTTAAAGCTCATCACATCTTGGTAAATCAGCTGTAAACTGTCGTCCTGCTGCAAATAATTGTCATAGTTAGTCGAAGAAACCTTGCCAATCGTTTTGATTTTCGTCATGTGCCAATCAGCCATGGTTTGGCGTACTTGCCGACCCATATTCGCGTTGGCTTCCATCAGCAACTGCTTTTGACCGCCATGCGTGTAGTAAACCTGATTCGGCAGATAAATAGTGCCTTCCAGTTTTTTAACGTTCGGATCGTTCTCGGTCGTCACCTGCACATTCGATGTGTTCCGCCGCTCCTGCCGTGAAGGGTTCCGCCAAATTAGCGACGTGAAGACGAAGCTCAAGATGACCATGGCAATCAGGCTAACCCGCAAAATCCAATTACTAAGCTTCATCCCAGTCATCCCCTCCGTCTGTGATCGGTTCGTAAGGCAATGAAATATAGAAGGTACTGCCGCGACCCTCTTGGGAATCAACCCAGATGCGGCCATGCAAGGCTTCGACAACTTCCTTGGAAATCGCCAAGCCTAAGCCGGTACCGCCTTGTTTGCGTGAGCGCGCCTTGTCGACCCGATAGAAGCGGTCGAAAATTTTGCCCAGATCCTGACGCGGAATGCCCAGACCCTGGTCGCTAATGGACAAAATCACGTGATCATGCGTCTGGAACAGCCGAGCCGTGATCACGCCGCCATCCGGACTGTATTTAATCGCGTTATTCATGATGTTATCGATCACTTGCATGAACTTATCAGTATCAATTTCGACCCAAAGATCCTCATTGGTAATTTCCCGCTTAATCGAATAGCGTTTCTTATGGCCATCAGGTTGCGGCAACGGCTGGGCGGTTCGTGCTTCGCCAGTGTGTTCGTTATCGGTCTTAAGCATCATGTCAAAGCGATCCAGTACATAATTGAAGAATTCGTTGAGATTAACGGTCTCCAGATTAAATTTACTGGTGCCGGAATCCAGCCGGGACAGACTCAGCAAGTCGTTAATCATCCGAATCATGCGATCTGTTTCCTCTTGGGTCACGTTCAGAAAACGTGGCGCCAACTTCGGATCTTTCCAGGCACCATCACTCAAAGCTTCGATATAACTGCGTACTGACGTCAGCGGCGTCCGCAACTCGTGCGAGACATTCGAGACAAATTCCTTCCGATCACGATCAATCTTTTGCTGCTCGGTAACATCATGCAAGACCGCAACCAAGCCGGAAATAAAGCCGGTTTCGCGTTGAATCAGGCTAAAATCCACCCGCAAAATCAGGTCATGATCCATTTTTTCTGAAAAATCGAGTAACAACTCGGTTTGATGCTCCAGCAAATCACGTAAGGTGTAATCCTTGGCAATGTTGAGCAGTTTCAAAATCGAGACGCCGATGACATCCTCATTTTTGGTGTTGAGGAAGTTTAAGGCCGTCTGGTTGATGATAATGACGTTACCACGGCGATCCGTCGCAATCACGCCATCGGTCATATGCGCCAGCACACTGTCCAAGCGCCGGCGCTCCGCCTCAGATGCTTCCTGGGCTTCTTCAACCCGGACACTCAGATTATTGACCGCAACCGCCAACTGACCGAGTTCATCCTGACCATAAATGCGTACTTGCCCGGAATAGTCACCGCGGGCCATGCGAATCGCCTGCTTCTTCATTTCGTCGATCGGCCGGGTAATCGCCCGGCTGATGACAATCGAAAGTAGTGTGCCCAGTAAGCCGGCCACCAAACTGGAAATCAGGAAAATGCCGACAATCTTGTTAATACTGTCATAGGCCTGCTCCATGGATGCCGAAATCGCAATCGCGCCGATAACCGAGTTGTTGTCGCCGGTGGCATTCGGATTCTTAATCGGAATCACTTTGTAATAAGTCGAACCGGTTCGATCGCGATACTCATAACCTTCATACTGTTGGCCTGAGTACAGCGTATTTTTAATGTTGGAATTAGCCGACTTCTGGCCTACATTGGTCTGGGCATTAATGTCACTGTCGCCGCGAATCGTCCCTTTTGAATCCACCACTTGTAAATCAGCTGAGTTGGCAATATCTGCTTGGCTCAGCGTGCTTTTGATATCATCATTGGCATTATCCGTATCAGTGCGCAACAAATCCGCGGCCAGCTTATCCTGGATATAGCTGTCCACGTTCACACTTGTTTTAAACTGCTCGATGTTTTGTTGCTCCAGGGTCTTCACAAAATAGGCCCCGATCATTTCCAACGTCACGACCAACAAAAGAATAAAGACGATCGCGATTTTAAAATGAATCGACTGAAAGAAGCGAATCTTTTTATTCAAGAGTGGTGCTCCTAATTATTCAGCATCAGGATTCCGCAAATAATAGCCAACGCCGCGCCGGGTCACCAGCCATTCCGGATGAGACGGATTATCCTCGATTTTTTCGCGCAACCGCCGAACGGTCACGTCAACTGTCCGGACATCGCCAAAATAATCGTAACCCCAGACGGTTTGCAGTAAATGTTCCCGGGTCATGACCTGACCCAAATGGCGCGCCAAATAGTGCAGCAATTCAAACTCGCGGTGCGTCAGTTCGATATTTTCGCCACGTTTCGAAACCGTATAGGCATCCGGATGAATCGTCAGATCGCCGACTTGCAGTTCACGATTGGCCTCATCCTCTTCGTTATTGGCGGCGCTTGATGCTGAGGTTCGCCGCAAATTGGCTTTCACGCGCGCGACCAGCTCACGATTGGAAAATGGTTTGGTGACATAATCATCCGCACCAAGCTCCAGTCCCAAGACCTTATCAATTTCGGAATCTTTTGCAGTCAGCATAATAATCGGTGTGTCATGTTCTTTTCGAATTTGTCGGGCAACTTCAAGCCCATCGATTTTCGGTAACATCAGGTCAAGTAAAATCAAATCGGGTGATTCTGATTCAACTTTCTTTAAGGCTTCTTCGCCATCATAAGCGGTTACGACATCGTAACCTTCTTTATCCAAATTAAACTTGACGATATCTGAGATCGGCTTCTCATCGTCAACGACCAAGATTTTTTTCGCCATCATCGGCCCTCCTTGGTTTAAGATACTCTTCTATAGTATAACGGTTTTGTAAGACGAGTGCGACCCGCCTGCTGTGCGGCAGCGGCAACTCGCGTCAAAGCCGCTTCTGTCGCTTGTTTCGCCTTATTTTTAAATTTCGCAAAAGTTGACGTCTAGCCCTTGTTTTGGGCAGTACGCGCCGGCTCACGCTCACTTTCTTTAACGCGTTCCCCGGCGCAGAAGTCTGCGTGTAAGGACCTTGGTCGCAATGGCCTAAGCCCGGGCCATCACGCCCAAGGCCACTTACACTCCGACTTCTAACCGCGCCGGCTCACGCTCACTTTCTTTAGGAGGTTCCCCATGTTCTTCTATCACAACGATCTAAAACTCTACTATCACAAAAGCGGGCACGGGCCGGCGATTGTTCTATTGCATGGCAATGGTGAGGATCACACGATTTTTAGCGACTTGATCACTTACCTTGCGCCGCATTATACCGTGATTGCGCTTGATAGTCGTGACCACGGCCAGAGCGCCCGCACGGATCAGCTTAGTTATGATGCCATGACCGAAGATGTCGCCGCGTTGATCAGCGAGTTGTCGCTGCAACGGCCGATCATTCTTGGGTTTTCGGATGGCGGCATTATCGCTTTGCTGCTGGCGATTCGGCACCCGAAGTTAGTGGGGGCTTTGATTGTGGCTGGTGCTAATTTGACGCCTCAAGGGTTGCGGTGGTATTCGCGAATTCTTTTTCGGATTGCTGCCGGGCATCGGCCTTCGCCTAAACTTGCCATGATGCTTCACGAACCGCAAATTACGCCAGCTATGCTGCACACCATCACCGTGCCGACGCTGGTGCTGGCCGGCAGTCATGACCTGATTGCCCGCAAAGAGACCTTCACGATTGCGACGCATATTCAAAATGCCGAATTGCACATTCTTCCAGGTGAAACCCACAACTCCTACATTCGCGATAATACCAAGCTTTGGCACCTCATTTCCCCGTTCCTGGCTGGGCTTCGCGCAACTGACTAAAAATGAATTAATTTTGCATATTTAACATTTTCCTTGCATATTCATTGAAATGAGTATATATTCAGTCTATAATCATTAGCGAGGAGTGAATTATATGCGGGGAATCAAACATTGGGCAGTTGCCATCGTTTCACTTTTAGCCATGTTCATTGGCTTCACCGTTCAGCAACCGACACCAACCGCAGCTGCCGGCGATGATCTGGCAGCGATCCAAAAGCGCGGCTATCTGATCGTTGGCCTGTCTGCCGATTATGCCCCCTTGGAGTTCCATGCGACATTGAATGGGGCCGATACCATCGTCGGCGCGGATATTTCCATGTCCAAACAGATCGCCAAGGATATGGGCGTGAAACTGCAAATCAAAGAAATGAATTTCACCGCTCTGATCGGCGCACTGAAAACCGGCAAAATCGATTTGATTGTCTCCGGTATGTCCAAAACGCCGGAACGGGAAAAAGAGGTTAATTTCTCGCAACCATACCTGTACGAAACTCAGGTCATGGTGATTCGCAAAGCCGATAAAGCCAAGTATAAATCAATCGCCGACTTTTCCGGTAAGCGGGTTGGCGCGCAGAAACAAACCACCCAGGAGCAGTTAGCCAAAACCCAACTGCCTGGTGCAAAGGTCACGAGTCTTGACAAGGCCAATGACGTCATCGCCCAGATTTCTTACAACAAACTGGACGCCGGCGTCATGGCGAGCACCATTGCCGATTCATATGTGGCCCGTACGCCGAGCCTAATGGTGTTGGATCCGCATTTTGCCACTGACAAAGCGCCGACTGCCATTGCGGTTAACAAGCAGTCGCCGGCACTCCTTGCACAAGTCAACAAGACCATCAGCAAGGTCAAAGGCGCCAAGTATAAGCAGTATTTGCAGGCGGCTTACAAACTGCAAGATCAGAACCAGGGTTTCTGGGCTAAATACGGAAACTACTTCATCCGTGGCGCGATTTATACCTTGATTTTCGCAGCATTGACGGTCTTCTTCGGCACCATCATCGGTACCTTGCTGGCGTTGATGAAGCTCAGCCGCAATTGGCTCGCCAAGGCCGTTGCCAATGTCTACATTGAATTCATTCGAGGCACGCCATTACTGGTCCAAGCGTTCATTGTTTTCTTCGGCACCCAGATTCTCGGTCTGGATCTCAGCGCCTTCGTTGCCGGTGCCATCGCCATGGCCATCAACTCCGGCGCCTATGTTGCCGAAATCATCCGGGGCGGGATCAACTCTGTCCCAGTGGGTCAAACCGAAGCGGCCCGTTCGCTGGGGCTACACCAACGCCAAGCGATGCGCTATGTGATCTTGCCGCAAGCCATGAAGAACATCTGGCCGGCCCTCGGGAACGAATTTGTCACCGATATCAAGGAAAGTTCAGTGCTGTCCGTCATCGGCGCCACCGAATTAATGTTTGAAGGCACGGTCGTTCAAGGTGCTTCGTTCAAGCCGTTCCTGCCACTGGTTGTCGTTGCCATTTTCTACTTCATCATGACCTTCACCTTGTCGCGTTTGCTCCGCATGATCGAAAAAAGGTTTAACTAGAATAAAAAAGGAGATATTTACACATGACAGAAAAAATTGTATTAGCTTACTCAGGCGGTCTTGACACATCCGTTGCGATTCCTTGGTTGATGGATAAAGGATACGAGGTCATCGCCGTGGTTTTAAACGTCGGCCAGCCGGATGCCGATTTTGACGCGATTCAGCAAAAGGCGCTTAAAGTCGGGGCGATTGATTCAATCGTCGTTGATGCGCAAGACGAATTTGCCGATCACTATGTCGCGCCGGTCATCAAGGCTAATGCATTATATGAAGGCGACTATCCCCTTGTCTCAGCGTTATCCCGTCCGCTGATCATCGAGCATCTAGTTAAAATTGCCCACCAGCAAAACGCCACGGCCATCGCCCACGGTTCAACCGGCAAAGGCAATGATCAGGTCCGTTTTGAAGCAGCGATTCACGCCTTGGATCCCGATATGAAAATCGAGGCCCCGATTCGCGATTTTCACTGGTCACGCGAAGAAGAAATCGACTACGCAAAAGAGCACAACGTTCCGGTACCGATCGGCAAAGCATCCCCCTATTCCATTGATGCCAATCTTTGGGGCCGCGCCAATGAAGCCGGTATTCTCGAGAATCCTTGGAATCAGGCGCCTGATGATGCTTGGGGCATGACCGTCGCTCCGGAAGAAGCCCCTGACGAACCAACTTTTCTTGACCTGACCTTCGAACAGGGTGTGCCGGTCGCCTTAAATGACGAACACATGCCGCTGGCCGCTATGATCAAAAAGCTCAATCAAATTGCCGGCGCAAACGGCATCGGCCGGATTGACAAAATCGAAAACCGGCTTGTGGGCATCAAGTCCCGCGAAGTTTACGAAGCCCCGGCCGCTGCCGTCATCATGGCCGCCCACCACGACTTAGAAAATCTGACGCTCGAACGCGACGTGCAACACTTCAAGCCAACGATCGAAAACAAACTTACGAACATGATTTATGAAGCCCAGTGGATTTCACCTTTGTTCGACGCTTTAATGGCTTTCATTGATCAGACGCAAGCGGTTGTCAACGGGACAGTCAAAATGAAACTCTACAAAGGCAATGCTGTCGCTGTTGCCCGCAAGTCCGCGCATAACTCACTCTATGATGAAGATCTGGCCACCTACACCAGCGCCGATTCCTTCGATCAGGAAGCAGCAGCCGGCTTCATCAAACTCTGGACTTTGCCGACCACCGTTTTCGAGCAGGTCAACCACGTTCACTCCGAGGAAAAGCAACATGACTGATAAGCTATGGGGCGGACGTTTTACCGAAAAAGCCGCGCACTGGGTCGATGCTTTCGGCGCCTCCATCGGTTTTGACCAACAAATGGCCAAAGAGGATCTGGAAGGTTCCTTGGCCCACGTCAAAATGTTAGGGAAAACCGGCATCATCCCGCAAGCCGATGCAGACAAAATCACGGCCGGCCTGCACCATCTGCAAAAAGAACTGGCTGCCGGAAAACTTCATTTTACCGTGGAAAATGAAGACATTCACCTCAACATGGAGGCGTTGCTCACTGCCGAAATCGGTCCGGTTGCCGGCAAGCTGCACACGGCGCGTTCGCGTAATGACCAAGTTGCCACCGATTTGCACCTCTGGCTCAAGCATCGTCTGCCGGAAATCAAAGAAGCCTTGACCAACTTACAAACGGTTTTGGTCGGCCAAGCCAAAGTCCACGCCGCCACGATCATGCCCGGCTACACCCACATGCAGCACGCTCAGCCGATCACCTATGGCCATTATTTGTTGGCGTATTTCGAAATGTTCCAGCGTGACTGGGAACGTTTTGACTTTACCCAAAAGCACACCGACATTTTGCCGTTAGGTGCGGCCGCGCTGGCTGGCACCACCTTCCCGATTGATCGCACGTTGGTCGCCAAGGAACTTGGCTTTGATCAGCTGTACCATAACAGTCTAGACGCCGTATCCGACCGGGACTTTGCGCTTGAATTCCTCAGCAACAGTGCCATTTTGATGCAACATCTAAGTAGGATGGCCGAAGAACTGATCTTGTGGTCCACATTTGAGTTTAACTACATCGAACTCGGCGATGATTTTTCCACTGGCAGTTCGATTATGCCGCAAAAGAAAAACCCGGACTTTGCCGAACTTATTCGCGGCAAAACCGGGCGGGTGTATGGTGCTCTAATGGGACTACTCACCACCATGAAGGCGATCCCGCTGGCCTATAACAAGGACATGCAGGAAGACAAGGAGCCGATTTTTGACACCTACAACACCATTCTCGGCTCGCTGCATATTTTCACCGGCATGCTCAGCGATCTCACCGTGCACGAAAAGCGCATGGCTCAAGCCACCACGCATGACTTCAGCAACGCGACCGAACTCGCCGACTATCTGGCCACAAAAGGCGTTCCTTTCCGCCAGGCACATGCCATCGTCGGCGAACTCGTGCTAAAAGGCATCAAATCCGGCACCGCCCTGCAGGAAATGCCACTAAGCGAGCTCCAACAGGCCGCACCGCAAATCGAAAACGACGTCTACGCCGAACTCACCTCCAAAGCCGCCGTCAATCGCCGCACGTCACTAGGCGGCACCGCCGTCAGCAACGTCTTGAAAGAGGTGGCCCGGGATGAAAAAATTATCGCAGCGCATGAGAAGGAGCAAGCACAATAACTTGATACGTCAGGTTATTATCAAGACTTTTGCTGGTGTCTTGCATTAAGTGGAACATAATTAACGGTCAAAATAAAAAGCGAAGGTGCTTCCCAAAAAATCGGAAGTGCCTTCGCTTTTGTTTACGGGAAAATAATCTGTGGGGAACATTAAGACCCTAGTGCCAAAGCGGAGCAATCGTAGGCCAGATGGGGCTCAGCAGTGGAATTGTTGTTGGTGGGGCGCTTTTTGCCCCGCCTACAACAAGGCCGAGCTTCGAAACCGCGGTCTTTGCGGGTTCGAAGTCGTGCCCACAGCGTTCCAGCCCCATCTGGCCGGAGATTGCGGAGTTTGGCACGACTCGGAACAAATTGCCTAAGCTTTTACCTCAATTACTCAACTTCTCCAACACAAACGTCGACCAAGGTTTAACCAGATCCAAAAAGCCAAGGTCGTCCGCACAGATGCGGCCGATCCGATTCCGCTGGCCGTCATCCTTAAATGAGGCTAAAACGATTTGCAGCTCGCCTTTGTACCGGCCATAAGCCGAATTCACGACCAGAATATCCCCGCGCTCGAATGCTTGATCGTTGTCATGAGCGGGGATATCTGCCGCACTGTACGTGATGCGTGGCTGGGTATCCCGCAGCAGATAAGTCGAGGCGTCCCCGCGATAAAGATGCGGCGCGGCAAAGGCAATTTTCCCCTCAGTTGGCGTCATGCTAGCCAGCATATCGGCATGCAGCACCGGATACGGCGCCAAAAAGTTTGCGGCGACTGCTTTAAGTTCCGCCTCACTGGCAAACGCGTTGCCGATGATCACATCGTCAATTTGACCCGTCAGCACCAAATGGCTGGTTTGACTGGCAATATCCCGATGCCGATCACTTTCCATCGTTGGCAGGCCGTCATGAATCGGCCACGGCCCGATTTTTCCGTTAGCCGAGGACACAAATGCCGCTGTGTGCAGCCCGTAATGGCGGTATTGCTGCGAATATTCGGTAAAAATGGCATCGCTCAATCCGGTGAAGGCTTGCGGATAAAAGTTATGGCAGCCGATTAGGTTTTCGCGATCGGGATCATAGGACATGATACTCGCCAGATAATTGGTCCCCCGGCTCATATTCAGTTCGATTTTTAAGCCATAAGGATTGTGCGTCATCCGTGCTTCTTCTGCCCCAGTGAAGCCTTCATCCAGCCGCAGTCCCCAAACATGGAGGTTATCGAAAAAACTTAGATCATCATAACTGATCTTCAGTTCCTTGAACAATGCCGGATTGATATCCACGATCGTCTTAAACCCAAGCTGGTTAGCATAATCAATCGTTTGGCTAAACTTCGCCAACAAATCCTCCCCGTCTTCGCCCAAAAGCTGCAAGAGCGAGGTGAATATACGACTATAACCATAATGATGGGCCAGATCGAGATAAGCTTTGTTCGCCTCGAAACTGCTTTGATCCGGATAAAGCGAGATGCCTAATCGTTTCATTTCACAAAAATCCCTTCTTAGCTAAAATATTGTGCAGCCATTTGGCGCGACATCTTTTTAAAGCGATGCTTACGTTGCCAGTTTAATAAAAACCCGGCTGTGCGATTATTAGCTTTGCCTTTAGCGGTTTTACCCTCAATTGTTTCAGTATAGTGCAGCATTGTCTTGTGATCACCGAGATCGCGTAATTGATAATCCACCTGATAATGATCGCGATCGGTGTCAAGCTCATACGCGTAACGCTGATTGGCGATGGCATGTGTGATCGTCAGCTTCCCGGTCATGCCATTGGCCCACTTTTTCTGGTACGTGAAGCCATCCAGACTGCCTGGCAGAACTTCCCGGCCGGTATGCGTCTTGATATCTGCCTGCACAGACCGAATCAGTTGGCCGTACATAAACGCTGCCGGCACTTTGAACATCATTTGAATTTCCAATTAGAAATCACCTCTCTGAGCACCGTGACGTGTCTGTTAAATCAATCATCAATCTGCGCGGGTTTGATGCGGTTGGCGGCCTTGACAAATGGCACGTAGATTAAGAAGCCGACCACCATGTTAACCAGCTGCAAGACTACTGATCGCCAGTCCATGGTTGCCACTAAAGCATTTAGAAATGGCGGCAAGGACCAAACAATTTGCGCTTTAATTGGTGAGACGAGCCCATTGACAACAGCACCATAAGCGATTGAGACCATCACGACCGGCGCCAAAATGAACGGAATGAAGTAAATCGGATCAAGCACGATTGGCATCCCGAACATGACCGGCTCGTTAACGTTAAAGAAGCCCGGCGCAATGGACAACTTAGCCACTGCCCGCTGATCGTCACGTTTTGAAAACATCAGGATGGCGATTAACAGCAGCAATGTTGAACCGGCGCCACCAATCCAAGCATACAGATCAAAGGAGTTACGGGTCCATAAATATGGTAGATCTTGCCCTTTTGAGAATGCGTTGATGTTGGCAATTTGAGCCGTCAACCAGATACTATCAAGCACCGGCCCCAACACATTGGTACCGTGAATTCCGAAGAACCAGAAAACCTGAACCAAAATCGTCATCAGTAACACGGCGCCATAGCCTTGGCTCAAGCCCAACAGCGGTTCCTGCAAAACTTTAGCAATAAATTCGATCACCGTGGTACCAAACTGGGTGAACAGATAGTTGATGATACCAACGGCGTAAAGCGCAACCGCGGCAGGTACAATACCGGTGAAGGCATTGGCGACAGCCGGTGGAACCGAATCCGGCATTTTAATCGTGATGTGCTTTTTCATCAGCCAGATATAAATCGTTGCAGCAATGGCGCCCATCAGCATGACGGTGAAGAAACCGTACGCGCCAAAGAATTTGCCAAAGTTGAAGAAGCCCCACATGCTGACGTCTTTACCGGAAACAACAGCGCCGGCATCGGTCAGGGTTTTGACGGCCCCTTTTGCCAAGCCAGCTTTCAAGGTCAGGGTAAAGTTTTGCGGCAGGCTCATAATGAATGTGCCCAGCGTCACGATCCCTGCCGTCACCGGTTCGACCTTATATTGAACCGCCAGTTGGTAACCGAACGTAAACGAGAAAATCAATCCGAGAATTGCCAGCGTCCCCGTCCAGACAACCGCGTTAATCCCGATCAGCCACTGCATCGAATTCACGAAGCCGGTCCAGCCGAATTGCGTTGGAATATCCCGAATCAACGCATTCAACACAGTAGAAATCGCTCCGGCCATCATCGCCGGCATGATGGCAATAAAAGCATCACGCAACGCGACTAACCAGCGAATCGACCCGATCCGTGCCGCGATTGGGACAACATGTTTATTGAGCCAATTGATAAGCTTATTCATTATTTACACCCCTCAAATTTTTTGAGCGTGAGCCAGTCCGGTTAGAAACCGGAGTGTAAGTGGCCTTGGGCGTGATGGCCCGGGCTTAGGCCATTGCGACCAAGGTCCTTACACGCAGGTTTCTGGGCTGGTGAACGCGTTATGGTGAGCGTGAGCCAGTCCCGGCCCTACCGCTCCAAATCGATATTTGTCGTGTGGTAATACAGCGTCAGACCCTGATAAACAAAATAAGTTCGTAAAAAGTTGAAAACTTTGCCGCTTGCCAAATAGTTAATCCCATCAAGACAAAGATGATTGGTTTCTACCGGCAACCCCATCAAGTCAGCATAGTCAGCTGGCAGTGGCAATGTTTGAATGTAGTTCTCGGTCGTACTGCCGACCATGTGATACGTGTTGCGCAAGTAAGCGAAGATCGATCCTTGCGCAATCTCAGCCGAAAGATGCGGCACAATCGCTTGCGGGAAATACGATTCTTCCAAGTCGTACAATTGCTTCTTTAAGTACCGCAGTCGCACGACTTGGTAAACCGGATCGCCACGGGTGACATTACCGCGCTGAGCCAACGCAGCCGTTGCGGGGATCAGCGCAAACTTAACGACTTTAGATGTCAGCGGGCCACCTTTTACCATGGCCGTCTGATCAAAACCGATCGACATATTAAGCACCGCGTCCGACTGCGCCGAATGATCAATGACGTAATAGCCGCTGCCCTGAACCCGGCGCACCAGTCCGTGGGCAAACACCACATCCAATGCTTTACGAATCGTGTTGCGACTGGCTTGATAACGATCCATCAACACCTGCTCGGTTGGCAGCTTGACCGGATACTGTCCTGCCAGAATATCTTGAATCAGTTGCTCTGCAATATCGTGATACATCGACAACCTCCCCCAATTTCAAATCCTGAAAACGCTTGTAAAATTTGTACCTACGAATTACAATAGCACAAGAAACAGAAAACGGTTACACTTTTTAAAAAAGGGGTCAGAAAAATGACAGAGAAAAAGATTATGTTGGTCTGCGCTGCCGGTATGTCAACAAGTATGCTGGTTGCACGCATGCAAAAAGCCGCCGAAAAAGACGGCATCACCGTTAATATTTTTGCCACTTCGGCTTCCGATGCCGACAACAAGCTTGCGGCAGAGAAGCCAGATGTTTTGATGCTCGGCCCACAAGTTCGCTACCTTGAAGGCCAGTTCAAAAAAGATTTAGACATTCCCGTCAGCGTCATTAACATGCAGGACTACGGCTTAATGAACGGCGAAAAAGTGTTAAAAGCCTCGTTAAAGGCAATCGATGACAGTGAAGGAGGAGCTTCATGAGTGAAGGTGAACAGAGCCTCGAAACCGTCATGGGCTTGATTATCAATGGCGGGAATGCAAAAAGTTCGGCCTTTGAAGCCATTCACGCAGCTAAGGATGGCGATTTCAAACTGGCTGATGAGAAACTTAAAGAAGCCGATCAGTTCTTAACCCAAGCACACAATGTCCAAAGTGGCATGCTGACGGCGGAAGCGCAAGGCGATCACGCCAAGGTCACCTTATTGATGGTGCATAGTCAGGATCACTTGATGAACGCCATCACCTTTCGCGATCTAGCTGGCGAAATAGTGGCACTTTATAAGCGATTAAGTACCGAAGAAGCCAAATAAATAAACCCTTGCCAGTCATGTGAACCGGCAAAGGCTTATTTGTGGCGAAAAATGCGACTCCTTATGCTGCAATGACGCTTTCTTTGTTCAGCCTCCCTCTACACTACAGACACACTTAAAGCCCAAAAAGACCAGCAAAAAAGCGACTTGACTAAGCCGCCTCTTTTGCTGGTCTTTAACTTATTGCTGTTGCCGCAGCGCTTGCCATTCCTCACGTAAGATACCGTATTTAATGGAATCCCAGTAGCGATCCTGATAATAACGAACTTGGCGCACGCGGGCTTCTTGCTTCATCCCCACTGCCTTGGCCAAACCGATCATCCGCTCGTTCCCGGACCAAGTCGTGATGCCCAGATGCGGCAAGTCAATTAGGCCGAAGATCCGATCAATCCACTGATCCAGCGCCTGCTTGCCAATGCCTTTACCCCAGTAGCTCTCATCGTAAATCACGATACCCAAGTCCAGCCACCGTTGCAAATCCCCGTCTTCATAATGCGCGGAGACGTCGCCGATTAAGATACCATCATCCCAAATGCCGTTAACAAAAGGATTAGCAACCCATTGATAGCCGGTCTGATTGGCCTGATCATCCTGCATTTCTTTCAGTGTGGGAATTTCGTCATTAAAGTAAGGCCCATTCCACTTGTGCCATTCTGCATTGGGATCGGAAAAGGCAACCTTCCACAATGTCTCAAGATCTTCCGTTTGAAAATGTTTTAACGTTACTGTCATGTTTGGGCACACTCTCTTTCTTCATTTGGTTACACGATTTGCGGAGCTTTAAGTAAAAGGTCTCATTATATTTCCTGAACGCGGTTACTGGCCACTGATTCACCAATTTCTAAACGCTCCTGCTTGCATTTTATGTTTGTCTAAAACATACCACAATTATTACCCAGGAAATAATCCAAGTCGCAACTATGTTAACCTAAATCATAGCATGACTCCGCACTTGTTTGTTGGAGTAGACTCAATTTTCGGGAGGGATTTTTTTGGCAGACTATATTAAGCAGGTTCGCGCAAAAGTCGGACATATGCCGCTGATTATGGCGGGGACGATTGGCATTTTAACGGATGACGCTGGCCGCGTTTTACTTCAGCAACGCAGCGATTTTACCGGTGAATGGGGGCTCATCAGTGGCACGATTGAATATGGGGAAACGCCGGCGCAGACAATGGTTCGCGAGTTCAAAGAAGAAACTAACTTATCGGTCACGGTTGTCTCCTTGCTCGGCGTCAATGGCAATCTGACCCTCACCTATCCAAACGGCGATGTCGCCCAGTGGTTGTGCCCAGTGTTTCTCGTGAAACAATTAGGCGGCGAACTAAATGGCAATAACGATGAGACCGAGGCACTAAAATTCTTCGATCCCGCAGCCGCTCCGCGTTTGTTTAACCAGCAACATCGTGAGGCCCTCGCCCATTTCATCGCTGGGGAAAGAGGGTATTTTGACTGATGCATCAACTCGTCATTCTACGTGGCAATTCAGGCAGTGGCAAGACAACCACTGCTAAAGTCTTGCGTGAACACCTCACTGACACACTTTTGATCTCCCAGGATGTGATCCGCCGCGACATGTTAGCGGAAAAAGATAAACCTAACAGTCCGAATATTGCCTTAATTGAACTCATCGCCCGCTTCGGACTGCAACATGAAAAAGTGGTTATCGTTGAAGGCATCCTGAATGCGGCACGTTACGGCCAGATGCTGCAAGGATTAATTGCCGCAGCCGATCGCACTTTCATCTACTATTATGATCTGTCATTTGAAGAAACCCTTCATCGTCATGCCGGTCGCGCTAAAGCTAACGAGTTTGGTGCCGACAGCATGCGCCGCTGGTTCCAGCCGCATGATTTATTGGGGATTCCCGGTGAGCAGACCATTCCTGCCAGTTGGTCACATGATGACGTGGTTGGGCATATTTTGGCTGATCTTAATAGTTGAAAGTGTTTGAGGCCACTTACGCTCCGGTTTCTAACCGGCCACGCTCACGCTCTGGGCAAATTATTACTGCTTTTATCAAGATCGGATTAGAATGAGCTGGTAGGGATACTTTCAGTTTCGTCATTCACTAAAACTAGGAGAGTGATTTTTAATGACAAGTTATCCACGGCGTGATCCTGTGACAGATCAGCTATTGACACCAGAAAATTCAGCGTTGATTTTGATTGACTATCAGCCAACGCAGGTCGAATCTATCGGCTCCATGAATCATCATGCGCTTATTCAGAACGTGGTGATGACCGCTAAATTGGCCAAAATTTATCAAGTCCCGATCGTGCTTTCAACGGTTAATGTCAAAAGTGGCCGGAATAAGGACACGATTCCTGATTTGAAAAAAGTTCTCGGCGACCAACCAAGCATTGACCGAACTTCAATTAATGCCTGGCAGGATCAGGATTTTGTTGAAGCAGTCAAAGCTACCGGACGGAAAAAGCTCATCATGGCCGCATTATGGACCGAAGCCTGTCTCACCTTCCCGACGCTTGATGCGTTAGCGGAAGGCTTCCAGGTTTATCCAGTCGTCGATGCCGTGGGCGGCACCTCAAAGATTGCCCACGAAACGGCCCTGCGACGGGTTGAACAGGCTGGTGCGCAGCTGATTACCAATGCGCAGTTAGCTTGCGAGTGGCAGCGCGACTGGAACCGGACCGATACTGTGCCGGATTTCGTTAAAATTTTGCTCGAAAACGGTGACTTCATCAACTTAGGCGCTTAATCCTTTTTCGACGATGCGGTTAACGCCGACAGCAGTTGATGTCTTTTTAAAATTGAATATCAATGTCCTTAGGGGCAATGGCATGCTTAGCCATTGCCCCTAAGATTTTCAAGAGCGTGAACTGGCGCGTTTAGAAGTCGGAGTATAAGTGGCCTTAGGCGTGATGGCTCGGTTTTGGCCATTGCGCCTAAGGTCCTTATACGCAGACTTCTGCGCCAGAAACGCGTTTGGGGGAATTTATATGCAGCGTTTTGCAACTGGATCCAAACGTTGGTGGCTACTGATAGCATTAGGCTTTTTCGCTTTTATGACAAATCTTGATGGCTCGATCGTCAATATTGCGATTCCGATTATGGCGAAGAACCTGGACGTTTCGGCGAGCCGGATGGAATGGACGGTCTCTCTGTACCTGATTGTATTAAGTGCCCTACTGCTGCCGTTTGGTAAACTTGGCGACCGCATTGGCAAACGCCGAATTTTCAAGTGGGGCACCGGTACCTTCGTGGTTGGGTCATTGATGGCTGGCATTAATCTTGGCTTTAATTTTCTGATGGTGGGCCGCATGGTGCAAGCCATCGGTGGTGCGATGACCTTGGCGAACACTTACGGGATTGTGACATCGACGTTTGCACTAGCTGAACGCGGCCGTGCTATGGGCGTTGTCAGTACGTTTGTGGCGCTTGGCGGCGTGGCCGGTCCCAGTCTCGGTGGCCTTATTTTGGCACATTTTAGTTGGCCGATGATTTTTCTGATCAATGTACCGATCGGCGTTGTCGCATTGGGAATCTCGTTGTGGTCAATGGATAACGGGGAACCGCAACCCGGCACGTATGACAAGTGGGGAATGTTGCTGCAGGCCACGGCCATCGCCAGCGGTTTCTGGGGACTGAACTTGGCTCAACAAAGCGGCTTCGGCGATCCAGTTGTGCTTGCTACCTTCGCTTTGGCCATCATCAGTCTGGCGGCATTCCTGATCTTTGAAAATCATCAAGAGACGCCGTTACTGCCAATGAGTATCTTTCGAGTCCGCATTTTCACTTTAGGAGTCCTGACCGTCTTCTTCATTTTTATGGTTCAGTTTTTCAGCACCGTTTTAATGCCCTTCTACCTTGAAGATGCGCGTGGCCTCACGCCGGGCGCGGCAGGCACCTTGCTGTCACTCTATCCATTGATGATGGTGTTCTTTGCACCATTCGGCGGCTGGTTGGCTGACAAGTGGCAGGTGCCGGCCGTTGCGTTGCTGGGCAGCCTGCTTATTGCGGCCGGTAGCATTGTCGGCGCATTTTTAAAATTGGATGCGCCACTCATGATTTATATCATCAGCACCCTTTTGATTGGTATCGGCAGTGGGCTGTTCCAGTCCCCCATCGGCGACGTGGTCATGTCAGTGGTGCCAAAAGATCAGCTGGGCATCGCCGGCAGTTTCAACGCGCTGGCCCGCAACCTTGGCATGGTCAGCGGTACCGCGGTGGCAACAACGGTTTTGTTTGGAACAATGAGCCAGCTTGCCGGTAGTCGGGTTACCACTTATCCGACGAACCATCCGGAATACTTTATCGCCGGTCTTCAGATCGCCATGCTGGTTGCTGCAGGACTGGCATTGTTGGGTGCCATTGCTATTGGGTTGACGATCAAGCCGTGGCAAGTGCATGAGAAGAATTGATTGTTGAGTTTCTACAACGCGTTTGTCTCCAATTTCTAACCGCGCCAGTTCACGCTCTTTCGGAAAAGTGCTAGCATTAGACTGCTAGTCACTTTTCGAGGAGGACATGACACATGGAAAAGCATCATTCGACCACCTTGCTTACATGGGGCATTCTTTTGGTGGGGGCTAATTTGCGCCTGCCGATTACCATGATTCCACCGCTGTTGCCGACGATTGAGCATACGCTTGGGTTACCGGCTTCTATGGCTGGTTTATTAACGACGATTCCGCTGCTGATGTTTGCCTTGGCATCGCCTGTTATCGCCAAAATGGGGAATCGCCGAGGTAATGAGTGGAGTTTGCTCATTGCGCTTGTGATCCTGTTACTTGGCAGTTTGTTGCGGATTATCCCTAGTTTGATTGCGTTAATCGTTGGCACACTGCTGATCGGTTTTGGGATTTCTGGTGGGAATGTGTTATTGCCAGCGATTATCAAAGATCAGTTTCCGCAGTCAATCGGCGCTAAAACCAGCTTGTATACCGTGACTATGGGATTGGTCGCTTCACTGGGGACCGGCTTGGCTGGCCTCTTGAACCAGCAATTTCATATGAAGCTGACCATGGCGGCTTTTTCACTCGTTGGCGTGGCCGGTTTGGTGATTTGGACATTGGCGTTGCGCACCTTGCCACCCGTCAAAACCTGGCAAGGCAGTGCCCGCAAAAACGTGGCCGTCTCTCATTCGCTGTTGGCTTGGTGGATTGCGTTATTTTTCGGCCTACAGAGCTTTCTCTATTACTCCCTCCTGACCTGGTTGCCGAGTCTGTGGCAGGCTGCCGGCTTCTCGCAACTAACCGCGGGTAATCTGGCTACGATTTTTCAGTTGAGCGGCATGCCGGCGACATTATCCATTCCATTTATTGCCGAACGGCGCCACGGCCTTGCGTACAGCGTCTGGGGCATCATGCTGGGCTTTGCACTAGGCGCCTTGGGCATTCTTATTCCCGGTGCCAACTTCGGCTTAAACGTGATTTTCTCCCTGCTGATGGGCGTTGCGTCCGGGGCAGCATTTGCCATCTGCATCGTCTTCTTCCAAAAGAAAACGGCCGATGCATACGAAACTGCCAGTTTATCCGGCTTCGCCCAAAGCTTGGGATACTTATTCGCGGCAGTGGGTCCGATGCTTTATGGCTTTATCCAGACACTCACCGGATCATGGAATCTACTTTTGTGGGTCACAGTGGTCTTAACCCTGATCATGTTTGCGGTTGGGCTGGTCATCAACGCAACTCCCAGCATTTTCAGTGCATCGGATCGAAAATAGCGTTTGCACATTAAGCTTACTTTTTCTAAACTGGCATTATGTTAGGCTCACACCATAACGCGTTCGCCACCGCAGAAGTCTACGTGTAAGGACCTTGGTCGCAATGGTCAAAGACCGACCATCACGCCCAAGGCCACTTACACTCCGACTTCTACCCGCGGTGGCTCACGCTCACTCAAAATAAGGAGATTACCAAATGTCACTTACAACAACGATCGGAAAAAGCAATGTTGTTACCGGCAAGCTAGGTTTGGGCACCAATAAGGTTGGCGGACATAATCTTTTCCCCAACCTGCATGACGAAGACGGACTGGCGGTTGTGAAAACAGCGTTGGATCATGGCATCGACATGCTTGATACTGCTTATATGTATGGCCTTGGCCAATCCGAAACCTTGATTGGTCAGGCGATTCAAGGCTATGACCGTGCAAAAATTGTTCTGGCGACCAAAGCGGCACAAGACCCCCACCAGGATCTCAAGCCCAACAACGACCCCAAGTTTTTGACCCAAGCAATTGATGACGCGTTGCTGCGCCTCAAAACCGACTACCTCGATATTTTCTATATTCACTTCCCTGATGAAAAAACCGATAAAGCCGAAGCGGTCAATGCTGTCGCCAATGCCCGCAAGGCCGGGAAAGTTCGCGCTATTGGCGTTTCCAATTTTTCACTCGATCAAATTAAAGAAGCGAATCAGGATCAGCAAGTTGACGTTGTGGAAGATAATTATAGCCTCGTGCACCGCGACGCTGAAACGAAGCTCTTCCCTTACCTCCAGGAACAACACATCAGTTTCGTTCCGTACTTCCCGCTTGCCTCTGGCTTATTAACTGGCAAGTATGGTCCGGATGACGCCGAAAAATTCAGCGGCCGTTTTTCCGCTTCCCAGTTCAAGACGATTCTGGCCGCCTTACGCGAAGTTGACGGCATCGCGGACGCGCATCAAGCAACCATTGCCCAGATCATGCTTGCCTGGTATATGAAAAATCCGGATATTGCCGTGGTCATCCCTGGCGCACGCTTGCCGGAACAAGCCGCTAGCAACGCCAACGCTTTGAAAGTTCAACTGCGCGATCCGGAATATGGTTCTATTGATGAACTATTTAAAGAATTTCGGCCTAAGTAACGTTAGCGGTCATGACGGATGTCGATGCCATGCTACAAAATATCAAGAATGCAAAAAGGCAGCTTGCCACTCCGATTTCCGGAAATGGCGAGCTGCCTTTTCTTGACGCCCTCTGATAGAAGACGCAATTTATTTTTTCCGAGTAAACGCCCGTTTCACGACTTGCCAGAAAGTCAGTGACTTGACGAT
This sequence comes from Lacticaseibacillus styriensis, assembly GCF_030770295.1. Taxonomy (NCBI): domain Bacteria; kingdom Bacillati; phylum Bacillota; class Bacilli; order Lactobacillales; family Lactobacillaceae; genus Lacticaseibacillus; species Lacticaseibacillus styriensis. Next base: position 3,046,268 of record NZ_CP132483.1, read on the forward strand.
CCGATCGGCAGGAATGTGCTCACGAATGGCACGCAAGACCTTTTTGGCATCCTTCGCCGCAAACGTATACGTCCCGTTCTTCTTGGTTTTAATGGCAAAACGAGGAATCCATTTGCCCCTGAAGATGACAGATGCAATGACCCAGTTAACTTCATCCCAAGGAATTTGATAAAAGTCATGCACATTTTTTTCGTTGAAAAATTCGAAGCCCTTATCGCCGATCATGATCTTGCCATAGACCGGCATTCCCATAAAGGCTGTGCCTTCCATCACTAATTCTGATTTGGTGTTGATTGATTGAACCATTTTTTGCCATCCTTTTAGACTGATCTTGTGTGCTGTGGGAGTGTGGTTAAGAGCTCTGTGTAAGAGGCTAAAGCTTAAAGCTTACGCGGTGCCCGAAACGCCACAAATGCGTTCGCGTGGCCAGAAACCTGCACATAAGGACCTTGGTCGCAATGGCCAAAGACCGGCCATCACGACCAAGGCCACTTATGCTCCGGTTTCTAACCGGCCACGCTCACGCTCTTCCATTATAAATCAAAAGCCCAGACTTTGTGTCTGAGCTTTTGGGCGTTTTGTTCGATTTTGGTAATTTGTCTTACATCAAACCGATGACGTGGAAGACAACCCCGACAACGAACAGGCCAAGGATAATGACGATTGGAGAAACCTTCTTCTTCAGTAACCACATGCAGAATAAGGTTAGCAACAAGCCCATTAGGCCTGGAATCAACTGATCCAAGTTATCTTGTAACGTTGTCACTTTATTCTTTGTTAGTGACAGTCCTTGAGATTGCAATTCCAAAGCCTTTTGGATGCCGGCTTTACCGCTTGGCAATGAACTCCAGTCAATGTAGGCACCCTTTTGGTTCGGAACATCCGAAACAACTGGCGTGAACTTGACGGAAACCCATCGATTGACCAGTGATCCCAGAATGAACATACCTAGGATTGTGGCACCCTTTGTAACTTCCTGTAGCAAACCACCGGAAAGGTCTTCGGTAATCTTGCTCCCGGCTTTGTAACCAAATTCCTGAGTGTACCATAGGAACGCCATACGGATCGCATTCCAAAGTACGAAGTAAAGGATTGGTCCCATTAAGTTGCCGGCCATCGCCAGCGATGCGGCTAACGCACCAATAATTGGTTTAACCGTGAACCAGAACACTGGATCGCCGACACCAGCCAGCGGACCCATCATCCCGACTTTGACACCCTGAATGGCTTTGTCATCAATCGGAGCGCCATTGGCACGTTCTTCTTCCAGTGCCATCGTAACACCCAGAATCGGTGATGCCAGATATGGGTGAGTGTTAAAGAATTCCAGATGCCGTTTTAAAGCAGCTGCGCGGTCTTCTTTGGTGTGATACAAACGTTTCAGCGCAGGGATTAAGGTGTAAGCCCAGCCACCGTTCTGCATACGTTCGTAGTTCCAAGAACCTTGAAGGAAGGTTGACCGCCACCAAACCTTAATTCGGTCGCTTTTTGTGATATGAACTTCTTCAGCCATGTTTGTCAACCTCCTTCTCAATAATTGTCAATAATGTCGCCGACAGGATCACCGGCACCACTATTATTTGAGCTGCCGCCGTTACCTGAACCGCCGCCTTGCTTGGACAGTGCCAAGTAAATCAGTGCTAAGGAAATACCAATAGCACCAAGGCCGATTAAGGTAATTTCTTTGACAGTCGCCAGAACAAAACCAATAGCAAAGAATGGCCATACTTCGCGGGTCGCCATCATGTTAATAACCATGGCATACCCAACGGCAACAACCATGCCCCCGCCAATGCCAAGACCTTTAGTGAGCCAATCAGGCATTTGTTCAAGCAATGCCCGCACTGGGCCAGCACCAACGGCAAGGATCAAGCCGGCTGGAATGGCAATCCGCAAGCCCTGCATGCAGATCGCAACCCATTGCCAGAAATCAATTTTACGGAAACTACCTTCTTCAGCAGCGCGGTCCATGATATGAACAATCGCGGTTGCCAAGGTACGAACCAAAGTGGTCAGCAACAAACCGGCAACGGCCAGCGGAACCGCAATCGCAATCGCTGAGCTAATGCCTTTAGTACCCTGACCGCCAAGAACAAGAATAATAGCTGATGCAACTGATGCCAATGCAGCATCGGGTGCGACGGCCGCGCCAATGTTGGCCCAGCCTAAGGCGATCATCTGCAACTGCCCGCCAAGCATCAAGCAAGGGGTCAAGTCGCCGGTCACAAGTCCGATCAACGTGCACGCAATAACTGGCTGATGGAAGTGGAATTCATCCAAAATACCTTCCATACCAGCAAGGAATGACACGATGAGGACCAGGATGATTTGAATAAAATTCAAAGTCATAAGTCTTCTTCCTCCATTTCAAAAATTACTTCTGCGCATTCAATTCGTCTTGAGCTTTCTTCAAAATCGCGTTCATATCATCCGGATGATCGGATGGCACTTTACGAACGTCGAATTTGACGCCATCTTTGGCCAGTTCGTGGAAGGTGTCGATATCCTTCTGGTCAAAGGCCAGTACTTTATTAGGCTGAACCTTACCGACTGAATGCGACATTGACCCGATATTAAGCTCCTTAATCGGAACACCGCCCTCAATGGCGCGTAATGCGTCTTCAGGGGTTTCAAATAATAGCAATGCGCGTTGACCGCCAAAGTGCTTATCATCTTTGGCCAACTTAATCATCTGATCAATCGGAACAACATGTGCCTTGACGCCAGATGGTGCCGCTTCCTTAATCAGGTTCTTCCGCAGCTCATCTTTTGCCACTGTGTCAGAGACAACAATAATCCGCGTCGGGTTCGTGGTCTTAGTCCAAGTGGTTGCAACCTGACCATGTAACAAACGTGAATCAACCCGGGCCAGAACATACTGGAATGATCCCGGTTGGCCAGCATTGGCTGTACTTGGTGCGGCAGCTTGAGCAGCTGGCTTCTTCACCTTGTCCAGTGATTCTGGCTTAATCTTGATACCGTCACGTCCGGCTTCAAGTAAATGTGCGGCAATGTCTTGTGCAGAATCCATTGACAGCCGCGAGCCATAAGCCTCAATCAGCATCGGCAAATTCAGTCCGGTCACAATCGCCCATTTATCCTTGTGTTCCTCATAAATCGTGTTCGCTTGGTTAAATGGTGATCCGCCCCACAAATCGATCAAAAACAAAACTTCATCGTCTGGGTCGAACTTAGCGATCGCATCTTCGAGGTGCTTGTGCAAGTCATCCGGGCCTTCATCGGGCATGAAGGTCACGGCTTCGACTTTTTCTTGCTCACCGAAGATCATTTGACCGGATTGCTTGATGCCAGCAGCGAATTGGCCATGACTAGCAAGAATGATTCCGACCATTATTACGCCTCCTAAAAATTTGTGGTTGCCTCGAAAATAATATCTGCAAAAAACAAAAATAATCAAAAATACAAGGCTTCCCAATAAGTTAGTATGACTTCCTCCGCGCCGCTATGCAAGCATTTTCACTTAAAATGAAATTTAAAAAAAGAAGCGCATACATCAAGTACGCACTTCAAATTGGTATCTATTGAAATTGGTATATTGGTAGATACCAATTAACGAGAACCTCAGCTATACCTTTTCAGTAGCGTTTTCAGAATCGGTAAAGACAGGGTCGGCGATGCGCGTGCCCACTAATAAAAGCACTAATAATAACACCGCTGACAGCGCCGCCATGAGCATCCAGCTTGCCGAAGCACTTATGACATTTGCCAATGTGAAGAAAACCACTTGACCGACCGGCATACCCAAAAGCGCCACTAGGTTAACGACCCCTGCCGTTGTCCCCATCTGCTGCTCAGGAACAAGCCGCATCATCACCGTCGACACCCGCGGGTTGATTTTTCCCATGAGATAGGATGTCACGAAGCTGAATCCCATGACGGCAGCAAGCGAACGGAAAAGAAAGAAACTAAAACTAAGCCCAATCATCGCCGCTGTCAAAAGACTCAGCAGTTTGAACGTACTGAGCCGTTGCAAGCCATCCTGGGCAAACAGTGCGCCTAGAATAAGCCCTACCGAGAAGACAATATTCAGCAAAGCCACCGTGGTGCCAAAGTCACGCAGCCACATGCCCGGTTGCTGGACCAGCGAGACTGACATTAATCCGTCAACCGATGAGCCCAGTGTATTGACAAACATTGCGAAAACAATGACTGCCAAAAGAAAACGGTTGGTTGCCAGAAATTTGAGCACATTACCAATATTCTTGAGAATCGGCTGATGCGTATGCGCAACAACTGGTGGCTCGGCCTGTTTAAGGCGACTCTTTTCCCGGGTTATAACCCAAGCTGCGAGTAAAAACGTCACAGCATTAAGCCCGCCAAACAGCGCATAATTGTGGTTGAGCAAGACAATCAGGCTCGCACCGACCGCCTGAAAAATCATTTGAACCGTCGTACCGGTCGCGCTTTGAAAACTGATCGCCGTGTTCAGTTCTTTAGCGGGAATCAGTCGATGCAACAGTGGCAGCACCAGACCATTCCCATATTGCCCCAGGGTATCAGAAAGTATGTTGATGCCCAGCAACAGCAAAAACAATGGCAAGCTGGCAGGCAGCAGGATCATCCCTGCCAACCCTAGGAAAAGTAACGTTTGGCCAATACGCGTAGCCACCATATGACTGGTTTTGGCCTGGGTTCGATCGGCCAGACTGCCAGTCACCAGCGACAGCATCGTCGGCAAAGTGGTTGCCATCGCTGCCAATGTGACGGCCAGACTTTTAAACGGCATCGTGGCCGCGTAAATGATAAACACGATGTTATACAGGCTATCGCCAATCCCGCTTAACAAACTGGCATTTAAAATGGCGCGATAACCCCGATTATTGAAATATTCATGCATGTTGCTACCTCCCTGCAGCCAAGCATGTCATTTTCGATTCCTACTTGGTTTGTACTTTGAGTGTAAGCAGGCTACACTCAAGGCGAGGTGAAATTCCACTATGGTAGAAAAAATCAATCCCACTGACGGCGCCGTCTTCCGCCAACTCCGGCGCAACCACCATCTGACCTTGGCACAGGTCGCAGATGCCCATAATTCCATCGCTTTCATTAGTAAGTTCGAACAAGGCCACTCCAATATCAGCTTTGCCCGCCTGAGTCACCTGCTTTTTCGCATCAACATTTCGGTGGAAGAATTCGTCTTCATTCGCGATCTCCAGGCAGGCGCCGTCCCACCCTCGGCTCACACGCGGTTTGTTTACAACACTTTAGTTCACCGCGACTTCGAAGAGGTCATCGCCAATCAGGACCGGCTTGGCTTTGAAAATCCCACGCTAGCCGACTATCAATATTTGTTGAAACAGGAAAAGGCTTGGCAGAAACGGTACGAGCACGACCACAACCGCCAAACCCAATTTGAACTCATCAGCATCCAGATTTTCCGCCTAACCATGATTGATCGCGTCAAGCCCCCTGACCAGCCATCACCATTCAAAAATGTGACCGACGCCATGGCCCAATTGCAGGAACGCGCCAAGCCGCTGGTCAGCTATCTCTACTCGGTCGAAACCTGGAATTACTTTGAGCTTTATTGGTTCCGCCATCTCATGGTCGCCTTACCTGCTGAAACCATTCAAAACTTGTTGCCAATAGCGATGAAGCGTTCGGAAAAATATCGCGCCTTCAATCAAATCGGTAATCTGCGGATTCAGACGCTCTTCTCCGCCTTCACCGTGTTCATCAACACACGCCACTTAACCGATGCCAAAAAAGTCCTCACCACTGCCGAAAAAATTTTACATGACACCAACGACCTTTCAAACTCGGCTCTCCTCTTATTTTTACGCGGCTGGTACCAAGCCGTCATTGGTCAAACCACAGCCGGATACGAGTTATGCCAACAGGCCATCAGTTTAGAGCATATCTTGGACCAACCGACACAGGAACGTTGGCTGCGCTACTTATTGAAGGTCGTCCGAATCAATATCAAGGATCCACAAGGTGGCGCGTACTTTCTTTGACTGCGAACCTATTATCGTGTCAAAAAACAGTCTTCCTTCTTAACTCATGACGTTTCACGTGGAACACACCAAAAAAACGGATCCACAATCAACTTAATTCCGCTGATCGCGAGTCCGTTACAAACTGCTACTATTCGAATTTTCCAAAAAGCAAAGTCAGGCTTCCTTACCACACCGCTTTACCTCAGCTAACGCCTCCAAAGCTGGCAGCCAACTTGCCGTCCAGTCCGGTGCCGCCACCTCATTCAACAACGCCTTCAGTTGGGCAAGCTCTTGCCAACCGCGCGCTGCCTTGCTTTTATCCGGTGAATAAATCATCACCAGACGTTTTGTGCAGGCAATCTGAAACTCAACCCCCATGTCACCCACTGTTGCCTGCCGAATTAACGCAAGTGTTTCCTGCGCGTTGTCCAGTTGCCCTGCCGCAATATACCGAAGAGAAGCGGTCAAGAACGCGCGATTGGCCAGATTCAAATGATCCTGTGGTGTGTTCGGTGTTTGCACTTGGTTCGCAATGGCCTTGATCAGTCCTTCCAAATCCTTCATCGCGATGATGCCGGTTAATTGAAGCGCGATCAGCCGCAACAACAGCGACCATTCCGTTGTATTCGTCAACAACGACCACGCCTGTTTACGTTCACGAGCCAACACGGAAAAGCGTTCCGGTGCATGGTTATGCAGCGTCAAATGCAACAGCAACCGTTGATTGGTATTCGCCAGCGGCAACTGGCGTAAGATACCCGCCAGCGCCTGAACATCTGCCTGCTGTGCCGCCACCAGATAACGATGCAAAAATGGTAATGGTGCATCCGAGCGTGAAGGCGTGAACGCGTCCCAGTCCAGATTCAATCGATCCAGCAATAGGAAAAAGCGATCGGCGGCCAACTGTGAGGTACCATTTTCAAATTTTGAAAGGCTTGATACCGAAACAATGTCGCCAGCGGCTTCTTTTAACGTCAGCCGCCGCTCTTTACGCAATCGTTTGAATTGTTCACCGATCGTCATTTTGCCTGCGCCTCCTCCTTCAGGAATCGTCGCCAACTTTTAGTCAACAATTGGGCAAAAAACGGCGAGTCCAATAAAGCTAGCGTTGCCAGTAAGTTTTTAACCGCCATTTTAGCCGCCCGATGCTGGCCGCGATGATAAGTGAGCAGCTGCTCTTGGTAGCGCAACATGATCCGGGCATAGAGATCATCGGCCGGAATGGGTAAGTTCTTGGCGACGTTGAGCAGCCGCACAGCATCCACAAACTCCCGACGATGAATCAGCAAGGCGATGCTATTCGTCAGGATCGCCCACAGATACTGGTTCCGGGTTGGATGGCCCTTCACATCCGGCCAGTCCAAAACCAGCTCCATGACCAAACTCATCAGTTGCTCATGGTCGTATATCACCAAGGTGGCGGCGAAAAGATCAAGTTCGTACAATCCCCAGTACCGAATCCGTTTCAAATACTTGATAACGTCGTCTTTCATCTGCGGTGTTGTCTGAAAACTCGGGTCCGTAAACCCATTGTGGGCCAGAATATTAATCTGATTCAGTCGGTAAAAAATCAGCCCGGTTTGTCGCCACAAGCGATACTGCTTTTGCGCTAACACCTGCAACGCTGACTTACCGGCAACCGTGGCCCGATTAACCTGTTGGAAAAAATTCTCCGGATTCAATGCCCGATAGCCTTGTTGCATCAATTCAACATCTTGATCAAAGCGCGTTAACAGTTTTAAAACAACGGCTGCACTGAGCTGGGTCTCCCCCCGTTCAAAGCGTGACAAAGTAGCGGCCGTCGTAATCCCCGCCGCAATTTCTTCCAATGAGTCATTTTCCTCAAGACGCAACGCCCGTAAATAGGCCCCGACTTTGACAGGCTCCTCCGGCATCAGCACCCGCCCCTTTTTATGAGAAGTTTATTAGACAAATTTAACACGTTTTGTCATTTTTTCAAAATATCTTTCTATTTTTCATGCATTTGCCAGCACAGACTTAATTGACTTTCATTCCCCATTCCGCTAAACTCGATTTTGACATTTAAATACACCACCAAGAAATAGAGGTTGCGGTGGGCAACGAAAACTGGGGAGTGCCGGATCATGTTGAACCAGTCGTAAGTGCCGCCGCCGAAATGTCGGGCCGTGTTCGGACGATCCGCATTGGGCCATGAGCGCATAACTCATGGACTGTCGAAGCAGGTTGCTTCGGGGCGCTATGATTCTGGTTTATGACTAAAATCGATGGAATCGACCTTTATTGCTTGTTCAATAAAGGTCGATTTTTTGGTTCCAGCTCTATTTCCCACTACAAGAAGGGAGAATGTCATTTTATGAAAAAACACTGGGTTGCACGTTTGGGTGTGCTGGGGCTCGTATTGAGTCTGCTGCTTGGCGGTTTTGCTGCTAAACCGGTCAATGCTGCGAGCGACGACAACACATTCAAAGTCGGTATGGAAGCCGGCTATGCACCGTTCAATTGGACACAGAACACAGATGCCAATAACGCGGTCAAGATTCAAGGCAGTCATGAATACGCCAATGGTTACGATGTTCAGATTGCGCGGAAAGTCGCTAAGGCACTGCACAAGAAAGTCGTTGTGGTCAAAACCTCTTGGGATGGCCTGCCGCCTGCTTTAACTTCCGGCAAAATCGATGCCATTATCGCCGGGATGTCACCAACACCGGATCGGCGCAAAACGATTGATTTTACCAATCCGTACTACATTTCCAATCTGACCATGGTCGTCCGTAAAGACAGCAAATATGCAAAAGCCAAGAGTATTGCTGATTTTAAAGGCGCCAAAGTGACGGCTCAACTCAGTACTTATCACTATCAGGCGATCAACCAAATCAAAGGAGTCGTCAAGGAACCGGCCATGAACGACTTCCCAGCGATGCGGGTGGCCTTGGAGTCTGGCACCATTGACGGCTACGTTTCCGAAGTTCCTGAAGGGATCACGGCAGAACGCGCCAACCCGAACCTGATGTATATCCATTTTGCCAAGGGCCAGGGATTTAAAACCGATGCCAGCGACACCAACCTGGCAATCGGGTTGCGGAAAAACGATCCCAATAAAGCTAAAATCAATGAACTGCTCGCTACGATTTCTAAAAAGGAGCGGGCACGCCTGATGAATGAGGCGGTCGATAATCAGCCTTCGACCGAAAAGAGCGGTAACTGGTTCATGGCCATTATGAAGCAGTACGGACCGATGCTCTTGCGTGGTACCGGTATGACATTGTTACTGGCCTTGGTCGGCACCCTTGTTGGCTTCATCATCGGCCTGTTAGTCGGGATTATTCGCACCACGCCAAAACCCAAGAAGTTGGGACAGCGCGGTTTGCGGGCAGTTATCAATTGGCTGCTTTCCTTGTATATCGAGGTCTTCCGCGGCACGCCAATGATTGTTCAGGCAGCGGTCTTGTATTATGGCGCCGCCCAAGCCTGGCACCTGAACATGGATCGCACCACCGCAGCGCTTTTGATTGTTTCGATTAACACTGGCGCCTACATTTCCGAAATTATCCGTGGCGGGATTATTTCCGTCGATGAAGGGCAGTTCGAAGCAGCCAGTGCGCTGGGCATGACGCACCTACAAACCATGATGAAAGTTATCCTGCCGCAAGCGGTTCGTAATTCCCTGCCAGCGGTCACGAATGAGTTCATTGTGAATATTAAGGATACGTCCGTGCTGTCGGTTATCTCGGTTTCCGAACTGTTCTTCAGCGGCGAAACCATTGCCGGCCAAAGCTTCCAGTTCTTCCACACCTATCTGATCGTCAGCGGCATCTATCTCATCATGACCTTCACCATCAGCCGCCTCTTCCGGCTCATCGAAAAACATCTCGACGGACCCAAAGACTACAACGTGATGAACAATCAAATGCAGGTTGAAACGCCAAAAATTGGCACCGCAAAAGAGGGGGACTAGCTCATGGCAAGCGAACCATTAATCCAAGTTAAAAATCTCAAAAAGAGTTTTGGGAACCACGAAGTCCTGACTGACATCAACTTTAACGTCCAAGCCGGCGAAGTTGTTTCAATCATCGGTCGCAGCGGCTCCGGCAAGTCGACCCTGTTGCGCAACATCAACCTGTTGGAAACCCCAACTGGCGGCGATATTCTTTTTCACGGCAAAAGCATTCTAGGTGAAGACGTAAAGTTGAGCACCTATCGCGCCAAAGTCGGCATGGTGTTTCAGAGCTTCAACTTGTTCAACAACATGACCGTCTTGCAAAACGTAATGGTGCCGCAGCAAACCGTCTTAAAACGTGACGCTGCTGCCGCCAAAACCCACGCGTTGGAACTGTTGAAACAAGTCGGCATGGATCCCTTCATTGCCGCCAAACCGGATCAGCTCTCCGGCGGGCAGGAACAGCGGGTCGCCATTGCCCGCGCCGAAGCAATGGATCCGGAAGTGCTCCTGTTTGATGAGCCAACCAGTGCGCTGGATCCGGAAATGGTCGATGATGTCCTGAACACGATGACGGCCCTGGCACACACCGGACTGACCATGATCATCGTCACTCACGAAATGGCCTTCGCCCGCGATGTTTCCGATCGCGTCGTCTTCATGAACAACGGCATCATTGCCGAGTCCGGCACGCCGGATCAAATCTTCGGCAATCCACAGCAGGCAGCTACCAAGGAATTCTTGAAGCGTTACTTGAACCGGGTTTAACTGAATTAGCCTTATAAACAGATAAAAATGAAGCCGGATCATAATTCACGGCCACAATACAAAAGCGGGCATACTCAACAATAACTGGAGTATGTCCGCTTTTAGTTTTCCTAGGAAATTGGTTTGAATTATTAAAACGTCAGTGCCAAAGCGTAGCAATCGGAGGCCAGATGGGGCTCAGTGGTGAAATAGACTAACTTAGTTGATAGATATTGATCAGGCCAGATCAATATCTATCACTTTTTTTGTTAGAGTGAGCGTGAAGCCAACGCCGTAGATTACAACTTGGCATTTAATGCCGTGGGTGAAATTGGCAGGCTTCATTGATCCTGAGAGTCTGGTCGCAGTCTAATGGGCGCTTTGACGCCGTGTATTGAAAAGTAGATGACCAGGATCCAAAAATTTGAAGGGTGGTAATTACATGCGTATTGCAATTGGTCTGGATGTGAGTTCTAAACAGACTTCTGTTTCGGTTGTGGCGGAACCACAACGAGAAGTCGATTCTTGCACCATTACTAATGATTTACTGGGTTTTGACAAGTTGCTTAAGTTAATCCATCAATACTCAGATCAGGATACTGAACAGATCCCTGAAGTGGTCTTTGAAGCGACCGGTGTCTACTCGCGGCGACTCAAGCATTTTCTGGAGATACATGCAGTTCCCTACACGCAGCTTAATCCGCTTCAAGCCAAGCATGATTTATCAATGATCAAGGGACTTCACGGGAGAAAGACTGATCGCATGGATGCACTCGGCCTCTCACAAAGTCAGTTGATCTTGAATCGTAGTAAATCGTTTGTCGAGGATCCAGTGTACATGGCCTTGAAAGACTTAGATCGCACTTATCAAGAGGCAGTTCAGGATTTAGTGACGAACAAAAATCGCCTACATCGATACCTGCAGTTAACTTTTCCCGAGTTGGAACACGTTACAGGAACGACTGATGGTATTTTCTATTGGCGGCTTGTTCAAACATTCCCACATCCACAGATATTGTTAAAGTCTCGTCAGAACTTCGATGCTTTTGTGGAAACACTGCGGCATCTAACGCCGTACCCGACATCCGAACAACGGGCGAAATCAATTGCGGACAAGCTTGGCAAAGTAGCACTGACGGCCGCTCCAGCCGTCTCGGCAGTACCAGTTGAGTTAGAACAGGTTCAATACATTGCGGGTGAGCTAATCAGGCTCTCAGCACGGCGTAAACATTTGATTAAGGAAATGTGCTCTCTAGCTATTCCGCTACCCGAGCTAAAAATCTTTGAATCCTTACCTGGCATTGGGGTAACCTCCGCCGTAACTTTGTTAGCAGAACTTGGCGATTTAACCCGTTTCAAGAAAAGCAATCAGGTTAATGCTTACGTAGGCATTGATCTTCGTCATTATGAATCAGGTGACTATACGGCAAGCGATCATATCTCAAAGCGCGGTAATCCATACGCTCGTAAGATTCTCTATCGCGTGATCAATTGCATGGTTTCCTCTGCGGCCAGATCCAACAAACCCAACCATATCGTTGATTATTACAAAAAGAAAAAGCAATCTTCTTCGGCGGTCGGAACCAAGAAGATTGCCATTGCATCTGTTTCACGTCTCATCAGGACACTCTACAGTTTAGTTATTAACAATCAGACCTATGTCTATCGCATCGCAACTAAAGGCCGATAGGCAACATCTGATTCAACACTTATTCTAACAACCTCCGTCAAAAAATGAAATACCGAAGGCTTAGTTTAGTGTACTCAAATTTTTAGATCATGGCGTTATCGATACGCCACAGGAAAACCGCAAGAACACTGAAAAACCTAATGAATGAGACTTGACTTCTGGTAGAAAATCATTGTTGGCGGTTTACCGCCTACAATGAGGCCGATCTTTGAGACTCAGCCGGTTTTGCTGAGGCTCAAAGTCGTGCCCACCACGTTCCAGCCCCATTTGGCCGGAGATTGCGGAGTTTGGCACGACAATCTATTATTTTGTCTTCCGCTTCTTTTCCCGATGTTCGCGCCATGTGTCCAGACTCACCACGATGAAGAACAGGAAAAAACCGCCGACCACGGACTCTGCCGTTAGTAAAAGGTAGCGTAAGGCAAGGTAGCCTTTTCCAGCGGTGACGTCTTGATAGCCGACATAGCCAAACGTCATTAGCACCGCTAAGCCCAGTACCAGCACGGTGTAAATAAGGGTTCGTTTTAAAATCCGTTTGAATGTCGTCATGGACGCGCCTGCTTTCTTTTGGTTAATTAACGATTATCTTTCAAAATGGTTTCGGCCTGCTTTTGCAGCTTGGTTAGCACAGTCTTAGGCTCAGCCTTTTTGGAAACGGTCTGGTCAACGGCATCCAGCAAGTTGTTGCGGTAAGTGTTATAGCCAATGAATGGTGTCGACGAGAATGCATCATCATAAGCGTCGACCGCGGCCTGGTAGTTCGGGTTGGCTTTGAGATAGGCTTGATAGTCGCTTGACTTCGTGGCGGTCGACACAACCGGCACGTACCCGCTGGCTTTGGCCCACTGCGTCTGAATCTTGGTGCTCATCAGAAACTTCATGAATTTAACCGCGCCTTTGATTTGATCCGCGGAGGCCCCTTTGAAGACAGAAATACCGTTGTTGCCCAGAACCGAACTGGATTTACCGGCAAAACTCGGCATCATAGCGGTTCCCCAATGCATGCTCTTAGGTGCCGTTGACGCGATCTGCTGAATCGTGGCGCTAGAGCCGAAGCCGGCAAAAATTTTACCTTGAACAAATGGCACATTAAAGTAATTATCTAATCCTGCTGTGACAGCTGTCTTATCCTGCAGCATGCTGGTGATCGCCGTCATGGCTTTGATGCTAGCTGGCGTATCGATTTTCGCCTTATACTGCGGCGTAATCAGGCGATTGCCGGCATCATACGCTAATGTCTCAAATTCAAAATCATAACTCTTATTAAACGCGACGCCTGTGATGCCATCACCTTTAAGCTGTTGCCCGATTTTGGTCAGCTCTTCCCAAGTTTTCGGCACAGTGAGGTGATATTTTTCCAGGATATCCTTGTTATAAAACATCAACCGCGTCCCGGTGGCAAACGGAATCTGATAATAATTGCCCTGATACTTCAGATTCGTGGCAATGCCGGGATAAATCGACTTCAATTCAGCCGCGGAAAACTGCGATTTTACCTGCTTATCAATGTTGACCAGCATCCCGTCATGAACGTATTCCGGAATGATCGTATCCGTCACCTGCCCAATCGTCGGTAAGGTTTTGGACTTCGCCGATGCCAGGTACTTCTTCTGCAGATTGTCATACGAACCCTGCGATGTTGCGACAACTTTATATTGCTTTTGACTACTGTTAAATGTCTTGATATACCCTTCCAACGCCTTGTTGTAATTGCCGGTCATCCGGTGCCAAAAGGTAATCGTCACCGGACCCTTAGAAGTTTTCTGCGCCGAACTGCCACTACTGCATGCGGGCAGCAACAAGACCATCAATGCAGTCGCAACGCCCAGTAACCAACGTCTCTTCATCACATGTACCCCCATTATTGTCGTAAACGCATCGTGTCGTTATGGACAAGACCCGCAAACCGCCGATCCCATCCGGCTGTCAGTACATCTTCTAAAAACTATATACAGTATACCAATACTTACCGCAAGCGGTATCTTTTGCTGAAAAAAAAGAAAGCCGATTTTGCTTTCTTTTTGCATTTTACTGCGGTATTAAGCTTGTTCTTCCGTTAATTTAAGATAGAAATTCGCCAAAGTCATACTGCGGTACGGGATGACCCAGATAGAAGCCAGCCCCATAGTAATCAACTCTAACAGCCACCAGCCCAGAAAGCTCAGCAATAACACAAAGTAATCCCACTTATGGCCAAACATCAACTCTCGGCTGCGGGTCACGGCTTCGGTATAGCCAATCGGTTGTCCGCTATCGATCGCATCTCGATAAATCCATTGCGCCTGTGAATACGCCATCGCCTTAACAATCCCCGGGACAATCAGCAAGAACATCCACAGAAATATCCAGATCCATTGCAACAGACCAATCAACAAGCTGCCCAGAAAATATTCGCCCCGTTCAAAAATCTTGAACATCTGCATCCAACTAAACTGGTGATCCGACCGGCCGCGAAGACCATCGATCATCGCAAACATGACGCCAATCATCAGTAACACGCCCAACAAGCTTAAAAAGATAACAATTGACTGCCACATCTGCCAGTATTCATTCACCCGCCCGCCTGTGACCGTGAATATATCTCCCCGCAACAGGGTATGCCATTCCCCGCGATGTACTTCATGTACGGAAGGAAACGGCACAAGCGTTGCGAATGCCATCAACAGTAACGCCGGTAAACTAATGCGCAGATAATAGCTAAAGTTGGGATTCAATTCCGCCTTGGCTTGATTCTTTAGTGATGTCCGGTCCACAGACAACTCCCCCTTAACTGTGATTGCCTCATACAGTTGCTGGGAATATCATAACAGAAAAGCCTGTTTTGTTACACAAACTTGAGCGGGACCTTCGGATTGAGTCGTGGCTTCCCGCGCAAAAGTGTAAACTCATCGCCACTTACGGTTAATTCGGTTTTCGAATCGAAAAACCCGGCCGCATAGCTTTTGATTAAAACCGGTCCGACTGGGGAATCAAGGTGCGCATCAAATACATCCGGCACATTACGGCGTGGCAATATCAGGAGACTGAATTTAGCTTGCGATGTATCATGATACTGCCGCGAGTAAGGCCCGATGCCATCATTCAAATCCAAAACCAACACCCGATCTGCGTGTAAAAGCGGCGCCAGTCGGGCTGCTGCCTGTGCAGATATATTAAGCTCCATATTTCACCCCCACAAGTACAATAATCCTTGTCGCCCACATTATGGAACGGATTGCCACAGGATACAACCAGCTTGTAAAAGTTTAACGAAATGCCTAAAATTGGTTTAATGAACCACGATGCTATTCTGTCAGTTAAGACGAGGTGTGCCAATGAATATCTATTCGGCTTTAAAGTTTATCCAGATCGATCATGCACAAGTCAATCACCTGCAGGTTGTCGTCACCGACCAAAGCGGCAAGCCTGATGCCGGCATGACCGATTTATTAATCGACTGCCTCAACAAGATCGATATTTTCGTTGATCTCAGCACCACCGACCGCGTCAGTGATGTCATTGACGATCTCAACTTACTCACGCCGCTGCCATATGATGTTCTCGAAGAATACCAAAAGATTCTCGAGCAGCCCATCAACGGCATCAACGTTGCGATGAAAAAGCAGTTAATCGAATTTATTTATGCGCCAACCGTTTGAATCGGCGGCGCCAACTGCTTCTGCTGTTTCATTTTAACAAGCCCGCCTCTCTGCCAGCAATCTTTGCTGTCGCAGATAGGTGGGCTTTTTTAGTGTGAGCGTGAGCCAGCGCGGTTAGAAATCGGAGTGTAAGTGGCCTCAGGTGTGATGGCCCGACCTTGGCCATTGCGCCTGAGGTCCTTACACGCAGGTTTCTGGGCTGGCGAACGCGTTATGAGAGCGTGAGCCGGCGCGCTTAGAAGTCGGAGTGTAAGCGGCCTTGGGCGTGATGGCCCGGGCTTAGGCCATTGCGAACAAGGTCCTTACACGCAGGCTTCTGGGCTGGCGAACGCGTTTGGGTGAGCGACAGCCATTTCAAAACGCACGCACTCGCTTCAATCGAACCCGTGTGGCAAAAGCACCGTGATTAGTTCATTTTTATGACAACAACAGTTTCGCTTGTCGCCATTTTCTGCTATCCTGACGAAAACGGAGGCGAAAAAATGAACGAAACGGGACATGCTTTGCCAGCCAACATCAAATTTGTCTGGCGCGCCGATATATTCATCTGGTCTTTCAATTTTTTTGTTGTCGGCTTACTTTTGCTCATCGCCAGCCATTTTTGGCATTGGCCTTCATGGCTAGGTTTTGGCGTCATTGGGTTAACGGTGCTGCAATATATTATCCGGCGGGCCCTCGTGCCTTATCGCTATCGATTTTTGCGCTACAACATCACCCCGACCGCAGTTTTCCTTCAAAAAGGGTTCTTCTTCCGTAAAAATGAAGCGATCCCGATTGCTCGCATTCAAAATGTGACGTTGGAACAGGGACCGCTTCTCCGGTGGCAACAACTGCAACAGGTCAACATCGAAACCGCCAGCACGGCCCATGTCATTGATGGCGTGACGGCATCCGTTGCCGATCAATTGCGCACCCGGATTTTGACACTGGCACAGGAGGCGCGCGATGAATGAACAACCGCACCGCCTTGCGCCTGTCGCGTTACTGATACTATGGGTCAAAAATGTCGTCGCTTTGTGGCCAATATTTGTCGGTGGCTTATTTTCGATGTTCGGTTCCAAAATGAGTTTTAAAGAACTGCTGTTTTGGCTAGCCTTGATTCTTGGAAGCGTCACCTTAATGCTCGGATGGTCAATCCTGCGTTATTTGCGTTTCACCTATTTAGTAGCACCTGATGGCTTAACCATTCAAAGCGGTGTGTTCATCCGCAAGACCAACCATATTCCGTACGACCGGATTCAAACCGTCCAGCGCCAGCAGTGGTTTTTCCTG
The DNA here is from genome assembly GCF_030770295.1 of Lacticaseibacillus styriensis. Taxonomy (NCBI): domain Bacteria; kingdom Bacillati; phylum Bacillota; class Bacilli; order Lactobacillales; family Lactobacillaceae; genus Lacticaseibacillus; species Lacticaseibacillus styriensis. The sequence goes on from NZ_CP132483.1 coordinate 3,063,494, forward strand.
AAGCCACTTGGGCTGGAACAGGTCTCCATCGAAACTGCCGGAAAAGAAACCAGAAAAGCAGAAGGCCAACTGGCAGCTGTGCCGACCGCCGTTGCCGATACGATCAATCGTTATCGCCAAGGAATTAGCGCAGAACCAACAACATCTTCTACCGCTGAATCGGTTGATGCTGACGCTATCACCCAGACACGCGTCGTCAACCCGGAACCGGTTCCGGACGCTGCCTATAAAATCAATTCCCACGACCTTAATCAATATGCGCTCACATCGCTTGGTTTCATCCCCATTATCACCGGGATCCTTTGGGTGTTGGACAAGGCTCAGGAATACCTACCTGATAGCTGGTACCAGCAAGCTGAACACGCCATCACGGGTTTAGCCATTTACCTTTTGATCGGCTTAAGCATCATCGTTTTAGTGCTGGGATTTGCTGTTTCTTATTTGAACATCCTACAAAAATATTATCGCTTCACGCTCGATCGCACCGGTAACGAACTGCGCACCAGTCGCGGCTTTTTCCAAACCAACACGGTCAGCGCCCGTCTCTCGCGCGTGCAGGCGGTCCGGTTTAAACAAAGCATTCTCCGCCAATGGTTTCATCTCACCACCGTTCAGGCATTACTGGCTTCAGGTGCAGCTGATGACGAGCAAAATAATGATCTGGTTCTAATGCCAGTGATCCGGCAGCGCTCGGCCATGACCGACATGCGCAAGTTCATCAGCTGGTTGCCGACAACAATACCGGAACTGCAACCGATTCCGGTGCGAAACCGCTGGTACTATGTGCGGAATATGGTGCTGGGGAATCTCGCTTTTATTGTCGCACCGATTATTTTAGCCAGCGTTTTGTGGCTACACGTCAGCTGGTGGGTCTGGTTGCTGCCGATTGGCGGGCTATGGTTGCTCATCATGGCACTCCAAGGCCAATATGCCGCAACAAACGCTGCTATTGCGATTGCGCCGCCAGATCAACTCGTCATCCAAGTCGGCGAAGTCTGGACCCGCCAGCGCTACTATGTCCGGAAAAAAGACATCCAAGCGATGAGCTTAGCGCAATCCATCTGGATGAAACCGCGCGGCGTTGCGCACTTAAACATTCATGTGCGAAAAGGCAACAGCGATCAAACGATTACGTCCCGCTACATGAAAGCTGACTTAGCTAAGCAAATTTTAAGTTGGTATCAACCACTGCCATAGTCTAGGTAGATGAAGTTAGGAGTTTGCCATGCTACTGAATAAAATTCAATATACGCCGCCACTTCAGGCAACATCCTATCCATTCAATCTCCCTTGGCAAGCGCATTTCCGTGAACTAAAGCTGACGCAGCCGGTGACCATTCTGACCGGCGATAATGGCAGCGGCAAGTCAACGTTGCTAAACGCGATCGCCGCCAACTACAACGCTATCTTGATGAGCGGCGCGTCCCTCGAAGATGATCCTGAATACGACAATAGCCGGGCATTGGCGCACCAGCTCAAGTTAACGTGGACTTATCGCACCAAGTCCGGCTTTTTATTCCGCGCCGACGATTTTATTTCATTCATTCGCGCCACCCGCGGCCGCATCAAATATGCCCAGGCTCAGCTTGAACACTTAGCGCCCAAAAGTCTGGAACGTCTGCCGTATCTGAATACACTCGCAGAAGTCCATCACCTATATAAAGTCGATTTGGACACTCTATCACACGGTCAGGCCTTTCTCGCCTTATTCCGCGCCCGCTTACATGCGAACGCCCTATATTTACTAGACGAACCCGAATCGCCATTGACCCCGGAAAATCAACTGAGTTTGCTAGCTTTGATTCATGAAGCGGTAACCGGTGGAGCTCAATTCATCATCAGCACCCACTCGCCTATTCTAATGGCCTACCCTGATGCGCAGCTATTGGCCTTGGGTGACACGCTTGCACCCATTCAATACGACCAGATCGAGCACATCACTTTCCTCCGCAGCTTCCTAGATGACCCGCAGCGATTCGTTTATCATCTTTTGCACGATTGAATCATTGTCATTAGCGGTGAAAATGTTTTAAGGTGGCATTAGGGCATTGTCTGGCATTGGAAAAATCCGGAGTTTATCGCCCCTTTTGCACCGAAGACTGCCGGAAATGCCTGTGAGAGGAGAGATGTCTGCATGCTTACATCAGCTTGGACCAAGCAACTACCGTTAGATCATATCACCTCAATCACCCCGGTTGGCGGAGGCGATGTCAACAAAGCTTATCGGGTCGATACTTCTGAAAAACCATACTTTCTGCTCGTTCAACCTGGCTACCCCGCCAGCTTCTATGCCGGGGAAATCGCCGGCTTAAAAGCCTTTGAAGCTGCCCAGGTGTTAGCACCGCGCGTGATCGCTAATGGCAGCATTGACGGCGATGGTTACCTATTACTAAGCTTCCTGACCAATGGCCATGGCTCGCAACGTCAACTCGGGCGGCTTGTCGCCCACCTGCATCAGCATCACGAACCCGCCGGCCGCTTCGGCTTCGACTACCCTTACGCCGGCACGAGCGTATCATTTTCCAATAATTGGACCGATTCGTGGGCGGACTTGTTCATTCACCAACGTCTCGACAAACTGGCCGCTCACATACTGAAAAAAGGCCTGTGGCAGGCCGACGATCAAGCAACGTTTGATCAAGCTCGCACCATTATCAGCAAGACCCTCAGCCAGCATCATAGCGAAGCATCCTTGCTCCATGGTGACTTATGGGGCGGCAACTACATGTTCACGGCAGATGGTCAACCGGCACTCATTGACCCCGCCGCAGTTTACGGCGACCGCGAACTTGATATCGGCGTGACCACCGTCTTTGGCGGGTTCAACCAAGAGTTCTACGCCGGTTACCAAGAAACCTACCCACTCGAACCCGGCTATCCATTTCGACTCGACTTCTACCGGTTGTATTACTTAATGGTACATCTCGACAAATTCGGCATGGCCTATGCTGGCAGCGTGGCAGCAGTCATGGACCGCATTCTCGACCATGGCGTGCCGGAGAATCAGGAACGAAACGATTAGCATGCCAACATGAATGGGAAAACATTTCGACTAAGCACCCATTATTTCCCGGAAACAACGGCACATTCTGCGACCTTCCTGGGGTATCAACGTTTCTAGCACCATCAATTTTACGGTGGCACAGTTTTGACCCTTTTTAAATTATTTTGGCTCATCGGGCACCTCTTTGGAGAATATCCCGTTGAGTTTTTTTGCGACTTCAAAGTTGGCTGTTGGGGTAAAGATGACCATATGTGCCGAGCACGTTTCTGTGTCCTTATGCCCCAAACGTTCTTTGATCTGGAGTGGATTTTCATCGAGTCTGATCAACAGCGACACATGCGAGTGACTGAGACCGCGCACGGTAATTCGCTTAACTTCGACGCGTTCGCTGTATGTGTCCACAATATCAATGAATTGCTGGTCAGAGTATGAATCCCATCACGTGAGAATACCCGCAATTACCAATGAATAAGGGCAATTCAGCGGATGGTGCGAGAACTAGGTCGAGCATTTCTTGATGGTTCAAAGAATCTGCATCATCGATTAGCTGTGGTTCTGAAATCTTTCTGTGATTGATAACAGTTATTTTGAGTCCCACTGTATTCTCACCTTTTTCAAAACGATCACCATTAAGACGCTCAATATCAACACATAGACAATGTTATTGCCAATTTTAGATAATTCGAAATCGCCCACCCAAAGGTATTGCATGACTTGGATGCAGTGATACATCGGAAAGACATGTGCAAATCTCTGGACGAATCCGGGTAATGAGTCTGTGGGAATTGCAATGCCAGATGTAAAAATAAAAATCATGAAAATTCCTGAGGTGACTAAACTAGCAGTCCTGGATGAGGTGATAAATAGTGAAATCAAATATCCCAGTGAGAAGAAAATCAATGCAGTTAGGAGGTAAAAAATTATAAACAACAGCGTTTGCCCCACATTCATGCGCCATATCGCATGATATATTGCAAAGCTCATCCCTCCAAAAATCGCAGTTGAAATAATGCTAACGACCAGAAATGCGGCAAATAATGATTGAAAATATTGCCAGTAAGTAACTGGGTACGTCATGTACCTCTTAAGTACACCTTGGCCTTTAATGTCTGAAATAGTAATTGAGATTCCCATCAAACCTGTGTTGGCTAAAAGGAAAACAACATTTATCGGAACTACCGTGTCAATTCCTAGGACATTTTTGCCAAAGATAGTCGGGCTATCACCAAAGGTTCCGCCAAAGACAACAGTTAATGCAATAGGAACAATAATCATAAAGAACATTGACGTATGTTCTCGGAAAAGTGCTTTTAATTCGACTTTTAGAAATGGTGTGTATTTATCAATCCTACTCATTTACGTCATCTCCGGTATACATGAGATAACCATCCTCGAATGTAAGACTGTGTATGCTCACATGGTGGTTATTCAAGATATTTGAGGTTCTTACAGAGCTATCTGTATACAAATAAAAGTTTTTACCTGTTGACCTCGAGATATAATCAATTCCTTGTTCTTTCAGATCCCTCTCGATTGGCCGCAATTGATTGACATCAATTGGTGTATAAACAAACTTTCTCAGCTGGCTTTCAAGTTCTGGAATCAAACCAGACTCAACGATTTTCCCAGCGTGTAGCATATATACAAAGTCACAATAATCGGCCGCTTGATTTAGATAGTGGTCCGAAACTATTACAAGATGGTTTTTACCATATTGCTTAATCAGGTTCCAAATTTCCTTCCGATTAAAAGTATCTAGTCCAGATACGGGTTCATCTAGAATGACTATGGGAGCCTCTGTCATCAGAGTCATGGCAATTAAAACTCTGCGTTTAGTACCGCCTGATAAATTGGCAGTACGTGTATCTAAAAATTCGGTTAGTTGGTATTGATCAGCCACCTGCAGCTCGGAAATGTTTCTTTGATAGAGCTTCAAAACTAGTTGAAATTCTTCGCGAACTGTGTTTAGCTTCCTCAAATTGTTTTCCTGAAACAAGAAGGCAATTTTTGCAGTATTCGGCTCAACAACGATGCTTCCCGAACTTAGCCGTCTCAGTCCAACGATTGATTCCAAAAGAGTCGTCTTACCGCTTCCGTTTGGTCCTGCAATCAGATACAGTCCTTTTCCATTAAACGACATGTTGGCATCGGAAATAGCCGTCCTTTTCTTGTAAACTTTTTTTGCGTGATCTATCCGTAGCATGGTCATTCACCATCACTCCTTGATGATTTTTTATTAATATTGCTAGACAAACAGTTAAAGGTTACGTGCATCATAACCGGCACCCACACGGAGTGTGTGATCACTAAAGATGCTCCCAGTAGCATCCCAAAGAGTGATTTTACAAAGGCTTCGTCATCATTGAAAATGGAATGATTCACACCGTAAGCTAAGGACGTCAGAATAAGTATTCCAAGCACATTATTCATTTGTGCAACTACCCAGTAGCGGTATGTGAATTCTTCTAGCACTGCGAACAATACGGCCATAAATGTGACTGTGATATCAGAGGGAATCCTAAAATAGAGACGCCAATCGAACACTATCATTCTGTTGATCATGATGGTATTGTACATTACATTGAGCACATAGATGGCGCCACCCAAGAAAACTGCGCCGATAATTTCCAAAAAAGAGACTTTAAAAACCGGTATGCCACCATCAACTGATATAATTGAAAAAATGTAATAGATGAAACCGAGCATCCAAGAAAGGTGGATGCATATTTTCATCCAGAATGCCATTTGTGAAAATAAAGCATTAACGATTAACTCGACTGCATTTAAGATGATGAAGACAATCAATACCATACTATTCTGCATATTGCTTGCCGAACGTAATTGAAACAACTGGATAATCATTAACTGTCAAATTTAATAGATCATCTAGTTTATGTTCCAGATACCCTGCAACGGTACAGGAGTGAATGTCTATGGACTCAGCGATCAACTCTAGGTATGCAACTAATATCCCTGCATCAACATGAGCCATCCGATAGGCGCGTTTATAATATTTTGGCATTACACGTGACAAATCCGCTACAACGAAGCAAGTGAATGCACCATACGCCACAAACTCATTTGCAAAGTGAATATCTTTTAGTACAGTTCGCATATTGCCAGCTTGTACCAGGCAAACTTGATCATTTATAAAGTCAAAATAATATAAACCTTGAGGAAGCCCCTCAACATTTGAAACAACAATGTACAGATCTAAATAGTTTAGGCCACCTTGACTATTGCAGAACTTAAATGGAAATTCTCTTTGATCATACGCACCTCGCCCCACACTTTTAACCCCGAAGGAATAGTGAATGATCTCAGAAAACTGATCAAAGCTCACGCTGTCGTATGCATAGTCTCTGAGCGATTTTCTACCTGTTATCGAATCAATTAGGGGTCGGGCACTTTTGATCGAAGATGTAGATAGTGGGTATTCTTTAATACTATTTTGTATAACTTCTCGTTTATTATGAACAATGTAATATTCATCATGACTGTACTCAGTATAATTTCTCGTCTTAAAGGGCGTATCGTCAATTACTTCGTGGAGAATTGAGACGATTTCTGCATCAGTACAATTTTTTAAAACATCTGAAACCTCACGAATTTTATCGGAGTATTGATTCCTTCTTACTCCAGCAATTTTGTTTTCATCCATCCTAACTCACGCTCACTTTCACAATATCGCTTATATTTTTCTCAACTCCATCTACATGAAATAGGGAGTTTACATAATCGAAATTGATTTGAGAGAATGTCGTGGTGCCATCTGTGAATCCTGACTCAATTACGTTTAGGAGACGACCATAATCAACTAACGACTTTCTGAACCCATACTCTCCCAAGAAGGTTGTAATTCTAATTGGAATGAATACCGGTACAAGGACCACGGTATGATCAGTATCTTCACCCGTAATGTTCAAAAGAGATTCAATAGACTTCCCGAGTTGTTTCGAGTCAGCCTGTGGTTTAAACACAAAATTTTTTTCGGGTAAATACTGAAAGGTAGCTCCTTTGTGGATAAGATACATATCAACGCAGGCCATTAATTCTGTCGTTAAATGAGTATCCAAGAATTTAACAACGTCTTTAAGCGTGCTAGATAACGACTCTGTGAACTTATACTTCTCTTCATTCAAAGCACTTTCAGAGTTACTTGGATGTACCGTCTGTGTGCGCCATCTAATCGAGGCCTGGAATAGCGCGCAATTATTGATCATTTCATTACTGGGAAAGAATTTTGAGTTTGTTAGGAATAACTCTCCTGGCGAGAAATAATCAGCACTTGTTAGGCGTTTTGAATAATAGCTTAAATTCTCTTCGAACGTCCGAAAAATATTATCGGTTGCAACATCGTTTTCTTCAAGGAATCTCTTAAAAATAGTTAGTTGCTCACCGGTAAATTCTTCCGTTACAAGATCTTCTGCCATAACATTTCACCTCTAAATAAATGGATGGGTTAAGTTTTTGTCACCCTGGCAACTGGGACATTTAGGAAACTTAATTAATCGAATCTTTGAATCAACTAATCGTTCAAAATCGAACTCATACGCATAGTAATTAATGAACGAATCCGAGATGATTTTTCTAATGAGCAAGCTTGTACGAATTAATAAAGCGTCTTCGTATAATTCGTCAAAATACTTTTTGCCGGGCGCTGTGTCAGTCCGAATTATTTGTTCCTTAGCAACCTGATAGTCGAGCAAATTGTGAAACGAAGCCTCACGAAGCAACTCAAAGTCATTATAACAACCTGTCTGAGAGAAGTTGATTAACGGAACCAAAACACCTTCATTGCCATCTAGATAGGAAATGACTAGTGACTTCTGATTCTGAATACAATACTGGTTGATCTTGTAAAATAGTGTTGGGTTATACCACGTAGAAAACACTAATATCAACTCGGCATTTGCGTTGATATGTTCCACAAATGCCTTGTCCTCGGTTTTTGAGGCATCGTCGTCAAGATACTCCAGGATTTGCACACTTTCGATCTTGCCAAACTTCTTCTTGGCTAGGTCTATTTGGTTAGTAATCACTACTACTTTTACTTTCTGTGTGTCAGCGTTCTTATAATTTAAAAAGTTAAAATCAGTGAGCTTTTTAATGGTTTCACTGATACGCTCCTTTGACCATACGGCGTTGATATTACTCAGCTTATCTACAAGTGAACTCTCGTCCTGGGGGAAAAGGCCTGAATCTTCGATGATGGTATCGAGCAGATGATCGTTCTTCTCATCCTTTAGTTCAAATGAATAATTTGACATCGTGCCTTCCTTGACGAGATATTCACCGTCCTTAATCTTAATGATTTGCATTTTGGGATTTACTGCTAAAACCTTTTCCATAATTATAATCACGTGAGTGCTTCGCCTTCACCCAAAACGGGATGAAAAGCTTGCAGCCAACGTTCTCCTTTCGTATTTTAAACTTGTGTAGTCTTCACCTCACACTACAAACCACGGGTAGGTGAGTAGTCACGCCTTCGGGCATGATGTTGCATAATTATATGTGCAGGTTTGCTTTTCATGCACAAATAAGTGTGTCTAAATTCTTGCCGAAATCGGGACAGACATGTCACTGTTTCTTAGCGCCAAGTATCTCTGTTCTTGGGCGGGGTTGACACTCACAAATAATGAGAGCCCGGGCGAGTTGGCGCGGATTTCCAAAGCAGGGGCTTATCTCAAGCCCCTGTTGGTGCAAGTTGCGAATGGACTTGTGCACCCAGAGATCAAACAAGCTATCAGATTCTCAAAAACCGGCGTGGCCATAAGAAGTCAGCAATTGCGATTGCTCGACAACTATTGACAGCAATCTACCATATGCTTTCTAACCACGAGGGCTATCGCCCCAAGCAAGTTTATCAATCGCCCTACTCGATCAATGACCGTGCGAGAAGCTGTTACATTTGCACAAGAACTGAAGTTTGGGGTACACGCTCAATTTTTTCCGAGTGGCATACCCTTGTTTAAGTGCGTCTATTGTTAGGTAGAACAACCTCTAGTTTTTTTCAAGCTTTCACCTCCAAAGTCTTTCAAAAGGAAAGTCAGTATACTAAGATGTATTTAAATAACAAAGATTAACCATGCCCACATAATGCTCACCTCTTTTGATTCGAGGTTAGTATCAAAGAGGTACCATCGGGTTTGACAGTCGCATATGTGGGAGTTTTCTATTTGGAGGAATTATTATGAAAAAAAACGCTTTGGGCAAGGCCATTATTGAAATACAAAAAGGAAAACAGATACCAGTCAGTAACATTACGCGATGCGGAGTTTCAAAATCGCAGTATTTTAGATTTGTGAAGGGCGAATCTTCCTTACGTGTTGAAAGCTTCTTAAGCTTAATAAATGAGTTAAACGTTACTATCGACGAGTTCTTGTATATTGCACGTGGCTACAAGGAGGATCCCTATAGAGAGTCTTTTCGCAAGCTTCAGCGAGCATTTTATGATCAGAATCTGGACAAACTGCAAGAAATATCTTTATATTCGGATCAGAAATATAATGAAACACAGATTGATAAGTATAAACACATTAATGCCCTTTCAGACATTTTAATTTCAAGGCTCCAAAACATGCCAGTGCCGTCGCAAAGCCTTGCTGTGATTAAAGACTACATTTTTTCCCTAAATTTGTGGTCGCATTATGATCTTTGCTTATTTATAAACGTAATGTTTGTGTTTAAGATTGACGATGTTCGGTTTTTAATTAAGCGAATGAAACGAGACGAGAATAAGTTTTCGGATTTTAAATCTAATATCAGTGAACAATTTCGTCTGTGGTTCAATCTCATCATTATGGATATTGAGCAAAACAATAAGAATCAACTGCTCCAAGACATATCCGAAATTCAAACGTTTCAGTTGTCAGATCAACAGGTACTGGAGCACATTCTTGCGAAGTATGTTCTTCATCTGAAAACGTTTGTCACGAATGGCGTTGGTATGAATGAGCTTAACAAAATCCAACACGATCTGGCAGACTATCAGATTAAATCTTATGCGGGCTTGTTGCAGAACATAAACATGTTCCTAGAAACTAGCTTTAAACAATCTAATTGATGTATAGACGAGAGGACGCAAAAAGCCTAATCTGAGTACTCATCGTGGTCGGTTCCGATATGAGTACTGAGATTAGGCATTTGCTGATATCATTCTTGAATTTGTACGTTGAGAGTGGCACATCTGTGTCACATTCCATCAGTGTTTTATATTTTGTTGGCGCGGCAAAACTTTCTTAAAGAAGCGTTACGCGGCGATTCTGTAAGTAAGTCTAGCGAGCACCATTATTTCCCGGGAAATTCTCAAAAATTGCCAATCAAAAAACGGTTCAGAAGAGACAGGTTTGTCTCACTGAACCGTTTTTGTCGTGTCACCGGCAAAGCGTTGCCATAACACTAAATTCTAAGCATTCAAGACCTTATTCAAGAAGTTCTTGGTTCGCTCTTCTTTTGGATGCTCAAAGATATCTTCAGGCTTGCCTTGTTCAAGGATGGTGCCGTTATCAAAGAAGACGACCCGATCGGCAACTTCCTTGGCGAAGCCCATTTCGTGGGTCACGATCACCATGGTCATCCCTTGCTTTGCAAGACGCCGCATAACACCCAGAACGTCACCGACCATTTCCGGATCCAACGCACTAGTTGGTTCGTCAAACAACATGATATCCGGATGCATAGCCAACGCCCGCGCAATCGCGACACGCTGTTGCTGGCCGCCGGAAAGCTGCGCCGGCATCGCATCGGCCTTGTCTGTTAGACCAACCACTTCAAGCATTTCCTTGGCCTGCTTGACGGCTTCGTCTTTGCTGGCAATGCCCAGCTCAGTGGGTGCCAGGGTAATGTTCCCCATCACGGACATATTCGGGAAAAGATTGAAATGCTGGAACACCATGCCGATCTTTTCACGCACCTTGTTAATATCAGTGCCTTTATGGGCAATATCTTCGCCGTCGACAAGAATCTCGCCACTTGTGACGGTTTCTAACCCGTTAATCATGCGCAAGACGGTACTTTTACCGGCACCGGAAGCGCCGATCATGACGACGACTTCATTGTTGGCGACATTCAGGTTGACGCCTTTGACCACATCGTTGTCGCCGAAGCTCTTGTGGACATTTTTCATTTCTACTCGATACTGACTCATGCTTTCACCTTCTTCTGAACCCAGTTACTTAGCCAGGTTAATAGCGTAATAATAATTAAGTAAATCAGTGCTACCATGGTCCAGATCTTAAAGCCTTCCATATTCCGGGCAATGATGATCTTCCCGGTTTGGGTCAGCTCTAACAGACCGATGATCGACAGGATAGAGGTATCCTTCAAGGTAATAATAAACTGGTTGATGAAACTTGGAATCATGATCTTAATACCCTGTGGCAAGATAACCTTGCGCATGGCTTTCCCAAATGGTAGCCCTAAGCTGCGCGCGGCTTCCATTTGCCCGGGATCAACCGCCTGGATACCGCCTTTAACGAAGGCCGCTGTGTAGGCTCCTTCATTAAGCGTCAACGTCACGATGCCGGCGATGAATGCCGGGACTTTTGACCCGATCAGACTCGGTACCCCGGTGTAGATGAACAAGGCCAGGACCATCAGTGGCAAGCCACGGAAAATGTAAATAAACGTTGTTGCTGTGCCTTGACATAACTTATTTGGAATAACCCCTAAAAGTCCGACCAGAATCCCGACCAATGTTGCAAAGAAGATCGCGACAATCGTCAGCACCATGGTCTCGCGCAAACCACCCATCAAAGTTGACCAGTTGGCCTTCAACAACCCGATGAACGAGCGGTCAGTCGTCTGACTGTTACCGGCAGCAGTTTTTTGTGACTTTGCACTGCCGTTGCCCAAGTAACGTTCGATGATCTTATCGTATTGACCATTGGCCCGCAGTTTCTTAAGACCGGCATTGAACTTATTCATCAATGCCTGATTGTTTTTAGAAGTCGCAAAACCATAAGCACCTTCACGCGCCGGTTTACCGACAATCTTTAGCGCCATGCCATTATTAATGCCATATTGCATGACCGGCTGATCTTCAAAACAGGCCGCCGAGTTACCGGTCGTCACATCTTGATACATGTTATTGGAGTCATCAAAAGTAACCGTTGAAAAGCCGTACTTTTGCTTGACGCTGTTGGCATAATCCGCCGAGTCCGTACCGGTTTTGATAGCAACCCGCTTGCCGCGTAAATCCTTCAATGACTTGATCGTACTTTTCTTCGCCACGGCCATCACAACGCCGGACTTATAATACGGATCGCTCATCAGAAACTTCTGTTTTCGTTCTGGTGTGATTGACATACCGGCAATCACACCATCAATTTGCTTGGCTTCAAGTGCCTGAACCGCTGCGTTGAATCCCAACGGCTTAACCTCGACCTTGAAACCTTCTTCCTTGGCAATTGCCTTGATGAGATCAAGGTCAATCCCCACATACTTATTATCCTGGTTCGCAAACTCAAACGGTGCAAAGGTCACATCCGTCCCTATCGTATACGTTTTCTGTGCTGCCGCCACCGTCTTGCCGGGGAGTAATGCCCCAAGCATTAAAGGCAAGGCGATCAGCAAACTTAGCAGCCACTTTCGCTTCAACCTAAACACCACGCTTTCTAATGATTACAAGCCCATTGGCCGTTATTGCATGCGCCAGTTGATGATCAACTGGTTGTGCGCTAAGCCCGCGTCTTGTCTGATCGACACGGGTCTGATTCAACCACGTCTTCGTTCAAGTACGCGGCTAAGCGCAGCTCATCTCCTCGCATTTTGGTCGATTGTCAACCACCACTGACTAAAGTCAGTGGCTTGTGAGCAAACACCCCTGCTATGAGTGCTTGAATCACAATTTGCACAGATACACCACTGCAGGCAGTTCTACGAACTACTTTGTCTTACACGGCAATTACCAGTGCCTTTAGCGTCCCCAGGTTGCCATAGGGACGAGCCTAATCAGGCTAATTTAGCAATACCTTTGATCAGTATGTTCTGAGCGGCATTGTGATCGCGAACGTGATGGGTCTGGCATTTAGGACAGTTCCATTCTCGATCAGCAAGCGTCAGCTTATCAGTGCCTTCTGTCCCCATGACGAAGCCGCAATGATGGCAGGTTTGCGTGGTATTCTTAGGATTGACCGTTACAAACTGGCGACCATAAAGATCAGCCTTGTAAGTTAGCAAGCCTAAGAAGGTACGCCAGCCTACGTCTGCAATACTCATTGCCAAGGCATGATTTTTTAGTAAGTTCTTACTTCGCAATTCCTCTGCAACCACTAAATCGTGGTTCTTGATGAGTGTGGTTGAGACGTTGTGCAGGAAGTTCTTACGACGATCCAGAACCTGGGCATGAATTTTGGCAACTAACAAGCGCTGTTTTTGGTAATTTTTACTGTTCCGTAACGGCCGATGCTCTTTCTTTGCCCTTCGAGCACGGCGTGACAAAACACGCTGTGCCTTAGCCAGTCCTCCCTTAATTGTTCGATAGTAGCGCGGGTTGGCGACGACTTTGCCATCACTGGTCGTCAAGAAGTTTTCCGTGTTGAGGTCAATGCCAGTTTGCCGATTGGTCTTGGCAGGCTTCGTCATGAAGGGTGTATCAGAACCCAACTGCATTGATAAAAAGAAACGGTCTGCGGCGTCCTTAGTAATCGTGACAGTGCCAATACGAGTTTCTGCTTGCCGATTCAATAATCGTTTGTGAGAGCCTTTAATGCGTAGACGACCTAACTTAGGCACTAAGACGTGCTTGCCATCTTCAAAGCAGACGGTCCCGTTAGTTAGCTGCGCCGCTTTCTGCTGGATATATTGGCAATTAGTTTGATAGCCCCACGCATAGCTTTTACGGTGGAATTTTGGGACGCCAGTACCATGAACCTTCCGAAAGGCTTTCCATGCCTTGCGGTAGTTCTGGATAGCGTTAGCCTTAGCAAGACTGTCAATTCGCTTGTCTTCTAAGAATTGGAAATGATTTGACATCTGCTTGGCATTTTGCCGCAATTCAAGCTGCTTGATTCGATTTTGAACCATATCAATTGGTAACTTAACTTGTTTTAATTGCCAGAGTTCTTTACCAATCGCAACCATCTCGTTATAGACGAAGCGACTGGCATCACTGTTAAGCTTAATCAATTTCTTTTGGTGGTCACTTGGGTAAATGCGAACCTTCAAGCCATAATGATATTCTAATTGTGCCATTGACTTCATTTAACCTCACCTCTTTTCTTGCTATAATGGTATTATAGCATTGGACAATGACTCTAACAATTGAGGTGACTTTTATGACTACAGAAAAAATCCAAGACGCGGTTTTTACCAGACGCTATATCTATAATTTTCATTACCATTTGATCTGGGTCACGAAATATCGCAATCAGGCTTTTGCAACTAAGGAACTGGCAGACGAAATGAAAAGCATTTTGCAAAAGGTTGCCGATGATAATGAGATTGTGATCGAAAAAATGGAAGTCATGCCCGATTATGTCCATGTCTTGATCAGTTTTCCGCCTAGCAAGGCACCAACCAGTGCCATCAAGGCGCTCAAGGGTAGAAGTGCCTTTATCTTTCTCAAACGGCATCCGGAAATTCGTCGTTCTCAAGATTGGGGTGGGCATTTATGGGCACCCAGTTACTACATGAGTACCCTTGGCAACATGAGCAAGGACGTCGTTGAGACTTACATCAACAACCAAAAGTACAACGAACTAAAAAAACGAGCTAACAGGCGTTGAGAGCGGGCCTATCCATCCCATGGCTAAAGTCACGAGATTTCCGGCCCGCCATAATTAAATCTACTGTTTATGCTAGCGGAATGGAATAGCGACTGTCCAGCGTTGATGTTAGCTTTTCTGACATTTGTCACATTATTTTACGCAAGTGGACTAGACCTTCATGCGCCGTTGTACCCAGTTACTGAGCCAGGTCAGGAGTGTGATAATAATCAAGTAAATGAGCGCGACCATGGTCCAGATTTTGAACCCTTCCATGTTACGCGCAATGATGATTTTCCCGGTTTGGGTCAGTTCCAAGATACCGATAATCGACAGAATCGAGGTGTCTTTTAACGTGATAATGAACTGATTAATGAAACTCGGTACCATAATTCTAATGCCTTGCGGGAGAATCACTTTCCGCATGGCTTTGCCAAACGGAAGTCCTAAACTACGCGCTGCTTCCATTTGGCCAGCATCGACTGCCTGGATGCCGCCCTTCACGAAGGCCGCCGTGTACGCCCCTTCATTTAATGTCAGCGTAATGATCCCGGCAACGAATGCCGGAATCTTAGAACCAATCAAGCTTGGTACGCCAGTATATATGAACAGTGCCAACACCAGCAGCGGCAAGCCGCGGAAAATATAAATAAACGTCGTGGCAACTCCCCGGGCGAAGCGATTCGGTAAAACGCCCAGAAGTCCGACCAGAATCCCGACAATCGTTGCAAAGATGATGGCCACTAGGGTCACGACCATCGTTTCCCGCAGCCCATTCATTAAGGTCCCCCAGTTTTCCCGTAACAAACCGAGAAAACTGCGATCCGTATCCTGGGTCTTGGCGCTGGTTTCCTTTTGGGCTGCTTGCGTCCCGTTGCCTAAGTATTTCGCGACAATTTTGGCATAGGTGCCATCAGCCTTCACTTTTTTCAAGCCGGCATTGAACCGCTGATCCAGTTGGTCGCTGCGCCCTTTTTGGGTGGCAAAGCCGTAATAGCTCGCCTTGCTTTCGGGACCGGCAAGCTTCAGCTTCAGGCCGGTTGCAATGGCATATTGCAGCACAGGCTTATCATCAAAACAAGCGACCGAGTTCCCCGTAATCACGTCCTGGTACATATTATTGGAATCATCGAACGTCACGGTATGAAAACCATACTTGTCTTTTAGGCTCATCGCAAAATCTGCCGCCGCTGTCCCGGTCTTTAAAGCCACCCGCTTGCCCCGCAGATCCTTAAGACTTTTGATGCCGCTATTTTTGGCAACGGCCATCGCCACCGCGGTTTTGTAATAAGGATCGCTCATGGCAAACTTCTGCTTGCGCTCCGGCGTAATCTGCATGCCGGCGATGACCCCGTCAATCTGGTGAGCTTCAAGTGCCTGCACCGCGGCATTAAATCCCAGCGGCTTGATATCCACTTTGAAGCCTTCTGCCTTGGCCACTGCTTGCATGAGATCAATATCGATCCCGACGTAGCGGTTGTTCTTGTCTGCAAACTCAAACGGTGCATAGGTGACATCCGTACCGATCACATATGTTTTTTTCGCCGCCTGCGTTGATACCGGCATGGTCAAGCCAATCGCCAATATCAACGCTGCTACCCCGGCGACGCACCACTTCCAAACCCGTCTCATAAAAACACCATCTTTCTCATTCGAATCCTAATGCAACGCTAAACCATTCAATGTGAAGCCGCCATCACGAGCTGTGGGCAAACCAGTTCGTACCGGCAACATTCACAGGTAACAAGTCTACCGATTTTATGAGAGCTTGTCTACGCGCGCAGAACGCAAGATTGTTTTATACTTAGAGAAACTAAAAAGAAAATGGGATGAAATGATGTTTAGCTACTTAATTGATTACGATCTTAAACTCGCACTGCCGCGCCCGGAGATTGACGGTCCGCTTTTATTCGAGCAAATCGAAACCAGCCGTGAGACTTTAGCAGCGTATCTGACTTGGGTGGATGCAACACTAACCGCTGACGACGAGATCAACTTTTTAACAACCGAGCTAAAGTCCTTCGGCGAGCAAAAGTCATTAACCTTGGTCATTCATCAAGCCGACGCCCCTGTTGGTCTGATCACCCTAAACACCATTGACCAACTCGTCCACCACAAAGCCGATATCGGGTACTGGTTAACCACGCCGGCACGTGGTAAAGGTGTGATGCACAAATCCGTCAAGGCCATTGCAGACATTGCCTTCCACGACTATCACCTGAACAAACTGATTATCAACGCCGCTGTCACTAATGACGCCAGCAACCACGTCGCCGAAAAAGCCGGCTTCCATCTGGACGGGATCCTGCGCCAAGAAGATCCGAATCCTCGTGGTGGGTTCTTCGATGTGAATACATACTCGTTATTGCGCTCGGAATGGTCATAATGTTTCACGAGAAACATTTTGTTGGTCAGGTTGGTTTTCTTTAAAAATAAAACCCCGCTCGCATTGGCGGGGTTTCTTGCTTTACGACGTGTCAACCGCAATTAAGTCAATGAACGATCAACCGTAAAAGTACCGGCGTAATGAAGCCTTCGATAATTGCCGCAAAAGCAATCACTGGCACCACGATGGCGACATACTGTACCGCAATGGCCTTGGCATCCAGCGGCGACTTTTCATAGTGGGGATTGGCAAAAAATCGTTTGATCGATTGGCGTAACGCCTTGTTGACTTGCGCCGCCAGCGCCACAGCGACGATCATCGCACTCATTTCAAAGATCCCATGTGGCAAAATGCCCAGCACAAACGCACCAAAAGCACCGCTGATACCGAGTTTGGCCGCATAGATACCAAGAACCAGACCGACCGAAGCACACGTGACCACATACGAAATCCAATATAAGAATGGAATTGGGATCATGCCCACTAGCATCATCGTGAAGGTGACCCGCTCGTTGTTCAGCAGAATCGCCCAGAAAGCGTGCCAATTATCAGTCACCCCAGGGAACTTAGCGGACAACCCGGTCATGAGGCCGCGAACAAAATGCGGATTTGACTTCATGACGATATAGCTTAACAGGCCCACCAAGATCGTCATCACGATGAAGATCAGCCAACCGATCAATAAATAATGCCCAATCACATTCAGGTGATACTTCAGTCGTTTTTTCATTTGCTTGCCCCCACTCATTGGATGGTTACCGGCTATGGTCACAGTATACCGCAAGCGAAAATGTGTCGCTATTGAGAAGATTCTAGCGACAAAATGGCTCCCGCAGTAGATCTGCTCGTCAACTGCGTACCAATCGTCGCCCGGTCTGCAGCCGATATATTCATATTTTTTTACGACACGGCCGGAAACTTGCTGTTTGGTGCTTTTTCCTGAATAATGGCGGCATGGAGGGGATCACGATGGAAATCAATGAAGCGCAATCAATCTTTTCGGCAGCGCAGCAACAAGTCGCGACCATTGTGGTTGGCAAGCCGATGCCGATCAAGCTGGCTTTTACGGCTTTATTAGCCAACGGCCACGTCTTATTTGAAGATATTCCCGGCGTCGGCAAAACCACTTTAGTACAAGCCATTGCCAAAACGCTGGCAATGCCGTTTTCCCGGATTCAATTCACGCCGGATATGTTGCCTAGCGACGTTCTCGGGACGTCCATTTTCAACCGCGCTACGAATGCATTTGAATTTCAACGCGGTCCTATTTTTACTAGCATCTTACTGGCTGACGAAATCAATCGTGCCACTCCGCGCACTCAGGCAGCTTTATTGGAAGCAATGGGCGAACGCCGCGTCACCACCGACGGGCACACTTACCCATTGTCGCCTGATTTCTTTGTCATGGCCACGGAAAACCCGACTGACTATGCGGGAACCTATCCCTTGCCTGAAGCGCAGCTGGATCGTTTTATGTTGCGACTGTCGCTTGGCTATCCCGATGCCGCTGCTGAAAAAAGTTTACTTCTAAGCCCGGACCGGCAAACCATGATTGCCGCCTTGAAACCATTACTTGATTCCGCCGCTTTAGCAGCGAGCAAAAAGCTTGTCACAACCATCACCGTGACCGATGCGATTGCCAATTATGTTCTTGCGCTTGTCGAAGCGACCCGGACAGACCAACGGATTCGTTTAGGCATTAGCCCGCGTGGCGGCATTGCGCTGGTAAGTGCCGCGAAAGCCTTCGCTATGCTCAACGGCCGCAGTTACGTGACCCCTGAAGATATTCAGACATTAACAATCCCTGTCTTTGGTCACCGTTTGATCATGAAAGATCCAACTTCTTCGTCAACTGAGATTCTAACTGACATTCTGCAACGCATCGCCGCACCAGTCCGGGGGTGATACCACATGCATTGGCGCAATTTTTATATAAATAGTGCACTTGTCGTCTTGCTCAGTCTGCTCGTCGGTTTCGGAATGACGTTTAACTCACCGACCAGCTGGTTTGTGAGTGAATTTGCCTTGATGCTCCTCCTGCTGCTCGCACTGCCACTGCTTTGGCCGATGCGTGGACATCTGCGCTTCACGCCTAATCAGACAACAATGATCGCCGAGCGCCCGACCATGCGCCATTTGACGCTAACAAAAGGCAGATGGCTGCCCAACTTATTTTTACTAGATGCTGCCAAAACCAGCACCTGGCATCTGCCGGTTGGTCAACGCACCGCCAAAGTTACCTTGCAGTTGCCACGTGGCGTCTATGATCAGCTACCCTTCACCGTGACTGTCACCGACTTTTTCGGCTGGTTCCGCAAAACCCTCCCCATGCAACTCACAACTCCGATAACAGTTGGTCCGGTTCGCCAGCCCGAGACTGCTGCCAAAATTGCCACGGATTTTTCACAAAAAATGGCGGTATCTGACGCTGGTCTACCCAGCGACCGCATTAAAAATTTCCGCGAATATTTCCCGGGTGATAATATCCAACAAATCGCGTGGAAAATTAGCGCTCACGCAGATTCATTGATTGTTCATGATGATGAGTATGAAGGCCAAACTGCTTGGACGCTGCTGCTGGTTGTAACGCCTTCGCTGCCACTTGAATCGGCCTTGAGCCTTTTTGCGAGTTTGCTGGATACCGGCATTTTCAGTGGTGACGGCTACTTGCTGGATCAGCGGCTAACCCGTATTCCCCGCGGCCAACAAGATGCGCTACTAGCGGGTTTTCATCCTGAAGGCGTCGCTAATCCCGCGGCTTTACCCAACTTGGCATCGCCGCAACATCATCGAGCTTATCTAGTGCTAGCAACAGATTCAGCTACAGCAAAGCCGTTTTTGCAGGCGCTCTCTCCAGCTGCCGTTACTTTGCTTTCCTTGTCAGGAGGTGGCGAGCATGCCTAAGTGGTTGCAGCGACTCATCATGGTTTTATTGACATGGTGGCTCCTATTTCTTTTTTTGCAGCCATTTGCCGACATCAATCCGATCGGCCACCCACGTGCACTGGTGGTTTATGTCATCGGCATTAGCCTCATCCTTTATGTCGCCACGTTCTGGCCGCGATGGTGGCCCTTGTGGGGTGCTATGACGGTCGCTGCCATGATTGGCGGGCTTTGGGCCATTGTGCCGCTAAAACAACCATTTAGCCTCTCTTGGTTCACCGCCTATCTACAGACTTTTTCCGCAGCGACCTCAAAGTTTTTACGTGTCGGCGGTGTCGATGTGCCAACTGTGCTTAGCATGACGCTGATTATTACTTTAGTAGCATTTCTCCTGCTTTTGACAGTTGTCGTCCGGTTTTATCCCGGCGCCATTGCGATTGTGCTCAGCTATTTACTAGCCGTTCATATTTTTAACGGCAATGATCTCACGGCACAATTCATTCAACTCGCGGTACTCACTGGCTTGATGGCGATGCTGCATCTGTATGGCAATCATTGGTGGCCGCTTTTAATTGGCTGCACACTTATCAGCGGGGTCACGCTCGGCTTGGCATGGCTGTCTTCAGCAACCCCCTTGAATGAACAATTAGCCAACATGTCCGTTCCATTTCGTGACCGTTTAAATCAGCGAGGCTTCTACGCAGGCATTCAAACTTACGTCAATGGCCCTGGCCGAACCGGCTATACGGAAAACAGTCGTGTGTTAGGCGGCCCGGTTTATGATGATCCAACGCCCGTTTTTACGGCTACCAGCACCGAAGCCAGTTACTATCGCGTGGCGGTTGATGCTGCATACACCGGCACCGGTTGGCAACCTGGCGTCGATCAAAGTCAGACCGTGCCGCTGGATGGCGCCATCATGCGCGATCCAAATGCTTCGGTTGACTATGGTCCTGCCCAAAGTACAACCTTGACCTTCAACGGCAGCAAATCATTTTTACCGCTTCCTTATGGGCAACTGACGTTCACAGGCGGTCAACCCGATCCCACGACTGACTTCCTGCTCAATGCTGCCACCCGCCGCGTCAGCACGACAAATCAAGCTCCTTTTCAACGCTTAGACATTCAGGTGCAGGCAAAACAAATCACGGCCGCACAATTAACCGCTGCAACCAGCAGTCGCCAGCAAGTTGGCAGCCGCTACCTGCAATTACCATCAACTCTGCCGAAACGTGTGAAGCAACTGGCCGAAAAAATCACGGCCAAGGCACCGACACCTTATGAAAAAGTGCTCGCGATTCAAAACTATCTCAAATCCGACCCTCGCTTCACTTACTCCAAAACCGATGCGCAGCGGACACCACCCGGTCACGATTATGTCGATTACTTTCTTTTTGATTCCCCAATCGGCTATTGTGATAACTTCTCCTCGGCAATGGTTGTGCTATGCCGAAGCATCGGCTTACCTGCTCGATGGGCCAAAGGTTTTAATACCGGGACTTTTATTGGCGGATCAGGTCAACACAAACAATATGTGATCCGCAACAGCAACGCTCACTCATGGCCCGAGGTTTACTTCACCAATTTAGGTTGGCTGCCATTCGAACCGACCCCCGGCTTTAATGATCCCGCAACGCCAGAAGAAAATATACCCTCTTCATCCGCTAATAACAGCGTCTCTAATAGTATGCCATCATCATCAAGCATGAGCTCGTCCGCCTCTATATCGCGTACACCATCAACTGGTTCGCCATCCGCAACGAAAACGCATTCTCGATCGTCTCTCAGCAACGTCACCTGGCTCGGCATTTTGCTCCTTGTCATCATTTTGTTACTGACTGCACTTGCATTCTGGCAACTCCCGGCGCTTGTCGCCTGGCTCATTGGCATTGGACTTACGGCAACCAACTTCCCGCGCCGCTATCGGCT
The DNA here is from genome assembly GCF_030770295.1 of Lacticaseibacillus styriensis. Classification (NCBI taxonomy): domain Bacteria; kingdom Bacillati; phylum Bacillota; class Bacilli; order Lactobacillales; family Lactobacillaceae; genus Lacticaseibacillus; species Lacticaseibacillus styriensis. The sequence goes on from NZ_CP132483.1 coordinate 3,085,404, forward strand.
ATTGCTTTGGAGCTTGCGGCGAATTCAACATCGTCCTGCCAGCCAAACCTTAAGTGCTTATGCCAAAATAATTGATAGACGTTTGGGTGAACAAACTAATATGTCCACACTAACCGACGCTTACGAACAAACGATCTTTGGCAAAATGACAGTCGATCCGGAAATGTTAGCCTTGCCTCTGCAGGCGCTTCGTAGGCAACTCATCGCTTACACGCAGGAAACGTTTCACGTGAAACGTCATTAACCTCATGAATCATTTCGCGTGTTCCACGTGAAACTGATCAAAACATGCCAACACCTCAAAACTTTGATTGAAGCAATCCATGTTTTCTGTTCCCACATTAGCTACTAATTCCTTTTGGTTGTTTCTAAACCGTTCCTGGATGATTTATCTTACTTGTTTGTATCCGAATTTAAGTGCCGAAGCTTCCCGATTTGTGAAATAAGTTATGCATTGCTTAAGCGCTTCCTTAATGTTGCACTGATTTTCACGTGAAACAAAACACGAACGATTAATGCAACTCTCATGGTCCCCCTTTTTCGACGAGCACACCTTGCGCTAACCCCTGATGTATCAACCTTGCAGCGAAAAAACTTGCACTTACTAATAAAAAGCGCGTATGATAATATAAACAGTTTTGAATATCCTTTAAAAAGCTGTTCTGACCCCGCTACTATTTTTAGTAGTCGTGCCACTTCGACTGGACGCTGCAGTCAGTTCGTAACGTACTCAGAAGAAAGGGGGGAGCCGCTGATCGTTAGCGGCGAACACTTATGAAAGTTATGATCGTTCTTGAAAACATCGTGATGGATGGCGTTAAACGCGCTTCAACGGTTTTAGGTAATGATCTCGTTAAACAGTATGACGTCAGTTTCTACACCTTGGCGGATGCACCTGCCTATTTTGACTTGGACGCGCCTTTGATTATTGCCCGGCGCCCAACCGATCCCAAGTTGCTGAACTTTTTTGGCAGTGATCCTTATACTCATTACCAGGATCAAATCGAGGATCTCATCGCTACGATTCGCGACCAGCATTTCCAAACTGTCATCTTGCCTGCAGGTTTGACCACTAGTTTTGCACCGCTGATTAAACGGGCTTTGCCGGATGTGAATCTGATTGGCTGGATGCACAACAACTATGCTACTTACATGGAAGATTACTACGTCCAGATGCAAGCCGAGTTTGAAGGTGGTCTTCAAGCTGTCGACACACTGGTGACCTTGACCGAAAGCGATTTGAACTCATACAAACGCTTCAATCCGCGGACCGTTAAAATCTACAATCCCCTCACCTTAGTGCCAACTGGTGAGGCGGACCTCGATGCCCACCGGATTGCGTTCACCGGCCGCATCGCCATCGCCCACAAAGGTATCGACTTCCTGTTGGAGGCCGCCGCATCTTTACCTGACGATTGGAAAATCGCCATTGCCGGTGGCGGTACCGATGAAGACATGAAAAACTTTTATGATCTGATCGATTACTTCCATGTGAGCGATAAACTCATTTATCAGGGACCGTTAAAGGACCAAGCGCTTCGAGATCACTATCGCGCCGCCTCCATTTTCGTTTCAACCTCACGCTGGGAAGGCATGCCGCTTGTTATCGGTGAAGCCATGGCCTCTGGACTTCCGGTCGTTGCCATGGAAAACACCGGCTCACGTGAATACCTCGGCAACAATCAATACGGGCTGCTCACCAAAGCCCAGGATGTCCCTGACTTTGTTGCCAATCTCAAAAAAATGATGACACAACCAGAGCTACGTCAGCACTACGCTCATCAAAGTCTGGAACGTGCCAGTCACTTTAGTCCGGAAAACATTGTATCGCAATGGATGCCAATTATTGAACACCAGCCAACCAGAACCAAGGTTGCGGGTTAATACTTGCCAGAAATTGCCTATGACGACAAGAAAAAGGCGCTTGCGGTAAAAATGCCGTAAGCGTCTTTTTGATTTGTCCGGTAACTAACCGAAACCACTTGTGGGCTACGTTCCACGTGAAACGCTAATTCACCCACACAAAGTTCCACATGAAACACAACATAATGATTCGACTGTTTCATGTGGAACAAGCAGCTCCCCCAGAACCGTCCACCTTAGCGCTTCTCCCCAGCAGCCTCCTTCTGAACCGGCTCTTCATTAGTCATCACAGCCGGTGAAAAGAGATGGGCAATCAACGTATCAGGTAACTGATGCTGCCGTCTAAGCAGTTCCGGAATCGCCACATGTTTTTCAAGACTGGTTTTGACAAGTTTCATCGTTGCTTCATAGCCTATATATGGACTTAAAATCGTGGCACTAATCGCGGAATGCTCAACATTGTCGGCACACTGCTGTTGGTTGACTGTTAAGCCAGTCACACAGTTGGTGGTTAGCGTATCGATGCCGCGCGCCAAGTACCGCTCTTCCTGCAACAAATCGCGGAAAATAATCGGTTCAAAGGCATTCAATTCCAGTTGTCCTGCCTCGGCAGCCATGCTGATCGTTAAGTCCTGTCCAATGACCTGAAAAGCGATTTGATTGACCACTTCAGGAATCACCGGATTAACCTTCCCTGGCATAATCGAGGAGCCCGCCTGCTTGGCTGGCAGATGGAGTTCGTTCAACCCAGCCTGAGGACCACTGCTCAATAAGCGCAAATCGTTGGCAAACTTCGACAAATCAGTCGCCAACCCCTTCATCGCACCGGAAAAAGCAACCAAAACATCGCAATTCTGCGTTGCATCAACCAAGTCATCCGCTTGCTCAAGGTTTAAAGTAATCAAACGATTGACTTGCCGAACAATGTGTTCCCGGTAATACGGTGAAGCATTTAAGCCGGTACCTATCGCAGTCCCACCCAAGTTAACCCGCCGCAAATCATCAGTTGCTCGCGTCAACCGCACCTGATCGCGCTGAAACAAATGCGCATATGCCTGGAAAGTATGGCCAAATGTTGTCGGAACCGCATCTTGCAACTGGGTACGCCCGACTTTGACAACATCAGCAAATTCATCAGTCTTAGCCAGCAGTGATTTCACTAAAAATGTCAAAGCCTGTTGCAACGGTGGCAGTGCTTGCAAAGCCGCCATTTTCCCGGCTGTCGGATAAGTGTCATTCGTCGACTGGCACTGATTGACGTCATCATTAGGATGTACCCGTTCGGTCATATGGCGGCTCGCCAGATTGGCAATGACCTCGTTCACATTCATATTCACCGACGTCCCTGCACTCCCCTGAATAGCCGGGGCAACCAACGCATCGTTGTGTTCACCCATCAACAGACTATTGCACGCCGCAATAATTGCCTTAGCTTTCGGCGCCGCCAGCGTTCCGGCCGCCGCATTAACTTGAGCCGCAGCCTTTTTAATGATAATCAAGCTCTTGAAAAGTAACGGATCGGTCCGTTCATGACTAATCGGAAAATTCGCCAGTGCGCGGGTGGTGTGGATCCCGTACAAGACATCCTCGTCTACTGCCAACTTGCCAATACAATCTTCCTCGATACGCATTGTGAACTCCCTTTCATATACCAATATTTACGTTATCAGTATATGCGTGTCACAACGCGCGTCAATGTTTGGTGTCAGGTAGTCTGACAAAGACAGTAAAAAGTATACCAATGTTTAAAAAATTACCACAAATTTCATGATCAAACATCAGACACCGGTAATCGTCCGCCATCATTCCATTGGCCGATCATTCGATGTTCCTGACACGCATTGGCAAACTTGGTCAACCGTTGGCGGAACAGTTTTGGCTGGTTACGTTTAATTTGAATGGTGTCACAGCGGACACGTTGATATAATGCAGGACATGATTGAAAATAAGCCCACGCACCAGACCGCCTCTTAAGAGCACGAACGATGCTAGTATCGACTTTAAAACTATTAGGATCCATATTTGGCAACATAGCATACCCGGCTGGCGTCATCCGCCCCAAATGGATCATGCGCCGACATCGCTCTTTATTTAGCTCCGACCAAATACTCCCAGTTTGTCTAGGAACAAATCTTTGTGAAGCCGGTTGATCCGGAGCCAATTTTTTGTATGTACTATCAATCCATCCAAAACACATAGCTTCTTCAACAGCATCAACATACCAAAATGTGCCATCCGGTTTGGGCACACCGCGTTTAACATCCACCCAACATTCTGTCGCATCTTGATAATGAGTTGCTAGCCATTTTCTAAACTGCTGACGATTAGTAACGGCTAAATGATTAACAATCTTTTTTACCAACTTTTCTGCTTCCTATACTGATTTTTGACCAGTGTTAATAATAAAAATTCTACGTAAATAAGACAACTTTACGTAGAATCTGGATTTGATTAAGCGTCAACAGTCAGTGACCGCGATGCTTCTCCAAACGTTTGGTCTGTTTCTTCAAACGAACTTCACGAGCATGCTGATCTTTTAGCCGCTTTCGTCGTTGCTTTTTCAACCGCAAGTTCTGTTTGTGCTCTAACTTCAAAAGTGTTGATGCTCGGCCTTTTCTGGAGTCCCGAACCTCTTTTCGTGCTTGCCGACTGCGCCTCTTCGGGTTCATCGTCAGTGGCACTTCAGCAAGAACGTTTTCTTGGGCCGCTACCCAATGCAAGCTGCCCCATCGTTGTTGAATCAAACACAACAACTCATTCGCTGTCGGAACCTGCGTACCAAATGTAACTTTGGCAACACGATACGTGTCACCCACTACTTGTTCAAACAACCCCCGATAAAAGGGTTGTTCAAAATAAACTGTTAGCTTGCCTTGATTCGTCAAACTAACACCTCCTTTAAGTTTTTCACGCAATCCGGACATCCAAGGAGGAAGGATACTGACGACCTAAGCCGCGTCTGGACTACCAACCAGACTGTGTTTTTGATAACGCAGTGTTATTGTCTGACTTTGATGGGGTTGTGTCAAATAGAAGTTTTTGCTTTTTAACTAACCGACCTGTGCATGTAAAGATGAGATTAACAGATGATACGATGCATGACTTTATTAATTCCGCATTTATTCAAAAACCTCTATCCCTCAACCGTTGCCTTAGCCGCATGCCGCACACTTTCAGCCACGACTTCGGCGACATCCCCGTCAAACGCGTTAGGGATAATATTCGTTGTCGACAATTCAGTGTCTGGGATTAAACTTGCAATCCCTTTAGCTGCCGCAATCTGCATCTCAATCGTAATTTTGCGCGCCCTAGCATCCAAGGCGCCGCGGAAAATGCCCGGAAATGCCAGCACGTTGTTGATTTGATTCGCAAAATCACTGCGCCCTGTCCCTACAATATAAGCACCACCGGCCAAAGCCTGATCTGGGAAAATTTCCGGCTCTGGATTAGCCATTGCAAAGATAATCGGTTTATCAGCCATTGTTTTGATCCATTCTGGTTTCAAAACATGCGGTGCCGATACACCAACGAAAACGTCAGCACCTTTCAAGGCATCTTCCAAGGTGCCGGTGCGATTTTCCCGGTTCGTGATTTTGGCAATAGCCGCATGATGTGGTGGCAATTGATCAGCATTCTTTTCCGCCAAAATACCGACCTTATCAACGACCATAATATGCTTAACGCCAGCGGCCAGGAAGCGACGCGCAACGGATAATCCGGCAGAGCCGCCACCGTTGACAACGACTCTGATATCGCCAATGTTCTTACCAGCAACTTTCAACGCATTATATAGCGCAGCGAGCACGACAATGGCGGTCCCATGCTGATCATCATGAAAGACCGGAATATTGAGTTCATCAATCAAGCGTGCTTCAATCTCAAAACATCGGGGCGCACTGATATCCTCTAGATTGATCCCGCCAAAAGTTGGCGCCATAGCTTTGACGGCCGCAATAATTTCTTCGGTATCCTGCGTATCCAACACAATCGGCACCGCATCCACTTTAGCAAAACGCTTAAATAACGCCGCCTTGCCTTCCATCACCGGCATCGCTGCCTCAGCCCCGATATTGCCTAAGCCTAAAACCGCTGAGCCATCACTGACGACGGCAACAGTGTTCTTCTTGGTCGTCAAGTCATAGACCAGCGACGAATCCTTGGCAATGGCAGAAGATACCGCGCCGACACCAGGGGTATAGGCAATGCTCAAGTCATCCCGCGTCTCAATCGGTACCTTGGGTGTTACACTCAGTTTGCCACCATATTGTTTGGCCTGAGTCAGTGCTAGTTGATTGAAATCCTTCTTAGCCATGTTCGTTCTCCTCCTCAATTTTGTAAAATCGTCTGTCTAAAACACCATCCGCAAGATAGCGGTCATCGTAATCACCGTGATCGCACCGCCTAATCGCGTCGCAACCTGTGCAAACGGCATCAAATTCATGCGATTAGCCGTACTCAGAATCGCCACGTCGCCAGTGCCGCCCATCCCGCTTTGGCATGCCGTTACAATGGCCGTTTCAACCGGATTCATATTCAAAAACCGAGCCACGAAAAATCCGGTCGTAACTACCGTAAACACAACACTGATTACCACAATAAAATATTGCCAGCTCAGCATGCCCACGACGTCTTTTAGCGGAATGTATAAGAGTCCTAGTCCGGCCATCAACGGGAAAGTAAAATTACTGGAAATAAACTTGTAGAGTTGCTTGGCGCCACGTTGCGTCTCTCCCGGAATGACATTGATATACTTCAGAATCGCCGCTGCCACAATCATCAAAACCGGTCCGGGAAAACCTGTGACCGACTGCAGCAGCATCCCTAAAATGAATAACGTACAAGCCGTGAGTACGCCAGCGCCCATCATTTTGAGATCAAGTGGGCCGGTATCATCTTTTAAGGCATCGGCGAGATCGTCTTCTGCGCCATTGAGTCGCACCAACTGCCCCTGTCCAGACAACTCTGGCCGCTTTTCTCCTAGCCGATTCAACAAACCTGAACACATGATCGCAAAAAAGTTACCGATAATCGTAGCCGGGATCAGCTGAGCCACAAGCGCGCCGCTGGTCGTACCGGTGATCGTACTGTATCCTAAAGACAGCGGTAGAATTCCTTCACCAATTCCACCGGCCAAAACCGGCGTCACGATGAAGAAAAGTGTATGCTTCCACTCCAACCCCAACAACACGCCGACCAAAGTGCCGACACCCATCGCAAGGATCATACCTAGCATCATCGGCACGATCATCCGCATTAAGCCTTGGATCAGGATTTTACGGTTCATCCCCAAAATGCTACCGCAGACCAGACACGCGATATAGAAATAAAGAAAATTCGCTTGTTTCATCAGCATATCGGTCGCTTTTAGCACATTGGGATTCATCGCGTTATAAAAGACTAAAATCGATGGCACAAGTAATGATAAAATCGCTGGTCCGCCAAAATTTTTGACGACCGGGATATTAGCGCCAATCGTTCCCAGTAACCACCCCAACGTTAAAATGACTGCAAAACCACCGAGCATGTTCACAGGCAACTGTTGCATGACGCCAGCAAGGACAATGACGGCTGCCATCACAAGATAAACCGGCAGCGGCACCGAACCGACTTTAAAACCCATCCACTTTCCTTGTGTCCCTGAACCCGTCTTAGCTGTCGTGGATTTGTTTGCCATTGTTTTCTCCCCCTTCAACTGCTTATTTATTGACAGCTTAATGTAAGCGCTTTATTTGGGGAAGATTATTTAACTTTTTAAAGCATAAAATCATTTCTTTAAGCCTTCAGCAACTCGTTCACAAACTATTTCACCACTTAGGAGTATGAAAAACGTGAAGATAAAAGGATGGCGCCTGTGGAGCTGGCTTTCGCTCATTTTCACCTCAACCCTGTTAGTGACGGTTTTCACGGTCTATGGCTTAACCATGCTAGAAAACCGGCAGCAGTTTGAAACCCGCGAAGGCCAACTGTTACTTGCGATTGGTCGCCAATTAGCCCGGGAACCACGGGTCATAGCGGCACTTGAAGCCGATCATGCGGATCAGGCAACCCGCTCCTACACTAATACGCTGGCGAAAAACTTCAATCTGGACTTCGTGGTCGTGATGAATATGCAAGGCATCCGTCTCACCCATCCTGATCCCAGCCAGATCAATCATCATTTTCAAGGCGGCGACGAAGTAACGGCTTTACGCGGGCATGAACATGTTTCGGTCCGCCGGGGAACGTTAGGCCGATCACTCCGCGGTTTCGTTCCGGTTTATCGAGATGGTAAAGAGATCGGGGTTGTCGCGTTAGGCATCAAAGTGACCGCGCTGCAAACTCTTATCCACCACTCCCAGATCGGCTTTCGTTTGGCATTGCTTGTCGGCCTGGTCATGGGCATCCTGATTGCTTTCTTGGTCGCCTATTATATTAAGAGGCAACTTCACGACTTAGAGCCGCGGGAAATCGCTCGTTTGCTTGAGGAACGAAATGCCATGCTCGAAGAAACAAAAGATCCGGTCATCGTGATTGATCTCAACCAAAAGATTATGTTGGTCAACAAAGCTGCCAGCAAGCTGCAAAACCACCTTATCCCGCAAAGTGCATTTATCGGCCAACCACTAACCGCACTGATTACACATCCCGAACGCGTTAAGCTGACGGTCAAAACCGAACAGTTCTACCAACAAGACGGGCAGGACTACCTTTTCTCGGCCGCCCCGATTATGGTTAAGAAGCAAAAAATTGGTTACGTGATCTTTTTACGAAATGCGACTGAAGCGATTTTCGTTGCCGACCAACTAGCCAACACCACAAGCTACGCCAACGCCTTACAAAGTCAATCCCATGAATTCATGAACAAACTGCATGTGATTTACGGCTTGGTCGCTATCGAACAATACGACGAACTGGCGATCTATCTGCAAGATCTACTGAAACCGGAACAGGAATTTGCTAACCGCCTCGCCTTACTCGTGAAAAATCCACTTGTCGCCAGCTTTATGATTGGTGAACGGGAAAAATTCTCGGAACGAAAGACCACCCTAGACTACGAAATTTTCCCGGAACTACCGGCCAATCGCAATGTAGCAGAAACGAAAACGCTGCTAACGCTCAGCCGCTACTTGCACTTTGCCCTTCTTCAACACGATCTGCCTGACAGCATGCTCATTCAACTGGACTATGCAGTCAATCGACTAACCATCACCTATCATTTAGGCACCATAACAAATCGTGATGCACTTTTATCATTCGTTCATCAAGCTTACTTCCAGCAATTGCTTTCTGATTTACACGGCACCATCACATTCAACCAAGATGGCCCGCTAGTATTGAAGTTAGTTGTAGACTATCACGGCGACGACCTTATTCTCAACGAAAAGAGGGAAAACACATGACAAGCATTCTGATTGTTGAAGACGATCCGATGGTGCAATTCATTCACCGTAACTACTTGGAAAAGATCGGTACATTTACCAATATTTATTCCTCAGAAACCATTGCCGAAGCCCGGAATTTGATAGCAACTCGACCCATTCAACTGATTCTTTTGGATATTCGGCTCAAGGATGGTAACGGCATTGACCTTCTAACCGAGCTGCGACGTACCAAGCAAACCGTTGACGTCATTTTAATCACCGCAGCCAATGAAGTTGAAATTGTCAATGATGCGCTGCACTTAGGCGTCATCGACTACCTCATCAAACCATTCACACTGCAACGCTTCGAAAAGAGCATTCACCGTTTTTACGCCAAGAACCGCATGTTTGACAGCGATCAACTCAATCAAAACCAGCTCGATGCCTACCTCGAACCACAACCGCATGCATCAGCCCCGCTCGAACTAGATAAAGGACTAAGCATGGCTACCCTAAAAATCATCCAAGATGCTATCGCTCAACTCCAGCAGCCGTTTACGGTGCCCCAATTAACCGCGAAAACCGGTCTGTCTCACGTCTCCGTCCGCAAATATTTAAACTTTCTGGAAACCCATCGTTTTCTAAAAAGCGACACCATCTATCGCAAAACCGGGCGGCCGTTTAAAACTTACCAGTTGCTAACGACTTTGCCGATTTAAAAAGATCGAGATTAGCAAAAATCCGCTAGCACCAGCCTAATTCGCCGATGCTAACGGATTTTCATTGTTTGATTAGCGATTGCAACACCAAAAGACAAGCACAACGTTACATTTAGGCACAAACTTTCCCGAACTTAATGACTAGTCACCATACCAGTTAAGACTCGTGACGGGATCATTCGACCACCCTTGCCTTTTGCCATAATTGTCTTTAGGAGCGATAATCAAAATAATTCTTTTATACTTACGCTACTAATTAGGGAACTTCTCCAGCCGATAAAGTTTCTCATCATCAATTTTCTTATCACCATGTTTGAAGTCATAACCCATATGCCGGTAAAACTCCACACCAGTAATTGAAGCCGGGATTTCAACACGGCTAGCCCGTTTGAAATATTCATCTTCTTCAAGCGTCTTGATAATCAAACGACCAACGCCCTGTCCTTGATATTCTGGAAGCACAAAGATATCGAAAAGACTAAATTCATCCTGGCTTCCCCAGTACGAACCAATTGCACCAGTGCCGATGATTTTATTGTGATCACAGAATACATAGAAATGAGTCTGTTCAGCCTTCTCGATAAAGAAATCACTTGTCATTTTCTGAATATCTTTTTCAATATAACCAGAGGAGTAATCTTTACTATTCGATTCTCTCAATACTCGAGCGACAAGCTTCGCTACTACCTGAGCATCAGCTGTTTCAAAACGTCTTACCTGAATATTCATAAACTCACCTCCAAAAGCAAACAAAACACGGACCTATGTAGCATTTGAGCAAGCCCCTTGCCGAATACCTTTTAACAACTTATCATACACAGATTATGCTCAAATAACCACGGTAAAATTTACTATTTAATCACAAAACTAAAAACAGCTAGCAACCAAGTCACTACACTCTATTTAACAATCGCTGCTCTGGCGCCTAATGACTAGTCACCATATTAGTAAAAACCCGTGACATAATCACCCGATTATCCTCGCTTTTAGGAAGCTGCTTGGAAGGGTTCCGCCAGTGGTAGTGGTCCAACGGTTTCACGCGAATTCGACGGGTTTCCGGATATCGACGATGTAACGAGGCCAACTGATGCGCCCACACTCGCTTTCCCGTATGTAAGTTAATCAACGCATAGCCCTCACCACTTACACCAGACTTCAGGAAGTCATAGTTGTCATCTTCCTTCGCCTTCACAATCATCACCTGACCATGCCACCCAGCGGCTTGAACATGGTAAAGCAGCGTGTTGGCATCAGTCGTTGTCTGTAACTTTTTAGGAATTCGCTCAATCAAAAAAGGGCCAACACCCGACTTAACGATTTCCAAATTCCCAGGCAGCTTAATCAAAAAGCCCTCGGCATCAGCGCCGGGATCGCGTTTGTTTTTAGGACCTTGGTGACGAAGACTGACAAAAGTTACAAGCACAAGCGCCAACACACTGACGATCAGAACCAGTGATACAAGGTGTTTCCTTTTCAAAATGACCACCCAACTTTTCTATAAGCTGCATTGTTTGCGAAAAATTCCACTATTTTTAGCATAATTCTTGCATGCACATTCAGGCAGTCTGGACCAAAAAGTTAAGGTAATTTCATGTTTTTAGTGGAATTTCTGACTGATCATAAGTATCGACATTTGTTTCACGTGAAACAGTCTAAAGTCGTTCAATTTTCTCTCAGTTTAAATCAGCTTCTTCTATAAAAGTCGTATACTGGAGCCAAGCGTCACACCAATATTGGACTAATGATCAAACTCAGCGAGGTGTCTGCACGATGAAAATTGTCTTACTCGATGGTTACGCGTTAAACCAAGATTTAGACTGGAGCGCCTTACGCAATCTGGGCGAATGCCATTTTTATGATCGCACGCCGAATGACGATGCAAAAATTTTGGCAAGGATTGGCGATGCAGATATCATTTTGACTCACAAGACGCCTTTGACAGCCAAAACGATTCGCACTGCTCCGCGCATTCGATACATTGGCGTGATGGGCGATGGCTATGATGTTATTGATACTGAGGCAGCTAGTGAACGGCATATTCCGGTGACAAATGTACCGATTTACGCAACGGATGCTGTTGCCCAATTCACCTTTGCCTTGCTCCTAGAAATAACCAGTCATGTCGGCCTCCACAACCGCCTTGTTCATGAAGGCAAGTGGTCGACCAGTCCCGATTTCACTTTTTGGGCAAAGAAGCTGGTGGAACTTAAAGGAAAGACACTGGGGCTCATCGGTTATGGCCGAATTGCCCAGAAAGTCGCGACCATTGCGCATGCCTTTTCGATGAAGGTTATATTTTATAATCATCGGCCCAAGCTGCACGACCCAACCATTAGTCAACAAGTTAGTTTTGATGAGTTGCTGAAGCAGGCCGATATCATTAGTCTGCACGTTCGCCAAGCGCCAGAAACCTTGAACATGATTCGCCGCGAGACGATCGAAAAGATGCGCCCGGGAACGATTATTATTAATACGGCTCGTGGCAAACTCATCAATGAGCAGGATTTGGCCGAGGCGTTAAATAACGGAAAAATAGCTGCAGTCGGTCTTGATGTCGCGCAGCAGGAACCGATCAGTTCGGACAGCCCATTGTTAACCGCTAAAAATTGCTATATCACACCGCACATTGCCTGGGCGCCGTTTGAAACCAGAGAACGGCTGCTTGATATCACCGTTGCGAATCTAAAGGCATTTCTTGAGCACCATCCCCAGAATGTTGTCAATGCAAAGTAGCATATGAGAATCATGTAATTACCCAAACTTCCCTTATAAATCACCTGAGTCAATCTTTTCGGCAACTAAAAAATAGACCGATCACAGCCTTCATCGCCGTGAATCGATCCATTTTTATGTTGTGCAGCCTCATTTTTTCGAAGTGTCCGGCAAAGCCGTCTTCTTGTTCGTGATATCAATAAACTGCGCCTCGCCGACGACAGAATCAACGGCTTTTTGCAGTCGCCGCATTGCTGCACTGGCGATTGGTAAGTCGACAAAGTCCTTGGTCGCATTGTCCAGCTCGACTTCATCAGCTACGGAATCTTTAAGCGGCCGCGGGTTACTTTCGTCTAAAGCGCGAATGACGACTGGCTTAAGTGGGCCCATTTGTAATAAGTCCAAGGTCGTGGCGTAGTCAATGCCATACGCATCGGCAAGATCCAGCGTTTCGCGAATCCCTGCTTCTGCCGCCATGATCGCGACATTCGTGATCAGTTTAAGCTTGGCGCCATTACCTTGCTCGCCGACGTATTTAACGGTGCCGAATGTTTTCAAGACCGGAAGCACCGCGTCGACCGCATGCTTGTCTCCAGCCGCGATCAGTACCAGGCCAGCTTCACGGGCATATTTCACGCCGCCAATCATTGGCACGTCAAGGAGTTTGGTGTTTGCCGGCATGACCGCCTGAATGGCCGTAATCTTACGCGGATCCAGCGTGGACGTCACGATAAGCGTGCTGCCGGGTTGCAGATAGTGAACAATTCCGGGCTGCTCAGGAGTGCCGATATGCAACGCTGGCACATCATCGGACATGACCGACGTGATCACGACTTTCGACGCGGTTACCGCGTCTTCCAACGATTTTGCCGCCGTCACGTGCTCTCCCGTCAAAGCTGCCATTTTGGTTGGCACTTTATCCCAGATCACCACGTCATAACCGGCTTTTGCCAGATGCGGTACCATGTGACTCCCCATATCGCCAACACCAATAAATGTTATTTTCATGTTTTTTCTTCCTTCCCATTACAAAAGCATGCCGTACTGAAAACGGCATATAAAAAACACGGTCGTTTCTGACTAACTCGGACGTCAAAAAGGCTTTTGTCGACTGATCATGATTAAAATCACCATCAATCCGCGCGTACGTCTTAACCTAGCATGATCACAAAATGATTTCAATAATAAAGCTCGCGGTGTTCCTGACGCTCATCTCCGAACGCGCCTGTTATTGATGCACCCAAAAGTCATTCCGGCGCCGTCCCTGCAACGCGTGTCAAGCTGACCGTCAAGACGTTATCGGCAGTCGTGTTGTAATCAGCCAGAATACCCTTCACAATCCCTTTAGAAGGGCCATGAGTTCGCGTGGTCTCCTCGTAATTTTGAATCCACGTGCTGACAGCATCAAAGCCAAACTCGAAGCCTTCAAAAACCTGCATGTACGCCGAGGAACGCGGATTGGTGGTCACAATCGTAATCTTGGTCACGCGTCCGTTGGCGATCTGCATCGTCAGCTTAATCAAGCCATCATCAAAAAACTTAACGGTTCCATCTTTAGCCGTTGCCGGCAACCGATAATCAGCCAGACGCATATTGGCATTGTAAACACGCTGAACATATGCATAACTACCCAGATCTTCGTGCATTTTCTCACGGCCTTTCTGTCATCGCGTCACCCCAGCCTTCGCATTGGAGTGGCTGGTTTGCGTTACCTATAGTGTACAATTTAATGACAAAAAGAAGAATCAAACAGCTCGGTCAGCCGGATACTGTCGAAAATGTTGTCTTAATCCACTTTGAACTTCCGGGCACAAAAGGCAGATGTTGCGTCTTTTCACGATAAAAAGTTTCGTCAATCCTAACGATTAATCGACCTTGCCATGCGTTGGATCGTATGCCGTTCCCCGCGAATGGCCTTGCTGATGGCATACAGGTTGTCAACTGGCGACTCAAACCCCCACGCGGAATCACCAACATGTTGCATGTCCACGCCGCAGATTTTATTGCGAATAGCCATCTCCTGAAGCACACGGCTACCGCTGCCTTCCTGACTCGTCCCGATCGCACTCATGACCAAACCGCCCGCGCGATGAACCACCTGCACCACCGCCTTCAAAGCAGCCTCATCAAATCCCGGAATCGATCCAACGGCCGGCGCCAAAATAACATCAGCACCTGCATCGATAAATCTTTTCGCGGTTTCCTCGCTCATCAGCGGTTCATCGACGCCCGAGGCATGCATTTTCCCGGCAATAATCAAGCCGCTGAAGTACGTTTTGGCCAAAGCAATGCTGTGGGCGATTTCCGCATTCGTGACGCCGGTACCCGGATTACCGGTCAAAACCATAAACTGGAAGCCCATCTCCTCGGCCTTCTTGATAACCGCCTCGCTGGCCGTGCAACCAGGCAAAATGGAAATTTGATTCTCCATCATATTTGGATGGTCACCAATCGGCTCAATGTTGATGCCAATAGGCCGCCCCACCAACTTCTGAAGCCGCGCAATACTCGCCTTACCATCATGCTTAGGCGCGCTATATAAATCGCGTTCACCGGGATAAAGTCCGAAAATTTTCGGATTGTACACATCGAGCCGATTGCAAAGAATCATATCCGCCCCAAACGCCGCAGCGATCTCGGCAGTAGTAATGCTATCCAAATTCTCTTGCGTCACAATATTTTCGCTAACAATAATGCGCCCTTCACTCGCTTTAATACTTTCCTTAAGCTCCTGCCCGTTAAATTGCATCACTTCACTGGTACTGGCACTCAAAAGTCGTTTAACCATTTTTCGATGACCTCCTGTTTAATGATTCCAAATTGACGTGAATGTTCTTCTTACCAAGCATTATACTTCGGCGGCAGCTTCGATTTCGTCTTCATCAAACATCGATTCGTCAATCCCCCAGAAACAATTCAGGACAAACGAAACAACCGTTGTCAGTAACAACCCCACGACAGCAAAGATAAAATTATTGCAGCAGGCTGTGGACGGACACTACAAGTATCTGACTAAAGCAGGTCCAACTTACACAAGAGATTATGTTTTAGAGAATGCCATGTGCTAAGATCAAAATATTAGTATAAGGAAATCGGAGGAATAGAAATGGAAAATGTGGTAATGTTTTTTAAAGTTCTTGCAGGAACGGGCGGAATAATGGCTTTCTTAAAAGTCATTAGCCTTATACCTTCAAAGCTTCATGATAATGTCGCCATCGCTATGTATCAGGGCGGGACGACAATTCATAAGATAGCTCAAAATGTGCTAATAGCTATGAGCGAATTGTCTTTAGTCCTTTTTCTTTACAGCCTATATACAATGAATTTTTCACTTGTTTTATCCTCATTAACGGGTTTAGTATCTTTTATCTTTTTGGCAGGTTATTCCCCAATCAATCGGGATGCATATGTTTTTTGGAATGACAATTACTATAAAGTTCTAAAGAAAATTGAAAATAATCTTGTCCTGGAGTTGATTGAGGTTAATGAAAAGAACCCACCAGCAATCAAAGCAAAAGATGCTCCCCAAAAAAGATCTCAACAATTAATTGAATTCTTACTTGGAGACAACAACGTCAGGACTTTCATTCTATTACCAGAAGATGAACTAAACAGGATTGAACTCAAAACGGCCAAAAAATTTAAAGAAGCAAGAGATTCCTTTGAGCAAAATAGCGCTTTTCCAATTAGCCCTGTTAATGAAAAGATCGAAACAAAAAACTCAAACGCAAATCAATGAGCCATTTAGCCTTCTTTGTAAAGACTGCCATCCGCTGTAAATTTTCTCTTAGTAAAACTACGCAAAAACCGCAGCTTGCAAACGTCCATTAACGTTTACAAGCTGCGGTTACGTTTATATTCTGGGTGGTCAGGGGATCGAACCCTGGACCCACGGATTAAGAGTCCGTTGCTCTGCCAGCTGAGCTAACCACCCATTGACTTATGTCTGTCGCGCTTCACGACTTAAATATAATATCATGTACCCCTTACTGGCGCAAGTGTTTTACAAACTTTTTTGAAGGAAAATTGCTTTAGTGCCTGTTTATCCGGCCGCAATAGTCTCCATTCTGTGGCTGCAGGCCCCCTTATGCGTCATCAATTTTGCGCATTCCTTGTTACTGATTAGCCCTAAATCTTCAAAAACTAACGCTTGCACAAAAAATCGGTCTCAGCGAGACAAGACGCATCTCCTGAAACCGATAGCTTAAGCCTTTTTAAAACAAAACATGAATCGACTGATTACTATTAATCAACTTAATCGCCTTGCCCAGCATTGGCCCGACGGAAACTTGGGCGAGTCCTTCGAATTGGTGCTTGGGGTCGAGCTGAATGGTGTCGGTGATGACGACCTTTTTCAAGCCTAGGTGTTTGATTCGGTCAACCGCGCCGCGTGAGAAGACGCCGTGGGTTGCGGCGGCGTATATGTCGAGGGCGCCGGCTTCGCTTAAAGCCTTGTAGGAGTCAACAATCCGGTCACCGGTGTCGATCAGGTCATCAATGATGATGGCGTGCATGCCTTCAACGTTACCGATGACGCCGATGTGATCCTGATCGCGCTTGTCCACGATGGCGATGGGCGTATGTAACTCTTCCGCCAATGCCCGCGCTTGTTTGGTGCCACTGTGATCTGGAGCAATGACCACGACATTGTCGCCGAGATTCAGCTTCTTAAAGTAGTCCCCGATCAACCGGTGAGCCTTGAGATGGTCAACCGGAATATCAAAGAACCCTTGAATCTGGTCGGCATGCAATTCGACTGCCACAATGCGATCGACGCCATCCATTTCCAACATGTTAGCGACTAATTTGGCAGTGATCGGTTCCCGTGATCGCGCTTTTCGATCAGCACGCGCGTACCCATAATATGAAATGACCACGTTAATATGGTGTGCACTGGCGCGGCGCAAAGCGTCAACCATGATCATGAGCTCCATGAAGTTCTCATTAACCGGATCAGAGACTGACTGGATCACATAAACATCAGCACCACGAACACTTTCCGGCAATTCGATCTGAATCTCACCATCGGCAAAGTGATTAACGTTCGCGGGCGACAGCGGTAATCCAACTTCTTCCGCAATCTTTTCAGCTAATGGACGATTACCATTGAGACTGAACAACTTTAATTCGTGCATCGATTTCTCCCTTGTTCATATTTAACGGTCTGCACCGTCATTATACGAGAAAAAACAAGAAATTGCGACTGGTTATCTAATGAGTTAAAGTGATAGCAGAACATTTGCAGATTCATAAGCAAGGCTTCAGCCAACGTTAGCTTTAGCATTTGCCATGCTTTGATCCAACTGCAAGACTTGGAAATGGAGGGCTCTTTATCATGAAACAAAGCCATTTGATCGGCCTTGCAACCCCGTTGTTATTGTCAGCGGGCACCTTAGCAACTGCTGAGCGTTTTTATCAATATGCATTTCGCCGAATTAATTATATTCCGGACGCACGGAGCTCCATGCAAAAATACGCTCCGTTATATTACAGTCACGTCCATTGGGTTGAAAGTCAGCGCCATATCGAAGCCTGGCACATGACCGCCCCGGACAACCAGCGCCTCGAAGCGCTCTGGTTACCACATCCCGGCAGTAAAAAGGCCGTCATTATCGGCCATGGGTACAAGGGCACCGGTATCACCATGAGTAATTTTGCCCACATGTTTTATGATTTAGGCTTCAACGTCTTGTTGCCGGATGATCGCGGCCATGGCGAGTCAGATGGCGAATACATCAGTTTTGGCTGGTTGGATCGCCTTGACTACCTCGGCTGGCTGCAACGCATTCTCGACCGCCTGGGCAATGACGCGAAGTTACTGCTGTTTGGCACCAGCATGGGCGGGGCAACCGTTTCGTTAGTCGCCAGCGAGCCTAGCCTGCCTAAGCAAGTCAAAGCCGTGATTGAAGATTGCGGCTACACGGATGTCGAAACAGAGTTAGCGTACTTGCTCAAAAAGCAGTTCCACTTACCACCGATGCCATTGGTTCCGTTGGCAAGCTTTATCAATTACCGACGACTAGGCTATCCCCTACGCGTTGTAAATGTTCGCCAGGCGTTGACGCACAATCGTCTGCCATTATTCGTCATTCATGGCGCTAATGATGTTTACGTACCAACTGAAATGGGTCGCCAGAATTACGCTGCCTCAGCTGGCCCTAAGGCACTATGGATCGTTCCCGGCGCTGCGCATGCGGAAAGTTACTGGGTCAATCCGGCGGCGTATCAGGCGCACGTCAAGCGGTTCCTGGATATTTTCTTTTAAACCGGTTACTAATCGGATCAGCAAAAAACGCTTGGATGTCACAACGCATCCAAGCGTTTTTTTCATGGTGATTGATCAAATATCGTCTAGCTCAACATGTTCCGCGGCCCGGCACTCAATCAAATTCGTCTTCATCGGCTTCGTCATGCTGCTTGCTGAGGTCGTCAAATGTCCGTAGCATTGCCAGGTTTGTTTCAATGCTTTCCGGCCATTCCCAGTGCTGGACATTGAAGACGTGCTTGAGGTGCGGCCCGGCACTGGCAGGCCATAGCTTGGTCGTGTAGGTGACTTTATTGGCGTCGAAGACTTGCAACAAGGCCTGACTTTGTAAGTAAAAGCTATCATTTTGGCCGCCAATGAGCATGAATGGCGGCAAATCCAAGCCCTTAACCACCTGCGAGAAATTCAAATGGTCCGCTAATGCCTGATCACCGCCGCTCAGCTTATCCAGGTAAAACGATGCCATCTCACTCATGTCACCGGCCGCTTCTGGCAGTTTACTTGGCTCAGCCACGGGGCAGACCAAAGCAACCATGGTAAAGTTAAAATTAACCCGGCTAACCCCGAAGAGTTCTCGCAGCTCCTCGCTTTGCTGAATGCAGGCAACTAAGGACGCTAGATGGCCGCCTGCCGAGTCGCCGGTCAAGAGGACATGGTCAAGGTCAAACCCGCGCTGAGGGCCATAATGCGACAGCCAGCGCAGACTTGAAAAGATGTCTTGAATCTGACCGCGAACATCAACATCCGGCAATAGCCGATAACCCATTCCCATCACGGCGTAACCCTGACTCGCCAAGTAACGACAATAGTTTTGGTTGAGGTTCCGATCGCCATAAAACCAGCCGCCGCCATGCACATCAATCACAGTTGGCAATGTCGCATTCCGCCGTTTCGCCGGATAATACAGATTCAACGTCTGCTGGGGATCAGCCGAATTCTCATACCGATATTCCGTCTCCCAGTGAACATTTTCGGGCACCCGCTCTTCGGCATACCGCGCCTTGTCCCGCGCACCGGTTTGTGCCCAGACTGCTTGAATCTTCGCCAACATTGCATCTTCATCAGCCATACAAGATTGCCTCCTATTTCTTTTCGTCACCATCGCATTAAAAAGGTTATTCCCATATTAACGCAAAAAGGCTGTCAGTGACGCACCTGACAACCTAATCGTTTATTTTCATTGTAATTTTTAACGGTCCTTCGACTTAACACTGGCTTCGACTTCATCAATCAAAGCAGCATCTTTCAAGCCGGTGACTGCTTTAATCACGTCAACCAGCGGCTGATCTTTTAGCATTGCCTGAAGTTTAACCGCTTCAGCATCGTTTGGTTCAACGTAATGGAACATCATGCCAACCGTATCCATCAAAACGCTGTAATCTAAACCGCGTTCTTTTAATTCACGAATCGGCCGGATGAAGCGTTCGTTGTAACCCAACTTGCGAATCGGCGTGCGGGCAACCCGGGAAATATCATCGGAAATGTAGGGATTCTGGAACCGTTGCAACACCCGATTTTGATAAGTTTCGAGTTCCTTTTCGTTAAAGTTCTTGAACTCAGCGAGCAACAATGACCGGGTTTCGGCCAGTGCGCCTTTTGCCTGATTGAAGACTTTCGGATCCTTGATTGCTTCGCCAATGGTGGTGTAACCCAGATACTTGCCGGTGTAAGCCGTTGTGGCGTGACCGGTGTTGACCGAGAAGAGTTTCCGTTCGATGTAAGGTTCCAGATCCGGAACATAATCAACGGTCTTCAGCTTCAGATCCTTGTTCTTCATCTGGCTTTCGTCAACAACCCATTCTTTGAAGTCTTCAACGCTAACCGCCAGCGGATCATCATGCTTTTGTTGCGGCACAATGCGGTCAACAGCCGCATTCGGGAAGCCAATATACGTATCGGTAAAGGTTTTGCCGGCGTCATCGAGATGTTCATACACGCTCTTTTTAAGCGCCTGTGAACCGCCAATCATGTTTTCACATGCAATCACATCTAGCGGCTGGTGATTGTTGGCCGCGGCACGGGCTTGCAGTCCTTGCGCAATGAGCGGCGCAATGATTGGCAGAATCTTCGGGCCAATAGCAGTGGTCACCAAATCTGCCTGAGCGATCGCCTTCACAACTGCCTCAGGATCCTTGGCATTGTTCAAGCCGTCAACATTGTCCACGTGAATCTTTTTCTCGCCTGGGGCCGCCAGCGTGATCGTATATTCGCCACGCTGATTCAACGCATTGATAATCGTCTCGTTAACATCGACAAAATTGATCTTAAAGCCATTCGCGGCAAGTGTTTCACCGATGAACCCGCGACCAATATTACCTGCACCAAAATGTACTGCTTCCATCATAATTTATTCAACTTCCTTCAGTAAATTGACGATTTCTTCCGGCGTTTGCGCGTCGGCTAATTTCTGGACATTCTCCACATCACTGCAATACAGCGCAATCTGCGACAAGAGCTTGAGGTGTTCACCGTTCAATCCGGCAATGCCGAATACCACCGTGACCAAGTTCTCGTCAGCCGGATCTTCTGACCAATCAACACCCCACGGATATTGAACCACCGAGATCCCGGTTTTTTTAATATATTTCATGCCTGCTTCCGTACCATGGGGAATCGCAATAAAGTTGCCCATGTATACCGAAACGTCACGATTACGATCAATCATTGAATCAATATAAGCCGGTTCAACATTGCCATTGTCGACCAGGAGTTGGCCGGCCTGACGAATGGCTTCGTCCCTGGTCTTTGCTTCCTGACCAAGCTTGATCGTGTTTACGTCGAGTCCTTTCATCATGTCACCTTCGATCAATTTTTTGGATTTCGTGCATAAAGACTTCTGTCATTACTTGATATAACTGACTATAGTTACCTTTTTCAAAAAGCCGTAAGTCAGCTGGTGAGGCAACTAGCTTGGCGCTAACCGCACTCAAAAGGGTTAATGTTTCCTGTGAAACAGGATTCGGAGTTAGCAGTAACAGGATTCGCTGTAACTGGATGGTCCCCATGTCCATCGCCGGTAGCGGTAACGAGCTGGTGAGATCAAAGACGCCGATATACGGGGTGGTGACCCCTTGGCTGCTGGTGTGAATCATTGCCAGCCCAGTGTCCGGAATACCGACCGGGGCCAACTCCAGCCGCTTTAACAAAGCTTCTTTAACCACCGGTGCTTCGGCAACAACAGTCGGTAACCGGCTGAGTATCGCGTCAATCGCAGCCGCAATCGTTGTGACTGGCGCCGTCATGTCAGTTACGGAAAAGTGTTGCAATAAACCATCTGCCGCCATCACCATTGTTTTCAGACTTTCAAACGCCGTGACCGTCTGATCCAGCGACGGTTGGTTCGCCGGTCGCACCTGTTTAGGGGTGACCTTTTGAACTAACCGGCGAATTTCGGCCATTTCTTCGCGCCCCAGGATCGGGGTAATCACTAGATATTGGTGTTTGAAACCCGGTAACGGCATGGTTGCCAAAACCAAATCGTAATGTTCGAGTTGCTGCTTAGGTAAATCGCTGACTTGAATGATTTTGATCTTGCGAATCTCAGGCACCTGAACTCGTAATTTTCCGGCGATCAAACTGCCGGTTCCGGGACCATCACTTGTGATCAGCAACACCGCAACCGGCGCATCGGTTCGCGTATGATCCAAGACCGAGGCGAAGTACAAAACCAGATAGCCTAACGCATTGCCGGTAAAGGCGCCGCGTCCGAAAACGTCATCGGCCGCTTGTTGGACAGCCTGATAAAGTTCCGGATAGTCATCCCGCAAATGAGCAAGCACCGGATTCGTCATCGTGACCCCAGGCAACCAATCGCCGCCGGTTGTCCGTTGAACATGGGCAAGCAGTGAGGAATAAAGTTGCGTATTTCCGGAAAATTTCCCGGGAAATTTTCGCGCCACTTCGCGAATTAGTTCTTGGACTTCCAGGTTAATGGTCAAATCAAACGGATCAACCTGTTCACCGGCTAAGCCGCCACGAATGTTACTGAGTTCAACTGCTAAAAACTGATAGTCGCCAACGCGAACTTTTTCCCGGATGGTGGGATCCATTTCGGCTAGAAACTGGAGTGCCAGTTGTTGATCCTGAAACAGCCGTTCCTGGTCAAAATGGGGTTGGGCCTTCACATGATGATCTTCACGCAACCGATGCGTGTTAACGGCAACGGTGAGTAACACTGCTTTGCGTTGATTGTCACTCAGGTCGGCTAGTGCTTTGATGCGGGATAGTGCCGTATTGGCTGCCAGCAGTTCTTCTTGCGGTAACCGTTTGATGAAGTAATCCGTCACCGGATCAAAGGTTTGCCGCGGATCATTTAAGAAACGAAAGAACACATACGGATTAATTTCAGCATTCAAGACGCCGACAAGTACTCGCCGAATATCGCCTTCCTGGCCTTCAATCCAGATACCGGCAGCTTTTTGGCGATTCAACTTGAGATGATATTCATTGAGTGCCGGTTCCAGAATATCAAGGTCTTGTTTAATGGTGGTCACGCTGACATCCACATCGGTTGCTAAGGCCGTCATGGTTTTGGGTGCGCCCGCATTCAGCATCATTAGGATCAAGGCACTCTGCCGCTGACTGGGATCGAACGTCAGGTTTTGTTGTTGCTGGGCCAACGTCTCCGACAATTTTGCCAGATCCGTTGTCGCGCCGGTTAACCGGTAGGAACTGCCATCACCTTTGTCGAGCTGTAAGTTCAAGGCAGTAATATCATGTTCCAGTTGCGAAAGTTCACGGTAAATGGTCCGGCGGCTGACACCCAGCTGTCGTTGCAGCTCGTCCCGGCTCACACCGGCGGGCTGACTCATCATCAGTTTGATCATTTCCTGTTCACGATTCGTTAGTAACATGTTTTTCGCCCCAGACGGCCGCAACTCGACCTCGCCTATTTCATTTTATCAATAAGTTTATCATAGTTCGTTGCGTTCAAAAGACCGTCGACGGTGTAGACTTGAACATTGGCAAATTGCAATTTAACGCGGCGTGCCGTTTCCTTTGATGCGATAATCAACACGTTGTCTTTGTCCTCAATCTCGCCGATCGCGACATTGCGTACCTTGACATCCTTGTTGAGTTTCCGCAATTCGGAACGGAAAGTTGCCTGTGCCATCGTCGCAGAGCCGATGTTTTGATCATGATGCAGGAAGTCAACTTCCGTAATCTTATCAAAATCAATCTCGTTCAATTCGTCTTCCGGTGTATCCTGTTGCGCTTTCGGCGCTTCTGCAGTGGCTGTTTCGTCCGTACCGCCAACTGCTTCTGCTTTCAGACTGGCAATGATTTCATCGTACTTCGGACTATTCAGGAAGTTTTCAACCGCAACGTGAGCAGCACCCGGCGTCTGTTTCTTGGCACGATCCGCCAGTTCGTCTTGGGTCACAACCAACAGTCCCGGCTTATCTTGCAAATTACTGATCGCCGTGTTGGTAACTGAAAGATCCAACCCAGCCTTCTTGACCTTGTCACGCAGAATCGAAGCACCCATTGCGCTTGAACCCATGCCGGCATCGCAAGCAAAGATGATTTGTTTGATGCCCTTAGCCTGATTCATCACGTCTTTGGCAGCCTCGACATTTTGTCCTTTGGCTTCAGCCTTCATGGACTTCATCTTGGCTTCGCTTTCAGCTAATTCATCGCCGGTCGTGCTCTTATCCCGACGTAGGATGACTGCTGAGATAAGGAAGGAAACGGTCGTGGCACCAGTGACACCGATGATTA
The DNA here is from genome assembly GCF_030770295.1 of Lacticaseibacillus styriensis. Taxonomy (NCBI): domain Bacteria; kingdom Bacillati; phylum Bacillota; class Bacilli; order Lactobacillales; family Lactobacillaceae; genus Lacticaseibacillus; species Lacticaseibacillus styriensis. The sequence continues at coordinate 3,110,024 of NZ_CP132483.1, forward strand.
AGCCAAGATAGTTCCAAACGTTAACAGGCGACATTGCGAATAAGGATAAGATTGAACCAGGTGAAGGTGAACTCTTCAAACCTACATTAAAGATAGAGAATAATGTGGTTCCAGTAACACCACCAGCCATAACCGACAGGAACAACGCTGGCTTCATCAAAACATATGGGAAGTAAATTTCGTGAATACCGCCAAAGAAGTGAATAATGATGGCGGACGGCGCAGAGCCCTTGGCTGAACCTTTACCAAACAAAGCAAAGGCTAACAATACTCCAAGCCCTGGACCCGGATCCGGTTCGAGCAAGAACAGAATAGATTTGCCATGTGCAGCAGCTGCTTGAATGCCCAGCGGCGTTAAAATACCTTGGTTAATCGCATTGTTTAAAAACAGGATCTTCGCTGGTTCGATGAAAATATTGGCAATCCATAGCAAACCATGGTTGATAATCCAATCAACACCTGTTGCCATGACATTCGTTAATCCTGAAACAATAGGACCCATCAGGAAAAAGCCAACGATGGCTAACAGCATGCCGATAATGCCGGCACTGAAATTGTTAACCAGCATTTCAAAACCTTGGCGAATTTTGTCTTGAAAGCGGTCGTCCCACTTTTTGATACACCATCCGCCTAATGGACCCATAATCATCGCACCAATGAACATAGGTACGTCGGTGCCGACAATGACACCCATTGCGGCAATAGCACCAACAACGCCACCACGATGACCGGCTACCATCGAACCGCCGGAAAAAGCGATTAATAATGGTAAGAGGTAAGTGACCATCGGTGTGATCATCTTAGCCAGTTGCGCATTTGGCAGCCAACCACCTTTAAGGAAGATGGCAGTAATGAGGCCCCAAGCAATAAAAGCACCGATGTTTGGCAACACCATGCCGGAAAGCTTGGTCCCGAATGATTGCATACCGGCCTTCAGATTGAATTTCTTCTTCTCCGTTACCGGCGTGTTTGCTGATTTAGCTTCCAAAGCAAACACACTCCTTTCCCTTGTTTACGGAGATTATTGTAACCGCTTCATGTAATCGCTGACAAAAGCTACTTTGGCACAGTTGGCTGTGCCAAATATTCACCCCAAGCCTTTTCCAACATTTATTTGCCAAAACAGCGCCAAATAGACGATAACAGTATTCGCTAACTGTTTCACGGGTTATCTTAAAAGGCGCAGATTGCTCGGAGACAGCAATATTTAATGACGATGTCAGCTTCAAAAACCCGCTTTTCTTCCTTAATACAAAATTTTGACGAATGCACAGAAGCTTTCTTAGAAAATTCAAATTTAGGTATAGACCATTGTTGACAAGGTTACTTTTCGATGTTATATTGGACTAGACCAGATAAGGGGGATATCAATTATGGATGTTAAAGTTTTTGATAACGACACAGAAGCAGGTAAATACGCATTTGAACTGATTAAGCAAGGGATGGACAACGGTGCCAAGGTGCTCGGCCTGGCTACCGGCAGCACCCCTGTCACCATGTATCAGGCAATGGTGAACAGTGATGTTGATTTCAGCAACATGACATCGATCAACTTGGATGAATATGTTGGCATGTCACCGGATAACGATCAAAGTTATCGCTACTTCATGCAGAGTCACCTTTTTGACAAGAAGCCGTTTAAGGAAACCTTCGTGCCAAACGGCCTTGCCAAGGATCCTGAAGAAGAAACCAAGCGTTACAACAAAGTCATTGCCGATCACCCAATCGACATTCAGGTTCTGGGAATTGGCCGCAACGGTCACATCGGCTTCAACGAGCCGGGCTCACCGTTTGACGCAGAAACACGGAAAGTTCCGTTAACCCAAAACACCATTGACGCCAACGCTCGCTTCTTTGAAAATAAGAACGATGTACCGCGTTACGCTTATTCCATGGGTATCGGTTCTATCATGAAGAGTAAGAAGATCTTGCTTCTGGCCTTTGGTGAAAACAAAGCCGACGCCGTTCAAAAGATGATCGAAGGCCCGGTTACCAACGACGTGCCTGCATCTATTTTGCAGAAGCATCCGGATGTTGTTGTCATCTTGGACAAGGCAGCTGCAAGTAAGTTGAGCAAGAAATAGAACGTTGTTAAAACGAACTACTAAAAGCGGGCTAATTGGCCTGCTTTTTTTAATGTGAGCGTGAGTCAGCGCGCTTAGAAGCAGGCAAACGCGTTATGGCATAAGCCCGTTCACACTCTGCAAGCGCTTCTATTTTTACTATGGATTCATGGTAAAATGAAGCCATCACAAACTCGGATATCGGAGGAAATTATGTATAAAGCCGTTGTATTTTTCGATTTAGATCAAACCCTGCTCAACGATGAAAAGCAAGTGCCGCCGGAAAACGTAAAGGCGCTTAAGGCGTTGGAGGCCAATGATGTGCTGCCGGTCATTGCTACTGGCCGCAGCTATTACGAATTAGCCGATATTATGGCCGCTACTGGGATTCGGAGTGCGATTACGGCAAACGGCGGGGATGTTTTCCTTAATGGCGAGCATATTTTTCAAAGTGTCATCGGCGAACCTCAGCTGGTGCGGTTTCTCAATGCAACCGCGGCTCAGGATATTCGGGTGGCCATGTACTCCAGTGAGGCCTCTGCTTTAACCGGCTATGACCAACTCACCACCGATAATTACGCACAAGTGCACCAAACCCCGCCGCCGATCAATCCTAAGTATTATCAGAAAGCAGCCTTGTCGCTGTTGCTCATCTTTTTACCTTGGAATCAGACCGGCGATCGTTTAGGTAAGCAGTTCATTCAGGACTTCCCCGAATTGACCTTCTATCGCAATTCCCACTTTTCCTTTGATGTCGTCAATCATGGCATTTCAAAAGGCAGTGGCATGTCGGTTCTGTTGAATCAGCCAGCCTTGCGCGGCGTGCCTACCTATGCGTTTGGTGACGGCTACAATGACATTCCGCTCCTGCAAGCCGCCGATACCGGCATCGCCATGGGAAACGCCTATCCCAAGGTTGCCGCAATTGCCGATTACCAAACCGATGACTACCGTAAAAATGGCATTCCCAACGCACTTGCCCACTTCAACCTAATTTAACTGATCCGCATACCAAACTCGGGACTCAAAAAGCATTGCGATTATTAAAAATTTGATAGCAACATCGATACCCCTTTGCAAACACGCGTTCTCATCATTTTCTCCAAAATTCATGGCCGAAAATCATTTAATTTTTGCGCCTAAAACGTTGTTACATCAGCATTTTCAGCGACCCCTATAACGTGTTCGCCACGCAAAGTCAAGACCGCAGTAGCGCGAATTTTCTGCTATACTCAAGGCATGCTGCACGTTATTTGGGCGTGATCGTGTCACTGATCAGTAACGCTGCGGCATCGCAAAATCTGCTGATGGAGGGGTCTCGTTATGTTAGAACAATCGACAATGCATCCTGTAGTTTGGATCAACAAACATACTTATATCAGTATCGTTAAAAATGCGGACTATAATTTAGAAGTCTGGGAGATTACCGCCGAAAATCGGCAGCATCGGATGGCGCGGATGAACTACAAATATCATCGTGATAATTTCGCCGGGTTCATCTATCGACTCTTTCCGCAGATTGATCTCATTCAAATTCACAATATTCAGAAGAAGATCAACCCGTATTTCGATTTAGAAGTTTAGAGGTGTTCACATGGATAGTCTGGTCGTTCAATTACTAATCATGGTCGTTGTCGCCTTCATCATCACGTTGGCGGTGATCGTAGCCGAATGGCGTACCAAAACATTCAAGACATGGCAAATCAGTGTCCAATCCGTTGTCGCCATCCTGCTATTAGCCATTGGCATTAGCTTGTTGACGGTTCGCTAGCCCTCCATTTGATGTGGCTGCCATCTGGAAGAAGCTTTTGACGTTCTGCTAACCTTTTGCACCCGTCATAACGCCCGCTGACCATCAAATGTTTCGTTTTCTAGATAGCGAACCGCAATATGATCAAAAGTCGATAGCCACAAGTTGGCTCAGCCAGTGAACATTTAAAAATCAGTCCCAACAAATTCTTCTTGTTGGGGCTGATTTTTTTATGGCGAACAAGTTTACTTTAAAAAACAAACGATATTTGCGGTAAAATTTAAATTTATATGCTAGAATTAAGCAAAATTCGCAAGGAGGCGTAAGTACATGGATGACTTCAAGTTGCCTACTTTAATGGCACAACGATTGGTTGACGGTTTAATGGGAGGTTACAAAGAATACCTCGCCGAGCGTAAACAGAAACAGCAGGCATTGACAATCAGTGGTGCTTTTGCTTGGACGCGAAGTAATTTCATCGACTCTAAAATCAGCGAACTGTTTAGCCAAGACGACACCGTTGACAGTCAGATCGACAAAGCCGGATATGCTTGGGAATATCTTCAGTTTATCCAAGAAAACGATAATGACCGAGCACTCATCATCGTTAAAAACGCGCGCCAAGTAAAGCGAAACTTCAACGGTGCCACTGCGTCGATCGATAAAAATAATTATCTTTATCGATTGGCGGGTATCAATAACACTTGGAGCGCAGCTGGCCTGTTAAGCGGTAAGCCAACTGATCGTGTTGTCCAGTTGGAACTCGCCTTACCAGAAGCAACCACGGATTTTGAACATCTTGCAGAACAGGTGTCATCAAAGTTTTCAAAGTTCTACATTGTCACTTACGAGGTAGATAATGTAAGCAAGATGATTTCAGACATTGAGTTAACAATGCCGAATCAATCTAAGATGACCTTATCGCCAATTCAAAACTTGACTCCCTTGATAAGCCGTAGTCAATTTCAAATCAATTCTGAAGAACTAGAAACCATTCAAGGTGATCAAGTGCCAGATGCAGCGTATGAACAAAACACGTTGTTTGGCTATGAAATTAATACCGATGCAGAGAATGAAAGGGAGGCCGGCGCAGAATAAGCGCCCTTCGTCATGTTTATTGGCTCAAAACTAAAAGCACTGCGGGAATTAAACGGCTATACCCGCAAAGATCTTAGCGTCCAAATCGGGGTAACCGAACAAGCCGTCTGGCAATACGAAACCGAAAATGTTATGCCCAAAATCGAGATCCTTAATGCCCTTCAACAGATTTTCAACGTTGACATGGCCTTTTTAGTGAACGGTAATGCACCGAAACATGTTGTGCATGAAGCAAAGATCGCGTTCCGGACGACAGATCGTTCAAGTCGGAAAAAGACAAAGCTAGAAGCCCGCTATTTAGATTTTGCAGACGGCTTAACTAGCTACTTTGAAAAGTTCGTCAGCGTCAGGCCCGCCGGATTCGATAAACTTCAACAAATGGTACAAACAAAGCTGTCTGGAACGAACAACCTGACAAAGATTCGTGAAGTTGCTAAAATAGCCCGACAGTTTCTAGGCCTTCAGGATAATCATGACTTAATGGCAAAACTTGAACAAGTCGGTATCTATATAGTTGAGAAAGACCTCGGTGTCCATATCGACGCCTATTCAACCATAACCGATAACGGACATGCATGGATTGTACTAGGCTCCATTAAGAAGTCAGCCGTTCGCCGCAATTTTGATCTCGCCCACGAATTAGGTCATTTGCTTCTTCATGGTGCCATTGACTTTGATGAACTAACAGCGGCTGAATATAAGCAAATCGAACATGAAGCTCACACTTTTGCAGCAGAATTCCTTTTACCCATTGAGGATTTCACTGCGGACTTCAAAAAACTTTATCGACGTTCAAATCCTGATTATTATCTTGATTTAAAACGTAAATATCTGGTCTCGATTGTCGCCATGGCGATGCACGCATACGCACTAGGACTTATGAGTTATCAAGAACAACGCTATTTCTTTGGTCAACGTTCAAAAAAGGGTTACAAAATCATGGAGCCATTAGATGATCAACTGGTGCCAGTCCGTCCGGGGAAAATTCGTGCTCTTATAACGCTCCTATTTAATCAGCAAGTGCTGACGCTTCGAGATCTTTCGCGTCATCTTCATGTCAGACCGACGTTCATTGCCCAGCTCTTCGCATTGGAACCCGACTTCTTCACAAAGTATCAACCGCAGCACAGCTACGCTAATATGCAGAATGTCATTCCATTTCCTCGTCGTTTTACGAAAAACTAAATTGATTAAAACGATATTGGCGCCTGATGGAGATCCCCATCCATTCCCTTTCACTGACACAAGTATTAACTAAGGAGTCGCACTATGCCTAAGCACCTACGCCAATTTTTATTGACTTACAACGCTGACCTCCGTATGCGTCCTTTAACTTACTGCTTTCTAAATACATGCTTATTCGCTCTTTACTTTATTGCGTTCATGAGCATACTCATCTCTTACGAAGCACTTTGGTCAATCTCTATCGTCATATTCATCTGTTTATTGAATTTCCTCATAAACATCATTTCAGTCGTCTCTCAGGCAAATAACGCTGCTTTATCCAGTCTCTTTAAAACCAGACGGCGCTGGCTGATTCAATTTATCGGCACTGCTTTAGTGTCTGTTGCGTTGTTTTCTTTGGGGCTTCTGACTAAACTCTGATCCTTTTCGCTGTTTATACCGTTAACAGTATAGTCTCAAGGACATTTTGCCTTGCCTTTTTATAATTTCTTGAAGGATATCTTTATTTAGTACAACTTTGGTCTCGATCTTTTGAGGCCATTTTTTATTTCGTTTCAGTTTCAACTAATCCAACTGTTTCACGTGAAACTTTTTAACAAAATTAAAAGACCCGAAAAATAAGCCACCTGTTATCTCAAGTTAACAATTCACCTAATTTCCCAGCCTGCTTCATCTTACGCATGCCAATATCTGAATCAAATCATTCACTCAACCTTAAGTTGTCATTTATTTTGCAAAGTTCGTTTCTTAATCGGAAAACCAACAAAATTCAGCGAAATCTATGATTGGACGTTAACCTAATCAATCCGTATACTTGCACCAACGGCACGGTAAAAATACGTTTACATGGAGGCGGAAGTTTGAAAAAGCGACAGGCGAAGCATAAAGGTATTTCCCAACGAATGGTGATCATTGGCATCGGAATTTTAGCCATCATTGTTGTAACCATTGTTTTCTTCATGACCCAACATAAGCAGCCCCAGCAGTCAACGACTTCGAACGCGGTGGCGACTTTTCAGGTTAAGCGCCACGAATTGCGGTTGTCCGGCCAAGCCCAGGCAACACGCACGCAAAAAATCGAGGTTCCTGAAGGCACGGTACAGAATCAATCGGTCAAAAACGGTGATACGGTGACGGCCGGCCAACAACTGCTAACGGTCTACCACCCTGACGTTCAGGAAAAAATCACGACAGCCAACCAGTCACTCCAAAAACAACAACGCAGCCTCAAACAATTGGATGACAAAATCAACCAACTCAAGTCGTCACTCAATCAGTTGGCAGCTGACGATCCGCAAAGATCTGATTTACAGAGCCAACTGGATGAAGCCCAAAGCAGTCGCCAGGATTCGGCCGCGGCTGTTGACGAGGCCAACCAAGATGTCGCTAAACTGCAGCAAAATCTCAACACTGTTGTTAAGGCACCATTTGCCGGTCGTTTGTATATTGACTATCAAGCAAACGGCCAGCAATCGATCACCGAAACCTCATCAGAAATGGAAGCGGTTGGTCAGGTTTCTGAATTTGATTATGCCGATGTTAAAGTTGATCAGTCGGTAACAGTGCAGGCACTGTCGACCAAAACGAAACAGACAACTTCCATTAACTTTATCAGCAGCGATCCGGCGAAATCCAGCAAGCCGAATCTGGCGAAGTACGATGTCACCGCTAAGTTAGATCACGGTTTTTTAAACGGTCAGTCGGTCAGCATGATCATCCCTCTAAGCGGCCTGCAGATTCCTAAAACCGCGGTACGCCAAGGCGCTGTCTACAAGGTGGTCAACGGCCGCGCAGTGCGGACCAAGATCACTTACACCAAAAAAGACGACATGTATGAAGTCACGGATGGCCTCAGCAGCGGCGACCGTATTTTGGAAAATCCCACCAAGTCAACCAAAGACGGAGCGAAGGTGACCGTTGATGATTGATCTTCAGCATGTTAACAAAAGTTACGGTCAAGGTGCGACCGCTTTTCACGTCCTCAAAGACATCAATCTGCACATTGACGAAGGTGAATTTGTTGCGATCATGGGGCCTTCGGGTTCGGGAAAATCAACCTTGATCAATATTATCGGCTTTCTCGACACGGCATTTGAAGGCAAGTATTTTTTTCAAGACGAAAATGTGGCCGACTTCAACGCGACTAAAGCTTCACGTATGCGGAATCGGCACGTTGGATTTGTCTTTCAAAACTTCAGCCTCATTCACAACCTGAATATTTTTGAAAATGTCCTGATTCCGTTAAGCTATGGCGGACACCGGCGATCAGAGGTGCGTGGCAAAATCTCCGAGTTACTTGAGTCAGTCGGTCTCACCGGTATGGAAAACAAATTGCCGCGAAACCTATCTGGTGGGCAGCAACAACGGGTGGCGATTGCCCGCGCCTTGGCAAATTCGCCGCAATTTCTGATTGCTGACGAACCCACTGGCGCCTTGGACAGTCACACATCCGCAGACATTATGCAACTTTTCAAGGAATTACACCGAAAAGGCGGCACGATTATCATGGTCACGCATGATGAGCACGTTGCCGAGCAAAGCGATCGGATGATTAAAATCCTGGACGGCCAGATCATCAGTGATACGGAGGTGGCCCATGCGACTAAGTGAACTCATCAGAATCTCCTTCCGCGCACTGGCGGCTAACAAACGCCGCAGTTTCTTAACGATGATTGGGATTGTCATTGGGATTGCCTCCGTCGTCACGATTCTTTCGTTAGGTAACGGCATCAAAGCGGCAACCGTGAAAAACCTGCAAGCCGACACCCAAGGCCAGCAAACTGCCGAGATCACCTTCAATCCCACCAGCAGCAGCGAGACCGATGCCGGCTTTAAAGAAAGTGACATCACGCTGGCGAAGCAAACGGCGCCGGATAAAATCAAAAAGGTCGTCATTAAACATGACAAAGAACGGCTGCAAGTCAACGGTCAGCTGGCAAATGCCGATACAATGATGTCTGTCACCTTGGTCAATAAGGCAAAACCCAACATTCAGCTAAACGCTGGTCATGGTTTTAGCCAAGAATCGTTACAGACAGACGGCGAGGATGCGTTAATTTCCAAAAAGCTCGCCAAAAAGGTTTTCCATGGCAATACCGCAGCATTAAACTCCTCCTTGGAACTTGGAACCAAAAACTACAACATTATCGGCGTTTTCAGCCCGCCCAAAACCCCGTATTCCGCGCTGGACGTTGATGTCTTAGTGCCGGAAAAAGCCTATCGTGCGGGCCAGCTTTCTCAGGAAGGCCGAAAACTGGCGATCACGTATAAAACCGGCAGCGATGTTAGCAAGTTGACCAACAATGTTGTTCGCCAGCTGAAAAAATCCGGCAGCGAACGGCGCAGCGGCGAGTATTCGTACTTTGATTACGGCGAATTGCTGAAAGGCATCGGCAATGTCATCAGTGCTTTAACGCTGTTTGTCAGTGCCATTGCCGGCATCTCCCTTCTGATTGCAGGTGTTGGCGTCATGAACATGATGTACATTTCCGCTTCGGAACGGTCGCAGGAAATTGGCATCCGAATGGCAGTCGGCGCCACTCCCGCCGAAATCATGAAACAATTTCTTTTAGAATCGGTCATGCTGACACTGACAGGCGGCGTGGTCGGATTGATTGTGGGTGCATTAACCGCCTGGATCATCGCGATGTTCCTACCGTTCAAACCCGTCGTCACGTTGGGCTCCATTATCGGCACCTTTGCCATTTCAAGCATTGTCGGCATCGTGTTTGGCTTATTGCCAGCGAAAAGTGCGGCTAATAAGAATCTAATTGATATTTTGAAGTCATAATGTTTCGTTCCACCTACAAGCGCTAGCGGTCAAATGACTAGCGCTTTTTTCTGCCTCAAAAAAGCCGCAGCATCCAGTCATTGTGACCAAATGCTGCGGCTTCATTTTTTAGAACAATCCCAGCTTCCCGATACGCTGGGCTGCCTCCTCCAACCGTTGTGGACTGGTAAGTAAGCCAATTCGCACGTAACCTTCTCCATGGTCGCCAAAGCCGTTACCGGCAGCTACGGCCACGTCTGCCCGCTCCAAAAGTAGTTCTGTGAAGGATTCGCTGGTGTATCCGGCAGGCACGGGCATCCAGGCGTAAAACGTGCCGGGAGACTTTTTCCCATGCCACCCAATGGCCTCTGTCGCCGAGAACCACGCATCGCGGCGTTGTTGGTATAAGTCAACCAGTTTGGGCACCGATGTCTGATCGCCAAGCAGCGCTTCGATACCTGCTTCCTGAATGGCAGGGAAAACCGAGACAAAAAGGTGATCCTGAATCAGATTAATGGCCTCGATCATATCGGCATTGCCCGCTGCAAAGGCCAAGCGCCAGCCGGCCATGTTATAAGTCTTCGAAAGCGTGTAAAGCTCAATGCCCACCTCTTTCGCACCGGGACTTTGCAAGAAACTTACCGGGCGCTGTCCATCAAAACCGAGTGCGCCATAAGCAAAATCACTGACAATGCCGATGTGATGCGCCTTGGCAAAGGCAACAGTTTGGTCGTAAAACGCCGGAGTTGCCACCGCAGTCGTGGGATTATTCGGATAGTTCAGATAAAGCAGCTTGGCAGCCTCGGCCACCGCTGGATCGATGGCTGCATAATCAGGAAGCCATTCATGGTCCGCGGTCAGCGTCATCAAGGCCAGCTTCACGCGCGCCAACGTGACGCCTGACAGATAGTCCGGGTAGCCAGGGTCCGGCAGCAAAATCGTCTCACCGGGGTTCATCAAGGCAAGCGGCAGTTCCACCAAGCCGATTTTTGAGCCACCTAAAACCGCAATTTCCGTTTCCGGATCCAACTGAACGCCATATTCACGTTCGTAAAACTCGGCCGCAGCCTGCTTAAACGTTGGTAAGCCGCGGAAAAGTGAATATTTATGATTTCCTGGCTTAGCCACCGCCTGTTGGGCTGCCTGCACGATATTGGCCGGTGTCGGCTGATCCGGATTCCCCTGGCCTAAATTGATCACGTCATGACCGGCCGCAATCCGCGCATTGACATGTTTGACGAGGCTGGCAAAAAACTGCTTAGGCAGCGCTTGAAGCACCGCTGATTCTGAAAATGTCACTGGTCTGATTCCCCTTTTTAATGAGTTTGCATGGTTAATGTGCCTGGCGCGCTTAATACAATTCCGGCCGCCGATCTGTGAAGACTGGAATTTGTTGACGCGCGGCCGCAATCTGATCCAGATCGATGGTGACGATGCCGACTTGCGGCTGATCATCCAGTTGCAACAGGCGCTTGCCGAACGGATCAATCACCTGGCTTTGCCCGCCAAAATCGTTACCGGGATCTTGCCCAACCCGATTCACCGCCACCACAAAGGCCTGATTTTCGATGGCGCGGGCAGTCAATAACGCCCCAAACTGCAGCAATCGCGGCGTCGGCCATTCAGCCGGCAGGAAAAACAGCTGCGTACCATCGCTGGCCATGCGCCGGAACCACTCCGGAAACCGCAAGTCATAGCAAATCGCCACACTGGCTGGCACCGCAAGCGTAAAGTGATCAGCCTCGGATCCAGCAGTAATGAACTTTTCTTCATTCATCAGGCGAAAAAGATGCGCCTTCGCATATGACGCCAGCAAGTGGCCCTGAGCGTCCAGCGTCAAACTGCGATTGAAAAAATGCTCATTTTCTGCTGTGGCAACCGAGCCACCCACAATCGTCAGATGATAGTGGCGCGCAAGATCGCTTAAAAAAGTCTGCGTCCGCAAGCCATCCGGATCGGCAAGCGTCTCCAAATGCTCAAGGTCATAACCGGTATTCCACATCTCCGGTAACACCACAACATCCGCTTTTTTTCGGGCTGCTTCGGCCACCGCATCGGCCACCGTTTGATAATTTTGCTCAGGCTGACCAAAAGCAATGTCGATTTGCGCTAAAGCAAGTGTTAACTGAGTCATCTCAATCCCTCTTTTTTAATCGCGTCCACCTTTAACTTAGAAGGCGGGCACAATGGATCCTTTGAATTCCTTAGCAATATAATCCTTAATGGTTTTGCTTTGATAGTATTTCTTAATTTGCTTGATGACTTTATCATTTTGATGCTTGGTTTGTACAACAAAGTAGTTTGGATAAGGATTGTTCTTGGTTTTCTCATGATAAATCGCGTCTTGGTTGATCGTGAGTCCGGCATCAAAAGCAAAATTCGTGTTGATGGCGGCTGCGGTCACGTCCTGTAAGTGCGTCGGTAATTGCGAAGCTTCCAGTTCCTCGATTTTTAGACCCAGCGGATTCTCGACAACATCTGCTTTCGTGGCCTTTTGGCTGATGCCGGCTTTAAGCTTAATCACGCCAGCAGCTTCAAAAAGCTGCAGCGCCCGCAATTCGTTTGACGGATCGTTCGGCACGGCGATCGAATCACCCTTTTTGAGCGCCTTCAAGTCCTTAATTTTTTTGGAATAAACGCCCATTGGAAACGCCACGGTTTTGAAAACCTGCGTAATCTTGAAATTCTTGGATTTAATCTGTTCTTTCAAAAACGGCAGCGTCTGGTAACTATTCGCGCCCAAATCACCATCGTTTAAGGCCACATTTGGACTGTTGTAGTCGGTGAATTGCTTTAATTTGATCGTTAAGCCATCTTTTTTAGCCAGTTTTGCGACCTGCTTCATGATTAATTCGTGCGGTCCGGCAGTAACACCGACCGTGATCGTTTTGTCTGACAGCTGATTCGCCGATGCCTTGCTGCTGGCGCTACTGCTGCCACAGGCGGTTAGAACGACTAAAAGACTCAACGCGAGAACTGCTGCCCAGCTTAACTTCAACCATTTTTTCATGTAAAAAATCCTCCTATTGTGGGTGTTTGGCTGATAAAATGATGATCTGCATGAAGGGAGCTGACTGTTGTAAGACGCTTCCTGGCGCAGGAGCCAAGACTAACGCGTTCGCCAGCCCAGAAAAAAGGCCCTGCCGAATCAATTTAATGATTCAGCAGGGCCGACAATGTCGGGGTACCACCCTGGTTCGTTACTGTGTAACCTTAACGATGCCTGTTGACATCGAGACCGTCTAACGCAGGCCTAGTGCGTACCCGACTTGTCGCCGGATCCATTCCGCGGTCATTTTCACCAGACGCCTGCATCGATTTCCACCACCCATCGACTCGCTAAAGCTGCGTTTCTGACTACTCTCCGCTTCATGACGTTTCATCATTTTATCAGTTATTTTTAAAGTTGAAAGCAGTTTATCTGCATCTGGGTTAAATGTCAACTGTTTTGTTTCGCGAGTCGTCCACGGGAACACGCAGCCGTTTATGCCAAATTTTTTCTGAAAACTGAATCTTTTTTATTTTTTGGTTGACTTCGCTTATCACAGCGCGTATGTTAACAATTATCACATAAGATGAGATTTACATGAGAGGAGTTTTGTCGATGGAGCTGGAATTTGATTTACGCCCTGGAGCCAATCGGTTTGTCAGTGAGGCTGGCGCGCTTGCTTATTTGGATACCATTTTGAAAGATTTCACCAAACCGGTCGTCATTACCGGCGAAAAGAGTTTTGCGGCGTTTGAAAAAGCCTATCCGGGCACACTGGACTTACCGGTTTATCACTACGACGGCTCGGCCAGTGATGAAAATGGCCATGCTTTGGCCGAAGCTATCGGTCAGGCAGATGCTGTCTTGGGAATCGGTGCCGGCCGCTTGATCGACACGGCTAAAGTCGCCGCCGAAACGTTAGGTGCCGAACTGATTAGCATTCCGACGCTGGCCTCCAACTGTGCGCCCTTCACACCGCTAGCGGCGATCTACCACGCACAGGGACATACGTTTAGTTACGTTGAGTATTTTAAAAAGTCGGCTTATATCACCTTGGTTGACTATAACTTACTACTCAGCACGCCGCATGATTTCTTTGTTGCCGGGATTGGCGATACGCTGGCGAAGTGGTACGAAATGGACGGCATCACCCGCAACAAGGTTGACCAGCTGAATGCTTATGGTCAGCTAAGCCGCGCATCTGCCAAAACCATTCAGGCAATTCTCTTCAAAAATGCCGAGCAAGCCTTGGCTGATCTGGATGCCGGTCGGGACACGCCTGCCTTTGAAGCCGTTGCCGACACAATCATCGGATTAGCCGGAGAAGTTGGCGGCTTCGGCGGCGTTGATGGCCGAGCAGCGGGCGCCCACGCCGTTCATAACGGACTGTCCTACCTGCCGGAAACCCACGCGATTCTCCACGGCTCAAAAGTGGCTTACGGCATTTTGGTTCAACTCGCCACAACCGGGGATGACGATGAAATTCGCAGCCTGATGCCTTTTTATGAAAAAATCGGCCTGCCGTTAAACCTCGAGGATCTCCACGTCACCAAGAACGTGGCCCAGAAGATGCAGCAAGTCGCTGAATTTGCCGCACAACCTGAGGAGACTTTTGTTTTAATCGACAAAGATCTAACGCCACAGCAAATCGTATCCGCCATGAAAAAAGTGGAACAAGTCACTAGCGAAGCTGCTGCTTAACGAACTGGTTAGGAAAAGAATACGCCGCTACCCAACTTTATCGAGTTGAGTAACGGCGTATTTTGTCGAACTCATGCCGATTTTCCGCCGCGTGATTTTGTCTGTGCTTCAGGCAGTTTGGCGATCAACCGAATCAAAAACGGGCGGATGGCTTTGAAAATAACCTCCGCGACCACAAATCCCACCGCCAGTGCCATCGCAATCAAAATAACATTATAGATCTGCTGCGCGGCACTGGCGGCTTTTCCCATGGTAAAACTGCGGGCACCCAGATAGGCGATCCCACCTGGCACCAGCGACACAAGGCTAGGTATGTAAATCGTATTCACCGGCACCCGATGGCGAATGGCAAAATAATTCCCTAGTAACCCGATGATCACCGTTGCGGTAAAATTCGGCAGCACCAGACTGTGATCCTGCAAACTGATCAGCCAGTAAGCACACCAGGAAACGCCGCCGGTAATCCCCGCCGGCAGCAACGCGCGCTTGGGAATATTGGTGATGACGCCAAAACCGATGCTCGATAAGATGCTAATAATAAATTCAACGAGTAACCGCACGTTAACGCCCTCCTAGCACTTGGGTCAAGACAATCGCAATCACGACACCGGACCCGATTGCGCCAGCGACAAAAATGGCATCCACGGTTCGGACGATACCGCTAATAATCTGCCGCGATAGGATTTCACGAATCGCGTTGGTAATCGCCACCCCCGGCACCAACGGCATCAGCGCACTGATAATAATATTACCGGCATTATCTCCCCAGCCAATATTCATGAGTAACTCCGCCAAAATCGCTACCACAAACGCCCCGGTTGCCTCTTTGAAATAAGGCGTTGTGGTTCGGCGTCCGACAAATTCCGCTCCGAGATAACCAAAGATCCCGACAAAAAATGCCCAGGCCAGATCACCGTTCGTTGCTTTAAACAATAGCATCGGCGCCACCGAGACCCAGCCAGCACCAAGAACACGCGCCCACCAGGGAAAATTGATGACCTGCCGATCAATCCGCGCCACATCACGTTTCAAAGCGTCAAACGTAATTTTGTGCGCAACGAACTCCCGCGAAAGCTGATTCAGCTCATCGACCTTTTGCAGGTTGAACCCACCTAACGAGGACTTGATCAACCGCGTCCGGCTCTCATTTTCCAGACTGACAAACACCGCGGTGATCGTGGCATAACAGGCAACCCGTGCCCCGGCAGCATGCCCGATATATTCAACCGTCGTCTCGATGCGCGAAGTCTCCGCACCAGCATTAAGCAAAATCTCACCGACCTTGCCGCAAACTTCTAAAATTTCTTCTGTATCCGGTTGGCTCATGCGTCTTGCTCCTTATCGCGTTGCGTTTTACTAATTGTCGGCTTTTTTACCGCCAGTGGCAAGCAACCTGCCATAAAATAGTCTTTTAAAAACAGCATATCGCGTCTAAGACAAATTTTCATCAGTTATCACACTTAACCAATGAAAAAAGTGCCCACCGCAGCAGACACTTTTTTCGGCCGTACACTCATTGCATACATCAAAATTCACATTAAGGTGTATTAACCCCAAAGAAAATAATAAATAACGATCCGTAAATCAATAAAATCAAGGCACCGCCAATCACTGTTGCCAGCAAACTTTTGAGCAACACGGAAAACTTGCTCTTCCATAGAATCGCAACCAGAGACAATACCAACATGACAAAGATAAGCGATAGCAACAAGATCAGTAGCAGCCGCGCCCAAAGAATATCCATTCGGTATACCTCATGCTAATGTATCAGCCATTGATCGCGGTTGATCATCGCTGACCGTTTTTAGAATATCAATGTTTTTGCCGCAACACAAAGTCTATGCTTCAATCGCATGTTGGCGGATACCACTTATGCTGGGACAAAAAGCAGAAAAATTAAGACCAATGCAAGCAAGTAGCAACCCTGCACCACAAGCGCTCCCATCGTCCATCCCCGCATAGCTGCCAAGTCAGGCACTTTTTTCATCGTTGTCCATAAATAGATGGCCGGCAAAAAACCAAACACCGGTACCACAAATGCCAAAAACAACAGAAAAATAAACCACAACGACTGGATCAGGTTTTGCTTCATAAGTTAAAACTCCTTTATTGAGGGAGGGACGGTTTTATCTAAGGTCAGTTTTGAAGCAGCTACAGGTTAATGGTTCTTATCATAATATAAATTTATTTATTTTAACAGTTTCAATCCATCAATTTCTTTACTCAATACCATCACGCGCATTCGCCGATTCCTAGCCACCTCGGTTCACGCTCATATCAAAAAAGCCAGCGAACCTTTATTCAGGTCCTCTGGCCTCATTGATTATTGTGCTACTTTACTAATACGCCCCTGTTCGATATAAACCGACAAAATGGCCACATCGGCAGGATTAACCCCGCTAATTCGGCTGGCTTGGGCGATGGTTGCCGGCTGGATTTTAACCAGTTTCTGCCGCGCTTCCGTCGCCAATCCGTTGATCGCATCGTAATCAATGCGTGTCGGAATCTTTTTCCCTTCAAGCCGCTTCAACTTGGCAACGCTGGCTTCTTCCTTGGCAATGTAGCCGGCATACTTGATTTGAATTTCAACTTGTTCAATCACCCGATGATCCAGTTCCGGATTATCAGGTAAAAATTGCGCCATGGTTTGGTAATCAATTTCCGGACGCTTCAGGAAATCGCTGGCGAGCACGCCATCTTTCAATGGCGCAAAGTGATGGGCTTCAAGCCACGGGTTAACATCCTTGGGCTTCAACCGCGTTGTCTCCAGTCGCTTCAATTCCGTCGTGATGGCCTGCCGTTTCGCCAAAAAGTCTGCGTACCGCTTATCACTAATTAAACCAAGCTCGTGACCCATTGGCGTGAGTCGCAAGTCAGCATTGTCGTGGCGCAACAACAGACGATACTCCGCGCGGCTGGTCAGCAAGCGATAAGGTTCGTTCGTGCCTTTGGTGACCAGATCGTCAATCATGACGCCAATGTAAGCGTCGGACCGCTTCAAGGTGAACGGTCCTTTACCTTGAGCACGGCGGGCCGCGTTGATGCCAGCCACGATTCCCTGGCCGGCCGCTTCTTCATAACCACTGGTACCATTCATCTGGCCGGCAGTGTACAGGTTCTCAACGATTTTGGTCTCCAACGTCGCCTTCAACTGCCACGGCTCAATCACATCATACTCAATCGCATACCCCGGACGCATAAGCTCGGCCTTTTCCAAGCCCGCCACACTATGCAGCATTTTCAACTGAATTTCTTCAGGCATGGACGTGGAAAAGTCGCCGACATAATACTCGGAAGTATCACGGCCTTCAGGTTCCAGGAACAACTGGTGGCGCGGCTTATCCGCAAAGCGCACGATTTTATCTTCAATAGATGGGCAATAACGTGGGCCAACGCCTTTGATGACGCCGGAAAACATCGGTGCGCGATCCAGATTTTCGCGGATGATTTGATGGGTCATTGCGTTGGTGTACGTCATCCAGCAACTTAACTGATCTTTGAGATAGACCGAATCAGGCGTGGTAAAGCTAAAATGATTCGGCGTGGTGTCGCCCGGTTGTTCTTCGGTTTTGCTGAAATCGATCGTGTTGCCATTGACCCGCGGTGGTGTTCCGGTTTTAAAGCGGCGTAATTTAAAGCCAAGATGTTCCAGGTTCTCCGACAACTTGATGCTTGGCAGACTGTTGTTAGGGCCGGAACTGTACATCAACTCGCCGATGATAATCTTGCCGCGGGAGCTAGTGCCAGCTGTGAGCACAACACTTTTAGCCCGATAAATTGCGCCAGTTGCGGCCACGATGCCAACTGCTTTGCCGGCTTCGACCAGCACTTCGGTTGCCAACCCTTGGCGTAAATCCAGGTTAGGCGTGTCTTCGATGACGTGCTTCATGCTGCGATGATAGGCAGCTTTATCCGCCTGCGCCCGCAATGCCCGCACAGCTGGACCCTTACCGGTGTTGAGCATCCGCATCTGAATATAGGTGCGGTCGATATTCTTGCCCATTTCACCGCCCAGTGCATCGATTTCGCGAACCACGATTCCCTTAGCCGGACCGCCGAGACTCGGATTACATGGCATGAACGCCAACATTTCCAGGCTAATCGTCAGCAACAATGTTTTTTCACCCATGCGCGCCGCGGCTAAGGCAGCTTCACAACCGGCATGGCCGGCGCCGACAACCACCACATCATACTTGCCGGCTTCAAACTTCTTTACTTCTGGCATCTGTTTTCCTCCACGAATCTATTTCTCATCACATTAAGGATTACTTACCCAGGCAAAATTGACTGAATAACTGGGTGATCAATTCATCTGGGGCACTTTCACCAGTGATTTCACCGAGTTTGTCCCAAGCTGCGGTCATGTCAATTTGCACCAAATCGATCGGCATCCCAGCATCGATACCGGCAATGACCGCGTCCAGACTTTTGCTAGCCTGGCGCAGTAAGCCGATTTGCCGCGCATTCGAGACCATAACGGTACCCTGACTGTTTTCAATGCCGCCAAAGAAGAGTTTGGCAATCCGTTCATCAAGTTCGTCCATCCCATCACTGGTAGGAATGGCGGTTTTGATGACCTCATTGGGCTTTACTAATTGGTACAGCGCATCTGTGTCGAGTTGCTTGGGTAAGTCTTGTTTATTCAGGACAATTATGCGTTTTTTGTCCGCGGTGGCCGCGACCAATTCGCGATCTTCGGCAGTCAGCGGTTGACTTTGGTCTAATACCAGTAAAATCAAATCCGCCTGCGTGATGGCTTGCCGCGAACGTTCGACGCCGATTTTTTCGACTTTATCGGTGGTGTCATGAATGCCGGCAGTGTCGACCAACTTCAACGGAACACCGCGCACATTAACGTATTCCTCCAGCACATCCCGCGTGGTACCGGCAACATCGGTCACGATGGCCTTGTCCTCATGCAACATATGATTCAGCAACGAACTTTTACCCACATTCGGGCGACCGACAATCGCTGTCGCCAAGCCTTCGCGTAGCACTTTCCCTTGGCTGGCTGTTGTCAGCAGCTGTTCGATGGCTTTTTTGACGGTTTGCGCTTTTTCAAGCAGCATTTTGGTCGTCATTTCGTCTGTATCATATTCGGGATAATCGATATTGACCTCGACTTGCGCTAACACTTCGAGAATTTCCTGGCGCAGCCGTTTAATTAACGTGTGTAGATTCCCATCAAGCTGATTAACGGCGACCTGCATGGCGCGATCCGTTTTTGCCCGGATCAGATCCATGACCGACTCGGCTTCAGTGAGATCAATCCGCCCATTTAAGAAGGCCCGTTTGGTAAATTCGCCTGGCTCGGCCATGCGGGCTCCTTCGCCAAGCAATAATTGCAAAATGCGATTAGTCGCAACAATGCCGCCGTGACAGTTGATTTCAACCACATCTTCGCGGGTGAACGTCTTTGGCGCCAACATCACACTCACCATCACTTCATCAATCAAGTCGCCGCTTTCCGGATCGACAATGTGGCCGTAATGAATCGTATGACTTTTGACTTTTGTGAGGTCTTTGCCTTTGAAGACTTTGTTGGCAGTTGTGACGGCGGTTTCGCCGCTGAGCCGGACAATGCTGATCGCACCTTCGCCAGGCGGTGTCGAAATCGCTGCAATGGTGTCGTAAGCAGTGATAGATGTAGACATAACGGAAGACTCCTTTTTTGATAGTTTGTGTGTTGAGAAGGTTTTGGATGGTGACGGTGGTTAAGCTGCGGAGGGGCTTTTTACTGTGGCATTCCATAACGCGCTCCCCAGCCCAGAAGCCTGCGTGTAAGGACCTCGGTCGCAATGGCAAAGACCGCCATCACGCCCGAGGCCACTTACACTCCGGCTTCTAACCGGGCTGGCTCACGCTCACTTCACAAAAAAAGCGCCGAATCCAGTCTCTGCCCCTGTTTGGGAGAGACTGGATAAAGCACTTTGACTACTTCATCGTTATTAAACTGTGACCATCATACTTAAATCAACGCTGCTTGTCAAAAGTTAGTTACGGTCGTTTTGGTGTGACCACGACGTAGCGGCGGGGGTCGACGCCTTCAGAATGGGTGTCGACGTATTGATTGTCGGCTAGGGTCGTGTGAATGGCCTTGCGTTCGAATGATGGCATTGGATCTAAGTAGATCGCCTTGCCGGTTGCCAGAACCTCACGCGCGGTGCGTTCGGCTAAACGTGTAACGGTGGCTTGGCGGCGTTCGCGATAATCGCCAACATCCAACATAATCGTCCATTTGCTTTTGGCATAATGGTTGAATTCGGTCTGGGCTAAGTATTGAATGGCATTGATAATCTTGCCATGTTTACCGATTAACAGCCCTTCCTCATCGGTTTTGAGTTGGAAGGTGACGGTATTGCCCTGACGTTCGCTGGTGACTTGCGTTTTGATTCCCATGCCGGTGGTGATATCTTCCAGATAGCTTTGCACCATCGCCAGCGCTGTTTGATTGTCGCGCTTTTTAGTGGTGATATCGTTAAACGCACTGGCAATTTTCTTGCCGGCAGTGTCGGTTAATGCCACTGCAAGCTTGCCCGGCCTCGATTTGCCTGCAGGATCATGGTCGGTTTTCGGATCAGGCGCAGGATCTGCAGGTGGCTCCAGTGGTTTTAGATTGACAATGGCCGGCTTACGCATGAAGCCCAGGAAGCCGTTCTTGTTTTCCTGAACGACTTGAACGCTGACCGCATCACGTGGTAAGCCAAGTTGCTTCAGCCCGGTTTCGATGGCTTTTTGAATCGTACTGCCTTGAAAGGTTGGCATCTTGCTTCCTCCCGTTGTTATTTACGCCGTTTGGTCGCTTTCTTATACGCCTTTTTGAGTGCCCGTTCTTTCTCCTTCTCCGCCCGCGCTTTTTCTTCACGCTCGCGCCGAATCTTGAATGGGTTTTGAATCAGTAACTGCTGAACCATTGAAAAGGCGTTGGTAACAACCCAGTAAATGGCCAGCGCACTTGGTAAGGTTACTGAGAAAACAAAAATCATCAGCGGCGAAATGATCATCATAATCCAACTGCTTGAGTTGCGGGTTGGCTGAGCCATCATGGATAAAATGCTGGTGCCTAATGTAAATAAGGTGGCCAGAATCTGCATGACCCACCATGGATCGGGTTTGGACAGGTTCATCCATAGAAAAGTTCCGGATTGCAGCGATGTTGTTCGCAGAATCGCTTGATACAGCGCAATCAGAAATGGCATCTGAATCACGATTGGCAAACAGCCCATCACTGGATTGACGCCCGCAGAAGCATAAAGTTTCTGGGTTTCGTCACGCAGCTTGGTCTGGGTTTCCGTGTCCTTAGAACTGTATTTTTGTTGCAGCTCTTTCATCTGCGGAGCGAGTTCCTGTTGCTTGGCCATACTCTTGATGGACAGGTAACTCAACGGGAAAATCAAAATCCGGATGATCAGGGTGAAGGCGATAATCCCGACACCAGGGTTGCCGCCAAACAGATTTGCCAGCCAGATAACAAATTGGCCGGCCGTGTAAACAACATAACGATCCCAGAACCCGGTACTATGTTCTGACACTGGCGCCGTGCCACAGGCGGTCAGAATGAAAACCAGACTCAGCATGCTCACAATGACAAGCATGCGTTTGATTTGACGATTTTTCACAAATAATCCCTCTCTTAACCTAAGCATGGTCAGATGACCTCGATATCTTCGTTCAGGATGCCCGCCAAGCGCATGACATGAATCAGGTTCTTCTTGGTTTCAGCCATATCAAGCTGGTTAGCAGACTTACGCGCAATGACCAGAAAATCGGTCTGCGGATCAATGTCGGGTTTTAACTCGAGCAGACTTTGGCGAATATAGCGTTTAATCTGATTTCGCATCACGGCGGTATGGCCGACTTTTTTGCCTACAGAGATCCCCACCCGAAAATGGGGTTGATCCCGTTTCATGTGATAGATCACAAAATTGCGGTTGGCAACCGAATCGCCGTGGTCAAACACATTTTGAAATTCAGCTTCTTTTTTGATCCGATACGACTTGCGCAATGATGCTCCCTCACAATCTGGTTCTAAGTATACAAGACGATTTGATGTTTTCCTATATGTATCAGCAGATGACTGCCGATTTTATATGATAGATGGAAAAATGGGCGATGAATAAAATGAACGGCAACGACCAACAATCGGGTCGTTGCCGTTCATTGGATGGCTGGTGGGGTTTGGTTTCGGGGGGGTTGCGGGTAAGATCGGCGGCTCCCTTAATTGGGAATGGCCGAGAACTCTCCGAAACGCGCTCACCGGCGCAGAAGCCTGCACATAAGGACCTCAGCCCTAAATGGCAAAAGACCCAGCCCTTGTTTGCTGATGCTCTCCGAAACGCGCTCACAGGCCCAGAAACCTGCGTGTAAGGACCTTGGTCGCAATGGCAAAGACCGCCATCACGGTTGGCTAGCCGAGAACTCTCCGAAACGCGCTCACCGGCGCAGAAGCCTGCACATAAGGACCTCAGCCCTAAATGGCCAAAGACCAGCCATTTAGGGCTGAGGCCACTTATGCTCCGGCTTCTAACCGCGCCGGTTCGCGCTCTTAAAAAAACCACTGACGCGGTCAGTGGCTTAGGCGGATAATACTTTACGTCCTTTAGCGCGACGGCGTGCTAAAACTTTGCGGCCGTTCTTTGTGCTCATTCGCTTCATGAAACCATGAACACGTTCGCGGTGACGTTTCTTTGGTTGGAAAGTACGTTTGGTTGTCATTGACGACACCTCCTATAAAACCCGATTTATCTTTTTAAGATGACTTGCATTATCAGACATCATCCGAGTTTACACGAGGACGCAAGCTGCGTCAAGGTTTTTTCGCTGACATGGTGGATCTTTTTTTGGGCTTTTTGCTGCTCTGACAGTTACGCACTGTTGTTGGTTGACCTGTGGATAAGTTGTGTATCGCAAAAAGCGATCTTAATTGTTATGCACAAATAGCGCACAGCTAATTCGCAGAATCACATGGGTGTTGATATAGTTATCCACAAGCTGTCAGAAGCCTGTTCATATCTTGTGAAACACTTACTGCTACAAGGTTTCGGTTCCACAGACAACATGTGCATAACTGCATTTTTCTGGTTAGTGTGGTGTAGGTGTCCTCAGGGTTGGGGATAATTTGTTCGCACCTTGTTTATTTCGCGAATTTTTGTTTGTGGAAAACTGTGGTTTCTGTGGAAAACTCGGTTCCGCAATGCTAAACTTATTTTTGCAGAACATTTTTCGACCTAACCAAAACCAGCCATTATATTCACTCGTTAGCCGAACTTAATCCTGTCCATCTTGATCGGCCTGTGTTTAAGTCGGCAATTTTAGGTTAACCCACATTTAGCGTTTGCTGATCCACTTGTTGACAACTATAGAAGTTGCCGTGGTTTTTTTATGCGCTGATGTGATGTTCGCGTATCACCACATGTTGGTCATCGGCGGCTTTTTTGGATGCTGATGACAACCGCTATTTAGAGGAGGGGCGCTT